>CAVZCC010000004.1:0-228277 GCA_963773765.1 uncultured Actinomycetota bacterium | reverse complement strand
GGACCCGGCCCATGGACAGTGCCCAGAGCCGTTCCACCGTCCGGCGGCTCAGGCGTGGGCGCAGCGCCGCGGGCGACACGCCCACGGCGTGGGTCGGGATCCTCAGGCGCAGCACGCCGGGCCGGATGCTGAAGCGGGCCGGGGGCTCCAGCTCGACCGCCTCACCGTCCAGTCCGGCTGCGATGGGCCCCGCCGACTGCAGGGTCAGGGTCGGCGACTCCCACCGGATCACCCGCACCGGTGCGGCCAGGCCGGCCCCCTGCACCACCGCGACCACCCCCAACAGGCCGTCGCTCATGCTGGGACGGGTGCCGAACCCCGGCCGGGGAGCCAGCTCGTAGGCGTTGTTGGACACGTGCACCACGATGGCGCTCTCATGGGCCACGCCGTCCCCGTCGGTGAACCGCAGGTCCAACTGCTCCGATTCCGGGCCGATCAGCTGGGGCAGCTTGGCCAGCGCGGTGCCGATCTTGCGATCCCGGTACTGCTCGTCCGCCACCACCTCGCCGTAGGCGCCGACGGACACGTTGTTGAGGAAGAGCCGGCCGTTCACCTCCGCCACGTCGATCCGCTTCTTGTAGGACTCCCCGAACGCGTCCAGTGCCCCGAGGGGGTCCTGGCGGTCCAGCCCCACGTCCAGGGCGAAGTGGTTGCGGGTCCCGGCCGGCACGCACACGAACGGCACGTCGGCCTCGATGGCGACCCCGGCCACCAGCGCCAGCGTGCCGTCCCCGCCCGCGGCGCCCAGGCAGTCCGCGCCGTCCGTGACGGCACGGCGGGCCAGGGCCGACAGGTCGTCCCCCTCCCCCAGCTCCACCACATGGATCCCCCGGTCCCGGGCCGCGGCCGCCAGGCCGACCCGCTCCGCCGTCCCACCCCCGGACCGGGGGTTGACGAACAGCACCGGTCGTCGTGGCACCCGTCCGCTGCGCCGGAGGGAGCGCCGGCCGCCCTGCCGTGGAGCGTGCAGCAGCGCGGACCCCGCCGCGCTGCCTCCGGCGACGGCCACCACCAGGCCGATGAGGATCCACACCACCTCCCGACCGGAGGCCCAGACCAGCACCGCACCCAGGATCACGAGCCCGGCGGCGATCCCGGACCAGGTCCATCGCGCCACGGACCGGCGGCCCAGCCCCTCCCACACGCACCCGCCGGCGGCGGCCAGGACGAGCATCGCTCCCAGGAGCTGCGGGAGGCCGTGGATGAAGCCGTACAGGACCATGGCGAACCCGACCGGGCCGAGGACCAGCGACGTCGCGGCCAGGACCCGGCGGCGGGGCGACACGGTGCCCGGGGCCTCGATGGCCATCTCAGGCTGGTCGGCGTGCGACACTCGGGCCATGACCTCCACGTCATCGGATCCGAGGGACCCTGCGAGCGGCCCGGGCGGCGGCCCGGACGACCCCGACGGTAGTGGCGGACGGCCGCGGTTCGGACGACTGGCCGCCAGCGGCACGGCCGGCGCGTGGAGCGCATCGGTCGTGGCCGAGCTGGAGGACCTGGACGTCGCCGTCTACGCCGCCGTGGCAGAGGTCCCCACCCCCACCCTGGACGAGCGGTTCCGCCAGCTCGCCCTCCTGGCCGACCACTCCAAGCTGTGGCTCGGCATCGCCGGGGCCACCGCCCTCCTGGGGGGCCGGCGCGGCCGCCAGGCCGCGATCGACGGGGTGGTGGCGATCGGCATCACCTCGTTCATCATCAACCAGCCCCTCAAGCGGCTGATGCACCGCTCCCGCCCCGACCGGGAGCTGCACGGTGTCCTCACCGACCGCCACGTGCCGCTGCCCACGTCCACGTCGTTCCCGTCGGGCCACTCGGCATCGGCGTTCGCCTTCGCCAACGCCCTGGGGGGCGAGATGCCCTGGGTGGCGCTCCCGGTCCGGTTCGCAGCCGCCGCGGTCGGCTGGTCGCGCGTCCACACCGGCGTGCACTACCCCGGCGACGTGATCGCCGGGGCGCTCATCGGCGGCGCGGTGGGCGAGGTGGTGGGGACGGTCCGACGCCGGCGTGACGACCAGCGGGCCGACCCCGGGGGACCGATCAGGCGTCGATCAACAGCGCCAGGATGAGGGTGTTGAACGCGAAGATCAGGGCCAGCACCACGGTGATGCGGTCCAGGTTCTTCTCCATCACGGTGGAGCCCGCCGCCGATGCGCCCAGCCCGCCGCCGAACATGTCCGACAGGCCGCCACCCCGGCCGCTGTGGATCAGCACCAGGAAGATGACCCCGATCCCCAGGGCGAACTGAAGGATCCAGAGGATGAGCACGACGATGTCCACGGGGCCAGAGGATAGACCCAGCCGCCGGGACCGTTGAACTCGGCCCGGACCGAACCCGCTCGCCGCCCGAGCGGACCGGGGGTTCGGTCAGTGGTTGCGGAACTGGACGATCGCCGCGAACTCGTCGGGATCCAGGGCCGCGCCGCCGACCAGGGCGCCGTCGATGTCGGCCTGGCCCATGAGCTCGGCGATGTTGCCCGGCTTGACCGACCCGCCGTACTGGATGCGCACCGCGGCGGCAGCATCGGCGCCGAAGGCATCGGCCACGATGCTGCGGATGTGGGCGCACATGGCCTGGGCGTCCTCGGAGGTGGCGGTCCGGCCCGTGCCGATGGCCCAGATGGGCTCGTAGGCGATGACCAGGGCGGCCACCTGGTCCTTGGACAGCCCCTGCAGGCCCGCCCGGACCTGGCCGTCCACCTTGGACTCGGCCTGGCCGGCCTCCCGCTCCTCCAGGGTCTCCCCGCAGCACATGATCGGCGTCATCCCGGTGGGCGATCACCGCCTTGACCTTCTTGTTGACCGACTCGTCGGTCTCCCCGAAGTACTCGCGGCGCTCGGAGTGGCCCACGATCACGTGGGACACGTCCAGCTTGGCCAGCATCGACGGCGACACCTCGCCGGTGAAGGCACCCTCGTTCTCCCAGAAGCAGTTCTGGGCGCCCAGCTCGATCTTCATGCGGTCGGCCTCGATCAGCGTCTGCACGGACCGCAGGTCGGTGAAGGGCGGGTGCACCGTGACGTCGACCTCGCTGTGGTCGTCCTTGTCCAGGCGGTAGTGCAGCTTCTGGACGGCCTGGATGGCCTCGAAGTGGTTCTTGTGCATCTTCCAGTTGCCGCTGATGATCGGCTTGCGGGAGACGGCCATGGTGGTCCCTTCAGGCAGGTTGGTTCAGGTGGTGGCGTTGGATGCGTGACGGAGTGCGTCCAGCCCCGGCAGGTCGCCCTGCTCGATGAGCTCCAACGAGGCCCCGCCCCCGGTGGAGATGTGGTCCACCTGGTCGGCCAGCCCGAACTGGGCGACCGCGGCGGCGGAGTCGCCGCCGCCGATCACCGTGAAGCCCCGGCACTCGGCCACGGCCTGGGCCACGGCGCGGGTGCCGGCCTCGAACCGGGGGTCCTCGAAGACACCCATCGGGCCGTTCCACAGCACGGTGCGCGCCTCTGCGATCAGGTCGCCGAAGGCGGCGGCCGAGCCGGGCCCGATGTCCAGACCCATCCAGCCGTCCGGGAGGGACCGCCCGAAGTTCCGGACCTCGCCACCGGCCGACGGGTCACCGATCTTGCCCCCCGGGCCCAGGCCCACCACGTCCTCGGGCAGGAACAGCCGGTCGCCGTGGGCCTCCAGCAGCTCCGCGCAGGCGGGGATCTGGTCCTGTTCGCACAGGGAGTTCCCGATGGAATGGCCCATGGCGGCGAAGAACGTGAAGCACATCCCGCCCCCGATGATGATCTGGTCAGCGCTGTCCAGCAGGGCGGTCAGCACGCCCAGCTTGTCCGACACCTTGGAGCCACCGGTGATGGCCACGAAGGGCCGACCCGGGTGCTCGCGCAGCCCCAGCAGGACCTCCACCTCCTTGGCCAGGAGGCGTCCGGCGGCCGACGGCAGCCGGGTCGGCGGTCCCACGATGGACGCATGGGCCCGGTGCGACGCCCCGAAGGCGTCGTTCACGTACAGGTCGTGGCCGGCCACCAGCTCGTCGACGAAGCGGGACTCGTTGGCCGTCTCGCCCGGGTCGAACCGCAGGTTCTCGAGCAGCTCCACCCCCGGTGCCAGCTCGGCCAGGCGGGCCCGCACCGGCTCCACCGAGTACGCCGGGTCCGGCGCTCCCTTGGGACGCCCCAGGTGGGTGCAGGCCGTGACCCGCGCCCCCCGTTCCAGGAGCCAGTGCAGGGTGGGCAGGGCGGCCCGGATCCGGAGGTCGTCGGTGATCCGGCCGTCGCGCAGCGGGACGTTGAAGTCGGCGCGAACCAGCACCGACTTCCCGTCCACGTCGCCGAGGTCCTCGAGTTCCGGGACGCCGAACTTCATGCTGGCCCTCGCTGTGCCGAACCGGTCGGGACGATCACTTGTTGGCGGCGCCGACGATGAGGGCCAGGTCCACGAGGCGGTTGGAGTAGCCGGTCTCGTTGTCGTACCAGGACAGCACCTTGATCAGGTTGCCCATGGCCATGGTCAGGCCGGAGTCGAAGATGGAGCTGTAGGTGGAGCCCACGATGTCCGAGCTGACCAGTGGCTCGTCGCTGTACTCCAGGATCCCCTTGAGCCGACCCTCGGAGGCGGCGGCCTTGAACGCGGCGTTGACCTGGTCGACGGTCACGTCCTGGCCCAGCACACCAACGAAGTCGGTGATGGAGCCGGTCGGGACCGGGACCCGCAGGGACGTGCCGTCCAGCTTGCCCTGCATCGACTGCAGCACCAGGCCGGTGGCCCGGGCCGCGCCGGTGGAGGTGGGCACGATGTTGATCGCGGCGGCACGGGCCCGGCGCAGGTCCTTGTGGGGGCCGTCCACCAGCATCTGGTCGCCGGTGTAGGCGTGGATCGTGTTCATCAGGCCCTTCTCCACGCCGAAGGCGTCGTCCAGGACCTTGATGAG
The DNA here is from genome assembly GCA_963773765.1 of uncultured Actinomycetota bacterium. Taxonomy (GTDB): domain Bacteria; phylum Actinomycetota; class Acidimicrobiia; order Acidimicrobiales; family Microtrichaceae; genus CAVZCC01. The sequence goes on along the minus strand of CAVZCC010000004.1, from coordinate 223,400 downwards.
CGGCACGAAGCAGTTGGTGGTGCACGAGGCGTTGGACACCACGAAGTCCTTGGCCGGATCGAAGGTGTCGTCGTTGACGCCCACCACGAAGGTGGCGTCCGCGCCGCCGCACGGGGCCGACACGATCACCCGGGGGGCGCCGCCGTCCAGGTGGGCCGCCGCCGAGTCACGGTCGGTGAAGATGCCGGTGGACTCGATCACCACGTCGACGCCCAGCTCGCCCCAGGGGATCTCGGCCGGGTTGCGGTGCGAGACCACCTTGAGGACGTCGCCGTCCACGTCGATGCCGCCGTCGACCTCCTTGACGATGCCCGGGTAGGTGCCGGCCACCGAGTCACGCTTGAGCAGGTGCGCCATGATGTCCAGCGACCCGAGGTCGTTCACGGCCACGAAGTCGATGTCTGCGCCCCGCTGCTTGGCGGCACGGAAGAAGTTGCGCCCGATCCGGCCGAAGCCGTTGATCCCCACGCGAATCGTCATGTCACTCCCCTGGGTGAGTTCGATCATCGTCCCCGCGTGTGTGGCGGGGCTCGCCCCTATGCGAGCACGCGACCGGCGCGCTGTGCCAATCGCCACGCAGCGTGGCGGTTCCTGGGTTCAGCCGCGGCGGACCAGGCCGCCCAGCGCCCGTCCCAGCAGGTCCGGGTCGTGCGCCAGGCCCGACGGCCGGGCCAGCGGGCATGCCAGCGCACCCGCAACCGCCCCTGCGTCGTCGATGGTGGCCGGGTCGTACAGCACCACGGAGGGCTCGACGCCGTGGCGCCGGAGGGCGTCGACATGGTCCGCCACCCCGTACCCGGACGTCTCGGAGGCCTGGGGGCGCAGGTTGCAGACGTAGACCAGGCGGTCGGACGCCGCGGCGAGCGCGTCCCGGATCCCCGGCACCGCGGTGGCCGCCAGCACGCTCGTGTAGAGCGATCCCGGGCCCAGCACCACCTGGTCGGCCCGGGCCAACGCCGCCACCGCGTCGGGGCAGGCCGGCACGTCCGCTGGTTCCAGCATCACCCGCTGGAGGTCGGCCCGGGCCGCCACGGCCACCTGGCCACGGACCGTGGCGCCGGAGTCCACGGTGGCCCGCAGCTCCACCGGCACGGTGGTGGTGGGCAGCACCCGGCCCACCGTCCCCAGCAGCGTCCCGATCTCGTCCAGCACGCCCACCAGGTCGCCCTCGGACTCCTCCAGCGCCGCGATGAGGAGGTTGCCGAAGGCGTGGCCGGCCAGGTCGCCGGAGTCGAACCGGTGCTCCATGGCCCGGGACAACGGCGAGGGCCGCCCGGCCAGGGCCACCAGGCACTTGCGCAGGTCCCCGGGGGCCGGGCGGGGCGAGGCGGCCCGGAGCCGGCCGGTGGAGCCGCCGTTGTCCGCCACCGACACCACCGCCGTGATCGACCCGGCGTAGCGGCGCGCCGCCAGCAACGACGCGGCCAGCCCGTGGCCACCGCCGACCGCGACCACCGCCGGTCCACCGGTCAGGTCCACGTTCACTTGCCCACGTCCCGGTGACGGATGCGCGGCTCCAGGTCCCGCCCCCGCAACCACGCCGCCACCTGCTCCGCGATCGCCACCGACCGGTGCCGCCCCCCGGTGCAGCCGAACGCGATGGTGAGCAGGGCCTTGCCCTCGGACAGGTAGGCCGGCAGCAGCAGCTCCAACAGGTCCTCGAGCCGTCCCAGGAAGTCGCCCGTGAGCGGGAAGGAGTTGACGTAGTCCTGGATCTCGCCGTCCAGGCCGGTCAGCGGCCGGAGCTGTTCCACCCAGTACGGGTTGGGCAGGAAGCGGCAGTCGAACACCAGGTCCACGTCGGGCGGGACACCGTGCTTGTACCCGAACGACATCACCGTGAGCTGGGTGGACCCACCCCCGGTGTCGTCCCCGAACAACTCCGTCACCCGGGCCCGCAGGTCGTGCACGTTCATGTCCGAGGTGTCCACCAGAATGTCCGCCGACTCCCGGACCCCCTCCAGCTGCTTGCGCTCGGCCTGGATGGCGGCCTCGACCGTGTCGTGCTCGTCCAGCATGGGGTGGCGGCGCTTCGACTCGCCGTAGCGCCGCACCAACGTGGTGGTGGCCGCGTCCAGGAAGACCGTGCGCACGTGGGCCCCGGAGGCCCGCAGGTCGTCCAGGGCCGGACCGACCGCGTCCAGGTCCGTGCCGGTGCCGACCACCAGGGCCACCGGGGCGCCCGTGTCCTGGAACCGGGCCAGCTCTGCGACCTTGGGGATCAACTCGGAGGGCAGGTTGTCGATCACGAACCAGCCCAGGTCCTCCAGGGTGTTGCCGAACTGGGTACGCCCGGCGCCGGACAGACCCGTGATGACCAGGAACTCGACCACGCCCTCACGCTACCCCGCGGATTTTTCGACCCGACCGGGAAGAGTCCGGTGGGCCGTTCCGTTACACCGTGCAACGGACGCCTCCCCCCGGGCGTCCGGATCTCCCCCCAACACCCCCACACGGAACGAGAGGACCCCGGTCCTCTCGTTCCGTCCGTTTTCGGCCCATCATGGGCCGCCGGAGAAATCTCGGTCGGGGTGCATCCGCCCCCACCCGGGCCGTCGAATCACCCCACGACCGCCACACAAGGAGAACAACCCCCATGCGGAACAAGATGCTGTTCAAGATCGTCGCTGTCCTCTTCGGCTTCACCCTCGTCGCCGCAGCGTGCTCCAGCGATGACGAGAGCACCGACGCATCCAAGGACGAGACCACCACCACGGAGGCCGAGACCACCACCACCGAGGCCGCGGCGGACACCTCCGACAAGACCGTCGTGGCGATCGCCGTCGGACAACCCCGACTTCACCACCCTGGTGGAGCTGGTCACCGCCGCCGGCCTGGCCGAGACCCTCTCCGGCACCGGCCCCTACACCATCATGGCTCCCACCAACGACGCCTTCGCCGAAGTGCCCCAGGCCACGCTCGACCAGCTCGCCGCTGACCCCCAGGGTGCGCTGACCGACGTCCTCAAGCTGCACGTCATCTCCGGCAAGGTCGACTCCGCCGCTGCCGCTGCGGCCGCCGGCACCTGCGTCGACACGCTCGGTGGCAAGGTGAAGATCGAGAAGGTCGGTGAGGACCTGACCTTCGGTGGCGCCAAGATCACCGCCGTGGACATCGAGGGCTCCAACGGCGTCATCCACGTCATCGACGGTGTGGTCACCGCCCCGTCCGAGGGCTGCTGAGTCTCCCCACCCCACCAACGGACTCCGGGGCGGTGCCGATGGCACCGCCCCGGTTCCGTTTTCCGGCCGACGTCCGGATCAGGCCGGGTCAGCGCCTGCGGAACCGCAGGAACATCAGGCGGGGGATGGTCGCGATGTCCTCGTACTCCTCGGCCAGCGCCAGGAATCCGGGCGGCGGCGTGGGCTCCACCATCACCTCCAGGTCCAGCCCGGCCCCGATGGCGGTGTTCAGGTAGCGGGACAGCGGTCGGTGGAAGAAGCGGATGAACACCCCGTGCTCGAACTCCTCGACCGACTCCGCCTCGGGCAGGTAGGGACCGATCCGCCAGTACTGCTCGGGCGGGTCGAGGAGCTGGTCGTCGATCCATCCGCTGCCGGGGGTCTGCAGGAGCGGATGGTTCATCAGGAACAGGAACCGACCGCCCGGACGGAGCACCCGGGCCACCTCGGCCACCGCGGCATCGAGGTCGGCGAAGTGCTCGAACACCAGGCACGCCACCACCGCATCGGCGCAGCCGTCCGGGAGCGGCAGCTCCGTGGCGGAGCCCTGCAGGTACCAGGGCCCGCCCGCACGACGGCGGGCCTCGGTCAGCTGGGCCGAGGCCGTGTCGATCCCGATGGCGGCCAGGTTCGCGTCCGCGGCGAGCCGGGCCACCTGGCCCTCGCCGCACCCGACGTCCACGACCACCCCACGGGACGGGAAGTGGCCACCGATCAGCGGCAGGATCTGTTCGACGTACTCGGGGTCCACCCCCTGGGTGAACTGCTCCTGCCACCACGCCGCGTGCTGGTCCCAGGGATCAGCCACGCTCGGCCCCGGCCCCGCCCGTGGGCCCCGGGTCCCCCGCCATCCAGTGCCGCCGGCACAGCAGCTCGTAGGTGACCGTGGGTGTGGCCAGGTCCAGCCGCTCCTGTCGGTCCCCGGGGTCGCTCGTGTCCCCCACCACCAACAGGTCACCCTCGGTCACCATCCGGCCGTCCTGGATGCGGGCGTTGTGGGTGGCCCGACGGCCGCACCAGCACCGGGCCTCCACCTGGATCTCCTGGCGTTCGTCGGCCAGCTCCAACAGTCGGGCCGTGCCCGGGAACAGCCGGCCCTGGAAGCTGGTCAACAGACCGAAGGCCCACACGTCGAGGTCGTGCAGGTCCACCAGCCGGGCCAGCTGGTCCACCTGGTCCGGTTCGTAGAACTGGGCCTCGTCGCACACCGCGTACTCCGCAGGGGCACGGTCCAGCACCAGCTTCTCCAGGTCCGTGCCGGGCAGGACCTGCACCGCGTCCGCCTCCACCCCCAGTCGGGACGACACCACGCCCCCGCCGCGGTCGTGCTGGGTCAGCAGCACACCCCGCAACCCGCGGCGGCGCAGGTTGTGGTGGATCTGCAGCGCCAGGGTGGACTTGCCGGACCCCATGGTCCCGTGGAAGAAGCGCAGGTGCGCCATCGGCGGGACGCTACCCGTGGTGGAGCGCGTCGTACACCGCCACCGCCACCGTGTCCGGCAGCCACGCCAGCGCCCTGAGCTGGTCCAGGTCCGCGGCCTGCACCGCCCGCACCCCGCCGAGCTCCTTGACCAGGCGCTGCTTGCGCTTCTCTCCCAGGCCGGGGATGCCGTCCAGCACGGACCGGGTCATGCGCTTGTCCCGGAGCTGGCGGTGGTAGCCGATGGCGAACCGGTGCGACTCGTCCCGGATGCGCTGCAGGAAGAAGAGCGCCTCGGACCCCCGGGGGACCGACACCGGTTGCGGGTGGCCGGGCACGAAGACCTCCTCGAACTGCTTGGCCAACGAGGCGACCGGGATCTCCCCGGACAGACCGAGCTGGTCCAGCACCCGGACCGCCACGCCCAGCTGGCCCTTGCCACCGTCCACCAGCAGCAGCTGGGGCGGATAGGCGAACTTCCCCCGTTCCGCCGCCGGCTTGTCCCGGTCCGCCAGGTAGGCGGTGAACCGGCGGGTCAGGACCTCTTCCATGGCCGCGAAGTCGTCGTTGCCGGGGACGTTCACCTTGAACCGCCGGTACTCCGACTTGCGGGGCAGGCCGTCCTCCAGCACCACCATGGACCCGACGTAGTCCGTGCCCTGCAGGTGGCTCATGTCGAAGCACTCGATGCGCAGCGGCGCCGCGGGCAGGCCCAACGACTGCTGCAGCTCGTTGAGGGCCTTGGCCCGGCTGTTGTGGTCCGAGGCCCGCCGCAGCCGGTGCCGGGTGAACTCCTCGGTGGCGTTGCGGGTGACGGTCTCCGCCAGCTCGCGCTTGGCGCCGCGCTGGGGGATGCGGATGCGGACCCGGCTCCCCCGCTGCTCGCTCAGCCACTCCTCGTAGATGTCGGCGTCCTCCGGGATGGTGGGCACCAGCACGGCCTTGGGGTACCCGACGGCGGGCTCGTCGCCGTACAGCTGCTCCAGCACCGCGGCCATGGTCTGGTCCGGGGTGAGGTCCATGACCTTGTCCAGCAGGAAGCCCAACCGGCCCACCACCCGGCCCTTGCGCACGAAGAACACCTGGGCCGCGGCCTCCAGGTCGTCCTCCGCCATCCCGATGACGTCCACGTCCTCGTTGCGGTCGCCCACCATCTGCTGGCGCTCCACGGCACGCCGCACCGTGGCCAGGCGGTCCCGGAGCCGGGCGGCGTGCTCGAACTCCAGGGCCTCCGCGGCCTGGGCCATCTCCGCCTCCAGGCGGCGCAGGACGGGCTCGGTGTCGCCCTCCAGGAACTCCAGGAGCTCCGCCGCCAGGCGGTGGTAGGCCTCCTGGTCGATCTCTCCCACACACGGCCCGGAGCACTTCTCGATGTGGAACAGGAGGCACGGCTTGCCCAGCTTGGCGTGGCGGCCGAACTTGGCGTCCGAGCAGGTGCGGAGCGGGAAGGTGCGGAGCAGCTCGTCGAGGGTGTCCCGGATGGCGTAGGCGTGGGCGTAGGGGCCGAAGTACCGCACCCCCTTGCGGCGACGGCCCCGCATGACCATGGGACGGGGCCACTCGTCGGACACGGTCACGGCCAGGAACGGGTAGCTCTTGTCATCCACCAGCCGGACGTTGAACCGGGGCCGGTGCTGCTTGATGAGCGAGTACTCGAGCATGAGGGCCTCGACCTCGTTGCGGACCTGGATCCACTCCACCGAGGCCGCCGTGGCCACCATCTGCGCCGTGCGCAACTGCATGTTGGCCGGGTTCTGGAAGTAGTTGGAGAGCCGCTGACGCAGGGACTTGGCCTTGCCCACGTAGATGACCCGGCCATCCGCGTCCTTGAACTGGTAGCTGCCGGGGGCGTCGGGGATGGAGCCGGCCGGCGGTCGTTCGAGCATCACCGGAGAACCTACCGCCGTGCCCCGACACGGGATCCCCGGGCCGAGGATCCCCGGCGAGGGGGCGCCGAAGCGGATCCGTCAGGGACAGGGCCGGGGATTGAGCGCGAACTCGCACTCCTGCAACGCCGGGGGCCCCACGTCCACCGGGTCGTCGGACACCACCGCCGGCAGGACGGGACGGCCGTCGGGCCAGGTACCCACGTCGGCCAGGTCCGTGTCGCACCAGCGGCCGTCCAGGGCGCAGCCGGCGGTGGCGTCGATCGTGCGCCACGCCGACCACCGGTCGTAGTGGTCGGTGGAGATGACCCCCAGGAACGGGACCACCGACACCGACACCGGACCGAGGTGGTCGGCGAACAGCGGCGGGTCCTGGCTGCGGTCGGTGCGCACGGTCACGTGTGCGACGTGGTCGGCGGCCAGGTCCACCGCACCCGCCAGCTCGATGCCGATGCGGGCGTCCACCACCACGTCCTCGTCGTAGTTCACGACGGTCAGCCGGGTGCGGTCGGGCAGGTCGATCGGGCCGCTGCCCACCTGCATGGCGAACCACGGCGCCATCACCACCGCCCACAGGGCGTCGGTGCCCCAGCCCCGTTCCGCGGCCCGTTGCAGGAGCCACGGTGTCATCCCGCCGCCGAAGGAGTGACCCACCACGCCGACACGGTCGAGGTCGATCCTCCCGCCGGCCCGTGCGCCCAGCACGAACCCGGAGTCCACCACCTCGTACTGGTGGGCCGGGTCGAACTCCACCGGGTAGCCGGGGAACACCACCACGAAGCCCTGGCCGACCAGGTGGTCGACCATCCCCTGGTAGCCCTCGGGGGCGGTGCCCAGGTAGCCGTGGGCCACGAACGCGCCGGGCCGGGCATCGTCGGAGCAGGTACCGCCGGTCACCGGCCGGCCCCCGCCGGTGGGCTGGAACACCACCACGGCATGGCGGGTGTCGACCGGGTTCCAGAACTCCTGACGGCTCACGCCGCAGGGCCCATCGGCGCCCGGCGACCCGGCCGGGATCGGCGCCGGGCGGGGCGGCACCCCGCATGCCGCCACCACCGCCACCACCGCGAACGCAACCGCAACCGGCGCCACGGCCCGTGCTCGCCCACCCCTGCGACCCACCGGTCGTCCCCCTCGCCTGCCCGTGTCCCCCCTCAGGAACATCCGGAGAAGTGTCGCACCTGGGCCCGCCCGGGGGAAGCGCCAGGAACACCGGCGCGGAAGGTGGTGTTCAACCAGGGTGCCGGGCGGTACGCTCGGCGGGCCGGCCTGGCCTCCGGCGACATCAACCTCCGTGGCCGACATCCCCGTGGCGTGGCGACCAGGCTGCCCCCACCGGCTGACAAGCGGAGGTCCTCAGGGCCGTGCGCGCTGCGCCGGCCGCAAGGGAGGTCCATCCACCATGTTGCGCATCCAGCGACCACTGCCCCAGCGGTACTCCGACGCATCCCCCGAGGAACTGGCCCAGCGCATCGCCGCGGCCAAGGAGACCCTGGGCGACCGCGTGTTCATCCTGGGCCACCACTACCAGCGCGATGAGGTCATGCGGTGGGCCGACGCCCGTGGCGACTCGTTCCGGCTCTCGGTCCTGGCCAAGGAGCACCCGGAGGCGGACTACATCGTGTTCTGCGGCGTGCACTTCATGGCCGAGTCCGCCGACATCCTGACCGGCGACCACCAGCAGGTGGTGCTGCCCGACCTGAACGCCGGCTGCTCCATGGCGGACATGGCCGACATCGACTCGGTGGAGGAGGCCTGGGAGTCCCTGGCCGACGTCACCGACATCGAGGGCGTCCTGCCCATCACCTACATGAACTCCTCCGCCGACCTGAAGGCGTTCGTGGGGCAGCACGGCGGCGCCGTGTGCACCTCCACCAACGCCCGGGCGGTGCTGGAGTGGGCCCTCAACGCCCCGGACGGCCCCCGGGCCAAGCAGGTGCTGTTCTTCCCCGACCAGCACCTGGGCCGCAACACCGGTCACCAGATGGGCTTCACCGAGGCCGACATGGCCGTCTGGAACCCCCACCAGGACCTGGGCGGACTGACCGAGGCCCGGGCCAAGGAGGCCACCTTCCTGCTGTGGAAGGGGCACTGCTCGGTCCACCAGCGGTTCCGGCCGGAGCACATCCAGGCCTTCCGCCAGGAGCACCCCGACGGTGTGGTCATCGTGCACCCCGAGTGCAGCCACGAGGTCTGCGAGCTAGCCGACCAGGTGGGCTCCACCGACTTCATCATCCGGGCCATCGAGGCCCTCCCGGCCGGCACGCCGGTGGGCGTGGGCACCGAGATCCACCTGGTCCAACGCCTGGACGCGGAGTCGGACAAGCACGTGGTGTCGCTCGACCCGCTGGTGTGCCCCTGCTCCACCATGTTCCGCATCGACGCGCCGCACCTGGCCTGGACGTTGGACAACCTGGTGGACGGCAAGGTGGCCAACCGCATCACGGTGGAGCCCGACACCGCCCACTGGGCCCGCGTGGCGCTGGAACGGATGCTGTCCATCACCTGAACCCCTCACCCGGTCCGCAACGTGGGCGGGCCGTGCCGCTCCTGGCGGCCGGCACCGCCCCGGAACGGTGGAGGAGGCGGCCTCAGCCCGTGCCGAGCAGCGGGGCCAGGAACCGTCCCGTGTAGGAGTCCTTGGTCTTGGCGATGAGCTCCGGCGTGCCCTCCGCCACCACCGCGCCGCCACCGGTGCCGCCCTCCGGGCCCAGGTCGATGACCCAGTCCGCGGTCTTGATGACGTCCAGGTTGTGCTCGATGACCAGCACCGTGTTGCCCTGGTCCACCAGGCGTGAGAGCACCGTGAGCAGCTTGCGGATGTCCTCGAAGTGCAGGCCGGTGGTGGGCTCGTCCAGCAGGTAGATGGTGTGGCCGGTGGACCGCTTGGCCAGCTCCGATGCCAGCTTGACCCGCTGCGCCTCACCGCCGGACAACGTGGTGGCGGGCTGGCCCAGCCGGACGTAGCCCAGGCCCACGTCCACCAGCGTCTGCATGTGGCGGGCGATGGTGGGCTGGTTGGAGAAGAACTCGAGCGCCTCCTCGCACGGCAGGTCCAGGACCTCGGAGATGTTCAGCCCCTTGAAGGTGATCTCGAGCGTGTCCCGGTTGTAGCGCTTGCCCTTGCACACCTCGCACGGCACGTACACGTCGGGCAGGAAGTGCATCTCGATCTTGATGGTGCCGTCCCCGGCGCAGGCCTCGCACCGGCCGCCCTTGACGTTGAAGCTGAACCGCCCTGGCAGGTACCCGCGGATGCGGGCCTCCGGGGTCTTGGCGAACAGCTTGCGGACGTGGTCGAACACCCCGGTGTAGGTGGCGGGGTTGGAGCGGGGCGTGCGGCCGATGGGCGACTGGTCGATGTCGATGACCTTGTCCAGCTGGTCCATGCCCTCGATGCGCTTGTGCAGGCCGGGCGGGATCTTGGACCCGTACACGTGCTGCATGAGCGCCCGCATGAGGATGTCGTTGACCAGGGTGGACTTGCCCGAACCGGACACGCCGGTGACCGCCACGAAGCAGCCCAGGGGGATGTCCACGTCCACGTTGCGCAGGTTGTGCTCCCGCGCCCCCTTGATGGTGACCCACTCCTCCCCGGGCTGGCGGCGCAGCTCCGGCACCGGGATGGACCGCTTGCCGGACAGGTACTGGCCCGTGATGGACCGCTTGGACCGCAACAGCCCGGCCACGCTGCCGGTGTGGACGACCTGCCCACCGTGCTCACCGGCGCCGGGGCCGATGTCCACCACGTGGTCCGCGACGCGGATGGTGTCCTCGTCGTGCTCCACCACCAGCACGGTGTTGCCCAGGTCCCGGAGACGGACCAGGGTCTCGATGAGCTTGTGGTTGTCCCGCTGGTGCAGGCCGATGGACGGCTCGTCCAGGACGTACAGCACCCCGACCAGGCCCGAGCCGATCTGGGACGCCAGCCGGATGCGCTGGGCCTCGCCGCCCGACAGGGTGGCGGCTGACCGCGTGAGCGAGAGGTACTCCAGGCCGACGTCGCACAGGAACTGCAGCCGGGCCCGGATCTCCTTCATGATGCGCTCGGCGATCATGGCCTGGCGCTCGTCCAGGTGCAGGTCCTCCAGGCGGTCCCGGGCCTCCGCGATGGGCAGGCTGCAGAGCTGGTCGATGTTGAGGTCGTCCACGGTGACGGCCAGCGCGTAGGGGTTGAGGCGGGCGCCGTTGCAGGTGGGGCACGGCACCTGCCGCATGTAGCCCTCCACCGCGTCCCGGGCCGAGTCCGACTCCGCCTCCGAGTGGCGGCGCTTGAGGTACGGGATCACGCCCTCGTAGCGGGCGGTGTAGGTGCGGGTCCGCCCGTAGCGGTTGCGGAACTTCACGTCGATGCGCTGGCCGTCACCCACGCCGTACAGCAGCAGCTTCTGGTGCTTCTTGGGCAGTGACTCCCAGGCCACGTCCGGGTCGATGTCGAACTCGGAGCAGACCGACTCCAACAGGCGGTGGAAGTACTTGGCGTGACCGGAGGCCCACGGGGCGATGGCCCCGTCCGACACCGACGCCTCCGGGTCCGGCACGACCAGCTCGGGGTCCACCTCGAACACGCTGCCCAGGCCGTCACACGCGCTGCACGCCCCGTAGGGCGAGTTGAACGAGAAGTTGCGGGGGGCCAGCTCCTCGAAGCTCTTGCCGTCCGACGGCCGGGCCAGCTTCTCCGAGAAGGTGAGCAGCTCCGGCTCCGCCCCCTTGGCCGGTGCGGCGTCCTTGGGCGGCACGATCTCGATCTGGGCCACACCCTCGGCCAGCTCCAGGGCGGTCTCCATGGAGTCCGTCAGCCGGCGTTCGATGCCCTCCCGAAGGACCAGGCGGTCCACGATGACCTCGATGGTGTGCTGCTCGTAGCGGGCCAGGTCCAGCTCCACCGGCATGTCGTGGACCTCGCCGTCCACCCGCACCCGGGCGAAGCCGCGACCGGCCAGGTCCGCGAAGAGCTGCTCGTAGGTGCCCTTGCGGCCCCGCACCATGGGCGCCAGCACCTGGAACCGGGTGCCCTCCGGCAGCTGCAGGATCCGGTCCACGATCTGCTGCGGCGTCTGGCGGACCAGGCGCTCGCCCGTCTCCGGGTCGTGCGCCACGCCGACGCGGGCGAACAACAGGCGAAGGTAGTCGTAGATCTCCGTGACCGTGCCGACGGTGGACCGCGGGTTGCGCGACGCGGACTTCTGGTCGATGGAGATGGCCGGCGACAGGCCCTCGATCACGTCCACGTCCGGCTTGTCCATCTGGCCCAGGAACTGGCGGGCGTAGGACGACAGCGACTCGACGTAGCGGCGCTGGCCCTCCGCGTAGATGGTGTCGAACGCCAGGGACGACTTGCCGGACCCGGACAGGCCCGTGAACACGATCAGGCGGTCGCGTGGGAGCTCCAGGGAGACGTCGCACAGGTTGTGCTCGCGGGCACCCCTGATGACGATGGAGTCGGTGGAGGGTCGGCGGGAGGCAGCCATCGGAGGGCCAGACTAGTCCCCGAACGTGTGTTCTGGAAGGGGTGGGGTCCGGGGCCGCTGCCATACTTGCCCCATGGGTTCCAGCACCGGGCGGTTGTTCCGGATCACCACGTTCGGCGAGTCGCACGGCGGCGGCGTGGGCGTGGTGGTCGACGGCTGCCCGCCCCTCCTGCCCCTCACCGAGGACGACATCCAGCCCGACCTGGACCGCCGACGGCCCGGACAGAGCCGCCTGGTGACCCAGCGCGACGAGGCCGACCGGGTGGAGATCCTCTCCGGGGTGGTGGACGGAGTCACGCTGGGCTCCCCCATCGCCCTGCTGGTGCGCAACTCCGACGCCCGGTCCGGCGCCTACGACCACCTGGCCGACGTGTACCGCCCGTCGCACGCCGACTTCACCACGGAGGCCAAGTACGGCATCCGGGCCGTGGCCGGCGGCGGGCGGTCCTCGGCCCGGGAGACGATCGGACGGGTGGCGGCCGCGGCCGTGGCCCGCAAGCTGCTGGCGGAGCGGTTCGGTGTGGAGGTGCTGGGCTGGGTGCAGCAGGTGCACCACGTGGTGGCCCAGGTGGACCCCACCGCGGTGACCCTGGACCAGGTGGAGGCCGACCCCACCCGGTGCCCGGACCCGGACGCCGCCGCGGCCATGACCCGGGCCATCGAGGACGCCCGCCGCGACGGCGACTCGCTGGGCGGCGTGGTCACCTGCGTCGCCCGGGGCGTGCCCGCAGGGTGGGGTGAGCCGGTGTTCGACAAGCTGGAGGCGGACCTGGCCAAGGCCGTCATGAGCCTGCCGGCGTCCAAGGGGTTCGAGGTCGGCTCCGGGTTCGGTGCGGTGGAGCTCACCGGCCGCGAGCACAACGACGCGTTCGTCACCGCCCCGGACGGCACCACCCGGACCGCGACCAACCGGTCCGGCGGCATCCAGGGCGGGATCTCCAACGGCGAGGACATCGTGGTGCGGGTGGCGTTCAAGCCGACGGCGACCATCGCCTCCGCCCAGCAGACCGTGACCCGCGCCGGCGAGGCCGTGACGCTGGAGGCCAAGGGCCGCCACGACCCGTGCGTCCTGCCCCGGGCCGTGCCCATGGTGGAGGCAGCGGTGCTGCTGGTGCTGGCGGACCACTGGCTGCGCCAGTCAGCCGTCCGCGCCGGAGCCCCCGGCCCGAACGTGTAGGAACGAGACCGCCCACACGCCCGATACCTACAAGTTCGGGTCTGGAGGGGCCGTCGGGTCTGGAGGGGCCGTCGGGTCAGACGCCGCCGGCGTTGCGGAGCTCGCGCTTGAGCTCCTTGACCTCGTCACGCAGGCGGGCAGCTTCTTCGAAGCGGAGGTCCGCTGACGCCTGGTGCATCTCCTCCTCCAGCAACTGCACCAGCCGGCCCAGGTCCTGGGGCGGGAGGTCCGCGAACTGCTCGGCCCGGGCCCGCTCCCCCGGCCGGCGCTTGCGCCGCCCGCCGCCCGGCACCGGGGCACCGTCCGAGCCCCGGAGGTCCGCCAGGATGTCCGTGACGGCCTTCTGGATGGTGGTGGGGTCGATGCCGTGCTCCAGGTTGTAGGCCTGCTGCAGCCCCCGCCGACGCGTGGTCTCCGACACGGCCCGTGTCATGGAGTCCGTCACACGGTCCGCGTACATGACGACCTGGCCGTTCACGTTGCGCGCCGCCCGCCCGATCATCTGGATGAGGGAGGTCTCCGAGCGCAGGAAGCCCTCCTTGTCCGCGTCCAGGATGGCCACGAGGGACACCTCCGGGATGTCCAGTCCCTCCCGCAGCAGGTTGATGCCGACCAGCACGTCGAACTCGCCCAGGCGCAGGTCCCGGACCAGTTCGATGCGTTGCAGCGTGTCCACCTCCGAGTGCAGGTAGCGGACACGCACCCCCATCTCCAGCAGGTAGTCGGTGAGGTCCTCCGCCATCTTCTTGGTGAGCGTGGTGACCAGGACCCGCTCCCCCTCCGTGACCCGTTGGTTGATCTGCTCCAGGAGGTCGTCGATCTGGCCCTTGGTGGGCTTGATGATGACCTCCGGATCGATGAGGCCGGTGGGACGGACGATCTGTTCCACCACACGGCTGGAGTGCTCGATCTCCCACTTGCTGGGCGTGGCGGAGAGGAACACGGTCTGGCCGGCCCGCTGCACCCACTCCTCGAACCGGAGGGGCCGGTTGTCCGCGGCGGAGGGCAGGCGGAAGCCGTGGTCGATGAGGGTCTCCTTGCGGGACCGGTCCCCCTCGTACTGGCCGTGCAGCTGGGGGATGGTCACGTGGGACTCGTCGATGATGGTGAGGTAGTCCTTGGGGAAGTAGTCCAGCAGCGTGTTGGGCGGCTCGCCCGGCCCGCGGCCCTCCATGGGCGCCGAGTAGTTCTCCACGCCGTTGCAGAAGCCCATCTCCCGCAGCATCTCCAGGTCGTACTCGGTGCGCATGCGCAGCCGCTGGGCCTCCAGCAGCTTGCCCTGGGACTCGAAGGTGGCCAGGCGCTCCTGCAGCTCCGACTCGATCCTGCCGATGGCGGCCTGGAGGCGCTCGTCCGAGACCACGTAGTGGGTCTTGGCGAAGATGAGGATGTCGTCCAGGCTGTCCAGCTTCTCGCCGGTGAGCGGGTCCATCACGCTGATGGTCTCCACCTCGTCACCGAAGAGGTCGATGCGGATGGCGGTCTCCTCGTAGGCGGGCTGGATCTCCAACACGTCCCCCCGGACCCGGAACTTGCCCCGGGTGAGCGTGAGGTCGTTGCGCTCGTACTGCAGGTGCACGAGTTGGCGGAGCAGGTCCCGCTGGTCCACCGTGTCCCCCACCCGCAGGGTGAAGAACCGGGAGGCGTACTCGTCCGGTGAGCCCAGGCCGTAGATGCAGGACACCGACGCCACCACGATGACGTCACGCCGCGTGAGCAACGACGACGTGGCGGCATGGCGCAAACGCTCGATCTCGTCGTTCACCGAGGAGTCCTTCTCGATGAAGGTGTCGCTGGAGGCGATGTAGGCCTCCGGCTGGTAGTAGTCGTAGTAGGAGACGAAGTACTCCACCCGGTTGTGGGGGAAGAACTCCCGGAACTCGTTGGCCAGCTGGGCGGCCAGGCTCTTGTTGGGGGCCAGCACGAGCGTGGGCCGCTGCACCTGCTCGATGGTCCAGGCCATGGTGGCCGACTTGCCCGAGCCGGTGATGCCCAGCAGCGTCTGGAAGCGCTCTCCGCAGTGGATGCCGTCCGCCAGCGCTTCTATGGCGGCGGGCTGGTCCCCCGCCGGCTTGAAGTCCGACACCACCTCGAACGGTCGCACCATGCGTGGCTCTGCCCGCACGGGAACGGACGGGTCACCCGCCCGGGTGGTGGGATCTCCGGTCTCGGCAGCCGTGTCGGTCACCCGATGATCGTACCGACGCCCTGTGACAGCGGACCGTCGACCCCGCTCACCCCGTGCGCAGGGTCTGGATCCACTCCCAGGCCCGGTCGACCTCCGCCTCCAGCTGGTGGGGCTCTCCGTGGTTGTCGATCACCAGGTCGGCCCGGGCCAGGCGCTCGTCCCGGCCGGCCTGGCGGGCGATCCGGTTGCGGGCGTCCTCCTCGGTGAACCCGCGGTGCCGGACCAGGCGCTCGACGGCGACCTCCGGATCCAGGTCCACCACGATCGTGGCCGCCAGACCGGGCCAGCCCGACTCGGCCAGCAGCGGGATGTCCAGCACCACCACGTTGTCGGTGTCGGCCTGCTCCGCGACCCGACGCTCGATCTCGGAGTGCACCCGGGGATGCACGATGGCGCCCAGGTCGGCCAACGCCTCCGGGTCGGTGAAGACCACCGAGGCCACCGCAGCGCGGTCCAGACCCCCTTCCGGGCCGACGATCCCGGGACCGAAGCGGTCCACCATCTCCTGGAACACGACGGTGCCCGGCTGCTGCAGCTCCCGCACGATGGCATCGGCGTCCACGATCACCGCCCCGTGACGGGCCAGCGCGGCGGACACGCTGGACTTCCCCGCACCGATCCCACCGGTCAATCCGATCAGCAGCACGGCGCGGACCCTACTCGCGCCCCGGCACGGACCGGGCCGGCCCCCGGAAGGCCGGACGAACGGCCCGGGAACGTCGCCGATCCGGTCCCTGAAGTTTTTCCCCAAGTGGGCCGAACGACCTGCCGATACCGCATTCGACGATCTCTCCGGTCAAGACGGAGCACACATGCACACCGCGCCACCAAACGACACCGACGACGTCCCCTCCCCGGACGAACCCATGCCCGAGGGCATGCCGTTCCAGCCCGCGGCGGAGGACACGGCCGACACCCCCTCCGGGGGGATGGGCTCGCGCCTGCGGTCACGATGGTCCCGCGACCTGCGCAACGCGCTGGTGGACCCGGCCCAGCAGCCGACGGGCGACTTCGACATCGTGGCCCAGCAGCTGCCGAGCATGGCCTCGGACCGGGTGGCCAGCTTCAACAGCCTGATCACGGCCATGCGCCTGGCCACCACGGCCATCTCGCTCCTGCTGGTGACCAACCGGCTCGACGAGTACGGCCTGTCCCTGCAGATCTGGACCGCGATCGTCGTCTCGTACGCCATCTTCCGGGCCTTCAAGCCCATCAAGTACGCCGACGACCTCCAGTCCCTGCTGCGGGTGCTGGCCGAGGTCGCCCTGCAGGTGTCGGCCGTGATCATGACGGGGTACTGGGAGTCGCCCCTGATCTTCATGCTCCTGACCACCGTGGTGGTGGCCGGGCTGGCCCGGGGGTTCGGGTTCTCCATCCGGATCGCCATCGTCACCATCCTCGCCGTCAGCTTCCCGTACATCGCCGAGGCCACCGACCGCCGTGAGGCCCTCCTGCAGTCGGCGTCCTGGGGCGGGATCGTCATGCTGGTGGCCATCATCGCCGGCTACGCCCGGCGGATCTCGGGCGAGGCGGCCCGGGAGCGCGAGCTGGCCATGGACCGGCTCAGCCGGCTCTCGGACGCCAACGCCCTCCTCTTCTCCCTGCACCGGGTCACCCAGACCCTTCCCGCCTCGCTGGACCTCAGCGACGTCCTGGACTCGACCCTGAGCCGCATGAAGTCGCTGGTGTCCTTCGACAGCGTGGCGGTGCTGCTGTTCGACGAGACCGACGCCCACTGGGAGGTCGTGCGCCACCAGGGCCTGCACGTGCCGTCCCGCCTGGGGCCGACCGAGCTGCCGCCCGGCCTGCGCCAGGCCATCGCCGAGAACCGCCCCGTCTACATCCCGGACCTGACCTCCGCGGGACCGGGCCTGTCGGACCGGGCCGGGTCCGGCATCTACACCGTCCTGTCGGCCCGCGGTTCGATCATCGGCCTCCTGGCCATCGAGCACGCCGACTTCGAGCACTTCACCGCCCGGGACCTGGAGCTCGTGGAGGGCTTCGTGGCCCCGGCCTCGCTGGCCCTGGACAACGCCCGCTGGTTCGCCCGGCTCCGCACCGTCGGCGCCGACGAGGAGCGGACCCGGATCGCCCGGGACCTGCACGACCGGATCGGACAGTCCCTCGCGTACCTCGCGTTCGAGCTCGACCGCCTGGTGGAACGGGACGCATCCGGCGAGGGCGTCTCCGACGAGCTGGGCCAGCTCCGCGACGACGTGCGCGGCGTCATCCGCGAGGTCCGCGACACGCTGTACGACCTCCGCACCGACGTGTCCGAGGAGCAGGGCCTGGGACAGGTCCTGGACCAGTACGTCGGCCGGGTGGCCGAGCGCAGCGGGCTGTCCATCCAGGTGGAGGCGGACAAGAACTCACGCCTGCCCATCCTGCAGGAACGCGAGATGTGGCGGGTGGCCCAGGAGGCCCTCGCCAACGTGGAACGCCACGCCCAGGCCAGCGCCGTCCGCATCGTGTGGCGGTGCGACGGCGAGCGGGCACTGATCGACGTCACCGACAACGGGGTCGGCTTCGAATCCGGACGCGGCGGGCCGTCTGGACTCCTACGGAGTGCTCGGGATGCGGGAACGCGCCTCCAGCATCGGGGCGACGCTCGAGATCCTCAGCGCACCAGGGCGGGGAACGCGTGTGCGCTGCAGCCTCAATCCCAATGACCCCCGGGAAACCCCACCCGGGTCAACGGCCCCCGCGGCCCTCTCCACTCGGAGGTAACACCCCATGGCGATCCGATTGATGCTCGCCGACGACCACCGGATGCTCCGGGAGGGACTGCGACGGTCGATGACCGAAGCGGGCTTCGACGTCATCGGCGAGGCCGGTGACGGCGTCGAGGCCGTGAAGCTGGCCATGGAACTGCACCCCGACGTCATCCTGATGGACGTCACCATGCCCAACTGCGACGGCGTGGAGGCGTGCCGCCAGGTCAAGAGCACCGGCACCGACACCAAGGTCGTCATGCTGACGATGCACGCCGACCAGGAGGTGCTCACCAACGCCATCCGGGCCGGCGCCATCGGGTACCTCACCAAGGACTGCTCCACCCGCGAGATCGCCGAGGCGGTGCGCATGGCCGCGGAGGGCGACACGGTGCTGTCACCGCAGCTGGCCCGGTCGATGCTGGAAGAGGTCCGCAAGATCGACCAGCCCCGCACGCCCGAGGAGGACCGGGTCGTCACCAAGCGGGAGGAGGAGGTGCTGCAGCTGATCGCCGACGGGTGCTCCACGCCCGAGGTGGCGGCCAAGCTCTACATCTCCCAGAAGACCGTCAAGAACCACCTGGCGTCCATCTACCAGAAGCTGGACGCCCGTGACCGGACCCAGGCCGTGCTCCAGGCCGTCCGGATGGGGATCGTGTCGCTGGACTGACCCCGCCGGGGAGCCCGCCCACCGCAGCAGGTCCGGCGGCCCAGCGGCTGGGTACTTCCCGTGAGGCCGACCGGCCCATGTTGGGTCGAACGGCCTATTCAGCGCCCTTCGGGGATGTCGATACACAGAACAGCGGGGTCCGTCCCGGACAGGTTCCGCAGAACGAAGCACCAGAAGCACCAGAAGCACCAGAAGCACCAGAACAGGGAGACAATCAGATGGTCCAGTACGAGTTCATCAAGGCCTGGCTCCAGGCGCAGACCAAGACCGAGCGTGGCGCCTCCCTCGTGGAGTACGCCCTCCTCGTGGCCCTCATCGCCGTGGTCTGCATCGGCGCCATCAGCTTCCTCGGCGGCAACGCCAAGAACAAGTTCTCCGAGGTCGGCCAGTCCATCGGCTGATCCGCCGCACCGAGGATCGATGACGATCGGGGCGGGTCCACGGACCCGCCCCTGTCATTGACGGTTCCAGGTCCCGGTCCGCCGGCCGGGGGAACAGGAGCAAGGCCATGCATCGCAACGACGCAGGGTCGATCTCAGCCTGGAGGCGGATGGTCGGGCACATGGAACGGGCCGCGAGTCTCGTGGAATACGCCCTCCTCCTGGTGCTGATCGCTCTGGCCATGGTCGCAGCGGTCAAGTTCCTGGGGGACTCCACGAGTTCGAGCCTCGACAGCTCGGCCAGAAGCCTCTTCAGCTGAGGTCCGGCCACACAGTTCTCTGGCCCCCAACGACGTGGGCCCGGGGGAGACAACAGCAACACAGCAAACCAACACAGCAAGCCAAGCAAGACAGCAAGCACCGACAGCAATCCAATGCACCGAACGTGACAAGGGGATCCCACATGGTTCAGTACGAGTTCATCAAGGCCTGGCTCCAGGCGCAGACCAAGACCGAGCGTGGCGCCTCCCTCGTGGAGTACGCCCTCCTCGTGGCCCTCATCGCCGTGGTCTGCATCGGCGCCATCAGCTTCCTGGGCGGCAACGCCAAGAACAAGTTCAGCGAGGTCGGCCAGTCCATCGGCTGACACCGGAAGCGACGGGGTCCCTCGGGGACCACGGGGACGGGACGGGACCTTCGGGTCCCGTCCCGTCGCGTCCGGCTACTACCGTCGGGCCATGCTGCTGGAACTCACGCCCGACGAACTGCTGAGCACCACCCGGTCGGTCCGCAAGCGACTCGACCTGACCCGGCCGGTCGAGCGGGAGGTGGTGGAGGAGTGCATCGCCCTGGCCCTCCAGGCCCCCACCGGGTCCAACTCCCAGGGATGGCACTGGATGGTGGTGGAGGACCGGGCCAAGAAGGAGGCGCTGGCGGAGATGTACGCCCGCTTCTTCGACCCGTACATCGCCATGGGCGACGAGCTCCAGCTCTACGCCGAGGACGACGTCCGGGCGGTGCGGAAGGAGGCCGTGAGCTCCTCGGCCCGCTACCTCCGGGACCACTTCGCCGAGGTTCCCGTCCTGCTCATCCCCTGCATCTGGGGCCGGCTCCCGGAGGTGAGCGACACGTTCTCGCAGGCCTCGTTCTGGGGGTCCCTGCTGCCCGCGGTGTGGAGCTTCATGCTGGCGGCCCGCGCCCGGGGGCTGGGCAGCGCCTGGACGACGCTGCACCTCCCTGCGGAGAAGGAAGCGGCGGAGTTGCTGGGCATCCCCCACGACCAGGTCACCCAGGCCGGCCTGTTCCCGTTGGCCTACACCGTCGGCACCGACTTCAAGCCCGCCACCCGACTGCCCCTGACCGACGTGGTGCACTGGGACACCTGGTAGGCCCCGGCCTCAGTCGACGAGGCGCATGCCGGTCGGGTTGAGCAGCCCGTCGTCCACCGGCAGCTCCACGGTGAACCTGGTCCGGTGGGCCGGGAACACGTGCTCGCTCACCAACACCGGCCTGCCGTCGGTGTTGCGGGTGATGCGCTCCGCCACCAGGACCGGGGACCCGGCCGGCACCCCGAGGAGTGCGGCATCGGACTCGGAGGCGGCATCGGCACCGATGGTCTGCGTGGCGCCGCCCAGGCCGACGCCGAGCTGTTCCAGGAACGAGGCCCGCGCCACGTCGTCCCGACTCAGCGACGATCCCAGTTCCTCCGGGCACCAGACGGTCACCACCGCGAAGGGCCGGCCGTCGGCCAGGTTGGTGCGCCGCACCTCCAGGACGGTGCGCTCGTTGAGCAGCTCCCGCACCCGGGCCGGGGCCGTCACGAACCCGAACGACACGATCCGTCGCTCCGAACGCACCCCGGCGGACGCCAGCTGGCCCTCCAGGGTGGCCAGACGTGACAGGTCCTGGCGCAGCGGCTCCCCCGCCACGAGCCAGCCGAACCCCTGGCGGCTCTCCACCAGGCCCTCTGCCCGGAGCGCCTCCAGCGCACGGCGGATGGTGACCCGGCTGGCCTCGTAGGCTGCGGACAGCTCGGATTCCGAGGGCAGCACGCCGCGTGCCTCGAACTCGCCGTCGGCGACGCGCTTGCGGAGGTCGTCGGCGATGGTCTGGTAGCGGATGGTCCTCACGAACCTGTATTGTACTTGTATTCTTCCGATCGTGACCGATGGGCGCCCGGTCGGGTCCGCCAGACCCGCACCCGACCGACCACACGCCCGCTGACCCAGGAGCACTCATGGCCGTCACCGCCACCACCCCCATCGACCTGGTCCAGGGCGCGTACGCCCGCTTCGAGGAGCGGATCGACGCCGCCCGCACCCGGCTGGGCCGCCCCCTGACCCTGGCCGAGAAGATCCTGATCGCCCACCTGGACGATGCTGGGGCCGCGTTCGAGCGGGGCGGCACCTACAACGACCTGCGGCCGGACCGGGTGGCCATGCAGGACGCCACGGCCCAGATGGCACTGCTGCAGTTCATGACCGCCGGCCTCCCCCAGGTGGCCGTGCCCTCCACGGTGCACTGCGACCACCTCATCCAGGCCAAGGAGAACGGCAAGGTCGACCTGCTGGCCGCGGAGGAGGGCAATGCGGAGGTCTACGACTTCCTGGAGTCGGTGTCGGCCCGGTACGGCATCGGGTTCTGGAAGCCGGGCTCGGGCATCATCCACCAGGTCGTCCTGGAGCAGTACGCGTTCCCCGGCGGCATGATGATCGGCACCGACAGCCACACCCCCAACGCCGGCGGGCTGGGCATGGTGGCGGTCGGGGTGGGCGGCGCCGACGCCGTGGACGTGATGACCGGGTTCCCGTTCAACGTCCGCTGGCCCAAGCTGATCGGGGTCCACCTGACCGGGGAGCTGAACGGCTGGTCCTCCCCCAAGGACGTCATCCTGAAGGTGGCGGAGATCCTCACGGTCAAGGGCGGCACGGGCGCCATCGTGGAGTACTTCGGGCCCGGGGCGGAGAGCATCTCCTGCACGGGCAAGGCCACGATCTGCAACATGGGCGCGGAGATCGGCGCCACCACCTCGGTGTTCGGCTACGACGACGCCATGAGCCGGTACCTCAAGGCGACCGGCCGGGAGGAGATCGCCTCCGCGGCGGACGCCGTGGCCCGCCACCTCCGGGCCGACGACGAGGTCCTGGCCGACCCCGACCGCTACTACGACGAACTGGTCATCATCGACCTGTCCACCTTGGAGCCCCACATCAACGGGCCCCATACGCCGGACCTGGCCCGAGCGGTTGGTTCGCTGGGCGACGAGGCCCGCCAGAACGACTGGCCACTCGAGATCTCCGCCGCGCTCGTCGGCTCCTGCACGAACTCCTCCTACGAGGACATCTCACGCGCCGCGTCCATCCTGCGCCACGCCGCGGAGAACGGGCTCACGGTGAAGGCACCGCTCATGATCACGCCCGGCTCGGAGCAGGTGCGCGCCACCATCGAGCGGGACGGACTGCTGGAGGTGTTCGAGGCCGCCGGTGCCACGGTCCTGGCCAACGCCTGTGGTCCCTGCATCGGTCAGTGGTCCCGGCCGGAGTCGGCCAACGACCACGTCAACACGATCGTCACGTCCTACAACCGGAACTTCCCCAAGCGGAACGACGGGTCGGCCAACACGCTGGCCTTCGTCACCTCACCCGAGACGGTCGTCGCCCTGGCGCTGGCCGGCACACTCGACTTCAACCCGCTCACCGACACGCTCACCAACGCGTCCGGCGAGCAGGTGCACCTGCGGGTACCCGTGGGCGAGGAGCTCCCGGCCCGCGGGTTCGACCCGGGCGAGTCCGGCTTCGTCCCCCCGCCCGCCGACGGTCGGTCGGTGGAGGTCAAGGTCAGCCCGACCTCCGACCGGCTGCAGCTGCTGGAGCCCTTCGCGGCCTGGGACGGCGACGACTACGTGGAGCTGCCCATCCTGCTGAAGGCCAGGGGCAAGTGCACCACCGACCACATCTCGATGGCCGGACCATGGCTCAAGTACCGGGGGCACCTGGAGAACATCTCGGGCAACCTCTTCCTGGGAGCGGTCAACGCCTACACCGGCGTGGCGGGTGAGGGGAAGGACAACCTGGACGGCACCACCAAGCCGTTCCCGGACATCGCCCGCCACTACCACGAGGCCGGGCAGGCCTGGGTGGCCGTCGGCGACGAGAACTGGGGTGAGGGCTCCTCCCGGGAGCACGCTGCCATGGAACCCCGATTCCGGGGCGCCAAGGCGATCATCGTGCGGAGCTTCGCCCGCATCCACGAGACCAACCTCAAGAAGCAGGGCGTGCTGGCCCTCACCTTCGCCGACCCGTCGACCTACGACGCCATCGGCGAGGACGACCGCATCAGCATCCTCGGCCTGGCCGACCTGGCCCCGGGCAGCACCGTCGAGTGCACCCTGCACCAGCCCGACGGCACGCTCATGACCTTCCACTGCAACCACACGATGAGCCAGGAGCACATCGACTGGTTCCGGGCCGGCTCCGCGCTGAACATCATCCGGGCCCGCACCACCGGCTGAGCGGCCGCGCCGGCGCCCGGCCGGGTCGCGCCGGAACGACGACGCCCCCGTTTCACCCGATTGGCAGATGTGCGTACTGTTGCACGGTGATCATCACCAGAACCCCGATGCGGATCTCCATCGGCGGAGGAGGAACCGACCTTCCGACGCTACTACCGCCGCCGGGGTGGCGCCCTCGTCTCCGCGGCGATCGACAAGTACATCTACATCGCCATCAACCGTACGTTCACGGAGCGACTTCTTCCTGAAGTACTCGGAGCTCGAACGAGTGGCAACGGTCAACGAGGTCCGTCACCCCATCATCCGGGAGGCCCTCCTCATGCACGATGTCGGTCCCGCCATCGAGATCGTGTCCATGGCCGACATCCCAGCCGGAACGGGACTGGGCTCCTCGGGTTCCTTCACCGTGGGACTGCTCCGGGCGCTCTACGCGTACAGCCGAGAGCCGGTCCTCACCTCTTCGCTGGCAGCGGAGGCCTGCCACATCGAGATCGACCGACTCGACGAGCCGGTCGGCAAGCAGGACCAGTACATCGCGGCGTACGGAGGACTGACCTCGCTTCGAGTTCCATCCGGACGACTCGGTCACCGTCGCCCCGCTCGCGATGGCCGGACACGACGCTCCGCGAACTGGAGGACCACCTCCTGCTGTTCTTCACCGGGTACTCGAGGGAGGCCACACGGATCCTCTCCGACCAGGCGAAGAAGTCCGATGCAGGGTGACGACGCGATGCTGGCCAACCTCGACCAGACCAAAGCCCTGGGTCAGGAGATCCGTCGCTCCCTGGAGGCGGGCGACTCGACTCGGTTCGGCGACCTCATGCACGAGCACTGGGTGGACAAGCGCAAGCGAACCGCCGGCATGTCCAATGACGACATCGACCGCTGGTACGAGGTGGCCCGTCGCAACGGCGCCATCGGCGGCAAGCTGGTCGGTGCCGGCGCAGGCGGCTTCCTGCTCTTCCTCGCCGAGGACCCGGCGCGTCTCCGTCGCGGGCTCGTGCAGGAGGGTCTTGAGGAGGTCCGGTTCCGGCTGGACCACCTCGGCGCCGAAGTGCTCACGATCGGCTGACCCGTGCAATGCATCATCCTCGCCGGCGGCAAGGGCTCCCGGCTCGGTGACCTCGGGGTCGACCGGCCAAAGCACCTGGTCCCAGTGCTCGGCCGCCCGTTCGCCGACCTCCAACTCGACTGGTTGGCCAGGTCCGGAGTGAAACGGGTCCTGTACTGCATCGGCCATCTCGGTCACTTGATCGTCGACCACGTCGGCAGCGGTCGGAGGTTCGGCGTGGACGTGACCTACTGCGACGAGGGGACAGATCTCCGAGGCACTGGCGGGGGCCTCCGCCTGGCGCTCGACCGGGGTCTTCTGGAGGATCGGTTCCTGGTCCTCTACGGCGACTCATACCTACGGGTGGACCTCAGGGAGATGTGGGCCTTCGCCACGTCGACCCACACAGCCGCCACGATGGCCATCTTCCGCAACGACGGCCAGTTCGACACGAGCAACGTCCAATTCGAGAACGGACGACTGGTTCTCTACGATAAGGGCGCGGTCGGACGGGGGACGGGAAGGCAGATGAACTACATCGACTACGGGATCAGCGTGATCGACCGCGACGCGATCCGCCGCATTCCGCCTGGCGTCCCGTTCGACCTCGCCGAGCTGCAGTCGACGCTCAGCGGCGAAGGTCAGATGTCAGGATTCGTTGTGCACGAGCGCTTCTACGAGGTGGGAACACCTGAGGGCATCTTGGAACTCGAGAGGTTCTTGGCGGCGCAGGAGGGACGCACGTGAGCGTCGAACTGCAACTGGACCTGCCTGACGGGGCCATGGCGATCCCGTGCGAGTCCGATCCCGAGATCACGCTGCTGATCCCTGCCGACGACGTCGACGACCCCGAGCTCTCCATCGTCATTCCGGCGCTCAACGAGGAACTGACCATCGGCGAGTTCATCGAGTGGTGCCACGAGGGACTGGCCGCAGCCGGCATCAAGGGTGAGATCCTCATCGTCGACAGCTCCACCGATCGCCACGCCCGAGTTGGCGCTCCAGGGCGGCGCCCGGGTTCTCCGTCGCCCGAAGCGCGGACTGGGCCGCGCCTACATCGACGCCATGCCCTTCATTCGCGGCGATACGTGGTGATGGGCGACGCCGACTGCACCTACGACTTCCGCGAACTCGGCCCGTTCGTGGAGGCGCTTCCGCGAAGGCTACGAGTTCGTGATGGGCTCGCGGTGGAAGGGGTCGATCGAGAAGGGATCGATGCCTCCGCACCACCAGTACTTCGGCACGCCGTTGACCACGTGGATCCTCAACGTCCTGTACGCCTCGCAGTTCTCCGACATCCACTGCGGTATGCGCGGGATGACCCTCGAGGCGCTTCGGAACATGCAGATCAGCTCGCAGTCCTGGGAGTACGCGTCGGAGATCGTGCTCAAGTCGGTGCACATGGGCCTGCGCACCACCGAGGTGCCCGTGCACTTCCTCAAGGACAAGGAGGGCAGGGTCAGTCACCATCGGCGGATGGGTTGGTTCTCGCCGTTCCAGGCGGCCTGGATCAACCTCAAGGCGATGTTCATCTACGGTGCAGACTTCTTCCTGGTGAGACCGGGCGCGGTCATGCTTGCCATCGGACTCCTCCTGGCGATACCCCTCTCGTTGGGCCCGATCGACATCGGACCAGTCACACTGTCGCTCTTCACCATGCTTGTCGGTGTCGTCGCAACCTCGATCGGCCTCCAGAGTTACTACCTCGGTCAGTTGGCCAGACTGACCTACGACTACTCCGGGCAGGTGAAGTCCCGCCTGTTGGACCGATGGCGATACACCCGGACAACACTCGTGGCATTGGGCATGGGACTGACCGGCGCCATTCTGACAATTCCGTATGTGGTCATGTTCTTCGAGGGCGGGTTCGACTTCACCACGGAACCCATCACGCAGGTGCACCTGGGCGTGCTGGGACTACTCCTCATGATCGCCGGGTTCGAGACGTTCACCTTCACACTCCTGCTGCACGCCCTGAGCATGCCGCGCTGGGACCGAGTCCAATCATGAGCCGGCGGCTGGGCCCTTCCCGGGCAAGGGCCACCGTGATGCGCTTTGGTAGGATCGAGCGATGATTCAACCGAGGAACAGCATCCGGGCTGGAGCCAAGAAGGCCCAGTGGTGGCTGCGCCAGAACCGCCGGGTGGAGCGCGGGCTCCACCGTGTCACCAAGCTCGAAGGTCCGACCACCCGCTACTCCCACGAGCTCATCGTGCCGATGACCTCGACCTTCTCTCCGTGGTATGACGACACCGATTTCGGTGCCGCCTACGACGCCATCGAGGGCAACACGTTCGTCGACCAGTACAAGTGCTACGAACTGTGGGAACAGCTCGGTCAGCTGTGCGAGGTTCCCGGCGACGTCCTGGAGGTCGGTGTGTGGCGCGGAGGCACCGGCACCCTCATGGCACGACGCTGCCAGCTCCTCGACCTTCCGGCGACGGTCTTCCTCGCTGACACGTTCGAGGGCGTGGTCAAGGCGGGTAGTGACGACCCGTGGTACCGCGGCGGTGAGCATGCCGACACATCGCCCGAAATCGTCCGGAAGCTGGCTGCGTCGATGGGCGTGGACGTCACGCTGCTGGTGGGTACCTTCCCCGACGAAACGGCACATGAGGTCGTGGACCGGCGATTCCGACTGGTCCACATCGATGTCGACGTGTACCAGTCGGCCCGCGACGTGCTGGAGTGGGCTTGGCCACGGTTGTCTCCAGGAGGCGTCGTGTTGTGGGACGACTACGGCGCCTTCGAATGTGAAGGTGTCGCCCAGCTCGGGCGCGAGCTCTTCGACCTCGGGCTGGCGAATGCCCGCCTGGTGCACAACATCAACGGCCACCTCCTCATGTTCAAGTTGTCCGACGGAGCGTTGGAGCTGCCAGGTGGCTGAAGTACGAACGGCTTCGTTCGGCCAGGAGCACGAGCTGAGCCCGATCGACCGCCTCGGAACCTGGATGTCGCTCCGGGCGGTGACGAAGCACATCGGCTCGCTGGCGGGCATGCGATGGGGCGATATCGGTTGCGGCTTCGACGCACGCTTGGCCACCGCACTGTGCCGTGAGGCCGGGTCAACGACGGTGGTCGATGTTTCGCTGTCCGAGGAGGTGAAGGCTCACCCCGGCCTGACCGCGATCGAGGGCGTGCTTCCTGCGGCTCTCGCCGCCTTCGGCGACGATGCATTCGATCTCCTCACCTGCATCTCCGTGTTGGAGCATGTGAGGGACGACGCCGCCACGTTGTGCGCCTTCCGCAGGCTTCTGGCTCCTGGAGGCACGATGATCGTCAACGTGCCCTCCTGGTGGGGCAAGACAGCGCTGGAGTTCTCCGCCTTCCGGCTTGGCATGAGTCCGGTGGACGAGATGAACGACCACAAGCGGTACTACGACCCCCGTGACCTCTGGCCCCTGCTGGTTGAGGCCGGTTTCGTTCCCCAGCACATCACCTGTCGCCGGCACAAGCTCGGCCTCAACACGCTTGCGGTGTGCCGCGTGCCCCCTTTGGAGATCGGCAACAGATGACGTTCTCGGACCAATTCGTCAACGAGTCGATCGACATCCTCCAGGCCGTCGACACCGACACCATCGAGCGAACCGCCCAAGGCCTCGCGAAGGTCCGTGAGAGGGGTGGCCGGCTCTTCATTCTCGGCGTCGGCGGCAGCGCCGGCCACGCCGGGCACGCGGTCAACGACTTCCGGAAGTTGTGCGGATTCGAGGCCTACGCTCCCACCGACAACGTCTCGCGAGCTCACCGCCCGCACCAACGACGAGGGCTGGGACACCGTGTTCGCCGCCTGGCTGCGCGGCTCCCGGCTGCGCGCGGCCGACGCCCTGCTGGTGTTCTCCGTCGGCGGCGGCAACCGGGAGAAGAACGTGTCGGCCAACCTCGTCGCCGCCCTGGAGCTCGCCCAGGAGGTGGGCGCCGACGTCTACGGCATCGTCGGGCCGCGACGGCGGCTACACGCGCGACAGCCGCCGACGGCGTGCGTCGTGATCCCTCCGATGGTCGACGCCGAGCGATCACGCCCCACACCGAGGGACTGGCCGCGGTGGTCTGGCACCTGCTGGTGAGCCACCCTCTGCTGCAGACCAGCGGCACCAAGTGGGAATCGCTCCACATGAGCGGCCGCCGCTGGTTCATCGTCGGGGGCGCCGGCTTCATCGGCAGCCACTTCACCCGCCGACTGCTCGGCCCTGAGGACGCAGCCCACGTCACCATCTACGACAACTTCTCCTCGGGCCAGCGGGTGGCACCTCGACGAGGTGCGCGGACGACCCGCGCCTCGACGTGGTGCGAGGCGGACGTCAAGGAACTCGACGTCCTGACGAAGGCCATGGAGGGGTCGGACGTCGTCATCCACCTCGCCTCGAATCCCGACATCGCCCGCGCCGTCAACCGAGCCCGACATCGACTTCTGGGAGGGTACCTTCCTGACCCACCAGGTCGTCGAAGCGATGCGCCGTTCGGGCACCCCGAAGATCCTCTACGCCTCGGGCAGCGGCGTGTACGGCGACCTCGGCGACCCTCGAGGCCGCGGAGGACCATGGTCCCGCTGGTGCCCACGTCCACCTACGGGGCCTGCAAGCTCGCCGGCGAGGCGCTCATCGCGTCCTACTGCCACATGTTCGGCCTGACGGGCATGCGCCTTCCGGTTCGGCAACGTCGTGGGCCCAACCAGACGCACGGGGTCGGGCTTCGACTTCGTCCGGCGCCTCCGCAGGATCCCGACGCAGCTGCCCATCCTCGGCGACGGCAGCCAGTCGAAGTCCTACATCCACGTCCACGACGTCATCGAGGCCGTGCTCCTGCCGACCGGGCGGTGAGCACTGGCTTCCGCCCGTTCAACGTCGCCACCGGCGACTACATCACCGTCACCGAGATCGCCGACATCGCCTGTGGCGCCGTCGGACTCGACCCGGCAGCCGTGCGCTACGACTACACCGGTGGTGATCGGGGCTGGAAGGGCGACGTGCCGATCGTGCGGCTCGACACCTCACGGATCCGCTCGCTCGGCTGGACCTGCTCGAAGCTCTCCGGGCAGGCCCTCGAGGCTTCGATCAACTCGATGATCGAGGAGCTCGACGCCGGGCATGGCTGAGCCGGCCGTCTTTCTCGACCGCGACGGTGTGCTCAACCGGGCGATCGTCCGTGATGGCCGCCCGTATGCCCCCGCCCACCTCGACGAGATGGAGCTGCTACCCGGCGTGGCCGAGGCGTGTGCAGCGCTCCGCCGGAGCGGCTATGTGCTCGTGGTGGTGACGAACCAGCCGGAGATCTCCCGGGAGGAATCGATCCGTCGGAATTGACCGCCATGAACACGTGGATCACCGGCACCGCCGGAGTGGACCAGGTGCGGGTGTGCCCGCATGACGACGTCGACGCTTGCGAGTGCCGCAAGCCCAAGCCCGGCCTCCTGCTCGACGCCGCCGCCGACCTCGATCTCGACCTCGACCGGTCCTGGATGATCGGGGACCGCTGGCGGGACGTGGCTGCAGGCCACAGCGCCGGAGTCCGATGCATCTTTGTCGATCACGGCTGGAGTGAGCGTGGGCCGGACGAGCCCTTCATCGCCGTCGCCGACCTCACTGAAGCAGCTGCCCTCGTGCTCAACGCTCCACCCTGACGAACGTCTCGCACCTCCGGGGTTGCGCGACCTGCTCCCTCCTCGTCTCTCAGGTGGAACGGTGCCCTCGGCGTGCGTGTCCGCAGTTCCCGATCCACGACCACATCGCGAGCGCCAGCGGGCGGTCTCCTCAACAGCGTTAGCGGCTCCTCGGCCCCTTCAGTACCATCGAGTAGATCCAGGGCGGATGTTGCTGGCAGCGGGAGGAACCATGCAGGACCCCACCATTGAAGGTCTCACGATCGAGTTGTTCGCCGATGGAGCGGATATCGATTCCATCCGCTCGTTGGCGTCGAACCCGCTGATCGCTGGGTTCACCACCAACCCGACGTTGCTTCGAAAGGCCGGCGTCCAGGACTACGAGTCATTCGGCCGTGAGCTCCTGACGGTGATCCCCGATCGACCTGTCTCGTTCGAGGTGTTCGCCGATGACCCCGTCGAGATCGAGCAGCAGGCCGTGAAGTTGTCATCCTGGGGCGACAACGTGTTCGTCAAGGTCCCGGTGACAACCACCCAGGGCGCGAGTACGGTCCCCACAGTTCGCCGCCTTGCCGACCAGGGTGTCCAGCTGAACGTCACGGCGCTCATGACCGATCATCAGGTCGCCGAGGTGGTCCCCGCCCTTGCCGATGGGCCCGCATGCAACATCTCGGTGTTCGCCGGCCGCGTGGCCGACACCGGCCGCGATCCGGTTCCGATCATGCAACGCAGCCTGGACCTGCTGCAGGGCCACGACAACATCAAGTTGATCTGGGCCAGCCCCCGCGAGCTGCTCAACCTCTTCCAGGCGGACTCGATCGGGTGTCACATCATCACCATGACCCACGACCTGCTGGCCAAGTTGCCGGGTGTCGGCAAGGACCTGGACCAGTTCTCGCTCGAGACCGTCCAGATGTTCTTCGATGATGCCAGCACCTCTGGGTACAGCCTGTGACACCAGACGGGGCCACCTCGGAGCCACAGTACGAGGACGACTGGGAAACGCACTGGGCGGACTACGGCGAGTCCGCCGCCGGCAATCCCGCTCAGTCGTATCGTCGACGCCTGCTCTTCGAGGCGCTGAACCTGCGCCCCGGGGACCGCCTCGTGGACATCGGCGCCGGTCAGGGCGACCTGATCCGCGACGCAGTACGTGTCCAGCCTGACATCGACTGCCTTGGGCTCGAATTGAGCGCATCCGGCATCGAGCAGGCCCGCCTGAAGACCCCGCAGGCCCGCTTCGTGCAGACCGACCTGCTGCAGTCCCAGTCGCCGTCGGCGGAGCTCGATCACTGGGGAACGGTCGCCACATGCTCAGAGGTGCTCGAGCACGTTGATCAGCCTGCTGTGCTGCTGCGCAACGCGTGCGCCTACCTGACGACGGGAGCCATCCTGGTTGTCACCGTTCCCGCCGGCCCCCGGTCTGCCTTCGACCGCCACATCGGGCATCGGCGCCATTTCACCCGCGCCTCGCTCGAGCGGACCTTGGTGAGCGCCGGCCTGGAGCCACTTCGGCTGCAGGCGGCCGGCTTCCCGTTCTTCGACCTGTACCGCCTCGCCGTCTTCGCACGGGGCAAGAGGCTCATCGAGGACGCCCAGCACCCGGGCGCTGTCACCTCCGGGGCGAGTGGCGCGGCTCTGCACGTCTTCGATCGCCTGTTCCGCGCCAACCTCGACAACAGCCCGCTCGGCTGGCAGCTGGTCGCCGTGGCTCGGCTCTCACGTGGGACCGGCGAACGACGGCTGGACCCTTCTCGAACGGGATGACACCCGAGAGTCCGCTCGACCAGCCGACACCGGGGGGACGGGCCACCAACGCGAAAGGTGCAACGGTGGCAGTCCGCCTCGGGGTGTGGATGCGGGACGAGACCGGTGAGCTCAACCGGAGGAGGTTGACCGGCCTCAGCATGCTCATCGTGCTCATGCTCTACCTGGTTGCCTCGGTACCCGCGGTTGTGGTCCTCCAGAAGGGGAAGGACCCGAACTTCCACGCCAGGTTGGCGGACTCGCTCATGCACGGCCACCTCGACATCAGGCCGGTTCCCGCGGGTCTCCTGGAGCTGAGCGATCCCTACGATCCGACCGCCAATGAGTCGTTCCGATTCGCCGGTGGAGCCCACGACTTCGCCCTCTACGAAGGCCGGCTCTACTCCGTGCACGGTCCCACCCAGGCCGTCCTGCTTCACATCCCATGGCGGCTGCTGGGGCTCTCCGATCCGCCCGACTACCTGGCGACCCTGCTGTTCGTCAGCATCGGGTTCCTTGCCGCCGTCGGCATCATCGTCCAGCTCCGGGTCCGCTTCATGCCCACGCTCGCCGTGTGGGCGGAGTGTTCGATGATCGGCGCAGTCGGCCTGGCAACACCGGCATGGTGGATCCTCACGATCGGGCGCGGCTACGAGTCGTCCATCGCGTGCGGGTACGCCCTCGTGATGACGGGGCTCGCGGTGCTCCTCTCTGCCATGCACGACCCGGACCGGCCCAATCGCTGGATGCTCGCCCTCGGCGCCTTCTGCCTTGCCGCCGCGGTCGGCGCACGCCCACACCTCTTCGTGGCCGGTGCGTACCTGGTGCTCACCGGGTACTTCATCGCACGATCCCGGCGCCGTGCGGGAGCGACCTCGGGACTCGGGCTGGACCTGGTGGCGCTCACGGGACCGTACCTGTTCGTCGGGGCCCTCCTGGGTGCCTACAACCTGGCCCGATTCGGCTCCCTCACGGAGTTCGGCACGCAGTACCAGCTCTCCTACTGGAACCTGCGGACGTACCCGTTGGTCAAGCTCTCGTACCTTGCGCCGAACCTGTGGGACTACCTCGTGGCGCTTCCGCGGCTCGATGCCAAGTTGCCATTCTTCTTCCTGCAGGAGAGCACCAGCACCCGGGGCCCGGAGATCCGTGGGCATTTCCACGAGGGGGTTGCGGGTGTGTTGCCCCTCTACCCGGTGATTCCCGTCGGCCTCATCATCTGTGCCGCCAACGCACGCAAGATGTGGCGAAGGGCCAGACCGCTCGCGGTACTCCTGGGACTCTCGCTCGTGCTGGCGCTGGTCGTGCTGGTCGCACTTTCGCTTCCGTTCAACTCCTCCACCATGCGGTACACGGTGGATTTCGCTCCAGCTCTGATCCTGACGGCCAGCATCGGCTGGGGTTGGTCGTACGCTCAGTATTCCGACCGACCAGGCGTTCGTCGGGTGCTTGGCAGCGCATGGGTCATCGCACTCACCTTCAGCATCGCGGTGGGATTCCCCCTGGTGACGACGCCCTGCTCGTGGTCCGGGACCTGCTGAACCGCAGTCCGACGCCTGGAGTTCGAGTCAGATCACCGACGACCTGGTTCCACCCGCAGCATCGAACGACTCCGGATGTCAACAGCGTTCAGCCTGACAGGTCCGTTCCCCGGAGAGGCGGCTGTTGACCCTCGGCCGGAAGGCCAGGAACGATTTCCCACGAGCCGGCGGCATCAACCACCAGGGCCTCCGTTCCGGCCGGAATCACGCCGTTGTTGCGCGGCAGTTCACCGCATGTGCCGAGACGGCACCCACCCACGAATCGGACGCGATCCCGAGGATCGTCCGAACTCCAGGCCACCTCGACAGGTGTGACGAGACCACCCGGGAAGACGAGCACGTTCGGACCCTGTCCGTCCAGAGGAGACAAGGCCTCCCAGAAGATGGCGCTGGAGACGGGCCGGACGAGCAGCCGCCATGCTCCCGCTGCCGAGACATCGAGCGTTCGGCCGCTCGCCGGATCGAACAACGCCACTCCCCGCCTCGCCCGTCCCGACCGGATGAGCTCCTGGTCCGCGGAACGCAGGCTGATCGGCGTGGAGCTGTCGAACTCCACCAACAATGGCGTGTTCCCCGCCAATTCGATCGACCGCTCCCCCCTTCCGGTGATGCTGCGGGTCGACAGGTCCTCGGGTCGGGTCGGTGGTGCGGTGAATCGCGGTCGATACCTGTCATCCAGGACCACCGGCCCTGCGGGTTTGGGAGCGATCGCGATGAACGCCAGCCAGAGAACACCGAGGCCCAACACCGGCACAACGACGCGTCGGGCCATTCGCGGCACACCCCGTAGGTCTGCCACGGGGTCCCCGACAGTGGTCCAGCCAGCAATGAGGAGAGCGGCCATGGGGACGGTCGTCCACACTGTTCGACCGTCCCATACGGCGGTGGGCAGTGCTGTCAGGCCGAGGACGGCTCCGGTGAGACAGCCGATCACCAGAGGTACGGCGTCCGACTCCGGAAGGATCGGCACGGATCGCTTCCGCCCCCGCCACCACAAGGCGACCCCGAACACCGCCGGAAGCACCGTCAGTCCGTAGGCGATGATTCGACCGGGCCGCCCGATGTTGAACAACAACATGCGTTCGACCGTGACGAACGACCTCGGAACCCATGGTGCGAACACGATGAGATGCCCGCCCCCGGGAACCCCGGCGGTGATGTATGCGACCAGTGCGACCGCAACCCACGCACCGCCACGCACGAGACGACGCGACCTGGCGACTCCAGGGCGCATCCATTCGACAGCGAGCGCCACCGGCAGGACGGCCAGGGAGGTTTCCTTCATCCAGATCGCTGCACCGAGCACCACGAGCCCGACCACCAACCAGCGACGCCACAGCGCCAGCATCACCACCGGCAGCAGCCCCACGGCAGCCGGGTCCACGAACCCACCACCCGTGTACTTGAACACGGGAAACGACAGTGCCCAGATCGCCACGGCGACGAACGTGGCACCGCGACGGCGGCTGAGGTCCATCGCCAGCCGCGCCAGGGCGAACGTCCCGAGCGCCAAGGACGAGAGGTTGACGACCAGCAGGGCGAGCGGAGCATCGAGACCGAGCCGTCCGGCCATCCACGGTGCCAGGGACCGGTTGGTGAAGGGAGCGACCTCACTCGACGGCGCACGACCCGCGGTGGCGTCGGCCAGCCGTGCGTACTGCACCTGGTCGAGGATGAGCCCGGTCAGGAGAGTCCCCTCTGCCGTCGTGTACCAGCCGTACGAACGCTGCTGGGACGCTCCGAACCGCGCTGCCACCGGGGAAGCAAGGACGACGATCGCCGCGATGCCCACCAGCGCCGAGCCCCACCAGGGCAACCGGCCCGGGACGGACCGCACTGACCCCCACACACCCATTCGAAGAGGATGGACGAGATCACCGGCGCGAACAAACCCACCGCCGGAGGCTTGGGGTCATCCTGACCGGGCTCGACGCCGTGCCCCGCCACGGCGGACCGGAATGACCCGGTACCCTGACCGTCGTGGCGGACGGGGATCCGATGATCGTCGGACCCGACGTGCTCACGCCGGGATCCGACTTCCTGATGGGCGGATTGGGCCGCTTGATGCTCCTGACGGGCGTGATCGCCTTGACCGTCGCCATCCTCGGCCGACGCAGGAGGAGCCGGCGTGATCCCGATCGGCGACGCCGGCCGCTCGGGGTCACCGCCGCATCGGTCGTCGCCGTGCTCGGGCTGGTCCTGACCGCGATGTACTGGCCACCCCCGTTCTTCGTCCCAGAGTTCCCGGCACTGCCCCGGCTGCTCCCGGACAGCGCGTTCTTCTACCGAACGGTGACCGACCTCCCGGTGGCCGCCGACAGCGAACGGTGGATCGCCTCCCAGGACGGCATCCGGCTGGGGGCCGGCTTCCAGGGCGTCGTGACCGACGGCGTCGCCTGGGGCATGCCCTTCAACCTGGTGGACGCCACGACCCCGATGGTGGAGGTGGACCTCCCCCGGCCGGGCGGCTCCTACCGCGGTCCGTTCCCGATCACCGACCCCGCGTACATCGAGGGACTGCCGACCTACGGTGCGGACCAGCACTACCTCGCCCTGGATGTCCGGGGCCGGCGGGTCTGGGAGCTGATCTCGGCGCGGCGCTGGTTCGGCTCCTGGCAGGCGGGAGCCGGCGCGACGTGGAGCATGGACAGCGTCCAGTACCCGACGGGCTCGACGATCGCCTCGGGCCTCCCGCTGCTGCCCGGAACCATCACGTACGCCGAGGTCGCCTCGGGCGCGATCAACCACATGATCCTGGGTGCGGTGCCCCACACCGCACAGGGTCAGTTCGTCTGGCCCGCCCGGGGCAGTGACGGGACCTCCGCCGATCCGGACGCCCCGCCCATGGGCTCATGGCTACGGCTCCGGCCGGACGCCGACCTGAGCGGCCTGGGTCCGCAGGCAGGGGTGATCGCCAGAGCCGCGCAGCGCCACGGCATCCTCCTGTCCGACACGGGCCCCGGTTTCGGCCTCCGCGGCACCGTCGACCGACGGTGGGACGGAGCCGACCTCCAGACGCTGGGCCAGCTGACGATCGACGACTTCGAGATCGTCGACACCTCCGGCGTGGTGGTCTCCCCGCAGTCGATGGAAGCCAGGGCCCCGGGCCCGTGAGCGGGCCTATCGGATCCGGAGGTCCGTTCCCGGGACCCGCATGGGTGCGGGATCCACGATCTCGAAGTCCGACAGCGTGAAGCGTCCGAGATCGGCCAGGTCGACGTCGTTCCACCGGACGTCCGGCTCACCCGGGATGCCCGGCGCCGGCCCGGTGTCCTGGATGATCGCCCCGTGCTCCTGGAGGGCCGCAGCGACCACCCGCGCCTGGGGCCCGAGCCCGCTCAGGTCGACATCCGGCCGGAGGCGCAGCCAGGAACCCATGGGCGGGGCATCCGGATCGGTGGAGGTCCCGTCCCCACCGAGCGCGGGCCACACGGAACCGCCCTTGCGAGACACGGGCACGGCCATGCCGAGCGCGTGGTCGATCCGGCCACTTGCCACTTCGTCGTAGCGCACCAGTGTCGCCAGGATGGACAGGCCCGACGCGATGACGGTGCCTCCAGGCCTGGCGCTGTTCGACGAGAGGTCGATGGACACCGATGCGTCCGCGTACCACCGGTTCAGCAACGACCCGAAGGCGTTCTCCCACGGCGGCTGGACATTGATGAGCTCCCACGACCGGCAGGTCGACGAGTCGACGGTCACCAGGTGCTTGTCCCAGGCCCGCCCCGGCCACCCCTCGAACATGGGCGCTTCGGGCCATGGGATGCCCTGTGTCTCGGACATGTACTGGTACGCGAGCGACACGATGATGTCCTTGTGCTCCGCCGACCGGCCGTCGACCACGTTCACGGGGAAGCCCTTCCGTGAGCCCATCCAGATCCCGGATCCGAAGCCTGCTCCGACCTGCCGCTCCGGTCCCGCGACCGAGATCATCTGCGTCGAACGTGGGTGGACGGGCAGCCGGCGCACATCCGCATGGAAGGCGTTGTCACGCGGGAACAGCGCGCATCCGCCGACACCGGAGCGAACGCCGGGAGTGATGAAGGAACCCTCGACGGGGTGGGGGCCGGAGGGGCCGGGCGGCCGGGACGGCTCCACGGTGGTCACGGGGACGAGCGGATCGGGTGGGGAGGCCGGCGGCAGCGTGGTCATGCCGTGCGCCCCGCGCGACCGGGATCCCGAGTTCGGACGCGCTCCGGGTCCCCCCCGATGCCGGTGCACATCCCACCGCGACGGCTGCCACCACGAGGACCAGCGCCGGGCCGAGACCGACGGGCCCTCGTCGGGACACGGTCCGGCCGTGGGTGAGCGTGAACCTGCGTGTGAACACGGACCTGCCCCTGGGTCCCTCGGCCGCCACCCTGGCGTGCCCGGACGCAATCGGTATCGGTCCGAGCGAGTCACCACTTGAGCGAGCCCGGCGCCGCCGGTCCGTGCAGTCAGTCGGTGCCGGGGCGGCGGGACGACTCGTGCTCGGCCGCGTCGCCCAGGTCGTCGGGGATCACACCGCCCGGATAGGTGCGGGCCAGTTCCTCCCGGGTGGGCACGCGTTGCTCACGGGCCTCCGGGGGCAGCAGGTCCACGATGGCGGCCATCATGCGTTCGGTGTCCCGTGCCACGCTGTCGTGCTCCAGCGGAACCGGGTCACCGACCGTGACCTGCACCCTGGGCGGGCGCAGCACGTTGGTCACGTCCGGCATCCTGGCGCTGCGGGGCCAGACCTGCTCGGTGCCCCACAGGCCGACCGGGATGATGGGCGCGCCCGGAGGCGTGGGCCAGGCGTGCCGCTCCCCACCGTCCGGTGAGCGCCGGGTCGAAGAAGGCGGGCCCACGGGGAATGGTCCCCTGGGGCATGATCGCCACCATCTCCCCTGCGGCCAGCGCGTCCTCGGCCGCCTGCAGCGGTTCGTCGGAGCCGGTGCCGCGGTCCACCCGGATGCCCCCCATGGCGGTGGCCAGGTCGCCCACGATCGGGGCGTCGAAGACCTCCTTCTTGCCCAGGAACCGCACCGGCCGACCCCGCTTGGCCAGCAGGTAGCCCAGCGCCAGCGGATCCAGGTAGGACCGGTGGTTGGCGACGATGATGGCGGGACCCACCCGGGGGATGTGCTCCAGCCCGGACAGCTCGAACCGCACCCACGGCAGGAACTGGGCCTGGGCCAGCAGGAACAGGATGCGCTGCGGTTCGACGCCGGCGAACTTGGGCACGCCGGCGGGCACGTCCAGGTGGACGATCGGCCACCGTCGCAGCGTGGCGACCGCCACCATGCGTGGGTCCGGGTTCACGGCGCGGGGGTGGCCGACGATGGAGAGCAGCGGCACGTCGTAGTAGCTGTCGGAGTAGGCGTAGCTCACGTCCAGGTCCACGTCGTGGGCACCGGCCCACTCCGCCACCGAGCGGGCCTTGCCCCGGCCCCAGACGAACTCGCCGTCGATCGTGCCGTCGAAGTGCCCGTCGCGTCGGCCGTAGGTGGTGGCGATGACGTCGTCGAAGCCCAGGGCCTTGGCGAGGGGGCGGATCAGGTCGATGGGCGTGGTCGTCGCCATGACCAGCGGACGGCCGGCGGCGCGGTGCTCGTCGAAGAGGTGGTGGGCGTAGGGCAGGACGGCGTCGGCCAGCGGTTCGGCGGCCAGGTGGGCCGCCTTGTCCACCAGCGCGATCTGCCACCCCTTGGACATGCGGGCCCCCTGGCGGGTGAGCAGCATGGACGGCCAGGTCTCGCCGATGACGTCGAACACCTTGAACAGGGCGGTCTCGATGCCCATGCGGCGATCGGGCAGCAGGCCGACCTTGCGCAGGGCCTCCCCGATGATGGGCCCGCTGCCGCCGGACAGCAGGGTCCGGTCCAGGTCGAAGAACGCGGCGCCCTGCGGGGAGTTCGGCATGCCCCGCAAGCTATCCAAAACGGCCGAAGGACTGGCGGGGGGAGCCAGTCCTTCAGCATTGCGCCTCCGGTCCGGGGGGGTGGACCGTGGCGCTGGACCGAGTGGGACGGGGGGGTGTCCACGACCTCGGTCGTTCTTGATGCAGCACACGTTATCCTCGAGCAAGCAATCGGTCAACGCAATATGCCAGATAGTTGGTATCGTCGTAGGCGATGGATCGCAAGCAACTCCGAGCCCTGGTGGCGGTGGCCGAGCACCGCTCCTTCTCCTCCGCGGCACGGGCCCTGGGCACCGTGCAGTCCAACGTCAGCGCGCACATCGCCCGCCTCGAGCGCGAGCTGGGCGTGACCCTGATCGACCGGTCGACGAACGAACCCACCGACGAGGGCCGGGCGGTGCTGGAACGGGCCCGCCGGATCGAGGCCGAGTTCGACGCACTCGACTCCGACGTCGCCTCGCTGCGCGACGTGGTGTCCGGATCGGTCCGCCTTGGCGCCATCGGCACCACGGCGCGTTGGCTGGTGCCGCCGCTGCTCACCACGCTGTCCGAGGACTACCCCGCGGTCCACATCATCGTGCTGGACGCAACGACGTCGTCGCTGGTGCTCAACCTGGTGTCGGGCAGCATCGACCTGGCGGTGGTCAACCTCCCGCTCGACGAGCCCGACCTGATCATCGAGCCGTTGTTCGACGAGGACCGTGTCCTGATCGTGCCCGCCGGCCACCCGTTGCACGACCGCACGTCGGTGAGCCTGGTGGAGCTCGCCGGGCACGAACTGCTGCTGGAGGCCCGGGGCACGGCCTTCCGGGACGTCCTGGACGCCGCGGCCGCCCAGCAGGGTGTGGAACTGCGGGCCAAGGCCGAGTTCGACGGCATGCGCCTGCTGACCTCGTTGGCCTTCGCCGGCTTCGGCGCCGGCATCGTGCCGGCCTCCGCCATCCCGGCCAACTACGACGGGACCTGGCGCTGGATCCCGGTGGAGGGCGTCCCGGGCCGCAGCGTGGGCCTGGCCCGGCGGCGGCGGAGCCTGCTGACGGCGGCCCAACGGGTGGTGGTGGAGACCATCCGCTCCTCCATCGCCGCCAACGCCTCGGGCGTGGACGGGATCTACCCGTCACACCCGTCCACCGGGCGGGTGCCACGCGGAAGATGACCGGCCCCGCAGGCGTTCACACCCGATGAACCGCCTCCGTTCCCGGCGACCGTGTGAATCCGGCGTGAAATCCGCGTCCACCGGTCAGGCAACCGCAACGCACGCCGTAGGATGGAGCGGACTTTCCCTGGAGACACCACGTGGCCGACAGCATCACCATCACCGACAACCGCACCGGCGAAGCGATCGAGATCCCCATCATGGACGGCGGGATCGACGCCAAGGCCTGGAGCAAGTTCCTTCCCGGGGTCTGGTTCCACGACCCGTCGTTCGGTGCCACCTCCGCGGCGGCGTCCTCCATCACCGAACTGGACGGCGAGGCCGGCTTCCTGCGCTACCGGGGGTACCCCATCGAGCAGCTGGCCGAGTCCTCCAGCTACCTGGAGGTGGCCTACCTCCTGATCCACGGTGAGCTGCCCACCCCGGAGCAGTTCGAGGACTGGCGCTACGAGATCACCCACCACACGTTCATCCACGAGAACGTGCGCAAGCGGTTCATGGAGGGCTTCCACCACGACGCCCACCCCATGGGCATCCTGGTCTCCACCATCGCCGCGCTGTCCACCTTCTACCCGGAGGCCAAGGACCTGTCGCCGGACGTCGTGATGAAGCAGGTCATCCGCCTCATCGCCAAGATGCCGACCCTGGCCGCCGGCGCCTACCGCCACAGCGTGGGCATGCCGTTCGTCTACCCGGACAACAGCCTGGACTTCGCCGCCAACTTCCTCTCCATGATGTGGAAGACCGCGGAGCCCCGCTACGACGCCAACCCCGTGCTGGCCCGGGCGCTCGACGTGCTGTTCATCCTGCACGCCGACCACGAGCAGAACTGCTCGGCCACCGCCATGCGCACGGTCGGGTCGTCCCACGCGGACCCGTACATCGCCACCGCCGCGGCCACCGCGGCCCTCTACGGCCCCCGCCACGGCGGTGCCAACGAGGCCGTCATCAAGATGCTGACCCAGATCGGCTCCATCGACGCCGTGCCGGACTACGTGGAACGGGTCAAGCAGGGCGAGGTGCGGCTCCAGGGCTTCGGCCACCGCGTCTACAAGAACTACGACCCCCGGGCCCGCATCATCAAGCAGACCGCGGACCAGGTGTTCGAGGTCACGGGCAAGAACCCGCTCCTGGACATCGCCCTCAAGCTGGAGGAGGTGGCGCTGTCGGACTCGTACTTCACGGACCGCAAGCTCTACCCCAACGTGGACTTCTACTCCGGGCTGATCTACCAGGCCATGGGCTTCCCCATGGACATGTTCACGGTGCTGTTCGCCATCCCCCGCACCGCCGGCTGGCTGGCCCACTACATGGAGCTCCTGGACCAGGACAGCCGCATCTACCGGCCCCGCCAGCTCTACGTCGGGCACCCGGTGCGGGACTACACCCCGATCGAACGTCGCTGAGCACCGGCGAGGCGTCCTGACCGTGGCCGGCGGCGACCCGCTGGACCGGCTGGCCCGCATGATCGACGAGGTCGTCCTGCCGGGGTCCGACCTCTACACCCTGGACGAGGTCTCGGCCCGCGCCGGGACCGACCCCGACCTGAGCCGCCGGCTCTGGCGCGCGCTGGGATTCGCCGACCCGGGTCCGGAGGACCGCATCGGGGGCGAGGCCGACGTCCTGGCCCTCCAGGCCGCACTCGAGTCCACCGACACCCCGGACGGCGTCGAGACCCTCATCCGCCAGACCCGGGTGATGTCGGCCGCCATCGCCCGGGTGGCCGACCTGTGGGTGGACCAGATCCGGGCCGCGCTGGACTCCGGGGAACTGGACCGGATCGAGGACTCGGCGGAGGCCTTCTCCGACCAGGAGCGCTTCAAGTGGCTCATCGACTACATCCACCGGCGTCTCTTCGCCGCGTCCCTCCGGCGTGAGCTGGCCAACCGGACCGCGGGGACCGGCACCGAGCAGACCGCGGTGTTCGCCGACCTGGTGGGCTACACCACGCTCACCGAGCGGCTGGGGCCGCTGGAGCTGTCCGAGCTGATCGGCGCCTTCGAGGCCATCGCCTACGACACCGTCGCCGAGCACGGCGGCAGGCTGGTCAAGACCATCGGCGACGAGGTCCTGTTCGCGGCGGACGGGCCCGCACGGGCCGTGGACACCGCCATCGACCTGCTGGAGCGGGCACGGGCCGACGGGCTCCCCCCGCTGCGGGCCGGGCTGGACCACGGCCCGGCCGTCTGGTTCGAGGGAGACCTCTTCGGACCGACGGTGAACCGGGCGGCGCGGCTGGTGGCCGAGGCACCGGTGGGCGCGCTCGCGGTGTCCGGCGGCTTCGCGGCGTCGGTGCCCGACCGGCGGTGGACGGTGCTCGGGACCCGCGACCTCAAGGGCGTCGGGTCGCTCGAGGTCCACGCGCTGCAGGTGACGGACTGACCCGGAGGGAGACCGGCGGGGTCAGACCTCGAGCAGCACCTTGCCGACGTTGGCGTTCGACGCCACGTACTCCTGGGCCTCCGCCACCT
Source organism: uncultured Actinomycetota bacterium (assembly GCA_963773765.1). Classification (GTDB taxonomy): domain Bacteria; phylum Actinomycetota; class Acidimicrobiia; order Acidimicrobiales; family Microtrichaceae; genus CAVZCC01. Next base: position 180,360 of record CAVZCC010000004.1, on the reverse strand, counting down.
GGTCGAGGCGGTACCGGCGGTCGATGACCGGTCGGAGCACGCCGGTGTCGAACAACGGCAGCAGGTCGTGGGCACAGCGCCGGCTCACGGCGATCTTCTCCTCCAGCGGGCGGGCCCGCAGCACCGTGCCGATCCAGGCGATCCGCTTGCGCAGCAGCTCGCCCGCCGGCACGTCGGCCCGGCCGCCGCCCATCACGCCGACCTGCAGGATGCGGCCACCGACCCGGGTCGCGGCCAGGTTGCGGGCCACGTACTCGCCCCCGACCACGTCGAGCACCACGTCCACGCCGATGCCGTCGGTTGCCTCCAGCGCGAGCCCCGCGAAGTCCTCGGAGCCGTAGTCGACGACGACGTCCGCACCCAGCTCCCGGCACGCCGCCACCTTGGCGGCGGAGCACGTGACCACCACGCGGGCCCCGACGGCGTGCACCAGTTGGATGGCCGCGGTGCCCACGCCCGACGCACCGGCATGGACCAGGGCCCACCCCCCGGCGGTGAGCCCTCCCTGCAGGACGAGGGCGTCGTAGGCGGTGATGAACACCTCCGGCACGGCGCCGGCATCGGGCAGGCCCACGGCGTCCGGCACCGACAGCAGCTGGCGTTCGTGCACGGCCAGGCGCTCGGCGTAGGCGCCACCGCCCACGATGCCCATGACGGGGTCGCCCACCGAGACGGCGGTGACCCGCTCCCCCACCGAGGCCACGGTGCCCGCGAACTCCAGGCCCGGGATCTCGTGCGCCATCGGCGGTCCGGGGTACAGGCCCATCCGCTGGAGCAGGTCGGCCCGGTTGACCGCGGTGGCGGCCACGTCGACCAGGACCTCCTCCGGGCCCGGAACGGGGTCGGGGACGTCCCGGAGCGTGAGCACCTCCGGGCCGCCGTAGGACTCGAGGACGACGGCGCGCATGGGCGGAACGGTAGCGGCGCTGGCAGCATGGGCGTCCCATGACCCACACCGCCGACGTCACCGACATCACCATCGACCGGGACGAGGGCGAGCTCCGACTCAGCTTCGACGACGGGACCGCGGGTGCGATCAACCTGGTGGAGCTCCGGCTGGCCTGCCCGTGCGCCACCTGCCGGGCCGCCCGCCAGGCGGGCCGGGAGCCGTGGCCGACCGGCCCCGACCCGGCCCCGCTGGCGGTGACCGGCGCCGAGCTGGTGGGCGCGTGGGGACTGGGCGTGACCTGGAACGACGGCCACGCCACCGGCATCTACCCGTTCGAGGGCCTGCGGGAGTGGGTGCTCACCGGCCGGCCACAGCTCCATCCCGACTCCGGCCTGGGAGCCTGACCCCGTGGACTTCACGCTCCCGCCCGAGCTGGCGGCACTGGGTCGGCGAGGCCACGCAGGTGGGGCGGGCGGCCGCGGCGGGCCGTGACGTCCGGGAGGACTCCTGGCTCATCGGCACGTCCCGGGAGTTCTCCCTGGAACTGGCCCGCCGGGGGTGGCTGGGCATGACCTGGCCGGTCGCCGAGGGCGGTGGGGGCCGGTCGCGCCCTGGAGCGGTTCGTGGTGTTCGAGGCGCTGATCTCCGAGGGCGCCCCCGTGGCCACGTCCTGGTTCGCCGACCGCCAGATCGGCCCGACGCTCCTGCAGTACGGGACCGACGAGCAGCGCCGGCGGTGGCTGCCGGACATCGTGGCCGGCACCTCGGCCTGGAGCATCGGCATGAGCGAACCCGATGCCGGCTCGGACGTCGCATCGCTGCGGACCCGGGCCGTGCGCCACGGGGACACGTGGGTGGTGGACGGCCAGAAGGTGTGGACCTCCGGTGCGGCCGACGCCGACTGGTGCTACCTGATCGCCCGCACCGACCCGGATGCCCCGCCCCATGCCGGGCTGAGCGAGTTCGTGGTGGACCTGCGCTCTCCCGGCATCGAGGTGCGCCCCATCGTCGACGCCACGGGCAACGCCCACTTCTGCGAGGTGCACCTGGCGGGCGTGGAGGTCCCCGCCGGGCACCTGGTCGGCCAGGAGAACGGGAGCTTCAAGCAGGTGATGCGCCAGATGGAGCACGAGCGGGGTGGCATCGACCGCCTGGTCTCCAACCGGCGGCTCTACCTGGACACGATCCGTGGCGCCGACACCTCCGACCCCCGCCTCCGCCAGGAGGTGGCGGCGCTGGAAGGCGGCTACCGGGTGGGCCGGTTGATGGTGCTGCGCGAGGTGCTGGGCCAGGCCCCGCCGGGATGGTCCGCCATCACCAAGACCTGGTGCACCGAGTTCGAGCAGCGGGTGGCCGACCTGTGCGTCCGGGTGGCCGGCGCGGACGCGCTGCTGTGGAACCGGGTGTCCCGGGACGTCTGCTACTCGCCGGCGTACACGATCATGGGCGGCACCACGAACGTGCTGCGCAACATCATCGGTGACCGCGTGCTGGGCCTGCCCCGCGAGCCGCGCCCCTGACCGGACCGACCGGACCGAGGACCGGACCGTCCGGCCCGACCGCCGGCGCGGCGGGCGGCGTCAGTCCAGGCGGCGCACGGGGAACTCCCCCACCGGGTCACCCACCACGACGTCCACGTCGGTCACCCGGGCCGCGGCACCGGAGGCGACCACCGGGTTGGCGGTGACCTCGTGGATCTCCTCGATGTCGTCCACCAGCGCGGCCAGCCGGTGCACCAGGGCCACGACGGGCACCCGGTCCAGCGGATCGCTGAGGGCACGGCCCACCGAACTGGCCGACACCAGGGCGGACGCGTCCGGCAGCGCCAGGGGCAACACGCCCAGTTCCCAGCGGTCCACCGCGGTGGCCGGGCCACCCAGGCCCACCTCCACCGTGGCGGCCCCGAAGGGGTCGCGGCGCACCCGGACCGCGATGTCCACCCCCTGTTCGATGAACCGCTGCACCACCGCCGGCCACATGCCCGTCACCGAGCGCGTCGGCCATGCGGTCCCAGGTGGAACGGAGGTCCGCCTCGTCGGCCAGGTCCACCGCCACGCCACCGAGGGCGCTCCGCTTGCGCCGGTCCCGGGCCTGGGCCTTGAGCGCCACCGGCCATCCCAGCTCCGCCGCCGCGGCCACGGCGGCGTCCGCGTCCAGGACCGTGCGGCGGTCGGCCACCTGCACGCCGTAGGCGCGGCAGGAGGCGCTCCTCCTCCGCGTGGTCCAGCACCACCGTGCCGCCATCGACCCGCCGCGCCAGTGCGCCGGCCACCACCACGGCAGCCGCATCGGTGTCACAGCCGAGCGGCGCGCCCTCCCCGTGCACGTCGGCCGTGGCCCGCCATTCGTGGTGGCCGGCCAGGCGGCCGAAGGCCCGGGCCGCGTGCTCCGGGAAGGGGAAGATGGGCACTGCGGCACCGGTCTCCTCCGCCACCAGGCGGGTGGCGTGGTCCGTCCCGAGGATGGTGGCGGCCACGGTGGTGTCCGGATGGCGGGCCGCGGTGTCCAGGATCACGGCGGCCACGTCGTCGGCGGGCTCCAGCACCGGTGAGGCGTGGATGGCGATGATGGCGTGGACCAGGGGCGACCCCGCCGCCACCCCCAGGGCATCGGCGTAGTCGTCGGCCGTGGCCCGGAAGGTGAGGTTGGCCGGGTTGGCCCAGGCCCGTCCGGAGCGGAGGGTCCCGGTGAGCTCCACCAGGTCCAGCCCCGCCCCGGCGCACGCGTCCGCGGCCAGGGTGACCGCGCCGTCGGAGTTGCCGATCACCGCCACGCCCCGCCCCCGCGGTGCCGGCTGGTCGGCCAGCACCCGGCCGATGTCGAACAACTGCTCCAGGGTGCCGACCGACATGATGCCGGTCTGGCGGAACATGGCCTCGGCCCGGCGTTCGTCGTCCCGGCCCCGGGACCCCGCCGGCGAGGACATCGTGGTCCGGAGCGCGGCGACGGGCTTGGCCATGGAAGCGGCGCGGGCCGAGCGGACGAAGCGCGACGGCAACCCCCGCGACGCCAGGTAGAGGAGCACCCCGTTGGTGGCCTCGTCGTCGGTCCAGTAGCTGAGCAGGTCGGCCGAGGTGACATCGGCGGGGTTGCCGGCCGCGACGAAGGTGGACATCCCCAGGCCGGTCCGCTCGGCATGGTCCAGGATGGCCGCGGCCAGGGTGCCGGACTCGGCCAGCATCCCGATCGCCCCCGGGGGCGGAGAGGCGGGGGCCAGGGTGGCGTGGAGCCGGATGCCGGGATCGGTGTTGACCAGCCCCAGGCAGTTCGGTCCGAGGAGCCGCATGCCGTGCAGCCGGGCCACCGCGACCACCTCCCGCTGCAGGTCGGCGCCGGCCGGGCCGTCCTCCGCGAACCCGGCGGACAGCACCACGGCCCCTCCCATCCCCAGGTCACCGCAGGCGTCGAGCACACCGGGGACCTCGTGGGCGGGGGTGGCCACCACCACCAGGTCGATGCCGACGGGCAGCTGCGACACGTCGGTGAAGGCGGGCACCCCGGCCACGTCCCGGCCGTCGCGGTTGACCGGGTAGAGGCGGCCGGTGAACCCCCCGAGGACCAGGTTGTGGAAGACCTCCGCCCCCACGCCGCCGCGATTGGTGCCGGCGCCCACCACCGCCACGCTCTCGGGGGCCAGCAGGCGCCGCACCGAGGCGGCCTCCGCCAGCCGCTCCCGACGCTCCATCGCCGCCACCAGCTGTTCCGTGGGGCGGATGTCGAACGCGACCTCGATGACGCCGTCCTCCAGGTGGGAGGCGACCTCGTACCCCGCGGCGGCGAACACCGCCAGCATCTTGCGGTTGTTGGGCAGGGTGGAGGCGGCGAAGCGGCGCAGCCCGCGCTCGCGGCCGGCGGCGGCCAGGAACTCCAGCATGACCGTGGCCAGCCCCCGGCCGTTGTGGTCGTCGTCGATGAAGAACGCGACCTCTGCCGTGTCGGTCCCGGTGTACCGCTCGTAGCGGGCCACGCCGATGATGTCGTCGCCGAGCACGGCCACGAACGCCACGCGGTCGCGGTGGTCCACGTGCGTGAAGTGGTCCACCTCCTTGTCCGACAGGCGGGGTCGGGGCGAGAAGAACCGGAAGTAGACCGACTCGGGTGACTGGCGTTCGTGGAAGCGCACCAGGGCCCCGGCATCGGCGGGGACGATGGGCCGGACCCGGACGGTGTGTCCGTCCCGGAGCACCACGTCGGCCTCCCAGGAGGGCGGATACCCGGTCTCGGTGGGGGCGGGGTCCACCCCGTGAGCCTACCGGCCACCGACCCGGGGGCTGGCTAGGGTCGCGGGACGGCGACGAGGGGGCACGGTGACGGACGGTTCGGCGAGACAAGGCCCGGTGGCAGCCCGTGCGGCCCGGGGACCGGACACCGGTCCGGCCCCCACCGCGGACGCGGTGCGTGGGTTGGCCGACGACTTCTGGGCCCTCTCGCTGGAGGCGCAACCCACCTCGGCCACGCTCCTGGGGATCCACGACCACGACGACCGGCTCCCGGACCTGTCCGCCGCGGCCGACGCCCGGCACCGCGATGACCTCCAGGCCATCCGCTCCCGCATCGCCGGGGTCGACCGGGCCGAATGCAGCACGGCGGACCGGGTGACACTCGCCCTCCTGGACCACCAGGTGCACACCGCGGTGGAGTCGATCGACCTCCGCCTGGTGGAGATGGCCTCGGACCAGATGCTGGGACCGCACGCCGAGCTGCTCATGGTGGCACCGCAGCTGACCTACCCGCGGCCGGAGCACGCCCGGGCCGCGCTGGAACGACACCAGCAGGTGCCGCGGTACCTGGAGCAGGCCGCAACACGGTTCCGGGCCGGCCTGGATGCGGGCCGGACCCCGGCCGCGGCGGTGATCAGCCGGTCCATCCACTCCCTCGACGCCTACCTCGGCACCGAAACGGCGACCGACCCGTTCCTGGCCGCCGGCCTGCCCGAAGGCTGGGAGGACGCCGACGCGTGGCGGGACCAGGTGCTGGTGCAGGTGCGCGAGGTGATCCGCCCCGCCTTCGCCCGCTACCGCGACGTGCTCCGGGACGAGCTGGCGCCCCGGGCCCGGCCCGACGACCGGTCCGGCTGGTGCTGGCTCCCCGACGGCGAGGAGCTGTACCTGGCGCTGGTGCGGGCCCACACCACCCTGCGCCGGTCACCGCAGGAGCTGCACGACCTGGGGCGGCACCAGACCGAGGAGGTGCTCCCCGCGGAGTACCTGGCCCTGGCCCCCGGCGTGCTGGGCACCACGACCCTTCCCGAGGTGTTCGACCGCCTCCGCTCCGACCCCACGTTCAAGCACACCGACGGGGCCGAGATCGTCCGGGTGGCCGAGGAGACCGTGGCCCGGGCCACCGCGGCCATGCCGGCGTGGTTCGGCCGGCTGCCGTCCTCGCCGTGCCAGGTCACCCCGGTGCCCGCGTTCCTGGCCGCCGACGCCCCCTACGCCTACTACTTCCCCCCCGCCGTGGACGGCACCCGGCCCGGCACCTACTTCATCAACACCGCGGACCCCGCCGACGCGTCGCGGACCGAGGCGGAGTCCATCGCGTTCCACGAGGCCATCCCGGGCCACCACCTGCAGATCGCCATCAGCCAGGAGCTGGAGGGACTGCCGGACTTCCAGCGCCACGACGGCTCCACCGCGTACATCGAGGGCTGGGGCCTGTACGCCGAGCGGCTGGCCGACGAGATGGGGCTCTACTCCGGGGACCTGGACCGACTGGGCATGCTCACCGCCGACTCCTGGCGCTCGGCCCGCCTGGTGGTGGACACGGGCCTGCACGCGCTGGGCTGGGACCGCCAGGCGGCCATCGACTACTTCACGGAGCACACGCCGGTCCCACCCGAACAGGTGGTGTCGGAGGTGGACCGCTACCTGGCCATGCCGGGCCAGGCCCTGTCGTACAAGGTGGGCCAGCTCGAGATCCAGCGGCTGCGGGCCGAGGCCGAGGACCGCATGGGCGACCGCTTCGACATCGCAGGGTTCCACGACGTGGTGCTGGGTTCCGGCGCCGTCACCCTGCCCGTGCTGGCCGAGCTGGTCACGGCGTGGGCCGGGGCCGGGACATGACCGGCGCGCCACGGGCCGGCCGAGGCCTCGAGCACCGGGACGACGATCATCACCCGCCACACAGTTGTGTCAGACTGAATGCCACTACATCGACCGCCGGCCGTGTCCGGCCCGGACCGGGGGACAGCACATGAGCCCAGACACCGCAGCCACGTCCGGGACCACGTCCCACTTCCGCACCTGCCCGCTGTGCGAGGCCACGTGCGGCCTGGAGATCGAGGTGGCCGACGGCGCGGTGAAGCGGATCCGCGGCGACCGGGCCGACGTGTTCTCCGCCGGGTACATCTGCCCCAAGGGGTCCACCGTGAGGCAACTGCACGAGGACCCCGACCGCCTCCGCCGGCCGCTGGTCAAGCGCGACGGCGTGCACGTGGAGGTGAGCTGGGAGGAGGCCTTCGCCGAGGTGGAGCGCCGCCTCCTGCCCATCCGCGACAGCCACGGTTCCGACGCCATCGCGGTCTACCTGGGCAACCCCAACGCACACACCATCGCAGGCGCCGTCTTCACCCGGCCGCTGCTGCAGGCGCTCGGCACCAAGAACCTCTACTCCGCCTCCACGGTGGACCAGATGCCGCGCCACGTGTCCTCCGGGTACCTGTTCGGCAACCCCGGCGCCATGCCCGTGCCCGACCTGGACCGCACCGACTACCTCCTCATGCTGGGCGCGGACCCGCTCGAGTCCAACGGAAGCCTGTGCACCGCACCCGACTTCCCGGGACGGCTGGCCGCCATCCGGGAACGGGGAGGGCGTGTGGTGGTGGTGGACCCCCGCCGCAGCCGGACGGCGGAGGTGGCGAGCGAGCACCTGGCCATCCGCCCCGGCACCGACGCCCTGTGGTTGTTCGCGCTCATCCACGAGACCATCGCGGCCCACGGGATCGACCTGGGCAACTGCGACGGACTGGTCGGCGGCATCGACGCCCTGGCCGAGCTGGTGGCGCCGTTCACCGCCGAGGCCGTCGCGGACCGCTGCGGCATCCCCGCCGCCACCACGCGGCGCATCAGCACCGAGTTCGCGACCGCGGAGCGGGCCGCGGTCTACACCCGCATCGGCGCCCACACGGTCTCGTTCGGCACCCTCGGCTCCTGGGCCGGCGACGTCCTCACACTCGTCACCGGCAACCTGGACCGCGCCGGCGGCGTGATGTGGCCCACCCCCTGTCACGGCCGGCCCCATGTGGAGGGCTCCGCCCCCGGAGGCCGGGGGTTCCGCACCGGCCGCTTCGGCTCGCGGGTCGGGGGCCACCCCGAGGTGCGGGGCGAACTGCCCATCGCCGTGCTGGCCGAGGAGGTCGAGACCCCGGGGGACGGCCAGGTCAGGGCGCTGATCACCATGGCCGGCAACCCGGCCCGCTCCACCCCGGACTCGGCCCGGCTGGTCCGGGCCCTGGAGTCCCTGGACTTCATGGTGTCGGTGGACATCTACCTGAACGAGACCACCCGCCACGCCGACGTGATCCTGCCGCCCCCGTCCGCGCTGGAGAAGGCCCACTTCGACTTCGCGTTCTACGGGCTGTCGGTGCGCAACATCGCCAACTACTCGCCGCCGGTGTTCCAGCCCGACGGTCCGGGCGAGCACGAGATCGTCACCCGCCTCGCACTCATCCTGGGCGGCCAGGGTGCCGACGGTGACCCCGAACTGGTCTACGGGCTCATCGCGGGGACCCTGGCCCAGCAGGCCGTGGGACTGGAGGGCGGGCCGTTGTCGGGCCGGGACGCAGCGGACCTGGTGGCCGCGGTCGCTCACCTGGAGCCGCCGGAGCGCATGATCGACCTGATGGTGCGCAGCGGCCCGTACGGCGACCACTTCGGCGCCACGCCGGGAGGGCTCTCGCTGGAGGTGCTGATCGACAACCCGCACGGCGTGGACCTGGGCCCGCTGCAGCCTCGGCTGGTGGAGGTGCTGCGCACTGCATCGGGGCGCATCGAACTGGATGCGGAGCCGGTGGTGGCCGACGTCGCCCGCCTGGCCGCCACCCTGGACGAGCCGGTGGACGACGGGATGGTCCTGGTGGGTCGGCGCCACCTGCGGTCCAACAACTCCTGGATGCACAACGTGGAGGTGCTGGTGAAGGGCCGGCCCCGGTGCACCCTGCAGGTCCATCCCGACGACGCGGCGCGCCTGGGCCTGACCGACGGCAAGGACGCACTGGTGCGCTCCCGGGTGGGCGAGGTGTCCGCCCCGGTGGAGGTCACCGACGGCATCCGGGCCGGAGTGGTCAGCCTGCCCCACGGCTGGGGCCACGACGACCCCGACGCCCGCCTGGCCGTGGCCGCCCGCCACCCCGGGGTGAACTCCAACCTGCTGACCGACGGTGCAGTGCTGGACCCGCTCAGCGGCAACTGCGCCCTGAACGCCATCCCCGTCGTGGTCGCCCCCGCCTGAGCTGCACCCCGCTCCGCACCGTCCCCACACCCACACCCACACCCACACCCGCACCCGCACCCGCACCCGCATCCGAACCTGTAGGAATCCGACCCGTCAGGGGTCGATCCACGACAGGGTCGCCGCCTCGGCGGGAGGCCGGGTCACTCGACGGTGAGCACGACCTTGCCGAAGTTGCGGGCCTGCGACAGCTGGTCCTGGGCCTGGCCTGCCTGGCCCAGCGGATAGGTGGAGTCGATGACCGGGCTGATGACGCCGCGTCCGAGCCGGTCGACCACCTGGTCGAGGGCCACGGTCATGGCGGTCACGTCCTGGGCCAGGTGGTTCATGTTGACCCCGAACACCCCCTTGTTGGCGTTCATGAGCTGGAAGGGGTGGAACACCGGCGTGGCGCCCACCGCCCTGGCGATGCCGAACAGGTCACGCCTGCGTGACCCCCGGGGGCTGGTGGAGGACGCGCCGTAGAGGAAGAGCCGGCCGAGCGGGGCCAGGAGCTTGTAGTTCCTCCGGGTGGTCGTGCCCCCGATGGGATCCAGGATCACGTCCACACCCCGCCCGCCCGTCAGGCCCCGCGCCACCTCGGCGAAGTCCTGGGTGCGGGAGTCGATGAGGTGGTCGACGCCCATCTCGGACAGGCGGGCGTGCTTGGAGGCACTGGCAGTGCCGATCACCACCGCGCCCAGCTCCTTGGCCAGCTGCAGCGCGGCCAGGCCCACTCCCCCGCCGACCCCGTGGACCAACACGGTCTCACCCGGCAGCACCGACCCCAGGCGGTTCAGCATCACGTAGGCGGTGAGGTAGGCCACCGGCACCCCTGCGGCCTCCGTCATGGTGACGCCGGGTGGGACGGGCCGGAGCTGGAACGCGGGCACCACCACGGCGTCGGCGTACCCCCCGAACATGACCGGACCGAAGACCTCCTCCCCGACGGCAAGGTCCTCCACCCCGGGGCCGAGGGCGTCCACCACACCCGCGACCTCGTAGCCGAGGCAGCTCGGCAGCGGCGGTGCGTCCTGGTAGGTGCCCATGCGGGCGGAGATGTCGGCGAAGTTCACCCCGGCGGCCCGGACCGACACCCGGACCTCCCCCGGGCCCGGCGTCACGTCCGGACGCTCGCGGAACTCGAACGAGTCGGGTCCTCCGTGGCGGACGAGCAGCAGTTGTCGCATCGATGGTCCCCGCTCAGCCGTCCAGCTCGGCGCGGACCAGGTCGGCCAGGACGAGCGGCTCGTCTCCCTGCACGCTGTGGCCGGCACCGTCGACCATGACGACCCGGGCGTGGGGGCGGAGCCGCTGCAGCTCGGCCACGTCCGCGTCGTCCACCACGGGGCTGAGCCCGCCACGGACCAGCAGCAGGGGGGCGTCGATGGAGGCGATGTCCTCCCACAGGGCCTCCGGTCCCATGCCCTCCACGGTGCCCAACGGGCGGCGGTCGTAGTTCCACTGCCAGCTGCCGTCGGGCTCCCGGTGGGCGTTGTGCAGGATCCCGCGACGGAGCGATTCGGGCGTCCGGGTCGGGTTGAACTCCACGGTGCGGTCGAAGATCTCGGTGAAGCTCGGGAACGACTGCGGTCCCTCGATGAAGTCGTGGATGTCCTTGGCCTTGTCCCGCGTGACCCCCGGGGTGATGTCCACCAGGACGAGCCGCGGGACCAGCTCCGGGTGTGCGGCCGCCAGCGCGGCTGCGGTCAGCCCCCCGAGCGACATGCCCACCACCACATGCGCGTCCGGGGCCAGGGCGGCCACCGCGGCGGCCACGTCCTCCGCATTGGCCCGAGGGTCGTAGCGGCGGTCCTCCCGCCAGGAGGACCGTCCATGACCAGGGAGGTCCACCGCCAGCACCGGGCGGGGACGCAGTGCGAGCGCAACGGTGTCCCAGGTGTGGGCGTTCTGTGCGCCCCCGTGGAGGAACACCGCCTCCGGATCGCCCTCACCCCACCGCAGCGCCGCCACCTCCCGGCCGTCGCCGAGCGGGTGCGCCACACGCTCCACCTCGGCCGCACCGTCCCAGGGCAGGCCGTACTCGCTGCAGTTCTCGCCGAAGTAGGCGAACTCGTCGTAGGTGAAGCCGGGGGTGTCCGGATCGAGGCCGGGAACAGCTGACATGTGCCATGTTCGCGCAACGCCGCGGCAGGACGTCCGCTGGGGCACGGACTACCTTGAACCGAATTCATTGACCGGCACGCGACGCGTGCCACAGGGGGGACGATGCAGGACCAGGGGACGGGACGCCGCCGGTGGCGGCGGCGGAGGTCGGCGGCACTGGCCGCGACGGTGACGGCGCTGGCACTCGTGGGGGCCGCGTGCACCCAGGACGCCGAACTCGGCGTGGGCGGCGACCCCGCCACTCCCGTGGCGGCAGCCGAGCTGCCCGCGCTCCGGGACGGGGCCGGCGCGGCCGCGTTCACCACCCGGGGCAGCGTGGAGCAGGTCCACGTCACCGATGCCGCCGCCGGTGACGTCCTGGTCCTCTACCGGCCCGACGGCACCGCGGTCACGTGGGGCCAGGCCGACGACCAGGGCTCGCTCATCTTCCGCCTGGTCGAGCCCGGGGACGGCTACCGGGTGGGCACGCTGGGCAACGAGCCGACGGCGTCCGGACCCGTCGTGGTGGAGTCGGTGGAGGACTCCACTCCGGGCCAGGACTTCTACGCCGACCAGGAGCTGGAGCCCGGCTTCCAGTACATCACCACCCGCGACGGGACCACGCTGTCGGCGTCGGTGTACCTGCCCGGCCCGGTCGAGGACGGCCCCTACCCCACCGTGGTGGAGTACTCCGGCTACAACCCCTCCGAGCCCGGCTCGAACCTGCTGGAGGACAACGCCGACCAGCTGAAGGACCTGGTCGGCGACGACCCGTCCGCCCTGTGCGCCCTGGTCCCCTTCGCCTGCGACGCCCCCGCGCAGCCCGGCTCCCTCCTGGCCCACGCCATGGGCTACGCCGTCGTCGCGGTCAACATGCGCGGCACCGGCTGCTCCGGCGGCGCCTACGACTTCTTCGAGCCGCTGCAGGTGCTGGACGGCTACGACGTGATCGAGACCGCTGCGGCCCAGCCGTGGGTCAAGGGCAACAAGGTCGGCATGGTCGGCCTGTCCTACCCCGGCCTGTCACAGCTGTTCGTGGCCTCCTCCCGACCACCGTCGCTGTCCGCCATCACGCCGCTGTCCGTCTTCGACGACACCGCCCGGGGCGTGCTGGCCCCCGGCGGGATCTTCAACAAGGGCTTCGCACTGTCCTGGGCCACCGAGGTCGGCAACAAGGCGGAGCCCTACGGCCAGGGCTGGGAGCAGGCCCGGGTGGACGGGGGCGACACCACCTGCAAGGAGAACCAGACCATGCGGGGCCAGAACGTGGACGCGGCGGAGAAGGCGCTGCAGTACCCGTTCTACGACGCCGAGGCCGCCGATCCGGTCAACCCCTCGCTGTTCGCACAGGACATCGAGGTCCCCGTGTTCCTGACCGGCGCGTTCCAGGACGAGCAGACCGGCGGGCGCTTCCCGCTGCTGTTCGACAAGTTCACCAACGCCCCCGTCGCCCGGTTCAGCGCCTGGAACGGTGCCCACGCCGACGGGTTCGCCCCGTTCAACCTGGTGGAGTGGAAGACCTTCCTGGACCTGTACGTCGGTGACCAGCTGGAGCCCATCCCGCCCGTGGTCGCCGCGTTCGCGCCGCTCATCATGAAGGAGATCTTCGACGCCGACCTCACGCTGCCGCCGTCCCGCTTCCTGGACCAACCGTCGGTGGAGGCGGCCCGGGCCGCGTACGAGGCCGAGGACCCGATCCGGCTGGTGTTCGAGAGCGGCGCCGGCGACCCCGACCAGCCCGGTGCGCCGGTCCCGACCGCGGAGGTCCGCGTCAGCCAGTGGCCGCCGGCCGGGACCACGGCACTCCCCTACTACCTGCAGGCCGACGGCACCATGCTCACCGAACCGCCGGCGGGAGCACCGGACGGCGGAGGCACCGCGACCCGCTTCGCCGTCGACCCGGCGCTGGCCGACCTCACCACGTTCACCGACGGCGGAGGTCGTGACCTGTTCCACGCCGACCCCGGCTACGACTGGAAGCAGGAGCCCGACGGGTCCGCCGCGGTGTGGGTGAGCGAGCCGCTGACCCAGGACCTGGTCCTGGCCGGCAGCGCCAGCGCCGACCTGTGGATCCGCACCGACGCCGGCGACGCGGACCTGGGGGTGACCCTCTCGGAGGTCCGGCCCGACGACAAGGAGACCTACATCCAGTCCGGCTTCCTGCGGGCGTCCATGCGGAAGGAGGCGGAGGGCTCCACGGACCTGCTGCCGTTGCACACCGGGACCCAGGCCGACTCCTCACCGCTGCCCGAGGACGAGTTCACCGAGGCCCGGGTGGAGATCCTGCCCTTCGCCCACATCGTGCGGGCCGGATCACGGCTGCGCATCTCGGTCCACACCCCGGGCGGCGACAAGCCCCGGTGGAGCTGGATCCTGAAGGACACCCCGGCGGACGCCACCGTGGACATCGGCCACACGGATGAGTATCCCTCCCGCCTGGTGCTCCCGGTGACCTCCGGGGTCCTCACCGACTACCCGGCCCAGCTCCCGCCGTGCCCTGGCCTCCGGGGCCAGCCGTGCCGGGACCACCAGGACTACCGCAACACCCCCGCCGACTGACGCCGGCCCCGCCGGCAACCGGTGGCGTCCGGCGCCGGTGGGCTCAGCCGCCGGAGATGGTGAACGGGGTGTCCCGGGCGTCCTCGGCGTTGCTCACCACGTCGTTGGTGACGCGCACGTAGCAGGTGGTGTTCTTCTGCACACCCGGCGGCGCCTCGTCCTCCGGGGCGAAGCACCCCCAGCCGGTGTCGCCCTCCGGGGCGGGGCCGCGGAAGACATCCATCTGCACGGACCCGGACCCGTCCGGCGTCCCGTTGGGGGTCACCTCGCTGAGCAGGGAGCAGTCCAGCGCCTCGTCGAACTCCGGGTCGGAGACGGAGGTGCGGCAGATGCGCACGAACACCAGGGTCCGGGGCTCCTGGCCGGTCCAGGCCACGGTCGCCGCGGCGGTGCCTCCGGACCGGGCGATGACCACGGGATCGGGCCTGATCGTGACCCCGCCGGTGCCCGCAGACGGCGCCGCCGTCTGCGGCGGAGCGGTGGTCGACGCCGCGGGGGTCGTGGTGGAGGTGGCCTCGGCCCGGTCGGCGGCCGGATCCGGGTCGTTGGAGCATGCGGCGGCGATGGTGGCGACCATGACCGCGCCGAGCGCGGCGGCGGCCAGTCGTCGACCCCGGAGGACGGTCCGTGTGTGCATCGGCCGCAGTGAACCCGTGCCCGGGCCCGACGGCAACCGAACACTGGGTGAACAACCGGGGTGGGGCGTGGCCACGCCACCCGGACGCGCAACGGGGGTGCCCCGTCGTTGGGACACCCCCGTTCCGTCCTGCTGCGAGGTGCACTCGTCACCTCATGGCTGGTCCGCTCAGGAAGCGGTGACCGACGCCGAGGCGCCCGCACCCACGGGGGTGCAGACGAAGCCGGTGGAGCCGGACAGGATGTTGATGGCGCCGACCGTGACGGTCTTGGCCCCGGCGCTGGCGGCCGTGGCCGTGGTGCCGACGGGGTTCAGGTTGATGGACGCACCGTTGCCGACGAAGTTGTTGGCCGCCACGGAGCCGGGGGCGTTGGCCCCCGCGATCGCAACGGTGGCGGTGATGCTGGCGCCGTTCAGGTCCAGGAAGGACGGGGCGGCCGCCAGGTTGAGATTGCCGACGTTGACGCTGACGTTGAAGGGGGTGCCCACCGTGGCCGAGGCCGGCAGGGTGATGGCCACCGAGGTGGTCTGGTTGGCGATGGTGCCGACCGGGCTGGCGCCACCGGGGCCGATGATGCCGGCACCGGCACAGGCGTAGGTCACGTTGGTCGTGGTGGTCACACCGGCCGGCGGCGTGGTGGTGGGCGCCGGGGCATCCGGGGCACAGGCACCCAGGAACGCAACGGCGCTCAATCCCAGTCCAGCGATCGCGAACCGCTTCTTCGTACCGACACTGCGCATTGGTCCCCCTCGGGTCTCATCCCACTCCCCCACGGAGCGGTGCCCGCCGTATTGGCGTGCGCCGGACCGTAGCGGAACGCTGTACCGCAGAACAAGGGTTACTTACCCCTGTTCACCCACAGTGATCCCTGTCTTTCCGGGAGCCCAGAATTCCATTGTGAAACGCTGTTCCTATTCGCGCGGAGCGTGGCCGAGAATTGAACATTGTTTCCACGAGGCAGTGCCGGGTCGGAGCCAGTGGGGCTGCCCACCGACGCCGGACCGCCCCAGCCGGCGACGGCTCAGACCGGCTGGGCCCCGTCCCGAACGCGGAGTCGGGGCAGGACGGCCAGGGCGCCGAGGGCGCACACACCGGCCACGGCGAAGCCGGCCCGGTACGACGCGACGCTGACGACCACACCCAGCACGGGCGGGCCGATGCCCGACGCCAGGTCGAACGACAACGAGAACGTGCCCACCGCCTGGCTCCGCTCGGTCACCGGCACCGACGCCACCGTGGCGGAGAACAGCGCCGGGAACAGCAGGGACATGCCCAGCGCCAGCGCCACGGTGGAGACCCACACCCCGGCCGCCGCGCCCCACGCCCCCAGGGTGACACCCGCGCCGCCCAGGATGACCAGTGCCACGGTGGAGGCACGGCGCCACCCCAACTGGTCCGGCAGCCGGGCGAACACGATGCGGATGACCAGGACCAGGCCGCCGTACAGCAGGAACAACGGCGCCACGTTGTCGATCGACACCT
Source organism: uncultured Actinomycetota bacterium (assembly GCA_963773765.1). Classification (GTDB taxonomy): domain Bacteria; phylum Actinomycetota; class Acidimicrobiia; order Acidimicrobiales; family Microtrichaceae; genus CAVZCC01. Next base: position 164,259 of record CAVZCC010000004.1, on the reverse strand, counting down.
CGGGCCCGTAGACGGACAGGAAGGCGGAGAACCCCACGAACGGCAGCAGCCCGAGGAGCAGTACCACCCCGGGCACGATGGCCGTCGGGTGCAGCAACCGGAACGGTTGGGGCTCCGGCGGCGCCATCCTGGGCGTCGACAGGCCCAGGAGGCTCGCGACCAGGGCGACCAGCCCGGACACCACCCACACCGCGTCGAAGCCGCTGCGGTCCAGCAACCACTCCCCGAGCGCCGGCCCGAAGGCCAGCCCGGCGTAGAGGGCCACGGAGAAGTACGACGCCGCCTCGCCCCGGCGGTCGTCGGGCGCCATGTCCTGGATGGCCGTTGCCACCCCCACCCACATGGCGGCCTCGCCGATGCCGGTGACCAGCCGCAGCGCCACCAGGGCGGGGATGGCGTCCACGAACGAGTAGGCCAGCACCGACACGCCCACCAGGGCAGAGCCGCCGATGACCAGGATGCGCCGGCCCCGGAGGTCCCCCAGGCGGCCGGCGAAGGGCCGCAGGACCGCCGCGGACAGGGCGAAGGAGCCGACCACCACACCCACGGCCACGCTCCCGCCGCCCAGTTCGTCCTCCACGTACCTCGGCAGGGTGGGCAGCAGTGCCCCCAGCGCCAGGAAGTAGGCGAAGGTGGAGGCGGTGACCAGCGCGAACGGCAGGGTGATCAGGCTGGCAGGACGGGCGTCCGCGTCGGGCCGGTCGCTCACCGCTCCGGCCGCGCCAGCGACCCGGCCCACTCGTCCACGGTCGACAGCTCCACGCCGATGAGCTGCAGCGGGGCCAGCGAGGCGCGCTGCAGGTCGGCGGCCGGGATGATGTCGCCGTCGGCGTCCTCCATGTCCGGCACTCCCACCGCGTCCTGCAGCAGGGTGGCGCCCATCCCGCGGTGGAGGGCCTGACGGGCGGTGGTGTCGCAGCACACGTTGGTCATGTAGCCCGCGATGGTGACGTGCCCGATGCCCCGCTCGTCCAGGAACGACCCCAGGTCGGTGCCGGTGAAGGCCCCGGGGAGCTCCTTGTCCACCAGGTGGTCCCGGGGAGCGGCACCGACCTGGTCGAGGAGCTCCCAGGTGGGGGTGCCGGCCTCGAAGGCCCCCTCGCCGGGCTGTCCGGTGTGGCGCACCACCACCACCGGCACCGCGGCGGCCCGGGCCGCCGACATGGCCTCCATGATGCGGGCCAGGCTGTCCTCCCGGGGCGGCGCCTCGATGGGCAGGGCACCGGAGAAGTACTCCTCCTGGACGTCGATCACGAGCAGCGCGGTCTGGGCCATGGCGGACATCGTGTCAGGTCGTGCCGGTGCCCACAGGGCGGGCCGGCCACCCGGAAGGCACGGAACCCCCGCCGGCGCAGGGGGACTGCCGCACGGTCAGGTGACACGTCAGGTTGGGTGCACCTTGTCCATGCGCCTCAGCGCCCGCCGCGCAGTTCCTTGTCGATGTCGGCCTGCGTGATGGGCCGCCGGTAGTAGACGTTCCAGGCGTCCAACACCAAGAGCACACCCCATCCGGCCAGGACCCAGCCGGGCCAGAAGTACCCGAACCCGCCGATCGCCCAGATGACGATCAGGAAGGCGTTGATGACGACGTAGGCGACGAGGTCACCCACGAACTTGCGCTTCCGCTCCACGCGCTTGCGGGCGGACTGATACTCGGGCGAAGTCGAACCTGACGGCTCCGTCGTGGGCAAGTCAGACATGGCGTCCCCTTCCCTCTCTCGGCCGCCGCACGCCTGCGGCTGCCGTCTGCTGCAAACCTACCGTCCGCTCAGAACTCCCGCCCGAGGGCGTAGGCGCGCTCCAGATACTCCTTGCGTGTCTCGGGACCTGCGGCGACCACGGCGTAGAAGTAGACGTGGCTCGTCTCCTTGACACCCGCCATCTTGAGGTTCCAGTCACAGAGGATCGTGTCCATGGCGGCCCGCCAGCCGGTGTCGTACTCAGCCTCGGTGAAGAATGTGGGGGTGACGATCAGACCTTTGCGCTGATCCAGCAGGGGCACGCGTCCCTCGAGGTGACCCGCCCAACCCTCGGCGGTGAGGGTGTAGGCGAAGCCGTAGGCGAAGACACGTTCGAGCCACCCCTTGAGGATGGCCGGAATGCTCATCCAGAAGACGGGGGCGACGAAGATCAGCCCTTGGGCCCGTGCGACCTTCGCCTGGTGTTCCCGTACGTCCGCGGGCTGGTTCGCCTCGAACATCTCGATGATCTCGGCGGCGCTCTTGCCCTTCACCCATCGCCGGGCCATGAACCGCTTGAGCGGGTTCCCTGCGCCTTCGATGAGCATGCGCTCGAGCGCGTCCCGGTCGACCATGCCGTCGGGCAGGGTGTGGTGGATGAACTGGCTGGCGTCGTGCAGCGAGAAGACGGGGTCGAAGCCGATGGCGTAGAGGTCGAGCACCTCGTACGAGTGGCCTGCGTCGGCCAGACCCCGCACGATCTCATCGAGGACGGCGTGGGTGAAGGACTCCGGGTTGGGGTGGGCGTACACCACCAGCACATGATCCTGATCTGAGTCGGTCATCGGGTCGGTCCTGTCTCGTCGTTCTGCGGAGCCGTCGAGGCGCGCTCGACCATGGCCGAGACATGCTCGGCGACGCGTCGTGCAAGATCGGCACAGTCGGCCGTCCCGTCGCGATCGATGTACTCGTCCACGTCCGCAGTCGAAGCGAAGTCACATCCGGTCAACGCCCGGCACTGGGTACTGCCGAACTCCGCCTCGAACCACTCGCCCAGCTCGTGGCCGAGGTTCATGACCCGGTTGAACGCATTGACGTCGTCGGCAAAGGCGTCACCGCGCACCGCCATCGTCGCGATCATCCGTGCCACACGGGCGTGGCTGTTCTCCATCTCGCCCAGCGCCAAGCCCAATGCCATCACGCCTGCGGTCAATGCACTGCACGTCATGCCGGCGAAGAGGGTCCCGCCCATGAAGGCCGTGACGGCATCGCTCAGCTCCTCGTCGGGCGCCGGAGACGTCGCGGACTCGCACAACACGGCGTCGGCACAATGGAACCCTCGCTGCTTCCAGTGCTCGTACAGCCTCTGGTACGCCACCCGAGCCTCCGGCGCAACGGCCCCCGCCGCCGGAACGCCGACGCACGCTGCACACATCTCCGGCGCCTCACGCACCACACCGATGCAACGCAACGGCACCCGGCTCGTGCCCCTGATCTCTCGACACTGGGTCGTGCCCTGCGTGTCGGCGAACCGAGCGAGCAGATCGTGGCCTGCTTCCACGACCACTGGCAGCCCATCCTCAGATTCCTCTCGGCCGTGTTCAAGGCCGAACAGCACCAAGGGCGCCGTCAACCCACCGCACTCACCGCCCGTGTTGCCGATGCCACCGGGCAGCCCCGCAGTGAGCATGACCGGCCACCGCTCGGTCGAACCCGAAGCATCCAGCAGCGTCTTCATCACCGTCGGCGCACAGTGACCCATCCGCAACAGATTCCCCACGCTGCGTCGCCGCAGTGCGGCAGTCGAGACAAGTGCGAGCTCTTCACCGGGCATGGCGGACCACCCTCCCGTTCGCCGAGGCACTCCACCGAGTTCCGCGGCACCGAAACCGTACCCCGGTAGCTGGAGCGCCGCCGAACCACGACAGTCACGTTCCTCATCCTCGGCCGCAGGCGTCTGGCACCGCCTTGTCGCCTTACGCCTGCATGAGTTTTGCCTTGAAGTGTTCCCACACCTCAAGGGACTGCGGAGTCGGCGACACCTCGAACACTTCCGTCGGTTCGATGGTCTCGGCAGTGTGACCGGGCCCGACGTAGTAGCCCTGTCCCGCCTCCACGTCCCGGGTTTCCGTGCCCGTGTGGAGCCGCAGGCGTCCCGAGACCACGTACCCCCAGTGCGGGCACGGACACGCGTCACCGGGCAATCCTTCGAGTATCGGACGCAGGTCGCCGGCGGGCAGGCGATAGAAGGACACGGTCATGCCGCCGACATCCGTGGATCGGATCTCGGCATCAGGGACCTCGAACACGATCGGCAGGTCATCGGATCCAAAGACTTCCATCGGCACCTCCGCGGTCCTGGGCGTGATGCGGCACCGTACCGCCGAACGGCTACATCGGCAGTCAGGGCGAGTACCTAGCTCCCGACTGCTACGGCTGCTAGCCCGGCGGGAAGCTCGCAGCGTCGATCCTGTTGGCAGTTGTCAGTTGTCCCGGACCGCTGCAGACCCGGTCGCTCCACGATCCGTCCGTCTCGACAACCCGGAAACGGGAACGTCCGGTCGGGTCCGGCTCCCACCGGAACCCCTCCTCATCGGTGAACCCTTGCGCGCTCATGCCGCTCGCCCATGGCCTCGGCGTGCCAACTCGTCGTTCCCGCCGAATCTCCCAGCCATGGATCAGCAGTCGTGTCTGGTGCCGGGCAGGGTCTTGAAGACGAGGCCCATCTCCTGTTCTGCCTGAGCACGGGCTTCAGCGGACGGCGCAGCCTGCTCGAACGGGGCGGAGATGGCGAAACGGTCGCCCTCCAGCCAAGGGCAGCCGATCTCCTGTCCGGTTTCATCAAAGTCGGCCGCGTGACGTGGGACGGGCTCGTTGATCTGGTTCTGAAGGGTCACTTCGTCGTCGAACGTGGAGACCTCCAGGGTCGCGCCACTCGGAAAAGTGCATGTTCCGTTCGCCCACTCCGCCCGGCCGATGTAGCCGCTGGGAGCGCCGTAACGGACCTTCCAGCCGCTGCACTGCAGACCTGCCTCCGTGAGCTGCTGGTGGATGTCATCCGCATCGGACACGGGATCGGAAGCCGTGGCGAAGATGAGGACCCAGGCCGCAACGGTGAGTCCACCCAGGACGACACCAACAAGCGCCAGAACACCAAAGGCAACCATCCAGCCGCCGGAGCCGTTGCGTCGGTACCGGTTCGTCCAATGCAGCCCGTTCCAGTAGCGGCGCACACCAGGCTCGCCGGGGACGTCGTACCAGCGGTCGCCGATAGGACCCGGGTCCTCCTGGACCGACCCTTGCCAACTGACGTGCCTCGTCCAGACGCGTACCGTCCCACCACCGGTAATCGAACCGGGCGAGCGGATCGAGGCACCAGTCCGGGTCGGTCCCCGGGGCTTCCTCCAAGTCTGGAGCGACCTTCTGTCTCAACACCCGGTACTCGGCTTCGGTGATCGCCCCGCCTTCCCACAGCGATGCCAGCTTGAACAGCTCGTCGGCAACTGACGACCGGTTGTCCCCGGCCATCCGCGGCACCGTCAGCCCCGAACCCTGCGGTGATCCGATCACCTCGTTGTCCCCACAACCTGTGTCTACCGGAAGGGCATCCATCACACACGGCGTCGCCGGGACCGCCACCCTGCGGTGCCGCCAGACCGTCCTTGCCTCTGCAACGGTGTGCCGGCCGGCCCTAGAATGCGGGTGTCGGAGAGCGCAGACCTCACCAACAGTTCTGGGGTCACCCGGGTGACTCTTCGAGATCGGAGAGGGACCCATGGCAGGGACACTGCACCGGAGCCGTGAGTCCCGGACCGGACGGGCACTCCGGCGTCTCGTCCTGGTCGGTACCGTCGTGGTCGGGGTGGTGCTCGGTGGTTGCGGGACCTCGGATGACTCGTCCCGTTCGTCGACGTCCGAGAGCAAGGGGGCGGCCACGAGCGGTCCGAGCACGACGCTGTCGGACCATCAGAAGCATCTGGTCGCCGGCGAGACCATCTCCGTGACCGCCCAACTCGTTCCCGTGCCCGGCTACCGCTACGAGGACGTGCCGAAGGCCGAGGTCGAAGCGGCCCTGAAGCAGTTGCGGGAGTTCGAGAAGAGCAATGGTGCGGCTGCCGGGGAGATCTACTCAGCGGTGTCGCTCCACAGCGTCGTCGCAGAGGACCCGGCACAGAACACCGCCCGGGCGGGTGACTCGAACGAGGTCGGGTTCCTCCGCCTCGTCGAGTCCGCCCAGCAGTTGCCGGTCGGAATCGAGGAGGAAGTCGCCAAAGGCTTCTCGGGCGGCGTGAACCAGATCGACACGCTGACCGTCTCGGAGATCCCCGTCTACGTGTTCGAGGACCCTGCGTCGACCGACAGCCGCTACTACTACGTATGGATCCGAGATGGCGTGCTCGGCGCGGTCGATGGTGCGACCCGACCCGAACTGGAGCGATGGCTGACCGCGTACCTGGCGGAACCGGTCCTGCTCCCCAACGAGACGGGCAGGCTGTCAGCCGCTCTCGTCCCGGTCAGCGGATACGTCTATGCGAACGATACCGACGGCTTCCTCACCAGCTCCTGGATCACCAAGCCGTTGGGCGAGGTTCCCAACTCGTTCCATCTGGTCGCCGACACCGAGGGCACCATGGGTGAGCTGCTCCTCGCCGAGGTCGAGCCGTCCATGACGACCCAGCAGTTGACATCGACCCTGCTCGCCAGCGTCGGAGACGAATTCACCTCGGTCGGCACATCCCAGATGGGTGGGGTCACGGTCGAACACCTGACGGGTCCGGACGATGTGTTCGCGTGGACACGCGACGGCATTGCGGGCATCTACCTCACCACCGAGAACGTGGACAAGGCCGAGCCGTTCCTGACCACGTTCCTGAGCACACCTCCAGGACCCACCGGCTGACCAGCGGAACAACACCGAAGGAGGAGGTGCGCCGTGAGCACCGTGTCACCATCAGGTTCTGCGTCACCATCAGGTTCTGCCCCTGCGGGCCCCTCCGAGACGGGTTGGTACCCGGACCCCTTCGCCCCGAACGACGAGACGCTCAGACGTTGGTGGAGCGGGACCCAGTGGGGAGGAACGACGCACTGGGACGGCACCCGGTGGATCGAGGACGCAGCTGCGTCGGGACCGGCGCCGAGGAAGCGCCGGACCTGGCTCTGGGTTACCGTCATCGTGTCCGCGTTCGTGCTCGCCGCCGGCGGTTGCGGCGTGCTGCTGCTCATCGGAGTCGGACTCGACCAGGCAACGACACACGACCTGCTCGCCACCGACTTCACGAAGTCGGCCGAACCCTTCCACGAGGGATCAAGTCGAGCCTCCGGCCCGTACGCGTTCGCCACCGAGGACGGCAGGTACACCATCACCGCAACCGCCGACGGCGGTGGTCGGGCGAACTCGGTCGGTGAGTTCGCCCGCGTCGCCTTCACCGTCGACATCGAAACAACCGTGACGGGTCTGCAGCCCGGCCGTCAGGCGACGCTGAGCTGCGAGGAGCACGACAACAGCGGGGACGGCTACAAACTCGTCGTGACCGACCAGGACGCCAGCCTGCTGAGAATCGAGAACGGCAAGACCACGATCCTTGACTCCAACGACAGGGCAGGCATCGACGACGAGACGCACCGCCTGCATCTCAGCTGCCACCAGGGCTTCCCGAACCCGACGGACCAGCAAATCACCGCCTCCATCGACGGCAAGGAGGTCGTGTCCGCGGGTGACGGCGACCCACCGGTGGACGGCTACTACTACGCCGGTCTCGGCGTCTGGGGCGCCCAGACCGGCGACACGGTGTCCTTCGGAGACGTGACCGCCACCGTCCCCGAGTAATGGGGCTGGGCCAGCGATGGTGCCGACTTCGGTCGCTTGGACGTGGTCAAGATGCCCAAGTCGCTCGACCCCGCCGACGTGGAGGTGCCGTACGGCGTCGACGGGTCGCTGGTGCACGTGTTCTGCCGGAGATGCTGGCCGAGGTGACCGTGTAGATCGGCTGCACGACCGCCAGCACGGCCGGGGCCGTCCTGGGTATGGATCGGACCCTCCCGTGCTCTCGCTGGAGACCTAGGGTCGCCTCCCGCCGACGGGCTTGGCCCGCACGGCGACCGCTTGGTCTGACGGCGAGTACGACTCCCCCGACACCCACCATCCCAGCCCAAGGTGACCGACGGCAGCAGGCGGTCGGTGCCCCCTAGCAACCGACCGCCCGGCCATCCGAGATGAACGTACGCACTGCAACATTGAACGACAACCAGTGTTTAGGTAGCTGCCGATCGTATGCCCGGAGCGGTTGACCGCTCGAACACGTCGGCAGCCGGGTTCACCGTGGTGCACCTGCCCACAACGTCCCAGGGAACGTCCCCGGCGGATCCCGCCTGGCTCGTTTGTTCCCTGGGACGGGACCAATGCGGGACGGGCGGGTTCGGGGACTTCGCCTTCAGCGCTCGAAAAGCACAGAACCCCTGCCGTAGCAGGGGTTCTGGGAGTGGGCGTATGCAGACTCGAACTGCAGACCTCTTCCGTGTCGGGGAAGCGCTCTAGCCAACTGAGCTATACGCCCGAATCGGCGCCGATGGTAGCAGCTGGCCTTCGGGGCTCCGATCCCGGGCGGCAGACCGGCGACTCGGATCCGGCACGGTTCAGCGCGACGCCTCGGACTGCGGGTTGGGCGGGCCCAGGGCGCCGACGGCGACCACCACCACGATGCCCACGACGAGCAGGACCCAGATGCCCAGGCCGGGCCCGGTCCGCAGCCGTCCCGCGCCCATGCCCCACTCCAGGACGGAGAAGAGGATGAGGCCCAGGCCACCCAGCGTGGCGAGGATCCGCCCGGCCCGCACCTTGTCCGCGGCCAGCAGCACGCCGGCGACGGCCAGCACGACGCCCAGGAGCACGGCGATCCAGCCCCGGCCCATGGACCCGTCGGGCAGCGCCCACCCCGTCTCGGTGGCCCCGCTGCGCAGGAGGAGCCCGTAGTCCCGCCACGACAGGAGGCTGGCGGCGCCCGTGGTGATGGCGGCCACGAGCAGGATGGCGGTGAGGATCAGTTCCCGACGCTGGGACGGGTGCTGGACCTCCACCGGGACGGGCTGCACCCCTCCCAGCGGGGTGCCGGCCACGAAGCCGCCCCCCAGGCCGACGGGACGGTCGGAGGTGGGGGGTGCGGCCGGCGCCTGGGGCGGGGCCCATCCGGAAGGGGGAATGCTCACGCCTCTCAGCTTGCCCCATGCCCGGCCGGTTCACACCCGCAGGGACACCCCGGACCGGCGCCGGGCGGAGCTGCGCCTCAGGGTCTGCGCCACAGCACGAAGGGCAGGATGAGCCCGGCCCCCGAGGACCGCAGGCCCTCCGCCACCACCGTCATGGTCCAGCCCGAGCGCATGGCGTCGTCCACCACCAGGCCCGGGCCGGACGGGAGGCCGGTGGCGAACTCGAAGGCATCCAGGACGTTGGCGGCCTGGACGGCGGAGTTCTCCATGCGGGACTGGGGTGGTGCGTCGGCCCGGACCCGGCGGACGGCGTCCACCAGGTCCAGCTTGCCGACCTGGGCCAGGCGTTCGGCCAGGCCCGCCACCAGCTGCGGGCGGCTGCGGGAGGGGATCCAGGTGACCCAGGTGGGGCGGCGGCCCCAGTCCCACGCCTTGAGCGTGGCGGCCACCCCGCGGAGGAGGTCGTCGCCGGGTGGGGCGTCCGGCCCGGCGAACAGGGGCGCCAGCGTCTCGGCCCACCCCGGGTCCGTGCCGAAGGCCAGGGCACGGCCCTCCTCCGGCCGCAGGTCCGGGGCGATGTTGCCCCTGCGGCCCTCCAGGCCTCGGGGCCACTGCTTGCGCGGCTCCAACCGGACCGTGGCTCCCCGCAGGAACTGCTGGGCCGACGCCACCGCGTCCGGGTCCACCGAGGACGGCACCGCGGTGCCGGTGCAGTTGTCACAGCGGCCGCAGTCCTGGGCGCCCGGATCGTCCAGCGCCTCCCGGAGGAACCGCAGCCGGCACCCGGCGGTGCTGCGGTACCGGCGCATGGCGTCCTGTTCGGCCCGGCGGGCCGCGGCCAGGGTGCGGTAGCGCTCGTCGTCGTAGGCCCAGGGCCGGTCCGTGCGGAACCAGGCCGAGCCGTCACGGTCCACCGCACCCTCCACGTCCAGCACCTTGAGCAACGCCTCCAGCCGGCCGCGGCGCAGGTTGACCAACCCCTCCAGCTGCACCACCGTGCACGGCCCCGACGACTGCAGGGTGGCCAGCACCTCTTCCACCACGTGGCGCTCCGGCATGGCGGTGGCGTCGAAGTAGGCCCAGATGTCCCCCTCGGTGGGCGTGGGCACCAGCACCACCGAGGCGTCGGCGGCGCCCCGCCCGGCCCGTCCCACCTGCTGGTAGTAGGCGATGGGCGACGACGGCGACCCCAGGTGCACGACGTAGGCCAGGTGGGCGTTGTCGTAGCCCATGCCCAGGGCGGAGGTGGCCACCACGCAGGACAGGCCGCCGCTGTCCAGGGCGCCCTCGATGCGTTCCCGCTCCGCAGCGTCCGTGGCACCGGTGTAGGCGGCGACGGACAGCCCGGCGTCCGCCAGGTGCGCCGCGACGCGGTCCACCTCCGACACGGTGAGGCAGTACACCAGGCCCGGCCCGGGGTGCGTCGCGACCCAGTCCGCCAGCCAGGCCAGGCGGTGGGCCGAGGTGGGCAGGTCCACCACCGCTCCCAGGTGCAGCGACGGCCGGTCGAGCGAGCCCCGGAAGGTGAGCGTGTCCGAGCCGATCTGGGCCGCCACGTCCCGTTCCACCCGGTCGTTGGCGGTGGCGGTGGCGGCGAGCACCGGCACGCCGTCCGGGAGGGCGGCGATGACGTCCGCGATGCGGCGGTAGTCGGGGCGGAAGTCGTGGCCCCAGTCCGAGATGCAGTGCGCCTCGTCCACCACCAGCAGGCCGATGCGGCCGCTCAAGGGCGCCAGCACCTCCCGGCGGAACCTCGGGTTGTTGAGCCGCTCCGGCGAGATGAGCAGCACGTCCACCTGGTCCGCGTCGATCTTCGCCTCCACCTGGGACCAGTCGTCCAGGTTGGCGCGGTTGATGGTCTCGGCCCGGATGCCGGCCCGCTGCGCGGCGGCGACCTGGTTGCGCATGAGCGCGAGCAACGGGGACACCACCAGCGTGGGTCCGGCACCGGCGTCCCGCAGGAGGCGGGTGGCGATCCAGTACACGGCGGACTTGCCCCAGCCGGTGGCCTGCACCAGCAGGACCCGGCGGCGGTGGGTGACCAGGGCGTCCACCGCGGCCAACTGGTCCGGCCGCAGCCGGGCCTCCGGCCCGGCGAGCGACTGCAGGACCTCCGCGGCCCGGACCGCGAGGTCCGTCGGGGGCGCTGGGGTGGCGGGGGCGGTGTCGGTCACGGGGCCAGCCTGCCACCCACCACCGACAGCGGGCGGCCCGCGGCGCCGGACTGCGCTGCGGACCGAGGGGCCGGACGACTCCGCGGAGTCGTCCGGCACGGTTCCCCGATGGAGGCGACGAGGGGAATCGAACCCCTGTACGGGGCTTTGCAGGCCCCTGCCTAACCACTCGGCCACGTCGCCGGACCGGGCGTCACCCTAGCGGCCGGAGGATCGGCGCCGGAATCCCCGGCGAACGGCCGCAGGTCGGCCGGCGGTCGTCCGCGAGACGCAACCGGAGGTCGGCCACCAGCATGCGGTGGTCGAAGCCGGGCACCTCCACCACGTCGTAGGACACGGTCCGCAGGCCGGAGCCGGTGAGGATGTAGTCGCTGCAGTTGTCGTTCGACGTCGGCCGGGAGCAGTCGCCGAGGTCAGCGGCGGAGGTGAGCCCGGCGTCGACCAACCGGTCGATCTCCGCGTACTGCCCGGGGATCCGCGGGGGGTAGTCCGGCGGGTCCCCCTGCTTGGGGTTCAGGTCGCCCACCACGATGGCATCCGGCTCACCGCCCCACAGGTCCACCAGCCGGTCCACCTCTGCCAGGCGCACGTCCATGGACTCGGGATCGTTGTTGTTCTGCAGGTGTGTGGCGATGACCCGCAGGGACCGACCGTCGGCCAGCGTGAGCTGGATCGTCGTGGCGCTTCGGCCCTGGGTCCGCCCCACCGACGGGAGGGTCACCACCCGGGACGAGGCCACCGGCGACCGCGACAGAACGGCGTTGCCGAACTGCCCTCCGGCGGCCGGACCCCAGGTGAACGGCAGGTCGAGTGACCGCGAGAGCCACTCGGCGAGGTCCAACCCGCCGGACAGCGGCCAGCCCCGGGCCACCTCGGACAGCACGACCACGTCGACCGGACCCTGGGCGGCGATGGCGTCGGCTACCGCCGCCGGATCCAACTGGCCCTGGTCATCGACCGCCTGGCGGACGTTCCACTGGACCACCCGGAGGTCGTTCCCCCGGACGGCGACCGTGTCCGGCTCGGTGATCGCCAGGACGCCCGCCACCAGGGCCACCACGGCCAGGGACGCCACCGCCAGGCCTGCCACGGGGCGGATCGGCGTCGCGGGGGTCATGACGGAGCGGGCCGAGCCGACCAGCAGGCGAGCGCCGTGAGCGCGCCGGCGGCAGCCACCACGAAGCTGTTGTCGAACGGGAGGGGCGCGTCGAAGTGCAGTTGGTACAGCAGGATGGGGACGACGAACGCCAGCCATCCGAGCGACACTCCGAGCACGGCCCGGGTCGCCCGCCCGCCCGGGACCCGGGGCCCGAACGCTGCCGCCAGCACCACGCCGACGCACACCTGGCCGACCACCACCAGGACCACCATCCAGACGCCGTCCACCTGGGGCAGCCCGAAGCCGACCCCGCCAGCACCACGGCGGCCGCCACCACCGGAGCAGGGCCCGGATCCGTGGACCGGACGGCGACGGGCACCACCAGCACCGACAGGGCACCGGCACCCACCGCGACGAGCGACCAGGCCAACGACCACCTCGACGAGGACAGCGACCGCAGCGGGATTCAACAGGAACAGGACCTCCAGGGCCAGGACGGCCCCGACCGCCACGCCGGAGGCCGCCCCCGGGCCGACCGGCTCGTTCGGTCGGCCGACCCGCCGGGAGCGCCGATGCGGAGGCGACCGCCAGCACCACCACCGCACCGGCCACGGCGACCCCCACCACGGCCGGTACGACGGAGCGCTGCCACGCGGGCTCCCAGGTTGCGAAGGCGCCCATCAGGACCACGTCGGCGATGAAGCCGACCACGAGACCCGCGACCCGATCGCCGGCGGTCCACGGCGGGGCCGCGACGACCAGGGCGAACAGCACCATCGCAAGCACGGCCCCCAGGCCTGCCAGCCAGAACGGGATGGTGCCGGGCACCTGAACCGCCAGCCGCCACGCCGCCCACGCCACTGCGGCCGCCACGACGGACCGCGTGGGACCCAGCAGCCGCCGCACCAGCGGGGCCAGCAACGGCAGCGCGAACACGGACAGCACCGTCGCGGCGGCAACGGCGTTGCTCGACGCGTCAGCGACTCCGTAGGCCCTCGGCAGGACCACCCGGAACGACTCGAACAGGGCCACGGTCACCGCTGCGGTGAGCGCAACGGACCGCAGGCTTGACGGAGGCCTGGCTGCTTCTGCCACGAACCCAATCTACTTGCTCTGCAAATGACCTGCCCGGTGATGCCACAGCCCGTCGGCCCGGGGGGGCCGACTCGGGGCATCGCCCGTCATCCTCGCTGGGTCCGTGGTCGTCGTGAGAACGGGCAGAACCCCCGGCGGGTGAACCGGGTGCCAACCTGATCGAGCGGCCTACCGTTGCGCAATGAACGATCAAGGTCGCGAGAAGCTCCGGCCTGCGGGTTGGCACCCAGGGCCAGACGACCCTGGGGTCCTCTGGTACTGGGACGGGGAGGGCTGGGGTTCTGAAGCCCGAGATGCAAGGACAGGTCGAGTGCTGCGTGGAGGGCGAACGCCACGCCCCCCGGGACCTCCGAGTTCGCCGCCGGCGCCCTCACGGGAGTCGCCACTCCTTCTCGCGCTCTGTCTGCGGATTCGGTATCGCTCTCGGATTGGGGTTCGTCGTCGTCATGATCGCAGGCAACGGGGGGGCTGGAGCCCCGGTTCTGCACGACATGGGCGACCTCGTCATCTTGGTTGGCATCGGGTGTGCCGTCGGTGTCGTGGTGGCGATCCGTGTCTACTGGGGGCGTCGGGGACGGTCGTAGCGGTACTGCACAGGCGGCGTAACGGTCGGACTCAGTGGGAGGGGCGCTCACTGCGAACGACCCGACCTTCTTCTCCTGAACGGACCGGACGGCATACCCGCCCTCGTCAATGCCCGGCACGTACGACACTCAACTCTCCTTGCATGGGAGAATCGCAACATGGACACCGTGGCCGCGATGGTCAGGACCTGTAGCCGCTGTATCCATCGCGTTTCTCACGCCACTCGCACTTCTGGGCCTGATCCGCGTCGGAGCAGTCGTCTGTCCAAGCCCGCGGGGCTTTGCTCTGGTCTCGGCAGTACTCGGCACAGTCGCAGCAGTCTGGGTCCTCGTCGTCACGGCCGGACTCGTCGTGGCAGCCATGTTCGAGTTCGACACCAGCGAGCATCCCAGGAATCCTGTCCCCGGCTACACCCTGTTGCTCGCAGCCCTAGGGAACCTCGTTATCGCAGCCGTCGCGGCTTGGTACTTCATACGATCAGCGGTGCGTTCACGGCGGGCCGGAAACAGCGTCGTGGCCGTGTAGCCATCCACAGTCACTGTTGCCATCCACAGCAGTCACGAGACTGTTCGTCATCATCATCTGCGTCGTGATTACCGCTGTTCTTCTTCGCCCTGCTCGGTACTCTCGTGAGCGGACAACGACCACCGCGCCGGAGAGCAGCCATCCGAATTCGTGGACTGGCAGGACGGTCCGACGAGCGATCCCGACCCGCGTGGTAGTGGGTTCGCCGCCGGGCTGGTACGACGCTGCTGGTCTGCTCGGGCGTTGCTCGTCGGTGCCCAGTCGGGCATCCGGATCGGGACATCCTGCTGGCTACGACGTCCTGCGATCAGAGTTCGCTACGGACGGTGTGAGCTGGTTCGCAATGCCGATCTCGAGGATCCAGGCTGACTCCTGATGCGTGGCTTCCATGACGGCTACTTTTTGCGGATGCCACCCGTGCTTTCCGGACACCGGACACTGCCCCAGACGATTCGCATCCGCAGCCGGATGTCAGCAACGAGCGCTGCTTGATGTCATCGTGCCGCTCTGGCTGCCGAAGGTGACTCCTGCGTCCGTGCTCGTCATCGCTTGGCGTCGCCGTCAAGGTCCGGGGCGGACCGATCGACCCAAGCACTCGACCGTCAGCACTCGCATCGATCTAACTGGCTGCGGCCTGCACCTTCCCGATGTGGATGTTCCTCCTCAGCGACGCGAGTCGCGCACGCTGAGCGGCGACCACGGCTTCCGCTGTTCCATCGACGTCAGCGGGCCTCGGCGGGGACTCTCTCCGCCAACGGCCGCTGCCCGGTCCCGCGCCCTCGGACCCCGGTAGCGAAGCCGACGGCCCAGCCTTCGCGGTCGGCGGCCGTGTCGCGTTCCGCTCCCGACCCCACAACGAAGACGCCGACTGTCCTGGCCGATATGGGGTCGCAGCGTGGCGGCCGCCGACTGTCGGGACCGGGTCACGACCTTGCACAAAGTCAGCGAATTCAGTTGGGACTCACTGGTTCCAGCACATGTTGTAACCCATGACGTACACGAACCACGGCAGCACAAGAGCGCCGAGGACGAACAGCACGTCGAACAACGGCGGCCGACGACGCAGTCCCGTGTCGTGGAACTGGCGATCCCACCGAGCGTTCGACCAGGACGCCGAGCACAGCGATCACCACCCCCACGAGCCACAGCACGACCGTCGCCGGCATGACCGCCGAGTCCTGTGGACACCCATGGGAGTCCTGGGAACCTGGATGCCAACTCGCCACGCCTGCGATCACCCCGACGACGGAGAGCAGTACCCACAGACCCAACAGACGCTTCCAGGGCTGAGGGGCTTCCGGGCGCCGAACAGAAGCGCCACTCGCCCTCACGCCAGACCGCGGCACGCTGCCAACTGACCCCATCCCAGTACACCCACTCACCCTGGTGGTTCGGCAACGGGTACCAGCCGGGTGGACGGTCCACGGACATGGCCCTAGTTTGCACCGCAACGTCCCAGGTTGCCTCGTACGCTGGTCGTGTGAACATGCCCGGCGGCCCAAGTGACGACATCGCCCCTGGAGACCCGTCGGGTCCCCTGCCTCCGCCACCACCCGGCGAGGAATTGCCCTCGCCGCAGATGACGGCGGTCGGGACCCCGACCACTCCACCCGTCCGCCCGGGTTCCGGATAGGAGCCGCGGCCACGAGTGCTGATCGATCGTGGGGCATACCCCTGCGGGGTCTGCGGCCCTAGATCGCGTCGGCTCCCCGGCTCCGGCACACACGGCGCGAATGGCCCGGCTGCGGAGGTCGACGGTAGGGGACCCCGCCCACTCCACCCGTCCGCCCGGGTTGGATCGGCGCCGCGGCCACGTCCTGATTCGTCGTGTGCGTCTGCTGCGTCTGCCGCTCGCGTTTGTCGCCGTCCGCTGATCCCGCCAGCTTCTGGTTGAACAGCACGGAACTCGGAGGCGACAGCTTTGGCGCAATGGTGCTCTTCCTGGCGGTTCCCCCCCTTGGCTTTGGTGCTCTCCTTGGGGCGTTCCAGCGCTCGGCTCGGGCAACGCCTCTCCTGATGTGGGGTGTTGCGCTGGCGCTCGTTGTTGATGCGGCGCGTACGGCGCTGTTCGACAGGCTTCGCACTGTGGATCGGTCGCCCAGCCGGAGGACGGCCATTTCGATTGCGGGGAGGTACTTCAGGGTCAGCGGATCACGATCATCGTTTTGGTTGGCGCTGCCGTCGTGTACTCAATCCTGGGCGCTGCTTGTGTTCACCTCTTCTTCGTCGCCGCCCGCCGGCGTCAGCCTCCCCTCGGCAGGCAATGGATCGGGGCAGCGTGCGTGAGTCTCCGGTCGTGCTCCCCATCGTGGTGCTGTTGGTCGGCATGACCTCAGCCGCCGACACGAACCTTGAACTCGGGAACGCGTTTCCGAACGAGTCCTCACACAGCTCACCGATGCCGGCTTGGTCTGCACCCCGTGGATCACCGACTACTCAAGTCCTGAACAGGTCACCAGCACCTGCGACCGCCCGGGTCCTCGGATCTCCAGTCATCGGAGACCTCCGTCGAGGTCCCCAAAGCGACAACGCGTGATCGGCGCGTCTGAGGACTGGTTCCGGCGAGGATTCGGCCGCTGACCTTGCCACCCGGGTAGCCGCGCGTGGCGTGGCCGGCGACCAGCTACGCACCGGGCCTCATGGCCGGTCGTTGCTCCGGCGCTGGAGCCCTGGGACGACCCAGACGATGGCGCAAGTCGCCGATGGCCCAAGCACGTGATGACCCACGCGTGTGCCGCTCGCACCCTGTGACGCGCAGGCTCCGTCAGTGTCGTCGACCGTCTCGGAGCCTTTGGCGATGGACGATGCGTGTCGACGAGTCTTTGTGGATACCCTCTCGGGCCCGCCCAGACCGGAACGCGGAGAATCCCCGCGCCGTGGAGGGGGCTTCTCGATGGAGCGGACGACCGGCTTCGAACCGGCGACCTCAACCTTGGCAAGGTTGCGCTCTACCAACTGAGCTACGTCCGCAGGAATCGATGATGGTAGCAGAGGGCCTGTTTCCGGCAAGTTGGCAGCAGGGCCCGTGGAGCACCGCCGGACCGCCTATTCGCCCTTGATCCGCTCCGCCAGCTCCACCGCCAGGCCCACCTCGGCGATGCCGTCCACGGTGGACAGCCGGGTCTCGTCGGAGAACGTCAGGGCGGCGACATCGCGGTCGTGGCGACCCCGCACCGTGAGCGACGGGCCCACCTCGAACACGTCCACGATGGGCTGCCAGCGGCGGCCGTTGACCACCATGACACGACGGGTGGTGAGCACCACCACGGCGGCGTGGCCGAGCATCTGGCCCGTGACCGCGGCCAGGACCACCTCGTCGTGCTGCAGCAACGCGCCGCACACCGCGATGGGGATCGCGGCCCGCTCCTGGTCCTCGGGGCGGAGCCGCCCCACTGCGGCGGACAGGCCGTGCGGGTCCGGCACCGGGGCGTGGTAGGGCTCGTGGTTGGCGTCGCCGTAGTGCTGGTCCTGGTAGCCGCCCGGAGGGCCCTGCTGGGGCGGGGCCCACTGCTGTTGCGGCTGCTGGTGGTGCTGGGGAGCGTGGTGCTGGTCGTACCCGGGCGGCGGGCCCATCGGCGCCGACGGTGGCTGCTGCTGGCCGTAGGGCGGCGCGGCCCACGGGTTGGGGCCCTGGGGCTGGGTCCACCCCGGGGCGGCGGTCCCCCAGCGGTCCTGCGGCGCCCACGGATCGGTGTCGACCGGCGCTCCGGGGCTGGTGGGCCGGCTCGGGCCCGGGAACGCCGAACGGGCTGCGCGGGGTGCCGGGCACTCCCGCCGGGTCCGGGGCCGGACGACCGGAGCTGGTGCTGGAGAACAGGTTGCCGGTGGCGCGGGGCGTGCCGTTCGCCGTGGGGGCGGTCGGCTCGTCCACGTGGAACGGCTCATCGATCACGTCCTCGGGGCGGGAGGCCGGCTCGGAGGTGAAGGACCCGCCGAACACCGGACGGGCCCCGTTGGTCCCGTTGCCGTCGGACCCCATCCAGGTGTCGTCCTCCACGAACTCGCCCTCGTCCACGTCGTCGTCATCGTCGTCGTCGTCGAGGTTGGCGTCGGTGGTCCACATGTTCTCGCGGCCGAACGGGGCGTCGGGCGGGACGACCTCTGCGTTGTCGGCCGCGACGGTGGTGAACAGGTCGTCGTCGTCGGGGTCACGCAGTTGGGCCCCGCAGTGGGCACACGCCGCGGCGTCGACGGAGTTCTGGGCGCGGCAGTACGGACAGGGCCATCCCCAGGCCTCGTCGTGTCCTACTCCGCTGGTCTGGGCCACTGCCCTCCCGTCATCCGTTTCGCGGCGCCCACCAGCGTACGGGATCAGGTGCCGGGACCCTCATCGGCGCCGCGCGCCGCAGCGGCCCGGTCCAGGACCTCGGCCGCGGGCGCGTCCAGGGTCAACCCTGCGGCCTCCGCCCGGGCCCGCGGGCTCATCTTGGCCAGGGTCCTGGCCACCACGGCGACGGTGGCGTCGGCACCCAGTTGGCCGGTCACGGCGGAGAGCTGGGTCTCCACGAACACCAGGCACAGGGCGTCCTCGTGGGTCTGCACCACCGGGTCCGAGCCGAGACCCTCCTTGCGGATGATGGCGCCCACCCGTGCCACCTCGTCCGGTGTGTACCCGTGGGCGGCGAGCAGCTCGCCCACCTCCGCCGCGTGGCGCCTGCGGGCCGCGGTCCGCCACCGCAGGTAGCCGGCGCGGCCCTCGGGGTAGTCCGACCGGGGCGATGTCCACCGCCGGAAGTGGTGTGCCCGTGCCGCCAGGAGCTGCAGCTCGTCCGCACCCGGGTCCAGCCGGGTGACCCAGTCGGTCATCATCCGGGCGTGGAGCACCTCCTTGGGCCCGGTCCCGCCGTGCACGGTGATCCGGTGGGGATCCTCGGCGTTGGCACGGTCGATGGCGGCGACGGCTGCGTCCAGGCGAGGGGTGGGGCCCTCACCCACGCTGGTCGGCCGGGCGGAGGTCCACCCGGAGCACCAGGAAGCCGTCCTCCACCGACGCCGCGGCGTCCCCCAGCATGGCGAAGTCCTGGAAGTCCTGTTCGGCCTGCTTGATGAACTCGCGGCGCGCCTCGCCCTCCACCGGGGGGATCTGGCGGCGACGCACCGAGGCGGCACGCTCGCGGAAGCGCTCGATCATGGCGTCGGGATCCAGGCTCATGGCGGCAGGCTAGCGAGCGGTCGGGTCGGCGGCGGGGTCGGCCACGCCGGAGCTCCACCGACGGGGGACCCATCCCTCGTCGCTCGCCGTCGGCGTCCTCGTCGGTGAACCCGTCCTCGGCTCCGACCCCGGCCACCGCCGCCACCCCCGCGGATGGATCGGCGCGCAGGTCCGGGGCCGGGCCGGGGACCACGACCGGGACGGGAGCGGTGTGCAGTCGGGGCGGATCACCCACCGACCACCCGGCCGGGTCCACCTGCGGTCCGGACGACTCCTCCGGCAGGGGCACCTGGGCCCCGGTCCCGTCCACCCAGTGGGCTGCCGGTGCCGCGGAGCCGGCGAGCGCCTCCGGCCTGGTCCGGCGCCAGAAGAACACCGTGACCACGGTGATGACGGCCGCCAGCGCCAGCAACCCGATGACCACCCGGTTGAGCCGGGTCGTGGCATCGTCACTCTCCGTCACCCGTTCCTGCAGGACCGGGGCGGCACTGGTGCTGGGGGCCACGGTGGTGGCCGGTGCGGCGCTGGTGGGAGCGGCCGTGGTCGGCACGGTGGTCTGGGCCAGGACCGCGACGTCCTCCTGCTCCAGCACCTCCGTCGTGGTGGTGGCGGGCCGGGCCGTGGTCCGCGGCGCCGTGGTGGCGGGCCGGGCCGTGGTCCGGGGGGCGGCGGTGGTGGGCCGGGCCGTCGTGGGCGCCGCCGTCGTGGCGGGCCGGGCCGTGGTGGGCGCCGTCGTGGCGACCGGGACGCTGGAGGTGGACGACGGCGCGGCGGGCTGGGCACCACCCTGGGCCGCCACAGGGCCGGCCAGGACCGCGACCCACAGGCAGGCGCCCAGGCCCAACGTCGCCAGGAGCCGCGTGGGTCCGGGCAGGGAGGCGTGCGGCATGGCGAAAGGGTACCCGCCGCCGGAACCGTGCCCGTGACGCCGACGACGGCACCGGCTGCTCACCGCTGGTCGACCGGACAGGAGTAGGTGGTCCGCCCCCCGACGGTCCGACGCTGCAGCGGACCGCCGCAACGGGGGCAGTGCCCGCCCCGATGGCGTTGGTCCTGCAGGTCACCGGTGTGCGACCCGCCCCGGCGTCCCAGATCCGCCACCGTGGAGCGGATCCGGGCCGCCAGCCGGCGGTGCTCGGCCGGCTCCAGGTCCCCGGCGGAGCGGGCGGGGTCCAGGCCGGCCCGCCACAGCGACTCGTCCACCAGCAGGTTCCCCAGGCCGGCCACCCGGTGCTGGTCCAGCAACGCTGCCTTCAACGCGGTGCTCGAGCCGTGGAGCGCGGCACGGAGCTGCGCCGTGGTGACCGTGGCCGCCTCCGCGCCCAACACCCCGACGTCCGGGTCCAGTTCCACCCCGCCCAGGCGACGGGGGTCGGACACGACCAGCGAGCCGCCGCCACGGAAGCCGAGCCCGAAGCGGTCCCAGGCCGGATCGAACCGGGCGCTCGAGTACTCGAGGACCCCGATCGGTGCCGACCCGTCCACCACGATGCGGCCCGTCATGCCGAAGCGCAGCCCGAGCACCACGCCGGTGCTGAGGTCCAGCATCAGCAGCTTGCCGTGGCGGCGGGCGCCCAGCACCCGGGACCCCGCCAACGCGCCGGTGACCACCCCCGGTGTGGCGCCGCGCTTGAGGAACCAGGGGTCCGGCGCGTGCACCGTCGTGACGGTCCGGCCCACGACCGCCTCCGCGGCACGTCGGTACGACTCGACCTCCAGCAGCTCCGGCACCCGGGGCTCCGCGTCAGCCGGACAGGGCGAGCGCGGCCAGCACGTCGTCCACCACGTCGTCGGTGTCCTCCAGCCCCACCGACATCCGGATGGTGCCGGGCGAGATGCCGGCCGCGGCCAGTTCCTCCGGGAGCAGGCTCACGTGCGTGGTGGACGCCGGGTGCGTGACCAGGGTCTCCGGCCCGCCCAGCGAGGTGGCGAGCTGGCAGATGCGGGTGGCCTCCACGAACCGGCTGCCGGCCTCCAGGCCGCCGGCCAGGTCGAAGGTCAGGAGCCCTCCCATGAGCCGCATCTGGCGGACGGCCAGGTCGTGCTGCGGGTGCGACGCCAGCCCGGGGTAGCGGACGTCGGTGACACGCGGGTCGGTCGGCAGAGCACCTCGGCCAGCCGCTGGGCCGTGGCCGACTGCTGGCGGAGGCGCACCCCGAGGGTCCGCAGGCCCCGCAGGCCACCGGCCGCGTCGAAGGGCCCGGCGTTGGCCCCCTGCAGCACCGCGAAGCCCCAGATCCAGTCCAGGAGCTCGCGGCTGCCGGCCACCACCCCCAGCGTCACGTCGTTGTGGCCGCCGATGGCCTTGGTGGCGGAGTGCACCACCAGGTCGACGCCGTGGTCCAACGGCCGCTGCCCCAGCGGCGTGGCGAAGGTCGAGTCCACCGCCTTCATCGGCCCGGGGATGGCGCCCAGGCGATCCAGGTCGACCAGGTCCAGGCGGGGGTTGGCCGGGGTCTCCGCGAACAGGAGCATGGTCCGGCCCGGCCGGACGGCCGCCTCCCACGCCTCCGGGTCGGTGCCGTCGACCGCGGTCACCTCGATGCCGAACCGCGGGCACACGGACTGGAACAGCATCTGCGTGCCGGCGTAGAGCTGGTGCTGGGTCACGATGTGGTCACCGGTGGAGCACAGGCCCAGCACGACGGCGGCCACGGCCCCCATGCCGGAGGAGAACGCCCGTGCCGCCTCGGCCCCCTCCAGCTCCGCCACGGCCTCCTCGAACGCGTTCACGGTGGGGTTGCCGTAGCGGGTGTAGAAGGTGCTGGCCTGCGTGGAGGTGGCCATCCGGCGGCCCTCGGCCACCGTCTCGGTCACGAACGTGGACGAGGCCCAGATCACCGGGGCCAGCGCCGCGCCGTTGGCCGACCGGCCGGCGCGGACCGCGACGGTCTCGGGCGCAGGCGCCCGCTCCGCGGACGGGTCGGGAGCGTCGTCGGGCGGGGGCGTGGTGTCCGTCATGTGGGGACTCCCTGTGGGGGCTCGGTGTCGTCGAGGAAGCGGACGACGTGCGGTGCGAGCTGTGCGGTCTCGATCAGGAACCCGTCGTGGCCATGGGGTGAGTCGATGTCGACCCATCGGCTCTCCAGGCCGGCCGCCACCAGCCCGTCGTGCAGGTCGTGCTGCTGGCGGGGCGGGTAGAGGCCGTCGCTGCGCACGGCGGCGACCAGCGACGGCGCGCGGACACGGGCCAGCGCCGCCGCCGTGGTCCCCCGGCCCCGGCCCAGGTCGTGCAGGTCCATGGCCCGGTTGAGTCGCACGTAGCTGTTGGCGTCGAAGCGGCGGGCCAGCTTGAGGCCGTGGTAGTCGAGGTAGCCCTCGACGTCGAACAACGGGTCCAGCGTGAAGTCCATCTGGTTGAGCAGGGTGCGGTGGAACCGCTCGGTGAACACCTCGTCGCTGCGGTAGGTCACCTGCGCGCACATGCGGGCCACGGCCAGGCCCCGGTGGGGACCGTCGCCGGGGCCGGCGTCGTAGTAGTCGCCGTCCCGGAACCGGGGGTCGGCCTGCACGGCCATGCGGCCGATGTGGCTCCAGGCGATCTGCTGTGCCGACGCCTCCGCGGTGGTGGAGGCGAGGACGAGTGCCGCCACCCGGTCCGGGTACATGACGGCCCACTCCAGCGGCCTGCATCCCGCCCATGGAGCCACCCACCACGGCGCGCCACCGGCCGACGCCCAGCGCGTCGGCCAGGGAGGCCTGGGCCCGGACCATGTCCCGGATCGACACCACCGGGAAGGCCGAGCCGTAGGGCCGGCCCGTGGCCGGGTCGCTCGGACGCGGGCCCGGTGGTCCCCTGGCAACCGCCCAGCACGTTGCTGCACACCACGAAGTACCGGGTCGGTGTCGAGTGCGCGGCCGGGACCGATCAGCGCGTCCCACCACCCCGGCGTGGGCTGGCCCGGCCCCGACCGCCCCGCGGCGTGGGCTGTCGCCGGTGAGGGCGTGGCAGACCAGGACGGCGTTGGAGCCGTCGGCGTCCAGGGTGCCCCAGGTCTCGTAGGCGACCTCCACCCGGTCCAGGTGCCCGCCGCCCTCCAGCTGGAACCGCCGGCCGTCCACCACGGTGTGGAACTCGCCGGTGACCGACGGGGTCACCGGGACGCCACGCGCCGGTCGCCGGCAGGAGCGAGGTCGGTCGGGTCGGTCGGGCTCACGGTCGGTCAGCGTCTTCGGTCCGGGACGGGTTCACCGTCGGTGCGGGGCGTGGCCACGGCACGGAACCGGCGACAGGGCACCCGCGTCACACGGGCGGTCGGACACTTGGTTGCCCACCGGCAGCGCCGGTCGGCCACATCCCCGCCGAAGCGGGAAGGCACCTTGGGTGTCCGTCCCAGGTTGCCGGACCCCGTCCGGGGGCCACTCCTGATGGTCGCTCCACGAAACAGCACCGGGGCGCGTCCGGTCAAGCAGGTAGCGCCCGTTCCCGCCACCAGGACACCACGGGATGGTCCGGGTCCAGGCCGTGGGCCCGGGCCATGGCGGGACCCAAGCGGTCCAACAGGCCCGCCACGTCCGCGTCCGGGGCGTCGGCCAGGCGGCGGACCAGCGAGGCGCCGGTGGCCCAGTCGTCGATGCCGGTGGGGAGCGGCACGGCGCGCACGGCGCGTGCCGACCAGCGGATGGACCCGAGCGACAGCCCCGATCCCAGGTTGGTGGCCACGGCCCGCGCCGCCACCGGCGGGGCCAGCAGCGCCGCGGTGAGCGCCCACACATCCGGCATGGAGCCCCGCCCGCCGCCGCCGACGGGCTCGACCGAGATGGTGGGGGTGACCGGGACGCAGTCCCCGGAGGGGTCGGCGACGGCCTCCACGATCCTGGTCTGGGTCGCGACCAGCACCTTGGGCCGCAACCGGTTGGCCGCCCAGGACGCCACCCGGGGGGCGTCACGGTGCAGGGCGTGGCGGTCCAGGCGCGGCGCCAGCACCGAGCGCCCACCCAGTCGACGGGCCCGTGCGCCCCAGGTCAGGCGGCCGGCGTCGATCATGCCCACCGTCACCAACCGGGGCGAACGGGCCGACCACCCGGCCTGTCCGGGCTCCCGGGCCGCGGCGGCGAGGGCGTAGAACTCGTCACGGAACCCGGCGGTGGTGGTGGCCACATCGTCGACCAGGCGGGCCTCGGGGTCCGGGGCGGGCACCGCGGGCACCCCCAGGCACGCCGCCAGCAGCGGCCCCCAGGAGGACCGGCCCTCCGGCTGCGGACCCGCTCCCACCACCTCGGCCCGCGAGCCCCACCGCAGGACCACGGCCTCGCCCGCGGCGGCACGGCGGCGCCGCAGCACCGGGGCGCAGACGTCCACCTCGGCCTCGAAGTGGCGCTCGCTGCTCCCCCACAGCCCGGCCAGCGTCGCTCCTTCCATCAACCGGCGGCGGACCCCACCGGCGTCCCGGGCCGACAGGACCGATTGCGGTTGGATCATCACCGCGACGCCGTCCGGGGCCAGCAGGTCCAGGGCGCACAGGAGGAACAGCGCGGAGGTGTCGGTGTAGGCCCCGACATCGCCGAACCGCTGGAGCATGGCGTCCCGCTGGGCCTCGTCCCTCGCCGTGTCCGAGGTGCGTTGGGCCAGGAACGGCGGGTTGCCGACCACCAGGTCGAACCGGGACGCCCACCCGGGCGGGACCCCGCCCAGGGCATCGGCCACCACCACGGCCGGGTCCGGGCCCGGCGGGTCCACGCCCTGCTCCACGGCCCAGCAGCGCACCGCGTCCCGGGCCACCTCGACGGTGGCCGGATCCACGTCCGCGCCGGCCAGACGGTGCCGGACGACCTCCTCGGGCGGCACCCCACGGGCCACCATGGCGTCCGCCGCGGCCAGCAGGAAGGCACCGGCGCCGCAGGACGGGTCACAGACGCGCTGCGGCACCCCGCCCAGCTCCTCGATCGCCACCTCCACCAGCCGGGCGGCCAGCGGGGCCGGCGTGTAGTGCGAACCCAGCCGCCGGCGCACACCCGGCGCCAACGACGCCTCGTGCCGCTCCACCATCGCCCGCGCCGCGTGTCCCACCGCACGAGTCTCCCCGTCCCGGAGCTCCCGCACGCGGACCTAACGTGGCCGCCCATGCGATGGACGGTCCACGGCGAACAGGAGATCTACCGCAGCCCGTGGGTCACGCTGTCGTTGGTCGACGTGGAGGTGCCGGGGGTCCGCCGCTACGAGCACCACGTGATCCACTCCTACGACGCCGCAGGGGTCCTGGTGGACGACCCGGACCGGGGGGTGCTCATGCTGTGGCGCCATCGGTTCCTGTCCGACGAGTGGGGCTGGGAGATCCCCGGCGGCATGGTCGATCCCGGCGAGACACCGGAGCACGCCGCCCGCCGCGAATGCATCGAGGAGTCGGGTTGGGCCCCGGGACCGATGCGGCCGGTGTGCCGGTTCCGGCCCATCGCCGGGCTCTCCTCGCAGACGTTCTGGATCTTCGCCGCCACCGGGGCGGAGCAGGTGGGCGAGCCGGACCCGGACGAGGCGGAGCGGGTGGAGTGGGTGCCCCGTGAGGAGTTCCGCCGGCTGGTGGCGGCCAACGAGTTGTTGGACGGCATGACCGTGGTGGCGGCGCTGCACCACCTGGCCTTCCCCTGACCCGCCCCCGGGCGGACGCGGAACGGGGTGGGCGGGTCAGCGCTTGGCGTCGTCCCAGTGGGCGACGTCGGCCAGACGGGGGTCGTTGGAGAAGACCTCCACCAGCGGCATGTCCAGGCCCAGGCGCTTCTGCATGCGCTTGATCTCCAGCTCCTGGTTGTAGAGCACCAGCGAGACCACCACGCCCGACTCGCCGGCGCGGGCCGTGCGGCCGGAGCGGTGCACGTAGGTCTTGTGGTCGGTGGGCGGGTCGTAGTGGATCACCACGTCCACGTCGTCGACGTGGATGCCGCGGGCCGCCACGTCGGTGGCCACCAGGGCGTGGAGCTTGCCGGCCGAGAAGTTGGCCAGCGCCCGCTCCCGCATGCTTCTGGCGCAGGTCGCCGTGGATGGCGGCGGCGTCCACGCCCTCGTCCTCGAGCTTGCCGGCCAGGCGGTCCGCGCCGTGCTTGGTGGCGGTGAAGACCATGGTGCGGTCGTTGCTGCGGATGATGGCCGCGGTCACCTTCACCTTGTCCATCTCGTGCACGGAGAGGAACCGGTGGGTCATCTGCTCGACGGTGACGCCCTTGGACGCGACCTCGTGGCGGGTGGGGTCGGTCTGGTAGCGGCGCACCAGGCTGTCGACGACGCCGTCGAGCGTGGCGGAGAACAGCAGCGTCTGGTGGGTGCCGTCGACGTTGCGCAGGATCCACTCGACCTGCGGCAGGAAGCCCATGTCGGCCATGCGGTCGGCCTCGTCGATGACGACGTGGCGCACGTCGGCCACCGACAGGTCGCCCCGCTCGATCAGGTCGATGGCCCGGCCCGGCGTGCAGACGGCGAAGTCGACCCCGCCCTTGAGCGCCTTGATCTGCTTCTCGATGGGGTCGCCGCCGTAGATGGCCGCGATGCGCACGCCCCGGGCGTGGGCCGGCGGGCACCAGCTCGTCGCGGACCTGGGTGGCCAGCTCCCGGGTCGGCACCAGGGCGATGGCCGGTGGGCCGGCCCGGCTTGGCCTGCGGGCAGGATCTGCAGGAGCGGGCAGACCGAAGGCCAGGGTCTTGCCCGACCCGGTCTTGGCCTTTCCGCAGACGTCCCGACCGGCAAGGATGTCCGGGATGGTCATCTCCTGGATGGGGAATGCGGAGGTGATGCCCCGCTCACGGAGGGCGTGGCACACGTCGTCGGCCACGCCGAGCGATTCGAAGGTTGTCGTCATGTCCACGCTGAGGTTGGTCGAATGACCGACAGCGTACCTGCCGCGGCCGACCCCTCCGTAGTTGGGGCCGGGCCGGGGCGCCCGACGGAAGGAAGGACCGGGGTGGACGCACACGTCGAGGAGATCGAGGAACGGGGCTTCAGCGTGATCCGGGGCGTGCTGGGGCCCGACGAGGTGGCGGCCCTGGTGGAGGACCTGGCCCGGGTGGAGGCCGCAGAGCGGATCGTGCCGTCGACCAACGGGTTCGAGGGCACCGCCACCCTGCGGGCCTACAACCTGCTGCGCCACGGACCCCTGTGGGAGGCCGTTCCGGTGCACCCGGCGGTGCTACCGGTGGTGGAGGGCGTGCTGGACAGCGGCTGCCTGGTGTCCAGCCTGTCCTCCATCCGGATCATGCCGGGTGAGACGGCCCAGCCCGTCCATGCCGATGACCAGCTCATCCCCCTGACCCAGCCCCACCCGCCGGTGGTGTGCAACACCATGTGGGCGCTCACCGACTTCACCGCCGCCAACGGTGCCACCCGCCTGGTCCCCGGCAGCCACCGTCGGGACAAGCCGACCTTCGGCGGCGACTACGAGACCGTGCCGGCGGAGATGGAGGCCGGCGACGTGCTGGTGTGGCACGGCAGCCTGTGGCACGGCGGTGGCGCCAACACCACCGACGCCGACCGGATCGGCATCGCCATGAACTACTGCGCGGGCTGGGTCCGCCAGCAGGAGAACCAGCAGCTGGGCCTGTCCCCCCAGCTGGTGGCCACCTTCCCACCCCGGCTGCAGGAGCTGGTGGGCTACGGGGTGTACTTCGGCCTGATCGGCCACATCGAGCGCCGCTCCCCCGCCGACCTGCTGGCCGGTTCCGGCGACCGCGCCCCCATGGCGTGGGACGCCGCCCGGTGATGGCGTGGGACGCCGCCCGGTGACCGATCCGCCCCGGACACCCCTGGCGGAGATCGACCGGTGGGGTGCCGGCTTCGCGGCGGGTGCCGTGCTGGGACCCGAGGGCGTGCTCGCCCGTCACGGGGACACGGGCCACGTCACCCGGGTGGCCTCGATCACCAAGCTGGCCACGGCCTGGGCCGTGCTGCTGGCCGTCGAGGAGGGCGCCACGACCCTGGACGACCCCCGTCGGGCCGCCGGGCTCCACGGTCCGCCACCTCCTGTGCCACACCGGCGGCTACGACTTCGACACCGATCGCGGTCCTGGCCGCGCCCGGCACGCGGCGCATCTACTCCAACACCGGCTACGAGCTGTTGGCCGACCACGTGGCCCGGTGCTCGGGCCTGGCCTTCGAGCAGTACCTGGCCGACGGGATCCTGGTGCCGCTGGGCATGGCCTCGAGCGAGTTGCGGGGTTCGCCGGCCAAGGACCTGTGGTCGTCCGTGGAGGACATGGTCGTGCTGGCGTCGGAGCTCCGGCGGCCGACGGTGATCCACCCCGGCACCGCGGCGGAGGCCCGGGCACCGCAGTTCCCGGACGCTGGCCGGCGTGCTGCCCGGGTGGGGACGCCAGGACCCGTGCTGGTGGGGCCTGGGCCCGGAGCTGCGGGGCACCAAGTCGCCCCACTGGACCGGTGCCACCGCGCCGCCGCTCACGTACGGCCACTTCGGTGGGGCGGGCACGCTGCTGTGGATCGACCCCGTGGCCGACCTGGGCTGCGTGGTGCTCACCGACCGGGAGTTCGACGACTGGGCCGTCGCGGCGTGGCCCCCGTTCTCCGACGCCGTGCGTGCCACCTACTCCTGAGGGCGGGCGGTGGCCGACGGACCGTCGTCCTCGGGCATCGGCGACCGTCGTCCTCGGACGGACCGTCATCCTCAGGTGGACCGTCATCACCGGACGGACCGTCATCGCCGGACGGGCCGCCGGGACCGGAGGCCCCGGACCCTCCCGATGCCGCCGACGCGGCCATCGCGGAGCGGGGTGACGGCCTGGCACCGATGACGGCGGCCATCGACTCACCGGCGCGGAGCCGCTCCGTGGCCTCCTTGTCGACCGGGTTGCCCCGCCAGAACAGCCACAGCAGGCCGCCGCCGATGGCCAGCAGCGACGTCCAGATGTTCACCCGGAGGCCCAGGACCTTGGTGGCGTCGTCGATGCGCAGCGACTCCACCCACAGCCGACCCAGGCCGTAGCCGGTCACGTACACGGCGAACCAGCGACCCGGGTCGCAGCACGACCTTGCGGCCGGCCAGGACGATGAACCCGGCCAGCGCCAGGTTCCACAGGCCCTCGTAGAGGAACGTCGGGTGGAACGTCGTCCACCGTCGCGTAGCCGACGGGCCGGTGCACGGGGTCGATCTCGCAGACCCCACGGCAGGTCGGTCGGGCGGCCGTAACAGCTCCTGGTTGAACCAGTTGCCCAGGCGGCCGACGGCCTGGGCCACCGGGAGGGCCGGGGCGCCGGCGTCCGCGGCCACGGCGCCAGTCGATCTTGCAGGTACTTGGCCACGGCGATGCCGACCGCCGTGCCCAGCAGGACGCCGCCGGGGATGCCCAGGCCGCCCTTCCAGATCATGAACGCGTCGGGCCACCAGCGGCCCCCCGAGTACTTGTCGGACCAGTCGGTGATCACGTGGTAGAGCCGTGCGCCGATCAGGCCCGCCGGCACCGCGGCGAGGGCGATGGTGGTCACGTCCTCCGGGTCGCCGCCGTAGGAGGCCCACCGCCGGCGGGCGATCCAGACCGCGGCCAGCACGCCCAGGGCGATGGCCAACCCGTACATGCGGAACGACAACGGACCGATGGTCAGGTCCTGGACGCTCGGACTGGGGATGGAGGCGGTCAGGAGGCCCGACCCGGCTGCGTGGAACATGGCCCCCCATCATGGTCGGTCCGCACCGGGCGCCGCGGCATCAGCGGCCGTCCGGAGCGGTGGGCTCAGCCCGTGCCGTCGCCCGTCTGGTCGTCCGCGCTACCGGTCCGGCTCGACAGGCCGTCCGGCGTGCCGGGCAGGGTCGTGCTGGTCGGGCCGACGGAGTCGCCGGTTCCCTGCACCTCGTCGTCACCGGGCAGGTCGACGTCGTAGAAGGTGAAGGCGTTCTCCGAGATGCACACCGCGGCGAACTGGAGCACGGCGTTGGCGAGCGCCCCATCCTCCGCGAAGGGGTCCACCTCCCGGCCGAAGGCCCACGCCTCCACGAAGGGACCCAGCTGGTCCTGCTGGGCCAGGCCCTCCGCCACGCAGGTGGAGGCCGCCGTGCTGAGCCGTCCGTCGCCCAGCAGCAGGGTGGCCACCGCCTCGGTCATGTCGACGCACCCCTCGAACAGGAGCGCCACGGAATCCCGCTCGGCCGCGGTGAGGTCGATGTCGTTGAGGGACGCCCCGGAGGTGGCGGGGCGGTACCCCAGCTCGGAGAGCCGTGCCGCGCCGAGTGTCGCCACGATCTGCTCGGCCGCGCACTGCGCCTGCTCGGTGGGCGGCACCCACAGGTTCACGTCCTGGGTCACCGACGTGAAGTCGTACACCAGGGCGTCGACCAGCAGGCCGGGCGGCACCGGGCCGGTGTCGGGGAACCTGGGTGGGGCGGCCACCTGGCTGGCACCGGCGGACCCGTCGTCCACCTCGGCCGCCTCGCCCCGGTCCTGGGGCAGGCATGCCGCGGTCACCAACAGCAGTCCCACCGCGGCCGTGGCGCCCAGCGCACGGCGCACCGCGGTTGCTCTACCGCCCTGACGGGGGCCGGGAACGGGGCCGGAACGCACCGTTCGAGGGTAGCGCCGGGCATCGGTGGCCCCGACATCACCGGCACCCGGCCCCATGTCCCGTCTCAGGTTGCCGCCGGGGGGCGCTCAGCGTGGGGCGCAGGCCCGCACCAGCTCGGCCCATCGCTCCGCCACCGGGGCCAGGTCGTAGTCGGACCGCACCCGGGCCGCAGCGGCCGCGCCCCGGTCCCGGCGGAGCGCGTCGTCACCCGCCAGCAGGGCCAACGCATCGGCCATCTCCCCGGTCCCCTCCGCCGGAACGCCGGTGTGCCCGTCGACGAGGCCGGCCAGGCCGTCCGACCCGGGGGCCACCAGCGCCGCTCCGTCCCGGCCCGCCAGCAGCAGCCCCCGAGGCGGGCCGCTGCGACGGGGGGTGGCCAGGAGTGCGACGTCGGCCGCTGCCGCCACCACCTCGGCCTCACCGGCGTCGTCGTCCACCAGTGGGACACCGGCCCGCCGGGCCGCGTCCCGTGCGCCGCCGAGGTCGTCGCCCTGGCCCACCGTCCCCACCAGCCTGGCCACGGCGCCGGCCGCGGGCAGGCCGAGCAACCCCCGGGCCGCGACCCGCGCCCGGTCCGACACGGGAGGAGGGCGGACGTCCACGCCGTACGGGATGACGGTCAGGTCGCCCGGGTCCCGCCCCAGCGCACCGGCCACGGATCGGGCCGGTTCGTCGGTGACGACGATGGCGGTGGAACGTTCCGCCACCCCCCGGACCCGGGACGGCACGGGCTGGTGCGACCAACGGACGGCGTCCTCGGCCAGGGCCAGCACGGTGGGCGGGCCGCTGCGACGGGCCAGGCCCGCCACCAGCGCGGCCGGTCCCCCGCGCAGCACCACCACGTCGGCCCAGCGCTGCTCACGGCGGAGCTGGGTGTGGGCGGCCAGGGACCGCCGGGACGGGCTCATGACGGGGACGAGTGACTCCAGCCCTCCGCGGCGTCCCGGGCCCAGCGCCAGGGTCCGGACCTCCAGGCCCAGGTCGGCCAGGCGGGCGTGCAGGTCCAGGGCGAAGCGGGCGTCATCGGTGTCGTCGGTGTCGCCCAGGACCTGCAGCAGTCGGACGGTGTCCACGGACGGGGTACCCAGGGCGGCCCGGCCCGACCGGGCCGGACGGCATCAGGCGAGCTGCGCCTCGACCTGGGCCAGGGCGTCGTCCTCGCTCACGTCGAGGGCGAAGCTGAGCTCGGACACCAGGACGCTGCGGGCCTTGACGAACATGGACTTCTCGCCGGCGGACAGGCCCTTGGCCTGGTCCCGCAGCGCCAGGTTCCGCACCACCTCGGCCACCTGGTACACGTCGCCCGACTTGAGCTTCTCCTGGTGGTTCTTGAACCGACGGCTCCAGTTGGCGGGCTCGCGGATGTCCTTCTTGCCCAGCAGCTCGAAGAGGTCCTCGACCTCCTCCTTGCCGATCGGGGGCCGCATGCCGACGTCGTCGGCCTTGTCCACCGGCACGGACAGGGTCAGCTCGCCGTGGGCCATCTCCAGCACCAGGTACTCCGTGTCTGGAGCCGTTGACCTTGCGCTTCTCGCGCTTCACGATCACCGCAGCACCATGGTGCGGATAGACAACGCGATCACCGACGTCGAATGCCACAGAAGACCTCAAGGGATTGAACGGGTCGCGGGCGCCGAGGGGCCGCCCGTCGAACAGGCAAGGATACCAGAGCTCCCCCGGGCCCTGGAATCGCTCCCGGGTGCCACAGGTCATGGTCGCGACGGGCCCGCCGACCTGCGCCCGCCCGGGTCGCTCCCCTATTTTCTCCCGTCATGTTCCACAGCTGGCTCACCCCCTCGGCCGAACTGCGCGACGCCGGTGGCCCCGGCCTGGGGGTGTTCGCCACCCGTGACATCCCCGCCGGCGCGGTGGTGGCCGGTTTCGGCGGCCACGTCCTGGACCTGGACGCCTTCGACGCCCTGCCTCCCGAGCGCCAGGTCCACTCGCTGCAGGTGTCCGAGGAGCTGTTCCTGGTCTGTCCGGAGGCCGCGGACCCGGCCGACCACGTCAACCACTCCTGCGTGCCCAACTGCGGCATCGCCGGCAACGTCCTGCTGGTGACCATGTCCGACGTGGCCGCGGGCCAGGAGCTGACCTTCGACTACGCCATGTGCGACTCGGACCCCTACGACGAGTTCGAGTGCCTGTGCGGAGAACCCACCTGCCGCCGCAAGGTCACCGGCAACGACTGGATGATCCCGGAGCTCCAGGACCGCTACGCCGGGCACTTCTCCACCTACCTGGCCACACGGATCGCCGAGCTCCGGGCACTGCCCGGCTCCTCCGGCCGGCTCTGACCCGGGGGCCGGCCCGGCCGCGGGCCGATCAGATGACGTAGGCGAGGTTGGCCAGCACCCGGTCCCCCAGGTCCTGGTCCCCCGTGACCTCCACCAGGCCGCGGGAGCGGGCCTCCGTGCCGGGCCACCGTCCTGCCACCAGCCGGACGAAGGTGGGGACCTCCATGGACAGCGTCACCGTCGGGGTGCCCTCCAGGTCGTCCGTGACACGGGCCCGACCCTCCACCACCACGTCGATGGTCACCGACGGCGTACCCGACAGCTGGAACCGGACCGAGTCGCCGTCGGGGGTCGCCGCCTTCTTGCCCACCACGAACCCGATGCCCTCGGCGACCTCCGCCAGGGTGCGTTCCACCGCCGGGCCCTCCAGGTGGCCGTCGCGGCCGACCGCCTCCCGGATGTCCTGCTCGTGGATCCACTGGTCGAACACGCGGATCTGCATGAACCGGGCGAAGGTGGCCAGCCCCGCAGGTGTCCACGACTCGGCCTCGAACCCGGCCTGGTCCATCGCGGACAGGGTGGCGTCCCGTTCGGCCACGACGGCGCGGAACTCCGCCAGCACCTGCTGGGGGGTGTGGCCGCGACGGTCGATGATCCACGCCTCGTTCATCCGGCCGACGTCGTTGCGGAGGTGGGGGGCATCGGGCACCTCCACGTCCGGGGCGGGGTGACCGGCCAGCATCGACTCCACGCCGACGATGTGCGACACGGTGTCCTGGACGGTCCAGCCGGGACACGCGGTGGGCGCTGACCAGTCCTCGTCGTCGAGTGAGTCGAGCAGGCCGTCGAGGGACCCCCAGACAGCTCGGAGGTCGCCGATCAGCGCGTCCTTGGTCATCGGCCGTGACGGTGCGTTCATGGCCTCACTCTGGCACGGTCAGCACCCGGGCGACGCCAGCAGCGGCTGGCGCAGGAACCACGACGGGTCGTCGACCGACTCGGGGAACCGTCCGTCGGCGTCTCCCCACAACACCTGCAGCGTGCGGGGCCAGCGCCCGCCCCAGTCCGCGGTGACCTCGCGACCCAGGTTGAACCAGTCGCTGCGGGTGCAGAAGAGGTCGTCCACCTCCCGGAACCGGAACCGCAGGGGACCCATCCGGGCCTCGGACCCTGGCCGCAGGCGGGCACCGGCGGCGACCTTGTCGCCCAGCGACTGCACCACCGCACCGGCCAGGGGGGCGTCGAGCCCGACCAGCACCAGCTCCGGGTGGTCGAAGGAGTGGTGCAGCCCCACGCTGTAGGCCCAGTCGCATCCCGTCACGTCGCCGGTGATGGCGGCCACGGTGAAGCCGACGGTCTCGATGTCGTGCCTGCAGGCCTGGAGCAGCCCGAACGTTTCCATGCACAACAGTGTGACGAACGCGACCGGCGATGTCCCGCGCCGTTCCGGCGATCCTGTGAGGCCCCACGACGCCCGGTGGGCAGATGCTCCCGCCCGGTCGCCCCGGACGTGGGTCGCACGGCCCGGTCCCGACTCAGGCGACGGGCTCCACGACGTCCTGGCGTTGCTGGCGGGCCAGGAACCGCAGCCGCGCACCACGTGCGTCCCACGCGTAGACGACGGCGGTGCCGGCGATCCCGTCGTGCATGGCCCGGCGCTGCTTGCCGAAGATGATGGGCAGGAACCCGATGCCGAAGGTCAGGAACGTGAGGGGCAGGGCCAGGGTCCGGAGCACGGCGTTCCGGGGCGAGGCCGGTGACCCGTCCTTGCGCACCACCCGGATCCCGAGCGTGGCCATGCCCAGGGTCTTGCCACTCACCGCCCAGGGATACGCGTAGTAGACGAACAGCCACCCGGCGTAGATCAGGCCCGTGAACCAGACGCTCGGGTTCCAGGTGACGGCACCGTCGGTGACCAGGTCCAGCACCCAGGAGACGACCGCCGTCGCGACGGCGAAGGCGGTGGTGGCCACGGTCTGGTCCAGCGCGAACGCGGCCAGGCGGGTGACCGCACCGGCGTAGTGGCCCTGCTGGGAGACGGCGTCGCTGGGGTCGTGGCGGCTCACGGCGCAGCCACCTGCGCCGTGTCGACCACGCCGTCCTCCTCCTGCTCGCCGGTCCCGGCGGCCAGGGCATCGGAGAGCTCGTCGGGCGAACCCGGCGGCAGGGCCAACTGGGTGTCCACCAGCAGCGGCGGGCCGGCGACCAGGTCGTCGGCGTCCCGGCGCATCATGCGGTTGGCCAGCCGGGCGATGAAGTTGTCCAGTCCCACGCCCTGGCTGCGGACCGCGTCCAGCGCCTCGGAGGCGACGCCACTGGTGGACTGGGCGATGATGCTGCCCAGTTCGGTGTTGGCCACCAGGGCGTCCATGTCCAGTCGCTGGACCAGGGCGTTGATGTCCAGCTTGGCCAGGACCGCGTCCAGGTCGAGCTTGTCCAGCAGCAGGTTCAGGTCGACCTTGTCCAACACGGCGTTGAGGTCGACCGACTCCAACAGGGCGTTGATGTCGAGACGGTCCAGCAGGCCCGCGATGTCGACGTTCTCCAGGATCGCGTTGATGTCCACCCGGGAGACGATCCCGTTGATGTCCACCCGGGACACGATGCCGTCGATGTCCACCCGGTCGATGATCCCCTGCACGTCGACACCGGCGACCAGTTCGTTCACGTCGACCTTGGCCACGATGGAGCCGACGTCGATCCGGTCCACCAGGCGGCCCATGTCGATGCGGTCCAACAGGGCGTCCACGTCGATGGCGGCGAGGATCTCGTTGATGTCCACGGCCTGGACCACGCCGGGGGTGACCTGGCGGAGGACCTGCTGGGCCGCCGGACCGGCCTCCTCCTCCAGCCGACCACGGACCTCGTGGCCTTCGCGGGACAGCGGGCGGGCGAGCCACCGAGCCGCACCCCCGACGGCCCGCGCCGGTGCGGAGCCACCGACCACGTCGGCCACGTCGGCCGCCGTGCGCGCCGCGACGGCCGCGGCCCCGAGCGCGGCGTTGGCGGCCCACGACTCGTCCGCGTCGTCGGGCTCCGGGTCCTGTGGTGGCGGCGCTGCCTCGGTCACACCGGAGATTGTTGCCCATTCGCCCACCTCGCGGCGCCATGTCATGGATCGGGGCCGCGACCGGAGGGCTTTGCCGCACCTTGAGGGGTCCTTGAGCCATCCCTGACGCCGCTCACCCAGCATGGTCCCCGGCAGAGAGACACCTGCTGCATCAGTCGGCCGGTCGCGCGGGTCGGTCGACACCACGGGTGCCCCCGGGACGATCCCTGCGGAGTGGATCGGTCGGGGGCACCTGCGCGTCCCCCACGCCACCCGTCCGCGTCGTGGTCACCGCTCAAGTCCGGGTCCCCGCCGACCGATCCACCTCCCAGGCGAGCAGTGAGCCCCGCCCGGGGAGCCTGCCGCCCCAACGGGGCCCGCGTCCGCGGGTCCAGGATCGCGGGGAGCGGAACATGCGTCGGTTGGGTCGAGCTGCGTCAGCGGCGGTGGTCATGGCGGCAGTGGTGGTCCTGGGGGCGTGCGTCCCCCGTCCGTCCACCCCGGCCGCACCCGCCCCGGCGGCCCCGGTCGCCCCCGTGGCGGCCCCCGCCACCTGGCGGGACCAGATGCTGGACTCCATCAACGCGAACCGGGCCGCCAACGGCGCCGCTCCGCTGGTGCGCTGCGCCACGCTCGACTGGGCGGCGCAGCTGCACTCACAGGACCAGGCCGACACGTCCAAGATGAGCCACACCGGCTCCGACGGCTCCTCCATGTCCACACGGGCGGTCCGGGCCGGGTACGTGGGCTGGACGGCCCTGGCCGAGAACGTGGCCGCGGGCTACGGCTCGGTGGACGCCGTGATGAACGGCTGGATGAACTCGTCCGGGCACCGCACGAACCTGTTGAACCCCACCTACACCCACGTGGGCATGGGCCAGGCGGTCAGCGCGTCCGGCACGCCGTACTGGACCCAGGACTT
The DNA here is from genome assembly GCA_963773765.1 of uncultured Actinomycetota bacterium. Lineage (GTDB taxonomy): Bacteria > Actinomycetota > Acidimicrobiia > Acidimicrobiales > Microtrichaceae > CAVZCC01. Next base: position 127,047 of record CAVZCC010000004.1, on the reverse strand, counting down.
CGGCCGTTCCGGCGCCTGCTGAGCCGCCCGCGGGCTCAGTCGCCCAGTCCGACGATCCGGGCCACGAGCACGACCAGGACCAGGAGCGACAGCAGGGTCTGGCACATCATGACCACCTTGGCCGTGCGGGCATGCACCACCTCTGCGGTGGGACCGAAGGTCGCGTTGGTGTTGAACGACAGGAACACGTAGTCGATCCAACCCGGCGAACGGTCGGGCCGGGCCGGGTCCACCGGGAACTCGAACGCCCCGCCCGCCAGCTCGGTGTCCAACAGCCGGTACCACAGCGAGAACACCAGCACGGTGGACAGGTAGACCAGCCCCACGTCCCACAGCAGGGTCAGCCGGCGCTCCGCGTTGTGCTCGGCGGTGGCGACCAGGGCGAACACGTTGAGCACCAGGTTGAACGTCGCGACCGACAGGTACGCGACCAGGACGGCGAGGACCCAGCGGGGCCTGGACCGGAGCACCAGCACCAGCACCAGGACCACGGCCGCGCCCAGGAACAGCAGGTTGCCGGTGTCCTGGACCCACAACAGGGAGGTGCGGACCCACCGCTCGGCCGTGAGCGGCTCGAAGGTGACCCGGGAGTTGAGGACCAGGTCGACCAGCTGGACCACCACGATGGTCAGGACGAACGGCCACACGGGCAGGCCCGTGGGACGGGGCCCGGGTTCGTCGTAGCCGATGTCTGGACTGGGAAGGGTCATGGCGTCGGTTGCCTCCGCATCGAGCGTACCGACGCCCCCGCGCATCCGAACCCGGAGCCGACGGTCAGCCGTGCTCGGTGATCAGGTGCAGGACGAGCTTGTCGCCCTTGGCCTCGGCGCTGAACACCGCCGTGCTCCCGGCCAGCTCGATGGAGGAGCCGCTGGCCGGGTCCTGCAGCGTGATGACGCGGCTGAGGCCCCACTTCCGGACCGTGACCCGGACGGCGGACCGGTCGAACTCCATCAACGACCGGGTCGACGGCCCGGCGGGCTCCACCCAGTCCAGCACGTGGATGGTGTCGGCGGTGGCGGCCACCAGCATCCGCACGGTCAGGCCCTGGGCCGCGGCCGACACCTCACGGGCGGTGTGCATGGCCACGGCGGTGGTGGCGCCGTCCAGCAGCGGCGAGTCGCCCGGCACGGCGGACAGCGCTGCGCCGGCGGCCATGCCACCGACGACGGCGGCGACCTGGGTGTTCTGCAGCCCGAAGATCCCGGCGGCCAGGACCTCGGTGTCGGTGCCGACCACGGCGCGGGCTGCGTCGAGCAGGTCCTGTTCATCCATCCGGTCACGCTACGGGGGGCGCCCCCGTTTGCGGCGCGGGTGGACCCGCCGCCACATCCACCACGGTCCGACCCACCGAGCGCCGGCGCTCGTGGTCGTCGAGCGCGGCGGCGGCCCGGTCCATCGTGACCCGGCGGCCGACGTGGGGCCGGACCCGGCCGGCATCGACCAGCCGCACCACGTCTGCGTGCACCAGTTCGCCCTCGGCGCGGGTGAAGGGGTTGAACCCGAACCGCCGCATGCCGGGGTCCAGGTCGTCGACCCATGCGCACATGACCCCCACGATCGAGAAGTTGCCGATGCTGGCCATGCGGATGGGGCGGCCGGTCATGCCGTTCTCGCCGTCGTCGGTGAAGCCCACGGCCAGGTACCGCCCACCCCGGGCCACGCACCGCCAGGACGACGCCACGAAGTCGCCCCCGGCGAGGTCGCAGATGACGTCGGCCCCCACGTCGTCGGTGGCGGCCAGGACGGCCTCGACGAAGTCCTCCCTGGTGTGGTCGACCACGATGTCGGCCCCGAGGGCCGAGCACAGCGCAGCCTTCTCCGGACTGCTCACGGTGGCGATGACCCGCGCCCCGGCATCGGCGCCCAGTTGGATGGCGGCGGTGCCGAGGCCGCTGGCCCCGGAGTGCACCAGCAGCGTCTCCCCCGCCTGCAGCCGGGCCCGGCCGAACAGTGCCAGGTGGGTCGTGTGGAACGGGAGGAGGAATGCAGCGGCCTCCGTGTCGCTGAGCGTCGCCGGGGCGTCGAACACGCCGGCGACCGGGGCGACGGCGTACTCGGCGATGCCTCCGAGTGCGTCCTTCGACACGGCGACGACGCGCCGACCGACCCAGTGACCGGCGCCGGCCCCGGCGGCCTCCACCACCCCGCACAGGTCCATCCCGAGGGTGAACGGCGGGTCCTTCGCGACCGACACCAGGGTCCCGCGGCACCGGGCGATGTCGTTGAAGTTCAGCGCGGCGGCCGCGACCCGGATCTGCACCTCCCCGGGCCCGGGCGCAGGGACGTCCACGTCGTTGACCACCAGGACCTGGCCCGGGCTGCCGTGGCGGCTCACCTGCAGTGCCTTCATCGGGCTCCCCTCGCGACCGGGCCGGACGTCGGGCCCCGGCGGTGGACACGGAGATTATGGTCGGCGCCATGGCGATGCCCGCACCACCCCTGGACGGCTCCCGGGACACGCGTGACCGGTTGGTCGACGCCGCCGTCGAGGCCACCGGCCTGGACGACTTCGGCGCGCCGAGCTGGCAGGAGGGGCTGGACCTGTTCCTCCGGTCGGTGGCCGACACCGCCGACCTCAACGAGATCGGCGTGGGGGTGGTGCGGGACGGGATCGTGGCGGACCTGTCCAACCGCCTCCGCATCGAGGACTGGCGCCGCACCCATCCGCAGGTCGCCGAGGAGCAGGTGGTCCGACCGATCATCATCGTGGGCCAGCCCCGCACCGGCACGACGATCCTCTACGACCTGATGGCCCAGGACCCGGCGAACCGGGCACCGCTCAGCTGGGAGGTGGAGCGACCGGTCCCGGCCCCCCGGACCGCCACCTACCTCACCGATCCCCGCATCGACGAGGCCCAGGCCGGCTTCGACCTGGTCGAGTCGATCATCCCCGGCTTCACCGCGTTCCACGAGCTGGGTGCGCAGCTGGCCCAGGAGGACGTGCGCATCTTCACCAGCGACTTCCGCTCCATGCAGTACTCGCTGCAGTTCGAGGTTCCGGACTACAACCGGTGGCTGCTGCACGAGGCGGACATGGCGCCGACCTACCGATGGCACCGCCGGTTCCTGCAGCACCTCCAGTCCGAGCACATGGCCGAGCGGTGGCTGTTGAAGTCGCCGGCCCACCTCTGGCACCTGGAGGCGCTCCTCGCCGAGTACCCCGACGCCATCGTGATCCAGACCCACCGGGACCCGCTGCGGGTCATCGCCTCCATCAGCGCGCTCGGCGCCAGCCTGCGGGAGATGACGACCGACTCGTTCGACGTGCGGACCCTGGCCGCGCAGTACGGCGAGGACATCATGGTGGGCCTCGACCGGGCACTCGAGGCCCGGCGCAACGGGCTGTTCGCCCCCGGCCAGGTGATCGACATCAGGTTCCAGGACTCACGGGGGGACATGGTCGCGGCGGTCGCGTCCATCTACGAGCAGATCGGCCTGGAGCTCACCGAGGACACGGAGGCCCGGATGCGGGCGTTCCTGGCCGACCACCCCGGCGACGGCGCCGGCGGGCTCAACCGCTACTCGTTCGCGGACACCGGCCTGGACGAGGCCGCGCTCCGGGAACGCGCCCGTGACTACCAGGAGTTCTTCGACGTGGAGTCCGAGCCCATCAGCTGACCCGGCGCCGGGTCGGGTCCGCCGAACCTGTAGATATCCGACCCCCTACACGTCACACATCGACGAGTTCGGACTCCGCGGCACCGGCAGGACCGCATCACCCAACGGGTTTCAGGAGCAGCCGCTGGTGGTGCCGCACTCCTGGCACACGAAGCACGACCCGGCCCGGGTCATGACCACGCCGCAGGTCATGCACAGCGGTGCGTCCGTGGCGGGCCGCAGCGGCTCGGCGACCGGCGCGGCCACGGCGTGGTGGGTCGGCGGGTCCGGCTCCACGTCGTGGCCCTGGACCGTCTCCACCCCGACCTCCTCCACGCCCGGCAGGGTGGGCTGGGTCCGTTCCGAGGTGCCGAGCACGCCCAGCTCCATGCGCTCCTGGTACGGCAGGTACTCCAGCGCCAGACGGCGGAACAGGTAGTCCACCAGGCTGTTGGCGATGCGCACCTCCGGGTCGTCGGTGATGCCGGCCGGCTCGAAGCGCATCCCGACCAGCGCCCCCACGAAGGCGCTGAGCGGAACGCCGTACTGCAGACCGTGGCTCACCGAGATGGCGAACGCGTCCATGATCCCGGCCAGGGTGGAGCCCTGCTTGGACACCCGGATGAACAGCTCCCCCGGACGGCCGTCGGCGTACTCCCCCACCGTGACGAAGCCCTTGCAGTCCGCCACCCGGAACTCGAAGGTGCGCGACGCCCGGGTGCGGGGCAGCCGCTCGCGGACCGGCCGGGGGGCATGCTCCACCACCTGGGCCACGGCCGCGGCCGGCGTGGCTGCGGCGGCTGCGTCCTTACCGGTGCTGAGGGGCTGGCCGACCTTGCAGTTGTCCCGGTAGAGGGCCACGCACTTGATGCCGGTCCGCCAGGCGTCGATCAGCACCTGCTCCACCTCGTCGACGGTGGTCTCCTCCGGCAGGTTGACCGTCTTGGACATGGCACCGGAGAAGAAGGGCTGGATGGCCGCCATCATGCGGAGGTGGCCGCCGTAGGTGATGACGTTGTCCCCCATGGCGCAGGCGAACACCGCCAGGTGGCCGGGGTCCAGGTGCGGGGCACCGAGCGCGGAATGCTCCTCCGCGATGTGGGCGACGATGTCGTCGATCTGGTCGTCGGTGTAGCCGAGGCGGCGCAGGGCGCGGGGCACGGTCTGGTTGACGATCTGCATCGTGCCGCCGCCGACGAGCTTCTTGAACTTGATCAGGCCGAGGTCCGGCTCGATGCCCGTGGTGTCCGCCCCCATCATGAAGCTGATGGTGCCGGTGGGAGCGGCGACGCTCAGCTCCGCGTTGCGGGCCCCGACCCGGCCCACGGCGTCCAGCGCGGTGGACCAGAGCTGCACCAGGTGCTGGTTGAGGTCGGGCTGGGCCTCCACCGCGTCCACGGCGCGTGCCGCGTCCAGGTGCATGCGGTAGACGTCGGTCCAGGCGGTCGCGTCCTGGTGGAACAGCGGCGCAGGGCCGAGCCGTGCCGCGAGCTCGGTGGAGCGGACCGCTGCGGTGCCGGTGAGGATGCCGGTGACGGTGGCGGCCCAGGCCCGGCCGTCCTCGGAGTCGTACGGGAGGCCGAGCGCCATGAGGGCGGCGCCCAGGTTGGTGTAGCCGATGCCGATGTCACGGGCTGCGTGGGCCTGCTCCGCGATCTTGTCCGTGGGGTAGTCCGACGCCCCGACCAGGATGTCCTGGGCGGTCACGACCACCCGGACCGCGTGCTCGAACCCGTCGGCGTCGAAGTGCCCGTCCTCGTCCAGAAAGGACAAGCAGGTTGAGGGATGCGAGGTTGCACGCGCTGTTGGCGAGGCGGAGGTGCTCCGAGCAGTTGGAGACGACCAGGCCGTTCACGACGTAGCTGTGGTTGACCGGCTCGGACAGGTTGTAGGTCAGCTCGACGCCGTCCTCCATGCGGTCCGCCAGGGTGGTCCAGGCCTTCGTCCGGTAGGGCCCCTTGGTCCAGGAAGCGAGGATCTCGGTGACCGCCTCCTGCTTGTGGGGCACCGAGAAGCCGATGAGGTGGGCGAACGCGACCACGCCGGCACCCGGGATGCGGAGGTCGTACAGGTCGGTGCGGGACTCGTAGCGACGGTGCTCGCCCTGCACGGTCGTGTACTCGAAGCCCGCTGCTCGCTCCCGCCGTGCGGGTGCGGTAGATACGGCTCACGATGCCGAAGGTGCTCAGCAGGCGCTGCACACCGCGCAGGAGCTCCGGCGAGGCGGAGCCCAGGCCGACGTAGCTGCCCTTGTCCGGGTTCAGGATGGCGCAGCCGTCGGCGTCGAAGAGTCCCCGCAGGAACGACGCAACGATCTCCTGGGGGGCCTGCTCGACGGCCCATGGAACGGACTTGGCGGGGGCCCTGACCACCTTGACCCCGAGGGCCTCCAGGTAGCGTCGGAAAGGAGCGCGGCTGATGCGCAGCTCGGTGGTGCCGTTGGGTTGCGCGGTCGTCTTGAGGGCCCGACCGGCGATCTCCTCGCACCAGCATCTGGTGCAGGGGGAGGATGGTGTCGCGTTCCTCGGCGGTGCCGTAGATGGTGGTCACGGTGTTGCCGGAGATGCAGCCGTCGCCGATGAGCCAGCCCAGCCAGTGGGCGAAGGTGTGGTCCCACTCCTCCGGCAGGTTCGGCCCCTCCCGGCGGTCGTACTTCTCCCGCCAGACCTCCTCTCCGGCATGGACCGGGATCGTGAAGGACGCCCGCATGGCGGGAGCAGGCTGGTCCAGCACCCTGACCTGGTCCTCCGGCCCCAACTCGTCGGCACGGACGAAGCCGCGGTTCCGGGTGAAGAAGCGATGGTTCGGGGTGGCACGGACCTCCATGCCGTTCGCGAAGCGGAGGCGCAGCACCGGATGGTGGCCGGTGACCATGACGGCGTCCGGGGAGGAGAGGCGCACGCGTTCGGCAGGGTGGTCCGGGTGCGTTGCGTCGTGGGTGTAGACGGCGAGTTCCTCGCCGTGGTTGAGGCGGTCCACCAGCTCCGTGAACGCGACCAGCCCGCGGTCCGTGTGGACCAGGGTGTCACCGGTGAAGCAAGGATTGCTGGCCTCGATGCGGCCCGCGTTCGGGGTGGTGTTCCAGCGGTTGATGGTGGTGTCGAACTGGACCCCCGGATCCGCGCACTCCCACGACGCCTCGGCGATCTCCCGCAGGATGCGACGGGCCGGCACCCGGTCCACCACCTCGCCCGAGGTGCGTGCGGTCAGCTCCCAGTCCCGTCCGTCCAGCGCCGCCTGCATGAAGTCGTCGGTGAGGCGCACCGAGTTGTTGGCGTTCTGGTACTGCACCGAGAACGAGTCGGCACCGTCCAGGTCCATGTCGAACCCGGCCTCCTTGAGCACCCGGGCCTTGCGCTCCTCCCGGGCCTTGCACCAGATGAACTCCTCCACGTCGGGGTGGTCCACGTCCAGGATGACCATCTTGGCGGCGCGTCGGGTGGTGCCCCCGCTCTTGATCGTGCCCGCCGATGCATCGGCGCCGCGCATGAAGCTGACCGGCCCCGACGGCGACCCGCCCCCGCTCAGCAGCTCCCGGGAGGATCGGATCTTGGACAGGTTGGCGCCCGCCCCGGACCCACCCTTGAAGATGACGCCCTCCTCCTCGTACCAGTTGAGGATGGAGCGCAGGTCGTCCTCCACGTCCAGGATGAAGCACGCCGCGGCCTGCTGGGCCACCCCCGCCACGCCGATGTTGAACCACACCGGCGAGTTGAACGAGACCCGCTGGTGCAGCAGGAGCCACCGGAGCTCCTGGGCGAAGGTGTCCGCCTCCCCGTCATCGGCGAAGTAGCCGTCCCTGGTGCCCCACGACGCGATGGTGTCCACCACGCGGTCGATGACCTGGCGCAGCGAGCGCTCCCGACGGGAGGTCCCCAGCTGCCCCCGGAAGTACTTCTGGGCGACGATGTTGGAGGCGGTCACCGACCAGTCGGCGGGGAACTCCACCCCGACCTGCTCGAACGCGATGGATCCGTCCCGGTGGTCGGTGAGCCTGGCGTCCCGCAGCTCCCAGGCGACATCGTCGTAGGGGGAGCTCCCGGCGGTGGTGAAGCGGCGGCCGAGGCGGTGCGTGATCTCTTCGGGCATGAGTGTCACGGGAGGACTCCTGGCGCGGGGAGGGAAGGGGGCGGGGTGACGCGTGCGGACCGGGGGGTTCGGGCGCGGACGACCGGGCAGAGGCCAGACAGGTCACCCGGCGGTCCGAGGACCGTCGGGGGCCCAACCCCCAGGAGTCGCCCATCCCGACGAGTCGGGTGGGCGTCAGCCACCATTCCGGCCGCCCGCGCCGCGGCCCGCAGGAGGCGACACTACGGACCCCAGCCTGTGGGACAAAAGAGGAACAACATGTGGATTTCCCATGACTTTTCCCACAGGCGTCCACCGGAAGACGCGTGGTGGCGGGATTTTGTGGGCAACGCGGCCGGCCGACGTGTGGACAGCGGTGACAACGCCGCCCCGGTGTGGCCATCTGCGCGCCTTTCGGCCCATCTCGGCCTCCACAGGAACGGGACAAGGTGTGGACAACCGCTCAGTAGGGTTCGGTCCCATGGACCAAGTCTTCCCGGAACCGGGCCCGATCGACGACCCGTTCGAGATCCTGGCCGCGGACAGCCGGCCGGTGCCGGGCGATCGGCCCTGGGTCATGGCCAACATGGTGGCCTCATTGGATGGCTCCTACGGCGTGGAGGGACGCTCCGCACCCCTGAGCAGCCCCGGTGACCGCACGACGTTCCACGCCCTGCCGCGCCCTGTGCGACGCGGTCCTGGTGGCCGCCGGTACCGCCAGGGAAGAACGATACCGACGGCCGTGGGCGGTCCCCGAGGCGCAGGAGCTGCGGGCCGCCCGGGGCCAGGCCCCGGCTCCGCGCCTGGTGGTGGTGAGCGCGAGCCTGCGGATCCCGGAGGACCAACCGTTCCTGCACGGCGAAGGCCCTCCTCCCCTGGTGCTGCACCCCGACGCGGCGGACCCGACCCGACTGCCGGCCGGACTGGAGCACCGTGCGGTGGGCGCCACCTCGGTGGACCTGCCCGCAGCACTGCGGGGACTGGCCGGCGACGGTGCCCGCCTGGTCCTGTGCGAGGGCGGGCCCGGCCTGCTGGGACAGCTGAACGCCGCGGACCTGGTGGACGAGCTGTTCCTGACCGTGTCCCCCCACCTGGTGGGCGGCGACCAGGTGGGCCTGCTGGGTCGGTCCCCGGCCCACGTCCATCCCTACCGGCTGCATCGGATGGTCCTGGAGGACAGCACCCTGTTGCTGACCTACCGGCGGGACCGTGACGGGTCCGCAGGACCCATCAGCTGACCGTCGCTCGTCAGCTGGGCTGCTGCTCCGGCGGCTCCACCAGGAGCTGGATCTCCCGTTCGAAGTCCTCCGGGTCCTGGAACGACTTGTACACGCTGGCGAATCGGACCGCGGCGACGCCGTCCAGGCGGCGGAGCTCCTCCAGGGCGAGGGCGCCGACCTGGGCGCTCTCCACCTCTGCGCCCCGGCCCGGGAGGCGGTCCTCCACCCTGGCCACGAGGGCCTCCACCTGCATGCTGTCCACAGGACGGCCCTTGCAGGCGGACCGGACGCCGTCCTCGATCTTGGTGCGGTCGAACGGCTCACGGCGCCCGTCCCGCTTGACCACCACGGGCGAGACGTCCTCCACCCGTTCGAAGGTGGTGAACCGGGTGGAGCAGTGCTCACACTGGCGGCGACGACGGATGGAGGTGCCGTCATCTGCGGCGCGGGAGTCCACCACCCGGTCTTCCAGGGCCCCACACGACGGACATTGCACGGCCCGGACGCTACCTCCGGCCGACCGGGCCCGCATGTGGGCGCCGGGAGGGCGGGGCCGCTGGTGGGCACGCGTTCAGCCCAGCGAGGCGGGCAACACGAGCTGCTGGCCGACACGGAGCGGAGCATCGCCGTTGAGGGCCAGGAGGTCGTCCACCACCACCCGCGGGTCCGTGCGGGGGGCGGCGTCACGGGCGATGGACCAGAGCGTGTCCCCGGGCTGGACGACCCGTACCTGACCGGAGGCCGGAGGGGCCGACGAGGCGGACCCGACCAGGGCCCCGGCGACGGAGCCGACGAGCTGGGCCGTGACGACGACCACCACGGCGGCGACCACGGCCACGAGGCTCCGGCGAAGGACGAAGGTCCGGCGGGAGGTGGGGACCTGTGCGACGGCGGAGCGGCCGCCCTGGAGAACCCTGAGCTGCGGGCGGGCGACGGCGACGGGCAGGTCGTCCGGGGCCGGGTGGGCGACGTGGCTGCCGGTGTGGAGATGGATGACTGCTGCCATGAGATGAGTCTCCCGGAGGGGTGTGACAGTGACGGACGAGAGGGACGGATGAGGGGGACGGCGAGGCGTGGCCCGGACCCTGTTCCGGGCCCCTGGTGGGCCGAACGCCTGTTCGTCCGTCACCTTGCCCGAACGCCTGTTCGCTGTCAAGGATCCGGTCGAACGAATGTTCCACCACCTGGGCCGGCCCGGGTGCTACCGTCCCAAACACATGTTCGTTCCCCCGGGAGGAACCGTGACCGAGACCCCCAGCACGCCGGCACCCAACACGCCGCTCACGCAACGGCAGCACGAGATCCTGGCCTTCATCGAGAAGACCGTCGGCGACCGCGGCTACCCACCGTCGGTCCGTGAGATCGGCGAGGCGGTCGGCCTCGCGTCACCGTCCACCGTGCACAGCCACCTGCACACGCTGCAGCGTCTGGGCTACCTCCGCCGGGACCCCACCAAGCCCAGGGCCATCGAGGTCACCGCGGACACCGCCAGCGGCACCACCGCAGAGCGGCGCCCCACCCGCCACGTCCCCCTGGTCGGGGACGTCGCGGCAGGTACCGGCGTGCTGGCCCAGGAACAGGTGGAGGAGCTCGTCCCGCTGCCCGCGGACTTCACCGGCGACGGCGAGCTCTTCATGCTCCGGGTGAGGGGGGACTCCATGATCGACGCCGGCATCCTGGACGGCGACTTCATCGTCGCCCGCGTCCAGGACACCGCCCGCAACGGCGACGTGGTCGTGGCGGGCATCCCGGGCGAGGAGGGCACCATCAAGACGTTCTTCCACCGCGGGGACAAGGTCGTCCTCGAGCCGTCCAACCCGTCCCTCGACCCCATGGTGTTCGACCCGGCGGAGGTCAGCGTCTACGGCAAGGTCGTGACGGTCCTGCGCAAGCTCTGAGTGCGGGCGACCGACCGAACCGCGGCCTCAGTTGGCGTGCAGCGCGGCGTTGAGGCCCTCCTGCCAGGTCCCCTTGCGGGGCAGGACCTCCACCGCGCCCGTGGTGGAGTTGCGCCGGAAGAGCAGGTCGGGTGAGCCGCTCAGGTCCCGGGCCTTGCTGGTGGTGCCGTCCGGCAGGGTCACCACGGTGCCGGCCGTGACGTAGAGGCCGGCCTCCACGATGCAGCGGTCACCCAGGGAGATGCCGATCCCGGCGTTGGCGCCGATGAGGCACCCCTCCCCCACGCTGATGACCTCCTTGCCGCCCCCCGACAGCGTGCCCATGATGGAGGCGCCGCCGCCCAGGTCCGTGTCCGCCCCCACCACCACACCGGCGCTGATGCGGCCCTCCACCATGGCGTTGCCCAGCGTGCCGGCGTTGAAGTTCACGAACCCCTCGTGCATGACCGTGGTGCCCTCCGCCAGGTGCGCCCCCAGCCGCACACGCTCGGCGTCGGCGATGCGCACGCCGGGGGGGACGACGTAGTCGATCATGCGGGGGAACTTGTCCACGCTCGACACGCCCAGCACGCCCCCGGACAGGCGCACGGCCCGCTGCGCGGCCGGGAACGAGGCCACGTCGCAGGGCCCCTGCGAGGTCCACACCACGTTGTTGAGCAGGCCGAACTGGCCGTCCAGGTTCAGGCCGTGGGGCTGCACCAGGCGGTGCGACAGCAGGTGCAGGCGCAGGTAGACGTCGTGCGCGTCCACCGGGGGTGCCCCCAGGTCGGCGATGAAGGTGAGCACCGGGACACGGGTGACCGGGAGGGGTCCACCGGCCGCGGGCGTCTCCCGCAACCGGGCCAGCACCGCCAGGTTGGGGTGCTCGTCCAGTTCGCCGGCGAACAGCGAGCCACGGGCCAGCATCTCGTCGATGTGGTCGGTGGTGAGCCGGACGGTGCCGGCGGAGCCGTCATGGCCGGTGATGTCCGCCAAGAGCGCCGCCGCGCCCAGGTTCTGGCCCAGGTTGACCGACGCGTACCAGGTGTCCAGGACGGACCCGTCGGCGTCGGCGATCGTGGCCAGCCCGATCCCGAAGGCGACCGGCTCGGTGTAGCCGTCCCGGCCCCGGACCTGTGCGACGAGGGCCTGGAACTCCTCGATGGTGCTGGGGCGGGTACTGGCGCTCACGGTGGCCTCCTGGGTCGGCTCGGGTCGGGTCGGCCCGCAGCCTACGGCCTGCCCGTGGGCTCAGGGCCCGTTGGAGAGCAGGTCGTCCAGCGCCGCGAACGTGCGGTCCAGGCTGTCCCTGCCGACCCGCTCCTCCGCGGTGTGGGCCAGCGTGGCATCGCCCGGTCCCAGGTTCACCGCCGGCACCCCCATGGCGGAGAAGCGGGCCACGTCGGTCCACCCCAGCTTGGCGCTGACCGCCAGGTCATGGCGCTGCACCAGCGCGGCCACCGCGGGGTGGTCCAACGCGGGCCAGGCCGCCGGGGAGCGGTCGATGACGGTGACCTCGTCGCCCTCCTCCACCACGACCGACAGGACCTCCCGGACGTGTGCCTCCGCCTCCTCCAGGGTCCGGTCCGGTGCGAACCGGTGCCCGAGGCGGATGGTGGCCCGGTCCGGCACGACGTTGCCGGCGACGCCACCCTCCACGTGGGTGGCGAGCAGCGCCTCGTGGAACTGGCAGCCCAGGATCACCGGCCGGCGCGGCTCGTAGTCCTCCAGCACGTTGAGCAACGCGCCCAGGCGGTGGATGGCATTGCGCCCCATCCAGGCCCGGGCGGTGTGGGCCCGGGCGCCGTCGAGCACCACCTCCAGGCGCAGCACGCCCTGGCACCCGGCCTCGATGGCACCGTCGGTGGGTTCCCCCAGGAACGCCACGTCGCCACGGAGCAGGTCCGGCCGCACTTCCATCAGCTCCGCCAGGCCGGAGTGGTCCGCGGCCACCTCCTCCCGGGCGTAGAAGACGTAGGTGACGTCGACCGCAGGCGCCGCGTGGCGACGGGCCAACTCCAACATGACCGCCAGGCCCCCCTTCATGTCCGCGGCGCCCAGGCCCCACAGGACGTCGCCCTCCATGCGGGCCCGGTCGTTGCCGTTGGCCGGCACGGTGTCGGTGTGGCCGCCGATCACCACCCGGAGCCCGCGACCCAGGTCCGTCCGGGCCACGACGTTGTCCCCCACACGGTCCACCACGAGGTGCTCCAGCGAGCGGAGGTCCGCCTCGATCAGGTCCACCAGGGGCCCTTCGGAGAAGCTCTCCGAAGGGACGTCGACCAGGTCCGCGGTCAGTTGGAACAGGTCGTTCGAGGTGAGGGGCCCGGGCACGTGGTCGTTCTACTCGCGTTCGCACCGGACGCGGTGACGCCGGGTGGCGGACCACCCGGCGTCCCGGTCATCGGATGGGGTGCATGCCCCGCAGGGTCAGCCCGCGGCAGGAGGTGGCGGCGGGGCCTGGGGCGGAGGTGGGGGCGCCTGCGGTGGGGGCGCCTGCGGGGGAGGCGGTGCCTGTTGGGGCGGTGCCGGCGGCGGAGGTGCCTGGGGCGGCGGTGCCTGCGGCGGGGCAGGGGGCGGCGGTGCCTGTTGGGGCGGTGCCGGCGGGGGCGGGGCCTGCTGCGGGGGCGGAGCCTGGGCCGGCCCGGCCGGGGGCGGGGCATAGCCGGTGCCGGGCGGCGGAGGTGCCATGCCAGGCGCCGGCGGGACCGCTCCACCGGGTGGCGGCGGGACGGACCCGGCCATGGGCGCTCCGCCCATGCCCCCGGCGTGGCGCTTCTTCCAGCCGGACCGCTTCACCAGCCCCACGATCAGGAAGATGACGCCCAGGACGAAGAACAACCCGCCCAGGACGATGCCGCCGCCGATGGCGGCGGCGAGGCCGCCGAGACCGCCGGGGAACCCGGGGACCTTGAGCACGGTGTAGCTGCCGATCCGGGCCTCGACGCCGCACACGAGCTGGTAGGTCTCGCCGTCGACGGTGTCGAAGGTGCGGACCGCGTTGAAGCTCTCGCCGTTGGCGTCCACGGTGAAGTTCCCGGAGGGCTCGTCGAACGAGATGGGGCTCCCGCCGCTGTCGGTCCCCTCACACACGGCGGCCTCGCTGAGCAGGACGATCGCGCCTGCGTCGCTCTCCGAGGTGAACGTGAACGGTGTGCCGAAGTCGTTCGTGTCGGCCACGTCGTCGGCCAGCCCGACGATCGACGCGGTGCCGATGCCGAAGGCGGCGCATCCCCCGAGACTGAGGAACAGCAGGATGATCCCTGCGATCAACCAGCCCTTCGGCGGCTTGGGTCCGTCAGCCATGAGGCCTCCTGGCGCGAGATGGGTGGCTCACCGGATCGACCACCGTGGCACCCAGTATGACGGTGCCACCGCCGAAACCGGCGGACCTCAGGTCCCGGCGCGCCGTGCCACCAGGTCGAACGCCCCGTCGGGCTGCACCACGGCCAGGCGGAGGTGCCCAGGAGCGGCGTTCCCGTAGAACTCGCCGGGGCTCCCGATCACGCCCAGTTCGGAGGCCAGACGGCGGGCCAGGGCCCAGGCATCGCCGTCCGGGGCCGGCACCCAGAGGTAGAAGCCGCCGGCGGGCAGCGGGGCGGGCAGTCCGAGCTGGCCGAGCACGGCCGACATCCGCTCCAGCCGGGCCCGGTACCGCTCACGCTGGAGGTCCACGTGGTCCTGGTCCCCCAGTGCGGCCACCGCCGCGGCCTGGGCCGGGCCGGGGACCATGAACCCCGCGTGCTTGCGGACCTCGGTCAGGTAGTGGACCAGCTCGGCGTCGCCGGCGAAGAACCCGGCGCGGACCCCGGCCAGGTTGGACCGCTTGGAGAGCGAGTGCACCGCCACCACGCCGTCGTGACCGGACCGCAGGATGGTGCGACCCGGCGCCTGGCCCGGCGCCGCAGGCGCACCCTCCCAGGTGAACTCCACGTAGCACTCGTCGGAGAACACCGGCACCGAGTGGGACCGGCCCCACTCGGCCACGGCGTCCAGGTCGTCCAGGCCGCCCGCCGGGTTGCCGGGGGTGTTGCTCCACAGGCACAGCGCTCGGGCCGCGTCCTGCTCCGCGACGGCGGACAGGTCCAGGCGCCACTGGCGATCCACCGGCACCGGCACGGCGCGGCACCCGGCCAGGGTGGCGCCCATGGCGTAGGACGGGTAGCTGACCTCCGGGTACAGCACCGTGTCCCGTGACGGGTCGCGCAGGCGGAGCCAGTGGGGCAGTCCCGCCACGAACTCCTTGGTCCCGATGCAGGCCCCGATGTGCGCCGGGTCCACCGCTGCACCGAGGCGACGGGCGAACCAGTCCGATGCCGCGGACCGGTAGGCGGCGGAGCCGACCGAGGCCGGGTAGCCCCGCTCGGTGCCGGAGTGGGCCAGCGCCTCCAGCACCGCAGGCGCCGGCGGGTCACAGGGCGTGCCGATGGACAGGTCCACCGCGCCGCCGGGCAGGGCCTCGGCCACGGCCCGCAACTCCTCCAGCCGGTCGTACGGGTAGGGCGGGGGGACGAATCCCCCGGCCGGAGCGTCGGGAGCGACGGGCGCCCCGCTCACGCCGGTGCCGCCCCGGCCGCGAACTCGGCGAACCGGGACGCCGACGCCGGGTCCACCCGGGCCGACACCCGGACCCCTTCCGCCTCCGCGGTCTCGGCCAGCACCTCACCGGCACGGTGCAGCGCGGCCAGGACGTCGCCCCGCTCGTAGGGGACGAACAACTCGATGGCCGGCGTGAGGGCCCGGAGGCGGTCACCGACCCGGAGCAGCAACTCGTCCACCCCGTCACCGGTCACGGCCGAGATGGCGACCGATCCGGGATGTGATGCGGCCAGGCGGGCTGCCCCGTCGCCCCGGTCGGCCTTGTTGAACACCAGCAGCTCGGGACGGTCCCCGCCGCCGATCTCCTTGATGACCGCGTGCACGGCGTCGATGTTGCCCTCGGGGTCGGGCGCCGAGCCGTCCACCACGTGGACCAGCAGGTCGCCGTCGTTGACCACGTCCAGGGTGGAGCGGAACGCCTCCACCAGCTGGTGGGGCAGCTTGCGCACGAAGCCCACGGTGTCGGTCAGGAGCACCGACTCCCCGCCCGGGAGCTGCAGCTTGCGGGTGGTGGCGTCCAGCGTGGCGAACAGGCGGTCCTCCACCAGCACCCCGGCCGAGGTCAGGCGGTTGAGCAGCGTCGACTTGCCGGCGTTGGTGTAGCCGATGATCACCACGTGGGGGACGCCGGTGCGTCGGCGGGACTTCCGCTGGGTGTCCCGGTGGCGCACGATGTCCTTGAGCTCCGCCTCCAGCTTGTGCATCTGGCGGGTGATGCGGCGCCGGTCGATCTCCAACTGGGTCTCACCCGGCCCGCGGCGGGTGCCCACGCCACCGGCCTGCTGGGAGAGGGACTGGCCCTTGCCCCGCAGCCGGGGCAGCCGGTAGCGGAACATGGCCAACTGGACCTGGGCCTTGCCCTCCTGGCTGTGGGCGTTCTGGCCGAAGATGTCCAGGATCAGGGCGGTGCGGTCGATGGCGGACCGGCCCAGCTGCTTCTCCAGGTTGCGCTGCTGGGCCGGGGTCAGCTCGTCGTCGAACACCACCGTGTCGCAGTCGGTCGCCTCTGCCAGACGATGGATCTCCTCCACCTTCCCCTTGCCCACGTAGGTGGCGGGATCGGGCGCGTTGCGGCGCTGGACCACCCGGCCGACGACATCGGCCCCTGCGGTGTCCACCAGCAGCGCCAGCTCGTCCAGCGACTCGTCGAGCTGGTCCTCGTCGTGGGGCGGGAAGCTGACGCCGACCAGGAGGATGCGCTCCCGGAACGTGCGCTCGATGAGCGCGTCGGTCTCGCCGCCGAACTCGCCGAACGCGCCGCGGTGGGTATCGGTGGTCGGGACCGGCTTGCGGTGGGTCACGGGACGATCACCTCCGCCACGAACGTGGACGGCCCGGTGAGGTGCGCACCCCGGTCGTCGAGCTCCACCGTGGCGGTGCCGCCGGGCATGCGGACCTGGACCCGGTCACCGACCAGGCCCCAGTCATGGGCTGCCACCGCGGCCGCCACCGCGCCGGACCCGCAGGCCCGGGTCATGCCGACGCCCCGCTCCCACACCCGCAGGTCCAGGGCGTCCGCACCGGCAGGGGCCACGACGTGCACGTTGATGCCGTCCGGGAAGCCCGCCTCCAGCTGCGGTCCATCGGTCTCCAGGTCCACAGCGGCGGGATCGTCCACCAGGAGCACCAGGTGCGGGTTGCCGACGTCCACCGTCGCCCGTCGCCGCGCCGGGTAGGAGGCGGCGGCCTCGCCCAGCTCCGGGCCCGGTCCGGGGCGGCCCATGTCCACCCGCATCCACAGCTCGCCGTCGACGTCACCGCGGACCGTGCGCAGCTCGCGGGTGCCGCCGACGGTCTCCACCGTGACGTCGCCCTCGCTCCGGCCGGTGTGGCGCAGCACGGCCTGGCCGAGGCAACGGATGCCGTTCCCGGAGATCTCCGCCTCCGAGCCGTCGGCGTTGAGCAGCACCATGTGCACGTCGGCCACGTCCCCTCCCGGGACCAGGCCGTGGATCAGGCCGTCCGCCCCCACCCCCAGGTGTCGGTCGCAGAGGGCGCGGGCCACCGCAGGGTCCGGTTCCATGCCCGGGTTGTCCGCCCACAGCGCGACCAGGAAGTCGTTCCCGAGTCCCTGGTACTTGGTCAGTCGCAGCACGCTCGCTCCACCGCGGGACTCCTCACACCGGTCGGTGCGACGGTGCCCCGCCGCCGTCCACGGTAGTGGCGGATCCCACGCCCTCTGCCGCGCGTTTCGCCCACAGGGCGTCCAGGGCCGCGACACGCCCCGGGGTGTCCGCCACGTCGTCGTCGGCCACGTCGAACCAGCGGATCCGGGGGTCCCGTCGGAACCACCGCTCCTGGCGGACCGCGAAGCGCCGGGTGCGGGCCGCTGCGGTGGCCACGGCATCGTCCAGGGAGCACCCGCCCCGGAGGTGGGCCAGCAGTTCCCGGTACCCGAGCGCCTCGGCCGCCGTGCGGGACGGCCCCCCGGGCACGGCGGCCAGGGCCCGCACCTCGTCCAGGAACCCGACCTCCATCTGCGTCCGGTACCGGGCCCGGATGCGTTCTGCCAGCGCGTCACGGCCCAGGCGGAGGCCTGCCATCACGAACGGCGTGGGCGGGTAGACGCCCAGGCCGGGACCGGCGGCGGAGAACGGCCGGCCGGATCCGATGGTGACCTCCAGCGCCCGGATGACGCGGCGGCGGTTGTTGGGCGGTATCCGGGACAGCGCGAGGGGGTCCAGCCCCTGGAGGCGGGCCACCAGCACGGCCGTGTCGGGCTCCGCCTCCAGCTCGGCCGCCACCGCCGGGTAGCGCGACGGCAGGGCCAGCCCGTCGGTCACGGCCCGGACGTACAGGCCGGTGCCCCCCACCAGCACCGCGTCGGCGCCACGTCGTTCGATGTCGTCCAACGCGTGACCGACCAGGTCACGGAACACCGACACGGAGAACTCCTGGGACGGGTCCACCACGTCCACCAGGTGGTGGGGCACCTCGGCCCGTTCGGCGGCCGTGGGTGACGCGGTGCCGATGTCCATGCCCCGGTACACCTGCATGGAGTCGCAGCTCACGATCTCCACCGGACGGGCCCCCCGCTGCCGGCGGAGCCGGGCCAACGCCAGTGCCACCGCCGACTTGCCGCCCGCGGTGGGCCCGACCAGGACCAGGTGACGGCCCGGCTCCCGGCCGTCCGCCGGGCCCGTCATCGCCGGTTCCGTCCCGCCAGCCGCTCCAGTTGGTCCACCAGGGCGTACCAGTCCACCAGGACGGGGTCGGGCCGGTCGATGCCGCAGCGTTCGAACAGCGTGGCCACCAGCATCGGGCCCAGGCCGGTGGCCACGCTGCGGGCCGCCACGGCCAGGTCGCGGTAGGGATCGGCGACGGCGGCCCCGTCCCACCGGACGAACCCGACCGCTGCACCGTCGCGGCAGCGGAGGTGCTCCAACGTGGGCGCACCGTGGGTGAGGACCGGCGGACGGGACCGCTCCTCGGCGGGGGCCCCGGACCGGAGGATGGCCACCAGGCGCTCGGGCGCCATGTGGGCGTAGGCGTCGTCCAGTCCCTCGGCATGGAGGAGCCCCTCGTCAAGGGCCCGTTCGGCCCGGGCCACGAGGGAACCGGGGTCCAGGACGGGAACGGTCCCGTCGGGGACGGTCACGGCGTGGAGCCGGGTGAGGGCCCCGGCCAGCAGCCCCACGGTGCGCTCCGGGTCGTAGCGGTACTCGGCCTCGGTGGCCGCCACCACATCACCGCCCGGGGCGTCCGCCCCGGTGGCGTCCAGGCCGGAGCGGGCCACCAGGTCCGCGGCCGTCGTCGGCGCGGGGCCGTTCACCCGGCGCTGACCGGGATGCGGGTGCGGTGCCTCGGCGTGTCGAGCACCCCCACCAGCTCGCCGACCAGGTTGGTGGTGGACGCACCGGTGACCAGGACCTCGGCGTAGGTGCCGGGCCGGAGCGCGGCGGGCGACGGGAAGTGCACCAGCCGGTTGTGACGGGTGCGCCCGGTCAGCCGGTCCGGGTCGCGGCGGCTGGGGCCCTCCACCAGCACCTCCTCGGTGCGGCCGATGCGGGCCTCGTGGCCCAGTCGGGAGGTCCGCTCCACCACGGCGCGGAGGCGGGACATGCGTTGCGTCGCCACGTCGTGCGGCACGGCCTGGGCGGTCAGGGTGGCCGCCTCGGTGCCGGGCCGGGGCGAGTAGACGAAGGTGAAGGCGTTGTCGTACCGGGCCTCGGCCGCCACCTCCAGGGTGGAATCGAAGTCGGCCTCGGTCTCGCCGGGGAAGCCGACGATGATGTCGGTCGTCACCGCGAGGTCGGCGATGGCGGACCGGGCCGCGGCCAGGCGCTCCAGGTACCGCTCGGCGGTGTAGCCCCGGTGCATGGCCGCCAGCACGGTGTCGCTCCCCGACTGGAGGGGCAGGTGCAGGTGCTCGCACACCGCGGGCACGTCCGCCATGGCGGCGATGGTCTCCGGGCGCAGGTCCTTGGGGTGCGGGCTGGTGAAGCGGACACGGCGGATGCCGGGGACGGCCCCGACCGCGGCCAGCAGGTCGGCGAACAGTGGCCGGGCGCGGACGGCGCCCTCGGCCACCCAGGCCGGGCCGGCCAGGAACTCGGGGGGCAGGACGGCAGCGCGGGCGGACCCGCCGGCGCCGGTGCCCGGACCGGACCCGTCGCCCCGGAGGCGCAGCGTCAGGTCCCGGCCGAACGAGTTGACGTTCTGGCCCAGCAGGGTGACCTGGGTGACGCCGTCGGCCGCGGCGCGCTCGACCTCGGCCACCACGTCACCGAAGGGGCGGCTGATCTCCGGACCCCGCACGGCGGGAACGATGCAGAAGGCACAGGCGTTGTCGCAGCCGATCTGGATGGTCACCCACGCGGAGTGACCGACCTCCCGGACCACCGGCATGGCGGAGGGGAACAGCTCGTGGTCCTCCGCCACGGTCTCCGACAGGATCTCCACGACCGCCCGCCCCGACTCCTGGTGCTGGTGCAGCAGGTCCACCGCCCGGTGCACGTTGTGGGTGCCCAGCACCACGTCCACGTAGGGGGCACGCTCCGCGATGGTGTCGCGGTCCTTCTGGGCCAGGCAGCCGGCCACCATGATCTCCATGCCGGGGCGCCGGTCCTTGACCGACTTGAGGTGCCCGAGGGTTCCGTAGAGCTTGTTGTCCGCGTTCTCCCGGATGCAGCAGGTGTTGAGCACGACCACGTCCGCGTCCTCCACCCCCGAGGCGGGCGTGTAGCCGTCGGCCTCCAGCAGGCCGGCGAGTCGTTCCGAGTCGTGCTCGTTCATCTGGCACCCGAAGGTGCGCACCAGGTACCGCCTGGTGGTGGGGTCGGTCACGGGGGCCCATCGTACGGGGCGGTGCGCCCGGGGCCCGAACGCGGCACACCCGCCGCCGGTCCCCAGCGGGCCGTGCGGCGGGTGTGTCGTCCTGGGGGACTCGGCACCGGCGCACGAACGCGGGTGCCTGAGGATCAGAGGAGGCTGATCAATCCAGGGTGATCGGCAGGTCGTCGGGGTCGACCACGTCACCGGCCGCGTCTGCGGACCCGTCCGGCTCGCCAACGCCGATCCCGACTGCCTTGAGGACCCGGTCCTGGATCTCCACCATGATCTCCGGGTTCTCGGTGAGGAACTCCTTGGCCTTCTCCCGCCCCTGGCCGAGCTGCTCGCCCTCGTACGTGTACCAGGCACCGGACTTCTTGACGATGTCCATGTCCACACCGATGTCCAGCAGGGAACCCTCACGGCTGATGCCCCGGCCGTACATGATGTCGAACTCGGCCTGCTTGAAGGGCGGGGCCATCTTGTTCTTCACCACCTTGACCCTGGTGCGGTTGCCCACGACCTCCACGCCGTCCTTGATGGCCTCGATGCGGCGGATGTCCAGGCGGACCGAGGAGTAGAACTTGAGCGCCCGGCCACCCGGGGTGGTCTCCGGCGACCCGAACATGACGCCGATCTTCTCCCGGAGCTGGTTGATGAAGATGCAGATGGTGTCCGACTTGTTGAGGTTGGCCGTGAGCTTGCGCAGCGCCTGGGACATGAGCCGGGCCTGCAGGCCGACGTGACTGTCCCCCATCTCCCCCTCGATCTCCGCCCGGGGGGTGAGCGCCGCCACGGAGTCGATGACGACCACGTCGATCGCCCCGGAGCGGATGAGCATGTCCGCGATCTCCAGGGCCTGCTCGCCGGTGTCCGGCTGCGAGATGAGCAGCTCGTCCACGTCCACGCCGATGTTGGCGGCGTAGGTGGGGTCCATGGCGTGCTCGGCGTCGATGTAGGCGCAGATGCCGCCGTTGCGCTGGGCCTCCGCCACGGCGTGCATGGCCAGGGTGGACTTGCCGGACGACTCCGGGCCGAAGATCTCGATCACACGGCCGCGGGGCAGGCCACCGATGCCGAGCGCGATGTCCAGCGCCAGTGCGCCGGTGGAAATGGACTCCACGGCCATGGAGCCCTTCTCGGACATCTTCATGACCGAGCCCTTGCCGTACTGCTTCTCGATCTGGCTCAGCGCCATCTCCAGTGCCTTCTCACGCTCCACGTCAATGTCCCTTCGTCGGTGGTTCGGGGGCCGCTGCACGGCGCCGATGAGCTTGGTGCTGACCGTACCGACGGGGTCTGACACTGAAGCCGTCGGGACCACCGCAGCGTAGTTACGAACGGGTGTTCGATACAAGCATTTCGGCAAGTTCGCCCGGGGAAACCCTGATCACCCGCGGATCGACCCGGTGCGCGTCCCCCACCCGTACACGTCTCCCGGGTCTCCGACCATGCAGTTGGCCTGTCGGGTCCCGGCAGCCCAGCTGCGGTCGTCGTACACCCAGGCGGCATAGCTGAAGGCCCGGTCCGGCAGGTAGGCCTCGGCCACCGCGCTGCAGGATGCGTCGACCGCCTCCTGGCCCGGGAAGGCCGGGCCGTCAGGAATCGCCACCACGCCCGCGACCTCGAGCTGGTGCGGGGAGGCGCAGTCGACCGGCGACGTCAGCCCGTCGGGCCGGAAGGCCCTGCACTGCCCGGTCGGCAGCACGACCGCCTGGGCCGAGAGGTCGACGGCGCCGGCCATCGGGACGTACCCGGTGCCGTTGCCGGCACCGTCCGGGTCCCCGTTGACCAGCCCGCACCACAGGTCCCGATCACCTGCCAGCCAGCCTTCCTCGGTCGGCCTGAGGCCACCGACGGCCCACCTCCCGAACGGATCGATCTCCCCACCGAAGTGAGCCGCCACGATCGGTCCACACTCGCGGTCGAAGAGCAGGTCCCAGGTGGCCTCGCTCGGATACTCGTCGCCCAGGTCCGCGACGTCGCCGAGGTCACGCCGACCCGCGACCTGGAGCAGGTGCGGCTCCGCGCACTCCACGACATCGGAGTCCGCGCTGCCGACGGAAGCGTTCCACCGCACGCACTCCCCCGGTTCGTACGACCGGGCCTCGATGGTGTCGGCGTCGACCGAGCCGGCGAGGCTGGTGGTCGTGGCCGGTGCCTCCGGACCGGACGACACCTCCTGCAACTGACCCGGACGCATCAGCCAGAACCAGGCGTTGAACCCGATCAGTCCGACCACCACGAGCGCGACCGCCCAGGTCCTGCCGTTCACCCTTCCCATGCGAACGACGGTAGCGAGCAGGACCGCCGATTCCTCACCGACCGAGCGGGCTGCGCCTACCGCAGCGGGAACCGCTCCAGGACCTGGTAGGTGGGACCGGCGGCGTCGGTGCGGGACGACACCAGCACCACCTCGGTCACGGGGAAGGACTCCCGCACCGGCGTGCCCGCCACGCGGCACGCTCCCCGCTGCTTGAGCCGGGCCACGGTCAGGTGGCCGGTGAAGCCACGTGGGTCCGGGGCCTGGCCCAGGTCGGCGGTCGCGCCGATCACCGCGGCGGCCAGGTCGTCCAGGCCCGCCACCGGGACCACCACCACGAACCTGCCGAGCCTGGCCACCGTCGGGCCCAGCCCCGCCTCTGCCGCGGGCAGCGGCGCGGCACGCAGCGCCGTCGCCACCTCGTCCGGGTCCGCGTCACCCAGGAACCGCAGGGTCACGTGCCACTGCTCCGGGGTGACCCAGCGAACTCCCGGCTCGCCCGGGACCACCAGTGGACGCAGGGCGTCGACCACCCCGGACGGCGGCCACACCGCCACGAACAGCCGCGTCATCGGCTCGGCCCGTCGTCGATCCAGCCCTCGACCTGCTCCGCCCGCACCCCCGGTGCGACCTCGGACAGCACCCAGGTGGCACCGGCCGCCACGTGGGGCCCGGGGTCGCTCCCCGCGGCCAGGCAGGGCACGACGTCGAAGCCGTCCAGCCCGCCCCGCAGCTCATCGATCGTGGCGACCACGCGTGCCAGCTGCTCGGCGGAGAGCTCCACCGGGGCGATCCCCTCGTGGCGGGCGGCGCGGCGCAACGGTGCGGGCGCGGTGGAGCGGGTGGCGAACCACATGGGCAGCCGGGGTCGCTGCACACAACCCGGCAGCAGTGCCATGCCCTGCACCGGGTAGGCCGGACCGGGACTGGTCACGGCCTCCCCCCGCAACAGCCGGTCGACGACCGCGGCCCCCTCGGTGAGCATCCGGCCCCGCTCGGCCGGGTCCGCCACCTCGCCGAAGCCGGACAGCTCACGGGCCGAGTCCACGCCGAGCCCCAGGCCCAGCACCATGCGGCCCCGGCTCAACCGGTCCAGGGTCGCGGCCTGCTTGGCCACGACCTGGGGCCGCCGCCGGGGCAGCGGCGTCACCATCGTCCCGATCCTCATGCGGGCCGTCGCCGTGGCCAGCGCGCCCAGGAGCGTCCACGGGTCCAGGATCTCCACCGTCGGCTCCGGACGGGCCAGGTGGTCCCACACGAACCAGCCGTCCCAGCCCCGGTCCTCGGCCCGGTGGGCCAGCTCCAGGTGGACCGCGGGGTCGGCCAGCTCCCCCGCCGGGGCCACGCTGAACCCCCACCGCACGTCGGCCACGTCAGTCCAGCTCGAGCAGGCGGCGGCGCAGCAGGCCCAGGAGCGTGATCACGCTGAACTCGCGCACCTGTCGACGGCGGCCGGGGAGCCGCAGCTCGAGGGACTCGACCACGCCTCCGTCCTCCGGATCGCCCACGCACACGGCCAGGCACACGGTTCCGGGCGGGCGGCCCTCCTGCTCGTCCGGTCCGGCCACGCCGGTGGCGGCGATGCCGACGTCCGCCCCGATCACCGCGCGGGCCCCGATGGCCATGGCCCGGGCCGCGTCCTCGCTCACCACCGGCCCCTCGGGCACGCCCAGCAGGTGGAACTTCACCTCCGACGCGTAGGACACCACGCCACCCCGGTAGACGTCGCTCGCCCCCGGCACGTCACAGAGGCGGGAGCCGACCATGCCCCCGGTGAGCGACTCGGCGGTGGCCAGGGTCCAGCCCCGTTCCCGCAGCATGTCCAGCACCACGGACTCCATCGTGTCGTCGTCCACGCCGAACACCAGCGGGCCGAGCAGTCCCCGGAGGGTGGCCTCCTCCTCCGCCAGGAGTGCGTCGGCCTCCGCCGCGGTGGCGGCCCGGGCCGTGATGCGCACCTTGAGGCCCTCCATCCCGGAGGCCAGGAAGGCAATGGTCGGGTTCCCCGTCGCGTCCAGCTCGAAGATCCGCTCGGCCAGGGTCTCGGCCAGGCCGGACTCGGACTCTCCCCAGGTCCGCAGCGTTCGGCTGCGGATGACCGCGGTGATGCCGGCGCGCCGTTCCAGGTCGGGCAGGACCGTCCCGGCCACCATCTCCTTCATCTCCCACGGCACGCCGGGCACGGCGTAGATGACCTTCTCCACCGGGTCGCCGTCGGCACCGGGGCGGCTGACCGGGCAGACCAGCCCCGGCGCCGTTCCCGGCATCTGCTCGATGAAGTGCGCCCCCACCGGCCGCTGGGCCTGGCGGAGGTTGTTCGCCGGCATGGACCGGCCCCGGCCGGCGAACATGTGGAGGATCCGGTCCTCCATCTCCTCGTCGGACTCGAGCGGCACGCCCATGACCGCGGCGATGGCCTCCCTGGTCAGGTCGTCCTGGGTGGGGCCCAGTCCCCCGCAGCAGATGACGGCGTCACTGCGCCCCAGGGCCAGCTCCAGGGTCTCGACGATGCGGTCCTGGTTGTCGCCCACCTTGGTCTGGAAGAACGAGTTGATGCCGACCAGGGCCAGCTGCTCGCCGATCCAGGACGAGTTGGTGTCGGTGATCTGCCCCAGGAGCAGCTCGGTTCCGATGGCGACGACCTCAGCACGCATGGCGGGCAACCTAGTGGGACGGGCCCGCCCCGACGGCAGTGATGCGCGCCGTCCGGTCCGGGCCGGCTCAGTCCCGGGACATCGTGGTGGTGGCGCGGGAACCGGCGGCCAGGTACTGCGCCGCGCTGATCCAGGCCACGGCCACCCCACCCCACAGGAACCCGTCGGCCAGCCAGGTCGAGGTCCGTCGTCAACGGCAACGTCACCAGGGTCACCGCCCCGAACTGCAGGAAGGTCTTGAACTTGGCCACGTTCGAGGCCTGCACCGCCAGGCCCCGACGTCCCCAGTAGCTGCGGAAGGCGGAGATGACGACCTCCCGCAGGGTGATCAGCACCACGGGCACCCACCAGAACCGGCCTTCCAGCACCATGGCCCACAACCCGCCGAGGGCCAGGACCTTGTCCGCCAGGGGGTCCAGGAACGCCCCCGAGCGGGTGGTCCCCTGCCGCCGGGCCAGGTAGCCGTCCAGGCTGTCCGACGCGGTGATGGAGAACCACAGGACGAACAACGGCCAGGAGGACCGGTCCTGCAGGATCATCCAGAACGCCACCGGCGCCAGCACCAGGCGAACGATCGTGATCACGTTGGCCGGCGTCAGCAGCGCGGACGGCCCGAACGTGGACCCCTCGGTCACGTCGGCTCCCCGGCCCGGACCGGGACCGGCTCCGCGGTCAGGTCCGGTCCGGCGGCGGCCACCACCTCCACCAGGTGGAACTCCCCGGCGGCCAGGTCCTCGGGCACCTCGATGATCCCGTCGATCTCCGGTGCCTCCCGGTGCGAGCGGGCGACCCCCGGCTCGTCCACCAGCACGGTGACCCTGGTGCCGACCAGGTCGTCGCGCCGGGAGGCGGTGATGCGGTCCTGCAACTCGCCCAGCTCGGCCAGGCGGTCCGACACCAGCGACGGGTCGACCGCCCCGTCCAGGCCGGCAGCGTAGGTCCCGTCCTCGGTCGAGTAGGAGAAGAACCCGCACCAGTCCAGCTGGGCCTCCTCCACGAAGGCCAGCAGCTGGTCGTGGTCCTCCTCGGTCTCGCCCGGGTAGCCGACGATGAAGTTGGACCGGAACGCGGCGTCCGGACGCAGGACGCGGATCTGCTCGATGCGGCGCAGGAAGGCCCCGCCGTTGCCCCAGCGGCGCATGCGCCGCACCAGCGGGGCGGACACGTGCTGGAGCGAGAGGTCGAAGTACGGCACGGGGCCGGCCGCCATCAGCTCGATCAGCTCGTCGGTCAGCTCCGACGGGTACAGGTAGAGCAACCGCACGCGGTCGACCCGCTCCTGCACGGCCCGCACCAGGGGCGCGATCGCCTTCCGGCCCCGGCCCTGGTCACGGCCGTAGGCGGCCAGGTCCTGGGCCACCAGCACGATCTCCCGGGCACCCAGGGCGTCCACCTCGGCCAGGATCGAGTCGACCGACCGTGACCGTTGCGGGCCCCGGAACGACGGGATGGCACAGAAGCCGCACGCCTTGTCGCAGCCCTCGGCCACCTTCACGTAGGCCCATGGGCGCTCCGAACGGGGACGGGGCAGGTTCAACAGGTCCAGGGAGGGCACCGACTCGCCGCTGACGGCCAGGGACCCGCCGGCCGGCTTGGCCGTCAGCGCCACCGGGACCCCGAACCCGGCCACGGCGTCCACCTCGGGCAGGGCCCGGGCCAGCTCGTCGCCGTAGCGCTCGGCCATGCACCCGGTGACCACCAGCCGGGAGTCGTCGGCGCGGGCGTCGTCCAGGGCCAGGATGGTGGCCACGCTCTCCTCCCGGGCCTCCTCGACGAAGGCGCAGGTGTTGACCACCACCAGGTCGGCCTCCTCCGCGGAGGCGGCCGGAACCAGGCCGTCGGCGGTGAGGGTGCCGGTCAGCTTGTCCGAATCGACCTGGTTCTTGGGGCAGCCGAGCGTCTCGACCCAGTACGTGCGGGGCACAACGACCACAGGGTACCGGCGGGTGGTGACCGGTCCGGGACCGCGTCGGGGACCCGGCGTCCCGGCCCGGCGCCCCGGCGCGCCGCCCGACCGGCACCACCGTGGCCGTTCCTGGGCTGGTCGAGCCGCTCCCAGCGGTCGCAGCGACCCGAGTTCGGCGACCTGCCGCTGTGCGCGGGACTCAGGAACCCGGGAGGGTGTGGGCCGGCGGCAGGCCCGGCCGTGGCCACTGGCCGGCCAGGAGCCGCCCGGTGGCCGATGCGGTGACGTAGGCGGTGCGCCGGTCCGGGCCGCCGAAGGCGATGTTGGTCACCAACGGGTCGTCGACCGGGACGTGTTCGACCGAGCCGCCGTCCGGTGACACCACCGTGATCCCGCCGTTGCCGAGGGTTCCCACGCACACGTTGCCGGCGCCGTCCACCGCGAGGGAGTCCAGCAGCTGCATGCCGGGCAGCCCCGCCAGCAGCTCCCCGTGCGGCGGCAGCGGGCCGGACCCGGTCGCGACGCCCGGCTCCGGCACGTCCCAGGCCCACAGCCGCCCGGCGTGGGTCTCGGCCACGTACAGGCGGTCCCCCGCCGGGGAGAGCCCGATGCCGTTGGGCTCGTCCAGTGGGAACACCACCTCGGTGACCGAGGACCCGTCGGCCCGGGCGTAGAACACGCCGGTGCGGTCACTGGACCGCTCCTGGCGGACCCCGTGGTCGGTGAACCAGAACCCGCCGTGGCCGTCGAAGACCAGGTCGTTCGGGGCCCGCAGCGGGCGGCCGTCGCAGGCCGTGTAGACGGTGTCGACCGAGCCGGTGGCCAGGTCGACCCGCTGGATGGACCCGCCGGTCCAGTCCTCGGCCAGCGACTGCGGGATCAGCAGGGCGCCGCCGATGTCGACCCACTCGGAAGCAGCCGCCGTTGTTGGTGATCCACACCCACCCGTCGGGACCGATGGCGGCGCCGTTGGGGCCACCGCCGCAGTCGGCCACCACGTCGACGGCTCCGTCGGCGCCCACCCTGCTCAGCGTGCCCCGGGCGATCTCCACCACCAGCACGCTCCCGTCGTCCAGCGGGACGGGGCCTTCCGGGAAGCGGAGGCCGGTGGCGACGGTGGTCCAGTCCATGGGCGCAAGGTAGCGGCCGGGCCCCACGCGCAGGACGACGACCGCCGGCTCAGGCGGTGAAGCCGACCGACTTGTGGGTCCCGTCGCAGAAGGGCTTGTTCCCGGAGTTGCCGCACCGGCACAGGAACACGCGGTCGGCGGACTCCAGCACGGTGCCGTCCGGTCCGACGACGTCGACCCGTCCGACCACGGCGTAGGGCCCGGATTGCCTCACGTTGACGACCACCTCGGACCCACCGGTCGGCGGGTCGTCCTCGTCGGATCGGGCCGCGCCCGCGCCGGGCGCTGCACCGTCGGTGCGGGTGTAGGTCAGCGCCCGGCTGGGGCATCCGTCCACCGCGGCTGCGATCTCCGCCGCGGTGGCACGTGACACGTCGATCCAGGGCCTGGCATCGGGATCGAACACCGCCCCGAGGGAACCGACGCAGTGCCGGGAGTGGATGCAGCGGTCGCTGCGCCAGTGCACGACGATGCCGTCGCCCGTGTAGTCCTTGGCCGGCATGGTGACCTCCGGTTCGCCACGGCCCCGGGGGGCCCGTTCAGAACTCGCCGTTCTCGATGAGCTCGTCGAGCTCCTCGGGGGTCATCAACACCGCGCGGGCCTTGGATCCCTCCGACGGACCGACCACGCCCCGCTGCTCCAGCAGGTCCATGAGGCGACCGGCCCGGGCGAAGCCGACCTTGAGCTTGCGCTGCAGCATGGACGTGGAACCGAGCTGGCTGCGGACGACCAGCTCCATGGCCTGCTTCATGAGGTCGTCGTCCTCGTCGCCGCCACCGCCGGCCGATCCCCCGCCTCCGGTCGACTCGTCCGAGCCCTGCACCTCCTGCACGTAGTGGGCCTCCACCTCCGGCGCCTGCTTGCGCCAGGTGGCCACGATGGAGGACACCTCGGCCTCCTCCACCCACGCGCCCTGGATGCGCTGGGGCGACGACGAGGAGCCGCCCAGCAGCAGCATGTCGCCCCGGCCGACCAGCCGCTCGGCGCCCGGCCTGGTCGAGGATGACCTTGCGAGTCCGTGGCCGAGGCCACGGCGAAGGCCAGGCGGGCCGGCACGTTGGCCTTGATCACGCCGGTGATGACGTTGACCGACGGGCGCTGGGTGGCGATGACCAGGTGGATGCCCGACGGCCCGGGCCATCTGGGCGATGCGGCAGATGGCGTCCTCCACGTCGCGGGCGGCCACCATCATGAGGTCGGCCAGCTCGTCGACGACGATCGAGCGACGAAGGGCAGCGCGCTGGAACTCGCGGTCCTCGCCGAGCTGCGGCCTGCAGCTCGCCCCGGTCGTAGGCCGCGTTGTAGCCGGTGATGTCCCGCACGCCGACCTCGGACAGCAGGTCGTAGCGGCGCTCCATCTCCTTGACCGCCCAGTGCAGCGCGTTGGCCGCCTTCTTGGGGTTGGTCACCACCTGGGTGAGCAGGTGCGGGATGCGGTTGTACTGCGGTGAGCTCCACCCGCTTGGGGTCGATCAGGATCATGCGGACCTGGTCCGGGCGTGGACCGCATCATGACCGAGGTGATGATCGAGTTGATGCAGCGCGACTTGCCGGCACCGGTCTGGCCCGGCGATCAGCAGGTGGGGCATGGTCGCCAGGTTCATCAGCACCGAGGCCCCGTTGATGTCCCGGCCGACGCCCACCTCCAGCGGGTGGGTGGCCCGGCGGGCCTCCTCCGAGGCCAGGATGTCGCCCAGGTTGACCACCTGGCGTTCCTCGTTGGGCACCTCCACCCCGATGGCCTGGCGGCCGGGGATGGGGGCGATGATGCGGACGTCCGGGCGACGCCATGGCGTAGGCGATGTCCTTGTGCAGGGTGGTCACCCGGGCCACCTTCACGCCGACGCCGAGCTCCAGCTCGTAGCGGGTGACGGTGGGCCCCACCACCATGCCCACCAGGCGTGTCTGCACGCCGTGCTCGGCCAGGGCGGCCTCCAGGGTGCGGCCCCGCTCCTCCACCGCCCGGGTGTCCACGTTGCGCCGGGCCGACACGGCCAGGAGCTTGCCCGGCGGCAGCCGCCACGGTGAGCCGGCCGCACCGGGCGGGAGGTCGATCTCCAGCTGCTCGGGCTCCACCGGGTCCGGGTCCGCCACCACCACCGACGGAGCGTCCTTCTTCTTCGCCCGGCGCCGGGGCTTCTTCTCCGAGGCGCCGTCCGCGTCCTGGTCGTACAGGGACGGCGGGGACAGGTCCTCCGGCGAGGCGTCGTCAGCAGTGTGGTGACCCACGCGGAACAGGTCCGACACCCAGGCGCCGGCCCCGGCCAGCGCGGGGCGGGCGGCGTCCGCCACCAGGTGCCACAGCTGGCGGACCGACCGGCCGGTCAGCAGGCTGACGGCCAGCACCCCCAGGACCACCAGGACCGTGAGGGCGCCCCACCGACCCAGGAACCGCGCCAGTGCACCGCCCACCGCGGCGCCCAGGAGGCCGCCGGCGTCCGCGAAGGCGTCCACGCCGTCCTCCGCGATGGTGGCCCCCTCACCGAGGAAGACGTCCAGGACGCCGGTCACCACCAGCAGGGCGAGCCCCGCACCCATGGCCCGCAGGAGGGCCGGGTGCCGCAGCTCGGACCCGGGCTGCTCGTCCTCCTCGGTCGCCTCGGTGAGGTCGACGGGCGCGATCCGCGCGGGCCCCGGATGAGCAGCACGCCGCCGACGACCAGGGCCGGGGGCACCAGGACGTCCAGGCGTCCGACCAGGCCGGCGATCCCGGCGGCCAGGCCCGAGCCCACCGGACCCCCGGCGAAGCCGTACACGCCCAGTCCGGACAGGACGGCGAGCACGATCAGGACCAGGCCCCAGACGTCGTGGCCGTGGCCGTCGAACAGCTGTCGGAGCGGTGACGGCCCCGTCCTGGCGGCCGTCGACCGGGACGACGTGGCGGAGCGGGACCGGCCCGTGGAGGAGGTGGACCGCTTGCGCGACGCGGAGGACGACCCCTTCTTCTTGGAGGAGGCGGGCTTGCGGGCGGAGGTGCGCTGTTTGGTGGCCACGGCCTCCCCACGCTACCCAGCCGGTGGGACAGGATCGCGGAGCCGCCGGGTCGCCGTGGGTCACATCACGGGCAAGGAGCCGCCGGGAACGCAGCTCAGACGGTCTCCAGCTCCCGGTCCAGCGCCTCGTCGGCCTCCTCCGGGGAACCCTCCACGTTGACGTGGGGCAGGATCCGGTCGAGCCAGCCCGGCAGCCACCAGTTGCGGTCGCCCAGGAGCTCCATCGTGGCCGGGACCAGCAGGAGGCGGACGATCGTGGCGTCGAGCAGCACGGCGATGGCCAGGCCGAAGCCGAACAGCTTGATGGTCCGGTCGTCCTCCAACAGGAAGCTGCCGAACACGAACACCATGATCGCGGCCGCGGCCGAGATCACCCGGGCCGTCGCGGCCAGGCCGTCGGCCACCGACGTGCGGCTGTCGCCGGTGCGCACCCACTCCTCCCGCACCCGGGACAGCAGGAACACCTCGTAGTCCATGGACAGGCCGAACACGATGGCGAACAGCATCATGGGCAGGAACGGCTCGATGGGGGCCGGCTCCACCCCGAACAGGTCCTTGGCCCAACCCCACTGGAAGATGGCGACCACGATGCCGTAGGCGGCACCGATGGACAGCAGGTTCATGATCACGGCCTTCACCGGCACGAGCAGGGAGCGGAACACGACCATGAGCAGGAGGAAGGACAAGGTCAGCACCGCGGCGAAGAACAGGATGAGCCGGCCGGCCAGGTAGTCGGAGAAGTCCACGGTGACGGCGACGAAGCCGGTGACGAGCACGTCCAGACCGGTCCCGTCGGTGGCCTGCGGGAGCACGTCGTCCCGCAGCCGGTTGACGAGTTCGGTGGTGGCCTCGTCCTGCGGGGAGGTCTTCGGGATCACCTGCCAGACCGACCGCGGTGGGGTTCTCGGGGTCGTTGGGGATGCCGGGCGAGGCGAACGCCACACCGGCGGTGTCGGCCAGTGCAGCGGAGACCTGCTCGCCCGCCGCCGGGGTGGCGCCGTCGGGCAGTTCGGCCACCAGCGTGAGGGGACCGTTGAACCCCGGGCCGAACCCGTCGGCCAGCAGGTCATAGGCCTGGCGGGTGGTCCGGTCCGCCGGCGTCGTTGCCGTCGTCGGAGAAGCCGAGGCGCATGCCCAGCACCGGCACGGCCAGGAGCAGCAGCACCACGGTGCCGACCAGGGCCATGGACCACGGATGGGCCTGCACGACCCGGCTCCACCGGTAGGCGGTGGTCTCCCGCAGCGGCTTGGGGTCCCGGCGGGGCACCTCCCGCTTGAGCGGTGCCCAGGCCAGGCCGAGCAGCAGCACGACGACGGCCAGGGGGAAGCCGACCAGGAGGGGCTGCACCTTGAGCCCGAGGCCCACCAGGGCGACGGCCACCAGGCCGGCCGCGATGAGGCCGCGCCAGCGGGTGACGTCCACCCGGGTGCCGGCGAAGCCCAGCAGCGCCGGCAGCAGGGTGAGCGAGGCGACCATGGTGACGGCCACGACCGTGGCGGCGCCGATCCCGAGGCCCTGCACGAAGCTCACGCCCATCAGCAGCATGCCCAGGAGCGAGATGACCACGGTGAGCCCGGCGAAGGTGACCGCACGCCCGGAGGTGTCGATGGCGATGGCGATGGACTCCTCGCACCGTGTGGCCGACCCGGAGCTGCTCCCGGTAGCGGGTGACGATGAACAGGGCGTAGTCGATGCCGACGCCGAGGCCGATCATGACCCCCAGGGTGGTGGCGAAGTCCGGCATGCTCGTCAGGTTGGACAGCAGCGCCAGCAGGATGGAGCCGACGCCGATGCCGCCCAGGGCCACGCCGATGGGCAGGCCCATGGCCAGCACGGAGCCGAACGCCACGATCAGGATGACGATGGCGAACGCCAGGCCCAACAGCTCCGACGACGGCGGCTCGAACTCGTTGAACATGTTGCCGCCGTACTCCACCCGCACGCCGTCGATGCCGGGCTGCAGGTCACGGACCGAGCTGCCGAACTCCATGGCCGCTTCCTGGTCCAGCTCCCCGGCGACCTCGACGTTGGCGTAGGCGATGGTGCCGTCGGACGACACCTGTCGTTCGCCGCCCGCGACGAACGGGCTCTCCACCCGGGTGTCCTCCAGGGTGCCGACCTTGTCCAGGAAGGCGTTGATGTCGGCCTGCTCGGCCTCCGAGAAGCCGTCGTCGGACTGCAGGACGATGGTGCCGCTGGTGCCGGCGCCACGGCCGCCGAAGTCACGCTCCAGGATGTCGAAGCCGGCACGGCTCTCCACGTCCGGGAGGTCGAAGTCGGACTTGAAGTTGGAGCCCACGGCACCGCTCACGGCACCGCCGATGACCAGCACGAGCAACCAGGTGATGACGACACGCGACCACGTCGGCGGTAGCACCAGCTACCGAAGCGTCCGAACACGAAGAACCTCCGGGGGGATCCGCGGGGGTGGCCGGGTCATGGGGGGTGCCACCGCCCTCGGGTGTGAGCAACTCAGTGTGGCGGCGGCGTCATCCCGCCACCAGCGGGGACGGACGTGACATCCGTCGCCTGAGGCGACCGTCACGTCCGCCGCCTCAGGCGCCAGTACCGCCCGCCGCCTCAGGCGTCGAGGACCACGGGCACGATCATGGGGCGGCGGCGGGTCTTGTCCGACACGAAGCTGCCGGCGGACTTCCGCACGGCCTTCTCCAGGCCTCCCTGGTCGGCGCCGTCGGCCAGGGCGGTGCCCACCGCACCCTTGACCCGGGCCTCCAGGTCCTTGAGGAGGTCGCCCGACTCCTTCTCGTAGATCCAGCCCCGGGTGGCGACCTGCGGGCCGGCCACCAGCTTGCGGGCCTTGCGGTCCACACAGATGGTGATGGCCACCACACCGTCGTCGGCCAGGATGCGGCGGTCCCGCAGCACCCCGGTGCCCACGTCACCGACGGTGCCGTGGACGTAGATGTAGTCGGCCGGGACCCGGTCCACCACGCGGAGCCCGTCGTCGTCCAGCACCAGCCGGTCGCCGTCGTCCGCGATCACGATGTGGTCGTGCGGGGTCCCCATCACCTCGGCCAGGCGGGCGTGGGCCACCAGGTGGTGGTACTCGCCGTGGACCGGCACGAACCAGTCGGGCTTGAGGATGGACTGGTAGAGCTTCAGCTCCTCGGACTTGGCGTGCCCGGTGGCGTGCACGTCCGACAGGCCGGAGTGGATGACCTCCACCCCCTGGCGGAAGAGGTTGTCGATCACCTTCGTCACGGCGTGCTCGTTGCCGGGGATGGGGTGCGACGACAGGATGACGGTGTCGTCGGGGTGCAGCTTGAGCCAGCGGTTCTCCTGGCCGGCCAGGAGGGTCAGGGCGCTCATGGGCTCGCCCTGGGAGCCGGTGGACAGCACCAGGACGCGGCCCGGCTCGTAGCGGTCGACCTCTTCCACGTCGATGAGCGAGGAGTCCGGGATGTGCAGCAGGCCCAGCTCGCGGGCCATGGAGATGTTGCGGCGCATCGACCGGCCCAGCGGGGCGATGACCCGGTCGAAGGCGATGGCGGCGTCGGCCAGCTGCTGCACGCGGTGGATGTGGCTGGCGAAGCACGCCACGATGACCCGACGGCCCTCCTGCTCGTGCATGAGGTTGTAGAGGACCTTGCCCACGCTGCTCTCGGAGCGGGAGTGACCGGCCTGGTCCGCGTTGGTGGAGTCCGCCAGCAGGAGGCGGATCCCCTCGCCGTCGGAGAGGGCCCCCATGCGGGCCAGGTCGGTCAGGCGGCCGTCGACCGGCTCCAGGTCGATCTTGAAGTCGCCGCTGTGCACGATGGTGCCCTGCGGCGTGTGGAACGCCGTGGCCAGGGCCTGGGGCACGGAGTGGGTGACGGGGATGAACTCCATGTCGAACGGGCCGATCTCCCACCGTTCGCCGTCGGCGACCGTGGTCAGCTCGGTCCGGCCCAGGAGCCCGGCCTCCTCGATGCGGCCCCGGGCCAGGCCCAGTGTCAGCTCCGAGCCGAAGATCGGGAAGCTGGCCTCCCGCAGGAGGTAGGAGAGGCCGCCCACGTGGTCCTCGTGTCCGTGGGTGGCGACGCAGCCGACGATGTCGTCGGCACGCTCCAGGAGCCACGTGAAGTCGGGCAGGACGAGGTCCACCCCCAACATGTCCGTGTCCGGGAACATGATTCCGCAGTCGATGAGCAGGATCTGGCCCTCGAGTTCCAGCGCGGCGCAGTTGCGGCCGATCTCGCCGAGTCCGCCGAGGAAGGTGATGTGTACAGGTGATGCCATAGTCGTCAGGCCAGACCGTCGAGCACCGTGCGGGCGCGGTCGGCGAGGCCGGCAGGAGCCGGCCCCATGGGGGGACGGCACTCCCCGACCCGCAGACCGAGCACCCTCAGGAGGGTCTTGGCCGGGATGGGGTTGGGGGCGTCCTCGCCCGTTTCGTACTCGTAGGACGGGATGAGCCGGGCGTTGACCCGCCGGGCGGTGTCCACGTCGCCCTTCTCGAAGGCCTCGACCATCTCGCCCATCTGGCGCGCCACCCAGTGCGACGCGACCGAGATCACGCCGACGGCGCCGACGGCGAGCAGGGGCAGGGTCATGTTGTCGTCGCCGCTGTAGAGCTGGAAGTCCGACGGGGCGCCGGCCATGAGCCGCGCCGTCTCCGCCGGGTTGCCGGCCGCGTCCTTGACGCCGACGATGTTGGGCACGTCACGGGCCAGCGTGAGCAACGTCTCGGTGGACACCTTGCGGCCGGTCCGGACCGGGATGTCGTAGATGAGCACCGGCAGGCTGGTGGAGGCGGCCACGGCACGGAAGTGGGCCTCGATCCCGGACTGGGGCGGACGGTTGTAGTACGGCGTGACGCTCAGGATGCCGTCCACGCCGGTCTCCGCCGCCCGACGGGTCAGGTCCACGGCGTGGGCGGTGCTGTTGGAGCCGGTCCCGGCCAGGAGCGGCACCTGGACCGCCTCCCGGACCCGACGGAACAGGGCCAGGCACTCGGAGTCGGTCAGGGCCGGGCTCTCGCCCGTGGTGCCGGCCAGCACCAGGCCGTCGCTGCCGGTCTCGACCAGCCAGTGGGCCAGTTCTGCGGCGGCGTCCAGGTCCAGTTCGCCCCGTTCGTCGAAGGGCGTGACCATGGCGGTGACGACGCGTCCGAAGGTCGGGCTCATGCGGACGCTCCGTTCCTGGTCGGCGGTGTGGTCATGGGCGTTCCTGGCTGCGTTGCCGGCCGAGGGTGGCCAGCAGGTCCTCGTGCAGCTCGAACCAGATGGTGTGGTACGAGTCGATCACGGGCTTGGTCAGCCAGTCGACGTCGCCCGAGCGCACCCGCTCCCGGGCCAGCACCAGGCGCTCGGTGTAGCCCCCGAAGCGGTCCAGGGCCCGGGCCAGGTCCTCCGAGATGGGCAGCGCCGCGGTGTGGAGCAGGTCCAGGCGTTCCAGGACGGACTCGTCGTGGTCCGGGTCGGTGTGGTCGTTCACGGTCTGTCCGCCGTCGCGTTCCACCACCTGCCAGTCGGTGCAGATGGCCAGCAGCTCACCGTTGAGCTCCAGGAAGCGGCGGTAGTCGTCCTCCACCGCGGGACCGGACCCGGCGCGGGCCAACTCGTCGGCCAGGAGTCGTTCACCCTCGGTCCGGCCGTCGGTCGTGAGGCTCCAGCCCGTCATCCGGCCGTCCCGGAACGTGGCCCAGCCGGACTCCGCGCTCGAGCGCGAGGGTGGCCTGTGTGGCGTCCAGATCCATCCCGAAGCGCTCCGCGACGACCTCCGCCGTGGCGAAACTGCGCAGGCGGAGGGCGTGGAGGACCAGGAGGACAGGGGCGTCCGACATCGGCCCCACCCTACCGGAGTGCCGGGAACGCCCCGGGAGGGGTTCCCGGCCGCCGGTTCAGGCGGTGCGCTGGTCGGCGTCGGTCAGTGCGAACGCCTCGTACTCCGAGCCGGTGTCCACCCAGTCCTCGAACTGGATGACGCCGATCTCCTCGAAGCGGTGCCGCAGCCACTTGTCGTTGCGGTCCAACAGGCCCAGCTTCTTGCAGTTGGGCACGATCTTGGAGAAGAGCATCATCTGGAACAGCTGGCGGGTGGGCGTGCGCATGACCAGCTCGATGGCCTCCTTGACCGGCACGTCCATGCGCTCCCACACCTCCTGCTGGAGGAAGCGGTCCCGCATGCGCACGGCGGCCTCGAACGCGAACTGCTGGCGCTCCAGGATCTCCGCGTCGGAGAGGTTGGCGTAGTACTCCTGCAGGCTCAGCACCCCGAAGGCGACGTGGCGGGCCTCGTCGCTCATCACGTAGCGCAGCAGCTGCTTGAGCAGGGGCTCGGTGGTCATCTGGTGCATGAACCCGAACGCGGCGAGCGCCAGGCCCTCCACCATGATCTGCATGCCCAGGTAGGTCATGTCCCACCGGCTGTCGGTGACGATGTCGTCCAGCAGCATCTTCAGGTGGGCGTTGACCGGGTAGTGGCCGCTCAGCTTGGTGTCCAGGTACTTGGCGAACACCTCCACGTGGCGGGCCTCGTCCATGACCTGGGTGGAGGCGTAGTACTTGGCGTCGATCCACGGCACGGTCTCGACGATCTTGGCCGTGCAGATGAGGGCGCCCTGCTCACCGTGCATGAACTGGCTGAGGGTCCAGTTCTGGCTCTCGATGCCGAGCTTCATCCACTGCGACTCGTCCCACTTCTCGAACGGGGTGCCGGTGACGTCGAAGTCGGCCAGGCCGAGGCCGTCGGCGTTGTTCTGGTCCGCGTTGGCGATGACCACCCGCTCCTGGTCCACCACGGTGTCCCACGGCAGGTCGGTCTCGCCGTTCCACATGGAGACCTTGGCCTTCTCGTACAGCTTGTCCAGTGCCGGACGGGCGCCCTTGGTGTAGTCCCAGGTGAAGATCGCCTCGGCGTTCTGCTTCACCGTGGAGATCGCCTCGTTCACGTCGTGGTTGCTCACGGCGAGGATGGCTTCGAGGTCGTCGACGTCGGCGCGGCCGATCAGTTCCTCATTGGTGGACATTGCGTGCTCCCGGAGTGGTTGGGTGGATCACTTGGATGGACGGTGCCGGCGGCGCTGCCGGGGTATCGGCCGGTCGGATGCCCGGCATGAGATAGGTGCGCACCAGGTGGCGGGCGGCGGGCTCCTGGGACAGGTCCAGGCCCTCCGCCGGGGTGGTCAGGTACGACAGGACGATGCGGGCGGCCCAGATGGCCACCTCGTTGGCGTGTGCAGGGGCCAGGAACCGCTCCAGCACCGGGCCCATGAGCGCCCCGGTCACGAGGAAGAGCGTGTCCAGCCGGTCGAAGGCCAGGAACGCCTCCACCGACTCCCACTCGTGCTCCCGCAGGAACTCGAGGGCCAGGTTCTCCTGCAGGAAGCCGGCGGCGAGCGAGATGGCCCGGGCCAGGCACGACTCCAGGTCCTGGTCGTGGGCCAGCTCCTGGGTCAGCACGGTCACCAGGCGGGCGACCTCGGTGTGCAGTCCGGCGAGCAGGATGGCGTTCTTGCCGCCCGGGAACAGCCGGTAGACCGTGGCCCGGGACAGGCCGGCCTCCCGGGCGACGTCCTCGATGGTGGTCTTGGACATGCCCCAGCGGCCCACGCAGGCCAGCATGGCGTCCACCACGCGCTCCTCGGAGCTGCCCGGCGTGGCCCCCAGCCCGGTCACGAGGGCAATGCCTGCCCCGGCGTCGGTACGTCCCCCTGCGATGACTGACATCGGGTGGAACAATAAGACCCCGAATGTCTCAATGACAACGCGCCCCGGTGTGACTTGGGTTACACGGAGACGGGATCCGTCTCACCGCATCGATCGCGGGCCCCGGGGTGGTCCGGCCGGGCCGGGTCAGGTGCCGGGTGTCGGGGGATCGAGCACGACCACACCGGGCAGGATCTGCGTGCGGACGAACCGGCGGGTCTGCTCCGCATCGGTCAGGTCCCATCCGGCCGGACTGCCCAGTGCGGACAGGATCATGCGGGTCACGTAGTCCGCGGCCTCGTCCAGGTCCACGCCGGGCCGGAGCCGGCCCCGCCCGTCCTCGGTCTCCAGCAGGTCCCGCATGTAGTCGCGGATGACCTGGTGGACCAGGGACTCGCTCGGGCGCAACGCGCTGACCAGCTCGTCCAGGTCGGGGTCCATGAGGTTGGCCATGATCCGGCTCTTGCGGATGAGCTTGGCCCCGATGACCAGGCCGGCCTCCAGCCGGTCCTCCATCGTCGGCAGGTCCGCCACCGCCTCGGCCAGCCGCCGCCAGAAGCGGGCCACCTCCCAGGTGGCGGTCTCCTGCATCAGCTGGTTCCGCCCGCCGGGGAAGTGCCGGTAGATCGTGGTGCGCGACAACCCCGCCTCTGCGGCCACGTCCTCCAGGGACACGGCCTTCACCCCGGCGGCCTCCACGCAGCGGATGGCCGCGGCCATGATCCGCTCCCGGGAGTCGGTCACCTCGCCCACGTCAGCTCACACGCCGGAGGGCACCGGCGGCTGGTCGTCGTCGTCCACCGGCACCTGCTCGCCCCGGGCCCGGTTGCGGGCGACCCGACGGAGCACCAGCGGATAGCCGACCAGCGCGATCAGGGCGAAGATCCACCACTGCATCATGTAGGAGAAGTTCTGGGACGGGGACGGGACCTCCACCGCCACCGGCTGGGGCAGCGCGTCGTACCCACCGGGCTGCGGCGGCCGCTGGCCGTCGAGCATCACCCACACGGGCTCGATCGGCGTGGACACCTGGCGGGCGAACCGGTCCAGGTCCACCCGGGCCATCGTCCGCAGGGCGCCCTCCGCCGGGTCCTCGGCCCCGATGGACCCCCGC
Source organism: uncultured Actinomycetota bacterium (assembly GCA_963773765.1). Lineage (GTDB taxonomy): Bacteria > Actinomycetota > Acidimicrobiia > Acidimicrobiales > Microtrichaceae > CAVZCC01. The sequence continues at coordinate 86,701 of CAVZCC010000004.1, read as the reverse complement.
ACCTGGGTCAGCTGCACCACGCCGTTGACCGTGACCTCTCCGGCCGGCGGCTCGGAACCGGGGAAGGGCGGCGCCGGGGGGTCCGGGTCCACCGGCACCCAGCCCCGCAGCACCGGCACCGCGGTGCCGTCGGCCTGGACCAGCGGGGTGAGCACCCAACCGCCGGGTGCACCGTTCTGGGACCGGTTGCGGATGATGACCTCCGAGGCGGCGTCGTACGTGCCGGTCACCGTCACGCGCCGGTACTCGTCGGACTCCGCCACGTCCCCGGGTGAGGTCCCGGCGTCCACCACGTCGTCGAGGGGCACCGGCTCCGCGCTGGCCAGTGCGGTCAGGCGGTCCGACTTGTCCTTCTCCTCCAGGTAGCGCTGCCGCTGCCAGAACCCCAGGCCGACCAGCGCCAGGACCAGGAGCGCGATGAGCACGTGGCTCACGATCCACGCCGGCCGCCTGAGGAAGTCGTACATCCCGCGCGACGTTAGGACGCGCCCCGCCGGGGCGACCATTCACCCCTCCGTCCCACCCCACGGGCGGGACCGGGCGGTCAGTCCCCGGCGGTGGGCAGCACGTGGTTGGCGAACCGGTCCCGCAGGTCCTTCTTGGAGAACTTGCCGACGCTGGTCTTGGGCACCTCGTCGATGAAGACCACGTCGTCGGGCAACCACCACTTGGCCACCCGGCCGTCCAGGAACGCCAGGAGCTCCTCCGTGGACAGCTCCGCACCCGGCTTGACCACCACGCAGGCCAGCGGACGCTCGGACCACTGGGGGTGCGACACGCCGATCACCGCGGCCTCGGCCACCGCGGGGTGGGCCATGATCTCGTTCTCCAGCTCGACCGAGGAGATCCACTCGCCGCCGGACTTCACCACGTCCTTGGTGCGGTCGACGATGCGGATGTAGCCCTCCGGTGTGATCACGGCCACGTCGCCGGTCCGGAGCCAGCCGTCGGCGGTGAAGGAGTCGGGCGAACGGGGGTCGTCGTAGTAGGAGGCGGTGATCCACGGGCCGGCGGCCTGCAGCTCACCCCGGCTCACGCCGTCCCACGGCAGGGCCTCCCCCGTCTCCTGGTCCGCGATGCGGAGCTCGACCCCGACCAGCGGGCGGCCCTGGGTGGCGCGCAGGTCGGCCAGCTCGTCCTCCGGCAGGCCGGCCAGGTCGGAGGTGATGTTGGCCACCGACGCCACCGGGCTGGTCTCGGTCATGCCCCAGGCCTGGAGGATGGGCAGGCCGACCTGCTCCCGGTACGCCTCCGACAGCGCCTTGGGCACCGCCGAGCCGCCGCACGGGATGGTGCGCAGCGCCGAGGTGTCGCGGCCGGCCAGCTCGGGCAGCACGCCCATCCAGATGGTGGGCACCCCGGCGGCCACGGTGACCCGCTCCGACTCGATGAGCTCGGCCAGCTTGGCCGGGCACCATGTTCGGGCCGGGCATGACCAGCTTGGCGCCGGCCGCCACGCCGGCGTGGGCCAGGCCCCACGCGTTGGCGTGGAACATGGGCACGACGGGCAGGATCACGTCCGACTCGCACGCCCCGACGGAGTCGGCCAGCATCGCCCCCATGGTGTGCAGGAACGTGCGAGCGGTGCGTGTACACGACGCCCTTGGGGTTGCCGGTGGTGCCCGTCGTGTAGCACATGGACGCGGCCCGGTTCTCGTCGGTCGACGTGGAACTCCACCGGATCGGCGTCGGCCAGCAGCGCTCGTAGTCGAGCAGGTCGACCCCGTCGGCACCTCCGCGCACCGGCGCCGCCGTCCTCCATGACCACGTAGTGGCGCACGGTCGTGAACGTCGGGAGGAGCGGGGCCAGCAGCCCCAGCAGGGACCGGTCGACGAAGATCACCTCGTCCTCGGCGTGGTTCACGATGTAGGTGACCTGCTCGGGGAACAGGCGGATGTTCAGCGTGTGCAGGACGCGGCCGCTGCACGGGGCGGCGAAGTACAGCTCCAGGTGCCGGGAGGTGTTCCACGCGAACGTCGCCACCCGGCCGTCGGCGGAGATGCCGAGCTGGTCGAGCACACCGCCCAGCCGCCGGGTCCGCGCCGCCCACTCGGCGTAGCTGTGGCGCTCCAGCCCGGTGACGGTGGCCGTCACCACCTCCTTGCGGGGCGCCAGCCGTTCGGCTCGGTGGAAGAAGTGGTCCAGTGTGAGCGGACGGTCCTGCATCGTGCCGTGCATGGAGTTCCCCCTGTGGGCTGGGCGGCGCCGTGCGGTCGGCGGGCGCCGGTAGCGTGGGCCGAGCGTAGGTCGTGGCAGGCGGACCGTCTGCCCCGGACGCCGCGACAGAACCCATGACCGACGCCCCCGCCACCACCCAGCCCACGCACCCCCGGTGGCTGCTCCCGCTGATCGGCGCGCTCATCGTCACGCTCGTCATCGCCAACAACGTGGGCAACGCGGTGTGGGCCAGTTGGGTGGAGTCCAACCCGCTCGGGCTCATCGCCCTCAACTCGTCCAACAAGTACCTGCTGGCGACCTCGATCAACACCAGCCTGGTCCCGTTCCTGGTGATCGCGACCATCCGCCTGCTGGCGCCGGACCCGCTCTTCTACGCCATCGGCTACCTGTACGGACCACGCGCCCTGCACTGGGCCCGGGACGTGTTCCCCGGCAGCGACAAGCTCCTGGAGCAGTTCCAGCAGGACGACGGCGTCGCCCGCCAGGTGCTCAACGTGCTGGTGTTCGTCGCCCCCAACAACCTGGTGTGCCTGCTGGCCGGCGTGACCCGGTTCCCGGTCCGCCGGTTCATCGCGCTCAACGTGTCCGGCACCGTGGCCCGCATCCTGCTCATGCGCTGGATCGGGCTGCTGTTCGAGGAGCAGATCGAGGACGTGCTGGACGTCGTGGCCCGCTACCAGCGCTGGTTCCTGATCGGCTCCATCGTCCTGGTGGTCGGCTACGTGGCCTGGCAGGTCGTGGGCCGCAAGGGCCTCATCGGCGGCGTCGAGGAGCTGGAGGAGGAGCTCGGCGACGAGTGAACGGGGCAGGTCCGGAGGGACCCCCGGAGCCGTGTCCTACAGGCCGAGGAGTGCGTCCAGGCCGACGGTGACACCGGGCGTGCCGGCCACCTGCTTCACCGCCAGCACCACACCGGGCATGAAGCTGGTCCGGTCGATCGAGTCGTGGCGGATGGTGAGCGTCTGGCCGGTGGTGCCGAGCAGCACCTCCTGGTGGGCCACCAGTCCCCGGAGCCGGAGCGAGTGGACGTGGATGCCCGCCGGCCCCTCACCGCCGCGGGCCCCGGGCAGGATCTCTTCCGTGGTCGGGTCCGGCGACCAGTCCGCGCTGGCGTCCGCCATGCGCTGCACGGTCATCATCGCCGTTCCCGACGGTGCGTCGACCTTGGCGTCGTGGTGGAGCTCGACCACCTCGGCCGACTCGAAGAACGGCGCCGCGATGGCCGCGAAGTGCATCATCAGCACCGCGCCGATGGCGAAGTTCGGGGCGATCACGCAGTTGGAGCGGGTGAACTCCTCCCGGATGCGGTCCATGTCCTGGTCCGTGAACCCGGTGGTCCCGACCACGGCATGGATGCCGTGTTCGGCCAGCCAGGCCAGGTTGTCACAGCACGCCTCACGCTGGGTGAAGTCCACCGCCACCTGGACCCCGGCCTGCCCGAAGATGGCGGGATCACCGGCGATGCGCAGCTCGCAGTCCACTCCGGTGACCGTGCGCAGGTCGATGCCGGAGTAGTGCGGGTCCACCGCGGCGACCAGCTCCAGCTCCGGGTCGTCACAGACCGCCTGGCACACGGTCGTGCCCATGCGGCCGCCTGCCCCGAACACGCCGACCCTGATTGCCATCGCGCCACCTTAGGCCGCGGCCGATGCGGGGGATTCCGCAGCAGGCGGTCACCCGCTCCGCCCACGCGGCGGTCACCCGCTCCGCCCACGCGGCGGTCACCCGCCGTCGAACAGGTCCTTGCGGGGATCATCCCGGTAGACGGGGTCGCGACCCTCGTCGAAGGCCCGGATGGCCTCCGGGAGGTTGTCGGTGAAACCGGCCATCAGCTGGTTGCGGTCCTCGAACTCGATGGCGGCATCCAGGCTGGAGATCTCCAGTTCGGTCCACAGCGCCTGCTTGGTCATCTCCAGGCCGTAGTGGCTGAACGCGCCCATGGAGTCCGCCATCGAGCGGGCCTCGTCCATGAGGGCGTCGTCGTCCACCACTCGCGAGACCAGGCCCATGCGCAGTGCCTCGGCGGCGTCCACCCGCCGGCCGGTCAGGAGCAGGTCGTTGGAGTTGGCCGACCCGATGAGGCGGGGCAGGATCCACCCCGCCCCCATCTCGGTGGAGGTGAGTCCGTTGACGATCCCGGTGGCGTTGAACTCCGCCGACGCCCCCGCGATCCGCAGGTCGGCCCCGAGTGCCAGGCACATGCCGCCGCCGTAGGCCGGACCGTTCACCGCGGCGAGCACGGGCTGGGGGATGGAGCGGAGCCGCTTGGTCAACTGCGAGTAGATGCGCATGGAGCGGCTGGCGATGCGGTGCACCGACAGGCCGTCGATGTTGGGGATGATCCCGTAGTCCTTGAGGTCGAGGCCGGAGCAGAACGCCCGGCCGGTGCCGGTCAGGACCACGACCCGCGCCTGGTTGTCCTCGCCGACGGCGGCCAGGGCCCGGTCCAGCTCCACCGCCAGGTCGATGGACAGGGCGTTGAGCCGCTCGGGCCGGTGCAGGCGCACGATGCGCACGTGCTCACCATCCGGTTCGACCTCGACGAGTCCCATGTGGTGGCCTTCCAGGAGTTCGATGTACCGGGAGACCCCGGCGGCGCCGTACCGTACCGTCATGGACCCCGACCAGGACGCAGCCGAGGCCGGCACCGCACCCGGTGCCGGCGGTGCCGCCGCCGGCGGCTCCCTCCTGCTGCGGGTGAGCGGGCCGGACCAGCCCGGCATCACCGCGGACCTCATGACCGTGCTGGAGCTCTCCGACGCCCAGGTCCAGGACCTGGAGCAGGTCCTGGTCCGGGGCCACCTCACGCTGGCCGTCGCGCTGTCCGAGCCCGCCGACGGCGGCGACGCCGTCCGGGAGGTGCTGGAGCACTTCGGCCGCAGCCGCGGGCTGTTGGTGGAACTGGTGGCGGCGCCACCACCGCGGCCGTCGCTGCAGTCCTCCGACGCCATCACCGTGCTGGGACACGAACTGCAGGCACCCCTCTCCCCCGCCGAGCTCGGCGCCGTGGCCGGTGGCATCACCGCGGCCGGCGGCAACATCGACCGGATCGTGCGCCTGGCCCGCTACCCCGTGTACGCCTACGAGTTCCGGGTGAACGGCGCGGACCGGAGCGTGCTGGCCAAGCACCTCGGCGAGGCCGCCGCGGGCCACCGGCTGGACATCGCACTGCAACCGGCCGGCCTGGAACGTCGGGCCAAGCGGCTGGTGGTGCTGGACGTGGACTCCACCCTGATCCAGGACGAGGTCATCGAGCTGCTGGCCGAACAGGCCGGCTGCCTGGAGGAGGTCCGGGCCGTGACCGAACGGGCCATGGCCGGGGAGCTGGACTTCGAGTCCGCACTGCGGGAACGGGTGCGGCGGCTGGCCGGACTGGACGCCGACGCCCTGGACCGGGCCCGGGCCGCCATGCGGCTGGCCCCGGGGGCTCGCACCTTCGTCCGGACGCTCAAGCGGCTGGGGTACACCGTCGGGATCGTCTCCGGCGGCTTCACCCACTTCACCGGTTGGCTGGCCCGGGAGCTGGACCTGGACCACGCCGAGGCCAACGAGTTGGAGGTCGCCGACGGCGTGCTCACCGGGGAGGTGCTGGGACCGGTGGTGGACAGGGCCCGCAAGGCCCAGTTGCTGCGTCACTTCGCGGCGGCCGAGGGCGTCCCGCTGTCACAGACCGTGGCGGTCGGCGACGGAGCGAACGACCTGGACATGCTGGCCGCGGCCGGACTGGGGATCGCCTTCAACGCCAAGCCGTTGGTGCAGGAGGCGGCCGACACCACGGTCAACGTCCCCTACCTGGACGCCATCCTGTTCGTGCTGGGCGTGACCCGGGACGAGGTGGAACGGGCCGACGCCGTCGTCGACTGAGTCGGGCGCGACCCGTCCTCGGACCCGCTGCGGTCGCCCCGCGGCATGGCCCACGCACGGGCGGTCAGTCGCGGACGAAGCTCCCCGCTCGATCCTTGACCACGTAGGCGAGGATGAGTGCCAGCGGGAAGAAGAACAGGCTGAGGATGAAGTAGCCGACGAAGCTGTGGCCCTTGCGGCCGGCGACCCGGGCCGGCCAGAACGCCAGGGCGATCCAGATCACGGCGAAGGCGATCAGCCCGAACCACGCCCCTGCTGACGCTGCAAGCACCATGCTGTCCTCCTCCGACCGCCGGCTGCGGCCTGGAGGAGCAGTCTCCGGGGTCGCCCTGGTCGTGGGACCACCCCGTTGGGGTGATTCCCGACGGAGCCGTCCCGCCCATCCGTGCATCGGTGAGGCCCGACCGACGGCGCGCCAGGCAGGACCCCCGACCACCGCGGGGCAGCGGGGCCTCAGCTGCCGGGAGCGACGGAGGACAGCACCCGGGGTGAGCCGAACACGCGGTCGGCCACCCGCAGCACGTCTGCGTCGGTCACGGCCTCCAGGCGCGCCAGGTGGTCCGCGATGGGCGTGACCCCGCCCCGCATGGTCTCGGACACACCGAGTCGGGTCATCCGCGAGCCGACGTCCTCGTAGCCCATCAGGAAGCTGCCCCGCAGCGAGCCCTTGGCCCGGGCCAGCTCCTCCCGGCTGATGCCGTGGGTCCGGAGGTCGTCCACGATCCCGTCCACCACGGACAGGAGGTCGTCCACCTTGCCCGTGGCCGAGGCGCAGTGGACCGACAGCGCACCGGTGTCCACGTGGTGCGACACGCCCGAGGAGATGGAGTACGTGAGCCCCCGGCTCTCCCGCACCTCCTGGAACAGGCGGCTGGACGGACCGGAGCCGAACACGTGGTTGAGCAGGGCCAGGGCGAAGCGGTCGTCGTCGGTGACCGACACCGCACGCCACCCCAGCGCGAGGTGGGCGATCTCCACCGGGCGCTCGGTCCGCACCTCCTCGACCACGCCGGCGACCGGGGCGGTCCGCTGGGGTGCGGCACCGGCGGCGGCGTCGCCGAAACGTGACGCCACCTCCTCCACCAGCATGTCGTGGTCGATCAGGCCGGAGGCGGCGACGACCAGGTTGGTGGGCTGGTACCACTGGGTGAAGAAGTCGGCCACCTGGTCCCGGTCCAGCGCCTCGATGCTGGCCTGCGATCCCAGCACCTCACGGCCCAGCGGGTGGCCAGGGAACAGCGACTCGAACAACCGGACCGAGGCCACGTCGTCCGGGTCGTCGTCGGCCGCGGCCAGCTCCTCCAGGATCACCTCCCGCTCGGCCTCGAACTCCTCGGGCCGCAACGCCGGGCGCTGCACGACGTCCAGGAGCAGGTCGATGCCCAGGTAGGCCTCCGTGGCCGGGACCCGCGCGTAGTAGGCGGTGTGCTCGTTGGCCGTGAACGCGTTCATCTCGCCGCCGACGGCGTCGATGGCGATGGCGATGTCCTTGGCGTCACGGTCGGCGGTGCCCTTGAAGAGCAGGTGCTCCAGGAAGTGCGAGGCGCCGGACTGCGGGTCCGGCTCGTCCCGGCCACCGACCGCGACCCACACCGAACAGGCCACCGACTGGGCGGAGGCCAGGTGGTCGGTGAGGACCCTGACGCCGTTGGGGAGCACCGTCCGCCGGACGTGCTCGCCCGGCGACGGGATGGTGGTCCCGTCGCCGGACGAACCCGACGGAGTCATCGGCGCCGTCGCTGACCGCCCCGGCTGCCGCCGCCACGGCCGCCACGATCGCCGCCGCGACCTCCACGGTCACCCCGGTCGCCGCCACCCGAACGGGTGGGGGCGGGGCCGAGGTCACCGAACTCCTCGCGGAGCTCGGCGTCGAACTGCTCGGTGAAGTTCAGCTCGTTGCGGTCGCCGTTGCGGCCACCGTCACGGTCGGCGTCACGGTCACCCCGGCCGGAGCCGGCGGCGGCGGCGTCGCCGCCGTCACCCGCTTTTGGGCCGGCGTCCGAGCCCGCCAGGTCACCCTGGGGAGACAGCGAGATCTTGCCGTTGGGGTCGATGTCGTCCACCACCACGGTGATGGCGTCACCGAGGGAGACCACGTCCTCCACCCGGTCGATGCGCTTGCCGCCGCCGAGCTTGGAGATGTGGACCAGGCCGTCGCGGCCCGGGAGGATGTTCACGAACGCACCGAACTTGGTGATGTTCACGACGCGACCCTCGTAGGTGGCACCGACGTCCGCCGTGGGCGGATCGAGGATGAGCTTGATCTGGCGCTCGGCCTCGGCCACTGCGCCACCGTCCACCGCGGCGATGGACACGATGCCCACCAGACCGTCGTCGTCGACGCTGATGTTGGCGCCGGTCTCGCCCTGGATGGAGTTGATGACCTTGCCCTTGGGGCCGATGACCTCGCCGATCTTGTCCGCCGGGATCTCGAAGCTGATGATCTTCGGGGCCGTCTCGTTGACCTCGGGGCGGGGCTCTGCGATGGCCGACGTCATGACGTCCAGGATCTGGAGGCGGGCCTCCTTGGCCTGGTCCAGCGCGGCGGACAGCACGTCGGCGGGGATGCCGTCGATCTTGGTGTCCAACTGCAGCGCCGTCACGGCGTCCGCCGTGCCGGCCACCTTGAAGTCCATGTCACCGAAGGCATCCTCCGCTCCGAGGATGTCGGTGAGCGTGGCGTACTCGCCGTCGGCGTACACCAGCCCCATGGCGATGCCGGCGACCGGGGCCTTGATGGGAACACCGGCGTCCATGAGGGACAGGGTGGAGCCACAGACCGACGCCATGGAGGTGGAGCCGTTGGAGCTCAGCACCTCTGACACCAGACGGATCGTGTAGGGGAACTCCTCGAGCGAGGGGACCACCGGGAACACGGCCCGCTCGGCCAGGGCGCCGTGGCCGATCTCGCGGCGCTTGGGGCCGCGCATGAAGCCCGTCTCACCGGTGGAGAACGGCGGGAAGTTGTAGTGGTGCAGGTACCGCTTCTTGGTGATGGGATCGATGCCGTCGATCATCTGGTCCATGCGGGCCATGCCCAGGGTGCAGAAGTTCAGCACCTGGGTCTCACCACGCTGGAACAGGCCGGTGCCGTGGGCGGTGGGGATGACGCCCACCTCGGCCGACAGCGGGCGCAGGTCCCGGAGGCCACGGCCGTCGATGCGGGCACCCTCCTTGACGATCCGGGTGCGGACCGTGTTCTTGGACAGCGACCGGACGGCGTTCTTGACCTGCTTGGTGGCCAGGGCCAGCGCGGCGTCCTCGCCGGCGCCGTCGGCGACCGCAGCGGTCACCAGGCCGGGGACGATCCGCTCCAGCAGCTCGGAACGCAGGGCGTCCTCCGCGGCGGACCGGTCGGCCTTGTCCGCGATCTGCATGATCTCGGACATCCGCTCGCCACCGAGGTCCTTGACCTCTGCGTAGGTGGCCTCTGAGTAGTCGGCCTGCACGTCGTAGGACATGGTGGGCTTGGAGCCGACCTGGTCCACCAGCTGGCGCTGCAGGGCGATGGCGTCCTTGATCCAGCGCTTGCACTCCTCCAGGGCGGTGGCCAGCGCGGCCTCGTCCACCTTGGGGGCGCCGTCCTCGTAGTACTCGAAGGACTTCTCGGTGCCGCCTGCCTCGACCATCATGACGGCGACGTCGCCGTTGTCCAGCTCGCGGCCGGCCACGACGATCTCGAAGGTGCCTTCGTCGCTGTCCTGGTAGGTGGGATGCGGGATCCACTCGCCGTCGGTGGTGTACGCCATGCGCACGGCGCCGATGGGGCCCTCGAAGGGCACGTCGGAGAGCATCAGCGCGGCGGAGGCGGCGTTGATGGCCAGCACGTCGTAGGGGTTGTGCTGGTCGGCGCCCATGACCGTGCCCACGATGTGGACCTCGTTGCGGAAGCCCTCGGGGAACGAGGGGCGCAGCGGCCGGTCGATGAGGCGGCAGGTGAGGATGGCGGACTCGGGGGCCCGACCCTCACGACGGAAGAACGAGCCGGGGATCTTGCCCGCGGCGTACATGCGCTCCTCGATGTCCACCGTGAGCGGGAAGAAGTCGATGCCCTCCCGGACGTGCTTGGCGCCGGTGGCGGTCACCAGGATGCGGGTGTTGCCGAGGCCCGCCATGACGGCGCCCCCGGCGAGGCCGGCGAACTTGCCGGTCTCGAGTGACATGATCTTGTCGTCGTCGTCGCCAATGGGCGCGTCGACGCGGATGGGTTCGGCCATGTGTGGCCCTCCTTCGACCCCCCTCGGGGTCGTTCGGTGCGGCCGGGGCCAGTTCCCGTTGGTCGATCCCCGGCCACTCCTCCGCGGCGCTCGGGAAAGCCGAGGGGCGAAGGGGCCGGACACCGGCAACCGGTAACTGACCGGGCTGCCGCAGTTGTGTTCCCCGACACGCTAGCTGAGAACGACCCGAACACGCGAACACCCCCTGAGGAAAGCTCCCCAGGGGGTGTCCGTGGCGTTCAGGTGCGGGCAGGAATCAGCGTCGCAGCCCGAGCTCTGCGATGACCGTTCGGTACCGCTCGATGTCGTTGTTCTTGAGGTAGTCCAGGAAGCGACGGCGCTTGCCCACCAGCATCAGGAGGCCACGACGGGAGTGGTGGTCCTTCTTGTGCATCTTCAGGTGCTCGGTGAGGTGGTTGATGCGGTCCGTCAGCAGTGCGATCTGGACCTCCGGCGAGCCGGTGTCCGAGTCGTGCTTGCGGAACTTGGAGATGGTGTCGCCCTTGGGCGGCAGGTTGGTGGGCTCTCGATTGCCCATGGGGTCCTCCTGGTGGGTGTCCTACCCGGCCCCGTGGCCCGTCACCCCTGTGTGAGGGGGCGAGACCCGGAGCGGTCCCGGCGTGTGCCGGGACCGGAGACGATACCAGTCAGGACGCCGGTCGCTCCACCCGCCACCGGTACTTGGGGGCACGGTGGCGGCCCACGACCTTGGTGCGGGAGTCCGCGGGGGCCAGGAAGAACACCCGGGCGTCCGCCTGGTAGCAGACCCGCTCGATGTCCTCGATGGTGGGCTGCTTCTTGCGCAGGCCGGCGGCACGGAGGGAGGTCCGGATGCCGTCGCCCAGCTCCGTCGCCAGCAGCTCGGCGATGATGGCGGGCAGGGTCTCGGGGTCCCGCAGGAGCCACGAGTGCCCGGCCCGGTCCACGGTGACGAGCGTGCCCTCCGTTCGGCGGACCGCGTCCACCGCGGTGCGGTGGGGCACGGCCAGGTCCCATGCCCCGTGCAGCGCGAACACCGGCACCCCGGCCTCGTGCAGGTCGTTGAGGGCGTAGCGGCTGGACCGGGTCCGCAGGATGGACATCATCGGACCGACCAGGCGCCAGGGCTGCACGACATGGCCGGCCAGCGTGGGCGCCACCAACCGGAGCAGCTTGGCCGCCTGGCGGGGATCGCTGAAGGCCGGGACGATCGTGGCGGAGTCCACCAGCAGGATGCTGCCGATCACGCCCAGCAGGGGCGGCGCCACCCGGAACAGGTACACCATCCGGTCCCAGGTGTCGCCCACGATGGCGTCGATCAGGATCACGCCCATGGTGCGCTCCGGCCAGCGGGCGGCCAGGCGGGTGATGAGCTGGCCGCCCATGGAGTGCCCGGCCAGCACGAAGCGCTCGATGCCCAGCTCGTCGATGCAGCGGCCGAGCAGGTCGGCGTAGTCGTTGATGTCGTGGCCGGACAGCGGCAGGCCCTGGGTGGCGCCGTGGCCGGCGGTGTCGATGGCGATCACACGGAAGCCCATGGCCACCAGGCGGGACAGTGACTGTGCGTAGAGGAATCCCTCGGCGGAGAACCCGTGCACCACCACCAGCGGCACGCCTCGCCCGGCCACCGTGACACCCACCGTGTGGCCGTCGGAGAGGGTGATCTCGTGGCGGGCCAGCCGGGGCACCTCGACCGCGCCGGGAGCCAACGGCTCGTCCAGCACCGGCCCTTCGATGGGCTCGAGCACCTGGCTCATGGGCACCCCTTCTCCCGCGGTCATCCCGTCCACGCCAACTCGGTCCTCGGGGACGGCCATGACACCGTATCGGCACCACCCGTTGCCGAGGTAACAATCACGGTCCCCGGTCCATGGGCCACGGGCGTCGGGGCGACCTCAGACCCCCAGCAGCTGGGCGGCGTGCTCGCAATCGGCCCGGAGCTGGGCGGTGAGCTCCTCCACCGACGCGAACCGGGCATCGGGGCGGATCCGGTGGGTGAAGCGCACCGCGACGTCCTCGCCGTACAGGTCCCCGGCGAAGTCCAGGACATGGACCTCCAACAGGGTCATGGCCCGGTCGTCGTAGAAGGTGGGACGCTTGCCCACGTAGATGGCCGCCGGCAGCGGCGACCCGCCCCCGGCCCGGGCCAGGTACCCGGCGTAGATGCCGTCGGCCGGCATCAGCATCTCCGCGCCGATGGCCACGTTGGCGGTGGGGAAGCCCAGGGTGCGTCCCCGCCGGTCGCCGTGCACCACCGGTCCCCGCATCTCGTGGGGTCGACCGAGCATGACGTTCGCATCGGCCAGGCGGCCCTCGTGCAGGGCGCGACGGATGGCGGTGGACGAGACCTGCTCGTCGTCACGGGCGGCCCGGCCGTCGCTGCCGACCAACTTGTGGCCGTGGACCGTGAAGTCCAGGCGGGCGCCCATGTCCTGGAGCAGCGCCACGTCACCCAGGCGCCGGTGGCCGAAGTGGAAGTCCTCCCCCACCACCACCTCACGGGCGTTGAGGCACCCGGCCAGCACCGTCTCCACGAAGTCCTCCGCCGACTCCCGGGCCCGTGCCGCGTCGAAGTGGACCACGAGCGTGTAGTCGACGCCGGTGCCGGCCAGGAGCTCCAGCTTCTGGTCCAGGTCGGTGAGCAGCAACGGTGCCGAGTCGGGCCGGATCACCTGGGCCGGGTGGCGGTCGAAGGTGACCACGGCCGAGCGGCGCCCCTCACGCCGGGCCCGCTCCCGGACGTCCGCGATGACGGCCCGGTGCCCCAGGTGCACGCCGTCGTACGCGCCGATGGTCACGACCGCACCCTCGGGCGGCACGGGACAGGCGTCGATGTCGCGGAGGATCTCCACGTCGGCCGAGGCTACCGGCGCCCGGTCAGCCCACCACGATGGCGGGCTTGAGGGTGGCGCCCCGGTGGGTCTCGTACACGGCCAGGAGGTCACCGCCGGGGCCGATCACGGCCCACGGACCGTCGGCGCGGTCGTCGGGCCCGTCGGCCAGGCCGAGCGCCTCGGCCGGCAGCACCTTGCCGTGGCCCACGTCGACGGCGGTCCGCTCGTCCACCCGGCACGAGCCCAGCACACGGGTGATGACCGACGGGGCCATGAGCGCCCCGACCGTCAGCTGCTCCAACGACACCGCATCGTCGAGCGTGAACGGTCCCACCGCCGTCCGACGGAGTGCGGCCAGGTGGGCGCCGCCCCCCACGGCGTGGCCCAGGTCGGCGGCCAGCACCCGCACGTAGGTGCCGGAGGAGCAGTCGACCACCGCGGTCCACACCATCGGGTCGTCGGTCGGCGCGACGTCGAAGCGGGACACGGTGACCGGCCGGGGGGCACGCTCCACCTCCTTGCCCTCACGGGCCAGCTGGTGCAACCGCCGGCCGTCGACCTTGATGGCCGACACCATGGGCGGGACCTGCATCAGGTCGCCGGTCAACGACGCGGCGGCGGCCCGGACCGCGGCCGGGTCCAGGCCCTCCATGGGATGGGTGGCGGTGACCTCGCCGTCCGCGTCCAACGAGTCCGTCTCGGTCCCGAAGCTGATGGTGGCCCGGTAGGTCTTGGACGCGCCCGTGAGGAAGGTCAACAACCGCGTGGCCCGGCCGACCCCGAGCACCAACACCCCGGTGGCCAGCGGATCCAACGTGCCGGCGTGGCCGATCTTGCGGGTGCCGAGCATCCCGCGGGCCTTGGCCACCACGTCGTGGCTGGTCCAGCCCGACGGCTTGTCCACCACGCACAGCCCGGTCGGACCGGGGTCCGTCATGGCGCGGGGGTTCCGTCCGGCCCGGGCTCGGCGCCGGCCCCGCCCGCCGTGTCGACGGAGCCCGCGGTGTCGACGGAGCCCGGGTCGTCCTCGCCCGGCTCGGGGGCGGCCACCTGGATGTCGCGCAGGATCTCCTCCACACGCAGCGCCGAGGTGAGCACCTCATCGGGACGGAACTGGATCTGTGGGGTCCGACGGGTCCGGACCTCCCGGTTGACGACGGTCTGGACGGGCCACCGCAGGTCCTCCAGGGCCTCCGCCACCTCGTCCAGCCGGCCATCCTCCTCCGCCTGCAGCGCGGAGTAGAACACGTCCGCATGCTCCAGTGAGCCGTCGACGGTGACCCCGGTGATGGTCACCAGGTCGAGCCGCTCGTCGCCGATGCGTTCCAGTTCGGACGCGACGATCTCCCGGACGAGCTCGCCCACACGGTCGGTGCGGGAGAACTGACGGGGAGCCTGGCGGGGGGCGCTGCGGCGGCGGGCCATCCGCCATTGGTACCACGCCCGGCACCGGACCTGAGAGGGCGTTCCGGCCCCACCCCCACCGGATCGAACCGGCGGCGTGACATGGTGCACACTGGCTCGCCATGTACCCGACTCCGCAGGGCCCCCCGCCGTGGCCCCCGCTGCCACCGGCCGGCGGGTCGGACGGGTCGGGTCGGGCCCCGACCAGGGCGCAGCTCGCGCTGGTCGGTGTCGTCGCGGCAACGGCCGGGATCGCCGGGGCCGTCCTCGCCGACGCCTCCCCCACCTCCTGGCCCCTGGCCGACGCGATCGAGCGGGGGCTCCTGGTGGCCCTCTGCTCGCTGGCGGGGTCCCGGGCCAGGCGCTGGACCCTGGTGTGGGCCGCGGTCGTGGTCGTGGTCTGCGGTGGCGACACCTCGCGTGCGCTCGGCGCCGTCGCTCTGGCCGGTGCCCTGGCCCTGCTGCTGGTCCTGAAGCGACGGGGCAGGGTGGAAGGTGCGGTCCTGGGTGCGCTCCTGGGCTGGTGCGTGCTGGACCTCACCTGGCCCGAGCCGACCGGCGCCACCGCGCTGGCCGCCTTCGTGGCCGTCGCCCCCCTCCTGGCCTCCGGCGTCCGCAGGGCCGGGCGGCCGGCCCGGCGGATCGTGGCGTGGACCGCGGTGGCAGCCGGGGTGCTGGTGGTCGTGGGCCTGGGCGGCGCAGCCGCCTTCGGTGCCGGCCAGCAGGCGGCGGTGCTGGACGCGGTGGACCGCACCCAGGCCGCGGTGGACTCGGTGGGCTCGGCCGACGAGGCCCGGACCAGGGACCGTTTCGAGTCCGCCGCCGCCTCGTTCCAGTCCGTCTCCTCCGAGGCGTCGGCCTGGTGGCTGGCACCGGCCCGCGCCCTGCCCCTGGTCGGGCCCAACCTGGAACTGGCCCGCACCGCCGCCGGCACCGGGGCAGATCTGAACCTGGCGGCGGCGGACCTGTCCGAGTCGGTGGACCAGGACGCCCTCCGCCGGGCCGAGGGGGGCATCGACCTGGCCGTCCTGGCTGCGATGGCCGACCCGGTGTCCCGGGCCGGCTCGGAGATCGACCGGGCCACCACCCGGCTGGACGAGGCGGACTCGCCCTGGTTGTTGCCACCGGTCCGGAACCGCTTCGAGGAGTTCCGGGACGAGTTGGCCGCCACCGCCCGCTCGACCGAACTGGCGGACCTGGCCGTGCAGCGGGCACCCGACCTGTTGGGAGCGTCGGGACCCCGCCGGTACCTGCTCCTCCTCGGCAACCCGGCCGAGGCGCGGGACCTGGGCGGCCACATCGGCAACTGGGCCGAGATCGTGGCCGCCGACGGGACCCTGAGCCTGGTGGACGTGGGATCGCCCTACGACCTGTTCTCCCCCTCCACCGTCCCCGCGCCCACGCTGACCCCGGGCGCCTACCCCCAGTCCCTGGTGGAGATGCGTCCGCAGGTGTTCCCGCAGAACTGGGGGGCGACGGCGGACTTCCCGACGGTGGCCCGACTCGCCGCCGAGCTCTACCCGCAGGCCCGCCCGGGCGCCCCGATCGACGGCGTGATCTACGCCGACCCGGCCGCCTTCGCCGCGCTGCTGCGGATCACCGGGCCGGTGGCGGTGCCCGGCACCCAGACCACGCTCACCCCCGACAACGCGGTGCAGTTCCTCACCAAGGACCAGTTCGGTGTCATCCCCGACAACGGGGAGGGCTCCGACACGCTCGACGACGTCATCCGAAGCGCCGTGGGCGGGTTCACCCGGGCCAAGCTCCCCGCCCCGAGGGTCCTGGCCGACGCCTTCGGGCCCGTGGTCGACCAGGGCCGACTGCAGTTCGCCTCGCTGCGCCCGGAGGACGCTCCCCTGCTGGACGCGGTGGGGCTGCAGGGCAAGGTGGAGCGACCGGGCGAGGGCGACCTGCTGGCCGTGCTCAACCGGAACGCCAACCCGTCCAAGGTCGACGCCTACCTGGAGCGCGACGTGGACTACGACGTCTCCTGGGATCCCTCCACCGGGCGGGCGCGGGCCACGGTCACCATCCGACTGACCAACACCGCTCCCGTGGACCAGGTGCCCGACGTCGTGGTGCAGCCACCGGTCGGCGCCCCGGCCGGGACCAACCGGACCCAGCTCTCGGTCCTCAGCCCGCTGGGAGCGACCGGTGCGAGCATCGACGGCACACCGACCGGCATCGGCACCCAGCAGGAGCTCGCCGGCGTGCTGCGCCACAACGTGCTCCTGGACGTCCCGCCCGGCACGGCCCGGGAGGTCGTTCTGAGCCTCGACGGGACGGTCGGCAAGGGGACCTACGTGCTGGACTGGGTCGGCCAACCCCTGGTCCTACCGGGACGGACACGGATCACCATTGCCTCGTCGGGCGAGCCCGTGCCGAACGGCACCGTGGAGCGGACATTCCCCGCGGACCAGGACGGACGGGTGACCGTCCAGGTCGACTGACTCCGCCAGGCAGGCCGACTCCGATCCGATTCCCCTCCGATGCTGGACAGCGCTGTGCCCAGTGGAGGACAATGACGCCTGGCTGAATGGCGATGCGAGCGACCCACGTTGGTTGCACGTCAACAATTCCTATTTGGGGGGTCCCGTGAAGAACGGTTCGCGAGCGCGTCGTCGCTCACTTCGTCCGGCGATGGTGGCCGGTCTGGCCATCGTGGCCTTCGGTTGCACCACCGGCGGTGGTGGTGCCACCACGTCCACCACGGCGTCGACCTCGACCACGGCGTCCACCACGTCCACCACGATCAACCCGGCGTGCGGGTCCTACACCCCGACCGCGGTGACCTCGAGCGACCCGAGTGCGTCCGCCGGCGACACCATCACCGTGTCGGGCCTGGCCCCGACCGACGGCATCGTCATCGAGATCAAGATGACGCCGGTCGGTCCCGGCACCGCCACCGGTGTGATCACCACGGCGACCGTCGCCGGTGGGACCTACAGCGCCGCTGTGATCATCCCGAACACCGTGACCGTCGGCCAGTGGAACATCGTGGCCAACGCGACCGACTGTGGCGGCACCGCCACCACGCTGATCGACATCGTCTGATCACCAGCTGAGTCGGGGGCCGGGCCCGCCCGGCCCCCAGCACACCACGACCCACCGGCCGACCGCCGGTGGGTCGTGCGCGTCACGGCCGTCCCGGGGCCGCCGGCGCCGACCCGACCGACCGCCGGCGGATCCGATCCCGGAGCCCGGTCAGCCGGCGTCGGCCCAGGTGCGTTCGGCGTCCAGGACCTCGACCCCGTCGGCGGACCACACCAGGCGGTCGATCCCGTCCATCACCTCGGAGGCGTGGGCGGGCGACGAGGACACGACGGCGACCTCGATCACGGCCCGGCCGGCCTCGTCCTGGCGGTCGACCTCGGCCACCGACAGGTGATGGCGGTGGCGCACCCGGTCGGTGACGGGACGGATCCGCGACCGCTTCTCCTTGAGGGAGCGGGCGCCGGGCAGGCGGAGCTCGTACCGGCTGACCAGGACCATGGCGGGACCGACCCGGGCCCGCGGGACCTCAGCCCCGCGGGATCTCCCGGAGGTCGAAGGTCTCGATGATGTCGCCCTGCTTGAGGTCCTGGAAGTCCGACAGGCCGATGCCGCACTCGAACCCGGCGGCCACCTCCCGGACGTCCTCCTTGAACCGACGCAGCGAGCTGACGTCGCCCTTCCAGATGATGGTGCCCTCCCGCAGGAACCGGACCTTGGAACCCCGGGTGATGGTGCCGTTCTGCACCATGCAGCCGGCCACCGCACCGATCCGCGGAACCCGGAAGATCTCCCGGACCTCGGCCTCGCCGGTGACGACCTCCTCGAACTCGGGCTCGAGCATGCCGACCATGGCGGACTCGATGTCCTCCAGGAGCTTGTAGATGATCTCGTAGGTCCGGATCTCCACGTCCTCGAGCTGTGCCATCTCCCGGGCCTGCCGGGCGGGCCGGACGTTGAAGCCGATGATGGTCGCGCTCGACGTGGCGGCCAGGGCGATGTCCGACTCCGTGATGCCACCGACGCCGCGGAGCACGAACCCGATGCGGACCTCCGGACGCTCCAGCTTCTTCAGGCTCTCGGTGACGGCCTCCAGGGAGCCCTGCACGTCCGCCTTGACGATGAGGTTGAGCGTGGCCTGCTCGCCGGCCTGGATCTGGGCGAAGATGTCCTCCAGCCGGGCGCCGTGGGACATGACCGAGGCGTCCCGGGCCCGGGAGGCCTCCCGGTGCCAACGCTCGCGGGTCTCGGCCACGGACTTGGCCTTGCGCTCGTCGGGGGCGACGACGAAGTCGTCACCGGCCTGGGCCACGTCGGACAGGCCGAGCACCTCCACCGGGGTGGACGGGGCGTGCCTCCTTGACCTGCTCTCCGTGGTCGTTGATGAGGGCCCGCACACGACCCCAGGCGGGGCCGGCCACGAGCGGGTCGCCCACGCGCAGCGTGCCGCGCTGGACCAGGACGGAGGCCACGGGACCCCGGCCCATGTCCAGGTGGGCCTCCAGGACCACACCGCGGGCCCGTCCGTCCGGGCTGGCCCGGAGGTCCTCGACCTCCGACACGATCAGCAGGTTCTCCAACAGCTCGTCGATGCCGATGTTCTGCAACGCCGAGATCTCACACACGATGGTGTCGCCACCCCAGGACTCGGGCACGAGCTCGTGCTCGGCGAGCTGGGTCAGCACCCGCTGCGGGTCGGCGTTCTCCCGGTCGATCTTGTTGACCGCCACCACGATCGGCACCTCTGCGGCGCGGGCGTGCTGGATGGCCTCGATGGTCTGGGGCATGACGCCGTCGTCCGCGGCCACCACCAGGACCACGATGTCCGTGGCATCGGCGCCGCGGGCCCGCATGGCGGTGAACGCCTCGTGGCCCGGGGTGTCGATGAAGGTCAGCGGCCGGCCGTTCTTGACGACCTGGTACGCACCGATGTGCTGGGTGATGCCGCCGGCCTCGCCCGCCACCACGTTGGCGTTGCGGATCTGGTCGAGCAGCTTGGTCTTGCCGTGGTCCACGTGGCCCATCACCGTGATGACCGGGGCCCGCAGGGGCAGCGACTCGTAGTCGACGTCCTCGTCCTCGGGCGAGGCCAGCACCTTCTGGAGCTCGACCTCCTGTTCCTGGCCCGGGTCGACCATGGAGATCTCCGCGCCGACGTCGGCGGCGAAGAGCTCGATCATGTCGTCGGTGAGCGACTGGGTCGCGGTCACCATCTCGCCCTGCTGCAGCAGGAACCGCACCACGTCAGCCGCGGTCCGGTTCAGGCGGGGACCGAGGTCCTGGGGGTGGAACCGCGCTCCACGACCGTGACCCCTTCCGGCACCGGGGCCGTGGCCGGGGTGTAGGTCGGGATGTCCATCGGCTGGAGCTCTTCGCGGTTGCGGCGGCGCCGACCCTTGCGACGGGGCGGACGGGGGCCGCCACCGGGACCGCGTCCGCGGCCGGGAGCACCACCGGGGCCACCACCGGGGGGCGGGAACCCACCACCGGGGGGACGACTGAAGCCGCCGCCACCGCCGCCGGGAGCACTGGGGCCACCTGCCGGGCGCGGGCCACGGCCGGCAGGGCCGCCACCGGGACCGCGTCCGGGCCCACCGGCACGCTGCGGAGCGGGGCCACGGCCGCCCAGGCCGGGCGGGGGCGGGATGGGCTTGCCGGTCCGCGACAGCGGCGGGCCGGGCGGAGGCGGGATGGGCTTGCCCGACGGCGAGACCGGCGGGCCACCGGGCGCGGGCGGCGCCTCGGGTGCTGCGGCCGCGGCAGGAGGCGCGGCGGCCTCCTGCGGAGCGTGTGCCGCAGGGGCCTCGGGGGCGGGAGCAGCGGGACGGGGCGGGGCCGGCGCAGGGCCGGGCGGAGCGACCGCGGGCCGGGGCTGCTCGGGCACCTCCACGGGCCGGGGCGCGGGGCGTCCGCTGGCCGGCTTGGAGGACACGACCTTCTTGGCCGGCGCCTCGGCGGCAGGAGCCTCCGGGGCGGGGGCCTCGGGAGCGGGCTCGGGGACCGGGGCGGGCGCGGGAGCGGGCGCCTCGGCGGCGGGGGCGGGTGCCTCCGGAGCGGGGTCCTGGACCTCCGGGGCCTCGGCCGGGGCGGCGGCAGGAGCAGCAGCGGCTGCGGCGACGGGGGCGTCGTCAGCCGGGGCGTCCGCGGCCGGAGCCGGTTCGTCGGCCGCAGCCTTCTTGGCAGGCGCCTTCTTGGCCGCAGCCTTCTTGACCGGCTTCTCCTCGGCGGGCTGTTCGTCCCGGATCAGGCCCTCGCGCTCGGCCTTGCGTCGCACCTGGTCGGCGTAGGCGGAGTCGAGCGAGGAGGAGTGGCTCTTGACGCCGTACCCGAGCGTGTTGCAGAGGTCGATGCACTCCTTGTTGGTGAGCCCGAGCTCCTTCGCGAGCTCGTAGACACGCTGCTTTGCCAAGACGTTCCGTTCGTTGCGTAGCGGGTGGTTTTCCGTGGTTTGGGCGCGACAGGCCCGAACAACGGCCCTCTATCCTCGCACGGATTCGCCCGGGGTAGAAACCACATCCGTCACACCGCTCAGGGAGAGGGCCGACCGGACCTCGTCGACCCCACCGGGCTGGGTGGGTTGCCGCAGGGCACGGGCGAGCCCACGGCGGCCGACCGCCAGGTCCAGGCAGTCCACGCCGGGACAGACCCAGGCGCCCCGCCCCGGCCCGGGACCGAGCACGAGCCGGCCACGGTCCACGCGGAGCCGCACCAGGCGGGCCGCCGGGGCCACGGCGCCGGCAACCGACGCAGGTCCGTCGGGGCCCGGGGTCGACCTCGGCGGGGCCGGTGGGGCGCTCAGGATCCGTCTGGGTCCCCGGCCTCGGGGGCCTTGTCCGCGGCGAGGTCCTCGATGACGGCCTCGGCCGCGTCCTCGAGCTCCGCCTCCACCTCGTCGGCGGCGAGGTCCTCGATCTCGGCCTCCTCCTCGTCCACCTCGACCTGGGCGATCACGTCCTCGACCTCGTCCACGGCCTCGGCGACGTCCTCGGCCAGCTCCTCGGCCACGATCTCCTCGACCGCGTCCGCCTCCGCGTTGGCCTGGGCCGCCTCCCACTGCTCGAGCGTGAGCGGGGTACCGCCGTCGGCGGGCTGCCACAGCTGCTCCCCGGTCTCCGGGTCGACGATCCACGCCCCCTCGGCGTAGGCGTCGGTGCCGTAGGTGCGTTCGTAGGCCTCCTGCTCGGCGATCTCGGTCTCCGAGCGGATGTCGATGCGCAGGCCGGAGAGCCGTGTGGCCAGACGGGCGTTCTGGCCCTCCTTGCCGATGGCCAGCGAGAGCTGGAAGTCCGGCACGATCACCTCGGCGGTGCGGGACTCCTCGTCGATGCGGACCTCCTTGACCTTGGCCGGCTGGAGGGCCTTCATCACGAAGTCGTTGCGGTCGTCGGAGAAGGGGACGATGTCGATCTTCTCGCCCCGCAGCTCGTTGACGACCATGCGCACACGGGCGCCGCGGGCGCCCACGCAGGCCCCCACCGGGTCCACGTTCGGGTCGTTGGACCAGACCGCGATCTTGGTCCGCTGGCCGGGCTCACGGGCGCAGGCCTTGATCTCGACGATGCCGTCGGCGATCTCGGGGACCTCCAGCTCGAACAACCGCCTGATGAGGCCCGGGTGGGTGCGGGACACCACGATCTGCGGGCCCTTGACGGTCTTGCGGACCTCCACGATGTAGGCCTTGACCCGTTCGCCGGGCTCGGGCCGCTCGTAGTTCACCTGCTCGGACTGGGGCAGCAGCGCCTCCACCCGGCCCAGGTCCAGCAGCGTGTAGCGGGAGTCGGACTGCTGGATGATGCCGGTGACGATGTCGCCCTCCCGGCCGGCGTACTCCTCGTACTTCAACTCGCGCTCGGCCTCGCGGATGCGCTGGGTCATGACCTGGCGGACGGTCTGGGCCGCGATGCGGCCGAAGTCGTCCGGGGTGACGTCCAGCTCGGGGCCGACGGGCTCTCCGTCCTCGTCCAGCTCCTGGGCGAAGACCCGCATCTCACCGGTCTCGGTGTCGATGTTGACCCACGCGAACTCGAGCGCGTCGGCCTGCTTCTTGTAGGCCGCCTCGAGGGCCTCGGCCAGGGCGGAGAACAGGGTGTCGACCGAGATGCCACGGTCCGCTGCCAGCGCCTGGAGCGCCTCCATCATGTCTGGGTTCATCGCGTCGCCTCACTGTTCGGTCGGGCGTTCTTCTTCTGCTGTGACTTCTTGGTGCGGGGGGCGTTCTTGCCGCCCGGCTTGGGGGACGGGCCCCACACGAACTCGGTGTGGGCCTTGTCGATGTCCTCGAGGGCGATGCGCCTGGGCCCACCGTCGTCCGGGGTGACCGTGATGGTGTGCTCGTCCGCCGCGGTGAGCACCCCGTCGGCTCGACGGTCGCCCTCCACGCCGGCACGGGTCTTGACCTTGACCCGGTCCCCCACGGCTCCGGCGAAGTGGGCCGGCGTGCGGAGGTTCCGCTCCAGGCCCGGGCTGGAGACCTCCAGCAGGGCGGTGTCCGGAAAGGCCTCGTCGTCGTCCATGAGGGCCGAGATGCGGCGGGTGGCGGTGGTGAGCGCGTCCACGTCGATGCCGCCGGGACGGTCCAGCAGCACCCGGAGGGTGCCCCCGGCCCACTCCACGTCGTACACGGAGAGGCCCAGCTCCTGGGCCACGGGCGCGACGAGTCGGCCGAGTCGTTCGGCCGTCGTGCCCACCGTGCACCTCCTCCTGGATCCGTCCGGATCACCTCGTCGGACGGCCCGGAGGGTCCCGGGCCGCTGTCCGGCCCAAACAAAAGGCGTGGGCAGTGCCCACGCCTCCCGGAAACCGGAACAGACGGAGTATAGGCGGACCAGGCCCTTCCCGGGGATCCGCCCGGGTGAGGATCAGTAGGCGTGCGCGACCAGTGCCACCAGGTCGGCGTCGTCCCCGCCGGTCGGGAGGTCACCGTCCGGGGTCTGCAGACAACGGACGGTGACGGCATCCCGGCCGAGGCGTTCGACGCCGCCGTCGGCCAGCGCGGCCCACGGGATCCGGGCGAACCCGGAGGCCGCGGCCTCCGCCGCCTCGTCCACCGACGAGACGTCGACGGTGCGGGCGTCGCGTGCCGCCAGCGCCGCGGCGTACATGCCGGACTGGATCTCCTCCAGCACCCCGGGCAGCCGCCCGGCCAGGTCCCCGAGCGGGACAGGCTGCTTGTCGCCGGTGTCGCGGCGGGCCAGCACCACGTTGCCCTCCGCCAGGTCCCGGGGCCCGACCTCGATGCGGACCGGCACCCCCTTGAGCTCCCAGTCGGTGGCCCGGCGGCCGAAGGCGGTCGCCACCCGGTCGTCGACGCGGGCCCGGACGCCCGCGGCGGCGAGCTCGGCCACCAGGGACCGGGCGGCGTCGGACACCGTCCCGTCCTCGTCGCGCACCACCAGCACCACGGCCTGGACCGCGGCCAGCCGGGGCGGGACCCGCAGGCCGACGTCGTCGCCGTGGGCCATGATGAGCCCGCCCATCATGCGGGTGGACACCCCCCAGGAGGTGGTCCAGCACAGCTGCTGCTCGCCGTGCTCGTCCAGGAACCCCATCTCGAAGGCCCGGGCGAAGTTCTGGCCCAGCTCGTGGCTGGTCCCCATCTGCAGCGCCTTGCCGTCGCCCATCATCGCCTCACAGGTGAGGGTGTTGGTGGCTCCGGCGAACCGCTCCTCGGCGATCTTCGACCCGACGTGGACCGGGATGGCCAGGACCTCGACCATGAAGTCCCGGTACACCTCACGCAGGATGCGCTCCGCGTAGGCCCGGGCGTCGGCCTCGGTGGCGTGCGCGGTGTGGCCCTCCTGCCAGAGGAACTCGCTGGTGCGCAGGAACGTCCGGGGACGGAGCTCCCAGCGCACGACGTTGGCCCACTGGTTCAACAGCATGGGCAGGTCCCGGTAGGACTGGATCCACTTGGCCATGAACTCGCCGATCACCATCTCCGAGGTGGGACGGACCACGACGGGTTCCTCCAGCTCCTTGCCACCACCGATGGTGACGATGGCCAGCTCGGGGCTGAAGCCCTCGACGTGCTCGGCCTCCTTGTGCATGTAGCTCTCGGGGATGAACAGCGGGAAGTAGGCGTTCTCGGCCCCGGCGGCCTTGATGCGGGTGTCCACCTCCGCCACCATGCGCTCCCACAGTGCGTAGGCGTAGGGGCGGATGACCATGGTCCCGCGGACCGGGCCGTTGTCGGCCAGCTCCGCCTTGTTGAGCACGTCCTGGTACCAGCGCGGGAAGTCCTGGGCGCGGGGGGTGAGAATCGGGGCCTTGGCCATGGCGGCGCATGCTACCGGCGGCCCGTCCCGACCCTCTCCGCATTGCCGCCTGCCGCGGGGCGGGCGGTTCGGTGGGTCGGGCCGCCGGTCGGTGGGGCCCGGGCCGGTAGCGTTCCCGCCGTGTCCGACCGAACTCCCGCCCGAACTCCCGCCCGAACAATCGGCGCCGTGGTCCTGGGTGCCGGCATGGCCGCCCTGGCCGGCGCGGCCGCCGTCAGCCTGGCCGGCCGGCGCGTCCGGCGGGTCGAGGACCCCCGGCTCGACGCCATCCTCCCCGCCCCGAACGACGTCAGGCACCACCAGCTGACCTCCGCCGACGGTGGATCCATCCACGTGGTCGAGCGGGGCCGGGGCCGGCCCCTGGTCCTGCTGCACGGGGTGACGCTGCAGTGGTGGGTGTGGGGGGCGCAGTTCAACACGCTCGCCGACCGCTACCGGGTCGTCGCCTGGGACATGCGGGGCCACGGCTCGTCCGTCGCCGGCACCGACGGCGTCACGCTGGAGGCCGTGGCCGACGACCTGGCACTGGTGCTCGAACGGCTCGACCTGCACGATGCCGTGGTCGTGGGCCACTCCATGGGCGGCATGGCCCTGGCCCGGTTCTGCACCGAGCACCACCGGATGTTCGGCAACCGGTGCTCGGCCCTCATGTTCCTGGCCACGAGCGTCGCTCCCGTCGCCTTGCCGGCCGTGGTCGGCGGTGGCGCCGGCCTGGTCAACCTGGCCCAGCGGTTCGCCACCGCCGGCATGCGTGCCCCCCGCCTGCGCTACGGCTGGCCCGACACGCCGGCCAGCGCGTTGGTGGTGCGGGCCGCCTTCGGCCGGCACGCCACCGGGGCCGCGGTGGCCGAGGTACGCCAGATGATCTCCGAGGTGTCACCCGAGACCGCGGTGGAGGCGGGTCGGGCCATCGCCGAGCACGACGTGCGGGACGACCTGGGCCATGTGGACCTGCCGACCATGGTGGTCGTCGGCGATGCCGACCTGCTCACGCCCCCGGCCCACGCCCGCGCCGTGGCCGAGTGCGTGCCCGGGGCCCAGCTCCGGGTGTTGCCCGGCGTCGGCCACCAGGTGATGCAGGAGGACCCCGACGCCCTGGCCCGGCTCATCGACGAGCTGGCCCGCTGGTAGGCAGCCCGGGGGTCACCCTCCGGCCACCCCGGGCGAGGTCGGCACGGTGAGCAGCGCACGGAACTTGTTCAGCGGCTCGCCGACCAGGGTCCAGCCGCCGTCGGGTGAGTTCAGGTCCGAGTCGAAGTACGCCAGACCGACCACCCGGGCTCCGCGGCCGTCGGCCGACGACCCCCGGGCCAGGTCGTAGAAGGCCTGCATCTCCTGGGCCGCGGCGGCGTCGGTGCCGCGGTTGCCCCACTCGCCGACCGCCACGGGCACGCCCCGTGCGCCGTAGAACGACCGGACGGAACGGAACGCCGCGGTGTCCATCGTGGTGGCCGACTCCTTGAACACGTAGTGGTCGACCCCGGCGAAGTCGAACGTGTTCGGCACCCACCAGTCCGCCGGGTTGCGACCGGACGGCGCCTCCCACGTGTAGGACATCAGCACCGAGCCGAACGCGATGTTCCGGGTCCCCAGGGCATCCATGCGGGCCCGGATCCGCTGCTGCATGGCACGCCACGCCACGGCGCCGCCGGGATCGTCCGGTGAGTTGATGCCGGCGCCGCCCTCGGGCTCGTGGTGCACCGTCAGCCACACCGGGCCACCGAGGGCGTCCAGGGCCCGCAGCATGGCGTCGATCTCGGCGTCGTAGGCGCCCGAGGCGGTCACGCTCCAGCCCGGCGTCTTGACCGACACCCACGGCAGACGTCCGGCCTGGATGTCGTTCCGGGCCGTGGTGACCATGGACGTGAGTCGCTGCGACCACTGGAAGTAGGTGCGGCGGATGCCGAGGGCGTGCCCCGCCGGTCCCTCGTGGCGGGCCGGGTCCCCGTTGCCGGCGATGGCGGCACCCCAGCGGACGTTGCCGGAGCGGACGTCGCCGGCGAAGGCCGGCACCCACTGGGGTTGGGCCGGGGCGACGTCCACGGACACGGTGTAGGCACTGGGCACGGACCCCGGGGTCAGGGCGGCGGTGACCCGGTGCTCACCGGGCTCGAGCACGACCGTGGCGGTCTCGGGCCGGCCACCGGCGGTCCCCGCCGCGGCCACCTGCCCGCCGGACACGATCCCGACGTCCAGGTCACCGGCGCCCCCGGCCATGGCGGTCCAGTCCACGGTGGCGGTGACGGCGGAACGGGTCGTCACCTGGATCGGGTACGACGAGGACTCCCCCGCCGTGCCGGTGCCGCTGAAGGTGAACTCCGATCCGGCCACCGGGGCGGGGGCGGGCGGGTAGACACCGACCATGGACTGTGCGGCCGGGGAGCGGTTGCCCGCCGCGTCCCGGGCCACCACGGTGACCGGCAGGAGGCCCTCGGGGGCACCCGCGACCGACAGTGAGGTGGCGCTGGTCGAGCCGGTGATGGCGCCGACCGTGACGTCATAGGCCACCACCCCGAGCGCGTCGCTCGAGGGGGACCAGGACACCGACACGTCGTGGCCGGCGGCGGCGGCGGACAGGTCGCCCGGCACCGACGGCGCGGTGACGTCGACGGTGAAGGAACTGGATGCCGCCTCCGAGCGGTTCTGCACCGCGTCGAGGGCGACGACGTCGATGGTGTGCACCCCGTCGGCCAGCGGCCCGAGCACGACCGACGTGCCACCGACGGTCCGGGGCGACCCGTCCAGGACGACCTCGTAGGCGGCCACGTCGGCGGGGTCGCCGCCGGGCTGCCAGGACGCGGTCGCACTGGACCCGCTGAGGCCGACGGCCAGCGCGGCCGGGCGGGCCGGCGGGGTGGCGTCCACGGTGACCTGCGTGGTCGCCGCGGACGACCGGTTTCCGGCCGCGTCCAGTGCCACCACGGACACGGGCTGCACGCCGTCACCAACCCCGGGCACCGTCACGGCGGTCCCGGTCACCTCGGCCGTCGCCGTTCCCACGGTCACCGCATAGGAGGTCACCCCGAACCCGTCGGTGGCCGGCGGCCACGACACGTCCACCGAGGCGCCTCGCGAGGCCGCGGTCACGGCCGCCGGGGCGGTGGGGGCGGTGAGGTCGGCGAGGTCGACCGACAGGGTGAACGCACTCTCCGGGGAGCCCTTCTTGATCTTGACCGCGAGCGTGTAGGAGCCGGCCGGGACATTCCTGGCCACCCGCTCGGGCTTGGCCGTGGTGGTGTTGGCGAAGGCGATGTCGGTACCGGCCTGGTCCTTGAGGAACAGGTTCAGGTTCGCCGACGACCCCGCGTTCCAGTCCAGGTTGGCCGACAGCCGGGCCCCCTCCGGCACCGGCACGGCGAAGGTCTGCCAGCTGTCGGTGTCCCCGGAGCCGGACGAGGTGAACACGAGCTCGGACCCGGCCAGGGGGTCGGGGGCGACGAGGGTCGAGATGGCGGCGACCGCGGCGGCACCGGCCCCGGCCATGGCCAGTCCCAGGATGCCGGCACCGACCAGGCGACGGCGCTGTCGGGCCGAACGGGGCGGGGTCGGGCCTGACGGCGTCGCCGACCCGGCGACTCCACGACGTTCAGGACGACGACGTGACCAGCTGATACCCATGTGTGTTGCTCCCAGCGCGATTGAGATCCGCTGGTTCAATCGGATCGCGGGAGCGCGACCTTTACGTCGCGGTGACTTTTCCTACGCCAACGGCAGGAAATCGCACGTTCCGTGGCCACGACGGACACCCAGGGTGGGGGCCGGACCGGGCGGGCCCGGGGCCCCTCAGGCGTCGAACTTCTTGTGGATCAGCTCCACCCGCTGCTCGCTGGCGTTGGCGTCGTCGCCCTGTTCGACCAGCAGTGCGGCGCGGTCCTTCTCCGCCTCCCGGCGCGCCTTCTCCGTGTCCACCCGGGCCAGCGCCGCGTCCGTGCCGTGTTCGGCGATGAACTCGGCCCACTCCACCAGCGTGGGGACCATCTCGTCCTCCGGGACCACCGCCACGTTGACGCCCTTGACGAACAGGTGGCCACGGTGGCGGCCCGCCGCGATGCCCAGGTCGGCGTCGCGGGCCTCGCCCGGCCCGTTCACCACACAGCCCATCACCGCGATCTGCAGCGGGAGCTCCTTGTCCGCAAAGGCGTCTCGGGCGTCCTCCGCCACCTTGATGACGTCCACCTCCGCCCGGCCGCACGACGGACAGGCGATCAGGTCGACGTTGGTCCGCTCACGCAGGCCGTACGCCTCCAGCAGCACCCGTGCCGCCTTGACCTCCTCGACGGGATCGGCGGTGAGCGAGTACCGGATGGTGTCCCCGATGCCCTCGGCCAGCAGCGTGGCGATGCCGGCGGTGGCCTTGATCAGCCCGTCGGGCATCGGCCCGGCCTCGGTGACCCCCAGGTGCAGGGGGTGGTCGGTGACCTCGGCCAGCTGCCGGTAGGCCTCGATCATGAGCGGCACGTTGGACGCCTTGACCGAGATCTTGATCAGGTCGAAGCCGACCTCGTCGAAGTAGCGGATCTCGTTGAGCGCGGACTCCACCATCGCCTCCGGCGTGACCCGGCCGCCGTACCTGTCGTACAGCTCCGGATCGAGCGACCCGCCGTTCACCCCGATGCGGATGGGCACGCCCCGGTCCCGCGCCTCGGAGGCCACCGCCTTGATGTGCTCCGGCTTGCGGATGTTGCCCGGGTTCAGGCGGAGTCCGTGCACGCCGGCCTCCATGGCGGCCAGGGCCATGCGGTACTGGTGGTGGATGTCGGCGATGACCGGGACGGGGCTGCGGGGGACGATCCGGGCCAGCCCCTCGGCCGCCTCCATCTCGTTGCAGGTGCAGCGCACGATGTCGACGCCCGCCATGTCCAACGCGTAGATCTGCTGCAGCGTCCCCTCGACGTCCGCGGTCTTGGTCGTCGTCATCGACTGGATGCTGACCGGCGCACCGTCACCGACCGCCACGTCGCCGACGTTGATGCGGCGGGTCGGTCGACGGGGAAAGGTCAGCGCACCGGCGTCCATGGCCGCAGGCTACCCGCAGGCCTTCCCGCCCCCGGGCGCGCCGGAGGCCCGGGACGGGTCAGGACGGCACGCCGCGGGTGACGTCGAGGTAGAGGGCGAGGCCGCCGACCACCACGAGCACCATGATCACCCCGTAGGCCACCGGCAACATGCGCGACACGTCGGCGACGTAGCGCTGGCGCTGGCGACGACGCAGCTCCTGGGCCTTCTCGTACACCGCGATGGCCACGTGGCCGCCGTCGAACGGGAGCAGCGGGATGAGGTTGAACACCCCGATGAAGATGTTCAGCATGATCAGGAAGCCGATCAGGTTGGACAGGTTCTCCGCCGTGACGTCGGAGCCGAACATCACGATGCCCACGATGGAGATCGGCCGCTGGTCGCCGGCCGCGGCCGGGGTCTTCTCCGCCAACGTGGGGCTGGACGCCGCGTCCTGCTGCTCCCCGGTGGACGAGGTGACGAACTCCCAGATGTTGGGCGGCCACAGGAACGTGCCCACGCCGACCACCGCGGTGCCGATGGACCGGCCGAACTCGGCGAAGGAGCTGCCGACCGCCACGGGAACGGACTCGGTGGTGAGGACCGGCGCCCTGCCCACGCCCAGGAAGGCCGCAGGCTCGGTGGTGGACAGGGCCGAGCCCAGGTCCACGCGGTGCTCGGCCGTGGTGCCGTCCTGGGTGGTGGTGAGCACCACGACCCCCCCGGCTGAATCCGCCACCGCCGCGGAGACGTCGTCCAGTCCGTCCACCGACCGGCCGTTGATCGACTCCACCTCGGCGCCCTCGGCCAGTCCGGACCCCTCCGCCTCGCCGTTGGGGTACAGGCCTCCCACCCGCACACCGTCGCCGCTGTCCAGCAGGTCGAGATCCTCGCCGATGGTGCCCAGGACCTTGGTCCGCCGGGACAGGTCCACCGCCAGGGTGGTCTCGGTGCCGTCACGGTCGACGACCACGTCCACCCGGCCGGGCTCGGTGGAGCCGATGGTGGAGCGGAAGTCCGCGTACTCCCCCACCGCCTCGCCGTCGAAGCTGACGATCCGGTCACCCTGGCGGAGTCCTGCCGCAGCGGCGGCACTGCCCGGGGTGACCTGCGCGATCTGCCACTTGTCGCCGTCGGGCCGGCCGATGAACGAGAACTGGACCACCAACAGGAGCAGCGCCACCGCGAAGTGCATGGCGGAACCGGCCACGGCCACGTTGAAGCGGGCCCGGAAGGGCTGTTGGCGGTAGGTGCGGGGCTCGTCGGCGGGGTCGACCTCCTCCAGGTTGTTCATGCCCAGGATGCGCACGTACGCCCCCGCCGGGATCGCCTTGAGCCCGAACTCGGTCTCACCACGCTGGAACGACCAGATCTTGGGTCCGAACCCGATGAAGAACTCCGTCGCCTTCATGCCCGACCACCGCGCCGCCAGGTAGTGGCCCAGCTCGTGCAGGAAGATCATCAACAGGATGGCCAGGATGACGATGACGATGGGCAGGCCGCGGGTGACACCGAGGAGCACGACCAGGCCCACCAGGACGGCCAGGCGGAACACCTGGCCCCACTTGGTCCCGATCACCCCGGACAGGTCGGCGGACTCCTGGGCCCGATCCTCCGCGGTGCCACCCTGTCCGGTGTGGCCACCCTCGTTCCCGCCCGGCGAGGGCGGCCGCTGGTCCAGCGTCATGACGGGATCCCTTCCAGGAGCTCGGAGGCGACGGCACGGGCCCGGCCGTCCGCGTCGAGCACGGCGGCGAGCGAGTCGGCCGGCGTTCCGTCCCAACGCCCCAGCGCTGCCTCCAGCATCCGGGCGATGCCGGTCCAGCGGATGCGGCCGGCCAGGAACGCATCGACGGCGACCTCGTTCGCGGCCGACAGCCAGGCCGGCGCGGTCCCCCCGCTGCGCCCGGCCTGGTAGGCCAGGTCCAGGCAGCCGAAGGTGGCCCGGTCCGGTGGCTCGAAGGTGAGCGTGGACGCCGTGGTCCAGTCCATGGAGCCGAACGACGTGCCGATCCGGTCCGGGTAGGCCAGGGCGTACCCGATGGGCAGGCGCATGTCCGGCATGGACAGCTGGGCGATGGTGGCGCCGTCGGTGTACTCGGCCATCGAGTGGACGATGGACTGCGGGTGGACCACCACCTGGATCCGGTCGTAGTCCACGTCGAACAGCTCGTGGGCCTCGATCACCTCCAGGCCCTTGTTCATGAGGGTGGACGAGTCCACGGTGATCTTGGGCCCCATGCTCCACGTCGGGTGGGCGAGCGCCTCCTGGACCGTGACCGCGTCCAGGTCGGCCGCGGTGCGGCCCCGGAACGGACCGCCGGAGGCGGTGAGCACCACCCCGGCCAGGCGGCGGGTGCCGTCCGAGGCCCGCAGGCACTGGTGCACCGCGCAGTGCTCGCTGTCCACCGGGACCAGCTCCGCCCCCGGGGTGTCGCGCACGGCGCGCACCACCGGGCCGGCGGCGATGAGTGACTCCTTGTTGGCCAGGGCCAGCCGCTTGCCCGCCCCCAGCGTGGCCAGGGTGACGGGGAGCCCGGCGAAGCCGACCACGCCGTTGACCACCACGTCCGCCTCCAGGGCGGCGGCGGCCAGGGCGTCGGGACCGGCCTCCAGCGCCACACCGGGCGGCAACAGCTCCTTGAGCTCGGCGGCGCGACCGGCGTCGGCCAGGGCCACCATGCGGGGACGGACCACCCGGGCCTGGGCGGCCAGGGCCTCCACGCTGGACCCGGCCCCCAGGGCCACGATCTCGAACCGGTCCGCCTCGGCCGCCACGACCTCCAGGGTCTGGGTCCCGATGGACCCGGTGGAGCCGAGGACGGCGACGGTGGTCATGGCCCGCCCATGGTATCGACGGCGTCGAGGGCCCCACCGTCGGGGCGGAGCGCCGCCTCAGGGAACGGTGCCGGCGGGGGCCACGGGGCGGCCCGGCCGGACGGGTTCACCAGATCTCGAACAGGATCGTCACGAAGTAGGCGGTCGGCAGCACGAACAGCAGGGCGTCGAACCGGTCCAGCACACCGCCGTGGCCGGGGAGGATCGACCCCATGTCCTTGATGCCCAGGTCCCGCTTGATGAACGACTCGCACAGGTCCCCCAGCGGGGCCACCACGGCGCAGAGCAGGGCGAAGACGAAGACCCGGAAGATGTTCCCGCCGATGGGGGCGATCCCCACGAAGCCGACGATCACCACGGTCGCCACCAGCGAGGTGATCACCCCGCCGGCCAGGCCCTCCATGGTCTTGTTGGGGCTGGCGGCGGACAGCGGCGTCTGGCCCATGAACCGCCCGACGAAGTAGGCGCCCACGTCGTGGGCCACCGACGCGATCACCGCGGCGATGAGCACGCCGATGCCGATGTTGGAGGTCACCTTCGGATTGGCGTCCTCGATGACCTTGCCCAGCCCCAGGAAGAGGGTGGCGAACGATCCCAGGAACCCGATCCACATGATGCCGAGCAGGGTGATGCCCAGGTTGCGGACCGAATGCTCCCCCGGCGCGACCCAGAGGTACCAGAGCAGGCCCAGGACGACGGTGAGGGTCAGCACGATCGGGTACGCCCCGAGCCCGCCGAAGTAGGTGGCCAGCAACAGGCCGACGACGGACGCCATGCCCAGCATGGAGGCGGCGTTGAACCCCTTCTGCTGCACGGCCGAGAAGTACTCGAACGCCGCGGCGCCCACGACCACACAGGCCAGGAGCGTGGTGGCCAGGCCACCGAGGGAGAAGCAGATCAGCCCCAGCGCGACCAGGCCCACGCCCACCGCGACGGCCACCGGGAGGTTGCGGTCGCCCCCTCCGGGCGGACGACCGCCACCCTCATCGTGTCCCCCGTCGTCGGGACCGGCGTCGGGCTGCGGGCGACGCCGACGGCGGGCCGGCCGCTCGTCGCCGAAGGGCCGCTCCTCCGGCGCGAAGGCCTCCAGCGGATCCCGGTCGTCCGGCTCGTCGGTGAAGAAGTCGATCTCCTCGTCGTCCTCCTCCCGGGTGGAGCTCTGGTCACCACCGAGCGCACCCAGGCGGGGCCCGTCGTCGATCAGGTCGTCGAAGTCGGTCTCCACGGTCCGTTCCCCCTCGTCACGCCAGCGGGGCTGGGAGCCGTATGCGGCCAGCCCCTCCTCCTCCGGCGCATCCTCCCCGATGACCACCTTGGGCACCTGCCCGGTCGGCGGCTCGGTCCAGTGCGGGAGGACGAACGAGTCCTCCTCCGCGATCTCCTCGAAGCCGCCGTCATCGAACCCACCGGCGTCGAACCCGCCGGACCCGGACCCACCACCGTCGGACCCGCTGCGCGGCGATCCGCCTCCGGCACCCGCTGGACACGAAGTCGGCCACGTCCGGCTCCGGCCCGGGGGCCGGATCCTCCACGACCTCGGCCGGCCCGTCATCGACCACCCGGGCATGGCCGTAGGAACGTCCGGCGTCCTGCTCCGGACGTGCGACGAACCCCTCGTCGTCGTCGGCCCACCGGGGCTCCTGCGATCCGGGACGAACCACCGGGATCGCGCCGAACCGGTCCGGCTCGGCGACGTCCGGGGCGGCCTCGCTGGTGGAGATGCGGATCTTGGGCAGGTCCGAGGCGGGCTCCGGCTCGTCCGGCCGGTCGCCGAAGCGCTTCTCACCGCGCCGGCGACGGCGGGCGACGTCCGGGCGGCCGACGGCCTCGGCCGCCTCCTGGGCGCCGATGATGCGGACGCCCTCGGTCCGGGGACCGTCCTCCGACGCGGCGGCGTCGTCCTGGGGCTGATCCTGATCCGTCATGCCACTCCTCCTACCAGGCCCGTGCGCAGAACGGTCACCCCTCCAGCAGTTCGACGGTCTTGGCCTCCAGGGCCGCGTCGATCTCGGACTCGTGCTGCTTGGTCATCTTGTCCAGTTCCGCCTCGGCCCGCCGCAGGTCGTCCTCGGTGATGTCGCCGCCCTTCTCGAGCGACTCCAGGTCCTTGCGGGCGTCGCGCCGCAGGCCGCGCACGGCGTTGCGGGCGTCCTCCGCCCTGGCCCTGACCAGCTTGACGAACTCCTTGCGTCGCTCCTCGGTGAGCGGCGGGAAGGCCAGGCGGATCGACACGCCGTCGTTGGACGGGTTGAGCCCCAGGTTGGAATCCTGGATGGCCCGCTCGATCGCGGCCACGGACGCCTTGTCGAAGGGGTTGATCATGAGCATGCGGGCCTCCGGCACGGAGAAGCTGGCCAACTGCTGCATGGGCACGCTGCTGCCGTAGTACTCGACGGGCAACTTCTCCACCAACGCCGGGGTGGCCCGGCCCGTGCGCACGCCGGAGAACTCGCCCCGGGCATGCGTGACGGCCTTGTCCATGTGCTCGGCGGCGTCGGTGAGGACGGCCTCGATCAACTCCTCGCTCATCAGCGTTCAGCCTTTCACATCGACGAGTTCATCGGGGCGACTCGCTCCCCCGTGCCGACGGGGGCACCGCCGGGGGTCCCCCGGGAGGCGGTCAGGAGACGACGGTGCCGACGTGCTCGCCGGCCAGCAACGCTCCGACGTTGCGGCCCATGAGGTCGAACACGCAGATGGGCAGGCGGTTGTCCATGCACAGCGAGATGGCCGTGGAGTCCATGACCTTGAGGCCACGGTTCAGCACGTCGATGTAGCTGACCTCGGACAACAGCTCTGCGGCCGGGTCGGTGCGGGGGTCGGCGGTGTAGATCCCGTCGGTGCCGTTCTTGCCCATCAGGATGGCCTCGGCGTCGATCTCCACCGCCCGCAGCGCAGCCGTGGTGTCCGTGGTCATGAAGGGGTTGCCGGTGCCGGCGGCGAAGATCACCACACGGCCCTTCTCCAGGTGGCGGATGGCCCGGCGCCGGATGTACGGCTCCGCCAGCTGCGCCATGTGGATCGCGGTCTGCACCCGGGTGGGCTGGCCCAGCCGCTCCAGGGTCTCCTGCAGTGCGAGGGCGTTGATGATGGTGGCCAACATGCCCATGTAGTCGGCCTGGGCCCGGTCCATGCCGGCCCCCTCCCCCGTCATCCCCCGCCAGATGTTGCCGCCGCCCACCACCACGGCGACGTCCACGTCGAAGGTCTGCTTGACCTCCACGATCTCCGCCGCCAGGTCGGTGACGACCTCTCCGTCGATGCCGAACCCCTCACCGCCGGCGAACGCCTCGCCGGACAGCTTGATGAGGACCCGGGACCAGCGGGCGGGCCGGCGGGCCGGCCCGCCCGCGTCGGTCACGGGGTGTTCGTCGTGCACCGGAGCGGCCTCAGGCGCCGATGACGGCCTGGGCGAACCGGACGATGCGGGCCTCGCCCAGCTTGTCCTGGACCGTCTCCTTCTCTCCGAAGAGGCCCTGCTCGGGCAGCACCCGCTCGGCGTACCAGGAGTTGAGGCGCCCCTCCACGATCTTGGGCACGGCCTGCTCCGGCTTGCCCTCCTTGCGGGTGAGCTCCTCGAAGGAGGCGCGGGCGGTGTCGACCAGGTCGCCGTCGATCTCGTCCCGGCCGAGCGCGGTGGGCTTGGCGAACGCGATGTGCAGGGCGATCTCGTGCGCCGTGGCCTCGTCCGCTCCGGCGATCTCGATCAGCACGCCGTTGGTGCCGCGCCCGTCCTGCACGTGGAGGTAGGCGTCCAGCACGTTGCCGTCGGCGGCGGCGAACCGGGCCACCTTGCCGATCTCGATGTTCTCCTTCTTGACGATCTTGAGGCTGTCCAGGTCGTCCTGGAGGGTGGCGACGGCGTCCTCGCCGTCGGCCAGGACGGCCTCCGCCATGCGCTGGACGAGCGCCACGAAGTCCTCGGCCTTGGCGGAGAAGTCCGTCTCCGCCTTGAGCTCCACCATGGCGGCGGTGTTGCCCTCACGCACGATGGCGATGGCGCCCTGGTTGTTCTCCCGGTCCTCCAGCGTGGCGACCTTGCTCAGGCCCTTCTGGCGCAGGACCTGGGCGGCGCGTTGCATGTCGCCCTCGGCCTCCACCAATGCCTTCTTGCAGTCCATCATCCCGGCGCCGGTGGCGTCGCGGAGGGCCTTCACGTCCTTGGCCGCGATGTCCGCCATCAGTCGGTCCCCTCTGCTGCCTCCACCGCGGCGTCGGCCGCGGCGACCTCCGCGGTCTCGACCTCGGTGACCTCGGGCGGGGCGGGCACCACGGTGGCGGCCTCCGCCTCGGCCACGTCCTGCTCGGCGATGGCGGGCTCGGTCACGCTCGACTCGTCGGCGGGCGCGTCCTTGGCGGCGAGCACGCGGGCCTCACGTTCGGCGGCGGCTGCTGCAGC
This sequence comes from uncultured Actinomycetota bacterium, assembly GCA_963773765.1. Taxonomy (GTDB): domain Bacteria; phylum Actinomycetota; class Acidimicrobiia; order Acidimicrobiales; family Microtrichaceae; genus CAVZCC01. The sequence continues at coordinate 49,727 of CAVZCC010000004.1, read as the reverse complement.
CTCCGCCCGGGCCCGGGCCTGGGTGGCGGCCCGTTCGGCCTCCTCCTCCGCGCTGCGCTCGCGGGGCACCGACTCGGGGTGGGTCTTGGACCGCATGAGGCGACCCTCGAGCACGGCGTCCGCGATCACCCGGGTCAGCAGCCCACCGGAGCGGATGGCGTCGTCGTTGCCGGGGATGACGTACTGGATGATGTCGGGGTCGCAGTTGGTGTCCACCACGGCCACCACGGGGATGCCGAGCTTGTTGGCCTCCGTGACCGCGATGTCCTCCTTCTTGGTGTCCAGGATGAACACCGCGTCGGGGAGGCGCTCCAGGTTCCGGATGCCGTTGAGGTTCCGCTCGAGCTTGTCCAGCTCACGGGTGAGCAGGAGGGCTTCCTTCTTGGGCATGGCCTCGAACTCACCGGAGTCCCGCATGCGCTGGTACTCCTTCATCTTGCTGACCCGCTTGGAGATGGTCTCGAAGTTGGTGAGCATGCCGCCCAGCCAGCGCTGGTTGATGTACGGCATGCCGCACTTCTCGGCGTAGCCCTGGATGGAGTCCTGGGCCTGCTTCTTGGTGCCGATGAACAGCACCGTGCCGCCGTCGGCGACGAGGTCGCGGACGAACAGGTAGGACTTCTCGATCCCGTTGAGCGTCTGGTGGAGGTCGATCAGGTAGATCCCCCCGCGCTCACCGTGGATGAACCGCTTCATCTTGGGATTCCAGCGGCGGGTCTGGTGACCGAAGTGGACTCCGGCCTCCAACAACTGCTTCATGGTGACGACAGCGGCCACGCGATGCTCCTTCCCCTTCGGTTCGGCGAGACCCGGCCACGACGCCGACGAGCGGCGACCGAAAGGTGTGTCCGGGCGGTTGATGTAGCTCCAGGTGACGGCCCGGGATCGGGCCGACGGGACAGTGTAGTCACCTCGCTCCGGGCCCTCCCAACGGGGCCCGGCCCGGGCCCGGCACCAGCACCGCCCGCCGGGGCGGGCCGGAGCCGAACAGCAGGGCCGGGTCCAGGTAGCGCCCCCCGGAACGGACGCCCAGGTGCAGCCGGACCAGGGTGGTGCCCAGGGGCGTCCCCGGCGCCACCACCGTCCCGACCGCGACCGTGACCGATCCCAGTCCGGTCAGGGCCGAACGCAGGCCGTCGGGGTGCGACACGCTCACCACCAGGCGTCCGGCCACCTGGCCCGAGAACACCACCACCCCGGAACCGATGGACCGGGCCGTGCCACCGGGTGTGGTGGCGTACTCCAGGCCACGGTTCCCCGGGCCGTACGGACCGGACGGCTCACGGAAGGGATCCACCACCGGGGCGTCGACCGGTGGCCGGTAGTCCCCACGGGCGGGCGAGGGAGCGGGGGGCGACCCTCCACCGGCCGCGACGGTCGCTCCACCGTCGGCCGACGCACCGGCCACCGGACCGGGAACGGTCAACAGCAGGACGGCGGTCGGGAGCAGGACAGGGTCGGGAGGAGGACGGCGGAGGCCACGACGACGACGACGGACATGGACCGACGTCGCTGGGCCAGGATCTGCCAGGACATGGTGCACCCCTTCGGAGCGGGCTCGTTGAGCCGGAAGGGGAAGCGAATGGGGGGCCGCCGGGACCGGGCGGGTCAGCCCGGGCCGCGGTCGATGCTGTTGAACCGCGAGCGCAGGTGCAGGACCGCCTTGGTGTGGATCTGGCACACCCGGGACTCGGTCACCCCCAGCACCCGGCCGATCTCCTGCAGCGTGAGGCTCTCGTAGTAGTAGAGCGTCAGCACGATCTTCTCCCGCTCGGGCAGCCCGTTGATGGCCTGGCCCAGCAGCTGGCGGGTCTCCGCCACCTCGAAGGCGCCCATGGGACCGTGCGACGAGCGGTCCGCGATGGTGTCGCCCAGGGTGATGGCCTCCCCCCGGTCACCGGAGGCGGCCAGGATCTCGTCCAGCGCGGCCAGGCCGACGTGGGAGATCTGGCTGAGGGCGGTCTGGAGCTGGTCGTCGGTCCACTTGAGCTCCTGGGCCAGCTCCTCGTCCGACGGCGCCCGGTGGTGCTTGGCCTCCAGCTTGGCGTAGCCCCGCTCGATCTGGCGGACCTTGGCCCGCACCGACCGGGGGACCCAGTCGATGGACCGGAGCTCGTCCAGGATGGAGCCCTTGATCCGGCTGATGGCGTAGGTCTCGAACTTGTAGCCCCGGGCCGGCTCGAACTTGTCGATGGCGTCGATGAGCCCGAACATGCCGTAGCTCACCAGGTCCGCCTGCTCCACGTTCTGGGGCAGGCCCACGGCCAGACGGCCGGCCACGTACTTGACCAGCGGCGAGAAGTGCACGATCAGCGCCTCCCGGGCCGGGCCGGTGCCGTCCTCCTTGTAGTCCGACCAGAGCTGCTCCAACTCGGTGTCGGTGGGTCCGTCGGTTCGCAGTCGTGTGCTCATCGGGCTCTCGGGTGGCTCTCATCGAAGACTCGGCGGAGTCGTTCTCGGCTGACGTGGGTGTACACCTGCGTGGTGGCCAGGTCCGCATGGCCCAGGAGCTCCTGGACCACCCGGAGGTCCGCGCCGCCGTCCAGCAGGTGGGTGGCGAAGGTGTGGCGCAGGGCGTGGGGATGGGTGGGCACCGGTGAGCGGCGGTCCACGACCCGGCGGACGTCCCGAGGGGTCAGGCGTCGGCCACTGCGGTTGTGGAACAGGGCGGCGGAGGAGGCGTCGAGCGGGACCGAGCGGGACCGCTCCGCGAGCCACCGGGCACGCCCGCCGCCCAGCCAGTCGGACAACGAGGCGGCGGCAGGGTCGCTGAGGGGGACGATCCGTTGCTTGGATCCCTTGCCCCACACGGTGAGGCGGCGTCGGTCCAGGTCCACGTCGTCCACGTCCAGCCCGCACACCTCCGAGACGCGGAGCCCGGAGCCGTACAGGATCTCCACCACGGCGTCGTCCCGACAGGTCCCGGCAGGGTCCATGGCGCGGTCGGGGCCCTCGTCCAGCAACTGGTGCAGCTCATCGGCCTTGAGGATGCGGGGCAGGCGGGCGGCGCCGCCGGGGGCGCTGACGCCGGCGGTGGGGTCCACCGCGACGCCACCGGAGCGGACCATCCAGTCGAAGTAGCGACGGAGGGCAGCGGCCTTGCGGGCGATGGTGCGGGAGGCGTAGCGGCGGGTGGTGAGGTGCGCCAGGTAGGACCGGACGGTGGAGCGGTTCACCGATGCCGGACCGTCACAGCCGGAGCGGGCGGCCCAGTCGGCGAAGTCACGGAGGTCACGGGCGTAGACGTCCAGGGTGGACGCGGCCAGGGGCACCGACGCAATGAACGTCTCCACCTTCCACGTCCCTTCCAGCACCAGCACCGCCTCACCCGGGGTCAACTTCTCTCAGTAGCGTAACGAGCGCGGGGAGTGACCGCACCCGATCGTGCAAACTTCCCGGCCCGAAGGCACGCGCGACACCGGAGAAGGGCGGTGTCCCGCCCCGTCCCAGCTGCCTGGACGCTAGGGCCGGCGCCCGTCCGGGGCGCGGATGGTGGGGCGGGCGACCCGTTCCACGAACCCGCCCCTGGACTCCACCCACGCATGGTCCTCCAGCCACCGGAGGGCGCCGGACAACTCCGCCAGGCCCAGGCCGCTGGCCCCCGCCAACTGGTCCAGCGACACCGGCCGCCACCCCAGCTGCTCCAGCACCGCCGCAGCGGGCCCGTCGGGCCGGGGCCGCGGGTCCGCCGGTGCCGGCGACCGGGGAACGGCACCCTCCAACCCCAGGGCGCAGAGCACGTCGTCCGCGTCCCGGCAGATGGTGGCGCCCTCCGAGACCAACTGGTTGGTCCCGTCCGACGCCGGGCTGTCCACCGGGCCCGGGACGGCGAGCACCGGTCGGTCCCGGCGCTGGGCCTCCCGCACGGTGATCATGGACCCGCCTCCTGCGCCGGACTCGACCACCACGACGACGTCGGCCAGCCCGGCCAGGATGCGGTTGCGCACGGGGAAGCGCCATGACTGGGCCGCGACACCGGGTGGCACCTCCGACAGCACCACGCCCGTCCGGGCGATCCGACGGGCCAGGGCCGCGTTGCGGGCCGGACCGGGGGCATCCAGGCCGCCCCCCACGACGGCGGCGGGTGGCGCCCCTCCCCGGTCCACCGCACCGGCATGGGCGGCGGCATCGATCCCCAGGGCCAGGCCCGACACCACGCACACCCCGGCCGAGGCCAGTTCTGCGCCCAGGTGATGGGCGAACCGGAGCCCGTACCCCGTGGCCCGGCGCGTCCCCACCACCGCCACCCGGGGCCCGGCGAGCACGTCCGGGTCACCCAGGTGGAACAGCACCACCGGTGGCTCGGGATCCTGGCGCAGGGCCTGGGGATAGGACGCCGAGCCGATGGAGGTCACCCCGACACCCAGACGGACGCACCGGGCCCAGACCTCGGCCGGGTCCTGGGCCCGGGCCGATTCCCGCCACCCCTGGGCCCGTCCCCGCGATCCGGGCGGGAGGTCGGCCAGGACCCGTGGGGGCAGCCGCCCGGTCCGGACCATCTCCCAGACCTGGCCGGGTGGCCCCAGGCCGAGCAGCCGACGGAACGTGGCCGGTCCCAGGTGGGCGAGCGAGGCCAGGGCCGCCAGGTAGGCCTCGTGCGGGAGCTCCCCGGTCATGCGGGCAGCCCGAGCAGGTCGTCCTGGGTCCGGAGGTGCAGGGCGCACGCCACCTCTGCAGGGCCGAGCGGGCCGTCGCTGCCGGCCAGGTCGGCCAGGGTGAGGGCCACGGCGCGGACCCGCTGCGCCCCGCGCATGGTCAACCGCCCGGCCTCCATGCGGCCCCGGAGCAGGTCCACCGCGGCCGGCTCCAGCGGGGCGTGGTGCTCCAGCGCCGGGCCCCGGAGCTGACGGTTGGCGCTCACGCCGCGGTCCCGGGCCCGTTCACGGGCCGCCGCGACCCGGGACCTCACCGCCGCGCTGGACTCGCCCGGGGGCGAGGAGCCCAGCACCGTGGACGCGTCCGGCGGATCCACGCGCACGCCCAGGTCGAAGCGGTCGAGCAGCGGCCCCGAGAGACGTCGCAGGTAGCGGGCGACCTGGGCCGGGCTGCAACGGCACGCACCGGTGGGGCCGGCACCGCACGGGCACGGGTTGGTGGCGGCGATCAGCAGGAATCGGGCCGGGAGGGTGGCGCCGACCGCGGCCCGCGACACCCGGATCTCCCCCGACTCCAACGGCTGGCGCAGTGCGTCCAGGTGGGCAGCAGGGAACTCCCCCATCTCGTCGAGGAAGAGCACGCCCCCCGACGCCAAGCTGATCTCGCCGGGACGCAGCACCGAGGACCCGCCGCCGACGAGGGACACCAGCGACGCGGTGTGGTGCGGCGAACGGAACGGCGGTCGGCGAACCAACCCCCCTCCCTGCAGGGCACCGGCCGCGGAGTGCACCCGGGACACGTCCAGCGCCCCGGCGTCGTCCAGGTCCGGCAGGATGCCGGGCACCCGCTCGGCCAGCATGGTCTTGCCCGCGCCGGGAGGGCCGATCATGAGCAGGTGGTGCCCGCCCGCGGCCGCCACCTCCACCGCCGTGCGGGCGACGGGGTGGCCCTGCACGTCGCCCAGGTCCGGGCCCGGCGGCAACGCCGGACCTTCGACCGCACCGTCCGCGCCGTCCGGCCCGGCCGGCCAGTCCTGGGTCCGCAGCGACGCGACCAGGTCCCGGACGCAGGACGCCCCCACGGCGTCGGGCCGCACGAGCAACGCATCCGCGAGGTCCCGGAGCGGCACGACCGGACGACACCGGCCGACGGCCTCGCACAGGGGCACCATGCCCACGACCGGGCGGACCGCCCCGTTGAGTCCGAGCTCCCCGATGAACCCGTGGCCGTCCAGGAGGCGCACCGGGACCTGCCCGCTGGCGGCCAGCAGGGCCATGGCGATGGCCAGGTCGAGGCCCGCACCGACCTTGCGCAGGTTGGTCGGGGCCAGGTTCACCGTGACGCGCCGGACGGGGAAGGTGAACCCGCTGCACATGAGCGCGGCGCGGACCCGGTCCCTGGACTCCCGACACGATGCGTCCGGAAGGCCCACGACCGTGAACCCCGGGATGCCGTCCGAGACGTGGACCTCCACCCTGACCTGGTGGCCCTCCACCCCGAGCAGGGTGGCGGACGGTGCGACGGCGAGCACGGCGACCTCCGGGCGCCGCCGGTGCGGCGCGTGCACGCCTGGCGGCGTGGAGCGGGGCAGCGGGTGCTGCGAGGCGGGGGCCGCTCACCGGACCCGTGGCGCCCACCCTAGGGAGACGCCCCGACACTGCGCCGCTCCGCCGACCGGGGACCGCTCCCCGGTTCGCCCGGCAGCGGCTCAGCGGCCCTCGAACGTGGCAGGTCGCTTCTCCAGGAACGCCATCACCGCCTCGACCGCGTCCCGGGTCCCGAAGTTGACGCACTGGACGAACGACTCCGCCTCCAGGGCCTCGGCCATGGAGGAGGACAGCCCCGCGTTCAGCAGGCGCTTGGACGCAGCGAGGGCGATGGGCGGTCCGTCGGCCAGGCGCCGCGCCACGTCGCCGACCACCTCCTCGAAGTCGTCCGCGGCGGCGAGCCGGTTGACCAGGCCGATGCGGTGGGCCTCCTCGGCGTCGACCATCTCGCCCAGCAGGGTCAGCTCCTTGGCCTTGTGCAGCCCGACCAGCCGGGGCAGCAGCCACGAGCCACCGAAGTCGATGGACAGCCCCCGGCGGGCGAAGATCTGGCAGAACCGGGCCTCGGTGGACGCCACGATGATGTCGGCCCCGAGCGCCAGGTTCAGGCCGGCCCCCGCCGCGATGCCGTGCACGGCGGACACGACCGGCTTGGGCAGTTCGTGGAGGGCCAGGGCGACCTCGGCGATCTTGCGCATGTTGTCGATGTGGGTCCGCCCGACCCCGGCCGCGCCCCGGTCCTCCGCCGCGTCGGACAGGTCCGCACCGGAGCAGAACGCCCGGCCGGTGCCGCGGACGACCACGCATCGGTCCGCGGGGTCGTCGGTCACGGCCCGGAACGCGTCCAGGAGCCCGTGCCACATCTCGAAGTTGATGGAGTTGAGGACGTCGGGGCGGTTGAGGGTGATGGTGGCGATGCCAGCGGAACGGTCCAGGAGCACCGTGCCCTCACCGAGGATCAGCGTGTCGGTCATGGCCGGGCACGATAATGACCCGGTGGATCCCGAGGTGGACGACCGACCCCTGCCGGCCCGGTCGTGGCGGCGGGGCGAGGAGCCGGAGTTCGCCCGGCTGGCCAACTTCACCGACGCCGTCTACGCCATCGCCATGACGCTGCTGGTGCTGGAGGTGCGGATCACCCCGATCCTCCGCGACCAGGACGCACCGTCGGTCATGTGGTCCCGGCTGGGGGACCTCGTCCCGGAACTGGTGGCGTTCGGCGTGGCGTTCATCCTGCTGGGCCGCTACTGGATGGCCCACCACGCGTTCTTCGCCAGCCTCCGGGCCTTCGACCGCCACCTGATGGGCCTCAACCTGGTCTACCTCGCCTTCGTGGCGGTGCTGCCGTTCCCGAGCGCCCTGGTCGGCGAGTACGAGGGAAACCCCATGTCGGTGATCGTGTTCGCGGTGGTGCTGGCCGCCATCAGCGGCCTGGAGACCGTCATGTTCGCCTATGCCCACCGCTCCGGGCTGCTCCGCAGTGCACTGGCGGGCGACTCGTTCCGGTGGTGGGTCATGGCATCGCTGCAGCCGGTGGTGGTGTTCACCGTCACCATCCCGCTCGCCTTCGTGTCCACCACGCTCACCCTGGTCAGCTGGGCGGTCCTGGCACCGGTCATCGGCGCCGTGCTCAACCACTGGCGGCCGACCAGCCTGGGCGCATCGGACCTGCCCGTGGTGGACGACCAGGGTCGGGGGTCCCGATTCGGCCGCAACCGGCGCGGGGGCCGGGCCGGGGGCGACACGACCGGTCCCGGCGAGGGATGATCCGGTCATGGGCCTGAACCCGCACCGCACCCAGCGGCGGTCGCCGTGGGACTACGTCTTCGTGGGCGCGGCCCTCCTGGCCGCGACGCTGGTGCTGCTGTGGGCCCTGCTGGGCTGACGGGCACCATGCGCGACTACACCGCCACTGCGGAGTGCGAGGTCCGCCGCGTCCAGCCCTACCAGGCCACCAAGGCCTACGTCTGCCCCGGCTGCAACCGCGACATCCCGGCCGGCACCGGCCACGTGGTGGCCGTGCCGGTGGATGCGCCCGACCTCCGCCGCCACTGGCACCGGGGGTGCTGGGATCGCCGCGCCACCCGCGCCCCCCGGCCTCCCCGGGGCTGAACGGCCGGAGGCGGGCCCGGGCTCAGAACGCGTCCACGAGGACCTCCACCCGACCACCGAGGACCGCGGCGGCGTCGTAGCGCACCGAGGCGGGCCGGAACGGCGCAGCCTCCGCCAGCCAGCGGGCCGCCACCCGTCGCACCCGACGCTGCTTGTCCCGGCCGATGGCCTCCAGCGGGGAACCGAACCGCGACGACGAGCGGGTCTTGACCTCGCACACGACGACGTCGGTCCCTCGGGCCACGACGAGGTCGATCTCCCCGTCGGGGCACCGCCAGTTGCGGGCGACGACGCGGTAGCCCCGCGCCTCGTACCACGTCGCCACCCGGTCCTCGCCGTAGGCGCCGAGGCGCAGGTGGTCGTGGCCGGAGCGGTCTGGCACGGCTCCCCCTTCCCGTGCGCCGTCGGGCGCCGGTCGGTCAGGGGGAAGTGGGACGGGCGTGGGGCCCGACCGAACTCGTAGGAATGCGACCTGTGGGAGGTGGAACCTCTACAAGGTCGGGGGACTCCGGCGACGTGTCAGTCGCGCTTCTCCTTGACCTTGGCCGACTTCCCGACCCGGTCGCGGAGGTAGTACAGCTTGGCCCGGCGGACGTCACCGCGGATGTGGACCTCGATCTTGTCGATGATGGGCGAGTGCAGCGGGAACGTCCGCTCCACCCCCACGCCGTAGGAGACCTTGCGCACGGTGAAGGTCTCGGCGACACCGCCACCCTGACGGCGGATGACCACACCCTGGAAGACCTGGATCCGCTCCTTGTTGCCCTCCACCACCTTCACGTGCACCTTGAGGGTGTCTCCGGGGGCGAAGTCCGGCACGTCGGTGCGGAGGCTGGCCTGGTCGATGAGGTCGGTGGTCTTCACGATGGTCTCCTGCGGACGCTGCGAGGGTGGTACCGGCCGCCCACGGCGGGCCCGGCGCACAGCGGGTCGATGATAGTGGGTCCGGCACGCTGCCGGAAAACGGCTCAGGTGCCGGGCGGGACCCGGAAGCCCCAGTGCTCCAGTTCGGCCCGCTCGGCGTCGGTGATCCCACCCCTGGCCGTGATCAGGTCCGGACGCCGTTCGGCGGTCCGGGCCAGTGCCGCAGCGGCCCGCCAGCGGGCCACCCGGCCGTGATCGCCGGAACGCAGCACCTCCGGCGCCTCCCAGCCCCGGAACTCCGCCGGCCGGGTGTACTGGGGGTACTCCAGCAGGCCGGCGGAGAACGACTCGTCCCCGGCCGACGCCTCGTTGCCCATCACCCCGGGGACCAGTCGGCCGACCGCCTCCAGCACCACCATGGCCGCCACCTCGCCCCCGGCCAGGACGACGTCACCGATGGACAGCTCGTCGTCCACGAGGTGCTCGCGCACCCGGTCGTCCACCCCCTCGTAGCGCCCGCACAGCAGCGAGAACCCCTCGGTCGCGGCCAACTCGGCAGCCAGGGCCTGGTCCAGGGTGCGCCCACCGGGACCCAGGAGGAACAGCGGCCTCGGCGGTGCCACGCGCTCCACCGTGGCGAAGATCGGCTCGGCCATGAGCACCATTCCGGCCCCACCGCCGAACGGTGAGTCGTCCACGGTCCGGTGCACGTCGTCGGCCGCGTCGCGCAGGTCGTGGACCCGCACGTCCAGCAGGCCACGGGCCCGCGCCCGGCCCAGCAGGCTCTGGGACGCGAACCCGTCGACCATCTCCGGGAAGATCGTGAGGACGTCGATGCGCATGGTGGGATCCCGGCCCCGGTCAGGCCGGTGGGTCGACCAGATCGAACAGGCCGTCGGGGACGTCCACGTGGACCACACCGCCGTCCGGGGGTCCGACCACGAACACCACCGGGACCAGTGCCCCGGAGTCCAGCACCAGCAGGTCCGCGGCGGGGTTGTCCTGCACGGCCTCCACCACGCCCCGCTCCTCGCCGTCCGCGCTCACGACGCGGCAGCCGACCAGTTCGTGGACCCAGAGCTCGTCCGGGTCGTCGAGCGGCTCGCCCCGCAGCACCAGGCCCCGCAGGCCGTCGGCCGTGTTGCGATCGGTGGACTCGTCGAAGCGCACCAGCCAGCGGTCCTGGTGGGGGCGCGACGAACGCACGGTCAGCGGCCCGCGGTCCGAGACCAGCACGGACCCCGGGTCCAGCCGCTCGGTCCGGTTGGAGGACAGCACGACCACGACCTCGCCGGTGAGGCCGTGCGCCTTGGTCACGCGGCCGACCTCCAGCAGGGGCCCATCACCCGGGTGGTCGGCCAGGACGGGCTCCTCAGTCGACGAACTCGACGTCGATCTCGACGCCGTCGCGGGCCGCAGCGGCCCGGGTCACGGTCCGGATGGCATTGGCCATGCGGCCCCGCTTGCCGATGATCCGGCCCATGTCGCCGTCCGCCACGCTCAGGTTGAGCTGCGGCCGGCCGTTGCCCTCGGCGACCTGGACCCGCACCTCGTCCGGCGTCTCCACCAGGGAACGGGCGATGTGCTCCAGCACGGCCACGGCGTGGGTGGGCGAGGCGTCGCCCCCGGAAGGAGCGGACTCGTCGGCGCCCTCGATGGTGTCGTCGGCCACGTCGCTCACTTCTTGGCCTTGGTCGCCTGGAACTCGTCCCAGGCACCGGAGATCTGCAGGAGCTTCTGGACCCGCTCGGAGGGCTGGGCGCCCTTCTGCAGCCAGTCGATGGCCTTCTCGTTGTCCACCGAGATGGCGGACGGTTCACGACGGGGGTCGTAGGTCCCGACGATCTCGATGAAACGGCCGTCGCGGGGCGAGCGGGCGTCGGCGGCGACGATGCGATAGGTGGGCTGCTTCTTCTTGCCCATCCGCATGAGACGGAGTCGTACGGCCACGGTCTTGGTTTCCTTCAACGTTCGGGGGTGGGACCCGGCTGCGCGGTGCAGGCCCGGGGTGCTCGATCGGAACCCACCATCGGTGGAGCGGTGCGATGCCCGCTGACGGGCGGCCTCCCATGATGGTCGCCCGCACCCGCTCCCGGCAAGTACACCCGGTCAGTCCAGGCCGGGGAGCCCGCCGGACCCCTTGGGCCGACCGGGGAGCTGGGCCTCCATCTCCTCCAGCGTCGGCAGGGCGAAGGCGGCCTTGTTGATCTGGGCCGGGCCCTTGGGGGTGACGCGGCCGCCCTTCTTGCCCTTCTTGCCCTTCTTCGCCTTCTTCTTGCGGAGGCCGCCCCCCATCTGCTGCATCATCTGGCGCATCTGCTTGAACTGGGTCACCAGCTGGCTCACGTCGTTGGCCGAGGTGCCCGAGCCGTTCGCGATGCGGGTCCGCCGTGACCCGTCGATCAGGTCGGGCTCGACCCGCTCCGACGGCGTCATGGACCGGATGATGGCTTCGATGCGGGCGATCTGGCGGTCGTCGATCTCCACGTCGCGGACCTCCTTGGGCACGCCCGGGAGCATGCTCATGACGCCGGACAGGGGACCCATCTTCTTGAGCGCCTGCATCTGGTCCAGGAAGTCGTCGAAGGTGAACGTCCCCTCCATCAGGCGGGCCGCGGCGGCCTCCGCCTCGTCCTGCTCGAAGGCGGACTCGGCCTTCTCGATCAGGGTGGCGAGGTCGCCCTCCCCGAGGATGCGCCCGGCCAGTCGGTCGGGGTGGAACAGGTCGAAGTCCTCCAGCTTCTCGCCGGTGGAGGCGAAGGCGATGGGGCGACCCACCACCTCCTTGACCGACAGCGCCGCACCGCCGCGCGCGTCGCCGTCGAGCTTGGTCAGGATGACGCCGTCCAGCTCCAGGGTCTGGTGGAAGTTCTCCGCCACCGTCACCGCGTCCTGGCCCGTCATGGCGTCGACGACCAGGAACGTGTAGTCGGGGCTGAGCTCGGCCGAGATGCGGCGCACCTGCTCCATGAGCTCGGCGTCGATGGCCAGGCGCCCGGCGGTGTCCACGATGACCACGTCGCGGCCCAGGCGGCGGGCCTCGGCCACTGCCCCCTCCGCCACTGCCACCGGGTCACCGGTGCCGGAGGCCACCACCTCGTCGGGGGCGGAGTACACCGGCACGTCCACCTGCCCGGCCAGGGTGCGCAGCTGCTGCACCGCCGCCGGACGCTGGAGGTCGGCGCCGACCAGCATGGGGTTGCGGCCCTGGCCCTTGAACCAGCGGGCCAGCTTGGCCGAGTTGGTGGTCTTGCCGGAGCCCTGCAGGCCGGCCATGAGCACGATGGTGGGCGGCTTGGAGGCGTAGGTGACGCGGAGGGTCTCGCCACCGAGGGTGTCGGTGAGCTCCTCCAGCACGATCTTCTTGACCTGCAGCGCCGGGTTCAGCGCCCGGGACAGGTCCTCGCCGATGGCCCGCTCGCGGATGCGGGCGAGGAGGGCCTTGACGACGTTGAAGTTGACGTCGGCCTCCAGGAGCGCCAGGCGGATCTCCCGCAGGACCTCGTCGACATCTGCCTCGGACAGGCGGCCCTTGCCCCGCAACCGGGTGAAGATGCCGTCAAAGCGATCGGTGAGTGACTCGAACATCGTCCGCCGAGGCTACCGGTCCGCGACTTCGGCCCGACAACGCCGCCCTTCCGGTGTGGGCGCTGTCGGTCGTGGGCGCGTCGGTCGTGGGCGCTGGGGACCGGCTGCTGCTGTTCACCGCCACGGCGGCGACCATCGCCGGCGGGCTCACCACCGGTGGGGCCGAATGGGCCGAGGGCAGCGCCGAACGGGACGCGCAGCTCCTCATCGCCGAGCGGGAGCGCCGGGACCTCGCGCTCGATCCCGCGGGCGAGGTCGAGGAGCTCGCCACCCACCGGGTGAGGACCTCGGCGGCCCGGGGCGCGTCGCGGGAAGCACCGGACGGCGGCAGGCGTTGACGCCTCCGTGCGCATCGACATCTGGTCCGACGTCATCTGCCCGTGGTGCTACCTGGGCTCCCGCCGCCTCACCACCGCCCTGGACCGCCTGGGGTGGGACGACGTGGAGGTCCACTGGCGGGCCTTCGAGCTGGACCCCCGGGCCCCCGCGGAGCCACAGGACCTCCCGCGCCGCCGTGGAACGCAAGTACGGGCCGGGCTCGTTCGACGGGATGACCGCCCGGCTCACGGCACTGGGCCGGCCCGAGGGCATCGACTACCGGTTCGACCTGGCCCGGCGCGTCAACACCTTCGACGCCCACCGGCTCATCGCCTGGGCCGCCACGCAGCCCGTGGGACAGGGTCCGTTGGTGGAACGCCTGTTCCGGGCCTACTTCACCGAGGGCGCGGACGTCTCCGACGCGTCCGCGCTGCAGGGCCTGGCCGCGGACGCCGGCCTGGACGGCGGGCTCGCCGCCGGCGTCCTGGCGGGCGGGTCGCTGGCGGAGGAGGTCAGGAGTGACCAGGCCGCGGCGCGGGACCGGGACCTGACCGGTGTACCCGCCTTCGTGGTCGACGACCGTCTCCTCATCCCGGGCGCCCAGGACGTGGACACGATCCTGCGGGTCCTGGTCCGGGCCCGGGAGCGGTCCGACGGCCCGCCGGCTGGCCCTGCGCGCTGAGGAGGCCCCGGCCCGGACGTCCCGGCTAGGTTCTCGCTCCACGGGCGTGCGCGGGAGGGACTGGGGATGGGATCGACGGCAGACCCTGGGGTCGGACCGGCCGTGCTGGTGGGCGGCTCCGGGTTCGTGGGCACCGCGGTGGCCGAACACCTGCTGGACCTCGGCCGCGACGTGGTCATCGTCGACCGGGTTCCGCCCCACCCCCGTCTGGCCGGCCGGGTCCGGCACCGCACGGCCGATCTCCTCACCGACGCTCCGGACCTGCCGGACGGAGAGGTCGTCCTGCTGGCGGGCAACGGTGACCCCCGCACCCGGTGGCCGTGGACGATCCCGGTGGACGTCGTCGCCACCACGTCCCGGCTGCTCCCCCACCTCACCGGCCGCCGGGTCACCCTGGTCTCCACCGTCGAGGCGTTCGGGGCCGCGCCCGGGCCGCTGACCGAGTCCACCCCGGGCCTGTTGCCCTGGGACGACGCCCAGCTGCGGGAGTGGGCCCGGTCCCTGCCGGAGGGAGAACATGGCGTCATGCCCTGGCAGGCCGAGCCATGGGCCCGCCGCCTGCTGGACGGTGACCCGTCCGGACGGTGGACCTACGGCATGGCCAAGCGGGCCCAGGAGCTGCTGGTGGGCGACCACCTCGGGAACGGGGACCTGGTCGTGTTGCGGCTGGCCAACACGGTCGGCCGGGGCCAGGAACGGGTCGTGTCACGCCTGGCACGGCGGGCGGCCGCCGGACGGCCGTTGACCGTCACCGCCGGCACCCGGCGCAGCTTCGTCCCGGTCGGCCACGTCGGCCACGTGGTGGCGCACGCCCCGCCGGCCGGGACCTACGTCGTCGGCTGTCCCTCCGTCAGCCTGGAGGACCTGGCCCGCTCGATCCTGGGGATCGTGGGATCGGACTCGGCGGTGGACCTGCGCGACGCCGGCGGTCCCGACAGCTGCGGCCTGGTGGGCTCCACCGCGTTGGACCCGATCGGCCTGGGCGTGGACCCGGTGGACCTGTGGCTCGCCGACGCGGTCAAGGAGATCCTCAGCGACGCCGGCCCGGTCGTCCACCCGCCCCTCGGTGTGGTGGTCCCCCCGCGGCCCGCCCGCCCCGCCCGCATCGCCGAACGGCAGCAGGCCGCGCTGTGGTCGGGGGCGGTGAAGAACGGGCAACGATGGTCCGCGGAGCTGACCCGGGAGTTGGCGGAGGCGCTCGGGCTGGACGACCGCCGGCAGGTCCTGGCGACCACCAGCGGGACCGATGCCCTGCGCCTGGTCTGCGGCGCACTGGCCGGTCCCGCGCCCCACGGCGCGGTGGCCGCGCTCCCCTCGTTCACCTTCCCGGCCACCGCGGAGGTGTTGCTGCAGCTCGGCTACCGGCTCCGCTTCGTCGACGTCGACGACCGCGACTGGACGCTGGACCCCTCGTCCCTGGAGGCGGCACTGGCCCCGGGCGACGTCCGGTTGGTCGTCGCGGTCGACACCTTCGGCCACCCGTGCCGGTACGGCGAGCTCCGCCGGCAGTGCCACCGGGCCGGGGCGCTGCTGGTGGGCGACTCGGCCGCAGCCATCGGCAGCCGGCTGGACGGCGAGCCCGTGGCGGCGCAGGCCGACGGCCACGCCTACTCCATGAGCTTCGCCAAGGTCCTCTCCGCCGGTGGCGCGGGCGGCGCCGCGGTCCTCCCCGCGGCCACCGTCGTGGACGGCCCCCACGGCTGGACCCGGTCGGCGTTGATGAACGAGCTCCACGCCGTGGTGGCCCTGGACCAGCTGGAGGTCCTGGAGGACCTGGTGGCCCGTCGGGGCCGGGTGGCCGCCATGTACGAGGACGCCTGTGCGCGCCTGGGGCTGGGCCACCAGCACACCCTCGACGGCGTGCGCCACAGCTGGGTCCACTTCGTGGTGCGCGTCCCGGGCGGCCGCGCGGCCCGGGACGCCGCCGCGTCCGAACTGGCAGGCCTGGGCGTGGGCACCAAGCCCTACTTCCTGCCCCTCCACCTGGAGGGCACCCCGGGGGAGCACGCCGGGCTGGCGGTGACCGAGCGCCTGGCCCAGGAGGTCCTGGCGCTGCCGATGTCCTCCGAGCTCAACGAGGAACAGGCCGACCTGGTCTGCGTCGCCCTGGAGCGGGTCTTCGGCTGACCGTCACACGGTGAGCCGCGCCCGGACCGGCCCCGGCACCGCAGGTCCTGGACCTCAGGCCGTGCGGACCGGGCGGTGCCCGACCGCCAGCAGTTGCTTGCCCAGGTCCGCCAGGCTCGGCTCGGTGGACCACCCCCGCTCCTGGTCCATCACCGCTGCCGGCTCCGCGGCGAGCCGCTCCAGGAAGCCGTCGCGGCCGAACATCGTCCAGCCCACCAACAGCCCCCGGACCTCCACACCGACGAGCCCGGCCGACTCCATGCTCCCCGCCAGCGTGCGGGCGTCGAACAGGTGGAGGTCCGCTTCCATCCCGGCCTCCGCCCACACCCCCGAGCGCGTCCGGACCCGGTCGGCCGCCTCGCCGGTACGGCCGGCCCGGACGAGCTCCACCGTCAGTGCCACCAGGGAGTCGACCAGCACCACCACGGGCGCCCCGGGGGCGGCCCAGCCCGCCAGTCGCCGGAGGGTCGCCACCGGGTCCGGGGTGTACTGCAGCGAGCCCATGGCCAGGACTGCCGCCGCCGCCCCGGCCGGGACGTCGGCCGCGTCCATGGATTCCTCGAGCACCGTGAAGCCGGCTCCGAGTCCCCGCGCCCTGGCGGCCGCGGCCATGGCAGGGGCCTGCTCCACCCCGATCACCGGGTGTCCGAGGCCCACCAGCCGTCCGGCCCACCGGCCCACCCCACAGCCGGCGTCCACCACCGGCCGGGCTCCCGGCGCGGGCAGGTGCTCCACCACCACCTCCCACGACAGGTCGTCGTAGGCACGGCGGTGGGGTGCCGCGAAGTGGTCGTCGTAGACCGGGGCCAGGCGGTCGTAGAGCGGCACCGAGGACCGCATCCGCTCACCCATCGGACAGGCTGCGGCGGCCGAGCCGCCACTGGAGGTCGTCCCAGTACGACCGGGGACGCCACCGCAGGTTGAGGCTGTAGTTCGAGCCGCAGCCGACGCAGTCCTTCCGGAACAGCCGCTCGTGCTGCGAGCGGTAGGCCACCGAGTCGACGACGTCGCGGACCGACGACTCCCGCACGTTGGCCGACGGGTCCTCGCCCCAGCACCCCCCCACCTCGCCCCGGGAGTGGACCATCAGCTTCAGCTGGGACTCGGCACACGGCAGCTCGCGCTGGATGCGCTCGGTGAAGTGGCGCCGGACGTAGCGCAGGTCGGCGTAGCGGGGCAGCCACCTCCGGTCGCGTCGGGCCACCTGTTCCAGGCGGGCCATCGCCGTGCGCAGCTCCTCGCGGTCGATGCGGGCGAGCCCGTCCACGCCCTCGGCCCGGAACAGGAAGGTCGTGTCGGTCGCCAGGTTGAGGTAGAGGCGGACCCGGAGCTCGGCGGCCAGCTCCGCGATGTCGGCCAGCTGGCCCACGTTGTCGTGCATCACGGTGAAGTTCATCCGGACCCGCAGGCCCAACCGGTCGCGTTCGGCCACCAGGTCACGGATCCGCTGCACGGTCAGGTCGAAGGCGCCGTCACGGCCCCGGATGCGGTCGTGCACCGCTGCGGTGGCACCGTCGACGGAGATGTTGAAGCTCCGGATCCCGGCCGCCAGCACCTCGGCCAGACGCTGCTCGTCGAGCAGGATGCCGTTGGTGTTCAGGTGCAGGTCCCGGATCCCCGCGTCCCGGGCATGGGCCATCAGTGCCGCGGCATCACGGCGGAGCAACGGCTCGCCCCCGGTGAAGTTGGCCTTGAGGATCCCGGCCGCCGCCAACTGGTCGATCACGCCGCGCCACTCGTCGGTGGAGAGCTCACCCCGGGTGGTGTCCCGCCAGCACCCGCAGGAGATGCAGGCCAGGTTGCAGTTCTCGGTGAGGAACAGCTCCGCCACCAGCGGACGGACGTGCAGGCCGGGGGCCAGGTGCTCCTTGACCGCGAGCCGGCCGAAGAAGGCCGCCAACCGTGCCCGGTCCGGGACGGCCTCCATCCGCGCCCGCCACGGCGTCGGCGCAGGGGCCGGGAGCGCGACGACCGCCGGGCCCGCCGTCCGGCGGGTGGGGGCACCGACGGGGACCGCCCGGTCCGTCATGCCGGCTCCACCGCCCCGGACCGGACCGGGACGGCCCGGTGACCGGTGCGTGGTTCGGAGGCGACCGCCGTTGCCCCGGCGTGACCGGTGCGGGCCACGGGGTCCGCGGTCCGGGCCACCACGAAGAGGTTGGCGCGGTCGAAGGCGCGCCCGTCCCGCAGGATCAGGCGGTCGGCCAGGGCCCGACCGGCGGCCCCACCCAGGAGGCGGACCGGGTGCACCAGCTGCCAGAAGAGGTTGGCCCCGGAGCGCTCCGTCGCCTCGAACCCGCACGTCGTCAGCATGTCCAGGAACCGGGCCGGCTCGTAGTTGGTGTGGCCCTCCCGCTCCACCGCGAGGTCACCCCGGAAGCCGTCGGCGAGGTCCACGAACCGGCGGCGGTAGCGGTCCCGGCCGAACCGGGCGACGTAGACAGCGGCATGGGCCCGGGGCCACCGGAGCTTGGCGTTGTCCAGGTCCAGGAACGAGAGCCAGTGACGGGCCGGCACGGTGGCCACCAGCACGCCGCCGGGCCGGAGCACCCGACGCACCTCGCGCAGGAGCGCGGCGCTGTCCGGCACGTGCTCCAGCACGTCCAGCGCGCTGACCGAGTCGAAGGACGCGTCCGGGAACGGCAGCCGACCCCACCGGTCCACCCTGGCCAGGGCAGGACGCGGCCGGTGCCGGGCCGCGACGGCCAGGGGTTCGGCCATGACGTCGACGCCCACGCAGCGGAGCCCCGTGGTGGTGGCGAGCACGTTCAGGAAGGTGCCGTCGCTGCAACCGACGTCCAGGTGTGCCCCGGTGCGGCGGGCGAGCCGTTTCCAGGCGAAGTCGTAGCGACGGAGGGGATGGTCGGCGAACGGCCCGGAGCGGGCCGGGAGCGAGGCCAGTTCGTCCAGCCGGTCGGCCAGTTCCCCCGGCGGCGCCGGCTCGGGGACCGGACGGTCCCGCAGGTCGACCGCCTCGGTGCT
Organism: uncultured Actinomycetota bacterium; assembly: GCA_963773765.1. Classification (GTDB taxonomy): domain Bacteria; phylum Actinomycetota; class Acidimicrobiia; order Acidimicrobiales; family Microtrichaceae; genus CAVZCC01. Next base: position 30,911 of record CAVZCC010000004.1, on the reverse strand, counting down.
GTGGACCCGGACGCGTTCCCGCAGTGTGACCACGTCCCAGACGGCCACGACCGGTCCCGTCGCCTCCTCCCGACGGAGGTACTCGGCCTGGTGGTCGTTGCCCATCTCCCCCCACCGGGCCCGGCGGGCCACGGCGATGGGCACCCTGCCCATGCGCTGGACCTGGCGGACGGTGTTGCCGGCATGGGTCACGACCACGTCGGCGTCGCGGATCCGCTCCTCCAGCTCCGCCGGCGTGAGGTACCTCCGGTGCGGACACTCCGGCACCACGGTCGACGTGCCGGTCTGGATGAACACGTCGTGCTCGTCGGCCAGGGCGGAGGCGGCCCGGACCAGGCGGTCGAAGGGCCAACGACCCATCCCCACCGTCACCAGGACCCGCGCCATCAGGACAGCCCTGCCATCAGAACAGCCCCACCATCAGTAGAGCTCCGACACCAGGACGGACCGGCGACGGTCCCCCAGCAGCTCGGGCCGCTGCACCAACACCCGCGCCGCCATCGCCCCGCAGACACGGGCCGCCAGTCCGGGGCGCCCCACCAGGTTGTGGGTCTCCACCCACCAGGACGTCACACCACGGGACCGGGCCGCCACGAACACCGGCACGGCCACACCGGTGCCCGCCGAGACCACCAGGTCGGGCCGGACCTCGTCCAGGTGGCGCCGCGCGGTCCGCACCGACGCCGCCAACTGGCCCGGCCGGTGGGGCGACGCCTCGGGCATCCAGCGGACCGGTTGGTCCGCCAGGAGCTCGCGCGTGTCGGGCGCGGCCACGGCGATCCAGGACGTGTCGTGGCGCTCCCACCACGGCCGCAGGCCCAGGAGGTCCAGGAGCACGCCACCGCTGGACGAGCACAGCACGATCCGCCGTCGTTGCACCGTCGCCTCCCCAGTCATGCAGTGCCTCCGAACGGCACGGTAGCGAACGCAGGGGCTGCGGGCCGCCTCGTCGGGACGGGTCCGCGACCACCCGCGCCACCCGACCCGTGCCGCCGGTCAGGGCAGGACGCGGACCGCGGCCCCCGGAACGACCTCGCCGCCTCCGACCACCGCGGCGTAGGCCCGGCTCCACCCCGGATGCCGGGCGTGGTCGATCCGGCCGAATCCACCCCCGGCGAAGCTCGCGGCGATGGTGGAGCACGGGTCGGCCCACCCGGTGATCTCCGCCACCGGCGCATCCGCGCCGGCACCCAGCACCAGGCGCACCCCGGGCCGCAACGCCGACCAGTCCAGCCCCGACAGCGTGAGGTTCTCCCCCGCCCCACCGGGAACCACCGGGTGCCCCTCGGCCGCCAGGGCCTGGATCACCTCCGTGGACCACATCGACAGGGCCTGGGACGGTCGGCCGTGGTGGCGCCGCACCCGCTGGCCGTCGCCCTCCAGCCCCGACGGCGTGACGACGGCCCGGTCCACGGGCCGCTTGGGGACGCCACCGCCGGACAGGTTGACCGAGGTGACCAGACCCACGCCCGGATCCACCCGGTCCACGGCGATGGACCGTCCCGCCGCCGACAGCAGCCGGTCGACGCTCTCCACCGCCGTCACCAACGGGTCGGCCGGGTCGAGTGCCTCCAGGAGCGGTGTGGCCGCTCCGAGCCGGCGTTCCAGCTCGACCAGCCGGGCGTTGACGGCCCCGGCCAGGTCGTCGATCGTGTCGCCCACCCCACCGGCGGCCCGCAGGGCGTCGGCCAGCCCGTCCAGGGCCACGACGGCGGCGTGGGGGACGTCGTCCAGGTCCGCCAGCACCAGGCGCCACCGCGGGACGGCCGAGCGCACGGTCCCCGCCCCGTCCTGGACGGTGTAGCGGGCCGGGTCGACGGGCAGGGGCAGGAACGCGGCGCCGGGCACGGGTTCAGTCCTGGTCCGGGCCCTGGTCGAACAGGGCGTCCACGAACTGGTCCGCGTCGAAGTCGACCAGGTCCGCCGCGGTCTCGCCCAGGCCGACCAGCTTCACGGGGATGCCGAGCTCGGACCGGATGGCGAACACGATGCCGCCCTTGGCCGAACCGTCGAGCTTGGTCAGGACCACGCCGGTGACCTCCGTGGCCTCGGTGAACTGGCGGGCCTGCTGCAGTCCGTTCTGGCCGGTGGTGGCGTCCAGGACCAGGAGGACCTCGGTGACGGTGCCGTCGCCCTTGTCCGCCACCCTCCGGACCTTGCGCAGCTCCTCCATCAGGTTGGTCTTGGTGTGGAGCCGGCCGGCGGTGTCGGCCAGGACCACGTCGGCCCCCCTGGCCGACGCGGATGCGATGGCGTCGAAGATGATGGCGGACGGGTCACCTCCCTCCGCCCCGCGGACCAGTTCTGCCCCGCAGCGGTCGGCCCAGGTGGACAGCTGCTCCGCCGCCGCGGCCCGGAACGTGTCACCGGCGGCCATGACCACGGCGGCGCCCTCGTCGGCCAACCGGCGGCCCAGCTTGCCGATGGTGGTGGTCTTGCCCACGCCGTTCACCCCGACGAACAACCAGACGGTGGGCGGGGTGCCGGCCCGGGTCAGGTCCACCGGCCCGGCCAGGCGGTCCTTCATCTCCTCCTTGACGGCGTCGATGAGCTGCTGGGAGGTGGTCAGGCCCCGCTCCTTGACCGTGGCGCGCACCGCCTCCAGGAGCTCCTGGGCGGGTCCCACCCCCACGTCGGCCCGGATGAGGGCCTCTTCCAGTTCGTCCCAGGTCTCGGCGTCGATGGAGGTGCGGGACAGGATCGAGCCGACGTAGCCGGAGAAGGTGGAGCGGGCCCGGGCCAGGCGGTCACGGAAGGAGGGCCGGACCAGTTCCTCCACGGTGGCGCCGTCCAGCGGGTTGCCGTCCGCGTCGTGGGTCTGCTCCCACTCCGCCTCGGCCTGCTCGGCCAACGCGATGTTCTCGGCCGCCTCCTCGTCGGTGAGGGGTGGGCCGGTGACCTCCACGGTGGTGCCCAGGACCCCGGCCATGGGGTCGACCTCCTCCACCTCCGGTTCCCGCAGGTCCTCGGGCGGGATGTCCTCCAGCTCCAGGTGGCGCGGCTCCTCGGTCACCGTGCCCAGCGGGGCCTCGGTGGGGGGCGGCTCCAGGACCTCGCCCCGGTCCCGGCGGCCGACCAGCAGGACGCCCCCCACCACGATGAGCGCGACGACGACGATGAGGACGATCAGGATGGGATCCATAGCGGGCCGAGCCTACAAGTGCGGCCCGATCACGCCGGGGGCCGGCCCGCCCTGCCGCCCGGTCCCGCCCGGGCCGTCACGAGCGGCGCCCGATCGCGGCCCCGACGCGGCAAGCTGAAGGGCGGATCAGCAACCAGGCCGCCCGACGGGCGGGCAGCACGGTCGTCCCCGTACCGTGCTGCACAGACGCGCCGGGCCATGCCCGCACGGCGCACCTCCGAACGAAGAGAGCCGAGCACCACCGTGGAACCCGTTGCCGTGGACCCGACCAGCCCCACCTCCCGTCCACACGCGCCTGCTCCGGAGGCCGCCGACCTGGAACAGCTGCTGTTCGAGCTGAAGAAGGTGATCGTGGGCCAGGACCGCGGCATCGAGCGCATGCTCACCTGCCTGCTGGCCGGGGGCCACTGCCTGCTGGAGTCCGTGCCCGGCCTGGCCAAGACCCTGTCGGTGGAGACCCTGGCCTCCGCGGTGGGGGGCACCTTCTCCCGGATCCAGTTCACCCCGGACCTGCTGCCCGCGGACGTGGTCGGCACCCGGATCTACCGCGCCTCCACCGAGCAGTTCGACGTGGAGCTCGGCCCGGTGTTCGCCAACTTCGTGCTGGCCGACGAGATCAACCGGGCCCCGGCCAAGGTCCAGTCCGCGCTGCTGGAGGTCATGGCCGAGCACCAGGTCACCATCGGCGGCAAGCGCCATGCCGCACCGGAGCCGTTCCTGGTCCTGGCCACCCAGAACCCGATCGAGTCCGAGGGTGTCTACCCCCTGCCCGAGGCCCAGCGGGACCGCTTCCTCATGAAGGTGGTGCTCGGCTACCCCACGCCGGCCGAGGAGGTGGAGATCGTCCAGCGCATGGGCACGAATCCCCCCACCGCGTCCCAGGTGCTGTCGCTGGAGCAGGTGCAGGCGCTGCAGGCCGCCACGGACCGGGTCTACGTGGACCGCAGCGTGCTGGAGTACGCCGTGAACCTGGTGCTGTGCACCCGCACGCCGGAGAACTTCGGGTTGCCCGAGTTGCGCACCTTCATCGAGCTCGGCGCCAGCCCGAGGGCCTCCCTGGGCCTCATCCGGGCCGGACGGGCGCTGGCCCTGCTGCGGGGCCGCACCTACCTGACCCCCCAGGACGTGTTCGACGTGGCGCCGGAGATCATGCGCCACCGCCTGCTGCTGTCCTACGAGGCCCTGGCCCAGGACGTCGACGTGGAGCAGGTCCTGGCCCGGGTGCTGGGCACCGTGCCCGCCCCTCGCCTGACCCCGGTGCAGAACGGTGGCGATCCCTACTACGGCACCGCCACCGACGCCGGCGCCTGGGCCGGCCAGCCCGGCACGCAGCCCGCCGCGCCCGCCGGGGCGTGGGGGAACGGCACCCCGTGAGCGGACTGACCTCCACCCTGGGGCTGGTCGGGGACCGCCCGGCCGAGGAGATCCTGCGGCGACTGATCCTGGACGTGTCGCGCCGGCTCGACGGCATGCTCCACGGCGACTTCCTGGGCCTGGTGCCCGGCCACGGCTCCGAGCCGGGTGAGACCCGGGCGTACGAACCCGGCGACGACGTCCGGCGCATCGACTGGAACGTGACCGCCCGCATGCAGGTGCCCTACATCCGCCAGACCATCGCGGACCGGGAGCTGGAGGCGTGGCTCCTCATCGACCGCTCGGCCCGGCTCGACTTCGGCACCGCGCTGTGCGAGAAGCGCGACCTCGTGCTGGCCGCCTCCGCGGGCGTCGGCCTGCTCACCGGCCGGGGCGGCAACCGCGTCGGCGCCATGATCCTGCGGGGCCAGGACATCACCACGGTCCCGCCCCGCCATGGCCGGACCCACCTGTTGGCCATCCTGGACCGGGTGCTCGGCTCCCCCCGGGAGGACGGCACCGGGCCGTCGGACCTGCCGCACGGCGCTCAAGCGGATCGGGGCCATGGCGCCGCGGCGCGGCCTGGTCGTGGTGATCTCCGACTTCCTCGGTGATCCGGCCGGGTGGTCCACGGCCCTGGGTGCCGTCGGCCTGCGCCACTCGGTGCTGTGCATCGAGGTGGTCGACCCCCGGGAGCTGGAGCTGCCGCCGGTGGGACTCCTGCACTTCGTGGACCCCGCCACCGGCGCCACCCGTGAGGTCAACACCGACGACGCCAGGACCCGGGCCCGTTACGCCGAGGCGGCATCCCGCCAGCGGGAGGAGATCGCGTCCGCCATCCGCTCGACGGGAGCGGACCACCTGGTGATGCGCACCGACGGCGACTGGGTCCTGGACCTCGCCCGCCACGTGTCCAAGAAGCGGCGGCGGGCCGAGGTCATGGCAGGAAGGCCGACACGATGACGGACTGGTTCCTGGAGCCGGAGCGGTTGTGGCTGCTGCTGGTCGTGGTGGCGCTGGGCGTGCTCTACGCCGCCCTGCAGTTCACCAAGCCCCGGTACGCCGTCCGGTTCTCCAACCTGGAGCTGCTGGACAAGGTCGCACCCAAGCGGCCGGGCTGGCGCCGTCACGCCGTGGCCGGCGCGTTCCTGGCCGCCCTGGCGGTGCTGGTGGCGTCGTTCGCCCAGCCGGTCATGACCGTCCGGGTGCCCTCGGAGCGGTCCACCATCATCCTGGCCATCGACACGTCGCTGTCGATGGCGGCCGAGGACGTGTCCCCCAACCGGTTGGAGGCGGCGCAGAAGGCGGCCACCGAGTTCGTCAACCAGCTGCCCGAGCAGCTCAACGTGGGCCTGGTCAGCTTCGCCGGCAGCGCCCAGCTGTTGGTTCCGCCCACCCAGGACCACCAGGACGTGGTCACCGCCATCGAGGGCCTGGAGCTGGACAAGTCCACCGCCATCGGCGATGCCGTGCGGCTGTCGCTGGACGTGATCGAGGGCCAGTCCAAGGGCACCGACGGCAAGAAGCCCGACGCCGCCATCGTGCTCATCTCCGACGGCGAGACCACCATCGGCCTGCCCACCGAGGACGCCATCCCCCTGGCCAACGACGCCGGGCGTGGCCGTGTCCACCATCGCCTACGGCACCCCCGAGGGCGAGATCACCGTGGACGAGGACGGCGACGGGATCGGCCAGGCCACCCGGGTGCCGGTCAACGTGGAGGAGCTGAGGGGTCTGGCCGAGGGGACCGGGGGCACCGCCTACACCGCCGAGTCCGCCCAGGACCTGCGGTCCGTGTACGACCAGCTCGGGTCCACGATCGGCTACGACGAGGAGTCCAAGGACGTCACGTTCCGCTTCGTGGGTGCCGGCCTGGTCATCCTGCTCGTCGCGGCCGGCCTGTCGCTGCGGTGGTTCAGCCGGCTGCCCTGACCCGATCCCTCAACCGGCAGGTCGACCGGCCGATCCGTACCATGCCGGTGACGCCGAACGGCGCCCGGGCCCGGAGGTCACCCCCATGAAGCGCATCGTGTTGATCGGCCTTGCCGTTGCCGCCCCGTTCCTGTTCCCGTCGTGCAGCAACGACGAGCTCCCGACCAAGGCCGAGTTCGTCGACCAGCTCACCAGTGAGTCCGGCGGAGCGGTGGACGAGCAGACCGCAGGCTGCATCTACGACAAGGTCAAGGAGAAGGAGGAGCTGGTGAAGGCGATGTTCAACGAGGACTCCAGCGCCGACTCCGAGTTCGCCGACCAGATCGGCACCATCACCGGCGAGTGCCTGGGCGTGGGCTGAGCCCGCTCCCGGCCCCCTCGGGGGTCCTGGTCAGGCGGACCAGTCGACGAGCATGTGGGTGCGGTCGGCCGGGTCGACGGTGACCCGCAGGCGGCGGCCGTGGGTCATGAACGTCAGCCGCTCGTAGGGGATGACCATCCGGACCGACTCGGCGTAGGGCTCGCGGCCGTCCAGGTGCACGTCCACCTCCAGGACGCCCACCGGCTGGAACCCGACCATCTCGCCCGTGGACCGGAACCCCCGCAGCACGGCCCAGCCGGGCAGCCCGCCGGGGATGTGGTGGGGCGGCCCGGCCGCGTCACCGGCCTGACCGGCCGCGGCCTCCGCCGCCCCGGCGGACCACGCCAGGTCCGCCGGCACGCGGGCGATGGCGCCGGTGACGGTGCTCGGGCGACCGGAGGCCTCCGCCAGCTCCTTGCCCGACCTCCGGATGCGCAGGATGTCCGACCACAGGCCCATGGGTCCCACCGTACCGATCCGGATTTCCGGTCGATACCGTGAACCGGAACGGACCTGAAGGGAAGTCACGAGATGGGCATCTTCAAGAAGATCAAGGACGGGATGGACTCGGGGGCTGCGGCACAGCAGTTCGCCCAGGAGAACGCCACCGACCAGGCCGGAGCGGGCCAGATCGGGGTGCAGGGCATGCCGGTGAACCCGGCCGTGCTGGGCGGGCCGTCCACCGCGGCGCTGTCCACCGAGGACCCGCTGCTGCAGCCGATCAACGGCATCGGCATCCCCGAGTACGCAGCTGTGGCCAAGGAGGCCCAGGCCCGCGGCGTGACCGACGAGGCCGGCATGAACCAGATCGCGTCCGAGATGGGCTACGACCCGGCCGTGTTCGGCCCCGCCGTGCAGGAGTGGGTCAGGCGCATGGGCCAGTCCATGGTGGTGGGACAGCAGTTCCGCGCCGCCCTCGGCTACTGAGCCGCGCTCGTCCGCCCCACCGGGGCTACTCCAGGACCGTCGCGGCGCGCTCGGACACCACCTTGGACGAACCGGCCGGCTCCATGGTGACCCCGTAGAGCACGTCCGCCGCCTCCATGGTGCGCTTCTGGTGGCTCACGATGACCAGCTGCGCGGACGCCCGGAACTCCGCCACCAGCTCCAGGAACCGGTGCAGGTTCACGTCGTCGAGCGCGGCCTCCACCTCGTCCATCACGTAGAACGGTGACGGACGGGAGCGGAACACGGCGAACAGGTACGCCAGCGCGGTCAGGGACCGCTCCCCACCCGACAGCAGGGACAGCTTGCGCACGTTCTTCCCGGACGGCTTGGCCTCGATCTCGATGCCGGTCTCCAGCAGGTTGTCCGGGTCCGTCAGGCGGAGCCGGCCCTGGCCCCCCGGGAACAGGGTCTCGAACAGGGCGGTGAAGTTCTCGCTCACGTCGGCGTACGCGGCGGAGAACACGTTGACGATCTCCTCGTCCACGGCCCGGATCACCTTGGCCAGCTCCCGGCGGGTCTGGCGGATGTCCTCCAGCTGGCTCTCCAGGAACCGGTGGCGCTCCGACAGCTCCTCGAACTCCTGCAGCGCCAGCGGGTTGATGGGGCCCATGATCCGGAGCTCCCGCTCCAGCTCGCGGACCCGGGCCGAGGGGCTGACCCCGTCGGGCAGCAGCGGGCACTCGGCGTCGATGGCGGCCTGCGGCTCGCAGTCCAGGTCGTGACGGAGCGACTCGGTGGCCGCGTCCAGCCGCATGCGGGCCTCCGCATCGGCGATCTCCGCCTTCTGCAGTCGGGCCCGCACCTCTTCCAGCGCTGCTTCCGCGGCGGCGCGCTCCTGGCGCAGGCCGTCCAGTCGTGCCGTGACCTCCCGGGCCTCCTCGGACTGGCGGCGGCGCTCCTCCCGGAGCTGGTCCAGGTTGGCGCCGATGACCTGGAGGCGGGCCGTGACGAAGCCCTGCAGACGTTCGGTGGCCACGGCCCGGGCCTCCAGCTCCACCCGACGGTCCGCGGCCGCGTCCCGCTCGGCCTGGTTCCGGGTCAGCCGCTCCTCCACCTGGGCCCGGCGGGCCCCGACGTAGCGTCGGCGCTCCTCCAGGCCGGCCACGCGCACCTCCAGCTCGGTGCGGTGCGAGGACACCGTCGCGGCCCGCCCGTCGAGACGTTCCCGGGCATCGGCCATGCGCCGGGCTCGCTCGCCCAGCTCGGTCTCGGCGGCCTCCAGCTCCGGCAGCAGGGCGGCGAGCTCCGCGACGCGGGCCTCCTCCCGGGCCAGGCGCTCGGTCAACTCGCCCAGGTGCGACCCCAGCGCCATCAGCTCGCCCTCGGCCTCCTCCGCGTCCTGGGCCAGGCGGCCGACGGCCTCGGCCAGGGAGCGCCGGCGCGACTCCGCGGCGTCGCGGTCCCGTGAGGCCTGCTGCTCCTCGCCACGGGTCCGGGCCACCTCGTCGCGGGCCTGTTCCATGACCCGGCGGGCCTGGTCGCGTGCGGCCAGGGCCTGCTCGGCCCGGCCCGTGGCCTCGTCCAGCGCGGCGCCGGTGGCACCGGAGCCGGCAGCCTGCAGGCGCCACCCCGCGGCGCCGAAGCGGTCGCCCCGTCGCGTCACGACCACCGCCGACGGGTCCAGCAGGGAACGGTCGAGCGCCCGGTCCCAGTCGCCGTCCACCACCACCGCGGTGGCCAGCAACGCGTCCAGCACGGACTCGATGCCCGGCGCGGCTGCTCCGGCGCCGACCGCGGCCCGGACGTGGGTGCGGACCCGGTCACCGCCGGGCAGCTCCGTCGGGACCCGGCCGGAACCGGGGCGGCCGGTGGCCAGTGCGAGCACCGCCCCCCGGTGGTCGCCCGACGCCAGCGCCGACAGGGCACGGCGGGCGGCGTCCACGTCGGCCACCACCACCGCGCCGAGGGCCTCACCGGCGGCGGCCTCGAAGGCCTCCTCCCAGCCCGGATCGACGTCGACCAGGTCCAGGAGGGTGCCGAGCACGCCGTCCAGGCCGGCCAGGCGCTCCGCCCCGGCCCGCTGGCGGGCCTCGTCGAGCGCCAGCGACAGGGCGTCGGCCCGGGCGGACCAGGCCGAGTAGTCGGCCTCGGCGTCGGTGGTGGCCGCCTCGGCCCGGGCCAGGGCCTGTTCCGCCGCCACCCGGGAGGCCGCCGCGGCGCTGACGCGTCCGTCCACCGCCGGAGCGTCCTGGTCGGCCTGGGTCGCCTCGTCCCGGGTGCGCCCCTCCTCCGAGCGCAGGCGCTCGGTCCGTTCCCGGAGCGCGTCGCGGCGGGACTCCAACTGCTCCCGGTCGGTGCCGGTCCGGCCGATGGCAGAGCGCAGCGCGGCCAACTCCCCCCGGACCCCCGAGGCCTCGCCGCTGGGGGCGGGAACGCCCTCGCCCCACTCCTCCTCGAACCGGCGGCGCTCGTCGGCCAGGACGGCCTCGGCCTCCTCCAGCTCGGCGATCTGGGTGGTGACCGTGGCCCCGTCGACCTCGATCTGTCCCGCCTCCTGGGTGAGCTGGGCGTACTCCGCCTCCAGCGAGGCGATGACCGCGGCGTCCACGGACGCGGTCAGCTCCCGGTCCACGTTGCGGCGGCGTTCGGCCAGGAGCGCCAGTTGGCCCCGGCCCTTCTCCAGCAGCTTCTCGTAGCGGACCAGCACGTCGCCCACGTCGCGCCCGCCCAGGGCGGACAGCTGCGCCTCGGTGGCCAGGACCCGGGCGTCCAGGTCCGCCAGCGCGGCCCGGAGCTGCTGGTCCTCACCCCGGAGCTCGCCCTGGGAGCGCGAGGACTGCTCGAGCTGGGCCCGGAGGCGGTGCAGCTCCCGGCCGGCCACGTGCACACGGAGTGCGGTGAGCTCGGCCACCAGGTCGCCGTGGCGCCGGGCCGCGTCGGCCTGGCGCTCCAGGGGCCGGAGCTGGCGCCGGACCTCCCGGAGCAGGTCCTGGATGCGGGTCAGGTTGGCCTCCGTCGCGCTGAGGCGGCGCTCGGCCCGCTCCTTGCGGCGGCGGTACTTGAGCACCCCGGCCGCCTCCTCGATGATCAGGCGCCGTTCCTCGGGGCGGGCGTTGAGGACGGCGTCGATGTTGCCCTGGGAGATGATGACGTGCTGCTGACGGCCGACGCCGCTGTCGGAGAGGAGCTCCTGGATGTCCAGCAGGCGGCAGGGCACGCCGTTGATGGCGTACTCGCTGTCGCCGGAGCGGAACAGCAGGCGGGTCAGGGTGACCTCGGTGAAGTCGATGGGCAGCAGGCCCTCGGAGTTGTCGATGGTGAGCGAGACCTCGGCCCGGCCCAGCGCCGGGCGCTTGGACGTGCCGGCGAAGATGACGTCGTCCATCTTCTGGGAACGCACCGCGGAGGGCGCCTGGGCCCCGAGCACCCAGCCGATGGCGTCCACCACGTTGGACTTGCCGGACCCGTTGGGCCCGACCACCACGGTGACGCCCGGTTCCAGGGTGAGGGTGGCGGCGTCGGCGAAGGACTTGAAGCCCTTGATCTGGAGCGACTTGAGGAACACGGCTCTCCCGCGGTGGGTCGTGCTGGGCGGATGGCTTGGTGACGGACCGGCCTAGACCTGCGTCTGTTCGCAGTAGTAGGTGTACCCGCTGCCGAAACGGGTCTTGACGATGGGTCCCCGGGCCCGGGGGCTCATCTCTCCGTCCCGCTTGTAGACGGTCAGGTACTCCTGGTACTCCCCCGGCTTTCCGGTGGGTCCGACCCAACCGTCCGGCCCCAGGGTGGTGCCACCGTACTTGACCGCCTCATGGGTCGTTTCCACCACGGCGCGGTAGAGGCGGCGGATCTCCTGGGCCGACAGACCTGCAGGGACCCGGTCGTAGCGGAGCCCGGCGTGGAACAGGATCTCGTCGGAGTACATGGGCCCGATCCCGACCAGGAAGGTGGGGTCCATGAGCACCGACTTGAGCCGGCCGTCGCGGCGCAGCAGGAGCTCACCGAAGGAGGTCCAGGAGATCGGTTCGTCCACCGGGTCCAGGCCCAGGGTGGCCAGTTCGGGGTGGCGCTCGTCCACCTCCTCGTTGGCCAGGTACTCCACCTTGGCCTCCTTCTTGGGGTCCACCAGCCGCAACTGGCCGCCCTGGGTGAAGGTGAGCACCAGCGCGGTACCGGTCGCGTTGGGCTCCTTGGCCTGGGCCCGCAGCACCCGGGACCGCTCCCCCAGGGTCAGCACCAGCTGGTGGGTGCCCTCCACGCCGATGAGGATCAGGGTGCCGCGCCGGGTCACTCCGGTGAGCTTGGCGCCGGCCACCGCCGCGATCAGCGCCTTCTTGGTGGGGTGTTTCACCACCCCGGCCACCGGGACGTCGACGGCCTTGACCTTGCGGTCGCCGATCTCGCGTTCCAGGTCACGTCGCAGCAGCTCGAGCTCCGGAAGCTCAGGCATGGTTACCCCCCGGGGTTGATCCCGCCTGGTCCAACTCGCCCTCCAACTCGGCATCCAGCCGGTCCGACGCCTGCCGGGCGGCCGCCTGCTCCGCTTCCTTCTTGGTGCGGCCCTCTCCTTCGCCCCAGGCCGCGCCCCCCATCCGGACAACGGCCCGGAAGCGCTTCTCGTGCTCCGGACCGTCCTCGGTGATGTCGTAGTGGGGCAACTCGCCGAAGCGGTGCGCCGCCACCTCCTGCAGCCGCGACTTGTGGTCGCTGGCCAGTTCGCCCGAGACCACCCCGGCGATGCGCCCGTCCAGCAGGCGCAGGACCACGGCGGTGGCCGCGCCGACGCCGCCGTCCAGGTAGACCGCGCCGAGCACGCCCTCCATGGCGTCGGCCAGGATCGACGTCTTGGCCCGCCCGCCGGTGGCCTCCTCGCCCTTGCCCAGGAGGAGCGCATCGCCCAGGCCGATGGCGCGGGCCACGCCGGCGAGCGCCGTGGCGCTGACGAGCTCCGACCGGCGGCGTGCGAGGACGCCCTCGCTGCTGGTCGGGGCCGAGCGGAACAGGTGGTCGGTCACCACGAGGCCGAGCACCGCGTCACCCAGGAACTCCAGGCGTTCGTTGGACGGCACCGCGCCGTTCTCCGCGCACCACGAGCGGTGGCGCAGTGACAGCTCCAGCAACGACCGGTCGCTGAAGCGGTACCCCAGCCGGCGGCAGAGCGTGTCCCGAGGGTTCTCGTCGATGGGAGGATCGTCGACCGGCTCAGAGTCGTGCGAGGACGTAGTCGACGGCATCTCGCACGGTTTTCAGGTCCTCGAGGTCTTCGTCCTCGATGCGGAACCCGACGCTGCGTTCGCCGAGCTCCTCCTCCAGTGCCTCCACCAGCTCGATGAGCGCCAGGGAATCGGCATGGAGGTCCTCCGCGAAGGAGTCACCCTCTCCGATGGTGCCCGGGTCGATCTCCAGGATGTCCGCCAACCGGTCCTTGACCAGCTGGAGCACCTCCGGGCGTTCGATGGGGCCCTGTTGCACGTGGGTCTCGGCAGGCACGATGAGCTTCGCTCTCCTCACTCGGACCACGGACCGCACGGCCCGGTGGTGGTCGGTCACTGTACTCACCCGGGCACCGGCACCGGGTGATCATCGGTGACCGGAAGTCAGCGACACGGTCGCCGCCGGGCCCGTCCCGGCGTCCGGAGGCGAGGGCAGGAGCTGGACGTTCAGTCGACGTCGAGGGCCTGCCGGCCGGCGTACCAGCCGCAGTTGCCGCACACGACGTGGGGCTGCTTGACGGCGTTGCAGCGGGGGCAGACGCTGCGCGACGGCGCCTTGAGCGTCCAGTTGGAGGCCCGCCGGCTCCGGCCCTTGGCCTTGGAGGTCTTCTTCTTGGGAACAGCCATCGTCGTCTCTACTTCTGCAGGTCGGCGCCTCTGGAGGTGGGCGCTTCTGGAGTTCGGCGCTACGTCTGACTCGACGCTCGTGTCCCGCGCCGATCAGCTCCGACAGGGGGCACCGGGTCGGTCACTGTAGCGGATCGGACCCCTCGGGGTCGAAGCGGAGCTCGGACAGTGCCGCCCACCGGGGGTCCGCAGGCGGGACGCCCTCCCCCGCCGGGATGACCGGGAACTCGTCGGGAGCAGGGCCGGGGCAGTCCTCCCGGCACAGCGGGGCCAGTGGAAGGGCCAGCACCACGGCGTCCCGCACCACCGGGCCCAGGTCCAGGGTGTCGCCGTCCAGTGCCAGCAGGTCGCCGCCCTCGGTCTTCTCGGAGAAGATCTCGTGGATGTCGGCCTCCACCGTGCCCGAGGTGTCCTCCAGGCAGCGGCGGCACGGGCCCTCCCACGGGAACGTGACCGACCCGTTGACCGTGACCCCGTCGGACAGGGACTCGAGCACCACGTCCAGGTCTCCGTCCGCACCGGTGGGCACGGCCGAGGTGGAGATCTCCAGGCCGCCGAGGGGCACCGCCCGCTCGACGCGGCGCCGGTTGCCGGGCCGGCGACGCAACTCCGAGACGTTGATCCTCAGGTTCGGCGCCGCACCGGCCTGGCCGCTGCGGTCCTGACCGGTGGGTTCCCCCGTCGGGTCCGTGGCCACCCGGGTCAGTCCTCCTGGTCGAACACGGCCGGGGTGGAGCCGGTCGGGGGATCCTCCAGGTCGGACAGCTCCGCCTCCTCGATGGTGGGGGCGGCCAGCTTGGCCCGTCCCGCCGTCACCGTCTTGTGGATGCGGGCCAGGACGTTCTCGAAGCTGGCCAGCTTCTGGTCGCAGTAGTCCTCGGTCTCGCGGCGCATGCGCCGCGATGCCGCCTCCGCGTCCTCCACGATCTGGCGGGCGCGGACCTCCGCCGCCTTGACCACCTCGGTGCGCTGCACCATGTGGGCCACCCGGGAGCGGGCGTCCTCGATGATCTCCTCCCCCTCCCGCCTGGTACGGGCCAGGAACTCCTCGCGCTCCTTGAGCAGCCAGCGCGCCGATCGCACCTCGTCCGGCAGACGGGACACGGCGTCGTCCAGCAGCTCCAGCAGCTCCTCCCGGTTGACCCTGACCGAGGCCGACATGGGCATGCCGGGGGCCGACTCGATGATCTCGATGACCCGGCCCAGGACCTGCTCCGCCTCCGGCATGCGGTAGGGCTCACCACCGGGGCCGGATCCGGCGCGACGGGGCGCGGGCCGACGGGGGGCGTCGTCGTGGGGATCGAGGTCGTCAGGTGATCGGGTGCTCATGGATGCCACTCCAGTGTGGTCCCGGAACGGGACGGTCAGGCGGACCCAGCGGGAGGACGGGCATCGCCGTAGCGCTCCTTGAGCCGGCGGGCCACGGGGGCGGGCACCATGGTGTCCACGTTGCCGCCGAAGCGGGCGATCTCCCGGATCAGCCGGGAGGCCAGGAACGAGTTGCCGGATGCCGACGGGATGAACAGCGTGTCCACCCCGGAGATCGAACGGTTCATCTGCGCCATCTGCAGTTCCGACTCGAAGTCGGACACGGCGCGGAGGCCCTTGACGATGAAGTGGGCGCCCACCTCGTGGGCGAGGTCCACCACCAGCGACGAGAACATGGTGACCTCGACGTTGTCCAGGTGGACGAGCGACTCCTCGATCAGCACCTGGCGGTCATCCAGGTTGAACAGCGGCTCGCCCTTCTGGGGGTTGCGCATGGCGGCCACGACCACCCGGTCGAACAGGCGCGCCGCGGTCTCCACGATCTCCACGTGGCCGTTGTGGATCGGATCGAAGGATCCGGGGTACAGCACCACCGTCACGTGAGGTCCTCCGAGTCCGGGGGGTCGGACGGGCCGGTGCCCGCCAGTCGAATGATCGTCACCACCGTACCGCCGTAGCGACGCATCCTCAGGATCGTGTCCGCCGCTCCCGCCGCGACCTCCCGGTCGGACTCGACCACCACGACCGCCCCCGGGGCGGCGCGGCGCACGGCGTCGAACAGCTCGGGCCAGCGGTCGAAGGCGTACGGAGGATCGGCCAGCACCAGGTCGGCCGCCGACCCACCGCCCCCGGGCACCGACCGGAGCCAGTCCAGGGCGTCGGACCGCTGCACGGTGGCGCGCCCCGACATGTCGCACGCGGCAAGGTTCTCCTTCACGGCCTGCACCGCCCGCTGCGACGTGTCCAGGAACACCGCGTCGGCCGCCCCCCGGGACAGCGCCTCCACCCCGAGCGCACCCGACCCGGCGAAGAGGTCCACCACCGTGGCACCGACCACCGCGTCGAGTGACCCCAGGGCGTTGAACGTGGCCTCGCGCACCCGGTCGGAGGTGGGCCGGACCTCGGTGCCGTCGGGGGTCACCAGCCGCCTCCCCCGGGCCGATCCGGCCACGACGCGCAGCCCCACTTCAGGTGTTGAGGGCGGAGGGCGGCAGGGTCGGGAGCGACGACGTGGGGCTGACGGCGACCACGAACACCATGCCGTCCTGCACGATCGGGACGTCCTGGGGGTCGGTGACGACCTGGCGGACGTCCTCGCCGGTGTTCGCGGCGTCGGGCGTGTAGATCCACAGCTGCACCTCGGCCGGGGTGTCGCCGCACCGCTGGCCCGTGGTCAGCGTGGCGCCGGCGACCGCCATGTCACCCGCTCCCTGCTCGATGGAGACCGGCGTGGTGGAGGCGGGGAAGGTGACCGTCCCGGTGCCGAGCGACAGGCCCAGCTGCCGGGCCAGCGCCCCGACGGTGGCGGCGTGTCCGGCGGTGTCCTCGGTGGTGGGGGCCACCGTGAAGGTGCCGGTGCCGTCGGTGCTCATGCCGGAGCCCGCCTGGCCCGCGGCGGCCGGTGGCTCCAGGAACCGCCCGCACACGTTGAGGCCGATCTGGCCGGTCCAGGCCTCGCCCACCCCGGGCCCGGGGCCCAGTTCGGCGATGTCGGCCACGGAGACCGTCTCTGCCGCCATGGACGAGCCGTACCCGTCGGCGGAGGCACCGCCGTCGTGGCCATGGCTGTTGTCCGCGGCCTCGTCCCCGGCCGTGGTGGTCGGGCCGGCTTCGTCGTCCGACGCGCACCCAGGGACCACCAGGCCCAGCACCGCGACGACCGAGGCGGCGAGGATGCGGGACGGGGAGCGGGGGGAACGGGCCACGGACGGTGAGGATACGCCCGGGTGGTTGCGGGGTGAACTCGGGGTCAGGACTTGAGCAGGAACTCCTCGTCGTCGCGGTCCAGCACCAGCTCGAGTTCCTCGACCAGCTCCGGGTGGCCGTCCAGCCCGCTCCCGTCGCCGACCAGCGCCAACGCCTCCTCCCGGGCCACCTCCACCCACTCCCGGTCGTGGCGCAGCGAGGCCAGCTTCAGGTCGTTGCGGCCCTTCTGGCGCTCGCCCATGACCGTCCCCTCACCCCGCAGGTCCAGGTCCACCTCGGCCAGCTCGAAGCCGTCGGTGGTGCGGACCAGGGCCTGCAGGCGGGCCTCCCCGTCGGGGGTCATCACGCCGTGGGCCACCAGCACGCAGTGGCTCTCCGCCGCACCCCGGCCCACCCGGCCCCGGAGCTGGTGGAGCTGGGCGATGCCGAAGCGGTCCGCGTCCAGCACCACCATGACGGTGGCCTCCGGGACGTCCACGCCCACCTCGATCACGGTGGTGGCCACCAGCACGTCGAGCGCGCCGGAGCGGAACTGCTCCATGACGGCCTGCTTCTCGTCGGCCTTGAGCCGGCCGTGGAGGAGCCCGATGCGCAGGCCGGCCAGTTCCCCCGCGGCCAGCCGCTCGTAGGTGTCCTCGGCGGAAGCCACCTCCAGCTTCTCGGACTCCTCGATCAGGGGGCACACCACATAGGCCCGGTTCCCGGCAGCCACCTGGTCACGAACCAGGGCCCACGCCGCGTCCTCGTCCTCCTCGTGGTGCGCCCACGTGGTGATGATCGGGGTGCGCCCCGGCGGGAGCTCGTCCAGCACGGTCACGTCCAGGTCCCCGTAGACGGTCATGGCCGCGGTGCGGGGGATCGGCGTGGCGGTCATGACCAGCACGTCCGGCACGGTGCCGTCCGCGTTGGCGTTGCGCAGGGCCGCACGCTGTTCCACGCCGAAGCGGTGCTGCTCGTCGATCACCACCACGCCGAGGGACGAGAACGACACCGCCTCCTGGATCAGCGCATGGGTGCCGATGGCCAGGTCCACCGACCCGTCGGCCAGGCCCTCCAGGATGCGGCGGCGGTCCGCGGCCGCAGTCCGGTTGGTGAGCAGCGCCACCTCCAGCGGCCGCTCGCCGAACAGGTTGCGGCCGTCGCCCACCGTCACGCCGTCGAGCAGGGCCCGGATGCCCGCGGCGTGCTGTTCGGCCAGGACCTCGGTCGGCGCCATGAGGGCCCCTTGGTGCCCGCCCTGCACCGCCGTGAGGAGCGCCACCACCGCCACCACCGTCTTGCCCGCACCGACGTCTCCCTGCAGCAGCCGGTGCATGGGCACCGACGAGGCCAGGTCGGCCTCGACCTCCGCCACGGCCCGGACCTGGGCCCCGGTCAGGTCGTACGGGAGGCGGTCCACGAACCGGCCCACCAGGCCAGGTGCCACGCCGGTCCCCGGGCCCACCGCGTGCTCGATGCCCCGGGAGGATCGTTCGATCTCCCGCTTGCGCCGGACCAGCGCCAACTGGATGCGGAACAGTTCGTCGAACACCAGTCGGTGCCGGGCCCGGACGACGTCTGCCATGGACCCGGGATGGTGGATGCCCCACAGCGCGGTCGACCGGTCGACCAGGTCGTGGCGCTCGAGGACCTCTCGGGGGACCGGGTCGGCGATGCCGCGGGCCTTGCATCGACGCAGCACCTGGGCCACCCACCCCGCGAACTCCCAGGTGGACAGCCGGGCCTTCTCCGACTGCGGGTAGATGGGCACGATGCGCCCGGTGCGGTCACCGATGAGGTCCACCACCGGATTGGTCATCTGGCGCCGGCCCCGGAACACCTCCACCCGGCCGAACAGCGCGACCTCCAGTGCCGGGGCACCCGACCCGCCGTCGAGGCGGGCCAGCTGGCGCTCACGCCACGGCTGGTTGAAGAACGTGCAGCGCAGGCTGCCGCTGTCGTCCCGGACCTCGGCCACCACGAGCGGCCTGCCGTTCTGGGCCCGCCGGGACGACACCGAGGTGACCCGGCCCAGCACCAGCGCCTCCTCCCCCGGTGCCAGCTCCGCGATGCGGGCCTCCCGGGTGCGGTCCAGGTACCGGCGCGGGTAGTGGGTGATCAGGTCGTAGAGGGACTCCAGCTGCATGCTCCGAAGGCCCTCGAGCTTCTTGGGGCCCACGCCGCTGAGCCGCTCGACCGGCATGCCGTCCAGGTCCGCGAGCGTGATGGCGGCCTCGGACGACCCGTCCCCTCCCCCACGTCCCGACGGTCCCACCCCCACGTCGTCGTCGCCCGACCGTCGCTCAGCGCCCGTCTCGACCGGACGGCTCGTCCAGCACCGAGATGTGCAGCTCGCCGGGCCGGCCGGCCCCGACCATGGCCTCCACCGCGGCTCCGGGCAACGGGGTGTGCAGCGCCACGTGCCAGACCTCCCCGTGGGCCCGGAAGTCCACGATGTCGCCCAGCTCGTGCCACAGCACCTCCAGGTGGGCGGCCCCCTCCGGGTCGGGGCCGCCGGGCGGGGTGACCGTGGCCCGCACCAGGTAGCGGCGGCCGCCGACGGGACGGGGGGCCTCCTCCCGGGGCGCCGCCGGCAGGGGTTCACCCGTGACCACGCTGGCCAGCGAGTCGACGATGAGCAGGAACCCCGCAGCGGCCGCGTCCACGGTGCCCCGTTCGGACAGCCGCTCGTCCACCAGTGGGCCCTGCTCCAACTCGGCCAGGCCGCCGTCGGCGGCGGAGACCAGCACGTCACCCAGGCCGGCACCGTCGTCGGCGGCGGACAGGGCGGCGTCGGCCGCGGCGGCCACCACGGCGGGCAGGCCCCCGGGGTGGGCCCCGTCGTCGGCCTCGGTCAGGCGCTCCGCCCCCGCCTCGAGGGCCAACGCCATGCGGGTGCCGTCCAGGCGGTCGGCGTTGCGCATCGCCTCAGCCGCCCCCGCCAGGAACCGGGCCAGACGACGCCCGGACTCCAGTTCTGCCCCGGTGCGGGCTCCCTCGGCCAGGCGGGACGACAGCGACGTCAGGTCCGACGCCCCGTCCGCGCCGGCACACGCCGCAACCAGTGTCCGGGCCAGGTCGGTGCCCGGCCCGGTCGCCGGTGGCCCCTCCGGCCCGTCGGGGCTGTCCTCGACCTCCACCGCGGCGTCCCAGGCCTCCGCCGCCTCCAGGCGGTCCAGCGCGGCGGCGTGGTCCTCCAGCACCGACGCGGCGGAACGCAGCGCGCCCAAGAACTCCGGGGCCCGGAGGGCGTCGGAGGGCGAGGCGGGTGCTGGCATGGGCCGAGCCGACTTTTCCGGGCGGGCCGCTTGGGCCGGACCGTCCCGAGCCGCTACCATCTTCGGTCGGCCCCGACCCGGGCCCCGCCGTCCCCCCGGACGGCACCCCCCGCAGCCGCCCGCCGCAACGGTTCGGTGTGTCGGGGACAGTGAGCAGGCCGCAGGTGCGGCACCGACCGGAAGTTGATGACCGCCATGGCCAGCGTGTGTGAGATCTGTGACAAGCGCCCGTCGTTCGGGATGAACCTGAGCCACTCCCACCGTCGCACCAAGCGGCGCTGGAACCCGAACATCCAGCGGATCAGGGTCAAGACGCCGCGTGGCACCAAGCGCATGAACGTCTGCACCGGCTGCATCAAGGCCGGCAAGGTCGAGAAGCCGACCGCCGTCCGCCCCGGCTGACGCCACCCTCCCACGCCCGACGCCCGGCTCCCGTCGATCCCGACGCGCTCCCGGCCGCTTTGCCGCGCAAGATCGGCCACCGATACGCTGCTCGGACCCCGACGGGCCCCCGCCCGCACGGTGGTGACACACAGGCGACCACGGGTCCTGCGGACGGGCCCGGACCGAACCAGTCAGGGAGCGTCCAAGGTGCAAGGTGTGATCAAGTCCTACGACCCGGCGACCGGCGACGGCATCGTGGTGCGTGACACCGACATGGCCGAGTACGACCTCGCCGACACCGCGTTGGAGGGCAGCATCTTCCGCATGCTCCGCCAGGGTCAGCGCGTCTGCTTCGACCTCGACGGCGACGGCCGCGCCGCCGGCCTGCACCTGGGCTCCGAGGTGGACATGGGCACACCCGCCTTCCAGGCCCACGCCGAGCCCGCGCCGGACCCCGGCTGACCGTCGGCGCCACCACCCGCACCGCCCCACGTCCGGACGACCCGGACCCGGACAACCCGGACCCAGACCAGACCAGACCAACACAGACGACCGGGCTCACCGCCGGATCCGGGACACCGTCCCGGGGCCTCCGGGGGCCCACCGTGACAGCAATCCGAACCTAGAGCACCGGCGGGCGGGGCACCGTGACGCCGGAGGAGATCGGGGACAACCATGGCAGGGAACAGCACCAACCAGAAGCTCCTCGACTGGGTCGAGGAATGGCGGGAGATCTTCCAGCCCGACGCGGTCGAGTGGTGCGACGGCTCCGCCGAGGAGTACGACCGGCTGTGCGCCCTCCTGGTGGAGAACGGCACCTTCGAGCGACTGAACGACGCCAAGCGCCCCAACAGCTACCTGGCGCTGTCCGACCCCGCCGACGTGGCCCGGGTGGAGGACCGCACCTACATCGCCTCCGAGCGAGAGGTCGACGCCGGCCCCACCAACAACTGGCGTCCGCCGGCGGAGCTCAAGGCCGAGATGCTGGGCTTCTACCGGGGCGCCATGAAGGGCCGCACCATGTACGTGGTGCCGTTCTCGATGGGCCCGCTCGGCTCTCCCATCGCCCACATCGGCGTGCAGCTCACGGACTCGCCCTACGTGGCGGTCTCCATGCGGATCATGACCCGCATGGGCCAGGGCGCCCTCGACGTGCTCGGTGACGGTGACTTCGTCCCCTGCCTGCACTCCGTCGGCTATCCGCTCGTCACCGCCGACGGCGCCACCCGCCCCGACGTGGCCTGGCCCTGCGACGGCGACAACAAGTACATCTCGCACTTCCCCGAGACCCGGGAGATCTGGTCCTACGGCTCCGGCTACGGCGGCAACGCCCTGCTGGGCAAGAAGTGCTTCGCCCTGCGCATCGCCTCCACCATGGCCCGCGACGAGGGCTGGATGGCCGAGCACATGCTCATCCTCGGCATCACCCCGCCGTCGGGCGAGACCAAGTACGTGGCCGCCGCGTTCCCGTCCGCCTGCGGCAAGACCAACATGGCCATGCTCATCCCCACCCTGCCGGGCTGGAAGGTGGAGACCATCGGTGACGACATCGCCTGGATGAAGTTCGGACCCGACGGGCGGCTCCGGGCCATCAACCCCGAGGCCGGCTTCTTCGGCGTCGCCCCCGGCACCTCGGACAAGACCAACGCCAATGCCATGGCGTCCATCTGGGGCAACTCGATCTTCACCAACGTCGCCAGGACCGACGACGGCGACGTGTGGTGGGAGGACATGACCGACGAGCCGCCGGCGCACCTCACCGACTGGCGGGGCAACGACTGGACCCCGGCCGCGGACTCCCCCGCCGCGCACCCCAACGCCCGCTTCACCGCCCCGGCCGCGCAGTGCCCCTCCATCTCCGCCGACTGGGAGAACCCGGCGGGCGTGCCCATCGACGCCATCCTGTTCGGCGGCCGCCGCGCCACCAACGTCCCGCTGGTGACGGAGGCATTCGACTGGCAGCACGGGACCTTCCTCGGCTCGATCATGAGCTCGGAGAAGACCGCGGCCGCCGCCGGCACCGTCGGGGAGGTCCGCTTCGACCCCTTCGCCATGCTGCCGTTCATGGGCTACAACGTCGGCGACTACATCGGGCACTGGCTGGGGATCGGCGAGGCCGCCGATGCCGACAAGCTGCCCAAGCTGTTCTGGGTCAACTGGTTCCGCAAGTCGGACACCGGGTCCTTCATGTGGCCCGGCTTCGGCGAGAACAGCCGGGTGCTCAAGTGGGTCCTGGAGCGGGTCGCGGGAACCGCGGAGGCCACCGAGTCCCCCATCGGCAACGTGCCCACCCCGGCGTCGCTCGACGTGGACGGCCTGGACCTGGACGCGGACATCCTGGCCGCCCTGCTCGAGGTGGACCCCATCGCCTGGAAGGGCGAGGTGGAGCTCATCAACGGCCACTTCGACTTCATCGGCGAGCAGCTCCCGCAGGCCATGCGTGACGAGCTGTCCAGGCTGGAGGAGCGCCTCGGCGGCTGAGCCGGGTCCACCAGGGCCCACCAGGGCCCACCGCGTGGACCGAGACCCGACGCGTACCAGCACCATCCCACCGGGCCGACGGAGGTGACCACCGGCGTGACCATCTCCTTCCAACCGTCGCCCCGGCCCACGCTGGGCATCGAGGTCGAGCTGGGCATCGTGGACCGCGGCACGCGTGGCCTGACCAACGCCGGATCGGCACTGCTCACGGAGATGGGCGCGGGCCACCCCGGCGGAGAGCACCCCAAGGCCAAGCACGAGCTGTTCGAGTCCACGGTGGAGGTCATCACCGGGATCTGTGACACGGTGGCCGAGGCCGGGGCGGACCTCCGGGCCACCATCGCGGAGCTCGACCGGCTGACCCGGGGCCGCGGCCTGGGGCTGGTGTCGTCCGGAACCCACCCCTTCTCCCGGTGGCACGACCAGACCGTCAGCCCCAACCCGCGGTATGCGGCCCTGGTGGAGCAGATCGGCTGGCCGGCCCGTCGCCTGGCCATCCACGGCACCCACTTCCACGTGGGCGTGCACTCCGGCGAGGCCGCGGTGGCGGTCACCAACGCGGTCGCCGTGCACCTGCCGCTGTTCCTGGCGTTGTCCGCCTCCAGCCCCTACTGGCAGGGCCACGACACGGCGCTGGCCTCGGTCCGGACCAAGGTGTTCGAGGGCCTGCCCACCGCCGGCCTGCCGCCCCAGCTGGAGGACTGGGTCGACTTCCAGGCCTTCATGGGCACGCTGCTCACCGCCGGAGCCATCACCTCCATCCGCGACGTGTGGTGGGACGTCCGGCCCCACCCGGACTTCGGAACGGTCGAGCTCCGGATGTGCGACGCCATCCAGACCATGGACGAGGTGCTGGCCGTGGCCGCGCTGGCCCAGTGCCTGGTGTCGGTCATGCAGGACCGCTTCGAGCACGGGGCGCCGCTGCCGTCCACCCGGGACTGGGTGCTGCGGGAGAACAAGTGGCTGGCCGCCCGCCACGGCCTGGAGGCCGAGGTCATCACCGACGACCACGGCACCCGGCGTGCCGCACGCGACGCGGTGCTGGACCTGGTGGAGGAGCTGATGCCCGCGGCCCGGGCGCTGCACTGCGAGCGCGAGCTGGCCGACGTGGTGGGCATGGTGGAACGCGGTCCGGGCTACGTCCGACAGCGCCGGGTGGTGCAGGCCGGCGGCACCCACCAGGACGTGGTGGACCTGCTGCTGGCCGAGTTCGAGTCCGGGACGCCTGCCCCATGAACACCACCGGTGGCGCCGGCCCTCCGACGTGGATCGACTCCTTCCTGGACGCGCACCGGGAGGAGCTGGTCACGATGCGGCGCCACCTCCATGCCCACCCGGAGGCGAGCGGCGAGGAGCACGAGACCACCGACCTGATCGTCGAGCGCCTGCAGGCTGCGGGCCTGCAGCCCCGCGTGCTGCCGTCCGGCACCGGGGTGGTGTGCGACGTCGGCCAGGGTGACGGCGCCCCCCGGGTGGCGTTGCGGGGCGACATCGACGCGCTGGCCATGGACGACGACAAGGAGGTCCCGTACCGCTCCAAGCGGGACGGCCTCTCCCACGCCTGTGGGCACGACGTCCACACGGTGGTGGTGCTGGGGGCCGGCCTGGCCCTGGCCGCGCACCTGGCGGACGACCGGGTGCGCCTCATCTTCGAGCCGTCGGAGGAGGCCGTTCCCGGCGGGGCGGTGGAGGTGATCGGCACCGGGGAGCTGGACGGCATCGACAGCGTGTTCGGCCTGCACTGCGACCCCAAGCTGGACGTCGGCTCCGTCGGGGTGCGCACCGGGGCGCTGACCTCGGCGGCGGACCAGGTGGAGATCCACCTCCACGGTCCCGGCGGCCACACCGCCCGACCGCACCTCACGGTGGACCTGGTCGACGTGGCGGCCCAGGTGGTGCGGGGCCTCCCGGCCCGGGTGGCGCAGCTCGCCGCCCCCGACGCCGTCCTGGTCGTGTTCGGGGCCGTCGCCGCGGGCGAGGCACCGAACGTGATCCCCACCCGGGCCGTGCTGCGGGGCAGCCTGCGCACCCCGGACCACCAGGTGTGGGACCGGGCCCAGGCGCTGGTGGCCCGGGCACTGGAGGAGCTGGTGGACCCGACGGGAGCCACGTGGGAGCTGCGCTACCGCCGGGGCGTGCCGCCGGTGGTGAACCACGAGCGGGAGACCGCGATCCTGGCCGACGCCGCCCGGCGGATGCTGGGAGCGGAGTCGGTGGTCACCTCCCCCCGCAGCGCCGGGGGTGACTCGTTCTCGTGGTACCTGCAGCGCAGCGGTGGGACCTACGCCCGGCTCGGCACCCATCCCCCCGGGGTGGACGAGCGGATGGACCTGCACGCCGGGTCCTTCGACGTGGACGAGCGGGCCATCGACGTGGGCGTCCGGGTGCTCGTGGCCACCGCCCTCGCCGCCCTCCCCACTCCGGGCGAATAGGGGTCGTCGCGGCCCTCGGAGGGCGCCCAGCACCCGCGAACGCCCGGCGCCCCGGGCAGCGGCGTCAGCGGCGTCAGCGGCCGACGAGCATGGCCCGGATGCCCAGGCCCATCAGGAACAGGCTGCCGAAGCCGTACAGCAGGTACTGCCAGGCCCGGATCTGGTTCCGGTAGCTGTAGAGGATGGCCACCGCGATGATGGCCACGAACCCGTAGAACATGTGGAACTGCGGCGCCTCGATGCCCTCGCCGGCCACCATGTACACACCCAGGACCACCTGCACGAAGATCGTCAGTTCCGCCACGATCACGTACCACCACATGGCCTTGACCCGCAGCGGCGGGAGCCAGTGCGCCCCCAGGCACCAGATGCCGGCCAGCGCGTTGCCGATGATCACCATCCAGGCCCACTGCGTGTGGAAGTCGAGGACGGAGGACAGCACGGCGGCAGCCTAGTGGCGCGCCCCGCGGGCCCCGGAACCGCGGACGGGGTGCCGGATGGCATGCTGCTCGCCGTGCTGCACGCCCGTCTGGTCATCCATCGGCTCCTCATCGACGGCGGCGAGGTGCCCGTGAAGTTCGCCACCTTGGTGGCCGTGGCCAGGGCCGAGAGCGGACAGACCGACTGGGAGGTGGTGGCCGAGTGCATGGCCGAGGTGTCCTCCGAGCTGGGCCGGTGCCGCCTGGACATGGTGTGCATCACCGGCGCCGCCGAGGACGGCGCGCTGCAGTTCTCCGACCTGTCCGGCGAGGCCGTGGTGGTCCGCTTCGTGGACCGCACGATCGTGCTGCGCGGCGACGGCCCGCTCGAGGGCCTCTCGATCGACCAGATGCAGGGCTGAGGAATCCACGATGGCGGACCTCGAGGCGCCGCGCCGGTTGGCGTTGTTCGACATCGACGGCACCCTGCTCATGGCCGGGGACCCCGACCACATCCCGTGCCTGACCGAAGCACTGTCCCTGGTGTTCGGACGGCCGGTCACGCTGGACGGCGTGGCGCTGGGCGGCAACCAGGAACGGGCCATCGCCCGGGAGGCGGCCCGCCGGGCCGGTGTGGCGGACGCGCAGATCGACGCCGGCCTGGACCGGGTCATGACCGAGTTGGGTCGCCGGTTCCTGGACCGGGTGACGGACCGGACCGACCGCCTGCTGCCCGGGGTGCCCGGCTCGGTGGCCGCGCTGGCCGCCGCGGGCTGGGACCTGGGCCTGCTGTCGGGAGGCGCCCGGACCGTGTCACGGGCGAAGGTGGCGGCGGCCGGCCTGGACGGGCTGTTCCCGGTGGGAGCCTTCGGCGACGACCACGAGGACCGGGCCGAACTGGTGGTGGTGGCGCTGGCCGAGGCGGCGGACCACCACGGCGACGCCATCCCGATGCACCGCGTCGTGCTGGTCGGCGACACGCCACGGGACATCGACGCCGCCCGGCGGGCCGGCTGCGGCGTGGTGGCGGTGGCCACCGGTCGCTTCGGCCCGGAGGAGCTGGCCTCCCACCGCCCCGACGCGGTCCTGGCCGACCTGGCCGACCCCACGGCCCTGGTGCGGGCCTGCGGGTCGGCCCTGCGCTGAGCCCGGCGCTCCGTTCAGCCGGACGGGTGGCGGTGTTCGATCGACAGCAGGATCGCCCGACGCCCTAGCCGCCTCCTCGGGCTCATCAAGGGCGCGTGGTGGACGAAGGCCGAGGTGAAGACCGACGCCGCGGGCACCACTCACTCCCACCAGCTTCCTCGGCCACTACCGCCTCACCATCGTCACCCCGACCGGCGCGGTCACCCAGGAGATGGAACTGGCCAAGGGCCAGGCCGACACGGATCGCGTTCACGCGCTGAAGTAGCAGGCATGAGGGACGGCGAGGGTGGGACGCCCCACCCTCGCCGCAACGGCTCCCTGTCCGCGCTGCTTTGCGTTCTCCGCGTCTGTGCATTGAGGCCGTTCCCCCTACCACGGCGTCCCCAGCGAGCCGGGGTTGTCCTTGACGATGACGCCTTCCCCGTGGGCCGCCCAGGTCCACCAGCAGCTCCTCCAGCGCGCCAGCGGTGCAGCACGTTGTCCTTGATGACGCAGTTCTCCAGGCGCCCGTAGACGATTCCGCAGCGCGGCGACCAGCTCGCCCTTGTTGCTGTCGTCCCGGCCCACGTTCATGGAGTTGCTGGTGAAGACGACGCCCCGGCAGCGTTCGAAGCGCACCTCCGCGCTGTCCTCCTTCGCCAACTCCCGCCACGGCGCGCCGCTCCGGCTGATGATGTTGCCGGTGATGGTGTAGCACGTGCAGGCCTCTGTTCCGTCCCGAGCAGGGCGATCGCCGGCCCGCCGGAGCGGTCGAAGTAGTTGCCGGTGATGTTGTAGCTGTTCCCCGTGTGGCAGATCAGCCCGCCCTCGTGGTTCCACTCGACGCGACTCCCCCGTCATCGTCATCGCCGCATTCTCTTCCCGCGCCGCGTAGCCCGCACGGCCATTCCCTGAGAACCAGTTGTCCAACAGGAACCCGTCCCACCCCCGCTGGGAGAGGCCGTCGCCGTGGTTGTAGCAGAGCATGCTGTGCCGCAGACTGTAGCACCAAATGCGGTTCAGCCGCATTCCGTCGCCGGTGAACCAGCCCACCTGGCAGCCCTCGATGCGCCAGGAGTCTTCTGTCTTGTACTCCGGCTTGTCCACCAGAATCCCGTGGATGCCCTCTCCCAGGTGCCGCCCATCCAGACAGAGGCCGGTGACACTCGCGCCATTGGCTTCGGTCAGGTCGAGCAGACGACGCGCCTTCTCGTCCCCGAGGCGCAGCACGGATCCGCCCGGCTTGCTGTAGCGCCACGCCGGTTTGCCGCGACCACCTGCCGGCGCACCCTCAGTGTGGAGCAGAGGAACACGCCCTCCGGCACCTGCACCGTCGCCTGCACGGGGGCGGCCGCGTCGAGGGCCCGCTGGAGGGCCGCGGTGTCGTCCGCCTTGCCATCGCCCTTCGCCCCGAAGTCTCGCACGTCGAACGACCGGACCGTCCGCCATTGCCTCGGCTCCTCTCCCAGGTACGAAGAAGCGCCGCCCCCGGCCGCGCCCACGGTCCGGCGCAGAAACCCGCGCCACGTCAGTCCGTCCCTCGTTCGTCACTCCTCATCGCTGCCCCCGGTTCCTCAATGAACCGCCCGCACCTTATAGGCCACGTCGCTCGCCAGGACCGCTGGAGTCGCGATCACCACGCGTCCATCGGTGGAGTGAGGGTCCGCGTCGTGCCGGCCGGGCGGCCCGTGTAGGTGTCCCATTGCTCGATCTGGTAGTCGCCCTGCGCCAGGCCGCCAAGGCTCCTCACCTCCGCCGCCTGCGCTGGTGTCACGGACCCCTTGCGGACATGGGACCACGTGTGGTCCCGGTTCTGCACCCACACCAGTGCCCCCCGCGGATTCGCCGCGCAGCACGCGCACGTTGGGCGCCACGAGGTAGTTCGTCAGGCGGTACGTGGCGTAGAGCCAGTCCACGCCGGTGTTCTCGATGGTGATGGTGTGCCACGCCGCCGAGCGCCTGGCCCGCGTAGCTCTGGCTCTGCTCCTCGGTGCGCCGGGTGCGGTGCTGGTCCGGAGCAGTGCGGGGGAAATCCTGCGACAGGGCCGGCTTCCCGTCGAGGGTGACGATCAGCGTGGCACCCTCCCGCAGGCGGCCCTCTCCACCATCTACGATGAACTGCCCCGCCGACGGATAGTCCACCTCGAAGGTGATCGGGTTGTGCCAGATCGGCGTGGTTCCGCCCCCCATGCAGCACCCCGACTCAGCGCCTCCTGGCGCTCCATCGTGCCGTCCCTCCCGACTCGGAAGGTCTGTGGCTTGCTCGCCGCGGACTCACCCGACCACGGGTCGGCCGCCCCGACTACGGTCAGCGGGCGTCGCGCAGGCTTGTCCGTGGCGAACCGCACCTGCACGGCCGCGGGCTGGTAGTTCTCCTTCACCCAATCCACGCCCGACGTGTACGCCGCGATAGCTGAGGTACACGCCATCCAGGTTGTTCCGCTCCACCGATTCCCAGAACCGCCATTGATCGCGGTGCACCACCCACGTGCGTCGCGCCACAATCCATCGTGCAGCACGCTTCCCCAGGATCGCCGGGTCCGCGTCCAGATGCCCGCTGGTGTCGGCCCCGCACTCCACGAACAGGTGCGGCTTCCCATAGGCGCGCGTCTTCGCGAGGCCAGGTGGCCGAGACCGAGCCGGCCACGTCGGGCGCACCGTACTCCTGCAACTGCACGTAATCCATCGCTGCCAGCCGATCCGTCGCCGGGTCACCGGCAGTGTTGCCGCAACTCGTGGTGACGAGGTGCTGCCAGGGATCGATCTCCCGCACGTAGCCAGCCATCTCGCGGTGCCACTCGGCCATCGACCGCGGAGTCATACCCCGTCGTCTGGTCCCACTCGTTCCAGAACTCCCACACGAACAGCGACGGGCTATAGCCCCACCGCGCCACCGTGTAGCGCAGGCGCTGCCGATAGAGCCGCTTCGCCTCCTCGTTGCGGAAACAGTCCGCCGGCGTTGCCGCCGGCCCGCCGTTTGCCGCGTTGTATGGGTTCGTGTGCCATGAGGCGAACGACGTACTCGTTCTGCTGCTGCACCTCGTCGAACGAGTCGAGGCACATCTGCCCGAGCACGCCGCCCGCGCTTCGCTGAACTCCATGATGTGATCGATCCGCCACGCCCCCGCCAAGTCATACCGGCCGAGGCCGTTCCCATCCCCGGGGCGGTCGGGCAGGTGCTCTAGCGTGAGCCGGTTCTCTCGGTTGCACAGGATCCCAACGAAGAACCGGAAGAAGCCCGCGCCGTGGTCCGCCAGTTGGCCGACCCACCGGTCGTAGTCATAGCTCCCGCCGGCCCACGGCTCCTGGAGGTTCTCGCCGATGGGGAAGCACGAGGCGCCGGAGTCGTACCGGAAGTACCGTGGCACCACGCTCCGCAGGACGTAGCCTCTGCCCGCGCCGCGCAGCGCCTGGAACGTGCCCGCCGCCACCTGCCGCTTGCCCACCGCGGTCCTTCAGTGTCACACGGTAGTGATAGGGGCCCACTTCTCCCGACGCGAAGCGCACCTTGAAGGCACCCTTGCCCTCCCGCGGTGAGCACACGCCCTCCACGTTCTGCGACCTGACGTACCCCTGGTGGTCGAACCCCGGGACGTGCGCCCGTCCAGCCCGATGGCGTGGTGAACTCGCCTGACACCTCCACCTTGGCCGGGTCGAGGATACCGCGTCTGTGCCGGCACGCTGACGGTGATTTCCACCTTCTCGTACTGCGCCACCACTTGGTCAGCATAGCAGCCGCCAACGCCCACCGCGAGCAGCACGATGGCCAGGAGCAGCATCGGCAGAGCAGCTGGTCATCGTGCCCTTCTCCCCGCAGGCGCCCGCGCCGACCACCTCCCCCGCCATCCACTGCTGCAGCGTGCCCCGCGCCTCCGCCGCTTTCAGCCGCCCCTCGAAGCGCAGCCGTGCGTAGTTCGCGATCAGCTCGTTGTGCGCCTCGCACGTCCACAGGTTGCGGAAGCCTGCGTACTCCTGTAGGCCTTCCGGCGTGTTGACATCGCTCGCGCCGCGCTCTGTGATCCCGTAGTACCGCGCACCGTGCACCGTCGTCCAGGCGTCGAAGTACTCCTGCCGCCAGGCGTTCCTCCGCAGCACGGCCGAG
>CAVZCC010000003.1:0-356167 GCA_963773765.1 uncultured Actinomycetota bacterium | reverse complement strand
CCTGGGCCAACAGGAGTGCGGAGGCGATGACCACGGGCGCCGGCCTGCGGAAGACCTTCGCTGCCACTCCGGTGGCGACCACCTTGATCAGCACGGCACCGAGGGCGAGGACCGCCACCAGCTGCCAGCGGTCCACGACGAAGGCCGGGTCGAGCAGCATCCCGATCGACGCGAAGAAGATGGCGGAGAAGAGCATCTGGAACGGGGTGATGTACTTGAGCGCACGTTCCCGGTGTCGCCCGGAGCTGATCACGAGCCCGGCGATGAACGCGCCGAGGGAGTCGGTGAGGCCCAGCAGGCTGGCGCCGTAGGCGACGAGCAGCGCGAACGCGGCGACGGACAGCAGGAAGACCTCGTCCGACGCGTTGTCCGCCACCTTGTCGAGCGCCCTCGGGATGAACCACTGGGTGGCCGCGACGACGAATCCGATCACCACGACCGACTTGAGCAGCGCAGGCTGCGACGTCGCCGAGGCCGCCTCCGCCGTCGCCGAGCATCGGGACGAGGAGGACCATCATGACCACGGCGAGGTCCTGGAAGATCAGGAACGCCACGGCCACCTCGCCGACCGGGGTGTTGGTCTCCCCGCGCCCGGACAGCAACTTCAGGACGATGGCGGTGGAGCTGAGCGACACCAGGCATCCGGTGTAGATGGCGGTCTTCACGTCCACCCCGAACGCCATGCACGCACCCGGTGACGAGCGCCGACGGTGAGGCCGACCTGGAGGGCACCGCCACCGACGAGGAGCGACCCCAGCTTCCTGAGGCGTTCTCCGCTCAGCTCCAGGCCGATCCCGAACAGCAGGAAGATCACCCCGATCTCCGCCGTCTGCTCGACCAGGTCGGTGTCGTGGACGATGCCCAGTGCGTTCGGGCCGACGATGACGCCCGGCCAGCACGAACCCGACGATGGGAACCAGCCCGAGACGTGACGCGAGGTAGCTGATGAGCGCCGCCGCGAACAGCACGAGCGCGAGTTCGCCGACCAGCGGGGGCACGGTCACGGCGAGCACGCTCCAGTCCTAACGGACGCGGGTGGACGGGCCGGGTGCCGTTCGGTTGCAGAACGGGGGCAGCCCCGGCGACCCGGAGGCACCCCGTCGGGGTGGGACGGGTCAGCTCTCGGGGCGGGGCGCGACGTACCGGTAGCCGAAGCCCCGGACGGCCTGGATCGGGCAGTCGTCGATGTCGGTCCAACCCAGCCGTTGCCGCAGACCGCAGCACGGCGTACTTGACCCGCGACGGCCCGACGCCGCGGGGTCGCTCCACGCCAGATCCAGGAGGTCGTCGTGGGTGAGGACCGGCCCTCGTGGCGTACCAGGACGCTCAGGAGCCGCCAGTCCGTCGGGGTGAGCTCCACCGTCCGACCGTCGACGGTGGCGTCGTGGGTGACGAAGTCGACGCTCAAGCCGGCGTCCTGGTAGCCGTCAGCTGCGTGGGCGCCGCCGACGGTGGGGACCGGCGGAGGAGGGCGTCGATCCGGGCGATGAGCTCGGCGTTGCCGAACGGCTTGGTGAGGTAGTCGTCGGCCCCTCGCGTCAGGCCCTCGACCTTGTCGGTCTCCCGGTCGTGGGCGGTGAGCACCAGGACCGGGACATCTGCCATGTCGCGGAGCCGGGTCAGCACCTCGAGGCCGTCGAGGTCGGGCAGGCCGAGGTCCAGGATGACCAGCTCCGGCCGGTGCTCGAACGCGGCCCGCAGCGCCCCCCGCCCGGTCCCCTCGATGACGGGTTCGAAGTCGTTGCGGCGCAGCAACTCGCCGACCAGGAAGGCCAGGTCGGCGTCGTCGTCGACGACCAGGATGCGACGACGCTCAGCCATCAGCGGCACGCCAGTCCGGGATGGTCACTGTTGCCTCGGTGCCGCCGTCGGCGGCCGGGGCCATCCGGATGGTCCCCCCGTGGAGCTCGACGATCCCCTTCGCGATCGACAGTCCCAGGCCGCTGCCGCCTGCGACCGCCTCGGTGGAGGTCGATCGGTAGAACTCGTCGAACACCCGCTCCCGGTCATCGGGTCGGATGCCGACGCCGTGGTCCGACACGGTGATCGTCCAGACGCCGTCGTCGTGGCGGGCTCGGACCCGGACGCCGTCCTCGTCGCCGAACTTCAGACCGTTGGCCACGAGGTTCCCGACCACCTGGGACAGCCGGAGGGCGTCCGCTCTTGCCGGCGGACCGTCGGTTGCCTCCACGTCGACCGGCGGTCCGGCCGGGTTGAGATGGATCTGCGCCACTTGGTCGAGGAGCGCCGGCACGTCGACCGGACCGAACTCCATCGGCAGGGTGCCCGACTGCAGGCGGCCCACCACCAGGAGGTCAGCGACGAGCACGTCCAGGCGACTGGCGTTCCGCCGGATCAACCCGGCGTACGTGCGCATCTCGGCGGTGTCCACCGGATCGGTCTCGAGGTGCTCCGATGCGCTGAGGATGGACGTCAACGGTGTCCGGAGCTCGTGGGACACCGCGGCCAGGACCCGGTTCCGGTACTCATCGAACTGCTGCAACCTGCGGGCGTGGTCCTCAGCTGCGGTCCGCGCCGCCTGTTCCAGGTCCAGCAACTCCGCCCGTCGCTGCTCATCGAGTCGGAGTGACGTCACGTCACGAAGCAGCCAGAAGGTCCCGAGCTCGCGTCCGTCCGTGGTTCGGACGGGAACGACGTCCACCTCGAGGTGGCGACCGTCGTGCAGGCGCACGTCACCACCGGAAGCCATCTGTGAGCCTGGTCCCCGGCGCTCGAGCCGGTCGACCACGCTGTCGCCGTCGACTGCTGCTGACCGCAGAGCATCCAGATGGGGTTCCACCCGTCCGGTCAACGCCCCGGCATCCTCGACCTCGCACAGCGTCGCTGTCGCCTCGTTGGCAAGGACGACCATGCCATCGACATCGGTGAGCAACGTGGGCTCGGGCAGGGCGCGGACGAACGCATCGAGTCGGGCGGTGGCTTCCTCGAGCGCCAGGCGTTGCTCCTGTGCCTCGGTCACATCGCGGGAGAGGACCACGAACCCCGAGACCGGTGGGACGTCTCGGAGGTCGACGGTGATGGACTCGAGCCAACGCCAGGACCCGTCGGCATGGCTGACCCGGTATCGGAACGGTTCGTCCCGGACGTCCTCTCCGGCGGCTCGCCGGCGGGCTCGGTCCTCGAACGGGTGGAGGTCGTCGGGATGGACGAACCCCAGGCCGAACCCGGCCCGCTCCATGCCCGACCGGAGGCCGACCATGCGCAGTCCCGCCGGATTGACGGTTCGTTGGAGACCGTGCTCGTCGAGGATGGTGATGCCCTCGGGGGCCCGCTCGAAGATGGTCCGGAACACGTCCGGTTCCGGCTCGTCCCGATCGGTCTCTGACGCCGGCCGGGCCCACAGCACGGCGCCGCCCGGTGTCCCTTGCGACAAGGTCAGTTCCACACCGAACTCGTTGCCACTGCGGTGCGTCGCGAGCAGCGTCACACCTGCCGCGCAGCCCGGACTGGTCGCCGGTCAGGAACTGCCAGACCGGCATGCCGCCCTCGCGTTGGCGGGGAGGCGCGATGAGTTCCACGACCGCCCGGCCGATCGCCTCGGTCGGTGCATACCCGAACAGCGCCGCGGCGCCACCGTTCCAAGATGTGACCAGGCCGTCGTCGTCCAGGCCGATCGCCGCGATGGGGCACGCCTCCAGCACCGAGGCCGGGATGAGCTCCGATCGTGTCACGCCGTCACCTCCGCCTTCTGTTGGCCGGCCTGGAACCGAGCGTACGACGACGGGCTCGTCGCTCCATCGGCCCGAGCCGCCTCACACGTCCAGCCGGACCGGAATCGTGCCGTCGGCGACCGCCGCCTGATGGGCCGCGTAGTCGGCCTCGTTCTGGTCGGCGTACGCGACAGCGAACCAGCCGACCGCCTCGTCCATGGCCGTGCCACGCCCGAGATACGACGCCGATGGCGACGCAGTCGCCGGAACGGGCGTGTGCCCGGGCCAGGGACCACCCGCACAAGTCCCCGTAGGCCCGGAGCGCTGCGGGTGACATGGTCGCCGTCTCGGCCGGACCCTTCATGTCCCGCAACTGCCGCCAGTAGTAGTGGCGGCCGTCATCCGCGTCGTTCCAGCCGAGGAACACATCGGAAGCGGCCTGCATCATCCGCTGGCCCTGCACCACCCGCTCGCCCGGCGACGCATAGATCGCTCGGGCCCAGGTGTGCCTCGAGCACCGACGGACCGCCTCCTTGAACTGGAGCACCAGCGGGTCGCTCGCACCGGCCCACCAGCAGGACGATGAACGCCCGGGTGCCGACGCTGCCCACCCCCACCACCTTGTGGGCGATGTCGAGCACCCGGTACTGGCCGATCAGGTGGCGGTACGGTCGTCGGGAAGCGTGTCGACGTACCGACCGAAGAACGACCTGACCCGCTCCTGCCACCTCCTCCGGCTCGCCCAGACCGTCGATCGACCGCAAGCGGGACGACGAGCGGCGACTGGTCGATGAAGCGCAGCCGGCCGTCGACCTCCTCGGTGAGCTTGCCGCAGGACGCTTCCGGCTGGTCCGGGACCTGGCCTTCGCCAACGCCTTCTTCGTCTCGCCCCGGTACGCCCTGACGCCTGACGCGGCGAGGACGGAGGCGACCTCGTCAGCGTTCGCGTGGGCGTACCACGTGTCCAGGGGGCCGGACGTCGGCGAACGAGCGCATCGCTTCCCGGTAGGACCTCGCGCACACCTCGGCCGCATCCCTCGACTTCCCGTCCGGAAGCCGTTGTCGCGGCCGGCGATCACGAAACTGGTCGCCAGCCGCTTCAGGTCCCACTCCCACGGGCCGGCGCAACGTCTCGTCGAAGTCGTTGAGGTCGAACAGGAGCTGACGTTCCGGGGAGGCGAACACCCCCAGGTTCGACAGATGGGCGTCGCCGCACAACTGGGCCGTCAGCCCCGACACGGGCGTGGCGGCCAGGTCGGCGGCCATGATCGCTGCAGCGCCCCGGTAGAAGGTGAACGCACTCGCCGACATGCGTCCGTGCCGGACCGGCACGAGGTCGGGCGAGCGCGGTCTCGTCCTCGGCGCACAGGACCGCCGGCGCCTCCGGGCGTCCCGCCGGTGGCCTCCACTCGGCGTGAGACCGCCTGGGGACGACGCGGCGGGCCGTCGCGCCCCGCTTCGACCTGATCCTCCGCCTCGGAGCTCGGGAACGGGGGCATCACTGAGTCGGTCATGCACCGAGTGCAGCACGCGTCGACGAGCGAAGAAGACCCCAACCGGGTGCAGTTCGGTTGCATCTCAGACCGAGTGCCGCCCGGTTGCACGACACGAAGGTCGCCAAGGTTCCGGTCCCTCAGACAGGTTCGACTTCCCGTGTGGCCGGGCGCGCCGCTGAGTACATGGGCCGTTAACTACCGGGTCTGCACCGCTAGGGGCCACGCCGCACTAGCAATCCGAACGGCATGTCGCTGTCCAGGCGAAAAGCATGACCGGCTGTCCTGAGCCGCTGTGGCGCGGGGCGTGGCCGTGGTTCAACGCTCGACGACATGCGCGCTGCGAGAGACGAGTGGGGTGCCTAAGGGGGTGCCTTATTCACCCCGCGACACTCAACGACGACCACGGACCCTCCACGGACGACGCGCCGTCAGTCATGTCATCGACGTACACCCACGGACGACGACGGGCAACCCGGGTGGTCTTCCGCGAGCAGGGGGTCGTGGCAGTGTGCGATTGCCCATCAGCTCCACCAATCTGGAAACTAGTGTCGTCTACTCGAGCCCCGAGTGCTCGTCGCATGCGGAGCCCATCCGGTACCGCATACCCACTGCACGTTTCTGGCAGTGACGATCACGGTCGGGTATCGGAGATTCGGGTGGCTGCCTGTCCGGTTCGGTGGTCGGCGCACAACGGCGTCGTGACAGGGCCCTCGCAGCTGGTCACGGGCTCTCGAGTTCGGGTGAGCACATAGGCGATGGAGATCGTCGCGGTCGAGTTCGGGCCCCGCGCTCGATGAGGGCGTCGTGGTGCGGATGGTAGCGATGGACTGAGGTGCCCCGGGCCGGTCGGCGAAGGCTCTCGTCGAGTTCCGGCCGCTCGACTCGAGGTGGCCGAGGAGGACCGCTGCTGCGGGCTCGGTGGCGCCCGCTCGAGGCCCAGTGCTCGCCCAGGGCCTCGAGGGACCACCACGCGGTCTGCCAGTTGCCCTTCGCGACCAGGCTTCGCAGTGTCGATGCGAAGGCTTCGGTGGGGACTCGTCACCAGGCCGGCGAGTGCGACGAGGAGCAGCCCCTGCAAGCGCCCTCGAGGAAGTGGTCGCGATCGCCCGGGCGTCGGACAGGGCCTCGTCGAGCCGGGCCAGCGCTCCGCTCGTGTCGCCGGCGTAGAGCGCGTCGAGGCTGTCGGCGAACCCGACCCGACCCGTCAGTGGCGGGTTCGCGGTCGACCGCCTTCTCCCGAAAGTGCTGGCCGAACTCGACTCGTCGGTCGGTGTGGGCCAGGGCGGCGCAGATGTGGAGGATCAGCAGGGCGCCGGTGTCCTCGAACGTGGTCGGTGCCGGAGAAGCGCATCGAGTCGTCGATGGCCCGGGCCGACGTCGGCGCGGCCGAGTTCGTAGAGCGCGAGGCACTGCTCGCATCGAACGCTGACTGAGCCGTGCTGGGTTGCGTCGGGTTGACCAGTCAACGACTCCTTGGCCCAGTCGAGCGCTGTCGCCTCGCAATCCAGGCGGAGTGGCGCACCCGCAGCCAGCCCGATGAGCCGGGCGGCGTGATCGGGACCGCCTGCGCGTCGCCCGATCCGAAGTGAGCGAGGGAGCGCCGGACCCACTCGGCATGCTCCACCCGGAGGTGGTCGATGGCCCCACCGGTAGGTCCAGG
Source organism: uncultured Actinomycetota bacterium (assembly GCA_963773765.1). Taxonomy (GTDB): domain Bacteria; phylum Actinomycetota; class Acidimicrobiia; order Acidimicrobiales; family Microtrichaceae; genus CAVZCC01. The sequence continues at coordinate 349,340 of CAVZCC010000003.1, read as the reverse complement.
TGCAGAGCGCTTCGAGCGACGCGGCGTCGCCCTCCTCGAGGGCCCGAGTATGGGCTTCCGGAGGTTGTCCCACTCGACGGCGAACCATGCCTCCGCTCGACCAGGCCGGATCAGCTCCGTTGTACGCAGTCCCACGGCGCCTCGGCCAGCGTCCGGAACGGTCGAGGTGACGGCGATGCACGGCATCGGACCCACCGGCGTCGATGAGCTGCTCCTCGCCGAACTGCGCAACGTCTCCAGCTGCGGTAGCGCATGCCGGACGGCGTCCCGTTCGGCGAGCACCATGGACTTGTCCACGAAGTGAGCCGAGAATTCCATCATGTTGCTGTCTTCGGTGTCTTGTACAGAACTACTCCTCGACGGCTCAGGTCGGTGCGACCGGCGAATATGTCATCCGGCGAAAGAAGCACTGCTCTTCTTCGCTGAGGAGGCGGGAACGACCAGTCGATCGTGGTCCGCAGAACTCGATGACGCTCAACGCCTCCCGGCGGGTGCCGTACAGCTGGAACCGGTCGTCGAGACGCTTCGTCGAACTGACCGACCGTGAATGACCGGACTTGAGCCGCTGCTGCGCCAGCGGGATCCCGTCCAACTGCTGCACATGCTCTCGACGACCTCGTGGCCTTCGCCGAGCGGCTTCGGAGACCGGCGTCGGCCTCCGGGGCCCGCTGCAGATACAAATGACCGCTCGGCGCCCTCAGTGTCGAGGGAGGCGACGCGGACCATGGTCTCGCTGGGGACGCCGAGCGGCTCCCGGCTGGTGGCCAGCACCGTGACCGCTGGAGCAGTCTCTGCGCCGAGACGGCCACCGACTGCAGCCGCAGCGTCGATCACGCGCCGCAGTTGTCGAGCACGCACCAGACGCACTGGCTTCCGACAGTAGACCGAACGACCGCTGTCCAGCGACTCCTGGTCCTGGGGCCGTGCATTGATCGCTGCGGCGACCTGAAACGATGATGGCTGGGGGTCACCGACAGGGGCCAGCTCCACCATCACCACGCCCGACCAGGACGCGAACGGCGCCATCCTCCACGCCGCTTCGACCGCCGACACGGGTCTGCCGACGCCGCCCGGGCCCGTCAGGGTCACCACCCGACGATGGTCGAGTTCGTCGATCCAGCCGCTCGAGCTCGTTCTCCCGGCCGATGTGTCCGTGCACCGCCCGTGGGAGCTTCACCATCCGGCCGCGGTCCCGTCAGGGGACGATCGTCCCCGGACCGCCATCCCTCGGCGGACACGCCATAGAGCTGCATCTCGTCGGGACCCCCTTCAGGAGGTTCCGAGATCGACCAGCTCGAGTCGTCGTATGATGACTTCGGCGGTGGTGGACGAGACCACCACCGAGCCGCCGTTGGCCTCGTCGATCCACGTGCGCTCGGTTCACCGGTGGCCGAGCCGCTGTCGCGCTCGGCTTCGCTGGTGTGCACACCGACACGGACGTAATCCGACGCCGTCGGGCCAATTCGAACCCTCCTCAGTCCGACCTGAAGGGCGACTGCCGCACCCACGGCATCGGCTGCGCGCTGGAACGACGCTCCGATGCCGTCCCCCGCCGTGGAGCAGGAAGCCACCGTGCGCAGCGACGGTCTGATTGCACCGAGGTGGTCGTGCAGGCCCAATGCCGAGACCTGATTTGACTGTGGCGACGATGCCGACAGCCTGCGCATGCCCTCAATGTCGGTGAAGAGGAAGGACACCGTGCCCGTGGGTCGCGTCACACCGGCGAGCTGCTGGAGACCGGCCCGATCGCCGACGGGCAAACGCGTGCCTTGATCCCGAACCGGCCGCAAACCGCGCTTCGTCGGCCAGCGGTCACCTAGGGTGATCCTGTGCATCACAGAAGGGGGTGTGAGGGTGGTGATCGATGGGCCGCTGATGACCCGCTGGGCTGGAGAAGGCCAACGTCCTGAACGAGGCGTCCTCGGGAGCCCCCGTCGATCAGGGCCTCGAGAGTTCATTGGTCCACTGGGCATCCTTGTTCCGCACGGATCCGGGCACCCTCGGACAGCCGGAAGAACAGCGGCCCCTCGACTCCGAGGCCCGTCGACGCCGAACTCGTGACATCTCGTACGGAATGGCAGCTTCGAACGGCACCACGCCGGGCAGCTCCTGGACCGCTTCGTCACAACTGGGCGTTGCTGTCAGTCTCCGTAGGTCCAGTCGGGGCGCTTCGACCGGTGCTTCGAGTCGTGGATGACGGTCCCGTCAGCGAGGAGGTCGACGATGAGCGGGACGAGGATCGTCTCCGCCGGGGTCGCGCCGCTTCGAGTCACAGCGGCGATGTCTTCGGGGAACGATCGGAGGATGGACGACACGACCACCTGCTCCTCGGTGCCCAGGTAGCACCGGTTCGCATCCGTCACCGATCTGAGCAGGGCGTTGAGGCGGCCCAGGTCGCCAGGTCGGATCCCGCCTCTCGGCGATCCCCACCAGGACCTCGGTGATGGCCAGGCCGCCCTGTTTGCACGGTGGGCACTGCCGCACGACTCGACCGACAGGAACCGGCTGACTTCGGCGGCGACGGCGAGCATGGACCGTCGGTCGTCGTACGACCACGAACCCCGCTGCACCCAGGCCCGAACCGCGGGCGGCGAGGTCCTCGTGGGTGAGCGGGACGTCGAAGTCGCCGGCGGCCAACACCGCGTTCGACACACCGGACAGCGCCGCCTGAAGGTCCGCCCCTCCAGAGGCCCTCCACAGCGCTCCAGCAGCTCGTCGAAGGGCGTGCCCATCTCGACCTCGTGGACGCCGGGATGGCGGACGTCGCCGACGACGGTGGCGACGATGGTGCCGGGCGAGGCCGCCGTCCCCATGGTCCGGTACCACTCGGCCCCCCGCTCGAGGATGTGGGCCGCAGCCGCCAGGGTCTCGACGTTGTTCACCAACGTGGGATTGCTCATCGGTGGTTCGCTCGACCGGCTGCTGGCGGACTCCCAGCCAATGGTCACGGTGGCGAACAGCCCGTGCTGCCACGGGGGCAGCTCACGGGGAAGCGGCTCACGGCCCTCGATCACCTCGAGGAGTGCCTTCTCCTCACCGAACAGGTACTCGCCCGGCCCCTCGACGACCCGCACCGTCAACCCGTCGAGCAGACCGTGCCGTTCGAGCTCCGCCACCGCATCACGCAGGTTCGCGGCTTCGGTGCGGAACGACGCCTTGGTGGCCAGGTAGATCTCCTCGGCCCCGACCGCCACGCGGCGATCGCCGCGCCCTCGACGACCCGGAACGGGTCGACGCGCATGAGCGTCCGGTCCTTGAAGGTGGCCGGCTCGCCCTCGGCACCGTTGGCGACCACGAAGTGACGGCCACCCCCGGCGGCGCGGATGGAGCGCCACTTGTCCCCCGTGGGGAAGCCACCGCCTCCCCGGCCCGCAGGCCGGCCGGCGGCGATCTCGTCGATGGTCCCCTCGGGACCGAACTCCCGGGCGGTCTGCAGTCCGACCCTCCCCCGAGCGCCAGGTACGCCGTCGAGTGTCAGCAGGGGACCTGGAGGGAGGACGCGCCGACGTCGTCACCTGGACATCGGTATCGGAGAAGGTCCGGGTCCGGGCGTACATGGTCGGAGGCTACGCCCTTCCGACGGCGCAGGGCTCGGCTCGACCGGGCACCCGATGCCCGAACTCGGCTGCGGGGCCGTCGACCGAAGCGCCGCACGCGCGCCGTCACACTGGTGCCGTGACCGGGCGGACGTCGGATCTCGAGCTGTCGGGACCGGATCCCCAATGGCCAGCACAGTCTCGAGGCTGCCCGCCGCGACCTGCTCGCCGCCCTCGGCCCCGTCGCGATGCGCATCGAACACATCGGCAGCACCGCCGTGCCCGACCTGGTCGCCAAGCCGACGATCGACATCCTCCTCGTCGTGGCCGACACCACCGACGTACTGGACCGACTCCGACTGCTCGCCTCGATCGGCTTCGAGCACCGGCCGACGGCGTGGCCCGACCCGGCACGCCACGTCTTCCTTCGCCGCGTCGTCGGCGATCGACGCACCCATCACCTCCACGTCGTCCCGGCGGCTCGTACGAGATCGCCGACTACCTGTGGTTGCGCGACTACCTCCGGACCCCATCCGGACGAGGTCGAGGCGTACGCGGCACACAAGCGACACCTCGCGAAGGAAGCGCGCGGAGACAGAGCCAGCTATGTCGCCACGAAGCCCGCGTACGTCGAGGAGTTGCTCGTCCGTGCCCGTCGGTGGCGTCGGTGACCCCCGCTGCGGAGAGCGCCGTGCATGCGCTGCGCCGTCAGGTCCTGAGCGATTCGGAGGATTCCTCGAACGGAACCGGGCAGCCCGGTCGTGCCGCCTATCCGGCGTCGTCGGTCAGCTCTTCGAGCACGTCACGGGCATCGGAGCTCCCTTCGTCTGCCAGCCGACGCAGCTCAGCAAGGTCACCGAGCTCACCGGCAAGCTGCACCAGTTCGTCAACCGCGTCAGCTGCTCCCAGTTCAGCCAGTTGCCGGAGTCGCTCCCGGTCGCCGATGTCCGCAGCGGCCTCGACGAGCTGGTCCATCGCATCCCTGTCACCGCGACGGGCCCGTTCCATGAGCACGTTCTCGTCCATCCAGCCCTCCTCGGCCCCCGAGCGCCAACCCGGGCGCTGCTTCCAGCGTTGCAGTGCGACATCCGGACCGTGCCGCATCACGACAGCGCCGAAGCGGCAGGCGCGTGCGGTGCCGAGCGTTCATCGGCCCGGCGGTCAGCGCACGTAGATGCCGCGGTTCTTGCGGAGCACCGCGATGGCGCACACGATGCCGATCACGTAGATCAGCGTCGACAGCGGGAACGGGTCGTCCCCGGTCGCCCCGGGCAGGAAGACCGACGAGTCCCAGAAGCCGTGCAGGAACATGCACAACAGCAGCGTGCCCGACAGCCGCCGGATCGACCACAGCAGCGACCCGACCAGGAACGTGAAGACCAGCTGGACGAGCTGTCTTGCGGCACCGATTGCCCGAACAGCGCGTTGGGGGCGTGCAGAGCGGCGAACGCGAGTGTGCTGAAGAGCCAGGCCATGACCTCGTTGTGGTTGGTCCGCAGCCCGACGAGGAGGGCGCCGCGCGTGATCATCTCCTCGCCGAAGCCCACCCCGATCGCGCCGAGGACGGACCGACATCAGCAGCGACGAGCTCACGTTGCCCCAGGTGACACCGGCAAAGGACGCGACCGCCAGGAGGAACATGGCGATCGGGCCGATCCACGCCCACTTGGGGCCGCTGCGGAAGGAGTCGAACAACGTGATGCGCCACCACCCGAGCACGGAGATGGCCACGACCAGGAACGCACACCCCAGGAGCGTCGGCATGGCGTAGTGGAGCTTGGTGCTCTCCACCGTGTCGCCGATCGTGTCGTAGTCGACGTCGTTGATCTTCCAGGTCGCGTAGAAGATCGCCAGGTAGCCGAAGTAGACGAGCAGGCCCAGAGCGACCGACGGCTGGAAGCGGACGCCCTCCCACGGTGTGGGCGTCGAGTGATCGACCTCGGTGGTCATCGGCTCTGTCATCGGTCGCTCCCTGCTCGGTGCCCCGACGTCGGGTCGGACATCACCGACCCACGTCGGACGCGGATCCTACCGACGAACACCGGGGATCGATCGCACTCCTCAGATGGTCACCGGGCGACTCCACGAGTCGCCCAGTGCCGTCGACCTCCGACGTCGGGCTGATGAGATTGCTCCGCCAGACCGTCCGACAAGGGCGGGGCGCTGAGCCGGTGGAGGGGTGGGGCCGCCGATGGCCTACGTTGGAGGGGCGCCGGCCGAGTGGCCGACGTGCCCACGACCACGGAGCGGAGCGCACCATGAAGGCCACCGAGTTCGCCGACCTGGCGCTGCCGAGGCTGGTGTGGAACGCACGCCGGGACCGCACCATCACCTACAAGGAGCTGGCTGCGGCCATCCCCGGATGGACCTCGGTCAACGCCCGCCTGGCCCCGCAGATGCGGGCCGTGCAGGCACTCAGCTCGCAGCGGGGCCTGCCCGACCTGTCCCGCCTGGTGGTGTCCCAGTCGGCGGCCGAGCCGGCCGAGGGGGACCCCGACGAGGTCACCCGCCAGGGGATCTACAAGACGTTCCGCGACTACCAGCGCCTGGGCCTGTACAAGGACCTCGAGGAGATCGAGCCCGTCCCCACGGCCTGACGCCGCCGCGGGCCCCGGTCCGTCCAGCCGGCTACCTGTTCGGCACCGTCCCCGTGCCCAGCAGCGCCTCCATGGGGATGCCCGGGCCGCCGTCGGCCCCTCCGGCCTCTGCCACCACCTCCGCGAACGCGGCGGCGGCGTCGCCCACCGCCTCCTCCGGCAGCGCGTCGAACAACGGCTGCACCGGCGGTGACCAGGTCGGCAGGTCCCGGAAGAACCCGGCAGGGTCGGCGAACCGCCATTGCCGCGTCGCCTGCGTCACCCGCACGTCGTCCAGCCCACCGCGCCGGAGGAACTCCCCCAGCCCGCCCTGGTTGCCGAGCGGCGCCCACGTCGGCAGTGGTGGGGGGCCGGCCTCATAGCCCGGCAGGGACCGGCGGAGGGCCTCACCGATGAGCCGGTGCATGGGGAAGCCGTCCAGGTCCCAGGTCGCGGTGCCCACGGCCCCGCCGGGCTGGACGGCGCGGCGCATCTCCCCCAGTCCGGCGTCCACGTCGGGGAAGAACATGAGCCCGAACATGGACACGGCGGCATCGAAGGAGTCGTCGGCCACGCCCAGGGCCTGGCCGTCCATGACCTCGGCCCGGGCCGTGCCGTGCCCGCCGTCGCGCAGCCGGCGGGCGACGACCTCCACCATGCCGGGGGCGAAGTCGGTGGCCAGCACGTCGGCGCCCCGTTCCGCGGCACGCACCGATGCCGCACCGGTCCCGGCCGCCACGTCCAGCACCCGGCTGCCGTCAGTCACGCCGAGGCGGTCCAGCATCTCGTCGGCGTACATCCCGGTGAACCCGGCGAAGGCGTGCTCGTACCCCTGGGCCCCGACGCTCCAGTTCTCCGGGATCTGGTCACGTTCCGGTCCGGCTGCCGCCATGGAGGGCTCCTCGTTCGATCTGGTCCAGGGTCGGGGGCCTGCCCGACCGGGACCGAGGCTCCCACATCCGCCGGCCCGAGGGCCGGTCCGGAGGCAGGCTGTCGGACCGCCGCCCTAGGGTCCCGCGGACACCGTGCGCCGGCACGGCAGAGGGGAGATGCCGCCGATGGACTGGATGCAGATGACCGCCGAGCGGGGCGAGGACGGGATCCGTCGCTGCGGCTGGTGCGGGTCGGCCCCCGACTACACCGCCTACCACGACCACGAGTGGGGCCGGCCGGTGACCGATGACGTCCGCCTGTACGAGAAGCTGTGCCTGGAGGGGTTCCAGTCCGGCCTCTCGTGGCTCACCATCCTGCGCAAACGGGAGAACTTCCGGGCGGCGTTCGCCGGGTTCGACCCGGAGGCGGTGGCCGCGTTCGGCCCTGACGACGTGGACCGGTTGTTGGGGGACGCCGGCATCGTGAGGCACCGCGGCAAGATCGAGGCATCCATCGCCAACGCGACCGCCGTCCTGGCCGCACAGGAGCGGTACGGATCGCTGGCCGCGCTGGTGTGGTCCGTGGAGCCCCGACGACGGGGCCGCCCGGTGCCGGCCCGGCTGGGGGAGCTGGCGTCGACCACCCCGGAGTCCACGGCGCTGGCCAAGGAGCTCAAGCGCCTGGGATTCCGGTTCCTGGGCCCCACCACCGTGCACGCCGCCATGCAGTCGGTGGGCGTGGTCAACGACCACCTGCGGGGCTGCCATGTCCGCACCGCGTGCGACCGGGACCGCCGCGCCACCTCGGTGCCCGTCCTGCCGGGCTGAATCGGGGCCCGGTACGGCGGGGCGGTCCGGGTCCGGGCGACTCCGCGGAGTCGCCGAGGCCATGCAGAGCACCTCAGCCCGGCAGCGGCTCGCCCCGGTAGCTGCCCAGGCTCCAGATGTTGCCCTCGGGGTCCCGGACGCTGAACCCGCTCCCGCCGTAGTCCTCGTCCTGCAGTCCCCGCACCACCTCGGCCCCGACGGACCGGGCCCTGTCCCACAGCTCCGCCGGGCGGTCCGTGACCACGTAGGTGGAGCCCGTGCCGGTGGGTCGCTGCGAGAACACGTTGCCGTCGCGGCCGGCGCTGCCCAGCATGACGCCGCCGCCCTCCGGCCACGACAGCTGGGCGTGCTCCACCACGCCGGGCGACCCGCCGGGAACGACGAGGACCTCCACGAACCCGAAGGTGTCGCACAGCCAGCGGATGGCGGCCGGTGCGTCCGCGTAGTTCAGCGAGGGCCAGACGGTGGGAGGCGGTGTGGTGCTCATGCGCTCACGATCGCGCCGGGACACCTGCGGCGTCTTGAACGAACGGGAACTCCTCGCCCCGGAGCCAGCCTGCGGGCGTGGAGCCGGCCAGGTCCCGCCAGTCGCGGGTGAGGTGGGGCTGGTCGCTGTAGCCCGCCGTCGCGGCCACGGCGGCCAGGTCCGGGGCCGGCATCGCGGTCATGAGGGCCTTGGCCCGCTCGAACCGCATCACCCGGGCCACGACCTTGGGTGGGAGGCCGAACTCCTGGCGGAACTGCTGGCCCAGGTGCCGACGACTCCACCCGACCTCCGCCGCGATCGACCCCACGTCGACCAGCCCGTCGGCGCGGTCCAGCACGGCCCAGGCGCGGGCCACCTCGTCCCGGGGGCCCGGGAGATCCCGCAGCCACCCCGTCAGCACCTGGTCCAGCACCCGGAACCGGTCGGTCCAGGAGCCCCGGCTGCGCAGGCGGTCCGGCAACGAGCGGGCCGACGGACCGGCGACGGCGTCCAGGGGACACACGGTTCGGGCCAGTTCAGCCGCGGGCATCCCGAACAGCGCACGGGAGCCGGCCGGCGTGAGCTCCAGCTGGATGCCGAACTGGTTGCCGTCGTGGCGTATCCCCGCCGGCGCGGCATGCAACCCACCCACCAGCGACTGGAACCGGTCAGGGTGCTGGTGCGGGTCCGGCATCCGGCACAGGTCCACCGGCTCGTCCAGGCTGATCACGACCGTGATCGTCCGCGACGGCAGGCCGGCATGCACCCCGCCGGCCAGCCCGGTCATGCAGTAGCCCACGTAGGTCGACACCCAGGGCCGGAGCTGCGGTGCCGGGCACCCCACGACCTGCTCGTTGACCGGACCGGACATGTCCTGATGGTACGGAGCCGGGACCGATCCGTCCGGAGAACGGGGCGACATCCCCGGATCGCCGTCCGGTCGCGCCCGGCAGGGGCCCGGTCAGCCCATCTGGGAGGTGTGTTCGGGGCGGACCCGGACCACGACCCGCTCGTCACCGGGCTGGTGCCACGGGTACTTCTCCTCGCCCATGTACCGCTGGGCCTGGCGGTCGATGAAGGCGAGGTCACCGTCCGGGTCCACCGCCACCACCGTGCCTCGGACCTCCAGGTAGCGGTAGGGGTTGGTGGGGTCCACGATCGAGACCGCGACCCGGGGCTCACGGCTGATGTTGCGGTACTTCTGGCGACCCGTGGTCTGGCTGAAGTTCAGGGTGGTGCCGTCCCACTCGAACCAGACCGGGTTGACCTGCGGCTCCCCGTCGGGACCGACGGTGGCCACGTCGGCGACGGTGACGGCCTGGAGGAGGTCGGCGTGGGACTCAGGGATGACGCTCATGTGGGGTGCTGCTCCGGATGCTGTGGCTCATCATCTGACGATGCAGACAGTGATGAGGCGATGGCTGACTCTTCATCGACTCCGCCAACCGGTGCGCACGCCGGTGCATTCCGCCCACGTGGACCGGGCCTGCCCGAGGAGTCCGGCGTTGCGTCTGCGGGGCTCAGGCCGCGGCGGGCGCAACCGGCGCCGGCGCCGGGCCGGGAGTCGGACCGGGACCGACCGACTCGGGAACGGGTGGCCCGGGCCGCTCCGGACCCGGTCCGGTACCCGTGGGGACCGGCACGAGGCGCTCGGTGCCCGGGTGCCGACGGACCACCACCAACCCCCAGGTTCCGGCGCCCAGGCAGGCCACGGCGCCCAGCATGAGGGCCCAACGGGCGCCGGCGGTCTGTGCCACCCAGCCCACGATCGGTCCGCCGATCGGCGTGCTGCCCAGGAACAGCATCGCCTGCAGTGCCAGGACCCGGCCCCGCATCTGGGGCGCGGCCCGCAGCTGCACGATGGCCGTCGAGGCGGTGAGGAACCCGATGCTGGTCAGGCCCACCACCAACGCGGCCGGGAACACCAGGCCCAGGCTCGGGGCGAGGGCCAGGGCGACCATCGACACGCCGAAGGCGACGGCCGACAGCCCGACGGTCCGGACCGTCACCCGTCGACGCCGGGCCACGGCCAGGGCGCCGACGAGCGACCCGACGCTGAACACCGAGAACACCAGGGTGAACAGGCCTTCGCTGCCACCCAGGTCACGGGTGACGAACAGCGGCATGACCGTGCTGAAGTTGAACGCAAGCGTCCCGATGACGGCCATCATCACCAACGGCACCCACAGCTCCGGCACGCTGCGCACGTAGCGGATGCCGGCGCGCACCTGGCCCTTGGCCCTGGCGGTCACCGGGGTGCGTCGCAGGTCGCCGGGACGGATCATCCACAACGAGGTGAGCACCGCGACGTAGGACACCGCGTCCACCAGGAAGGTCCAGCCGAAGCCGACGGTGCTGATCAGCAGGCCGGCCAGGGCGGGGCCGACCACGCGGGACGAGGTCATGAGCGCACTGTTCAGGCTGACCGCGTTGGGGACGTCCGGCTCCGGCACCATCTCCACCACGAACGAGCGTCGGGCCGGGTTGTCGAAGGCGATGGTGACGCCGCCGAAGAGGGCGACCACGTAGATGGTCCACACCGGCGCGCCGGTGAAGGCCACCGCGGCCAGGACGAAGGACTGGACCATGGCCAGGGACTGCACCACGAGCAGCAGCTTGCGCTTGTCCGAGCGGTCGGCGATGAGACCGGCCCACGGTCCGATCAGCAGCACGGGCCCGAACTGCACCGCGGCGAGCAGGCCGATGGCCACGCCGGAGTCGGTCAGGTGCAGGACCAGCAGGGTCTGGGCCAGCAGGGTCATCCAGTTCCCGACCTGGCTGATCAGCTGGCCCCCGAAGAACAGCCGGAAGTTGCGGACGCGCAGCGACGCGAACGTCTCGCGGCCGAGGAGCTTGAGCTGGCGGGTCACGGCTCGTCCGCCAGGCGTTCCAGGGCGTCCAGGGCGGACTCGATGCGGGCCCGGTCCCGGGTCGGGAGTCGCTCCAGCCGCTCGGCCAGCCACGCCACCTTGCGGCGCCGGGCCTGTGCCACCAGCTCGTCGCCGGCCCCGGTGGTGCTCACGCGGGCGATCCGGCGGTCGGTGGGGTCCGGCGTGCGCTCGACCAGGCCGTCGGACTCCAGCTTGGCCACCACGCGGGTGATGGTGGGCGGGGCGACGCGCTCGAACTCGGCGAGCGCCCCCAGGGTCACCGTGCCGTGGCGGTGGATGGAGGCCATGACCGAGAGCTGGCTGGGCGTGAGTTGGGCCCCGGCCTCACGGCGCAGGCGCCGGGCCAGTCGGGTGGTGCTCATCTGCAGGCGGGCAGCCGTCTCGGGGTCCAGGTCATCGTTCGGCACTCGAATATTTTATCAGGCTAATTAGCTGTGCTAACTACTTTCGGCGTGACCTGTGTCTCCCGGTCGGGTCGGGCTATCCGCTCTGCCAGACTGCTCCGGTGCGACCGGCGGGACGGAACGTCGTTGGGGCGGCCCTGGTCCTCCTCGCGATGACCATCGCCGCAGCCGGGTGCGGCGGGCCGCTGGACCCGTCCAAGGCCGAGCCGGGCCAGCGCCCACGGACCGGGGGGCCCAACCCGGGCGCGGAGCGCACCGACGGAGAGGCCACGGCCCTCCGCCCGGCCTCCGGACTGCTGCTCGGGACCCCGATCTACGACGGTGACTTCGCCGACCCCTACGTGCTGCGCGTGGATGACACGTTCTACGCCTACGCCACCAACACGGCGACCGCCAACCTCCCCGTGATCGTGGTCCGCAACAGCCCGACCGCCCGCTACTACGGCGACGCCTTCCCCACCCTGCCGGCCTGGTCCGAGCCCGGCTTCGTGTGGGCCCCTGCCGTGCTGGCCCTGGACGACGGCTACGTCCTCTACTACTCCACCCGCCTCCGCGGCACCACGACGCAGTGCATCTCCCGGGCCACCGCAGCATCACCCCTGGGACCGTTCGTGGACGACTCCGAGGGGCCGATGGTGTGCCAGCGCGACCTGGGCGGCAGCATCGACCCCAGCGTGGTGACCGACACCGACGGCACCACCTGGCTCCTGTACAAGAACGACGGGAACTGCTGCGGGCACCCCACGTCGCTCTGGTCCCAGGAGCTGGCGCCCGACGGCCTCAGCACGGTGGGCGGGCCCAACCGGCTGCTCACCGCCGAGCAGGACTGGGAGGGCGGCCTGATCGAGGCGCCGTCGATGATCATCGACGGCGGCACCTACTACCTCTTCTACTCGGGCAACGCCTGGGACTCCGAGCAGTACGGCATCGGCTATGCCGTGTGCGAGTCGGTCACCGGGCCCTGCCGGCGACCCGACGACAGCGATGAGCCGTGGATGGGCTCCACCACCTTCGCCCGCGGCCCCGGCGGCCAGGAGTTCTTCTCCGCCCTGGGCGACGTGTGGATGGTGTATCACGGGTGGGCCCGGGGCCAGGCGGGCAGCCCGGACGGCGAACGCCGCCTGTACGTGGACATCGTCCGGGTCCGCGACGGGGTCCCCGAACGGGTCGGCGGACGCAGCCTGGCCACCGTGCTGGCCCTGGCGGCGGGGGCGGTTGCGCTGCTGGTCGCCCTGGGCATCTGGTGGTGGCGCAGGCGGTGGATGAGGGACCGGGTCGAGGGGTCCCCCGATGTTGACCAGCCCGGAGACGACGGGTCCGGTGAGGACGAGGAACAGGAGCGTGATGACCGACAGGGCGAGTGACACCAGGACCACCCACGAGCCCGAGATCACCGGGACGGTCGATCTGTGCCGCCCGGACGGCCGGACCCTCAACCCCGCGGCCCGGGGCTGGTCACGGGTCCCCCACCACCGGGCCAACCTGGCCGGGCGGTGGGGTCGGAACAAGCGGTGGGACTACTGGGCGGTGATCAGCCCGACGCACGCCGTGTCCATCACCTACGCGGACGTCGACTACCTGGGCATCGCGGACGTGTGGTGGGCCGACCTTCGCACCGGCCTCACGGGCGGCCGCAACCGGACCGTTCCCGGGGCCCGCGGACTGGAACTCCCGGACCGGCCCGGGACGGAGCCGCTGCACTACCGCTCCGGGAGCCTTCGGTTGGACCTGGTCGACGACGCCGACGGCACCCGGCTGGACGCGTCCTGGACCGAGCACGACGGCACGGCGGCGTCGCTGGAACTGCTGGTGGAGCTGCCTCCCGGTCACGAGTCGCTCAACGTGGTCATCCCCTGGAGCGACGACACGTTCCAGTTCACGTCCAAGCACCAGGCCCGGCCGGCCCACGGCGTGCTGCGGGTCGGCGAGGACCGGATCGCCATCGGGGGCGCCGACGACCCCGCCTGGGGCGTGCTCGACGTGGGCCGCGGCCGGTGGCCCTACCGCACCCGCTGGAACTGGGGCGGCGGCACCGGCGTGGCGACGTCGGGTCCGGTGGTCGGCCTGCAGCTGGGCGGCAGGTGGACCGAGGGCACGGGCTTCACCGAGAACGGGATCATCGTGGACGGCCGGTTGCACAAGCTGGGACGCGAGCTGGCCTGGTCCTACGACTGGGACCACCCCATGCGTCCGTGGACCGTGACGGACCCCGACGGCCGCCTCGACCTGAGGCTCGTGCCCCGGTTGGACAAGCACACCCGCGTGGAGGCCGCTGTCATGGGCATGGAGGTCCACCAGGTCTTCGGCACGTGGTCCGGCACGGTGGTCACCGACGACGGCACCGAGTTGTCCCTGCCCCGGGCCGTCGGGTTCGCGGAGGAGTCCCGCTCGCGCTGGTGACGGGCTCGTCCGTCATGTCCGGGCCGCCGTGGGAGACTGGCGACCGCCATGGGAGAGGTCACCCGACGACAGCTGCTGGCCGCGGGAGCGGCCGCCACGGGTGCACTCGGCCTGGCCGCCTGCACGACGGACGGTGGCAGGCCCGACGGCGGTGCTGCCGGCGGATCGGTGACCACACGCCCGACGACCAGCACGACCATCCCCACCACCACGGCGGCGCCCGACCCCGCGCAGTGGCTGATCGACGAGAACGCCCTTCCCGGCACCCCGGGCTGGCAGGTGCCGGACGCCGCTCCGGAGGTCTGGGACCGGATCCGGGGCTACGCCACCGCCACCAGCGTCAACCGGGGCGGCACCGTGGACCTGCGGGTGTCCACCCCCGCTGCCGACTGGCGGGTGGAGGCCTACCGGACCGGCTGGTACGGCGGCGCCGGCGCCCGGCTCGTGTGGCAGTCCCCCACCCTGCCCGGCCTGGTCCAGCCGCCGCCCGTGCTCGACCCCGCGGTCGGCACCTGGACCGCGCCGTGGGAGACCAACCTCCAGGTCACCGCGGACAGCAGCTGGCCCCCGGGCATGTACCTGCTCAAGCTGGTGTCGTCCGACGGCGGGCAGACCTACGTGCCGCTGGTGGTCCGCGACGACGCCAGCCGCGCCGCCCTGCTGGTCCAGAGCTCGGTCACCACCTGGCAGGCCTACAACGAATGGGGCGGCTCGAGCCTCTACGCCGACGCCGGGGCCGGCAAGAGCGGCAGGGCCGACGTGGTCACCTTCGACCGCCCGTACTACCGGAAGGGCTCCGGCGAGTTCTTCGGCCGCGAGTTCGAGCTGGTGCAGTTCGTGGAGCGGCTGGGGCTGGACGTCACCTACTGGACCGACATCGACCTGCACGCCACCCCGGAGCAGGCCGCCAACCACCGCGCCGTCGTCTCCCTGGGTCACGACGAGTACTACTCGACCCGCATGCGACGGGGGCTGGAAGCGGCGCGGGACGCCGGGGTCAACCTGCTGTTCCTGGGCGCCAACGCCTGCTTCCGGAAGATCCGCCTGGAGGACTCCGACACCGGCCCGTTCCGCAGGGAGGTCAACTACCGCTCCGCCGAGGCCGATCCCGTCACCGCCATCGACCCCTCGGAGTCAACCGTGAGCTGGCGGTCCCCGCCGTCGAACGAGCCCGAGAGCTCGCTCATCGGCAACCTCTACGAGTCCAACCCGGTGGACGGCGACATGTGGTTCGTCAACACCGAGAACTGGATGTTCGAGGGATCGGGCCTGCGCAACGGCGACGTCATCCCCGGCCTGGTGGGCAACGAGTACGACCGGGTCACCCCGGAACAGCCCACCCCGGAGGACATCGAGGTGCTGTGCCACTCCCCCGTGGTGGTCCGCGGCAGCAACACCTTCGCGGATGTCACCTGGTACACCACCGACAGCGGGGCCGGGGTGTTCGCGGTGGGCACCTTCGAGTGGATCAAGCGGCTGGCGCCGGACACCGCAGGCCGCGCACCGTCGGCCGCCGACCCCGAGGCCGCGCTGCAGGCGGTGACGCGGCAACGTGCTGACGGCGGTGTCCGCCGGGCCGGCGGGACGGGAACACCCCGCTGTCCGCAACCTGGAGCAGTTCGGCATCGTCCCCGGCTACGTGGCGGATCCACCCCCGACCTGAACGCCACCCCGACCAGGTTCTGTGTTGCCACACGCGACCCAGAGGTCGCGGCTCGCAGCACAGAACGCCGGGCAGCGGGGTCAGCGGGGGGCGTCGGGGTCGAAGGGGCCCCGGCCCATCTGGTCCCGGATGGTGACCACCTCGGGGTTGGTCAGCGACCGTCGCTGCCAGTTGGCGCCGTCGACGACCAGCGTGTGGCCGCTGATGAACCGTCCGTACGGGGAGGCCAGGAAGGTGGCGGCCCACCCCAGCTCCTGGCGCTGGCCCACCCGCAGCGCGGGCTGGCAGGCGTCCTTGTCGTGGGTGCGGGCGAGGTTGCCCTGGATGTCGTCGGTCATGTCCTCGTGCGGCATGAGCCCCGGCACCAGGCAGTTGACCTGGATCCCGTACGGCCCCCATTCCACCGCCAGCGACTCGGTCAGGTTCACCACGCCGGCCTTGGCCGCGGCCGAATGGGCGAACCCCGGCCCGCCGGTCCAGGCGTAGGTGGCGCCGATGTTGATGATCGACCCGGGCGATCCGGCCTGCAGGTGGCGGCGGCCGAACTCCCGGGCAGCAGAAGTAGGTGCCGTTGAGCGTGATGTCCACCACGGTGCGCCACGCGTTGGGCGACATGTCCTCCGCCGGCACCGGGAAGTTGGCCGCGGCGTTGTTGACCAGCACGCCGGGCAGGCCGAACGCTGCCTCGGCCGCATCGAAGGCGGCAGCGACGCTGTCCGGCTCCCGGATGTCGCAGGCCACGCTCAGCACCGGGGCGCCGATGGCCTCGATGGCCTCCCGGCCCGCGTCCAGGTGCTCGGGCTTGCGGCTGGCGATCACCACGGAGGCGCCCAGGCGGGCGAACTCCGAAGCGATGGCCTTGCCCAGCCCGGTGCCGGCCCCGGTGACGAAGACCGGGACGGCGTCGAAGGTGCCGGGCTTGAGGGCGGTGTCGCCCACTGCCGGGGGTGCGGGGAGTCCCGGGTGCTCGGCCACGTCAGCTCCCCCGGAAGACCGGGTCGCGGCCCTCGGCCCTGGCCGTCCGTAGCTCGGCGGCGTCCTCGCTCTTGTTGACGAAGGTCTGGTAGATCAACTCGTCCTCCATGGAGGCCCGGACCTGGGGCCGGGACAGGTGGGAGATGACCCGGCGGGCCAGCTTCACCGTGACCGCCGGGGAGGCCGCCACCTGCTCCGCCATCTCCCGGGCCGTGGCGTCCAGGTCGTCCCGGGGCACGACGCGGGACACGATCCCGTGGGCCAACGCCTCCTCGGCCGACAGGCGCCGACCGGTGAGGACCATGTCGCTCACCAGCCCATGGCCGCACATCTGGTACAGCACGCCCACACCACCGGTGTCGGGGATGACCCCGTGGCCCACCTCCGGGAGCATGAAGCGGGCGTCCTCCGACGCGATGCGGACGTCGCACAGGAGCGCCCGCTGGAACGACCCCCCGATGGCCCAGCCGTGGATGGCCACGATGATCGGCGCCTCCAGGTCCCAGATCTGCTGGATGCCCCGGATGCCCCGGGTCATGAGCTCGTGGTGGGTCATGTCGGTCTGGTTGTTGCCGATGGACCCGACGTCACGGCCCGAGGACCATGACCTGCCCTCGCCCCGCCAGATCACGGCCCGGACCTCCGGCCGCCCACGCAGCTCGGCCAGGATGGCGAAGAGCTGGGCGTCCATCTCGTCGTCGAAGGCGTTGTGCTTGTCCGGGTTGTCGTTCGTGATCGTGGCGACGGCGCCGTCGACCTCCAGCCTGACCCTGTCATCCATGGCCGGTGACGCTAACCCGAACGCGTACGAGGGGCCCGACCGCTGTGGTCGGGCCCCTCGGGTGGTGGGAGGGAACCGGGTGGTGTCCGTCCGGTGGGGCCCGTCCGGAGGATCAGTTGCCGGCGTCGGCCGGGGCGCCCGGTC
Source organism: uncultured Actinomycetota bacterium (assembly GCA_963773765.1). GTDB lineage: Bacteria > Actinomycetota > Acidimicrobiia > Acidimicrobiales > Microtrichaceae > CAVZCC01. Next base: position 331,804 of record CAVZCC010000003.1, on the reverse strand, counting down.
CGGCACCCCGCTCGGGCATGCCGTTGTTCACCATGTCGGTGATGCGCTCGGTGGCGTCGGCCAGCTTCTGGTCGGCCTCCTCCTGGGTGTGCTCACCGGAGGCGACCTCCTCGGCCAGGTGCGTCTTGAGCTCGCCGACCATGGCGTCGATGACGGTCTGGACCGACACGCCCTTGGACTCCGCCACCTGGGCGATGGTCTGGCCGTCCTGCAGCGCCGTGCGGAGGTCCTCCGCCGTCACGCCCAGGGCCGTGGCTGCGGCGTCCAGGCCGGGGCCACCGCGTCGGCCGTGCTCACCACCGGGGCCACCGCGGCCACCCTCCGGCGGGCCGGCATCGGCCAGGGCCTTGACCACCGCGTCGGCCTGGGCCTGGGTGATGGTCCCGGCGTCCACCAACGGCTTGAGCGCCTCGGCGAAGTGCGCCTCCGGGCCCTGGCGTTCGGCCGCGGTGCCGCTGTCGTCCTGGACCACGGTGGTGGTCGTGGCGTCCTGGGCGCCGGACACCCCGGCCGATCCGAGGATGGCACCGGCGGCGCCGCCGCCGAGGAGTCCCGCCGTGAGGCCGGCGGCGACCAGTGACTTCTTCATCTTGTTCATCGTGCGTGCTCCTTGTTCCGGTTGTCCGGCGGTGTCGTGCACCCGCCGTGTCGTTGTCGACGCCCACCAGTGTCGGAGGTGCGGTTGTGACCACGACTGGCCCCGGGTTAGACGCCGGTGTGAGCCGCTCGCCGGGGGTGCTCGCCCGCAGGGGCCGGGCGCAGATCGCAGGTACTCAGGACGCCGGGAGCTGGAAGCCCACGAACGCACCGCCGCCGGGTCGGTTGCCGGCGTAGACGGTGCCCCCGTGGTGCTCCACCACGTCGGCCACGATGGCCAGGCCCAGGCCGGAACCGGGCCGGCTGCGGGCCGACGTGGCCCGGAAGAAGCGGTCGAACACATGGGGCAGGTCGGCGTCGGAGAACCCGGGCCCGCGGTCGGCCACCTCCACCCGGCCCCGGCTGCACACGACCTCCACCGGGCCGCCGCTCTCGTCGAACTTCAGCGTGTTCTCCACCAGGTTGCCCACCGCACGCTCCAGCGCCAGGGGCCGGCCCGCGATGACGGTGTCGTCGGCCTGCACCGGCACCTCCCGGCCCGAGCGCTGCGCGGCCCGGGCCGCCACCCGCTCCACCAGCGGCCCCAGCGCGACGGGGACCTCCGGCTCATCACCGCGACGGTCCGTGGCCAGCTCCACCACCTCGTTGATCAGCCGGGTCAGCTCCTCGGTCTCGCCCTCCAGGTCCCCCAGGACCCGGGACCGCTGCTCCGCGGTGAGCTCGTCGGACCGGCGGAGGGCGTACACGTTGGTGCGCAGGCTGGTCAGCGGCGTGCGCAGCTCGTGGCCCGCGTCCTGGACCAGCCGTTGCTGGTCGTCCTTGGACCGGGCCAGCGTCGCCAGCATGTCGTTGAACGCGGTGCCCAACCGACCGGTCTCGTCGGTCCCGCTCACCGGCACCTGCACCTCCAGGCTCCCGGTGGCGGTGACCTGCTCCGCGGCCCCGGTCAGGCGGACCAGCCGGCGGGTGACCTGACGGGCGATGATCCAGCCCAACAGCGCCGCCACCGCCATGACCACCAGCGCGGCCACCAGGATCCGGGTCCGCAGCGTGGACAGGACCTGCTCGGTCTCCTCCAGGCTCCGCGCCGCCTGCACCGCGCCCCGGCCCCCGCCGTAGCCCACGGTCAGGATGCGGAACGGCTCCTCGTCCACCTCGCCGTCCCGGTACGCGCTGAGCGACTTGTCCGCGGCCGCGATGGCCCGGTCCGTGGCGTCCACCGGGAGGCCGACGTCGCTGTAGCCCATGGTGGTGCCGTCCGGGCCCACCAGCTGGACCACGACGTCACCCGCGCCCCGGAACCCGCCCCGCTCCTCCGGCGGAGCGCCCGGGAGGCCGTCGCGGTCACCGGGCCGCTCACCGAGGCGGCGCACCGAGTCCTCCAGCGACCGGTCGACCTGGTCCTTGAGCTGCGTCGCGGTGGTCCGGTAGCTGAACAGGCCGATGGCGGCCGTCGCCGCGGCGGACAGCGCCACCAGCGCCAGCACGAGCTTGAGGCGGAGGCTCACCGGGGCACCGTGGGCGGTCGGGCGGTCGGCCCGGCGTGGGGCATCACGGTCACGCCTCCCGGAGCGTGTAGCCCACGCCGCGGACGGTGTGGATCAGCTTCACGTCCTGGCCGTCGTCCACCTTGCGACGGAGGTAGCTGATGTAGACGGCCAGGTTCTTGGAGTCCGGCCCGAAGTCGTAGCCCCAGATCTCCTCGTAGATGCGGGACCGGTCCAGCACGATGCCGGTGTTGAACATCAGCAGTTCGAGGAGGTCGAACTCGGTCTTGGACAGCTCGAGCTCCTGGTCGGCCCTCCAGCACCGGCGTGCCGCCGGGTCCAGGCGCAGGTCCACCACCTGGAGCACCGAGGCCTCGGCCCGGGGCTCGGGCCGGGTCCGCCGCAACAGGGCCCGGACCCGTGCCAGCAGCTCGGCCGGGTCGAAGGGCTTGGGCAGGTAGTCGTCGGCCCCGGCGTCCAGGCCGGCCACCCGGTCCGACGTCTCGGTCCGGGCGGTCAGCATCAGGATCGGGGTGCGGTCGCCCTCGCTGCGCAGGACCCGGCACACCGTCAGTCCGTCCACGGAGGGCATCATCAGGTCCAGCACCATGAGGTCCGCGGGGACCGACCGGGCCGACTCCAGCGCCGCGGCACCGTCGGCCACCGTGGCCACCCGGTAGCCCTCGAGCGACAGCACGCGCTCCAGCGACTCGCGGATGGCCCGGTCGTCGTCGGCCACCAGCACCCGGGCCGGCTCGTTCGATGCTGTGCTGTTGGCGCTCGACGCCGCGTCGGTCATGTCGGTCCTCCTGACCCGTTGGCCACGGTACGACCCCGTCCCGTCCGCGCCCACCCCGCGGCTCGGGTTCCTACCGAATCCTCACCATCCGGGGACCGGGGCCACCGGACGGACGCCCAGCGGACCCCGCGCCGGCTCGCGTCCGGGATGAACGGGCGGGCGGCGCACGCTACCGTCCATCGGCGCATGGACGAGTCACTGCCCGCACGCCCCATCACACCCGCCGAGGTGGAGACCTTCGAACGGGACGGGGTCGTCGTCCTGCGTGGCGTCCTGCCCGCGGCCTGGGTCCAGCGCCTGGGACCGGCGGTGGCGGCGGCGTACGGCGGTGACGCCACTGCGGACCTCACCGAGCTGACCGGGTCGGCCCCGGTCGGCGCCGACGGGGAGGCGGCCGGACGGTTCCGGGCCGGCATCGACCACTGGCTGGAGGACCCGGTGATGCGGGAGTTCGACTGCGCCTCCCCGCTGCCCGTCATCGCCGCCACGTTGATGCGCAGCGATCGGGTCTGGCTCTACGAGGACAGCATCCTGGTCAAGCCCCCGGGCACCGCGGAGGAGACCCGCTACCACGCCGACCTGCCGTACTTCCACGTGGAGGGCGACAACCTGGCGACGTTCTGGTGCCCGCTGGACCCCGTGACGCCGGCCACGGGCGCCCTCCGGTTCGTGCGGGGCTCGCACCGCTGGGACCGCACGTTCCGACCCAACCTGTTCGTGGTCGACGAGCCCATCCCCGGCACCGAGGGCGAGACCGTGCCCGAGATCGACCCCGACGACCCGACGGTGCTGTGCGTGGACCTGGAGCCGGGCGACCTCACCGTGCACCACGCCCGCACCCTCCACGGCGCCGGTCCCAACACGTCGGCCGACGTGTGGCGGCGGGCGGTGTCGGTCCGGTACTGCGGCGACGGCACCCGGGTGCGCCACCGTGCCGGCATGCCGGTGCCGTCGCACCAGCGCAACCTGGTGGAGGGCGAACCCCTGGCCGACGGCGACGCCACCCCGCAGGTCTGGCCCCGGCCATGACCGCCGGCGGCCGGCGCGTCCGGCTGCGGGGCACCACGCTCCTGGCCGCGCCGCTGGCGCTGGTCGGCGTCATCGGGCTGGTGTTGGCCGTGGCCACGGCCATCTGGGGGGCATGGGAGGGCCACGAGGTGACCGGGGCGTTCTGGGTCACCTTCGGGGTGTCCGCAGTGGTCGGCGTGGCCGGGCTGGTGGCGGCCCGGGGGTGCTTCGTGGAGGTCGGCGAGGGCCGGGTCCGCGACGTGGTGGCCTGGTGCACGGTGCGGGCGGTGGACCAACGGTCGATCCGGACCGCCCGGGTGGCCACCGGCCCGTGGCGGTGGTTCGTGCTGGAGATGGACGGCGGGCAACGCCTCACCCTGGTGGGCGCCTCACCGCTCCAGTGGCCGGCCCGGCTGCTGCCCTCCGCCGCGGACCGGGACCTGGAGGACCTCGACCTCCTCCTGGGGGAGGACCCACCCGAGGTCGACGAAGCGCGCAGGTAGGGTCGGTGGCATGGACAGCGCCATCACCACACGGGGCCTGGCCAAGCGGTTCGGGGACCACACCGCGGTGGACGGCCTGGACCTGGAGGTCCCGGTCGGAGAGGTCTTCGGGTTCCTCGGGCCCAACGGCGCCGGCAAGACCACCACCATCAGGATGCTCCTGGACCTGATCCGCCCGACCGGCGGCACCGCCACCGTGCTGGGCCGCGACCCCCGCTCGGGCGGCGTGGACCTCCGGAGCCGCATCGGCTACCTGCCCGGTGACCTCACGCTGCCCGAGAAGCTCAGCGGCCGCGAGTACCTGGCGGACCAGGCCGCCCTCCGGGGCCAGGACCTGCGGGTCGCGTGGGAGGAGCTGGCCGAGCGCCTCGACGCCGACCTGGCCCGACCCCTGGGCCACCTGTCCATGGGCAACCGCCGCAAGGTCGGCATGATCGGCGCGCTCATGGCCCGGCCCGACCTGCTCGTGCTGGACGAACCCACCGGCGGGCTGGATCCGCTGGTGCAGCAGACCTTCCGCGCCCTGGCCCGGGAGGCCGTGGCCGAGGGCCGGACGGTGTTCCTGTCCTCGCACGTGCTGGACGAGGTCCAGCACGTGGCCGACCGCGTGGCGGTCCTGCGGGAGGGCCGGCTGGTCACCGAGGACCGCGTGGACGCCCTGCTGTCCCACCTGGCCCGCACCTTCCGCGTCAGCTTCGCCGGCGCCGTACCGGCCCGCGCCGCGTTCGACCGGGTCCCCGGCGTCACGGACGTCCGGCCGGGGGCCTCCGCGACCGAACTGGAGATCGTGGTGCAGGGACCGGCCGGCGAGCTGGTGCAGGCGCTGGCGGCCCACCGACCGCTGGACGTCCACAGCACCGAGCCCGACCTGGAGGACGTCTTCCTCGGCTACTACTCCGGTGACGGGTCGGCCCCGGCTGGTGCGGCATGAGTCCGGTGATGCTGCGCCGCTTCCTGGGCGACCGCCGGAGGTGGCTGATCGGGTGGTCGCTCGGCATCGCCGGGTACGCCGTGCTCAACGTGGCCTTCTACCCGTCCATCCGTGACCAGGCGCAGTCCCTCAACGAGGTCTACGACAGCATGCCGGAGAGCGTCCGGGCCCTGTTCGGCGTGGGTAGCGGCCTGGACCCGATGTCACCGCTGGGCTACCTCTCCAGCCAGCTGTACGCCCTCGCCTTCCCGCTGCTGCTGCTCATCGCCGCCATCGGTGTGGCGGGATCGCTGGCGGGCGAGGAGGAACACGGCCTGCTGGAGACCACCTACTCCCTCCCCGTCAGCCGGCGCCGGGTGCTGGTGGAACGGCTCGGCGCGGTCGCGGCGCTGCTGGCGGTGCTGTGCTCGGTGGCCTTCGTGGCCACGGAGCTCTCGGCCCTGGCGGTCGACCTGCAGGCGGGCACGGGCGCAGTGGTGTGGGCGTCGGTGGCCCTGGCCGTGCTCGCGCTGACGGTGGCCGCGTTCGGCATGGCCGTCGGCGCCCTGAGCGGCCGGAGGGCCGTGGCGGTCGCCACCACGTCGGGGGTCGCGGTCGCCAGCTACCTCATCACCTCCCTCGGTGACGCCAACATCAGCGTGTTCAGGACGCTGCGGCCGCTGTCGATCTTCACCCACTACGACGTCCAGGACATCCTGCGGGACGGGCGGCCGTCCTGGTCGCTGCTGGTCCTGGCCGGAGTCGCGGCGGTCTCGGTGGTCGTCGCGCTGGTGGGGTTGGATCGCAGGGACCTCCGGAACGCATGATCGGGAGGTGACCACGCCCGCCCCCCGGAAGCGCCCGCGCCGGGAGATCCCCTCCCCGGTCCAGTTGGGCGTCCGGCCGTCACGCATGCTGCTGCGGGCGCTGGTCCACAACTGCCCCGCCTGCGGGGGACGCCACCTGTTCCGCCGGTGGTTCGTCATGGCCGACCGGTGCCCCACCTGCACCCTGCGCTTCGAACGGGTCGAGGGCCACTGGATCGGCTCCCTGGGCCTGAACACCACGGTGGTGTTCGGCGCCATGCTGGTGGTGATGCTGGCGGTCACGCTCATCGGCTACCCGGACCCGCCCATCGGGGCCCTCCTGGTGGCGGAGGTGTCGATCGCCTTCCTGGGGCCGCTGCTGTTCTTCCCGTCGTCCCGGACCGTCTGGACCGCGATCGACCTGCTGATGCGGCCCCTGCGGGCCGGCGAGATCGACCCCCGCTTCGTCAAGGTGGACCCCTACCGGGACAGGCCGGAGGGCCGCTGACCGGGGGCCCGTGGGGCATCGACCCAGGGGGGTGCCCTTGCCGCCCAACCGCCCGCTCCCTACCGTGGGGGTGCTGTGAGCACCCGGGCGAGCGGGTGCACCCCCGGATGTCCGGGGCTGGGAGGACGTTCGTGGACCATCGTGTCCGTCGTGTGAACCGGGTTGCCGGGGTGATCGCCACCGTGGTGGTGCTGGCGACGCTGGCCGCGTCCTGTGCCAAGGGCGTGGACACCGCAGAGGTGTCGGCCTCCGGCGGCGCCGACGGTGCCTCCCTCCCGACCTCCACCACCATCGCCCGCTCCGGCAACGGCGCGGCCGGCTCCTCCGGCAGCTCCAGCCGATCCTCCCGGAGCAGGTCCCAGGGCAACAACGCGGACCTGGCCGGCACGGCGTCCAAGCTGATCAGCCAGATCGCGTCGGACCCGGACTTCCTCTCGCGCCTGTCCGGTGGCGACACCGCCGCCCTGGCACGCATCACGGGCGTGGACGCCGACACGCTGCAGCGCCTCCAGATCACGCCCCAGACCGTGCGCAGCCTGGCCTCGCTGCTCACCGGACTGGACCCGGACACCGTCGGCAAGCTGGCCGGCGCCAACGGCAAGCTGGACCCAGAGGTGGCAGGTGTCATCCTGTCGCTCGCAGCACAGCTGGACCCGTCGGTGGCCTCCTCGCTCAAGGGCATCAGTCCCACCGCCATCGCCGGGCTCCTGGGCGCCGCCACCAACGTGGACCCCAAGGTCCTGGGCGCCCTGGGCGGCGTGCTCAAGGTGGTGGACCCCAACGGGTTGGGGGCCCTGGCCGACGACAAGTCCAGCCTGGCCATCCTGGCCGTCCTGTTCGGCGCCGCCCTGCGCACCGACCCGTCCCGGTTCGCCCAGCTGGCCAACGCGAACAACCTGGACCCCAACGTCAACTTCGTGCTCAACAGCGTGGCCGGGATCGCCAGCGGGCTCACCCCCCAGCTGGTGAACCAGCTCAACGGGATCAGCAGGATCCTGGGTCCCGACCTGCTCAGGGCCCTGACGGCCATCCTGGGCCTGCTCGGCCGCCCGGCGGTGGCCGAGGTGGTGCAGAAGGCTGCCGCGGACCCGGTGGTGATCGTGACGGTGCTCGGCGTGATCGGCCTGCTGGTGCCCGGATTGGCCGAGACCATCGCTCCCGGGGCCTTCACCAACCCCCAGACCCGATACGGCGCTCTGGCCGGGCTCATCGCCATCGCCATCGCCAACCTCAACGGACTGGACCTGAACGCACTCGCCCTGCAGTTCGGCCTGCCACCGCTGTCGTCGGACTTCCAGCGCTGAGCACCGGGACCGCTGCCCGGGACGAGCAGCGGGACCTCAGCCGCCGTAGAGGGCTTCGATCTCCTCCGCGAACCGGGCGTTCACACCCCGCCGCTTGAGCTTGGAGGTGGGCGTGAGCAGGTCCGAGTCGGGCATCCACTCCTCGGTCAGGATCGTGACCCGCTTGACCCGCTCCGCGTTGTTGAAGTCGGCCATGGCCTCCTCCACCCCGGTGTTGATGGCCTCCACCACCTCCGGAAGCTGGGCGAACTCCTCCAGGGTGGTGAACGAGATGCCCTGACGGGCCGCCCAGCCGGGGGCGACCTCGGCGTCGATCACCACCAGGGCGGAGACGAACGGGCGGTTGTCGCCGATGGCGGCCGCCTGGCCGATCAGCGGGCACGGTCTTGAGCGCGGCCTCCAGGTTGGCGGGCGACAGGTTCTTGCCGCCGGCGGTGATGATCAGTTCCTTCTTGCGGTCCACGATGCGGAGGTAGCCCTCGTCGTCGATCTCACCGATGTCCCCCGAGTGCAGCCACCCGTCCTCGTCGATCGCCTCCGCGGTCTTCTCCGGATCGTTGAGGTACCCCTGGAACACGAGCCCGCCCCGGCAGCACACCTCGCCGTCGGGGAAGATCTCCAGTTCCACCCCGGGCAGGGCCCGGCCCACCGTGCCGGCCTTGACCTTGAACCGCTCGAAGGTCATGGGGCCGGTGTTCTCGCTCATGCCGTAGACCTCGGCCAGCGGGATGCCGACGGCCCGGAACCAGGTGATCAGCTGGGCCGGGATGGGCGCGGCGCCGGTGACGGCCACCTCGCACTCGTCCAGTCCGACCAGTGCGCGCACCGTGGAGAAGGCCACGTCGTCCAGGAACTGGTAGGTGGCCTGCTCCTCCTCCGTCGCGGTGCCCCAGGACATCTTCTCCCGGATGGGTGATGCCGCCTCCACCGCCTCGTTGAACTTCTCGGCCTTGTCCGGGTCCGCGGCCAGGGCCGCGGTGACCCCGGCGTAGAGCTTCTCCCACACCCGGGGGACGCCGAACACGATGTTGGGGTGCACCTCGGCCAGGTAGCCCGTGAGCATGGAGGTCTCGGGGCAGGTCGTGACCTCGATGCCGGCCCCCAGCAGCATGTAGTGCGACACCATCCGCTCCGCGATGTGCGCCATGGGCAGGTAGGACACCACCCGCTTGCCGGCCAGGTCGTCGCGGGTCCAGCCGTAGACGGGGAGGAACGCCTCCATGGTCCACACCACGTTGTAGTTGGACAGCATCACGCCCTTGGGGTTGCCCGTGGTGCCGGAGGTGTAGATGATCGTGGCCAGGTCGTCCGGCGAGCCGATGGCGGCGGCCTCGGCCAGGTCCAGTGGCTCCGCATCGGTCAGGACGTGGTGGCCGACCACGCCGTCGGGCAGGTGGGACGGGTCCACCACGGTGACGATCGTCTCCAGGTCGGGCAGCTCCTCACGGACCTTCAGGAACTTCTCGAGGAAGCCCTCGTTCTCCACGATGGCGACCTTCGCCCCGCAGTGGCCGGCCAGGTAGGTGACCTGCTCCGGGGAGGAGGAGTTGTAGATGGACACCGGGGTGGCCCCCAGGAACAGCACCGCCAGGTCCAGCCAGTGGAACTCCGGGATGTTGCGCATCATCAGCAGCACACGGTCACCGGGCGCCACGCCCAGGGACCGGAGCCCGGTGGCGGCCCGGGCGACCTTGTCCGCCATCTGGTCGAAGGTGAGGCTGTCCCACTGATCCGCACCGGTCATCCACCGCAGGGCCGTCCTGGGCCCGTGCGCGGCCACCGTGGTCAGGAACTCGGATGCCACCGTGCGTCCTTCGACCATCCGGTCGATGTCCTGTCGGGTCAGCGTCGACATGGTGTCCCCCTGGGGTCGTCGTGCGGTGCCGGCGGACCTCCGGCGGCAGGAGAACTGTATCCCGGGTGACTTCGATCACGGACCTCGGCATCCGGTGTCGGCCCCCGGCGCACCCGGCGCTTTGACCCCGGGCGGCCCGGCCACCAGAATCTTGACCGCACGGTCAAGTTCGCAGGTCGGTTTCAACGATTGGCAAGGGGAAGCACATGCCCGAGGCAGTGATCATCGACGTCGTCCGGACCCCCGGTGGCAGGCGCAACGGCGCCCTGTCGGGCTGGCATCCGGTGGACCTGGCCGCGGAGACCCTCCGCGCCCTGGTCGAGCGCAACAACCTGGATCCGGAGCTGGTCGACGACGTCATCATGGGCTGCGTCATGCAGGCCGGCGCCCAGGCCCTGAACGTGGGCCGCAACGCGGTGCTGGCCGCCGGCTGGCCCGAGAGCGTCCCGTCCACCACGGTGGACCGCCAGTGCGGCTCCTCCCAGCAGGCCGCCCACTTCGGCGCCCAGGGCGTCATGGCGGGGGCCTACGACGTGGTGGTGGCCGCCGGCGTGGAGGTCATGAGCCTGGTGCCCATGGGCGCCTCCATCGGCAGCGGGGTCGGGTTCCCGTTCGGTGCCGCCTACGAGCGCTACTCCGACGTGGAGCTGATCGAGGGCCACAAGGGCCTGGTGGGCCAGGGCATCTCGGCCGAGATCATCGCCAACGAGTGGGGCCTGAGCCGCGACGACCTGGACGCCCTGGGTGCCGAGTCCCAGCAGCGGGCCGCCCGGGCCAGCGACGAGGGCCGCTTCGACAACGAGATCGTCCCCGTGGTGTCCAAGATCCGTGACAAGGAGTCCGGCGACGTCAAGGTCCTGGACACCATGGTCACCCGTGACGAGGGCATCCGGCCCGACACCACCACCGAGTCGTTGGCCAAGCTGAAGCCCGCCTTCATCCCGGAGGGCAAGGTGACCGCCGGCAACAGCTCCCAGATCTGCGACGGCGCCTCCGCCGCACTGATCATGTCCGCCGAGAAGGCGGCCGCCCTCGGCCTCACGCCCCGGGCCCGGTTCCACACCTTCGCCCTGGCCGGCGTCGACCCGGTCCGCATGCTCACCGGCCCGATCCCGGCCACGGCCAAGGCGCTGGAGAAGAGCGGCTTCTCCATCGGCGACCTGGACCACGTGGAGATCAACGAGGCCTTCGCCTCGGTCGTGCTGGCGTGGGAGAAGGAGTTCGGCCCGGACATGTCCAAGGTGAACCCCAACGGCGGCGCCATCGCCCTGGGCCACCCGCTGGGCGGTTCCGGCACCAAGCTGATGGCCACCATGCTCAACGAGCTCGAGCGCACCGGTGGTCGCTACGGCCTCCAGACCATGTGTGAGGGCGGCGGCATGGCGAACGCCACCATCATCGAGCGCCTCGGCTGAGCGTCGAGGCCCCTGCGGAGCAGGGGCGGACGAGATGGCGGGCCCACCCCGCCGGAGTGTGTGCGTGGGGGTTCGGTAGCGTGGCTGCCGGGCCCCCTCGCCCGTTTTCCCGTCCCACCCGGCCCCTCCCCGGTGCCACCCCGTCATGAGCGACCTGGAACCCACCACCGAACCGGACAGCGCGACCACGCAGCAGCGGCGTGGCGGGCGGCTGGCGCGCCTGGGGATGTGGTTGGCCCTGGTGGTGGCCGTGACGGTCGGCGTCAGCCTGGTGTTCTCCACCCCGGGCGCCACGACGTTCTTCGCCGTGCTCCTGGGCCTGGTGATCCTGCGGGCCGGCTGGTTCTTCCTGCAGTCCTTCGCGACGCCCCCGCCCCCTCCCCCGGAGCCGGGCAGGATGCGCAAGGTGAAGCTGGTCTACCGGTGCTCCATCTGCGGGGCCGAGGTGCGCATGACGGCGGCCCCCAGCGAGGAGCCCGAGGCACCCCGCCACTGCATGGAGGACATGGAGCTGGTGGCTCCCATCGACTGAGAGCTCGGTCGCTCCCATCGACTGAGAGCTGGTGGCTCCCATCGACCGGGCGCCGGACCGATGCAGGCGCATGGTGTTGTCCACAGGGAGGACGCTCATCCACAGCCTGTGGACACCGCTGGGACTCGTCACCCGGAGTACACGTCCGGCCACCGGGGCAGACACCTTGCGTTGAACGACCTTCGGGCTTCCCCGGGGTGTCAGCGGTACTGGGTGGCGACCATGATGCCGCCCAGGATGGCGGCCAGGCCGCCGACGAGGTACCAGCCGTTGCCGCCGTCGGCGGACCCGGGAAGGACCCCCATGTAGTTCAGGATGATCATCAGGAGGCCCACCCCCCACAGGGCGAACATGAGCACCGGCACCCACCTCGGTGACGGTCCCCGACGCGAGGGCGACGTGGGTGGGGTGTAGCGGCCCGCCCCGGCGTCCTTGGTCTTCGGGGGCGTGACGCGCTTGGAGCTCGTCGTGGTCGAGTCACCCTCGACCCTGCGCTTGGCCGGTTTCGCCATGCGGGGGACACTACCGACTCCCCACTCCCGGCGCGACACCACCGCCGGCGCCGACCGGCCGGGGAACCGATGGGAACCCCCGGGCGCCCCCGTCGTACGCTGCGGGCGTGGGACCCAGGATCCTGGTCATCGACAACTACGACTCGTTCGTCTACAACCTCGTGCAGTACCTGGGGGAGCTGGGGGCGGACCCGGTCGTGCATCGCCACGACGCCCTCGGCCTGGCCGACGTGCGAGGCGATCGACCCCGACGGCATCCTGATCAGCCCCGGGCCGGGACGCCCGGCGGACGCCGGGTTGTCCAACGACCTCATCCTCACCTGGGGATCGCGCCGGCCCGTGTTCGGCGTCTGCCTGGGCATGCAGTGCATGGGTGAGGTGTTCGGCGGCGAGGTGGTGCGGGCCCCGGCGGTGGTGCACGGCAAGACGTCGCTGATCCACCACCACGGCACCGGCGTGTTCGAAGGTCTCCCCGACCCGCTGGAGGCCACCCGCTACCACTCCCTCATCGTCGACCGGCCCACCCTGCCCGACGTGCTGGAGATCACGGCGGAGACCGACGACGGGCTCATCATGGGCCTGCGCCACCGGGAGCTGATGGTGGAGGGCGTGCAGTTCCACCCCGAGTCGGTGCTGACCGTCGGCGGCCACGACCTGGTGGCCAACTTCCTGCGCCGCTGCGCCACCCAGGCCGCCTGAACCGCCTGCTCAGCGGGCGGGCACGGTGGTGGTCGCGGCCGGGGCCACCGTGGTGGTGGTCGTCGGCGGGGCCGCCTCCACCCCCACCACCAGCTGCAGTGGGGTGCCGGCCGCCACCGGCGTGCCCCCGGGCAGGCTCTGGCTGATCACCCGGCCGGCCCGGGCGTCCCCGGCCGGGACGGTCTGGTTGCGGATGCTGGGTGACAGCTGGGCCCCGGAGACGATGGACGACGCAGAGGCCTGCAGCAGACCCGTCACCGACGGCACCGTGAGCGTCTCCGGTGGTCCACTGACCACCACGTTCACGGGGCTCGCCCGGGGCACCGCGGTGCCGGGCACCGGGTCCGTGGAGAGCACGAACCCCGGTTCCCTGCCCGCCACGTAGGAGGCCGTCACCGTCCCCAGGCCCACGCCGCTGCGCCCCAGTTCGGCCAGGCCCTGGGCCTCGGGCAGGTCCACGATGGCCGGGACGATGCGCGGTGCCGGCCCGTTGGACACCGCCACGACCACCGGGGCACCGGGAGTGGCCCGGTTGCCGGCAGCGGGCGAGGTGCTCACGACCTCCCCGGGGCGGATGACCTCGTCGTAGACCGGCTGCAGCTGCGGCGTCAGTCCCAGGGCCTGGAGGAGCCCGGCCGCCTCGCCCCCCTGGAACCCGCGTACATCGGGCACGGTGATGCCGGCCGGGCCGTCACTGAGCACCAGGGTGACCTCGGTGCCGATCTCCAGCTTGGCGCCGGCCACGGGACGCTGGTCGAAGACCACCCCCGCCGGCACCAGCTCGTTGGGCTGGTACTCCAGGGCGACCAGGAGTCCGAGTCGCTCGAGCGTCCGCTGGGCGTCCTCCGCCCCGCGCCCGTCGAACTGCGGCACCGACACGCGGGGCACCTCGACCCGCTCCTCGCTGTCGTCCAGGGCCCGCCCCAACCCCATGGATGCGAAGAGGAACACCGCCAGCACCGCGACCACGCCCACCAGGGTGGCCCACGGGTGGCTGCGCAGGTCCACGGGTTCCGGCGGCCCGATCGGCGTCACGGGCTCGCGGGGTGGCACCCCGTTGGCCTCCCCGTCCGGATCCCCCTGGACCGGCGGGTCGCCAGGGTCCACCGGGCCGCCGGGGCCGTCGGGGCCGTCGGCCGGCAGGTCCTGGTGCAGTTCGGTGTCCGGCGGCGTCGACACCTCAGCCGCCTCCGGTCACGGACAGGGTCACCACGGTGCCGGGCCGGGCGACCGTGCCGGCTGGTGGCTGCTGCGCGGTCACGGCCCCGCCGGTGGACGACCCGCTGCCCTGGGCGATCACGTTGGGGATGAACCCCGCGGCCTGGAGCGCTCCCTGGGCCGCGTCGGTGGACGTGCCGACGAGCGCGGGGAGTGCCACCGGGGGCGGGCCGGCCGACACGAACACCTTGAGCACGGTGTCCCGCGGCACCACGGTGCCCGCCGGTGGCTCGGTCCGGATCACCGCTCCGACCAGCACGGCGGGATCGTCGGTCGGGGCCACCTCGGAGATCACCAGCCCGGCCTGGCCGACCTGGAACGCCGCCCCGGCCAGGGCGACGCCCGCCACCTCCGGGACGGCCCGGTCGGCCGGGCCCTCCGACACCACGAACGAAGCCGAGTCCGCCCCCGTGAGCAGCACGCCGGGACCGGGCTCCTGGCTGATGACCAGCCCCTGGCGACCGTCTCGCTGGCGGACCCGTTCGATGGTCAGCTTCACGTCGGCCTCCTCGAGGGGGCCGGTGGCGTCCACCAGGGGCTTGCCGACGGCGTCCGGCATGGCCACCCGGTTGGCACCACGGCTGATGACCACCGTGACGGTGCTGCCCTCCCGCACCCGGGAGCCGGGCGCCGGATCCTGGCCGATCACCGTGCCCCGCCGTCCGGTGAGGCTGTAGCTCGAGCGGAACACCGGCTCCAGGCCCTGGGAGCGGACGTCCGCCTCCGCGCCGGGCTGGGGCCGGCCCTGCAGGTCGGGGACGGTCACGACCGCGCCCCGCCCCAGGACGGCGTCGATCGGGTTGAGCGTGGAGGAGAACCCCAGCAGCCCCACCAGCAGCACCGCACCCAGCAGGCCCACGGCGATCGGTGCAGCCCCGCGCACCCTGGACATGTCAGGGACTGGTGGTGGTCGTGGTGGTGCTGGTCGACGTGGTGGTGGCGGCCGCGACCCCGACCGTGATCGCTCACGGTGGACCCGGAGTCCGCGGTGGCGCCGGAGGCGGGGCTCTGTGCGGTCACCCGTCCCACGTTGGGGTCACCGGCGGGCACCGTCTTGGTCACGACGTCGACGTCGAAGCCCCTGCTGCGCAACGTGGCCGTCGCGTTGTCCTCGGTCTGGCCCACCACCCCGGGGACCTTCACCTGCTCCACGCCGGAGGACACGATCACGGTGACCACGGCGTTCTTCTTGAGCGAGGTCCCGGCCGGCGGGGTCGGTGGCGATGACCCGGCCCTTGGGCACCGTGGCGCTGGCCTGCTCGGTCGGGCCACCGATGCGGAACCCGGCGGCCTGGAGCGCGGCCTGCGCGGCCGAGAGGCTCTGGCCGGAGACGTCCGGCACCAGCTCCTGGCCCGTGCCCTTGGACACGGCCAGCTCCACCTCGGTGTCCTTGGCCACCTGCTGGCCGGCCGGCGGGTTCTGGGTCGCGACCGTTCCGGGCTCCGCCTCGGTGTCCTCCACGCTGACGACCCGGAACCGGAGCCCGGCAGCCGTGAGGGCGGCCTGGGCCTCCGCCTGGGGCAGGCCGACCACGTCGGGCACCGCCACCATCTCCACGCCGCTCGACACCAGCAGCTTCACGGTGGAGCCCTGTTCGGCCTCCACGTCCCGCTCGGGGTCCGACGAGATGACCCGACCGGCCTCCACCGTGGCGTTGGGCTCCTCGGTCACCTCGACCTTGAACTCCAGGTCGGTCAGGACCTTCTCCGCCTCCGCCCGGGTCAGGCCGATGGTGGCCGGAACCTCCACCAGGTCCGCCTCGTTCAGGCTGCGCGCGAACCAGAACAGCAGCCCGGCCAGGATGAGCAGCAGCACCACCAGCACAGCCAGGAACACCCCGGTGCGGGACTTGTGCTCGGGCTCCTCGTCGATGGCGTCCTGCGCCGCGACCGGGCCGGCACCGGTGGCGTCCACCGCGGGCTGGACGGTGGTGGCCGCCGCGGCGCCCAGGGCGGCACCGGCCAGGGCGGCCCCTGCGGCGCGCTGGGCCGATGTGTCCTGGCCGTCCAGGAACCGGTTGAGGTCGCTGCGCAGGTCCTCGGCCGACGCGTAGCGGTCGTCCGGCTTCTTCTGCAGCAGCTTCATGATGATGGCCTCGAGGCCGGCCGGGATCTCCGGGACCGAGGTGGACGGCGGGGCCGGCTGGTCCTGTACGTGCTTGTAGGCGATGGCGAGCGGCGTCTCACCGGTGAACGGGGGCCGCCCCGTCACCATCTCGTAGAGCACCACCCCCAGCGAGTAGAGGTCGGACCGCGGGTCCACCGGCAGGCCCTGGGCCTGCTCGGGCGAGAAGTAGGTGGCGGTCCCCATGACCGAACCGGCCTGGGTCAGGTCGTCCTCCGGCGAGGAGAGCGCCCGGGCGATGCCGAAGTCCGTCACCTTGGACTGGCCGTTGGAGGTGAGCAGCACGTTGCCCGGCTTCACGTCACGGTGCACCACACCCCGCGAGTGGGCGAAGCCCAGGGCGGATGCCACCTCTCCCGCGATCTCCGCCGCCCGGCGGGGGTGCAGCGGACCGTCGCGGCGGATCACCTGGGACAACGACGGTCCGTCGATGTACTCCATGACGATGTAGTAGGTGCCGTCCTGGGTGCCCCAGTCGTACACGCCGACGATGTTGGGGTGCGCCAGGTTGGCCGCGGCCTGCGCCTCCCGACGGAACCGCTCCACGAAGGACGGGTCGGTGGCGAACTCGGGGACCAGTTCCTTGACCGCCACGGGCCGGTCCAGGCTGCGGTCGCGGGCCAGGTAGACCTGGGCCATCCCGCCCCGCGCCAGTCGCTGGTGGATCTCGTACCGGTCACCGAGGACGCGCTGGTTCTGTTCAGCCATGGCGCGCCCAGCGTAGAGGGCCGCCCAGTGCCGGTCGCGTCATCCGGGCCCGGGGCTGCCCGCTCACCCGGTCCCGAGCGCGGCCTGCACGACCGCCTTGGCCACGGGCCCGGCCGCGCTGGCGCCGGTGGCCTCGCTGGCCCCGTCCAGTCCCTCCACGATCACCGCCACCGCCACCTGTGCCGGCTCACCGGGAGGCCCGGCGAAGGCGATCATCCAGCCGTGCGACTTCGGCGGGTCCGTGCCGAGCTGGGCGGTGCCGGTCTTGGCCCCGACCTCCACGCCGGGGATCTGCCATGACCGTGGCGGTGCCACCCTGGACCACGCCGATCATGCCCTCCCGCATGGTGCGGGCCACGTCGGCCGACATGGAGTCGCGCCACGGGCCCTCCCGGTAGCGCTCGACCACGTCGCCGTCGCGGGCCCGGATCTCCGACATGACGTGGGGGGTCATGATCCGCCCACCGTTGCCCACGCCGGCCGCGACCAGCGCCATCTGCAGCGGCGTGGCCCGCACGTCGTTCTGGCCGATGGCGGTCTGGGCCAGCTTGGGGGTGTCCTCGTAGACCGGGGCCTGGCCCTCGGGCCGTCGGACGACCGCGCCGAAGTCGGTCGGGTACACCGAGGTGGCGGCCCGGGGCAGGTCGATGGGCGGTTCGTCGTTGAACCCGGCGGCCTCGGCGGCGTCGATCATGGGGTCGGGCCCGGTCTGCTCCGCCGCCATCTGGGCGAACGAGCTGTTGCAGGACCGGGCCAGGATCACCAGGAGCGTGCCGCCGCACTCCTTGCCCCCGAAGTTGGAGATGGGCCGGGTGGTCAGCGGCGGTGTGTAGGACGTGACCACCGGGTAGTCGGGCGATGCCGTGGTCACCGTGCCGGAGGTCAGCCCCGCCGTGGCGGTCACCACCTTGAAGGTGGACCCGGGGAAGTAGCGCTCCCGGTAGGACTTGGGCCAGCAGCGGCTTGTCCGGGGACGCCTCGAGGAGCTTCTTGACGTTGGCGGCCTGCTCGGCGTCGTTGCTGGAGATCAGGTTGGGGTCGAAGGAGGGGAACGACCACAGGGCCAGGATGGCGCCGGTGCGGGGGTCCATGGCCACGACGGATCCCTTGCGCTCGCCCAGGGCCTGGCGGGCCGCCTCCTGGACGTCCCGACGCACCGTCAGCACCACGTCGCCCTCGCTCGAGGTGTCGGAGAAGAACCCGGACAGCTCGTTGAGCTTGAGCGACGCGGTCCGTCCGGCCAGCTGCTCGTTGTAGGTCCGCTCCACCCCGTCGGACCCCAGGCTGAACGAGTAGTAGCCGGTCACCGGGGCGAACAGCTCGCCCTCGGGGTAGACGCGCTGGTAGCGCAGCGCGGCCCGACGTTCCTCCGACGTGGCGGCCACCGCACCGTCGGCGGTGACGATGTCGCCCCGGGGCTGGTTGAAGTCACGCTGCAGCGACCGCGTGTTGTCGGGCCGCTCGTTGTACCGGTCCGCGTCCAGCACCTGCACCTGGTTGAGCTTGACGAACAGCGCGACGTAGCAGACCAGGATCGACGATCGCCGAGGGCCTTGATCTGCTTGTTCACCGGGCCACCACCGGTTCCGGGGCCGCGACGCGCGGTCTGGTCCGAGATGCGGACCAGCAGCGCCAGCAGCACGTAGTTGGCCACCAGCGACGACCCGCCGTAGGACACGAACGGCAGCGTGACGCCGGTCAGCGGCAGCAAGCGGGTCACACCGGCCACGATGATGAAGGCCTGGAACGCGATGAGCGTGGTCAGGCCGACCGCCAGCAGCGCCCCGAACGGGTCGGCCGGACTCGCGGGCGATCCGCAGCCCGCTGCCGGCGAGCAGCAGGAAGGCGCACAGCACGGCCGTGGCGCCGAGCAGGCCGAGCTCCTCGCCGATGACGGCGAAGATGAAGTCGGTCTCGTCGTACGGGATCCGCCCCGCGATGCCCAGCCCGGGACCCACCCCGGCGGTGCCGCCCCACGCCAGCGCGTAGGCACCCTGGATGATCTGGTAGCCGCGAGCCCTGCGGGTCGGCCCACGGGTTGATCCACACCGACACCCGCTGCTGCACGTGGGAGAAGGCGCGCCCAGCTGGCGCACGGCCCCGGCCGCGAACAGCACCACGCCGGCGACCAGGTAGCTGCCGCGGCCGGTGGCGACCCACAGCATGACCACGAACAGCAGGAAGAACAGGAGGGCGGACCCGAGGTCCCGCTCGAAGATCATGACGACCAGCGAGAAGCCCCAGGCCAGGAGGATGGGCCCGAAGTGCTTGGGGTCCGGCGTGTTGAACGGACCGACCCGGAACGTGGCCACGCCCAGCAGCTCGCGACGCTCCACCAGGTACCCGGCGAAGAAGATGGCGAGGGCGATCTTGGCGAACTCCCCGGGCTGGAAGCTGACCGGTCCGATCGCGACCCAGATGCGGGCGCCGTTGATGTTGCGCCCGATGCCGGGCAGCAGCGGCATCACCAGGAGCAGCACGCCGATCAGTCCGAAGGTGTAGCGGTACCGCTGCAGCCAGCGGACGTCGCGGACCACCAGGAGCGTGACCACGTACGCGGCGATCCCCACCGCGGTCCAACTGGCCTGCAGCGCGGCCAGGTCCTCGTCCAGCCGGGCGATGAACACGTAGCCGATGCCGTTGAGCAGCGCGGCCAGCGGCAGCAGCAGCGAGTCCGCGGCGGGCGCCAGCTTGCGGTTGGCCACGTGGGCGCCGATCAGCAGCGGCCACCAGCGCGGCGAGGAACGGGCCGATGTTGGCCGGCAGCGAGGCGTTGCGGCCCAGGCTGGCCAGGGCGTAGGCGCCGCAGATGATGAGACGGCCAGGACCAGCAGGCCGAGCTCGGTCGTGCGCCGGCGCCGGCCCAGCGCCTCGACCCCCGGAGCGGTCGGGGTGGCGGTGGCGATCACGGGCCGGGGACCGCAGGGGCCGGCGCCGGGACGGCCGGTGTGGGCGCCGCGGTCCCGGGAACGGCGCGGTGGTGACGGTCGGCAGCACCAGCGTGGTCGTCGTGGTCGTCGTGGTGGTGGTGGTCGTGGAGGTGGCCCGCTTCTCCAGGTTGGCGATGTAGGCCCGGGCGTCGGCCTCGTCGCTGTACTTCAGCCCCTCCTCCACCTTGCGCCGGTCCGCCGGCTGCAGCTCGTCCACCCGCAGGTCGGACCGGTCCTCGAGCGTCGGCTGGATCCAGAGCACGCCACCCTTCTGGCCCCGGAACAGCGCGACCTGGCCCCCGTCGTCGCCCACCACCCAGCCCATGCGTGACACGAACGCCACCGCACCCACGGCCAGCGCCACCACGGCCAGGATGGCCAGGACGAACAGCGGGGTGCGCCAGCGCCCGCCCGCCCGGCCGTCCTTGGGCGACGAGCCCCCGTCACCCGCCACCGCGGCACCGGCCGCCACCTCGGCCACCGCGGCCGCGGGGTCGACCAGCGCGTCCTCGTCGTCGCCGTCGTCGTCATCATCGGGGTCGGGTTCGGCGGGGGCGACCACGGCCAGCACCGTGTCGGTGCGGGGGCCGTCCTCGTCGGGTCGGACAGGTCCACCGCCGGAGTGGTGATGCGCCGGTAGCGGTCCGTCGACCGGGGCCGGGTCCCGTCCCGTCCCGGTCACGTCGACCACCACCGTGGAGATGTTGTCCCGGCCGCCGGCGGCCTCCGCCTCCACGGCCAGGCGCCGGGCCACCACGTCCGGGGGCTCGGCCTCCGACAGCAGTTCGGCGATGCGGTCCTCGGCCAGCTCGTTGAACAGGCCGTCGCTGCACAGCAGGAGCCGATCCCCGTCGCAGGGACGCAGCAGCCAGGCGTCCACCACCACCAGGGCCTCCACGCCGAGGGCGCGGGTGAGCACGTTGCGCTGCGGGTGCACCTCCGCCTCCGCCGCGGTGATGCGGCCCTCCCGCACGCAGGGTCTCCACCAGCGAGTGGTCCTCGGTCAGGCGGGTGAGCTCGCCCCCGGCCAGCAGGTACACGCGGCTGTCGCCCACGTTGAGCACGGCCAGCTGGTCCTCGTCGTCGTAGCGGACCTGGCCGACCACGCACACCGTGGTGCCCATCCCCCGCAGCTCCTCGTCCTCCGCGGCCCGCTCGTTGACCCTCCGGTTGGCCCGGTGCACCGCCGGCCACCAGGTCCTCGATCGAACGCGACCCCTCGGCGGAGGCGCAGCACCTGAACGGTGTCGGCCGACGCCACCTCGCCGGCACGGTGGCCGCCCATGCCGTCGGCGACCGCGGCCAGGCCGTCGGCCACCAGGACCGCGTCCTCGTTGGCGGTGCGGACCTGGCCGACCAGCGACGCCGAGCCGGACACCAGCGTGGTCACCGGACCTCCATGACCACGTTGCCCACCTGGACCCGGTCACCCAGGCGGGCCGGCATCTGGCCGACGGCCCGGGTCCCGTTCACCCAGGTGCCGTTGGTGGAGCCCAGGTCCTCCACGAACACCGAGCCGTCGCGGACGAAGATCCGGGAGTGGACCTGGGACACGAACTGCTCGTCGAACACCAGCGAGCAGCCGGGGGCCCGGCCCACGGTCAGCTCCGGTCCCAGACGCGAACTCCGCACCGGCCCGGGCCGCTGGCTCCACCACCACCAGGCGGGTGGGGACCGCCTGCTTCCGACGGCTCCGCCCCGAACGGGTCTTGGTCGGGGCGGTGGCGGTCGCGGTGGCGGCGGGGGCACGCCCGCCGGCCGCCACGGCCTTGGGTGGCGTCGACCTCGGTCCACACCGCCCGCAGGACGCGGAGGAAGAACAGGTACAGCAGGGCCAGCAGGCACAGCTTCAGGACGGTGAGCAGTTGTTCCGGCACGGCGCGGCCTACGACGCCTCGAAGTGCACGACGGTGTTGCCGAACCGCACCTCGTCGCCGTCGTGCAGGTGGTGTTCCGCCACACGCGCCCCGTTCACCTTGGTGCCGTTGGTGGAACCCAGGTCCACCACCAGGAACCCGTCGCCGGACGGGCGCACCTCGGCGTGGTGACGGCTCACGTTGGGGTCGGCCAGGACGATCGTGCAGTCGTGCTGACGGCCGACGGACACGATGTACTCGCCCAGCGGGACCCGGTCGCCCGTGGGCAGCAGGAGCGAGCCGGGCGGCATGCCGCCCTCTCCCTCCACCAGGCGGGCCTCCACGGTCAGCACGCCGGTGCGGACCGCCGGGTCCGCCTCGATGAGGATCTCCACCGGGCCGATGAAGGAGTAGCGCTCGTCCCGGGCGTGCTCCCGTGCCGCATCGGCCAGCTCCCGGCGCAGGGTCCCCAGGAAGTCGGCCAGCTGCTCGTGGTCCTCGCTCGAGATGCCGAACCGGAACCAGTTGGGGACGATCGTGCGGCCGTTGACGCCCACGGTCCGGTTGGCGTCCATCTCGCGCTGCAGCTTGCGGCCGAACTCGACCGGCTTGACCGAGGATCGGAACAGGCGACTGAACGTGCCTTCGACCATGCGCTCGAGGCGGCCCTCGAAGCCCTGGGTTCCCATCGGCACCACGATAGCGATGAGCGGGCCGGTGGCCCGGACGGCGCCCGGCCTCGGTGCGCGACGGTCGCTACCCTCCGGGGTGTGGCAACCCTCCCCGATGACGGACCTCCCGGTCGGCGGACCGCACAGAAGGACACCAGATGTACGTCGTGATGAACCGGATCCAGGTCGAGGCCGAGCGGGCGCCGATGTTCGAACAGCACTTCAGCTCCAACATGGAGGCCACACTGGGCGACGTGGCCGGCCTGGTCCGATCCACCCTGCTGCGCCCCAACCGGGACGGTGACCCCTACCTGGCCACGATGGAGTTCGAGACCGAGGACGACTTCACCGCCTGGCGCACCTCCGACGCCTTCCGGGCCGCCCACGGCGGCCGCGGTGGTGACCCGGACGCCCCGGCCCCGGCGGTCGAGTCCTACACCGTGGTCACCGCCGTCGGGTCCTGACCCGACGGCGCCGACCGGTCCCCGGCCATTCGCCTTGGGGTCTCCGGCAGGGGTCGCGCTACGATGCGTCCTCCACTCGCGCGAGTGGCGGAATTGGCAGACGCGCAGGATTCAGGTTCCTGTGTCCGAAAGGACGTGAGGGTTCAAGTCCCTCCTCGCGCACGATCGTGATGTCACGGGACCTCCTCGACGCCCGGACCCTCAGGGTCCGGGTTTCCTGGTTTTCGGGGTACCGGTGGGTCGGTGGTCCCGTGTGGGCTCGAGGGATCGCCTCGATCAACGTCCCAGGGCAGTTCGTTCTCGGACAACCCACCGGACCGCCGGACAAGGGGCAACGGGTGGTCGCCGCCGTGCGACCGGCTCAGCGTTCGAACGAGCCTCGAGCAGAGGTGACACGGCCGTCGACGCGCACCGTCACCCGGTAGCACTCCGCCACCAGGGTGTGGAACGCATCGCCGCCGGCCCAGCCGAACGTCAGCGACGCGGCGGAACCCGCACGGTCGACGTGTCGCACCGCCAGCTCCCCACCCTCGTCGACCGGCACCGACAGGGTGACGAGGGTGTCGGGCCCAGCACGTCGCAGCACCGGGTGGGCTCGGCAGTCCAGCGCCCCCTGGGGGTCGGAGCGCTGGGTCAGGACCTCTGCGCCAGGGGTGCCGAGGCGACCCCGGAGGACCCCCGCTGCTGCAGCAGCGAGAGCGACGACCACGAGGCCGATGGCCAGTGCGCGCCAAGGCGGACGTCGTTGCCGGGAGCCGTTGGTCGCTCCGGTCCGCGGAACCGTGTCCGGGTCGGCCACGCCGGCCCTCCCTTCTCCTCTGCACCTCCTATCGGATCCCCTGCCCCGCCGGTTGAGCACCGGACCGGCCAGGGCCGGTCGGGCCGTCGGCCGGCCCCCACGTCCGGTGGGTTCGGGCCCGCCGGATCGCCCGTCGCGACATACTTCGTCCACGCACGAGCATCGGGGGACGCCATGGCGCACGATCTGGTCATCACGGGGGGCACCGTCGTGGACGGCACGGGGGCACCGGCCCGCCGGGCCGACGTGGGCGTCGACGGCGACCGGATCACCGCGGTCGGCTCCGTCGACGCCGGTGGCGCCGGCCGGGTGATCGACGCCGACGGGCGCATCGTCACCCCCGGGTTCGTGGACCTGCACTCCCACCTCGACGCCCAGGTCGGATGGGACCCGATCATGTCCTCCTCCTGCTGGCACGGGGTCACTTCGGTGGTGATGGGCAACTGCGGCATGACGTTCGCACCCGTGCGGCCCGGACAGGCCGAGGTGCTGGCCACCGCCATGGAGTCGGTGGAGGACATCCCGGCCTCCTGCATCCTGGAGGGACTCCCCTGGGACTGGGAGGACTACGGCGGCTACCTGGACGCACTCGACCGGATGCCGCGGGGGCTGAACGCCGGGGGCTACGTGGGCGACGTCGCGCTCCGGCTCTACGTCGCCGGCGACGCCGCGTGCGAACCGGACTTCGTCGCCACCCCGGAGCAGCTGGGCGAGATGGCAGCACTGGTGGAGCAGTCGATGGAGGCCGGTGCGCTCGGCTACTCCATCTCCCGCAGCCTCTTCCACCGGGTCCCCGACGGGCGCAACGTGCCGGGCACCTGGAGCAGGCCCGAGGAGTTCTTCGCCGTGGCCGAGCCCCTGGCCCGCCTGGGCCGGGGCGTGCTGGAGAGCGCCCCCCGCTACAACCTGGAGAACCAGCCCGGCGACCGGGTCGACGAGGAGCTGGCCTGGATGGCGGAGATCTCCCGGGTGCTGGGACGGCCGTTCAGCTTCAACCTGCAGCAGATCAGCTCCCTGGGAGAGCACTACCGCCGGGTGCTGGAGCTGGCGGAGGAGGCCAACCGGACCGGGGCCAGGCTCCGTCCCCAGATCACGCCGCGCAGCGTCGGCGTCCTGTTCAGCCTGGACGCCAACTCGCTGCTGGACGACCTGCCGTCGTTCCAGCCGTACCGGTCCGCCCCCCTGGCGGACAAGCTCGCCGCCCTCCGCGACCCCGAGGTGCGCCGACGCCTGGTGGAGGAGGGCGCCGACAAGCCGGAGGAGCCCTTCACCCGGATGTTCCCCATGCCCGCCGACGAACCGGCCCGCTACGACTACGACGAGTCGGACTCGCTGGCCGCCGTCGCCCGCCGGGCCGGGACCAGCCCGATCGAGGCCTACATCGACGGCCTCGACGCCTCCGACGGCCGGTCGTTGGTCAACTGGCCGGTCATGAACCAGGACGAGGCTGCGATCGAGGAACTGGTCACGTCACCGGTCACCATCATGGGCCTGGCCGACGCCGGCGCCCACGCCACCCAGATCATGGACGCCAGCCAGCCCACCTACCTCCTGGCCCACTGGGTGCGGGACCGCCAGGTGCTCAGCCTGGAGGAGGGCGTCCGTCGCCTCACCTCCGACACCGCCGACTTCGTGGGCTACCGGGACCGGGGCGTGGTCCGTGAGGGCGCCCATGCGGACCTGAACGTGATCGACCTGGAAGGCCTCTCGCTGCCGGTCCCGGAGATCGTCCACGACTTCCCCGGCGGCGTGCCCCGGTTCATCCAGCGGGCCGACGGGATCGACCACACGATCATCAACGGCGTGCCCTTCATGGAGGCGGGCGAGCACACCGGCGCGCTCGCCGGTCGCCTGCTGCGCGGCACCGACTGACACGAGTCCGGTCACCGTCCCCGACGGGTTCTTGCCTGACTCTCAACTCCCTCTCGCGGGCCTCTGGGATGCGTCCCCGATGCTGGAGCCATCGGATCAGCACCGCGCCGGTCCGTCGGATCGAGGAGGTCCCCGATGGATGACACGCCCCCCGTCACCCGGACCCGCTCCGCCGCCCGCGAGCGCTCCGGGGCCGGGAGCCACCAACGGCCCGTGAGCCGGGCCCGCAGGACCGCGGCCGCCGCCACCGCCGCCGTCGCCTGCTTCGCCGGGGCCGGGACCGCAGCCCTGGTCGTCCAGGAGGTCCGCTCCACCGCGACCACCGACGGCTCCGGCGACGCCACGGTCACGAACGTGACCTCACCCGCCGCCACGACCGTCCCGGGGAGCTCGACCACGTCGTCGACGACCACCACGACCGTGGACACCTCCGGTGCGACCTGGAGCACCGACGGCGCCACCGCCGGCTCGTCGAGCAGCTCGACCGGCAACACCACGTCGTCGGCCAGCTGAGCAGGAGGAGCGACGATGAGCACCGAGGTGTGGTGGTACGTCATCCGGGTCAGCGGCCTGGCCGCCTGGGCCTTCGGCGCGGGCAGCGTCCTGGCCGGCCTCGGCATGTCCACCGGGCTGGTGCCCGTGCGCCGGGCCCGCGACCTGCACGCGTGGCTCGGCGGCCTGACGGTGGTGGCCATCGCGCTCCACCTGGCCAGCCTGGTGGCCGACTCCTACCTCGACTTCGGCCTGTCCGACGTGGCGGTGCCCTTCGCCTCGTCATGGCGGCCCGGTGCGGTGGCCTGGGGAGTCGGCGCCCTCTACCTGTTCGCGGCGGTCGAGCTCACGTCCCTGTTCCGTCGCCACCTCCCCACGCGGGCGTGGCGGACGGTGCACCTGTCCGCCTTCGTGGGGTTCTGGGCAGCCACCATGCACGCCGTCACCGCCGGAACCGACCTGGGGGTGCCGGCCGTGGCCGGCACGGTGCTCCTGGTCGTGGCGTCGGTGCTGGCCCTGCTGCTGCTGCGCATCGGCCAGTCGGTGGCTCCCGGGGCCCGGGCCCGCCTGGCCCGGCGCCGCCACCGCGTGCTGGCGGGCTGACCCTCCCTGCAGCCGGTGCCCGGCTGTGATCCGATGGGGCGATGTTCCAGGGACTGATCCTCTTCTTCATCGCCGCCGTGCTGGTGGTCGTCGCCTTCCTGACCATCCAGGGCCGCCGCCACGCCGACGAGGCGACCGAGGCCCCGGAGGACCGCCTCACCGACGAGGAGTTCCGCCGCATCGAGTTCGGCGACGAGGACATCTGACCACCGGGCCCGGCGGGGGCTCAGTGGTGGATGACCAGCTCCATCGCCACGATGGACAGGCCGATCACGGTGGCCGCGGCCGAATAGGCGAGGGCGCCGAACCGTGAGCTGCCGGCCCGGGTACCGGCGAGGACCCCGACCGCGACCAGTTGCAGCACCGCGAGCACGATGGGCGCGGGCGCTGGCACGCACCGTCGCGAGCGGTCGCCCCGGGGTCAGCAGCCGGGGGCGCCGGGGCCGGTGGCGCCCAGCACCTGGTCGATCGGATACGCCACCGTGTGGCCGGTGGCGGGGTCACGGGCCGCCACCAGCGCGACGGCACGGCCCTCGCCGTCCACCACCACACCACCGGAGATGCCGGGGATGGCCTCCACGTCCACGATCAGCATGTCGACGGTGCCGCCGTAGCCGTGACGACGGTCCACCGCCACCACCCGCCCCGCCTCCGCCCGGAACTGCCCGCCCGGGTACCCGGCCACCACCACGCCGCTGCCCACGACGGGCTGGGGGCCCACCGGCAGTGCCGGCACCCCGGCATCGGACAGCTCCGCTGCGTCCAGCCGGGCCGCGTCACGCTCCAGGACCCGGCTGCGGACGTCCACGGAGTGCTCGGTCCCTCCCGGGTCCAGGAACGAGGCCACCCGGGCCCCCGCCACCACGTGCTGGTTGGTCACGGCGCGGAGGCGGCCCGACGCTTCCACGAGCGTGGCGCTGCCCTGGCGCCGCTCGCCGCACCCGGTCGCCTCGACCCGGACCACGGACTCCTGCACGCTGGCCGCCAGGCCCGGGTCCAGTGTGGGTCGGCGCTCCAGTTGGGCGCCCTCGACCGACGCCACGGGGAACGAATCGGGGACGCGCGCGTCCACCAACCACCGGGCCACCCCGATCGACGCCGCGACGACGACCAGACAGGCGGCCACCACGCCGGCCCCCAGCCGCCGAATCGCCACCAGCTCAGGGAACCGCATCCGGTCCCCGGGGACAAGTCCGACGGGGCCATTTCCCGTGCCGGGTGGGTTCCCGGGCCGCCGCTCAGGTGGTGCGCAGCGACAGGTACAGGTCCCAGACCTGGTCCACCGCGACGGTGGCGGTCAGCCGTCCGTCCTGGACCTGCTCGGTCAGCTCCACCAGGCGGTCGGTCACGCCGGCCTGCGAGCGCAGGTCGTCCCGGAGGCGCTCGTCGAGCATCGACCACATCCAGCGCACCTGCTGCTGGCGGCGACGGGCCTGCAGCTCACCCGAGGCCGACATCTTCTCCCGGTGGAGCTCCACCTGGTGCCACAGCGTGTCGAGCCCGACGTCGGTGAGCGCCGAGCAGGTCACCACCGGCGGGGTCCACGTGGGGGAGGCGGGCGACATGAGGTGCAGCGCGGACCGGTACTCCGAGGCCGCCAGTTCGGCCCGGGTGACGTTGTCACCGTCGGCCTTGTTGACCGCCACCATGTCCGCCAGCTCCAGCACGCCCTTCTTGATCCCCTGCAGGTCGTCACCCGCCCCGGACAACATGAGGACCAGGAAGAAGTCGACCATGTCGGCCACGACGGTCTCCGACTGGCCCACCCCCACGGTCTCCACCAGCACCACGTCGAACCCGGCGGCCTCGCAGACCAGGACGGTCTCCCGCGTGGCCCGCGTCACCCCGCCCAGGGTCTCCCCCGCCGGCGACGGACGGATGAAGGCCGCGGGATCCACCGACAGGCGCTCCATCCGGGTCTTGTCGCCCAGGATGGATCCTCCGGAACGGGAGCTGGTCGGATCCACCGCCAGCACCGCCACCTGCCGTCCCGCCGCGGTGAGGTTCACGCCCAGCTGGTCGATGAACGTGCTCTTGCCCACGCCCGGCACCCCGGTGACGCCGACGCGGTGGGCGCCGCCGCTGTGGGGCAGGAGGGCCTGGAGCACGTCCTGGGCCACGCGGCGGTGTGCCAGGTTCCGGCTCTCCAGCAGCGTGATCGTGCGGGCCAGCACGGTGCGGTCCCCCGCCAGCACGCCGTCCACGTGCTCGGCGACGGAGAGCGGCGTGGCCATCGGCGGAACCCTAGCGGCACGCGTTGGACCCCACGGAGGTCACCTATTGTGTTCGCACGGGGTCCGGGAGAGCCCCGTCGACGACCAGGAGTTGGTTGTGGATCGTGAGTGGGCAACGAGGACCCGGCCGTGACGCGGCGGACCAAGGCGGAGCGCCGTCTGGACTACCTGGACATCGGCGCCGAGCTGGTGGCGGAGGGCGGCGCCTCGGCCACGCCCGATCCCGGCCTGGCCCTGGCCCACGTCCGCATCGCCGAGGTGGCGGAGCGGGCCGGCGTCACCAAGGGGGCGCTGTACCACCTGTGGGACTCCCAGGAGGCGTACTGGCACGACCTGCTCGAGTTCCTGCTGCAGGAGGACCGGCTGACCGGGTCCAGCAACGTGCCGGAGCTGACGTCGCACCTGAACGAGCTCCACGACGCCGACCCCACCATGGGCGAGTGGGCCAACTTCCTGTTCGACCGCTTCAAGGACGACCCCACCTTCTTCACCCGCATCAGCATCTTCGCCTACCTGCTCGGTGACGACTTCCGGGAGGAGCTCGACCAGGAGTTCCGCCAGGCCCTGGACAAGTTCATGGTGATGGGCCAGGCGACGGTGGACCGGATGGGCCGCCGGGTCCGGCCCGGCATGAACATGGGTGACTTCGCGGTGGCCGTCTCCGCCCTGATGCAGGGGCTGTGCCTGGAGCACCGCATCGACCCCGGCCGGACTCCGGAACTGGAGATCGACGGCCGGCGGCTGACCCTGTTCGGGGTCGCCACCGAGGCGCTGCTCGATGCGTTCACCGAGGTCCCCGCGGACGCGGGCAGCTCGAACGGCCCCGAGGGTCCCACCGGGACGAGGGCCGGCTGATGGCCCGCCCCACCGCAGAGGACCGCCGGCAGGACTACCTGCGCATCGGCGCTGACATCGTGGCCGAGTTCGATCCCCGCCAGGCGCCGCAGCTGCCCCTGGACGCGCTGGCCAACGTGAAGGTGGCCGATGTGGCGGTCCGGGCCGGGGTCACCAAGGGTGCGCTGTACCACATCTGGGAATCGCAGGAGGAGTACCGGCGGGACCTGCTCGCCCACCTCCTGGAGCTGGAGGAGCAGGCCGGCATCCGCGACACCCAGGAGGTCCTGGCGCAGATCCAGCCCGGTGAGCCGATCGCGTCGATCGTGCGCCGCCTGTCGCAGTTCGCCTTCGACCGGCTGAAGGACGACCCCAAGATGGTGGCCCGGTTCAGCTTCTACAACTACGCGGACGACCCGGAGGTGAAGCGGCTGCTGTCGCACGGGGCGGCCTCCTTCGTCCCGTTCTACGAGAGCTACCTGGAGGGGGCGGGCCGCCGCCTGAAGGCGCCCTTCACCATCGACCACCTGATCACGGTGACCACCTCGCTCTTCTACGGGATGATCCTTCGGTACCGCACCTCCCCGGACCTGGTGGAGGCGGAGGTCATGCGCGACGGCGAGCCCTGGGGCCTGTACCCGTTCTGCCTCGTGGCGCTGATGGAGCACTTCACCGAGCCGAACCCCTGAGCGGACCCCGGCCCCGGTTCTGCGTCATCTCCGGGGCCTGGGGCCCGAGAAGTGACGCAGGTTCGGGGCGGGGCCCGGGTCAGCCGAGGTCGTAGCCCAGCTGGGCGGCCAGGTCGTCGAGCAGCTTGGACGCCGCCTCGTGGATGACCGTGCCCGGCGGGAACACCGCCACCGCGCCGGCCGCGTACAGCTCGTCGTAGTCCTGCGGTGGGATGACGCCGCCGACCACGATCATGATGTCGGGCCGCCCCTGCTGGGCCAGCGCCGCCTTCAGCTCCGGCACCAGGGTGAGGTGCCCCGCGGCCAGTGACGATGCACCGACCACGTGGACGTCGGCCTCCACCGCCTGGCGGGCCGCCTCCTCCGGGGTCTGGAACAACGGTCCGATGTCCACGTCCCAGCCCAGGTCCGCGAAGGCGGAGGCGATGACCTTCTGGCCCCGGTCATGGCCGTCCTGGCCCATCTTGGCCAGCAGGATGCGCGGCCGGCGCCCGTCGGCGGCCTCGAAGGCCTCCACCTTGCGTCGCACCTCGTCCACGACCCCTCCCCGTTCGCCCAACTCGCCCCGGTACACCCCGGAGATGGACCGGATGCTGGCCCGGTGCCGGCCCCACACCTGCTCCAGGGCGTCGCTGATCTCACCGACGGACGCCTTGGCCCGCGCCGCGCCGACGGCGAGGTCCAACAGGTTGCCGTCCCCGGTCTCCGCGCAGCGGGTCAGTGCGGCCAGCGCGGCGTCCACCTCCCCGCCGTCGCGCTCGGCCCGGAGCCGCTCCAGCTTGGCCACCTGGCCCGCCCGCACGGTGGAGTTGTCCACCTTGAGCACGTCGATGTCCTCGTTGGTGTCCAGGCGGTACTTGTTGACCCCGATCACCGGCTGGCGACCGGAGTCGATCCGGGCCTGGGTCCGGGCCGCGGCCTCCTCGATGCGGAGCTTGGGGATGCCGGCCTCGATGGCCTTGGCCATGCCGCCGAGCTCGTCGACCTCCTCGATGTGGGCCAGCGCCCGCCGGGCCAGGTCCGCGGTGAGCCGCTCCACGTAGTAGCTGCCGCCCCACGGGTCGATGACCCGGCAGGTGCCCGACTCCTGTTGCAGGAACAGCTGGGTGTTGCGGGCGATGCGGGCCGAGAAGTCGGTGGGCAGCGCCAGCGCCTCGTCCAGCGAGTTGGTGTGCAGGCTCTGGGTGTGGCCCTGGGTGGCGGCCATCGCCTCCACGCAGGTGCGCACGACGTTGTTGAACACGTCCTGGGCGGTGAGGGACCAGCCCGAGGTCTGGCTGTGGGTGCGCAGGGACAACGACTTCTGGTTGGTGGGGGCGAAGCGCTCCTGGACCAGCTTGGCCCACAGCAGGCGCGCGGCGCGGAGCTTGGCCACCTCCATGAAGAAGTTCATGCCGATGGCCCAGAAGAAGCTCAGCCGGGGGGCGAAGGCATCCACGTCCAGCCCGGCCTCGATGCCCGCCGCCAGGTACTCCAGGCCGTCGGCCAACGTGTAGGCCAGCTCCAGGTCCGCCGTCGCCCCCGCCTCCTGCATGTGGTAGCCGGAGATCGAGATGGAGTTGAACCGGGGCATCTTCTCCGAGGTGTAGGCGAAGATGTCCGAGATGATCCGCATGGAGGGCGTCGGCGGGTAGATGTAGGTGTTGCGGACCATGAACTCCTTGAGGATGTCGTTCTGGATGGTCCCCGACAGCTGCTCGGGCGCCACGCCCTGTTCCTCGGCCGCCACGATGTACAGCGCCAGCACCGGCAGCACCGCGCCGTTCATGGTCATGGACACCGACATCTGGTCCAGCGGGATGCCGTCGAACAGCACCCGCATGTCGTAGATGGAGTCGATGGCCACGCCGGCCATGCCCACGTCGCCGGCGACGCGGGGGTTGTCGGAGTCGTACCCCCGGTGGGTGGGCAGGTCGAACGCCACCGACAGGCCCTTCTGGCCCGCGGCCAGGTTGCGGCGGTAGAAGGCGTTGGAGTCCTCCGCGGTGGAGAACCCCGCGTACTGGCGGATCGTCCACGGCTGGTTGACGTACATGGTGGGGTACGGGCCCCGGACGTACGGCGCGACGCCGGGGAAGGTGTCCAGGAAGTCCAGGCCCTCGGTGTCCGCGGCCGAGTAGAGCGGGGCCACGTCGATGCCCTCGGGGGTGGGCCACACCTGCTTGTCCGGCTCCAGGCCGGTGGCGTCCGTGGCGGCACGCTCCCACGCCTCCCTGGCACCGGCGGGCGCGGCCGCGTGCGGGGCCAGGTCCACCGTGGTGAAGTCCGGGACCTGGAAGCCGGACCCGGTCACGTCGTTCGCTCCGTCGGCGCTCACCGCGCCACCTCCCGTTCGATGCCGAGCACGTGGTGCGCCCGGTCCAGGGCGGCGAGGACGTCCACGCCGACGTGGACGAACTCGTCCACGCCCGCTGCCTCCTCCGCCTCCCGGCGGTCGCCGGGGTTCCCGGCCAGGTACACGTACTCCACTCCCGCCTCCTTGAGCGCCGCGGCCACCGGGACCGCCAGCTCCGCGTAGAGCGCGTCCGAGGAACACAGGCACACCAACCGGGCGCCGTCCGCGATGGCGTCCTGCACGACCTCCTCCGGAGTGGCGAAGCCGGTGGTGGCCCCCCGCCCGGAGGTGGTGGCGCGGATCCCACCGGCCTCGAACAGGTTCTTGGCGTAGGTGGCCCGGGCGGTGTGGGCCGCCACCGGCCCCAGGTTGGCCAGGAACACCGTGGGAGCGGTTCCCGTGCGGGACCGGTACCCGTCCGCAGCGTCGCGCAGGCTCTCGTACTGCTCGGCCCACCGCACCGGCACCAGGACGGGGGTGCCCGTGGCCGGGGCCGGGGTCCGCTCCGGCGGCGCGTCCTGGCCCAGGTCGGGGAACTCGCTCACCCCGGTGATGGGCCGCTTGCGCGTGGCCACCTCACGGAGGTGGCGGTTGCGCACGTCGGTGATGCGGGCTGCCAGCGTGCCGTCGACCAGCACGGTCGGCATGCCGCCGGCGGCCTCCAGCTCCTGGAACAGCGACCAGGCGGTGGCGGCCAGTTCGTCGGTGAGGGACTCGACGTACCCGGAGCCGCCGGCGGGGTCCAGCACGCGTCCCAGGTTCGACTCCTCCAGCAGCAGCAACTGGGTGTTGCGGGACATGCGGCGGCCCAGTTCCGACGGGTCACCCCCCAGGGCGTCGTAGGGCTCGGCCGTGATGCCGTCGGCACCGGCCACCCCGGCGGCGAAGGTGGCCGCGGTGACCCGCAGCAGGTTCACCCACGGGTCCCGCTCGGTGAGCATCCGGCGGGCCGTGCGGACGTGCACCTGCACCGCCCCTGCGGCCTCGGAGGCGCCGCAGGCCCGGGTCATGGCCGACCACACCCGGCGGGCGGCGCGGAGCTTGGCGATGGTCGCGAACACCTCCGCATCGGCGCCGAGGGTCACCTCCACCTGCCCGCAGGCCGCGTCCGCGGACAGCCCGGCCGCGGCCATGGCCCGGAGGTAGGCGGCGCCGGTGCTGAGCAGCACGGCCAGTTCCTGCGCCTCGGACGCACCGGCCTCCACCGCGGGCAGCGTGCTGACGGTGACGGCCCGCACGCCGGGGTACCGCGCTGCGGTCCGGGCGGCCAGGGCGCCCAGATCCCCCAGGAGGTCCGACACCTCCCGGCCCCCGGCGCCGTGGGCGGCCACGACCCCCAGCGGATCGGCCCCGAAGCCACCCACCGCCGCGGACGGGTCCACGCCCCGGGCCGTCCACAGGGCCTCCAGGGCGTCGGCGGCATCGGTCGGATCGAGCCCCGGTTCCAGCACCACGGGAGCCAGGTCCAGGTACACGCCCTCCAGGCGCCGGTCCAGGTCCGCGGCCGAGGCCGGCCCCCACGCCACCCGGAGGCTGGTCACCCCCCGTTCCAGGTCCGTCAGGGCCCGGCGGTTGGCCTCGGCCGGGTCGGGATGGTCCACGACGGACCGCACGTCCCACAGCCCGTGGGGCCGGGGGGCGGCATGGGCGCCGCGGGTGAACGGTGCGGACCCCGGGAAGCCGGCCTCGTCCAGGGAGCCGGGGGAGGCGTCCCGGGTGTACAGCGGCGGCACCGTGATGCCGTCGTCGGTCCGGGAGACGAGGCGGTCGAAGGCACCGCCCTTGAGGACCTTGTCCACCAGTGCCAGCCAGGCGTCCTGGTCGGCGGGCGGGAAGCCGGCCGCCAGCGGCACGTGGGCCGGGTCCTGTCGGTCCGACCCGTCGATCGATGGGGCCCCTGTGGCCACGCGTACCTCCACGCCGAGTGGCGGCCGCAGGGAGCGGCACGCCGGTGCCCGGAGGTTACCGGACCCCTACTTCCTGCTTCGCAGCCGCCGGGACCCGGCCCGACCCGGAGCGACCGCTCCCCTTGAACAGGACCCGGTAGATGGTCAGGAAGGTGAGCAGGCCCAACAGGCCGAAGGTGATGGCCCGGAACCAGACGTTGGCGGAGTCCGTCCCCGCCGTCATGGCGTGCACGGCCACCATCACCGCCACGGGGTAGGAGAGGTAGTGCAGTCCGCGCCACACCTTGCGGGGCATCCGCCGTTGGACCAGCGAGGTGCCCTCGACCACGATCATCCCCCAGAACGCCCCGATGCCCCAGGCCACGGGGCCGGCATCGGTGGCGTAGGCGAACGGGACGAACAGCTCCTTCCAGGAGAAGTAGGCGTAGCTGTCCGCCACCAGGGCCAGCAGGTGCACGGCGATGAAGATCACGCTGAGCCCACCCAGGGCGCGGTGCAGGTCCGTGAGCCAGGCCGGCAGGCCGCGGCGCTCGATCACCTTGGTGGTCAGCAGCAGGCCCCAGACGAGCGTGAGGGCGACCAGGACGGCGGCGACCATGCCGCTGGCACGGGACACGAACCACCAGAACTGCGGGTTCATCGAGGGTCCTCCATGGGGATGCTCGGGTCCCGGTGGGCATCGGCAGCCTTGCCGTCCTGCCTGAGGGATCCGTCGAGGTCGACCGTAGCCCCGGTGTGCCCCGTCCCCGTCGGATCGGCCACCGTGACCGGGACGAACGCCCCGCCCTGCGGCCCCAGGTGGTGCCGGGTCCCGTCACGGGTGGTGACGACCGCGCCCCCGTCGCCCACCAGGCCGGCCAGGAACTCCCGGTGGTCGGGGTCACCGAAGCCGACCAGGAGCGCGGTGGCGACGGCCTCGGCCCACCAGGCCTCCGACGCCAGCACCGACACGGACACGGCAGGGCCGTCACTCGGGCGCCCGGTCCGGGGATCGATCACGTGATGGGCGCGGCCCGACCCGGCGCCCCACCGTCGACGGAGGACCGAGGAGGTGGCCACGGCGCCGGTGTGGAGGTTCAGTCGCATGGGTGGGCCCACCAGGTGGTCCACCTCGATCTCCCACCCACCGTCGGGGACCTCCCCGTCGG
The DNA here is from genome assembly GCA_963773765.1 of uncultured Actinomycetota bacterium. Classification (GTDB taxonomy): domain Bacteria; phylum Actinomycetota; class Acidimicrobiia; order Acidimicrobiales; family Microtrichaceae; genus CAVZCC01. The sequence continues at coordinate 295,984 of CAVZCC010000003.1, read as the reverse complement.
CGCGGAGGTCGCCGCCCACCGAGACCAGCACGCCACGGGCGCCGGCGCCGAGCGACTCCGCCGCGGCGATGTCGGCGGCCAGCCCCTTGCCGATGCCGCCCGGATCGACCCGGACCTGCGGTGGGAACCGGACCATGCCGGTGGAGACGTCGACCAGCACCCCGGACATGCCCGGCGCGGGGTCCGGGGCCGGGTCTGCGCCCGCGGTCGGGGCCGCGGTGGCCAACTCGTCGGTGACCGACTCGTCGGTGACCAACTCGTCGAAGTCACGGTCGTACCCGGCGGCCACCAGGGCATCGGCCACGGTGGGATCGAACAGTCCGTCGGTGCGCTCCCAGGCGTAGGCGCTGCGGGCGACCAGCTCCGCGGTCTCGGTGGAGACGACCACGGGCATGCCCCCCGCCCGACCCACGAAGGAGAGTTCGGTTCCGGGGTCGAAGCGGGACCAACGCCGCTCCAGCTGGGCGATCCGGTCCAGCACCAGCTCGGCTGACGGGACGCCCCCCGTCACCACCACCCGGACATCGGTGCCCATGAGGTGGCGGTCCGCGGTGTCGGCCGGATCGACCGGCCCGAGGCCCGGGTCGGGGGTCGGTGCAGGGATGTGGGAGCGCGCCGGGTCCACGGGGTGGGGGCGATCAGCTGGCGCTGGAGCGGGCAACGGGGGCGGACTGCCGCGGCGCGGCGGTCACGGGGGCGGACCGCGGGGCCGGAGTGGCCCGCGGCGCGGGAGCGGCCTGGGTCCGGGCCGGGGCGGCTGCCGCCGGTGCCCGGGGCCGGCGCCGCGGCGGGGACGTGGATCTGGCGGATGACCACGACCGGCGGAGGCGGCGGGGCGGGAAGGGTCGTGCTGGTCACCGTGGTCGGGGCGGTGTCGGGGACCGCGGCCTCGGTGGGGACACCGGCCTTGGCCGACTGGCCCATGACGGCGACCAGGGCGAAGGTGGCGGAGGCGGACACGCCGGCGGTGGCGATGCGGGAGACCGCGGCGCGGTGCGGCCGCTTCCGGCGGGGCCGGGGCGAGGTCGGGCGACGATCAGTCATCGTCCTCACGCCCTTCCTCGTGGTCCGACTCGCCACCGTGGTCGTCCTCGCCCTCGGACTCGTAGGAGTCGTCATCGGAGCTGTGGCCGCTGCTGTAGCTGGTCCCGGACGACGGCGCCGGGGCCGGGGCCGACGAGGAGCCGGAACCGACCGCGGGGGCAGGGGCGGGAGCAGGGGCGGGGGCGGGGGCCTCCGTCACGGGAGGGAGGTCGGGCACGGTGACGTCCACGTAGATGGTGGACGGGGGTGCAGGAGCCGTCGTGGTGGTGACCTCCGTGGCCGCGAGCTTCCCCGCAGGGGAGTTGCTGTCGGACTCCGACGCTCCCACGTTGAGCGCGACCGCGGCGGCGGCCGACCCGAAGGTCAGGATGGCGGCTGCTGTTCCGGCGATGATCTGGCGCTTGTTCATGGCTCCCACCGTACGGAACGCCCTCCCAACTGCCGTGGTGGCGCACGGTAAGGGTTCGGTGAAGTTCGCCGGGCCACCGGAGAGGTGTGGAACGCTGGGCCCGTGCGCATCCTGGTCGTCGAGGACGACGCGTCCATCGCCGAGCCCCTGGTCTCCGGACTGACCCGGCACGGGTTCGAGCCCACCCACGTCCGGGACGGGCGCGGGGCGCTGGCCGCGGCCGGCGAGGCCGACCTGATCCTGTTGGACCTCGGACTGCCCGACCTGGACGGCGCGGAGGTGTGCCGCCGGCTGCGCGAGACCACCTCGGTGCCCATCATCGTGGTCAGCGCCCGGTCCGAGGAGGTCGACCGCGTCCTGCTGCTGGAGACCGGCGCGGATGACTACGTGGTCAAGCCGTTCGGCCTGCGGGAGCTGGTGGCCCGCATCCGGGCGGTGGCCCGTCGCAGCGGCGGGGGCGACCCCGTCCCCCAGGAGCTGGTGGTCGGCCCCCTGGTGGTGGACGTCCGCACCCACGAGGTGCGGGTGCACGACGCCGTGGTGGAGCTGACCCCCAAGGAGTTCGACCTGTTGGCCTACCTGGCCTCGGACCCCGGGGCGGCCCTGACCCGCCGGGACATCCTGGAGGAGGTCTGGGACCCCAACTGGTACGGGTCGGCCAAGACCCTGGACGTGCACGTGGCGTCCCTGCGCCGCAAGCTCGGCCACCCGGAGTGGATCCAGGCCGTCCGGGGCGTCGGGTTCCGCTTCGTCGTCGACGGGGCCGATGACGACGCGGCCGCCGGACCCGGGGACGCATGACCCGACGGCTCCTCATCTCCTACCTGCTCCTCACCGCGTTCGTGCTCGCGGTGGTGGAACTGCCGCTGGGCCTGACCTACGCCGGCCGCCAGGAGGACCGGCTCCTGGCCGACGTGGAACGCGACGCCCGCGTGCTGGCCGGGTTGGTGGAGGAGCGGGTGGAGAGCGACGATCCCGCTGCGGTGACCGCCATCACCGAGCGGTACGCGGAGCAGACCGAGGGGCGGGTGGTGGTCACCGACGAGCAGGGGATCGCCATCGTGGACACGGCCCGTCCCGCCGACGCGGGGCGGAACTTCTCCACCCGCCCGGAGTTCCGGACCGCGTTGGACGGGACCCAGCAGTCGGGCATCCGGACCTCACAGACCCTGGGCGAGGAGCTCGCCTACGTGGCCGTGCCCATCACGTCGGGGTCCGTCGTGAACGGCGTCGTCCGGGTGAGCTTCCCGACCGACACGCTGCGCAAGCAGGTGCGGGACAACTGGCTGCGCCTGGTCCTGCTGTCCGTCCTGGTGCTGTCGGCGGCGGCCTCGCTCGGCTGGCTGGTGTCGCGGTGGGCGATCGCGCCCGTGGCGGACCTCGACGAGGGGGCCCGACGGTTGGCCGCCGGCGACCTCTCGGCCCGGGCCCAGGTGGACCACGGACCACCGGAGATGCGGCGCCTGGCCGAGTCCTTCAACGACATGGCCGGCCAGCTGGAGGGGCTGATCGGCTCGCAGCGGGCATTCGTGGCCGACGCGTCCCACCAGCTCCGCACCCCGCTCACCGCGCTCCGGCTGCGGCTGGACGAGCTGGAGGAACTGGTGGCCGACGGCGACGTGGAGTCGGCCCGACCGGAGGTCGACGCCATCTCGGCCGAGGTCGGACGGCTGGGCCAGCTGGTGGAGGGACTGCTGGCCCTGGCCCGGGCCGAAGCAGGTGTCGGGGCGACCACACCCACACCGGTCGACGTCTCCGCGGTGGTGCGCGACGCGGCGGGCCGCTGGGAGGCGCTGGCCGACGAGCGGGGCGTGGCGATCGACCTGGACGCCGCCGCCAGCGCCCCGGCCCGTGCCGTGGCCGGCGCCCTGGAGCAGGTGCTCGACAACCTCCTGGACAACGCCATCGAGGTGGCGCCCGAGCACACGTCGATCGACCTCTCCGTGTCCACGCTCGCCTCCGGGGTGCAGGTCCGCGTCCGCGACCGCGGACCGGGCATGTCCGCCGCCGACCGGGAGCGTGCCACGCACCGGTTCTGGCGCGCTCCCGATGCCCCGGCCGGGGGGACCGGCCTGGGACTGGCCATCGTGGCGGAGCTGGTGCGGGCCTCCGGCGGGACGGTCACGCTGGACGCCCCCACCGAGGGCACCGGCCTGGTCGTGGACGTCCGCCTGCCCAAGGCCTGACGTCGGGCGCCGGTCAGGACGGGATCAGGACCCGCCGTCGCCGTCGGCGGGGGCCGGACGGTGGAAGACGACCAGCATCCCCACGCCGGTGGCGACGCCCAGCACGCCGGAGATGAGCGCTCCCCGCCAGTCCTTGGTCAGGTCGTCGGAGATCCCCAGCACGTCGTCCAGGGACCACGCTCCCGGGCCCAGCGCAGCGATCCCGAAGGCCAGGAAGCCCAGGATCATCACATACTCCCAGCCGTTCTTGAACATGAAGAACGAGCCACGGTGGTCGGTGCGGGCCGCCACCACCATGATCCCGATGAGGCCGGCCGCCGCCAGCGGGGTGAGCAGGCCCGCCACGAGCATGGCGCCGGCGCCCATCTCGGTGCAGGCCGCGGCATAGGCGTGGAAGCGGCCGGGCCGCATGCCCAGGCTCTCGAACCAGCCGGCGGTGCCGGCGATCCTGCCGCCCCGGAACATCTTGTTGAAGCCGTGCAGGAACAGGGTCACCCCGGCGACGGCGCGCAGGATGAGCATGATCGTGTCGAACTCGGTGGAACTCACGTAGGACATCAGGACCTCCGGGCGCCGATCGTAGGCGAGGGGCCGCGTGGTGGGCTCCGGCGGTGCCGGCCCTCAGCGGGCGCCGCGGAGCAGGTGGCCGGGCCGGGGGCCCTGGTCCTCACCGTCGACCAGCGTGACCTGGCCCGACTTCACCGTGGCCCGGTAGCCCTCGGCCCGCTGGACGAACCGCCGGGCGTCGCCGGGCAGGTCGTGCACCATCTCCGGGCGGTGCAGGCGCAGCGCGCCCAGGTCGATGAGGTTGACGTCGCCCACCTTGCCGGGTGCCAGCACGCCACGGTCGCCCAGGCCGTAGAGATCGGCGGTGTCCGAGGTGATGGACCGCACCGCCGCCTCCAGCGGGATGCGCCCGTCGGCCCGGTCCCGGGCCCAGTGGGTCAGCATGAAGGTGGGGGTGGAGGCGTCGCAGGTGGTGCCGCAGTGGGCCCCGCCGTCACCCAGGCCCCACCGGGTGGTGGGGTGCGTGAGCATCTCCCGCACCGCGTCCAGGTTGAAGTCGGTGTAGTTCAGCAGGGGGCGCATGACCAGGGCCTGGCCGTCATCGGCCAGGAGGGCGTCGTAGTACTCCTCCATGGCGGTCACACCATGCGCCCTGGCCCGGGCGGCGATCGTGTGCTCCAGCGGCGGTTCGTAGTCGGGGTCAGACCCCATGGCCACCACCCGCTCCGGGTCGAGGAACTGCATCATCACGGGGTCGATCTCGTCGGCCTCGGCCAGCAGCCGGCGCCGGAGCTCCGGGTCCTTCATGGCCGCGACCTTGTCCTCCACGGACATGAACCCGAGGGCTCCCCAGGACGGGCAGTAGGCGAAGGGATGGAAGGTCTGCAGCCCCAACAGCAGGTTGACCGGCCGGGCCGCCACCTGGGGGATCACCAGGGAACCCTCGGCCTGGGCCTGCGCGCAGAGCTCCAGCATGCGCCGGAACCCGTCGGGGTCGTGGTCGTTCTGCGTGAGTGCGAACACGATGGGCCGCCCGATGGCCGTGCCCAGCCTGCGCATCCAGGCCATCTCCTTGTCCGGCGCGGCCAGGTCCTCGCCCAACGCGCCGGCCGGGGCCAGTTCGAACACGCCGGTACCGGCCGCGGCCAGCGCGGCGCCGATGCCGAACAGCTCGTCCTCCGCCGCGAAGGTGCCCGGGACGGGCTCACCGTCGATGGCCATGTGGGCGATGGTGCGGGAGGTGGAGAACCCCAGGGCCCCGGCGTCCAGCGCCTCCCGGACGATGGCCGCCATGGCCGCGATGTCCTCCGCGGTGGCCGCCTCGTTCCTGGCCCCCCGCTCCCCCATCACGTAGGCCCGCACGGCCCCGTGGGGGACCTGGGTCCCCACGTCCAGGGACTTTGGGGCGCGCTCCACGGCGTCCAGGTACTCCGGGAAGGTCTCCCAGTCCCAGCGGATGCCGTCGGACAGCGCGGAGCCCGGGATGTCCTCCACGCCCTCCATCAACCCGATCAGCCACTCGTGCCGGTCCTGGTGCACCGGCGCGAACCCGACGCCGCAGTTGCCCATGACCACGGTGGTGACGCCGTGCCAACAGGTGGGGGTCAACAACGGGTCCCAGGTGACCTGCCCGTCGAAGTGGGTGTGGATGTCCACGAAGCCGGGGGTGACCAGCAGCCCGTCGGCGTCCAGTTCACGGGTGGCGGGTCCCTCCACCCGACCGACGTCGGTCACGATGCCGTCGCTGATGGCCACGTCCGCGGTGCGGGCCGGCGCACCGGTGCCGTCCACCACGTTGCCGCCCCGGATGACCAGATCGTGCACAGTCGTTCCCCCTGGTTCGTACGCCACCCCCGTGGCGTTCGTGCCGTCAGTGTGGCACCACCGCCACGCCGTCGAACCGTCGACCGCGGGAGTTTCTCCAGTCCACGGCCCTGCAGGCCGACCCTTGGGGGGACATGACGAGCTGGGGACACGAACCGCTGGATGACGGCTGCCCATGGGCCTGACGTCGTTCCAACCGCTGCACAACCTGAGCGCGGCCATCGACCGCCTCACCGCCCACGCCCGGGACTGGCCGGAGGACCGGCTGCTGGACGAGGGCCTGGACCTGGTCCGCGACGCGTCCTGGGCCGATTCCTGCGCCCTGCTGCGGGTCGAGGGCGACCGGGTACGTCCCGTCCACCGCCGACCGGCCGCTCCGGTGGAACACGCCGCACCGGGCGGGCCGGTCCCGGTGGACTGGTTCCCGTGGGGCCTCGCCCCGGTGCAGCCCGACCGGTACCTCATGGTCGACGACGCCGCCGGACTCCCCCTGGACCCCGACGGACGGGTCCTGCTGGGCGACCTGGGGGTCAGGTCCTGCCTCCACCTGCCCCTGCGGGAGCGCGACACCACCGTCGGGGCGCTGCAGGTGTTCTGGAACGAACCCCGCCTGGTCTGGGACGACAGCCGGGGCGGCCCCCTGCGGACGCTCGGTCAGTTCCTGCTGGCCCGCAGCGGTCCCGACCGGGACCGTTCCGCCGGGACCGCGCTCGGCTAGGAGGACGGAGGGGCTTCCCCGGGGGTGTCCGCGTCGCCGTCGCCGTCGTCGTCGCCGTCGGTCTCGCTCCGCCGGACGATGCGCTTCATGGCGGCCCGGACGCCCTTGTCCCCCTGTTCGGCCTGGATCTTCTCCAGCTCGGTCAGGTGCGAGTCGACCACCTCGTGGCGCTGCATGATCGTGGACACGAAGGCCTGCACCACACCGGCCGCGGGCAGGGCCATGATCGCCCCCATCGGGCCGAGCAGCGTGCCGCCCACGATGGCGGAGCCGAACGCCACCGCCGGGTGCAGGTCCATGGTCTGGGCGGTGATCTTGGGTGACAGGAGGTAGTTCTCGACCTGCTGGTAGACGAGGATGAAGATCAGCACCCAGAGGGCGTCGATGGGGTTGTTCAGCAGTGCGATCAGCACCGGCAACGCGCCGGCCAGGTAGGTGCCGATGGCAGGGATGAACTGGCTGATCAGGCCCACCCACAGCGCCAGGGCCAGCGGCGACGGCACCCCGATGATGGCGAGGAACACCCAGGTGCACGCGGAGGACACTGCGGCCAGCACCAGCCGGGAGTAGATCCAGCCGCCGGTCTTCTGCACCGCCAGCTCCCACAGCAGCAGCACCGTCCGCTGGTTGCGCTCGGGCAGGAAGGAGCAGACGTTGCGGCGGAACTGGGGTCCCTGGGAGGTCAGGTAGTAGCTGAACAGCATGATCGTGAAGCCCTGGAAGATCAGCCCGAACAGGGCGCCGGTGACGGCCAGCACCCGGCCTCCCACGTTGCGGGCCACATCGGTCAGGTCGTCCTGGTAGCTCTCGATCTGCTCGGTGACGTTGTCGGTGGTGATGTCGGTGCCGAAGGTGTCGTTGATCCAGGCACTCGAGTCGTCCAGGTACTCCGGAGCCTTCTCCACCAGGTCCGTCACCTGGCTCACGACCAGGTCGCCCATCACGAACAGGAACACGCCACCGACCAGGAACAGGGTCACGAAGCAGAACAGCGTGGCCACGCTGCGCTTCCAGCCCCGGTCCGAGAGGTGGTTGACCGCCGGCTCCACCGCGAACGACAGGAACAGCGAGATGGCCACGATGAGCAGGAAGCCCGACAGCTGGACCAGGATCGAGCGGCTGAACTGGTAGGCGGCCACGCTCAGGGCCACCGCGATGATGGCCCGCCAGAACCACTTGGGCAGCTGCTTGCCCTCGCCCATCCGGAGCGAGATCTCCGGCTGTTCCTCCGCGGACGCGGGGGCGGCAGGATCCACGTCGGTCACACGGCCAACTCTGGCACCCGCCCCGCTCCCAGCCGCGGACCCGCCCGGGCGGACCGGGGCCGTCAGTGCCGCTCCGGACGGCCGTGACGGCCCCGGTACGACAGGTGCACCGCCGGCCGGGCCGGTTCAGCCGGGGCCGAACATCATCAGCCACTGCTCGGGCGTCCTGGGCTTGAACACCACGTTGCGCGCCCTGGTGTCGCCCATGAGGTCCGAGGACTCACGTGAGTACTGGTGGCCGGGGAAGAGGATGGCGTCGTCGGGCACCCGGGCCAGCGCACCGGTCAGGCTGGCGTACAGCGCCTCCGGGTCGCCGCCGGGCAGGTCGGTCCGCCCGCACCCGTCCAGGAACAACGTGTCGCCCGAGACCAGGCAGTTGTTGACGTAGAAGCACTGGCTGCCGGGGGTGTGGCCGGGCGTGTGGATGAGCTCCACCGGCACCTGGCCGATCATCACCGTGTCCCCGGGGGCGTGGGTGGCCAGGTCCGCCGCGGTCAGGTCGGTCACCTTGAGCACCCATTCCGCCTCCTCGGCCTGGATGTGCACCGGGACGGGGACGAGCTCCAGCAGCTCCGCCGCGCCCTCGATCCGCATGCCCATCATGGAGCCGCCGCAGTGGTCGGGGTGGTAGTGGGTCACGAGGGCCCCCGTCAGGCGCATGCCGTCCGCGGCCGCCGCGTCCACCAGCTCGGCCACGCCGTAGGCGGGGTCCACCACCATGGCCTCACCGGTCTCCCGGTCGCCGATGAGGTACGAGAAGTTCACCATCTGGCGGGCCACCTGGTCGGTGGCGGCGAAGTCGCGTCCGGCCAGCAGCTGGCGGAAGTAGAACCGGTCGTCGAAGGCGCCCGCGGCGTGGGCACCGGCATCGCGTGGGGTGTCGGTCACGGGCGCCCAAGCTAGCGGCGGACCCGGGTGCCGGAACCGTCAGCGGCCGGCGGCCACCTGATGGCCGGGCTCGTTGGCGAACCAGCGGGACAGGACGGAGCGGTACAGGACGTCATAGCGGTCGTAGTCGGCCCGCAGGGCGTCCGCGGGCCAGTGCCGTGGCCACACCTCCCGGGGCAGGAGGGGGTCGGCCAGGAAGTGCCGCAGCACCGCGGCCGACACCACGAAGCCCTCCGGCAGGGCCGAGGCATCGCCCTCCTCCAGGCGTCCCACCAGCGAGCCCATCCCCCGCCGCAGGTCGGTGGCACGCCCGGCCCACGCCGGCAGGTCCCACAACGACGCCGCCAGGTCGGCGTCGTCATCGGGGTGCACGTGGAACCACCGGCACTGCGCGTCCACCACCGCCCGGGCGTCGGGCCAGCGGTCCGGGTCCAGGTTGTCGGGGCGGAGCCACACGCCGTCGCGCAGCTCCGCCATGCGCAGGCGCTCCATGGCCCGGCGCAGGTCGGCGCGGTCCGCGGCCGGTCGTCCGCCGGGGTCCACCACCGCCTGGCGCCACCGGCCCGACCAGTCCACGGTGGCCGCGGCCCGGCCCGCCCGCTGGCGGGCCTGGCGCTCCACCAGCGCGCCGGCCAGGGAGTACCACCCGTCCGCGCTGCGGGTGACCTCGCCCGCGGCGTTCATCCGGCTCAGCGCGGTGCGGACCGTCCCTTCGCCCAGGCCGAACAGGGCGCCGGCCCGGACCAGGCGCGAGACGGGCAGCCGGGGGGGTTCGGTGCCGAGCAGCGTGGAGGCCAGGACCGATCGGGCGGTGAGCGGCCGCACCGCTGGGGATGGCGCTGTTTGAAATGGCCCTGTTTGAGATGACGCTGTCTGGGATGACGCGTCGAGGGGTCCGGCACCGGGCGGCCCGGCCGCGGGCAGGTCCTGGGGCGGGTCGTCCACGACGCCCACGGTAGCCGCCCGCGCCGGGTGTCATTACATGATTGCCACAGTTGTTCCACTCTGCGTAAGATCCAGGTCGTGACCGCCACGCTCCGACCCCCGGACACCATGCGCCCGCCCACGGACGTGCTGGCCGACGTGCTCCCCACGGACACGCTCGGGCCCTCCGGTCGACCGGTCGGACCGCTGCGTGACGAGCTCTACCGGATCCCGGACGCCGCCAACGTGTTCCACGTGATCGGGCTCTGGGTGCAGTCGGTGGGGGTGCTGGCCGTGGCGGCGTGGTGGGGCAACCCGATCGGCTGGGTCATCGCCTTCCCGCTCATGGGGCGGGCGTTCGCCCGCTTCTCGATCCTGGCCCACGAGGCGGCCCACCGGCTCCTGTTCTCCAACCGCAAGGTCAACGACTGGGTCGGCTCATGGCTGGTGGCCTACCCGGCGTTCGTCCCCCTGGACGCCTACCGGCGCGGCCACATGGCGCACCACAAGGAGGAGTTCGGCCCCAACGAGCCGGACCTCGTCCTCTACTCCGGCTACCCGATCGCGGCGGACTCGTGGCGCCGCAAGCTCACCCGGGACGCGCTGGGCAACACCGGGTGGAAGAACCTCAAGCAGCTGCTCGGCGCCGTGGCATCGCCCACCGCCCGGCCCATCGCACTGCGCATCCTGGCCTGGCAGGTCGTGCTGTTCGCCGGGCTGTGGGCCAGCCTTGGGCCACTGGTGGATCTACCCCGTGTTCTGGCTCCTGCCCTGGATGACGGCGTGGCGGGTGCTCAACCGCCTCCGGGCCGTGGCCGAGCACGGCGGCATGGAGCAGTCACCGGACCGGCGCCTGACCACGCACCACGTCCGCCAGTCGGCCTGGGCCCGGTTCTGGATGGTGCCGTTCAACACCGGTTGGCACCTGGCCCACCACGTGGACATCGGGGTGCCGTACTCCCGGCTGCCCCGGCTGCACCAGGAACTGGAACGGAGCGGCTACGTGCAGCCGGGCCTGGAGTGGCCCACCTACCGGGCCCTGTGGCACCACGCCCACTCCCGTCGGCCCGACCCCACCACCGACGCCGCCTGAACCCGGTCGGGCAGCCCCCGGCCCCGGCAGTCCGGCCCGACGTCTCAGGCAGTGGCGGCGACCGCGTCGGCGACCGCATCCACCGCCAGCGCCATCTCCGCCTCGTCCACCACCAGCGGCGGCATGAACCGGATGATGTTCCCCCACGTCCCCGCGTTCATCAGCAGCAGGTTGGCGTGGGTCCGGCAGTGCGCCACCACCGCCGCGGTGCGGGCCGGGTCGGGCTCCCCCGTGGCGGGGTCCCGGAACTCCATGGCCACCATCAGGCCCGGGCCGCGCACGTCGGCCACCACCGGGTGCTCGGCGGCCACCTTGCGCAGTCCGTCGCGCAGCTGCGCCCCCCGGGCGTCGACGTTGTCCAGGAACCCGTCGCGGGTGAGCACGTCGATGGTCGCCAGCGCGGCCGCGCACCCCATGGGGTTGCCGCCGTAGGTGCCGCCGTGGGAGCCGGTGGGCCAGCGCGCCATCAGCTCCGCCGACGCGCCGATCGCCGCGAAGGGGAAGCCGGAGGCGATGCCCTTGGCCATGACCAGGATGTCGGGACGGATGCCGGACTCCTCCACGAAGAACATGTGGCCGGTGCGGGCGAACCCGCACTGGACCTCGTCCGCGATGAACAGGATCCCGTGTTCGTCGCAGATCTCCCGCAGTCCACGGAGGAAGGCGGCCGGTGCCGGGTAGTAGCCGCCCTCGCCCAGGACCGGCTCCAGGATCATGGCCGCCGTCTCCGCCGGGGCGGTCTGGCTGGCCAGCAGGTACCGGACGCCGGCCAGGGCCTGGGCCACGGCCTGCTCCTCGGTCAGGCCCGTCCCCACCGTCTGGGGGAACGGGGCCGGGAACACCCCGGACGGCAACGGCGTGTGGCCGGCCCGGTACCCCGTCTTGGACGTGGTCATGGCCATGGCCAGGTGGGTGCGGCCGTGGAAGCTGCCCTGGAACACGATCACGTTGGGGCGACCGGTGGCCTGCTTGGCCAGCTTCACCGCACCTTCGGTTGCCTCCGCCCCGGAGTTGGCGAAGAAGAAGGTGTCGATGCCGTCGGGCGTGACCTCGGCCAGCCGCGCCGCCAGCGGCTCCAGCAGGTCGTGCCGGTAGCAGTTGACCTGGGCGTGCACGAAGCGCCCGGCCTGCGCGGCGATGGCGGCGACGACCTCCGGGTGGCTGTGGCCGGTGGACACCACGGCGATGCCGGCGGTGAAGTCCAGGTAGCGCTCGCCGTCCACGGTGGTGACCCAGCACCCCTCCCCGGAGGCGACGTGGAGGTCGGTGACCTGGAACCAGACGGGAGCAAGGTGGGAGGTCGTGGATCGCTCGCTCGGGGACATGGGCGCTCACTCCGTGGTGATCGACGGTTGCGGCGTCGGATTTCGTGGCCGGTGGCCACGGACACGACGATTCCCCGGAAGCTTACGGGAGCACCACGGATGCGGCCACGGGCCGCGGCCGGGGTGGGCCACTCCCCGAACCCACTGCGGTGGCCCGACGGGGCGCCGGTAACCTCGACCCATGTCCGCCGACGCCGCCGCACGGTCCGACCACGACGCCCGCCGCGTCGCGTTCCTGGGTCCGGCCGGCACGTTCACCGAACAGGTCATGCTCCGCGAGCCGGACCTGGCCGCCGCTCACCTGGTGCCGATGGGGTCGATGGCCGACGTGCTGTTCGCGGTGCAGGAGGGCGACGCGGACCTGGGCGTCGTCCCCATCGAGAACGCGATCGAGGGCACGGTCAACGCCACCATCGACACCCTCGCCTTCGACGTGGACCTGCTCATCCAGCGCGAGCTGGTGGAGCCGGTGCAGCTCAACCTGCTGGTCCGCCCCGGCGCCACCCCGGCCGACGTCAAACGGATCGTGTCCATCCCCGTGGCCACCGCCCAGTGCCGGGCCTGGCTGCGCGAGCACGTCCCGCAGGCCGAGTTCACCGCGGCCAACTCCACCGCAGAGGCGGCCGAGACGTGCGCGGCGTCGGACGACCCGTCGATCGCCGCCATCGCCAACGTGCGGGCCGCCCAGGTCTACGGCCTGGACGTGGCGGCGACCGACATCGAGTCCCACCCCGAGAACCGGACGCGCTTCGTGGTGGTGGCCCGGTCCGGCATCCCGGCCCGCACCGGTCACGACAAGTCCTCGGTGGTGGTGTACCAGCGGGCCGACCGGCCCGGTTCGCTCCTGGCCATCCTCCAGGAGTTCGCGGCGCGCTCCATCAACCTGACCCTGCTGCTGTCGCGACCGACCAAGACGACGTTGGGCGACTACTGCTTCCTGCTGGAGATGGACGGACACGTCGGTGACGAGGTCGTGGCCGACTGCCTGCGCAGCCTGCGCGCCACCCAGGCCGACGTGAAGTTCCTGGGCTCGTACCCGGCCGCGGGAGAGGCCGGACCGGCCCGACGGGGTGCGGTCGACGCCGCCGACCGGGAGGCCTCCACCTGGTTGGAGGACCTGCGGGCCCAGATCCGGCCGTGACGCGCCGCCCGCTCGCCCGCACCACCGTCCTGGCCCTCGTGGTGCTGGCGGCCCTGGCCGGGGCCGCGTGCTCGGGCGATGACCGCTCCGGCCCGACCACGGCGCCGGCCTCCAGCACTCCCCCGCCCACCAGCACCGTGGAGGTCGGGGCACTCCTGGACCTGTCGGGGCCGGGCGCCACCCTGGGAACGGCCACCGAGCAGGCACTCCGGGCCGCGGTGACCACCGCGGCCGGCGACGGCGTGCGGGTGGAGCTGGACGTGCGCGACACGGGGGGTGACCCGGCCGCGGCGGAACGGGAGCTGACCGCACTGCACGACGAGGCCGGCCTCCACGTGGTGATCGGTCCGCAGACCAGCGCGGAGGCCGCGCAGGTCCTCCCGTACGCGAACGCCAACGACATCCTCCTGGTCAGCCCCGCCAGCACGGCGTCCACCCTGGCGGTGGATGGCGACGCCCTCTACCGGATGGTGCCGACCGATCGGGTGGAAGGCGCTGCCACGGCCGACCTCATGACCGCGGAGGGCCCGGTCACGGTCGTCACGGCCAGCCGGGACGACCCCGGCAACACGGGACTGGCCCAGGCCGTCGGCGACGCGGTCGTCGCCCGGGGCGGTTCCGTCGTCACCGGCCCCGTGTACCCGGCCGACGCCTCGGCGCCCACCGCCGCCCCCGACGCAGTGGCACGCCAGATCGCGGACGCGGTGGCCGACGCCGCCGGTGAGGTGGAACCGGTGGTGTACCTGGCCGGCTTCGGCGAGGTGGCCGGGATCCTGGCCGCGGCAGCGGACCTCACGGAGCTGCAGGACACGCGCTTCTTCGGTGGGGACGGGTCGGCCCGCAGCGCCGCCGTCACGGAGGACGCCGCTGCCGCCGCCTTCGCGGCCGGTGACGCGGCCGGGTTCCCCAGCCCGCTGCCCGCGCTCGGCGACGACGCGGCGGAGCCACCCGCTGCGTTGGCCGACGCGGTGCCGAACGCCGACCCGCTCGCCCTCGGCGCGTTCGACGCGCTGCTCATCGTCGTCAAGGCGCTCGGCGCGGCCGGGCCCGATGCCGAGGGGCCGGCCCTGCGCTCCGCCTTCGCCACCGCCGCGTCCGGGTACCCGGGGGTGTCCGGTGTGGTGCAGCTCGACGACGCCGGAGACCGCTCCTCCATGGCGTTCGCCTACTGGAGCGTGTGTGCGACGTCGGGCTCCGACGACTGGACCGCGACCGGGACGTGGACGCCGCCGGCCGAGCCCTCCGACCCCGGAACGGTCTCCTGGACGGGGTGCACCTCCGGAGGTTGACCGGCCGTCGCGCGGGTCGGGCAGGGTCGGTCGCCAGTCCCGGCAGGGTCGTTCAGTCGGCAGGGTCGTTCAGTCGGCAGGGTCGTCGAGCAGGGCGACCAGCTTCCGGGGCGCGACACAGCGGTAGGCATCGGTGATGACGGCCTCCACCTCGTCCCAGTCCACGTCGATGTCCAACCGGAGGCCGAGCCAGCCCCGGTGCCCCACGTAGGCGGGGACGTAGAAGCGGTCGGGCTCCGCCTCCACCATCAGGCCCTGTGCCCCGGGCGGGGCAGCACACCAGATGCCGAGGATGCCGTCACCATGGTGGTCGTCGTGGAACATCACGAACGTCTTCCTCACGAAGAACGTGGGCGCACCGTGGCTCAGCCGCTCCGTGACCTCCGGCAGGTGGAGGCAGATCCGCCGCACGTGCTCCAGGGCCTGCTCGGCCCGGTCCGGGGTGTCGCTCCGCTCGCCGTCCATCGTTCCATCGTCGCCGATCGATGGCCCCCTGTCAGGGGTCAGACCCGGCGGCCGATGCCCCGGGCCAGGAGCCCCAGCACCAGCGCCCCTGCGCCGAGGGCGACCAGCACGAAGGACCGCCCGCCGGTGAAGGCGAGGGACTGCGGGCTGCTGCCCCCGGAGGTGGACCCGACCGACGAACCGGCGGTGGAGCCACCCGAGGACCCCGACGTGGTGTTCTGCAGCGACGCCGAGGCCACCTCACCGGCCTGGGTGATCTCCGCCCCGTCACCGACCTGGCCGCCCTCGGCCTCCGTCGTGGAGGTCGCCTCGGGAGCCGTCGTGTCCGGCACCGTCGTCGGGGCCGGGGCCACGGTCGTGGAGGTGGTGGAACTGCTGGTGGTCGGCACCGTCGTGGTGGGCGGGGGTCGTCGTCGTGGGGGCGGGGGTCGTCGTCGTGGTGGTGGGGGTCGTCGTCGAGGTGGTCGTGGGCACGGTCGTCGTCGGCACCGTCGTGGTCGTCGTCGTCGTGGTCGTCGTTGTCGTCGTCGTGGTGGTCGGGACCGGGGGCAGGGCACACGGGGTGAACTCGATGCCGTCCAGGAAGTTCCCGATGCTGAGTGAGCCGGACGCCGTCCTCACAGCTGCGAACTCGAAGCGGGTGGTGGTCTGTCCCGCGGGCACCGTGTACGTGCCCTCGTGGACCCCCCAGGCGTCCTTGCCGTCGGACATCTGCTGGATCTCCACGGTGGCGCCGGGCGTACCGATCCGGAGCGCCATGGTGTCCACCCCGCCACGGCCGCGGTGGGCCAGGCGCCAGTTGTAGGTCTCGCCCGGGACCGTGGTGACGTCCTGGTAGAGGGCGCTCGGGAGGTTGGCGTTGAGCTCGGCGAACTGGGTGCCGGCAAAGGCGGGCACGCCCTGGTAGCCGTTGGTCCAGTACTCCATCTTCCCGTCGGTGGCGGTGGTGTTCCACACAGCGCCGGATCCGGCAGCGGTGAAGATCTTGTAGGTGGGCGAGGAGCCGATCGCGGGCGTCTCGAAGCTGCCGTTGGTGATCCGGCCCGACGCACCGGCGTCGCAGGACGCCTCGGCGCCGGCGCCGGCCGCCCCGCCGGCGACGCCGGTGACCGCCAGCAGGACGCCCAGGCCGAGAAGGACCGCTCCCACGGCGCGGGCGGTTCGGGGCCGGCGCACGGGTCGGCGGGTCCGGGTCGGTGTCTCGGTGGTGCGGAGGCTGGAACGGTTCACGGGGGCTGCTCTACGTGGTCGGCGGATGCGTCACCTACCACTCAACGTGAGTTCCGTCGGCCCCGACAGGACCCACCGACCCGGGCTTGATGGGTACATCCCCCACTAAGGTCCGCTCCCGGAGGGATGGCAGAGCGGACGATTGCGACGGTCTTGAAAACCGTTGGGCCGGCAACGGTCCCGGGGGTTCGAATCCCCCTCCCTCCGCTCCGGGCTCCCTCGCTCCCGCGGGGGAGCCCACCCCGCCACGTGTGGGCCGAGTCCGCTCCGGGGGTCCGCGACCCGGGGCCTGACGATCGGTACCGTCGATGGCGTCGTGCGGTCCCTGCGATTCTTCCTCCGGCACCGTGCCGGCGCGACGGCGCTGGTCCTCGTGTGCTTCATGGCCGTCCTCGTGCCGGTGGCGGACCGACTGGGCGCGGAGCTCCGCCTGGTGCTCGGACTGGCCCTGGTGGCCTCGGGGATCGTGCTCAGCCACCTCTGGGGCAGGCGCAGCACGACCGTCCGACCGTGACCCGTCTCCGGCCCCGTCCCCGGCCGACAGGCTGTCCTGCCGGCGCCGCCGGGGTCAGTGCTCGGCGATCACGCCGGCGGAGCCGGGCACGGCGATGCGCCGGCCGCTGACGGTGCCGGTGACCCGCACGTAGCGTCGCTTCTTGCCCGGTCCCCAGGGCTGGAGCGGCAGTTCCTCCACGACCACCAGGTCGTCCATCTTCTCCACCTCCTCGGCCCGGCCCCGCAGGATGACGGACCAACCGGTGTGGAACAGCGGGTCGGCGGCGTCGATCTCGAACACCACGCTGAGTCCCAGCACGGCTCCGGCCAGCTTGGTCCCCTCTGCCGTGAGGAAGACCACGGACCGGTCCTGGACCACGTAGTTCACCGGGAAGATGTCCGGCTCCCCCGCGATGGCCACGCCGAGGCGTCCGATGTGCTGGGACGACAGGAACATCCAGCACTCGTCCTCGGTCAGGACCTCCAGGCCGTTGCGGTCGAGTTGGTCACCCATGCCGTGGTCCTCCGCTTCTGACCGGTGGTGCCGGTCCGCCCGCCCTAGGTGGGTTCTTGACCCAGACGGTACAGTGAGCCGCCATTGGAGAGGTGCCGGAGTCAGGTCGATCGGGCCTCCCTGCTAAGGAGGTGTGGGGGCAACCTCACCGTGGGTTCGAATCCCACCCTCTCCGCCAACGGGCGCCGGTGCACACCGGCGCCCGCTGCGTTTTCCGGGGGAACCGCGGCAGGCACTTCGCCGCCACCGGCCCAAACCACAGTGGTGTTGTTTCATGGCATGTGACGAATTGCCCACCGCGATGTGTTGCATTCTCGTGACGATCCGTCGTACAACTGTCATCACACACCAAGAGCGGTGACCTGCGTCTGGCAATCGGGGTGTTCCCACATCGGGGACGGCGGATGAGACCCCGGACCTGCCGGCAGCGCTTCCACCCTTCCCCTTGATCGCGACGCGTCCGGCTGTGGCGCCCGCACGGAGGATCCCGCAATGAACAAGACACGTACGACGCGCGCCCTGGTACTGGTGGCCCTGGTGGGAGCATTCCTGCTGGCCTCCTGCACACCGGAGGAGCAGGCCCTGTTCGTGGCCGCCCACAACGCCCGGCAGGCCGAACTGGCCGCGGACAAGTTCGCCGGCGCCGTGAGCGCCGACGGCCTCGCCCGGCTCCGGGCCTGTGAGTCCGGCGGCCGCTACAACGCCGTGAGCTCCACCGGTGCCTACCGCGGCGCCTACCAGTTCAGCCGCCAGACCTGGAACGCCGTCGCGGGCCGCCACTACCCCCACCTGCGGGGCGTGGACCCCGCCGCTGCCGCTCCTGCCGACCAGGACCGCATGGCACGGGCCCTGTGGGCCACGGCCGGCCGGGGCCAGTGGCCCGTGTGCGGCCGGCGGGTCTGACACCCGAGCGACCGTCCGCCACCTTCACGGCCGGGTCCCGCGGGGCCCGGCCGTGTCGCGTCCGGTCACCGATCGGGTCGGGGGCGGAGGCCAGCTCTTTGGAGCCATCCCGGACGCCGTCTAGGATCTGCCGGTTCCAACACGCGCTCGTAGCTCAATTGGATAGAGCATCTGACTACGGATCAGAAGGTTGTGGGTTCGAGTCCCGCCGAGCGCACTTCGCAGATCCCCGTTACGGCGGGGATCTCGCCGTTCTCGACCTCCCTCGAGTCGCCGCCAGATGCCGGTTGGTCGACAGTCCTGACGACAGCCGGGATCATGCTGCCGCTCAGGGCCCGGTCCATGTCGTTGGAAGCCTGACGCTCCAGGTTCTCGCCGACCTTGGCGTACACGTCGGCGGTGATGGCGTCGGCGGCGTGGCCGAGCGTCTTGGGCGGACGGGATGGCGTCGGGGTGATGGCGGGCCTGGGTGAGAGCGATCCGGTGGATCGCCGCGTTCAGCTGTCGGTTGCCGGGGCACCACGTCTCCATTCTCGATGTCGTGGAACGTCCCCGGTCCGGTTCAATGGCAGGGTGAGGAATCGGGCGAAGGTCCTCGGAGTCGCGGCGGCCGTCACCATCGCGCTCGTCGCCACCATCATCCTGCGCCAGCCGAACGCCGACGATGAGACCCCACGGGCCGCGTCTGGCCCGACCAGCACATCGCCCCGGGCGGCACGAGGACCCACGCCGAGCGTGGGCGGGTGCACGGCGTTCCCAGCGGACAACATCCTGAACACCCCGGTACGGACCGCAGCCGTCCACGACCGTTCCGCAGCGTGGTTGACCCGGCTCCGGACCGTCGATGGCGCCCACGGAGGCGCCGGCGCCTACACGCAGCCCTGGCAGGGGTCCCGTGGCGGGTTCCCGATCAACGTCGGCGGCACACCTCGCGAACTGGTGCTCGACGGCAGCTACGGCGAACCCGTCGCCAAGTTCTCCACGATCATGCCGGCCACCCCACGCGTCGAGGGTGAACCCAACCCACAGGGGGCGTGGGACCGGCACGTGCTCGTCGTCGAGCCGGGCACCTGTCAGCTCACCGAGCACATCCAGTACCGCTACGACGTCCGATTCAACACCTGGCTCACGTCGGGGTCCGTGGTCTGGGACCTCAGCTCGAACGACCGGGCCCGACCGCTGGTGCCCGGGGGTGTCGGCGTCGAAGCTGCCGGGCTGCCTATCACCCCGCTCGTGTACCGCTACGACGAGGTCACCGCCGGCCACATCGACCATGCCCTACGGTTCGCGGCGTCGTCGGTGGCTCCGGCATCGCCCCTGTGGCCGGCGGCCAGCAGTGATGGAGTCGACAGGGACCCCAACGCGATGCCCATGGGGGCGCGACTGCGGCTCCGGCCGGACGCCGACCTCTCGGGACTCGGCCCACAGGCCCGGGTCATCGCCGCGGCGCTGCAGGACTACGGCATGATCCTCGCCGACTCGACCGTCAGTGGCTGGGGCCTCAGCGGTGAGTCCGACGGGCGCTGGAACGACGCTGACCTGGGGACGCTGGCCACCCTCGACCTCAACCAGTTCGAAGTCGTCGACACCGTAGGCTGGCAGGTCTCGCCCCGGACCCTCCAGGCACGCCTCCCCCGCAACGAGGGCTGACCCGGCGGCGCTGACGCAGCGGTGGGATCCGCAACGTCGCACCGAAGGCCTGGCTTCGCTTGACGACAGTTCTGACGACAGCGTCGAGGGACTTGGTTCGAGTCCCGCCGAGCGCACTTCGCAAGTCCAGTGGCAACCACCGGCCCGAGCGCAACGACCGTCGGCTCTCGCTGACGTCGTGGCGATGGGTTCTCGATCCCGACGCAGCTACTGCTCCGGCCAGACGGTGACGATCCCCTGGCTGTCGAGGTACGCCACGGAGCACGCATAGACGTCGTTCGGGATGCCGGTTGCGTCACCGAGGTTCCCGTTCACCAGGTCCCGGTACCAGATGGTGGCGCTGGGGCCGATGATCAGGATGCGGTCGGCAGGGAGGAAGGGGATCGCCTCGTCGAGGCACGCCGCGTTCCCGGCTTCACTGCTGCCGGCCCCACCTCCGTCGAACGGAACCCGGAGTGCCCGCCGGCGAAGCCCGGCCGGGCCTTCGCACGTCTGGCCGTTGAACTGCACGATGTAGCCGGCGTACGACCCGTCCCACTCGACCGACGCGTCCGCGGAGGGCAACGCCCGGCACCCGGTGCCGTCAGGCAGGGCGGGTGGCGCCCCACACGAAACCCCCAGGACGCCGACCAACCCCGCCAACACGAACAGATTCCTCTTCATGGAACTCACCCTCCCGTCCGTGCCCCCGGGCGCTCACCCGAGGGCAGTGTGACATGGCCGGTCCTGTCGTGGCGAGGCCACCGACCTGTCGGTCAGATCGGCAGTGCAGCGTTCGCGGCGGTCAGCACCGCGACCGACCGGTCGAACGCGTCCTGCTCGGCCTCGGTCATGAGGGGCCGCAACGGCCGGCTCGGACCCTCGGGACCCAGCACGCACGGCAGGCTGGCGCACACGCCGTCGCCCACCCGCACCGACACGGGGACGAAGGCCCCCACCTCGTGCTCCAGCGCGTTCACCAGGCCGCTCACGGTCAGCCCGATGCCCTGCACGGCCGAGCCCTTGAGGTCGCGGATCTGGTAGGCCGCGCCCCGCACCTCCTGTTCGATCTCCGCCAGCCGTTCGGTGGTCAGGTCGACACCCCGCTGCTCCGCGAAGTCTCGCAGGGGCAGCGTGCCCACCATGGCCGACCCCAGGAGGAACACGCACGAGTCGCCGTGCTCGCCCACCACCCATGCGTGCGTGCTGCGCGGGTGCACGCCGCACTCCCGGGCCACCGAGTCCGTCAGCCGCAGCGTCTCCAGGGCCGTGCCCGAGCCCATCACCGACACCGGTCGGTGGTCCCACCGCCGGGTGAGGTACTCGGTCAGGACGTCGACGGGGTTGGTCACCACCAGGGCGATGGCGGGCAGCTCGCCCGCCTCGATGGCCGTGGCCACCGAATCCATCACCGCCAGGTTGCCCTGCAGCACGTCCAGCCTGCTCTCGCCCGGCGTGGTGTGGTGGCCCGCCGTGATGACCAGGATGTCCTCCCGGTCGATCTCGTCGAGCCCACGGCCGCGGACCTCGATCTGTGACAGCAGGGCACGGCCGTTCATGAAGTCCAGCGCCTGGCCGTGCGCCGCCCCCCGGTCCCGGGCGTACAGGGTGACCCGTCCCGCCATTCCCCGCATGATCAGCGCGGACGCCGTCGCCACGCCCACCCCGCCCGTCCCGATGATGCCGACCGACAATCCGCCCATGTCACTCCGTCCCTCCGGTCCACCGGTTCGACCGCGAAGCTACGTGAGTCGCCGCCGCCACGACGGCGCGCCACAGGGACCACGGGTTCCGTCCGGGGCACGTCTGGGCAAGGCTGTCCCCATGACCGAGATCTCGAACCGCTACCGACGACTGTCCGGGGCCTTCGCCGAGCGCATCGCCGCCGTGCCCGACGACGCCTGGGACGCCCCCACACCGTGTGCCGACTGGACCGTCCGCGACCTGGTCGGCCACGTGATCCAGACCCAGGGCATGTTCCGCGGATTCGTCGGCCGTGACACGCCATCCGTGGACGCGGAGGCCGACCCACTGGGGTCGTGGCGCACCGTGAGCGGCACGGTGCAGTCCGACCTGGACGACCCCGACCTGGCCGCCGAGACCTTCGAGGGGTTCTTCGGGACCCAGTCCTTCCAGGACGCGGTCGACCGGTTCCTCAGCACCGACCTGGTGGTCCACGGCTGGGACCTGGCCCACGCCACCGGCCAGGACGACACCATCGACCCCACCGACGTCGAGCGCGTGAACGCCGCAGCCCAGGGGTTCGGTGACGCCATGCGCGGCGCCCAGGCCTTCGGTCCGGAGTTGGACCCGCCGGACGGAGCGGACGACCAGACCCGGCTGCTCGCCTTCCTCGGCCGCAGGGCGTAGCCCGCCCCGACCGGCGGTGGCCGGGGCCGACCCCGCTCAGGTCGTGGCGACCACCAACACGTCGCACGGCGCGTCCCGCACGATCGTGCTCGGCACGCTGGACAGGAACCGGCGCTCGATGCCCAGGTTGCCGACCACCACCAGGTCGGCATCACACTCGGCGGCCACCTGGAGCACGGCCGCGGCCGGGTCCCCCGGCATGGCGTGGGTCCGGACGCCGTCGACCCGGCCCCACTGGCTCTCCAGGAACTGCTCGGCCTCGTGGCGGCCGAGGGGTTGGCCGGGCCCCGCGTGCTCGCCCGGGACCGGTGACCCGGAGAACGCGTGCACCACGTGCAGGGTCGCCCCGGTCAGTCGGCTCACCTCAGCGGCGCGCGCCGCCGCCTCCAGACCCGTTCCCGCCCGGCTGACGCCACAGACGATGTTTCGGTACACGGCCACCTCCAGGTGCGGACAGTTCATCCGGATGTCCGCCGACGGTAACCGGTCCGTGATGGCCACGGAATGGCAGATGGGCCACAATCGATGTCCGGGCCGGGGCTGCCGGTCCGGCTCGGGCGTGTGGGGGAATCGTATGGACCGGCGTGAGTTCCTGCGTGTGGGTGGCCTGGTCGGCGGTGCGGCGGCGTTGGGTCCCTCCCTGCTGGCGGGCTGCACGCCGACCGCCTCCGGCGGCATCGGGCGCGAGTACGTCCCCACCGCGTTGCCCGAGGGCTCCATGCTGGACCTGGCCGCGTCCGAGTCGCCCATCGACCACGTCGTCATCCTGATGATGGAGAACCGCTCCTTCGACCACTACCTGGGCTGGCTGGGCGCGGACGAGGGCTACCTGGAGCGCGGCCGGCACAACTACGGCGACGGGTTCTCCATCGACGCCCGGCCCCGACAGGCCTACGTCGATCCGTCCGGGGCCGAGGTCACCACCTACTCCATGGCCGGCGGCGCGTCGGTGGCCGGGTACCGGGGATGCGGCTTCGAGGACCCGGGCCACGGCTGGGGGGCAGGGCGGGTCCAGCGCGACCACGGGTTCCTGGCCGAGGGGTCCGGCAACGACGTGTTCGCGCTCGGCTACCAGGAGGCGGAGGACCTGCCGTTCCACGCCCGCATGGCCCGCCGCTTCACCACCTTCGACCGGTACCACTGCTCCATCCTGGGCGCGACCCAGCCCAACCGTCGCTACCTGCACTCCGCCCAGTCCGGCGGGTACAAGAACAACTACCTGCCCATCGCGGGAGCTCGGCCACCAGTGGGAGACGATCTGGGACCGGCTCCGGGCCAACCGGGTGCCGGTCCAGTCGTTCTCGCCCGACCTGCCGTCGCTCGCGTTCTGGGGTGAGCGGATGGCACCGATCCTGTCGCCCATCCACCAGTACTTCGAGTCGTGCGCCTCCGGGAACCTGCCGGCGGTGACGTTCCTCGACCCGCCGTACCTTCCGTGGTGGCAGGCCGACGACCACCCGCTGTGCGATCCGGCCGCGGGCCAGCGGTACCTGCGCGACGTGTTCCGCGCCTTCGTGGAGTCGCCGCACTGGGAGCGCGGCCTGTTCGTCCTCACCTACGACGAGTGGGGCGGGTTCTTCGACCACGTCGCCCCGCCCGTGCTCCCGGACCTGCTGGCATCGGCCGTGGACGACGACAACTTCGGCCAGGCCGGGTTCCGTGTCCCGACGATCCTGGCCTCGCCGTACTCGCGGCCCGGCTTCGTGGACCACCGCCAGTACGACCACACGTCGATCATGCGGTTCCTGGAGTGGCGCTTCCTGGGCGCCCCTCCCGAAGGCCCCGGCGGCTCCGCCGGATGGTCATTGACCCCGCGGGACCGGGCCGCCAACAACATCGGTGCATCCCTGGCCGCGAGCCGGCCGGACCCCGAGGTCTTCGACCTCGACGACCTCCCCCTGCGGGCACCCTCCGACCTGTGCTCCGGCCAACCCCAACTGATCGCGCCGGGCATGCAGCCGGACCGGGCTCCCACCTCCCTCGTCCCCACCCCGGCCCCGTCATCGGCCGACCGCCAGGTCGGCGGTCCCGGAGCGGACATGATGGAGGCACTCGAGGCCGGCTACTTCGAGCAGGTCGGCGTGGACCCCGAGCCGTCGCCCATGGCCGGCACCTGGGCCGTGGGCAGCGTCTAGTTGTGACGAGCGGGGACGTTGTCCCTGGACCGACGGATCCGGTGCTCAGGCCCCCTCCGGCACCGCCAACGACTCGGCCGCCCATGCCCGGGCCAGGAGCTCCAGGCTGGCGATGCGCACCTCGGTCGAGTGCGCCACCGTGCTCACCATCAGCTCGTCGGCCGCGGTGGCGGACACCAGCTCATCCAGCCCGGCCAGGGCGGTCGACGGCGTGCCCACGACCCGGTTCGTCCGGCAGCGCACGGGCCGCGCCTGCCGTCGGATGGGCGGCGGCCGCCTCCGGGTCCAGCATCGGCTCGAACCGTCCGGTGCGGATGCCGTAGGTCATGATCCTGCCGGGCAGGGCCTGGCGCTCGGCCTCCTCCTCGGTGTCGGCGAGCAGCACGTTGGCGGTCACGATGGCGCGCGGTGCCTCGAGCGCGGCCGAGGGCCGGAACGACGACCGGTAGAGCTCCAGCGCCTCCGGGGTCCCGCCCATGTCGAAGTGGTGGGCGAACACGAACGGGCAGGCCCAGCAGGCCGGCCAGCTGCGCGCTGTACCCGCTGGAGCCCAGCAGCAGGACCTGCGGGGACGAGGTGGCCCGGGGCGTGGCCCGGAACCGCTCCCACAGCGCACCGTCACCCCGGACGTCGGGCCGGGGGTCGCCCAGCAGCCCCATGAGGTCGAGCAGGTCCCGGGGGAAGTCCTCGGCGCCCAGTCCTTCCTCGGTGCGGCGCAGCGCGGCGGCCGTGGCCGCGTCGGTGCCCGGTGCCCGACCGATGCCCAGGTCGATCCGGCCCGGGTGCAGCGCCTCCAGGGCCGCGAACTGCTCGGCCACGACCAGCGGTGCGTGGTTGGGCAGCATCACCCCGCCGGAGCCGACCCGGATGTGCCCGGTCGACGCGGCCAGGTGGGCCATCAGGACCGGCGGTGTGGTGCTGGCCACGGACGCCATGTTGTGGTGCTCCGCCACCCAGAACCGGTGGCACCCGAGGCGCTCCGCGGCACGGGCCAGCTCCGTCGCTCCCTGCAGGGCCTGGGCCGAGGTGCCCCCGGCGTTGACCAGCGCCAGCTCCAGCACGGACAGGGGTGGGTGGGGCGCCGACGTTCCGTGCATCTGCCCACGCTACGACCGTGGGACGAACAGGGGTCCTCACGGCCCCCGGAGGTCGCCCAGCACCCGCGGACGCGGGGCCGGGGCGACGGGCCCCGTGCCAATTCGGTTGACGGGGCCGGCGGCCGGGGCGAACGTGCAGCCGTGACCAACCCGTTCCTCGACGGCACCCGCGTGACGCGGCAGGCACCCGGCCGCTACACGGCGGACATCCACGAGGACTGGAACCTGCGACCCATGCCCCAGGGCGGCATCGTGACCGCGCTCGCGGTCCGGGCCATGGCCCAGGAGCTGGACGACCCGGACCAGCAGCTGCGGACGTTGCACACCACCTTCGCGGCCCAGGTCCCACACGGACCGGTGGAGGTCGACGCCGAGCTCCTCCGGCGGGGCCGCTCCATGTCCCACCTCCGGGCGGAGGTGCGCAGCCCCGGCCGGGAGCGGGGCCACCTGACCACCGGGATCTTCGGCGCGCCGCGTCCCGGCTTCTCGTTCACGGACCTGGTGCCACCGGAGGTGATCCCCCACCCCGACGAGTGCCCCAGCTTCCGCGACCCCCTCCCCGACGGCGTGGAGGCCCGGCCCCCGATGCCGTTCTGGGACCGGCTGGTGGAGGGTCGAAACGTCGCGGGCCACCCGCCCTGGGAGGACTACGAGCCGGACCGGGCGGAGCGGGCCATGTGGTACCGGTTCGACCACCCGCCCGTCAGGGACGACGGCACCCTCGATCCGCTGGGACTGGTGGTCCTGGCCGACACCATGCCCGGTGCGGTCGGCGAGAAGCTGGGGCCCCAGGAACGCATGTGGTTCGCCCCCAGCGTCGACCTCACCGTCCACCTCCTCGACGACTGCCGCTCGCCCTGGGTGCTGGCGCACAACCGGGCCCGTTGGGCCGGGGACGGCTACGCCTCGGCCGACATGGCCCTGTGGGACCTGGGCCCGGACGGGGCCGACGACGCCCGGCTGGTCGCCTACGCCACCCAGCTCTTCCTGTTCACCTTCCTGGACTGACCGCCGGGCCTGGACTGACCGCGAGGGACGAGGTGGCCGCGCCACCGTGACCCGACCCCCGTCAGGCCGGCCCGTCGGCGGGGGCCGCTCCTCCATCGTCGACGGCATGGGCCCGCAGGTCGGCCAGGTCGGCCCACTCCGTGGCCCGGGCGTGGGTGGCGGCCAGCACCACGGGCGGCGCCACCCCGGCCTCCAGGGCCTCGGTCCAGCGCGACGCGCACAGGCACCACCGGTCCCCCGGCTGCAGGCCGGCGAACCCGAACTCGGGCCTCGGGGTGCTCAGGTCGTTGCCCTGTTCCTTGGAGAAGGCCAGGAACTCCGTCGTCACCCGGGCGCACACGACGTGCACGCCGGCGTCCTCCGGACCGGCCTGGCAACAGCCGTCCCGGTAGAACCCCGTGAGGGGATCCATGGAGCAGGGTTCGAGTTCGCCACCGAGCACGTTCTGGGCCATGACGCCATCCTGCCCCGCCCGGGCCGGGACCGGGGTGCGAGGATGGGTCCGACCGGGAGGTGGACGTGCCGGGATCCGACCCGCAGCCGACGACGCGCACCGAGCAGGACGCCCTGGGCCCGATCGAGGTCCCGACCGGGGCGAAGTGGCAGGCCCAGACCCAACGGGCGGTGGAGAACTTCCCGATCTCGGGCCGCCCGGTCGATCCGGACCTGATCGCCGCCCTCGCGGCCATCAAGGCCACCGCGGCCGACGTGAACGCGGAGCTGGGCGTGGTGGACCGCGGCGCGGCAACGGCCATCGCCGCAGCCGCGGCCGAGGTCCGGAGCGGGGCCTGGGCCGACCAGTTCCCCGTCGACGTGTTCCAGACCGGCTCGGGCACCTCCACCAACATGAACATGAACGAGGTGCTGGCCACCCTCGCCACGGAGGCGACCGGAACGACGGTGCACCCCAACGACCAGGTCAACGCCTCCCAGTCGTCCAACGACGTGATCCCCTCCGCCATCCGGATCGCCGCCGCCACCGGCATCGTGGAACGGCTCATCCCGGCGCTGTCCCACCTGGCCGCGTCGCTGCGCCGCCAGCAGGTCCGGCACGCGGACACGGTCAAGCTGGGCCGTACCCACCTCATGGACGCGGTCCCCATCACGCTGGGCCAGGAGTTCGGCGGGTACGCCACCGCGATGGAGCTCGGCATGGACCGCCTGCGCGACACGCTGCCCCGGCTCTGCGCCCTCCCGCTCGGCGGGACGGCGGTGGGGACCGGGCTCAACGCCCCCGCCGGGTTCGCACCAGAGGTGATCCGCCGCCTGGCCCGGGAGTTGCGCCTCCCCCTGGTGGAGGCTCCCGACCACTTCGAGGCCCAGGGAGCCCAGGACGCGTTGGTGGAGGCGAGTGGCGCATGCCGGGTGGTGGCCGTCGGCCTCAACAAGGTGGCCACCGACCTGCGGTGGATGTCCTCCGGACCGGCCGGGGGGCTGGGCGAGATCCACCTTCCCGACCTCCAGCCCGGGAGCTCGATCATGCCGGGCAAGGTGAACCCCGTCCTGCCCGAGGCGGTGCACCAGGTGGTGGCCCAGGTGGTGGGCAACGACGCCGCCGTCGCCTTCGGAGGGGCCGCCGGCACCTTCGAGCTCAACGTCATGCTGCCCGTCCTCGCCCGCAACCTGCTGGAGTCCATCCAGCTCCTGGCCTCCGTCAGCCGCCTGCTGGCCGACCGCTGCGTGGACGGCATCACCGTGGAGGAACGGGTGATGGACCGCCATGCCGAGTCCTCCGGCGCGCTGGTCACGGCACTGGTGCCGCTGGTGGGCTACGACGTGGCGGCCAGGCTGGCCAAGCGGGCCGTTGCGGAGCGACGGACCATCCGTGAGGTGGTCGAGGAGGAGGGACTGGTGCCCGTCCAGGAGCTTGCGCGCGCACTGGACCTCTTGGCGATGACCCGGGGTGGACACCGCTCCGGGCCGGGCGGCGGGCCCGCCTGATCCGCGGGCGTGGGTCCTTCGGCCCTGCCTCGCCACGAATGCTCAGTCCGGGACCGCCGATCGGCCGATAGGGATCAGGACCGACGCGAGCGCACGGGGCCGGGTGTCGGTCGGAGTCTCCCATGGGGCACAGCAGACCCAGCGAAGGTGGACCGACCGACGAGGGCCACGCGCGGTGGCGCAGCGGCCAGTTCCGCGTGCTGGACGACTCGGTGGCCAACCTCCTGCTCCAGATGGTGCTGGCCATCGGCGGCATGTCCCTGGCCTACCTGGCCTCGGAGTGGCTCAACGACCGCTGGTTCGGCTCCCGGGACGACACCATCGCCTTCCTGGCCCGCGGCGCGGTCTTCTGCCTGCTGGGATCGGCCAGCATCTACGTCACGTCGGCCCGGCCGATCCGGCGGGCGCTCCTGGCCCAGCGCGCCGCGATCGCCGCCCACGAGTCGGCCCTGGAGGACCAGGCGGCCCGTCACCTCCTGGTCAGCCGGCTCCAGAGCGCGTTCGACATGGCCGAGTCGGACCACGACGCCTTCGGCGTGGTCAGCACCGCCCTGGGGACCGTGAGCGACCAGCCCGCCGAACTGCTCCTGGCCGACTCCAGCCGCGCCCACCTCCGACCGGTCGCCGTGGCCGCCGTCCACGGGGGACCGGGATGCGGCGTGGAGACCCCGTGGGGCTGCCCGGCGGTGCGCCGCAGCCGGACGCTCAGCTTCGACGACTCGGGGGAGATCGACGCCTGTCCCCGCCTCAAGGACCGGGACGACGGGCCGTGCTCCGCCCTCTGCGTGCCCGTGACCGTGCTGGGGACCCCCATGGGCGTGCTGCACGTCACCGGGGAGAGCGGCCGGGCCCCTCGGGGCCACATCCGTGACGGGCTCGAGGCCCTGGCCGAGCAGGCGGGGTCGCGGATCGGCATCCTGCGGGCCATGGCGGCCTCCGAGCTGCAGGCCACCACCGACCCGCTGACCGGCCTCCTCAACCGCCGGAGCCTGGAGGCGGAGCTGGCCCGGCTGCGGGACCACGGGGTGGAGTACGCCGTGGCGTTCCTGGACCTGGACCACTTCAAGGAACTCAACGACACCTACGGCCACGAGACCGGCGACCGGGCCCTGCGCTCCTTCGCCCGCATCGTGCGGCGAGCGGTGCGGGACACCGACCTGGTCTGTCGCTACGGCGGCGAGGAGTTCGTGGTCGTGTTCGCCCGGTCCGACGCCGCGGCGGCGGAGCCCGTGCTGCACCGCATGGTGCAGTCGCTGGCCGATGCGGCACGCTCCGGCGAGGTCCCCCCCTTCACCGTCTCGGTCGGACTGGCCGACTCCGGCCTGGCCATGGACGCCACCGACGTCATCCGCCATGCGGACGAGGCCATGTTCCGGGCCAAGCAGGCCGGCCGGGACCGCATCGTGCTGGCCGAGCCCGACGAGGAGCTCAGCCCGCGAAGCTGATCCGGGTCGGGTCCGACGCCGCCCCCACCGCCGCACCCGACACCACGGCACCTGCTCCACCACCGGCACCGGCGGGCGCCGGCACCCCGTCCGCCACGGGGGCCAGGGTGAACACCGCCTCGGCCGCATCGTCGTTGTTGCTGACGACGTTGTTGGTGACCCGCACGTAGCAGGTGGTGGACCCGATCACGCCTGCGGGCACCGCATCGCCGGGGGCGAAGCACCCCCAGGCGTTGTCCCCGCCCGGCTCGGGGCCACGGAACACCTGCACCTGGGCCGAACCCGACCCGTCGGGCGTCCCGTTGGGAGTCACCTCGGACAGCAGGGAGCAGTCCAGCGCCTCGTCGAAGCCGGGGGCCCGGCTCGACGTGACGCAGATCCGGATGAGGATCAGGGTCCGGGGTGCCTGGCCGGTCCAGGACACCGTCACCGGGACCTGGCCGCCGGCCGGGACCGGAACGGGGTCGGGGGACACGGTGACCGAGCCTCCGGCGGCCGCGACCGGTGCCGGCGGGACGGCCCATGCCGCCACGAGCGCTCCCACCGCGGCCAGGCAGCAGGCCAGTCGCAGGTGGTGCCGGGAACCTCGGCCCCTCGCTTCCCGGTCGGTCTCGTCCACGCCCCACAGTTACCCCAGTGTGGTGAACCCCGGATGGACGCCGCATGGCTCCTGGATGACGTCGGGGACACATCCCGGGTCGGGCCCGGGTGCGCCGGACCGGCTCAGCCCGGGAACCGACCGGCCGAGCGCCGGCCCAGCCGACGTTGCAGCCAGTTCGGACGCTGCAGCACCAGGCACGCCCCCGCCTCGGGGGCAAGGCGCTGGGCCCAGTCCCGAAGGCCCGGATCCTCGGTCAGGTACACCAGTTGGGTGGCCGGCGCCCCCGCCAGCAGCGCCTGCAGCACGTGCACCGCGCCCTCGACCCCCAGGGGGGCCAGCGTGTCGTGCAACACCACCGGTGCCGGGTTCGGTGACCACGGGTCCAGGGCCGAGAGGAGGGTGTCGATGACCGCCCCGTGGTCGTCCACGGTGTAGGTCTGCCCGTCGGCGTCCTCGAGCTCCTCCGCGGCGCGCCAGGCCGCCGCCAGGGACGCCTCGGACCCCCGGGCCGCAGCCACGGCCAACTCGTGGCGCCCTGCCGCGGCGGCGAGCTCCGGTTCGGCCCGGGCCAGCAGACCCTGGATCTCCGCGATGCGCCCGTCGATGTGGGCCCGCTGCGCCGCCAGCTCCTCCCGACGTGAACCGAGCGCGGCACGCTCCTCGATGAGCTCCTCCACCTCGTCGTGGTAGCGACGGACCTCGTCGCGCGCCGTGTCCAGCGCCTGGTCGAACCGGAACGTCAGCATCCCCAGCTCGGGCGGGACGTCAGGCACCGCGGACAACAGGGGCTCGGCCGGGCCCTCGGGCCAGGCGCCCAGGAACGCTGCCACCCGCTCGCGCTGCGGTTCCCGTCGGGCGGCCAGCTCCTCCAGCCGCCGGGCCGCGCCGTTGCGGGCCAGCGTGAGGTCCTCCTCCGCCCCGGCCAGCTCCTGGGTGACCAGGCGGAGCTTGGCCTCGGCCTTCTGCCCCACGCTGCGGGTGGACGTGGCGATCGTGAAGTCCAGGTAGGAGTCGAAGCCGTACCGGGACAGGGTCTCGTCCTCCACCTCGATCGCGGCGTCCCGGTCGCGCTGGTGGTGCCCGCCCGCCACCACGGCGGCGTGGGCGGACTCGATCTCGGACTTGGCGGTGTCGCCCAACAGGCCGGAGCGGGACAGGCCCTGGAGCAGCGTCTGGATCTCGGCCAGCCGGTCGCGCCGGGCCAGGGCCGCGACCACCTCGGGGTCACCCTCCACACCGGCCGCGGCGCTGGCCTCCCACGCCTGCTCCACCTCTGCACTCTCGTCGATCAGGCGCTGCGCGTCGGGATGCACCGGCGCGGTCGACCGGGCCAGCTCGTCGAGCCAGGACACCAGGGCCTGGGCCTCCTCGGCGCCGAGGGCACCGACGGCTGCGGCCCGCTCGCAGATCTCCACCAGGGGGGCCACGTCGTGACCCATCCGGAGGTGGGAACCGTCGCCACCGGGGCCGAGCTCGGCCGCCAACCGTTCCCGGCCCGCGGTGAGCTCGTCGATGCGCGTCGCCGCAGCCGCGGCCGCGGCCTCGGCCGCGGCCTGCTCCGCGTCCAGTTCGGGTGGGCGGTGCTCCAGCGTGGCGCCGGCCACGTCCAGGTCGGCCCGACGGGCCTCCGCCGCGGCCAACTCCTCCCGACCCGCCTCCACGGCGGCAGAGGTGGCCTCGTAGACCCGCCGCAGGTGTTCCACCGCGGCACGGTCGCGGTCGGCGTCCGCCTGGAACCGGTCCCGTTCCGCCACCGCGGCCACCCGGGCCACGTCGCGACGGGCCGGATCGGGTGCGGGGAGGTCCTGCGGGGTGAGCACCCGCAGGCCGTCGCCGGGCAGGTTCAGCGCCACCACCGCCGTCGGGTCGAGCGGCGTGAGGTACCCCCCGCCGTCCACCGTCCCCGCGATCTCGATCCCCGCCAGCACGTAGGCCCGCGCCAGCAACGACGCGATCCGGTCCCGCACCACCTGCTCCGTCACCACGACGGTCAGGCGCGCATGGAGTGTCAGGTCAACGGGTCGATCGGCGTCCAGGTGCAGGTCGACCAGGCGCATGTGCGCTCACCTCCTTCTGACCACACATCGGCAGCTGGAGGCGGAACTCAAGATTCAGCCCCGAAAGGTGCGCGATGTCACCCCTGGGAGCGGGCCCGGGTGTCCCGCAGGAGCACCTCCTGGGCCACCGTGGCCACGTGGGCGCCGTCGGCCCGGAACACATGGCCCAGCGACAGCCCGCGCCCCCCGACGAACGTGTGGCAGCTGAAGTCGTGGACGTGCCACTCATCGGCCCGGAACGGCCGGTGGAACCAGATGGTGTGGTCCAGGCTGGCCGTGAACAGCACCTGGTGCAGGAGCTCCTCCGGCTCGCTGCGCAGCGGGTGGGCCCGGACCACGGCATCGGTGGGCAGGTCGTCGGACAGGTAGGCCAGGCCGGCGGCGTGGTCCACCGGCGACCCACCCAGGGTTTCGGTCACCCGGAGCCATGCCGTGGCCCGGCCCCACCCGTCACGGGCGGAGGACCCCATCCGCTCCGGGGGGATGAAGGAGCGCTCGAAGACCGTGGTCCACGAGCTCTGCTCCAGCTGGTCCGGTGGCGGCAGGTCGGGTGGGGAGGCCACGGTCTCCACGTCCGCCGACTCCTCGGGGCGCTGGAAGCTGGCCTCCAGGTTCAGGATGGCTCCGACGGCCTGGCGGGCCACCACCCGGCGGGTGGCGAAGGAACGGCCGTCGCGGATGCGGTCCACCTCGTAGCGGACGGGCTGGGTGTGCTCACCCCGGCGGATGAAGTAGGCGCGCAGGGAGTGCACGGGCAGCTCGTCGTCCACGGTGCGGGCCGCCGCCCGCAGCCCCTGGGCCACGATCTGGCCGCCGTAGAGACCGCCCCACGGGTACTGCGGACCGGTCCCCACGAACACGTCGGGCCCGTGGTCGGCCAGGTGAAGGATGTCCGTGAGGTCCATGGGCGGTGTCGGTGCTGGTGTGGGGCCGGGCCGGCGGCCGGGGCCGTCCTGGTCCGGGTGGGTGGTGCCTGGTGGGTGGGCCGGGTGGCGCTGCTGCTGGTCGGAACCGGCCGCTCAGGCCGCGTACACGGCGAGGACGTCGCGGATGGAGACCACACCGATCAGGACACCGTCGGCCATCACGGGCAGGTGCCGGATGGCACCGGTGATCATGGCAGAGGCGGCCGCCGAGATGGGCTCGTCACCGTTGATCGTCACGATGTCCATGGCCATCACGTCGGAGGCCCGGTCCGCCTCCAGGTCCAGGCCGTCCATGACGGCCCCCACGATGTCCCGCTCCGACACGACGCCGGCGGGACCCTCCGCCCCGCGCACCACCACGGCCCCCACGGAGTCCTCGATGATCATCTCGGCCACCTTCATCAGGGTGTCCTCCGCGTGCACGGCCACCGGCGGACCGGTCAGCAGTCGCTCCACGGGATCGTCGGGTGTCAGGGCCATCGTGGGGCCTCCTCGGGGGCGGGGGTGATGCGATCGACCGTAGTCGCCTGTGCCCGCAACTGCTGCACCGGCGAACACCTCGACCGCGCTCCCGGACGGCTCATCCCGGTGGGTCGAACGTGAGGTGGTCCCCCACGTCACCCCAACGTTCCGGGATCATCCGACGACGGGCGAACCGCCAACCGTCGCCCGCCCGGCGGACCCGGTCCACGTAGCGGCCGACCACGATGGGCTGGAGCCCGAGCCGCTCCGTGCCCTGCAGCACGGTGAACCGCGAGCGCATCTCCAGTTCGTCCGGGGCGTCGGGCACCGCCTCCACGATCACGTTCGTGATGACGTGCGCCGTCCGCGGCGTGCCGTCCGCATGGCGCCGCGTGGTGGCCACGTAGAGCGCCTCGACCTCGGCCGCTCCGCTGGCGATCCGGTTGCCCTCGCCGTCCTCGACCACGGCATCACCCAGAAGGGCCCCCACGGCGGCGAAGTCGCCGGCGTCGATGGCCTCCGCGTAGCGGGCCAGCAGTTCGGCCGCCTCGGCGCGGTCGGACGGGTCCACGGGACGGGTCACGGCCACATCCCAGCACCGACGTCGCGGCGGCACAAGCACGAACCGGACGGGCACCGACGCACCCGACGGGATCGGCCGGGCATGGGGCGGTCCCGGCCGACCGCCGAGCGGGGGTGGGCCAGGTTGTCCGGCGTCTCCGCCGGGACCCTGCCTCTCCCACTTCCATCATGCGCCGTCGTCCCCCCCTGCGGTATGGGGACGACTCCCCTGTCCCGGCGCCCCACACCCGTGGTGGCGCCGCGACGGTCACCGTGCTGCGACCGCCGCGGCCACCCGGCCGAACCGAGCCAGGTCGCCGTCGTCCCCGCGGGAACCCATCCCCGCGAAGTACAGCACCACCCGGTCGGCGATCCCGTCGTAGCGCTGGTGGATGCGGGCGGGCAGCTCGGCCCAGGTCCCCTCCACCACGAACTCGCCCAGCAACTCGTCGTCGATCAACGCGGCCATGCCGGCCACGTCCCCGGCCCGCTGGCGTTCCCGGAGGGCCTCGGTGGTCCCGGGCCGCCCGACCTGTTCGAAGATGAACCCGTAGTTCGGCGTGGACCCGTAGAACGCCACCTGCATCCGCGCCAGCTCCCGCCACCGGTCACGCTCGTCCTCGTCGTCACCCACCACGGTGAAGCACGGCACGATCACCGTGAGGTCCGATGGGTCACGGCCGGCCCGACCGGCCCCGGTGGCCAGCTCCGGCTGCACCGTCCGGCGCAGGTAGGTCGTGGTGTTGAGCGGGTGCACGTGCACGCCGTCGGCCACCTCGCCCGCCATGCGGAGCATCCACGGGTTCACCGCGGCCACGTCCACGGGCGGGTCGGCCACGTCGATCGGTCCCGGTGACCAGTCCCGGGGCAGCAGGGAGAACTGCCAGTGCTCGCCCTCGAAGGCCAGGCGCTCCTCCCCCCGGAAGGCCCGGAAGATGGCTCGCACGGCCAGGACGTACTCCCGCAGGCGCGGGCCCGGGTGCTCGAACGGCGCGGAGTAGCGACGCTCGATGTGGGCCCGCACCTGGGTGCCCAGCCCCAGGCGGAAGTGCCCGCCGGTGGCCTCGGCCAGTTCCCAGGCGGTGGCGGCGGTGACCATGGGCGAGCGGGGGAAGGCCACCGCCACGCCGGTGCTGATGTGGAACCCGGGCGCTGCCACCGCGGCCGCCGCGCATCCCAGGAACGCGGTGCGCCCCGCCTCGGTCACCACCATTCCCGAGTAGCCGAGCCCGCGGGCCGTACCCGCCAGCTCCGCCATGGCCGGCAACGGCAGCGGAAGGGTCATCAGGTCGACCTGCATGGCCCCTCCCTACCAGTTCCGGACCGTCCGGCCCACGGATGTCGTCGACGGGCCTAGCCTGCGCGGACCGAGCGCCGACAGGGGGACCCGATGTCTCAGACCAACCGCTACCTGCTGACCGACGACCAGATCCCGACGTCCTGGTACAACATCGTCGCCGACCTGCCGGAGCCACCCCCGCCACCGCTGCACCCCGCCACGCACCAGCCGATCGGCCCCGACGACCTGGCCCCCCTGTTCCCGATGGACCTCATCATGCAGGAGGTGTCCGCGGAGCGGTACCTGCCCATCCCCGACGAGGTCATGGACGTGTACAAGCTGTGGCGGGCCACCCCGCTGCACCGCGCCCACCGGCTGGAGCGGGCACTCGGCACCCCGGCCCGCATCTACTACAAGTACGAGGGCACCAGCCCTGCGGGCTCCCACAAGCCCAACACCGCGGTGCCCCAGGCCTTCTACAACGCCAAGGCCGGCGTGCAGCGGCTGACCACGGAGACCGGGGCCGGCCAGTGGGGCACCGCCCTGGCGTTCGCCTGCGCGCAGTTCGGCCTGGACTGCGAGGTCTGGCAGGTGCGGGCCTCCTACGACCAGAAGCCGTACCGCAGGGCGATGATGGAGGCGTTCGGCGCCACCGTGTACCCGTCGCCGTCGGAGGTGACCGAGTACGGCCGCAAGGTCCTGGCCGACGACCCGGCCAACCCCGGCTCCCTCGGGATCGCCATCTCCGAAGCGGTCGAGGTGGCGGCCCAGGACCCGGACACCCGCTACGCCCTGGGCTCGGTCCTCAACCACGTCCTGATGCACCAGACCGTGATCGGTGAGGAAGCCCTGCTGCAGATGGCGCTGGCCGGGGACACCCCCGACCTCATCGTCGGGTGCACCGGCGGTGGGTCCAACTTCGGAGGCCTGGCCTTCCCGTTCCTGCGGGAGAAGCTGGCCGGCAGGATCAACCCCACGATCCGGGCGGTGGAGCCCGCGTCCTGTCCCACCCTGACCAAGGGCGTGTACGCGTACGACTTCGGCGACACCGCCGGCATGACCCCGTTGGTCAAGATGCACACGCTGGGCCACGACTTCATCCCGGACCCCATCCACGCCGGCGGCCTCCGCTACCACGGGATGAGCCCGCTCATCTCGCACATCTACGAGCTGGGCCTGATCGAGGCCGAGGCCCGGCCCCAGAAGGAGTGCTTCGCAGCAGGGGTGCAGTTCGCCCGCACCGAGGGCATCGTCCCCGCGCCCGAGCCGACCCATGCCCTGGCAGCGGCCATCGAGGAGGCGCTGCGGTGCAAGGAGACCGGCGAGGAGAAGGTCATCCTGACCGCACTGTGCGGGCACGGGATGCTGGACATGGCCGCCTACAACGCGTACTTCGCGGACGAACTGGTGGACCACGAGTTCCCGACCGCCCAGATGGACGACGCGCTCACCCGGCTCCCCCAGCTCGACCTCTGAGCAGTGGAGGGCGGCACCGCCGGCGCGGACGGCGCGGCACGGGACGTCCGGGAGTTCCGGCGGCGGCGGTGGGTGCTCACCCACCGCCGCGACGAGTTGCTGCGGGCCTCCCTCGAGGAGCGGTCCGGCACGGCGGACCGTGACGTGACCGACGGCCTGCCGGTGCTGTGCCGACCGGGGTGGATCCCCGCCGTCCCCCGGCACCTCGACCGGACCGAGGTCCGCTGGGACGAGACCGACCCGTCGTCGGTGGTGCGGTCGTGCCGCCCCCACAGCGCCCACCTCCTGCCCGATGGGCCGGACGGTGCACCGCTGCCCTCCTACAGCGGCGCCATCGCTGCGCTCGACACCGCCCCCGGGACCGCGTTCTTCGACGGCCCCTCCTTCCGGCTGCTGGACCTGATCCCACCGGACGGCCCCGACGACCCGTTCCGGTTCCGGTTCGGGCGGTGCGGGTACTTCGACGCCGTGGACACCACCGACGTCCTCGGCCTGGAGGCAGCCGCACGCCTCCTGGACGGGCCCGCCACCGTCGCGACCTACCGGGAGTGGCTGGGTGACCCCTTCGCCCTCGGCCTGCGGTGCGCGGTACCGGGGATCTCCACGTTGACCGTGTGCACGTCCCCCGCCGGCCCCACCTTCTTCATGCACCGCCGCTCCCCGTCCGCGGTCGCCTCCTCCGCCGGGGCCCTGCACGTGGTCCCCGCCGGCGAGTTCCAGCCCGTCGGACGGGACCCGGCCCTCGCGCCGGCCCAGTGCGACCTGTGGTCGAACGTCAGGCGGGAGTTCGCCGAGGAGCTGCTGGGAGTGGCGGAGGACCCGGGGGCGACCTGGGGTGACGACGGCCCGCCACGAGCGCCCGACGACCCCCTGGAGCTGCTCCGGGCATCCGGTGAGGCCACCCCCTGGATCCTGGGCTGTGCGCTGGATCCGGTCACCTGGAAGCCCGAGGTCCTGACCGCGCTCGTCCTGACCGGCCGCGCCGCGGACCAGTTGTTCCGGACCGTCCCGGGCCGCAACGAGGAGGGCACCGTCCTGGCCGGCGACGGCGGCCGCGGCATGGTCCTGGACGAGGCCGTGGTCCGGGCCGTCGTCGACGACCCCGCGACGGTGGCGGTCGCCCGTGCCTGCCTGACGCTCGCCTGGCGCCACCGCCACCACCTCGGTCTGGCCTGAGGGGCCACCGCGACCCGGACCCCGGCCCGGAATCACGCCCCGTCCCCCCGGGTTGCAGGCGCCGTGGGCCTGCGACTCGTCCGGATGGACGGCACCATCTCCTCCTGCGGCTTCGCCAGCGGGGACCGCTTCGTGGTCGGCGCCTGGACCCGGTCACCCGTCGGTCCCACGGTCGACGTGATGTGGGCCCGGCCGGACGGGACCCGCACCCTCCTCGCTCCCGACGACGCCACGGCCGACTTCGTCACGTCCGTCTACGCCTTCGATGACGTCCGCATCGTCCCCACCGGGGCCGTGGCCACGGCCCGTTCGCTCGACCTGACGTCGGGACCCCTCCGCCTGCGACTGCGCACCGGCCGCGTCGCGCTGGTCCTGCCACCCCGGCCGCTGTGGTTCACCCGCTGGGTGGAACGCCCCGGGGCCTACGCACTCATGGGCGTGCGCACGTGGGGCACCAGCCCCACCGGTGTGCAGGAGTGGTACCAGGCCCGCTCCTGCCGGTTCGTCACCGACGCCTCCGCCACCCTGGACGGCGTGGACCTGGGAGACCGTGGCCCCGCTCCGTCCCGCCTGCCACTTCGGGTTCTCCGAATCGCCGGCCCGGCCCAGCATCGTGTCGGTCCGCCCCACCCTGGGTGTCGGGCCGGGCTGGCTGGAGCAGCGGGGCCCCCGAGAGGTCACACCCGTCCGCTGGTGACGCGAGACTGGCCCGATGAGCACCACCCCCCTGCCCCCCGTCGACCGCACCCTCATGGATCGGGCGGTGGAATGGACCCAGGAGGCGGGTGAGCTCACCCTCGGGTGGTTCAACCACCCGGAGCTGGACGTGGACCGCAAGGGTGACGGCTCCCCCGTGACCCAGGCCGACCGGGCCGCCGAGCGCTTCCTGCGGGAGCAGATCGAGGCCCACTACCCCGATGACGCCATCCACGGCGAGGAGGAGGAGGACAAGGAAGGCACGTCCGGACGGCGCTGGGTCATCGATCCCATCGACGGCACGCAGGCCTTCACCCACGGTGTCGGCACCTTCTCCAACCTCTTGTACCTCCAGGACGAGCACGGGCCCGCGGTCGGGGTCATCAACGTGCCGGCCATGGGTGAGTGCGTGTGGGCCGGCCGTGGCCTGGGTGCGTTCCTGGACGGTGCTCCCTGCCGCGTGTCGGACCGGACCAAGCTGCAGGGCTCGTTCCTTGCCTGCACCGGGTTCCACGGCTGGTCGGCGGAGATGTTCGGCCGCATCCAGGACGAGGGCATCCGCGTCCGCACCTGGGGCGACGCCTACGGATACGCGCTGGTGGCCTCCGGCCGGGTGGAGGCCATGAGCGACCCGGTCATGGCCTGGTGGGACCTCGCCGCCATGCTCGTGATCATCCCGGAGGCCGGCGGGTCCATCACGGCCTGGGACGGCAGCGACCCGGCGCAGCCCAACGGGGCCGACGGCCAGTACGGCTACTCCGCCATCGCCTCCAACGCCGCCTTCCACGACGAGCTCGTCCGCCTGCTGAACGACTGAACATCGCGATCGTGGCCGGGTGCCGCCCGGCCACGGTCCGGCGTCGGGACCGGGTCAGCCGTGCACGTGGCCGTCGTGGCGCTCGGTCCGGGGACCGTGGTGGTGGGGGTCGTCCAGCACCGTGACCCCCCCGATGTCGACCACCCGTCCCCGGTAGGCCTCCATCAGGTACTTCTGCACCAGGACCTCCTCCGGTGGACCGCAGGCCACCACGCGCCCCGCCAGCAGGACCACCAGGTCCGCCGTGGCGGCCTCGCTCAGGTCGTGGGTGCTGAACATCACGGTGGAACCGGCCCGACACTCCTCGGTGATGACCCGCCGGATCCCTTCGGCGGACACCACGTCCAGGCCGGTCATCGGCTCGTCCATCAGGAGCAGTTGCGCCCCCGAGGCCAGGCCCTGGGCCACCAAGACGCGCTGCCGCTGGCCCCCGGACAGCTCCAGCACCTGCCGCTCGGCCAGGTCCGACACACCGACCCGGGCCATGGCTGCGTCCACCACGTCCCGGCCCTCCCGGCCCAGGGGCCGCAGCAGCCCGGTCCGGTTGTAGCGGCCCATCGTCACCACCTCCCGCACGGTGAGGGGGAGGTGGGCCGGGATCTCGGTGGACTGCAGCACGTACGCGACCCGACCGGGCGCCCGGTCCCCGGACGCGGGCAGGACGGTCAACTCGCCGCCCACCAGGCCCTGCAGACCGGCGATGGCGTCCAGCAGGCTGGACTTCCCGCTGCCGTTGGGTCCGATCACGGCCACCGCGGCGCCGACCGGGACCCGGAAGGTGCCGTCGGCCAGGGCCACGTGGTCACCGTGGGACAGGCGGATGCCGCGGGCCTCGACCGCAACCGGTGCGGGGTCGACGGGTCCGGGATCCGACATGAGAATGAGTCTCGCACA
Organism: uncultured Actinomycetota bacterium; assembly: GCA_963773765.1. Classification (GTDB taxonomy): domain Bacteria; phylum Actinomycetota; class Acidimicrobiia; order Acidimicrobiales; family Microtrichaceae; genus CAVZCC01. Next base: position 255,194 of record CAVZCC010000003.1, on the reverse strand, counting down.
GCCCGGGGGGTGGCAACGACCGCCGACCGGGGAAGTCTGACGCCGGGGCCGGCGACCCGTGGCGGGCGGCCGACCCCGGCGTCATGCACCAGGGGGGGTGATCTCAGTTTCGGGGCCGGCCCGGGGCCGGCCCGTTCAACGTGCGCCGGCCAGCTGACCGACCAGGGCGACGAAGGCCTCGTCTGACTCCGGCCGGTCCCGCAGGGTGATGCGGTCACCGGGGGCCGCGGCCGCGGCGATGGCGTCCGCATAGTTGGCCCGGCGACGGGCCACCAGTCCGTCCGGGGCCACACGGTGCTCCGGCGCCACGTACTGGGCCTCGATGCCCTGGCGGAGCATGCCCAGGGCCTCGGTGCGCATCTGCGAGACACGGGACTCGGTCACGCCCAGGAAGCGGGCCAGTTCCTCGGAGGTCTTCTCCTCGATGAAGTAGCCGACCACGATCATGCGGTGCCGCTCGGGCAGGAGGGCCACGGCGTCGCGCAGGTAGGCGTGCAGTTCCCGGGACTCCAGCTCCTGGGACGGCTCGAGTTCGTCGGGGTCGGCCAGGATGTCGACCAGGGTGAGTTCCTCGTCGTCGGTGTCGCCGACGAGGTGCTCGAAGGCCAGCACGACGGACCGGAACAGCTTGTCCCGCAGCTGGTCCAACTCCTCACGGGACATGCCCAACGCCTCGGCCGTCTCGCCCAGTGACGGGACCCGGCCCAACTGGCTGGCCAGGCGCTGCTCCACCTGGTCCAGGCGGCGGGCCAGGGTACGGACGGACCGGGGGGCCCAGTCGGCGGAGCGCACCGCGTCGATGATGGCGCCGCGGATCCGCTGCGCCGCGAACCGGTTGAACGGAACACCTCGGGAGGCGTCATAGCGCTTGGCCGCCTCGACCAGTCCCAGGGCACCGGCCCGGACGAGCTCCTCCCGTTCCACGTGGCGGGGGAAGTGGACCGCAACCTGGAACACCACATGGTTGACCAGCGGCAGGTGCTCCTCCACCAGGCGGGAGGCCTCCAGGCTGGCCTCGGTGGCGGGGGTGGGCGTGAGCCCGGCCCGTGAAGCTGCGGTGGTGCGGGTCGGTCGTGCGGACCGGCCGGTGTGTGAACGTGCGCCCATGTTCTCTGACATCTCCTCATCGCCGGACGTCGGCGAGATGGATATCGGCGCGCGGCAGTACAGGACTTGAGCAGAAATCCAAAAAAGTCCCCAGCCCGCTCGCCGATCGGTCTGCGGACAGCCCGATCGGCCTGAATTGTCACTCTATGTGGTGGTATCGACCACCGGCGGCCGAACTTGAACGCTTTGAGCGTTGAAGTGGGTCACATCCGGTGGGGTTCGGGTGCTCCAGCACCGACCAGGGCTCCGGGGCGGGGGTCAGCGCAGCTCGGCCGTGGCCGCCCGGTGGGCCGCCCCGTCGAACACCGCCGTGCGCACCCCGCGGCGGGCCAGTTCCTGGAGCTGGGGAAGCGGGCCGTCCAGCCCCGCCACCCCCATGGCCCCCGGCGGCGCGTCCCCTGCGGCCAGCCGGAGGGCCACGACTGCCGCCAGGGCGGAGGCGGCCACCCCGGGACGGTCCAGCACGCCGTACACCACCGAGGAGCGGCCGGTGCCGGCCCGGCCCCGGACCTCCACCCGGACCGCTCCCGGACCGCCCTCCACCGGAGGCCCGACCAGCACCGGCAGCGGGGCCAGCACCCGGTCCACCCGGGAGGCGGCCAGACGGGCCGTGCACCGGTCCAGGCCGGGGAAGGCGTCCACCAGCACCACCGGCTCGGCCAGCTCCGCCCGGTAGCAGTCCAGGCCCCCGATGGGATCGGGGAACCAGCACAGCTCGCGACCGGAGAACCCGCCGCGCCGGACCCAGGCCCCGTCACGCCACTCGGTGGCCGTGCCCCGCAGGGCACGGAGGCGCTGGCGGGCGCAGGCCGGGCCCGCCGCGCCGTGACGGGCGACGTGGATCTCGTCCACCCGGTCCAGGAGGCCCGCGGCATGGCGGGCGAGCATGCAGGACAGTCCCGGTGACATGGCCGCACCTGCCACCACCGTGACACCCGCCCGTCGGGCCGGGTCGTCCAGCCCCAGCAGGGCCTGCACCTCGTCGGGGTCGTCGGACGTGCTCACCACGTGCCGACCGTCCTCCACGGCGCCGGCGCGCCACCTCCAGGTGGTCACCCGCGGCCCGCGCCACCACCACCACCGAGGCGTGGCCCAGGTCCGGGTCGGCCTGCTCCGCGGACAGGAGGTCCACCGACGAGCCGAAGGTGGAGACCAGCTGCTCCAGGCGGTCGGGGCGGCGGCTGACCAGCGCCACGGAGGAGGTGGAGCGGGCGCCGTCGGCCAGGGGGGTGAGCAGCTCGCGCGCGGTGCGGACGCCGACGATGCCGGCGCCGACGACCGCGACCCGGGGCAGGCCGGATCCGCTCATCGGGCGTCCCCGACCGTCATCGGAGGTCCGACCCGTCCAACTCGCGCCACCCACCCTGCTGGGACGGGGTGGACGCGGTGCCGCGGAGGCGGAGGACCGCTCCGATCACACCGCCCAGGGCAACGGCGACCGCTGCCCGACGCAGACCGCGCACGGCGTCCTCCTCGGAGATGTCCGGGACCGCCTCCCGGTCGGGCGGCCTCCGGCTGCGTGGGGCTAGCTGGAATCGAACCAGCGACCTCACCCTTATCAGGGGTGCGCTCTAACCGACTGAGCTATAGCCCCGGGGGGTTCCCGCCTTCCGGCGGCGGTCGATCACAGTACCCGAACCGCCTCCGGGGCAGCGAGCCACCCCCGACGGGTGGTCGTCACGTCGCGGCGGGCCGGCACCGACCCCGCGGTGCGGGCTCAGCGGTCGGCGGGCTCGGAGACGGGGCGGGCCGTCTCCTCCTCGATCACCGAGATCCACACGCCGCCGATGATGTCGCTGATCAGGTTGAACACCAGGGAAGCCACCACGAGTGCAGCTGCGAACCCCAGGGACATCAGGAGGGTGATCAGCCCGAACTGCCGGAACAGGAACTCGCCGTCCAGCTTCCAGTCCTGCAGCTGCAGGGACGAGTTCACGAAGTTCTCGATGCTCGAGATGGTTCCGGAGCTGTCCGCGACCGTCCACAGGATGACGCAGGCGATCATGGTGATCAGCCACATGCACAGCGACACCAGCACGGCCAGCTTGAGCATGGACCACGGGTCGATGTGACGGATCAGGCGACGCACCTTGCGGGCCTCGAACCGCTGGCGACGGTAGCCCATGACCCGTTTGGGACTCGACGGTGCCGGGGCGGGACGCGACCCCGTCGCAGAGGCGGCCCCCTTGGACGACGTTCCGGCCGGAGCGGTCGATCCCGGGGCCGGACCGGTTGGGGTCGGCCGACGGGTGGTGGCCGTGGTGGTCGGCGTGGATGCGGTCGCCGTGGTTCGGGCGGTGGCGGGTTCCCCGGTGGAGGGCCGTTGTCGCGAGGGACGCGGGGCCGGGCCGGCATCCGATCGATCCACAGCGGGCCCGGGCGCGCCGGGCGCGTTCTGGTCGGTCCCGGCTGGAGGGGTCGTCGTCACGAGGGGGAGCCTATCGCCGGGGTGCCCCCGTGACGTGTTGGGCGCCGCCCGACCGCTGGGGCGCGGCCGAGGAGGTGGACCTGGTGCCCCCGACCTCCACCACCACCGTGCTCACGTCCCCCGCGTGGTCGATGGCCACGACGACGGCCCCGTTGGCCGCCGCCACCTGCCCGGCCGCCTGCGGTCCTCCCGTCACGTCGGCCAGGGCCACCACGTCCGCCACGGCGTCCGCCCGGGCCACCGCCCCGCCCGCGGCGCCGACACGTCCCAGACCGCCCAGCACCACGGCGCAGCACGCCGTGGCCCCCAGGAGGACGAGGAGCGACACGGCGCCCCGCTCGCCGCGGCGGCGTCGCTCAGTCGCCGGTGTCACCCGGATCATCAGCACCGTCGGCCGGTGCAGGCCCGTCGGCTCCGTCGTCAGCAGCGTCGACCCCGTCCACCGCTCCGTCACCGTCGGGTCCGTCGTCCTCCCCGGACAGCACACGGGCGACCGCGGCGACCTTGGTCTCGTCGTCCAGGTTCATGACCCGGACGCCGGTGGCGTCACGGCCCTGCACCGACACGGTGCCGGCCGAGGTGCGGATGACCACGCCGGAGTCGTTGATGAGGAACAGGTCGTCGGTGTCCGCCACCAGGAACCCGTTCACCACCCGTCCCCGGTCGGCGTGCAGCTTGTGGGCCCGCACGCCCTGGCCGCCGCGCCCCTGGCGGTTGAACTGCTCGGGATCGGTGCGCTTGCCGTATCCGGCGTCGGTCACCGTCAGCAGGTGGAGTCCCTCCGTGACCGCGTCGGCACCCACCACGCGGTCACCGCTGCGCAGCTTCATGCCCCGGACGCCCGACGCGGTGCGGCCCATCGGCCGGACGTCGTCCTCGGAGAAGCGGATGCCCTGGCCGGCCTCGCTGACCAGCAGGATCTCGTCCTCCCCCGACGTGGGGATGACCCGGACCAGCTCGTCACCCTCACGCAGGTTGATGGCGATGAGCCCGTCCTGGCGGGAGCTGTCGTAGGCGTTGAACATGGTCTTCTTGACCACGCCGTTGCTGGTCACGAAGAAGAGGTACCGGTGCGTCTCGTAGTCCCGCGTGTCGATGATGGTCTGGATCTTCTCGTCGGGTTGGAGGCGCAGCAGGTTCACGATGGCCAGGCCCTGCGCGGTGCGGTCCCGTTGGGGGATCCGGTGCGCCTTGAGCCGGTACACCTTGCCCCGGTTGGAGAAGAACAACAGGAACGCGTGGGCCGAGGTGTGGATGAGGTCCGTGATGTAGTCCTCGTCCTTGAGCTTGGCGCCGGCCACGCCGCGGCCGCCGCGGCCCTGGGTCCGGAAGGTGTCCGCGGAGACGTTCTTGATGTAGCCCCGCGCCGTCATGACGACCACGACCTCCTCGTCGTCGATGAGGTCCTCGATCTCGAGGTCGCCGTCGTCGTGCTCCAGCGTGGTCTGCCGGGGGGTGGCGAACTCGTCGCGGACGGCGGTGAGCTCCTCCTTGATGACGGTCCGCAGCTTGGCGTCGTCGTTCAGGATGGCCTCGAGCTCCTCGATGGTGGCCCGGAGCTGGGCCATCTCCTCCTCCAGCCGCTCACGGCCCAGGCGCGTGAGCGTGGACAGGCGCATGTCCACGATCTCGGTGGCCTGGATCTCGGAGAACGCGAAGGCCTCGGCCTGGAGGGCGGTGATGGCCGAGGAACGGTCCGCGGACGCCCGGATGGCGGCGATGATCTGGTCGATCAGGTCCAGCGCCCGGAGGAAGCCCTCCACGATGTGGGCCCGGCGCATGGCCTTGTCCAGGCGGAACTGCGACCGCCGCGTGATGACCTCCACCTGGTGCGCGACGTAGTGCACCAGCATCTCGCGCAGGTTGAGCGTGCGGGGCACGCCGTCCACCAGGGCGACCATGTTGACCGGGAACGTGGTCTGCAACGGGGTGTGCTTGTACAGGTTGTTCAGGATCACGTTGGCCGGCGCGTCGCGCTTGAGCTCGATGACCAGGCGGGTCAGGCCCCGGGACCGCTCGTTGCGGATCTCCCGGATGCCCTCGATCTCCCGGGCGTTGACCAGCTCCGCGATCTTCTCCTCGATCGCCTCCACCGAGGTCTGGTACGGGATCTCGGTGACGACGATGCGGTCACCGCCCTTGGCCGTCTCCTCGATCTCCGCCTTGGCCCGCATCTTCACCGAGCCCCGCCCGGTGCGGAACGCACTCACGGAGCCGGCCCGGCCCATGATCTGGGCGCCGGTCGGGAAGTCCGGACCCTTGACGAACTCCATGAGGTCGTCGGGGGTGGCGTCCGGGTTGTCGATCAGGTGCATGGTGGCGTCGATGACCTCGCCCAGGTTGTGGGGCGGGATGTTGGTGGCCATGCCCACCGCGATGCCCTGGCTGCCGTTGACGAGGAGGTTGGGGAACCGGCCCGGCAGCACCGTGGGCTCCTCGTTGGAGCCGTCGAAGTTGGGGATGAAGTCGACGGTGTTCTCGTCGATGTCGGCCAGCATGTGCATGGCCAGCGCCGTCAGCCGGCACTCCGTGTACCGGTAGGCGGCGGGCGGATCCGACGGCGAGCCGAAGTTGCCGTGCGGGTCCACCAGCGGGTGGCGCAGTGAGAAGTCCTGGCCCATGCGGACCAGCGCGTCGTACACCGACTGGTCGCCGTGGGGGTGGTACTTGCCCAGCACGTCGCCCACCACCGTGGCGCACTTCTTGTGGTTGCGGTCGGGGCGCAGGCCGCCCTCGTGCATGGCCCACAGGATGCGGCGGTGCACCGGCTTGAGACCGTCGCGGACGTCGGGCAGGGCCCGGGCCACGATGACGGACATGGCGTAGTCCAGGAAGGACTGCTCCATCTCCTGTTGGATCTCGATCGGCTCGATCGAGCCGAAGGTGGTTCCGGGCTCCCCGGCGGGGGTGGGGACGTCGTCGCCCTGGTCGTCGGCGGGCGGGGACTGGTCGCTCATCTGTTCCTTCCGGAATGGGTGTCGGGTGCGGGGTCGGTCCCGGCCGCGGGCGGCCGGGACGGGCGCTCAGATGTCCAGGAAGCGGACGTCCGAGGCGTTGGTCTGGATGAAGTGCTTGCGGCTCTCCACGTCGTCGCCCATGAGGATGGAGAAGACCTCGTCCGCGATGACCGCCTGCTCCACCGACACCTGGAACAGGGTGCGACGGGCCGGGTCCATGGTGGTCTCCCAGAGCTCCTCGGCGTCCATCTCGCCCAGGCCCTTGAGCCGCTGGAACTCGTTCTTGTGGTTGGGGTGCTCGGCCAGGAACGCCGACTTGGCCGCGTCGTCCTTGAGGTAGATCTTGTTGCGCCCGACCTCGGTGGAGTACAGCGGCGGCTGGGCGATGAAGATGTGGCCACCCTCCACCAGTGGCCGCATCTGCCGGAAGAAGAACGTGAGCAGCAGGGTGCGGATGTGGGAGCCGTCCACGTCGGCGTCACACATGATGATCACCTTGTGGTACCGGATCTTCTCGATGTCGTACTCGTCACCGACGCCGGCACCGATGGCGGACACCAGGGCCTGGATCTCGGTGTTGCGCAGCATCTTGTCCACGCGGGCCCGCTCGACGTTGAGGATCTTGCCCCGGATGGGGAGGATGGCCATGGTGGCGGGGTTGCGGGCGTCCTTGGCCGAGCCGCCGGCCGAGTTGCCCTCCACGATGTAGATCTCGGACTCCCGCGGGTCCTTGGACGCGCAGTCGGCCAGCTTGCCGGGGAGCCCGGCGCCGTCCAGGGCGGACTTGCGGCGGGTGGCGTCACGGGCGCTGCGCGCCGCCTCCCGGGCCCGTGCCGCCTGGATGGACTTCTGCAGGATCCGCTTGGCCTCCGACGGGTGCTCCTCCAGCCACTCCCCCAGCTTGTCGTTGGTGGCCCGCTCCACCAGCGACCGCATGGGGACGTTGCCCAGCTTGGCCTTGGTCTGGCCCTCGAACTGGGGATCGGTGAGCTTGACGGAGATGATGGCGGTGAGGCCCTCCCGGATGTCCTCGCCCTGGAGGTTGTCGTCCTTCTCCTTGAGCAGCTGGTGCTCACGGGCGTAGCGGTTCACGGTGTTGGTGAGGGACTTCTTGAAGCCCTCCTCGTGCATGCCGCCCTCGATGGTGCTGATCCCGTTGGCGAACGAGTGCAGGCCGTCGGAGTTGTACCCGGTGTTCCACTGGAAGGCGATCTCCACCTCCATGGAACTGGCGTCGGTCTCCTCACCCTGGCGGAAGTAGCCGACGTCGCTGAACAGGGCCTCCTTGGCCGCGTTCACGTGGCGGACGAAGTCCCGGACGCCGCCCTCGTACTGGTACACCACGGGCTCCGCCGACTCCGAGGCGCGCTGGTCCCGGAAGGTGATCCTCAGTCCGGCGTTGAGGAACGCCATCATCTGGAAGCGTTCCGTCAGGGTGGCGGCCCTGAAGTGGGTCTCGTCGAAGATGGTGGGGTCCGGCCAGAACCGGGTGGTGGTCCCGGTACGGGGCGTCCCGTCGGGACCGTCGGGACTGGGGCCGATGTCGTGGAGGCGCTCGACCAGTTCGCCGCCGTCGGTGAACACCATGCGGTGGCGTCGGCCCTCGCGGTCGATCTCCACCTCCACCCGCGACGACAGGGCGTTGACCACCGAGATGCCCACGCCGTGCAGGCCACCCGAGACCTTGTACCCGCCGCCGCCGAACTTGCCGCCGGCGTGCAGCACCGTGAGGACCACCTCCGCCGCGGTGAGGTCCGGGTACTGGTGGTGCTGGCCCACCGGGATGCCCCGGCCGTCGTCGATGACCTCGCACCCACCGTCCGGCAGGAGCGTGACGTCGATCGTGGTGGCGTGACCGGCCATGGCCTCGTCGACGGAGTTGTCCACCACCTCGTACACCATGTGGTGCAGCCCGGACGGGCCGGTGGAGCCGATGTACATGCCGGGGCGCTTGCGGACGGCCTCCAGGCCCTCCAGGACCTGGATCTCCTCGGCTCCGTACGTGGTGGGTTCTGCTGACAACCTGCCTCCAGGGGACGAGCCGTGCCTCCGCCTGGTCCGGCGGTACGACGCTGCGGCACCCGGCGGTCGACCCATGATCACAGGCTGTGGACAACCTGTGGAGGAGAGGGCCCGGCCGGGGTGATGCCGACGTCAGATGGTACCACTCGCGGCGCCCTCCCCCCGGCCGCGCGGACCGGTGACCGATCCCCGGTGAACCAGGTTCAGGTTCCCTCGTGCGGTGCCCCGTCGACCGCCCCGGCCGGTGCATCCTCCTCGGCCCGTCGGCGCACCTTGGTGCGGACCTGGGTGACCACCTGGCCCCCGCAGACCTCGTTGGCGGCGGCAGCCAGGTCCGAGCTCAGCCAGCGGAGGTGGTCGGCCACGGCGGGGTCGGCCACGGAGATGGTCATGCACCCGTCACGCAGGGACTCGAGGCGGCACGCCCCGGCCAGTCGGGCCCCCACCAAGGACGGCCAGGAGTCCTCGAGCACGCGCAACGAGTCCGGGCGGGCCAGGCCCATCGAGCGCTGCAGGCGGTCCAGCGACGTGGCCAGCGGGTGCACGGTGTTGCGCTGCGAGGGGAGCGGTTCGATGGCCACGACCCGACGTTACCGGTGGCTCACCGCGGGTCCGGGAGCACCGCCCCGGGGGACACGTGCAGCACCTGGTCGGCGTCCACCCCCGGCGGCAGTCCCGAGGCGGAGGACAGCAGCGTCTGTCCCGCCGGCAGGGCACCCAGCAGCAGCGCACTCCGCTCGGGGTCGAGCTCGGAGAAGACGTCGTCCAGGAGCAGCACGGGCGGCGAGCCGTGCTCGTCCAACAGGGCCCGGTGCGACGCCAGCCGCAGGGCCAGCGCCATCGACCGTTGCTCCCCCTGCGAGGCGTGGGTGCGCGTCGGCATGGACTCCAGCCGGATGGACACGTCGTCGCGGTGGGGACCGACCAGGGTCAGGCCCCGCCGGAGCTCGTCCCGGCGGGCCGCGACCAGCGACGCGGCCAGCCCCTGCTCCATCCATGGCGCCTCGTACCGCAGCGACACCGCCTCCTCCTTGCCGGCCACGTCCCGGTAGGCGCGCACCACCAGCGGCTCCAGACGGCTCAGCAACCCGGACCTCAGGGCGGCCAGGCGGTCACCTGACTCCGCCAGCTGGGCGTCCCACACCTCCAGGGTGACCAGCGCGGCCTCGTCGGGCCGGCCGTGGATCTGCTTCAGGAGGGCGTTGCGCTGCTTCAGTGCCCGTTCCCAGTCGCTGCGGACCAGGTCGTGCTTCGGGTGCAGCGCCACCAACAGGTCGTCCAGGAACGTCCGGCGCAGGCCGGGACCCCCCTTGACCAGTTCCAGGTCGTCGGGCGAGAACACCGTCACCCGCACCGAGCCCAGCAGGTCCCGGGTCCGGGCCAGCCGTTGCTTGTTCACCAGGACCCGGCTGCGGCCCGTCCGGGCGATCTCCGCCTCGATCAGGTGCTCCCGGCCGTCGTCACCCACGACCTCGCCCCGGACCACTCCCCGCTCCGCCCCCAGACGGACCAGGGCCTCGGTGGGAGCCCCGCGGAACGACCGCAGGGTGGCCAGGTACCCGACGGCCTCGAGCAGGTTGGTCTTGCCGTTCCCGTTGGGCCCCAGCACCGCCGTCAGGCCGTCGGGGAACCCGACGGCCACCTCCGCGTAGGACCGCACGTCGGTCAACCAGAGTTCACGGAGGTGCATGGGACCTGGCGCCCGGCCGGCCTGGCCGGGGGACGCCGACTCAGGAGACCCGGACGGGCATGAGCAGGTAGAGGAAGTCCGTGCTCTCGGTGGAACGCAGCACCGCTGGGCGCTGGCCGTCTCGGGTCTCCAGGGAGACCTCGTCACCAGGGGTGACCTCCAGGCCGTCCATGAGGTACTCGGGGTTGAACGCCACGGTCAGCTCGCTGCCCTCGTACTTGGCGTCCAGCTCCTCGACCGCCTCACCGATCTCCTGGGTGATGGCCCGTAGCTCCAGGCCCTCCGCCTTCATGGTGAGCCGGATGGGGCTGTTCTCGCGGGCCATGAGCCGGACCCGGCGGATGGCGTCGGCCAGGGCCTGGCGCTCCACCGTGAGGCAGTTGGGCATGTCGGTCGGGATGAGCTTCTGGTAGTCGGGGAAGTCACCCTTGATCAGCCGCGTGCTGAGGTGGAAGTCACCGACGCTGAACGACACCATCTGCTCGGCCAGGACCAACGTGACCTCCGCGTCGTCACTGAGGGCCCGTGTGAGCTCCTGCAGCGAACGTGACGGCACCAGCACCTGCTGGCCCTGCTCCAGCACCGTGGTGCCGGGAAGGTCACGGAAGGCCAGGCGGTAGGAGTCGGTCGACACCAGTCGAAGGCCCTGGTCCTCCGCCGCGAGCAGCACGCCGGTCAGGATCGGACGCGACTCGTCGTTGGACGCCGCACCCACCACCTGCCGGAGGCCCTCGGCCAGGTGACCCGACAGGAGGGTCACCGATTCGCCCTCGGGCTCGTGGGGGTTCGGATACTCGTCGGCGGGGATGGCGTTGAGGAAGAACTCCGAGCGACCTCCCTGGATCCGCGGTCGGTCACCGGAGGTGTCCACCTCCACCCCACCGGGCTCCAGGTTGCGCACGATGTCCACGACGAGCTTGGCCGGCAGCACGGCGACGCCGTCGTCGGCGCCGGCGACCTGCAACTCGGTGGTGATGGTCAGGTCCAGGTCACTGCCGGTGACCCGGAGCCGATCCCCGGTCAGACCGATGCGCAGACCGGACAACACAGGGAGCGCGGCACGACTGGTGGCGGCACGACCGGCAGTGGCCAGTGCCTCGACCAGGACATCACGCTCACAACGGAACTTCACCCTGACTCGCTTTCCCCACTACTGGTGCCGGTTTCGTTGTTCAACCAGTGGTAGTAGTAGTTGGGACTGTGGATTGTGGGAAACCTAGCGCAGCCCTTGGGGTGTCTGGTCGGCCTGTCCACAGGAGATTCCGCTCGTCCCCGTGACAGGCGTGGAATTCCATCTGTGTCTGTGCACGACGGGCCCGGTGCACCTGACGGGCCACAGGTCCGGCACAGCGCGATCCCGCTCCCGCGTGGGGCGCGATCCACCTCCCACCCCGGGTTGTGGACGGGGCCGGCCGAGTTGTGCACACGTCATCCCCCGGTCAGGAGCTGCTGGATGAGCTGCGTGACGTCCTCGTAGGTCTTGCGCCGCTCCTTCATGCGGGTGGAGACCTTCTCGTAGGCGTGGATGACGGTGGTGTGGTCCCGGCCACCGAACTCCTTGCCGATCTGGGGGTAGGACAGGTCGGTGAGCTCGCGGCACACGTACATGCCCACCTGGCGGGCATTGACCAGGTCCCGGGTGCGGCTCTTGCTCTGGAGCTGTTCCACCTCCAGGCCGAACATGGTCGCGGTCTGCTCCAGGATGAGCGTGGGGGTGATCTGGCGGGGCTTCGTGGAGCTGATGGTGTCGGCCAGGATCTCGCCGGCCAGGTCCACGGTGAGCTCCGTGTCGTTGAGCGTGGCGTAGGCGCCGACCCGGATCAACGCGCCTTCCAGCTCGCGGATGTTGTACGTGATGTTGGTGGCGATGAACTCCAGCACGTCGGGTGGCACCTTGGAACCGGCCTGCTCGCCCTTCTTCTGGAGGATGGCCAGGCGGGTCTCGAAGTCGGGCGGCTGGATGTCGGTGATCAGGCCCATCTTGAACCGACTGCGGAGCCGGTCCTCCAGCGTGGCGATGGCGTCCGGCGGTCGGTCCGAGGACAGCACGATCTGGCGTTGCGCGTCGTGCAGGGTGTTGAAGGTGTGGAAGAACTCCTCCTGGAGCTGTTCCTTGCCCTCCATGAACTGGATGTCGTCCACGAGCAGGACGTCGATCTCCCGGTAGCGGCGCTTGAACTCGGGTTGTGCGTTCTTGCGGATGGCGTCGACGAACTCGTTGAGCAACGTCTCGGTGGAGATGTAGCGGACCTGGTAGCCGGGGTAGTTCTCCCGGACGTACTGGGCGATGGCCTGCAGCAGGTGTGTCTTGCCCAGCCCGGCGCCCCCGTACACGAAGAGCGGGTTGTAGCTCCGGGCCGGAGTCTCCGCCACGGAGAGGGCTGCGGCGTGGGCGAACCGGTTGGAGGGACCGATCACGAACGAGTCGAACGTGTAGCGCCGCCCTCCCCCGTGGTCCGGGGTTCCTGCTGCCGGCGGCGTCACCTGCGCCTCGCCGTCCCGGGTGAGGTCCACGGTGACGTCGGCCTGCTGGCGATCCCTCGGGAACGGCTCGCCGTCCGGCTCCGGCCGTTGGTCGTCGATGTCGACCTCGATGACCAGGCTCAGCTCCGGGTAGCCGGCGTCACTCAGCGCGGCCTCCATCAGGGTGAGGTACCGCTGCTCGATCCGTTGGCGGACCAGTTGGCTGGGCACCGAGAGCGTGAGGACGTCGTCGACGAGGTCGTCGCCGTGGACGTCCTGGAAGGTGGACGACCACACCGCATCACTGACCTGCTCGGCCAGGACGCCGGCGGTGTCGCTCCAGACCTGTGCTCCGTCAGCTACCACGTCCGGAACCCTCCTCAGCACGGTCATCCACAGGGCGTCCACATCTGTGGACAACGGGGGAAACGCCCGGACCAGCAGGGGACCGTGCGTGATGCGGGACCCCGCCGAGCCGAAGTCCGATCGTCGATTGCGACAGGACCGTAGTCAGCCGGTCACACGATGGCAACTTCGACCTGTGACCCCCGTCTCACCGCTGTGGGTGGGCAGTTCGCCTGTTTCCGTGGGGCCTGCGGGAGGGTGGTTGGCACTTCCGGCTCCGGCCATCTAGCGTGGGGCGGTCCGGAGTCCGTCCGGAGCAGTCCCCTGGGTTCCCGTCGTGCTGGCCACGACGCCTGACCCTGCCGCCGGCGCCCGGCACACCTCGGCGCCTGCACCGGACGGACGGGATGTGGAACAGTCCTGTTCCCGTTCCAGAGTCGTCAGTGTCGTGGAGTCCAGGTGAAGCGTACCTATCAGCCCAATACCCGTCGTCGGGCCCGGAAGCACGGATTCCGTCACCGGATGTCCACCCGTGCCGGGCGCGCGATCGTCAAGAACCGTCGCCGCAAGGGCCGTCAGCGCCTGTCTGCTTGATCGAACGGATACACGGACGTGCGGACTTTCGGCGGCTCGGCAGCTCAGCCCGCCGGGTACGTCGCGGACCCCTCACCCTGGTCGCGTCCTCCCGCTCCCCGGGCGAGCCGGCCGGCCTGGCCTTCGCCATCCCCAAGCGCGTGGGCCCGGCCGTGGTCCGGAACCGGCTGCGCCGCCAGCTGCGGGCCGCAGCACGGGAGATCGACAGCGAACAGCCCGTCGAGGCAGGTTGGTACCTGGTGGTCGTCCATCCCGGGGCCCGTGGGGAGCGGTACCAGGACCTCCGTCGTTGGCTGGAGTCCGCCTTCCGTGCCACCGGTCCCCAACCGGACGGTCCGTGACCATGGGTGACCACCCCCAGGACCGCGTCGGCGGCACGGAGACCCCGGGCACGCCCGACCACGAACTTGACCCCGGCGACGGACATGATCCCGTCCCGTCTGTGACGGACGTCACGTCTCTTCCGCCGGCCCGGGGAATGGCCCGTCCCTTGGTCGGGGCGGTGCGGTTGTACCAGCACGCGGCTGGCGGGCGTCCCTCTCCCTGCCGGCACGTGCCCTCCTGTTCCACCTACGCCATCGAGGCGCTGCAACTGCACGGGGCTGCCCGCGGCTCGTGGCTGGCGTTCCGGCGGCTGGTCCGATGCCAGCCCTGGGGCTCCCAGGGCTACGACCCCGTTCCTGATCGGAAGGCGACCTGATGTTCGAAGGGTTCTTCGACGCGCTGGCGTCGGTCCTCAACTTCTTCTACACGTTGATCCCCAGCTACGGCATCTCCATCATGATGCTGACCGTCCTGGTGATGGCGCTGATCACGCCCCTCACGGTCAAGAGCACCCGCTCCATGTTGCAGATGCAGCGCATGCAACCGGAGATGAAGCGTCTCCAGGCCAAGTACAAGGACGACCGGGAGAAGCTCAACGAAGAGCTCATGAAGTTCTACCGGGAGAACAAGATCAACCCGTTGGGTGGCTGTCTCCCGATCGTGGCGCAGATGCCGGTGTTCATCATCATGTACCGGCTGCTCCGGGGCCTGACCAACCGCCAGGGGGGCCTGGGGTCCGGCATCGGCCACATCGCCGGTCAGGTCAAGATGGGTGACACCCTCACGCCGTGGGTGTTCACGGACCAGTTCTTCCGTCCCGAGCACCTCAACAAGAACACCGAGCTCTACCAGTCGCTCTCCACCACCAACAAGATGAACTTCCTGGGGATGGACCTGTCACTCTCCGCCTCCCAGGCGTGGAAGATCAGCCTGGTGACGGTCCTCCCCTACCTGGCCCTGCTGCTCGTGATGCTCCTCACCGGCATCTACCAGAACCGTCAGCTCCAGGCCCGCAACACCTCCGGCTCCGCCAACCCGCAGCAGCAGGCCCTGATGAAGGTCATGCCGTTCTTCCTGCCGGTGTTCTCCTTCGGGTTCCCAGCCGGCCTCGCCCTCTACTGGTGCACCCAGAACTTCTGCCGCATCGGGACCAACGCCTACATCACGCGGCTCGATCTACCGCAAGGAGCACGAGAAGGCTCCGATCGAGGCCACCGCGGTGGAGAAGGACAGTGGGAAGGACACCAAGAAGAAGTCCGTGGGCGACGGGTCGTCGAACGGGAACGGGTCCAAGGGTGGCACCTCGAAGCCCGCACCGGACCGATCGCCGGGCAAGAGCGTGAAGAGCCAGAAGGCGCACGAGAAGGCGGCGGGCGAACGCCCGTCCGGTGGTTCATCGACCTCCAAGGGCAAGTCCCGGTCGGTGAACCCCCGGAAGTCGGGCGAGCCCCGCCGTGGAAGCCGAACCGAGAAGGAGTGAGTTCCACCGTGGAGTGGGTCGAGACAACAGGCAAGACAACCGAAGAAGCCAAGGAAGCCGCCCTGGACCAGCTGGGCGTGGATGAGCAGGACGCCGAGTTCGAGGTGGTGGAGGAGCCGCGGAGCGGCCTGTTCGGCCGGACCCGCGGTGTGGCCCGGGTCCGGGCCCGGGTCCTGCCCCGGTCCCCCCGCCCCAAGCCGGAGCGCCGCCGGCGGGGAAAGAGCTCGGGTGAGCGTTCGGAGAGCTCGGACCGTCCGGCCGCCGGTGGGTCTGACGCGACCGGGGACGACGGGGCCAAGCCGGCGGCCCGGTCGAACCGGGCCCGAAAGGTCTCGGGTGGGACATCGGAGACCTCGGGTCGGGGCGGTGGATCCTCCCGGTCCGGCGAGCGGTCCGGGAACAACGGCGGACGAGGGTCCGATCGAACGAGCAGCGGGTCGGGTCGGAACCCGGAACCGTCGAAGGAGCGAGAGGTCATGGAGTCAGCAGAGCAGTGTGCCGCCGTGGAGGCGTTCATGACCGGGTTGTCGGAGGCCTTCGGGCTGCCGACCACCGTGGCCACCAACCTCGATGAGGATGGTGTGCTCCACGTGGACGTGGACGGGAGCGAGGTCGGGTTGCTCATCGGGCCCCGACTGGGCACGCTCGACTCCATCCAGGAGATCTGCCGCAACGTGCTGCAGCGCCAGGCCGACGGCCGGGAGCACGGCAAGGTCGTGGTGGACGTCTCCAACGTCCGGGAGATGCGTCGCACGGCCCTGGCCGCCTTCGTCACCGAGGCGGCCGAGACGGTCAAGGCGGAGGACAAGGACGTGGTGTTCGAAGTGATGTCCAGCGCCGACCGCAAGGTCGTCCACGACACCGTCGCCGAGATCGACGGTGTGGAGTCCGGTTCCGTCGGTGAGGATCCCCGTCGGCGGGTCGTGGTCCGACCGGCCTGACGCTCATCGCACGACAGGGCCGGCCCATCGGCCGGCCCACATCGGGACGGGCACCCCTCCGGGGGTGCCCGTCCCGCGTCTGGGAGGATGTGGCCATGGATGAAGAGGCAGCGAGCGGCGGCGACACCACGGCCTGGGACCCGACCGATGCGTCACTGACCCGTGTGCTGGACCTGTCCCGGGAGCTGGGATTCCTGGGGACCGGTCCGATCGATGCGCAGGTGCTCCACGCCATGGGCTTCCTTCCCCACGTCCCCGCGGGGGCTGCGGTCCTGGACCTGGGATCGGGCGGCGGCCTTCCGGGCCTGGTGATCGCCCGTGCCCGGCCCGACCTGACGGTCTGCCTGCTCGACGCCATGGAGAAGCGGTGCCGCTTCCTGGACAGGGCCGTCGAGGAGCTCGGCCTGGGGGCCAGGGTGACGGTGCAGCGTTCCCGGGCCGAGGAGCTGGCCCAGCGACCCGCCTTCCGGGCCCGGTTCGACGTGGTCACCGCCCGTTCGTTCGGGCCCCCTGCGGTCACGCTGGAATGCGCTGCCGGATTCCTGCGGGGACCCGGGAGCCTGGTGCTGGTCAGTGAACCGCCGGAGAGCAGCCACGGTCCGGCCACGGTCCGTTGGCCCCCCGAGGGCGTGGCGATGCTGGGCATGACGCTCGGGAGTCGGACGAGTTCCCTCGGTGCCACCATCCAGGTGCTGACCTCGGTCGAGCGATGCGCGGATCAGTACCCGAGGCGGGTCGGCATTCCGTCCAAGCGGCCGCTGTTCTGATCTCCGGCGCCATGTTCCACGTGGAACACCGTCGGTCGGTGGTCCCCCCGGGCCCTCGCTCCATCGGGCGTGTTCCACGTGGAACAAGGGGCCTGGGCTTGGGATGCCGGCGGTGGTCGACCGGCGCCGATCTGACCCGACGAGGTAGCCCTTGAACCAGCGGTCCTTGACCGTCAGGGTCCCAGCAGGAAGGATGGCGCCATGCCGCGCCGCCGGCGCTGGCGATCTGCCTTCCTTGGGAGTACGGATGTCTGATGTCCCGCCCGATCGTGATGGGCAGGAGCACCCCGAGTCCACGTCGGCCACCGGCCTGGTCGCCGACCCAGCCACCAGCGCCAGCCCTGTCGCCGCGGTCCCGGGATCACCGGACGGACCGGACGGACCGCGGCGAACCGCGTTCCTGACCCCCGGGTGATCCAGGACGTGGAGGTCACCGACGGCGTCGACGGCCCCGCTCCCGATGACCGTGCTCCCGACCCGGATCAGGACGCGGGCGGGACGGAGGCTCGAGTGGTTCCTGATCCCACCGAGCCGGTGGTCGTGGCTGAATCCGAGGAGCGGGTCGTCCGTCCGCTCCCCCGCGTCATCGCCGTCGCCAACCAGAAGGGCGGTGTGGGCAAGACCACCACCACGGTCAACCTGGGTGCTGCGCTGGCCGAGCTGGACTACCGGACGTTGGTCATCGACCTGGACCCTCAGGGCAACGCCACGACGGGGTTGGGCATCAACTACCGGACGCTCGACCACACGATGTACGACGTCCTCCTGCATGACGTGCCCATCGAGGACTGCATCGAGCCGACGGAGGTGAAGCACCTCTTCGTGGCTCCGGCCAGCCTGGACCTGGCGGGCGCGGAGATCGAGTTGGTGCCGGCCTTCAGCCGGGAGGGCAAGCTCAAGCGTGCGCTGGCCGAGGTGCTGGACGACTACGACTACGTCCTCATCGACTGCCCACCCTCACTCGGCCTGCTCACGGTCAACGGCCTGGTCGCCGCCACGGAGCTGATGGTTCCGATCCAGTGCGAGTACTACGCACTGGAGGGACTCGCCCAACTCACGCGCAACGTCGAGCTGGTGCGGGAGAACCTGAACCCCGCCCTGGAGATCAGCGGCATCGTCCTGGTCATGTACGACAGCCGCACCCGGCTGGCCGAGCAGGTCGTCACCGAGGTCCGCGCACCACTTCGGGTCCAAGGTCTGCCGGAACATGATCCCGCGGAACATCCGGTTGTCCGAGGCGCCGTCGTTCGGGCAGCCCATCACCACGTTCGATCCCAGCTCACGGGGGGCCGTTGCCTACCGGGAGCTCGCGAGGGAGGTCAGCAGTGGCTCGTAAGGGTGGACTCGGACGGGGCCTGACGGCTCTCATTCCGGCAACCAGTGGCGATGAGGAGCGGCCGGTCGGAGAAGGTGGCGGGCTGCAGGACCTGCCCGTGGACCTGGTGCGGGCCAATCCCATGCAGCCCCGTCGATCCTTCGACGAGGACACCCTGGACGGTCTGGTCGAGAGCATCAAGGAGCTCGGCGTCCTGCAGCCCGTGCTGGTGCGGGAGGCGGATGACGGCTACGAGCTCATCGCCGGCGAACGCAGGCTCAGGGCCGCGCGACGGGCCGGGCTGCGGACCATCCCCGCCCTGGTGCGCTCCGCTGACGACGTGTCGTCGCTCGAGCAGGCGCTGGTGGAGAACCTCCACCGCCAGGACCTGAACCCCCTGGAGGAGGCAGCGGCCTACCAGCAGCTCATCGAGGACTTCGGGTACACCCAGGACCAGGTGGCCCAGCGGGTGGGGCGCAGTCGCTCCGCCGTGGCCAACCTGCTCCGCCTGTTCCAGCTCACCCCTGCCGTGCAGCGTCTGGTGGGCGAGCAGCTCCTGAGCGCCGGGCATGCAAAGGCCCTGCTCGGGCATCCCGACCGGTCCTACCAGGAGGCCCTGGCCAAGCGGGCGGTGAGCGAGGGGCTCAGCGTCCGGGAGCTGGAGCAGCTGGTCCGCGAACGACTGGAGCTGGAGGCAGAACTGGAGCGGGGAAGCGAGCCCACCCCCACTCCCGGTCCCCGTGCCGACGACGAGGAGCGCCAGCAGCTCCGTCCCCCCGGCCTGCTCGAGCTGGAGGAACTGCTGGCCGAGCACCTGGACACCAGGGTCGCCATCACCATGTCCGCCAAGCGGGGCAAGGTCGTGGTGGACTTCGCCAACCTGGAGGATCTGGAGCGGATCTACCGGCGGATCATCGGCTGAATCCTGGTCCCCGCAGGTTGGATCCAGCGTCGAGACGTTCTCCACAGGCTGTGGGGAAGTCTGTGGGAAAGGCAAAGCTGAAGTGCAGGATCAGAACCCTGCGGCTGACCCTCCGCCCGTGGTCGAGGTCGACCCCGGACGAGGACCTGTGAAGGAACGCACCGTCCCGGTGACGTGGTGATCCGCCGTCACGCGGCACCGGTCGGGGCTCACCAGGGGTCGTCGGCCCAGGCTTCCAGCGCCCGCTGGAGCGAGGCGATCACCAGGCCGGCGTGTCCGGCCACCGCCTCCCTGTCACCGAGTTGGAGCAGCACCGCGGAGGCTCGCGTCTCCCGGAGGATGGGCAGGCGCATGCCCTGCACCACTCCGACTCCCCAGCCGGGACTGGCCGGGAGCTCCTTGATGATCAGCTCGGCCAGACGACGTCCGCCCTCGGACTCGAAACCGGGGACGGCGAAGTAGCTGGCCTCCACGATCGAGTCGTCGACCGGGGCCAGTCCGACGTAGACGTCGGCGTCGAACTCGTTGGCCGCTCCGGCCTGGTCGGACCAGTCCCCGTCCAACAGGAGCACGGCGACGCCCGCCTGCTGGAGGGCGGCGGCCAGGCCACTGGTCACCGGGTGCATCCCATCCGCGCTGCCCACCGCGACCCGGAGGTGGGGGAGTGACCGGAGTGAGCGACGGAGGCGCTCACGCTCGCGTACTGCCGTGACGGTGGCGGAGCCGCCGCGACCCTCCAACCTGACCAGGGCCTCGACCGTGTCCGGCCCGCAGACCTGATCCGTGATGAGCCCGGCATTGCGCTGGAAGTCCAGGACCGCGGCCTGGGTGTTGGGACCGAAGATCCCGTCGACCCGACCGGCGTCGAACCCGAGCGCCCCCAGCCGCAACTGCAGGTCGGAGACGTCGTCCCCCCGCATCATGGGCGACCTCAGGCAGAGCAGGCGGTCACCCAGCCGGTACTCGGACTCCACCAGTGCGGCCCACGTGGTGGCGTCGCAGATGCCGTCGGCCCGCAACCCTCCGGCCTGCTGGAACGCCGTGACCGCGACCGAGGTGGCGTCGCCGTACCGGTCGCCGTCCTCGAGCACGGCGAAGCCGGCGGCCCGGAGCCGGCGGTGGAGGTCCGCGACGTCGGGCCCGGTGGAACCAGGGCCGAGGGGAAGGGCGGAGAAGCTGATGGTGGGCTCCTGGGGACCGGAGAGGTGAACAGGTCCGGCGGGGAACGGACGTGTGACGCCCGAACGCCCCCGGCAACCGTCAGCCTACTCCCGATGTGTCGGCGCGACGCTGTGGCAGCAGCGGCTCAGAGGTAGGGGGAGAGGTCCTCGAGCAACTGGGGCTTGCCCTTGGCACCGATGATCCGGTGGTCCTCCTGGCCATCTTTGAAAACGATCATGGTGGGAATGCTCATCACATTGAACTGTCGTGCCAGACCGGGATTGTCGTCGACGTTCACCTTGGCGACCCGGAGCTTGCCGTCCTGCTCGCCGGCGATCTCCTCCAGGATGGGGGCGATCATCTTGCACGGACCACACCACTCCGCCCAGAAGTCCACGATCACCGGTTCGGCGGAGGAGTTCACCTCCTCGTTGAAGGTTGCCTCGGTCAGGTACGTGATGGAGCCCATGGGCCCGTCCTCTCGTCATGGATGCGTCGGTCGGCCCGAAGGCTAGGTGAGCGACGCCGGGGAACCGGTCAACCTCGGGTGGGGGCCTGGCATTCCGGCCGGCCCCGGCGCCTCAGTGACCCTCGGACTCGAGCCACCGCTCGGCGTCGATCGCTGCCGCGCAGCCGCTGCCGGCCGCGGTGATGGCCTGGCGGTACCAGTCGTCCTGGACGTCGCCGCAGGCGAAGACCCCCTCGACGCTGGTACGTGAGGTCGAACCCTCGGTGATCAGGTAGCCGTTCTCCTTCAGCGCCAACTGACCCGCGAACAGGTCGGTGTTGGGCCGGTGTCCGATGGCCACGAACACGCCGGTGACCGGAAGCGTGGAGCGCTCGTCACTCACGACGTTGCGGACGGCCAGACCCTCGACCTGTGATTCACCCATGATGTCCTCCACCACGGTGTCCCACAGGAAGCGGATCTTGTCGTTGGCGAAGGCCCGGTCCTGCATGATCTTGGACGCCCGGAGCTCCTTGCGACGGTGGACCAGGGTGACGGAACGGGCGAAGCGGGTGAGGAACATGGCCTCCTCCAGCGCGGAGTCCCCGCCGCCGACCACAGCGATGTCCTGGTCGCGGAAGAAGAAGCCGTCGCACGTGGCGCACGTGGAGAGCCCGTGGCCCAGCAGTCGACGCTCGGACTCCAGGCCCAGCATGATCGAGCTGGCCCCGGTGGCCACGATCACGGTCCGGGCCAGGTGGGTGGGCTCCGCGGCGTCCGGGTCTCCGACCCAGATGCGGAAGGGCCGTTGGGACAGGTCGACCCGGGACACCTTGGCGGTGTGGATCTCCGTGCCGAAGCGGATGGCCTGGGAGCGGAAGTTGGCCATGAGCTCCGGGCCCATCACGCCGTCAGGGAAGCCGGGGAAGTTCTCCACGTCGGTGGTGAGCATGAGCTGGCCGCCGGGCTGGTCACTGGTGGAGGACGGCTCCCCCTCGATCAACAGCGGTTCCAGGTTGGCCCGTGCGGTGTAGATGGCCGCGGTCAGGCCGGCCGGGCCGGAGCCGATGATGACGACGGTGCGGATGTCTGGCATGGGTCGATCCTCGTGGTGGTCCGGGGGGTTCCGGAGTCAGGTGGGGGTGCGCTCAGCGTGGGGCAGGGGCACGGCGCCTGGACCACAGGACAACACCCACGATCACGAAGATGATCCCGAGCACCGTGTAGGCCACCCAGACGTCGCCGGGGAGGGCCCAGTTCAGCAGCCGCACCGGCACCGACGGTGCCCATCACCAGGACCGGAGTGAGCAGCATGAGGGCGACGACGGCGTAGACGGCGCCCTTGGAGCCCTCCAGGATCGGTCCCGTGGTGCGGGCCCGGACCTTGTCGACCGAGTCGACGATCAGGTCCGTGACCTGGTCGGTCCAGTCGGCGGTGGTGGCCGACGGCGCCGGCGGGGACGTGGGGGCGGTCCCCGGTGCCGGGGCGTGATCCGGGATGTCGACGGGCGTCCGGGGGAGGGGGCGTGTCCGGACCGGTCGACGTGCTCATGGGCGGGAGCCTAGGACGGGACGGCCGGCGGGGGCGACAACTGCGTCACCACCGACGGTCAGGACACCGGGGTGCAGTCGACGGCGTCGAGCACCACCACGGATGACCCACCGGTCACCCCGACCACCACGGAGCGACCGTCCAGGAGCGCCGTCCCCACCGACGTGGCCCCGGCGCCGGCCAGGGCCGTGACGCATGCCGGTGGGGCGGCGGCCGGGGACGACACCGACGGCCAGTGCCGCCCGGTCGAGGTCGGTCCGGGTGTCGAACGATCCCAGGAAGGCGCCACCGGCCCCGGCCTCCGACGATCCGGCCTCCGACAACTCCGACGGCGCCGCGGCCGCGGCGGCAGTGGTGGTCGGGTCCGAACCGTCCGCGCCTGCCGTGACGTCGCGGGAGGCGGCGTCCTGTTCGGCCGCGGCCGGAGGGACGGACCCCGCTTCCTCGGTCGCGGCCTGGTCGGTCCGGCCGTCGCCGTCGGCGCGGGCCACGACCACGCCGATCCCGGCCACCAGCACCAGGGCCGCAGCAGCGCCCAGCCACGCCAGGCGGCGGGCCCGTCGACCTTCCGCTCCGCCGGTGGCCGGGACCACGGCGGTGGTGGCCGCACCGGAACGACCGTCGGCAGCCGGTGGGGGATCCCACGCCTCGAGCGCGGTCGCGATGCGATCTTCGGCGCCCTTCCCCCAGCCGTTCGGCCTCGCCGGGAACCGGGCGGAGACCGTCCCGCACGGCGCGGAAGGCGTCCAGCCGGGCACGGAGCTCCGGTGAGGAGGTGACGAGGTCCCGCTCGGCGGGGGTGGCGGTCCCGTCGAGCACGGCGGACACCGACCCGTCGCCCGGCCGGGTGTCATCAGGCCGCGCGGACCCGGCCGCGGGCTCGTCGGGTCGGGGTTCGTCGGGTCGGGTCATGTCGGTCGTTCCGTGGGTGCTTCTGCGCCCACAGGGGGTTGGACGTCGGAGCGGGCGGTCCGGTTCCCGGGACCGGTCGGCCCCAGGTCCTGGGCCAGGCGGGAACGGCCCCGGGACAGGCGGGAACGGACGGTGCCCACCGGGACCCCCAGGACCTCCGCGATCTGTCCGTAGTCCAGGTCCATGACGTCACGCAGGACCACGGCGACGCGGAACTCCTCCGGCAGGTCGGCCAGGCCGGCGAGCAGTGCCACGCGCTGCTCGGACCGCACGGCGTGGTCGTCGGGGCCCTCCGACGGGGACACCACCTCGGGGACCCGGTCGGGGTCGACCGGGTCCGGCCGCCGGCGCCGGCGCCGCAGTTCATCGAGGCACGCGTTGGTGGCCACCCGGTAGACCCAGGTGCGGAAGGACGAGCGGTGGTCGAACCGGGGGAGTCCCCGCACCACGGCCAGCAGTGCCTCCTGGGTGGCGTCATCGGCGTCCGCGGCATGCCGGCAGAGGCGGACGCAGAGCAGGCGGATGTCGTCGTGGTGGCGGACCAGCAGTCGTTCCAGTGCCGCCCGGTCGCCTTCCTGCGCCCTGCGCACCAGGTCGGCGTCGTTCGGGGCCGGGGGCCTCATCCCGGGGCCGGGACCCCGATGGGCGTCAGTTCGGAGATCTCCACCCGGTGCCGGTCGCCGTCGCCGGGGTCGCCCAGGTCGGTGATCCACAGCAGCACGATGGATCCCGTCGCCCCGCCCAGGTCGGCATCGACCGGCCCCCGGACGTCGGCCACCGTGGCTGCCGGTTGGGTCGCGGCGGGGTCGAAGCCGTCCAGGTCGCCGGCGTCGACCACGTACACCGCTCCGTCCCACCCGTTGGTCGATCCGCTGACGCGCAGGCGGGACACCGCACTGCGTCCGTCGAGCACGGCGGCCAGGCCGACACCGGTCTTGGAGCCGAAGAACGTCGGCTCGTCGTAGGACTCGGTCCGCCAGGCCGTCGCGTCGTCTCCGTCCAGGGCCCGCGCCGGCCAGGTCGTCGTTCTCCCCCGCCTCGCCCCGGCCCTGCGGGTCGTAGGTGACGGCCCCGTCGGTGGCGAGTGGTTGTGGGTCGGCACCCTCCACCGCGGTGCTCGGTGTGGCCGGGTCGTCCGAGGGGCCGGTCGTCTCCCGCAACAGCAGGCCGGCCACCGTGACCGCGGTGCCGATGAGCAGGATGAACAACGCCGGGAACAACCAGCGGCGCTCCGAGCGCCCGAAGGTGGGCACGGGGGCGCTCGGTGCGGTCTCCTCCGCCCGGTGCGCCTCCGGCGCGGGGACGGCCGGGGCGATGCCGGTGTCCAGCAGCGCGGCACGGAACGCGGCGGCGGAGGCGAAGCGGTCGTCCGGCTCACGGGCCAGCGCCCGCATGACGGCCTCGGCCAGCCGGGGTGGCACGTCGGCCCGGATGCGCCGGGGGTCGGTCGGGGTGGTGTGGAGCCGGGCCAGGGCCACGGCGGCACCGGTGTCGCCCTGGAACGGGACGCGTCCGGTGAGGCATTCGTACAGGACGAGGGCGAGCGAGTACAGGTCGGCCCGGGCATCCACCGGGGCGCCCGTCAGCTGTTCCGGGGCCAGGTAGGACGCGGTGCCGATGAGCGTTCCCTCCCGGGTCAGCTCCGTCTGGTCCTCGGCCTTGGCGATGCCGAAGTCGGCGATCTTCACGCGGCCGTCATGGCACAGGAGGATGTTGGAGGGCTTGACGTCGCGGTGCACCAGCCCGGCCCGGTGGGCCGCCTCGAGTGCGTCCAGCAGCCGCAGCCCGATCCGGAGGGTGGTGTCCGCGTCCAGCACGCCCCGTTCATCGATCAGCTGGCGCAACGTGGTGGCGTCGAGCAACTCCATCACGATGGCTTCGTGGCCCCCGTCGGAGCAGGTGTCGTAGACGCCGACGATCCCCGGGTTGTTCAGCCGGGCCGCGGCGATGGCCTCCTGGCGGAAGCGCTTCACGAAGGCCTCGTCACCCGACAGGTGCGGGTGCAGGACCTTGACCGCGACGCGGCGGCCGAGCACGGCGTCCGTCGCCTCCCACACCTGGGCCATCCCGCCGGAGCCGATGAGCCGTTCGAGTCGGTACCGGCCGCACAGGCTGGTGCCGGCCAGGCCGGTCGTGCCCGTTGATGCGGTCAGGTCGATCGAACCGGGTTCGATCCGTGTCTCATCCACCTGGACCCACGCTACCGGGCGTGGTGGGGCCGGGACCGGTGTCCACCCCGGCGGGCACCGGTCCGGACCGGTCGGGGCCGTCGTCGGTCCCGTCCCGGCCGGTGGCGGTCGCCCGCGCCGCCCGCCTCCTGGTGGCGGCCCCGGCGGTGGGTCCGGATCCACCACCCGGCCAGGAACAGCAGTGACAGGACCGACAGCGCGGCCCCGACGCCCGAGATGGTGGACGACGTGACGGGGACGGAGCTGGCCGGCAGCCGGATGGCGCCGTCGGGGGACCGGAGGTCGATGCGCAGCAGGGCGGCCCCCGGCGGCGCGCGCCACCACGGGCAGGTCGATGCGGTTCTCGCCCGGGGCCAGCACGATCTCCCGGGTCTCGCCACCGGTGATCTCCAGGCGCGGGGACCGGGTCCGCATCAGGAGGCGGACCTCGTAGGGCAGGTCGTTGCGGAACCGGAGCGGGATGGTGGCCTCCCGGCTGGTGAGGACGACCCGCCGTGACCGCGGGACCTCGATGGCAGCCAGCCGGGTGTCCACGGACTCCTGGATCCTGGCGTGGGTGGCCGTCCGCTCGGGCCCGTCCATCGCGGTGGACAGGGTCTGGGCGTTGAGCAGCTCCCAGGTGGCGGAGTCCGGATCCGCCCCTGCGGTCATGGACCGGAAGCCGTCGACGGTGACGCGGCTGGTCCGTGCGCCGTCCACCGCGGGCTGCTGGTCGGGTGGTGTCCGGGGCGCGAGGGCGGCGATGACCTCCTTGTCCCGCACCGTGACGGGTGTGGTCGGGATGTCCTCGGCCGCCGTGGACAGGGGCCCGGTGCCGGTGAGGGCGGGGACCAGGGCCCGCAGCGCGTCGGGCTCGGTCGCGGCCGGGATCACGATCACGGAGCTGGGCCCGGGGAAGCCTGCGCCCGGGTCCTCCGCCGCGCCGAACCACGTGGTCATGAGCTCGGTGACGACCTGGTTGGCCCGGACCGCGGGGTCCTCCGAGTCGGCGGTCAGCCGCAACGTCATCCGGGGGTCGTAGCTCGTCGCGGTCAGCCCGGGGGCGGACTGCAGACCCACCGCGCCGGTCTGCGACGTGTCGGCCGGGACCCCGGTCGGGAGCCGCAGCCGGTCCGAGGAGACCACGACGCGGTCGGTGCCCAGGCTGGCCAGGAGCGGGAGGGCCTCCGGGGAGACGGTGTCGTCCAGGTACCAGGTGGTCGGCACGGGCCGGCGGCCGGTCGAGGCCGAGAGCGTGCGGTCTCCCAGGTCCACCTGGCGGAGCAGGTCGCCACCCCCGCCGACCGCCAGGAGCCCGCCGGTGTCCACCGCCACGTAGGGCATCCGGGCCACGGTCGCCTGCAGGTCGGGCGCGGCGAGGCTCTGCAGGAACCGCGCGTCGACGGTGTCCGCGGACCGGGTGACGGCGCTGAGGACGTTGGGGCGAAGGGCCAGGGTCAGCGGCGCCTCGGGGACCTCGGACAACAGGGTGGTCGCGGCCGCGAGGGCGGCGCGGGTCTCGATGTCCAAGGACGGTGATCCGTCCAGGTCCAGTGCCGGCGGCCCGTCCACGGGCAGGACCAACGACACGCTCACCCGCCCCGGCCGGCCGTCCGGGGCCGTGACCGGCTCGACCGGGAGCCGGTTCAGGAACACCACCTCACTCCACAGCTCCTGGCCGGTCGCACTGGTCAGTCGGAGCTCCACCGGGTGGACCCCGGGGGTGGGGAGCAGCACCCGTTCGGACCCGTTGCGCGCTCGGAGCGCACCGGGATGTCCAGGACCAGTCCGTCCGCCGGGTTGCCCAGGGTCAGGACGGAGGCGTTGACGGGGGACTGCAGGACCCCGCCCAGCCCGCCCCCGTCCAGGATGTCCTCCAGGGTCGAACGCAGTGGCCCCTCGGGGCCGGGGCGGAGCCGCTGGTGGACGGTGTAGGAGAAGACGGCGTCGAGCGGGACCGCTGAGCTCGGACCGAACCGGACCTGGAACACACCCTCGGGGTCCACCCACGGGCTGACCGACGTGACCTCCAGCATGTCGTCGGCGGCCCCGGCCGCCGGCGGTCGTCCGCCGCCTGCGATGGCGGCCAGCAGGACCACCAGGGCCAGGACGGCCAGGCCGAGTCGCCGGGTCATGGGACGGGCCGGCGCAGCACGACCAGGTCGGTCGGGGTGGGCTCGAACCCGAGTCGGCGGTAGAGGTCCAGGGCGCGCGTGTTCTCCCGCTGGGTGTTGACCAGCACCCGCCGGGCCCGGCGGCGGGCGGACCACTGCAGTGCGTCCACGACCAGGGCGGAGCCCACGCCGTCGCCCGTAGAGGTCCGGATCCGTTGCCAGCCGCTGCAGGAACCCCTGGCCGGCGCCCCGTCCGGTGATGGCGTAGCCGACCACCCGACCCCGCAGGGTCGCGACCCGGAACCGGCTGACCGGCGTGGCGGCCTCGGCCTCGGACAACGCAGCGGCGTCGAGCCGCCAGAAGGTGGGGAAGGCCCGGGCGTCCACCACCGAGCGCGGCGTCCCGGTCCCGTCGACGGGCCCGGCGCAGCCGCGCCGACGGGTCGAGCGGTGGCCGGACCGGGTCGAGGTTCCGCAGGTCGTGCGCCAGCACACGCAGGCGGTCGTACTCCTCGAACCCGGTCTGGAGGAAGGAGTGGGCCTCGTCGGGGTGCAGCGCCGGACGTGATGACCGACGAGTACCCGGCGTCGGCGATGCGGACGAGGCATCGCTGCAGGCCCTCGACGCTGGGTCGGGGAACCTCGGGCGGCAACGCCAGGTAGGCGATGTGTCCGTCCGCGTGCCACGGACCGATGCGGAACCGGTCGTCACCGACGGTCAGCGTGTGGCGGGTGCTCATACGGTCGCTCGGGCTCTCCTGCGGCTGGGCGTGCGTCGGTCCCGACACGCTCGTCCGGCGCGGGCGCACGACCGAGATTAGGCCACGGGACCTCCCCGCTACGCTGCAAGCCATGGCCGTGCTGATGTACGCGGACGAGCGGTTCCTCCAGCACGACACCGGGCCATACCACCCCGAGCGACCGGACCGGCTGACGGCGGTCATCGACGGCCTCACCCTGCACGACCTGGACGACGCCGTGGCCAGGGTGCGTCCCCGACCCGCCACCGACGCGGAACTGGAGCGGGTCCACCCCGAGGCGTACATCCGGGGGATCGAGCGGTTCTGCCTGTCCGGGCGGACCCACGTGGATGCCGACACGGTGGTGTCGGACCGGTCCGCCGACCTGGCCCGGCTGGCGTCCGGGGCGGGCCTGGACGCCGTCGAGCGGCTGCGGGCGGGGGAGGCCGACGCCGCCTTCGTCGCGGTGCGCCCCCCGGGCCACCACGCCACGTCGACCCGGGCCATGGGGTTCTGCCTGTTCAACCATGCCGCCGTGGCCGCCGCCGACCTGGCCGCGCGGGGCGAGCGGGTGGCCGTGGTCGACTTCGACGCCCACCACGGCAACGGGACCCAGGACATCTTCTACGAGCGTGGCGACGTGCTGTACGTGTCCTGGCACCAGCACCCCCTGTACCCCGGCAGCGGCAGGGTGGAGGAGACCGGGTCGGGTGACGGCGCCGGGTCCACGCTCAACATCCCCATGCCGCCCGGATCCACCGGCGAGCACTACCGGCGGTCGGTGCAGGACCTGGTGGCTCCGGCCCTGGCCGGTCACGGGACCACCTGGGTGATCCTGTCCGCGGGCTTCGACGCCCACCGGGACGACCCGCTGACGGACCTCGGGCTCAGCTCGGGGGACTTCGGCGACCTCACCGCCGACCTGGTCGAGCTGGTCCCGGCAGGACGCCGCCTGGCCTTCCTGGAGGGCGGCTACGACCTGACCGCGGTGGCGCACTCCTCGGCCGCCACCGTGTCGGCGCTCCTGGGCGACCGGATCCACCCCGAGGCGCCGACGTCGGGCGGGCCGGGCGACACCGCGGTGGAACGTGCGGTGCACGTCCGCGAGCGGCTCGACACGGCCTGAGGTGGGTTCCGGTCCCTCCCGGACCGCCCGGTAGCCTCGACCCGTGATCCCCGAGCGCGCCCGCGCCCTGTTCGACGTCGTCCGCCCGGTGGCGGAGTTGTTCGACGCGGCCGACCGGCGCCTGTACCTGGTGGGGGGCGTCGTCCGCGACCTCTTCTCCGCCGACGGCGACGAGGTGGTGCGCACCGACGAGGACGACGTCGACCTGACCACCGACGCCGAGCCGGGGGAGGTCAAGGCCATCGTGGGGCCGGTGGCGGAGGCCATGTGGACCCAGGGGGAGCGGTTCGGCACCATCGGCTGCAAGGTGGGCGGGGTGGTCCTCGAGATCACCACGCACCGGGCCGAGGCCTACCACCCGGACAGCCGCAAGCCCGACGTCGCGTTCAGCGACCGACATCGAGGCCGACCTGTCCCGGCGTGACTTCACGGTCAACGCCATGGCGGTGGAGGTCACGGCGGACGGGGCCCGGTGCTGATCGACCCGTTCGGCGGCCTGGCCGACCTGGCCGGCGGCGTGCTGCGCACCCCGCTCGATCCCGACGTGTCGTTCTCCGACGACCCGCTCCGCATGCTGCGGGCCGCCCGGTTCATGGCCCGGTTCGGCCTGGTGCCGGTCCCCGAAC
Organism: uncultured Actinomycetota bacterium; assembly: GCA_963773765.1. Taxonomy (GTDB): domain Bacteria; phylum Actinomycetota; class Acidimicrobiia; order Acidimicrobiales; family Microtrichaceae; genus CAVZCC01. The sequence goes on along the minus strand of CAVZCC010000003.1, from coordinate 224,992 downwards.
TGACCGCGGCCGTGGAGGCCGGAGCGGACCGGCTGTCCATCGTGTCGGCCGAGCGGATCCGCGACGAGCTGTGCAAGTTGGTCATGGCACCGGACCCGTCGGTCGGGCTGTGGTTCGTGCACGACTCCGGCCTGGCCGACCTGTTCCTGCCGGAGCTCCCGGCCATGCGGCTGGAGCAGGACCCGATCCACCGGCACAAGGACGTGCTGAGCCACACCATCGCGGTGGTGGCCAAGTCGCGCCGTGACCTGAAGGTGCGGCTGGCCGCGCTGTTCCACGACGTGGGCAAGCCCAAGACCAGGTCCATCGGGGGCAAGGGGGTGTCGTTCCACCACCACGAGGTGGTCGGCGCCCGCATGACCCGGGACCGGATGCGGGCCCTGCGGTTCTCCAACGAGATGGTCGACGACGTGACGCAACTCGTCTACCTCCACCTGCGGTTCCACACCTACCAGATGGGGTGGACCGATGCCGCCGTGCGTCGGTTCGTCCGGGACGCCGGTGACCATGCTGGAGGAGCTGCTGGCCCTGACCCGGGCCGACTGCACCACCCGGAACCGGCGCAAGGCGGAGGCGCTCGAGCGGCGCATCGACGACCTGGAGCTGCGCATCGCGGAGCTCCGGCGGGCCGAGGAGCTCGATGCCATCCGGCCGGACCTGGACGGCACCGACGTGATGGAGCACCTGGGACTGCCCCCGGGACGGCTGGTGGGTGAGGCCCTCTCCTTCCTGCTGGACCAGCGCATGGAGCGGGGACCGATGGATCGGGACGAGGCCCTGGACGCGCTCGACCAGTGGTGGGCGGCCCGGGAGGGGTGACTCCGTCCCGTCCCGGAGCGACAGGACGGATGCGCCGCGCAACAATCAGGTGAGGGCCCGGACGGGTCGACCGGTACCGCCGGTCCGAGTGAGGAGCAGGACATGGGTGGAATCGTTGTGGGCATCGACGGCTCGGAGCATTCGCTGGACGCGCTGCGGTGGGCCGGGGCGGAGGCGAAGCTGCGCGGCGCCCCCCTGCGCGTGGTCGGGACGTTCACCACACCCATCATGAGCACGGGCTACGAGGTGGCGGTGCCGGACCCCACGGACCTGCAGGCCGCGTCGGAGACGATGCTGGCCGCCGCGGTCGACTCCGTCCGTGACACGGGCGAGCTGGACGGGGTGGAGCTCTCCAGCGAGGTCCTGGAGGGACACGCCGGCGAACGGCTGATCGCGCTGTCCCGCGACGCGGACCTCCTGGTGGTGGGGAGCCGGGGCCACGGCGGGTTCATGGGCCTGCTGCTGGGGTCGGTCACCACCTACGTGGTGAACCACGCCCAGTGCCCCGTGGTCGTGGTGCGCCACCGCCAGGACTGACCGAACGGCCGGCGCCGCTCCGGCGGGTGCGAGCGGGATGCCGGTCCCGGCGCCGCTCAGATGCCGAGCTTGCGGGCCCGGACCACGACCGTGCTGGGCACCCAGTCCGCCAGGGTGGAGTGGTGGATGCTGTGGCGGTCCGGGTCCGGGGCCGGCTCCGTGAGGGCGTCGACCCGGAAGTTCGACCGGGTGAGCGTGGTGAACACGTCGCCGATCTGGTGGACGTGGGTCACCCCTTCGTCGCCCCCGGCCCGCCAGGCGATGGCCTGGGCGCTCCAGAAGGTCCGGGTCAGGTAGGGCGTCTGCTGCTCCTCCGGCTCCACCTCCAGCATGGTGGCGAACGGGTGTGGCAGGGACACCAGGAGGGCTGCCTCCGGGGTGAGGACCCGGTGCACCTGGCGGAACACCCGGCTGAGGTCCTGCACGCCGGACAGCGAGTAGACGGAGATGGCGAGTTCGATGCTGTCGGCCCGCACGAAGGCCAGGTCGGCCAGGTCGCTGTGGTGGAACTCGATCTTCACCTCGGCCAGGTCTGCCGCTGCCCGCGCCTGGGCGAGCCGGGCGGTGGACGCCTCCACGGCGATCACGCGTGCGCCCCGGCGGGCCAGCGCGATCGAGGCGGCTCCCGCCCCGCACCCCAGGTCCAGCACCCGCTTGCCCTCGACGGGGCCGATCAGCCGGGTGAGCGTGTCGTCGTCCAGTTCCGGTCCCAGCTGCACCACGTCGCGGCGGGCCTCCGAACCGTGGGGGAAGCTGGCCGGGGGCAGGGTGGCCGGCGTCTGGCCGTCCCGCACGAGGGACGGCCGGGAGTCGAGGTTGCCCGCCGACGGGTGGCGTCGGCCGGTGGCGCGTGCGGTGGGTCCCATCGGCGCTCAGTCTGGCCGACGGCCCGTCGGGGGTCGTGGACCCGGAGCCCCGGCGGCATCGCACCGGCGGTACCCTTGGCACCCGTGCCGTTCCTCGCACCAGAGACGCCCGGACGACCCGGGTCAACACCCGGCAGCGTGGACTACCGGTTCGCGCGGCGTCAGCTGCTGCACCGCTTCCGGGCGGGCGAGCTGACCCGGGCCGACGTCTGTGACGCGCAGGGCGAGCTGCTCCGGATCGGCACCAACTGCTCCCAGAAGGCCCGCACCCCCTGCCCGGTGTGCGGCGAGGCCGATCTGCGGCTGGTCCGGTTCGTGTTCGGTCGGCGGATGCCGGCAGGTGGCCGGGTGGTGGCCAGTCGGGCCGAGCTGCGCAAGCTGGCCCAGGGAACCACCGGATTGCGCTGCTACACGGTGGAGGTCTGCCTCGCGTGCCGCTGGAACCACCTGTTGGACATCTCGCCCCTGGGGCGGGACGCCGAAGCGCCCTCCTGAGCAGGCCCCCGGCCGGTCTCCTGAGACCCGGCCCAGTCGCTCCGGGCACCGCGCTGGGTCCGGGAGGGTCCGACGCGACAGACTGGTCCGGCTCCCGCGGCCCCTCCCGCCGCTCCAGCCCGACCTTCCATGCCCGATCCACGCCCCGAGAGCCCCGCTCCACGCCCCGGTCCGACCGGTCGACCCCGCGCAAGGCGGTGAGCAGCGGTGCGGACGGCGCAGCGGGTCGTTCCGGGAACCCCACCCGCCCGCTCGCCGGAGCGTGTTCTGGCGCCTCCGCCGGTTCGGCTACGCCGCCGCTGGTGGTCGCCGTCGTGGCCGTCGGCGGGATCTGGACGGCGCTGAACACCATCGAGCTGCCGCCGGAGAAGCGGCCGATCGAGACGTCCTTCGTGTGCGACCTGTCGGTGGCCGACGGCCAGTGCGGGTTCGACAACGCGATGGCGCGCCTGTCGGCCAAGGAGGAGCGGGTCCTCGTGGACTACGAGGACCTGCCGCCGGTGCTGGTCCAGGCCGTGCTGTCGGCCGAGGACCGCAAGTTCTTCGACCACAACGGCGTCGATCCACTCGGCATCTCCCGGGCGGTGTTCCAGGACCTGACGGGCGGCAGCCAGTCCCGGCAGGGCGGGTCGACCATCACCCAGCAGTACGTCAAGAACGTCTACCTGTCGTCGGAGCGGACCTTCACCCGGAAGATCAAGGAAGCCGTCCTGGCGGTGAAGCTCGAGCGGGAGCTGGACAAGCGGGAGATCCTCACGCGCTACCTCAACGAGGTCTACTTCGGTCGCGGCGCCTACGGCGTGGAGGCTGCCTCGAGGGCCTACTTCGGCGTCGGCGTGAAGGACCTGCAGCTGCACCAGGCCGCCTACCTGGCCGGGCTGCTGCGGGCACCGGAGCGGGCGGACGGCGTCCGGGACCCGGAGGAGGCCACCCGGCGGCGCACCAGCGTGCTGCGGGCCATGGTGGAGGAGGAGCTACATCACCCAGTCCCAGGCGGACCTGGCCGGCGCCGTGCCGTGGGTGTTCTCGCCCACCGCGGCGGACGGCACGCCCCAGGACGTCACGATCCTTCCCCGTGCCGGTGAGCGCACGGACCTGGGCGAGGTCCGCTACAGCGAGATCGGCTCGGAGTACTGGGTGGAGTGGGTCCGCCAGCAGCTGCGCTCACGGTTCGGCCCCGGGGCCGAGACCCGCGGCCTGCGGGTGTACACGACGTTCGACCCCGAGTTGCAGAAGTACGCCTACCAGGCCGTGACCAAGATCGCTGGACCAGCCCGACGGCCCGGTCGGGTCGTTGGTGGCGGTGGACACCGACGGCCAGATCCGGGCCATGGTCGGCGGCACCGACTACGACGCGGACAAGGTCAACCTGGCGCTGGGCACCGACGGCGGTGGGTCGGGCCGCGCCCCGGGCTCCACGTTCAAGCCCTTCGCCCTGGCCGCCTTCGTGGAGGACGGGTACTCGGTCAAGTCACGCTTCGCCGCCCCGCCCACCACGTCCTTCCCCGGCGTCTACGCCAGCGAGGGCAAGCTCTGGAAGCCGGCCAACTACGACAAGGCCGACCACGGCGTGCCTCGCGTGGAGCAGGCCACCTGGGGCTCGACCAACACCGTGTACGCCGGCATCGTGGACGAGGTGCGTCCCGAGCGGCTGGCGGAGATGGCCAACCGGCTGGGTGTCCGGTCGCCGCTGGAACCGGTGTACTCGCTGGTGCTCGGGACCGAGGAGGTGTCCGTCCTGGACATGGCGTCCGCGTACTCCACCTTCGCCGACCGCGGCTCCCACGTGGAGCCCTACGTGATCCGGCGCATCGAGGACACCGACGGCAGCGTCCTGTTCGACGCCTCCACCGACGTGCCCCGCACCCAGGTGGTCAGCCAGGAGGTGGCCGACACCGTCACCAACGTGCTCACCGGGGTCATCAGCAAGGGCACCGGGCGGAGCGCGGCCATGCGGACCGTGGCCGCGGGCAAGACCGGCACCACCAACGACGCCAAGGACGCCTGGTTCACGGGCTTCACCTGCAACCTCACGGCGTCGGTGTGGATGGGCTACCGCCAGCCGGAGGAGATGAAGTCCTACAAGGGCCAGTCGGTCGCCGGCGGAACGTTCCCGGCCGCCATCTGGCGGGACTTCATGAACAACGCCACCAAGGGTGACCCGCCCTGCAAGTACCCCGCGACCGACGCGGGCAAGAAGATCCTGAACAGCGGGCTGCCCCTCAGCAGCGCCACCACCACGGTGCCCAAGTCCACCTCCTCCACCTCGTCCACGGTGCCGGGCGGTTCCAGCACCACCGTGCCGGGGTCGTCCACCACGACGGTGAAGCCCACGACCACCGTGGCACCGACCACCGTGGCTCCGACCGTCCCCGCCCCGGCCGGCGGCGGCTGCCCCGCCGGGCTAGCTCCCGCTCAGACCAGCAGGTGGGGGAAGTGGTCCCGGCAGCTGGCGCACCACTGCTCGGGCTCCTCCTGGGGCCGGGGCTCGGCCCGCTCCTGCAGGGTGTCGGGGTCGCCCGGGGCCGTTCCCTCGGGCAGGACCAGGTAGACGCGCCGGACCACCACGGTCTCCTCGTCGTCCCGACCACAGCTGTTGCAGGTGCCCATGGCGTCACCGTACCTGTGGAGCTGAGGGCCTCGACCCGTCGGTGGTGACCCCCGTCGCCTTGGCAGCGGGGCCGTGATGCCCTACCGTTCGCGGTGACGGCCGGCAGCCACAGGGCGCTGGACCTGACGAGGAGGCGAGCAATGGCTCCATCCGCACCCATGACGGTCCCTTCCATCCGCGCCCGCAAGGTGCGCTCGGGTTCCGACCCGTTGGTGATGGTCACCGCCTACGACGCCCCCGGCGCCCGCATCGCGGACGAGTCCGGGGTGGACATGATCCTGGTCGGTGACTCCGTCGCCATGGTGGTGCTGGGCTACGACGACACCCTCCAGGTGACCGTCGAGGACCTGGCGCACCACACCGCTGCGGTGGCGCGGGCCCGGCCCCGTCCGTTGATCGTCGGGGACCTGCCGTGGATGAGCTACCACGTGTCCACCGAGGACACGGTCCGCAACGCCGCCCAGCTCGTCCGGGCCGGCGCCCAGTGCGTGAAGCTGGAGGGCGGCCGCAAGCGGCTCCCCATGATCGAGGCGCTCATCGACGCCGAGATCCCGGTGATGGGCCACCTGGGCCTGACCCCGCAGTCCATGCACGCCATGGGCGGGTTCAAGGTGCAGGCCAAGGAGTCCGAGGCCGCCCTGCAGCTCATGTCGGACGCCAAGGCCCTGGAGCACGCCGGGTGCTTCGCCATCGTCCTGGAGGGCGTGCCCGACGAGGTGGCCCGCATGGTCACCGACGCCGTCGACGTGCCCACCATCGGCATCGGCGCCGGGCGCCACTGCGACGGCCAGGTGCTGGTGTTCCACGACCTGCTGGGCCTGGAGGACCGCACGGCGCCCAAGTTCGTGCGCCGCTACGCCAGCCTCAAGGAGACGGCGGTGGATGCCATGCGCGACTTCGCCCTGGACGTCCGCACGGGGGCCTTCCCGGACGACTCGGAGAGCTACCACCTCAACGCGGAGCAGGCCGAGGCCCTCTCCCTGTACGGCGTGGACGCCTGAGGCCCGCCCCGGTCGCGGACCGCCAGACCCACGGGGAACCCTGACTGTCACACCCCCCGGGGAGACTGTGCCCCTGGACCTTCGACGTCACCGGCTGGCGGTCCCCACCCGGGGAGCGTCTAGACTCATCCGGTTCCATGAACCGGTCTCCGGACCGGTGACATCGAGTGCCCTGTCCTGCAGATCGCAGGACCCTGACGGCCCCCGGGCCGAGGTCCAGAGGGAGGAATCACGTGCCCACTCGCGCGTATGAGTTGATGATCATCGTCGACCAGGACGCCGACGACGCTGCCAACAAGGCCGTCATCGAGCGTGTCAAGGAGATGGTGGAGGCCGACGGCGGAACCATCCCCACGGTCGACAACTGGGGCCGGCGTCGTTTCGCCTACCCCATCAACCACAAGAGCGAAGGCGTGTACACGGTCTTCGAGATCGTCACGGAGGCCCCCAACCTCGACGAGCTCGATCGCTTCCTCCGGCTCGCGGACGACGTCGTCCGCCACAAGCTGTTCCGGTTGCCGGACAACGAGGCCACCCGCCGTGGCCTGTTGGCCGGGGCCGGCTGACGAAGGGAACAGACCCATGGCCAACGGAAACACCGTCGAACTCGTCGGCAACCTGACCCGTGACCCGGAGCTCCGGTTCACGCCCAACGGTGCCGCGGTGGCCAGCTTCGGTCTGGCCGTCAACCGCCGCTGGCGCAACCAGCAGTCCAACGAGTGGGAGGAGCAGACCTCCTTCTTCGACGTGGTCTGCTGGAGGGAGCTGGCGGAGAACGTCAGTGAGTCGCTCACCCGGGGTACCCGCGTCATGGTCAGCGGGCGCCTGGAGCAGCGCACCTGGGAGACCCAGGAGGGCGACAAGCGCTCCAAGGTCGAGGTGATCGCGGACGAGGTCGGCCCCAGCCTGCGCTGGGCCACGACCGAGGTGACCAAGAACGAACGCCGGAGTGGCGGCGGTGGCGGTGGTGGTGGCTACGAGGCCCCCATGCCGGCCGAGCCGCCCGCCGCCGGCTACAGCGATGATGAGGAGCCGTTCTGATGGCGAAGCCCCAGATGAAGCGCGGGAAGCCCAAGGACTCCACCCGCCGGGTGAAGAAGAAGGTGTCCATTCTCAACTCCGAGAAGGTCGACTACATCGACTGGAAGGACGCCAACCTGCTGCGTCGGTTCATGTCGGACCGGGCCAAGATCCGCGCCCGTCGTGTGACCGGGAACGACACCAAGCAGCAGCGTGACGTGGCCAAGGCCATCAAGAACGCCCGTGAGATGGCGCTCCTTCCCTACACCAACCGGGTCACCACCCAGCGCGGTGGCCGGCGTGGCGACCGTGACGGAGACGACCGGCGTGGTCCCCGCGGTGACCGTGGTGATCGTGGTGAGCGCGACAGCGAGCTGCGTCCCGGGCCCGAGGCGGAGTTCGTGACCCTGGAGGCCGGCACCGACCAGGTGACCGAGCCGGACGTGGTCGAGGTCGTCGAGGTCGCGGAAGGGGCGGACAATGCCTGACGTCAAGGTCATCCTCCGTTCCGACGTGGCCGGGCTGGGCAAGCGCGGGGACATCGTCGAGGTGTCCAAGGGCTACGCCCGCAACTTCCTGGCCCCCCGGCAGCTGGCCATCCCGGCCACGGACGGTGCGGCCCAGCAGGCCCAGGCCATGCGCCGGGCCCGCGACCTCAAGGACGCCAAGGACCGTGAGTCGGCCGAGGAGATCGCCAAGGTCCTCGTCGCCCGCACCATCGAGATCCAGGCCCGCGCCGGCGAAGGTGGTCGACTCTTCGGCTCCGTCACCAGCACGGAGATCGCGGACGCGGTGGCGGCCCAGACCGGCATCGAGCTGGACCGCAAGGACCTGCAGCTGGAGGAGCACATCAAGGAGCTGGGCACGCACCACGTGACCGCCCGTCTCCACTCCGACGTGCAGTTCCCGATCACCGTCGAGGTCGTCGCGGGCTGAGCCCGACGTGGACGGCGGCCGGCCCCGACGGGCCGGCCACCCCCACCCCGTCGGACCGACGGGCCGGTGCGGATTCCGCCCACCGGTCGTCACCGTCCACAGCTGTCCACAGGTGTGCGCAGTTGTCCCCGGCTCCACCCACAGAACTTCCCCCGTAATCCAGAGGAAGACCCTCTGGATGACCACAGGCACTCCACATCAGGATGAGGGGTGATGGCAGACACCACGTCCCGCGCCGACGAACCGGCGCGCCTCCGGGTCCCCCCGCACAGCATCGAGGCCGAGCAGTCCCTCCTGGGGGCGATGCTCCTGTCCGAGCACGCAGTGTCCGCGGTGGCCAACATCGTCACGGCGGACGACTTCTACAAGCCGGCCCACCGGCACATCTTCGACGCCATCCAGTCGCTGTACGGGGCCGGACAGGGCGTGGACCCGGTCACGGTCGCCGACGAGCTCAACAACGCGGGCGTCCTGGACGCGGTGGGTGGTGCCGCCACCCTGGTCAGCCTCCAGGCCGGCACCCCGGCCATCACCAACGCGGAGCACTACGCCCGCATCGTGGAGGAGAAGGCGCTCCTGCGCCGGCTCATCGTCACCGCCAATGACGTGGCGGAGCTCGGCTACTCCCCGCTCGACGACATCGAGAAGACCATCGACTCGGCCGAGAGCCTGATCTTCGCGGTGGCCCAACGGCGCAACACCGACTCGTTGTCGGAGCTGTCGCCGCTGCTCGACCGCAGCCTGGAGCAGCTGGAGATGCTCTACGAGCGGGGCGACGCCATCACCGGCACGCCCAGTGGCTACACGGACCTGGACCACATGCTGGCCGGCCTGCAGCCCGGTGCGCTGATCGTGGTGGGGGCGAGGCCGGCAATGGGAAAGACCGCATTTTCCCTGGGCATCGCAGCCCACGCCGCGGTCCGGGAGAACCTGCCGGTGCTGTTCTTCTCGCTGGAGATGGGCCACCTCGAGCTGACCCAGCGACTCATCGCGGCAGAGGCCCGCATCGACGCCTCCAAGCTGCGGACCGGCCGCCTGACCGACGCCGACTGGACCAAGATCACCAAGGCGATGGGCCGCCTGGGCGAGGGCCAGCTGTGGATCGACGACAACCCCGCCCTCACCGTCATGGAGATCCGGGCCAAGGCCCGTCGGCTGCAGGACCGGTTGGACACCAAGCTGGGGCTCATCGTCGTGGACTACCTGCAGCTCATGCAGGGTCGGTCCAGCGCGGAGTCGCGCCAGGTGGAGGTGGCCGAGATCAGCCGGAGCCTCAAGGTGCTGGCCCGTGAGCTCGGGGCGCCGGTCATGGCGTTGTCGCAGCTCTCGCGTGGGCTGGAGCTCCGCTCGGACAAGCGGCCGATGCTGGCGGACCTCCGTGAGTCGGGCTGCCTCACGGCGTCCAGTCGCATCCTGCGGGCCGACACCAACCAGGAGGTGACGCTCGGGGAGCTGCTGGCGTCGGGGGAGCGTGACGTCCCGGTGTGGAGCCTGGGGGAGGACTGGACGCTGGTGCCGGCCACCATGACCCATGCCTTCCCCAGCGGCACCAAGCCGGCGTTCCGGTTGCGGCTGGCCTCGGGCCGCCAGGTGGAGGCCACGGCCAACCACCCGTTCCGGACGGTGGCCGGATGGCGTCGCCTGGACGAGCTCGTGGTCGGGAGCCGGATCGCGGTTCCCCGGCGCCTGGGGACCCCGGAGGCCGTCAGGGCGGACGACACGTCCGACGTGGCGGACCTGGTGCAGCGCGCCCTGGCGGAGGGCCGGGTCCCGGCCGAGGTGCCGGCCCTGGCGGACCCCGCGCTGGCCGCGTTCGTGCGGGGCGTCTTCGGGGGCATCGGTGCCCTCGCGGTGGGGACGCTGCGGGGGCGTCCGCACGTCCGGGTGATGGCCACCACGGCGTCGCGCCCCCTGGTGGACCAGCTCCAGCTCCTCCTGCTGCGCTTCGGCGTGCTGTCCCGCATCACCGACGTCGGTCGCGGGGCGCCCCGATGGCGCCTGTGGATCCACGGCGTGGAGCACCAGCGGCGGTTCCTGTCCGACGTCGGCCTGGACGGTGACGCGGCCGCCCTGGTCGCCCCGGCCCTGGACGCGCTCCGGGACGTGGTCGCCAACCCCAACGTGGACACGGTTCCGTGCGAGGTGCGGGACGTGGTGGTGGAGGAGCTGGACCGGCTGGACATGACCCAGCGGGACCTGGCCCGGGCCCTGGGGGAGCAGTACTGCGGGGGCTACCTGCTGGGAACGGCGGCCCGACCCCGTTCCTCCAGCCGGGACCGCCTGGCCCGGATCGCGGAGGCGGTGGACAGCAAGGAGTTGGCCGCGCTGGCGTCCTCGGACGTCTTCTGGGACGAGGTGGTCGCGGTGGAGGCCATCGGTGAGGTCCCCGTCTACGACGCCACCGTGCCGGGCACCCACAACTTCGTGGCCAACGGCATCGTGGTGCACAACTCCATCGAGCAGGACGCGGACGTGGTCATGTTCCTGTACCGGGACGAGGTGTACCACCCAGACACCACGGACAAGGACACCGCCGAGGTGATCGTGGCCAAGCACCGGGCCGGTCGCACCGGGGTGTGCCGTCTGGTGTTCCTGGACTACTGCACCCTGTTCGCCAACATGGCCAAGGGCGACTGAGCGGCCTGTAGGGCGGGCGCCAGGTGAGCAATCGGAGAGCGGCCCAGGTTCGCTGCTCGCCCTCGTGGGGAGTCGTCCTCGTAGAGGAGAAGGACGCTCGCGCGAACGGGAGTACTGAGAAGGGACAGCGACATGTGCCTGCGACGGGCACGTCTGCTCGGCCTCCTGGTCGTCACCGCACCGCTGTGCAGGGACACTCCGGGTCAGGTGACGCCGAGGCGTTGGGCGACGGCGGCGGCGTCGACGCGGGTGGTGACGCCGAGCTTCCGCAGGATGTTGCTCACGTGGACGCTCGCTGTCTTCGCTGAGATGTAGAGCTCGGTCCCGATCTGCCGGTTGGTGCGGCCCGCGGCGAGGAGGGCGAGTACCTCGGCCTCGCGGGTCGTCAGCCCGAGCTGCTGGATCGACGAGTCGCTGAGGACCACGCGCTCGGGGGCGTCGACGGTGAGCCGGGTGCGGCGGGACACGGCGTCGACCTCGGCGAGGAGCGGCGCCGCCCCGAGTTCGACGGCGATCCGGTGGGACTCGCGCAGGGCGGTGGCGGCGCCGTCGGCGGCGCCGGTCGCCGCAGCCGCGTCGGCCTTGCGGAGCAGGGCGAGGGCGACCCACCAGCGGTCGCCGAGCTCGGCCCATCGCTCGGCGGCCAGCGACCAGGCCTCCGGGTCGGGCGCTGTGAGGCGGGTCAGGCTGGCCATCGCCTGCGCGAGGTGGGCGGCGATGTCGGCGGCCGGTCGATCGGATCGGGCGTCCACCGCGACGCGGACCTCGTCGAGTCGCCGCTTCAGGTGGTCGACGACCTCGGCGACGTCGATCGGGCGCTGGGCGGCGAGTGCATCGAGGGCAATCTCCACCTCGGCCTCGATGCCGAGCATGGTGAAGCGGGCGGACCAGAGGACGACCGTGGCCGGGACGCCGGCGCGTCCCCGGGCCGCTGCCGCAGCGGCCGAGCCCCAGTCGCCGAGGGCCAGGTGCGCCTCGGCGAGCGTCAGGTCGCGAACCGCCTGGTGCCAGCCGTCGACGGGTTGCGCCGCGGCCGTCACCAGCGCGGCCCGGGCCCGATCGGCGTCGCCGCGCCGTGCGGCCAGGAGCGCTTCCGCCCGTGAGAGCCGGAGCACCCCGACGGGCAGGGTCTCGTCGTCGTCGGCGTGGCGCACGAGGAGTCCGGCGGCCTCGGCCCACCTCCCCTGGCGCATCAGACCCTCGGCGGCGAGGGCGTCCGAGTAGCCGCCGTAGCTGGTGTCGAGGCCGGTGAGGCGGGCCTGGGCGACGGCATCGAGGGCGACGGCTACGCACTCCTGGTTGCGGCCGGCGTCGAGCAGCGCGACGCACAGGTAGAGCGTGGCCAGGGCCCGACCCAGCGCGGTCGGCGCCGAGCTCCAGGCCTCACGGCACACGACGACGCCGCCCTCGGGATCGCCGAGGCAGCTGTGCACGACGCCCTGGACGCGGCGGGCCATCACCCACGAGGGGAGGTCGACCTGGGGCGTGCCGATCGCCTCGAGCGCCTTGGTGCACCAGTGCTCGGCCGCCTCGTAGTCGCCGGCCATGAGCTCCGCCTGGCCGAGGCCGGCGTAGACCGGTGCCGACTCGACGCCGTTCGTGCCCGGGAGCGCGGCGACGGCTCGGTCGAGCTCGGCGCGGCTCTCCTCCAGCCGGCCGGCACCCCACAGGTAGCGAGCCAGGCGCTCGTGGCCCCGGGCCCCGCCCTCCGGTGGTGGGCCGAGCTCGAAGGCCTGGCGGGCCAGCGCGGCGGCGCGCGCGTTGCCGGCGGCGCCCGAGGCCAGCTCCGCCGCCTGCCACAAGCGGACGCTGCGGTCCTCCCCGTCGGCGGCCGGGCCGGCGTCGTCCCACAGCTCGAAGGCCCGTTCGAGCTGGGCCAGCGCGGCGGCCGGCGCCAGGCGTTCCGACGCGTCGGCGGCGGCGAGCAGGGCGCAGAACGCGTCCGCGGGGCGACCTGCGCGGTCCAGCTGGAAGGCCAGCTCGCCAGCCCGGTCCGCCCGGGGCGCAGAGCCCGCGGCTTCGTCGCGGAGCGCGTCGGCGACGCGGCGGTGGAGGCGGGTGCGCTGCGGTGGCAGGAGGTCGGCGTACACCACCTCGCCGATCAGGGCGTGGCGGAAGCGGTAGCCGTCGGTCGTCCGGTCCACCACCAGGAGGTGGGCATCGAGCGCGCGGCGGACAGCCGGCTCGAGGGCGTCGTCATCCAGGCCGACGACGGCCCGCAGCAGGTCGTGGTTCGTCTCCCGTCCGATCGCCGCCACCGCCGCGAGCACCTGCCGGCCCGCATCGTCGAGCGCGGCGACGTCGGCCGAGATCAGGTCGGAGAGGACCGCCGGGACGGCCTCGCCTGCCAGGTGGGCGGCGACGAGCTCCTCGGTGAAGAACGGGTTGCCCTGGCCGCGAGCGAGGACCTCGTCGACCACCGGTGGGGTGGCCGAGCCGCCGAGCAGGCCGGCAACGCACGCCCGGACCTCGTCGCGGCCGAGGCCCTCGAGCTGGAGGCGGGTCGCCCCGGGGAGTCGGGGCAGTGCGGCCAGCCGGCGCCGCTGGTCGGGGGAGCCGGCCTCGTGCGTGCGGTAGGTGCCAACCAGGACGACCCGCTCGTCGACCAGGTTCCGGGCGAGGTATTCGAACAGGTTGAACGTGACGGGATCGGCCCAGTGGAGGTCCTCGAACCCGAGCACGACGGCATCCGTCTCCGTGAGCAGCCCCACGAGGTCGAGGACGGCGGCGAACAGGTGGGGGCCGGTGTCGGTCCGATCGCCGGGCTCCGATCTCATCCACCGGGCGAGCGGGGCCAGCTCCGCCCGCTCGGCCAGCAGGCCCGGCGACCCCCGTTCGACCTGGCGGAGGAGGTCGGCGAGGGGAGCGAGCGGGATCGCCTCGCCGCCCATCTGCACGCACCGACCGACGCGCCGCGCGACACCAGCCCGGGCCGCGCCCTCCCGAAGCGTCGTGGTCTTGCCGATCCCGGCCTCGCCGCTGACCAGGAGCACCACGGGGAGCCCGGTACGAGCGCTCGCCAGGGCGCGGTCGAAGGCGGCCAGCTCCTGGCTGCGCCCCACGAACTCCCGGTCGAGGCTCCCCTCCGGCATCGCGGCCAAGTATCGCGGCTGAGCAGATCTGAGGTGCCGTTCCCGATGCCCTGAGGGGGGCCTTACGTAGACGGTGGACGCAGGACCCCACACCAGCGAAAGAAGGCTGACATGCACACCACCATCCGCACCGCCCTGCTCACCCTGGCACTCACCATGGCCGTCGCGGCCTGCGGGACCTCCTCGCCCCACGACGGCCAGGCGGCGACGTTCCGCCCGGCCGCCTCGTCGACCACGACCACCACGCCGCCCATCGCACGGCCCACCAAGGCGATCGACCGGCTCGTCCCCACCGCCCACGGGAAGCTGCACATCAGGTGCTCCGGCCAGGGCCCGGTGACGGTCCTGCTGCTGGCTGGCTGGGACAAGGGCGCCGACGCCTTTGGCCCGTTCGAGGGCTCGGTCAGCCGCCACGCCCGGGCCTGCGCCTACGACCGCTTCGGCACCGGCACCAGCGACGCGCCGGCCACGAACCAGACCTTCTCGACGCAGGTCGCCGACCTCCACGCCGCCCTCGACACCGCGGGCGAGCCCGGCCCCTACGTCCTCGTCGGCCACTCCTTCGGCGGTGCCGAGGCCGTGACCTTCGCCTCGACCTACGAGGACGAGGTGCATGGCGTCGCCATGATCGACGCCTCCCCCGACGACTGGCCGTCGGTCGTCTGCACCGTCCCCGCCTACCGGGGCGGCTGCGACCTCATGCACGACCCAGACCGCGACGGCGAACGCCTCGACGTGTTCGCGGCCTTCGAGCAGGTGGCGAAGGTCTCGACGCTCGGCGACCTCCCGCTCACCGTCATCACCGCCGAACACCGGAGCCCCGACGGGATCACCCCCGACGAGCAGGCCAGCCTCGACCGGCAGTGGGCCGCCGGCGAGCAGCGCTGGGCGGACCGATCCAGCCACTCGACGGTCGTCACCGTCGAGCACACCGGTCACGAGATCTACCTCGACCAGCCCCACGTGGTGCTCGACGCCGTCGTCGGGCTCCTGCCCTGAGCCCCCACCCCACCGAACGATCCAAAGGAGCAACGATGAACCCCAACCAGACCAATCAGACCGACCAGCCGGCCCGCCCCGAGGACCCGAAGGCGGCCACCATGCGAGCCGTCGTCCAGGCCCGCTACGGCTCAGACCCCGATGCGGTCCTCGCGGTGGCCGAGGCCGCCCGCCCGTCGGTCGGCGATGACGAGGTGCTCGTCCGGGTCGCCGCCGCCGGTGTCGACATGGGCACCTGGCACTGCATGACCGGGGTGCCCTATGCCATGCGCCTCGCCGGGTTCGGCCTCCGGACGCCGAAGGCCCTGAACCCAGGGCGCGGGCTCGCCGGCACGGTCGAGGCTGTCGGGCGATCCGTCACCTCGGTCAAGCCGGGCGACGAGGTCTACGGCAGCGGCGACGGATCCTTTGCCGAGCTCGCCGCAGTGCCGGCCGACCAGGTGGCCCGGAAGCCGTGGAACCTCACGTTCGTGCAGGCCGCCGCGGTCCCGATCTCGGGATCCACAGCGCTCCAGAGCGTGCGCAAGGCCGGCGTCCAGACCGGTCAACGGGTCCTCGTCGTCGGCGCCTCGGGGGGCGTTGGTTCGTTCGCGGTGCAGATCGCCAAGGCGATGGGTGCGTCCGTCACCGGCGTGTGCAGCACCCCGAAGGTCGCCTTCGTCGAGGCCCTCGGCGCCGACCGGGTCATCGACTACAGCCGGGAGGACGTCACCGACGGGTCCCACGAGTTCGACGTGATCCTCGACATCGGTGGCGGCCGCCGGCTGTCCGACCTGCGCAGGGCCCTCGCCCCCCGGGGCACGCTTGTGATCGTCGGCGGGGAGACCGACGGTCGCTGGGTCGGCGGCTTCGATCGGTCGCTACGGGCGGTGGCCCTCTCGGCCTTCGTGGGCCAGACGCTCACCCCGCTGGTGTCGACCGAGCAGGCCGCCGAGCTCGACGTCCTGCGGGGGATGATCGAGTCCGGCCAGGTCACCCCTGCCATCGACCGCACCTTCCCGATGACCGAGGTGGCCGACGCGCTGCGCCACGTCCGTGAGGGAAGGGTGCGCGGCAAGGTCGTGATCACGATGTGATGCCGGGGTGCGGTGCTCGGCCGGATCCCCGGTCCCGCCGCGAGGGCGGCACGTCGTGCCTCGTCGTCTCATGCGAACCGTCCGGGTCGGGCTGTGCCCGATCCGGACGGTCGACGCGGGTCCACAAGACGCCCCCGGGGAGAAGGTCGCTGCCCGACCGGATTCATGTCGTGCCGCATGGAGACGGTGCCAGATCGACAGCGCAGGAATCGAGACGGCTCCCGGAGCGCCGTTCGACCCTCCTCAGACGCGGTCGGCGAGGTGTACGGCGACGCCCGAGAACCCGGACCTCCTGCTCACGGGACCAGTGCCGCATGCACACGGTGCCCGACGCGCGTGCTCCCGTTGCCATCGGGCCTCGTCGGCAGTCGCGGCCTCACGCAGAGCTACCTGCGGCGCTCGCTCAGGTGAACCGTCACACTGTCTCCATCGCTCTTGCCGATCGCCCGTCGGACCGCAGCAGCCACGGGCAGCTTGTGGGTGCCATCGCCGAGAGCCATGAAGGCGCCTCGGAATGGCTCCCCGTCGACCGTGCCGGCCACCTTGACGAGGCCTCGTGTGCCGAAGATCTCGGCTGAGTCCGGGAGTTGGACGCACGTCCACGTGTCACCCGGTCGCACCTTGCCCAGCGTCGCGGTGAAGGTGATGTCCAACGGTTCGGACGTCGAATCCAAGCGGATCTCCTCAGCTCTCGGGCGGCGGCAGCGATCGCGCTCGATCGTTCGGGTTGATGCAGCCTGTACGTCGGTCTCAGCGGTCCCCGTCGTCCCGGTCGTCTTCGAGGTGCTTGTCGGAGAGCTTGATCAGCTCGAGCAGAGCCTTCACGTCGAGGGTGCCGAGACGCTTGGCTTCGAGCTCGAGCGTGGCGTCGTGCTCGGTGTCCACCAGCGTGATGTCCAGTGTCGCGAGGTGCTGGCTGATCTCGACGCGGAGCTTGTCGCGGTCGAACTTGACCATGGGCTGCAGGGTGTCCCAGCCACCGACCAGACCCTGCCGGTCGCGCCCGAGCACGTACACGGTCGTAGGTGAGACGGCCAGCACGAAGGACTGCGGCAGCTCCTTCAGGTTCGAGAAGATCTTGCCGCCCACGACACCGCCGATGGCGACACCGATGCCCTGGAAGTCGCTGCCCATGCCCATGGCTCCGCCCATCGACATGCCCACGGCCTGGGACTTGGTGAAGCCACGCGGATACGTGAGCGCCACATCGAGGATCTCGTCGTCAGGGATCAACTCCTGGACGGCGGAGCGTGCGTTCTCTTCACGGGACATCTGGACTCCTCACGGGGCTTCGGTAAGGGGGCGACCGAGTGCAGGGTACGGCCGGAGGCCGCCCCCCACCTGCCGCGTCGCGGACGCGGTGAGGGGGACCGCTTCCGGTCCCCCCCACGACGCTTTCCAGGTTTGGTGTCGGTCGACGTTGACCGACGCTCTCCCGAACCGAAGGATGCAGGGGAATCGCCCGAACCCCCCGCAGGACCCCCAGCGGTCCGAAGATGTAGGGGTCGGTTTCGCTACTTGCTCCCCGTGGACCGAGCGACCAGACGACGCCCACGGATCAACGCATGCCCCATGCCTTGTGTTTGTGATGTTGTTGATACCCATGTCACACCGATCGGTCAACCCTCTCTTGTGACATTGGGCGCCTTCGCCCACCGAGCGCGGTCGTGGGCACACGCAACGGCCGATTTGTCCTGACTCACGGTCAGGCAGCCCCTGTCGGGCGAAGCGATCGGTCAGGCGAACCGTTCCCGCATCCACGCCGCGACCAGGTCCAGCGCATCGCGGCGGTGGCCCTGCAGGTAGTGGGGGGCTCCCGCCAGCTCGTGGTAGGTCAGGTCCGCTGCGCCGGAGGCATCCCGGATGGCCCGGGCCTGGTGCAGCCGGATCTCGGTGTCGCCGGTCGGATGGATCACCAGCGTCGGACAGGTCACCGACGGCAACGTGTCGGCCAGGGCGGCGTGGGAGCTGAGCCCGGACCAGGTGGACAGCCAGCCCCGGTCCGTCATGGTGCGGGCCAGGCCCCCGTAGCCGTAGTTGCCGACCAGCGGGTCCCCCGGGGCGAACACCGTGCCCATGGCGCGGTCGTCGGGGTCGATGGACAGGTCGAGGTACGCGGGGTCCGCGAGGGTGCGGTACACGGTGAGGTAGCGGGCCCCGATGGACCGCCGCCGCAGGTCCGACCACGCCGCGGAGCCGGCGGGAGCATCCCCGAGCGCTCCCCGGGCCGCAGCGCGGGCATCGCGTGCGTCCCGGGCCACCTGGTCGAGGCGGGCCACCCGGTCCCGCTGGGCGGCGCGGTACCGGGCCAGCCAGGCCGGGTCGTACGTGCTGGGCCCGGGCCAGGGCCGCCACCCGTTGTCCGGGTGGTACATGTCCAGGGTCGGGTCCACCGAGAACCGGTCGGCCTCGTCGGTGACCGACGGGTCGATGACCTGCAGCATGAACACCCCCTCGCCCGGATGCGCCGCCACCGCCACGAACCCGTCGGCGCCGATGCCGGGACGATCCGCGGTCCCGGCCTGGGCCAGGGCCATGAGCGACCCACCCCCGCTGTTGCCCAGGGCCACCACCGCCGCGGCACCGCGGCGGCGCATCTCCTGCACCGCGGTGGCCACGTCGGTGACACAGGCCTCGTGCAGGCAGTCGGTGTCGTTGTTGACGTATCGGGTGGCGAAGCCCAGGACCGCGAACCCCGCCGCGGCCAGGAGGGGGCAGGCGTAGTGGACGCTGAAGTCGCCCCGGGGGTGCGTCAGCACCACCGCCGTGCGCCACGGCGTGCCCGCCGGCGGGGTCCAGAGGATGCCGCGCACCACGGCCCCGTCGGGAGCCACCAGCGTGACGGCCTCCCGTCCGGGCTCGCGGGCCGGGGCGTCGGCCGGATCGGGCCAGTAGCCCAGCCAGGGCCGGGGCTGGTCGCTCAGGACGGCTCGGCCCAGGCCGGGCGCTTGGACGGGTCACCCTCGTAGGCGGTGAAGTCCACCGGCGGCGGATCGAAGGACGGCTCGGCGGCGGCGAGCGCCTCCTCCGCCCGGGCCCGGTCGGACTCGTCCAGGGGGCGGGTGTCCATGCACCACTCCACCATCGTCCCGTTGGGGTCCGTGGTGTAGATGGAACGGCAGAACTCGTGGTCGATCTCCACGACGTCCAGGCCCAGGTCCAGCCACCGCTTGAGGCAGGCCTCCAGGTGGGACTCGTCCACGGCGTGGAACGCCATGTGGTTGACCCAGTCGGGCAGCCCCACGGAGCGGGACATGGCGCCGTTCACCGCGGGGTAGTCGCCGTGGAGGTCCCAGAAGGCGATGAGCCCGTCGGACCCGTTGCTCCCGTCGTCGGTCCGGTAGAAGACGTGCTTGGCCCAGCCCCCCTCCGGGGTCGGGTTGACCACCGTCTTGACCAGCTCGAAGCCCATGGCCTCGGTGTAGAAGCGGTGCGTGTCGTCGATCCTGGCCGTGGCCAGGGCCACGTGGTGGAAGCCCATGGTCCGTCCCCCTTCGGTGAGTCGAGGGCACCTGCGTCGGTGCCCGGCGGCGCGGCGGCACAGGTCGCCGGCCCCCGACGGACACTGTAGGCACCGATCGGCCGCACTTCAGCCGTAGGGTGGTCCGGGTGAGTGACATCCCCCAGGCTCCGGTCGTGGTCGTGGATCCCACGGACCCACCACGGGTCGACCGCCGCAAGCAGGTGCTCGGCGGCCTCGTGACGCTCGTGGTGCTGGTGATCGTGTTCGTGGGGATCTTCCCGAAGTTCGCCAACTACGGCGACGCCATCGCCTCCATCCAGGACATGTCGGTCGCCGCGCTGGTGGCGCTCGGGGTGGCCACGGTGCTGAACATCCTCATCTACGTGCTGCCCTACCAGGCCGCGCTGCCCGGGCATCAGCTACGGGAACGCCTTCAATCGTCCGCCAGACGTCGTTCATGATCTCCAACGCCGTTCCGGCCGGCGGTGCGTTCGGCCTGGGCGTCCAGTACGCCATGTTGTCGGACTACGGGTTCGGCCCGGCCGTCGCCTCGTCGGCCATCGGCGTGACCAGCGTGTGGAACCTGATGGTGACCCTGGTGCTGCCCGTCATCGGCGTGCTGGCACTCGCTGACCCAGGGCGGGGCGACCACCAACGAGGTCCTGGGCGCGGTCGGCGGCCTGGTCGCGGTCGGCGTGCTCATCGGGGTCTTCGCCCTGGTCCTGCGCAGCGAGCGCTGGGCGACGCAAGCTGGGCGGCTGGGGCGACCGCATGGTGGCCAGGTTCCACAAGGGCGACGGGCGACCCGGCCTCGGTCACCAACGGGCTGCTCCGATTCCGCGACCAGACCGTGGACGTGGTGCGCGACCGGTGGGGCCGGCTCACGGTCACGAACTTCGCCCAGCAGTTCTCGCAGTACTTCGTGCTCCTGGTCGCGGTCTACGGGTTGGGAGGCACCTCCACCGGGGTCAACCCCGTCCAGGTGTTCGCCGCCTTCTCGCTGGCCCGCCTGGCCGGGTTCATCCCGATCACGCCCGGTGGGCTGGGCACCGTCGACGCCGCACTGGTGGGGCTGCTGTCCGCGTTCGGGATGTCCCGGGACGAGGCGTTGGCCGCCAACCTGCTGTGGCGGGCCGCGACCTACATCCCCCAGGTCCTGATCGGCATCGTGCACCTTCCTGGTCTGGCGTCGCCAGAGCGCGGCGCGGCGCAGGGGCGGCGGGGCCACCGCTACGCCCGCCCCGGCCGGCGGTGCCTGACGGGCCCGGGTCTCAGCCGAACGGGTCGCCCGGGGCCGTGACCGCGGTGCGCAGCAGGTCCAGGTAGTCGGAGCGGGCCAGGTCGACGGCGCCGAGCGAGGCCAGGTGGGGGGTCAGCCACTGCACGTCGAGCAGCGCGTGCGGAGCGGGTGCGAGGAGGTCCACCAACTTCACCAGCGCCACCTTGGACGCGTCGGTGGCGGTGTGGAACATGGACTCGCCGGCGAAGAACGATCCGATGGACACGCCGTACAGGCCACCGACCAGGCCTCCGTCGTGCCACGTCTCCACGCTGTGGGCCCAGCCCAGGTCGTGCAGCCGGCGGTACGCCTCGATGATCTCGCCGGTGATCCAGCCGTGCGGCCGGGAGGGGTCCGCACAGGCCCGCATGACGGCCTCGAAGTCGGCGTCGACGGTGACGTCGTAGCGGCGGACGGCCTGGCGCAGGGACCGTGACGGCGAGAAGCCCCGGACCGGGAGCACGGCCCGGGGGTCGGGGGACCACCAGCCGATGCGTCCCCGCCGGCCGACCGGCATGGGGAACAGCCCGGCCCGGTACGCGGCTCAGCAGGGTGCCCGGCTCCAGGTCACCCCCGACCGCGACCGGCCCGTCCGGCTCGGCGTCGACGACCGGCGGGAAGGCCCACCGGCTGGGGGGCGGCTCGATCCTGGGAATCCCCGCTCAGCCCTTCCTGGAGTAGTCGTAGAAGCCGGCGCCGGACTTCCGGCCCAGCTGGCCGGCGCTCACCATGCGGCGGATCACCGGGGCGGCGGCGTAGTTCGGGTCGCGGAACTCGTCGTAGAGGGCGTCGAGGATGGACAGGCGAGGTGTCCAGGCCGACCAGGTCCAGCAGGGCGAGCGGGTCCCATGGGGAAGTTGCAGCCGCCCTTCATGGCGGTGTCGATGTCCTCGGCGGTGGCGGTGCCGTTCTCCAGCATCCGCACCGCGTTGTTGAGGTACGGGAACAGCAGGGCGTTGACGATGAAGCCGGCCCGGTCCTTGACCTCCACCGGGTTCTTGCCGCAGGCGGCGGCGAAGTCGCGCGCCGTGGCGATGGTCTCGTCCGAGGCGGTCAGCGGGCGGACGATCTCCACCAGCGCCATGGCCGGCGCCGGGTTGAAGAAGTGCACGCCGCAGACCTTGTCGGGACGGTGGGTGGCCACGGCCATCTCCACCACCGGCAAGGTGGACGTGTTGGTGGCCAGGATGGCCGAGTCCTTGCAGATGGAGTCGAGCTCGGCGAAGAGGGCCCGCTTGACCTCCAGGTCCTCCACCACGGACTCGATCACGAGGTCGCAGTCGACCAGTGCCCCCAGGTGGTCCGTCGCCGTGACGCGGGCCCGGACCTCGTCCGCGGTGGCCTGCTCCAGCTTGCCCCGCTCGACCTGCTTGGCCAGCGACTTCTCGAGCGACGCCACCATGGCGTCGGCCGACTCCTGCTTGCGGGAGCGCAGCACCACCTCGTAGCCCGACTTCGCCGCCACTTCGGCGATGCCCGACCCCATGATGCCCGACCCCAGGATGCCCACTCGTTCGATCGTCATGGCCGCCGATGTTACCGATGGGTAGGGACCGGGCCACAAGTCCTCCGGGGTACGGTCAGCGGCCGTGTCGGACTTCCGGATCGACGGGCCGTGGGGATTCGCGGCCCTGCCGCCCCTGGCCCGGGCCGAGGTCCGGCGGTTGCGGCGGGTGACCGCCCGGTCGGCCCGCGGCCGGGTGCTGGACCTGGGCGGGCCCGACGTGGACCTCGGTCCCTACGCCGGCCGGGACGACGTGAGCTCGGTCCACCTGGTCAGCCCGGTGCGCTCCGAACGCCTCCGCCAGGCCCGCTCCGCCCGCGACCTGGGCCTGGAGCTGCACCTGGAGGCGACCGTGCCCCCGGCGGGCCGGTTCGACTCGGTGGTCTCGGTGGTCCGCCTGGTCAGCGCGGTGGACGCCGGGCGCCTGGCCCACTCGCTGCTGCGCCTCGCCGCGCCCGAGGGCCAGCTCCTGGTGGCCGAGCCGACCACCGCCGGTGGGCCGGTGGGACGGCTGCGCCGGCTCGGGGCCCCCGTCGTACGCGACCTGTTCGGTGTCGACCCCGACTTCGATCCGCCCGCCCTGCTGCGGGGGGCCGGATGGCACGTGGCCGAGGTCCGCCGCGAGCGGGTGTCGTTGCTGGCCGCTCCACTGCGTAGCGTGGTCCTCGTCACCGCCCGCCGGGCGCCGCTGGAACCCGACCGCGGCCAGGACATCGACCAGGAGGATCACGACGGATGAACGGAACACTGGCGCTGGTGGGTGGCCTGGAGTGGACCGACGGGTGCACCTTCGACGCCGGCCTGGTGCAGGGTTCGTCGGAGGTCCTGGTCCTGCCGTCGGCGCTGGCCTACGAGAACCCGGCCGCGGCCATCGCCCGGGCCGAGGCCTGGTTCGGGGACCTGGGCGTGGGCGTGCGGGTCCTGGACGTGTACCGCCGGGCCGATGCCCTGGAGCCCGCCCCGGCCGAGGTGGCTGCCGCGGCGTCCGCCATCTACATCCCGGGGGCTCGCCGATGCACCTCCGGTCGGTGCTCAAGGACACGCCCCTGCTCGACGCCATGGTGGGGGCGTGGCGGGCCGGGGCGGTGGTGGCGGCCTCCGCGGAGGGGGCGTCGGTGCTCGTGCAGCCACATGGTGGACAGCCGGGGTGGCGCCTACACGGTCGGCCTGGACCTGATCACGACCATGACGGTCATCCCCCGCTACAACCAGTGGTCACCGGAGAAGTGGCACCGCACGGTGCAGTTGGCCCGGGCCGGGCTGGTGGTGGTGGGCATCGACGAGGCCACCGCGCTGATCCACTCGCCGTCGGGGGAGTGGCGGGTGGAGGGCGCGGGCGACGTGCACGTGTTCATCGACGGCCACCGGTCGGAGCTGTCCGCCCTGCCCCCGGTGCTGAACCCGGTCCTGCAGGCGGACTGAGGCAGGGTCCGGGCCCGACCGCCTACTTGGTCTCGGTGATGGTGACCTTCTCCACCACCACGGCCTCGGTGGGCTCCTGTTCGGCGTTGCCGAGCGCACCGATCGCATCCACCACGTCGGTCCCCTCGGTGACCTGGCCGAACAGGGAGTAGTTGGCCGGGTTCAGCTGGGCGCCGCCGCCGGGGAGGACCACGAAGAACTGGCTGCCGTTGGTGTTCGGGCCGGAGTTGGCCATGGCCAGGGAGTAGTCGGTGTACTCCTCCGGTCCGGCCGGGAGCTCGTCCTGGATCTCGTAGCCCAGCTCGTTGTTGCCCCACGGTTCGCCGTCGCCGTCGCCGCCCTGGATCACGAACCCGGGGACGATCCGGTGGAACGGCACGCCGTCGTAGAAGTGGTACCGGCTGAGCACCACGAAGTTGTTCACGGTCACGGGAGCCCGTTGCGGGTCCAGCGTCGCGGTGAAGTCACCCTTGGAGGTCGTGAAGGTGGCGGTGTAGGTGGCGTCGGGGTCGATGCAGGTGGGGGGCGGCCCGGCGAAGGTCTGCACCCGCTTGGCCGAGCCCTCCGCCGGCGGGCACGGGGTCTCCTGGTCCAGCGTGATGCCCTCCGGGGGGGCCGGGAGGTCCGCGGCGTCGCCGCTGGCGACCGTGGTGCTGCTCTGGTCGCCGGCGGTCGTGGTGGTCGATCCGTCGCCGGGGACGGGCTCGTCGCCACTGGTCAGGATGACGACGCCGCCGATGATCACGGCGACGCCGAGCAGGACGCCGATGGCGGACACCACCCGGCGGCGCCGCGAGGTCGATGCCATCTGCTTGCGGGCCTGCTCGAGGCGGGCGTTGCGGCCCTCCTTCTGGCGTGCGTGCTTGTCTGCGTTGGTCCCCACGGCGGGGCAGAGTAGCCAAGGCCGGGCACGGGGCCGTGATCGGGCGCCGGGCCTGCTTCAAGGGCTCTCAGGGCCCGGTGTACCGTGAGCAGCCGTGGCCCTCCTCGTCCAGAAGTTCGGCGGCACCTCCGTCGGCGATCCCGAGCGCATCCGTGAGGTGGCCGACCACGTGGCCCGCTGCCGCAAGCGGGGCGACGACGTGGTGCTCGTGGTGTCCGCCATGGGCAAGGAGACCGACGAGCTGTTGCGCCTGGCCAACGACGTCTCCACGCTCCGGCCCGGCCGGGAGATGGACATGCTGATCACCGCCGGTGAGCGCAAGGCCATCGCCCTGGTCTCCATGGCGCTCCACGACCGGGGCGTGCCAGTCGGAGAGCTACACCGGCAGCCAGGCCGGCTTCGTCACCGACACCAACCACATGAACGCCAAGATCGTGGATGTGCGGGCCGACCGGATCCGCGCCGCGGTGGACGCGGGACGGGTGCCGGTGGTGGCGGGCGCACAGGGCGTGTCCACCGACAACGACGTGACCTTCCTGGGCCGCGGCGGTTCCGACACCACCGCGGTGGCCCTGGCCCGGGCCCTGGACGCGGACGCCTGCGAGCTCTACACCGACGTCACGGGTGTGTTCACCACGGACCCCCGGGTCGTGCCCGAGGCCCGCCGCATGCACCGCATCTCCTTCGACGAGATGCTGGAGATGACCGCGGCCGGCTGCCCGAAGCCGGCCATGCGGTCCGTGGAGTACGCCCACCGCCACCGCGTGCCGTTGCACGTCCGGTCCGCGTTCACCTGGGAGCCGGGCACCTGGGTCACCGAGGAGGATCCCGACATGGAAGCAGCGCTGATCCGGGCCGTCGTGCACGACCTGTCCGAGGCCAAGGTCACGGTGTCGGGCGTGCCGGACCGCCCGGGCGTGGCGGCCGGGCTGTTCCGCCAGCTGGCCGATGCCGACATCAACGTGGACATGATCGTGCAGAACGTGTCCGAGGGCGGCGTCACCGACATCTCCTTCACGGTGCCCCACACGCAGCTGGACGAGGCCCTGGCCGTGTGCGAGGGCCAGGCCGCCGCAGTGGGGGCGCAGAAGGTGCTCTCGGACCACCACATCGCCAAGGTCAGCGTGATCGGTGCGGGCATGAAGTCCAACCCCGGGGTGGCCGCCACCATGTTCGAGGACGCTGGCGGACAACGGCATCAACATCGAGATGATCTCCACGTCGGCCATCCGCATCAGCTGCGTGATCGGCGAGGACGACGCCGACCGGGCCGTGCAGGTCCTGCACGACGCCTACGAGCTGGACCAGACCACCTTCTGAGCGGTCGGCACGACGAGGCCCGGCCGCCGGGCCGACCTCAGGCGGTGAGGCGGCGGACCACCAGGTCGGCCAGGAGGCGGCCGGGGCGGGTCAGCACGACGCGGTCGTCGTCCAGTCGCACCAGGCCGTCGTCCACCAGCGACGGGAGGGCGTCCCGACGGTCCGTCGCGTCCAGGTCCAGTCCCTCGGCCAGGCGGATGCCCACCAGCACCCCTTCCAGGCGACGCTGGGCCGCGGTCGAGCACCTCGCGGCCGGCGGCGGGGGAGTCGCCGGTGGCCAGGGCGTCCTGCCACTGGTCCAGCCCGGCGTGGTTCCACCACCGGACCCCGCCGACGTGGGAGTGGGCACCCGGTCCGACGCCCCACCAGTGGTGGTTCCGCCAGTACAGGAGGTTGTGCCGGCACCGGGCACCGGGGCCGGTGGCCCAGTTGGAGATCTCGTACCAGTCCAGCCCGGCGCCGCTGCACCGGACGTCCATCACCTCGTAGCGCTCCGCGGCCTCGTCGCCGCGGCGGGCCGGGAGCTCACCCCGACGGACCCGGGCCGCCAGCTTGGTGCCGTCCTCCACGCCGAGGGCGTACGCGACTGAGGTGGTCGACGTCGCACGCCAGCGCGGTGTCGACGGTGCGTTGCCAGTCCTGCGGCCGTTCGCCGGGGGTGCCGTAGATGAGGTCGAGGCTGACGTGGCCGAAGCCGGCGGCCCGGGCCTCGGCGACCGCGGCCGGTGCCCGTTCGGGGTCGTGGGTCCGGTCGAGCAGCTCCAGGACCCGCGGCGACGGCGCTCTGCATCCCGAACGACATCCGGGTGGCACCGAGGTCGTCGGAGGGCCTGCAGCTGGCCGGGCCGGAGACCGTCGGGGTTGGCCTCGACGGTCACCTCCAGGTCGGCGGCCCGTGTCGAACCGGTCCCGGACCGCCTCCAGGACCGGCGCCAGCACCGCCGGGTCCAGCATGGTGGGGGTGCCGCCGCCCACGAACACGCTGGTGAGCGGTGGCCGGTCCCGGCCCAGCACCCGGTCGGCCAGGGCCACCTCCCGGACCGCGGCCCGGGACCAGCGGGCATGGGCGTCGGGGTCACCGACCTCGCCCTCGGCGTAGGTCACGAAGGCGCAGTAGCCACACCGCCGGATGCAGAACGGCACGTGGAGGTAGATGCCGAGGGGGACGTCGGGAACCTCGGCCAGGGCGGGGTCGGGGAGGCGGTCGATGGTCCAGTCTCGCCGGTATCCGCTGGGGTCGGCGCCGGGGCCGCCGGTAGCCTTGGACCCCATGGCTTCCCCCCTCAACGTCGGTGTGTTCGGCGCAACCGGGCAGGTCGGCGGCGTGATGCGCACCCTCCTGGCCGAACGGGACTTCCCCGTGGCATCCATCCGCTACTTCGCCTCCGCCCGCTCCGCCGGGTCCGTCCTCGCGGTGGCGGGACACCGAGGTGACGGTCGAGGACACCGCCACCGCGGACTTCGCCGGCCTGGACATCGCCCTGTTCTCCGCCGGGGCGACCAGCTCCCGCGAGTATGCCGACCGGGTGGCCGGCGCCGGCGCCACGGTCATCGACAACTCCTCGGCCTGGCGGATGGACCCGACCGTCCCCCTGGTGGTGGCGGAGGTCAACCCCCACGCCCTGGACGACCTGCCCCGCGGCATCGTGGCCAACCCCAACTGCACCACCATGGCGGCCATGCCGGTGCTCAAGCCGCTGGCGGTGGAGGCGGGCCTCACCCGCCTGGTCGTCAGCACCTACCAGGCCGTGTCCGGCGCCGGCCTGGCCGGGGTGGAGGAACTGGCGGGCCAGGTGGCCGCGGTCGGTGACAAGGGCCCCGAGCTCACCTACGACGGCGAGGCGGTCACGTTCCCGCCGCCGGACAAGTTCGCCCGCACCATCGCGTTCGACGTGCTGCCCCTGGCCGGCAACGTGGTGGATGACGGCTCCGAGGAGACCGACGAGGAGCAGAAGCTCCGCAACGAGAGCCGCAAGATCCTGGAGCTGCCCGACCTGCGGGTGTCCGGTACCTGCGTGCGGGTCCCGGTGTTCACCGGCCACTCGCTGTCCATCAACGCCGAGTTCGAACGGGACCTCAGCCCGGACCGGGCCCGGGAGCTCCTGGCCGCGGCCCCGGGCGTGGTCGTGACCGACATCCCCACGCCGCTCCTGGCCGCGGGCCGGGATCCGTCCTACGTGGGCCGCATCCGTCGCGACACGTCGGTGGAGCACGGCCTGGCGCTGTTCGTGTCCAACGACAACCTGCGCAAGGGCGCCGCGCTCAACGCCATCCAGATCGCCGAGGAGCTCCTCCGGCGCCGGGACTGATCAGGACTCGGTCGGTGGCGGGGCCGCAGCGCCGGGTGCGGTCGGCCCGGCCGTGCCTCCGACCCGCCACCGGGACCAGGGCCAGGTGCCTTCGATCTCCACCTGCAACGAGAAGCTCAGCACGATCCGGATCACCACGATCACGCCCAGGACCAGCACGCTGGACGGGGTCTGGTCCACCACGATCGTCCGGATGATGTCCGCCAGCAGCAGGATCTCCAGGCCCAGCAGGATCACCCGGGCCAGGCGGCGGCGCAGCGCGTCGTAGGCACCGACCCGGTCGGTGGCGTCGGCCACGTTGCGCACGTACTCCGCCAGCGAGACGACGGCGCCCACCACCAGCGTGACCACGCCGATGGCCTCCACCACCTTCACGACGTCGCTGACCACCTCGTCGAATGCCATCGGCCACGACGCTACGGGCGGACGGCGTCAGAGCGGCGGATCGACCACGTAGCGGTCGGCGGCGTCCTCGAGGGAGAGTCCCAGTTGGTTGGCCAGCGACGCCAGCCAGGCCAGCACGTCGCCCAGCTCGTGGCGCTGCTCGTCGACGGTGCCCTTGCGCACCGCCTGGGCCAGCTCCCCCATCTCCTCGCACAGCCAGGCCACGGTCGAGGGGATGCCCCGGGCGCGGTCGTCCTCGCCGTACAGGTCCTCCATGAGCTGCTGGAACGCCGCGATCTCCACGGCAGGACTCTACGGACCGGAGGAGCGGGCTGCCGTCAGCCCTTCATGAACACGTGGACCGTGAACACGGTGCGGTACCCCTTGCACGTGCCCCAGACCGCCGCGGTGCCCATGGAGGTGAAGGCCGGATCCATGACGTTCGCCCGGTGCCCGGGGGAGTTCAGGTAGGCCTGGTGGACCTGTGCGATGGAACCGCCCATTCCCACGTTCTCACCGAGCTTCTGCCAGTTGGACGGCGCACCGTCGGCCAGGTTCGAGTGCCAGATCCGGCACTGGTCACGCATGCCCTGGGCCCAGGCGTCGGCCTTGATGTCCAGTGTGACGTTCTCCCGCAGCGCCGGCAGTCCGGCCGCGGCGCGGCTCTCGTTGACCATCTGCCGCACGGAGTCGAGCTCGGCCTTGTCGCTCTCGCACGAGGTGAGCGTGCCGGCCAGGAACACCACGGCCAGCACGGCGAGGAGCGCGCCCAGGAGTCGACCCGGGCGTGCGGGACCGCGTCCGGAGACCGGTCGGGCGATGGTGTCGCTGGCCACATACTCCGTATCGGCGCGGGTCGGGACCGACCTTGATCGTTCGTGGCCAGAAACTCCGGCAGCGGCCGAAAACCACGACACCCGGCCCTGGGGGCCGGGTGTCCTGGATGGTCGGGTGGGGGAGATTTGAACTCCCGGCCTCCTCGTCCCGAACGAGGCGCGCTGCCAAACTGCGCCACCACCCGAAGAGCGGCCATCGTACCGTCAGCCCCGTTCGGGCGGTAATGCGATGGCGGTGGGCGGGCCCGGGTGTCAGCTCGCCAGGCCTCGCGGTGTCAGCTCGCCAGGCCTCGCGGTGTCAGCTCGCCAGGCCTTCGGTGTAGGTCCCGCCGTCCATGATGGCGTGGGTCGCCCGGCGCAGGCGGAGGGCGTCGATGGGCTTGATGAGCCACCCGTCGGCACCGGAGCGCTGGGCCAGGAACACGTCCGGCAGGCGGTCCAGCAGCATGAGGATGCGCAGCGGGGCCACCCGGCCCGCTCCCTCCTCCAGGCGGAGGTCCATGCAGGTGGCCATGCCGCCCATGTTGCCGATCTGCAGGTCCAGGACCACCAGGTCCGGGTCGAGCTCCTTGACCGCGGGGAGCACGGCCTCGCCGGTGTGGACCCGGGCGATGGTGGTGTCCGGTCCGGCCAGGGCCGCGTCGACCTCGTCGAAGACCTCGTCCGCGTCGGTGGCGATCAGCACGGTGCTCACGGCGGCGAGGCTACCCCGGCCCTTCCGCGGCGCCGGAATCGAACATGAGGCGGGCCAGCGCGGCCAGGGACCCCAGGTCGCTGACCTCGAAGGGCTGCACCGGGACCCGCACCACCGGGGCGGGGGCGACCCGGTCGGCCAGGCCGGCCAGGTGCTCCTCCTCGCCCCGTGCCAGCTGCCGGGCGTCGGCCAGGCAGGTGTAGTGGTCGCCCAGCGCGGTGCCGGCCAGGGTCCGGGCGCGCTCGCGTGCCGCTTCGGGGCCGACGGCGAGGGTGCTCCGGTCCGAACCGAACAGGGGCTGCATGCGGTTGACGATGAGGCCGCGCACGCTGATGCCGCTCTCGTGCAGCTTGTCGGCGAAGTAGCCGGCCTCGGCCACGGTGTCCGCCTTGGGCGACGCCACCAGGACGAACGCGGTGCGGTCGTCCGAGAGCAGGTCGTCCACCATGGCGGCCCGTTCCTTGAAGCCCTGCTCCATGCCCTCGAAGGCCTGGAAGAACGCGATGGCGTCGCCGATGACCTCGGCGCCCACCACCTTGGACAGCGCCCGCACCAGCGCCTGGGCCGCCACGTTCGCGGCCCGCACCAGGCCCCGGGTGGGGGTCATGAGCACCTTGTACAGGCGGTGGTCCAGGAAGTGGGCCAGCCGCTGGGGGGCGTCGAGGAAGTCCAGGGCGTTGCGGGTGGGCGGCGTGTCCACCACCACCAGGTCGTAGTCGCCCTCCACGGCCAACTCGTAGAGCTTCTCCGAGGCCATGTACTCCTGGGTCCCGGACAACGCGCCGGAGATGTTCCGGTAGAACGAGTTGGCCAGGATCCGCTCGGCCTGGTCCGGATCCGCCGAGTAGCGGCGGACGAGCCCGTCGAAGGTGCTCTTGGTGTCCAGCATGAGGGCGTACATCTCGCCCCCGGTGCCGTCCGCGCCCGACCACGGACCCGTGATCGCGGACGGTGTGTTGGTCAGGCCCTCCAGGCCCAGCGCGTCGGCCAGCCGTCGGGCGGGGTCGATGGTCACGACCACCGCCCGCCGTCCCCGCAGGGCCGCCTCCATGGCGATCACCGCCGCGGTGGTCGTCTTGCCCACGCCACCGGAGCCGCAGCACACCACGACGTGGCTGTCCGAGACGACCGAGGTGAGTGACCCGGTCACGATGCCACCTCGTCGGGAAGCTCCCGGATCCGCTCCACCATGGCGGCGGCCAGCGTGTCCAGCTCGGCCCGTCCCAGCTCCGAGGTGAACAGGAAGGGCAGGTGGACCTGGGGGAGGGGGAGGTCCTCGGCCATCCGGCGCAGCTGGGTCTCCTGGAGGCCGGTGCGGACGCGGCGGAACGCGGCCGCGTCCCGCAGCAGGTCGGCCTCGCCGTCGAGCAGCCGCACCCCGGCCTGTTCCGCGGCCTGTTCCGGATCCACCTCCAACCCGGCGAGGTGGGGGTGGACGCCGTTGACGATCACGGGTCCGAGCGCCACGCCGACCTGGTCCTCCAGGCTGTACGCCGTCTCGATCAGCTCGTTGACCGGCGTCTCCTCCGGCACCGTCACGAGGACCACCCGGCACCGGTCGGGGTCGGTGAGCAGGCCCAGGACGTCCTGGGCCTGGGTGTTGATGGGACCGACCTTGACGGCGTCGGCCAGCCCGCTGGCGGAGCGGAGGAAGGTGATGGCGTGCCCGGCGGCAGGGGCGTCGAGCAGGATCAGGTCCCACTCACCGGACCGCTCGAGCTGCTTGACCTTGCCCAGGACCAGGATGTCCCGGATGCCGGGGACGGCCGTGGAGACCATGTCCAGGACCCCGGAGGACACCAGCCGGTTGGAGATGCGGTGCAGGCCCCGGTCCGACAGGTAGTCGAGCAGTGCATCGTCGGGTGTCACGGTGCGGGCGTGGACGCCGGCGTGGCCCGTGGCGGCCCGGATGAGGACCAGTTCCTCGTAGGAGAGGCGGCCGGATTCGAACATGGAGGCCATG
Source organism: uncultured Actinomycetota bacterium (assembly GCA_963773765.1). Classification (GTDB taxonomy): domain Bacteria; phylum Actinomycetota; class Acidimicrobiia; order Acidimicrobiales; family Microtrichaceae; genus CAVZCC01. The sequence goes on along the minus strand of CAVZCC010000003.1, from coordinate 192,846 downwards.
CCGCCCTTGCCCTCCACCTCCACCACCAGCGTGCGGAGGCCGACCGACGACGCGGCGACGGCCAGCGCGGCGGTGACGGCGGTTTTGCCCACTCCGCCTTTCCCGGCGACGATGATCACCCCGGATGCAGTGAGAAACTGCTCAGGATCCACGTATTCCCTTCGGAGGCCCTTGCCGTGGGCACACTAGCGAGTCGGCTCCGGCTGCTCGGTATCACCATCGTCGCCCTCTGTGGGCTGTCCTTCCTGACGGGGGCCTTCGCCCCCGCGGCCGGCGCGCAGGCGTCGCCGTGCGCCCGGAACGGGTGCATCGACGTCGTGGCCGTCAACGGCCTCATCGACCAGATCGAGGCCGACTTCATCATCGACACCCTCGACGGGGCCCGTGGCGCCGACGGCGTGGTCGGGGTGGTCCTGCAGTTCGACAGCGGTGGCACGGCGGTGGACGACGACCGGCTGGACGAGGTGGCCGCCGCCATCACCGGCGCCGATGTGCCCGTGTCGGTCTGGATCGGCCCGTCGGGTTCGGAGGCCCTGGGTGGCGCGGTGGAGCTGGTCCAGGTGGCCGACTCCTCCGGGATCGCACCCGGCTCCAGGATCGGCGACGCCGGTCCGCAGCGGCTGTCCACCTCCGAGTTCGGCGAGTTGCTGACCGGGGAGGCCTCGGTGGCGCGGACCGAGGTGCTCTCGGGCCAGGAGGCGGTCGACGCCGGCGTCGTGGGCAGGTTCTCGCCGACCGTGGGCGACCACATCGTGAACCTGGACGGCGTGAAGACCGAGACCCGGACCGAGGACGGCGAGCGGCGCCAGATCCCGGTCACGACCGTGCGGTTCTCCAAGCTGCCGCTGTTCACGCAGCTGTTCCACACCGTGGCCAGCCCGTCGGTGGCCTACCTCCTGCTGGCGGTGGGCCTGGGCCTGTTGCTGTTCGAGTTCTTCACCGCCGGTGTGGGCGTGGCCGGGGTGGTCGGTGCGGTCTGCTCGGTGCTCGCCGCCTACGGGATCGCGGAGCTGCCCCACAACACGTGGGCGGTGGTCCTGGTGCTGGCGTCCATGGTGGCCTTCGCCATCGACGTGCAGACCGGCATCCCCAGGTTGTGGACCATCTTCGGGATGGTGGGCTTCGTCGTCGGATCCGTGTTCCTGTTCACCGAGTTCCGCCCCACCTGGATCGCTCTGGCGGCCGGGCTCATCGGCATCGGCATCACGATGTTCTCGGGCATGCCGGCCATGGTGCGGACCCGCTTCGCCACCCCGACCATCGGCCGGGAGTGGATGATCGGGGAGATGGGCGCAGCGGTGTCCGCGGTGGAGCCGGAGGGCACGGTCCGGGTGCGGGAGGCGTTGTGGCGGGCCCGGGCCAACCGGGCCACCCCGATCGCGGTGGGGGACCCGATCCGCGTGGTCGCCATCGACGGTCTGGTGCTGGAGGTGGAGCCCGAGGAGGGTGGGGCCATCGACTACCGGGAGATGCGCAACCGCCGTCGCGGAGGTGCCGACGCCGCGGCCGGCGACGCCGACGGCGAGGGTGCCGCCGACCCCCGCTAGCTGCAGCTAGCGCAACGCAAACAAATTCATCCCTTGAGACTCCAGCGGGCTGTGCCTAGGGTGCGCCGCACACCGAAAGGGGGGGTCCGAGCGGTGAGTGCACAACAGCTACACGACATGTGGCAGGTCAAGGCGGCCTGTCGGGGTCCGCAGGCGGCGGTGTTCTTCCCGCCGCCCCAGTTCGAGCGCAAGGCCGAACGGATCGAGCGGGAACGACGGGCCAAGGCCATCTGCGCCGACTGCCCGTCCCAGAGCGACTGCCTGGAGTACGCCCTGGAGATCCGGGAGCCGCACGGCATCTGGGGCGGCCTGAACGAGGCCGAGCGCCGGGTCCTGATCGACGAGGGCCTCCGCTAGGGATCCACCTCTGCCCCGTCCCGGGGCGGACCGGTGGACCCGGGGGCCCGGGGGCCGGCGATCCTGACGTCGCCCCGGCGCCGGGTCACCCCCTGGCCGTCGCACCACGTCAGGAACGGCACCAGCGTCTTGCGCGACCCGCCGAGGGCGTCACGGACCTGGCCCACCGTCACCCCGTCCGGGTGCGCCCGCACGACCGGTCCCAGGGCTGCCACCAGGTCGTCCAGGGCAGCCCGTGCGAACCACACACCGTCCAGGCGGACCACCAGGCCGGCCCGCCGGAGCTCCTGCAGGTCCCCCTCGTCCACCTGGTCCGGCCCGACGCCCTGCAACGGCGCCGCCCGCAGGGCCGCGAGCCAGGGATGGGCGGCGCGTGCCGCCTGGTCGTCGGTCGCGTCGCGGGCCACCCCGGCGCGGACCGTCACCCCGTCCAGGCCGGCCACGACGGCGCGGTCCAGGTCGTCGAGCCGTCCCAGGTCCACCCCCGCGGTCCCCGCGGACCCGATGGCACCGGCCCACTCGGACCGCTTCCGGTCCAGCACCGCCGGATCCACGACCCACCGACCGACCGACGGCTCCAGGCGCACCCCCGTCAACCGCTCCAGCAGGTCCGCGTCCACGGCACCCCGTTCGGCCACGACGCGGGCCACGGTCCGGTCGGGGGCCGCACGCGACGCGGGGAGCACGGGGTCCACGTCCAGGACCTCCCCTCCCCCCACCGTCTCGTCACGGCCGGACTCCCGCAGGACGAAGCGGTCACCGGGCAGCAGGGGGACGGCGTGGGACAGGTGGAGCCGGACCGGACCGGTGGACCCGGGGGCCAACACGTCCGGACCCAGCACCCGCAGGCGGACCGCCTGTTCCCCGGAGCCGAGGTGCGCGGTGTAGGCGCCCCGCCGGGACACGTCGTGGTCGAGCGAACCGAGCACCCCCAGCGCGGCGTCGACGGTCGTGGTGCGGTGCCACCGCCCCGGTGCCACCACCGCCTGGCCCCGGCGCAGGTCGCGGTGGCTGATGCCGGCCAGGTTCACCGCGACGCGCTCCCCCGGTCCCACCCGGTCCGCGGCCCGGTGGTGGTGCTGCAGGCCCCGCACCCGGGCCGCTGTGCCGTCCACCTCCACCGTGTCGCCCACCTGCAGCCACCCCCGGGCCAGGGTGCCGGTCACCACGGCGCCGGCACCGGCCGCGGCGAAGGACCGGTCGATCCACAGGCGGGCGCGCCCGTCGTCCACCGGGGCCGGTACGGCGTCGACCAGCCGGTCGAGGGCGGCGCGCAGCGGCCCCAGGCCCCGGCCGGTGGGGGAGTCCACCGCGACCACCGGCGCGTCGGCCAGCGGGGAGCCGGACAGGCGGTCCCCCACGTCGAGCGCAGTGAGCTCCAGGTCGTCCTCGGTGACCAGCCCGGCCTTGGTCAGGGCCACCACGCCACCCTGCAGCCCCAGCAGCTCGATGATGCGGAGGTGCTCCTCGCTCTGGGGCTTCCAGCCTTCGTCCGCCGCCACCACGAACAGGCAGGTGGTCACCGCACCGACGCCGGCCAGCATGTTCTTGAGGTACCGCTCGTGGCCCGGCACGTCGACCAGGCCGACGATCCGGCCCGACGGCAGCACGAACGAGGCGAACCCCAGGTCGATGGTGAGCCCGCGCCGCTGCTCCTCGGCCAGGCGGTCGGGGTCGGTGCCGGTCAGGGCCCGCACCAGCGTGGACTTGCCGTGGTCCACGTGGCCGGCGGTGGCGATGGTGGTCACGGCGGTGGCCTCAGGCCAGGGCGCGGAGCGCCCGGCCCAGGTGGGCGTCGTCCGCGGGGTCGACCGTGCGCAGGTCCACCAGCGTGCGGCCGTCCTCCACCCGTGCCACCACCGGCGGGTCGGCGTCGAGGAGCGCGGCGCGGTGGTCGCCGTCCCGCGCCACGCCGGCCGACGGGATCGTCACACCGGGCAGGGTGCCGCCGCCCGGCACGGCGTCCAGCGCCAGCACGGGGCCTGCCGCCAGGTCCGCGGCGCGTCGGCGGACCGCCTCCACCGGCACGGTGGCCATCCTCCAGAAGGGAATGGCCGCGCCGTCGCGCCGGAGGTAGGCCAGGGCGGTGTCCTGGAGGGCGGCGAGGACCAGGCCCCCGGGCCGCAGGGCCCGGGCCAGTGGGTGGCGGGCGCAGCGTGCCACCAGGTCGGCGTCCCCGGCGATGATGCCGGCCTGTGGACCGCCCAGGAGCTTGTCGCCGGAGAAGGTGACCAGGTCGGCACCTGCGTCCAGGGTCTGGCGGACCGCCGGTTCGTCACCGAGCCAGGCCGGAGGGCCGTCGTCCAGCCAGGGGCAGCGCGCATCGAGGAGCCCGGAGCCCAGGTCGGCGACCACCGGCACCCCGTGGCCCGTCAGGTCCGCGATGTCGAGCGACTCGGTGAACCCGACGATCCGGTAGTTGGACTGGTGGACCTTCATGACCAGGGCCAGGTCGTGGTCCGCCGCGGCCCGTTCCACGTCCGACCGCCGGGTGCGGTTGGTCGTGCCGACCTCCACCAGGGCGGCCCCGGACTGCTCCATGACCTCCGGGACCCGGAAGCCTCCCCCGATCTCCACCAGCTCGCCCCGTGACACCGCCACGCCCCGGCCCCGGGCCAGGGCGGCCAGCACCAGCATCACCGCCGCCGCTCCGTTGTTCACCACCAGCGCCGCCTCGGCACCACAGGCCCGGGCCAGGAGGGACGCGGCACCGGCGGAGCGGGAGCCCCGCTCGCCGGTGGCCAGGTCGAACTCCAGGTTGGTGGGGGCGGCGTCCTGGTGGTGGGCCAACGGGGCCCGGCCGAGGTTGGTGTGCAGCAGCACGCCCGTGGCGTTGACCACGGGCTGCAGGAGGCGACGCCGGGTGGCCCGGACCAGGTGGTCGGCCCGGTCCGACACGGTGGCCTCGTCCGCGCCGAGTCGGCCCGCCCGGACCTCGTCCGCGACCTCCCGGGCCACGTCCACCAGCAGGGGGTGGGGGAGCGCGTCGCCGTGGCGCCGGGCCAGGGCCCGGGCCAGGGCGTCGATCGACGGGGGGCGGGGGACCGGGTCGGAGGTGTCCACTGAGAACGAGCTTACGGACCGACCCGATCACCGGGGACGGCGGCCGGTCACCGGGCGTAGCCTGACGCCGTGGCACTCCTGGTGATCACCCTGTTGCTCGCCCTCCCGTTCCTGGAGCTGTGGTCGATCGTGGCCGTGGCCGGTGCGGTCGGCCTGGGGTGGACGCTGCTGGCGCTGGTCGCCCTGAGCGTGTCCGGGGTCTTCCTGCTCCGCTCGCAGGGCCTGGCCGTGTGGCGGCGGGCCGATGCCGAGCTCGCCGCCGGCCGCATGCCCACCCGGTCGCTGGTGGACGGCGCCATGGTGATGCTGGGTGGGTGCCTCCTGATCGTCCCGGGCTTCATCACCGCCGCGGCCGGACTCCTGTTGATCCTGCCGCCCACCCGGGCGCTGTTGCGGCCGGCCATCCTGCGCTGGATGGAGCGCCGCGCCGCCCGCGCCGGGGTCATGAACGCGGTGTTCGTGGACTCCATGGCCGCGCCCTTCGGCACCTCCCGCACCACCCGCAGTCCCTGGGGCACCGTCATCGGCGGCACGGTGGTGGACGTGGACGCCCGGGAGGCCACGGCCCACGCCGAGGTGATCGACGTGGAGGTCGACGGCCCGCGGGAGCTCGGGCCTCCGCGCTGAGCCGGCCGCCCCGGCCGGGAGTGCGCCCCCGCCGGTAGGGTCGCCGGCGTGACGACCGTGGACATGGGCCATCCCGATCCGGAGTCCGTTCCCGTGCGGGACGCCGCCACCGTGATGCTCCTGCGGGACACACCCGGTGGACGCGGCCGGTGGCTTCGAGGTCTGCCTCATGCAGCGCAACCTCCAGTCCGACTTCGTCGGCGGTGCCTACGTGTTCCCCGGGGGTGGGGTCGACCGGTCCGACGCCGATCCGGTGGCCCTGGCCCGGTGCGTGGGTCGGGACGACGCCTCGGCGTCACGCCTGCTGGACCTCGGTGCCGGTGGGTTGGCCTTCTGGGTGGCGGCCATCCGCGAGTCCTTCGAGGAGGCAGGCGTGCTGCTGGCCCGCCGGGCCGACGGCACACCGGTCACCTTCGACGAGGCCGGTGTCATCGCCCGCTTCGAGCAGCACCGGGCCGACGTGGACGCCGGCGTCCGCCGCATCGAGTCGGTGTGTGAGCAGGAGGACCTGTTCATGGACGCCGGGGCGCTGCACTACTTCTCCCGGTGGATCACCCCGTTGGGGGCCCCGCGCCGCTACGACACGCGGTTCTTCGTGGCCGCCGCGCCCGAGCTGCAGGAGGTGACCCATGACGACCGGGAGTTGATCGGGACCCACTGGATGACCCCGGCCGATGCCCTGCACCGCCATGAGGCGGGCGAGTTCGTGCTGATCTTCCCGACCGTGCGCTCCCTGGTGGGGCTGACCCGCTTCGGCACCGCGGCGGACGTCCTGGCCCACGCCGCGTCGCAGGCCGAGGTTCCGGCCGTGTTGCCCACGGTGGTGGAGTCGCCCGACGGCACCCGCATCGTGCTGCCCGGGGACCCGGAGCACACCGGCGGCGTGTACGACGCGTTCTCGGCCCGGCCGCTCGACTGACGCGGCGCCGCACCGCCCGTCGCCGTTAGGGTGCCTCGGGCCCACCCGGGGGGGTGGTGCGAACGGGGAGGAATCGCCATGAAGACGCGCGCCGCGGTGATCTTTGGGATCGGGGAGCCCTGGAGGGTCGAGGAGGTCGAGCTCGACGACCCCGGGCCGGGTGAGGTGCTGGTCCGGACCAGGGCCGCCGGCCTGTGCCACTCCGACGAGCACGTCGTGCAGGGCGACATGGTCCTGAGCAACGAGATGTCCGAGTCGATGGGGATGGCCCCCGCGTTCCCCATGATCGGTGGCCACGAGGGATCGGGTGAGGTGCTGTCGGTGGGGCCCGGTGTGAAATACATCCAGCCCGGTGACCACGTGGCCACGTCGTTCTTCCCGTCCTGCGGGCACTGCCACTTCTGTGCCACGGGCCGGCAGAACCTGTGCGACCTGGGGGCCAAGACCTTCGAGGCCGGCATGATCACCGACGGCCGTGACGCCCACCGGCTGGCCGACGGCCGGAGCCTGAACACCCTGGCCAAGCTGGGCACCTTCGCCGAGCACATGCTGGTGTCGGAGGACTCACTGGTCCGGGTGGAACCCGACATCCCCTTCACGCCGGCCGCGCTGGTGTCCTGCGGCGTGGCCACCGGGTGGGGTTCCGCCGTCAACCGGGCCCAGGTGAAGCCCGGCGACACCGTGGTGGTGGTGGGGACCGGGGGCGTCGGCATGAACGCCGTGCAGGGTGCGGCCATGGCCGGGGCCAAGAACGTGGTGGCGGTGGACCTGGTGGAGTGGAAGCGGGAGCAGGCACTGTCCTTCGGTGCCACCGACGCCTACGCGTCCATGGAGGAGGCGGCGGAGAAGGTCCTGGAGATGACCTGGGGCCGCGGCGCCGACAGCGTCATCCTGGTCCCGGGGCTCATGACGGGCGACCTGGTCGCTCCCGCGATGGCCATGACGTCCAAGGGCGGCACGGTGGTGGTCACGGCCATCGCCAACCTCATGGCGTCGGAGGTGTCCATGAGCCTGTTCGAGCTGGCCATGTTCCAGAAGGAGGTCAAGGGCACGATCTTCGGGTCCTGCAACCCCCGCAGCGACATCCCCGAACTGCTGTCCATGTACTCCGCGGGCAAGTTGAAGCTGGACGAGCTGGTCACCCGCACCTACACGTTGGACGAGATCAACCAGGGCTACGAGGACATGCGTGAGGGCCGCAACATCCGGGGCGTGATCACCTTCGACTGACGGGACTTGCCGGGCCGACCCCACGGGTCACTCCGGCGGGATGCAGCACCAGCCCCGGTTGGTGAGCTCGGTGGCCATCACGTCGGCGGTGAGGCCGGTGACGAGCTCCTCCTCCTTGGCCAGGTCCCGTGCCGACGGCTGCGCCGTGGCCCGGGGCCGTGCACTGCGGCCGGCCGGGGCCGGGCGGTCCGGTGCCGGCCGGGCCCGCTCCGGTTCCGCGGCCCGGACCTCGTCCTGGGCGGCGAGGCGTTCGATCAACTCGTTCGCCTCCGCGGAGGTGAACCTGCCGGCGGCCTGGCGCTGCGTGAGCCCGAACGGGTGGCGGGCCTCCTTGAACGACGCGAAGCCGTGTTGGTTGAGCTGGGCCTCGAGCTGGGCCACCAGCTTGGCTGGGGCGGGGGGCCCGGAGGCCTGACCGAATGCCATGGAGCTCCTGTCGGGGGTGGGGCCCTCCAACCTAGACAACGCGTCCGACACCGCCGCCGGACCCGGCCGGCCCGGTCGTCAGGTCTCGAGCGGGCGGACCGCGGCGGACAGCGCCGACAGGTGCTCGCCGATGGGGCCGTCGGGGTCCGTCAGCGGCACGGCCACGAACTTGGAGAACCCCACCTCGACGAACGCGGCGATGCGCTCGACCAGTGCGGCGGTGCCGACGGCGACGAGGTCCACCGGATCGGTGCCGGGTCGCATCGCGGCCAGGAGGTCCAGGACCTGGTCGGACACCGGTTCCATGGAGTACGGGAGCAGGGCACCGTAGTGCTCGTCGTCGATGGCCCGCCCGTGAGCGTCCGCCACCTGCTCGACCACGACCCGGCCGGCTGCCGCGTCCTGCGGTCCCACGAACGACGGCAGCCAGCCGTCGGCCAGGCGCCCGACCCGCCGCAGCTCGCTGGGGGCGATGCCGCCCAGCCACACCTCGGGCGGGTCCTGGTGGGGCCGGGGGCGCACGGTGGCTCCCTCCAGGTGGAACCGGGGGCCGTCGTGGTCGACCCGGTCCTCGGTCCAGAGCCGCCGGATCAACGGCAGTGCCTCGTCGAACAGGGCGGCCCGCTCGCCCCGCTCGACGCCGAACGCCTGCTGCTCGCGGGGGTCCACCGCCCCCAGGCCGAAGGCGGGCAGCAAGCGGCCGCCGGACAGACGGTCGAGGGTGGCGAGCTCCTTGGCCACCAGCACCGGGTTGCGCCCGGGCAGCACCATGACGGAGGTGCCCAGCTTGAGCCGGGCGGTCCGGCCCGCGGCGACGGCCAGCGCCACGACGGGGTCCGGTGCGTCGGACCCGATGCGCTCGGACAACCAGAGGCTGTCGAACCGCAGCTCCTCCAACGCGTCCACCAGGTCACCGAAGGACGCGTCGTTGAACGACGTGCGGACGCCGAGCCCGAAGCCGATGCGGACCTTCACGCCCGCATCATGTCGCGGCGGGGGCCTCGGCCGCGTCCAGGGCCGCGGCCATGGCCCCCAGCATCCGGGCCGAGCATCCGGCCAGGTCCGCCGGCGGCACGACCTCGTCGATCAGTGTGCGGGCGATGGCCCGGAAGGCGTCGGCGGCCGGTCCCTCACCGAGGGAGATGGGGTGCCCGTGGTCCCCACCGTCGGCCACCGCGGCCTCGATGGGGATGCGACCCAGCAGCGGGACGCCCGCCTCTGCGGCAAGGCGGTCGCCGCCGCCGGAGCCGAACAGCCGGTGCTCGCGGCCGGTGTCGTCGACGAACACCGACATGTTCTCGATCACGCCGGCGATGCGCAGGAAGTTCTTGCGGCCCATGTCCACCACCCGCACCGCCACCATCTGCGCCGTGAGCGCCGGGGTGGTGACGACGATCATCTCCGATCGGGGCAGCAGGCGGGCCAGTCCCATCTGCACGTCGCCGGTGCCGGGGGGCATGTCGATCAGGAGGTAGTCGAGGTCGCCCCAGGCCACGTCCTCCAGGAAGTGCTGCACGGCCCGGTTGAGCATGAGGCCGCGCCACATGAGGGCGGACCCCTCCTCGTCCACCAGGAAGCCCATGGACACCACCTTGAGCAGGCCGGGCCCGATGCGCAGGTGGTGGGGCCTGATCTTCTGCTCGGACTCGTCGCCCTGCAGCCGGCCGTCGATGCCCAGCATGCGGGGCACCGAGAACCCCCAGATGTCGGCGTCCATGACGCCGACGGTGAACCCCTCAGCGGCCAGGGCGGCGGCCAGGTTGACGGTGACGGAGGACTTGCCGACCCCACCCTTGCCCGAGGCGATCATGATGACCTTGGTGGTGGGTGGGATGGCGGTCTGCTCCGGGCGCTCGGCGATGTTGCGCCGGGCCCGCTCCATGGCGGCCGCCTTCTCCTCCTGGTCCAGCTCGGTCCAGTCGATGCGGACCTTGGTGACGCCGGGGAGCGACGTGATCCGGGCCTTGACGTCCTTCTGGATCTGGGACCGCAACGGACAGCCCGCGGTGGTGAGGGCGATGCCCACGTGCACGACGCCGTCGGGGTCGATGCGTGCCCCCTTGGCCATGCCCAGGTCCACGATGTCGGAGCCGAGCTCGGGGTCGACCACGCCGCGCAGCAGGCCCATCACGTCCTCCTCCGACGGCAGGTGGGGAGCGGGGCCGGAGGGCTGGGGCGCCGGGTCGGTGGCGTCGTCGGGAACGGGGGCGGAGGTCACGGCGTGATTTTACCGGTCGATGCCGTGTTATCTCGGTCAGGGGCTAGCCTCGGGGGGTGGCATCGGAGCACCGCCTCGACCTGCTGAAGACGCTGGGCGACAACACGCGGTACGCGATCTACCTGGAACTGGCCCGTTCGCCCCGGCCCCTGGCCACGGCGGAGGTGGCCGAGTTCCTGGACCTGCACCCCAACACCGTGCGGCCCCACCTGGAACGGATGCGCGACGTCGGCCTGCTGGAGGCCCGTCCCGACTCCCGTGGCGCCGTGGGCCGGCCGCAGAAGATGTACTCCCTGGCCCCCGACGCGCCCTCGCTCGGCCTGGAGCCCCCGGTGTTCCCCATGCTGGCCCGCATGCTGATGGAACTGGCCGTGGACGCGGGGGTGGAGGCCGAACCGGCCGCGGAGGCGGGCCGCCAGCAGGGCCGACGCCTGGCCCACCGCAACCGCGGTCCGGGCCGACCGTGCGTGCAGGCGGCCATCGGCATGCTGGACGAGCTGGGGTTCGACCCGGCCGCGGTGGACGCCGACGGTGCCACCACGGTCGCCTTCGGGCACTGCCCGTTCGCCGACCTGGCCCAGTCCAACCCCGACCTGGTCTGCTCGCTGCACCGCGGCCTGCTCGAGGGATTCGTGGACGAGCTCGGCGGCGCGCAGGTGGTCGACTTCCACGACCTGGCGGACCGGGCCCCGTGCCAGGTGGGTCTGGTCAGCGAGTGACGCCACCCGCCGCCGGGCCCCCGATCCCCGCCGGGGCAGGGCCGCCTTCATTTCCACCGGATACACCGGTACAATCACCATCCGAGCACACGTGCCCAGCGTGGAGGACACCACCATGATCACCCTGACCGACACCGCAGCCACCAAGGTGAAGCAGCTCATCGACGCCGAGGGCGAAGAGGACCTCGCCCTCCGCGTGGCGGTCCGCCCCGGTGGGTGCTCCGGGTTCGCCTACGAGATGTTCTTCGACTCCGACGTGGCCGCGGACGACGTGCTCACCGCCTACGGCGACGTGAAGGTCGTGGTGGACCCGTCCAGCGCCCAGCTGCTCACCGGCGCCACCCTGGACTACAAGGACGGCCTGGAGCAGTCCGGCTTCGCCATCACCAACCCCAATGCGGAGCGGACCTGCGGCTGCGGCCAGTCCTTCAGCTGAACGTCCCCGCCGGACCGGCGGGACAGATCGTGCACGGGGGCCGGCGTCGAGCCGGCCCCCGTCGCGTCCGGCCACCTGTGGGGGCCGGCGGACGGGCTACTTCGCCAGGGCCAGCAGCTCGCGCATCTCGGTGCGGTCGACGGTGATGTCGGCGCGGGCGACGAGCATCCCCGAGGCGTCCGTGACGAACATCACCGGCTCGAAACGGAGGTTGTAGGCCTCCGGGAGGGGTGCCAGGTTGGCATCGGCCAGGTCGCGCACGTCCTTGGGGTTCTTGTAGACCTCGGCGTGGATGACCGTGATGTCGGTCCGGTCGCCGACCTCGTCCACCAGGTTGTCCAGGATGGGTCCGCACACGGCGGTCTGGCAGTAGGCCGGCGTCGCCACCATCAACACGATGGGCCTGCCCTGGCCGACCGCGGCCTGGAGGTCCACGGCGTGGAACGGGCACTGGGGGACGCGGGTGCAGATGGGGTTCACGGCCAGCCCCGCCTCGGTGGTGGGGGTGGGCGCGGCAGGCAGCGGGGAGCCCACCACCGGCGGGCCGATCTCGGTCCGGTCGTAGATCTGGATGTTGGAGTCGAGCTCGGCGCCGTCGTAGGTGGCGAACACGTCGTAGACCCCGGTGCGGGGAAAGGTGAACGTGAGCGGCAGGTAGGCGCGGGGCACGCCGTCGTCGCGGGGCTCGACCTGGACCTCGTCCCCGATCTGCGTGCCGTCCATCTCCACCCGGAACGTCACCGGTCCGTCGATGGTGGAGAGGGGCACCCCCTCCTGGTCGGCGAGCAGGTAGGGCAGCCGCGTCGGCACCCCGGAGGCTGCGTGGGGGACGCCCTGGGGGAAGGCGGCCAGCAGCGCGTTCCGGGGCAGGTTGCCGGAGGCCTCGCTGGTCTCGCCCCCGTCGTCGCCGCACCCGGACAGCACCGTGCCGCCCAGCACCGTGCCGCCCATGGCGAGCGCACCGAGTCCGAGGCCACCCCGCAGCACCGTCCGGCGGTCGAACGACCGGGAGGGTGGGACGCGGCTCGGGTGGCGGTGGGTGGTCACGACAGGGGAAGGTACCGTTCGCAACCGCCCGACACCCAGCGGGGTGTGCGACGCCCGGAAGAGGTTCTCAGCCCGTGAACGATGGCGAATCGACGTCCCTGGCCTTCCGGCTCAACGGCACCCCGGTGGAGGTGGCCGGCACCGGGGGGCTCAGCCTGTTGGAGGTGCTGCGGGGCCCGCTCGGGGTGGTGACCGCGAAGGACGGCTGTTCGCCCCAGGGCCAGTGCGGGTGCTGCACGGTGCTGGTGGACGGCAGGCCCCGCGTGTCCTGCGTGACGCCGGCCCGGCGCGTCGCGGGCCGCGACGTGGTGACGGTGGAGGGCCTGGAGCCGGAGGTGGCCCGGGGCTGGGCCGACGCCTTCCTGGCCTGCGGTGGCAGCCAGTGCGGGTTCTGCACCCCGGGGATCGTGCTCCGCCTGGAGGGCCTGCGGACCGAGGGGTCACGCCGCGACGGGGCGGTGGACCGGGCCCTGGCCGCCCACCTGTGCCGGTGCACGGGGTGGCAGACCATCGAGGAGTCCTGGGCCGCGTTCGGCACGGCGGGGGCCGGGACCGAGGGCCGGGACCTGGACGCCGCGGGCCGGCGGGCCACCCTGGAACTGGGCGCGCCCCAGCACGTCGGCGCGGACGTGGTCCTGGGGGCGGCGGGGTTCTCCGCCGACACCGCGCCGGACGGGTGCCTGGTCGCGGTGCCGGACGGTGCCGGCGGCTGGAGCGTGGCCGACACGCTGGACGCGGCCCGGCGGGCCGCGGGCAAGGTCCAGGGTCGGCGCACCACGCTGGAGACCGGACCGCCGTTGGACCTGCCCGAGGGCGACTGGGTGGTGGGGCTCCGCACCTCCTGGGTGGACCCCGCCTACGTGGAGACCGATGCGTCCTGGTGCGAGCCGGGGGGCACCCCCTCGCCGCCGGCGGCCAACGGGGGCGCGTTCGGCGGCAAGCGCTCCAGCCCGGTCCCCGCTGCGGCCCGGGCGCTGGCCGACGAGCACGGCCGGGCCGTGCTGGCCCTGTGGTCCCGGGAGGACTGTGCCCGCTCCAGCCCCAAGCGTCCCCCGGTCGCCGGCGGCGTGCGGGCCGACGGCACCGGCGTGCTGCGGATCGCCCGGACCCCGGGCGTGGCCGACGCCGTGGCCGCGGTCGCCCCCGCTCTGGTGGTGGAGGAGGTCGACGTGGCAGGGCCCCCGACGTCGGCCGCGATCCGCGCCGCGGGCTGGGCCGAGGCCGTGGTGCTCCTCGCCGGCGCCGGTGTGTCGTCCGACGTCGTGCGGGTCGACGGGGGGCGGGTCACGGTGAGCCCGCCCGGGGCGGGGACCGCCTCGGCCCAGGTGGACGACGGGGTGATCAGCGTCCGGGTGCGGGCCGGTGACCCGCTCGACGCCGTCGTGCTCCGTTCGTACTGCATCGGGGCGGCCCACATGGCCCTGGGGTGGGTCACCTCCGAGTCGCTGGCGGTGGACGACGACGGCTCGGTCCACGACCTCACCATCCGGTCCTTCGGGGTGCTGCGGGCGTCCGACACCCCGCCGGTCGAGGTCGTGGTGGAGGACGATGCGGGTGAGGCCGTCCCGGTCTCCGACGCCGTCTTCGCCGCCGTGGCAGCCGCCGTCTGGCGCCACCAGGGGTGTCCCGTGTCGTGGCCGACCGGCCACCCCCTAGGCTGAGCCCCGGTTCCACCCGACCCGGAGGTCCCCATGACCGCAGCAGGTCCCTACACCCCCGCCGTGCGAGCCGGCGACTGGCTCGTCGTGTCCGGCCAGGTCGGGCTCGGCCCCGACGGACTGGGCGAGGGGTTCGCCGGCCAGCTCCACCAGGCGCTGGCCAACCTGGACTCGCTGTTGGCCCAGCACGGCGCAACCGCCGACCAGGTGGTGAAGACCACCGTGTTCCTGGTCGACATGGCCGACTACGCCGAGCTCAACACCATCTACTGCGAGTACTTCGGCCACCACCGTCCCGCCCGGTCCGCCGTGGCCGTGGCCGCCCTTCCCCTGGGCGCGGTGGTGGAGCTGGAGGCCTGGGTCTGGCTTGGGGCAGACTGATCCGATGATCGGTCCGCTGCTCATCGTCGTGACGCTCCTGCTGGTGCTGCCGGTGGCGTTCATCATCACCGGCGGCATCCTGTCGGTGGTCCTGGGTCAGTCGCTGTCCAAGGAGGGCGAGTACCTCAACGAGGGCAGCGAGCTCATCGACCTGAACCACTGACCTGAACCACTGGCCGGGGGTACCTCACCGACCCGGCCCGGCCGTCAGTTGCCCCAGCGCGACTCACCGAACTTGTAGCCGACCGAGCGCACGGTCTGGATCATCCCGGCGTGCTCCTCACCCAGCTTGGCCCGGAGCCGCCGCACGTGGACGTCCACCGTGCGGGCACCTCCGTAGTACTCGTAGCCCCACACCCGGCTGAGCAGGATCTCCCGGGTGAAGACCCGGCCCGGGTTCGACGCCAGGAACTTCAACAGCTCGTACTCCATGTAGGTGAGGTCGAGCGGGCTGCCGTCGATGGCGGCCTGGTAGGTCTCGAGGTTGAGGATGAGCGCCTCGTACTGCACGATCTCCGGCCCCAGGTCCAGCCCCGACTCCGCGGCCAGGAGGTGCCGGACGCGTGCCTCCAGCTCCGCCGGGTGCGACGGCGACAGGCAGAAGTCGTCGAAGGTGTCGTGGCGGCCCTCCAGGTCGGCCAGCTGGGTCCCCCGCACCAGGAGGAGCAGCGGGGCGACCCCCAGGTCGCCGCGACGGAGCGCCGCGGGCCATGGCGAAGCCGCCGTCCGGTGCCTCGTCGGCCGCCACGATGGCCCCCGACCAGACGCCGTCCTTGGCCGCGGCCTCGTCGGCCACCGCGGTCCACGGCAGGCCGGCCAGGTCCAGCACGCGGATCAGGTCCGACGGCGGTGGATCGGGCCAGATGAGGATCGGTTGCACGCCGCTCACCAGGTCCTGAGGTAGCGCTGGAGCTCGAAGCTCGACACGTGGGTGCGGTAGGCCCCCCACTCGGCCCGCTTGTTGCGCAGGAACCACTCGAAGATGTGTTCGCCCAGCGCCTCGCGCACCAGTTCCGACCCCTCCATCTGGTCCAGCGCGGCGGACAGGTTGGTGGGCAGGAGGGCGGCGTCGTCGGTGCGGCGTTCGGCCTCGGAGTTCTCGAACAGGTTGACCGCGGACTCCTCCGGCAGCTCGTAGCCCTGGGTGATGCCCCGGAGGCCGGCGGCCAGGATGACCGAGAAGGCCAGGTACGGGTTGCAGGCCGGGTCCAGTGCCCGGTACTCCAGGCGGGTGCCCTGGTCCTCCTTGCCCTTCTTGGGCACGGGGACCCGCACCAGCGCGGACCGGTTGTTGCGGGCCCAGGAGATGTGGACCGGGGCCTCGAAGCCCGCCACCAACCGCTTGTAGGAGTTGACCAGCTGGTTGGTCACCGCGGTGATCTCACCGGCGTGGCGCAGCACGCCGGCGATGAACCCCCGGGCCACGGCGGACAGGCCGAACTCGTCCTCCGGGTCGTAGAAGGCGTTGTCGTCGTCCCGCCACAGCGACAGGTGGGTGTGCATGCCCGAGCCCTGGACGCCCTCCATGGGCTTGGGCATGAAGGTGGCGTGCACACCGGAGGCCATGGCCACCTCGCGCACGATCATGCGCAGGGCCATCACGTTGTCCGCCATGCCCAGCGCGTCCGTGTAGCGGAGGTCGATCTCGTGCTGCGACGGGGCGTCCTCGTGGAAGGAGTACTCCACCGGGATGCCGGTCCCCTCCAGTCGCTGGATGGTCCGGCGGCGGATGTCGGAGGTCTCGTCGTAGGTGGTGAGGTCGAAGTAGCTGGCGTGGTCCAGGGGCTGGGGTCCGAGCGACGCGTCGTCGCTGGCCAGGTAGAAGAACTCCACCTCCGGGGCGCACATGAACTGGAACCCGGCGTCGGCCGCCGCGGTCAGGTTGCGGCGCAGCACCTGGCGGGGGTCGCCCTCGAACGGCGTGCCGTCCAGGTTGGTGATGTCACAGAAGATGCGGGCCGTCAGGTCCTCGCCGTCACGGGCCGGCATGAGCTGGAACGAGTTGGGGTCCGGGTAGGCCAGGACGTCGCTCTCCTGGATGCGGCTGAAGCCGTCGATGGCGGAGCCGTCGAACTGCACGCCCTCCTCGAAGGCCTGCTCCAGTTCCACCGGGGAGATGGCGACCGACTTGAGCTGGCCCAGCACGTCGGTGAACCAGAGCCGCACGAGTCGGACCCGGCGTTCCTCGACGCTGCGCAGCACGTAGTCCTGTTGGTGATCCATGACCTCTCCATCTTGACATCCGGGGCCCCGACCGGCCCCAGCCGGGCCGGGGGTCGTCCCCGGTCCGGTCGCTCCGGCCGCCGGGAGCACCCTCGGTTGGTACCAGCAGGGTGGTGGCCGGTCCCAGCGGGGGCCGCCCAGTTCACAGAGCGTTCACAATGGGGCAACGGGACCGAAAAGCCGCTCCAGCAAGGTTCGGCACGGTTCCGGCTGGTGGGTCCTGCCGGGGCCGTGAGAACGTACGGACCCAGGACCGCACCGCCGGTGCGGGACCAGGAACTGAACGAAGGGTGACCGCAAGTGGCATATCGGGCTGAATACATCTGGATCGACGGCACCGAACCGACGCCGTTGATGCGTTCCAAGACGAAGATCCTCGCCGACGGCGCCGAGCCGGGCATCTGGGGCTTCGACGGTTCGTCCACCAACCAGGCCCCGGGCTCCAACTCGGACTGCGTGCTGAACCCGGTCTACTCGTGTCCGGATCCCACCCGCGGCGGGGACGACATCCTGGTCCTGTGCGAGGTGCTGCTGCCGGAGTCCATGGCCCCGCACCCCTCCAACACCCGCGCCGCCTGCGTGGAGGTGGCGGAGAAGTTCGCGGCCCACGAGCCGCTGTTCGGCATCGAGCAGGAGTACACCTTCTTCAAGGAGGGCCGTCCCCTCGGGTGGCCGTCCGAGGGCTACTACTACCCGGCCCCGCAGGGCCCGTACTACTGCGGCGTCGGTGCGGTGGAGATCGCCGGTCGTGAGATCGTCGAGGCCCACACCACCGCCTGCCTCGAGGCCGGCATCAACATCTCCGGCACCAACGCCGAGGTGATGCTGGGCCAGTGGGAGTTCCAGGTCGGCCCGTCCGGCACCGTCGAGGTCGCCGACCAGCTCTGGATGGCCCGCTACCTGCTGTACCGGATCTCCGAGGACTTCGGGGTGAACGCCTCCATCTCGGCCAAGCCCATCAAGGGTGACTGGAACGGGGCAGGTGCCCACACCAACTTCTCCACCAACGCGATGCGCGAGGTCGTACGACCCCATCATCGCGGCGTGCGAGGCGATGGGTGCCCCCGGCAAGGTCGAGGAGCACCTCGAGGGCTACGGCCACGGGTACGAGGAGCGCCTCACCGGCCAGCACGAGACGGCCCACCACAGCGAGTTCCGCTACGGCGTGTCGGACCGCGGCGCCTCCATCCGCATCCCGTGGCAGGTGGCCCAGGACGGCAAGGGCTACATCGAGGACCGTCGCCCGAACGCCAACATCGACCCGTACGTCGTCACCCGGTTGATCACCAACACGATCTGCTCGGCCATCGAGCCCGGCTGACGCGACGGACCAGGACGTGGCGGAGGGGAAGCCCTCCGCCACACGACGGGGGCCCGGCGACGGGCCCCCGTCGCGCGTCTGGGTACGCTCCTGCGGTGACCTCGGAGCATCCGGACGGCCCCCCGACCCTGCGGGTCGCGCTGTGCCAACTCGACCTGGTGGTCGGTGACCTGGTGGGCAACGTGGCGGCCATCGCCGCCGCGCACGCCCGCGCCGGGGCCGCCGGCGCCGACGTGGCGCTGTTCCCGGAACTGGCCGTCCCCGGTTATCCCCCGGAGGACCTGCTGCTCAAGCCGGGGTTCCTGGAGGACAACCAGGAGGCCCTGGAGCGCCTGGCCGCCTCCATCACCGGACACTGCGCCGCCGTGGTGGGGTGGGTCGACGGGGTCCGCCACCCCGGGGCGGATCCGCACGACGCCACCGACGGCCCGTGGAACGCGGCGGCCGTCCTGCACGACGGCCGGGTGGTCGGGTCCTACCGCAAGCAGGCCCTGCCCAACTACGGCGTGTTCGACGAGAAGCGCTACTTCGACCCCGGCGCGGGCGGGCAGCCCCTGTACCGCATCGGGGGCGTGGTCGTCGCGGTCACGGTGTGCGAGGACGTCTGGGTGCCCGACGGCCCCGCCGTGCAGGCGGCCCGCGACGGCGCCCGGGTGGTGCTCAACATCAATGCCTCGCCCTTCCACGCCGGCAAGCAGGTCCTGCGGGAGTCGATGCTGGTCGAGCGGTCGGCGCAGGCCGGGGTGCCGATCGCGTACCTCAACCTGGTCGGTGGCCAGGACGACCTGGTGTTCGACGGCGGGTCGGTGGTGGTCGGGCCCGACGGCATCGTGGCCCGTTCGCCCCGGTTCGTCGCCGACGAGTTGGTCCTCGACGTCGACGTGCCCGCCCCGGTCGGCCCGCCCTCGGCGCCGGTGCTGGACGTCAGCGGCACCGTCCCGGAGCGGCCGGCCCTGGGCCCACCCCCCGTCCGGCCGACAGCCACGGGACCGGGCGAGGTGTGGGACGCCCTGGTGCTGGGCACCCGGGACTACGCCACCAAGAACGGGTTCTCGGAGGTGGTCCTGGGCCTGTCGGGCGGTGTGGACTCGGCGCTCGTCGCCGCCATCGCGGCCGACGCGCTGGGGCCGGACCGGGTGCACGCCGTGCTGATGCCGTCCCGCTACTCCAGCGAGCACTCGGTGGACGACGCCGTGGCGCTGGCCGGTCGCCTGGGCATCGACCACCGCACCATCCCCATCGAGGACGCGCACCAGGCGTTCCTGGGGATGCTGGCCCCGTCCTTCGGCGACCGGTCCCCGGACCTGACCGAGGAGAACCTGCAGTCCCGCATCCGGGGCGTCCTGCTCATGGCGCTGTCCAACAAGTTCGGATGGCTGGTGCTGACCACCGGCAACAAGAGCGAGACCGCCGTGGGCTACTCCACGCTGTACGGCGATTCCGCCGGCGGCCTGGCCGTGATCAAGGACGTGCCCAAGCTGCTGGTCTACGAGCTCTGCCGCTGGCGCAACCAGGCCGCAGGGTCCGAGCTGATCCCCGTGTCGATCCTGACCAAGGCGCCGTCGGCCGAGCTCCGGCCCGACCAGCGTGACGACCAGAGCCTGCCGCCCTACGAGGTCCTGGACCCGCTGATCGAGGCCTACGTGGACGGCGACCTCACCGTGGAGGACCTGGTGGAGGCCGGCCACGACGAGGCGCTGGTGCGCCGGATCGCCCGCCTGGTGGACCTGGCGGAGTACAAGCGCCGGCAGTCACCCCCCGGGATCCGCGTGTCGCAGAAGGCCTTCGGCCGGGACCGACGGCTCCCGATCACCAACGCCTACCGGGCGCGCTGAGCCACCGGAGGGTTCCGGTGAGTCCGGTGACGTTGGTGCGGGTCAGTCGCGGGCGAGCTGGCGGGAGGTGTTCGCCTCGGCCACCCGGGTCATGACGACGTCCAGGCAGGCCACGTCCTCCGGGGCCAGGAGCTCGAAGAAGTAGCCCTGCACGCCGTTGTCGTGGACCGGACGGGCCTGCGCCAGCTGCCGGCTGCCCTCCGGGGTGATGCGGGCGTACACGCCGCGACGGTCGTCGTCACAGCGTTCCCGCAGCACCCAGCCCCGCCGGACCAGGGCGTCGAAGCGCCGGGTCAGCCCGGAGGGGGAGAGGCGGGCCCGGTCGGCCAACTCGTTCATGCGCAGGCGCTGGTCGTCACCGTCCGCGGCCAGGTGGAGGAGGACCTCGTACTCGGCCAGGGTCATGTCGCACTCGCCGATCAGGTCGGCGTCCAACCGACCGACCACACGGCCGTGGGCCATGAGCAGGTTCTGCCATGCCTTCTGTTCAGCGTCGCTCAGCATCGTGTACCTAGCCCCATGTCGTGTCGGTCGCCCCGCGTGATCTACCGAGGTTACCGTCGCAACAACATTTCGGCGAGGAGTGTTCCCGGAGCTGCCTACACTTCCGTCCCATGTTCGAGCCGGACCCATCGAGCCGGGCCCGGCCTGGTGACTGATCCCGCGCCGGTGCCCGGGACCGCCGGCCGGGACCTCCTGGACACCGCCCGGGGCCTGGGACACGCCGTGTGGGCCGAACGGCGGCTGTTCGAGGTGCTGGGCGGATGGGTGCCCACGATGGCCGACCCGGAGGCCAAGGTCCTGGTGTCGGCCCAGTCCCACCACCACGCCTGGCGGGCCTCGGTCCTGGTCGACCGCCTGCCGGAGCTCCGCCAGGTGCCGCTGGCCCAGGTCGTGGTCCCCGCCGCCGGTTGGGCCGAGGTCATGTCCGCCCTGGCGGGCCCGGAGGACCAGGTGGACCGGCTCGCCGGCCTGTACCGGGTGGTGGGCCCCCACCTGGTGTCGACCTACGGCGCCTGGCTCGACGCCGCGGTCCCGGTGGCGGACGCACCGCTGGCCCGGTGGCTGCGGATCATCCGCGACGACGCCGTGCGTGACGGGGCGGACGGCGAGCGGGTGCTGGGTCGGCTGGAGGGTGCCGGGACGGACGGGGCCGGTGCGCACGTGGAGGAGCTCGTGCGCCTGCTGGGGGCCGCGGCCCCGATCTGATCGTGGTGCCGGGTCCGGCGCTCGACGGACGCGCTCAGGTTTTCGGGCCCGTCGCGCCGATGACGCGGTGCGCCGTCAGACCCCCCGACGGCACGGACCACCCACAGTCCACCCACAGGCCGGCGGGACGTCGGCCGCAACGGGTGGCGGTGTCGTCACGTCGAGCCGGTGAGGTCCCGACGTGGTCGCCCCGACCGCGCCCGGTGGCCGGCCGGGGGGCGTCATCGGTGGTCCGCCGACGAAAGAGGTAGCCAGTGGCAAAGGAACGGGTCGAGCGGGACGAGGAGGACCTGGTCCGTCTCTACCTCACCGACATCGGGCGGTACCCGCTGCTGACCAAGGAGGACGAGGTCCGCCTGGCCCAGGCCATCGAGGAGGGCGTCGCCGCCCGCACCGAGTTGGACCAGGCCGGCCGCGCCCTGCCCGCCGCCCGCCGCCGTGAGCTGCGCCGCACCGCCCGCCACGGGGAGGCGGCGGGGCGGACCTTCGTGCAGTCCAACCTCCGCCTGGTGGTCTCGATCGCCAAGCGGTACCAGGCATCCGGCCTGCCCCTGCTGGACCTGGTCCAGGAGGGGAACCTGGGCCTGATCCACGCGGTGGAGAAGTTCGACTGGCGCAAGGGGTTCAAGTTCTCCACCTACGCCACCTGGTGGATCCGCCAGGCCATCACCCGGGGCATCGCCAACACGGGGCGCACCATCCGCCTCCCGGTCCACGCCGGGGACACCCTGGCCCGCGTCCAGAAGGCGCGGGCCTCCCTGGAGCTCACGTTGGGTCGCCCTGCCACGCTCGCCGAGCTGTCCGCGGAGGTGGACCTGCCCGAGGCCAAGGTGTCCGAGGCACTCCGCTTCGCCTTCGAGCCGTTGTCCCTGTCCGAGCCGCTGCGCGAGGACGGCGATGCCGAGTTGGGGGACCTGGTGGAGGACCGGACGGCCGAGTCACCGTTCGAGGCCGCGAGCTCCGCACTGCTTCCCGACGAGATCGGCCGGCTCCTGTCCCCACTGGACGAGCGCGAACGGGACATCCTCACCCTCCGGTTCGGACTGGACCGTGGTGAGCCGCGGACGCTCGAGGAGGTGGGCGAGCACTTCCAGCTGACACGGGAGCGCATCCGCCAGATCGAGGCCCGGGCCATGTCCAAGCTGCGCCATCCGTCGAGCGACACCGGGGCCAGGGACCTGCTCGCGGTCTGATCCGATCCGACCCGAGCGGGGCCGGGCGGTGGCGGAGGTGGACGGGAATCGAACCCGCCGGACGGGGATCGCCCGTCCCGACCGCTTTGAAGGCGGCGGAGCCCACCAGGTGCTCGGACACCTCCGGGGCGCACTGTAACCGGTGACCGGTCCCCGCTGACCGGGCCGGGCCGGCCCCGTAGGGTTGGCCCGACTTCCCCGTCGAGCGGGCCGGCCCTGCGCCGGTCGGCCCGGTGCCGTGCGGGGGATCCATGCTCACCACCGTCTGGTCGGTCAAGGGCGGCGTCGGTGTCAGCGTCGTCAGCGCGGCGCTGGCCGTGGTCCGGGCCCGGGCCACCGGCTCGTCCCTCCTGGTGGACCTGGCCGGTGACCAACCCGCGCTGCTGGGCCTGCCGGAGCCGTCCGGGCCCGGCGTCTGGGACTGGCTGGAGAGCGATGCCGGGACGGCCCGGACGCTCGAGCGGCTGGTGGTGGCCGTCGCACCGGACCTGGACCTGTTGCCGGCCGGTCGCGGTTGGGACGTCCCCCCGGCGCGTCGGGCCGCCCTGGTGGATGCGCTCGCCGGGGCCGGGCGGTCGGTGGTGGTGGACGCAGGCATGCTCCGCCCGTCGGCGGGCGAGGCCGGGCCGGTGGCGGACGGTGGACCGTGCCGGGTGGCCCTGGGCCGGGCGCTGGCGGAGGCGGGCCGTTCGCTGCTGGTGACCAGGCCGTGCTACCTGGCCCTGCGCCGGGCCGCGCGGGAGGAGGTCCGTGCCGATGCCGTCGTGCTGGTGGTCGACCCGGGCCGTGCCCTGGACCGCCGTGACGTGGCCCAGGTGCTGGGCCTGCCGGTGGCGGCCGTGCTGGAGGTGGACCCCGCGGTCGCCCGGTCCGTGGACGCCGGCACCCTCGTCACGCGGCTGCCCCGGTCGGTGGAGCGGGCGTTGCGGGGGGTGTCCTGAATGGACCGGGCCTCGGTGGAGTCCGTGGTGCGCCGTCGGTTCCTGGACGGGACGGGCCCGGTCCAGGACCCGGTGGCGCAGCTGGTCCGGCTCCTGGAGCAGGAGGCCCCGTTGCTGGCGCCCGGGGAGGCGGTGCGGTGGGCGGACCGTCTGGCGGTGGACCTGGTCGGGCTGGGTCCCATCCAGGCGCTGCTGGACCGGCCCGACGTGTCCGACGTGTTGGTGAACGGGCCCGGCGAGGTGTGGGTGGAGGCGGGCGGTCGGCTCAGCCGCGCCGGTGTGGTGCTGGACCGCGCCGCCATCGACCGGGCCATCGAACGGTTGGTCGGGCCGCTCGGCCTGCGCGCCGACCGCTCCCATCCGGTGGTGGACGCCCGGCTGGCGGACGGCACCCGGGTCACCGCCGTCCTGCCGCCCCTGGCGGTGGACGGTCCGTTGGTCGCCGTCCGGCGCCACCGCAGCACGGTCGTCCCGTTGGACGAGCTCGCCGGCGCCGGTCCGGCCGCGGCGCTGCGGGCCCGGGTGGCGGAGCGGCGCAACGTGGTGGTGTACGGCGCCACCGGGTCGGGCAAGACCACCCTGTTGAACGCGCTGGCGGGCCTCCTGCCCGCGGATGAGCGGATCGTCACCATCGAGGACGTCGCCGAGCTCCGGCTGCCCGGCGACCACGTGGTGCGCCTGGAGGCCCGCCCCGGCACGGCGGAGGGGGTCGGACGGGTGGCCATCCGGGACCTGGTGCGGGTGGCGCTGCGGCTCCGTCCCGACCGCATCGTGGTGGGGGAGGTCCGCGGCGCTGAAGCCGCGGACATGGTCTGGGCCATGTCCACCGGCCATCGGGGCTGCATGTCGACCGTGCACGCGTCCACCGCGACGGACGCGCTGGCGCGGCTGGAGCACATGGCCGTCGCCGCCGGTGACGGTGTGCCCATGGATGCGGTGCGCTCCCAGGTCCGCGCCGCGGTGCACGTCCTGGTGGGCATGGCCCGGGGCCGGGACGGCCGCCGGTTCGTGGCCACCGTCCACGACGTGGTGGCGGGCCGGGTCGTCGCGGTGGGGCCGGGGTCGTGATCGGGCCCGTGCTGGCCGTGGTCGCGGCGGGGTGCGGCCTGCGGTGGTGGCGCCGCCGGTCGGCGGGCGCGGCGCGGCGTGATGCGGCCCGGGCCGTGCCCCGACTGGCCGGGGACCTGGCCCGGTCGGTCCGTTCCGGGGCCACCCTGCGGGCGGCCATGGAGGAGGTCGGACCCCGCACGCCGGGGCCGGTGGGTCGGGAGGTCACCGCGCTGGTGCACCGGTTGGACCGGGGCCGGGCCATCGACCCGGCCCTGGAGCAGTGGGGTGAGGAGTCGGCCGTGCCCGGGGTGGGCCTGCTGGTGGGGGCGTGCCGCTTCGGTGTGGCCCACGGCGGTGACCTGTCCCGGGCGCTGGACGGCGTGGCCGCCTCGCTGCTGGACGACCTGGAGGTGGCCGACGAGATCGGTGCCCTGGTGTCCCAGGCCCGGACCTCGGTGGCGGTCCTGGTGGCGCTGCCGCCCACCGGGGCGCTGATCCTGGCCCTGGTGGACCCGTCCCTGGCCGGCGTCCTGTTCGGCTCGGTGGCCGGCACGGCGTGCCTGTCGGTCGGGGTGGCGCTCGACGGTCTGGGGGCGTGGATGTCCTCCGCGCTGGTCCGGCGGGTGACCGGATGACGGCGCCGCTCGTCGCGTTGGTGGCGGGGTGGGCCGTGTGGCGGCTCGTGGTCCGCCGTCCCTGGCCCCGACGGGTCCCGCCGGGGCCCGGGCCGGGGGAGCGGCGTCCCGTCCCGCATCACCCGCCGCGGCCGTCCCGTCCCGGCCGCCGGCGTGGCTTCCTCCCGGGTCGCTTCCTCCGGAGCCCGTCGCTCCGGAGGCCGTTCCTCCGGAGCCCGTCCCGCCGGGGCACGGCGCGACGCAGGGCGCGTCGGCCGGGTGCCGCACCACCCACCCACGACCTGGTGGCCTGCACCGAGCTGCTGGCCGTCGCCGCAGGTGCGGGGTGCTCGCTGCACACCGCGGTGGCCATGGTCGGCACCAGCGGGCGGGGACCCGTGGCCGCGTCGCTGTCCGGCGTGGCCCAGGACGTGGACCGTGGCGTGTCGCTCGAGCGTGCGCTGGAACGCCTGACCCGTGACCAGCCACCGGAGGTGCTCGCCCTGGGGACCGCACTGCTCGTCGCGGCCGGTTCCGGCACGCCGGCGGCGCCGGCGCTGCAACGCCTGGCCGACGCCGAACGCCGTCGGTCCCGGCGGGCCGTCGAGACCGGCATCCGGCGCCTGCCCGTGCTGCTCCTGCTCCCCCTGGTCGGCTGCATCCTCCCCGCCTTCGTGGTCATGACACTGGTGCCCGTCGGGCTCTCCGCCGCCCGCTCGGTCGACGCTTCCCCGGTCCCGACCCCTGCCACCCTGCCGGAGGCCCACCATGGTTGATCGAACGTCCCCGCCCGCCCGGTCCGTCCGGACCCGCGGCCGCCCGCCGGCACGGGAACGGGTGTGGCGCCTGGCCGTGCGGTCCCACCTGTGGGCCCTCGGCCCCCCGGAACGGGGCCAGAGCACGGTGGAGTACGCGCTCGTCCTCCTGGGAGCGGCCGCGGTCGCCCTGGCCCTGGTGGCCTGGGTGACGCGGTCCGATGCCGTGTCCCGGCTGTTCGACACGGTGGTGGGCCGCATCCTGGAGCGGGCGTGACCCGCACCGGCCAGCGGGGCCAGTCCACGGTGGAGACCGCGCTGGTGCTGCCGGTGGTGCTCGCCCTGGTCCTCGTCGTGGTCCAGGCCGGCCTGCTGGTGCGCGACCGCGTGCTGGTGGTGCACGGCGCACGTGTCGCGGCCCGGGCCGTGGTGGTCGACCCCTCCGCCGCCGCCGCCCGGGCCGCCCTGGCCGATGCCGGACTGGACCGCTTCACGGTGCAGGTGTCCGGGGTCGGGGTCCCGGGTGGCCTGGCCACGGTCACGGTCCAGGGCCGGCCCTCACAGGTCCCGCTGGTGGGACGCGCCGTCGCGGGCATCCTGCTGCGGGAACGGCTCACCGTCCGGGTGGAGGAGCGATGAGGAACCCCGGCACAGCCGGCCCCGGAGAAGGCCGGCCCCGTCGGCCGGTCCGGCCCCGCTCAGGAGGCCAGGGAGGGCGCGGCGCGTCCGGCCCCGGCCAGGGTGGCGGACACCAGCCGGGCCGCGGCGTCCTTGTCCAGCGGTTCGTTGCCGTTGCCGCACTTGGGGGAGTGCACGCAGCTGGGGCAGCCGTCGGTGCAGCGGCAGGTGGAGAGCACGTCCAGGGTGGCGGCCAGGTGCCGGTCGGAGGCGTCGAAGGCCAGCTCCGCGATGCCCGCGCCTCCGGGGTGGGCGTCGTGGATGACCACGGTGGGCGCTCCCGTCTCGGCCAGCTCCACCGTGGACACCCCGCCCACGTCCCAGCGGTCGCAGATGGTGAACAACGGCAGGATGCCGATGGCGGCGTGCTCGGCCGCGTGCAGCGCCCCGGGAAGGGCCGAGTGGTCCACCGAGGCCCGTTCCACCAGGTCCGGCGGGAACACGTACCAGACGGCCCGCGTGGTCAGGTGCGTGGGCGGCAGGTCCAGCGGCGTCCGGTCCAGGACCTCGTGGCTGAGCGTGTTGCGGGTCTGGTAGCCGACCACCTGGGTGGTCACCTCCACGCTGCCCAGCGTCAGCCGGGATGCGCCCACCGCCTTGGTGCGGTCCGTGGCCAGCAACCGGATGGAGGTCTTCGACCGGGTCTGGGTGTAGGTGTCCCCGGCCACCGGCTCCACCACGGCGGTGCGGGCGTCCATGTCCAGCCGGACCACCTGCCAGGCCCTCCCCTGGTGGAGGTAGACCGCGCCGGGGTGGACCACGTCGTAGGCCCGGGCCTGGTCCACGGTGCCGATCACCGTGTCCTCCACGTCCCGGATGCGCACCTCGCCCCTGGACGCGGAGCGCAGGCCGATGGTGGGCGCGGGCAGGCCACGGCCCGACCACACCGCCACCCGGGCACCCTTCCGCCGGCGCACCGAGGCGCGGTCCTCCAGCACCAGCCGGCGGACACCCTCGTCCAGCTGGTCCGGCCACAGGGTCTCGTCGCCACGGCCGAGGGGCAGCTCGTGGGCCGCGCACCCCAGGTGGGGCACGTACACGTAGGGGTTGTCAGGGTTGATGACGGCGGGCTCCGGTGCGCGGGCGAACAGCTCGTCGGGGTGGCGCATCATCCACTGGTCCAGCTGGTCCTGGCCCGCCACCACCACCGCCAGCGACGGCTGCTGGGTGCGGCCCCCCCGGCCCACCTGCTGCCAGAAGGAGGCGATGGTGCCGGGGTACCCGCACAGGACCACGGCGTCCAGCCCGCCGATGTCCACCCCGAGCTCCAGCGCGTTGGTGGCCACCACGCCCCGCAGTCGGCCGCCGAACAGCTCCGCCTCGATCTCCCGGCGTTCCTGGGCCAGGTACCCGGACCGGTAGGAGCGCACGGCGCCGGCGTGCTCGGCCCGCACCGAGCGGCGGATGTCCGCCGCCACCAGTTCCGTGGACCGGCGGGACCGGCAGAACACCAACGTCCGGAGCCCGGCGTCGATCAGGCGGGACGCCACCAGGGCGGCCTCGGCGTGCACGGACCACCGGCGCCCGACCGGCTCCGTCCCGTCCTGGAGGCGGGGGTCGGGTCCCAGGGGGTCCGGTTCGGCGTCGGGCTCCGCCTCCGGGTTCCACAGCACCACCGTGCGCTCGCCCGAGGGGGCGCCGTCGGCCGTGACGGCCTCCACCGGCATGCCGCACAGCTCCGATGCGAGCCGGGCCGGGTCACCGATGGTGGCGGAGGTGAAGACGAACGTGGGGTCCGCCCCGTAGTGGCGGGCCAGGCGGACCAGGCGGCGCAGGACCTGCGCCGTGTGGGTGCCGAAGATGCCGCGCAGCACGTGGAGCTCGTCCACCACCACCAGCCGGAGCCGGTGCAGGAAGGGGGCCCAGCGACCGTGGTTGGGGAGGATGCCCTGGTGCAGCATCTCCGGGTTGGTGAGGAGCACGTTGGCGTTGGCCCGGACCCAGCTGCGCTCCTCCGGGGTGCAGTCACCGTCGTAGGTGGCGGGCACCACGCCGGGCACGTCCCACGCCGCGAAGCTCAGGAGCTGGTCCTGGGCCAGCGCCTTGGTCGGGAACACCATGAGCGTGGTGCCGCCGTCCAGGGCCGCTTCCGCTGCGGGCACCTGGTAGCAGAGCGACTTGCCCGAGGCGGTGCCGGTGGCCAGCGCCACGGAGCGACCGTCGCGCACCAGGTCCAGGGCCCGGGCCTGGTGGGACCACAGACGCCCGTGGGGGATGCGCGAGGCCAGGGGCTCCGGACTGGGCCGGGCCGGGTCCGCCAGGCGGGCCGGCCGGGCCGGGAGGCGTCGCACGTGGGCCAGGCGCGGGTCGTCGGACCACCCGTCGACCAGTGCGTCGATGGTCGCCCGCAGGTCGACGACGGCCTCGGTTGCCTGCGGGGGCCCTGCCGGATCCGTCATGCCGGACCCAACCGTAGGGGACGGCACCGACAGCGGACCGGGCACCCGGACGGTGCCACGGCGCAGCACCGTTAGCCTCGGTCCCGTGCTGTTCGACGTCCGGATCCTGCCCCACGGCGACTGGTCGGTCCTGTCCGTGGTGGGCGAGGTCGACCTGGCGACGATGCCCGCCCTGCGCCAGGAGCTGGACCAGCTCGACGGGGACCGCGTCGCCCTGGACCTGGGCTCCGTCGACTACCTGGAGCCCGTGGCCCTGGGGCTGATCGTGGCGGGGTCGTTGCGGGCCCGCCGCCGCGGGGCCCGCTTCACCGTCGTGTGCCCGCCCGGTGCGGCCCGCGACCTGTTGGAGGAGTCCCGCCTGGACCGCATCGTGGACGTCGTGGCCGCCGTGTCCGAGCTGGACTGACCGACGGGCCCGGGGTGGATGGGCCCGGTCAGCCGGTCGGGTCCCCGGACGGGTCGTCACCGAAGGCGTCCACCGCGTCCGGCTCGGCCGGGGGCAGGCCGGACAGGCGGCCGGCGCGGGCCAGCAGGTGGCTGGAGGCCGGCACGGTCCACAGCTGCAGTGCCAGGGCAAGGACGATCTTGGTCACCTCCGACGCCCCGGACACCTGCAGCGCGGCACCGGACAGCGTGCACGCGATCCCCAGGGTGGCGGGCTTGGTGGCCACGTGGATGCGGGCGTATGCGTCGGGCATGCGGAACAGGCCGACGGCGGCCACCAGGGTCAACGCGCTGCCGCACAGCAGCAGGGTGGCGGACACCACGTCGAGCAGGGTGCTCATCGTGGGTCCCCGCTCCCGGGGTCGGTCGGGCCACCCGCCCCGCGGCGTTCGATGAACCGGGCCACGGTCACGGTGCCCAGGAAGGCCAGCAGCCCGATCATCAGGATCAGGTCGACGCCGTCTCCGCCCCCGGCGACCGCCACGCCCACCGCCAACCCGTTGAGCACGACCGCCACGGCGGTGTCCAGGCCGACGGCCCGGTCGACCAGGTTGCGTGAGCGCACCACGAACCAGGCCGCGAGCAGCGCGGCGACGGACAGCATCGCCAGGCTCACGACACCCACGGCGGCCATCATCGGTCCCCTCCGTCGTCGTCACGGCGACCCGACGTGACCGGGTCCACGGCGCGCAGCACCCGGTCCTCCAGCGCCACCATGTCGGCCACCACCGCGTCCGCGTCCCCCAGGCCGAGGACGTGCACGAGCAGGCGTGGTGGTGCCTCGCGCACGTCCAGGGTCACGGTCCCCGGGGTCAGGCTGATGATGTCGGCCAGCACGGTGGCCACCAGGGGCGAGTCGGTGCGCAGCGGCACCGACACGACGCCGGCGCGGAGGCGGGCCGGGGTCGGCCACAGGACGGCGCGGGCCACCTGGAGGCTGGACACGACCAGGCGGCCCAGCAGGTCGGCCACCAGCACCACGACGGCCAGCGGATGGATCCGGTGGGTGCGGGGCCGCCGCAGGCGGGCGTCGACGGCCACCACGACGGCGACCGTCAGCAGTCCGCTGGCGAGGTTGGCCACCGACGGCTCGCCCCACAGGAGGATCCACACCCCCAGCAACGCGAACGGAGCCGGCCAGCCGGGTCACCGCTGGACCGCTTCGGAGTAGGTCGACGGGTCCACGATGCCTGCCGCGGCCCTGCCGCAGAACCGGTAGATGGGGCCGGCGGCCAGTGCGATGACCAGGCCGACGGCCACCACCGCCGCAGTCACCGACGCCATCAGCGGGTGGTGGCGCAGCACGCCCTCACGCCCCGTCGTCGCGGGCATGGTGGCCCCCCAGAACACGCCCGACCAGATCTTGAGCATGGACACCAGCGTCAGCAGCGATCCCAGCAGGCTGACGGCGATGATGGCGTACTGGTCCTGGGCGAACCCGGCCTCGACGATGCCGACCTTGCCCACGAACCCCGACAACGGGGGGAGCCCGGCCAGGCTGAGCGCGGGGAGCAGGAACAGCAGGGCCAGCGGCCCGGAGCGCCGGGCCATCCCCCCGATCCGGTCCAGGGTCGAGGTGCCGGTCTCCCGCTCCACGATCCCTTCCACCAGGAACAGCGATGTCTTGGTCGGGATCTGGTGCAGCACGAAGAAGATGGTGGCGGTGATGGCCGCCAGCCCGCCCAGGGCGAGCCCGAGGAGCATGTAGCCGATCTGGCTGACGATGTGGAAGCTCAGGATGCGCTTCATGTCGGACTGGGCGATGGCACCGAGCACGCCGATGATCATGGTGAAGCCGGCCACCACCAGCAGCAGCGTGCGCTGGCCGCCGGGGAACAGCAGGGTCTCGGTGCGGATGAGGGCGTAGACGCCGATCTTGGTCAGCAGGCCGGCGAACACGGCGGTCACGGGGCTGGGGGCGGCGGGATAGCTGTCGGGAAGCCAGGAGTACAGGGGGAACACGGCGGCCTTGAGCCCGAAGGCGATGAGCAGCAGCAGGTTGAGCCCGGTGCGGACCCCCTCGGGCAGCGCGGCCAGCCGGTCCGGCAACTCGGCCATGCTCAGCGTGCCCGTGGCCGCGAACACCAGGGCGACGGCCATCAGGAGCAGTGTGGACTCCAGCACGTTGAGCACCACGTAGGTGGTGCCGGAGCGGATCTGGTCGTCGTTGCCCTCCAGCGTGATGAGCACGTAGCTGGACATGAGCAGGATCTCGACGGCGACGAACAGGTTGAACAGGTCGCCGGCCAGGAACGCGGCCGACACCCCGGCCATGAGCACCAGGTAGGTCGGCGTGTACCACCGTGAGCGCTCGTCGTCGGCCCGTTGGCCCTGGCGCGTAGAGCAGCACCGCGAACAGCATCGCGGCGCCGATGACCAGCATGAGCGCGGCCAGCCGGTCGGCCACCAGGTTGATGGCGACGGAGACGGGCCAGCCCCCGAGCGGCGCGGTCAGCGTGCCGTCGCGGTCGACCGACACCAGGATCGCCACCGCCACCGCCAGCGTCACCGCCGCGCGACGCCAGCGCGATCACGCGCTGGACGGCCAGGTGCCGGCCCAGCAGGAGGGTCACGGCCGCCCCACCCAGGGGAACCACGATGGCCAGCGGCAGCAGGGCGGTCATGCCGGTCCGTCCACCGGGTCCTCGGTGCCGATGCGCCGGTCCTCGATGTCGTCCTCGACGTCGTCGTTGCCGTCGATGGTCCAGGACCGGTACGCCACCGCCAGCAGGAAGGCGGTGGTGCCGAAGCTGATGACGATGGCGGTGAGGACGAGCGCCTGGGGGACCGGGTCGCCGAGCGGGCCCCCGGTGCCGATGATGGGTGCACCGGCCGGCGGCCCTCCGGCGGCCAGCACCATCAGGTTGACGGCGTTGGCCAGCATGCCCAGCCCCAGGATGATGCGGGTCAACGTCCGGTGCAGGACCAGGTAGGTCCCCACGGACGCCAGCACGCCGATCAGCACGGCCAGGGTGACGCTCACCGGTCGACCTCCGGCTCCGGAGCAGGAGCGTGGCCCGCGTCGTGGTGGTCCGGGGCGGCTGTCGGGGACCACGCTCGTCTCGTCGGCGCGGACGAAGGCCGTGACCACGGCCAGCACCGCGCCGAGGACGAGGATGTGCACCCCGATGTCGAACCCGGCGGAGCTGACCACCTTGACCGGCCCGATCACGGGCACGTCGACCTTCCAGATGGCGGACTCGAGCAGTTCGCCCCCGACGAACAGCGGCGCCACGGCCACGAGCACCGCCACCAGCAGGCCCAGACCGATGAGGGACACCGGGTCGATGCGCGCACCGTCGAGCGACCGGGGTCCGTCGGCCAGGTAGCGGAGCACGACCGCGGTCGCCATCACCAGCCCGCCGGCGAACCCGCCACCGGGAGCGTTGTGCCCGCGGAAGGTGAGGTACACCGACACCAGCAGGAGCACCGGCACGAGGCCGTTGGCCGTGGTGGTGAGGATCACCGACCGCCGGACCGACTCCCGGGGCGGCCCGGCCCCGGCCCGGTCCTCGGCGCTCATGCCGGCCCCCCGGGTTCCATCGCGCCGGTCCGCCCGCCTCCGGACGGGAGGTCGCCGGCAACCGTGTCGGCGCCACCGAGGTCGGCGCCGTCACGGAGGCGCTTGCGACGCTGCTCCCGGCGGGCCGCACCGACGAGGTTCAGCACCCCGATGGCGGCGACACCCAGGACGGTGATCTCGCCCAGGGTGTCGAAGCCGCGGAAGTCGACGATCGTCACGTTGACCACGTTGCGGCCGCCCGCTTCCGCCTCCGACCGCCGCAGCAGCTCGTCGCCGACCGAGGGGGCGGTCCGTGCACCGGAGGCGGCCAGGGCGAAGACCGTCACGGCCACGCCGACGCCCACCGACAGCCCGACCCGCGCGAGGCGGGGGGCCCAGGTGGGCGCGGCCTGGAACCGGTCGGGCAGGCGGCCCAGGACGAGGAGGAACATGACGATGGTGAGGGTCTCGACCAGGAACTGGGTGATGGCCAGGTCGGGGGCGCCGTGCAGGAGGAACAGGACGGCGAGCCCGTAGCCCGACCCGCCCAGCAGGAGCGCGGCGCTGAACCGGCGGCGGGCGCGCAGCACACCCGTGGCCAGCACGATGGTCAGTGCCACCGCGGCCACCTCCAGTGGGGAGTCGGCGAGGGGGATCCGGCCCAGGTCGAACGGCCCGGCCAGTGAGGCGGCGGCGACCGCGGCCACGACGGCGGCCAGGACCACGCCCAGGTAGGCCGTGAGCGAGCCGCTCTGGGTGACCCCGGTGATGCGTCGTGCCCCCACCATCAGCCCGTCGTAGAGGGTGGCGTAGGCCCGGGCGCCGATGCCGGTGGTGGCGTCCCGTCCGGCCTCGTGGCGGTGCACGGCGGTCGCCACCACCGCCCCCAGCACCCACGTGGCCGCCGACAGGCCGAGCGCGGCACCGATCCCCGGCCACAGGGTGAGGTGGCCGTCGGCGGACGCGGGGTCGAGCGAGGAGGCGACCTCGGCCAGGAACGCGCCCACCGCACCGGCGGCCAGGCCGCACAGCAGCGAGAGCAGTGCCAGCACCGCGGGCGCGGCCATGAACGCGGCGCCCGGCCGCGGCACCATGTCGGGCGCGACCGGTTCCTCGCCACCGGTGGCGGCCCCGCCGGTGGTCCCCGACGTGCCCCGGCCGAACAGCCCGTCGACGGTGCGGACCGAGTACGCCACGGTCAGCACGCTGCCGGTCACCACCAGCACCAGTGCGGCCGCACCGACGGCGCCGACGCCCGGGTCCAGCAGCGCGGCCAGGCCGCTCTCCTTGGCCACGAACCCGAACGTCGGCGGGATGGCGGCCATGGATGCGGCCGCGGTCGCGGCGAGGACGCCCAGCACCGGGAGGCGACGTCCCAGGTGCCGGAGCCGGCGCATGTCACGGGTGCCGGCCTGGTGGTCCACCACGCCGACCACCAGGAACAGCGCCGCCTTGAACAGGGCGTGCGCGGTGAGCACCGCCACGCCGGCGTAGGTCAGCGCCGGGGTGCCCATCCCGACCAGCACCATGATGAGGCCGAGCTGGCTGACCGTCCCCTGGGCCAGCGCGAGCTTGGCGTCCTGTTGGCGGAGGGCCTGCACGCCGCCCACCAGGAGCGAGGCGCCGCCGCAGGCCACCACCAGGACCCGCCACGGCGCCTGGTCGGCGAAGGCCGGCGCCAGGCGGGCGACCAGCACGATGCCGGCCTTCACCATGGTCGCCGAGTGCAGGTAGGCGCTCACGGGAGTGGGCGCGGCCATGGCCCCGGGGAGCCAGAAGTTGAAGGGGACCTGGGCCGACTTGGCGAAGGCGCCGGCCAGGACCAGGACCAGGGCCACCGTCGTGACGGTGCCGCCCGGGGGGTCGGTGACCAGGGCCGACAACGAGGTGGTCCCGGACTGCTGGCCCAGGAGGACCAGTCCGGCCAGGAGGGCCAGGCCCCCGGCACCGGTCACCAGGAAGGCGCGCTGGGCCGCGGTGCGGGCCTCGGCGGACCGGTCGTCGATCCCGATCAGCAGGTACGAGGTGATGGAGGTCAGTTCCCAGAACAGGAACAGGGTGAAGAACCCGTCGGAGAGGACCAGCCCCAACATGGCCCCGGCGAAGGCCACCAGCAGACCGGCGATGCGGCCCAGGTCGGCACGGGCCGGGTGCCCGTCGTGGGGAGCGAAGTACGGCAGGCAGTACCCGAGCACGAGGACGCCGATCCCGGACACCAGGAGGCCCATCAGGAGGCCGAACCCGTCGAGTCGGAACGACAGCGTCAGGCCGAGCTGGGGGACCCACCGCAACGACTGCTCCACCGCCGTGCCCCCGAGCACGGACGGTGCCTGGACGCACAGCCAGAGGAACGTGCCGGCCGGGGCGGCCAGGGCGACGGGGAAGGCCCACCGTCCGGCCCGCGGGCCGGGGGCGAGGCAGGCCGTGGCGGCCAGTGCGTGGAGCGCGAGGAGGAGGATCATGTGTGGTCGAGGCGATGTGTTGTCCCCGCCGTGGGCGGGGGCCGACCAGACTTCCCGGCTCTCCTGGTGGCGACCTTATCGACGGTGCCCGCCGCGGTGGTCCAGGAACTGTGAACGCACCGTGAACGGCAGCGGCCCCGCTCAGTCCGCGTGGCGGGCCAGCTCGGTGCGGGCCACCTGCCGGCGGTGGACCTCGTCGGGCCCGTCGGCGAATCGCAGCGTCCGCAGCCCCGCGTACATGCGGGCCAACGGGAAGTCCTCCGACACGCCGCCCCCGCCGTGGGCCTGGATGGCCCGGTCCACCACCCGGAGGGCCACGTTGGGGGCCACCACCTTGATGGCGGAGATCTCGATGGCCGCACCCTTGGTCCCCACCGTGTCCATCAGGTAGGCGGCCTTCAGGGTGAGGAGGCGGGCCTGCTCGATCTCGATGCGGGAATCCGCGATCCACTCCCGCACCACGCCCTGCTCCGCCAGCGGCTTGCCGAACGCCACCCGCTCGGTGACCCGGCGGCACATCAGGTCCAGCGCCCGTTCGGCCACGCCGATGCAGCGCATGCAGTGGTGGATGCGGCCGGGGCCCAGCCGGGCCTGGGCGATGGCGAACCCGGAGCCCTCCTGGCTGAGGAGGTTGGTCACCGGCACCCGGACGTCGGTGAAGTCGATCTCGGCGTGGCCCTCACGGTCCTGGTAGCCGAACACCGGCAGGTCACGGACCTTGGTCACCCCGGGGGTGTCCATGGGGACCAGCACCATGGACTGCTGCAGGTGGCGCGGCGCGTCCGGGTCGGTCTTGCCCATGACGATCATGATCCGGCAGCGGTCCGACGCCGCTCCGGAGGTCCACCACTTCCGGCCGTTGAGGACGTACTCGTCGCCGTCGCGGGCGATGGAGAGCTGGATGTTGGTGGCGTCGGACGAGGCGACGTCGGGCTCGGTCATGGCGAAGGCGGAGCGGATCTCCCCGTTCAGCAGGGGCAGGAGCCACTGCTCCTGCTGCTCCGGGGTGCCGAACAGCGACAGCACCTCCATGTTGCCGGTGTCCGGCGCCGCGCAGTTCATGGCCTCGGGGGCCAGGGCGATGGAGCGCCCGGTGACCTCGGCCAGGTAGGCGTAGTCCAGGTTGGACAGCGGCTCGGGCGTCCACTCGGTCCGGTGGGGCAGGAACAGGTTCCACAGGCCCCGGGCCCGGGCCTCCGCCTTGAGGTCCTCCACCACCTGGGGATGGCCGTGGGGGTCGCCGAGGGCCTCCATCTGCTCGTCGTAGACGGCCTCCGCCGGGTAGACGTGGCTGTCCATGAACTCCGCCAGCGCGGCCTCGAGTTCCTTGCCGCGGGCGCTCTGTTCGAGGTTCATCTGGTCCCCTTGGACGGTCGGTCAGGACTCCGGAGGCTAGTCGCAGCGCCATTTCGGGCCGAAGGCCCGGGGACCCGGCCCCGTCCGGGGCAATTGACAGGCCGTCGGCGGCTCCCTTAGCTGTACCGCCAATGGGCAGTCCCCTCGTCATCGTCGAGTCACCGGCCAAGGCCAGGACCATCGCGCGCTACCTCGGCGATGACTACGTCGTGGAATCGTCGATCGGCCACATCCGCGACCTCCCCCGGAACGCGGCGGACGTGCCCAAGGAGTTCAAGGGCCAGGCCTGGGCCCGGCTCGGGGTGGACACCGACAACCACTTCAAGCCGCTCTACGTGGTGTCGCCGGACAAGAAGGACCACGTCCGGCACCTCAAGGCCGCGCTGAAGGACGCCGACGAGCTCTACCTCGCGACCGATGAGGACCGCGAGGGGGAGGCGATCGCCTGGCACCTGCTGGAGGTCCTCAACCCCCAGGTCCCGGTCCGGCGCATGGTGTTCCACGAGATCACCCCGGAGGCCATCCGCCACGCCATCGAGCATCCCCGGGAGCTGGACCGCCGCCTGGTGGACGCCCAGGAGGCCCGGCGCATCCTGGACCGCCTCTACGGCTACGAGGTCTCCCCGGTGCTGTGGAAGAAGGTCATGCCGCGCCTGTCGGCGGGCCGGGTCCAGTCGGTGGCCACCCGTGTGGTGGTGGAGCGGGAGCGGGAGCGCATGGCGTTCCGGGCCGGTGCCTGGTGGGACCTGCAGGCCACCTTCCACCACGCCGCCGCGGACCGGGACCAGACGCCGTTCCCGGCCACCCTGGTGGAACTGGGCGGTGACCGGTTGGCCACGGGCAAGGACTTCTCCTCCACCGGGGAGCTCACCCCCGCGGCCCGATCCGGCGCCGTGGTGCTCCTGGACCAGGCCGCGGCCGGAGCGGTGCGGGATGCCCTGGCCGACCGGCCCGTGGCGGTCCGGTCGGTGGAGCGCAAGCCCTACACCCGCCGTCCGTCGCCCCCGTTCATGACCTCCACGCTGCAGCAGGAGGCCGGCCGCAAGCTGCGCATGTCCTCGGCGCAGACCATGTCCACCGCCCAGCGGCTGTACGAGAACGGCTACATCACCTACATGCGGACCGACAGCACCACGCTGTCGGACACCGCGCTGAGCGCGGCCCGGTCCCAGATCCTGGAGAAGTACGGCAAGGACTACCTGCCCGACGCCCCCCGCACCTACGCCAACAAGGTCAAGAACGCCCAGGAGGCCCACGAGGCCATCCGTCCCGCCGGTGACTCGTTCCGCACCCCGGACCAGGTGCAGTCGGAGCTGGGCGGCGCCGAGCACCGCCTGTACGAGCTGATCTGGCAGCGCACGGTGGCGTCCCAGATGACCGACGCCCGCGGGGAGTCGGTGCAGGTCCGGCTGGTGGCCACCACCGACCCCACCGCGGAGCGGGGAGCCCGGGACGCGGTGTTCGCGGCGTCGGGGCGCACGATCCAGTTCCCCGGCTACCTGCGGGCCTACGTGGAGGGCTCGGACGACCCGGACGCCGCGCTCGACGACCAGGAGCGGATCCTGCCCGTCATGGGCGAGGGCGATGCCATGCTCACCGACCAGCTGGAGGCGGCCGGCCACGAGACCCAGCCCCCGGCCCGGTTCACCGAGGCCTCCCTGGTCAAGCGGCTGGAGGAGCTCGGTGTGGGCCGGCCATCCACCTACGCCTCCATCATCTCCACCGTGCAGGACCGCGGCTACGTGTGGAAGAAGGGCTCGGCGCTGGTGCCCAGCTTCACGGCCTTCGCCGTGATCACGCTGCTGGAGCAGCACTTCCCGGACCTGGTCGACTACGCCTTCACCGCCCGCATGGAGGACGACCTGGACGAGATCG
Organism: uncultured Actinomycetota bacterium; assembly: GCA_963773765.1. Lineage (GTDB taxonomy): Bacteria > Actinomycetota > Acidimicrobiia > Acidimicrobiales > Microtrichaceae > CAVZCC01. Next base: position 154,361 of record CAVZCC010000003.1, on the reverse strand, counting down.
CGTCCGGCTCGGAGCAGATGGAGCCCTGGCTCACCCGCTTCTACTTCGGGGTGCAGAACGGCGGCGACGCCCCGTCGGGCCTGGCCCTCAAGAGCCTGGTGTCGGACCTGGGCGACATCGACGCCCGGGAGGTCAACTCCATCCCGCTGGGAGCGGACGCGGACGGCGTGCCCATCGTCGCCCGGGTCGGCCGCTACGGCCCCTACCTGGAGCGCGGGTCCGGCGACGACAGCGAGCGCGCCTCCATCCCCGACGACCTCCCTCCCGACGAGCTCACCGTGGCCCATGCCGTGGAGCTGCTGGAGGCGCCGTCGGGCGACCGGGAGCTGGGCGTGCACCCGCAGACCGCCGAGGTCGTGTACCTCAAGGCCGGCCGGTTCGGGCCCTACGTCCAGGAGGGCGTGCACGACGACGAGACCGGCTTCAAGCCCCGCACGGCGTCGTTGTTCAAGGACATGGACCCGGCCACCGTCACCCTGGAGGACGTGCTCCCGCTGCTCGACCTCCCCCGCGAGGTGGGCCCGGACCCGGCCGACGGCGTGATGATCACCGCCCAGAACGGGCGCTACGGCCCCTACATCAAGAAGGGGAGCGACTCCCGGTCCCTGGAGGCGGAGTCGCAGATCCTGACCGTCGGCCTGGACGAGTGCCTGCGGCTCCTGGCCGAGCCCAAGCGTCGGGGCCGTGGCGTGGCCAAGCCGCCGCTCAAGGAACTGGGTCCGGACCCGGACACGGAGCGCCCCATCGTGGTCAAGGAGGGCCGGTTCGGTCCCTACGTGACCGACGGCGAGACGAACGCCAGCCTCCGCAAGGGGGACGACGTCGAGGACCTGACCATGGAGCGGGCGCTGGAGCTGCTGGCGGACCGCCGGGCCCGCGGGCCGGTCAAGAAGAAGAAGGCCGCGGCCAAGAAGAAGGCCCCGGCCAAGAAGAAGAAGGCCGCGGCGAAGAAGAAGGCCCCGGCCAAGAAGAAGAAGGCCGCGGCCAAGAAGCAGGCACCGGCGGAGAAGGCGGCGAGCAACGGGACGGGACAGGGGGCGCCGGCGGACGACCCACCGTCGTCACCGGCGTCCGACGGTGACTGACCAGCCCGATTCCGCGGAGCCCGCTGCGCCGGCCGAGGGCTGGATCGAGCGGATGTTCGGCACCCGGCGCTTCTTCGCCCTCTTCAACGTCCAGGTCATCTCCGCCCTGGGCGACTGGGTCGGCTTCTTCGCCATCACGTCGCTGGCGGCGTCGATCTCGGCCCAACCCGAGGCCGCCATTGCGCTGGTCACCACGGCCCGGGTGGCGCCGGGGCTCTTCCTGGCCCCGTTCGTGGGTGTGTTGGTGGACCGGTTCGACCGCAAGAAGATCATGATCACCGCCGACATCGTGCGGGCCGTGGTGTTCCTGCTCCTCCCGCTGGTGCAGACCGTGCCCGGGCTGGTCTTCGCCAGCTTCATCCTGGAGATCTTCACCCTGATGTGGAGCCCGGCCAAGGAGGCCACCGTCCCCGCCGTGGTGCCGGCCGAGAAGCTCACGACGGCCAACTCGCTGAGCCTGGTGGCGGCCTACGCCACCATGCCGATCGCAGGGCCGATCCAGTACGCGCTGAAGGTCCTGAACGACAACCTGGCCGCCGTGTCCTTCCTGGCCTTCCTGGGCCTGAGCCGCGAGCTGGGCGACACCCAGACGCTCGCCTTCTACTTCAACGCCCTGTCCTTCCTGGCCTCCGCGCTCATCCTGTGGCGGTTCGTCTTCCACGACATGCCGTCCACCTCCATGGCGGCACGGGCCGACCGGGAGGCCGCGGCCCACCCCGAGGCCGTGACCGAACGCGACCCGATGGAGGAGGAGCGCTCCTTCCTGAAGCGCACGTGGGACGAGATCCGCGAGGGTTGGCAGTTCATCTACGTCAACCGGGTGGTGCGCGCCGTCATCCTCGGCCTGGCCACCGGCCTGATGGGCGGCGCCATGCTGGTGCCGCTGGGGCCGACCTTCGCCCGGTTCGTCATCGGCAACCCCAACACGTTCCCCCTGTTCATCACCGCCCTGGGCCTGGGCGTCGCCACCGGGGTGGTGACCCTGTCGGTGCTGCAGCGGCGGCTCAACAAGGAGCGGGCCTTCCCGCTGCTGGTCTTCGGCGCGGGCCTGTCCATGTTCTTCGGCGTGTCCATGTCCAGCTTCTGGCCCGCAGCACTGGGCATGTACGGCCTGGGGGCGTGCGCCGGTGCGGTGTACGTGCTGGGGTTCACCCTCCTGCAGGAGCACACCGACGACGAGTTGCGGGGCCGGATCTTCGCCACGCTGCTCACGCTGGTGCGCATGTGCGTGCTGCTGGCGCTGTTGATGGGCCCGCTGCTCGCCACCATCTTCAACGGGTTCGCCCGGGCCGCGACGGGCGACGACGTGGGCGTCCCGACCATGTCGTTGTTCGGGTTCGACCTGGCCGTACCCGGCGTGCGGCTCACCCTGTGGCTGGCGGCGCTCATCCTGTGCGGCGCGGGCGTGATCTCCAGCCGGTCCATGAAGCTGGGGCTGCGCGAGAACCTGCGGTCCGGCCTGCGGGAGGCCATCGGCAACGGTGCGGCCCAGGCCGAGTCCCGGTCCAAGCACCCGACGTCGTTCCCGTCCGGCGGCGAACCGGTCGAGGGGCCCGGTGCCGACGTCGGGGGCGGGTCCTCACCGGACACGGCCGCAACGGCGCCGCGACGCCGGCAGACGCGCCGGACGCGGCCGCGGAGCGCGCGGCACGCGATGCCCTGAAGGGGGTCGCGGGGGGCCTGGCCGAGGGCCTGGGGATCGACGGCCCGGCGGTGGACGTGACGGGCGAGATCGCGCCGCTCGACCTCCCCCACCACCCCCGGCCGCCGGAGGACCCGTCGTGACCGGCCGCTTCATCGTCTTCGAGGGCGGGGAGGGTTCCGGGAAGTCCACCCAGGCCGCGTCGGCTGGCCGCCCGCCTGGACGCGGTGCTCACCCGCCAGCCGGGCGGCACCGACCTGGGGGCGCGCATCCGGGAGCTGGTGCTGGGGGGCGAGCCCGGTGACGTGTCGGCCCGGGCCGAGGCCCTGCTCATGGCCGCGGACCGGGCCCAGCACGCCGACGAGCTCATCGTTCCCGCGCTGCGGGCCGGGCGCGACGTGGTGTGCGACCGGTACATCCCGTCGTCGGTGGCGTACCAGGGCCACGGCCGTGGCCTGGACCCGGAACGTGTCCGTTCGATCTCGGAGTGGGCCGTCGATGGGCTGGCCCCCGACGTGGTGGTCCTGCTGACCGTGCCGGACGAGGAGGCCCGGCGTCGCACCGGCGGGGCCCGCGACCGCATCGAGGCCGCCGGTGCCGAGTTCCACCGCAGGGTGGCCGACGGGTTCGCGGCCATGGCCGCGGCGGATCCGCAGCGGTGGGTCCGCGTGGACGGCACCGGTTCGCCCGACCAGGTGGAGGCCCGGGTGCTGGACGCGGTGGGCGACCGGTTGGGGTTGGGATCATGACGGCCGACGCCTCGGCCGACGCCTCGGTCGAGTCGGAGCCGCTGGACCTGTGGTCCCAGGTGGTGGGCCAGGACACCGCCGTGGCCCGGCTGCGCGCCGCAGTGGCGACGCCGGTGCACGCCTACCTGCTGGTGGGCCCGGAGGGCTCCGGGACCAGGGAGGCGGCACGGGCGTTCGCCGCGGACCTGCTCACCGCCGGCCTCGACGACCCGGCGGAGGTGGACCGCGGCCGTCGGCTGGTGGCTGCCGAGGTGCACCCGGCCCTGTCCGTGGTGGAGCGCGATGGCGCGTCCATCGACGCCGAACAGGCCCGGGACGTGGTCCGCCGGGCCGGCCTGGCCCCGGCCGAGGGTGAGCTGCAGGTCATCGTGCTGGTGGACTTCCACCTGGTCCGCGACGCCGCGCCGATCCTGCTGAAGAGCATCGAGGAGCCGCCGGCCGTCCACGGTGTTCCTGGTGCTTGTCCGAGGAGCTCCCGCCCGAGCTCGCCACCATCGCCTCGCGGTGCGTCCGGGTGGACTTCGACGCCGTGGCCCGCTCGGCCATCCGGGACCGGCTGGTGGCCGAGGGGGTGGAGCCCGCCACCGCGGATGAGGCCGCGGCGGGTGCCGGCGGCAGCCTGGACCGGGCCCGGCTGCTGGCCCGGGACCCCGGCGCGGCAGAGCGCCGGGCGGCCTGGTACGGGGTGCCCGACCGCCTGGACGGCACCGGTGCCACGGCGTGCGCGCTGGTGGACGAGTTGCTCGCCGCCACCGAGGAGGTGGCCGTGCCGCTCACCGAGCGCCAGGAGGCGGAGCTGGCCGAGTTCGAGGAGCGGGCCGAGATGGTCGGCGGCGGCCGGGTGGGGGAGCGCAAGCGGTTGGAGGCCCGCCACAAGCGGGAGCAGCGCCGGGTGCGGACCGACGAGCTGCGTTCCGGCCTCGCCGCGGTGGTGGCCCGGTACCGGGACGCGCTGGCCCAGGGTGGATCGGCGGAGGACTTCCTGGCCGCGGCCGACGCGGTGCAGCGCCTCTGCGACGGCCTGGTGTTCAACCCCCGCGAGTCGCTCCAGTTGCAGGCGCTGTTCGTGGGGCTGCCCCGGCTGGACTGAACGGGATTCGGCCCCTCGGGGCCGCCGGGTGCCATGGGGCACAGAGATGTGAATCCCCTTCTCGTCCCGGCGGGACGGTCGGTACGCTGCGGCGATGCGCAACACAGCCACCGTGGCGGTGCTGTTCTGCGATGTCGTCGGTTCGACCGAGCGCCTCACCCGCCTCGGTGATGAGGCGGGGGACGAGTTCCGACGGCGCCTCTTCGCCGAACTCCGCCGTTGCGTCACCGAGAGCAGGGGGATCGAGGTCAAGAACCTCGGCGATGGCCTCATGGTGGTGTTCGAGCGCAGCACGATCGGCGCCATCGAGTGCGCGGCCAGGATGCACGCCGCGGCGGCGGAGGTCGACCCGGAGGACCCCGTGCACCTGCGGGTGGGCATCAGCGTCGGTGAGGTCGCCCACGAGGACGACGACTGGTTCGGGACCCCGGTGGTGGAGGCGGCCCGGCTGTGCACCGCGGCCACGGCGGACCAGACGTTGGCCCCGGCCCTGGTCGGGTCCGTCGTCGGGTCCCGGGGCCAGGCCCACCGGTTCCGTTCGCTCGGGACCATGTCGCTCAAGGGCCTGGCCGGACCGTTCGAGGTGGTCGAGGTGGACGGACCGGCCGCGGGCGACGGCGAGGACACCACCGTGGCCGTTCCGGCCGACCCGGCGGGGCGGGACCGGACGGGTGGCCGCGCCCGTTGGGTGGCGGCGTCGGTGGTCGTCGTGGCGCTGGTCGCGGTCGTCGGTGCGGTGCTGGTCCGTTCCGGCGGCGACGACAGCGCCGGTGGCCGTCCGGACACGGTGGCCGCATCGTCGGTCGGCGACGCCGTCACCGAGCCGGTCGGCTACACCCCGGTGTTCGAGGAGTCGGACTGCGCGGCGCAGGTGACGGCGGCGGTGCCCGAGGCCTCCTGCGGCGACCTGGTGGTGCCGGAGTTCCGCGGCGCCCCCGAGGGCCGCACCATCCGCCTGCCGGTGGTCAAGGTGGCGGCCCCCGCCGGGTCCGAGCCGGCGGACCCGGTCGTGATCCTGGACGTGAACGAGCCCGTGTCGTCCACCTCGCTGCGGGACGCGGCCGATGTCTACTCGCTGGGACTGCGCGGCTTCTCCGGCCCCGGTGACGTGCCGCTGACCTGCCCGGAGCTGCAGGCCGCCTGGACCGCGACGCTCGACCTCCGGGCCGACGACCCCGGCGCCATCGCCCAGCGGGTCGCGGCGTCGGACGCATGCGCAGCCCGGCTGCGGGCCGCCGGGGTGCAGCTCGAGGGCTACACGATGGTGGAGGCGGCCAACGACATCCGCGACCTGGCCATCGCCCTGGACCTGGACCGGATCTCGGTGGCCGCCGGCGGGTACACCACGACCGCGGCCACCGCCTTCGCCCGCTCCAACCCCGGAGCGGTCTCGGCGCTGCTGCTCACCAACCCGACGCCCCCCGGGGAGTCGGTGCTGGAGGACCCGGCGGGGGCGCTGGCCGCGTCGTTCGAGTCGATCATCGGGTTCTGCCAGGACGATCCTGCGTGCCGGGAGGCCTACCCGGACCTGGAGGCCCAGTACCTGCAGCGCTACGAGCAGCTGCAGGCCCAGCCCGCGCTGGTGTCGACCCAGGCACTGTCCGGGTCGGGGCCGTACCAGGTCCTGCTGGACGGACGGCGGCTGGCCGCGGCGCTGGAGTCGGCCATGCGGGAGTCGGCCCGCCTGGGACTGGTGCCCAGTGCGGTGCTGAGCGCCAGCAACGAGCTGACCGCGGCCGCCGGCATCGACGAGGACGTCAACTTCTTCATCCGTGACCAGGCCCCGAGCGCGGCCTTCCTGTCCATCACCTGCAGTTACGACGCCCGGTTGAACCGGACCGCGGAGATCTCCGACGCGGCGCGCCGGCAGTTCTCCGGGGCCAACGAGCCGACCTTCGGTCGCATGTGTGAGTCCTGGGGCGTGCCGTCGGTGTACGACCAGCTGTCCCGGCCGCTGGACGTGGACCTCCCGGTGCTGCTGGCCTCCGGTGAGCTGTCGGTGTCCGGCGTCAACGACTGGGCCGGGTCGCTCGCCGACACGTTGTCCGACGTGACCGTGGTGGACGTCCCCACCATGAGCGAGGACCTGGCGTTCGCCCCGCCCCCGTGCCTGCAGGAGCTCCGGCGGGACTTCGTGGCCGATCCGGGCGCGCCGCTGGACGTCTCCGGGTGCGAGCGGGACGTCCCGGCCATCGAGTTCGTCGGCCCCACCTGAGCGGACCCCCAGCGGACGGGCGCCCCCGCTGGGCGGATTCGCCCAGCCGCCACGTGTTGTTCACCCCCCGGTCGCCGTCCCGATGACGGCTCGCGGTCCGCACCGGCTAGAAGTTCACGCCGGACCTCGGCCCTGTCACCGCCATGCCTGCTTCCCTCCCGCTGCCCCGACCCCGCTCCGTGCGCTCCGCCGCGGGTCCTGTCGCGGGCCCCGGGCGACCTCGTCCCGGTTCGCTCCGGGCGGTCGCCGCCGCCGTGCTCGTCGTCGCTGCCACCGCAGCCGGGGTCGCCGCGCCGGGTCCGGCCGGTGCCCAGGAGGGGCCGACCGCCCCCGTGGCCGACCCGGCCCCGCCGGTGACCGGGCCCGCCCCGGCACCACCGCCGACGGAGGTGCCGGTGGAGGTCGAGGCCGCGACCATCGACCGCCTCGTGGCCGAGGTCGTGGCGCGCCGGGAGGCCCAGATCGCATCCGCGGTCCAGGCCGTGCAGGCCGCTGAGCAGGCCCTGGCCCAGGCGGCGTCGCGGCTGGCGCCGCTGCAGGCGGCGGCGGACCGGGCCACCACGGAGGAGCGGACGGCGGCCCGGGAGGTGGAGTCCTGGCGTCGTCGGGTGGCGCTGTTCGCGGCGGACGCCTACATGCGGGCCGGGACCGACCGTGACGAGGCGGTGACGCAGCTGGCGGGATCGGGGTCATCGGCCGCCGAGGCCGGTCACGACGCGACCCGGACGAGCGTCTACGCCGGCAACGCGGTGCGGGCGGCCCGGCGGGAGCTGGACGCCGCAGTAGCCGGCCTGGCCGGGGCGCGGGAACGGGAGCAGCGGGCCCTGGACGCGCTGGCCGTGGGAGAGGCCGATGTCGACGCGCAGATCGCGGTGGGTGACTCGGCCCGGACGGTGGAGGCGACGCTGCGGGCCGCCCCGCTCGCCGCGCCGGTGGTGGCTCCTTCCGGGTCGTCGGGCGCCGGCCGGTCCGGCCCCACCCTCCTGGGCGGGTCGGTGCTGGGTGCGGAGGAGCTGGCCGCGTTCGTGCGCGACCGCGGTCGGGCCCATCCGTCGGTCGACGTGGAGGCGCTGGCCGCGGCGTTCATCGAGGAAGGGGCGGCCGAGGGGGTCCGGGCCGACCTCGCCTGGGCGCAGTCGATCGTCGAGACGGGCTCGTTCGGCTTCGCCGGGTCCATGGTCGATCCCGGGGACCACAACTACGCCGGCATCGGCGCCTGCGACTCGTGTTCGACCGGGTTCACCTACGACACGCCACAGCTCGGGGTCAGGGCCCAGATGCAGTTGCTGCGCACCTACGCCGATCCGGTCGTGACCGGGGCGACACTGGCCCGGCCCGCGGTGGGCAAGCTGCCGGAACTGGTCGGTGTGCGGGGGTGCTGCACCACCTGGATGGCGCTGTCGGGGGTGTGGGCCACCGGCCCGCAGTACGGGAACAAGATCCTGGCCGTGTACGACCAGATGCTCCGCTTCGCCGTGGCCCGTCGCGCCGGTGGCCAGGTCGGCGCCGGCGCGTCGACCCCGTCGGTCACTCCGTCGGTCGTCCCGCCCGGGTGAGGCGGAAGACGCGCAGGTCCCGGCCGCTGCGCTCGGCGTAGTCGTCGAACAAGGGCCACATCTCCACCAGGCGGGGCCACACCCGCGCCTTGTCCTCGTCGGTGAGCAGGTGGGCCGTCACGTCGATCTCCTCGCCCCGGTGGGCGATCCGGGCGTCCGGGTGCGCGATCAGGTTGGCGGACCAGGCGGGGTGGGCGGCCTGGCCGAAGTTGGAGGCCACCACCACGAACTCGCCGTCGAGCATGACGGCGGCCAGCGGCGTGGTGCGGGGCTGTCCCGACCTCGCCCCGGTCGCGGTCAGCATGATCATGGGCAGCATGCCGGTGGAGGCCATGTAGCGACCCCCGGTGACCCGGTAGACCAGCCGGTCCACGTGCGGTGCCACCCGTGGACCGACCTTGGCGAAGGCCCTGGACCCGGCGACCTTCTGGATCGCCCGTCCGAGCATGGTGTTGGTTCGCACGGGGGGAAGCTACCCCCGCCACCATGCGGTGCCGGTCGCCGTCCCGTTGTCGTGCCGGGAAGGGCCGACGGTATGCTCACCACTTCACGGGTCCCCGGACCCGTGTCCGCCCGGGTAGCTCAGACGGCAGAGCAGCTCACTCGTAATGAGCAGGTCAGGAGTTCGATTCTCCTCTCGGGCTCGAATCAAGCCAGAACACATCGATCCTGGCGTTCGGTCGGCTCCGTCGTGGTCCACAGCGCTCGTTCGGCGGATCACACGGCCCTGCCCACGAGACGCCGACAGGTTACGGTTTGTCGACATGGCGTTCGGCACCGACCACGGGCTGGAGCGACCATCGTGAGATCGGTCGTCTACGAACGGTACGGATCTCCTGAGGTGCTGCGGGTCGAGGACGTACCGGTGCCCGATCCCGGTCCGGATCAGGTGCTCGTCAGGGTCGTGGCGACGTCTGTGAACCTGACCGACTGGGAATGCCTGCTCGGCCGGCCCTTCTACTCACGCATCGGCGGGCTGCGTCACCCGGCCAACCGGACGCTGGGTTCCGACATCGCCGGCCAGGTCGTGGCCGTCGGTGCCGACGTCAAGGGCTTCGGGGTGGGCGACGAGGTGTACGGCGACAACCTCATGTCGAAGGGCGGCTTCGCCGAGTACGCCGTAGTCGGTGAGTTGAACCTCGCCCGCAAGCCGAAGGACCTCACCTTCGCCCAGGCGTCGACGATCCCGCAGGCGGGAGCGATCGCCCTTCAGGGCACCGACGGCGCAGGGCCCGGGCGGCGACTGCTGGTCAACGGGGGTGGGGGCGGCTCGGGCCTGTTCGCGATCCAACTTGCCAAACGTCTGGGGTCGCACGTGACCGGTGTGGACAACGCCGGAAAGCTGGACTTCATGCGGTCGATCGGAGCGGACGTTGTGATCGACTATCGCAAGGAGGATTTCACCCGTTGCGACGAGCCGTACGACTTCGTCATCGATGTCGTCGCCGATGGTTCGGTGTTCGCCTACCGTCGAGCACTCGCCCGTGGGGGTCACTACCGCTGCGTCGGCGGGTCGGTCCCGACGCTGTTGCGCGTCATGACGATCGGTGCGGTCGCCGGATTCGTCACGGGTCGAAAGATCGGGGTACTCGGGGTGAAGGAGGGACCGGCCCATTTCGCTCCATTGGCTGACCTGTGCGTCGCGGGGGATGTTGCCATCCACATCGACCGCACGTATTCGCTCGACGAGGTTCCCGAGGCCCTGGCCCACGTCGGTGAGGGCCGTGCCTTGGGCAAGGTGGTCGTCGAGGTCGACTGAGCACCAACTGCACGACAGCAACCACAGGTGCGGCCTTGATGAGACGCTCCGTCACGTCGCCATCCTCAGTGACGGCAAACGGTTTGGACTACAGGCACCGATGACGCTGGAGCGCCACCTGAGTCGTGTCGGACCCGGAGTAGACAACTTCCCGCACAGCGCTCGTCCCACGGTCGGTTGCCGCTTGGCCCCGGACGGGTTCGCACAGCGTTCAGTGCCGCCGACCTCGTAGTGAGCAGGTCAGGAGTTCGATTCTCCTCTCGGGCTCTGGAACACAAGGGTCTCCGGCCCTCCGACCTCTCACGGAACCGGCCCCTGCTCAGCCCCTGCTCATCCGCACGGCCGCTCAGGTGACCGCGTGGTCGGCGATCCAGGCGCTTGGCGCGGACCCGGAAGTCATTGGTCCATCGACTTCGTCGAGCCGCCACGCCCGAACTCGTGACACCTCCTGCGACATGGCACCTTCAGATGTCACGGGTACGAGCAGACCGGACATTGCCGGTCGGTTCGTCGAACGCGTCAGCGACCCGCATGCGGAACGGAAGTCGCCCGTCAGGTTCACAGTCGGGCTGGGGTGCGCCGGCTCAGGCCAGCGGGAACGTCCGCGGGCGGAACAGTGCGTCGTCGACCGGGAGACCCGACTCGTCACAGGGCAACTCGTCGAGCGACGTCTCGTTGAGCATCTGCGATCGGATCGCGACCGTCTGCTCCGGGCCACGTGCGGTGAAGCCGGTGAAGGGCGAGTCGAGGCTGCGTATCAGCAGCAGGGCGGACCCGAAGATGACTGCGCCCGCGACCACGACGACGATGTGCACGCCCGGACTGACCCCCTTGGCCGTGACCACGCCGATCAGGAGCACGGCCGCGAGCACCGCCACGAGCATCAGCAGGAACACGGCTGTCGGGATGTCGGATCCCGCCTCGTTCAGCCGGTCCTGGCGTCCGATGGTGCGCTCCCGGTCACGGTCCAGCACCGCCACACCGGCCCGTTCATCGGTCCCGGAGCGCACCTGGCGTATGGCGGTGCGGCGGATCTGCGACGCCCAGTAGGCCGGCACGTTGCTGTACCGGCCGTCGGACATCGCCGGCCACTCCTGTTCGATCACCGCCGTCGAGTAGCAGACCACGTCGCCACGGACCTCCTCCCGGAGTCGAGCGTCGCCGTACAGTTCGGCCTGCCGGAACAGGTTGAGGGTGGCGGCGGCCTCGCCGGCCTCGGCCCGTTTGGCCCCGGACCACGAGTTGAAGCTCTGGACCAGGGTGAAGGCGACCAGCAGCACTGCGAGGCTGGCCAGCGGGCCGGTGACCTCCTTCATCTGGAGCCCGTCAGAGCTCAGGGCGCCGGCCTCCTGCCGGGGACGCCAGACCAAGCGGTTGTAGGACAGGCCGATCACCACGGCCACGACGATCAGGACCAACGACAGGACGATCACGGGACGAACCCCGCCTGACGGAGGTACTGGCGGGCGACCGACCGCGGGGACTCCTGGTCGAGGTCCACCCGGGCGTTGAGCTCCTGCATCACCGAGGTCGTCAGGTCCTGCTGAACGGCCTCGGCGACCTCGGCCAGGTCCGGACCGGCGGCACCGAGCACGTCATCGCGGATGAGGAGGGTGACGTTGTAGGGCGGGAGCATCTCCTCGTCGTCCTCGAGCAGGACCAGGCCCTCGGCCCGGATCTGCCCGTCGGTGGTGAACACCAGGCCGACATCCGCGGTGCCCTCGACGAGCGGGGTGTGCCTTTCGGCGATCTCCACGGGGCGGAACTCCTTGAAGCGCAGCCCGTACACCCGCTCGAGTCCGAGCAGACAGTCCTCGCGCTCAGCGCATTCCGGTGGCCCGGACAGCACGAGGTCCGGAGCGTCATCCTTCAGGTCGGACAGGCGCCGCAGGGAGAGCGTGGACGCGTCCTCACGGCGCACCGCGAACCCGTTGGAGTCGCTGAACGGCGTCGGCGACAGCGCCCGGATCCCGTCGGGGGCCACCGCCGCCTCCACCTCGGCGAAGGCGGCACCTTCCTCCTTGGGGACCGCGGCGATGTCGGACCCCTCGACCATGAGCAGGAAGGTGCCCAGGTACTCCGGCGCCGCGCCCACCTCCCCCCCGGTCAGTCGTCCGTACTGGTCCACGGCCCCGCCGTCGGTCGGGCGCTGGTCCACCCGGTAGCCGGCCGCCTGCCACGCCTGTGCGTAGATCTCCTGCAGGATCAGCTGCTCGGTGAAGGTCTGGCCGCCGAGCACGACGAGCGGTGTGTCGGCGTTGGCCGGATCGAGCTCGATCCGTCTCGCCGCCGGAGGAGGCTCGTTCGCGGCCGGTGTGTCCGAGCTGCCACAGGCGTTCACGACCAAGACGGCGACGAGGAGCAACAGGCTGCAGGCGCCCCGTCGTGCACCGCTGCAGGACGTCGTCGCGTTCATGCTCGGCGCTTGCCGGCACCTCTCCGGGGACATCTCGGCGCGCACTCTAGCGCCGTGGCCGTGGCCGTGGCCGTGGCCGCAGCCGGGGTCCGGCCCTTGTCCGCTGTGTGCGACGGACGGCGCGGGGTCCCGTCCGTTCGGATACACAGGGGGCATGGCTGCGAACCGGTACGTCGCGCTGCTGCGGGCCGTCAACGTGGGCGGTCGCAATCCCGTCCCGATGGCGGAGCTGCGGGAGGCGTTCACCGGGGCCGGTTTCGCTGACGTCAGCACCTACATCCAGTCGGGCAACGTGCTGTTCTCCGCCGATGGACCGGCGTCCGGACTGGAGGACCACATCGAGGCGGTCCTGGAGCAGCGGTTCGGTGTGCCGATCGTCGTGGTGGTCCGCTCGCTGCGGCAGCTGCGGTCCGTCATCCGGTCCGCGCCGCCGGGGTTCGGTGAACGACCGGACGAGTACCACTCCGACGCGATCTTCATCAAGGCCCCGCTCACGACGACGCAGGCGATGGGGATCGTGCAGCTGCGCGATGGGGTCGATCAGGCGTGGGCCGGGACCGGCGTGCTCTACTTCGCCCGACTCAGCGAACGGCGCACGCAGAGCAAGCTGTCCAAGATCATGGGGACGCCCGAGTACCGGCTGATGACCGTCCGAAGCTGGAAGACGACCGTGAAGCTCCTGGAGTTGCTCGACGGCGGAGCACCGTCCACCTGAGATCTGGCGAGTGCGGGCCAGGACGTTCCGCCCCGCCGTGGCCCTCCCACGACTGGGGCTGTCGCTGCTGCTCGGAGCGGCCCAGGCAGCCCAGGATCGACGGGTGAGGCGGTGTGCGCATGGGTACTGTGGCACCCGGGAAGTGATCCGGCCGCGTGTCAGTGCATCGACTCGCTCCGGACACGGGAGGGAGCAGTCATGGACAAGCGCCGAGTCGCGCTGGGCGTCGTCGCGGTGGCGATGCTGGCCACCGGGTGCAGTTCCGACCGTTCGGACCCGTCGGCGGGGCCCGCTCCGGAGACGACGGTCGAGGAACCCGTCGTGGGCGCGGGCACGTTCGCGTCCGGGCCGTGTCCGGAGGGCGTGGTCGCCACCGCGCCGGTCACCGTGAGCTGCGGGACCCTGGTGGTACCCGAGCGTCACGGATCGGACGGCGGACCGACGGTGGAACTGCCCGTCGCTGTCCTCCAACCGCCGGGCGGTCCGACCTCGGACCCGGTGGTGTACCTCGACGGTGGTCCCGGCGGAGACGGAGTCGGCCAGGCGGAGTCCTTGTCCGAGCTGCCGATCGCCGGGTCGCGCACGATCGTGGTGGTGGGTCAACGGGGGTCGCCGTTGGCCACGCCGTCCTTCGACTGCCCCGAGGTCGAAGCGGCCGACACCGGGTCGTACGCCACCGCCCTCGGCACCCCGGAGCAGCTGTCGGCGTCGGAGCAGGCCACCTCAGCCTGCTTCGCACGGGTCCGCAGCGGCGCTCCGGCGTTCGACACCTACGACACGGCCACCGCTGCGGACGACCTGGAGGCGGCGCGTCAGGCGCTCGGCTACGAGCGCTGGAACCTGTACGGGGTCTCGTACGGGACCCGACTCGGGCTGGAGGTGCTCCGTCGCCACCCCGGTCCCGTCCGCAGTGCCGTGCTCGACTCGGTGTATCCCGCCGAGGTCGAGAGCTACGCGTCGCTCGCCCCGGGGGGTGAGCGGGCGTTCCGCCAGCTCGCCGACGGGTGCGACGCAGATCCGGGGTGCGCCGCGGCCTACCCGGACCTCTACCAGCGGATCGGGATGCTCTACGAGCAGCTCGAGGAGACTCCCGTGGACGTCACCGTCCCCCACCCCGTGGACGGTCGTCCCACCACGGTGCGGTGGGACGGTGACCGAACGGTGCAGGCGGCCTTCCAGGCCCTCTACTCGGCCCAGATCATCCCGTTGCTCCCGTTCCTCCTGCGTTCCTTCGAGCAGGGGGACTTCAGCCTGGCCACGACCACCTACCTGGAGCTCACCGAGTCGGGTGCCGACGCGGTGGCCGAGGGCCTCTACCTCTCCGTGGAATGCCGGGAACGGGCACCCTTCGCCGACGAGGGCGAGCTGGACCAGCAGCAGGAGGAGGTTCCCCCCTGGCTGCTGTCGGCGACCGAGGGATCCTCGTCGCTCGACGACTGCCGGCGGTGGACCGTGCCACCGGCTGACGAGTCGTCCGGCGAGCCCGTGCGCAGCGACGTCCCCACCCTGGTCACGGCCGGCCGGTACGACCCGATCACGCCGCCCGCCTGGAGCAAGCAGGTGGCCGACACCCTGGAGCAGTCGTGGTTCTACGAGTTCCCGGGTTACGGCCACGGCCCGAGCAACGAGGCGTGTGCCGAGGACATGGTGGTCGCCTTCATCGAGGATCCGGCGAGTGACCCCGTGCTCCCGTGCTTCGCCGACCTCGGACCACCGGCCTGGGTCCTGCCGTCCTGACCGGTTGGCGCCGCGCCGGGCCGGTCTGGCCACGCCTCAGCCGGACCCGACCGGTTTCGTGAGGTCGTAGAGCGTCACGCCGTCGACCGTGGCCGCGGTGAACGTCGTCGTCACCCAGGCGCTGATCTCCTGGGAGGTGCCACCGGCACCGCCCGGCCCGGCGCCGGGCAGCTGCATTCCTTCCGGCAGCTCCATTCCGTTGGGCAGCTCCATCCCGTTCGGCAGCTCCATCCCGTTCGGCAGGTCCAGGCCCGCGGGCGGTGGGCCGCCGTTCGGGAGCCCGCCGCCCGGGGGTCCACCGGGCGTTCCTCCCGGACGTCCGCCCATGCCGCCGGGGATGTACCAGTGGACCTTCCTGTCGGCCACGAGTTGCTGGAACTGCTCCAGCGTCGGCGAGGGGTCGGTCGAGCTGAAGCCGCCGACCGGCATGACGGGCTCCTCCGTCGCGAGCTGGTAGGACGCGGCCGCCGTCGCGCCCGGGATGGCGGCGACCCACTCGAACTCGTTGGCGTCCTGCATGAGGGCGTCCACCACCTCCTGGGACGGCTCGCCGCCGCCCATGCCGGGCATCGCCATGCCGCCCCCGGCGCCGGACGGAGTGTCGTCGGACGGCCCGGCCTCACCACCGGGGAAAGCCATGCCCGCGCCGGGGCCGGTGGCCCCCGCCACCGTGGGTCCGGCGGTCACGATGGAACCACGGTGTGCCGTCGTCGCAGTCTGGACGGTCCACGCGGCCGGTCCGGCCAGGACAGCGGCCAGGGCCAGCGCCGAGACGCCGACGTAGGCAGCTCGGGGCACAAGGGTGTGGCGCGCGTCGAGCGCGGCGAGCACCAGGAACCCGACGGTTGCCGCCCCGCCGGCCAGCGTCACCGCGGCCGTCAGCCAGGGGTTCCACGACGCCGCGCTGGCTGAGCAGGTCATGGGCCCACCAGGTCGACAGGCCGACGGCGACCGCACCGGTCGCCATGGCGGCCCACTGTGGCCGGCGCCCCCACAGCATCGAGCCGCCGATGCCCACCAGCGCGGCGACCGCCGGGGCCAGGGCGACGGTGTAGTACTCGTGGAAGATCCCGCCCATGAAGCTGAACACCGCTGCGGTGACCACCAGCCAGGTCCCCCACACGATGAGTGACGCCCGCTGTGCGTCGGTGCGCGGGGCCCGACCCCGGAGCCACAGGCCGACCACCAGTGCCATGAGCGCGGCCGGGATCAGCCAGGCGATCTGGCCGCCGATCACGCCGTCGAACATGCGGGTGATGCCCTTGCTGGCCGAGAAGCCGCCCCCACCACCGGGCCCGCCGACGGGCCCTCCGGCCTCGTCGCCGGTGATCCGGCCCAGGCCGTTGTAGCCGAAGGTCAGTTCCAGGAAGCTGTTCCCCTCGGACCCGCCGATGTAGGGCCTGGACGACGCGGGCCAGAGCTCGACGGCGGCGACCCACCACCCGGCCGATGCCAGGAGCGCCAGGCCGGCCACCACCAGGCCCCGGAGTCGCCGCCAGATCGAGCCTTGACCGGCGATGAGGAGTGCCAGCGCGAACCCCGGCACCACCAGGAAGGCCTGCAACTGCTTGGTCAGGAAGCCGAACCCGACCGCCGCGCCGCAGAGGACGTACCACCGCAGTCGGTCCTCCTCGACGGCGCGCAACGCGGCGTACGCCGCCAGGGCGAGCAGGAGGGTGAGCAGGGCATCGGGGTTGTTGAACCGGAACATCAGGGCCGCGACCGGGGTGAGGGCCAGGACCACCCCGGCCAGGAGGCCCGCACCCGCGGTGAAGCGCCGTCGGACGGTCGTGTACACGACGCCGACGGTGGCGATCCCCATCAGGGCCTGGGGGACGAGCATGGACCACGAGCTCAGGCCGAACATGCGGATCGAGAGGGCCTGCGGCCACAACGAGGCCGGGGGCTTGTCCACGGTGATCGAGTTGGCTGCGTCGGACGAGCCGAAGAAGAAGGCCTTCCAGCTGCGTGACCCGGCCTGCGCCGCGGCGGAGTAGAACTCATTGGCCCAGCCGTTCGCGGACAGGGCCCACAGGTACAGGACGCCGGTGCCCACCAGCAGGGCCAGCAGCGCAGGCCGGGCCCAGGCCGGGTCGCCGGGGTGGCCTCGGAGGAACCCGGAGGCGAGCCGCTCGGACGGGCCGTCTTCCGGAGGCGCGGCCGCTCCCTCGGCGGGATGCCCGCTGGTGACCTCGGTGGTGGTCCCGGTGGTCACGGCCGGCCGTCCCGCCCGGTCCAGCCGTCCACCAGGGCCAGGCGGGCCATGGACGCTGCCAGCCAGGACGCGAGGAGCACGACCACCTCGACCGCCGGGCCGGCGCCGAGGGCACGGACCATGAGAGCGCGGCCGTGGACAGGGCCACCGACACCAGGAACGTCGCCACCGCCCGGGGCCAGTGGACCCGTCGGCGCCGCGCCGTGAAGCGGGCGTTGGCCCAGGCGTTGGCCGCGAAGGTCGCTCCCAGCGCGACGACGTTGGCCACCAAGGGGCCGATTGCAGGACGCAGCAGCAGGAACAGGGCGAGCGAGACCGTCGTGCTGACCGCACCGATCACCCCGAACGTGACCAGCCGGCGGCCGAGATCGTCGTGTGGTTCCAGCCGTTCGGACCCGGCCAGGTCCACATGGCCCCGACCGGTCAGGAACCGCCATGCCGATGCGGGCCGTCCCGGCCAGGTCGCCGGCCGCGGTCCCCACCACGTCCACGCTGCTGTCCGGGTCGTCGATCCAGTCGACCGGCAGCTCGTGGATCCGGAGCCCGTTGTGGTCGGCCAGGAGCAGGAGCTCGGTGTCGAAGAACCATCCGTCGTCCTGGACCTCCGGCAGGAGTTGGCGAGCGATGTCGGCCCGGACGGCCTTGAACCCGCACTGGGCGTCGCGCACCTTGGACGCGAAGACCGTGCGGAGGATCCGGTTGTAGGAGCGCGAGATCAGCTCGCGGCGAGGTCCGCGGGCGACGTGGGCGCTGGCCGCGAGCCGGGACCCGATGGCCAGGTCCGAGTGGCCGGACACGAGGGGCGCCACCAGCGGCAGGAAGGCATCCAGCCCGGTCGACAGGTCGACGTCCATGTAGGCCACCACGGCAGCGTCGCTTCGGGCCCATGCGGTCCGCAGGGCCAGGCCCCGCCCCTTCCGGTCCAGGCGGAGGGCCATGACACCGTCCAGGTGATCGGCCAGCTCGCGGGCCACGGCCCAGGTGCGGTCCGTGGAGGCGTTGTCGGCGATGGTGATGCGCCACGAGAACGGGAACCCGTCGGACAGGTAGGCGTGCACCAGACCGACGCTGCGGGCCAGGACCGACTCCTCGTCGTGCACGGGGATGACCACGTCGACCACGGGGGAGGCGGCGCCGGCCGCACCGGCGGTGTCCACGGGTTCAGGGACAATCAGGGACTGCACGACACCGATCCTGGCGGGCGTTCCTGAGGGGAAGCTGGGAGCCCGCCCCGAATTCTCCGGGCCCCGAGCGGGTGGGCGGGCTCCCTGCGGGTTCTCACCCGGTTCTCCACCTGACGCTCAGCGAACGCTCATGCAGCCGGGTGAACCTGCGGAGCCCTCGTGCCCGCGGGACGGCTCGCCGACCGGGACCACGTTGGTGGTGGAGCTCCCCACGACCAACCGCACCAGATAGTGTGTTCCGCAACGACATTGACGACGGGGGAGGTCGACCATGACGTTCAAGCGCCTGGTTCACGGGGGACTGTCGACACTGGTCGTGGGCATCGCCCTCGCGGCGTGTGTTCCGGAACCTCCACCGCCGCCGGACCCCCTCATCTCCTGCAGCGAACTGGCCGTGTCGGTCAACTACTCACCTCCGGCGCAGGACGGCAACGACGACGTCACGGTCACCGCCCAGCCCGGATCCGAACTGTCCGGGTGCACCGATGCCACCGGGCAGGGCATCACGGGCGGAACGCTGACCGGGACGATGCAGCTGCAGGACGCATGCCTGTGGCACCCGTCCGGTCAGCTGTGGGGAACCGGCAGCGGGCAGATCACCTGGAGCAACGGATCGGTCTCGACCTACACGGCCCAGCTCGAGGCGCCCATCGTGTTCAAGTTGGCCTTCACCGGCGGGTTGTGGGCCGGGGCGACGGCGTACGTCCCGATGCGGTCCACCGGCGGCACCGGAAGCTGCGCCGGTACGGGACTCACCTCGCTGAGCATGGTGTCCGACGGTCCGTTCGTGCTGCACCCGGCGGGGTCCACGACCCGCCCGCCGCTCACCGGCGTGGAACAGGTGGCAGCAGGCGGGTATCACGCCTGCGCCCTGATGGCGGGTGGGTCCGTGAGGTGCTGGGGGAACAACACCTACGGCCAGCTGGGCAACGGCACGTCGGATCCGGGCATCGATGCGGTGGTTCCGGTGGAGGTGACGGGTCTGGCCGGGGTGTCCGCAGTCGCGGCCGGCGAGAACCATACCTGTGCCCTGCTCGGTGACGGCTCCGTGTGGTGTTGGGGGGCGAACTCGGCGGGACAGCTGGGCGACGGCACCACGGCGGGCAGCCCCGTGCCCGTCCAGGTCTCGGGCGTGGTCGGTGCGACCGTGCTCACCGCCGGTGTCTCCCGCTCCTGTGTGGTTCTGGGCGACGGCACCGTCTCGTGCTGGGGGGCGGGCGTTCCCTCCGCCTCGCCGATCGCCGGTATCACCGGAGCCACCGCCGTCAGCGCGGGTGGCTCGCATGCATGTGCGTTGGTGGCTGGCGGCGCAGTGAGGTGCTGGGGCAGCAACGACTTCGGCGAACTGGGTGACGGCACGATGCTGTCCAGCGCCACACCGGTGGACGCGGTGGGCATCGCCGGGGCCACGTCGGTGGTAGCGGGGCCCTACGACACCACGTGTGCCGTGCTGGCCGGTGGAACGGTCCGGTGTTGGGGAGCCAACGCCTACGGACAGTTGGGTGACGGGACCACCACCGGGAGCAGCCTCCCGGTCCCCGTGGTGGGCATCACGGGAGCGACGTCCGTGGGCCTCGGCGCGGTGCACTCCTGCGCGTCGCTGGGCGACGGTTCCTCCCGGTGCTGGGGGAACAACAACTACGGCCAGCTCGGTGACGGCACCAACGCCGGATCCACCACCCCGGTCCCGGTCGCGGGGCCGTCCGACCTCACGTCGATCGCGGTGGGCCACTACGCCACCTGCGCGCGGACCGCGGCGGCGACCGCCCGCTGCTGGGGGGCCAACGGGGAGGGTCAGCTCGGCAACGGCACCCACGACGGGACCAACACCCCGGTCGGCGTGATCTCGTCGTTGTGACCCGAACGCATCCCACGACCACCTAGCTGGAGCTCACCGAGTCGGGTTCCAGCGCGGTGGCCGGGGGCCTGTTCCTCGCCGTGGAGTGTCGGGACGAATCCTCCGGTGAGCAGCCCGTGCGCAGCGTCGGGCCGACTTTCCCGACTCTCCTCTCGGGCCCTGGACACCAGGGCTTCCGGCCCGATCGGCCCTGCGAGATCTGGGACGCGACGCCAGATCACCAGCGGTGCGCGACGTCGATCACCAAGCGGGATCCCGAGCCGGGCCCGGACAGCGTGAAGACCCGGAACGGCAGGCGGGCCCGGACTCCCAGGCCGATCGTGGTGTAGCCCTCGAACGACCCACCGGAGGCCACCTGACGGAAGGTGCGGTACCCGCTGGTCCTCGGCAGTGCCCCCAGGTCCACCGTCGGTGTGCCGTTCAGGTCGTAGGCCGGCGCGAAGACGGTCACGTCGATGAATGCCCCGCCCCGGAGAGCGATGGGCTCACCGCGTCCCTGATCGACCACCTGGCTGACGTAACCCACGCGGTACCCGACGGGTCGCCCCTGGAGGTCGATGACCAAGCGGTCATAACAGCTGTGGCGGCCGGTGCGGACGGCGTCGATCGGGCTCGGCGGGGCGACCGGGCCGCTTCCGGCGGCCTTCGGGCGGCTCCCCCAGGTGATGCCGCAGTACGGGCGTTCCCGGGCGGCGCCGGCGTCGGTCGTCGAGACCACGAAGGCCGGCGGGACGGCCAGGAGGAGGGCGAGGGCGGCGAGTCGGAGGTGTCGCATGGCGCATCCTTTGTTTCCGCAAGGATCCTACATCTCGGCCGCCGGCGACCGGCGACGGGCAGCCGGACCCGTTGGTACGGTTCGGGCGTGACCCTTCGTGACACAAGCATTGACCGGCTGCGGGGCGGGTCGTTCGACGTGCTCATCGTCGGTGGTGGCATCAACGGTGCCGTGGTGGCAGCGTCGCTGGCCGGCCGTGGCGCCTCCGTGGCGCTGGTGGAACGCGGCGACTTCGCGTCGTTCACCAGCCAGGAGTCGTCCAACCTGGTGTGGGGCGGCTTCAAGTACCTGGAGCACTACGAGCTCATGCTCGTCCACAAGCTCTGCCGGTCCCGCAACCGGCTGATGAAGGCCTATCCGGACAACGTCACCGAGCTCTCCTTCCTGGCCGCGCTGGACGACTCGTCGCCCTACCCGCCGTGGTTCTCGGCGCTCGGTGCCACCGCCTACTGGGCCATCGGCGGCTTCCGCACCCGGTACCCGCGCCTGTTGAGCACGGCCCGGATCCGCTCCGAGGAGCCGGTGATCGACACGCGGTCGGTCCGGGGCGGGATCGAGTACCGGGACTGCTACCTGAAGGACAACGACGCCCGGTTCGTGTTCTCCTTCGTCCGGTCCGCCATCGAGGCCGGCGCCACGGTGGCCAACTACGTCGAGCTGTCCCGCGCGGAACGGGTCGACGGCCGCTGGCAGGTCCGGCTGCGTGACCTGGAGACCGGCGAGGAGCTCGTCGGCCACGGCCCGCACCGTCGTGAACGCGGCCGGCCCGTTCGTGGACGGCCTCAACGCGGACTGGGGCATCCGCACCCGCCACCGCATCGTGTACTCCAAGGGCATCCACCTGGTCGTGCCCCGGCTCACCACCACCGACCACGAACGGGTGCTGGCCTTCTTCGACGACACCCAGCGGCTGTTCTACGTGCTGCCCATGGGCAACCGCTCCGTCATCGGCACCACCGACACCCGGATCGACCAGCCGCTCACCCACGTGGACGACGACGACCGGTCCTTCCTGCTGGACCAGATCAACAAGCGCCTGGACCTGCCGTCGCCGCTGACCGCGGACGACGTCATCGCCGAGCGGTCGCGGCGTGCGGCCCGCTGGTGGTCGGCCGCCGGCGGGGACGACCACACCGACGTCGGACTGGACCTCGCTCAGCCGCAAGCACGAGATCGAGGTGGACGCGGCGCGCCAGGCCATCACCATCTTCGGCGGCAAGCTCACCGACTGCCTCAACGTCGGCGAGGAGGTGGCCGACGCGGTCGAGTCGCTCGGCCTCCCGCTCGAGCCGGACCACCACAACTGGTACGGCGAGCCGACGACGGAGACCCGGGCCGAGTTCTACCGCCAGGCCCGCCTGATGCGCCTCGACGACCTCCGCCAGCGGGCCGACGTCGAGCCGTTGTCCGATCGGCTGTGGCGGCGCTACGGCCGCCGGGCCTTCGCCATGCTGGAGGCGATCCGGGAGGACCCTGCCATGGCGCGAGGACATCCTGGGCGGCACCGACTACCTCCGGGTGGAGCTGCACCTCGCGGCCAGCACCGAGATGGTGACCCGGCTCGAGGACTTCATGCGGCGTCGGTCCAAGATCGAACAGGTCGTGCCCGACGCCGAACTGGGCGACTCGGAGGGGCTGCGGGAGGTGTGCCGCATCCTGTTCGGGGACCGGGCCGACGAGAAGCTGGCGGAGTACCTGGAGGGCAGGACCCGCCCGTCGGGATCGGCCTGAGGCCCTTCAACGGTCAGGTCGACCGGTGCTCCTGGTCGGGAGCCCGGTCGGACGGCGGTGCCGCGGATGTTTCGACCGTGGCCTCCGTGCCGTCGGGCCGGTCGGCGGCGTCCGGTCCTGAGCCGCTCCCGTCGCGCACCCGGTCCCCTTCGCCGCCGACCAACGGCTTCACCATGTCATCGAGGTCCGAACAGATCACGACCGCCAGCCCGGTCGCCGCGGTGGCGACGGCGATGCAGACGACGATCATGGTCATCGACCCGATCCCTCTCCCTGTTCCCTCGAGCAGGGTACGGGTCGCCGCGGCGGTTGTCTGCGTCAGCCGACACACATCGCCGTGGCCCCCGCGTTCCACCGGAGTTCAGCGGGAGGGCTTGCGGATGACGCGCTCGTCCGGGTGCCTCCGCCCCGGCCCGTGCACCCCGGCGGCCTGCTCCAGGTCGCGGAGGCGGTGGACCGTCAGGGCCCGGCGACGGGTCGACACGATCCCCCGGTCCCGGAACTCCCGCAGCACCCGTGCGGTGGACTCGCGGGACACGCCGACGATCTGTCCGAGCTCGTCCTGGCTGAGGTCCAGTGCCACCTCACCGCGGTCACCGCCGGCGTCGGTCCGGACGTCGCAGAGGTCCACCAGCAGCCGGGCGATCCGCACGTTGGCGGGCTCGGTGCCCTGCACCGCCTGACACCGGGCCGATGCCTCGACCCAGCTCGACAGCTGCCGGGTGACAGCGGTGCCTGCGTGTGGGTCGTCCACCAGCAACTGCATGAACTCGGCCGCGCGCGAGGACCAGGAGGTCGACCGGGTTGATGGCCACGGCCGTGCCCATCCTGGTGGTGCCGTTGATGACGGTGACGTGGCCGGCGAGGTCGCCCGGGCCCCAGAAGGTGAGCAGGACGGCCCGCCCGCTCGATCCGACGGCGGTCAGCTTGAGGTGCCCCCGCAGCACGATCCCGACGGTGGATGACGGCTCGCCCTGCATGAAGAACACCTGCCCCGGTTCCATGGCGTATCGGCGGGCGGTCGACAGCAGGGCGACCGCCGCGGTGTCCGACAGGCCCGGGAGCAGTCCGGTCAGGACCTCGGGTCGCAGGTCGTCAGGACCATCGATGTCGTCGATCACCGGTTCGGGGTCCTCCTCGTGTCCTTGCTGACGCAAACGGTAGTTCCGGGACCCGACTCCGGCGGCCCGAACCTGACCGTCCCCTCAGACGTCCAGACGATCACGCCCCGTGTGCAACGCGCCACAGACGAAGCGACGGGGTGCGCCCCATGATCGGGACCGGGACGGATCGTCCCGCCGGCTGTCCCGCCGGCTGTCCCGAGGAGGAGTGCGACATGGGCCGTGACGAGGACCGACGGGATCCGGGTCCGGGGCAGGCGGTCGACGTGTGGAGCCCGTCCAACCGGGACTGGGCGCACGGCTTCGTGCTCGCTGCCACCACCGACGAAGGCGTCCGTGTGCGGAGGCTGTCCGACGGGTCCGTCCTGCCGGCCCTGTTCGACCCCGGTGACGTGCGCCCGGCCGAGCCCTCCCACCACCAGCGGGTGATGCAGCGCCGCTGGGGGTGACGACTCAGAGGTCCAGGCGGAAGGTGGCGCCGTCGCGGACGATGCGCCCGACGGTGGGCCCGGCCCAGTGCGTGCCGATGACCAGCGTGGGCGTGTCGGCGTGCTGGTCCAGGAAGGCGCGGCGGGTCGTCTCGGCCAGGACCGGGTCGCCGTCCACGTGGGGATGCCATTCGGGGTGCGCCACCTGGGCCGGGTGGTGCATGAGGTCGCCGGTGATGACGGCCTGTTCCCCCCGGGAGGCCAGGGCCACCGCCACGTGGCCGGGGGTGTGTCCCGGCGTGGGCACGAAGCGGAGGTTGCCGACCTGGTGGGTGGGGTCCACCAGGTCCACCAGGCCGGCGTCGAACAGCGGTCGGACCGAGTCACCCAGGATGGTCTGGTTCTCGGGCTCCGGCTCGTTGGACCAGTGCTCCCACTCGGTGCGGTTCAGGACGTAGCGGGCGTTGGGGAACGTCGGCACCCATCGTCCGTCCACCAGCCGGGTGTTCCAGCCGACGTGGTCCACGTGCAGATGGGTGCAGATCACCGTGTCGATGGACTCCGGTGGGAACCCGGCCGCCGTCAGGTCCTCCAGGAACGGGCCCTGGAGCCTGTCCCAGAACGGGATCGACCGGGGCTTGTCGTTCCCCACGCACGTGTCCACGACGATGCGCTGGTCGCCGTCGGTGATGACGAAGGACTGGATGGCGGCCAGGCCCTCGCCCTGGTCGTCCACGAAGGGGCCGATCCAGTCGATCGGCGCCAGGTTGTCCGCGGTGGCGTCCTGCACGATGAGGGACATGCCGGGGCCCTCGTACTCCTGGACCCGGGTGATGGTGAGGTCGCCGACCTGCCACGTGCGCACGGTGCTCATGACCGGACGGTAGTGGGTGGGGGGTGCGCTCAGTGGGTGGTCATGCCCCCGTCCACGACCAGCGTCTGGCCCGTCATGAAGCTGGACGCGTCGCTGGCCAGGAACAGCGCCGGTGGCACCATCTCCTCCGGCCGGGCCATGCGCTTGATGAGCTGCGCATCCACCGCGGCCTGCTGGAACTCCTCGGGCGTGTTGAACACCATGTCGGTGGCGACCGTGCCCGGGGCCAGGGCGTTGACCCGGATGCCGTCGGGGGCGAACTCCGCGGCCATGGCCTTGGTCAGCGCCAGCAGCGCGGCCTTGGCCGACACGTAGAGCGACACGTACTGGCCCTGGGTGAACACGCCGGCCGTGATGACGTTCACCACCGCGGCGTGCTCGCTGGCCCGCAGGTGGGGGAGCGCCTCCTGGACCAGGAACAGCGGTCCCCGCAGGTTGACCCCGTGGGACTTGGCCAGCGCATCGGGGGTGATGGAGCCGATGGGCTGCGCCAGGGCGTTGGCGGCGTTGTTGACCACCACGTCGATGGCCCCGAACTCGGCCACGGTGGCGGCCACCAGCGCGGCGAGCTGGTCCGGCTCGCCCACATGGGTGGGCACGGCCAGGGCCGAGCCGCCCGCGGAACGGATCTGCGCCGCCGCTTCCTGGCAGGCCTCGGCCTTGCGGCTGGCCACGACCACGTGCGCCCCCATGGCGGCGAAGCCACCGGCGATGGCCCGGCCGATCCCCCGGCTGCCACCGGTCACCACGGCCACCCGGCCGGACAGGTCGAAGGTCCCGAGCAGTTCGTCGCGCGTCATGTGCAGATCCGACCACACCGAGGGCCGACGCGGGGGGAGCGGGTGGATCCGCCCACCGGCGGGGGGCCGCCCGGCCCATGCGTCGCCGCCCCGGGCGTTCCACTCTGACGTGGAGTGGTGGGACCGACGTGCAGCGTGATTGCCCGACCCGGTCCCGGGAGGAGAGGAACCTCGATGCACCGGACACGAACGATGACGGCAGCCGTGGGCGCGCTGGTGGTGGTCGCGGCCCTGGCCGTGGGCTGCACCAAGAACCTGGAGGCGTTCGACTCGCTCCAGCGGGTCAACGCCGAACGCACCGCCCACGGGCTGGCGCCACTGGCGCTGGACGACACGCTGGTGGCGAAGGCACAGGCCTGGGCCGAGACGATGGCGGCCGGTGGAACGGTGCGGCACTCGACGCTCACCGACGGTGTCCCCGCGGGCTGGACGTCGCTGGCCGAGAACGTCGGCTCGGCCACCACGGTGGCCGAGATGCACAGCCTGTTGATGGCCAGCCCTCCGCACCGGGCCAACATCCTGGAGGGCCGCTCCAACCGGATCGGGACCGGCGTGGCCACCGCCGGCGGCCGCATCTACGTGGTCCAGGTCTTCGCCGGGTACTGATGACCGGGTGCTGATGTCAGTCCGCGTGGCAGTGCCCGGCCGGTGAGGGCGGCACGTCGAGCGCGGGGTTGCGGTCGAAGAAGCAGAACGGCGAGAGCAGGAACCCCGTGTACTCCACGGGCATGACCGGCCAGTCCTCCGGACGGGGGATGTGGGTGACGCCGAAGGTGTACCAGAGCACCACGTCGGTATCGACCAGGTCCCGGTCCGCCGCGGTCCACTCCGGCAGGCCTGCCCCGCCGGCGTGCTGGTTGGGGAAGTCCCCCGCGGCGCGACGCTCCCCGGGGCGGTACGGCGTGGCCCACAGGTTGTGGCGGGCGAAGCCGGCCCGCCGGGCCACCGAGGACTCCGGCCGGGCCAGCAGGGTGGGCGTGGACATGGTGGGGATCAGCTTGTAGCCGACGGGCTGGTCCAGTCCGTTGCGCACCGCCTGGTTGGTGACCCGCCAGGACCGGCTGGTGGCCGGGTTGACCTCCCGCTGGGCGGCCGACTCCCGCTCCAGCACCTGGGCCCGGGCCCGGAAGGCGTTGGACCACGGGTTGTCCGGCCCGGCCGGGAGGACCTCGGCGTTGACCTCCTCGACGCGGTTCGCGGTCCCGTCCACGTCCAGGTCCAGCCGGGCGCAGAACAGGTGCTGGTGCACCGGCGCCAGCACGCCGGGGGCCACGGTCGTGGCGTAGGGGCTGGTCGTGCCCTCCGGGACGCCCTGGGTGGACATGATCCCGGTGAGCTTCACCTCCAGCTGGATGTTGCCGTCCAGGTAGAGGTACCAGAAGAACCCGTACTCGTAGTTGCCCACGGTGGCGATGTGGCTGATCACCAGGCGCCGGCTGCGCCGCACCTCGTGGGTGCCGGTCATCAGGTCGACGTGCTTCCAGCCGATCCCGAAGTCCTCCTCGTGCATGCAGATGGCGTTGGGGACGACCCAGGGGTCGCCCTGTTCGTTGGCCATCGTCACGTCCGTGTAGTGGATCTCGCCCAGGCAGTCGCATCCCAGCGTGAGGGACTGCGTCATGCGGCCCAGGCCCCACTCGCCGGCGTCGAAGGCGTTCTTCCACCCCTGGATCTCGCCGGGGTCGCCGTAGGGGACGACCATCTCCGAGATGGAGGCCCGGTGCAGGACCGAACGGGTGCGCAGGCTGCCGTCGGTGGTGGCGTCGTCGTAGCCGACCTGGTGCAGGACCAGGCCCTCGTAGGGGTCCCAGCCCAGCCGCAGGGACCACTTCTGCCACCGGACCAGGTTGTCCTCCACGGTGAAGCTGGGTCCCTCGGGCTGGGTGATGGAGATCGGCCGCAGGTCGGTGCGCAACGGGCCCACGTCGTCCGCGCCGTAGCGGGCTCCGGCGGTGGGCACCGGGACCGGGTCGCGTCCGGCCCGCAGGTCGTGGTCGATGACCTCGATGACCTCGCCCCGGCCCAGGTCCACGTGCACGATCACGCCCTCGACGGGACGGGCGTAGCCGTTGTCGTCCTCGGACATGCGCAGGAAGGAGATGCAGCGGGCGATGCGCCGGGCCTCCTCGGCCTGGTAGCCGAACACCCCGGCCGGCCACGGGTCGATCTGGATGTGGGTCAGGTCGTGGATGCCGCGGCGGGCCATGGCGGCGACGTAGTCGGGATGGTCCTTGCAGGCCAGCATGCACATGAACGACTCGCCCATCAGCAACGCCGGACGCATGCCGTCGATCTCCCGGCGCTCCACGATGCGGGCCTCCGTGACCGACACCAGCAGCTCCACCATCGTGAGCTCGGGGCCGGGCACGACCAGGGCCCGGGTGCGGCGCTCGAGCGCGTCGCCGGGCCGCCAGTCGGCCAGGGCGGCCTTGTCCGGCTCCTCCAGGATGATGTGGGCGACGGCGGCGCCGTCGGGGAGCTCGCCCGCTGCGGCCAGGACCTCCTTGGTGGCGCTGACCTCGTCGGCGTCCAGCAGGGAGAGGGGGTGGGTGGCGGTCATGGGTGGCCTCCGGGAGCGGTCGGCGCCGGCCGGTCCAGCGCCTCCAGGCGCTGCTGGGTGTACTCGACCGCGCCCTGCAGGAAGCCGTCCAGGTCACCGGTCTTCACCGGGGGCAGGTCGGTGAACCACTCGGGCACGAAGGTCTCGGTCCGTCCCGACTCCAGGGCGGAGAGGACCGCACCCACGATGGCCGACGGCGGCAGGGGCTCGATGTCGGACAGGGACTCGTCGTTGTCGGGCAGGGCGAACAGGTCCGTGCCCAGCACGCCGGGCTGGACCACGTGCACACCGATGTCGCTGCCGGCCACACCCAGGTCCACCCGCAGGCACTCGGCGAAGGCGGTGACCGCGGCCTTGGACGCGGCGTACACGGCCTCGTTGGGTGGGGCCAGGCGGGCGGCGACGGAGCCGATGAAGACCACGTGCCCGGCGGCCTGGCCCAGGGCGGGGAGCAGCGCGGTGGTGAGCCGGATGGGTGACTCCACGTTGATGCGCAGGACGTCGCCCACCTCGTCGGGCCGGTGGTCCCAGGCCCAGCGGCGCTTGGGGATGCCGGCGTTGTTGATGAGCACGTCGAGCCCCCCGAACCGATCGACCACGCCGGCGGCGAACCCGTCGATCCCGTCCAGGTCGGACAGGTCCACCGTCCAGGAACAGCTGTCGGGCGAGGTCGTCCGGACATGGGCCAGGACATCGTCCAGGCGGTCGGCCCGGCGGGCGCACAGTCCCACCGTGGCGCCTCGACCGGCCAGACCGACGGCCAGCTCCGCGCCCAACCCCGAGGAGGCCCCGGTCACCAGCACTCGCTTGCCCTGCGGATCGAACACGCCCACACCCCCGAACCCGGCGCGCCGGAAACTGACGCGCGTGTCAGGTTAGGGGAGGGGCGGGCGGTCAGCCCGCAGCGGCGCGGTCCTGGGCCACCTGGTCGAGCGACTCGTACTCGTCGCCGGTGTCCACCCAGTCCTCGAACATGAGGATGCCGAGCTCCCCGAAGCGCTGGCGGAGCCAGCCGTCACCGGCGTCCAGCAGGCCCAGCTTCTTGCAGTTGGGGACGATCTTGGAGAACAACATGGTGCGGAACATGCGCTCCTCGTCGGACTGCTCGTCGATCATGACCCGCACGATGGGACGGGGGTCCACGCCGAGCATCTCCCACGTGTCGGTGTGGAACCAGCGGTCCCGCAGCCGCAGCACCGCCTCGTAGGCGAACTCCTGGCGCTCCCGCAGCTCCGACGCGGACATGTCGGCGTAGAGCTCCTGGAGGGAGAGCACGCCGAAGGCCACGTGGCGGGCCTCGTCGCTCATCACGTACCGGAGCAGCTTCTTGAGCAACGGCTCCTCGGTGATGGTGTGGATGAAGCCGAACGCGGCCAGCGCCAGGCCCTCCACCATGATCTGCATGCCCAGGTAGGTGATGTCCCACCGCTCGTCGGTGAGGATGGCGTCGAGCAGCCGGCCCAGGTGGGGGTTGATGGGATGGTGGCCGGACAGCTTGGTGTCCAGGTAGCGGGCGAAGACCTCCACGTGGCGGGCCTCGTCCATGACCTGCGTGGAGGCGTAGTACTTGGCGTCGATCCACGGCACCTGCTCCACCAGCTTGGCGGTGCACAGCAGGGCGCCCTGCTCTCCGTGGAGGAACTGGCTGAGCATCCCGTTCTGGTTCTCGATCTCGAACCGCAGCCACTCGGCCTCGTTCCAGCGGGCCACCTCGGAGCCGTGGCGCTCCGCCGCCACCCGGAACCGCTGCGCCGCGTTGCTGTCGGCCATGGCCCGGGCCATGCGCTCCTGGTCCACCTCCAGGTGCCACGGCAGGTCGGTGGCTCCGTTCCACTGGGAGTCCTTGGCCTTCTCGTACAGCTTGGACAACGCGGGCCTGGTCCGGTCGTAGTCCCAGGTGAAGGCGATGTCGCCGGCGCTGGTGACCCGGTGCACCTCGCCCGCCAGCGAGGTGCCGGCGGCCACGATGGCCTCGATCTCCGCGTCCGTCACCAGGTCGCCGGGGCGGACGTCCGCCCCCGTCTCGTGCGCCCCCACCTCGTGCGTGGCCATGTGGCCCCCCTTCGTGTCGGTCCGTCGGCAGGTCAGCCGTCCCGAACCCCGTTCATGATCGCACCGCAGGACCGCCGGTGCACCCCGGATCGTCAACGGATCGCAACCGGATCGCGATGGACGCGGACTGCGTGCGGGCGCAAGATGCGGGTGCCTGGTCGAAGGGGGGTGACGGGCGGTCGCCCGAGCCCCTCTGCGACCGTGCCGGTGCTCAGGTCGGCCGCTGCCCGCCGTGGCGTTGCACCAGGTCGACGACCTGCGTCGCCGACGGGTTCACCAGGTACTCGCCGCCCAGGCCGACCGTGGGGACGGTCTCGTTGCCCCGGGCCGCGGCCCGGACCACCGCGGCCGCGTCCGGGTCCTCCCAGATGTTGTGCTCCACCATGGCCACGCCGGCCTTGCCCAGCTTGCGCTTCAGGTTCCAGCAGAACCCGCACCCCGGACGCCAGTAGAAGTCGACGGTGCGCTGGTCGTGGCGCTCGGGGTCCGGCGTGGGGGCCATGTGGTCATCCTCGGTCGTCGGGGTGCGGTTGCGCCAACGCCGCACCCCCGGCGGCTGTTCCCCGGTCGGCGACCCCGGTGTCCTCACAGCTGGGGGCGGGGGCTCCGCCGCATCGGGCGCAGAAGGCGGTTGACTGGAGAGGTCGGACACGTCACCGTGGACGACCTGAGTTGATGGTCGGCCCACGACGACGTGGACCGCAACGGAGGTTGGCATGAGCAGCACAACGGAGTGCCGCCACTGCCGGGGCCTGTGCGCAGGCGCTGCCAGTCGGTGTCATCACTGTGGCAAGTGGATCCGCAGTCAGGACTACTACCCCACACCGCCCAACGGCATCGCCGCCCGGAACTGACCGTCACCGGGAGCCGGCCCGCTCCTGACACCACCCCGGAACTGTCGTACCGTGGGACTCCCATGGCGGACCAAGCCACCTTCGCCGAGCAGGCGACCCCCTTCATGGAGCCCCTGTACGCAGCGGCGCTCCGCATGACCCGGAACCCGGCCGACGCCGAGGACCTGGTGCAGGAGACCTTCGTCCGTGCCTACCGGGGCTTCCCCGGCTTCACCGACGGCACCAACCTGCGGGCCTGGCTGTACCGGATCCTGACCAACACCTTCATCAACTCCTACCGGGCCAAGCAGCGCCGGCCGGAGCAGACCGACCTGGACGACGTGGAGGACCTGTACCTCTACAAGCGCCTCGGCGGACTGGAGGCGGCATCCCTCGGACGCAGCGCCGAGGACGAGCTGATGGACATGTTCACCGAGACCGACGTCAAGGACGCCATCGACGCCCTGCCCCAGCAGTTCCGCATGGCCGTCCTGCTGGCCGATGTGGAGGGGTTCTCCTACAAGGAGATCGCCGAGATCCTCGACGTCCCCATCGGCACGGTCATGAGCCGCCTGCACCGGGGAAGAAAAGCGCTCCAGCGGTCGTTGCACGACTTCGCCGTCGAACGAGGGCTGGCCGACCGTGACCCCGTCACGGTGGGCGACCCCAACCCGGCGGGGAGCGACACATGACCGACCCCGACGACCACTCCCACTGCCCCAGCTCCGCAGCGATGTCGCAGCACGACTGCGACGACGCCATCGCCCAGCTGTACTCGTACCTGGACGGTGAGCTCGACGCCGACGTGGTGGCCCGGGTGGAGTTCCACCTGCAGCGCTGCTCTCCCTGCCTGGAGGCGTACGACTTCGAGGCCGAGCTGCGCAAGGTGATCGTGGCCAAGTGCGAGGAGTCCGTGCCGGGCGACCTCCGCCAGCGCATCCTGGACGTCCTGGACCGCCTGGAGCAGTCCAGCGGTGGCGACCTCAGCACCCCCGGGGTCTGACCGTGCACCCGTCCCGGCCGCCCCGCAGCCCCCATGGTGGGTGTGACCGGCCGTCGGGACCACCCCTAGAGTGGACCGCATGTTCGGAGCACAGTCGTTGATCGCGGTCGCGTCCCTCCTGGCGGCGGAGTCCACCTCGCCCGTGTGGCACTACTGGATCGCCGTGCCCATCGCCCTCGGGGCCATCGCCGTCGTGATCGCCGTGGTCGCGGGCTACGTCGCCAAGGTGACCCGTACCCGCTACCCCAAGGGCCAGGGCTGACGCCCTCCCACCGGACGGACCGGGTCGGGTGGGGGACTCCATCGATTGGGCGTTGGCCGAGCGGGTGGCGGCGCGCATCTCCGGCCAGGACCCCTTCGCCGCCTCGTACCACGCCGACAGCCTGGAGCGGGACTTCACCGACCTGACCTCGCAGGCCCAGACCTACGTGGAGGCGGAGACCGGCTTCACCTCCGCCGCCGGCCCGGCCCGGGCCCGGGTGGTCGACCGCGTGGACTGGGTGCGGGCCAACGTGTCCAGCTACCAGCGCATGCTGCGCCCCGTGCTGAACCGGCTGGAGGAGCGCATGGACGGCCCCGCCGCCGCGCTGTCCGGCAAGGTGGCGGGAGCCGAGCTCGGTGCGGTCCTGGGGTGGATGTCCACCCGGGTGCTGGGCCAGTACGACCTGCTGGTCCTGGAGGACGAGCACCCCGAGGACCAGGACCTCGTCTACTACGTGGGCCCGAACATCCTGGCCCTGGAGAAGCGCCACTCCTTCCCACCCGGCGAGTTCCGGCTGTGGGTGGCGCTGCACGAGGTGACCCACCGCACCCAGTTCACCGGGGTGCCGTGGTTGCGGCCCTACTTCCTGGGCCTGGTCACCCAGATGATGGACCAGGCCGATCCGGACCCGGCCAAGCTGTTCACGGCGCTCGGGCGCATCGCCGAGGGCCTCCGGACCCGCACCAACCCG
Source organism: uncultured Actinomycetota bacterium (assembly GCA_963773765.1). Lineage (GTDB taxonomy): Bacteria > Actinomycetota > Acidimicrobiia > Acidimicrobiales > Microtrichaceae > CAVZCC01. The sequence goes on along the minus strand of CAVZCC010000003.1, from coordinate 121,010 downwards.
CTGGAGGAGGGCGGCGTGGCCGCCCTGTTCGCGTCCCCCGAGCAGCGCGTGGTGATGGAGAAGGTCGGGGGGCTGATGAGCCTCCTGGAGGGCCACGGCGACGTGACCATGGACCGCGCCGCGGCGGAGCGGATCCCCTCGGCGGAGCGCTTCGCCCGGGTGCTGCGGGCCCGCCGGGCGGAGATGAACGCGGGGGCCCGGCTCCTGCAGCGGCTGATCGGGCTGGAGGCCAAGCTGGCCCAGTACGAACAGGGCGAGCAGTTCATCGCCGCGGTGGAGGAGGTGGGCGGCCCGACGTTGCTCAACCGTGCCTTCGAGCGCCCGGAGAACCTGCCGACCATGGACGAGATCAGGGACCCGCGCCTGTGGCTGGCCCGCGTGGGCCGGTCCGCGTCCGCGGCGTGAGCCCGTGAGGGCTGCGCCGGCCGTCCCGGACCCTGCCGACCCCGTCGTCGCCGCGCTGCTCACCCGCTGCCGGTTCCCGGCGCCGGGCACGGCGGTGGACTGCGCGGTGTCGGGCGGCGCTGACTCCACCGCGCTCCTGGCCCTGGCCCTGGCCGCGGGGCTGGAGGTGACCGCGGTGCACGTGGACCACGGCCTGCGGCCCGGCTCGCACCGGGAAGCCGGGACGGTGGCCGCCCTGGCCCGGGGCTGGGGCGCCGGGTTCCTGGCCCGCACCGCGGTGGTGGCGCCCGGGCCCAACCTGGAGGCGAGGGCCCGGGCGGCCCGCCACGCCGCGCTCGGACCGGACGCCCTGCTGGGCCACACCGCGGACGACCAGGCCGAGACGGTGCTCCTGCGGCTCGTGCGGGGCACGGGCCCGGCCGGGCTCGCCGCCATGCGGACCGACCGCCACCCGCTGCTGGACCTGCGCCGGGACGACACCCGCGGGCTGTGCTCCCACCTGGGGGTGGACCCGGTGGAGGACCCCAGCAACGACGACGCCCGGTTCCGGCGCAACCGCGTGCGTCACCAGGTCCTGCCCCTGCTCGACGACGTCGCCGGCCGTGACGTGGTGCCGCTGCTGGCCCGCCTGTCCCAGCTGTGCGCGGACCAGGCCGACCTGCTGGGGGTGCTGGCCGAGTCCCTGGACCCGACCGACGCCGCCGCCCTGGCCGGGGCACCGCCGCCGTTGGCGGCCGAGGCCGTCCGTCGGTGGTGGCGGCACGGAACGGGGGGCGAACTGCCACCCGACCAGGCCGCGGTGGACCGCATCCTGCGGGTGGCGGCCGGAGGTGCCACGGGCTGTGACGTGGCGCTGGGGTGGAGCGTCCGCCGTCGGGGCGGGCGGCTCCGCCTGGTGCGGCCTTGTGGTGACGGTGCGGGCCGGGAGTAACGTCCGCGGGCGATGAGCGACCTCTCCGGACCGGCCCAGACCATCCTCGACGCCGACCCGTGCATCGGGCCGGTGCTGCTGACCGAGGCACAGCTCACCAAGCGCATCCAGGAACTGGGCCTGCAGCTCAGCCAGGACTACGCGGGCCGGGCACCGCTGCTGGTCTGCGTGCTGCGGGGTGCGTACGTGTTCCTGACCGACCTGGCCCGGGCGGTGGACCTCCCCGTGGAGATCGACTTCATCGCCGTGTCCTCCTACGGCGCCACCACCCGCACCTCCGGTGTGGTCCGCCTGGTCAAGGACCTCGACGTGGACCTGACCGACCGCCACGTGATCCTGGTGGAGGACATCGTCGACACCGGCCTCACCCTGCGCTACCTGCGCCGGAGCCTGGAGGCCCGCGGTCCGGCCAGCCTGGAGGTGTGCGCCCTGCTCGCCCGCGAGTCCGCCGACCTGGAGAGCCTGGGCGTGCGCTACGTCGGGTTCACCATCCCCGGCGACTTCGTGATCGGCTACGGGCTGGACGTGGACGAGAAGTACCGCAACCTGCGGTACCTGGCCGTCTACCAGCCGCCCGAGGACTGAGCCCGGGCCGACGCCGCAGCTCGGATGCGGCCGGCCGGGTGCCCGCACCCTCCGGATCCGACGGCGTCCGACCATGGACCGGGGTCTGGCGCGGCTCGGACGGCCAGGCGGTCGCTACACCGCGTTGCGGTCCCGTTCCGACGTGGGTCCATCGCCCGCCACCCGCCGGATCGTGACCGCTCCGGCGATGGCGGTGAGCGCCGCCAGCGAGGCGACGACCCACGGGCGTTGGCCGGTGAGGACGGCCGAGACGGTGGCGACGACCAGCACGCCCGTCACCGCGATGTCCCTGGTGGGTCGACCGATCGGGAGCATGGCGACCACGGCGAAGCACACCAGCGCGGGCAACACGATGCCGAAGAGCACGCAGGGAGCGTAGGCGGTCGGGTCCCGGCCGTGGGTCGGGGTCGACCCACGGGGCCGATCGTGCCCGCATCCGGGACGACGCCGCAGCTCAGATGCGGCCGGCCGCCTCCAGGCGACGGTAGGCCAGCCACCCCGGCGGCACCGGGAGCCAGAACGTGACCAGGCGGTAGACGAACACGGCCGGGATGGCGATCGCCACCGGCTCGCCCACCAGCACCAGGCCGCCGATCAGTGCCGCCTCCATCGCCACCAGCCCGCCGGGGGTCGGTGCCACCGCGGCGAGCACGGAGGCCACCAGGAACACCAGCGCGATCGACGGGACGTCCACGGTGCCCTCCAGCGCCCGGACCGACGCGATCAGGGCCGCGATGTAGGCGAACGTCACCAGCAGCGACCCGGCGAGGAGCTGCACCAACCTCCGGGGCCGGGCGGCGGCGTCGCGCAGTCCGGTGGCCGAGCGCCGCACGGCGGGGAGCAGCGTGCGGAGCAGCAGCCGGCGACCCCACGGCAGCAGCATCACCAGGCCGGCGAGCGCGATCGCCACCGCCACCACGATCAGGATCACGCCGCTGGCGGAGGTGGACACGTCGAACGAGCCGCCCTCGCCGGACAGGCGGACGGTCATGTAGAGCACGACCAGGTGCACGGCGGCGCCCGCGGTGGTGGTCAGGCCGACCGCGGCCAGCGCCGCCCCGGTCTCGACGCCCTCCTTCTGCAGGTAGCGCACGCTCAACGCCACCCCGCCGCTGCGGGCCGGGGTGATGCGGTTGGCGAAGGACGTGGCCAGCCGTGACTCGAAGGTGGGCAGCGTGGGCAGCGCGTCATGGAGCGAGCCCTTGGTCGACAACGTCGCGCCGGCATAGGTCAGTGCCGAGGCGAGGACGGCCAGCAGCACCCAGCCCGGGTCGGCCCCCACCAGGTTGGACCACGACCCGATGGCGTCGGTCAGGATCGGCACCGCCACCCAGAACACCACCGCGGTCACCAGCACGCCGACGATGGCACCCGGTCGGACCGGTGCCAGCTCCTCGTAGGTGACCTCCTCCACGCCGGCCCGGCGCTGCATCTCCTCCCGGAGCGGCTCCAGCAGGCCCTGCTCCTTCACCGCGGTCCGGGTCGCGGAGCCCAGCGCGAAGGGTTGGAGGCGGGTGAGGGCCTCGGCCAGGCCGTCGGGGCCGACGGCACGCTCCGCGGCGTCGACGGCACGGGTGACGCCGACCTGCGTGGAGGTGGAGGCCACCACCTCGGCCAGGTCGGTGGCCAGCAGCAGCGGTGACGCGGCCAGTTCCGCGAACCCGAAGTCGATGAGCTGGGGGATCCCGTCGTCGGCCAGGAACACGTTGGCCAACCGCAGGTCCCGGTGGGCGATGCCGGCGTGGCGCAGCTCCACCACCAGGGCCCAGATGGCGTCCAGCACCTGGTCGGTGAGCGCCTCGGGCGGCACCGAGTCGAGCGACGCGCCGTCGATCGCCTCGTAGGCCAGCAGCATCGACTCGTTGCCGATCTCGCACACCGCCTGCAGCGGTGGGGTGCGGATGCCCACCGCCGTGGCCCGCAACGACAGGAGCGCCTCGTGCTCCACCGATCGCCGCAGCGAGGATGCGGGCCGTTCGTCGCCGGTGTCCCGGAACGTCAGGGCCCGCGTGATCCGGAACATGAGCTCGGCCGAGCGGTTGTCCTGGTTCAGCACCTTGATGAAGAGCCGCCGGCCCCGGCGGGTGACGCCGAACCACGGCGTGGAGCCGCGGGCGTCCACCGCCGCGGGCTCCACGGAGGCCATGGCCAGCCCCGACCGCTGGAGCGCGGCCATGATCTCCGACGGCAGCGGCTTGCTGTCCGGCGTGCCGAAGATCAGCGCCACCGCCGCGCCGCACGTGATGCCCATGCCCAGGTCCAGCACCCACGCCACCGCGGGCGTCTCGGCGAAGCCCAGCGTCCCCAGCAGGTTGAGCACGACCGCCCCGTAGGCCAACCGGCGCAGGCCGTGGCCCAGGTAGGGCAGCCCGATGACGAGCGCGGCCATCGACGCGGCCAGGAGCCCGTCGTTGGGCGACACCACGTCCCCGGCCACCGAGTAGGCACCGGGGAACCGGATCGGTGGGTCCTGGGTGAGGGCGGTGACGAGCAGGTCGCTCAGCACCAGCGCGGACACCGCGGCGGCGTTGAGCATCAGGAAGAGGCGGAACCGGCGTCGGTACAGCACCAGCGCGTTGACCACCACCGGGGCCAGGAGCAGCACGGCCACGGTGATGACGACCGGCAGGGCCTGCAGCCAGGACGGGAGGCGGTCGGTCATCCGCTCCCAGTCCACGTTGAGTGCCGCAGCCGTGTTGTCGAACCAGGCGCAGATCACGATGCCGACCAGGAGCACCACCAGGCCGACCAGCAGCCGGAACAGGTAGGTGGGGGCACGGACGATGGCCCGTGTCGCCGGCTCCACGGCCGTGCTGGGGGTGGTGGTCGCGTCGGTCATCGTGGCGGGGTCGGGTCCGGGGTGAGCCTACCGATGGCCGGTGACCGGCCCCGCCGACCGACCTGTCACCCGCAGTCGATACCCTGAGCAGCCGTGTCCTCCCCACCCCGACGCGCCCTCTCCCCCCGCAACCGGTGGCTCGTCGCCGCCGGCGCGGCGGTGGCCGCGGCCGCGCTGGTGGCGGTGCTGGTGCTGCGGTCCGGCGACGAGCCCACCGAGCTCCGGCTGGACCAGTTCGAGGCCCGGCTGGACAGCGGCGACGTGTCCACCGCCACCATCTACAACGCCACGTCCACCGTGGAGGGCGAGCTCACCGACGGGACCACCTACCGGACCACCTTCCCGGAGGCCTACGGCGAACGCCTCACCGCCCAGCTGCTGGACCGCGACGTGGAGGCGGAGGCGGACAACGGCGAGGGCACCACCGCCGCGGACCTGGTCCTGGGCATCCTCCCCACGTTCCTGATCATCGGGGTGTTCATCTGGTTCGTCATGCAGATGCAGGGTGGTGGCCGGGCCATGAAGTTCGGCCGGGCCAAGGCCCGTTCGTCCCAGGACGGCGAGCAGGGCGTCACCTTCGCCGACGTCGCCGGCTCGGACGAGGCGGTGGCGGAACTGCGAGAGGTGGTCGAGTTCCTCAAGGACCCCCGGCGGTTCGAGCGGCTGGGGGCGCGGGTGCCCAAGGGGGTGCTCCTGGTGGGCCCGCCCGGGACCGGCAAGACGCTCCTGGCCCGCGCCGTGGCCGGCGAGGCCGGCGTGCCGTTCTTCAGCATCTCCGGCTCGGACTTCGTCGAGATGTTCGTCGGGGTGGGTGCCAGCCGGGTCCGGGACCTGTTCCGCCAGGCGCTGGCCAAGGCGCCGGCCATCGTGTTCGTGGACGAGGTCGACGCGGTGGGCCGTCACCGCGGGACCGGCGTGGGCGGCGGCCACGACGAGCGGGAGCAGACCCTGAACCAGCTCCTGGTGCAGATGGACGGCTTCGACCCCGGTGACGGCGTGGTGCTGATCGCCGCCACCAACCGGCCCGACGTCCTGGACCCGGCGCTGCTGCGCCCGGGCCGGTTCGACCGCCAGGTGCTGGTCGACGCGCCGGACCTGGCCGGGCGCATCGCCATCCTGGGGGTCCACACGCGGAACAAGCCGTTGGACCCGTCGGTTGACGTCTCCGTGCTCGCACGACGGACCCCGGGGATGACCGGCGCGGACCTGGCCAACGTGGTCAACGAGGCCGCCCTGCTGGCAGCACGCCGCGGCGGTGCCACCATCACCTCGCCCGACCTCACCTCGGCGGTGGACCGGGTGCTGGCCGGGCCGGAACGCCACAGCCGGGTCATGTCGGAACAGGAGCGCCGCACCGTCGCCGTCCACGAGGCCGGCCACGCCATCGTCAGCCACGCCCTGCCCCACGCGGACGACGTGCACAAGATCTCCATCGTGGCCCGCGGCTCCGCGCTGGGCTACACGGTGCTGCTCCCGGACGAGGACCGACAGCTCCACACCCGCTCCGAGCTGTCGGACCGCCTGGCCGTCGCCCTGGGGGGCCGGAGTGCGGAGGAGGCGGTGTTCGGCGAGATCACCACCGGCGCCGCCGACGACATCGACCGGGCCAGCCGCCTGGCGCGGGCCATGGTCACCGAGTTCGGCATGAGCGACAAGCTCGGGCCGCAGCGCTTCAGCGGCGTCGATGGTGAACCGTTCCTGGGCCGGGACCACGCCCGGTCCGCGGACCACTCCGACGAGGTGTCGGCCCGCATCGACGAGGAGGTGTCCCGCCTGCTCGACGAGGCACATGACCGGGCGCGCCGTATCCTCGAGGAGCACCGTGACGTCCTCGACCGCCTGGCCGACGCCCTGCTGGACCGGGAGACCATCGCCGAGGAGGAGCTCGACGAGTTCCTCGCTCCCGTGGAGCACGGCTGACCCACCGCCCCGTTCATCCCCGACCGTGCCACCCGCCCCCGTACCGTCGGGGTGGCCCGGGATCGACCGAAGGACCAAGGACCCACCCATGACCCGGATCTCCGACCGCGACGACCTGGCCTACCCCGACGGCGACGACCTCAACGTTCCCGACCGGCTCCCCCTGCCACCGGACCTGTCCGCGGTGGTGGACCAGGAGAAGATCGCGCGGGCCGTGCGGGACATCCTGGAGGCCATCGGCGAGGACGTCGACCGGGAGGGCCTGGCGGACACGCCGGCGCGCGTCGCCCGCATGTACGCGGAGACCTGCGCCGGGCTGCACGAGAACCCGGCCCGGCACCTGAAGGTGACCTTCGACGCCGGCCACGACGAGATGATCATGGTGCGGGACATCCCGCTGTACTCCATGTGCGAGCACCACCTCGTCCCGTTCTACGGCCAGGCCCATGTGGCCTACATCCCCAACACCGACGGCCGGGTCACCGGCCTGTCCAAGATCGCCCGCCTGGTGGACGGCTTCGCCCGCCGGCCCCAGGTCCAGGAGCGCCTCACCACCCAGGTGGCCGACGCCATCGAGGAGAGCCTGTCGCCCCGGGGCGTGCTGGTGGTGATGGAGGCCGAGCACCTGTGCATGGCCATGCGCGGCATCCGCAAGCCCGGTGCCTCCACCGTCACCTCCGCGGTGCGCGGGGTGTTCCGGGACGACGCCGCGGCCCGCATGGAGGCCATGCAGTTCATCGACTCGGGCCGGCGCCGCTGATCCCCGGCGGGACCAGGAGCCGCCCATGACCTCCGTCGGGACGCCACCCGCAGCACCGGCACTGGTGATGGGCGTCCTCAACGTCACGCCGGACTCCTTCTCCGACGGTGGCCTGCACCAGGACCCCGAGCGGGCCCGGACCCGGGTGGCGGCGATGGTGGCGGAGGGGGCGTCGGTGATCGACGTCGGCGGCGAGTCCACCCGGCCCGGCGCGGAGCCGGTGGACCCGGTCCGCGAGCAGGCCCGGGTGCTGCCGGTCCTGGAGGCGGTGGCGGAGGACTGCACGCGGGCCGGGGTCCGCCTGTCGGTCGACACCCGCCACGGGTCCACGGCCCGGGCCGCCGTGGCGGCGGGCGCCACCCTCATCAACGACGTGAGCGCGTCGTTGTGGCCGGTGGCCGCCGACCTGGGCGTCGGGTGGGTGGCCATGCACATGGTGGGCGACCCGCGGACCATGCAGCGTGAGCCCCGTTACGACGACGTGGTCGACGACGTGACCCGGTTCCTGGTCGAGCGGGCCGACCGGGCCACCGGGGCCGGGGTCGCGGAGGTGTGGTTGGACCCGGGCATCGGGTTCGGCAAGACGACCGCCCACAACGTGGCGCTCCTGGCCCGTCTGGACCACCTGGTGGCGGAAGGGTTCCCGGTCGCGGTCGGCACCAGCCGCAAGCGGTCCCTCGGTGTGCTGCTGGCCCGCTCGGACGGTGGGCTTGCGGCCCACCCCGGTCCGCCCGGGGGCACCGCGGCCTTCGACGGTCCCGATCCCGTGGCCGTCGACGACCGGTTGGTCGGTTCGCTGACGACCGCATGTTGGGCCATGATCCTCGGGGCACGGATGGTCCGTGTCCACGATGTCGGTGCGACCGCACGGGCCGCGAAGGTCATCTCGGGGTGTTCCGGGTCCTTCGGTGCCATGTCGGTCCGACGATCGAGGAGGTGACGTCATGGCCGCGAAGGGCAAGTGGGCACAGGGGATCCAGCCCCGTCACTTCCACTGGATCATCCAGGACCAGCTGGCGATCTGCGAGCGACCGGGCGGCTTCGGCGCCAACCACCGCAAGGTCCGGCGCCAGGAGGAGATCATCTGGATCCGGGAGCAGGGCTTCGACCTGGTGATCTCGGTGTCGCCCGCGCCCCACAACCTGCACAACTACGACGAGTTGGGCGTGTCGTGGCTGCACTGGCCGTTCCCCCACGACGAGGACCTGCCCCGGTACCTGGAGAACTCCTACGGCGCGCTGCGCCGCCTCCTGGGGGACCGCAAGAAGGTGATCCTGCACCAGGACGAGCTGTCCGAGCGGCTCATCGGCCTGCTGGCCGGGTACCTGGTGTGGGCGGGCATGGTGCCCGAGCCGCCCCAGGCCATCACGCTGATCGAGCGGCTCACCGGCCGGCAACTGGACGCCGACGGCCGCACGATCGTGGGCGACGCGGCGCGGCTGGCCGGACCGGGTGCCTGACCGGGACCCCATGACGGACTCCCCCGACACGATCGAGCTCCGGGGCCTCCGGCTGGTCGGCCTGGTGGGCGTGCTGCCGGAGGAGCGCGTCCGGGCCCAGCCCCTGGAGGTGGACCTGGACGTGGTGGTGGACCTGTCCCGCGCCGGTGCCTCCGACGCGCTGGAGCACACCGTGGACTACGGCGCCCTGTGTGCGTTGGCCCAGGCCGTCGTGGCCCGCGGTGCCCCGCAGCTGCTGGAGCGCCTGGCCGCGGAGCTGGCCGAGGAGGTCCTGGCCGCCGACGACCGGATCAGCGAGGTCGGCGTGGTGGTGCGCAAGCTGCGCCCGCCCGTGCCCCAGGACCTGGCCACGTCCGGGGTCCGCCTCCGGCGCCGCCGCGGCTCGGCCCCCCTGGGTGGGGACGGCCGGTGACACGTCCCGCCGAACCCCTCGCCTCCGGCGTGGGCGGGACGCAGGCACGTCCCGGGACGGTGCGCACCTTCCTGTCGCTCGGGTCCAACCTGGGTGACCGCCGGGCCCACCTGCGCCAGGCGGTGGAGACCCTGCCCGACGTGGTGGCCGTGTCGCCGCTGTACGAGACCGACCCGGTGGGCGGGCCGGCCCAGGGCGCCTACCTGAACCTGGTGGTCCGGCTCGACACGTCGCTCGCCCCCCGCCGGCTGCTGTCCATCTGCCATCGCATCGAGGCCAACGCGGAGCGGGTGCGCGAGCAGCGCTGGGGGCCGCGGACCCTGGACATCGACATCGTCTGGATGGACGGGGTCACCATGGACGACGAACGGCTGACCATCCCGCACCCCCGGTGGAAGGACCGCAGGTTCGTGCTGGCCCCGCTGCGGGACCTGGCCCCGGACCTGGTGACCGAGCGGGAGCTGCAGCTGGCCGACGGGACCGTCCGGCGGGTCGAGGACCTGTGAGCGCACGCCGGGTCCGGATCGTCGGGCCCGGCCGGGCCGGCGGCGCGTTCGCCCTCGCCCTGGACCATGCGGGCTGGGGCGTGGAGGTGCAGGGCCGGGGCGACGACCTGGGCGACGCCACGGACGGGGTGGACCTGGTGCTGCTCTGCGTGCCCGACCCGGCGGTGGCGACGGTGGCGGCGCAGGTGGCCCCGGCCGACGAGGTGGTGCGTGGCCCACTGTGCCGGCTCCCTGGGCCTGGACGTGCTGGCCGGCCACCGGCGGGTGGCGTCGGTCCATCCCCTGGTGGCGCTGACCACGCCGGAGCGCGGCGCGGAGATGCTGCGGGGTGCCTGGTTCGGGGTGGCCGGCGATCCCCTGGCCCGGCAGGTGGTCCAGGACCTGGGTGGCACCGCGGTCGACGTCCCCGACGAGCACCGCCTGCGCTACCACGCGGCCGCGGTCATCGCCTCCAACCACCTGGTGGCGCTCCTGGGGCAGGTGGAGCGGGTGGCGGCGACGGTGGACGTGCCGCTGGAGGCCTACCTGGACCTGGTCCGGGGCACGGTGGACAACGTGGCGGCCCTCGGACCGTCCCGGGCCCTGACCGGACCCGTGGCCCGCGGCGACCTGGACACCGTGGAGCGGCACCTGGCCGCGCTGCCGCCCGAGGAGCGCGGTGCCTACGGGGCCATGGTGGAACAGGCGCGACGGTTGGTGGCCGACCGTGGGCGGGCGGGCGACCGGCCCCCGGGTCGGTAGCGTGGTCCCCGATGTCCGCCCCGTCGCCGACCGATGACGTGCTGCTGATGATCGCCGGCGCGGTCGAGCGCCCGCTCGAGGTGCACCAGCGCAGCGGCCCCCTCCTGCCCCTGGTGGACCTGGCCACGCCCACCGCCGGCGCCGACCACGCCACGGTGTCCTCACGCGACGGCCAGTTCCGGGCGTCCATCCCCCTGGACCGGCTCCGGGCCGCCCGGCTGGAGGCGGGGCGCCTGCGGGTGCCCGACGCCCCCACCCGGTGCTGGGACGTCAAGGACGTGGTCCGCATCGAGGTCACCGTCGGGTCCCGGCCCGACTCCGTCCAGGACCGCGCCCCCGGCGCGCGGTCCTGAGCCCGTCGTCGTCGCCGGCCCACAGGAGCATCCCGTGGAGACCATCACCACCATCGAACGGATCCGCGCCGTCCTGGACCGTGACCGCCGCGCCGGTCGGTCGGTCGGGCTGGTCCCGACGATGGGCTACCTCCACGACGGCCACGTCTCCCTGGTGGAACGGGCCGCGGCCGACCACGACACGGTGGTGACCACCATCTTCGTCAACCCCCTCCAGTTCGCGCCGACGGAGGACCTGGCCGCCTATCCCCGGGACCCGGAGGGCGACGCGGCCAAGGCGGGCGAGGCGGGGGCCACCGTGCTGTTCACGCCCGACGTTGGAGGAGATGTACCGGGACGGACGCGACGCCGTGCTGACCTCGGTGTCGGTGTCCGGGCTGTCGTCCACGATGGAGGGAGCGTGGCGCCCCACCCACTTCGCAGGGGTGTGCACGGTGGTGGCCAAGCTGTTCAACATCGTCGGCCCGTGCTCGGCCTACTTCGGCGAGAAGGACTTCCAGCAGCTGGCGGTCGTCCGCCGCATGGTGCACGACCTGTCGTTCCCGGTGGACGTGGTGGGCTGCCCGATCGTACGTGAGGCCGACGGCCTGGCCATGTCCAGCCGCAACGTCTACCTGACCGCCCGGGAGCGGGAGGCGGCCCCGGTGCTGCACCGGGCGTTGCAGGCCGGCGCGGCGGCGGTGCGTTCGGGCCAGGAGGACGCCGCGGCCGTGCGGACGCTCATGGCCGACACCATCCGGTCCGCCCCCGCCGGCGAGCTCGACTACGTCGACGTCGTCGACCCGGTCACGCTGGCGCCGCTCGACCGGGCCCACCGCGGGGCCCGCCTGTTCGGCGCGGTGCGCTTCGGCCGGGCCCGGCTCATCGACAACCTCGCCGTCGACGACGCCGCGTGACGACACTGCGGGTGACGACGCCGCAGGTGATGACACTGCGGTCGACGACACTGCGGCGCCGCGCCGGGGAGCGCGACGATGACCGACGACGAGCTGGACCTCCTGGTGCTGGGCAGCGGCGTGGCCGGCCTGTCCGCCGCCGTCCGTGCCGCCGGCGCGCACGACCTGGTCACCGGCGTGCTGACCAAGGGCGACGCTGGAGCAGACCACCACCCGGTGGGCGCAGGGGGGCGTGGCCGCCGCGCTGTCCGAGGACCCGGAGGAGATCGACCTCCACCTGGCCGACACGCTGGCCGCCGGTGCCGGCCTGTGCGACCTGGACGCGGTGCGGGTGCTGGTGGACGAAGGGCCGCGCCGGGTGGAGGAGCTCATCGCCCTGGGGGCGGAGTTCGACCGCGACGAACGGGGCAACCTGGAGCTGGCACGGGAGGGGGGCCACTCGGTCAACCGCATCGTGCACGCCGGGGTGGCCACCGGGGCAGAGGTGGAGCGGGCCCTGGTGCACGCCGTGCAGCGGACCTCCTCGGTGGTGTTCGAGCACGCCTTCGCGCTGGACCTGGTCCTGGAGGACGGCCGCTGCGCCGGGGTGGTGGCGCTCGGCCCGGACGGCCCGCGGACCATCCGGGCCCGCAACGTGCTGCTGGCCACCGGTGGAGCCGGCCAGCTGTTCGAGGTGACGACCAACCCCCGGGAGGCCACCGGTGACGGCGTGGCCATGGCGCTGCGGGCCGGGGTGGCGGTGGCCGACCTGGAGTTCTTCCAGTTCCACCCCACCGCGCTGGCCCTGCCCGTCATGCCCCGGCCGCTGCTCTCGGAGGCGCTGCGGGGCCACGGCGCGCTCCTGCGGGACGCGTCCGGTGAGCGCTTCGTGGACGAGCTCCTGCCCCGGGACGTGGTGTCCCGGGCCATCCTGGCCAAGATGGTGGAGCAGGGCACCGATCACGTGTGGCTCGACGCCACCGGGCTGGACCACTTCTCGGACCGGTTCCCCAACATCGCCGCCGACCTGGCCCGGGCCGGCCTGGACGCCGGCCGGGACCTGTTGCCGGTGGCGCCCGCCGCGCACCACCAGTGCGGGGGCATCGTGACCGACCTGGCGGGGGCGTCGTCGCTGCCGGGCCTGTGGGCCGCGGGGGAGACCACCTGCACCGGTGTGCACGGCGCCAACCGCCTCGCCTCCAACTCGCTTGCTGGAGGGCATGGTGTTCGGTCCCCGCGCGGTGGAGGCGATCGCGGCCGGCGTCGGACGGGGCCGCGGCCACCGGTGCCATGCGGGCCGTGCTGGGCTTCCCCGACGGGGCCCCGGGGGAGGACTCGCTCGACATCCCCGGCCGGCCCCTGGCGGTCGAACCCGTGGCCGGAGCGGCGGGTGGCGGGACCGGTGCCGAACGGCTCCGCCAGGACCTGCAGCACGCCATGTCCACCGATGCCGGCGTCATGCGCTCGGCCGAGGGCCTGGCCGCGTGCACGGAGGTGGTGCGTTCCACGCTGGCCGGCCTGGACCCGTCGGCCACCGACGTGGCCACCGCGGAGGTCCGGAACCTGGCCCAGATCGCGCGTGGTGCTGGTGGCGGCCGCCACCGCGCGCACCGAGTCCCGGGGCACCCACGCCCGCGTGGACCACCCCGCCACCGACCCCGCCCAACGGCACCGGCTGGTGGTGTCCGGCGTGCCACACTCCGGTCGTGACTGAGCACCCCGACGTGAACGACGCCCCCGCCGCCCATGACCCGGCCTGGATGCACCCGCCGGTCCATGCCGTGCGGGAGGCGGTCCGCAGGGCGCTGGCCGAGGACCTGGACCCGCTGGGTGACCTCACGTCGTCCCTGCTGCCCCCGGTGCTGGGTGAGGCCCGGTTCGCGGCCCGCCGTGCCGGCGTGCTGGCGGGGACGCGCTGCGCCACCGAGGCCTTCGCCCAGGTGGACCCGGCGGTCGAGGTGTCCTGGTCGGTGGACGAGGGTGCGCACCTGGCCGAGGGCGAGGTCCTGGGCATGGTCCGGGGGCCGCTGGGCTCCATCCTCACCGGGGAGCGCACCGCGCTGAACTTCCTGGGCCACCTGTCCGGCATCGCCACCCTGACCGCGGCCTACGTGGCGGCGGCATCGGCGGCGGGGACCGCCCGGGTGTGGGACACGCGCAAGACCGTGCCCGGGCTGCGGTCGCTGGCCAAGGCCGCGGTGCGGGCGGGGGGTGGGCGCAACCACCGGGGCAACCTGTCGGACTGGATGCTGATCAAGGACAACCACCTGGGCGGGATCGGCATCTCCGCCGCGGTGGCCGTGGCCAGGGACCGCTGGCCGGGCCGGACGGTGCACGTGGAGTGCGACTCCCTCGAGCAGTGCGTCGAGGCCCTCGAGGCCGGGGCCGACGCGGTCCTCCTGGACAACATGACGCCGGAGGAGGTCCAGGCCTGCGTGGCCGCGGCCGAGGTCCGCCAGGGTGGCCTGCCCCGCCGCACCCTGCTGGAGGCGTCGGGCGGCATCACGCTGGACACCATCGGCGCCTACTCGGCGGCCGGGGTGGACATGATCTCGGTCGGTGCCATCACCAACTCGGCTCCCGTCCTGGACCTGGGCCTGGACCTGGCCTGACCCCACCCCCGGCGAATGGGGGTCCTCGACGCCCTCCGGGGGCCGTCAGCACCCGCGAACCCGTGTGGACGACACCGGTGCGTCGCCGGACGGGTATGGACGTGCGTTCGGGGCGGGCCGCGGCCATCCTTGACGGGTCCCACCCACCGAGCCCGCAACAGGAGTGCCCGTGCTGTTGGTCATCGACGCCGGCAACACCCAGACCGTCGTCGGCCTCTACGACTCCGGCGACCGCAGCCACCAGCTGCTGGACCACTGGCGCATGTCCACCAACGCGGAGCGGACCAGCGACGAGCTGCTCCTGCTGCTGCGCCAGTTGCTGGAGACCAGGGACCTGGACATCCGCAACGACGTGCGGGGCGTGGCGGTGTCCTCCGGGGTGCCCAGCATCACCTACGAGCTCCGGCGCATGTGCGAGCGCTACCTGACCATCGAGCCCGTGGTCCTGGGCGCCGGGATCAAGACGGGCATGTCGGTCCTCTACGACAACCCCCGCGAGGTGGGGGCGGACCGCATCGCCAACGCGGTGGGCGCCTACGACCTGTACGGCGGTCCCACCATCGTGGTGGACTTCGGCACCGCCACCACCTTCGACGTGATCTCGGACAAGGGCGAGTACCTGGGCGGCGCCATCGTGCCCGGCATCGAGATCTCCATGGACGCGCTGTTCGGCCGGGCCGCGGCGCTGCGCCGGGTGGAGCTGGTGGAGCCCCGCAGCGTGATCGGCAAGACCACGGTCGAGTCCATCCAGTCCGGTGCGGTCTACGGCTACTCGGCCATGGTCGACGGCATGTGCGACCGCATCGAGGAGATCATCGGTGACGCCACCATCATCGCCACCGGTGGCCTGGCCGGGCTGATCGCCCCCGTGGCCGACTCGATCGAGCACGAGGAACCGTGGCTCACCCTCCATGGCCTGCGCCTCATCTGGGAGAAGAACCAGACCCGTGACTGACACCTCCCCGGGCCAGCCCTCTCCCGACGACGCCCGCGCCCACGGGTTCGACCAGCCCTACACCCACCAGGTGGACGCGACCGCGGCGGGCCTGGCCGAACGCCACGCCGGCCTGGAGCCCGGCACGGAGACGGGCCGCACCGTGGCGGTGGCCGGCCGGCTCATGCTGCGACGGGTGCAGGGCAAGCTCGCCTTCGGCACCCTGGCCGACTCCACCGGGCGCATCCAGCTGTTCGCGCCGTCGGCCTCCACGCCGGACTTCGAGCGGTTCTGCGAGCTCAACCTGGGCGACTGGATCGGCGTGGCGGGCGAGGTCATGACCACCCGGCGCGGGCGAGCTGTCGGTCCGGGTCGACGACTGGACGCTGCTGGCCCCCACCCGCCGGTCGTTCCCGGACAAGTGGCACGGCATCAGCGACCCGGACACGCGCTACCGCCAGCGCTACGTGGACCTGTGGGTCACCGAGGAGGCCCGGAACACCTTCGTGCTGCGCTCACGGCTGGTGTCGCTGACCCGCCGCTTCATGGAGGACCGGGGCTACCTGGAGGTGGAGACCCCGGTGTTCCACCCCATCCCGGGCGGGGCCCTGGCCAAGCCGTTCACCACGCACCACAACGCGCTCGACCTGGAGCTGTACCTGCGCATCGCGCCGGAGCTGTACCTGAAGCGGCTGGTCGTGGGCGGGTTCGAGAAGGTGTACGAGATCGCCCGGGTGTTCCGCAACGAGGGCATCTCCACCCGCCACAACCCCGAGTTCACCATGCTCGAGTGCTACGAGGCCTACGGCGACTACCACGTGCACATGTCGCTGACCGAGGACCTCGTCGCGCACCTGGCCATGGAGCTGTGCGGCACCACCACCGTCCCGTACGACGGCCGGGAGGTGGACCTGTCCACCCCGTGGCGGCGGGCCACCATGGCCGAGCTCACCTCCGAACAGGTGGGTGAGGAGGTCAGCGTCCGCACGCCCGTGGCCCGCCTGCGGGAGCTGTGCGACGCCCACGAGGTGCCGTGGCGGGACGGGTACGGCGCCGGGAAGCTGCTGCTGGAGCTGTACGAGAAGACCACCGAGCACCAGCTCTGGCACCCGACGTTCGTGATCGACTACCCGGCCGAGGTGTCCCCGCTGTCCCGGCCCCACCGTGACGACCCCCTGCTGGTGGAGCGCTTCGAGGGCATCGTGGTGGGCCGGGAGCTGTGCAACGGGTTCTCCGAGCTCACCGACCCCGACCGAGCAGCGGGCCCGGTTCGAGGCGCAGGCCGACCAGAAGGCCGCGGGCGACGAGGAGGCGATGGTGCTGGACCACGACTACCTCCGGGCCCTGGACTACGGGCTGCCGCCGACGGTCGGCCTGGGCATCGGCATGGACCGCCTCACGATGCTGCTGGCGGACGTGCACTCCATCCGCGACGTGGTCCTGTTCCCCACGCTGCGCCCGGAACAGGACGGGGCCGAGCAGTGAGCGACGCCGCCCCGGCCCCCCACCCCGTGGGCGACGGTGGCGCGGCGGACGGCGGGGTGGACCTGGGCGCGGTCGCGGGGTCGGTGGGGGTGGCGGGCATCACCAAGTCCTTCGACGGCGTGGTGCCGGTGCTGGAGGGCGTGGACGTGCAGGTCCCCGCCGGCGACACGCTGGCGTTGCTGGGCCCCAGCGGGTGCGGCAAGACCACCCTGTTGCGCATCATCGCCGGCCTGGAGCTCCCCGACGCCGGCACCGTGGTGGTCGGCGACCGGACGCTGACCGGTCCCGGTGTCCTGGTCCCGCCCGAGCGGCGCCGCATCGGCATGGTGTTCCAGGACTGGGCCCTCTTCCCCCACCTGACGGTGGCCCGCAACGTGGGGTTCGGCCTGCCCCGGTCCGAGCGGCGGGCCTCGCCCCGCATCGACCAGGCGCTGGAGATGGTCGGGCTGTCCGGCATGGGCGACCGCATGCCCACCACGCTCTCCGGCGGCCAGCAGCAGCGGGTGGCGCTGGCCCGTGCCATCGCCCCCCGGCCCAGCGTGCTGCTGCTGGACGAGCCCTTCTCCAACCTGGACGCGGCGTTGCGGGCCCAGGTCCGCACCGAGATCCACGGCCTGCTGGTGGACCTGGGCGTCACCACCGTGTTCGTGACCCACGACCAGGACGAGGCCTTCGTCCTGGGCGACCGGGTGGCGGTGTTGTCGGCGGGCCGGGTGGAGCAGGTCGGCACGCCCGACGAGCTGTACCTCCGGCCGGCCACCCGTTGGGTGGCCGGGTTCGTGGGCGACGCCAACTTCCTGCCCGGTGAGGCCACCGACGGTGTCGCCCGCACGGCCCTGGGGGACCTCGCGGTGGAGGGGTGCCCGGACGGCGCCGTGGACGTGATGGCCCGTCCCGAGCACCTGGACCTGGACGACCCGGACGGGGGTGGCACCGGTGGGGGCGCCGGGGCCGTCGTCGACCTGGTCGAGTACGTGGGCCACGACACCACCTACCTGCTGCACTGCGACGGCCTGCCGCTGCGGGTCCGCCTGCCGTCGTTGCCCCGGTTCGGCCGCGGCGACCGGGTGGTGGTCCGCCACCGGGGCGGCGTGGCCCGGGCCTTCGCGGCCGGGGACGCCGTGCACGCGGAGGACGCCGTCCCCGACGGAGACGGGTGACCGCCCGCTCGGCCGAGGTGGTGGTGATCGGCGGTGGCCCGGCCGGCCTGGCCGCGGCCTGGAGCTGCGCCCGGCGCGGCCTGGAGGTGGAGCTGGTGGAGGCGGCCCCGGACCTGGGGGGCCTGGCCGCCAGCTTCGACGTGGCGGGCATCCGGGTGGACCACGGCAGCCACCGGCTGCATCCCAACGCGTCGCCGGTGGTGCTGGACACCCTGCGGGCGCTGTTGGGCACCGACCTGCAGGTCCGTCCCCGCCACGGCCGGATCCGGCTGCAGGGCCACTGGGTGGGGTTCCCGCTGCAGGCCCGGGACATGGTGCGGCACCTGCCGCCGTCGTTCGCGCTGGGGGCGGGGGTGGACGCCCTGGCCGGGCCGTTCCGCCATGCCCGGGCCGACACCTTCGCGGAGGAGGTCCGGGTCGGGCTCGGCCCCACGGTGCTGCGGTCCTTCTACGGCCCCTACGCCCGGAAGCTGTGGGGTGTGGGCCCGGACGAACTGGACGGCGACGTGGCCCGGCGGCGGGTGGCGGCCCGCAGCGCGGGCGCGGTGCTCCGCCGGGTGCGGGCCGCGGCCCGGCCGGACGCACGCACGTTCCTGTACCCGCGACGCGGGTTCGGCCAGATCCCGGAGGCGCTGGCCGACGCCGCGTCGGGTGCCGGCGCCCGCCTCGGCACCGGCCGGCGCGTGGTGGCGATGGCCCACCACGGGGGCCGGTGGGTGCTGGACCTGGACACCGCCGACGGCGCGCGGTCCGTGGAGGCCGGGGTGGTCATCTCCACCGTCCCCTCCCCGGTGCTGGCCCGCGTGGTCCGCGGTGTCCCCGAACCGGTCCGTCAGGCCGCCTCAGGCATGGCCCACCGGGGGATGGTCCTGGTCTACCTGGTGCTGGACCGGACCCGCTGGAGCGAGTTCGACGCCCACTACCTGCCCGGCCCGGAGTTCACCGCGGCGCGGGTGTCCGAGCCCCGCAACTACCGCGACGGCGACGACCCGGACGGCCGCACCGTGCTGTGCGCGGAGGTGCCCTGCACCGTCGGCGACCGACGCTGGGCCGCCGACGACGTCGTCCTGGGTGCGCAGGTGGCGGCGGAACTGGAGCGGGCCGGGCTGCCCACCACGCCCACGGCGGTGGCCGCCCGACGGTTGCCCCACGTGTACCCGGTGCAGCCGGTGGGCTACGCCGGGGACCGGGACCGGGTCGAGCGGTGGGCCGACGCCCTCCCCGGGCTGGTGTCGATCGGCCGGGGCGGCCGCTTCACCGCGGACAACACCCACCACGTCCTGGCCGAGGGACTGGCCGCCGGGTCGCTGGTCCGGGCCGACGGCTCGCTCGACCGACCGGGCCTGGCCCACCTGCGGGGCGTGGCCCGCGGCTTCGTCGTGGAGGACTGAACGGCCGGCCCGACGGTCGCCGGGGCCGCGGGGCGCCGGTATGGTCCGGGGGCCGTCCGAGCCGGGCGGGGGAGCGGGAGTTGTCGTGGGGACGTTGTTCCTGGAGTTCCTCGGTGAGGAGCTGACCATCGAGCCGGGGGACACGCTGACCTTCGGTCGCGCCGCGGACCTGGTGGTGGACCCGGACAACCAGTACCTGCACCGGGTGCTGGGGTGCTTCGCGTCGCAGGGTGCGGTGTGGTTCCTCCAGAACCTGGGCCGGTACATCCCGCTGCGCATCGCGGACCGGACCGGGCCGTCCCGGACCGAGCTCGGCCCCGGCGACCAGCTGCCCATCGGCTTCGAGGAGTTCGTGATCGGCTTCGACGCCGGCCCCCACTCCTACGAGATCGGGGGCGCCCTGGCCGAGCCCACACCGTTGGAGCTGGGCGAGTCGTTCCCGAGCGACACGGTGGAGTTCGGCCTGGTCAAGCTCAACGACGAGCAGCGGCTGCTGGTGACCGCCCTGGCCGAGCCGATGCTGTTGGGCACGCCCAACTGGGCATCGCGCCTGCCCGGGAACAAGGAGGTGGCCCGCCGCCTGGGTTGGACCATCACCAAGTACAACCGCAAGCTCGACTACCTGTGCCGCCGGCTGGCCGAGCAGGGCGTGGAGGGCCTGCAGGGCGCCTCCGGCAGCCTGGCCTCCGGCCGCCGCCAGATCCTGGTCCAGCACCTGGCCGGCCGCGGACTGGTCACGGCGGAGGACCTCGGGTCCCTGCCGCCCCCTCCCTGAGCGGCCCGCGCCCGGCGCCCGGCGCCCGGCGTCCGGGGCAGGGCGCGGCCGGCGACCGTTGGGGGGCGGGTGTCGCCGTCGCTTACGCTGCCGGTCGGTGACGGAGCAACCGGCGTTGGGAGAGGTGGGCGGCGTCGTCCTGGAGCGGGAGATCGGCCGCGGTGCGTCCAGCGTGGTGTACCTGGGCACGCAGTCGCGCTTCGACCGCAAGGTGGCCGTGAAGGTCCTGGACCTGCCCGGGCAGTCGGAGCTGGTGGCCAAGCTCTTCCGCAACGAGTGCCGGACCCTGGGCCGCCTCACGCCGCACCCGAACATCGTCACGGTGTTCGACGGCGGGCTGGACGACGGGGGCCGTCCCTACCTGGTCATGGAGTACCTGCCCTCCGGCACCCTGGCCGGCCAGCTGGCCGACGAGGGGCCCCTCGGGGTGGCGCGGGTCCTGGAGGTCGGCGTGCAGCTGGCCGGCGCCCTGCACACCACCCACCTGCACGACGTGGTCCACGGTGACGTCAAGCCGCAGAACATCCTGCGCACCCGGTCCGGCGAGGTGGCCCTCGGCGACTTCGGGATCGCCCGGCTGACCGCCCCGGCCAGCGCCACCACCCGCACGCCCCTGTTCACCCCGCTGCACGGGGCCCCGGAACTGTTCGAGGGCGCAGCGCCGACGGCGGCCACGGACGTGTACGAGCTCTGCTCCACCCTGTTCGAACTGCTCGACGGGCGGGCCGCCCTGGGTGACACCGAGGAGAGCCCGCTGCTCATCGTCGGCCGCATGGCCCGGGGGGAACGGCGGTCGCTCGACCGCTCCCTGGCCCCCGACGCCGTGGCCGACGTGATCGAGTCCGGCATGTCGGTCGACCCTGCGGACCGACCGGCGTCGGCCCAGGTGCTGGGGACGTTGTTGCAGCAGGCCCAGGCCGGCGCCGGCCATCCGGTGACGCCGATGGTGGTGATCGACCAGCTGCCCGACGAGCCGCCGGGCGACGGCGCGGTCGGTGCCGACGGTGGTTCGGCCGGCAGTGGTTCGGCCGGCGGTGGTTCGGGGAGTGGTGGTTCGGGTGGGGCCGGGGTGGCGGCGCCCATGGACGGGCCGGCGGCACGCACCCTGCCCCCGCCCGGGTCGCACCGCCGGGGCCGGGTGGCCCTGGTCGGTTCGCTGGTGGCGGCGGCGGTGCTGGTCGCAGGGTTGGCGTGGTGGGCCCGGTCGGGGACCGACGACGGGTCCGCGGAGGAGGTGGTGAAGGCCGCGTCGACGGTGCCGGAGGAGCCGACGGTGACCGGCACCCCGTACGGCGGGGTGCAGCCCGATGTGACCTACGACGTGCCCGGCCACCGGGACACCTCCGCCGTGCTGGCCGCGCAGCTGGGCGACCTGGGCCCCGCGCTGGAGTCCCTGGCGCCCGGGCTCACCCTGATCGACAGCCCCACCTACACCCTCGAGCGCCTGCCCGCCATCGCCCGGTGGCAGGCCTTCAACCCGGAGCGGACCCCCGAGTGCATGGGCATCCTGACCGACCCCCTGACGGTGACCGGCACGTGGGAGAAGGCGGCGTCCTGGCCGGGCAACCAGCTGTTCCTCCGGGTCATGCAGTTCGCGGACGAGGACACCGCGGCCGAGGCCTACGCCACGCTGTCCCTGGAGCAGGGCGTGAAGGCGGGGGAGTGCACCGGGTTCGCGGAACCGTTCGGGGCCGACGACCACGACGCCATCGACGTGGTCCACCGGATCCCGCCGCTCTCCCTGCCACCGGGCACCCGGTACAACTCCTGGCTCGCGCCGCCACCGCCGGCCATGCCCATGTTCACCTCGGTGCTCGCCAGCGCGGTCCAGGTGGACGATGCGGTGGTGATCGCGGCGTGGGCCACCGAAGGTCCGGCCCCGTCGACGGAGGCCATGTCGTCCCTGCTGGGAGAGATGGTCAGCCGGCTGTCGGGCTGAGCCCGTCCGTGGTGCCGTTGAGCTCGCGGTGCACCGCCGGGACCACCCGGGACAGGTAGCGGCCCAGGCGCACGAAGCTCCGGCCCGTGGTGCGGAACCGGTACTCGATGGGGACCTCCTGGTAGCGGAACCCCTTGCCCAGGAGGTCGAGCGTGAGCACCTGCGCGTAGTTGTAGTCGTGGATGACCTCCGCCTCCGCCGCGGCGGGACCGGACAGGGCCCGGTAGCCGGACTGGCCGTCGGTGACGGGGGTGCGGGCGATGAACCGGACCAGCCGGGTCAGCACCACGTTGCCCAGCCTCCGGTGGGGCCGCATGTGGTGGATGTGCCCGCCGAAGCGGGAGCCGACGACGTAGTCGGCCGTCCCGTCCAGGACGGGTCCCACGACGGCGGCGAGCTGGGCCGGGTCGTACTCGCCGTCGGCGTCGCAGAACGCCACGGCCGCGGCACCGGAACGAGCCCCGACGGTGAGCCCGTGGCGGACCGCGGCGCCCAGGCCCCGGTTGGTGCCCAGGCGCTCCACCGTGGCGCCGGCCTCGGCCGCGACGGCCGCGGTGCGGTCCGTCGACCCGTCGTCGATGACCAGCACCTGCACCGGGTGGCCCCGGACGTGGGACGGGGCGCGGCGGACCACGGAGGCCACCCGTGCCTCCTCGTCGTGGGCCGGGAGGAACAACAGCACGGGCGCCTCGGGCCGGACGGGGGGTGGCGCGGGCCGGGTCGGGCGGACCCGGGGCAGCCGGAGCCGTCCCCACAGGCCGGGTTCGGGGACGAAGCAGGCGATGCCCCCGGTCACCAGCGAGTAGGCGGTCTTCAGTGCGTGCACGGTGATGGCGGCGGCCAGCGCGGTGCCGGGCCGGGCCCCGACGGCGACGGCGGCGGCGACGAAGGCGGCCTCGTAGGTGCCGATGCCGCTGGGCGCGATGGCCACGGTCTGGGCCCCGACGGCCACGGTGGTCACCAGCAGTGCCTGGGGGAAGGTGAGTGACAGCCCGGCCCACCCGGCCGCGATCTGGACCAGCAGCGCCTCCGCGGGCCACGCCGCGACGGAGCCGACCACGACCCAGCCCGCCAGCGCGCCGCCCCGCCGTTCCAGCAGCTGCGGCTCACGTGCCCGAACCGCCCGGAACCACAGGGCGCCCGCCACGCCGACCACGCCCACCATGGCCAGCGCCAGCCATCCCCATCCGCCCAGCAGGTCGTCGAGGATCCCCGGGGCGATGACCGCGGCCAGCGCGGCCACGGCCAGCACGTCGGTGGCCCGCAGCAGCACGGTGGAGGACGCCGCGGCGTCGAAGGGCACATCGGTGCGGCGGACCACCGACAGGACCCGGAACGCCTCGCCCAGGCGGAGGGGCAGCACGTGGTTGGCGCCCAGCGCCACGTGCTGGGCCGCCAGCGACTGGCCGAAGGGCAGGCCGGGGAGCACGGCGCACCACACCGCGGCCCGGATGGCGAAGGCCAGGGCGAACGCCCCCAGTGCGACCAGCACCGACACCGGGTGCGACACCGCGGCATCCCAGGCCCGCGCCAACGCCGCGCCGTCCACGGAGGGGACCATGACGGCGAGCGCCACCACGGTGGCCCCCAGGCCCAGCACCGCCGCGACCGACGGCGGCGGGCGCCAGCGGCTGGTGCCGACGCGCCCCCGGTCCGTCGCCTGTGCCCCTCCGGGTCCGTCGACCTCGCTCATAGTAAGGGGTACTTTACACAGGACGAGCAGGGTGGCTATCTTCCCTTCCCATGCCTGCGTTGCGTACGACCCGTGGCCCCGATCGCCCCCACCGAGGACGGCTGGCCCTGGCCTGCCTGGGCGGGCTGGCCCTGTTGGCGACGGTGCTGGTGGGCTGCTCCTCCGGGGGCGGCGACACCCTGGTCATCTACTCCGGCCGCTCCAAGGAGCTGGTGGGACCGCTGCTCGACCGGTACGCACAGGAGACCGGCCAGGACATCGAGGTCCGGTACGGCGACTCGGCCGACCTGGCCCTCGCCATCGACCAGGAGGGCGACCGCGGCCGGGCCGACGTGTTCATCTCCCAGTCGCCCGGCGCCATCGGCTTCCTCACCGCCAACGACCGGCTCCGGAAGATGTCCTCCAAGGCGCTGGACCGCGTGCCGGCCGAGGACCGGTCCTCCGACGGCACCTGGGTCGGGCTGTCGGCCCGGGCCCGGGTCCTGGTGGCCAACACCGACGAGGTCCCGGACGCCGACCTGCCCGCCTCCGTCCTGGACCTGACCGCGCCGGAGTACAAGGGCAAGGTGGCGGTGGCCCCCACCAACGGGTCCTTCATCGACTTCGTGTCCGGCCTGCGCCAGACCGTGGGCGACCAGAAGACCGAGGAGTGGCTGGCCGGGATGGCCGCCAACGAGTCACCCACCTACGCCAACAACAACGCCATCATCGAGGCCGTGGGGCGGGGCGAGGTGCCGATGGGCCTGGCCAACCACTACTACCTGGTCAAGGCCCAGCAGGAGGCCCCGGACCTGCCGGCCCGGAACCACTTCTTCCCGAACGGCGACCCCGGCTCCATGCTCCTGGTCACCGCGGCGGGCATCACCGCCACCTCGGAGCGGGCCGCGGCGGCCGAGGAGTTCGTGGAGTACCTGCTCTCGGCGGAGTCCCAGCAGTACTTCGCGGACGAGACCTTCGAGTACCCGCTGGCCACCGGGTCCACCGCGGACGCCGCGCTGCCCCCGCTGGAGGACCTGCCGGTCACCCGCCTGGACCTGGACGAGCTGGGCGACGAGCTCCAGAGCACGCTGGACATGATCCGGGAGAGCGGGATCCAGCGGTGACCGTCTCGTGGGCCCGGCCCCGGCGGTTCCTGACCTCGGTGCTGGTGGTGGTGATCGGCCTGGTCTTCGCCGGGCCACTCATCTACCTGGTGCTGCGGTCCCTGGAGCTGGGCGGCCGGCTGGGCGAGTTCCTGACGGACGCGTCCACCTGGGTGCCGCTGGGCCGCACCGTGCTCCTGGCCGCCGCGGTGGGGACCAGCACCGCGGTCGTGGGCACGGCCATGGCGTGGCTGGTGGTCCGCACCGACCTGCCCGGACGACGCGTCCTGCGGGTCCTGGCGCCGCTGCCGTTGGTGCTGCCGTCCTTCGTCGGCGCCACCGCACTGCTGGCCGGGTTGACCCCGGGTGGGCTCGTGTCGGAGCTGCTGGCGCCGATCGGGATCGAGTCCCTGCCCCGGCTGGAGGGGTTCTGGGGATCCTGGTTCGTGCTGACCCTGTTCACCTACCCGCTGGTGTACCTGCCGGTGGCGGCCCGGTTGGCCACCCTGCCCAGCTCGCTGGAGGAGAGCGCCCGCATGCTGGGGCGCACCGCGCCGGCGGTGGCCCGGGAGGTGCTGCTGCCCCAGGCCGCCACGTCGGTCGCGGCCGGTGCGCTGCTGGTGGTGCTCTACACGATCAGCGAGTTCGGCGTGGTCTCGCTGCTCCGCTACGGCACGCTCACCCAGCAGATCTACCAGGCCAAGCTCGACCCCACGTCGTGGCTGCCCCTCAGCCTGGTGCTGGCCGCCCTGGCCGTGGCCGTCACCGCGGGCGAGCGCGTGGTGGCCCGCCGCAGCCGCACCATCGCGGTGGGCCGGGGCCGGCAGGGCCGGCCGTTGCCGTTGGGCCGCTGGCGCTGGCCCGCCGCGGCCGCCGTGGTGTTCCTCCTGGCCAACGCCCTCATCGGCCCGCTGGCGGTGCTGGCCTACTGGGCCATCCGGGGGTACACCGCGGACTCGGCGGCCACCTCGCTCAGCCTGGAGCCGGGCGAGCTGGTGACCCCGGCGCTGTCCACCATCGGGGTGAGCGTGGCGGCCGCCGTCCTGGCCGTGGCCGTGGTGCTGCCGGTGGCCCGCTCGGTCGGCCGCCGCCGCAGCAGGGCCGGCCACGCCGCCTCGGTCATGATCGTGGCCGGCTACGCGCTCCCCGGCCTGGTGGTGGCGCTGTCGATGGTGTTCTGGTCGCTGTCCTCGGACCCGGCCGCCGTGCTGTACCAGACCGTCCCCCTGCTGGTCATGGCCTACGCCATCCACTTCGGGGCCCAGGCCATGCGGACCGCGCAGGTGGCGGTGGAGGGTGTGCCCGGCCGCATGGAGGACGCGGCCCGCATGCTGGGGGCGTCGGCCTGGCGCCGCCTGACGGTGGTGGAGGTCCCCATCATGCTGCCGGGGCTGGTGGCCGGCGCGGGGCTGGTCATGGTGTCGGCCATGAAGGAGCTCCCGGCCACGCTGGTGCTGTCGCCCCCCGGGTTCTCCACGCTGGCCACCACCATCTGGGACGCCTACGAGTTCGGCTCCTACGCCCAGATGGGCGTGGCCGGCCTGGTCCTGGTGGCCGTGTCCGGCACCCTGACCTGGGCGTTGGTCATCCGCCGCGCCGAGCTGCTGTGACGTCGTGACCACCTCCGTCGCCCCCCGCACCGCGCCCGGAGCCGCCCCCGGCGGCGCGGCTCCCGGCGCACCTGCTCGGGGCGGCGCAGTCGCTGCGGGCCGCTCCGATGCCGGTCCCGCGGACCGCACCCCGGCCGCGCCGGACGCACGGGTGCTCCGGCGTTGGATGCTGGGCGTGGGGGTGGTGGTGACCGTGGTGGCCGCCCTGGCGGCGCCGGCCCGGGCCGGTTGGCTGACCCGGACCGTGGCCGACGAGCCGCAGTACCTCCTGAGCGCGTTGTCGCTGTGGGAGGACCAGGACCTGGACATCGCCGACGAGCTGGCCGATGGACGCTGGCGGGACTTCCACGAGGCGGCGCTCCCGGAACAGACCGCACCCCTCCCGGACGGGTCCCGGCTCAGCCCGCACGACCCGCTGCTGGCGCTGGTGCTGGCCGTGCCGGTGGGCCTCGGTGGGTGGCTCGGGGCCAAGCTCGCGCTGGCCGCCCTGGCCGGGGTGCTGGCCGCGCTGCTGGTGTGGACCGCGGTGCGCCGCTTCGGGGTCCGGCTCCGGCCCGCCGCGCTGGTGGTCGTGGCGTTCGGCGTCACCCCGCCGCTGGTCGCCTACGGCACGCAGGTCTACCCCGAGCTCCCCGCCGCGCTCCTGGTGACGGTCGCGGTGGCCGCTCTCACCGGCCGCCGGTCCTGGGCCGCGCTGGCCGTGGGCGCCGGTGCGGTGGCGCTGCTGCCGTGGGCCTCGGTCAAGTACGCGCCGGTGGCGGCCGCCGTCGCCCTGTGGCTGGCCGTGCGCCTGTGGCGCGACGGCCGGCTGCGGGCCCTGGCCGGGCTGGCCGCGGCCGGGCTGGCCGCGACCGTGGCCTACCTGCTGGCACACCGCCTCCTGTACGGCGGATGGACCGTGTACGCCGCCGGCGACCACTTCTCCGGCGGCGAGCTCACCGTCATGGGGGTGGCGCCGGACTACGCATCCCGGGCCCAGCGTCTGGTGGGCCTGCTGGTGGACCGGACCTTCGGGCTGGTGCGGTGGTCACCGGTGTGGCTGCTGGTGGTGCCGGCCGTGGGCGCGCTGGCCAGGCGGCGCCCCCCGGGGTGGGGGCTGCTGCTGCTGGGCCTGGCCGCGGGGTGGTTGAACGCCACCTTCGTCGCCCTGACCATGCACGGCTGGTGGTGGCCCGGCCGCCAGGTGGTGGTGGTCGCCCCGCTGGCGGTGCTGATGGTGGCGGTGTGGGCCGGCGGGCCCGCCTGCCCCGGTGGTTCCGGCACCGCGGGGCGGGCCGGCCGCAACCGCCTGGTGGCGGTGACCGCGCTCGGCCTGGCCGGCCTGTGGAGCTGGGTGTGGCTGGTGGCGGAGGTGCTGGCGGACCGGCGCCGCCTGGTCGTGGACTTCCTGGCCACCACGGATCCGCTGGCCCGCGCCTACGACGCCGTCCTGCCCGACGCCCGACGGTGGCTCCCCGCCGACCGGGCCGGCTGGTGGATCTGGTGCGTCGCCCTCCTGGGGTGGGCGGCGTGGAGTTGGTACCGAACCGAACGTCCCGAGGAGGACATGACATGAACCGTTCAACCCACCACCGCCGGCTGCGCCGGGCCACGGCCCTGGTCGCCGTGCCGACCCTGGCGGTGCTCGCCCTCGTCGCAGGGTGCAGCAAGGACGACGGCGGCTCGGTCCGCGAGTCCGGATCGTCGTCGGGGTCGTCGTCGTCGGGTCCGGCGCGGCCAGCGGTTCGGGGTCCGCGGCGGCGGACTGCACCGACGAGGCCACGGGCGACGCCACGGTGGAGGCCAAGGTCGGCGAGTGGTTCATCACGCCGGACCCCACCTCCGTCCCCGCGGGGTCGGTGGTCATCCGGGGTGAGAACACCGGCACGATGGCCCACGAGATCCTGGTGGTGAAGGCGGCGTCACGGAGCGACCTGCCGCTCAAGGAGGACGGCAGCCTGGACGAGTCCAAGCTGCCCGAGGGCGCCGTCATCGGCGAGGTCGAGGGGATCCCGGCCGGGAAGACCTGCTCGGCCGCGTTCGACCTGGAGCCCGGGTCCTACCTGCTGCTGTGCAACATCGTGGAGGAGATGGACGGCATGACCGAGGTGCACCTCAAGCAGGGGATGATCGCACCCCTCACCGTCACCTGAGCCCGGCGACCCACCCGGCCACCAGGTCCGGGTGGGTCAGCGGGGCGTCGTGGCCCGCGTCCAGCACGGTGTAGGGCTCACCGGCGGCGTCCATGCGGTGGCGCGTGGTCCAGCACGGGTAGGCCTCCGGCGTGGCGGCGCAGAACGCCATGCCGGCCCGCACGGGTGGGTCGTCGGAGTCGACCGGGTCCAGCGACGGTCCCAGCGGGGTGGGGCAGAGGCGCTCGTTCACCCATGCCGCCAGCCGCTCCGCCGGCACCGCAGCACCGACCAGGCCGGCCGGGTCCACCGGGGTGGACGGGATCCAGGTGTCCGCGGGAGGGAGGTGGTCCTCCGACGGGGGGCCACCGGGGGTGAGGTCCACGCCCCGTTCGCCCCGCCGGGGCACCGGTGCGTCCAGGTAGCCCAGCACCGCGAGCCGCGGCACCAGCCGGGGGGCCGCCGCCCGCACCACCAGGCCGCCCTGGCTGTGCCCGACCAGGGTCACGCCGACCAGGTCGTCGGCCTCCACCAGCGCCACCACGTCCTGGATCCAGGTGTCCAGGCCCACGGGCCGGTCCCGGAGGTGGGAGCGGTCGCCCATGCCGGTGAGGCTGGGGGTGTGGACGTCATGGCCCAGCGCCTGCAGCCGGTCCCGGACCGGCCGCCAGGCCCAGCCGCCCCGGAAGGCGCCGTGGACCAGGACCACCGGTCCCGGGCCACCTCCGGTGCCGCTCATGGGGCGAACCCGTCCAGGTCGGCCAGGGCCACCTCCACCGTCTCCTTCACCGGCGGCGTCTCCAGGTCCAGGAACGCCCCCAGCGCGTTGATGCGCTCCGCGTAGCCGTCACGGTGGATGAGCTCGTCGTAGTCCTCGGCCCGGTCGAAGAACCGGACGTTGGTGAAGTGTGTCGGGTCGTCGGTGCCGCGCAGCAGGAGGCGGCCCCGGAACCCGGGTTGGAGGCGCAGGAAGGGGAGGAACTCCTCCGAGCCGCGGACGTAGGCGTCGGCCGCCGCACCGGCGTCCAGGGTCCAGGCCTGGGACACGATCGCGATCATCGGACCAGTCTGCCCGGCCCGGCGGACCGCGACGGGCGGGTACGCTCCTCCGCCATGCTGATCGTCTCGGGAATCATCACCATGGACCCCTCCGGCCACGACGCGGCCGTCGCCCTGATCGAGCCCCTCGTGGAGGCCACGCTGGCCGAGGACGGGTGCCTCACCTACGGCTTCTGGACCCATCCCAGCGAGCCGGGCACGTTCCGGGTCTACGAGGAGTGGGAGTCCGCCGACGCCATGGCCACCCACATGGCGACGCCCCACATGGCCGAGTTCCTGGGCGGCATGGCCGGACTGCCGATCACGGGGACCGAGCTCAACCAGCACACCGTGTCGGAGTCGTCCAGGCTCATGTGACGACGACGGGTCCTCACCGACCTCACAGGTCGCTGGGGACCCGCGAAACCCGGGAGCCACCTAGGGCGCGGCGGCGGCCTCGACGCTGTCCAGCAGGTAGTCCGCCGCGGCGGACAGGCCGGTCACGCCGGGGCTGTCGGGCAGGACGCCCAGCGCGTCACGGCCCTCGTCCGCGTAGCGGCGGGCCCGGGCGATGGCGGTGGGGATGCCGTCGCCGTCGCGGACCATGTCGATCGCCTTGTTGCGCGATGCGGTGTCCACCGGACCGCCCAGGAGCGACCGCAGCTCGGCGCCGTGGCCCCCGTCCAGGGTGAGGATGACGGGGAGGGTGTACACGCCCTCCTCCAGGTCATGGCCCGCGGGCTTGCCCAGGTCCGCCTCGGTGGAGACCAGGTCCAGCACGTCGTCCACGATCTGGAACGCCATGCCGTAGCTGTGGCCGAAGGTGGTGAGCGCCTCGGTGTGGTCCCGGGGCAGGTCGGCCACGATCCCGCCGATGCGGCACGATGACCCGAGCAGGGACGCCGTCTTGCCCGCGATGGCCCGGAGGTAGGCCTCCTCGGTGCGGTCGGCGTCGAAGGCGTACTTGAGCTCCAGGACCTGGCCCTCGCACAGCCGGCCGATGGTGGCGGCCAGGAGCCCGGCCACCTCCACCCCCAGCGACGCGGCCAGCTCGGAGGCCCGGGCCAGGAGGAAGTCGCCGGCCAGGATGGCCTTGAGGTTGCCCCACCGGGCGTTCACGCTGTCCACGGTGCGGCGCACCACGGCCTCGTCCATGACGTCGTCGTGGTAGAGCGACCCCAGGTGCACCAGTTCCACCGCCACGGCGCCGGTGACGGCCTCCGGGGTGGCGGGGGCGTCCAGCGTGAGGGCCGTGGCGGCCGCGGCCATGCAGAACCCGGGCCGGACCCGCTTGCCCCCGGCGCTGATCAGGTGGGAGGCGATCTCGGTCAGGAACGGGTCCCCGGAGCGTGCCGAGGCCAGCAGTTCGTCCTCCACCCGCGCCAGGTCCCCCGTCATGGACGGCATGACCTGCAGGGGGTTGGTTCCGGACACGCCAGAAAGATACAGGCCCGGCCCGCCCCGACCCCATGCGGGAGCCCTCCGGG
Source organism: uncultured Actinomycetota bacterium (assembly GCA_963773765.1). Taxonomy (GTDB): domain Bacteria; phylum Actinomycetota; class Acidimicrobiia; order Acidimicrobiales; family Microtrichaceae; genus CAVZCC01. The sequence continues at coordinate 89,906 of CAVZCC010000003.1, read as the reverse complement.
GCGGTGTGACGCATGATGCTGAGGATCGGGGCCGGGGCGGGAACGGCTTGTCCGGGCCGGGCGTTACACTGATCCAACGTCTTTCGGGAGGCAGCACCGTGTTCGAACGATTCACCGACAGAGCCCGTCGGGTTGTCGTGCTTGCCCAAGAGGAAGCTCGGCTCCTCAACCACAACTACATCGGTACCGAGCACATCCTGCTCGGCCTCATCCACGAGGGTGAGGGCGTCGCGGCCAAGGCCCTGGAGTCCCTCGGCATCTCGCTGGAGGCCGTGCGCCAGCAGGTGGAGGAGATCATCGGCCAGGGCGGCTCCTCGCCGTCCGGGCACATCCCCTTCACGCCCCGGGCCAAGAAGGTCCTGGAGCTGTCGCTGCGGGAGGCCCTGCAGCTGGGCCACAACTACATCGGCACCGAGCACATCCTGCTCGGCCTCATCCGTGAGGGTGAGGGCGTCGCGGCCCAGGTGCTGGTCAAGCTCGGAGCGGACCTGTCCCGCGTCCGCCAGCAGGTCATCCAGCTCCTGTCCGGCTACCCCGGTGCCCAGGGCAGCCAGCCCCAGAGCGGGGAGAAGGCCTCCGCCGGCGGTGGCTCCGGCTCGGAGACCCCGTCGGGGTCCCTGGTGCTGGACCAGTTCGGCCGCAACTTCACCCAGCTGGCCCGTGACAAGAAGCTGGACCCGGTCATCGGCCGGGACCGCGAGACCGAGCGCATGATGCAGGTGCTGTCGCGCCGCACCAAGAACAACCCGGTCCTGGTGGGCGAGCCCGGTGTGGGCAAGACCGCCATCGTGGAGGGCCTGGCCCAGGCCATCGCCGCGGACCAGGTCCCGGAGACCCTCCAGGGCAAGCAGCTCTACACCCTGGACCTGGGTGCCCTGGTGGCCGGCTCCCGCTACCGCGGAGACTTCGAGGAGCGCCTCAAGAAGGTGCTCAAGGAGATCAAGACCCGGGGCGACATCATCCTCTTCATCGACGAGATCCACACCCTCGTCGGTGCCGGTGCCGCAGAGGGCGCCATCGACGCCGCCAGCATCCTCAAGCCCATGCTGGCCCGTGGTGAGCTCCAGACCATCGGTGCCACCACGCTGGACGAGTACCGCAAGCACCTGGAGAAGGACGCGGCGCTGGAGCGCCGCTTCCAGAAGGTCGTGGTGGACGAGCCGTCCGTGGCCCACACCATCGAGATCCTCAAGGGCCTGCGGGAGCGCTACGAGCAGCACCACCGGGTCACCATCACCGACCAGGCCCTCGTGGCCGCCGCCAACCTGGCGGACCGCTACATCTCGGACCGGTTCCTGCCGGACAAGGCCATCGACCTCATCGACGAGGCGGGCTCCCGCCTGCGCATCCGCCGCATGCAGACCCCACCGGACTACCGCGAGATCGAGAACGAGCTGGCGGACGTGGTCAAGTCCAAGAAGGACGCGGTGGAGTCCCAGGACTTCGAGGCCGCAGGTGAGCTCCGGGACCGGGAGAAGGAGCTCCTGGCCAAGAAGGAGGACAAGGACGCGGAGATGAAGGCCGCCGGCGTGGACCTCTTCGACGAGGTCGACGAGGAAGCCATCGCCGAGGTCCTGTCCATGTGGACCGGCATCCCCGTGTACAAGCTCACCGAGGAGGAGACCACCAAGCTCCTCCGCATGGAGGACGAGCTCCACAAGCGGGTCGTGGGCCAGGAGGACGCCATCCACGCCGTCTCCCAGGCCATCCGCCGCACCCGGGCCGGCCTCAAGGACCCCAAGCGCCCGTCGGGCTCGTTCATCTTCCTGGGCCCCTCCGGCGTGGGCAAGACCGAGCTGGCCAAGACGCTGGCGGAGTTCCTCTTCGGCGACGACCAGGCCATGATCGCCCTGGACATGTCCGAGTACATGGAGAAGCACACCGTCAGCCGCCTGGTGGGCTCGCCCCCCGGCTACGTGGGCTACGAGGAGGGCGGCCAGCTCACGGAGGCCGTCCGCCGCAAGCCGTTCTCCGTGGTCCTCTTCGACGAGATCGAGAAGGCCCACCCGGACGTGTTCAACACGCTGCTGCAGATCCTGGAGGAAGGCCGCCTGACCGACTCCCAGGGCCGTTCGGTGGACTTCCGCAACACCGTGCTCATCATGACCTCCAACCTGGGCACGGCGGACCTGCGCAAGGCCAACATCGGCTTCTCCAAGCGGGACGAGGCCGTCAGCTACGAGCGCATGAAGGAGAAGGTCAACGACGCGCTCAAGCAGCACTTCCGGCCCGAGTTCCTCAACCGCATCGACGACGTCATCGTGTTCCACGAGCTGTCCCAGGACGAGGTCACGTCCATCGTGGACCTGATGATGCACCGGGTCATCGGGCAGATGGCCGCCCAGGGCATGGGCCTGGAGGTCACCCCTGCCGCCAAGGTGTTCCTGGGCGAGCGGGGCTACGACCCCACCCTGGGTGCCCGGCCGTTGCGCCGTGCCATCCAGCGCATGGTGGAGGACCCGCTGTCGGAGCGCCTCCTCTGGAAGGAGTTCCGCGCCGGGCAGACCATCGTCGTGGACGTGGAGCCGGACCCGGAGGACGAGGGCAACCTCCACACCGTGTTCCGTGCGGTGGAGGGCTTCACCCCGCCACCACTGGAGGAGCTCGCCGCCACCGGCGGCGAGTGATCCCGGCCCCATCAGAACGTCGCACTGCGGCCGGCCTCCGGGCCGGCCGCAGCCGCGTCCGGGCCACCCTCCGGCGCTAGGTTGCCCGCCGTGCCCGTCGCCCCCCGTCGTCCCCTGCGCTGGCTGGCCTGCGCCGCGCTGGTGCTGGTGGTGGCCGGGTGCCGGACCGAGGTGGTGGTGGGCGTGGACGTCCGCCCCGACGGGTCCGGCACCGTCACCGTCACCGCCTCGTTGGACGCGGAGGCGGCGACCCAGCTCGGCGACCCCGCGCAGCTCTCCTTCCAGGACCTGGCCACGGCGGGCTGGACCGCGGAGCCGGCCGAGGAGGTCGACGGCGGAGGCCTGCGCATCCGGGTCCGGCGCCGATTCGCCTCGCCCGACGAGCTCGCCTCCGTCCTGGCCGAGGTCGGGGGCGCGACGGCGTGTTCCGGGACGTGGGCCTGGACGTGACCGACGCCCTGGCCTCCACCGACTACCGGTTCCGGGCCGACATCCGGGTCACCGGCGACCCGGCCCAGTTCGGCGACCCGGACCTGACCGCGGCGCTGGGCGGGCTGGCCCTGGGCCGGACACCGGAGGAGCTGGCCGCTCTGGGCACCGCCGATGCGGACGCCGCCACCCTCACCCTGTCGGTCCGGCTCCCCGGCGACGCTCCGGACACCAACGGGACGCTCCGGTCCGGCCGGGCCGAGTGGACGGTGCCGCTGACCGGCGGGACGGCCACGTCCGAGGACGCCCGGTCGGCGTCGTCGGTGGCCAAGGGCCGCACCAGGGCGCTGCTGGGCGCGGCGGCCGTCCTGTTGGTCCTGGCCCTGGTGGTGCTGGTCGTCGGCCTGGTCCGCACCCGCCGCCGTCGGGCGGCCCCGGACCGGGACCCGTCGGCCCCGGACCCGTCGGCCCCGAACCCGTCGGCCTGACACTCCCCCTGGGTGTCGCACCGCCCCCGTAGGGTGCGCACATGGCCCGTTCCCGAACCGTCTTCCGGTGCATGAGCTGCGGCGCCGGGCGCCCCCAAGTGGTCCGGGCGCTGCGCCGGCTGCGGGGACTGGAACACCCTGTCGGAGGAGCTGGAGGTGGCGGACCCGGCGCCGTTCCCGCTGGCCCCGCCCACCGCGCCCACCCCCATCACCCGCCTGGCCGCCACGGAGGGCCGTCCCGTCCCCACCGGCGTGTCCGAGTTCGACCGCGTCCTGGGCGGTGGCCTGGTCCCGGGCAGCGTCACGCTGCTGGGGGGCGAGCCCGGCGTGGGCAAGTCCACGCTGGTGCTGCAGCTCCTGGCCGCCCGGGCCCGCGCCGGCGCCACCGTCCTGTACGTCACCGGGGAGGAGTCGGTGGACCAGGTCCGGTTGCGGGCCGAGCGCCTGGACGCCCTGGACGACCACCTCCTCCTGGCCGCGGAGACGGCGCTGCCCAACCTGCTGGTCCACCTGGAGGCCATCCAGCCCGACCTGTGCGTGGTGGACTCCGTGCAGACCCTGCACGACCCGCAGTTCCAGAGCGCCCCCGGGTCCGTCACCCAGGTGCGGGAGTGCGCCCACCGGCTGGTGCAGGCGGCCAAGACCTCCGGCACCACCATGGTGCTGGTCGGCCACGTCACCAAGGACGGCCAGCTGTCCGGGCCGCGGGTGCTGGAGCACGTGGTGGACACCGTGCTGTCCATGGAGGGCGACCGCCACCACGCCCTGCGGCTGCTGCGGGCCTCCAAGCACCGGTTCGGCTCCACGGAGGAGATCGGCCTGTTCTCCGTCGGCGGCACCGGCCTGGACGCCGTGCCGGACCCGTCGTCCATGTTCCTGGGCGACCGCCGGCCCGGCGTGCCCGGCTCGGTCGTCACCCCTGCGGTGGAGGGCCACCGCCCCCTGCTGGTGGAGGTCCAGTCGCTGGTGTCGGCCTCCACGCTGGCCCAGCCCCGCCGGTCCGTGCAGGGCCTGGAGAGCGGCCGGGTCGCCCTCCTGCTGGCGGTGCTGCAGCAGCGGGCCAACGTGGCGGTGGGCCCCATGGACGTCTACGCCATGACCGTCGGCGGGGTGCGTGTGGTGGAGCCGGGCGCGGACCTGGCCATCTGCCTGGCCGTGGCGTCGTCGTTCAGCGGCCTGGCCGTGCCGCCGGACGTGGTGGCGTGCGCGGAGGTCGGCCTGGGCGGGGAGCTGCGCCAGGTCAACCGGCTGGACCGCCGCCTGTCGGAGGCGGCCCGCATGGGGTTCCGCACCGCGGTGGTGCCCCGGTCCGCCCCACCCACGGACGTGGACATGGAGGTCCTGCGGGTGCCCACGCTGCCCGCCGCACTGGACCTGCTGGGCCTGCGCCGGGACTGACCAGCGGGACCGGCCGACGGCACCGACCGGCGGGGTCCACCGAACGCCGGCCGCGCCCGGCGCCACGGCCCCGAAACTCGCCCCCGCCCCGTCTGGGGAGCGGGATTGCGCCCTAGACTGCCGCCGTGGCCCTTCGTCAGAACCCGGAGCTCGTCGCCGCTCTGGCCAAGGTCGCCCCTGGCCAGCCGCTGCGGGAGGGCCTGGACCGGATCCTCAAGGCCGGCATGGGTGCGCTCATCGTGATCGGTGACGGCCCGGAGGTGCTCAACATCTCCTCCGGCGGGTTCCTGGTCAACGCCGCCTTCTCCCCCCAGCGCCTGTCCGAGCTGGCCAAGACCGACGGCGCCATCGTCCTGACCCCGGACTCGGGCTACATCGCACGGGCCAACGTGCACCTGGTGCCCAACCCCAACGTCCCCACGGAGGAGACCGGCACCCGGCACCGCACCGCGGAGCGGGTGGCCCGTTCCATCGGCGTCCCGGTCATCTCGGTGTCGGAGGACATGGCCGTCGTGACCGTCTACACCAAGACCGCCCGCTACCAGCTGGAGCCGATCACGGCCATCCTCAGCCGCTGCAACCAGGCCCTGCAGACCCTGGAGCGCTACAAGCAGCGGGTGGACGAGGAGTCCGCCAACCTCACCTCGCTGGAGGTGGAGGACCTGGTCACCCTCAAGGACGTGGTCACCCTGCTGCAGCGGGCGGAGCTGGTGGCCCGCATCTCGGACGAGATCGAGCGCTACCTGGTGGAGCTGGGCACGGACGGCCGGCTGGTTCGCCTGCAGCTGCGGGAGCTCATGGCCGGGGTGGAGGACGAGCGCCGCCTGGTGGTGCTCGACTACTTCCAGTCCGACGCGTCGTGGGACCTGGAGCAGGCCATCGACACGTTGTCGGACCTGGACATGGACCACCTGCTGGACGCGGAGGAGGTGGCGCACGCGCTGCACCTCTCGGGCCAGACCGACGAGCTGGACTCGCCCATCCAGCCCCGCGGCTACCGCATGCTGGCCCGCATCCCCCGCATGCCGGAGGACCTGGCGGACAAGCTGATCGAGCACTGCGGGTCGCTCGAGAAGCTCAGCCGGGCCTCGGTGGAGGACCTGACGGCGATCGACGGTGTGAGCGAGCACTGGGCCGTCACGGTCAAGGAGGCGCTGGCCCGCATCGCGGAGTCCAGCATCCTCGACCGCTACACCTGAGCGGCCCGTGGGCGAGCACCCCGCCGAGCACAAGGGCCGCCGCGTGGTGGTGGCCCGCACCCTGGCGGACTGGCGGGACTGGCTCGAGGCCGAGGGCGCCACGTCCGACGCGGTGTGGCTGACGGTCTGGAAGCAGGCCGCCGGGCCCGGGATGCTGACCTACGACGACGTGGTGGAGGAGGCGCTCTGCCACGGCTGGATCGACTCCACCGTCAACGCCTTCGACGCCACCAGCTACCTGCTGCTGGTGGCGCGCCGCAAGCCCCGCAGCGTGTGGTCGGCGCCCAACAAGGAGCGGGTGGCCCGCATGGTGGCGGAGGGCCGGATGCGGGAGACGGGCCGGGCCACCATCGACGCCGCGGTGGCGGACGGCTCGTGGACGATCCTGGACCCGGTCGAGGCGCTCGAGGAGCCGGACGACCTGGCCGCGGCCCTGGACGCGGACCCGGACCTGCGGGCCGCCTGGGATGCCAGCCGGCCCGGCCGGCGCAAGCAGGCCCTCTACCGGCTGGTCCTGGCCAGGACCGCCGCCACCCGCCAGAAGCGGGTGGACGAGACGCTGGCCGCCCTGGCCGACGGCCCGCTGCCGGCCTGACGGGCCGCTCACCTCGCCCTGGCCCGACCGCCCGCCCCGGCACCGGTCCACCCGCTGCGCCCGCGCCTCGGACGCCCGTAGTGTGCCCCCCATGGACCTGGAACTCCCCTCCGGCACGCCCGCCCACCTGGCCCGGCAGGACGGCGCCGACCGCGGCCTGGTCATCATCCCGGACATCTGGGGGCTGCGGCCGCTGTTCAGCACCATGTGCCACGACCTGTCGGCCCGCACCGGCTGGTCGGTGGCCTGCATCGAGCCCTTCCCGGGCCAGGACCTGCGCGGTGACGGCGTGACGGCGGACCCCGAGGGGTACGCGGAGCGGTCCGCCGCGCTGCGGTCGGTCGACGACGCCCGGCTGCTCGGTGACGCGGTCGCCGCCGCGGACGCGACCGGTTGCGAGCGGGTCGGCCTGATCGGGTTCTGCATGGGCGGCATGTACGCGCTCAAGGCGGCCGGGGTCGGGCGGTTCGACCGGGTGGTCGGGTTCTACGGGATGATCCGTGTGCCCGAGGACTGGTCGGGGCCGGGCCAGGGCCAGCCGCTGGACGCCATCGCGGCCCGTGGGGACTGCCAGGTCATGGCCGTGGTCGGCACGGTGGACGTGTGGACGCCCCCGGCGGACGTGGACGCGCTGGAGGCCGCGGGGGCGACGGTGGTCCGCTACGAGGGCGCCGACCACGGGTTCGTGCACGACCCGTCACGGCCGTCGCACCGGCCCGATGACGCGGCGGACGCCTGGGACCGGGCGCTGGCGTTCCTGGGCGGGGTGCAGCCCGGCTGACCCGGGCGGGCACCGCTCAGCGGGAGCGGATCTCCAGCTCCCGGCGCTTCAGGATGCGGTACTGGCGGTCGTTCTGTTCGATCCAGCCCAGCCGCAGGAAGCTGGCGATGGCCTTGTTGACCCGCTCGCGGGAGGCGCCGACCAGGCCGGCCAGTTCCTCCTGGGTGATGGGGATCTCGAAGTCGTCCCGCTCACCGGCCAGTTCCAGCAGGTGCTTGGCGGTGCGGCCGGTCACGTCCAGGAAGAAGGAGTCGGCCAGGGCCTCGTCGGTGGAGCGGATGCGCTGGCTCAGGAGGCGCACCACGGACCACAGCAGCTCGGGCTTGTCCTCCCAGATGGCCCGGAGGACCTCGTAGGGGATGCTGATGACCCGGGACTGCTCCAGGGCCCGGGCCTCGGCGGAGCGTCCCAGCCCGTCGAACAACCCCATCTCGCCGTAGAGGTCGCCGCGCTGCATGAGCGCCACCATGGACTCCCGGCCGTCGATGGACTTGTTGGAGATGGCGATCCGGCCGTCGATCACCACGTAGCAGGCGTCGGCCTCGGACCCCTCGTCGAACACGACGTCGTTGCGGATGAGCTCCACCGTGTCCGCGGCGTCGGCCAGGCGACGGTGGTCGTCCTCGTCGAACTGGTCGAACAGGTCGACGTTGCGGAGCAGGTCCATGTCAGTCACTCCCGGCATCGTAGCCAGTGACGCCCGTCTCGCCCGGACGCGAACCGGTCGGGGTGGCTGCGGCCGCGTGGCGGTACGGTGCAGGACCGTGTCCAGCGGACCCAGCGCCCCCCCAGCAGACGACGGCACGGTCACACCGGCTGCCTCCGGCATGGTCACACCGGCTGCCTCCGGCAGCGTGTGGTGCATCGTGGTGGCCGGTGGGTCCGGACGGCGTTTCGGGGCGGCCAAGCAGTTCGAGGCGCTGGACGGCGTGCGGATCATCGACCGCTCGGCGGCCACGGCCCGGGCCGCCTGTGACGGCGTGGTGGTGGTGGTGCCCGCGGCGGCGCTCGGCACCCCCGCCGGTGTGGTGGCCGCCGCCGACCGGGTGGTGGCCGGGGGCGACACCCGGGCCGCGTCGGTGCGGGCCGGGCTGGACGCGGTGCCGCCGGACGCGGGGGTGGTGCTGGTGCACGACGCCGCCCGTCCCCTCGCCCCGGTGGGGTTGTTCCAGCGGGTGGTGGCCGCGGTCCGGGCCGGCGCGGTGGCCGTGGTGCCCGCGGTGGCGGTGACCGACACCATCCGCCAGGTCGGCGCCGGGGTCGTGGACCGCGACGGCCTGCGGGCGGTGCAGACCCCGCAGGGGTTCTCGGCGGAGGCGTTGCGGGCCGCCCACGCCGGCGGGGACGACGCCACCGACGACGCCGGGCTGGTGGAGCGGGCCGGTGCCACGGTGGTGCTGGTCGACGGCGAGCCCACCAACCTGAAGGTCACCGACGCCCACGACCTGGTGGTGGCCCAGGCCCTGCTGCGGGCCGGCGCTGCGGTGGGCAATGCTGCGGCGGGCGATCCTGTGCCGGGCCCGGATGGGGGAGACTCCACCCCGTGAGCTTCCGCATCGGCAACGGCTTCGACGTGCACCGGTTCTCCCCGGACCCGTCGCGCCCCCTGGTGCTGGGCGGGGTCCTCTTCGACGGCGAGGTCGGACTGGAGGGCCACTCCGACGCCGACGTGGTGGCCCACGCCGTGGCCGAGGCCCTGCTGGGGGCAGCAGGCCTGGACGACCTGGGCTCGCACTTCCCGGACACCGAGGAGCGCTGGGCCGGCGCGGACAGCATGGTGCTGCTGGCCGAGGTGCTGCGCCTGGTGCGGGAGGCGGGATGGGAGCCCGTCAACGTCGACTGCTCGGTGGTGGCGGAACGACCCAAGCTCGCCCCCCGCCGTGAGGAGATGCAGCACGCGCTCGGGCCTGGTGGTCGGCGCGCCGGTGACCGTGAAGGGTCGCCGGGCCGAGGGGATCGGGGGGTTGGGCCGGGCCGAGGGCATCCTGTGCCTGGCCTCCGCACTGGTGCAGAGCCGGGGACGAGTGGGAGCGGACACATGAGTGGCAAGAGTGCGAGCGGTCGCAAGGGTGCCAAGCAGCCGTCCGGTCGGTCCGGTCCGTCGCGGGCGGCCGGCACGGCCCGGCGCACCCCGGCCGAACCGGCCCGGGGCCGTTCGTCCGGTCCCGCCCGGGGACCGTCGTCGGGCCCGGCCAAGGGCCGCGGTTCGGCTCCGGCCAAGGGTCGTGGTGCGGCTCCGGCCAAGGGTCGTGGTGCCGCGCCGGCCAAGGGTCGTGGTGGGGCTCCGGCCAAGGGTCGGGGCACAGCACCGCCGTCGCGGGGCCCGGCACCGGCCGGTCCGGCCCGGGGCGGCGGCCGCGGCGGGGGTCGCAAGGACCCGGGCCGCACCACCGCACCCAAGGAACGGGGGCTGGGCGGTACCCAGGTGGAGGGTCGCCAGGCGGTCCGGGAGCTGCTGCTGGCCGGCAACCGCCGCACCTACGAGATCTTCCTGAACTCGGAGATGGCGAGCTCGGACATCGTCAACGACATCGTGGACCTGGCCCAGGAGCTGCGCGTCCCCATCACCGAGGTGAGCCGCAACCGCCTGGACGGCGTGAGCCACACCGATGCCCCCCAGGGCGTGGTGGCCCGGGCCGCCGAGGTGCCGCAGTCCACGCTGGAGGACCTGTGCCGGCCCGTGGACGGCCGCCCGCCGTTCCTGCTGGCCGTGGACGGCGTGACCGATCCCGGCAACCTGGGCGCGCTGCTGCGCATCGCCGAGTGCGCCGGGGTGACCGGGGTGGTGCTGCCCAGGCACCGGGCGGTGCACGTGACCCCCACGGTGACCAAGGCCGCGGCGGGCGCGGTGGAGTACCTGCCGATGGCGTTGGTGGGCGGCCTGCCCACGGCCATCGAGCGGCTCAAGGAGGCCGGGGTGTGGGTGGTGGGCCTGGACGCCGGTGGCGACACGCCCATCCATGACCTGCAGTTCGCGGGCGACGCGGTGTGCCTGGTGCTGGGGGCGGAGGGCAAGGGCCTGTCCCGCCTGGCCGCGCAGCGCTGCGACCTGGTGGCCTCCATCCCGCTCCACGGCCGGCTGGCCTCGCTCAACGTGGCCAGCGCCGGGGCGGTGGCCTGTTACGAGATCGCCCGCCGCCGGTCCTGAGGGGTTCCCCTCAGGCGGTCAGCGCCGGTTGGTTCAGGAACAGTTGGTTCAGCGACGGAACCACGACCGGCGCGGGCTGGACGTCTGGGCGCAGTCGCAGCGGTCCGCGGGGGCCACGTCACCGAGGACCTGTTCCACGTGGGCACCGCATCCGGTGAAGGTGGGCTTGCGACAGGTGGGGCACTGAGCTCTGCTGCACATACCCCATAGGGTATCAGACGGCCGGCTCGGATGGAAAGCGCGCCGCCCTCCCGGGGGCAGGCGCGGCGGGTGTGGCGGGCGGGGCCGTCCCGGCCGGCGCGGCCAGGGTGACGGCGTCGCCGCCGGTGCGCTTGGCCCGGTACATGGCGGCGTCGGCCCGGCCCATGAGCGCCACCACGGGCTCCTCCGGTGCGGCCTCGGCCACCCCGATGGACACCGTGACGGCCACCGGGAGGTCGGCGTCGCGTCGGTTGGCGGCGATCGCGGCCCGGACCCGTTCCGCGGTCTCCAGCGCGGGGATGCCGCCCAGGCCGGGCAACAGCACGGCGAACTCCTCGCCGCCCACCCGGGCCACCAGGTCCTTGTCCCGCACGGCCCGTCGGGTGGCCTGCACCAACGCGACCAGCGCCGCGTCGCCGGCCGCGTGGCCGAAGCGGTCGTTGACCGACTTGAACCGGTCGGCGTCCATCAGGAGCAGCGACACCGGGGCGACAGCCGGGTCCTCCAGCAGCTCGGTGGCGACCCGCAGGAACTCACGCCGGTTGGCCGCGGTGGTGAGCGGGTCCTGTCGGGCCAGGAGCTGGAGCTCGGTCCGGAGCTCGTCGGCCACGGCGATCTCTGCCACCAGCCGGGCGTTGGCCTCGTGCTCCCGGAGGGAGGTGGCCCACCGTCGGCGGTGCTCCCGGTTGGAGAACGACAGCGTGGTCGCCCCCCACAGCAGGGCCGCGGCCAGGTTGGCGATGAGGGGCACGGTCGGCAGGGCCGGGTCGTCGAACCGCCAGGCCGACACCAGGACGAACCCGACGCAGAGCGCGGCACCGACCGCGACCTGGTCCCGGAACCGGCCCGGGACCAGCACCACGGTCGCCAGCATCAGCACCACGGTGCTGAGGGCGTTGGTGAGCGCGTCCTCCGGGCGCAGGGCACAGGCCGTGAGCGCCGCGCCCAGGACCAGGGCCTGGACCAGCGCCAGGGCCACCCGTCCCCGCACCGCCACGAAGGACTCCGGGGACCGCCGGAGTCGGTGGCCGACCGCGAGGATGGCGGCCGAGGCGGCCAGGCGGAGGCCGAGCAGCAGCGCCCAGGCCGCCCCGGCGCCCAGGGAGGCGAGGTCGACCAGGGAGAAGCAGGGGAAGATGACGGCGATGGAGCGCGCCACCCACCAGTAGAAGTCCCGGTTGGTGCGGAGCTTGTCCAGGCGGAACCGGTACTCGAGCCGGGGCGCGAGGAACTCGCCGCTGAAACGCCCGGTGGCGTCGTCTGCCGGGGTCGCGGGACCGTGGTCCGGCGGAAGGGTCATCGACTGGTGTATCGGCCCGTTCGGGGCGGGACCGGAGAATCGTCCCCGTCCCGGCGGGCCCGGCTTCACAGCTGGTGCTCAGCGAGCTCCCGGGGGCGTCGCAGGTGGGGCAGGGAACATGGCCACGTTCCCCCCGACGCGGGCCCCGTCCCGCTCGACCTCCCGAGGACCCCCATGGCCATCGACCACGAACCCGGCGCCGTCGGCCCGCCCGCCGTCGAACTGCCCGATCACGAGGGCCCGGTCCTCGACGACGCCGGCGGGGGAACGCAGGCCGCGGACCCGCCCGGGACCGGGAACGCCCGCCGGTGGATCGTGGTGGGGGTGGTCGCCGCGTTGGTGGTGGTCGCCGGCGGGACCGCCCTGTGGTGGTTCGCCCTCCGTTCCGGCGGCGAGGCGTCCACCGGTGCCCTGACCACGGCCGACCAGGTCGTCGAAGTGACCAGCGCGTCCATGGGGGAGTCCGTCTCGGCCGAGGGCACCGTCGCCGCAGCATCGATCGAGGATCTGAGCTTCTCCTCCGCCGGCACCGTCACCGCCGTCAACGTGGCAGCGGGGGACACCGTCACGGCTGGACAGGTGCTGGCCACCATCGACTCCGCCGAGCTCGACGCCGTGGTCGCCTCCGCCGAGGCCACCGTGGCCGAGGCCGAGGCCAAGCTCAGCGACGACACCGATGCCGGGGCGTCCGATGCCCAGCTGGAGGCGGACGCATCCAGCCTGACCTCGGCCGAGGACGCGCTGGCCAACGCGGAGGAGGCTCTGGAGGGCGCCTCGTTGGTCGCCACCATCGACGGCACCGTTGCCACCGTGGAGCTCAGCGTCGGACAGGAGCTGTCCAGCGGGGGCACGGGCGCCACCAGCACCACCGGCTCGGCAACGGGCTCGGGTCAGTCGGCCGGGACGCTCGGGTCGGCCGCCGGGGCCGGGGCCGCCGGCGGGGCCGGGGCCGGAGCCATCACCCAGGGCGCTGAGACCGGCTCGGAGGCCCAGATCCAGGTGATCAGCACCGGGAGGTTCGCGGTGGACCTCGCGGTGGACAGCGCGGACATCGACGCCCTGGCCGTGGGACAGGAGGTCACCGTGACGGTGTCCACGTCGAGTTCCTCATCGGCAGCCTTCCCCGGCGGTGGGGCCTTCCCCGGTGTGCCCCCAGGCATGGGTGGTGCCGCCAGGCAGGGCGACGCCGCCGGCGGGGACGACACCGGCAGGAGCGGCGGCAACCAGGCCGCTGCGGACACCGATGCGGCGACCGCCACCGGGATGGTCACCGAGGTGGGTCGGGTGGCCGACGCCAGCTCCGGCGTCGCCTCCTACCCCGTGACCGTCATGTTCGAGGCCGACCCGACCAAGATCTTCGTCGGGTCGACGGTGACCGCGGACATCCAGGTGGCCCAGCGTGACGACGTCACCCAGGTCATGTCGCGGGCGGTGACCACCACCGACGGCACCTCGACCGTCACCGTCGCGCTGGAGGGCACGACCACCGGCCCGACCGAGGAGCGGACGGTCACCACCGGTGAGACGTCCGGGGGCATGGTCGAGATCGTCTCCGGGCTGGAGCCCGGCGACCGCGTGCTGGTGAAGGCCCCGTCCTTCGGGCCGGGCGGCGGCTCGCCCCCCGGCGGCCGGCTGCCCACCGGCGCGCCACCGGCGATGTCCGGCTCCGGCGGTGCCCCGACGGCGTCCGACACCTCGGACGGAACCTGACATGGCCGGCCATCCCCCCACCACCCACGCCGCTCCCGTCGGACCGGCGGACGACCCGTCGCCGGTGATCGAGCTGATCGACGTCACCAAGATGTACCGCAACGGTGCGATCGAGGTGGCGGCCCTGACCGACGTGTCGGCCCGCATCGTGGACAACGAGTTCGTCGCCATCATCGGGCCGTCCGGGTCCGGCAAGTCCACGCTCATGCACATCCTCGGCTGCCTCGACGTCCCGACCTCCGGGGTGTTCCGGCTGATCGGCCACGACGTCCAGTCCTTCGACGAGGACCGCCTCGCCGACGTGCGCAACCTGCTCATCGGTTTCGTCTTCCAGCAGTTCAACCTGCTCGCGTACCTGCCGGCCTGGCGCAACGTCGAGCTGCCACTCGTCTACGGCGGTGTGCCCCGTGCGGATCGCCGGGAGCGGGCCATGGCGGCCCTGGACAAGGTCGGCCTGGCCGACCGGGCGGACCACCGCCCCGGCGAGCTGTCCGGCGGCCAGCAGCAGCGGGTGGCCATCGCCCGGGCCCTGGTCACCGAGCCGGCGATGATCCTGGCCGACGAGCCGACCGGCAACCTCGACTCCACCTCCAGCCGGGACGTGCTCGGCCTGTTCGACGACCTCCACGACGAGGGCCGCACGATCGTCCTGATCACCCACGAAGCCGACGTGGCCGAGCGGGCTGAGCGGATCGTGCAGGTCCGTGACGGCCGGATCTGGAAGCCGGGGGACCCCGCGGCGGACGCGGTGCTCACGGAGGCCATCCGATGACCTGGAGCGACACCATCCGCACCGCGGCCGAGGCGGTCCGCACCCACCGGCTGCGGTCCGCGCTGACCATGCTGGGCATCCTCATCGGCATCAGCGCCGTGGTCCTCACCGTCGGCCTGGGCGACGGTGCCCGGGCCGAGATCCAGGACCAGATCAGCGAACTCGGCACCAACGTGCTGGTGGTCTCGCCCGGCAGCTCGACCGACAGCTCCGGTGCACGTGCCGGCTTCGGCTCCGCCTCCACCCTCACCGTCGCGGACGCCGAGGCCCTCGCCTCACCCGACGCCGCTCCCGACGTGCAGGCCGTCGCAGCGGTGTCCACGTCGTCGGTGTCGCTCGTGGCCGGCACCACCAACTGGACCACCACGCTCACGGGCACCACCCCGAGCTGGCAGGACGTCAGGTCCCGGGACGTGGACGCCGGACGGTTCCTGAGCGACGCGGACCAGGCCGAGTCCGCCGCTGTGGTGGTGCTCGGCCCGGACACCGCCACCGAGCTGTTCGACACCGCCGACCCGGTGGGCAGGACGGTCAGCCTCAACGGCGTGACCCTGGAGGTCGTCGGCGTGCTCTACGAGCTGTCCTCCTCCGAGGACACCTCCAACAACGACCTGGCCGTCGTGCCGCTCAGCACCTACGCGCAGCGGCTCGTCGGCGGCACCACGCGTGACGCCGTCAGCTCCATCTACGTCAAGGCCACCTCGGCCGACACGCTGTCTGCCGCCTACCAGGAGACCGACACCCTCCTGACCAACCTGCACGGCATCACCGCCACCGACGACGTCGACTTCTCGATCGCCACCCAGGAGTCGATCCTGACCGCGGCGACGTCGGTCGACGACACGATGACCGTGATGCTCGGCGGCATCGCCGTCATCTCGCTGCTGGTCGGCGGCATCGGCGTGATGAACATCATGCTGGTGTCGGTCACCGAGCGGATCCGCGAGATCGGCCTCCGCAAGGCGCTCGGCGGCCGGCCCCGGCTGATCCGGCGGCAGTTCCTGGTGGAGGCGTCCATCCTCGGCGCTGGCCGGCGGCGTGCTCGGCGTGGCACTCGGGATCGTGGGCGCCGTGCTGCTGCCCCGCTTCACCGGCTCGCCGGTGATCCTGTCGCTCCCGGTGGCGCTGGCCGCCATCGCCATGGCCATGGCCATCGGTGTCGGGTTCGGCGTCTACCCCGCCTCCCGCGCCGCCCGTCTGGCCCCCATCGACGCCCTGAGGAACGACTGATGACCACCGTGGACGATCCCCGATCCCCCTCCGCCCAGCAGCACGTGGAGGCGCTCTTCGGTGAGCCACCGCGCCGGGGCCGATGGCGGCGGCGGGCGGCGCTCGGCGCCGTCGTCGTGCTGGCCGTGGTGGGGAGCGCGGTGGTGGCGGCCCGCGCCTCGGGCTCCGAGCCCGGCCGCTACCGCACGGCCGCCGTCTCCCGGCGCGACGTGGCGGCGCTGCTGGACGCGGTGGCCACCATCGAGCCGGTGTCCCAGGCCGCGGTCGCCTTCCCCGTGGCGGGCACCGTGGACTCGGTCCGGGTCGAGGTGGGCGACTCGGTGACCGTCGGCGGGACCCTGGCCACCCTGGACACCGCCGGCCTGGAGGACACGCTGCACGAGCGGCAGGCCGCCCTGGACCGGGCCGAGCTCACCCTGGCCCGGGCGCTGGCCGGTGAGGCGGTCTCCACCACCGGCGGCGCGACCGGGAGCGGCTCACCCACCCCCGGCGCCAGCGCCACGTCGGCCACCGATGTGTCGGGCGGGACGAGCCAGGTGCAGCTGGCGAGCGTGTCCGTCGGGACCGGGACCGGGACCGAGGCTGCGGCGGACACGGATGCCCGCCTCGCCGAGGCTCAGCAGGCCGTGCTGGGGGCCCAGCGGGAGGTCGACGAGGCCCTGGCGGCAGCCGACCGCGCCCTGGCCGACGCCACCGCCGTCTGTGGGGCGGTCGGTGATGGCGCGCCGGAGGACCTGGCGGCCTGCAGGGCCGCCATCGAGTCGGTGCTGGCCGCCCAGCGCGCCGTGAGCGATGCCCAGACGGCGCTGGCGGCTGCGGCCTCCGCCCTCGATGCCCTGCTGGGCGAGCTGGCGGCCACCGCAGCGGCGCCCAGCACCACCGTTCCCTCCGGTGCTGGGTCCACCGGGACCTCACCGTCGGCAGCCTCCCCGTCCTCGCCCTCGGCGGGTTCCGCCGCCGGGAGCACGGTGGCCGGCTCGTCCACGCCATCCTCGGCGGACCTGATCGCCTTCCAGAAGGCCATCGACGCCGCGGCCCTCCAGGTGGCGGTGGCCGAACAGGCCGTCGCCCAGGCCACGATCGTCAGCCCGATCGCCGGCACCGTCGTGTCCGTCGGGATGGCCGTCGGCGACGAGGTCACGGCCGGCTCGTCCACCGCGGCGATCATCATCGAGGGTGACGGGGGATTCGAGGTCGTCGCCACGGTCGGCCTGGCCGACATCGGTGACGTGGCGGTCGGCCAGGAGGCCTCGCTGGTGCCCGACGGTTCCGACCTCTCGTTGGCCGGCCAGGTCACGGCCATCTCCAGCACCCCGGACGACGACGCATCGAGCACCAGCTTCCGGGTCACCGTCGGGCTCACCGACCCCGGAGCGGACCTGGGCAACGGGGCGACCGGCACCCTCACCATCACGACAGACGGCGCGGTGCGGGTGCTCGCCGTGCCGACGTCCGCGGTGGCCGTCGACGGCGACCGTCACACCGTCACCGTGCTGACGGGGTCGGGGACAGAGGACATCGCGGTCCAGGTCGGCGTGGTGGGGGCGGAGTGGACCGAGATCACCGGCGGCCTGGAGGAGGGACGGCGCGTCGTGCTGGCGGACCTGGACGAGGCACTGCCCGGTGCGGCCACCGACACGTCCGACCCAGCCGGAGCGTCCCCGACGGGAGGGTTCCCGGGCGGTGGCCCTCCGGCCGGGTTCACTCCCCCCGGGGCCGGCTGAACCTGTGCCCGTCCTCCGGCACCCAGCGGGTTCCCAGCCGCCACCCAGGCTGCGTTGCGCCCGGTTCCCCACGCTGGTGGTCGATGGCGGCCGCGGCGATGCGGACCGCCTCACGCCAACCCTCCCCCACCTCGATCACGACGGAGCAGACACCATGACCATCGACCAGCTCTCCCGACCGCCCCGCCGGGGTCGTGCCGCCCAACGGTGGCGCACGGCGCTGGTGCCACTGGCCCTCCTGGCCCCGCTCGGGCTGGCGGCCTGCGGCGGCGCGGACTCCGCAGCCTCGGACTCCGCGGCCTCGGACAGGGCCGCGTCCTCCGGTGACACCGCGTCGTCCGCCGACATGCAGGCCTACACCGACTGCCTGGCCGCGAACGGCGTCGAGTTGCCGTCACGACCGACGGACGGTTCCCCGCCGGAGGCCGGAGGAACGCCGCCGTCCATGCCCGACCAGGACGCCATGGCGTCCGCGCAGGAGGCCTGTGCCGACCTGGCCCCCGAAGGTGGCTTCGGGTCCGGCGGCGGAGCACCGGGTGGCGGGGCACCGGGCGGCGGGGCCGACATGGCCGAGTACACCTCCTGCCTGGAGGACAACGGCGTGACCGTGCCCGAGCCGGGCCAGGGCCAGGGCGGCGCCGCCCGAGGGCGGCTCGGCGGACCGGGCGGGCACCCCGCCCGTGGACGGCGGGAGCCCCATGGGCCTGGACACCTCGGACCCGACCGTCGCGGCGGCCGTCGAGGCCTGCGCATCGCTTCTGCCCGAGCGCCCGTCCCAACCGGGCGCCGATGCCCCGGACACCACCGTCCCGGGTGCCTGACTCTCACCCGATCCTCACCTGACCCTCAGGAACCTCCCACCTTCGTCGAGGAGGGTGGGGCCATGGCAGGTCCCACCCTCCTCCTCGTCGACGACGAGGACAACCTCCGCTCCATGCTGGAGGCCGCGCTGCGCCACCACGGCTTCGACGTCCACCCCGTGGCCAGCGGCCGTGACGCCCTGGCCCGCGTGTCCGAGGTCGCCCCGGACCTGGTGGTGCTCGACGTGATGATGCCGGACCTCGACGGGTTCGAGGTCTGTCGCCGCATGCGGTCGGACGGGGTGAAGGCCCCGGTCGTGTTCCTGACGGCCAAGGACACCACGGAGGACAAGGTCCGGGGCCTGACCCTGGGCGGTGACGACTACCTGGTGAAGCCGTTCAGCCTGGAGGAGCTGGTGGCCCGGATCAACGCGGTGCTGCGCCGCACCGGCAAGGAGGGGCCGGCGGGGGCGGTGGTGTGCTGCGGCGACCTGGTCCTGGACGAGGACGCCCACCAGGTCACCCGCGCCGGCACGGAGGTCTTCCTGTCCCCGACGGAGTTCAACCTGTTGCGCTTCCTCATGGTGAACCAGGGCCGGGTCCTGTCCAAGGCGCAGATCCTGGACCACGTCTGGGACTTCGACTTCGGCGGAGACGGCGGGATCGTGGAGACCTACATCGGCTACCTGCGCCGGAAGCTGGACACCCGGGAGCCCAAGCTGATCCAGACCATCCGGGGCGTCGGGTACACGCTGCGGATCCCGGGCTGACCGGGCGCCCGTGTCGCTGCGCACGCGCCTCCTGGTGGCCATGGGACTGGTGGCCACGCTGCTGGTGCTGGCCGCGGTGGTGGTCACGCGGACGACGACGGCCCACCTCGTGGACCAGGTCGACACCCAGCTCGTCCGCTTCGCCGGCCCGGACCAGCCGGGGCCGGGGAGCATGCCCGTGCCGCCGCCGGGTCAGGCCTCGACCGTTGATCCGCCGGTCGACCCGCAGGTGGGCGGCAACACGTCCTCCGACGGCACCTCGTCGGACGATGCCGTGTTCACCACCGTGTACGTGGGGACGTTCGTCGACGGGGTGCTGGTGACCCGGATGGCGCCCAACCTCACCGGGGAGACGGCACCCGTGCCCAGGTTCTCCGCCGCGCAGGCGTACGAGGCCGTTCGCACCGGCGACCCGGTGACGGTGGCCAGCAGCGACGGCAGCACCCGGTACCGGGTCGTTGCCCGCCTGGATGACCGCAGCGGGGACCTGGTGGTCCTCGGGCTGCAACTGGACTCGGTCGACGATGCCATCGCCCGCCTGCTGGTCGTGGAGGCGGCCACCACCGCGGTGGTGCTGCTGGTGCTGGGCCTCATCTCGTGGTGGGTCCTGCGCCTGGGGGTCCGTCCCATCAAGCGCATGACCGCTGCGGCCACGACGATCGCGGCGGGGGACCTGACCAGCCGCATCCCGGGGGCGACGGAGGGGACGGAGGCGGCCGCGCTCGGCTCTGCGCTCAACGCCATGCTCGAACGCATCCAGGCGTCATTCGGGGAGCAGACCCGTTCGGAGCAGCGCCTGCGGCGGTTCGTCGCCGATGCGTCCCACGAGCTGCGAACACCGGTGACCACGATCCGCGGCTATGCCGAGCTGTACCGGGTCGGGGCCCTGGAGAACCGACAGGAACTCGACACCGCCATGCGTCGGACCGAGGCGGAGGCGGTCCGCATGGGCAACCTGGTGGCCGAGATGCTGCAGCTGGCTCGGCTGGACCAGGGCCGGCCCACCCGACGTGAACCTGTCCGCCTCGACCAGGTCGCGGCCGAGGCCGTGGCCGACCTCCGGGCCGTGCACCCGGACCGTCCCGTGCACGCCGACCTGGCGCCCGTGACGGTGATGGGTGACCGCGACCAACTCCACCAGGTGCTGGCCAACCTGCTGACCAACGCAGTGGTGCACACGGGGCCGGGCACGGCGGTGGAGGTCGTCGTCGCGGCGGACGGTCCCGGGGCCCGACTGACGGTCACCGATCACGGGCCCGGCATGGACCAGGAGACCGTGGCCCGGGCCTTCGAGCGCTTCTACCGGGCCGACCCGTCCCGGAGCCGGTCCTCCGGCGGGACCGGCCTGGGCCTGGCCATCGTGGCCGCGATCGTCGGGTCCCACCACGGCACCGTGGTCATCGACAGCCCGCTCCGTTCCGGTACGGAGGGAACGGCGGGCCCCGGCACCGCGCTGACCGTGCGCCTGGACCGCCTCGCCGTCGGCGCGGCCGGGGTACCCGGGGACCGGACGACGGTCCCACCGTCCGGCTGATCAGATCCTCAGCCGGATGGAGGGCGGCGTGACTACCGACGGTAGGTTTCGTCGATGGCAACCCTCATCGCCCGTGTCTGGCTGTTCCTGTGGCGGTGGACCACCACGCCCCCCCAGGAACCGGTCCCGGAACGGTGCGTGATGATCGCCGCACCCCACACCACCAACTGGGACTTCCCCATCACCCTGGCCATGGCCCGGGTGAGCGGCGTCAAGATCTCCTGGCTGGGCAAGCAGTCGCTGTTCAAGGGCCCGGCCGGGCCCGTCATGCGGTGGCTGGGCGGCGTGGCCATCGACCGCAGCGCCCCCGGCGGCATGGTGGCGTCGCTGGCCAAGGAAGCTCGTCGACCCGACCACATGGTGCTGGTGGTCCCGGCCGAGGGCACCCGGTCCCGCACCGAGTACTGGAAGTCCGGCTTCTACCGCATCGCGGAGCAGGCCGACGTGCCGATCGTGTGCGCCTACGTGGACCGCGCCACCCGCAGCGGCGGGTTCGGTCCGGTCGTCACCCCGACCGGCGACCTGACCGCGGACATGGACCGCATCCGCGCCTTCTACGCCGGCAAGGAGGGCCTGAAGCCCGATCGCTTCGGCCCCGTCCGGTTGAGGGAAGAGGAGTCCGAGGCCCAGCCCACCTGAGGCAGGCCCTTCCTGCGGAACGGCTGCGGGGAGCCGGCCGGGTCGGCTCAGGCCGCGCCCGGGACGCGCCCGACGTGGGTGCGGGCGTGCGCCACGGCGTCGTCGAGGTTGGCGAACAGGTGGTTCTCGTGCGCCAGGGCGTCGAGCGCGCCGACCGCGGTCAGGATCCGCAGGTGCTCGGGCCGGGGCCCGGTGAGCAGCACCGTGATGCCCCGGTCCTCCAGTTCGGTGGCGATGTCGCCCAGGGCCTGGGCGCCGGTGGCGTCGAGCACCTGCAGCCAGGGCAGGCGCAGGATGACCACCTGGACGTCGGCCACGTCGGTGAGCTCGGTCAGGAACCGTTGGGCCGCGCCGAAGAACAGGGCGCCGTCGAGCCGGTAGGCGACGATGTGCTGGGACAGCAGCTCGGCCTCCACGTCCGGGGTCACCTCCGGCCGCTCCGGTGCGCCGGCGCTCGCCGTCGGCGTGGGCCGGGCCAGCATGGGGGGCAACCCGGACGGGACCCCCTCCGCGGTGGCGCTGGAGGACCGGGCCACGGCCCGCAGGGCCAGCAGCGCGGCGGCGGCGATGCCGATCTCCACCGCGACGATCAGGTCGAACACCACCGTGGCCGCCGCGGTCAGGACCAGCACGACGGCGTCGGAGCGGGTCGAGCGCAGCACGGAGCGGACGTTGTGCACCTCCACCATGCGCACGGCGGTGACCATGAGCACCCCGGCCAGCGCGGCCAGCGGGATCTCCGCCACCACCGGCCCGGCCAGGTACACCACCAGCACCAGGACGACGGAGTGGACGATGGCGGACAGCCGGGTGTGGGCCCCGGCCCGGACGTTGACCGCGGTGCGGGCGATGGCGCCGGTGGCCGGCATGCCGCCGAACAGGGGTGAGGCCAGGTTGGCCAGCCCCTGGCCGAACAGCTCCCGGTCCGGGCTGTGGCGCCCGGTGTCGGCCATCCCGTCGGCCACCTTGGCCGACAGCAGGCTCTCGAGCGCGGCCAGCAGGGCGACGGCGAACGCGGCGGAGAACAGCTGGCTGAGGTCACCGGCGGACACCGACGGCAGCGACGGCGCCGGCAGCGAGCTGGGCAGTGCGCCGATGCGGCCGACGTCCAGCCCCGCCACCTGGGCCAGCACGGTGGCCGCCACCACCGCCAGCAGCGACGCCGGCAGGGACCGGTGCAGGCGGGGTGCCACCACCATGACCACGACCACCAGTGCGACCACCGCGACGGCGGCCAGGCTGCCGGCGCCGAACGAGTCGACCAGTGCCCGGCCCGCCACCACCGCGGTGTTCTCGCCGTCGGGCTTGGGGACCCCGAGGGCCGAGGGGACCTGCTGCAGGAAGATGATCACCGCGATGCCGACGGTGAAGCCCTCGATGACGGGCCACGGCACGTAGGCCAGGTAGCGGCCCAGTCGGGCGAACGACGCGGCCAGGATCAGCACGCCGGCCATGAGGCCGACCACGAACACGGCGTCGGCGCCGAAGCGGGCCACCACCGGCACCAGCACCACGGTCATCGCGCCGGTCGGGCCGGACACCTGCACGTTGGAGCCGCCGAACACCGCCGCCACCAGCCCGGCCACGATGGCGGTCATCAGGCCCGCCTCGGCCCCCAGCCCGGTGGTGATGCCGAAGGCCAGCGCCAGGGGGAGGGCCACCACGCCGACGGTGATGCCGGCCACCACGTCGCCCCGCCACGACCGCGACAGCCCGGCGTAGTCGGCCCGGGTGGGCAGCAGCGTCCGGAACCAGGTCGCCCCGGCGCGGGCGGGTGCGGTGGCGGTCATGTGGAGCGGCCCTCGGTCCGGAGCCCGACGAGCAGCTCCTCGGTGCCGGCCAGCTGGTTGATCAGGACCTGCTTGGCCGCGGCCAGGAGCCCGACCACGGCGGGGTCGCCGACGTCGTAGTAGACGGTGGACCCCTCCTTGCGGGTGCGGACCAGGCGGGCCCGCCGCAGCACCGCGAGCTGCTGGGACAGGTGGGACAACTCGATGCCCACCAGCGGGGCCATCTGGCCCACGGACCGTTCGCCGTCGGCCAGGACCTCCAGCACCCGGATGCGGGCGGGTTCTTCGCCTGTGCCGCAGCCGATATCCAGTACCGACGCGCCTTCGGGCAGCACCTGTTTCAGGATGGCGAGATGTTCCTGACGCAGCCAATCCAACAGGGCGCTGCCGTGTCCGGTGCCGGTTGCTGGCCCATACGCGGCGTCATAGACCTTGGCGACTTTATCGAAGCGCGTGGCTAAAGTTTCATAAAACTCATTCGTAGTTCGTTATGTCCATCAGTTTTGTTCCCCATCGAACCGAGCGCTGCCAGCGACGGGCGGCGCACCATCCACCACCCGACAATCGCGCCCGTGGCGAGGATCGGCCCAACCGCCATCGCACACAGCGCCCGCAGCGCGCCCGACCATCCCAACATCCCCATCAGCAGGAAGACAAGTCCGGTGACGCCGAAAAAGATCAGCGTCCAGATCAGCCCGAGTTTGGCCCCGCGCTGCCAAATCTCTCCCATATTGATCATCAATTTGGCTCCTCACTGATCAAAGGCCACACCCAGATATCCCCAAAGAAGCAGTCGGTCACGACATCTTCATAATTTAACAGTGCCACCCCCACCCGTCCCTGCCCGATCTGCGCGGTTTCCTGCGCGACCAGTGTGCCGTTGATATACAAGCGTTACTTTTTCGCCCTGGACAATGACGAGGAGACGGTTGGGGCCAGTGGGGATCACCGCATTACTGATATCATAAACATTGAGCGTGAGATTCGCCATCTCGCGCCTGCACCAGCCCGAATCCGCCTGTGGTATCGGCGAAGGCGAGATCGAGGTTGTTCTCATCCTGCCAGCGATAGACGATGCCGCAGCCGATACTCAGACCTTCGGTGCTGACATTGAGGGTCGCACCCAGCAGAAAATCGGTGTAAACGCCTTGCAGCGTACCCAGGAGATCGTGCTGCATTTCCTGATCGACAGACGACAGGATAATCGATGGAACAAACAATTCACGGGCTGGAACGGGCTGGATCTGTCCGGCGGTGGTGAGTTCTTGCTGAATATCGGCAGGATCGGAGGAGTCCCATTCCGCCAGCGCGACAGGCATCCCCCGGTAGGTGACGCCCAACCGCGTCGTCACGATGATATTGTCAAAATCAACGGCGGCGGGATCGGTTTGTTCGGTGGTGGTATTCACGGTCAGGCCAAAAACGCCTGCATCCGTCAGCCGGGTATCGGTCACCGTGCCGAGCAGCGTGTTATTCCCGTAGAGATAGAAGGTATCGCCGCGCGCCAGAACACCTATCGTCCAGGTGTCGCTATCCAGAACGCTGCTGCGCGTCCAGGGTTGCAGGACATAGGCTCCGGTGCAGATCGACCGCCTGGAACATCCAGCGCCCGTCGGTGCTGATTTTGAACTGGTACGATGACAGGAGTTGATCGGGCGTTCCCTGCGCGCGCAGGAGAATACCAAATTCCGCATAGGTCGTGTTGCCGAACAACTGCACATCGGTCTGGAAATAGAGATTATCCAGCGAGGCGGCATCATCCGGCACGGATTGGGTAATTCCGCCGCCGCGAGTCGCACGCAGCCGCAGCCGCCCCTCGACCAGCGCCATCTGATCGCTGCTATCCAGCAGCCAGGGTGATTTCGGCCCCATCGAAAGTGTCGCGCCGTATCAGCCGCCCATAGCCCGGTTTGAGCGTCAATTCATAGCCGCCGGAGGTGGTGCCATAGCGCCCAACCTCGATGGTATAGGTGCCATCGGTGGGCAGCATAAAGGCTTCCATCCCGGCATCGCGCACCAGCGTATCCATATCATCATTTTCAGAGACGATCTCACCCTCTGGCCCGGTGAGCGTCACCGTCGGATCGAGATCGCCGCTGGTCGTCGTGACCAGGATCGAGATCATTTCATCCGCGTACCCGTCAAAGGTCCAGGTCACGGTAGGGGTGTCATCATTGATGAAGCCCTGCACGGGTTCAAAAAAGACCAGGGATGTTTCCTGAGCGCGGCTGATCGGGATCGGAATCGCGATCAGGGCAAGGAGAAATAGCAGCAGACAGCACAATTTTACAGTACGCATACACGACAGTTCCCATCACTACTCGATAGCCGAGGCGAATTCTAACACAGGAGGAGCGTATCTGTCAGATCGGCATCCTATAGTATACTTGCATTACGTCATGGATGAGGGGATAACAACGATGTCAGATCACGATGAACCGCAGATTTTCGCGGTGAACAAAGATGATACCGGGCAGATCCAATTCAGCCGCCGCGATTTTTTGAAGGCGGCAGGTATTATGGGCGCGGCGGGTGCGCTGGCGGGTTGCTCATCTGAAGAAAAATCAGCCGTATCCCCAACGTTGACTGCCACGCGAGAGCCACGTCCAACGGCGACCTGGATGCCAACGCCAGCTTCCGATGCGGCGATATCTTTGGTTGGTGCGTCCGCTCATGCGGATGATGTCATGGCCCTGGCGATGAGCACCGATGGGACGCTGTTGGTATCCGCGGGTTGGGATAAAACGATCAAGGTGTGGTCGCTGCCCGATGGGGTTCTGCTCAACCGGCTGCAAATTTTTTCTGAGCCAGTGGGTTCCGTCGCGCTAAGTCCGGATGGAACCCTGTTGGCATCGGGGAGTGTTGACAAAAAAGTTCAGTTGTGGTCGCTGTCAAATGAGGGCGAACGGCTCCAAACCTTAGAAGGCCAGACGGTAGTGTTTAGCCCGGATGGCACACGGCTGGCATTGGGTCATTGGGACTACACGATCAAGTTGTGGTCGGTGGCGGACTGGACGCTGCTCCAAACCCTGACCGGTCATACGGATTTTGTTGGCTCGATTGCGATCAGCCCGGATGCAACACTGCTGGCATCGGGCAGTATGGATGACACGATCCGGCTGTGGTCACTGGCGGATGGAACACTGCTGCGCACGTTGGACGATCATACGGATGATGTCAACTCGGTGGCGATCAGCCCGGATGGGATGTGGCTGGCGTCGTGCAGTGACGACTCGACGATCAAGCTGTGGTCGCTGCCAGAGGGGGCGCTGCTGCATACCCTGGATGGCCATGCGCATCCTGTTCATGCTGTTGCGTTTAGTCCCGATGGGACGCTGCTGGCATCGGGGAGTACTGACGATACGATCAAACTGTGGTCAATGCCGGACGGAATGCTGCTCCAGACGTTGGTCGGTCATACCCTGCTGTTTGGTCCGTAGTGTTTAGTCCGGATGGAACGCTGCTGGTATCTGGCAGCGTAGATCAAACGATTAAGTTGTGGTCATTGCCAGAGGGCGAATATCTCAAGGATTTGATCGATATCGATGCCAGTCAACCAGAGTTTGTGGGTATCCAGTATTCCCCGGCGATATTGGGTCGCGACCGTGCCGTGTGGCTCTCCCATTCCGCAAGGTTCGGCCTGCATCTGCAATTGTGTGCAAGGCGGAGGATGCTCGTGCGTGGGACATGAAGTAGCCGCGGCTGTGGGGCTAACGTGACATCCTACTGGTATCCGAACTAATCCAGCATCAGGCCACTAAAAATAAAATATCGCCCTCGCAAGCGATATTTTTGTTTATTTACCCGGCCCACCCCGGCACACGCTCTGCTATGATATCCAGCAGGGCGCTAAAATCCTCGGTGTGGAATTCGGCCCCATCCTGCCAGCGATCGATCCTCGAATTTCAGCAGGCGGCGCTGGTGCGCACTGGCGTTGAGATCCGTGCTGGATACGGTTTCCTTGCGCGGGCGCAGCCGGATGAACTGGTGAAAGCCGGGAACCTTTTCGGCGTCATCCGGGGATAGGAAGCCGTAGACAATGGCTTCATCGCCGTTTTGGGCAAAATGCAGCGCCAAGCAGTACCAACCCTTGGGGACACGGGTGCGCTTCGTGACTTCAAACCGCCATGCCTGGATCTCAATCTCCTGCTCCCACTCGATTTGGGTGATCTGTGGCGGTCTTTTGCGCCCGTCGATCAGGATCAGCGCTTGATCGCCCAGGGTGGCCTCGCGGCGGCTGGGCATCACCAGTTTGAGAAAACCCTCTGTGCTGTACGCTGCCAGCACCAGCACAATCAGATCCAGGGGGATAATGATACATTCGGCGCTGAAATCGACATTCAGCACCTCTTCAAACAGATAGCGGCTCAAAAAGTGGGTGATGAGAGTCAGCCCGATGGCAATCGTTGGCACGAGAAACCGGACGGAAAACTGCTCTGTATCTACTTTGATATGTCGTTCCATGGGGTTCCTTAGGCGGACGGCGCTGCTTCGTCGTCCATCGTGACTTCCTGGGTTTCTTTGGGATCCGAGACAGGCGTGTTAGCCACTGCTGAGGGCGAGACGGCGGGAGCCTGCTGAGTCTGCTCCACATCGGGCGGTGTTATATCTGGCTGTGTCTGGACGGTGGGCGGCGTCGGGGGTGTTTCCGGAGTATCCGTGACGGTGTGCGCGACCTTCGGTTTGGGGGCTTCCCAGAGGTCGAGGCGGTTGAGCATCCGCGTAACTTCACGGCGCAGCCGCAGGGCATCAAACGGCTTAGTCACGTAGAGATCGATGTCACTGCCCACAAAGGCCCGCCGTCGCTCAGAAAATTCGCGCATGACCGACAGCATGATCACCGGGGTATGTTTGAACGCTTCGTCCGCGCGCAGGGTATCATAGACTTCCCAGCCGTTCATCTTGGGCATCATCACATCCAGGATCACCAGATCGGGCTTGATCTCGCGAATCAAGGTGAGCGCATCGAGGCCATTATCGGCATGATGCATTTCGATCTGCGGGTGTCCTACAACAAATTCCAGCAGTTCAGCGATTTCGGCATCATCTTCTACAGATACAACTTTGGAAATCATAAGA
This sequence comes from uncultured Actinomycetota bacterium, assembly GCA_963773765.1. GTDB lineage: Bacteria > Actinomycetota > Acidimicrobiia > Acidimicrobiales > Microtrichaceae > CAVZCC01. The sequence continues at coordinate 61,692 of CAVZCC010000003.1, read as the reverse complement.
TTACCCCTGTTTACTCAGCCTGTCTTTAGCATACCATTAGTTGCTGAGAATCTAAAAAACCTCCTACTATTGTATGCAAAGATGATTTTTGGGGAAATTCATGCTCATCCAACAGTTATATGATGCGTCCGCCGGACGTTACGAGCGCGATATTATGCCCCTGATGGCTCCGTTGGCGGCGGATCTGATCGCGTATGCGGCCCCGCGCCGGACAGATCGGGTGCTGGATATCGGCACCGGCACGGGAGCGGCGGCACGGTGGATCGCGCCGTTCGTGCGCGCGATCACGGGGATCGATATTTCGCGGGGATCGCTGCGGGCGGCGCGGCGAATTCCAACCGATCAGCGCGTGGGGTATGTACAGGCCGATCTGAACCAGATGCCGTTTGCGGCGGGGGCGTTTTCGCTGATCCTGTCGTCGTTTGGATTGAATGCGACTGATCCCGCCGACAGTCTGCGCGCGATCCGGCGGGTGATGATGCGGGGCGGGCGGTTGGTGCTTCAGGAATGGGGGCCGCACCTGCCGATTGATCTGGTCTTTCGCGATGTCTTCAATACCTATGTACTGGATGATCCAGGGCCAGAACTCGCGGCGCTGCGTGACCAGATTGAGGAGCATCCCGCGCGCTGGACAGAACAGTTACAGGATGTGGATGATTATCACGAGCGGTTGGACGATCTCGGATTCACCGTCGAAGATGCGCGCGAATTCGCCCGGTCACGATCCGGCTGGAGTCGGTGGAACCGTATATCACCTATAAGCTGGCGTGGACATACCGTTTTGAGGAAGTGCGCGCGCTGGATGAAACCACGCGCGCGGCTTTGATGCTGGCGCTGCACAATCGGTTGGCGGAATTTGCCGCGCCGGATGGATCGGTGCTGTGGCAGCCGATCCTGTTTCGAGTCACGGCGCGGCGCGAAGCTTAGTGTTCCATGTGATGAGTTCTCGATGCCGGGGATGTCGGCGGGCAGTTCACCCACATAATAGGGCCGCATCATCTCGTTATCCTCGTGTTCAAGGATGTGACAGTGCCAGCACATACAGCCCTTCGATGTCAAACCGGGCAATAATTCGCGTGATCTCGCCCGGATTGGCGATCACGGTATCTTTCCAACCCATTTCCCAACTGTTTGGCTAGAATCGGATCGCCTGTGGCGAAATCCAGCGGATTCGGCGGATCACTTGAACGATCCCCTGCCAGGTATTCCGCCTGGGCTTCAGCATATTCTTCTGCATCAAACGGGATGCGCTCAACGACCTGGAACATGGAGAGGTGAATGTGGAGTGGGTGGGCGTCACCCGTCAGATTGACGAACTGCCACATCTCGACACTATCCACCATCGGATTTTCGGTGATGTGGTTCGTGCCATTCCAGCGGCACCCTCGGCATCCGTTCCCAGCATCGCTTCGACAGGAACTGCTTCTTCCTCGTTATCGCTGTTCATTTCCTCGTTGAGCGTGATGGATCGCACCGGTAGATCGGTTGTCAGCCGGTCAATGGCAGGCAGCGCGGCGGGAATTTCGCCAGGATTGCCGTTATCCGTTGCTTCGACCACGCGGAACTGCATGACCTGTCCGGTAGTGTCGGGGTTGGCTGGTTCACTTCGACGGGCAGACCGCCAAACGGTTCATCCGGCCCCAGGTTCAGCAGGATGATCTCATCACCGGGTTGGAAGCTGGAAAAGTCCACGATCACATCAAAACGCTCGGCAGGGCCGATCAGCAGTTGATCCAGCACGACAGGCTGATCGGGCAGCAGGCCGCCTTCGGTGCCGATCACGTGGAAATCGAGCGGGACGTTGGCTTTGAGAATCAGGAAGCGTGCATTCGTGCCATTCAGGAAGCGGAAGCGGTACAGACGCGGTTCAACTTCGAGATAGGGCCAGGTCCGACCATTGACGACAATCGTATCACCAAAAAATTCCGGGATTCCAGATGGGCGATACGGTGCTGTCGGGGATATAGGGGCCAGCATAACCATCAAAAAAGACGCGGCTGTCCGGATAAAATAGTGACCCATCCTCGTAGAAGGTGCGATCCTGAATCACGATAGGAATTTCATAATAGGCTGTATCCGGTGCATCACCGAGGGCGGGGGCAGGGCCGGGCAGATTCAGGCTGTCTTCGGTATCGTCACGGAGCAGCCAGAATCCCGCCATCCCCGCATAGACATTCGCGCGTGTCATGCCCAACGTGTGATCGTGATACCAGAGGGTGGTCGCGCGCTGATCATTGGTATATTCGTACACTGCCGATCCGGTGTCAGCGTCCTGAACGGTGGTGAAGTTCGCGCCCTGTAGCGCAAAATCAGTCGGGAATGTTACTCGCCGCCGGGAGATACCACGCTTCCGGGTATCCATCACTTTCGGGGGCCACATGCGCGCCGTGAACGTGCGTCACGATGGGAACCGGGCCGGTATAAGGTTCCTGCGATAGTCCTTCAGAGTCTATATGCTGCGGATTTGCCCAGTGAACGGTTTGATCGATGGGCAGGAGATGCGGCAGATAGTTCGGATTCTCGGCGGTGGGATCGTCAACAAGCTGGTTGATCCAGTGGACACGGAGTAATTCATTTGTCCGCGCTTCAATCGTGAATGCCGGATAGTTAAAGGTGGCGGAATCGGTGGCGCTGCCATAACCGAAAACCGTTGTCGCTGGGAAATCGGCGGGCAAAATTTGCTGCTGAAACTGCCGAACGGCGATTTCGTATTCCGTCGCGCCGTCCTCGCTGATGCCGGAGGGCGGCATCACCGGGGGAATCACGAGCGGCTCTACATATTTGGGAAGGGTCAGGGGATCGAGGCGGTTGATTTGGGATGGTGGACTGGCTTCAGTTGTTGCTGCAAGACTCAGCAAAACAACGACCAGCAGGTATAGATAGGTTCGTTTCATTCGTTAGCCCCTCATTTTATATTTATATCGTGAACTCCTTTTTAGATATTATGAAATATGTAAATGAAAAGAAAACTAAATATAAATAAAATTAAATAAAAAATTCTCACCCTAATGTAAATACAGGCCGAATCCGTGCCATTCCCAGGGCCAGGGGGAGGATAGACACTGAATTCGGCATTGGGGGGCAGTTGAAGCAGACTTACCACCGGATCGTTGGGGCGGATACGTATCCCATACGGGCCGAAGTTCCTGTGACGCACGGATACAATCAGCCCGTGATCGAAATATTCCAGATACGTTTGATAGGTGCCTTGTGAATCGACGCGATCCGGTGTGCCGAGTTCCGCCAGGACATCACCCAACGTCATAAGCGGCGGATTGCTGGCCTCGGTGGAATCGCGCATGAGTTCGTAGGAAGAAGGGCAACCAGAGAAGCTCCACAGACTGCGGAGAGGCTCCCGTGTAGATAAAATTAATCTGATAATAGCCGAGAACCGTCATGATCAGGGGCGGTGATGCCGCTGATGCGTGGATTCGCGTCCAGCACGGCGATCACACCCTCCTTTGTGGCTGGCTCCGAAAGGCAAATATTCTGCCAACAGCCGTTTGCATCGGGCAGCGGAAAATGCGATTTGTCCTGCTGCTGCCCGATCCAGCGCATCGCGGCGGCGGAAATTGCGATTAGGCTGAACAGGGTCAGGGTGAACGCAACCAGCAGCCGCAGCATGAGTTATTCATGGGCGGCATGCGCGGCGCGGCGTGCAGACCAGGCGAGCAATCCCATGGTGAGTGCTGCCTCGATCAGCACGACGACCAATAACGCGCCGCCGATCAGGATGCCGTAATCGACATCGGCCCACACCTGGAAATAGGTTTCCATATCCAGCAGACTCAGGCTTTGATCGCCCATGATCGCCATGAAAAACACGCTGCTCAGGCGTTCGTGCATCGACATCGATGCGTAGCTGGTCGAGTTGGGATCGCCTGTGATCACGCTGAATCCCAGCCACAGCGCCAGCGCGAAGATGATCACTTCTGCCAGCACAATGAACAGCATGATCGTTAGGACAGTGTAGCGGCGTGACGAGAAGGTGGAGATCATCAGACCTGCTGCCGCGCTCAGGCCGACAGTGACGAAGGGCTGTAAGACGGCTGCCGTCAAAAAGGCCGCCAGCAGCAGCACCGCCACTTCGACGGATACCTCCGGCGTGATGCCGCTGATATACAGATCGAGATAGTAGCCGTTGTACTGGCGCAGATCCACGATCATCCGCCCCACCAAAAACAGGCGCGGCAGCATTAGTACCAGCAGCACCCAGCGCAGATCATAAAATACCGAGGCCCAGCGCGAACGCATGACCAGTTCCGCGCCGTGACTTGTCGTGCGGACGAGATCCCAGGCTTCGCGGTGTTGGTCGGTGGATAGGGCATTCGCGGCGACGATCAGCGCTCCGGTGGTGGCGATAAACTGGGTAAACAGCAGCAGCGGAAATAACAGCACAGAGAGAGAGGATGCCTGAGCCGGGGCATACTGTTCGTAGTACCGCGCGCCTCCGAGCAGCAGTGTGATCGTGATGGTCAGCACCAGCAGCCGCAGCAGCCAATAGCGCAGTGTGCGCGGGTGTGCTGTGTTCCGGCGCAGCAGATAACGCATCGTAGCATGGTCGGGGCGCGCCCACGCGGGGATTTGGGTGTACAACAGTCGTCGCATCCCAGCCTCCTTATTTTGTGTATAGCAGAAATGATACAGGAGTTCGAATCGTCAATCCCACTGGTCTTCCGGCTGGTGGCGCAGAGTCGCCGCGTTTGAATCAACCGGCGGCTCCTGCATGGGTGGCGCGGCAGGCATCTCGGTGGGTTTGATGGCTGTCTCTTGCAGGGGCAGGCCGAGCGTAAAGGTGCTGCCCTCGCCGACCGCGCTGGCGACGCTCAGATAGCCGTCGTGCGCGTCGGCGACGGCCCGCGCCACAAACAACCCCTGGCCCAATCCGCGCGGATCGATGATCTTGCCTGTTGAAGTGCGCGCTTCGCCCCGATAGAACCGATCAAAAATGTGCGGCAGATCGCGCGGGCTGATGCCCACACCCGTATCACTGACTTCGATCAGGAGATGACCGTCGCGCACGCGGCCCAAGCGAATCACGATCTTCGCCGCCCGATTCGGTGTATTTGATGCTGTTGTCGATCAGATGGCCGATCGCCCACTGCAGGCGGCGATCATCGCCCATGACGCGAAGTTTATCGCGGTTGATGACCATCACCGACAGGCTGAGTTCCGCCTTTTGGAGGCGTGCATCCAAGCCCTTGATCACGGTGAAAATGCAGATTTTCGAGCGCGACTTCCTGCTGGCGCACGGCAAAACTGCCCGCGCCGATCTCGGAAATGTCGAGCAGTTCGACGATCATCCGGTCCAACACGGCCACGTTGCGGCTGATCGCTTCCAGGAATTTACGATTCGGCGGGCGATCTGCATGACGCCAGCAGAATATCGCTCATACCCTTGATCGCGGTCAGCGGCGTGCGCAGTTCGTGGCTCATCTGCGTGACGAACTGATCTTTCAGGCGATCCGCGACAGGCATCGTGCGTCACATCGCGCAGCATCAGCACCGTGCCGAGCCGCTTGCCGTGTTGATCGGCGACGATGGCCAACTGCGCGCCGATGATGCGGTCGTTGACGTCGACGCGCTGCGCATCGCCCAGCGTGATCTCGCCGTCGAGCGGTTCCTGCGTGCGCGCGGCGGCGAACATCCGGCCCAGTTCGCTGTCCCAGAAGTGGCGCACCGATCCCAGCAGTTCGCGGGCGGCCTGGTTCATCAGCACGATGCGGCCTTCGGTGTCCTGCATGATCACGCCTTCGCTGATCACCGCCAGCACGCCGGTCAGCCGGGCGACCTCAACGGCTTGGATCTGCGCCAGACTCCGAAGCTGTCCAACCTGCTGCTGTGACTGCTCATAAGCGGCTTCACGCAGGCGTTTTTTGCTGCGCAGCCCGCCGTACAACCGACCAAACAGCCGCCCCGTATTGGAGCCTAAAAAATCCACCGAATGGAGCAGATTGGCGACAGGGCCAGTTGGGTTTTGGGGCGATGACGACATACCATTACCTCGTTAATTTTCCGGCACTGGGGCGGTTCCGTTGCCCGAAGCCGCCGCTTCGTTCAGCGCCTTCTTTTTGGCATATACCTCGTCTAAGATCTTTTTAAATTCAAAAAAATCGGGCAAAGGTTTAGGAATGATTCTATCAACACCACAGTTTGTTATAAAATCCTGACGGTCAGCATCTGTCAGACTGTAAGCTGTCATCAGAATGACCGGAATTTGCTTCACTTGCGCTACCGTGCGGATGCGCTGGGCAATTTCGTTGCCGCGATGACCGGGCATCCGAATATCCATCAGCGCTAATTCGGGAAGCGTTCCTGTGAATGTATTGGCTTCCAGTGAATCCAGCCATTTCCACGCCTCGTTCCCATCCCGAAATTCTAACGCCGTATGTCCCCATGCCTGGAACATGACCCTCACAATACCCCGAATGTCGTCTTCATCTTCGACCACGAGCCAGGTTGCCACAAACATCCTCCAACACATTTGATGTGAAACACACTTGCTGCAAAATCAGCAGTCGTGCAAAAGCAATTCAATAGTACCGTGTTTTTGAAAGGAATGATACTATTATATATTGCTAAGGGGGCTATGATTCAGTATTTGCGGTTTCCCGCGCCCCCGCCTATATTGTACTATGTTATTAAAACCAGCAAGGGAGTAAAAGCCGGTGCCTACCTGGATGGTTGTCGAAGATGAACCCGATATCTATGATGTCCTGCTGGCGATGTTCGAGATCTGGGGAATTGAAGGTGTCGCATTCGTTGATGGGGCCGAAGCGGTAGCATGGATTGAGGATGTCGATCAGGGCCGTGTACGTGGTGATCTGCCAGAACTCGCGATTCTGGACATTCGCTTGCCCGAAGTTTCTGGCCCCGAAGTGGGCAATCGCCTGCGTCGCAGTTCGGTGCTTGGGGATATCGCCATTGTCTTGATCACTGCTTACCGTTTGAGTCCGTTGGAAGAACAAGCGGTTATCGAGAAAGCGCAGGCGGATCGATTGATGTATAAGCCTCTGCCGACGATGGCAGAACTGCGCAAAGCGATGGATGATGTGATCGCGAAACACGTGAAACAAGTCAAACCAGCACCTGAAACCCCCATACTTCCGGGTGCGTCACCATCCGCAAATCAAACGGAGCCGCCTCAGAGCTAACTTTCCTGGTGGAGCCAGGGCAAACAAAGTAGGGACATCATGCAAAATATTAACCCAACCAGCAGTATTGCCCGACGCGGGCGAGTGTATCTGTTCTTTGGCGCACTCGCGTTTTTTGGTGGCGCGATTGCCATTACGCTGGGGTTATTGTTTTTCTTCCTCCCCTTATGGGATGCGACATGGTTTGGTATTATTCGCGTTCTCATGATTATCCTGGGCCTGATCGCTGTGCTGGCGGGAATCAGTGGCGTGATCCGCGCCATGACGCTGCAAAAGGATAACGAAGATGCCCATGCGATTGGCGAGGCGCTCAAAGGATTTTTGGACAACCGTTATACCTATCTGCGCAATGTCAGCAAACGCGGTGTAGGGTATATTGATGCGGTGTTGGTGGGGCCGCCCGGAGCGTTGGTATTTCGCATCGTGAATTATTCAGGCGAGTGGCGCAACGAGCGCGCCGACTGGCGGATTATGCGGGGTGGTCGGATGCGTCTCTCCAAAACCAATCCCACGCGCGAATGTGTGCATGATATTTACCAACTGCGCAAATTTTTGAAGAAGCGCGGGTTGGATCGTGTGCCGATCTATGGGGTCGTGGTCTTCACGTCGCCCAATGTCCAACTCTCGGCGGAAGGGCCAGTGGTACCGATTGCCGAAGTGCCAACCCTGTACCAGATCATGCGCCGCGAGTATCTGGCGGATGAACGGGTCGCGCCGCCTGCCGTGCATAACGCGGTGAATGCGATTAGCGAGTAGTTAACCTCACCCCCTAAATCCCCCTCTCCAAATTTTTTGGAGAGGGGACTTGATCGATGGAGCATAGGCTGCGTGGACGAATCCAGCAGGATCACAACCGCGTCGGCGGAGGCTTTCTCTCTGGCGGCGGTTTCAAATCCTGGTGATCGGCGTGATTGTCGCGCTGTATGCTGTGCTGCTCATGCTGATCCTCGATCCGTTCGAGTTTGATCAATCCGATGAACAGGAATCCCCGGCGAATACGTCACCGCAGCGCACGCCGCCCGCCATCTCCGGCGCATGGCCTGCGGATGTGCAGTTTATCGAGCATACCGTTCCCGCCATAATCAAGGATGATCTGTCATTCCCGCGCGAGAATCGGGGCTATGTGTTTTATGGGGAAACGGGCCAAACCTGGATTCTCACGGTAGAACCGCAGGACGCAGCATGGTTGACCCGCTCTTTTTTGTGTATGGGCCGTCCGGTGCCGAGATCGCGATCAGTGATGATCGCGCGGCGGGGGATTTCAGCGCGCAGGCGATGATCACGCTGCCCGAAACCGGTTATTACCGCGTGATGGTGCGATCCTCGCAGGGCGGCGTCACCACGGGAGACTATCTACTCACCCTCTGGCCCCAATAACCACGCATCGAAGAACGCGATCACGCGCGCTTCGTATTCCTCGCGGTGCTTCTTGAAACCCTGCGTATGTCCGGTATTTTCCAATTCCCACAATTCTTTGGGTTCATTCGCGGCGGCATAAAACAGGCGATTCAGTTCGATTTCGCTAGGCCGACCATCCGAGGCGATCAGCAGCATGGCACAGGGCGCGATCTGCGGCGTGAGTTCATTCAGTGCGGGCGGCGCATCCTGCCCGGAAAGCAGTTCGACGACGTTAGTCATCAGCCAATAGGGGATCGTCTGATCCCGATCCTTATTGTCTTCCAACTGCTGGAACTCGTTTTCAGAGCGAATCCCTGCTCCATCCGCGACAATGGCGCGCAGACCTTCCACACGCGCGGCGGATTGCAGCAGTGCTTCCGCGCCGAGTGAACTCCCCAGCCCGCCGATCCTGTCGGGATCAACATCGGGGCGCGTTTGCAGATAGGCAATGGCGGCGGCGACATCGGTTTCTGCGTCCCAGCCCCAGATCCAGTTATCCGCGCTGAGATCGAACAACAGCACCCCGTAGCCATGATCGGCTAACATGCGCGCCTGTCCGACCATCCCGGTGCGGTTGCCAAACGAGCCGTGCAGCGCGATGATCGCGGCTCCATTTTCGGATGGTACATACCAGCCTTCGAGCGTGTCCCCGGCAGCAGTCGTAAACTCAACATCTTCATACTCGCGGCCCAGGTCAGGACGTGAATCGCAGCAGTCCGTCCGGGGCCAGTAGACAACAGCCAGCGCCAGTCCGAGCGGATAGAGGATCTGGTGCAGCAGAATCAAAAAGACGATCAGACTGACAAATGTGATCGCTACACGTTTTTTGGTGAGTTTGAATCGTTTCACGGAATACTCTCAAGGTGCAGTGATAGCGGATTACCCATAGGATGAAAATTCGTCCAGATCGAACGCTTCAATAGCGGCGTCGGATGATGAATCTGAACTGCATAATAAACTGAAGACGTGAGGGGGGTCTGGGTGGATGTTTTTTCCCTATTCGAATGTTGTGGGCGCGTAGCGCTGCGTCGACTTGTTCAACTTCACTCGGAAATTGGAAGGCACGCCAGGGAATAGCCCAATACGCTCCAGGGGCAAAATAGAGAAAGATCAACCCCTTATTAATAACTGCCAGCATCAGATCGGTTAGGTTGGCTTGTGCACTTTCTCCACTTGGTAAAGTCAGTAGTTACGGAGTTGGGGCCAAATGTGAAATGGCGTGCCGATAGGGAACTCATTGCGACGAGTGTTTTGCGTTCCATCCAATAATGGAGCGAATAGACAATGAGCGCTGCCATCACACTCAGCGTTACAGCTATCGCGAAGGTCTGAAGTTTTGGTGCGCCGGAACGTATGCCATTGATCCAGGAGATGATGAAGAAAATGCTTGCCAGCCACAGCACGATCACAAAGTAATCGGCTCGGCGCATACTGGTAGCCCGGTGCATCTGGAGTAGTTCATCAGGCGTATAGGTAAATTCTTGGGTTTGAATGTACATGAACCCTCCAAAAAGGGCGACCCTCGCGAGTCGCCCTGAAAAAATTAGCTTTTTGCCATCTTAAACGTCAGCCCGGTTTTGCCCGCGTCGATCTTGACGGTGGTCCCCGGCTGCGGATTTTCCTTCAGCAGATAATCGGCCAGCGGCTCGCGCACGCTGCGCTGGATGATGCGCCGCAGCGGACGCGCGCCCCACTCCGGGTGATCGTTCTGCGCCAGCATCCACTTTTTGGCCTTCGGGCGTGAATTCGAGCGTCAGGCCGCGCTCGATCGGCCAGCTTGTTCTCTTCTTGCAGCAGCAGATCGAGAATCTGCGCCAGATTTTCGTCGGTGAGCGGGTGGAAGATCACGATCTCGTCAAGACGGTTGAGGAATTCGGGCCGGAACTCGCTGCGCACTTCTTCCATCACGGCTTCGCGCGTTTCGTCATCGATCACGGTGGTTTCGAGATCGCGTCGCGCCCGACGTTGCTGGTCATGATGATCACGGCCTCGCTGAAGTTGGCGACGTTGCCCTGCGCATCGGTCAGGCGGCCTTCTTCCATCACTTGCAGCAGAATATCCAGCACGCGGCGGTGCGCTTTTTCCACTTCGTCGAACACCACCACGATATACGGCTGTTCGCGCACGCGATCCGTGAGCTGCCCGCCGCCTTCATAGCCCACGTAACCGGGCGGCGCGCCGATCAAACGGCTGACCGTGTTTTCGTCCATGTATTCGGACATATCGATCTGCAGCATGGCGTCTTCGCTGCCGAACATGAATTCCGCCAGCGCCTTCGCCAGTTCCGTTTTGCCGACGCCGGTCGGCCCCAGGAACAGGAACGATCCAATCGGGCGCTTGGGGTCTTTCAGGCCGACGCGCGCCGTTTTTACCGCCCGGCTGAGCGCGATCACGGCTTCGTCCTGCCCGATGATGCGCTCGTGCAGATGCTCGACCATGCTGGCGTACTTGGTGCGCTCGTCCTGGCCGAGTTTGCTCACCGGGATGCCGGTCATCTGCGCGGCGGCGAGCGTCACGTCTTCCGCGTCGAGCACCGAGTCCGCGACTTCCTGCCGGAAGGCGAGATGCGTCTGATCGTTCAGGCTGACCAGCGAGGCGGCGCGGTGCAGCAGATGTTCGCGCGCTGAGCGGCAGCGGCGTGCCGCTCATGTAGCGCTTGCGCGAGATTCGCCGCGACTTTGCAGCGCTTCGTCCTGCACTTCGATGTTGTAATCGGCGGCGAGATGCGGCGCGTGCACCTTGAGAATCTCGACCGTCTCGTTCGATATCGGTCGGCGGCACGTGCAAAAGCTGCGCGTTTTCGCCAATCGCGTTGATGCCGCGCAGCCGCTCATCCCACAACGCCTGGGTGGTCGTGCCGATGATCACCGGATCGTCTGCCCAGAAAGGCTTTTTGCAGCGAGCGGCGTCGCCTTCGGGAATTCGGCCTTGAGCTGCCCGCCGAAGAAGCGGTGAATATGCGGGATAAACAGAATGCCGCCCTTGGCGCGCTGCAACGCCGCTATCGACCGCTTTCTGCTGCTGATCGAGCAGCGCGCGCTCATCGATCTGCACCAGGTTCGTCAGGCCCTTCGGCCCTTTGCCCTCCGCGATCAGCAGGGCGAGGCTGTAGGCCAGGGTGCGCTTGCCGACGCCATCCGGCCCGACCAGGATCACATGGCGGTGGACCGTCTGGCCGAGCATCTGGATCAGATCGCGCAGCAGTCCCTCGCGGAAAAAGACCGCTTGCAGCGATCCCGCTTTGGCCGCGGCGACCATATCGCTGCTGGATCTCGGTCTCGGCGCGGCGCATGACGATCGGTGCTGGTCGCCGACGAGGTCAGACTGATCGCGGATGGCGCTTTTGGTGATGCCGAACTGGGTCAGGATGCCCGCCGTGCCGACTTCGCGCTCGGTCATCACGCCCAGCAGGTGATCGGTATCGATCGTCATCTGGTCCGAGCGCCTGCGCCACACTCAGCGCCTCGTCCAGCGCGATCACCATCGACCGGCTGAGTTCGACGGCTTTGTTTGCCGCGCGCCAGATATTTCAGTTCGCCGCTGATATCGCGGCGGCTCTGCACGGCGAGTTTGACCTGCCGTTCCAGCCGGTCCAGATCCGCGCCGCGCTTTTCCGCGAAGTACTGCAGCACGCGCGCGGCGGCGGTGTCCTTGCTGCGGATCAGCGCCAGCAGCACCGCTTCGGGAGTCATCAGCGCTTTGCCGTAGGCCGTCATAATATCCACCGCGTCATCCAGGACGGCCTGTGTATCTTTGGTCAGCCTATTCGGATTTAAATTGCCCATGCAAGCTAGAATCCTATCGTTTTAGAAAATGTCCCTTTTAAAGGTACTGCGAAACAGGCATCTCAACAAGTGTTTCCAGGGTGTGATTCCGGTGATGAGCATCATGCCGCCGATGAGTGAGCGGGATCGCGGGGCGGTAGGGGGGATCTACAGGTGGCAGCCACTCAGGAGTTGATAGGTGAATTGAAAGGGTAGTTGTTGAAGATCACTGCCATCAGTGCGTATTCGGTATAGTCGGTAAAGCGTGATCCGGGATCGGATGCGTAAAAAGTGATCCATTGACCATCTGGCGACCAACGAAAATTGCCTTCTTCACCGGGGCAGATTGGTGATTTGTTGTAAGTCGCTGCCATCAGGCCGTACTCGATAGATGTTGGCAGTCGTCGCGTGATTAACGTTGTCGATGTTATTGAAAATGATCCACTGCCCATCTGGTGACCATGCAGGCTGTTCCAGATAAGCTATAGTCATAGCTGTTAGCAAGTTCGAGTTCGCTGCCGTCGGCATCGCAGGAGATAGATTCTCGAACCTACCTTATCGCCCCCTCCGCACATACCAGCCACTCACTATCCGGCGACCATGCTTGTGGCTGCCATACAAGATATTACGACCGGAAGCAATTAGGTGTTGATCGTTGCCATCAGGCCGAATACGGTAAATCACGGGTATATTCGATTGCCAAGATCTGAATAACGATCCATTGGCTATCGGGCGACCAAATAGGGTCTGCATATCCTTCCGGTATCAGCAACCGTTGTAAGTCGCTGCCGTTCACATGCGATTTGGTAGATTACTTGGTCTATCGGAAATCAGTATCCATTGGCTATCAGGTGACCAGGAGATTGTCGGATTGGCGTAATCAAGCAGAATAAGCCGTTGAAAGTCGCTCCCGATGGATCGCATCTCACAAAGATAAACATTGATTTTCTCCACCTGAGATTCCGAGATAGCCATCCATTGCCCATCTGGAGACGAGTAGGAAAATATCCACCCTGGATAAAGCTGAACGTCATGGATTGTGTAGAAGCGTCCATCAAAACGAGTAATGTAGGCAACTACCTCAGACGGATTAAGAGGAATAATCTGCATCCACGCGGAGGGCGGAGTCTCCACACCTCCGGCGCGGGATCGCGGTCAGCGCCGTGATCAGGAGCGTGATCGCGCCGCCGAGAATCAGGATCAGGCGCAGCAGAAATCGAAACATTAGAACCTCAAGCGGTGAAACGCGCGTTTCCAGGGTACAAGTCCAACGATCAGCATTATACCGCCGATGAGGATCGGGATCGCGGGACGGTAGGGGATGTTTACGGGCGGCGAACTCGCGAACGCATTGGCATAGGGTAATGGGTGCAGATCGACTACCATCCGCATTCATCCGGTACAGCCTCGAATTATACATGCTGCCATTGTATTGGTTGGACATGAAGTAGATTGATTGGGCATCCGGTGACCAATTTGTCCACACGGGCAGCCAACTGGGCCAGTATTCATCCCCTGCGAGGCTGTTGATGTGCTGCACTTGACTTCCATTCGGACGTATCCGGTAGACATCAGCCTCGCCATCCGCGTTGGAGAGGAACGTGATCCACTCCCCATCAGGCGACCATGTGGGATCGCTGGCTTCCATCGGACGTCAGGAGAGTGAGGTCACTGCCATCCGCCTGCACCAGATAGGGACGCCAGCCCGTTTCGTCGCGCCGGGTGATCACTAACTGGTGGCTGTTCGGGGACCATGCGCCGCTGGTGTAGGTGATCGTTCCCTCTGCGATGCGCCGCAGATCGCTGCCATCGGCGCGGATGCGATAGAGGGCGGAGCCGGAGCCGAACACGATCCAGCGATTATCCGGCGACCAGATCGGTCTGGACACGGGGATATCATGAAACAGCATCTGCCGGTTACTGCCATCGGGATGCATCCGGTACAGGGCATGATCCTGGGTATAAAGAATCCACTGGCTGTCATTTGACCATCCCGCCAGAATGGATGTGCCGCTGGATAATAATTTGAATTGGTTCCCGTCCGGCTGAATCCGGAAGATCGCTCCGGATGTTTCGCGCAGGCCGACATTGTTCAGCGCGATCCAACGTCCATCAGGCGACCACAGCATACTCCACATATCGCTGGGAACGGGCAGGTTGTAGACCCACTGCGGCTGAGGGTCGTCGAAACGGATGCGATAGAGTTCATAGCGTAGGAACTGCGGATCATTTGTATACATGAGCCACAGCGACGGCGGGATTTCCACACCTCGGCGTGGAAGGGCGGTTATTCCCGTGATCAGGAGCGTGATCGCACCACCGAGAATCAGAATCAGGCGCAGCAGAAATTGGAACAATGGGATTTTCCTCGCGTGAGATAGGCCGCTTTCGTTGATGGCTAAATTTTACTACAATTATGATCCAGCTTGGGGAGAGATAACGCCTGAGGAGGTGTGTTATGCCGATTCGTGTGTACTGGGATGAAAATGATCCTACAATTGCCCGTTGGGATATGGAGGGGACGTGGGCATGGACGGAATTCTTTGAGGCACAGGTCGATTTTCATGCCAAGATTAAAGAGCTTTCGCATGAGGTGGATGTAATCGCGGATTTCCGTACCAGCAAAATGGTTCCCGGCGATGCGTTTGTCAATTTCCGGCGGGCGCAGCGCACGCAGATGCCCAACCGGCGGCATATTGTGTTTGTGGGGGCGGGCGGATTCGTGAATACGATGGCCCAGACCTTTGACCGCGTGATGCTGCGCCATTCCCGATGGCACATGTTCACCGTCGATTCTCTGGAAGAGGCGTACAAAGTTCTGGAACGGCAGCGTTCCCAATAGATACACCAGGCGGGGTAATTTGAGAAGGCGATGTAATGTCCATTCGTGTGTATTGGGATGAAAAGGCTACCTCGATTGTACGGTGGGATATGGAAGGTGAATGGACCTGGGATGAATTTTTCCGGGCGCAAAACGAACTTCATGTGCTGATACAGGATTGCCCGCATCCGGTAGATGTGATTGCGGATCAGAGCAAGAGTAAGTTTGTGCCGGGGGATGCCTTTGTCAATTTCCGGCGCGCCCAACGTACCGCGCTCCCCAACCGGCGGCATATTGTGATTATCGGGGCGGGCGGATTTGTCAATACGATGGTGCAGACGTTTGATCGAGTCGTTCTGCGGCACTCACCACGCCGATTGTTTGTCGTCGAAACGCTTGAGGATGCGTATAACGTTCTGGAACAGCAGCGCTAGAAATAAAAAGAGGCGCATGATCGCGCCTCATTTTGTGTTAGTTGGTTTCGGAGAGCCGGTAGCCGATGCCCCGGACATTCACGATGATGTTGGGGTTTTGCCCCGATGATTTCAGCTTGCGGCGCAGGTTGCTCACATGCGGGCGGATCACTTCGCGCGCTTCGTGTTCATCCAGCGTATAGCCCCGCACTTCGCGCACCAGTTCCGAGCAGGGAACCACGCGCCCCCGGTGAGCTGCCAGATACAGCAGCAGATCGAATTCGGTGGGCGTGAGATCAATGGGCTGATCGCCGACGGAAATCTGGTAGCGGCCCGGATAAATGGTCAGAGGGCCGATGGTCATGGTGGATACAGGCGTGACTACCGGAGTCGCACCAGAGACGACGCTTTCGATCTTGGGATCGAGCAGTCCTCTTCGAGCCGTTCGCCGGTCAGTTCCTCGACATTATCGCGGATCGTGCGCAGCAGCAGGCGGCGGTGCCTCATATTGCGCGCACGCTCCACGCCTTCGCGAGACACTCTGCCGGATATCCTGGCTGCTGCTGGGCTTGACCAGATAATCATGCGCGCCCAGGCGCAGGCTTTCGATAGCCGTTTCCAGGCTGGCATACCCGGTGAGCAGAATCACCACAGCGTCCGGTGCCTGGAGCTTGATTTCCGCGAGAAGTTCGACGCCGGTCAGTCCTGGCATACGAATGTCGGTCAGCACCACATCGTAATCCTGATCGCTACATCATTTCCAGCGCTTCTTCACCGGACGCGGCGGTATGAACCTGATAGCCTACTCGTTGCAACGTTTTGCTGATGGAATAACGGATTGCCCCTTCGTCGTCAACGACCAGAATATAAGCGTCTTCACCATTGCCTGTCATGCTAGTCTGCCCGCCTTTGTCAGTAAGGAGTTCGGTTTTATCTTACCTTAACTATATCTGAACGTTTGCAAAAACGCAAGGATTTGTTAATCGCGATGGTATTCATATCACAAATGATTTTCGTTAAGTTTATTCTTTTTGCCAACATAAAACAATGCTTAGTCCATCTTTATCATAGAATGATTTCGCGATTCGGCCCCGCAGCCCTGGGATAATGAACCACGCGATCTGATTGTTGACGGTGAATAAGGGGATTTTATCGCGCCACGCGGCGGGAATCCGCAGATTAATGAAGGTATCCGATAATTTTTGTGACTTTCCGCCTATGCCATGCGGCTGAAATCGATCTCCGTGCTGCCGAGTTCGCGCAGATCCAGCACCGCATCGGGCGGGACGGTCAGCACGGCGGCTAACGGATTTTGCCAGATAGGATCGGGATCTTCGCCCGGTGCGAGGGGGCGGCAGGTGAAGATCCAGCCCGAACCCGTGCGGCTGATCGTGTCGGACGGGGCAAAGGGCGGGCCGGGGATATATACGGGGGCGTCGATCTCCGGTTCTGCTCCGGCGATCAGGGACTTGTAGCTCACGCGCAGCCGCAGATCGCCGGGGAGGATGGCCTCTGATCCGGTGCGGCCCTGATCGAGAATCTGGATCGCGCCATCGACCTGAATCAAGCGTGAGATCGCGCACGTCGGGCCGCAGCCGTCCACGATCGATCGGATCACAGAGCGTTTTTCGCTCAGATGATAACGAGTCCCACACCGCACGATCCAATCTGATCCAGCTCTGCCGCCGGACTCGCGAATGACGCGAGCCAGGGCGGCGTCTGCCATCTGATCGAGCAGTTCGGCATCGGCCCGCAGGATATCGGCGGTGCGGGCCAGCGTTTCGCGAATGTTGGGATTTAGTGTCGCTAACTGCGGGATGATCTCGTGGCGCAGACGATTTCGCGTATAGGTGGTATCGGTATTGGTGGCATCCTGGCGCGGCGTGAGTTCGTGTTGGCGCGCGTACGTCTTCGATCATCGAGCGCGCGGCGTATCGAGCAGGGGGCGAATCACCAGCAGATCACCGCCGTGAAGCCGCGTCGGATGCCGCATACCACCCAGCCCAGAAAACCGCTGCCCCGAATCAGGTGCAGCAGGACGGTTTCGGCCTGATCATCCTGGTTGTGGCCTACCGCGATTTTGGATGCGCCGATCTGCTGGGCGACCTGCGCCAGAAAACTGTAACGGACCTGTCGCGCGGCTTCCTCCAGTCCGAGTTGGCGTGTCGTGGGCCAGGGCCGGGCACATCGATCCGCGCGGCGGTGACCGGAATCTGCCAATCGTGGGCGATCTGCTGGACATAGGCGGCATCCTCGGCGCTGGCTGTTCCACGAATCCCGTGATCGAGGGTGGCCGCGTGGATCTCAAATTCCCACGGGATCGCAGTTGGTATAACACATGCAGCAGCACCAGCGAATCCACGCCGCCCGACACGCCCACCACGATCCGATCCCCCGGCGCGATCAGATCCGTGCCGCTGGATCGTCTGGATCACACGCTCGATCATGATCAGCGCTGCTCCGGTCGCGCGACGCGGAAATAGCCGCGCGAAATCGCGCGCAGTTCTTCGGTGGTCACAAACGCTTCGGGATCGATCTGCTGGACAATAGTCCATGACTTCGCCGAGATCGCGATGATTCACAACAGCCACCACCGATCCAACCTCGACCCTGTGCGCCGCGTCCCCAGGATTCGGTTGCGCCGTAGCCCGCATCGCGGACGCGCGCGGCGATCTCGGAAGCGGCTATCGAGCGAAAAAATATGGACGGAAACATACCGGTGGACCAGATGCGGTTCGAGCCACATGCCGAGATAGCCGCCTGCCGCATAACCCAGGCAGTAGGCCGAGAGATTCCACATATTGCCGAGATTATTCACCACACTGCCCAGCGCGACGCGCGAAGATCAGTGCTTCAAAGATCGCGAGAAAGGTGGACATCCATTTTTGCCCGCGCACAATGGTGACCAGCCGCAGCGTGGTGATCATGTTGCCGACCACGCGCAGCAGAAAAATTCCCCCGGCTCCCGAAGATTACGTTCCAATCCATGAGGGCTCCTGTAGTGTCAAACCGATCTACGGCGGCGGTGATTTCCGGCATCGAGCCGATGAACCCCACCATATCGCCTTTACGAAACACTGTGTTTGATTTTGGATTCGGGATCACCGCATGTTCGCGGATCACGGCGATCACCGACGCTCCGGTATGCGCGCGGATATTGGCCTCGCTAGACTTTTTCCGATTAGTGCGCTGTTTTCCGCGACCGAGTGCCAGACAATTTCGACTCCGCGTACCGCGGCTACCAGTTGATCCAGAACCGGATGCCGTTGGTTGGTGGTCTGATAGGCATTCCGGCGCACCGCATCGACATAGGACTGAATCTGGCCCATCGGATAACCCAGGGCGAGCAGCGTATGGCGCACCATTTCCAGCCCGCCTTCGAGTTCCGGATGAATGACGTGGCGCGCGCCGTGTGCGACCAGGCGTTCGACGCCCGATTCGGTTCCTGCCCGTGCGATGATCGGCAGATCGGGCGCGAGATCGTGGGCAGCGGCCACGACCAGTTCGGCGGTCACTTCGTCGGGAACGGTCACGACCAGCGCGCAGGCATGGTCTAGGCCCGCATGGCTGAGAATTTCGGAATTGGCCGCATCCCCAAACAACGTGTGAATCCCGGCCTGCTGCATCTCGGCGGCATAGGCGGCGTCCAGCTCGATGATCAGGTAGGGCGATTCGAGATGGTCCAGCACCCGTCCAATGTGCTTTCCCACCCGACCATAGCCGACGATGACCACATGATCCGCCATCGTCTTGCTCAGCAGCTCCGGGGTTGGCCCGCCGCGTTCCAGACGCCGCCAGAGCACCGGCACGCGCTGGAGGGTGCTCTCAACCAGCGGGATCGCCCGGAACATGAAGGGATTGAGCACGATCGACAGCAGCGACGCCGCCAGGATCAGACCATACTGATCCTGGGTCAGCAGATCGAGCGCAACGCCCGTTTGCCCCACGATGAACGAGAACTCGCCAATCTGGCTCAGCCCGGCGGCGACCACGATCAGGGTTCGCTCCGAGGCCGGGCAGGACAAGCCCCAGCAGCAAGGTGATCACGCCTTTTCCGATCACGATCAGGGCGGTGAGGGCCAGCACGTGCCCGATTGCGCCCAGACGACCGCCGGGTCAACCAGCATGCCGACCGAGACAAAAAACATGACCGCGAAAATATCCCGGAAGGGACCAGTCTCGGCCCCGACCTGGTGACTGATGTCGGACTCGCCAACGATCACTCCGGCCAAAAATGCGGCCAGCGCCAGCGACACGTCGAAAGTTCGGCCGCCGCAAACGCCGTGCCGAGTGCCGCCGCGACAACCGCCAGAATGAACAACTCGCGCGAGCGCGTGTGCGCGATGTGGGTGAGCAGCCAGGGCATCAGGCGCGTGCCGACAAACAGCATCAGGGCACAAACAGCCCGGTTTTGAGCAGCACCAGCCCTAACATCTCAACCATGCTGCCGCCGTGTCACCCACCAGGGCGGGCAGCAGGACCAGGATGGCCACGGTGGCCAGATCCTCAAAAACCAGCCAGCCGACCGCGACTTTGCCGTGGACGGTGTTGAACAGGCCGTTGTCCGCCAAGCCCCGCAGCAGCACGACCGTGCTGGCGACCGAGATCGCCAGTCCCAGCACCAGACCGGCCTCGACGTCCAGCCCCAGAACTGGGTGAGCAGAAAACCAAGCGCAGCGGCGATGATCGTTTGCATCGCTGCGCCAGGGATCGCAATCCGCCGACGTCCCACAGATCTCTCAGCGAGAAATGCAGGCCGACGCCGAACAGCATGAAAATCACACCCATTTCGGCGAGTTGGCTGATCGCGTCCATGTCGCCAACAAATCCGGGAGTGAAGGGGCCAATGATCAACCCCGCCAGCAGATAGCCTACCAGGGCGGCAGTCCCAATTTGCGGGCAGCATACCCTCCGATGAAAGCCGTGAGGATCGCCATCGTAATGGTGGCGAACAGGGTTAAATCATGGTGCATCCTACTCTCCCTTCGGAATATCCTTGTCTTTGAAGTTAAATAGCAGATTGCGGCAGTTATAGCAAGACTTCGCCTTAGGATCGTTCAGCATGCCGCAGTAAGGACAGCTTCGATATGCGCCCGCCCACAACTGATCATCGGTGACGGGTTTAATCACACCCTTGTGCAGCCATTTATCAAGACGAGGTGTGAGTACCTGTTCGGTTATCAGTGCCACCCCCAGCAGGATGGTGGAGGTGCTGGTCAGCCAGTAGCCGATATCGATGCTGCCATCGGCAAGGGATGGTTGAATGTCGCGCTGTTCTGCGCCGAAACTGATATAAAAATGGATCAGCACCAGCATGGCGATAAACCAGAAAACCAGCATCTGCCGTCCGAACGAAACAAACGGCACGATCATGCCCGTAGCGCCACGCAGCACACTCCCGATCATCACGGGCAGCAGCAGCCATAAGGCGAGGGTCGGCTGAAACAAGGGGGATACGGAATGTTCTTCCAGCAGATCGAAACTGCGCTGGAACAGGCGGAGTGCAGTGTAGTGGTGTGATCCGCTCTCCCACCAGCTTAGACACAATCCCAGCAGCATCGAAATGGCGGCAACAAGCTGCAACATGTACACAGCTTTTAATGTGTTTTCGCGGTTCATATAACCTCCATGAACCACTTAAGCATATATCAGACTCGCGAGTTCCGAAAAACATCTACTACACTAAATGTAATTAAAGGAGGAAATGATCATGAAAATACGGATCTTCCTATCCCTGATCCTGCTGCTGGTGCTCGTGGGCTGCGGCAAGGACGAGGACAAAAAAGCTCGTCATACCATAGAGGAAATGAACGACGCCGACGCTATTTTGACGGTAGAGGGTGGTTTAGTCGAATGGCAGGACAGCGGCACTACCACTTGGATCGCGGTCAGTGAAACGCAAGCGATCACGCAGGATGATCGTATCCGCACGGATGCGACAGGGCAGGCGACTCTCACCTTTTTCACGGGGACTGAAGCCGAGATTCTCCCTGGCAGCGAAATGATCGTCCGCAGCTTTGAACAAACGGACACAGGCGACGCTGCGATTATCCTTGAGCAGGTGACGGGGGAAGCTCTGCACAGTGCAAACGCGGCGCTTGATTCGGGGCTGCAATACGAAGTGAACACGCCTGTCGCGCAGATCGTGGTGCGCGGGACGCTGTTCGGTGTGCGCGTTGAGGATAACGGCGCGACTCATGTCGAAGTGCAGGACGGCGTGGTGCAGGCGGTGGTCGATCAGACGACGATTGAGCTTCAACCGGGGACGGCGCTCGATGTGGACGAAAACCGGGTGCCGAGTACACCCTATGCCATCCCCACCGGGCCGACACTGACTCCCGCGCCGACGATTTCATCTATTCGCCCGCCTGCGACGCGCGTCCCGGCAACGCCAGCGCCGTAGGTAGATGTACTGCTTGACCCCTAACCCCCCCCCGCCCCTTTCCCCACGTCCGGTAAGGCTAGGGGATGGATAATGTGGATCTTTGAATGTTTTACTCCCTAGCCTTACCGCGTAGGGCAAGGGGAGCCGCATTGTGAGCGTGACGCTGCTCCCCCTTCCCCCACGCAGTGGGTGGAAGGGGGCCGGGGGGTTAGGGGTCATGGCGACGAATCCCCGTGCTGTCAATTTCTCCTATCTCGATTTTGCGCAGGTTGTGTTATCCTAAAGATAGCTGTGCAATCAGGTCAGGATAAGTGTCTCCATGTTTGATGATTACACGCCCCATCCGATGGCTCGCAACCTTCCAACACCGTTTACGACCTCGGATCGAGGCTTGCGGAATATTGTGCGCCGCGCGCGTCTGGAACATCTGACGGCGGAACTGCTGCGCCTGAGTGGAGCGCTGCGTTTGCCCGTTCCCATCGAGGAAGTTTACCTAAATCCGCCGCAGAATTTGTGGATCACCGATCCGAACTGGGAACAGATCTACGCCTTATCCCAGGATATTCCTTACCAACGGCGGCTCGATATTGCGCGGATCGTGGCGCGGCTGTGTGGGGAAGCACAGTGGGATTTACGGGTTCGGCTGTTGGGGGAAAAACCATTTTCGGATGGCGAAGTGGAAGTTTTCGCGCTGTCGCTGATGCTGCCTACCGGACTGCTGGCAGGAATCAACGAACGACAGCGCACACCCTCTAGTGTCTCGCATATCTTCCAGGTACCTCTGATCGAAGCAACGGTGCGTTTAGGCGAGTTGGGCTATCTTGCTCCCGATATCAACCGTCTGGCACCTGATGACAACTCAGACCGTTAAGGGTTTCGAGAAAAACAGCGTCCGCCCGATTTCACAAAACCCGACGCTTTCGGCTGCCATCTGCATGGCGATATTGTCGCTGCTGGTGCCAAGATGCGCGATCTCCATGCCACGCTCGCGCAGCAGAATCATGCCCGCCAGCAGCAGTTGTTTGGCGAATCCGCGTCCCTGAAAATCGGGATGAGTCGCCAGGGGATCGGTATAGCCCAGCTTGCGCCCGGTGATCCTGTTTTCATCGGGATCGATATAACACATGCAGTACGCCGCCAAACGATCTCCCGGTGCGACCAGCACCAGATCCAGCAGGCGATCATAGGTGGGAGTCCGCATCATCGACAGGCGGTATTCGACGGTCATATTCTCTGTACCCCACGCGGCACGATGCAGCATCACATGGGCTTCGACTTCCTCTTCACCCCGCATAGGCCGGATGCTGAAGCCATCGGGCAGCACCGGAGCCGGGATCGGATCGAGCAGAGAGCGCTCATACTGGATCGCGAAATCGGCATCAGGAGTAAATTTATACTTCTTGAGCAGATCCAGGCGGCGCGGATAATTGCCGCGACAGCTCACCGATACGGACTCATACTCGGCATGGCGTACTTCTTCGATCCCAAACGACAGCATATCATCCTCAAGATCGCAGCCCGGAGCCGCTTCAAATATCACCCGGTCTTCGTCGCGGATCAGGTAGCCGGATAGTTCATCCTTATCTTGCCAGATCCAGGTATTGACGCGGATCTCTTCGATCCCCATCATTTCCTGTAGATCGATCAGGCTGGGATAGTCCGCGAATCGTTCCACAGACCGGGTTTTAATCAGATTGAGCAGTGCTGTGAGATCAGTTTCCTGGTAGAGCCGCATTTTTGAGAGCACCCCTGTATACGTGATAAGGTTATGTCGTGTACCACACCGCTTTTCCGGCAATCAACTCCGCGATCTGCTGCGGGAAGCGGTCATACTTGATAGGCTTGCTGATAAAACCATTAAATCCTAACTCAACTGCCTGGTGTAACGCAATCGATGGATCGGCGGCGGAGACAGCTACCACGGGAATGTGCTGAAGTTCCGGGATGGCGCGAATCTCGGTAAAGACTTCATAGCCCGTGCGCCCATACGGCAGCATCAGGTCGAGAATAATGAGATGGAGCGGCAGCGCCCGAACCACTTTGTGCGCCTCACCTTTGGCCCACCAATCCACCTGAACCTCGGCCCCATGTTGAGCCAGCAGCGATTGGATCACGAAAATATTATCCTGATTGTCTTCGACAATATAAATTTTCTTGCCACTAAGCAGCATTTACTGCACCTCCCAAACATGCTCTCCGGCGAGAATACGGGCAATCTGACTGCCAAAACGCTGAATATTGAGTGGTTTTCCCAGAAAGCTATGGAATCCTTTTTCTCTGGCAGCATTGATTTCATTGGAATGGACGGTATAGGCCACGATGGGAATATCGCTGCCGTACTTCTCTGAGAGAATGTCGTGCATCTGATAGCCACTTATTCCGGGCATTTCCAGATCCAAAAAGATCAGGTCTATTTTTTCAACTGGCGTATGGGTGATTTCCATTGGATTTTGGATCGTCGTGCTGGAAATATCCTCATGTTCCAGCAGTTGAACCAGTACATCAAGATTTGTTGGGTTATCGTCAATGATAAGTGCGTGAGTTTTAGACATGCCAGACTTTTTCACCATTCAAAATACGTTCGATTAACTGCGGGAAATTATGGATGCTGATCGGTTTCGCTACGCCGCCATTAAAGCTGGCCTGCTTCAAAAGTTCAACTTCTTCGTTCATCACGCTCGCTGTGACTGCCACAATCGGCGTGTTGGCAAATCGTTCGTGCTGGCGCAGCATATTCAGGGCGGTAAATCCATCATAGGGCTGCATCTGAATATCCAAGAAAATGATATCGGGCGGAGGCGACAACGCCTCGGTGCGGGCGATAAAATTCTCGGTGTTTTCAAAGATGGTGAGGCTATCCCATCCCAGGGCATAGGTGACGAGCATTTGCATCACCTCGCGGCTGGTAGGATCATCATCGACATAGAGTAGGACAGGAGTTGAGGTCATAGTTTCATCATCTCCTTTTAGACTGATGCTGTCAGAATAGATGAGGTGAGTGGGAGTGACACAAAGAAGGTCGCGCCATGGCCCGGTTCGCTTTCGAACCACAGTTTCCCGCCGTGCGCTTCGGTTAGGCGGCGCGAAATCGGCAGTCCGAGTCCGGTTCCCCCTCCGTGTTTCAATCCGCTTTCGGTCTGCTGGAAAATTTCAAACACCTTTTCATGATCCTCTGGCTTAATCCCTGGCCCGGTATCGCTGACCGCAATCACTAACTGCGCGTCCTCTTGATACGCCCGGATCATAACCTGGCCCTCCTGGGTAAACTTGCACGCATTCGAGACTAAATTCAGGATAACCTGGTGAATCCGCCGTCGATCTCCGCGCACAGCAGGCAGATCGCTGGACACATCCAGAATAAGTTCGACAGGTTTTTGGTTGAGGAGCATGCGCCCCATCTCCGCGATCGACTTTAGTTCGCCTTTGACGTTAACGCCATCTTCGACAAACAGCATGAGCGATCCGGACTCGATCTTGGAGATATCCAGCACATCATTGATCAGGCTCAACAGATGTTCGCCATTAGCAACGGCTTTTTGCAGCACCTCGACCTGTTTTTCGTTGACAGGCCCAAGCATACCCATCGAGACGAATTGGGTAAAGTTTAGGATGCCGTTCAGTGGGGTGCGGAGTTCGTGCGACATGCTCGCCAAAAACATGGATTTGACCTTGTTTGCTTGGTCTGCCACTTTTTTGGCTGCCTGAAGTTCGCGTGTGCGCCCTTCGAGGGCTTCTAACATGCCATTAATTGTATTGCCCAGGCTGGATAATTCATCCTTGCCGACTATCGTCACTCGCTGCGTATTATCACCACTCGCGCGAATAGCGCTGATCTGTTGGCTGAGGGCGGTTAAGGGCGACAGCACAAACAGGCGCAGCAGGAAGGTCGAGACGATGATAAATCCTACCCCAGCCAGCGCCGCCAGAACAGCGAAATAACGAAAGCTGGTTAACCCCTGATGGTAAATAACGCGAGGCATCGCCACCTTCAGAATAAACGCTGGTTGACCTTCAATGGTGCGAATATAGGTGTAACCCGCCACGGTATCGCTGTTGAGGCGCTGCACATTTACCTCATTCACCCCAGACGCATTGAGCGATTCATCGGCACGTCGGGCATCGGCGGGCAGCTGAGGATCATTCAACAAAAAGGCCGATATCGAAAGTTTGGTGGTTTCCGACAGACTGGCGATCACCTCATCATCGAGAAAACGGCCAAAAATCACCGCCCCGTGCGGCTCCCCCGAAAAATCGGTATGCAGACTGGCGACGGAGGCCAGATACATCGGTTTTCCCTCTAGCAAAATAACCCCAGTGATCTCGGGCTGGTCTACGCTGTGAGCAAGCAGCGGGCTGCCTGTCTGCAAATAAGATGACAGATCAGCGGGAACATCAATCGGCTCAAGGGTCGTAAGGTCGTACATCTTCAAAAAAACAGCGTTATAGTTCACATCCAGAATCGCGATCAGGTTGACTTGATGCGTCGTATAGACCTCTGGAGTCAACCCCAGATAATCAATAAACGCCGGATCAGGAGTCGCAACATAATTATACATATCATCCCAAAAGGCATAGGCGCGCGCCGAAGGGAGAATAGCTTTAGATTGGTCAAAAAAACTATTGACTGTGCGCTGCGTACTGGCTTCAGTATCATCCACTTCAATTTCTTCATAGCCGCGCAGCAGCGTGAGCTGAGAAGCAAAGTAGAGACTGATGGTTGAAATAATGACCGTACAAATAACCACCAACAATGTTTTTCTTAACAGTGACATGAATGCATATCCTCCAAAAGGCGGCAGGCTTATAGATAAAACGAAGCGCGCGAGTCAGTCCCATTGTTACAATAGGTTAAGGACTTTAAAAAAATTATACTTAATTTATTATAAATATAAAATGAATAAATTGTGAATTCTGTAATCAAATAAGACACGGATGAGAGGGATCTCCGCCCGCTCAATTTTTGAGAGGAATTGACAGTACCCTTTGAGAGTAAAAGATAGTTTTTCTGACGCACAATGGCAGTCAGCATTTACTCTCAGGGAAGGTCGGTCAACGATGTACGCGCACATTACCGGATGGGGTATGGATGTTCCATCCCATATTATGCCTAATGACGACTTTAAGGATCTCGTGGGCGTGGGCCACGATTGGATCTACCCACGCACGGGTATCAAAGAACGCCGGATCGCGCAGCCCGGTGAAACAGCAACTCAGTTTGCCATCCGCGCGGCGCAAAAAGCGTTAGCTGCTGCCAATATCGTCCCCAGCGATATCGATCTGATCATTGTCGCGACATCCACGCCCGAATACATTTTCCCCAGCACTGCCAGCATTGTGCAGGATCAACTCGGCGCGATCAATGCCGGAGCCAGCGATCTCGCGGCAGCGTGTTCTGGCTTTATCTATGCGCTCGATCTCGCCACCAGCAAGATCCGCGCGGGCAGTATCACCACGGCGCTGGTGATCGGAGCTGAAACGATGAGCCGCGTTTTGGATTGGAAGGATCGCAAAACGTGCGTCCTGTTTGGGGATGGCGCGGGCGCGGTGGTGCTGCAAGCCAGCGAACTCCCGGCGGCGTGTTGAGCAGCGTCCTCGGTTCGGATGGGGCCGGCTGGGATCTGCTGACGCTGCCGACGGTGAGCAGCAAGGAAACGTATCTGAAAGACGGCGCACATCAGATGCACAACATCTATATGGATGGACAGAGCGTATTCCGCTTTGCAACGCGCACTCCTGCCCAAAGCACTGCGGATCGCGACGAAACAGGCGCAGTCTGACCATCGCGGATCTCGATCTGATTGTGCCGCATCAGGCCAACCAGCGTATTCTGGATGCTGCCGCACGAGCCATGAATTTCCCGGCGGAAAATATCGTCAGCAACCTGGAACGCTATGGCAACACCTCCGCCGCGTCGATCCCGATTGCGCTGGTCGAAGCGATTGAATCCGGGCGAGTCCAGCGCGGGCAGCGTATCGGCTTGGTGGGATTTGGCGGCGGGTTGTCGTGGGGTGCGGCGGTGATCGAATGGACGGCTGCTGGACGTCAGCCTGCTGTGCTGTCGCTCAACCGGGGCCGCCGCGAGGCCGAGTATGCGTTTGCCAGTCTGCGGCGCGCGGTGCTGCCTCATTGGCGCAACTTTGTCCAGAACTCGCCTAAAGCGCGGTTCCGCCGTTATCGCCGCCGTTTGGCAGGGGCGAAAGCGTAAGAACAAAGAAATTCACCACTGAGAACACCGAGAACACAGAGAAAAAAGGATAAAAGAGATCTCTTCACCTTAAAAAAATCTCGGTGTTCTCAGTGGTGAAAATTTTCAAGCCGAACTCACTCTGCAACGCGCGCCGCGACTATGTTAAAATAGCGGCATGGAACAAAAAACACCTCATAACTACCGAGTATTTGATCTTGTCATGGCGCTGTTCGTCACGGTGCTGATGATCAGCAACCTTTTGAGCAGCGCGAAGATTGTCGACCTGAAGGCGGGCATCGGCCCGATCGCGCTGATCTTTGACGCCGGAACGCTGATCTTTCCGATCAGCTATATTTTTGGCGACGTGCTGACCGAAGTCTACGGCTACAGGCGCTCCCGCCGCGTGATCTGGGCGGGATTTGGCGCGAATGTGCTGTTAGGCTTTTTCGTCTGGCTGGCGGGCAGTCCTGCCCGGTGAATCCGAATGGCAGGGCTACGCCGGACAGGACGCCTACAACGCGATTTTGGGCGGCGTCAGCGGCCTGATCGTCGCCAGTCTGGCGGCCTATTTGCTGGGCGAATTCTCGAACAGCTATGTGCTGGCCAAAATGAAAGTGCTGCACCAGAGGGCCGTTGGCTGTGGGCGCGCACCATCGGCAGCACGCTCGTCGGCGAGGGCGTCGATACCATCGTCTTTATGCTGATCGCGACCGCGCTCGGCGTGTTCCCGATGGAGATCCTGCTGTCGCTGATCGTCACCAACTACATCATCAAGGTCGGGTTTGAAGCGGTGCTCACCCCGCTCACCTACCGGGTGGTCAACACGCTCAAGGCCGCCGAACACGAAGACTACTATGACCGTGACACCGACTTTAACCCGTTCAAGATGAGTGTCATTGCTGCAGAAGACTGACCGAACCGAACGAACAGACGTACCCGCCGAAGGCCACAAAAGCGGCTTTGTCGCCGTCATCGGGCGGCCCAACGTGGGCAAATCCACGCTGATGAACGCCATCCTGGGCGAGAAGATCGCCATCGTCAGCCCCAAGCCGCAGACCACCCGCCTGCGCCAGTTGGGCATTCTAACGCGCGACGACGTGCAGATCGTTTTTGTCGATACGCCCGGCATCCACCAGCCGCGCACCCGCTGGGCGAATTCATGGTCGACGTGGCCATCGATGCCCTGCGCGATGCGGACGTGATCCTGTTCGTGGTCGATGTCAGCGAAGCCCCCACCGACGAAGATCGCCGCATCGCCGAACTGATCCGACCGCGCCGGAGGTGACACCCGTGATGCTGGTGCTGAACAAAATCGATCTCGTCAGCCAGGACGACCGCTGCCTGCAATCTCGCACGACGACTTCCACGCGCTCGTCCCCGCCGCCGACCGGCTCACGACCGCCGCTGACCGGGCAGGGCGTGACGAGATCCTGAGCAAAATCATCGACCATGCTGCCCGAAGGCCCGCGCTACTATCCCGAAGATCAGCTTTCGGATACCGCCATGCGCGACATCGTGGCCGAGATCATCCGCGAAAAGGCGCTGATCAACCTGGAACAGGAAGTGCCGCACGGCGTCGCCATCGAGGTCGACGAATACAAGCCGCGCAGCGACGACCATGACCTACATCAGCGCCACGATCTACGTCGAGCGCGACTCGCACAAAGGCATCGTGATCGGCAAAGGTGGCCAGATGCTCAAGACAGATCAGCCAGCAGGCCCGCGAGGAGATCGAAAAGTTCGTCGGCACGCGCGTCTATCTCGAATTGTGGGTCAAGGTGCTCAAAAACTGGCGGCGCGATGAAAACGCGCTGCGCCGCCTGGGCTACCGCATCGGCAAGGATTAAGCAATCGGACGCCGCGCTTACCCCCAAGCGCGGCGTTTTTTTATGTACTGGACTTAACACCAGACGTGTAGAACACGAGGATTAATGAAATGTGGCTATTAGTTTCATGCCTTCTATACCTTTCTCTTCGCGATACTCTTTGGCGGCATGGTTAGCGCCATTACCCTGCTCCCGCTGTTGATTTCGCCGTTGCGAAGACGGGGACAAAATAGGCCCATGATTCGCATCAGTAAAAATATCGTGTTCGGGCTGTTTGGATTTATGGCTGTTTTTTTGCTTTATGCCCTTTTATGGACTGCGATAGCTTTTGATGGGTTCACACGTTCGCTCGGCGCAGATCCCGAAAATCCTGATTACATCAATTCAACAGATGCACAGCAGCATGAAACTGCCTTGAAGCAGGAATTGTTTCTTCGCGCCGTAGTTTACCCCTTTCATGGCTGTTTTTCTGATCAACGCAATGTATGCCAAATGGCGGATAGAACACAGCATACAATGAATGAAAGCGAGCAATTTTACATGTTTCTGTATTTCCTATTTCTATATTCGGGTTTGTTTGCCGCCGGATTGAATATTTTCGTGTGCGATCGTTCAACCATTCCACATACTAGAGAACCTACTCTATGAGTCTATCCAACACCCTCTCGCTTGAAGATCGCGCCGCGCTCGTTCATCCACAAGCGCGGCGTTTTTTTGTGTGCTACACTTGAAATGAATACACAATTCAGGGGGAAGACTGGATGGAACTACTACAAGAACTGTTTCTGGCCTTACTTCTGGGCGTTATCATCAGCCTGATCACCCTCATCCCGCTCATCATTCCCCCGCTACGTAAATTTGGACGGGAAAACGGAGCGATCCGGATCGGCAAAAGTCTGATCTTTGGATTGATCGGATTTATCAGTTTTGTCCTGATCTTGTCCTGGCTGTGGGCTTATGCTACTTATGCTTTTGATGTGATAGAGGGTTCATGCCTGGATTGCGTCAACGTCGCAGAAAGACACGAGTCTGCCCTCAAAAGTGAATACTTTCGGCGCTATCTGCTGTATCCGTTCCATCCCGATTGTTTTTCCGATAATGCTGAGGTTTGCCAGATTGCTGACCCGAATGTAGAAGAGTCTCTCTCTCAGTCGAGTTACGTGATCATGATATACGCTGGTCTGTTTGCCGCCGGATTGAATTTCTATGTGACGTATCGCCTTACCAGGGTTCGCCAAGTATCTGTTGATGAACCTGTCATCTGAAGATCCACCGCCGTGCTTGTTCATCCACATGCGCGGCGTTTTTTTGTGTGCTACACTTACCGTGTACACAAAATGAAGGAATAGTCAAATCAACATGAATATCCTAAATACCCTATCTTCCGATGATCGCGCCGCCGCACAGGATATCGCGCAGGCCTTTGGCACGATCCCCACTGTGATCGCTGTCGCGCTGGCGGGATCGCTGACCTCATCGTTCAGCGATGCCAAGTCCGATTTTGATTTTTATGTTTACGCCAAGCCGGATATCCCCATTGAAGCGCGCGAATCAATTGCGCGCCGCCTGGGAAAGCCAGAACCTGTCGAGATCAACAACCAATTCTGGGAAACCGGCGACGAGTGGATCGATGCGCGCACCGGGCGCGGCGTAGACATTACGTATCGCTGGCCCGACTGGATCGAGGAGCAGTTGGGGCGCGTGATCGATCAGCATCAAGCCAGCACGGGCTATACGACCTGCTTCTGGTATAACGTCCGCGTATCCGAGGCGCTCTACGATCCGTCCGGTTGGTTCGCGAAAATCAAAGCCCGCGCCGATCAGCCCTATCCTGAACCCCTGCGCCGTGCCATCATCGCCAAGAATTACCCGATCCTGCGCAAAAATATTTCGGGTTACAGTCACCAACTCGACAAAGCGATTGTGCGGCGCGATATGATCAGCATCAATCACCGGATCGCGGCGCTGCTGGCGAGCTACTTTGATATTCTGTTCGCGGTCAATCGGGTGCTGCATCCCGGCGAAAAACGCCTGCTCGATTTTACTGCGCGCCAATGTTCCCTGCTGCCAGATCACTTTGAAGCCGATGTACGCGATCTGCTGGATGCGGTTGTGATGCCGCGTTATATTCCTTCCGCGATTGATACGTTAGTTGATCATTTAGATATGCTTCTTGTGACAGAAGGATTATTGTTAGAATAGTACAATAAAACTGATGTACTATCGCTAGCTTCATTGTTTACAACCCCTGTCAATTCGTATAGAATTGAGACATCATAAAGTTCCTTTACAATTCAAAGAGGGTTTAATGCGTAGAATTTTGTTTGTGCTGCTCCTGATTACCATCACTGTGATCTCCGCGTGTGGCAAAGAAGATGATAAGAAGGACAAGAATCTAAAAATCGCCGTCGCGCTCCCCATGGATCAAGGGTGGGCGATGCCGACCTTACAGGGGATACAACTCGCCCTGCAAGGTCATGACAATATCGAACTGGTTACGTATGATACAGCGGGGTATGACGTGGATCTCGAAATCCAGGCGGCACAGCAGGCCATTGCCGATCCCGATGTGGTTGCCTATATTGGTATGGGCGGCAGTGGACAAGCCCGCGCCATACTTCCCCTGTTGAATGAAGCGAATCTGGCGGCGATCTCCCTGACCGCTACCGCCCCAGGATTGACGAAACCGGGCTTTGGTGAAAACGAACCGGGTATTTATTATCCCACAGGTCGCCGTAACTTTTTCCGTATGGTTCCCAGTGACGAAGTTCAGGGTAGGGCTGCTGCTTACTGGGCGGATGAACGGGCGAGTAGAATAGTTTATCTGGTGGATGATGGCTCGTTCTATGGGACTACCGTGACCGGCGTGTTTGAAGTCACCGCCCAGGAAGTCTCGATATCCATTGTCGGTCACGAGCATTTTGATCCCGAAACCGCTACTGACGAGACTTATGCGGAGCTTGCAGCGCAGATTATTGAGGCCTCACCGACTATGGTCTATATCGGCGCGTATGCGGATGGCGGCGCTTCTGATCTGATCGCGGCGCTGCGTCAGATCGATCCCGCTCTGATGATTATGGGAACCGATGGTATTGTGTTAGCGGATTATGTCATCACCGATGTGGGAGCGGAACCGGCGGAAGGGGTTTATGCTACCGATGTTGTCCCGCCGCCCCAACAGGTCGCTACGGCTGCCGATTTCGTGACCGCCTATGAAGCCGCGTATAACATGACTCCCATCACCAATTCAATGACCGGATATGAGGCGATGAATGCGCTTCTGTACGTGATCGATCATACCGCCGATCCATCCCGCAACAATGTGATCCGGGGATTATCCTCGATGGAAGATTTTTCCGGCGCGATGGGCCGTTGGAACTTTGACGTCAACGGTGATATTTCCACCAACGCAATCAGTGTCTGGCAGATCCAGTCGGGGCAGTGGGTATTCGTGGAAATCGCGGATTAAGAGTTTGCCTCACCCTCTAAATCTCCCTCTCCATCGTATGGAGAGGGAGATTTATCAATGGGTTGCTAAAAATTCCATGATCGCGTTCTGCGCATGCAGCAGATATTCCTTCGCCGCGTAATCCTGACATTTCGGTGACGTCAACGAGTCGGCGGATACTTCTTCGCCTCTGGTCACAGGTGGGCAGGGGAGAAAGAAGCCTTTATCGTTCATCCGATCCAGAATTTTCGCTGTGATCTGGTAGGGCAGGAACAGGCGCTTGGCGGTGTCGGGATCAATGGCGCGAGGCCAGCAGTCCGTATAGATCACGTCGGTCTGCCGGGAAATGGCGCGATCCAGATCGACAGTGGTTGCGATATGGCCCATTGCCCGCTCATTAAGTTTGTCCACCCTGGAGTCCGACAGAAGATAATCGGCTGGCCCGACCTGAATCACCTCTATCGGCAAGCGTACCGCCGCTTCAAACCAACTCATACACAGGTTGGTGACTTCACCGACAAAGACCACCCGAAGATCGTCAATCGACCCCCGCATTTTTCGAATATACTGCAAGTCGCCGATGATCTCGCAGGGATGGTTGTAGGTGGTGCGCGCATTAATGACCGGAATGGCGGCATCTTTGGTAACAGCCACCAGATCCTTATGGTTTTGGGCGCGCATGACCAGCATCGAAAACCAGTTTCGCAGATAATGCCCAATATCCGCTAGCGGTTCGTGAATACCTAATTCACCTGGGATAAAAGAGACATCGGCCCCCATCGCCCGCGCGCCAATTTCAAATGCGACCCGGTTGCGAAAGCCGTTGCCCCAGAACCAGAGCGCGATCTTCTGCTTCGCCAGCGTTTGGGGCATGGTATTCGTGTGCCAGTATTCCTGAAGCTGATCCGCGCGATTCAGGATATAGGTCAGTTCATTCGTCGTGAAATCGGTGATTTCAAGGAAACTTCGCATCTATCCTCCCTTATACAAGGGGGTGAGGATCTCGCGTCCGCGCGCCACATCCCCGTGCATCTGCTCGATCAGTGCATCCACACTGTCGAATTTTAATTCGGGACGCAGGCGCAGAATAAAATCAAAGACCAGCGTTTTGCCATAGATATCGCGATCAAAATCGAGGATGTACGCTTCGACGCGCACACCCTTACCCTTAAACGTCGGGCGGGTTCCCACATTGGCGACGGACATCAACGTTTCGCCGTTCAGATAGACAAATCCGGCATAGACACCGTTTTCGGGCAATACCTGTTCATCCCACACATCGACGTTCGCGGTGGGAAAGCCAGAAAGTCCGCCCGCGCGCATCGCCGTGAATCACTTCCCCGGCTAAACGATAGGGACGGCCTAACCATTCCGCCGCCTGATCGACCTTGCCCGATTGTAACGCGGCGCGAATCGTGCTGCTGTTAATCGTCGTACCGTTATCATCCTGTGACACGAGTTCCACAACCTCCACCACAAGGCCCTGCGCGCGTAAAAATTCGACATTGCCTTCGCGCTTATAGCCCAATGCAAAATCTGGCCCCACCCACAATTCACCTAAATTCAAATGTGTGATCAGCCGATCCACAAAGTCGGCGGCGCGAATCTGGCGCACCGCATCATTAAACGGATGAGTCACCACAATGTCAACACCCAATTCGCCCAACAGTGACGCGCGCTGTTCCGGCGTGGTGAGATAGTAACGCTCCGATGCCCGCCCTAAGACGACATCCGGGTGGGGGAAAAAGGTCAGCACGGCGGGAATACAGTCCAAACGCTGCGCTTTTTCGACCAACTGCCGCACTAAAAACTGATGGCCTTTGTGAACGCCATCAAACATCCCCACAGCGACAATCGTCCGGCGGTCTGGTTTGGCATCCGCCAGATCGTACACATGCTGCATAGACATCCTCAAATCCTAAATGAAGTACCATCCCATATATTACGACTTATCGAGGCCAGACAGCCACCCCGGAAGATCGGAATCATCCGGTTTGGACAGACTTCCTATCAGAAACACCATGATCATCGTGAGCAGGGACGCCGCCGCCGCGATCAGAATACTAATGGAGTCGATCCAGCGCGCGAGTACCGCCGCGATCACTAATCCCAAGCCGACCAGACCCGCCAGCGCTGCCAGGGGAGAATAATCCCGACTCCACAGCCCTTTGACGAATATCAGCAGCCATAAGCCGATCAGGGCCACACTCCAGATCCGGTTCAGCGTCACCAGATAGCCGATGCCAAGACAGACCGCCAGAATCAGCAGCACGAGCATGGTCATCAGCGCGATACTGACGCGATCCTCTTCCTCCGTCCAATAGTACGTAAAGGGGAACAGCAGCACCGCGTAGAGGATGAGTTGACTCAGGATTCCCGCCACAGCTAACGTGAAGGTGTCGAGGTCGCTGTAGAGCATGACCTTCATCAGCATACCGAAAACAATGAGATTTGGCCCGATTGAACGCAGTTTGGCCCGCCCGCGCCGCCACTGGTACAGCGACACCAGAGTCCGATCACCAATGGAATCCCCAATACGATCCGGTAGTGATCTGCCAGCAGCAAGAAGCCTGTCGCGGTCGCACATCCGGCAATGACTTTGGTAAACATTGGCTGATGCGGTTTGTCCATGATGCCCCCTATTCATCGTGAAACACCTTTTCCGGCTTCCAGTATACACCGTGCCGCACCAAGACCGCGATCAGGTGTCCGGCGGGATTATACGCCCGCGCCAGATCCGAGTCGCCCGGTGCGGCGGGGATGGTCATGCCGTTCCAGACGCGCTGGGAGTCTTCCTCGCTGAGATGCAGAGGCAGCGCATCCGCTAAGGCCAGATCCGGCGGCAGGAGATATTGCTCCCAGGTTCCGGCTTGCATGGCGGATTCCAGATCGGGCCAGGATACCGCGTTTTCGACGGTAAAGCGTCCACTGGCGGTTCGTTCGAGCGCGGCGAGATGCGCGCCGACACCGACTGCCCGCCCCAGATCATAGGCGAGACTGCGAATATACGTTCCTGGTGAACACTGCACCCGCAGCACCGCGTAGGGAAAGTCCCACTCGATCAGATCCAGCGCGTGGATCGTGACCGGGCGTGCGTCGCGTTCGACCTCGATGCCCGCCCGCGCCAGATCATACAGCCGCCGCCCGTCCTTCTGAATGGCGCTGTACATGGGCGGGACTTGCAGAATCTCGCCGCGAAATAGATCTAACGCGGATTCGACCGTTGCACGCGCTACCGGGGCCGGATTTTCAGCCGTCACGGCTCCGTCTGCATCATAGGTATCGGTTTCCACGCCGAAATGCAGCCGCGCGAGAT
Organism: uncultured Actinomycetota bacterium; assembly: GCA_963773765.1. Classification (GTDB taxonomy): domain Bacteria; phylum Actinomycetota; class Acidimicrobiia; order Acidimicrobiales; family Microtrichaceae; genus CAVZCC01. The sequence goes on along the minus strand of CAVZCC010000003.1, from coordinate 24,980 downwards.
ACGTTTTGGGGGAATTCATCACGTATTCGCTCAGGCGTGTAGCGAGGCCGATACATAACACCAGGACGCCCGTCGCCATCGGATCGAGCGTCCCGGCGTGTCCGATTTTTTTGATCTTCGTCCCACGCCGCACCCGTGCCACCATATCGTGACTGGTCGGGCCTTGCGGTTTGTGGATGTTGAGCAGGCCAAACATCACGGCTTCCCGTTACGAATTTCAGCTTTCAGCATCTCGATCACGCGCGGAATCAGCGTGTCGAGTGGTTCATGCACCGTCGCGCCAGAGGCGAGTTTATGCCCGCCGCCGCCCAACGCTACCGCGACATTTGCCGTATCGAATCCCGGCACACCCCGGAATCCGATCTCGATGCCGCCATCCTCTTTTTGCTTGAACACGGCGGAGATATAGGCTTCATCGACCTGGATCAGTTTGCTGACCAATCCGCCATCATCGTGTCCGGTCAATCCGGCACGATCATACATATCGCGGGTGACAACCGCCCACAGGACATGATCCTCAAGCTGGATGGTCGGCAGCACAATACTCCACAAATGCAGTTCGGCGTAGGACATGCGGTTGACGGTGCGCTGGACGATTTCCGAGAGGGGCGCACCGCAGGCCATGAGTTTCTGCGCTTTGCCGAGCGTTTCCGAGGTAACATTATCCGTGCGAAAGCCGATGGTATCCGTGACGATGCCCGTCAGCAGGCAGTAAGCCGCTGCCGCGTCAATCGTCACGCCGAGTTGAGTCAGCCAATCCAGCACCCCTTCGGAGGCGGCAACGGTCTTGATATCGACCAGATTCGCCGCGCCGAACAGGGTATTGGTGCGGTGATGATCCAGGTTGATCAGGGGCGCGCCGCTTTGAATGGCGACCTGTCCCACTTTTCCCATCCGGCTGGCGTCGCCGCAGTCCACCGCGATCACCAGATCGACGGCGAGATCGGTCAGCGTCGGGAAGACCGACTTCGGAACCGGGCAGAAAAGCCAGTTCCGCCGGGACTCCGCCATCGACAGCCATGCTCACCTGTTTACCCAGGCGGCGCAGTCCATGCGCCAAGCCAGTCATAGACCCGATGGCGTCACCATCGGGTCCGACATGCGTTACAACGAGAATATCCCGCGCGCGGGCGACGAGATCGTTCGCCTTATTCCACTCCATCATCATCAACGAGTTCCTCTTTGGGTGGGACAGGTTTGGTGGGTTTCATGCCGAGCGAACTCAACAGATCTTCGATGCGCTCGCCCTCATCGACAGCGTGATCCCAGTGAAAATGCAGTTCGGGCGTTTTGCGGAAGCGGGTACGGCTGGCGAGTTCACGCCGCAAAAAGCCTCTGGCACGATCCAATCCTGCCATGACTTCCGTTTCATTTTCCAGCGCATGGACATAAACTTCCGCATATTCGATCTCACGATCTACCTTGACTCCGGTGATCGTCACATCCTGTATCGCCGGATCGGTGACTTCGGTCATGAGCAGTTCGCTCAGGATGTTGTGGATCTGATGTGCGGCCCGTTCTTGTTTGATTGTAGACATTATTTTATCCTCCTGCCTGGAGCGACTTCCAGAGCTTCGATCAGAGTATCGCGCGTCGTATAGTGCGGCTGCCAGCCTGCTGCCCGCAGTCGGGAGCAGTCCAGCAGGGGGGCGCGATAGAGCGCGCAAATCCAGCCCGGTGGAAAGCGACGCCCACGCAGTCGCCATTCCCACCAGGCGCGTAATGTGAGCGGCACAAGGGTTGCCCGTCGCTGTCCCATCAGGGCCGCCACATCCCGAAACGAAATCACATCTCCCGCCCCCGCATGAATGATCCCCGGCAGATTATGGTGCAGAGCCAAACGCAGCGCCGCTAACCAATCATCTGGGTGCAGGGTTTGCAGCAGACGCCCGCCTCCTGCCGGAATTGGAACCATATTCAGCCAGCGCACCAGGGGCAGACTGCGCCGCCCTGTGATCCAAGCGGATCGGATCTGCGCGGCGGGGATAGCCTGCGCCTGCACGAAATCCGCGATCTGCGCCTGCTGTCGCGCATGTTTCCCGCCCTGATGCCCGTGAATCGGCGTATCCTCGTTGATCCATCCAATCGGCTGCGGGCCATAGATCGCGGCGCTGCTGGCGATGATCAATTTACCTACTCCGGCTGACTCGCTGAGGATGTGCTTGTGATCCTCAGTCGAGATTTTGTCGTGTCGGCGCGGTAAAGGCCAACCCGCATCGATCAGATCGATTACGGCGTCTACCTCGCGCAGCAGCGATTTCCATTCCGGCTGGCCCAGCGCCGCGCGCACAAACCGAATTCCTGATAGAGGCGGACGGCATGAACGCCAATCCAACCCAATCACCGATTCCACAAGAGCATCGGTGTGGAAATAGTCTGCCGCTAATCGACCTAGATTGCCTGCTACACCAACAATGAGTATACGCATAGAGTTTTTTGGTGGTTGGTTGTCGGTTTTCGGTAAGCGTCCGTGTAGGTTAATGCTGTTTAAAAAAGTGCGGTAAAAATGTGTGATTCCGTCGGCGTCGCCGCAAGTTAAAAGGCTTGTCCGGTACTTGTATGCAAAGCTTGACCCCTATCCCCCCATCCCCCTTTCCCCACTCTGGTCGGCAAAAAGGGGAGAACTTGTGGGGTTGATAAGGTGGACCAACAAGCACTCTGTTGACGACGAGTCTGCGCCCCTTTTTGCCTCCCGGCGTAGAGAAAGGGGGAGTCGCTCGCTGGTCGGAAGCTTGGAGTCCCTTCAGTGGACTTTTTTCATCATAGCCGTAGGTTTTAACCTACGGCGACGCCGACCCGAACACTTTTTAGTACCGGACAAGCCTTGTAACCTGGGGCGACATCACCCAAATCGCCTAGCAACTGAAAACTGAAAACCGAGAACTTACAACCCGCTCCTAATCATCATCCTTGCGCGTCTGGGTCTCCGCGACACCATACGCATAATCCAGAATCCGAGTCAAAAACGCGCGCTGCGTCGGATTCAATGTATAGCCAATATCCGCTAATTCCTCATCAAACGCAAACTCGCGTAAATTATCCAGTGCCGCCAGCATGATCTGCACCACGCCGTTAAAATCATACGAACCGTCAGTGCTGTACTTGCGCACCTCGTTTCGCAGCGTTACATAATCCAAGGGATACAGCCTCCTCACAAAAAACCGGGCCAGGATGCGCTCCTGGCCCGGTCACGGTTCCAGGCAGAGTGGGTTAATTAACCCGTTCGCGCACGTAGAACTCGATCCGGTCACCCTCTTGTATATCGTGGAAGCCGTCCAGGCCGATGCCGCATTCAAAGCCGGTGCGGACTTCGCGCACGTCTTCTTCAAAGCGCTTCAGGCTGCTCACGCCCACGTTTTCCGCCAGGATCTTACCCCCGCGCACAACGCGCGCCTTGGCATTACGGCGGATGGTGCCTTCGAGAACGTACGACCCGGCGATGTTCGCCGATCTTCGGCACGCGGATGACGCGGCGCACTTCGGCCACGCCGATCAGCTTGTCGGCGTATTCCGGTTCGAGCATACCGTGCAGCGCCAGTTCGACGCTTTCGATCAGCTTGTAGATCACGTTGTAGGTGCGAATATCCACGCCCTTCGACCTCGGCCGGCCGCTGCGGCCGCCGAGTCGGCTTCGACGTTGAAGCCGATGATGATCGCGCCGGACGCGCTGGCGAGATTGACATCATTTTCGGTGATCTCGCCGACATCGGCGTGCAGCACGCGCACTTTCAAGTCTTCCGTCGCCTGAGTTTTCGACCGACTTCACGACCGGTTCCAGCGAGCCATCGACGTCCACCTTGATGATCAGCAGCAGTTCTTTGGTTTCGCCCGCCTGGAAGCGGCTGAAGATGTCTTCCAGGGTCACGACTACGGGCGTTATAGTCGACAGGACGTGAGCTTCCAGCGTGGCTCCGGCGATCCTCGACGATGGCACGCGCTTCCTTCACGCTCTTCACCACTTCGAACATATCCCCGGCGTGCGGCGGTTCGTCCAGTCCCATCACCAGAACCGGGCGCGACGGCGGCGCTTCTTTGACGACGTTGCCGTTTTCGTCGAACATGCGCTTGATGCGGCCTGCTGCGACAGCCCGCGACCACGACATCCCCGGTATGCAGCGTGCCGTTCTGCACCAGCAGCGTCGCCACCGGGCCGCGCGCGGCTTCCATGCGGCCTTCGAGCACCGTTCCCGCGCGGCACTGGCGTCGGGATTGGCGCGGATGATCAAGCTTCGTCCGCGATCAGCAGGATCGCTTCGAGCAGATCATCAATGCCCGATCTTGGCTTTCGCGCTGACGGGCACGACCAGCGTATCGCCGCCCCATTCGTCCGTCTTCAGGCCGACATCGGCCAACTGCTGCTTGACGCGATCCGGGTTGGCGTTCGGCTTGTCGATCTTGTTCAGCGCGACCACAATCGGCACCTGCGCCGCGCGGACGTGGGCCAGGGCTTCGCGCGTGGTCGGCATCACGCCGTCATCTGCCGCGACCACCAGCACGGCGATATCGGCGCCCTGCGCGCCGCGCGAGCGCATGGCGGTGAAGGCTTCGTGACCGGGCGTATCGAGGAAGGTGATCAGGCGATCATCGTAGCTTGACCTGATACGCGCCGATATGCTGCGTAATGCCGCCCGCTTCGCCTTCCTGCACGTTCGCTCTTGCGGATCACATCGAGCAGCGACGTTTTGCCGTGATCGACGTGGCCCAGCACGGTGACGACCGGCGGACGCGGTCTTGAGCTTGGACGGCGTCTTCCCCCGCGTAGAGCCGCCGCCACTGCGGCGCGTACTTCTTCGGCTTCGACGGCTTCCGGTTCGGCGGTGCGCTTGATCGGCTGCGCTTCAAAGCCCAGGCCATCGGCCACAATCGCCGCCGTATCATAGTCGATCTGCTGGTTGATCGAGGCCATGATCCCGTTGCTGATGAGTTCTTTCATCACCTCAATCGGGCTGGCTTCCATCAAGTCGGCCAGTTCGCGCACCGTGAGAAAATCCGGAATTTCCAGGACTTGCTTTGTTTTGGCATAGATTAGCGGTACCGGCCCAGCGGTGAGCAGGTAATGAGCCGCTAACCTCCCTTCCTTGCACTGTGATCAGATGAGTAGGGGCTTGCGGTGTGCGCCACTACCAGTCCTGACATCTGCTGTTAGGCTTACGCGGTTGTTAACTTACAGAAGGCGGACGAGCCGCGCGGAGCGCTCTCGATCAGCATCAGTGAGGGTGGTGCGCAGTGCTTTTGCCAGCACATCGGTTTCCAGGGCGCGTCCCAGCATTCGGGCTGATCACACAGGTACGCGCCCCGGCCATTCTGTTTGCCGGTCGGGTCGATCTGTACGCCTTCGTCCGGGGTACGAACCAGCCGGGTCAACGCCCGCTTGTCGGCAGTCGTCCGGCAGACCACACAGGTCCGCTGCGGAGCGTGCCGCCGGGGTTTCGCGCTTACTCATGCGCTTTAGAATCATCGTCTTCGAGATACTCGTCCCATTCACCGCGGTTGCGGCTGCCTTTGCGACTGCGCTTGGCCACCACTTCACCGCGATCTTCATCGAAGACCAGCTCGCGCTGCTTGGCTTCTTGCCCTTGCGGCTTTGGCCTTCATTTTCGGTTCCAGGATCGGCTTCAGCGTCCTCGAATTGACGGTGCCCGGACGATCGAGCTTGCTTGGCCTTGCGGGCGGCAGTATCTTCGGGTTCCGGCTCGATGAAGGCGGGCAGACTTCGGCGTTCCTCATCTTCGACTCGTATGCGGCGGTCAGGACCTCGCGACAGCGGGCTTCGGGTTCGCCGAGCGTTTCCACCGCCGCGACTGGCTCAACTGTCGGCTCCGACTTCGGCGTGCGAGCTTCGGCTCTGCGACTTCGGCTTCGGCTTCGGCGGCAGCCGCAGCCGCGGCTGCTGCTTCGGCTTCCGCTGCGCCCAGGATCACCAGGTCATCCAGCGCGTAGCGGATCGCTTCCATCGCGTCGTCGCCTGCGCCGCCCTGCTTGAGCACCCGGCTCAGCGCGTCTTCGTCGGCCAGCATGCGGACCATCAGCTCGCCCACGTTATCGATGCGCGACAGCGCCTGGTTGATATCGTCGTCCAGTTCCAGTTCGGCAATCTCCATCTGGAAGGCGCGCGCGGGCACCAGCGACGCGCACCATTTCCATCGCCTCGCGGCGTTCGGCGCGGCCGGCTTCGCGGTTCTGCCAGCAGCCGGCGCTCGGCCATCTTGACGAAATCGGTCAGCGTCTGGAATTCTTCGGGCTGGATCGGGCGGTTCGGCCTGCTTCTTTTCCATGATGCGCATCACTTCCGCGATCATGTCCGGCTTTTCGGTCTTCAGCGCGTTCAGCGGCGGCTTGTCCAGCAGCGCAAAGGCTTCCAGTCGCGGCTTCGGAGACGCTCTTGATGTCGATGCGCCAGCCGGTCAGCTTGGCGGCCAGACGCGCATTCTGCCCTTCGCGCCCAATCGCCAGCGAAAGCTGATCGTCGGGCACGATCACGGTCGCCGTGCGCCCGGTGTCGAAATCTTCTTCGAGCAGCATATCGCTGACGCGCGCCGGGCTGAGCGCCTTGGCGATAAACACCGCCGGATCGGCGCTCCACTCGATCACGTCGATCTTTTCGTCGCTCAGTTCCTTGACGATGTTCTGAATGCGGATGCCGCGCATGCCCACGCACGCGCCCACCGGGATCGACGCCTTCCTGCAGCGCCGCGACGGCGACCTTCGAGCGGTGTCCGGCTTCGCGCGCGATGTTTTTGATCTCGACCTGGCCGTTGTAGATTTCGGGCACTTCGTATTCCAGCAGGCGGCGCAGCATGTTTTTGTGCGCGCGGCTGACGACGATCTGCGGCCCGCGCCTGTTCTTCTTCACTTCCACCACGTAGGCGCGCACCTTGTCGTGCGGGCGGTAGCGCTCGCCGGGGATCTGCTGCGCGCGCGGCATCACGGCCTCGGCGCGGCCCAGGCTGAGCGTGATCGCGCCGCTGGTCACGCTCTGCACCGTGCCGGTGACCAGATCGCCTTCGCGCTCGACAAATTCATCGTAGAGCGATTCGCGCTCGGCTTCGCGGATGCGCTGCAAAATCACCTGCTTGGCCGTCTGCGCGGCGATGCGGCCAAAATTGGAGGTCGTTTCTACCGGCACCATGACCATATCGCCCATCTGGGCCTCGGGGACAGTCACGCGCGCCTCGTCCAGCAGCACTTCGGTCTGATCGGTCTGCCACACTCTCGACCACTTCTTTTTCGAGGAAAATGCGAGCCTGTCCGGTCAGATCAATGTTGGCTTCGACACGCTGGTTGTTGGAGATGTTGGCGTCGCGCCGGTACGCCGAGACCAACGCCTGCGACAGCGCTTCAAGCACGACCTCACGGGGCAGCGCGCGCGTTTCGACAATTTCGTTAAAAGCCAGGGTGAAATCGCTCTTCATCGTATCTCAGTTCTGTCCTGCATATGGACTATTGTTTTCCGACCTATATACGACGAAAAGTGGGGGCTACCCACTTTCCGCGTCACGTTCAATCTTCGACTAACATGATCATAGTATATCACGGTGACAGATGTTTAGCAAGGGGCGATCTATCGTATTAACTGACACCTCTGTCCAGCCGCCTATGATGCTACGCTGTTCCAATCCTTGCCGCGTACCCACGCGATCACATCATCCAGCGGCACGATCTGCGCGGTCGTGCTCGGTCGCGCCATTTGGCCTCGATTCCGCCGTTCGCCAGCGCCTTTTTGCTGACCGTCAGCCGCAGCGGAATGCCGATCAGATCGGCGTCGGCGAACTTCACGCCCGGCGGACTCGCTGCGATCATCCAGCAGCGCCTCGATCCCGGCGGCGCGCAGATCGGCGTACAGCTGTCGCGCCCGTGGTCAGATTCAGGCTCCTCGCTGCCCAGCGATCACGATATGCACCATGAACGGCGCGACGCTGCGCGGCCAGATAATGCCGTATTCGTCGTGGTGCGTTCGATGATCGCCGCCATCAGCCGCTCCAACCCGATCCCGTAGCTGCCCATCACCACCGGGTGCGTGATCGCCGCTTTCGTCCTGATAGACTGACGCCCACCGCATCGCTGTAGCGCGTGCCCAGTTTGAAGCAGTGGCCCAATTCAATCGCCCGCTCGATGTGCAGATGTCCCTGCGCCGCAGCGCCCGCAGATCGCGCCGTCGAACGCTTCCGCGATATCCGCGACCATGCGCCGGATCGAAGTCGCGCGGGACGTTCACGCCGGTCAGGTGATAGCCCTCCTCATTCGCCCCCGCGACAAAATTCGCGCCCACCTGCACCGACCGATCCGCGATCACCGTGATGCCCGGTCCGATGCCCATCGGGCTGGCGTATCCCGGCACCGCACCCACCGCGCGGATCTCGTCATCGGTCGCCGGGCGCAGTGTCCCGCCGCCGAGCGCGTTGATCAGCTTGACCTCGTTGATCTCCAGGTCGCCGCGAATCACGACGAACACAAATTCATCCGGCTTGTCGGCCGCTCGCGCACGAAAAACACCGCCTTGAGCGTCTGCGTGGTCGGCACGCCGAGGAAATCCGCCACCTCCTGGATCGTCTTGCAGTCCGGCGTGGCGACTTTTTGCACCGGCTCAGCCGTTCGACCGGTTCCGACGTCCGGCAGCGTGAACTGGGCCGCTTCGACATTGGCCGCATAGCCGCAGCGATCGCACTGCGACGAACGATCCTTCGCCCTGGTCGTGCCGGCATCACAAATTCGTGGCTGGCGCGCCCGCCCATCGCGCCCGTATCGGCCTCGACCGGGACGACCGGCACGCCACCCGCGCGAAAATGGCCCGGTACGCGCGATACCATCCGCTCGTAGAACGCGATCCAGATCGTCGAAATCGGCATGCAGCGAATAGGCGTCCTTCATGGTGAACTCGCGCAGCCGGATCAATCCCCCGCGCGGGCGCGCCTTCGTTGCGGTACTTGGTCTGAATCTGGTAGACGTGCTGCGGAAGCTGCTTGTAGCTGTCGATCTCGCGCGGGGCCAGCAGCGCGACGATCTCCTCGTGCGTCGGGCCGAGCACAAAATCGCGCCCGCCGTCGGTGGTGAACTTTTGCAGCACCGGGCCGAATCTATCCCAGCGCCCGGTCGGCTGCCAGATTTCCGCCGGATGCACGACCGGCATCCGGATTTCCTGCCCGCCGATGGCGTCCATCTCCTCGCGCAAGATCGCCTCGATCTGGCGGATCACACGCGCCCGAGCGGCATCAGCGCGTAAATTCCCGCCGCCACCGGGCGCACCAGTCCGGCCCGCAGCGCCAACTGGTGGCTGATCATCTCGGCTTCTGCCGGAGCATCGCGCAGGTGCGGGTGAACAATTCTGATAATCGCATGGTGTGTCCTCCCTGAGCTAACAACAAAAAACCGGCGTCGAGTGACGCCGGTTTGGATAACTAGCCCAAAATGTGAACTAAGCAGCCCTTACCCTGCGAACCATCCTCGAACGATGTCGCCATTATGGAGCGTGGTAGGGGCGGGGGTGCTGGTAAAGTTCATCATGCGATTTATGATAGGCCGAAAATCGGCGCGTGTCAACAATCATTTGCCCTAAGGTACTCCCCATAATCGAATAGAACCATCTTCACCTGTCGAAATCAGTAGAGAGCCATCCTGACTAAAGGCCACACTATGAATCCTTCCATTATGCCCTTCCAAAACACGGATTCGCGTACCCTCCTTTACATTCCATAAAGCAATACCATCTTCGCCAGGAATGGCGATCAAAGTTCCATCAGGGCTAAAGGCAAGTCCGTATACCCACACCACAGGTGACTCTAGAGTATTCAGGAGCGTATTTTGCGTGAGATCAATCAAAAGAACGTCTCTATAATCTGTGGCAAAAGCTACCGAGGAATTATCAGGGCTAAAAGCAATAGCCGTTACTCCTTCTGAAAGCCAGTACAATTCGCGATGAAAGGCTACAGATAAAATTTCGCCTGTCTCTACGTCTCGTACATGCAAAACGCCCTCTTCGGTTCCAGATGCGACGAGCCTTCCATCAGTGCTAAACGCTGTGGTAGTGACATAAATTCTCTCCCAAAAATGAACTTCTTCCTGAGTTTTAGAAATTCCATAGACTTAAGCCATAAACTTCAGTATCAACATCATTTTTAGGATAGGCAAGCAGAGTCGGGACTCAAAGCAGTTCCATATACCATATAGCTGTTATCAATTACACCGCTTGGTTCCTGGGTCGTTAAATCCCATATCCGGATCGAATTAGAATTGCCTCCGAGACCACGTACCGCAGAAACAAGAATATTCTCTGTTGGATGAAAAACAACACTGGTCACATCGGAAGAATCTCCATATAGAACATCTCGCTCGGTTTCAGCAATCAAATCCCATAAATAGATAGTTCCGTAGGCGTGTCCAGAAGCAGCATAAGCTCCATCGGTGAAAAAGACACACTATACCCCGCATATGTAAATCCGGATAAAGCAGCAACTTGCTCGGCTGTCGAGGCATTCCAAACATGAATGGTGTTATCTGAGGTAAGAGCGGCTATCATATCGCCATTAGGGCTAAAAGTTAGATAAGTAGCCGAGAGACTGCCTAAATCGAGCGTGTTCAGGGGTACTTCATCTTCCCACAACTGAATACCGTTCCAAACACTGGCAGCCAGCAGATTTCCATGAACTGTCATCCATAGGAAGCCCTAAACATCCTTCCATTGCTAGGGTTTCGATCCCCGTATCAATATCCCATACATGCAGCCTACTGTCACCTGTGCAGGAAATTAGGGTCGAGTTATCAGAAGCAAATTCCACTCCCATAGCTGACGTATTGAACAAATTTATTCCACTCGCCGGAGTTGGTTCTCCCGCAGAGAGGAATACTTGTGCGCCTGTGCGTGTATTCCATACCCCGACAGTACCATCTGCGTTTGACGCGGCAAGCAGCGCGCCATCCGAACTAAATGCCAGATCCGTCACTGCATCACTCGCGCTGTGGATAGTTGTAAGTTCAGCACCAGTTTCGACATCCCAGAGACGAATTGTGCCTTGGTCATCGCCAGAAGCAAGGATTGTTCCATCGGGGAAAAAAAACACTTTTATAATAGGTGGATCCAATGCATTAAAAACTTGACTTTGTTGGCCCCTCTGAACATCCCAGAGACCATAGATAAGTAGCAAAAATGTTTGTACTCCCTGTAGCAACATATCTCCCGTCAGGGCTTATTGCCTTATCAAGGGCTGGCCCCGTATGGAGATGAACTAATTCAGGCGGGGTTTCAAAATCGCTGGCATTGTAGAACACAACTCCAACGGATGTGACAATCGCCAACCGTTGTCCGTTGTCGATCCATTGCATGTTGTAGATTTGCCCAAAACCCAAAGAAGCAATTTGAACAATCTGATTAACATTGTCTATCGTAATAGGCGGGTGGCTACCATTTTCCTGGGCTGAAAGTGGAAGAATTTCTGAAAGGGAAAAAAGAATCAGAACAATAACAGCCAATCGTTTCACAGTTTTATCTCCCAAATAAATCTTGGTTTAGTTCGAGAGCTTATCTATTATCATTGTATGATGATCACTGTAACTTCAACAAACGGAGGGAATCATGGACACAACACAACGCACTCTATCCGAACTCGAAGCCGCACTCATCACTGTAGGCTCATCACCACAGGATCAAGGTCGATTAGAGATGATCGTCTGCCGCCCTGCCATCGATGAGCGGAAAACCCTCGAACGCGCCGAAATCACCCTCGCCGATGGACTGATCGGGGATAGCTGGCGGGCGCGCGGCAGCAGCAGTACGCCGGATCACAGCGCCCGCCCCGAAGCGCAGATCACGATTATGAACAGCCGTATAGCCCAGGTGATCGCGCAGTATCCATCCCGATGGCCTTTGGCAGGCGATCAATTGTTTGTCGATCTGGATCTGAGTATTGAAAATCTGCCCCCTGGAACCCAACTCGCGATTGGCGCGGTGATTTTGGAAGTGTCGGATCTGCCGCATACGGGCTGTGCGAAATTTACCGAGCGCTTTGGACATGGTGCGATCCGCTTTGTGAACGAGGCCGAAGGACGATGACAGCGCCGCCGGGGAATGAATACTCGTGTGATCCAGGGCGGCGCGATCTGTGTGGGCGATACCGTGTCCAAGATTAAGCCGTAGGAAACAACCTCGGCATGGTGATTTAGGCCATGCCATGCTCAAACTATTCAATCGGTTCAGCCACGAAAACCGGAATGATCCGATCTGTCTTGGCCTGATAGTCCTGATACGGGGGGTATGCTTTCACGGCAATCGTCCACAAGCGCTGCCGTTCATCCGGATCAGTCACCTCGCGCACGCGCATCTTATAGACGTCGGTCTTGTCGCGGATTTCGACATTGGGATCAGCTTTCAGGTTATAGTACCACTTCGGATGTGTCGGCGCGCCACCCTGCGAGGCCACCAGAACATAATTCTTACCATCCACAACCCGCATTAGCGGTGTCTTGCGGATAGCACCTGTTTTCATCCCCCAATTCGTCACGATAATGACGGGCAGACCCGTATCACGCAGAGTAAGCCCCTACAGTCCCGCCGCTGCTTTCATAGAGTTCAACTTGATCTGCTACCCATTTGCTGGGGCTGGGTTGGTAATCACTCATTCGTACCTCCTGATATCTCTACATTACAGGAATCTTAGATTTAAGAACAAACAAGCGCCAATACTATTCACTGTGTGAGAGCTGCACATGAAATCATGTGCGTTCTGTACTAGCTCCTGTCTGCATTCCAATACTACAATGATGCCAGTGTATACACGAAACCCACAAGAAAGGATTCTCATGACTGGTTCACGATGGAGTTTGATGATTGCACTGGCGATTTTGGCGCTGGCGGTGGGATTCACCCCGCATCCGGCACAGGCGCAGGGTGGGGAGATCGCGTATGGCGATCAGGTGCGATGGGCGTTTAGAAACCAGCCCCGACATCTACACCTTTACCGGTACTGAAGGTGAACATCTGTATGTGTGGATGCAGAGCGCCGCGTTTGATCCCTTGCTGCGGCTGCTGGACGAAAACGGCAATGAACTGCTGGTCGAGGATAACAATGGCCCCGATTACGATTCTTTCATTAATGGCTTTGTGCTCCCCTATGATGGCAGCTATACCCTTGTTGCCGATAAATGGGGGGACAATGTCGGGCGTTACAGCCTGTGGTTCGATTCGGATCAGCACCGGATGCAGGCGCTGGCTTTTGGTGACGAGCTTCGAGGCGAACTAATTCTGATTTTCCCCAATTTTTACACCTTCTCCGGGGAAGAGGGCGATCACATTTATCTCTCGATGTCGAGCGCAGCCTTTGATGCCTTTATTGCCATTTACGATGAAGATGGCAACGAACTGATCGTGGACGATAACAACGGCGTGGATTACGACGCCTTTATCAGCAATTATGAGCTTCCCTGGGATGGTGATTTCACAGTGGTTGCTCGTTCGACTTGGTTCGATTCTACCGGACGCTACGATCTCGTTTTCGATTCGCAGAATCACCGGATCACCGACCTGCCGTTGGGTGAAGAAGTCGATGGCGAACTGGAAAACCTGATCCCCTATTTCTACACCATCACCGCCGAGGAAAATGATTGGTTCTATGTGTGGCTGTCGGCTCCAACCTTCGATCCATTCCTGATTATCTACGATGAGGACGGCAACGAACTGATTGTAGATGATAACAACGGCCCCGATTACGATGCCTATATTGACCGCTATGTTTTTCCCTGGGATGGTACGTTTATCGTGGTGGTCAAAGCGACCTGGGAAGGAACGGGACGCTTCACCCTCCTCGCGGATACATTCAGCCACCGGGCGCAGGCGCTGGAATCCGGTGCGATTGTGGCGGGCGAACTTACCAGCCCGATCCCTGATCTTTATACGTTTGAGGGCAGCGAAGGTCAAACCGTGACCGTCAGCATGACCAGCCCAACGTTCGATGCGTTTGTGTTGATCTTCGACAGTGAAGAGCATGAACTGATCGTGGATGACAACAACGGCGATGACTACAATGCGCTGATCCAGAGCTACGCGCTGCCTGCGGACGATACCTATGTCATCATCGCCCGCAGCCCCTACAATGATCAGACAGGTGAGTACGAACTCTCGTTCAGCGTGCAATAACACCATGAATTAACCGGGGCGCGAATCATCACTAATCCGCGCCCCCTCCGATTTGGCACTCATTTTAGTAATTTGTATATTCAAATTACTCTTAATTAGGCAGTGCCAATGACCCACATTTTTATCAGCTACAGCAAACGGAACAAAACGTATGCACGGCGGTTAGCCGATCACCTGATCGCGTCGGGTTTTGACGTGTGGATCGATGATCGGATTGATTATGGATCGCTCTGGGCCGATGTGATCCAGAAGGCGATTGAGGACTGCGCCGCCTTCATCGTGATCATGACCCCCGAAGCACGGGAAAGCCAGTGGGTAAAAACCGAATGCGAATACGCCAGCCAGCAGAGAAAGCGGATCTTCCCTCTGCTGCTTGAAGGTGAGGTGTTTTTTCGCTTTGTGTCGGTGCAATATGCCATTGTCACGGATGGTTCGCTGCCCCCGGACGCCTTTCTGAATGAGATAGCCGAAGCTGCGCCGCGCAAACCAAATCAGGGCGTAGATGTCACCCCAGCAGAAGTACAGGAGCCGCCGCGACTGATGCCGCAGCCAGCCAACCGACCACCGTCACGCCGACCCCTGATGTTGGGCGCAGGGCTGTTGACGGCAGTCATCGTGATCGGCCTCGTATTCGCGCTGATCAATTGGGCGGACGATGATGCTAAAGATGGAGACGGGGCCGAGACAGAGTGTGAGATTGACTGGTACTTCGGCAATGAGTATGCCCAGGATGATGATTGCCCGGTGTCGGAGATGACCGAATTCGATGGCTACCTGCAAACCTTTGGGGATGGTGTATCCATTGGCGTCGATATCGGCGACGGGCGTTATTTTGTCCTGGATCAGTCTGAGGGCGCCTACTACGACGTGATGGGCGTGTGGGATACCACACCCAGAAGTATCGCGGGCTGTATGTTTGATGCTGCCAACGGATTTATCGACGTGTTATCCGATGATGGCGTACCGGATGAAGTGATCGGCTGTCCCAGCGAACAGATTCAGCTTGAAATCATCAACTATCAGATCAGCGACAACACCAATAAGTTTGTAGCTTATATCGGCACGCAGGATGAGGTGTACCGCCTGGAAGCGGATTCTTCGGAACACGAAGCTTCAGGTGAATGGGATCGAGTCAAATAAGCGGGGCGCGGATTAATCTACGCCCCGCTTTTTTAGATCAACGGATACCGTAAAGCTGAATCGTTCCCACACTTGCCCATCGATATATTCGCCCTGCGGTGAAAACATCTCGACAACGGCAAGGCCCAACAACGTTCCATCCGGGCTAAAAGCAACATCGCCTACGACCATACCGCGCGGAGACAGCGTGTACAGCACCTGCTGTCCCTCCACATCAATCAGCAGCACATCCCACCTGCTCGTTACAGCCGCCAACAGTGATCCATCGGGGCTAAACGCCAGCCGGATAATCCCATCCTCGCCAACCCCAATCGTCGCCTGCACAGCGCCACTTTCACTGTCAAACAGGATGATCTCGCTTTCCCCAAAGCACTCATCCAAACAATTGGCAAGTGCCAGGGTATCGCCGCTCTGAGTATATGCCACCGAACTAGGCATGAGGTTATCCTGCTCATAAAGAGGAAAAGACGCATTCACCCCCATGGTAAAGAGAGGATAGTCATCAGCCCCCGGCGCAACGGCGGCAAAGACAGTCTCTCTCGGATGCATAGCTAGATCAAGAACCTCTTCATCGACAGGCATATCCATGTCGATCTCTTCTGTGGCTATCAAAAGCAGTTGCACAAAGCCACTGAATGGGCTGCTGCTGCCCACCTGGATCAACCGCCGCGCATCCGGACTAAAAGCCAGCCGCGCGACATGCCACCAATCGTTACTTTTTTCAATAACGGCGATTTGTCCTTCTCCGAGTTCCCATATCACCGTGTTATCGTATATATCGACAAATGCCAGCCAATTTCCATCGGGGCTAAACGCTGTTGGAGACAAAAGTTGAGCCTGCGGCAAGGCAGATTCCGCTTCGCCTGTTGCAGCATCCACAATGATCACACCCGAAAATGCGCCGGTAGCTATTCGTCTGCCATCGGGGCTAAAGGCGAGAGACGGAATGCCTGACACAATATCAGTCCCTGGCGAACTTTGATCCCAAACCAGGGTTTCAACTTCCTCTAATCGGTTGAGATTGTCTTTGGTAATAACTTCTCGACCCTGTGCTTCCGCCAATCTCACGATAAATAACAACCCAACACAAAACAGAACCGCTCGTTTGGTCATATTTTCTCCAGTTACAATAATGAGAGCACGAGGATTTTGCGATCCTATTGCCCCTCGACCACAGGCAGATTTGCGGCATCACCATCCACGACAGACACCAGCGTTGCAGATATCCAGGCAACGGTTCCATCCTCCGCCGCCGTGATGTAGTACCAACTGCTGTCGGCGCTTTTACCCTGTGCGAACAGGGTCGATCCAGGCGCAATCTGACCGATAATGTTGCCATTCGGGGCATCGCGCAGATTGACGTTCTGCGTACTCTGTACCCGCAGCACCACCGGCATCAGCGTCGCGATATCCGCCAGTTCCACGCCGGAGAGCGGCTCCCACGCGCTGTGGCGTTCGCTGTCCTGCGGCGTGTTGGAGATATTCGCGGTTTGTCCGGTGCGCAGATCGTGACGGTAAATATCCCAGGTGGTCAGCGTCGGTTCAGGACTGGTATCACGCAGATAGACCAACTGCGTCTGATCGGGACTCCAGATCGGCGCGCGTTCGGCGGTTTCGGGTGATCGGGTGATATTGCGCGCGGTAGATCCGGCATCACACACCGAATTTTCATAGATGCAGGTCGCGGGCATGATGAACACATCCGCCAGATCGCCTTCCGTCGCGAACGCGATCCACTGCCCATCAGGACTCCAGCTTGGCGTGAGGCCGTTGGCGACCAGGATATTGCTCTGGTTGGTCATATCCAGAGCGAAAATTTCCCAGGCGGCGGTTTGCACGTCGTAGCGATTGTAGAGCAGATAGCGCCCGCTCGGATCAAACAAAGCGTGGGCGATATCCCCATCCTCAAAGGTGGTGAGCGGCTCGACAGTTCCGGTTGGTACGTCGAACAAAAACAGGTTAAAGGTTATGTTGCCTCGGTTGGAGTAAAACACAACTTTCGTGCCATCCGCACTCCATCCGGCGGCGTAATCCTGGGCAGTTCCTTCGGCGGGGATCAGTTCTGCGCTGGATTGATCTGCCACTGTATAAAGAAAGACCTGCGCGGTACGGTTTTCGGCTCCCCAATCGCCGGGGACGTCGCCGCCGCAGATCTTGGTATAGACGATCTGCGTTCCATCAGGACTCCATGCACCATCGCGCAGCCAGCATTCCGGGCTGCCATCTTCCACAAGCTGCACTTTATCGGTGCCATCCGCCAGCATCGTGAATAAACCAGCATCATCGCCGATGACGATTCGCCCCGGCGGAACCGTATCCTGTCCATGAGCGATCATGGGCAGCGCCAGCATGAGAATGACCAGGGTCAGCAGTAAGCGCTTATACATCGCTAAAGCTCCTTTTGAAACAAATGTATGCCGTGATTAGTTATGGCCTGTTCGGGGCTTGTTGTCAAGTTGCGTAGAACAAGCGTCGTGTAATTTCTGCGACTTTGATTATACTAGACCTTGGCTTACCTAACATTTCAAACCAGAGGAGCAAATTTCAAATGTCGCGTGAAGTCGTAGCTACCCCGAATGCCCCCGCCGCGATTGGCCCGTATTCGCAGGCTATCAAAGCCAACGGTTTTGTCTATGTCGGTGGTCAGTTGCCGCTTATTCCGGGAACCAAAGATCTTGCCGGGGAAACCGTCGCCGCTCAGACCGAACAGGCGCTCAAGAATGTTGCCGCCGTTGTGGCAGCCGCCGGAACCGATATGGCGCATGTGGTCAAAGTGACTGTGCTGCTGGCGGATATGAGCAGCTTCGCGGAAATGAACGAGGTATACAAAACCTTCTTTACGGGGGAACCACCCGCCCGCACTACGTTTGCCGCGAAAGGGCTACCGATGAATGTACTCGTAGAGATCGACGCTATCGCCGTGATGCCGTGAGGGTGTCAGCAGGTTTTGTGATTATTGCAGAGGAGCAAATTTCAAATGTCACGTGAAGTCGTAGCAACCCCGAACGCCCCCGGTGCCATTGGCCCGTATTCGCAGGGAATCAAAGCGAATGGATTTGTCTATGTGTCCGGTCAGGGGCCGTTGATCCCTGGTACGAAACAGTTTGCCGGGGAAACCGTCGCCATCCAGACCGAACAGGCGCTCAAGAATATCGCCGCGATCCTGGCAGCCGCCGGAACCGATATGGCGCATGTGGTCAAAGTGACCGTGCTGCTGGCGGATATGAGCAGTTTTGCAGAAATGAACGACGTATATAAAACCTTTTTTACAGGGGAACCACCCGCCCGCACGACCTTCGCCGCGAAAGGGCTGCCCCTGGATATTCTGGTGGAGATCGATGCCGTTGCTGTTATGCCCTAGAGGTTTTCAGTACAAGCCTCTCCTATGAGCAGCGCTTTGAACTGAAAACCCTATAAATACAAGAGAGAGGAAAACATGAAAGCGTTCGCGAGTCTTATAATCGTCCTGTTGATCGCGCTGTCCTCGGCGGCTACCGTGCCTGCTCTGGCGCTCCCGCAGGGGGGCGAAAATGCCGTGACCTATGATGCTCCTGTCGAGGGGATTATTCAGGAGGGCGCGCTCACCCAAACCTGGATCTTCGTCCCGCGCACCGCAGATCGGATCACGATCCAGGTGGAGCGGCTGACCGGAAATCTGATGCCGGATGTGAGTATCATGGATGCCAGTGGGCAGATGCTGCAAAGCAGTTACGGGCCGGATTACACGAAGGCTGCCGCTATCATCGAAAATTTCACCCTGCCAGTCGTCAGCCAATACCAGATTGTCGTGGGACGGTACAACGGCGAAAGCGGCTCGACTTTCGGCACCTATCGTCTGACGGTGACGCCTGTCGCGCTGGCAGAAGATAATCCGAATAATACTGTTGTCGCGGGGCCAGTGGTCTATGATACGCCCGTTACGGGCGAGATCACGCCTGTTCATTGGCGCGATCTGCATATCCTGACCGCCGACGAAGGCGATGTGATTCAGGTGCATATCCAGCGCACGAGCGGCACGCTGTATCCCGAAGTTGAGATTGTGGATGCGAATGGCAGTGTCATAACTACCGGATATGTCGAGCGTTCCGGGCGATGAAGCCTGGATCAGCAACTTATACTCTGCCAACCGGCGGCGATTACACCGTCGTCGGCGACACGCCAGAACCGCATCAACGGCTGTGACAACGGGCGGCTATGAACTCACCGTGACGCTGCTCGGTTCTGGCGAAAACAGCCCGCGTTTGTTGGTTCCTCCCGGCATGATCGATCAGTACGATGCTCCGGTGCAGGGCCAGATCACAAATGCCAACTGGTATCAGGACTGGCAGTTCCGCGTGGAATCCACCGATACTGTCACCATTCTGGTGGAACGATTCCCTGCCGAGATGCCGAACAATTTCCAGCCGAATGTGAGTTTGATCGGGCGCTGCCGGGCAGGATCTCACCTATGCGTATCTGAACGAAACCGGAGATCAAGCCAGCATCGAACGATACACGATGGACAGTCCCGGCACGTATACGATCCGTGTCACTCGTGATGGCGGCAAAACGGGGCCAACGGTGGGAACGTATCAACTCACCGTGATTCTGGACGGATCGGGGCTGGACAGTGTGGCCCTGCAAGGTGCTACCGGAACGGTCACGGCGGGAACACCCATCACGGGCGAGATCTCGAATTATCGTTGGGCTGATACCTGGACCTACAGTGGGCAGGAAGGCGAAGTCATCGATATTCGCGCCGTGCGCATGGCTGGCACACTCGTGCCGATGGTCGAAATTCGCGATCAGAACGGCACATCGTTGTATTATGCCTACCCGGACGATACCAACGACTCCGCGACGATCACAGCTTTCACGCTGCCCTCAACCGCAGAGTATCAGATCGTGGTGTCTCGTGCGGATCAGCAGAACGGTTATACGACGGGCAGTTTTGAACTGTCAGTCACGCCGAGCGCGCCGTAAAGTGTCGCCCCAGGTTAAAACCTGGGGCTATCACGAAAAAAGTCCACTAAAGGGACTCTGGCTTGTCTTGTTCGGAGTATTTGGAACCAGCCAAACAGGAACCCCTTTAGTGGGTTTTTTTCATCATAGCCGTAGGTTTTAACCTACGGCGACGCCAACGAAACTGCTTGATACTGCATTGAAGGATCATCTATGGGTCGCAAACTCGAAAATCTCTCGTTTGAAGAATGGGTGAAATATGTCTTTGATCACCCGCTCGCCGATCCGAAATGGTATTTTTTAGATAGTGATTATTGGGATGAGGAAGAAAATTCAATTCTGACACTGAATTACCTCACACGGTTGTTTGAAAATCCGCTTCCCTACGTTGCGCCCTATACGCATAAACAGATCAATGATGGCCTGGTTTTTTTAAATAATCCTGCTTGTTCCGGTCACCTGTGTCTATTGGGAAATCCACAGATCCCGTGGGATATACGCAAAAGCTGTATCATGGCAATGAAAGATTTGTTTGAGAAGCTTTTCGCTGTTCTCTGTACACCTCATTTAAGCTATATCTCTGAAAGAATCCCTGGAAAAGGACGCAGCCGCATCAACGAAATTTGTTATATGTGGTGGGATATTATGCCTGTGGCTGGACATGTTGTAGGACAGCCAGAAATTGACGAGGTTTTCTTCGAGGTCATGGAATTTCAGCTTACCCTGGATTCGGATGCCTGCCGCGAGAGCGCGCTGCACGGATTAAACCATTATCAGTATTATGATGAATATACTACAGTACGCTGTAAAAACATCATCGATGCATTTTTAGAGGCAGCACCGGATCTGCGCCCTGAACTCATTACTTATGCCGAAGGCGCACGAGAAGGTATGTGGCAGTAGGGCAAACAGGAGATATACACCTATGAGCGGATCATTTCGAGTACGGGCCAGTGGGATTATCACCCGCGACGATCACATTCTTTTGATCGACTGCTTTGATGAGTATATTGGACAGCATTATGATATTCCCGGCGGCGGGGTGGATCGGAATGAGCCGGTGCTGACGGCTGTCCGGCGCGAGATGCGCGAGGAAACGGGCTACGATGTCGAGGTAGGGCGGCTGCTGCTGGTGTGCGAGGCGCTGCACGAAAACGCGACGACTCCCGACGAGGAATTCCACGCCTTCGCCCTGATCTTTGAATGCCATATCATCGGGGAGCAGCACGATCCCTCGTTGCCGGATACGATTCAAACTGGCGTCGTGTGGGTTCCGATAGACGATCTGACCAGGATCACCCTGCTGCCCGGTATTGGTAAGGATATCCAGGCGGTGCTGCGTGGCGAACAAACCGCGCTGCCCGGACTCGCGCGCCATACCTATGTCCCTGGCAAACCACTCTAAATGAGTTTTATACTTCTCCTATCAGCATACTGACAATCTTATTTTGTCAAACGGTGGTCGTGTTTATTATGTTCTGAGAGCACGAGAGGCGACGCACCTTCGATGGGTGCTCCCCCTTTGCCACTCGTTCACACTAGTTTGCTCAAGGAGAATACATTATGGTAACACGCAAGCTGTTAATTGTTGTGCTGGTTGCGCTGGCTATTGCCGGACTCGCGGGTTCGAACTCAGGCGCAGGAACCGCCCCCACTGCCCGATGGGGTAGAAGTCGTTGCCAGTGGATTTAATGGGCCGCAAGGCGTTCTGGTCGATCCTGATGGCAATATCTGGGTTATTGACAGCGGTATGGGCGGCGATCAAGCATTGGAGATGCCCAACTCTGAAAGCGGCGAAACGGACACCTTGCCGTTTGGTAACACCGCTCAGGTTGTCATGGTCGCGCCGGACGGCACACAGACTCCCATCGCGACTCTGCCTTCCCTTGTCACACCAGAAGGGGAAACCCTGGGTGGGGCGCGCCTCGCTCTGCTGGATGGCACTTTGTACGCGACAAGCGGCGGATGGATGGGCGATCCGGCAAGCACCCCACCCGCTTTATTGGCGAGTGTCGTCAGTATCGGCGCGGATGGCACCGTGACGGAAGTCGCCAATACCTGGGCCAATGAATCGGCTAACAACCCCGATGGCACGTTGGTCGATACACATCCTTACGGCCTGACCGCCGGATCGGATGGCATGTTGTATGTCGCGGATGCGGGCGGCAACGATCTTCTGCGCGTCAATCCAGCCGATGGCACCGTGGAAACAATAGCGGTTTTTAGCGAAGGTCTGCCGTCGCCAATGCCCAACCCGGCTCGCGGTGATGCGATGGAAGCCGACCCCGTGCCGACAGCGGTAGTTCTCGATGATATGGGCAATGCGTATGTTTCGTTCCTGAGCGGGTTCCCCTTTACCCCTGGTAGCTCGAAGGTCGTCATGGTTGCGTCCGATGGCACAGTCAGCGATTACGCTACCGGCCTGACCACGCTCACCGATTTGCGGCTTGGGCCGGATGGTAATTTGTACGCGGTGGAATTTGGCATTTTCACCGAACAAGGCCCCGATCCGACGACAGGCGCGATTATCCGCATCACTGAAGGCGGCGCTTCTGAAGTCGTGGTATCCGGCCTGCCGTTCCCGACCTCCCTGGATTTTGATGCCGACGGTAACGCCTATGTCACGATCTGGGGCGTCGGCGCTCCGGGTCTGGTCAGCTCGTGCGTATCGACGGGTTAACCGATATGCCCGGTGAACCCATGATGATGAACGAATAAGCTTCAGCCTGCATCGGCTTGCAGTGTACATCTGCAAGCCGATTTTTTAGGGTACGAACAAAACATGCCCATCCAATTCACCCATCAATTGTATTCTGGTGTTATCTGTCACATCGAGCAGCCAAATAGCAATCGTGAGATCGATGCGCTCTGTGCACACTACGCCTTCCCGTTCTGTATACAGCAGAGTATGCGCATTAAGCCATGCAAGCTGGCAAACGCTGTTTGATATTTTTGAGATCGTAATCTCACCATCACTTAATTTGCTAGACCAAAGTAATTCTATTGATCATGCCCTCCGAGTGCGATCCATTGTTCATCAGGAGAAATCGCACTGGCATCGATATAAGCACCAGCGTTGATCTGAGGATCAGCAACGATTGTCCATTCGGTATTTAAATCAACCCGAATCAAGCTCCAACTTGATATCCCTAAACCATCTTGTCCATAAATTCTATTCAGGATTAAGTAGATGGATTGGCTAACCGGGCCAAGTTCAAGACTGGCAAGGAAAACATAATCATCATTGGGCAATGGAGTCCAGACATCAAATTCAAATCGTGTCTCTCCATACACAGTCATGGAAAACACGCGGCTGTAAGGAACCTCACTCCCCGTAGAACAATTTACCGCAAAGTAGAATCAATCAGACGCCTGATTCCACGCGCCGTTTCGTGCCGAACAAGGTATTCTTGCTCTGAATACACAGCTGGAACGATTGCCAAAGATCGGACTCCAAATCAGTGAGGTCTTGCATATTTTCGCCCGGACCGATCCACGCGCACATAGTTCCTGGTGGGAATACAGGGTGCTTCACACTGTCGGAAAACTCTCCGTATAAAAAATGCCTTGCCCATCGGGGAACCAATAAAAAACGGTTTCTGGAAAATCGGGGTCACCGTAAGTTGGGTGACATCTTCCTGTATAAGGTCAAAGAGATACAGATCGTAGACATACGGTGCAGATCCATTTAAATACACATCGTCGTCGGACGCTCCAAGCAAAATAGCATCACCTTAGGCGACCACTTGAGGACACCGATACCAGGCGCCAGAATCTGCCGCAATTCCGGCTCTCCGAGAGTGTAGATAAACAGAGAAAAATCCTCGACCTGACGGGCTATAAAAGCGACCTGCTGCCCATCAGGAGAGACTACCATCTGGTCTGGCTGCATAATCAGCCAATCTATATCTGAGCCATCCCCCATATACAGGTTTTCAATGCTGAACCTATCAAGAGAACCCAACGGTGTGAGCGTGCCTGTATCATCCACGTTATACAGTGTGAGCGGAACACCACTCGGTGGCACGTGAATCACCAGATGCTCAATTGACGGATCATTCTGCGCATGAGCCAAGGATATACTCATCACCACGGCAAATGCCAGCAAAATTTTCATGAACCTCATCGCGATTCCTCCTATCTCCCCATTCAGTCTACTAGAAACTGACAACTAACACCCAAAAACCTGCCTTTCGCTACCCCATCACGTCAAAAGGCGGTTGACGATGCGCTCCAAACAAGGTAATCTTAGTCGCTTGGTGATACCCGTTCCTCGATAGTGTTTTTGTTCCTTTGAACAGCCAAAACGCGGGTTTCCCCGTTCATGCAGATCCACCCGAAATCGCGCGGATTGCCGAACCGCGACCAGTAAGGAGACATAAGACAGAATGGCACATAAGTGGGTATATGCTATATATATATATATATATATCAAAGGAGGAGAGAGAGAGGAAGGAGGGAGGGAGGAAGGAGGGAGGGGAGGGAGGGAGGGAGGGAGGAGGGAGGGAGGAGAGAGAGAGAGAGAGAGAGAGAGAGGGAGGGAGGGGAGGGAGGGAGGGAGGGAGGGAGGGAGGGAGGGAGGGAGAGAGAGAGAGAGAGAGGGAGAGAGAGAGAGAGAGAGAGAGAGAGAGAGAGAGAGAGAGAGAGAGAGAGAGAGAGAGAGAGAGGAGGGAGGGAGAGAGAGAGAGAGAGAGAGAGAGAGAGAGAGAGAGAGAGAGAGAGAGAGAGAGAGAGAGAGAGAGAGAGAGAGAGAGAGAGAGAGAGAGAGAGAGAGAGA
>CAVZCC010000002.1:0-10235 GCA_963773765.1 uncultured Actinomycetota bacterium | reverse complement strand
GGCCGCATGTACGAGACACACCCCCGGCCCGAGGCTGCCGCGACCCTGGCCCGGTGAGCGTCTCCACGATCGACGGCGAGTCGTTCGACCCGGACCGCACGGCATCGACGCCGGCGCCGGCACCACGGAGGACTGGGCATCTCCAACCCGGCGCCGCGTGGAGCACCGACCGAGCTGACCCGTCGCCCTGGCCCAGCCCTACCATGCGGGGTCATGCCCACCGGACTCCTCCCGAACGCCGCTGCCCCGGGCGCGGCAATGACCGACCCCCAGGCCGTCGCCGAGGCCTTCATGGAAGCGCTGGCGGGCTCGGACCTGGACCGGGCCATGGCCTTCCTGGCCGACGACGTCGTCTACACCAACGTCGGCCTGCCGACGATCCGTGGCCGCGAGCGCGTGGCCCGGGCACTGGGCGGGCTGGAACGACCCGCGATGGGGTTCGAGGTCTACCTGCACTCCATCTCCGCCGAGGGCCCGGTGGTGCTCACCGAACGCACCGACGTCATCGTGTTCGGACCGTTCCGCGCCCAGTTCTGGGTGTGGGGCCGCTTCGACGTCCACGACGGCCGCATCACCCTCTGGCGCGACTCCTTCGACTTCGTCGACATGGCCAGGGCGACGGTCCGGGGCCTGGTGGGCATGGCGCTCCCCGCCGTCCGACCGACCGCCCCCGATCCGGGCGACGCCCCCGGCCGCTGAGCGACGCGTCCGGCACCGAGCGGTCCGTGCCGGCGGGACCGCCCCGGCGGACCGTCCGTCAGGTCGACGTGGTGTCGTCCGAAGCGGCCTCGGCCGCGACCGCCTCGTCGAACGCGGCGGCCTCGACCGCCTCCTGGTGCTCCACCTCGGTGAGGTACTCCTCGACCTCCTCCGCCTTCGCCTCGATCTCGGCGTCCGAGATCACCGCACCGCCCGACGCCTCGACCTGCACGACGAACTCGTTGAGCAGAAACAGGCTGACGTCGTCGTCGGTCCGCTCGTCCTCCTCTCGCTCCTGCGGGAGGAACTCCTCGCGCTGAAGCTGTCACACGCGGCAGGACGGACGTGCGCAACCCTGCCTGCTCCTGGCGGAGGCGCACCAGGTCGTTGGCCGGCATGTCGGAGTCCTCCAGCTCCAGGAGCGCCTGGACCGCCGAACCGCCGTCCCGCAAGCCCATCCAACAGCCGCACGACATCAGACCCTTCACCCGCCGACGGACCTAGGGTCATTCAGGACAAGCAACTCGGGAGGAATCGGGCCATGGAAACGGAACGCTCAAGCTGGGCCGTCGGTTGGGAAGCCTTCGCCGGCACGATGCTGATGATCGTCGGCATCTTCGGGATCATCAACGGGATCGTCGCCATCGGAAAGGACGAGTTCTTCGTCGTCGGCCAGGAGTGGATCTTCAACTTCGACGTGACGACGTGGGGCTGGATCCACCTCATCGTCGGCATCATCGTGCTGCTGGCGGGAGTGGGGATCTTCTCCGGCAACGTGCTCGCCCGCACGGTCGGCGTGATCGTCGCCAGCCTCAGTGCCATCGCGAACTTCATGTGGCTGCCCTACTACCCCGTCTGGGCCATCGTCGTCATCGCCATCGACGTGTCCATCATCTGGGCCCTCACTGCGCACGGCAGGGACATCGCATCGAACTGACAACCCGGCTCACGTCCCCGGGCCCGTGCAGGCCCGGGGACTGAGCCTCGGCAGTCCGTCAGCGCCTCCCGACGGTCACCCGTGGTCGAGGCAGAACCGGATCGGCGCCGAGTAGCGGCTCGAGCCGGCACGGTCGTGCAGGAAGAACGAGACCTCGGCCGAGGCGTCCTCGCACGTCGTAGATCGCGTGCCAGAACGTGCGGGCCTCCTGGATCGGGGCGGTGAAGCGCACCGCCTCGAACTGGTCCCGGACGGCCTGGCGGTCCACGACCGCACCGTCCGCGTTGGCGTCGGTGATGCTGCGCCACCGGCGGTAGGTCAGCGCTGCGGTGCCGATGGGCCCGGTGTCGTCGGGGAGCTCGGACGGGTCGGGCCATCGGTGCAGGAGGTGGTTGGTGCACACCAGCCGCCCGTCGCCTCCGGCAACCGGTTCGACGATCACCTCGTGGTTGCGGCGGGGCGAGTGCTCCCAGACGAACGACCGACCGGTGCGGTCGGCCACCACGAAGTGGCACGGGGTGAAGAAGTAGTAGTGCTTGGCCAACAGCAGCGCCTGCTGCGCCTCGTCGACGGTGGCGCAGGTGTCCAGCAGGTAGCGCACCACCTGGTGCTCGGCCAGGCCGACCCGGGGCCCTCCCGGTGGGTTCCGGGTCCGGGCGTCTCGTTGTCGGCCAGCAGCGCGACCGTCAGGCCGGCCTCGTTGATGCCGTCCATGGCGCCCATGACGTCCATGATGCCGACCGTCGACCGACGCGTAGCCGTCGTCGGGGTGGAGCTCGACCACCCAGGGATCGGCGGCGAGCGGTCGCTCGCCCGGCATCGGCGGGGAGTCCGAGCATCTGCGTCAAGGTCGCGGTCGGGAAGTCGAAGTTGCGCGACAGCAGGCCGTGGCCGTCCTTGGTGCCCTCCCCCGGGTAGAAGGCGACCGAGCACCCGGCGGGCAGCTCGTAGGTGCCCAGCCAGTCGAGGGCGACGCCGGGATCCGACGGATCGAGGCCGAAGTGGTCCGCCACCCCGCGCAACCGTCCGGCCTGGGCCGGGTGGTGCATGTCGAACCACCTCCGGCGGGCCGATTCGACGCGGGGGTCGGCCGACCGCTGCGGCCGTGCGGCGCTGCCGTGGGCCGCCTCCGCCGCCGCGGCGAGGGCCCTGCCGATCTCACGATGGGTCCCGCCGGCCCGGAGGTGGCGGACGGTGAGGAAGTCACCGTCGCCGCCTCCGGAGATGATGCTGGTCGTCGTCTGCATGGGAACCGTCCTCCACTTGTGCGATTTCGTACTATCATTGGATCATGCGAGATCGCACTACATCTGTCAAGGGCCATCCCGTGGACGCCGTCCCGGCGGAGGGGACGAACGTGCTGTTCGACGTGTGGTTGGCGGCCCGGGCCGCCACCGGGATGCTGGACGAGGCACTGGCGCCGACGGGACTGTCGGCGGACGAGTTCGGCGTGTACTCGGTCCTCACCTCTGCCGATGCGCTCACGCCCTCGGAACTGGCCCGCTGGATGTCCGCTCCGCCGACGACCGTGTCCAGCTTCGTCAAGCGCCTGGAGCGCCGCGGTCACGTCACACGCGAGCCCAACCCCGGCGACGGCCGCTCCTATCTCCTCCGGCTCACCCCGGCCGGGCATGCGGCCCACGCCGCTGCCGGCAGCGCCTTCCTGCCCGTCCTCGACCGCGTCGTGACCTCCCTCGGCCGGGAGGAACCAGAGGTGCGCAAGGCCCTGGCCGTGCTCCGGCGATCCATCGACCGGGCCGGGACCGAGGCCGGCTGACCCGTGCAGGAGCCCGCCCGACGGCAACCCTGTGGACCGCCCGACAGTTCTGGCAGGATGACTGCCATGACCGGTCACATCGAGCCAACCGCCGCCCAGCTGGAACGGTTCATCGCGGAGGACCCCGGCGTCTCCCCCGTGATGCTCAACCTCCTGCGCTACCGCGACACCGCGGACTACGCCGAGTGCCCCGAGCTGGATCCCGGCCGACCCGTCACCGGACGCGAGGCCTACACCAGCTACACCGAGGGCGTGCTGCCCATCCTGGCCGGACTGGGCGGCGGCATCGAGATGTTCGGCGGCTGCCACGGCACCCTGATCGGCCCGGAGGGCGAGGAGTGGGACGACATCGTGCTCGTCCGCTACCCGAGCACCGCGGCGTTCGTGCAGATGGTCACCTCACCCGAGTACCAGGCGATCCAGGGCCACCGCAGTGCGGCACTGGCCGACAGCCGCCTGGTGCGTACCACCGCCGCCACCACCTGACCGGCGGCCGGCGCGGACCGGCCGCCCCCACCGGCATCCTGACGCGCTCAGGGGCGGTCGGCCTCCCGGCTCCGCACCCGAAGCGGCACCCGGGTGGGTCCGTTGATCCCGATCGGGAGGCTCCACTCGATCGGCTCCCGGACCTGCGGCGGGTCGAGCTGTTGGCACAACGCCCGCAGCGACTCCTGCAGCTCCACCCGGGCCAGCGCGGCTCCCAGGCAGTGGTGCGGCCCGTGGCCGAACCCCAGGTGGGCGATCCCGGCGTTGGCCACCGGGTCCAGCTCCGACGCAGCGGGGTACGCGGCGGGGTCGGAGTCCGCCCCCCACAGCGAGAGCAGCACCGGGGTCCCCGCGGCCAGGGTGTCCCCGGCCAGGTCCACCGGCTCCGTCGCCCGTCGCGGGACGGCGGGCGCGGCGCTGCGGTAGCGCATGAGCTCCTCCACCGCGGCGTCCACCGCCACCCCGCCGCCTCCGATCGCGTCCCACAGGTCCGGGCGGTCGGCGAGCACGGCCACCATCCAGCCGATCTGGTTGCGGGTGGTGTCGTTGCCGGCGAACACCAGCCCGGCCAGGAAGCCGGCACACTCCTCCGGCCCGTAGCCCGCCTCCGCGCCGGTGGTGGCCATGTGGCTGACCAGGTCGTCCCGGGGATCGACCCGGCGCTGCTCCAGGAGGCCGGCGCAGTAGGCCAGCAGCCGGGTGACCGCGTCGTCCACCTCCCCCAGGTGGTCCAGCAGCTGCAGCGGCCGGAACCCGTAGCCGATGGTGTGGGCCAGCGCCGCGAAGTGCTCCCGGTCCTCGGCCGGCACGCCGATCAGCTCGCAGAGCCCGAGCGCCGGGAGGACGTCGGCGAAGTCCGCCATGAGCTCCACGTCGCCCGCCGCGGCCAGGTCGGACACGAGCCGGTCGGCCTCCGCGGCCAGGAAGGGCTGCACGTCGCGCACCCGGCCGGGGGTGAAGGTCCGGTTCATGAACGCCCGCCAGCGGCGGTGGTCCTCGCCCTCGTTGTTGAGCGGCGAGTACGCCATCCAGTCGTGGAAGGCGCCGCCGGTGACGCCCAGGAGTTCGATCATCTCCACGAAGTTCACCTGCAGCCGGGGGTCGGCCAGCAGGGCACGCACCTGCTCCTGGTCGATGACCATGGCGGTGCCGTCCTCGGTGCGGACGACGCTGCCCTGGACACGGGACCGGGCCAGGGTCCCCATGGGATCGGCGGCGAAGTCGACCAGGTCCAGATGCTCCGTCATGGCCACGATTCAACTCGACCGTGACGAGGGGGACCAGCGCCACCTCCCCACCGTCGGTGTTGGGCCGACGACGGGATGAAGGCGGTGGTCAGGTCGGGCCCAGCTCCAGTGGGGCGAACCCACCCGCCGGAGGGGCCGACTCGACGGGCTCGGCACCGGAGAAGTCCACCTGCGCCAGGTCGATGACCTGGGGGACGGGGTTGTCGTAGGTGCGCAGGACGTACCGCTTGTCCTTGAGGTTGGCGATGGTCGACCACAGGGTGTGGTCGTCGTTCTTCGGGTCGCCGTCCTGGCGGACGAAGCCCCACGGGATGTCGAAGTTGTTGAGGATGTGCAGCGCGGTTGTCTCCAGTTCGGCGCCGGTGGCCACGGGCCGCAGCGCGGAGGTGAAGGCCGCGGCCCGCACGAAACGGGAGGGCGAGCTGGCGTCGCCGGGGAGGCCGAACATGCCCGGCCCCTGGCCCATGGCCGAGACCTCGACGCCCTCGATGCTGATCGGCGACGGGTTCGTCAGCGACAGGTTCACGTAGTTGCGCAGGTTCGTGAGGTGCCAGTCCATGTGCGGCCAGTTGCAGGCCACACCGATCGGGTTGTCGACCACCTCCAGCCGGCCGTCGCGCCACTCGACCACCGCTGGAGGCGCCGGCGGCGTCGTGGACGACCAGGTGCGCGGGCGGAGCGAATCCGAACGGACCGAACACGTACGGCCAGACCGTCACGCCGGCCACCGCCTGCTTGGCCTCCTCCACCGTGGAGCACGACCCCAGCACGAAGGCCACCGCGTCCACGATGGACATGAGGGACTCCGGATCGGCCCCGTCCGCCGGCGTGTAGTCGCAGAAGCCCGGCATGTAGAGCAACCCGCCGTAGAGGCCGGCCTGGTTCATGCCGTCGGTGAGCGCGCCGGCCTGACCGAACGCGTTCATGCCGACCACACCGTGGCTCGCCACCCACTTCTTGCCCGGCGTGCCGTCGACACCGGTGCCCGTCCCGCGGTAGCCGACCGGCAGGACCGTGATCCTGGTGCCCATGTCGTTGGGGAACTCCATCGTCCGGCCGACGACCACGGTGCCGTCGGTGGCGCTGATGCGGAAGTTGGTGCACATGCGAGGGCTCCTGTGCTGCGGGACCGGTCGACCCGGTCGGTGGTCCGGCCGCCCGTGGGCCGGGCCGCTCCGACCAGCGTACGGAGCGTGATGTGGTCCTCCTCCCGGCGCAGCGACGGTGGCCGGGCGACGGCGCCGTCCCCCGACCGCCACGATCCCGGCGCCGACACCGTGCCTACGATGGCCCCGTGACCTCGCCGATCCACCCCGAGCTGCGGCGGGTGGCCCGCGTGCTGCCCCGCCGGGCCGTGAGCAGGCGGACCCTGCCCTTCGTCCGCTTCCCGATGGGGTTGATGGCCCGCCGCCAGCCGGACGGCGTGGAGATCCACGCCGTGGGCGACGTGTCGGTCCGGCTGCACCGCCCACCCGGGACGCCGACCGGGCCCTCCCCCGCACTCCTCTGGATCCATGGCGGCGGCTTCGTCCTCGGCACCGCCGCCCAGGACGACCGCACCTGCCGGCGGATCGCCCGCCGGCACGGGGCGGTCGTCGCCGCCGTGGAGTACCGGCTCGCCCCCGAGCACCCGTTCCCCGTCCCGCTCGACGACTGCCACGACGCACTGGCATGGCTGGCGGCCCGGGTCGAGGTCGACGCCGGACGGGTGGCGATCGGCGGCGCGAGCGCGGGTGGCGGCCTGGCCGCGGGCCTGGCGCTCCTGGCCCGCGACCGCGGTGAGGTGCACCCGGTCGCCCAGGTGCTGGCCTATCCGATGCTGGATGACCGAACGGTGCTGCGGAACGACATCGACCAGCGGTCCCTGCGCCTGTGGGACAACCGGTCCAACGCCTTCGGCTGGTCGTCGTACACGGGACTGCCCCCCGGGTCACCGGCGGTCCCCGCGCTCGCGGCCCCGGCCCGGTACGAGGACCTGACCGGCCTGCCGCCGGCGTGGATCGGCGTGGGGACGCTCGATCTCTTCCACGACGAGGACGTGGCCTACGCAGGGCGACTGCGCGATGCCGGCGTGGACTGCGAGCTCCACGTCGTCGAGGGCGCCTTCCACGGGTTCGACGGTGTGGTCCCGCGTTCGCAGGTCTCCAAGGAATTCCTGGCCGGCCAGGATGCCGTGCTCGCCGCGGCCTTCGCCCACTGAGACGACGACCTGGCGGAGCGCCGTTCGGGGGGACTACCCGGTCGTGAGCCCGTTGTCGATGCTCAGGATCGCCCCGTGGATGGAACGGGCCTGGTCGGACGCGACGAAGGCGAACAGGTCCGCCACCTCCTGCACGTGCGCCATCCCCCGGAACCCCATGTAGGGCTGCATGAGCTCGACGTCGATGCCGTCGGGGAACTGGTAGTTGCGGGCCAGTGGCGTGTCCACGCCACCGGGGGCGATGGCGTTGACCCGCAGCTCGGTCTTGGCGAACTCCATGGCCAGTGCACGGGTCAGCTGCACGACGGCGCCCTTGGACATGCAGTACACGACGGTGTACGCCTGGCCCATCAGGCCGGCGTTGGACGCCAGGATGACGATGTTGCCGGACGTGGCCAACAGGTGGGGAACGGCGGCCTGGGCCAGGAAGAAGCCGGCGTCGGCGTTCACGGCCATCATCGTGCGGTACTGCTCCACCGTGACGTCGGTGACGTGGTTGGACGCTGCGATGCCGGCGATGCTGCCCAGGACGTCGAGCTTCCCCAACCCGGCCACGCAGGCCTCGACCGCACCCCGGCAGGAGCCGGGGTCGCCCAGGTCGGCGACGTGGGTCGTCATCGCCCCGGCGGCCTCTCCCGCTGCGTCCTCGAGGGCGGCGGCGTCGATGTCGACGCCGAACACCTGGGCTCCCTCCGACGCCAGTTG
The DNA here is from genome assembly GCA_963773765.1 of uncultured Actinomycetota bacterium. Taxonomy (GTDB): domain Bacteria; phylum Actinomycetota; class Acidimicrobiia; order Acidimicrobiales; family Microtrichaceae; genus CAVZCC01. The sequence continues at coordinate 2,184 of CAVZCC010000002.1, read as the reverse complement.
CAGCGCCACGGCGCGCCCGATGCCTGAACCGGCGCCGGTGATGAGCGCCACCTTTCCCTCGAACCGCCTGTCCATCCCGTGGCCCCCTGGTCATCGACCGTCGTCGTCGGGCCCGCACCGTACTCACGTTCCCGGATCACCCGCCGACCGCCTCATACGATACGGTGCGCATCGTATGGATCGAGCCGAACACCCAGGTCGCCCTCCGCGGCCGGCCCAGGGACCTGCGGCTGGATGAGCGCGATCGTGGCGGCCACGCTGGACCTGCTCGCCGAGCGCGGGTACAGCGGGCTCAGCCTGGCCGCCGTGGCCGAGCGGGCCGGGACGACCACGCCGGCCATCTACCGGCGGTGGCCGTCCAAGGCGGACCTGGTGCTGCACGCGGTCTTCCGGACCGAGGGCGACGACGTCATCGCCGACACCGGTGACCTGGAGGCGGACGTCCGCACGATGGTCCGCTGGAGCCTGGAGAAGCTGGGCAGTCCGCAGGGTCGGGCCGCGCTGGCCGGACTGCTGGGTGAGCCCCCCGGATCGGCAGGGGGCCGCCTCGACCAGTTGGCCGGGCTGTGGGGGCGTCACCGTGCGCACCTGTCGGACGCCACCTCCCGTGGACAGGTTCGTCCCGATGTCGACCCGAACCTGTTCGTCGCACTGCTGGCGGGCCCGGCCGATGCTGGCCGGCGCGGTCCTGGGCGCCACGGCCGACGACGAGGAGTGGGTGGAGCGACTCGCGTCGGGGATCCTCGACGGCATCCGTCCGCGGGGCGCCACCGATGCCGGTCCGGAGGGGGACCACTGATGCCCGACGTCCGGATCGAGGACCTGCGGGAGCCCAGGCGGAACGCGGAGGAGCAGCAGATCTTCGACGCTGCGCTCGACATGGTGGTCGACCTGGATCCCGACCTGCTGGTGGCGGCGGCCCACCGGCGGACCGGACTGGACGAACTCGGCGACCCGTCGCTGCTGGACCGGCTCGGCGCGCAGGTCGCGGCGGTGGACGCCGACGCCGGGCTGTCGGGCCTGGGCCGGTTCCTGGTGCGGCAGCGCCTGGTGGGCCTCCTGGCGGCCCGGCTGCGGTTCGAGGACCACCTCCGACGCCACCCCGAGGCGCTCGACGTGGAGCTGGAGCCGCCGGTGATCGTGGTGGGCCTGCCCCGGTCCGGGACCACGCACCTGGTGAACCTGCTGGCCACCGACGGGCGGTTCCGGTCCATGCCGTGGTGGGAGGTGCAGGAACCGATCCCGGTGACGGGTGACGGCCCCGGTCGGGACGGCGTGGACCCCCGCTACCTCCGGTGCCTCCGCCAGTACGAGGTGGGCAAGCAGGTGTCCCCGCTCACGTCGCTCATGCACGACCGCCCGCCGTCCTCCATCGAGGAGGAGTGCGAGCTGATGGACCTGGACCTGTGCACCTACGTGTTGGAGTGGTCCGCCCGGGTCCCGGCGTGGCGGGACCGCTACTTCGGGCTCGACCAGGACGCGCACTACAGCTTCCTGCGCAGCGAGCTGCAGGTGCTCAGCCACCTCCGCGGCCCGAACCGCTGGGTCCTCAAGTGCCCGCAGCACCTGGAGCAGCTCGGCCCGCTCATGGCCACGTTCCCCGACGCCACGATCGCCTTCACCCTGCGGGACCCGGTGGCGGTGCTGCAGTCGGCGATCACGATGCTGGCCTACGGCGACCGGAACCGCCGGGTCGCCATCGATGCCGACCAGCTGGCCGCGTACTGGGTGGACCGGATCGAGCGCCTCCTGCCGCGCCGCGGTCCGCGACGCCCACCTGATCCCCGCCGGGCAACGGGTGGACGTGGAGTTCAGGGAGTTCATGGCCGACGACGTCGCCATGGCCACCCGCATCATCGGGCTCGCCGGCCTGGAGGTCACCGACACGGTCAGGGACGGCCTCGCCGAGTACGTGGCCGGCAACCCCCGGGGAAAGGACGGGCGGATCGTGCCGACCTGCGCGGCGACTTCGGCCTGGAGCCCGACGACCTGTACGGTCGGTACGACTTCTACTTCGAGGCGTTCCCCCAGATCCACCGGGAGGTCAGCTGATGCCGGGCATCCACCGCGAGCGTCCGGGCGCGGACGCCATGGCTGCGGCCACCGACGCCCCTGCGGTCGACCTGGGCGACGACATCTGGATGTCGCCCGGTTGGAGCAACACCTACCTGCTGCCCACCGACG
>CAVZCC010000001.1:0-1711747 GCA_963773765.1 uncultured Actinomycetota bacterium | reverse complement strand
CGTCCCCGGCACGATGCGGCAGCGTTCGATGAAGTCGTCCACGTCGGACCGCTTGAGCCGGATGACGCGACCGAACCGGTAGGCCGGGAGGTCGCCGTCGTCGATGAACCGGTACAGCGTCCGCTGCGTGAGCCCGAGGTAGCGGGCTGCGGCGGCGGTGCTCATCCAGACGATGTCCTCCACGACCTACCCGTCGGCAGGGCGGCGACGGTCGTTACCAGCCGGATGCGGGTCCAGACCGACATGGTCAAACAAGGGGTGCCACCGCAGGTGCCCAAGAGGCGGTAGTCAACCTGACCTGCGACAAGCGGCACGGGGTTCGTCTTGAGAACGGGATTATCGCTACCGCGCACGGTGCAGTTCTCCGATCCCGGAAGCGCCGTTGCAGAGCCCTCGATGACAATGCTCACACAGACGATGTCTCCTGGAGACCCACCGAACGGCTGAGCGCTCCCATCAATAACCGCCCCGGCCGGGTACCGGCTTGGGTCGATCAGCACGTCGCCAGGACGCCGCGAGAATCCCGGAGGAAGGATCTCCGGCAAGTACACCTCCCGCAGGCCTGACGTGGCCGTCGGCGCTGTCGTGGTCGTCGCCTCTGAGCCAACCGGTGTGCAGGCTGCTGCGGCCAGCATGACGAGCGCGACCAGCAGAGCTGTGCGTGGTGACTTCATGATTCCCCTCCAGGGTGTTCGCCTGAGGGAAGGGTGGCAGGTCTGCAGGGTAGGTGCCACGCCGTACGTCCGGTGGTGGAGGTCGGCCGGCCGCCGTCCCGCAGTTGAGGCATGCAAGAGGCTCCGGTCCCCCGTGTGACCGGTGGCCGGAAGGGAAGTGCCAGCGTCAGGGGCGAACGGTCACATTGAGGGTGTCGAGGAAGGCGCTCCCCGACATGCAACTCACGACAACCGACTTGGCTTGCCAGTTCGCTGTCACCGTGACCGATTGCAGGGTCTGGTTCGAGAGGGTCACGGGCGGGCCGTCGCCCTGGGTTCCGCTGTAGTAAGTCCAAGAGCTGGCCCTCCACGTCGGGCACGACCCCGACGTGGTCACGGTGACGGACTCGCCGATTGGAACCTCAATGTACGGCGGCTGGATGGCCGGAGACGGTGTCGTGTTCGGGTTCGTTGCGGCGCCGCTCGTGTCCAGCGTGAACAACTCTGAAGTGTTGACGTAGATGGGCGTGCAGACCAGGTAGCTGATCCCAATGCACGGCGCAACGTGGCCCTTCGGGGGTACCAACTCGAACTGCGGCGCCGGTTGCACGTCGCCCGAGGCGGGCAGGGTCCCCACAGTTGCCCAGGGGAAGCTCTCCGCTACTGGCGCAGTGATTGGCGAGCACGCCTCACTTCCGGGCAGGACTGAGTTCGAGAGTTGGTCAATGATCCTCATGCACATGAGCCAGTCGGGCGTGACAAGCGGGGTGTTGTCGCCGCCAGCTCCCACCAGCGCACTCATACCCCAGAGGGCAGTCCCGGTGAACGTGAGCTTCGTTCCAGCTGGGTAGTCGGCCACGCTGAATCTGGGTAGAGGGGCGGTCGGTGTCGGGTTCTCCCAGCCGACGTAGAACCTGCTCGCTGCGGAGTTGTTGAGCTGCGCGAAGGACGCCGTGAAGGTGGTCGGGGCTGCGACCGTCGTGGGCGGTGGCTCAGGCGGTTGTGCGGTGCAGGCCACGCCGAGGATCCCAATGCAAGCCGCAACAATCCAGACTCGCTTCACGATGACGCCCCCCCTGCAAGAGCCAACCCCGGCCCCTGCGGTTCCAGCATCCTGCCAGAGTGGGACGAGGTAGCGCTCACTGCAACGACTTGATGCTGCGAAGTTGAGCGTGCCGGAGGTGGCCCGGGATTGGCGGGCTAGGTGCACCGGGGCCACTCGGTGATCGGTTCCGCTCATCGTGCTGTGACGATGCCCAGCCATACGCCATGAAGCGGGCGGCCTTCCCGTACTGATCGATGGCCTGTCCGCTGTTGGCCGGTTACGTTGGCCAGGTGAGCTCAGCGACCGAGGACTACGTCCGATACCGGATGCAGCCGGCGCTACGTCGACAGTTCCAGCCCATCGCGCTGCGCGTGATCACTGAGGCAGGAGGCGAGGCGTCCCTTGCCGACATCAGACGAGCGATCCAGGCCCGACACCCCGACCTGAAGTGGGACCGGAGGTATCCGCTTCAGGTCCTGGCGGACAACGGAATCATCGAACTTGGCGACTCGTGCGCCCGCCTAGTCGAGGAACTCGATGAGCAACAGGTCGCTGTCGCTGCTGCTCGCCCTCGATGAACGTGCAGTTCGGACGGCCGGACTCCGTATCGAGGACACATCCTGGCGCCCGGACTCTCCCGAGTGGAACGAACTCCGCAACCGGGTGGCAGAACGAGACGGAGAACGATGCGCCGTGGCCGGTTGCGGGAACACAACAGGCCTTGAGCTCGACCACATCTGGCGCGGGTCACTCCTCGCAGCAGCGGGCTGGTCACCGTCCGCCATCAACGATCCCAAGAATCTGCACCTGCTCTGCCGCGAACACCACGCGGCCAAGACGGCTGAAGAAGCACGACTGATCACCGTCGCAAACACAATCGCGGAGTAGGCCCAGTCGCTACTCGCACAGGTTCCGCGTGGCCGCGTCGAGCGCCCGGTACTCGTCCTGCAGCGGGTGCCGGTCGTAGCCGTCGAGGCTGTCGTAGCGGGCGTGGGCGAGACCCTCGCTGATCAGCACCTTGCCGAGGTCGAAGTCGTTGCGCCGGATGTAGGCCAACTCGCGGCCGTAGCGGTCGACGTGCGTCCCGGCCGTCCACGGGCAGCACGACGACGCCCTGCCCGCCGACGAGTTGCTGGACCCGGGCCTTGGCCTCGGCGTAGCCGCACTCGCCCCGCTCGGGCGTGTCGTAGCCGATCGACGCGGACGCGGACGCTGTTCACGTCGACGGTGTCGCCGTCCACGACGTAGTCCACGGTGCCGGCCCGGCAGCCGACAGCTAACAGGGCGAGCAGAAGCAGGGCGATGAACGGACTGGTCTTCCTCATGGGTCCAGTGTGGCCGACGGGTGGGGGTTGCCGACATCGAACAGATCATCATGATGCCAGGCCGGTCTGTTCGGTCCTCCGGGAAGGTCGCCTACATCCGGCATTACGTCCCGGAGTTGGAGGGGCTGAACCTGGCCAGCAGTAGAGACCTGGGCTCCTGCGGCATGGAGCCTGAGGGACCCGGAGCGCTGTCAGCTGACGTGGTTGCATGGGTGATAGGTCAGCCGTGACCTCGTGGTGACGAGCCCGAGTGAGAGCGGCGCTGATTGGTCGAATCTCCCGGACTGGTGGCCCACTGGATGAAAGACCCGGAACAACCCAGGAGACTGCGGCCGGGGCCTCGGCGGGAGGAGGGCGCGCCGGTCGGGCCGGACGAGGTTCGCCGGGCGGTGCTGGACGCGGCGGCGGACTTGTTCGTCGAGACGGGCGTGCATGGGGTGTCGTTGCGGGACATCGCGGCGGCGGCCAACGTCCATCCGGCGCTGATCGGTCGGTACATCGGCACCCGGGACGACCTCGTCCTGGCCGTGTTCGACGACCTCACGTCCAGCTGGCGGCGGAGGTGCTGGAGCACCCGCTGTCGGGTCAGGGCCACGGGCCGGACACGGTGATGGGTCGGTGGGTGCGGATCGCCAGCCAGCTGGTGATCGAGGGCCGGCCGATCGTCGGTCGTGGCGGGTTCAACCCGGTGCTGGCGATGGCGAAGACGCTCGGGGAGGGCTACGGGCTGGACGACGCCGCAGCGCGGGTGCGGGCCGCGCAGATCGTGGCCACCGCCCTCGGCTGGCGGATCTTCGAGGACTACCTCGTGGAGGCCGGCCAGCTCGACGACGTGCCGCTCGAGACGCTGCGGGACGAGCTGGTGCACTCGGCTCGTCGACTCGGGTGCCACGCCGTGGCCGTCGCCGCCCGATCCCGACGCCGCAGCCCGGACTGACACGACCAGGTCCGTCGCGGCCGATCGCCTCCGGCGACGTCGATCGTGTCCCCCGCGACGATCAGCGATATTGTGTTCATGCGGACACATTGTCCGTGATCGTCGTCGAGAGATGGCGCCGGCGAGTCGGAGGCACGGATGACTGAGGAGAAGGTGGCGAACACCGTTCCGTTGCGGTGGGACGAGGTGTACTACACGAACTGCCCACTGGTGTCGGCCAGCAACGTCGACCAGGAGCTGGGCTGGACGCCGTGAGGAGTTCAAGAAGATCGGCGTCGAGTACGCCTTCCTCCGCTCACGCCCGGAGAACAACTGGTACCCGCACTACATCCACAACCTGGACAACCTGATCCGCTTCGGTGGGCTTGTTCCCGCCGGTCCACGTCCATGCCGATCTGCGCCGCACCAGGCTGCTGGGCGCGACCCACGCGCCTCACGAGGGCGGCTGCATGCTGGTGCGGGCCCGGGACGACATCTACCGGATGGACGAGCTCACGCGGCAAGAAGATCGGGCTCACCAAGAGCCTGAACACCATCAAGAACGACTGGTGGCGCATCCAGGAGGAGCAGGGCATCGAACTGATGCTCCGGGTCAACGGCATGACCCGCGACGACGTCGAGATCGTCGAGTTCCCCTACCCCGACGACTGGTACGACAAGCCCGAGATGCTCGACCCGATGGAGAACCCGTCGGAGCTGTGGCTCAAGCGCGACCACAAGCACGACCTCGCGTTCCGACCGCTGGAGACCGCGCTCGAGCAAGGGGTCGTCGACGCGATCTACACCCAGTCGAAGCCGTTCCAGCACCTCCAGGAGGCGACCGGCAAGTTCAAGGCCATCGAGGACCTGTCCCGCTACCCGGACTGGACGCTGCAGGTCGCCAACATCCCCGCGGTCATCACCTGCACCGACGTCATGGCCGAGCGAGCACCCCGAGCTCGTCGTCGCGTTCATGAAGGGGATGATCAAGGTCGGCCGCTGGGCCAACGAGCACAAGCATGCCGCCGCAGCGATCCTCGAACCGGCAGACCTTCTACCGCGACGTCGACGACACCTACCAGGGCATCAAGCACATCGACATGGTCCCGAACCTGTCGACCGCAGAACCTCGCGTCGATCGAGATCGGCAAGGACTTCATGGTCAGCCACGGCTACATCCACAACGACTTCGACGTGCACGAGTGGGCCGCCCCTGAGTTCCTCGAGGAAGCGGCCAAGCAGCTCATCGACGAGGAGTGGCAGCGGGTCACCACCAACAAGCTGCCCGAGGCCACCGAGCTGGGTACGCCAGCACGCCCACCTCGGCTGACCTCCCGCCTGATCGAAGGAGAACGACATGACCAAGACAGCGATCGAGATGATCACCGAGGCCCGCGCCCTCGTCGGCACCGTGACAGCAGCCGAAGCGGCCGACGAGCTCGCCGCAGGCACCGCCGTGCTCATCGACGTGCGCCAGGTCGACGAGTGGGACCACGGCCACATCGACGGCTCCGTGCACACGCCCCGCGGGCTGCTCGAGTTCATCGCGGATCCGACCAGCCCCCGTCACAAGGACGAACTCGACCCGACCCGCCGCACCATCGTGGTGTGCGCCTCCGGGGCGCGGGCAGCTCTCGCCGCAGCCACCCTCAAGTCCATGGGCTACGACGACGTCGCGGTGCTCGACGGCGGCCTCAAGGCCTGGATCGACGCCGGCCTCCCCGCCACCGAACACGAGTACGCCGGCATCTGACCAGCAACGCAAACTGGGTTCCGGGATCGCGCCGGGATTGGGCCGCCGTCGAGGGCAACCACTCCAACCAGCAGGTTCTCGACGTGTGCGCCGGGCCAACGAGTCGAGGGGCCGAAACACACCGGGTCCGCCCGCGGGACTGCTGCGTAGTTCGCCGGCACTCGGTCTGGGGCGCCGAGGCCGGGGACCTCACGGCACCAGCCGGCATCGGCCAGACCAACAGGGTTCAGGCGGATCGTGACCGTGGGTAACAACTGCGCGGCAGCGCTTCGCTGCGCCTGCTGCTGACGACGGTGGTCAGGATGACCGAGGTGACCTCTTGGGCAGGGTCAGGGAGCGTCCATGGTTGGCAAAGTCGCGCAACATTGGTGTCCCTGAACCCGGGGGACCTCCAACCGCCGTCCCGACTCGTTCGCGACGACCCTGCCCGTCGGTCGCGATGATTACGCTGATTCGATGCGAGTTGCGGCCATTCAGCTGGAGGTTGTGCTGGGTGATGTGGTGGCCAACCTCGAGGCGTGCGAGGCCATGGCGCGGTCCGCGGCCAGCGAAGGCGCCGAGCTGATCGTGCTGCCGGAGTTCTTCACGACCGGGGTGGGGTTCCTTCCCGAACTCGCTCACGTTGCGGTCGCGCCCGAGGGTGCGGCGACGAGGATGCTGTGCTCCGTCGCTGCAGGACGAGGGCGTGATGATCGGTGGATCGTTCCTGTGTCGCGACTCCGATGGCGAGGTCCGGAACGTGTTCGTACTCGCCGATCGTCACGGGGTGGTCGGTCGACACGACAAGGACCTTCCGACGGCGTGGGAGAACGCCTTCTACGTCGGTGGCTCCGACGACGGTGTGATCGATGCCGGCGATCTCTCCGTCGGCGTGGCGATGTGCTGGGAATTGATCCGCTCCCAAACGGCGCGGCGACTGCGGGGGCGCGTCGACGTGGTCGTCGGAGGCTCCAACTGGGTGACGATTCCCCCATGGCATCCCCGAGCTCTGACCGAGGCGCGCCGAGGTCCGGAACGCGACGCTGGCAGCGTCTGCCCCCGCCAGGTTCGCCCGATTCGTCGGAGCGCCGGTGGTCCACGGCGCCATCGCCGGCGTGCTGGAGTGCGGGTTGCCCGACCTTCCGATGATGACCTACCGCGGGCACTACCACGGTGGTGCGATGGTCACCGATGCCCAAGGACGAGTCCTGGCCCGTCGAGAAGGCACTGAAGGGTCCGGCTACGTCATCGCCGATACCGACCTCGGAAGGCGGAGCCCCAGCGAGATCGTCCCGGACAGGTTCTGGCTCCACCGACGTGATCCCTGTGTCGGCGACCGTCTGGCACACGCAGCGGATCGCCGGACGTCGTTGGTATCGATCCCATGTCCAGGGGCTGCCAGCCTTCGAGCCCGGGCCGCTCAACGACGACAGCAGGAAGACCGACCGGCCATAGCGCTCACCGGTACGCCTCAACCGCTGACGGGTTCAACCGTATGAGATACTGCGGCTCTCGCAGGGGGCCGGCGCCATGAGCGTTCTGACGATTGCGGTGGTGCAAGACGGCACTGTCTTCTAGGCGGCACTACTCGCGTTCGGTGGATTCACGGTTCGCCGAGCTCCCCCCACTGGTTCGGTACACCGCAGCCGAGAGGGCTTGAGCGGTCACCGTTGCTGACCCGTCGGCCCTGATCCGCACCACGCCGGGGGGGGCTCGTTCCCGTCTCCCGATACGGGCGCACGCGTTCAGTCCTGTCGCTGCACCGGCGGCGCGACCCATCGCCCGTCGCGGATGCTCGGGTCCAGGCAGGTAGGTGCGGAACGCCAGGTTGAACGGACCGTCGGGACACGGAAGCCAGTTCGGGCGCCACCGCTCATCCGCGAGATCGTGCGCCACGTGCACCGTGATGCCGCCGTCGTCGTCGAGGACCATGGTCGGCAGATCATTCGAGCTCACCGAGTAGCGGTCGATCGCGTTGGCGTACAGGAAGCGGTCGGCGTCATAGAGCGTGATCGACCAGAAGGCGTCGACCGGCGGGAGGTCCCCGGAGCGAAGCGGATGGCGTACCGGTGCCGGCCGTCGAACGGCTCGCCATCGGCGTCGGCCTGGTAGCCGACACCGAGGTACTCCTCGGCGCTGTTGCCGAGGATGCCGAGCATCGCCCCCACCGCACGCGGCATCGGGTCGACACCGAGTTGTTCGCGGGAGCCGAAGAGCTCGGCAGACGAACGAACACGTGCGGCGCGGCGTTGCATGTCGTCGAGCCCGTCACCCATGCCGGCTCGCACCTCGTCCGCCCAACCATCTGCCCTCGGCTGGTAGGGCACCAGACCGGCGTCGGCGAGACGGCTCCGAACCTCGTCGTCCTCGGGCTGCGCCGGCATCAGCCCGACCATCCAGGACAGGACCTCGAAGAACCGAGGGTCCGGTTCGCTTCGCACATCGACGGGAGCGACCAGCGGCGGCAACGGGCTCACGTCGGCGGCGAGGCTGACCGAGGAACACCGACAGCGGCTGCACGTCGCAGCCGTCCTGGATCGCGGCCACCCGGTCCTGATCGTCGGGCCCGAACAGTTGGGTGCGCAGGAAGACCAGACACAGCTCCGTGGGGCACGCGAAGATGCCGTCGATGCCCGGCGGGACGTCGCCCGACCAGCCCGGTCCGGTGACCAGGAAACGGCCACCTCGGTTGCCGTTCGTCCGGGGCGACACGTAGCCGAGGATGTAGGTGGCGAGGTCGACGAACATGGCCGACACGTAGCGATCCGCCTCGAACGACGGCAGCGTGACCACCACGGGTTCGGCCCGGAGGTCCAGCCACGCGTAGGAGTACGGCGTGTCGACGTTCATCGCCACCACCGTCCGGTCCTCGGCGCTCGCCACGCCGCGGGCGTGACCGAACGTGTTCAACGGGGCCTTGAACTCGGCCGCGTGGGGGTCGAGCGCGAAGTCGTGGAGGATCCGGTACAGGTCGACGCTGGCGTAGCCGTACACGAATCCGTTCTGCGCAATCTCACTGATCGTCATGGTCGGCCTTTCTGACGGGGGGCGGGGCCCACGTGCCGTCAGCCACGCCGGGCCCGGGGTAGTACACGCGCAGACCCAGCCGGAATCGGCCGGAGGGAGCGGGGAGCCAGTTGGCCTCGGGCACGCCCGACGGGAGCTCGGTCGGCGAGGACGAACGTGAGCCGGCCGTCGGCGTCGGTGACGAGCCCGGGTCGGTCGGGGCGGGTGGCGTAGCGGTCGATCGGGTTGTCGACCAGCAGGCTGTGCTCGTTGTACATGGTCACCGACCAGTAGCCGCTCGGTTCGACCGGCGGTGCCTCGCCCGGCCCGAAGCTCAGCTCGTAGACCGCGCCGCCGCCGGCGTCGAGCACCTGACCGTCGGCGTCGGTGTCGGTGAACGAGTACACCGCCTCGGCGACGTCGTTGGAGCCGATCTGGAACTGCTGGTAGGCCGCGCTGCGCTGCACGTCGGGGTTGGGGAGGCCCAGGCGGGTGTCGGGCACCATCCAGCCGCCGCTCCCGGGGCCAGGTCGTCAGCGAGGCGTCGAGCATCAGCGTGGCGTCGTCGACCCCGGCCTCCACGGCCGGCGGCCAGGTCCTCGTCGCCGGCGGCGGCGTCGAAGCCGGCACCCGCCACCAGCGCGGCGAGCCAGCTCGGCCGACGGCGACCATCGGGTTGTGCTCGAGGTGGTCCAGGCCGATCGCGCAGGTACTCGAAGGCGTCGGTCGTCGTGTTGAGGTCGGGGTGCACGAACGCGTCGGTGGGCACGTCGTCGAGCACCGGATCGGCCTCGCCCCAGTGCGACAGCTGGGTGATCCGCAGCCCTGCCTGCCAGTGGCGGACCCGGTCGAGGTCGCCGTCGTCGAAGCGGACCAGCATGCGGTTGTACAGGCAGATCGACGGCGTCGGTGAGGTGACCAGCCGCATCCCGTCGGGCGCGACCCCGGTCCAGCCGGGGGGCACGACGAGCACGTCGACCGCGTCGTTGCCGGTCCAGCGGGGCCCGATGTGCGTCGACGTTGTTCATGTGCGCGTCCATGACCGACACCGAGAAGTAGCGGTCGTCGACGTTCGCCGGCACCGACACCACCATCGGGCCGAGCAGGTCGAGCTCGACGTGGGTCGCGCCGTACAGCGCGTCGTTGCTCGGCAGCACCGTCCGGGTCGCCGGGCTGGTCAGCTGGGGCAGGATCATCCACGAGCCGAGCGGCGGGACCCCCGCGCTGCCCGACCGCACCGGCCGACGCGCCTCGCCCAGCGCCGCCCCGCCAGCTGCGGCCGCCTGCCATCCGAGGATGAAGTTCGAGCGCTGGCGCACGAACTCCATCCCCGGCCGCAACAGCAGGTAGCCCCAGGTCGCGAGGGAGCGCAGGCGGGCCTCCTCGGCCCGTCGTCAGGTCATCGGCGCCGAGGGCCGCATCGAACTCGGAGAAGGAGCGCATCGGAGCCATCATCCAGCGTTTCCCTGTCCGCACACCTCACCCGCGGCAGGTGGTCTCGGGCGCTGTGCGGTTGCCACGGGGTCATGTCTCGAGGCGGTTCGCCAGCCTGACGGCGGTGGCGGACGAGACGCCTGCGATCTGGAGGACCGTGGCGATCGCCAGGATGGGGATGGCCACCCATTGGAGCCAGTCCAGGCCGATCAGCAGCACTCCGAGTCGGTTGAGGACGAGGCCCGGGGTGGCGGTGATCCCGGAGATCCCGATCGACGCGGTGAGGTAGCGCACCTGGTCGCGGACGGAGCGTCGGGTCTGTCGGCCTGACACGATCGCGACCGGTAGAGCGATCAGTGCGTACATCTGCAGCACCGCGATCCCGCCGAGCCCGATCGCGAACCACGTCTGGGTGGTTCGCGCGACCCAGACCACGACGATGGCGTGCAGTGTGGCGGTGGCGACCGCGGCGGCCCAGATCCAGCGGGACCGGCCCCGGGCGAGACGGTAGGCCCGTGAGATCGACAGCGGCGGTGGCTGGCCGACGGTGTAGGCGAACGTGACGTTGCACCAGTACGCGAGGGACGTGGCCGCGAGGACCAGGACGGTGATTCCCAGCGCTGCCCAGCTTCGGACGACCGGGAGATTCGCGTCCTGGAGAACGATGGATCGCCACTGCCACGTGATCGCGCCGATCCACATCGCCGGTGCGATCTCCAGCAGCACGAGACGCCAGTTCCTGACGAGGGTGGATGCCGCGCCGGTCAGGCCGAGCAAGGCGATGCCGACGAAGGCAGCTGGTCGGAGCCAGCGTCGGGTCCGGGTGAGTCGATCCAGCCGTTCGCCCAGATCGGAGGGGTCGAGGCCCAGCAACGCCGTCTGGATGTCTCGCCACCGCCGACCCGTGGCGTCGGCGCCTGCGTGATCCTCGGGGTCGTGGTCGGCGGGGTCACCCATGGTCGTGGAGCAGCATCGCGTGACAGCCGAGGCGGACAGCGCCGGCCGCATCGTCATCGGAACGCACGAGACGCTCCGACAGCGCCGATCAACATGCCGCTGCCGAACGCGGGATCGTGCGCCGTCCGGGCCCTACGGGGCGGAGGTGCTGGTGGTGCCGGCGGGTGATGTCGTGAGCGTGATGACGAGGTAGTTCTGGTCATCCCTGGACAGCGAGGTGACGCCCGCGGTGTAGGGGTCGGTGATCTCGACGGAGCCGACGTAGGTGCTGCCCGATCCGATCACCGACGGCGAGGAGGTCGTCAGCTCCGAGTTGCCGGTGTAGAAGGCGAGCACGTCGGACGCGGACTGGCGTGGTGCTGTAGACGGCGACCGATGTCGTCGAGCTGGAATCACCCAGCGAACCGGAACCGGCGGCGCTGGCACCGCTGGGGACAGGGAAGTCGGAGGGCCAGTTCGGGGGGAGTTGGCCGTCGAGTGAGAGCGACACCTGCCCATCGGGGGTGGCCACCTGGAAGTTCTTCGTGTCGGCCGTTGTCGTCGGCGCCTCCGACGTGGTGGTGCTGGTCGAGTCGGTCGACGAGCAGGCTCCGGCAAGGAGCAGTAGGCCGAGGCCGAGCGTGGCGAGATGAGAGGCCTTCTTCATGGTCGCACTCCAAGGAGGGGTGGGCGTGGCTCCGCCGGGGACCCACGGTGGTCGGACCCGACGGCATCGGGTTCCCGTGTGTGGGCGCCCGGTTGCTGCTGGGATGGTTCATCGTCACTCCACCGGGCACGCGCTGACATCACCCGCGGCAGGTGAGATCGAGCCCGTGCAGCGCAACGGGGGGTCGGGCTCAGCGGTCCACGGTCGCGTGTCGGTCCTTCGCTGCACCTACCCTTTGCACATACCAGTCGAGCAGACACCAGGTGGCGGGGATCTGCAGCCCGCTGGGATGGCCATCGACGCCACCAAGCTTGCGCCGCCGCGCCCGTCGGTGCGTCAGCTCCATCGCCGGCGGTTGCTGGATGTCGTCGACACGACCCCCGATCGTGGCCTGTGTGTGATCAGCGGTGGACCGGGGTTCGGCAAGACCCAGCTGCTGGGTGAGCTGGCCGCGGAGCCGGGCCATCGTGTCGCGTGGCTGACCGTCGAGGCCGCCGACAACGATCCGAGCCGGTTCTGGACCTACCTCACCGATGCCTGCCGTCGGGCCTGGCAGGTCACTCCGCTCGCGGACGAACGCAGCGGGCAACTCGCCGTCGCCGATGCCGAGTCGTTCATCGACGCAGCGCTCGCTCGACGCAGGCGACGGGGCCTGGATCGTGATCGACGACGCACACCTGCTGGTCGACCCCGCCGTGCAGAGCGACCTGGGAAGAGTCGCCCAACGACTCCCTGCCGGTACTCGCATGGCGGTCGCATCGCGCCACGAGCTCTCCTGGGTGCCTCCCAAGTGGCGGGCTGCGGGCTCCGTCGTCGACGTTCGCGAACGGGCACTGACCCTCGATCAGGACGAGGTGGTCGAGTTGGTGCACGCCGCGGACTCGGCGTGTCGCCCGAGGTGGTGGAGCAGCTTCGAGCGAGGACCGAGGGGCTGGCGGCGGTGGTGCAGCTGGCCATCCGTGCCGCGCTCGACGAGGACGATCCCGAGTCGTTCATCCGACCAGCTACGGGGCGACGACCAGTCGATCGCCGACTTCCTGCTGCAGGAGGCGCTGGACAACCAACCCGACGATCGGCGCCGGTTCCTGCTCGAGACCTCCGTGCTCGACCGGCTGACCGGCTCGCTCTGCGACGCGGTGACCGGCCGGAACGACAGCGCACGGATGCTGCGTGACCTCGAGCGCAGCCACGCACTGGTCATCCGTCTCGAGGGCGGCGAAGACCCTTGGTACCGCTACCACGCAATGTTCGCGGAGCTGCTGCGAGCCGAGCTGCGGGTCGAGCACCCGGGGACCGTCGACGCTCCTGCATCTCCGCGCCGGAGCGTGGCACGCGGAGCATGGCGACCCTGACAGGGCGTTCGAGCACCTCATGGCCGGCGGTGACGTGGACGCCGCTGCGGCCATCGCGCACGCGCACGAGAACGAGTACTTCCGACTCCTCAGGGTGGCCACACTTCGTCGTTGGTACTCGGCGCTCCCTGCGACGCTCGAGGATCCCGACGCCCACCTGCTGCGGTTGGTGTGGGCGAGCCTGGCCCAGCAGGACGCGGTGTCGCGCCGAGGCAACACTGATCCAGCTGCGGCGCCTGGCGCCGCACTCATCCGCACCGACGGCCCTCGCCGCCGAGCTGGCCGTGGTCGACACCCACCTCGCGGCCCGGGTCGGTGATGCCTCCGCCGTCCTGCAGCATGCACAACGAGCCCTCGACGGCTTCGACGCCGTGGGTGTCGGGCTCGATCGGCCAGCCGTCGCCTACGTCACCCTGCTGGCCGCCCGGGCCGAGATCTGGGCCGGCCGGCTCGACGACGCGCAGCGCCGCCTGGATGCCGCCGTCGCCGACAGACGCGCCGACCGATCCGTCCTGGATCCACGCGTTCCGCGGAGCGCTCGCGTGGGTGGACGCCGAGCGAGGGGACCTCGAGGTCGCACTCGATCGCGCCGAGCAGGTGCTCGCCTGGCAAGCGTCGGAGGGGCCGCTGTCGGAAGGCAGCCTCGAAGCGCGGCTCGCTCGGGTGATGGTCGCTGCGCCGCCAACACCGGCGGGACGAATGCGCCCGCGCGATCGCCGATGCACGCCAGGCCGCTGACGTGATCGCGTCGGGTCCCCCGTTCGTGTTCGCGCTCGGTGTCGAAGCGGCATGGCTCGATCTGGAGCGCGGGGACCTCGACGCCGCCGGCGACGTCATCGCCTCGATCGACGACCTGCCCCGATTCGAACGGGGTCAACACGACCTCGAGGGAGTGCGGAACGCCTGGCGGGAAGCGGTACGTCGACGCGAGGGCGTCACCGACCTCACCGCCCGCGAGCTCGAGGTGCTCGCGCTGCTGCCGTCGCGCCTCACGCTCCAGGAGATCGCGGACCTGCTCTTCGTCTCGAACAACACCGTCAAGAGCCACGTGAAGAGCATCTACGTGAAGCTGAACGTCACGAACCGGGACGAAGCGACCGCCAGGGCAGCGGAGCTGCGACTGCCGCTGCCGACCCCCGGCACCTGACACCGGCGCGGCCCAGCTCACTGCACCGGAGTGGCCTCGACCAGGGTGAGACCGAGCGACCGGATCTGTTCCAGCACCCCGTACAGCTGGGCCTGGTCCTCGATCGGCCCCACGAGATCGGTGACCGCATCGCCTCGCTCGGCGTCGAAGCCCGGGAACATCCTCGACACCCGAGGCGACAGCCGGCCGCTCACCCGAATCCGGTAGACCATTCCCGCATGGTGCGCCCGGGTCGACGTGGCCGACATCACCCGCGGCAGGTGACCCTGACCATTCGAGCGTGACCTCGGCGAAGACCACCCGCCGCGGGTGACCCGCCCCGAACCGACCCCGACGACGATGTCCGACATGCAATGGGCAACACTCATCGGCTCGGCGATCGCCTTCGCGATCTCCCCGGTCACCTTGATCGAACTCATCCTGGTGCTCGTCTCGAAGCGGCGGGTCATCAACTCGATCGTGTTGACGATCGGCATCATCGTGACGGGCTTCGTGGGCGTCCTGATCGGTGTCGGAGGAGCGAAGGCCGTCGGTGACACGTCCTCCGGGTCGAGCACGGCGACCGAGGTCGTGTTCGTGGTGCTCGCAGCGCTGCTGCTGGCGCTCGCCGCGAAGAACTGGCGGAACCGGGCCGACGCGTCGGAGATGGCCATCTTCACCAAGATCGGCGACATGGGCCCAACGGCCGTGCTCCTCCTCGCTCCCGGCGCCACCCTCCTCAACCCCAAGAACCTGATCATCCTCATCAGCGCCGGCCAGACCATCGGATCGTCCACCTCGGGGGCAGGCGTCATCGTCCCCGCGCTGATCTTCGTGCTCCTCGCCACCTCACCGTTCTGGCTGGCCACGATCTACGCGCTCTGGGGTGGTGCATCAGCAGAGCAGCACCTCGACGCGCTCCGCGTGTGGCTCATGGCCAAGAACCGACTGATCATGGCCGTCGTCCTCGGCGTGCTCGGCCTCGTGCTCCTCGCGAAGGGCCTCGGAGGCCTCGCCGCAGGCTGACATCCGTCAACCGGCCGCAGGCAACCGTGCGCCCAGGACCAGCTTGCGATCCGCCCCACCGGCACCTCGGCGTTTCGGCGCCGGCCGGTGGTGCCCTCACGTGACCACTGGCGAGAGGGGATTGTCCGTCAGGTGAGCCGGCGAGCTACGTGGACAGGCTGGTTGTCGTTCGACGACGATTAGAGCGCATCGTGCGCCTCACCTGACTGGATCGCGGTGTCGAACGATCGTGACTGGTGGGTCCTTCGATGAGCAGCTCGGAACAGTCACCGCAGCGACGGCCGGGGCCTCGACGCGAGGACGGTGCACCGGCCGGTCCTGATGAGGTGCGCCGCGCGGTGTTGGACGCGGCGGCGGAGCTGTTCGTCGCGAGGGGCGTGCATGGGGTGTCGTTGCGGGACATCGCAGCGGCGGCGGATGTCCATCCGGCGCTGATCGGTCGGTACCTCGGCACGCGTGACGAACTTGTTGCCGCCGTGTTCGACGACCTGACGAGCCAGCTGGCCGCCGAGGTCCTGGACAACCCGTTGGAGGGTCAGGGCCATGGCCCTGACACGGTGATGGGTCGTTGGGTGCGGGTGGCCAGCCAGCTGGTCATCGACGGGCGACCGATCATCGGTCGTGACGGGTTCAACCCGGTCATGGCGATGGCGAGCACGCTCAGGGAGGGCTACGGGCTCGACGACGTCGGGCGCGCGGGTCCGGGCGGCGCAGATCGTGGCCACGGCGCTCGGGTGGCGGATCTTCGAGGACTACCTCGTCGAGGCCGCGCACCTCGACGACGTCCCGATCGAGACCCTGCGCGACGAGCTCGTGCACTCCGCACGCCGGCTCGGCGCCACGCCGTGGCCGTCACCGCCCGACCCGCTGCCGCGATCCGACTGAGCTCGACGCCGGCTCAGGGACCTTCGGCCCTGTGCCCGTCGCCGGATGACCTGCACAATGTGTTCAAGCGGACACATTGTCCGGGTGCCGCGACAGATGGTGCCGCGAGTCTGGAGGTACAGATGACTGAGGCGAAGGTTTCGAGCACGGTCCCGCTGAGCTGGGACGAGGTGTACTACACGAACTGCCCGCTCGTGTCGGCCAGCAACGTCGATCAGGAGCTGGGCTGGACCCGCGAGGAGTTCAAGAAGCTCGGCGTCAAGTACGCGTTCCTGCGCTCCCGCGGGAGAACAACTGGTACCCGCACTACATCCACAACATGGACAACCTGATCCGCTTCGGCGGCTTGTTCCCGCCGGTCCACGTCCATGCCGATCTGCGTCGGACCAAGCTGCTCGGCGCAACCCACGCCCCTCACGAGGGTGGCTGCATGTTGGTGCGGGCCCGCGACGACATCTACCGGATGGACGAGCTCAAGGGGAAGAAGATCGGGCTCACGAAGAGCCTGAACACCATCAAGAACGACTGGTGGCGCATCCAGGAAGAGCAGGGCATCGAGCTCATGCTCCGCGTGAACGGCATGACACGCGACGACGTCGAGATCGTCGAGTTCCCCTACCCCGATGACTGGTACGACAAGCCCGAGATGCTCGACCCGATGGAGAACCCGTCGGAGCTGTGGCTCAAGCGCGACCACAAGCACGACCTGGCGTTCCGCCCGCTGGAGACCGCGCTCGAGGCCGGCACGGTCGACGCCATCTACACGCAGTCCAAGCCGTTCCAGCACCTGCAGGAGGCGACCGGCAAGTTCAAGGCGATCGAGGACCTCTCCCGCTACCCGGACTGGACGCTGCAGGTCGCCAACATTCCTGCGGTCATCACCTGCACCGAGGAGATGGCCGAGCAGCACCCCGAACTCGTCGTCACGTTCATGAAGGGGATGATCAAGGTCGGCCGCTGGGCCAACGAGCACAAGCGTGCCGCAGCAGCGATCCTCGACAAGCAGACCTTCTACCGCGACGTCGACGACACCTACCAGGGCATCAAGCACATCGACATGGTCCCGAACCTGTCACTCCACAACCTGGCGTCGATCGAGATCGGCAAGGACTTCATGTTCAGCCACGGCTACATCCACAACGACTTCGACGTGCACGAGTGGGCCGCACCTGAGTTCCTCGAGGAAGCCGCCAAGCAGCTCATCGATGAGGAGTGGCAGCGCATCACGACCAACAAGCTGCCCGAAGCAACCGACCTGGGCACCCAGCACGCCCACCTCGGCTGACCTCCCGCCGGATCGAAGGAGAACGACATGACCAAGACAGCGATCGACATGATCACCGAGGCCCGAGCCCTCGTCGGCACCGTGACCGCAGCCGAAGCAGCCGACGAGCTCGCAGCAGGCAACACCGTGGTCATCGATGTGCGCCAGGTCGACGAATGGGACCACGGCCACATCGACGGCTCCGTGCACACGCCGCGTGGACTGCTCGAGTTCATCGCGGACCCGACCAGCCCCCGCCACAAGGATCAACTCGACCCAGCCAGCCGCACCATCGTCGTCTGCGCCTCCGGAGCCCGCGCAGCGCTCGCCGCAGCAACACTCAAGTCCATGGGCTACCAGGACGTCGCCGTCCTCGACGGCGGCCTCAAGGCCTGGATCGACGCCGGGCTCCCCGTCACCGAGCACGAGTACGCCGGCATCTGACTCCGCTGGCACGTCCATCTGATGACCGTCGCTCTAGCGGGTGTTCGGTGTTCGTGCCTGCATCGCGGCGTCTGCCAGATCTTCTGCCAGATCCGGTAGAAATCGGCGGCATAGGCCGGTACCGTTCGGTATGGCGAAGCGCTCAGATCCCTTGTGGGACAAGGCGAAACGGCATTCGACGGGACAGGCCGGAACGAGCGTCGTCTAACTCATAACCCGAAGGTCGTGGGTTCAAATCCCACCCCCGCCACCATCGTGAAAGCCCGGGATCTCAAGGGATTCCGGGCTTTCGACGTTCTCGAGTGAAGTGGGCGTCTACCGGGTCGGTCTACCGGCCGTAGAAGCGGTTCTTGCGTTCAACGATGTAGGCCGTGTCCAGCAGGCTCGTCGCTCCGGAGCCAACCCGACGAGCTCGGCGAACGGTCGTCGTTCGCACGGCTGCGGGGTGATGCGGAGGGATCGACCTGTGAGCGCGGGTTGGGCGCGGGATCGGCGCACCGGCTATAAATACGACATGTGCCGCATCGAAACAGGGGGTCCCGGTGGCCGGTGATGCGAAGGTGGGCCGACCACGTGACCTGCGCCTCGACGCGGCGATCGTGGACGCGACCGTGGCTCTGCTCGAGGAGCGGGGGTATAGCGGTCTGAGCCTGGCCGCGGTCGCCGAGCGAGCCGAGACCACGACGGCTGCGATCTACCGTCGGTGGTCGTCGAAGTCGGAGCTGGTGGCTCAGGCGGTGTTCCGCACCGACGGCGACGATGTGGTGGCCGACAGCGGTGACCTTGCCGCTGATCTGGAGACGATGGTGCGATGGTCGGTCGACAAGATCTACCGGCCCGCTGCGCTCGCGGCCATCGCCGGGCTGCTCAGCGAACCGCGTGCCGATCGGCGCGTCCGGGCATCCGAAGCGGCCACGGCCTCGCGGTTGGTGACCGACCGACTGGAGCGGGCGAAGGCCGCCGGTGAGCTCAGGGACGACGTCGACACGTCGGTGATGACGGCGCTGATCGATGGTCCGGTCCTCCACGCAGTGCTCAGCGGCATCTCCGGCATCGACGACGCCTGGGTGTCGGAGCTCGTTCGCGTGGTGCTCGACGGCGCCCGGCCGGTCTCGACCACCGTCGCGCCGCAGGACGACACGTCCCCGGACCCGACCAGTTCCAAGTGAGGTCACTCCACGATGAAGCAGATCATGTTGCACGGCGCGAACGACTGGCGTCTCGACGACATCGACGATCCTGTGCCCGGGCCCCGCGACGCGCTCGTCCGCATCGCGGCATGCGGCATCTGCGGCACCGACGTCTCCTACGTCCATCTGGGCATGATCCCGGGGCACCCGATCCCGCTCGGTCACGAGATGGCAGGTGTCGTCGAATGGGTCGGCGACGAGGTCAGCGGTGTCGCCGATCGGCGACCGAGTGGTCGTGTGTCCGTCCGACGCCGACCGCGGCCCGATGGGAACCGGCGGCGCCCAGGGCGGGCTCACCCCGCTGCTGCACGTTCCCGACGCCGCGAACGGGCGACGGCTGTTCCGGATCCCCGACGACATGGCCCTCACCACGGCGGCGCTGACCGAGCCGCTGGCGGTCGGGATGCAGTCGGTGAACCAGGCCGACGTGGTTCCGGGTGACAAGGTCGCCGTGTTCGGGTGCGGTCCGATCGGGCTCATGGCGCTGGCCACCCTGGCCGACCGCGGGCATCGACGACGTCGTCGCCATCGACCTCAGCCCGGCCCGTCTGGCCCTGGCCGAGGAGGTCGGTGCGGCGCACCTGCTCGAACGCAGGGCGAGGTCGACGTGTGGGCGGAACTGGCCCGCATCCACGGGACGGCGCCGTTCATGTTCGGCCCGACACCGGCGACCGATGTGTTCATCGAGGCCTCGGGTGCGGACCGGGTGATCGGCGATGTGCTCCAGAACGGGCGGGTCGATGGTCGTCTGGTGATCGTGGCGCTGCACTACCGGCCGGTGCCGACGAGCTACGTGAACTTGCTGATGAAGCAGTTCACGATCCGGGGGTCGATGGAGTACCCGGAGCGTTTCGAGGACGCCGTCGAACTCCTCGAACGTCGGGACCTGTCGTTCCTGATCACCCACACGATGCCGCTGGAGGACTTCGGTGCCGGGCTCGAGGTGCTCGAGGGCTCGAAGGACTGCGGGAAGGTCATGATCACGATGGGTGATGACCGATGAGCAACCGGGTCACCTTCGATTTCGGCGGTACCTCGGTGCTCGTCACCGGGGGGACGAGCGGGATCGGCCACGCGATCGCCACTGCGTTCGCCTCGGCCGGTGCCTCGGTCACGGTGACCGGAACCCGTGCCTCGGCCGCCGATTACGACACGGACCTCGCCTCGTTCACCTTCCGACAGCTCGAGGTGCGCGATGCGGACGCGGTCGACGCACTCGCCGCGGACCTGGACGTGCTCGACGTGCTGGTCAACAACGCCGGAGCGAACTTCCCCGACGGTCTCGACGAATGGAGTCCCGAGGGGTTCTCCGCCTCGCTGGCGATGAACGTCGAGGGCGCCCAACACCTCACCGTCCGGGCGAGAGCGGCGCTGCAGCGCAGCGAGATGGCCGGCGGAGCGAGCGTCGTGAACCTCGTCTCGATGACTGCCTACCGGTCGACGACCATCGTCCCCGGCTACTCGGCGGCAAAGGCGGCGCTGCTCGCACTCACTCGCAACCTGGCCGTGCACTGGGCCGGTCGCGGCATCCGCGTCAACGCGGTCGCCCCGGGCCTCATCGACACCCCCATGACCGCTCCGATGAAGTCGATGCCCGAGCTGCTCGACGCCGAGGTCGGCAAGGGCGTGCTGGGACGGATGGGCACGCCCGAGGAGATCGCCGCTGCGGTGCTGTTCCTGTCGAGTGAGGCCTCGTCATTCACCACCGGATCCGTGGTCGCCGTCGACGGCGGCTACCTGGCGCAGTAGGGACCATCTGATGACCAGCGAGATCCGCATCGACGACCTTGCGGCGCCGGTGCTCACCGACATCCAGCAGATGGGCCTCGACTTCGGCGAGTCGCAGGCACACCGAACTGTCGGTCGACGCCGTGTGCGCCGCCGCGGTCGCCCGAACCGGGCTCGACGACTTCGGTCCGGACGACTTCCGTGACCGCCTCGGCCTCCAGCTCACCGAGATGGACGCCGACGGGGAGCGCACAGGGCTCGGTCGACTGCTCTTCTTCGGTGACTGCGTGCGCAGCGCGTCGAACCGACTGCTGATCCACGACCTGCTCGGCCGCCACCCGGAGATCCATGACATCGAGATCGAGAAGCCCGTGATCGTGGTCGGGCCTGCCACGATCGGGGACGACGAACCTGGTGAACCTGCTCGCCGCCGACACCCGGTTCCGGTCGATGCCGCTGTGGGAATCCTACGAACCGGTGCCGAACCCGAAGGAGCCGGCCGCCCTCGACGGCGTCGACCCGCGATGGGCCCGGAGCCAGAAGGTGTGGGAGTCGATGCAGACCGGTGCGCCGCTCATCGCCGCGATGCACCCCATGGAGCCGGACCACGTGCACGAGGAGAACGAGCTGATGGCTCCGGACTTCTCGAACTACAACACTCGAGTGGGTCGCCCGGGCACCGAAGTGGCGTGACCACTACCTGGCCCACGACCAGACGCCGCACTACGCGTACATGAAGCAGGTGCTGCAGATCCTGCAGTGGTACCGGCCTCGGGACCGGTGGGTGCTCAAGTCGCCCCAACACCTCGAGCAGCTCGGGTCCGCTCCTGACGACCTTCCCCGACGCCACGGTCGTCGGTCACCCACCGCGACCCGGTGGCGGTCGTGCAGTCGACGGCGACGATGCTCACCTACGGCGCCCGAACGCTCTACCGCACGCCGCGACCCGGACTGGTACCGGGACTACTGGACCGACCGGATCGGGCGACTCCTCGACGCATCGCTGCGCGATCGCCACCTCCTTCCGCCGAGGGCAAGACCGTCGACGTCTTCTTCCACGAGTACATGGCCGACGAGATGGCCACGCTGCAGCGGGTCTACGACGCCGCCGGCATCGAACTGACCGACCAGGCACGCTCGGAGATCGAGGCCTACCAGGCGGCCCATCCCCGGGGGAAGGAAGGCCGGATCGTCTACGACCTGCGCCGGGACTTCGCCACCACACCCGAAGAGGTCCGATCGCGCTTCGGCGACTACATGGACCGCTTCCCCGTCCGGATCGAGGTCCGATGAACATCCAGGAACAGGTCGACCAGCTCATCGACACCCGGCCCGGCAAGGAGCTGCTCACCGCGGTCTACGACGACCCCGCCCACCCCATCGTCGACGGGCTCGATCTACCGCTCCGGTGGCAACACCGCCGCCTACATGATCCTCACCGACAACGGGCGGGTGATCGTCAACACGGGCATGGGCTACGAGGCACCGCACCACAAGCGGGTCTTCGACGCCATCCGTCCGGGTCCGACGCACCACATCATCACGACACAGGCACACGTCGACCACCTCGGTGGTGTCGACCTGTTCCGTGACCCGGGCACGACCTACATCGCGCAGGCCAACAACCCGGCGTGCCAGGCCGACGACAAGCGCATCCAGGGGCTGCGCATGCGCACCGCCGGAATCTGGTTCGACCTGTTGGCGACCGATGCCAAGCGCATCCACCAGGAGAACCCTGGGGTGTCGATGAACCAGTCCGAACCGACGCCCGACATCCTCTTCGAGGATCGGCTGGCGCTCACCGTCGACGGACTGCGCATCGAGCTGCTCGCCGCGGTCGGCGAGACAACCGACTGCTGCGTCGTGTGGCTGCCCGAGCACCGCGTCGCGCTGGTCAGCAACCTGTTCGGGCCGCTGTTCCCGCACTTCCCGAACGTCAACACCATCCGGGGCGACAGGTACCGGTTCGTCGAGCCCCAGCTGGCGACCAACCGCATGGTCCGCGAACTGCGCCCCGAGATGCTCGTCACCGGCCGATACGAGCCGATCGTCGGCGCGGACCTGATCGAGGCATCGCTCGAACGCCTTCACGACGCGGTGACCTACGTGCACGACCGGACGCTCGAGGGGTTCAACGCCGGCATCGACGTCTGGACGCTGATGCGCGAGATCGAGCTCCCGCCCGAGCTCCGGGTCGGCCAGGGCTACGGCAAGGTCTCCTGGGCGGTGCGCACCTTCTGGGAGGAGTACGTCGGCTGGTTCAAGCTGCAGTCGACCACCGAGCTGTACCCCGATCCTGCTCCGGCCGCGCTGGCCGAGCTGGTCGACGTTGCCGGCGTCGAGGCGACCCTCGATCGCGCCGAGGCCGCGCTCGCCCGGGGCGACGCGGTCGTGGCCATCCGGCTGGGCGAGGCGGTCGAGGCGATCGCCCCGCACGATCCCCGGCTGTCGCACCGTCATGGCAGATGCCCACCGCTACCTGCTCGACCACGGAGGCGACGTCAGCTTCTGGGAGAACGGCTGGCTCCGCACCGAGCTCGCCCGATGGAGCGATGCGGACCCGACGGAGAACGACGGACGATGAGCTTCGTCGACCAGTACGGGCCGTGGGCGGTCGTCACCGGCGCCGCGTCCGGTGTCGGCCTCAGCTTCGTGGAGGAGCTCCACAGTCGCGGGCTCGGCGTCGTGATGGTCGACGTCGACCCCGTGGTCAGCGAGGTGGCTGACCGGCTGACCGGCCCGACCCGTGCATGCGTCGTGGATGTGTCCGAGGAGGAGTGGATCGGCGCACTGGACGACGCCTGTGCAGGGCTGGACGTGGGACTGGCGGTCGCCAATGCCGGCATCGCCTTCAACGGCTGGTACCTCGACATGCCCGCGGCCCGCCGACGGGCCATCATCGACGTCAACTGCTGGAGCACCGCCGAGCTGGCTTCGTGGGCGCTCCCGCCGATGGTCGATCGTGGACGCGGCGGGTTCGTCGTCACCAGTTCCGGCTCGGCGCTCGCCGGCACCGCCGGCGTCGCGCTGTACAGCGCCACGAAGGCGTTCGCCGTGAACCTCGCAGAGGCCGTGGGGTGGGAGCTCCGGGACACCGGCGTGCACGTCCAGGCCATCGTGGCCCCTGCGATGGACACCCCGGGGTTCGTCGGCGCCGGCGCCGATCTGTCGAGGATGCTCGTCCCGCCCGTCGACTCCCGCGATGTGGTCGCCAGGGGTCTCGACGAGCTGTCCCGTGGCGGTCGCTGGTTGGCCGATGAAGGCCTCGAGTTCGCCGCACTCGTCGATCGACGCGAGCGCGTCGACATGATCAGCGAGGCCACGGTGGCCATGTACCCGCAGCTGTTCGAAAGGTGATGGTGATGACCGACCTGGACCTGAACGACCCGACAGTTCTGTTGAGGGACGACGTGCTCGAGGATCCGACGGACTTCCACGCCAAGCTCCGCCGGGAGGCCCCGGTGTGGCAGGTGCCGGGCCAGGACACCTTCGTGGTCTCCGACCCGAGACTGGTGCGCGAAACGGTGCGTCGGACCGAGGACTTCTCCTCCAACCTGGTCAGCCTGCTGCACAACGACGGGAGCGGGCACCTCGTCACGTTCCAGATGTCGCCGTTCCGAGATCCGATCAACACGCTGTCGACCGCAGACCCGCCCGACCACACCGCCCACCGCAGCCTCCTCCAACCCGCCCTCAGCCCCGGAGCGCTCGCGCAGCTCGAGCCGCAGGTCGACGCGATCGTGGCCGACCAGCTCGCACCCCTGGTCTCCGCCGGGGGCGGCGACTTCGTCGCCGCGTTCAGCGAGGTCGTCCCCGCCCGCACCATCTGCGCCATCATCGGCATCCCCGATGGCGAGGCACCTCGTGTCATCGAGCTCGTCGCCGGAACCGGGGCGCTGCTCGACGGGACCACCGACCCCGAGGGCATGCAGGCTGCGATGGGATCCGCAGGCCAGCTGTACGAGTTCGTCGCCGATCAGTTGGCCCGTGTGCTCGCGCTGCCGGCCGAACAGCGCACCGGGCTCCTCGCCGTCCTCGGCGAGGGCATCACCGACGGCACCTTCACCGAGAGCGACGTCTGTTCGGTGCTGCTCACCCTCGTCAGCGCCGGCTCGGACACCACTGCCAGCCTCCTCGCCACCGCGACCGAGCGCCTCGCTCGCGACCCGCGAGCTCCAGGATCGGCTCCGCGAACACCCCGATGAGATCCCCGCCGCCATCGAGGACATCCTCCGCGCCGATGGGCCGTTTCAGTTCCACTACCGGTACGCACCGCATGACACCGAGCTTGGCGGCATCGCCATTCCGGCGCACAGCCGCGTCATGGTGATGTGGGCGGCGGCCAACCTGCCCGAACCGGGCGCCACTCCGGTCGTGGGTGAGCGTGCGCAGCCCCACTTCGCCTTCGGTCGAGGCATCCACTTCTGCATGGGTGCGCCGATCGCACGCATGGAGGGCCGACTGGGGCTCGAACGACTGCTCGCCGCCACATCGTCGATCACCCTCGACGTCGACCACCCGCCGACCCGTCGACCGAGCATCTTCATGCGCCGCCACCGCAGCCTCCACATCGAGGTCGAACCCTCGTGAGCACCCCGACCCCCCGACCCACCGGAACGACATGACCTCACTGACCCACCTCCAACGGCTCGAAGCCGACAGCATCCAGATCTTCCGCGAGGCCGTCTGCCGAGTCCGAGAAGCCGGTGATGCTCTACTCGGTCGGCAAGGACTCCGCGGTCATGCTGCACCTGGCGGCCAAGGCCTTCTACCCGTCGCGTGCCGCCGTTCCCGCTGCTGCACGTCGACACCACCTGGAAGTTCCAGGCGATGTACGAGTTCCGCGACCGGATGGCCGCCGAGGTCGGCATGGACCTGCTGGTCCACCAGAACCCCGAGTGCATCGACACGCGGCATCAACCCGTTCGACCACGGCTCGGCGATGCACACCGACATGTGGAAGACCGAGGGCCTGAAGCAGGCCCTCGACCTTTACGGCTTCGACCTCGCCTTCGGTGGCGCCCGTCGCGACGAGGAGAAGTCCCGGGCCAAGGAGCGGGTGTTCTCGATCCGATCGGCGCAGCACCGCTGGGACCCCAAGGCGCAGCGACCGGAGCTGTGGCGGCTCTACAACGCCCGCACCCAGCCCGGCGAGAGCGTGCGGGTGTTCCCGCTGTCGAACTGGACCGAGCTCGACGTGTGGCAGTACATCCACCTCGAGTCGATCCCGATCGTGCCGCTCTACTTCGCGGCGCCCCGCCCGGTCGTCGAACGTGACGGCACGCTGATCATGGTCGACGACGACCGCATGCCCGTCGAGCCCGGGGAGGTCATGGAGCGGTCAGTGCGATTCCGCACCCTCGGCTGCTATCCGCTGACCGGCGCGGTCGAGTCCACGGCCGTCGACCCTTGCCCGAGATCATCCAGGAGATGCTGCTGACCACGAGCTCAGAGCGCCAGGGACGGGTGATCGACCACGACTCGTCCGGATCGATGGAGAAGAAGAAGCAGGAGGGCTACTTCTGATGGCCCACGCCACGAACGACCTGCTCGCCGACGACATCGAGGCGTACCTCGACCAGCACGAGCACAAGACGATGCTGCGCTTCATCACCTGCGGCAGCGTCGACGACGGCAAGTCGACGCTCATCGGCCGGCTCCTCTACGACTCGAAGCTGGTCTTCGAGGACCACCTCGCCGCGCTCGAAGTCGGACTCGAAGTCAAGGTCGGCACCCAGGGCGGCGAGCTCGACTTCGCGCTGCTGGTCGACGGCCTGGCCGCCGAGCGCGAGCAGGGCATCACCATCGACGTCGCGTACCGGTTCTTCTCGACCGAGCGCCGCAAGTTCATCGTCGCCGACACCCCGGGCCACGAGCAGTACACGCGCAACATGGTCACCGGCGCGTCCACCGCGGACGTCGCGGTGATCCTCATCGACGCCCGCAAGGGGGTGCTCACCCAGACCCGTCGCCACAGCTACCTCGTCTCGCTCCTCGGGCATCCGCCACGTCGTGGTGGCGATCAACAAGCTCGACCTCGTCGACTACTCCCAGGAGGTGTTCGACTCGATCGAGGCCGACTACCGGGCGTTCGCCGAGCGAGGTCGGCCTCAACGACATCACCTGCATCCCGATGTCGGCCCTGCGCGGCGACAACATCACCGAGCCGTCGGCCAACACGCCCTGGTACACGGGCCCGACGCTGCATCGGGTCACCTCGAGACGATCGAGATCGACGACGAGCACCTCGTCGGGCCCTTCCGGCATGCCGGTCCAGTGGGTGAACCGCCCGAACCTCGACTTCCGCGGCTTCTCCGGCCAGATCGTCGGTGGTTCGGTGCGGCCCGGCGACCGGCTGCGGGTCGTGCCCGTCGGGTCTGGAGTCCACCGTCGAGCGCGTCGTCACCCAGGACGGCGACCTCGACGAGGGTGTCGTCGGTCAGTCCGTCACGCTCACGCCTCACCGACGAGATCGACGTCTCCCGCGGTGACGTCATCTCGTCCGCGGCCGAGCCCCCTGGCGCTCGCCGACCAGTTCGAGTGCCACCTCGTGTGGATGGCCGAGGACGCCATGCTCCCCGGGCGGCCGTACCTGATGAAGATCGGCACCCGGACGGTGACCGCGACCGTCGCCCACCCCAAGTACAAGGTGAACGTCAACACGCTCGAGCACACCGCGGCGAAGACGCTCGAGCTGAACGAGATCGGCGTCTGCAACATCAGCCTGGACCGGCCGGTCCCGTTCGACCCCTACGTCGAGAACCGCGACATGGGCGGGTTCATCCTGATCGACCGCTTCACCAACGCCACCGTCGCCGCCGGCATGTTGCACTTCGCACTCCGCCGCGCCGACAACGTCCACTGGCAGGCCGTCGAGGTCGACAAGACCGCCCGAGCCACGCCTCAAGGGCCAGCGCCCTGCCGTGGTCTGGTTCACCGGGCTGTCCGGCGCCGGCAAGTCGACGATCGCGAACCTCGTCGAACGGCGGCTCGCGTGCACTCGGCCACCACACCTACCTCCTCGACGGCGACAACGTCCGCCACGGCCTCAACCGGGACCTCGGCTTCACCGAGGCCGACCGGGTCGAGAACATCCGCCGGGTCGCCGAGGTCGCGGCGCTCATGGCCGACGCCGGACTGATCGTGCTGGTGTCGTTCATCTCGCCGTTCCGGTCGCGAGCGTCGACTGGCCCGCGACCTGCTCGACCCCGGCGAGTTCATCGAGGTCTTCGTCGACGCGACGCTCGAGGTCGCCGAGTCCCGCGACCGCAAGGGCCTGTACGCCAAGGCCCGGCGCGGCGAGCTCGCAAACTTCACCGGCATCGACTCGCCCTACGAGGCGCCCGAGCACCCCGAGATCCACCTCGACGCCAGCCGGGACATCGACCGCCGAGCGCCTGCGCCGACCAGGTGATCGACCACCTCCGGCGCGCCGGCATCCTTGCCTCGCCGTCAGAGCAGCCAGCTGAACGACGGCCCGTGACCGGCGGACCCCCGACGATGCGCCGTGACCTGAACATGGGCACGACGTGGCTCCTGCCGGAGTGGAGCACGGGCCGAGCGGCGACGAGCAGGCAGTGCTCGAGGCCGCGGTTGCGGCCGGCTACCAGGGGATCCAGGGCGCCGACCCCGAGCGCTGTCGAGCGCTCGGGCCTGGTGCCCACCACCTTCGACATCCGCCCCGAGCCCGGCGGGCTCGTGGAGCGGGCCCGCCGGTGGGTCGACCAGGGGTTCGCCTGCAGCACGCTCATGGTCGGGCACCGGCATCGAGGACGACGACGACGCGGCTCGCCTCGGTCGAGGAGGTGCTCGAGGCGAGCGACGGCGGCGCGGCATCCCGCTCTACGTCGAGACGCACCGTGCGACCGTGACCCAGGACATCTGGCGCACCCTCCAACTGGTCGAGCGGTTCCCCGAGATGCGCTTCAACGGCGACTTCTCCCACTGGTACACCGGCCACGATCTGCGCCGTCGGTGACTTCGACGCCAAGGTCGACGCTACTGGCGCCCGGTGCTCGAACGCATCCGCTACCTCCACGGTCGCATCGGAACCCCAGGGCATCATCCAGGTCGACGTCGGAGACGGACGGCCGCGGTGGACGACCCGCCGCGTCCCACTTCCGTGCACTGTGGACGCGGGCGTTCGCCGGGTTCATCAGCACCGCAGCTGATGATCCCGTCCCGGTGTTCGACAACGCCATCGGGTTCGCTCCCGAACTGCTGCCCGCGGAGTTCGGCTACGCCGTCCTTGCGCCCGACTCGGACGGCCGTCTGCGTGAGCGCACCGATCGCTGGGACCAGGCCCTGGTGCTGTCCCGCATCGCAGCGGAGTGCTTCACAGCCGCCACCGATCCGCGGCCAGCGAACGTCGACAACCGGGCGTCCCAAGGGTGAGCCACTGCCGAACGTCGACGACCACTCTCTCGCCGCCGATCTCGCCGAGCGGGCGGGCGATCTCCTTCTGGCGCTGCGCGCCGACCTCGTCGCGAAGGGCGTCGAGGGCTCGGCGCTGAAGGATACGGGCGACGCGGCCTCGCACGAGTTCATGATGGCGGAGCTGGCCGAGCACCGCCCCGATGACGGCGTGCTCTCCGAGGAGGCCCGGGCGGAGGAGCAGGCCGACCGCCGCCGGCTGGTCGCCCCCCGTGCAACAGGAATCCTGACACCTCCACCAGCGTGCTTGCCGGGAGGCCATCGATCCCGAAGAACTCGCGTCGATGAATCGCTGCAGCAGCGGTGTACGAGGCGATGTCGGAAACGAACACGGTGACGTCGACGAGATCTGCGAACGAGCACGAGAAGTGCTCGAGGCTGGTGGTCAAGTTCAAGTACACCTGCCGGAGTTGGCCGGCCATGTCGTCGGCGAAGACCAGCGAGTCGTCACAACCAGGCGTATTGGCCACCCAGATCGTGTCGCCAACTCGAACGGCCTGTGCGTAACCGACGTGCTCCTGCTGGCCCTCAATGATCTCGAATGTCTCGCGATGCATGTTCCTCCTCCCGGCTGGATCGGTCACGTCGTTGCGCGGCGGGTCCGCAGGTAGCTCACGCCGAGCACGAGGAGAGCGATCACGAAGCCGAGGAGACCGACGGTGAGGAGGATCTTCGACGCTGTGTTGGCGGCGGAGGTGTCGGCTTCGGTCTTGCCGGCTCCGAGGGCGAGACCGGCTACGGAGATCATGGCGAATGCGACGAGCGGAGCGAAACGGGTTCGGTTCATGGTGGAGCTCACTTTCGTTCGTGTGTGGATGACTGGGTTGCTCGACCATGACCATCCACCGACCGCAGGCCGCGAAGATCCCCCAGCCGGGGGAGATGCCTTCCGGAATGGTTGCTCGGCGGAGCCGGGCGGCCGGATCTCCCCCACATCGGGGATGTTCTCCCCCAGCCGAGCGCCGACGCTGTGACCATGACCGACACGCAACCAACCACCACCCCCGCCCAGCTGGCCGAGGCCGCTTCGGCGCTCTGGGACTCGATTCACGCTGGGGACGTCGAGGCGGTCCTCGCCTCGTTCGACCCCGACATCACCTGGGTGAACGACGAGACAGCGGGACTTTGGGCCGGCACCTTCCAGGGTGTCGATGCCGTAGCTGGCATGGTGCTCGAGTTCCAGCTGTTCTTCGGTGGCACGTTCGCCCAGGAGGTGATCGACCTCGCCACATCGAGCCGTCGCATCGTCTCGATCATCCGGGAGACAGCCACCAGGGGCGGCCATGCATTCGCGAACGACAGCGTCTGGATCGCTGAGATCGTCGATGGACGCACCACCTCGATGCACACGCTCTCACTGGACCCCGAGCCAGCTCGGAGGTTCTGGGCAGCGGTTGACACCGACGTGCCAGCATGAGCGCCGATGGACATCGGACGGTGGGCACGGCCCTGTCATGGGGAGACCCCGCCATGATCGATTCGGTGGGCGGTGACGGCTTCGCGCTGCCTACGGGCACTGTCGCGTTCCTGCTGACCGACGTCGAGAACTCCACGCTGCGATGGGAGGCTGAACCTGATGCCATGGCCGCTGCGATGGACCGCCACAACGCGATCCTGGATGCCGCCGTGAGCGGACATGGCGGGGTCAGCCCGCCGGCCCAAGGCGAAGGCGACAGCATCGTCGCAGCGTTCGCTCGGGCGTCCGACGCCACCCTCGCGGCCCGCGATGCGCAACTGGCTCTGGCGGCTGAGCCGTGGCCCACCGCGTCCCCGCTGCGGGTTCGCATGGCCGTGCACGCCGGTGAGGCCAGGTTCATCGATGATGGCAACTACGCCGGACACGCGATCATCCGCACCGCGCGCCTCTGCGCCATCGCCCACGGTGGGCAGGTCCTGGTGTCGGCCGCAGCCCGGGACCTGACGGTGGACCAGCTCGGAGACGAACTCGATCTGATCGACCTCGGTGACCACCGGCTCAAGGACCTGGCCCGCCCCGAGCGAGTGTGGCAGCTCGTGGGCCCGGGTCTCCCCGCCGACTTCCCAGCCCTCAGCTCGCTCGACTCGCGCCCGAACAACCTGCCGGTTTCGCTCTCGAGCTTCGTCGGGCGTCTCGATGACATCGCCACCGTCAGCCGCCTGCTTCACGGCACCCGGCTGGTGACCATCACCGGAACGGGCGGCGCTGGCAAGACGCGTCTGGCCCAACAGGTGGCAGCCGAAGTGCTTGACCGCCACCGCGACGGTGTCTGGTGGGTCGAACTCGCCGAGCTCACCGACGCCGTGTCGATTCCTGCCGCGATCGCCCACGCCGTGGGCGCGGAAGTCGGTGGCCGGCGATGGCGCTGTGGCTGATCTGGCCGAACGGCTCTCGGACCAGCAGGTGCTGGTGGTGCTCGACAACTGCGAGCACCTGGTGGGCGACGTGGCGGCGGTGGCCGACCAGCTACTGCGTCGCGCGCCGGGCCTGGTTCTGCTCGCCACCAGCCGGGAGCCCCTGGCGGTGGACGGGGAGGTTGCGTGGCGAATTCCCGCCGCTAGCGATCCCCCCGGAGCGCCACACCGGCACCACCGCCGCCGTCGCCGCTCTGTCCCAATTCGACGCAGTGCGGCTGTTTCTCGACCGGGCCGTGCAGGTCCGTCCCAACTTCCACCTCGACGATGACAATGCGGCCGACGTGGCCGCCATCTGTCACCGCCTCGATGGCATCCCGTTGGCGATCGAACTGGCTGCCGCTCGCTGTCGGTCCTTGACGCCAGCTCGGATCCACGCTGGCCTCGCCGACTCGTTCAAGCTGCTCACTGGCGGCGGCCGGACCGCGCTGCCCCGCCAGCAGACCCTCGAGGCGTCCATCGCCTGGAGCCACGAGCTGCTCACCCAGCCAGAGCAGATCCTGTTGCGTCGCCTCTCCGTCTTCACCGGTGGCTGCGGCCTCGACGACGCTGAAGCGGTGGTGGCCGACGACGCGCTCGCCCAGAGGCGGTGCTCGACCTGCTGGACCGCCTCGTGGCCCAGTCGCTGGTCCACTTGGATGACGAGCCGTTCATCCCCCGTTACCTGCTGTTGGAGACAGTGCGTCACTACGCCGCCCGTCGACTGGTGGAGGCCGGCGAAGCCGACGCGCTCACCGAGCGCCACGCCCGCCGTTACCACCGGGAGGTGGTCCGCCGGGGACCCCGGGCGGAAGTCGACTTCGACCTCGAGTCCTTTGCCTGGCTGGTCGCGGAGCTCGACAACTTCGCCGCTGCTGTTGCCTGGTTCGGCGAGCGTGGCGACGTCGCCGAACGGGTGGACCTCGCCGACCACCTCGCGCTCATCTGGGGGCTGGCCGATCCTCCGGCGGGTGAGCGGGTCGTGAGCCGTCTGCTCGACGAGGTCACGACCGACGACCATCGGCTGCGGACGCTGCTGGCCCGGGCCCAGGTCCGTTCCTGGGCCGGTGACATGCTCGAGTCCGCCATCGACGCGATGGCGGCGTCCGAGGTGGCCGAGCGGCTCGAGGACGAATGGAGGGCCAACCGGTCGAAGCTCTGGCTCTCTCAGGTGCTCCCCTGGGTCGACATCGAAGCCGGCAACGCGTCGGCCGAGGAGTGCATCGCTGAGTCGCACCGACTGGGCGACACGCTGGCCGAGGTCCTCGCCTCGATCAGTTACGCCGGTGTGACCCAGGGCCTCCGTGGCGACCTGATCGGGGGTGGCGAACTCGTCGAGGGGATCCGGCCGCTGGTCGAGGCCTTCGCCAACCCCATCGTCAGCGCCTGGTGGCACGCTCAGCGGGCGGTCGGGTACGCCTTCAGGTCCAGGGCCGACATGGCACTGCCCCATGCCGACGAAGCCGATCGCCTCCTGGCCGACCTGAGCCGGGCCATGGGCGCTCGCACTGAGCGTCTGCAGCGAGCGTCGGTCCCCGGGTCGATCGTGTCGTTCGCCCGTGCCTACGCCACCCTGCTCCAGGCCGACAGCACGCCGTACCTGGACGAACTCCCGCGCATCGCCGCCGAGTGCGTGCGCGCCGGGTTCCTGTTGGCGCCGTGCCTGCTCGAGATCAACATCGGGGTTCGGCTGGCAGACCAGGGAGACCTCGACGGCGCGGAGGCCGCCTACGAACGGTGCCGGTCGATCGGCACGACCGCAGGCATAGCGGTGGCGGTCGCGAACGTGCTCCCGTACTGGTCGGATATCGCCCTCGCCCGCGGGGACGGCATCGAGGCCCGTCGCCGCCTGGCCGAGCTTGACCAGATCGCCGTGGCCGAGCACAGCAACCTTGTTCTGCTGCGGGCCGGCCTGCGCCGAGCGGTGTTCGCGCTGGAGGACGGCGAGCCGGGACCGGCCGAGCAGCTGGCCCACGAGGCGCTGGCGCTGGCCCACGAGCAAGACACCGGGTGGGAGCTGTTCCTGGCTCTGCAGGTGCTGGCCGAGGTCGCCCTCGTCAACGGCGCACCCGAGGGCGCTGCCCGACTGGCCGGCGCCGTACGCCAGGTCCAGGACAGCTATGGCTTCGGTCTGCGCATCACCCTCCCGCCCCACGACCATCGCTACCGAGCGGCGGTCGACGCGGGGCGTGCGCTGCTCGGAGACGAGGCGTGGGACGCCGCGTTCGAAGAGGGGCGGGCGCTCACCACCGACGACGCCGTGGCCTGGGCCCGCCGCATGCGCGGCGAACGTCGCCGGCCGGCGTTCGGGTGGGACAGCCTCACGCCGACGGAGCGCCAGGTGGTCGAGCACGTGGCTCTCGGCCGTTCGAACCCGGAGATCGCCGAGCAGTTGTTCGTCTCACGGGAGACGGTGAAGACCCACGTCGGTCACGTGTTCACCAAGCTCAACGTCCGTTCCGCGTGCCGAGCTGGCGGCGCTGGCCGCCTCCCACGCCGTCGAGGAGAGCTCAGCCCGCCCCCCGGGGTGACCTATGCAGCGATCACCTGGCTCTGGTGCAGCTCAGTCTTGCTCGATTCGCTCGACGAGGCCGTCGGCGAGGGGAGCTGCGTAGGGGTCGGTAAGCCGGCCCTGACGACGCCGTCGACGTCCACCGCACACGACCCGTGGAGCAGGTGTCCGCGACGGCCAGCATCGCGCTCCAGACCGTCGCCGTCTCCTGGGACTGACCCCTCACGTTGCGCGGTCGCGGCCTGCGTCGCACGACCGCCGGCCGCAGATGGAGCAACATGGTGCATGAACAAGGAGAACGCTGGTGAGTGACGTCGAATCCGAACCTGTCGAGTTTCTCGACGTGGACCTCCCCTCGCCGGAGCTCGAGATGGCGACGCTCGGCGCCGGCGTGGGCAGTGCCGCCGACCTCGCCACTCGAGGAGATCAACCCGGCCAACCCGCACCTGTTCAAGAACGACTGCTGGCAGGACCACTTCGCTCGACTGCGCGCCGAGGACCCGGTGCACCTCAACGAGCTCGAGAGCTCCGGCCGCTACTGGTCCCTCACGAAGTACGACGACGTGCGGGCCACCGACGGCAACTGGGAGACGTTCTCATCCGCCGGTGGCATCACCTTGGGGCTCCGGCCGGGCCCGGCGAACGACGAGCTGTTGGACCGACTCCGGACCTTCATCGCGATGGACCCGCCGAAGCACACCGAGCAGCGAAAGACCGTGCGGGGGGTGTCGGCGCCGAGCAACCTGCGCAACCTCGAGCCGATGATCCGCGAGCGCACCGCGAACGTCCTGGACTCGCTTCCCGAGGGGGAGACGTTCGACTGGGTCGACACCGTGTCCGTCGAGTTGACGACGTTGATGCTGGCGACGCTGTTCGACTTCCCGATGGAGGATCGACGCATGCTCACCCGCTGGTCCGACATCGTCTTCGCCGTGCCCGAGCCCGGTGGCATCGTCGAGAGCCAGCAGCAGAAGTTCGAAGAGATCCTGGAGTGCCTGCACTACTTCGAGGGCCTGTGGGAGCAGCGTCGTGGTGTGGACGGGGCGGACCTGGTCTCGCTGCTCGCCAACGGTGAGGCCACCAAGGACATGGCAGCAGTCGATCACCTGGGCAACCTGTTGCTGCTGATCGTGGGGGGCAACGACACGACCCGCAACACCATGTCCGCGAGCGTCTACGGCCTGAACAAGTACCCCGATCAGTACGACAAGCTGCTGGCCGACCACGGCCTCGTCTCGAACCTGGTACCGGAGATCATCCGTTGGCAGACGCCGCTGCCCTACATGCGCCGCACCGCAACGCGTGACTGCGAGATCCGTGACAAGCAGATCCTCGAGGGCGACCAGCTCCTGATGTGGTACCTGTCGGCCAACCGCGACGAGGACGTCTTCGACGACGCGGAGGCGATCGACCTCGAGCGCCACAACGCCGACCGTCACCTCTCGTTCGGGTACGGCATCCACTACTGCATGGGAAGCCGACTCGCCGAGCTGCAGCTCCGTGTCCTGTGGGAGGAGATCCTCCAGCGGTTCGAACGCATCGAGATCCAGGACGAACCGGGGCGCACGTTCTCATCGTTCGTCCACGGATACACGAGCCTGCCTGTCACCGTTGCGCGTCGCTGAGCGCTGATCGCACTACTCCACGCAGTCGGCTTCGCGTCCGAGCACACGGGATGCCAGGTCGTGGACGGCGTCGGCGGCGGCTCACGCTCGTAGGGGGAGGGGACCCTCCGGGCCCAGTGGGCGAGCGATGTCCACACCATGAGCGCCGTGGTGGCCACCGACGTCGAGGCGAGCCCGACGGTCAGCGGCCATCCCCAGGTCGCGTCGGCCCGGGCGTCGACCGGTCGTGGCTTGCTGCGCGGTCACTGGATCAGCGTGCCAAAGGCCGCGTCGCCGCGGATCAGGGCTGACCCGATGCGGGCACGGGTCGCCGGGGCCCGGCTACCGACATCTGATCTTGACAGAGTACAGAATTAGATCCATAGTGCACTCATGCCCTCGGAGATCTCGCCCGATCCGGCCTCTGTGCTCCGCCAGCACGGAATGCAGGTCACGGCGCAGCGTCTGGCGGTGCTGCGGGCGGTGTCCGCCCACCCGCACGGAACGGCCGATGAGATCGAGGAGCGGGTGCGGGCCGAGATCGGTGCGATCTCCCGCCAGGCGGTGTACGACGCCCTGGGCACGCTGACCGACAAGGGCCTGATCCGTCGCATCCAGCCGGCGCGATCGCCGGCCCGTTACGAGGACCGGGTCGACGACAACCACCACCACCTCGTCTGCCGTTCCTGCGGCCGCACCGTCGACGTCGACTGCGCGGTGGGGGACCGGCCGTGCCTGGACGCCCGACGACGACCACGGGCTTCACCATCGACGAGGCCGAGGTCATCTACTGGGGCTACTGCCCCGACTGCCGGACGGCGTCCGCCGACACCTGAGTTCGAGAACCCCAGCCATCCCACCCGTCAAGGAGCACCCATGAACGACGACACCGGCGCCACCGCCACCACCGACGAAGCAGCAGCGCCCTCTGCCACCTGTCCCGTGTTGGGCCACACCCACAGCGCGATGGGTTCGATGGCGAACCAGCACTGGTGGCCGGAGCAGCTGAACCTGCGTCCGCTCGGCAAGAACTCGCCGTTGATCGATCCGATGGGCGACGGGTT
Organism: uncultured Actinomycetota bacterium; assembly: GCA_963773765.1. GTDB lineage: Bacteria > Actinomycetota > Acidimicrobiia > Acidimicrobiales > Microtrichaceae > CAVZCC01. The sequence continues at coordinate 1,675,035 of CAVZCC010000001.1, read as the reverse complement.
CGACTACGCCGCGGAGTTCGAGCGTCTCGACCTCGACGCGGTGAAGGCCGACCTCGGAGGCGGTGATGACCGACTCGCAGGACTGGTGGCCGGCGGACTTCGGCCACTACGGCCCGCTGTTCATCCGGATGGCGTGGCACAGCGCCGGTACCTACCGAATCCACGACGGCCGGGGCGGTGCCGGCTCGGGCACGCAGCGCTTCGCCCCCCTCAACAGCTGGCCCGACAACGCGAACCTGGACAAGGCCCGCCGCCTGCTCTGGCCGGTGAAGCAGAAGTACGGGCGGAAGATCTCCTGGGCCGACCTGATGATCCTCGCCGGCAACGTCGCCCTGGAGTCGATGGGCTTCCAGACGTTCGGGTTCGGCGGCGGGCGTGAGGACGTGTGGGAGCCGGAGGAGGACATCTACTGGGGGCCCGAGGACTCCTGGCTCGGCGACGAGCGCTACAGCGGCGACCGAGAACTCGCGGACCCGCTCGGTGCCGTGCAGATGGGCCTCATCTATGTGAACCCCGAAGGCCCCAACGGGAACCCCGACCCGGTCGCCGCGGCCCGCGACATCCGCGAGACCTTCGCCCGCATGGCCATGGACGACGAGGAGACCGTCGCACTCATCGCCGGTGGCCACACCTTCGGCAAGACCCACGGCGCGGCCGACGCCGACCAGTACGTCGGACGTGAGCCCGAGGGAGCGCCGATCGAGGAGCAGGGTCTCGGCTGGCGCAACACGTTCGGCACCGGCGTTGGCGATGACACGATCACCAGTGGGTTGGAGGTCATCTGGACCCCGACGCCGACGAGGTGGGACAACAGCTTCTTCGAGATCCTCTTCGGCCACGAGTGGGAACTGACCCGCAGCCCCGCTGGGGCGCATCAGTGGCGTCCCACGGATCGCGCCGCGGATGACACCGTGCCCGATGCGCACGACCCGTCGAGGCGTCACGCCCCGATGATGCTGACGACCGACCTGTCGCTGCGCTTCGACCCGGTCTATGAGCCGATCTCGCGGCGCTTCCTGGAACATCCCGACGAGTTCGCCGACGCCTTCGCCCGGGCCTGGTTCAAGCTCACCCACCGCGACATGGGGCCGGTGTCGAGGTACCTCGGCCCAGAGGTCCCCGACGAGCAGCTGATCTGGCAGGACCCGGTCCCCGCCGTCGACCACGAACTGATCGACGCCCAGGACATCGCCGCCCTCAAGGCCACGATCCTCGCGTCCGGGCTGTCCGTCTCGCAGCTGGTCTCGACTGCTTGGGCCTCTGCGTCGACCTTCCGTGACAGCGACAAGCGCGGCGGCGCCAACGGCGCCCGCATCCGACTCGCGCCCCAGAAGGACTGGGAGGTCAACAACCCGACCGAACTGGCGACGGTCCTCTCGACCCTGGAGCAGATCCAGGCCGACTTCAACGCCGGGCAGAGCGGCGGGAAGCGGGTCTCGCTCGCCGACCTGATCGTCCTCGGCGGGTGCGCGGCGGTCGAGCAGGCGGCCGCAACGCCGGGGGCGACGTCCAGGTCCCGTTCATCGCGGGGCGCACCGATGCCACCCAGGACCAGACCGACGTGGACGCCTTCGCGGTGCTGGAGCCGACCGCCGACGGGTTCCGCAACTACTTCCGGGCCGGCGACAAGCGACGGCCCGAGGAACTGCTCGTCGACCGGGCCAGCCTGCTGGGATTGACCGCGCCGGAGATGACCGTGCTCGTCGGCGGCCTCCGTGTCCTGGGCGCCAACGCCGGGCACCACCGGACACGGCGTTCTCACCGACCGGCCCGGGACGCTGAGCAACGACTTCTTCGTCAACCTGCTCGACATGGGCACGCAGTGGCAGGTGTCGGGCACCGAGCACGTCTACGAGGGCCGCGACCGCGACACCGGCGAGGTCCGCTGGACCGGCACCGCCGTCGACCTCGTCTTCGGTTCGAACTCCCAGCTCCGAGCGATCGCCGAGGTCTACGCATCCGAGGACGCGCAGCAGAAGTTCGTGCAGGACTTCGCGGCTGCGTGGGCCAAGGTCATGGACCTCGACCGCTTCGACCGCACCTGACCCGTCGGCACGGACCGCGCGATGCGGTGGCCGGGTCGGCGTCCCTCGGAGGTGAGTCCGGTCCGTCCATGTCCGGAGACGGGGCTCGCGGACGGCACCGGCGTGGCGCTGAGACCCGGCGAGTTCGGCAAGGATCGTGGGTCATGCGCCACTCCACGACCACCGATGAACGTTCACGGGACTGGCGTTGATCGCAGCCTTCGACGCGTCGACGTGGCTGGCAGTGATCGGGCTCGCGTCGTTGTCGATCCTCTCCACGGCGCTCGGAGTCGGTCTGGCCTATTGGGTCGGTCCCCGGTCGGGTGTCCGAGCAGCGGGCATCGGGTTCTCGGTGGGGGTGATGGTGGCCCTCTCGCTCCTCGAGTTGCTGCCGGAGGCGTCTCGGGAAGCCGGCGTCGTCGTGACGGCGGTCGCCGCGTTGACGGGTGCGGGGCTGTTGGCGGTGTTGCACGCTGTCATCCCGCACGTCCACCTGGTCGCAGAGGACTCCGGGCTGAGGTCCCGTGAGCTGCGTCGGGTCTACCTCGTGGCGTTCGGCCTGATCCTGCACGACTTCCCCGAGGGCTTCGCGATGGCCAACGCCTACCTCTCCGGGCCGCGGCTCGGCGTCGTGGTCGCGATCCGCGATCGTCCTGCACAACATCCCCGAGGAGTTCGCCATGGCGCTCCCCGCGGTGATGGCCCGCCGCCGCCGCTTCCTGATCGGCGCGGCAGCAGTATCCGCAGCAGCGGAACCCGCCGGCGCGCTCATCGGGCTTGCTTTCGTCAGCATCTCACCTGGCCTGAACGCCGTGTTCCTCGCGTTCGCAGCGGGCGCGATGGTGTTCGTCGCCGTGCACGAGCTGGTTCCGTTGAGCCGCGAGCTGGGTCGCCGCAGCGACACCGTGGTCGGTATCGCTGCCGGCGCCGGTGTCGTGGTCCTGCTTGGGCTCCTCGCGGCGGCATGAGCCGGTCGGTGACTTGTCCGGGGCGCGTTGGCGCACCGGGCCGCGGTCTCGGCATTGTCGCGGGTGTTCGGGTCTGCGAGGCGAGCTCTTGGAGGAGGTCGGCCGCGGCGATGCAGATGAAGTTCCCTGCGCGCCAGGGTCGAGTTCGCACCAGCGCACAAGGGGATCACCTATGCGAGGAGCGCGAGCAGCTGACGGGCCAGGAACCACGCGGCGAACCCGAGCAGCATGAACCCGAACGACGTACGGAGCTTGGCGGTCGGAAGGAGGGGAGCGAGGCGGCTGCCGGCCAGGACCCCCGGGACCATCCCGAGGGCGAACAACCCGGCGACGGGCCAGTCGATGTCACCGACGAACGCGTGGATGACAAGGGTCGGAACGGTCAGTGCCGCAGCGACGACCAGACTCGTGCCGGCTGCCTCGTTCATGTCCAGGCCGAGGGCCAGGAGGAACAGGGGCACGAGCAGGAACCCGCCGCCGTTGGCGAGCAGCCCGGCCGCGAACCCGATGCCGGCGGCTGCGGTGGCCACGAAGGCGGCGCTCTCCCGTCGACGGGCGGCCACCTCGCGGTCGACCAGGGACCCGGGACGGATGATCCGGAGCCCCACGACGAACAGCACCAGTCCGGACGCCGCCAACAGGATCGGCCCGCCGACCCAACTGCTGGTGATCGAACCGACGACGGCCGCCGGGAGAGCTCCGACGAGCGCAGCCTGCGCGACTCGCCAGTCCACCTTGCCCGCCTTCGAATACGACCACGCACCAGCTGCGGACCCGGGGAGCAGCGCAGGCAGCGGGCCCACCACGGCCGCCATCCCGGGGACCCCGAGCAGTGACAGGACGGGGGTGGCGAATGCGGAGCCGACCCCGAACACGCCGTAGATCAGCCCGACTGCCAGTCCGCCCGCCACGATTCCCAGGGTCACATCCACCTGGCCATTGGACCGCCAGAAGATCCATAGCGCAAAGACGTAATGTCAATACAGGCGATAGGTTATGACTATGGATCTCCGGCAATTGAGCTACGTGATCGCGATCGTCGACACGGGAACCTTCACCGGAGCGGCCAGGGCCATGCAGGTGGCCCAGCCGTCACTCTCCCAGGCCGTGCGCACCCTCGAGGCCGAACTCGGTGTCGAGCTGTTCCATCGGGGAGCGCGGTCGGTCACGTTGACGGCCGCGGGTGAGGCGCTTGTGGAACCTGCCCGCCAGGCGCTCCGGGACGCGTCCACGGCCCGGGAGGCGGTCGCCGCGGTGGCTGGGCTCCAAGCGGGACACCTGGACATCGTGTGCCTGCCGACGTTGGCCGTGCATCCGGCCGCGGGCCTCATCGGCGGCTTCAGGCGGGACCATCCGGGGGTCACCGTGCGCGTGGCCGAGCCCGAGGACACCGACGCCGTCGCCGACCGGGTCAGGAACGCTTCCAGCGAGATCGGGCTGACCGAACTCCCGGTCGCCGGCCCCGGCCTCATCACCCACCCGCTCGAGGTTCAGGAGTACGTGGCGCTGATCCCGTCGGACCTCAACCCGACCCTGACCAGCACCGGGCGGATCACCATCCGGGAGCTGGCGGAACAGCCCCTGGTCACCTCCCCGCGCGGTACGTCGACCCGCCGCCTGATCGACGATGCCTTCCTGGCTGCCGGCCTGGAGGCACGCGTCGCCGTGGAGACCGATCATCGTGAGGCCATCGGACCGCTCGTGAACGCAGGAGGCGGGGCCGCCGTCCTGCCCCGTGCGCTGGCCGAACACACGGCATCGGCCGGTGTCGTGACGGCCGAGATCGTGCCGCGTCTCGCTCGCAGCATCGGCCTCATCCACCGCGCCGGACCGCTCTCGCCGGCCGCGCAGGCCTTCCTCGACCTGGCAGTGCAGACAGGCCCCGAGTCGGGTCGACCGCGGCCCCGCCGTCGAGCGTGACGAGCTGCATCGCATCGACCACCGGACGGTCGAGCGGTCCTTGCCGAGGACCAGAACTCGCTCCGCGGGACCGAGCGTGCGATCCGACCGCGGCGTCCCGCCCGTCGAGGGGGAGTACGGTCGGTGGCACGAACCAAGAGACGCCTGGTTCGGGTCGGACGACCTCCACGGTTGTCGCCCGTTCGGGCTCGACGCCTCCTGACACAAGGAGCACGTCATGTCTGTTGTCGACCTCCTTCCCCAGCCAGTGCCCGCCGTTGGAGACGGCGGCCATCGAGTCTCGGATTCCGCCCGCCAGATCGATGACACGGACCTCGGTCGGATCCTCGCCCGCGGCGCCCTGCTCGGGGTGCCGCTCGCCTTCCTCGTCACCTTCCTCGTGGCCCTGCCGGCCGGGGGCATCACCATTGCCCTCGTCGTCTCGATCTGGCCGGCCGTCGTCGCCGGTCCCTGGATCGGTGCCACCTTGCTGATGGGCAAACGGGCCATGGAGCTTCAGGCCCATCCCCGGTCACCGGAGATCCCGACGATCACCCCGGCGCCGATCACGACGTCCTCCAGCGCGGCCGAACGGGCTGCGTGAACCACTGGCAGTCCCGCTGGTGGAGGGCGACGGCAGGGGTCGGGGCCTCGCCTCGCGAGCTGTGGTCGGCCCCTACTCCAGGAGCTCGAGGAACCCGTGGGTCCCATCCACGCGGATCCGTTGCCCGTCCCGGATCAGGCGCGTCGCGCCCTCGACCCCCACGACCGCGGGCAGGCCGTACTCCCGTGCGATGACGGCGCCGTGGGTCATCAGGCCGCCGACCTCGGTCACCAGCCCGCTGACCGTCACGAACAGGGGCGACCAGCTGGGGTCCGTGTAGGCCGTGACCAGGATGTCGCCCGGTTCGAGGTCGGCGTCCGCCATGTCCAGGACGACGCGGGCCCGCCCCTCGACGGTGCCGGCCGAGACCGGGAGGCCGACCAGCGCGCCGGGGGGAAGGTCGTCGCGACGGTAGGCCCCTGTCACCGACTCGCCGTCCGAGGTGAGCACCCGGGGCGGGGTCAGCGCCCGGTACGACTCGAACGCCTCCTCGCGTCGGCGGATGAGCTCGTGGTCCACCCGGTTCGTGCGCACCGCGTCGTGGAGCTCCTGGAAGGTGAGGAAGAAGATGTCCTCCCGCTCCTGCAGCACGCCGGCCTCCACCAGGCGCCCGGCCTCCTCCAGCAGGGCCTGCTTGTAGACGAAGTACCGGCTCACCATGCCGAACTTCGGGTACTCCCGGTACCCGATGAAGGTCCGGACGCGGTCGATCATCCGCTTCGCCTCGTCCGCCTTCCGCTCTCCGTCGGGCAGGGCCCGCAACCGCTCCAGCAGGTCCTGCTCCTGCTCCCGCGCCTCCTGCCGACCCTGTTCGAACCGGCGCGGGCCGGCACCGGGCTCGAAGTTCCTGACGTTGCCCAGGATCACGGGCACGAGCGTGCTGGGACGTTCGCTCCAGCGGGGCCTGGTGATGTCGATCTCGCCCACGCAGCGCATGCCGTACGTGTCGAGGAAGGCCTGGATGGCCTCCTGTGCCTGCCGACCTCCCTCCAGGCCGGCCAGCTCGTCCAGGAAGTCCTCGTCCTCGACGTCGTGCAGGAACGCCACCACGTCCGGGTGCGGGCGGATGGCGTCCGCGACGTCCAGGAGCGCCAGACCCATCTCGGAGGTGACGTTGTCGGGGACGGACTGCGTGAGCGTGTCGGCGGCGTTCTGCTCGCCCAGCCACTCCTCGAGGTGCTCGTTGAGCCACCGCGAGGCCTCCATCGCCGCGGTGAACACCTGATGGCTGCGGGGATCGAACAGGAGACGCTTCATCTCCGGGATGTCCGCCAGGATGACGTCGAGCAGCGCCTCACCCGACGTCGTCCGGATGTCGCGCTGCAGCGCCGCGACCGAGGCCCGGTTGCCGGCGACGAGCTCGGTGACGATGGCTGGATCGGTCTCGATCGGCGGCGGCGGCCCGTCCGCCGGTGGGGCGCCCGGCGGCCCCCCGCCGGGACCCTGGTCGGGCGGGGACGGGAGGAAGTCACCGCGGTCCACGATGCGCTGCAACGCGTCCCCGATGAGCGGGTCGGACGTCCCGAGGGCCTCCAGGAGCCCGGCTCGGGTCGCGGGCGAGGCCAGGCCCTGGGTGACGTCCACGAAGAGCCTCCCGGCGGCCTCGTGCATCGGCGGGAGCGCCGTCAGCTGGAACAGCGAGAGCCCCAGGGGCTTCATGGGGTCCGTCATCATCTGCTGGTGACCCACGGAGACGTACACGTGGTTCCCTCCGTCGCCGGCTGCCGGGATGGGGAACAACGTGGTGATCGCCCGGCTCTGGACGACCTGGACGTCGTCGTCGGCCAGGCACCACTCGATGTCCTGCGGGTGGCCGAAGTGGGCTTCGATCCTGCCGGCCCAGCTGTTCGAGCCGCACGGCCTGGGCATCCGTCAGCGCAGGGTGCTCCCGGCGGGCACGCTCGACGACCTCGCCGTCCCGCACCGTGACGACGTCGGCGTCCACCAGGCCGGAGACCAGGGCCTGGCCCGGGCCGAGCACCGCCTCGATGGTGGTGACCTTCCGGTTCCCCGAGACCGGGTCCGCCGTGAAGAGGACGCCGCTCGACTCCGGAACGACCATGTGCTGGACCACGACCGCCATGCGGGCCGACCGGTGGTCGACGCCGTTGCGGAGGCGGTAGGTCACGGCCCGCTCGGTGAAGAGTGAGGCCCAGCACCGGCTGATGTGCCGGAGGATCGCCGCGGCCCCCACGACGTTCAGGTAGCTGTCGTGCTGGCCGGCGAACGAGGCCGTGGGCAGGTCCTCGGCCGTCGCACTGGACCGGACGGCACAGGCCGCGTCCTCACCGAGCCGGGCGACGGCGCCCGTCACCGCCGCCGCCACCTCCTCGGGGATGGTGGCCCCCTCGATGGTGCGCCGGATCTCCCGCACCCAGCGTGCGGATCGCCTCCCGATCGTCTGGGTCCAGGCCCGAGAGCCGACCGAGCAGGTCGTCGACCGATGGTGCCTCGGCCATGATCCGCCCGAACGCCTCCGTCGTCACGCAGAAGCCGGCCGGCACCACCACGCCGTCGATCCGCGAGAGCTCCCCCAGGTTGGCCCCCTTGCCGCCGCCGAGCGCGACCTGCGTCCGGTCGAGCTCCCGGAGGTCCACCACGTAGCCGTCGGATCGTGCCGTGCGCATCTCGTTGCCTCCGATGCCGACCGGGAACGTCGGCCGACAACGAGCATTCACAACACACCCGAGGTCCTTGCGGCAAGACCCCACCCCCGAGGTACGTTGGGGTTGGCGGGGGATGCCGGTGCAGCACGATGACCGGGCGCGCCGCTCGATCCGGCATCCTCGGTCGACCACCCCGCCCGGTCAGGCCGGCAGGAGGCTGGTGATCAACGAGGCGACGGCCTCGGGATGGCTCAGGATGACCTGGTGCTCGGCGTCGAGTTCGGTGACGGTGTCGGCTCGTCGGGCCATCTCACGCTGCGTCTCCGGGTGGATCATGGTGTCCTGCGTGGCGACGAGGTAGGTGGACGCGACCGACGACCATGCCGCGGCGGTCAGTGGTGTCATCACGCCGGCCAGCGCGAAGCGTCGGAGGCGCACGCTGCGCAGGCGGGCGAGCGTGACCTCGTCATAGGGGAGGTCCTCGTCGTCCAGGGTCAGGAGGCTCGTCCCGTCCTCGAAGACCTCCATCGGGGTCGGGTCCGGGAAGGGCCGCTTCGACACCCAATCGAACATCGACTCCCCGACGTCGGGCATGCACGCGGCGAGGTACACCAGGTGCGTGGCGCCGGGGGTCCCGGCGCCGGCTTCGGTGATCACGGCGCCGCCATAGGAGTGGCCGACGAGCATGACGGGTCGGTCGCCCGCCAGCTCGCGAACATGCGCCGCATCGTCGGACAGTGTGGTGCCGGCACGGCGGTTGGTGGGGAGGTCGGCCACGAGTATCTCGGGTCCCGGGGGAAGCTCCTCGATCACGTAGTCCCACATCTCGGGCGAGCCCCATGCTCCGTGGACGAGCACGATCGCCGGGGGATCGGTCATGGCACTCCCACCTCCGTCGCCGGGCCGACTGCCCGCGTCGAGCCCGGAGAGGTTGCCACATCCCGTCGCGTCGGGTGTTGGAGGCTGCCGCGGTCCACTCCGGTGAGGTCAGGTGGGCTGAGCGCCCCTCCGATCAATGCTGGGGCTTGGGGACCCGGCTGTCGGCCAGTGTCTCGAGCTGGCGTTCGAGGTCGAGGATGCGACCGATGGCCTGGGAGTGATAGCCCTCGTTGGCGAGCTCTGCCGCGGCGGCGAGGTGCTCGATGTCGCGTCGCGAGTACCGACGTTGGTTGCCCGATGGTCGTGCACTGGTCCGGGAGATGGCGGCGCCGAGTCGCCGCAGGGTCTGGCTGTCGATGCCGAGGAGGTCGCCGACGACGGCGACGGTGTACAGCGGTTCGTTCGGGTCCTCGAGCCGGGTGGACCAGGGACGCGCCGCGGGGGTGGCTTCCGGCTGGGAGCCACCCCCGCGTCCGGTGCGTCGGGTCATGTGGACTCGACGCTGATGGCCTTCTGGCGGTCGGCGTCGAGGGAGTGGCGGACGTCGACCCGGCGGGGCTTGGCGCTCTCGTGCAAGGGGATGCGGAGCGTGAGCACGCCGTCGTGGTACTCCGCGTCGACGTGGTCGACGTCGAGGACGTCGCCGAGCATTAGCCGTCGCGAGATCGTGGCGTCCGCCCGTTCGCGGACCAGGTACTGGGCGCCCTCCGGGGCGATGCTCCGGCGACGCGCGTTCAGTCGCAGTTCACCGCGCTCGATCTGCAGGTCGATCGAATCGGGGTCGACCCCGGGAAGGTCGAACTGGACCGTGACGACGTCGCCGAGTCGGTAGGCGTCCATGGCGGCGGTGAGCGGGTTGGCCTGCTCGAAGAAGCGATCCCACTGACGGAAAGGATCGGTACGCATCAGCATAGGTAACACCTCCTAGATAGATAGCAAACCTATTGCGTATGAGCAGTATAGCGATTCAGTCGTGATCGACAACCCATCATCCGGGAGCCGTCTACGGCAGGCAGACCCCGCTCTCGGGGGGGGGTCGTGCGCTGGTGCTACCTGGTCGAGGTCGTCGACCGGAGTTCGTGGGCCCGGTCCCCGGACGCGAGCCGGGTCGACCCGACGACCTGCAACCCGGCCGGCTGCGGCCAGCGCAGCGAGTGCAGCGCGGTCACGCTCCCGTCCGCCGCCGGTGAGCGCGGCCATCAACACGTCGGCACCCGTGGCGATCCGGTCACGGGGCCTGGTCGGGTGGTCGGCGTCGACGACGATGATCCGTGCCGCCCCGGCCGCCGCCGCGACGGTGGTGAGGATCGTGGTCACGTCATCGTCGCCCCAGTCGTGCAGGACGTTGACGAGCAGGTAGGTGTCGAACCCGGCGGGCACGGCGTCGAACATGTCGCCCGGCTGTGCCGTCAGTCGATCGTGCTGCACCGCGCGGTCGACGACGCCCGGGAGGTCGAGCACGGTCCCCGTGGCGTCGGGGAGGAGCTGGAGCATGGTGGCGAGGAGCTGGCCCGTGCCGCCGCCGACGTCGCAGATGGCCGTCTCCGCCCGCCAGTCGAGCGCGGCGAGGAGCGCCAGGGCGTGCATCCGTCCGCCGGCTGCCATGGCATCGTCGAAGGTGGTCCACCGATCGGGGTGCTCGGCCATCCAGTCGAAGAACGGCAAACCGTTCGCGGCGAGGAACGGATCGGTCGCTTCCGGCGCAGCCGAGAGCCGTGCCACGGCCGAGGTGACCTCGGGTCCGCCGGCGAAGTCGACCCAGGCCCGCCACCCGCCCGGGTGGTCCTGGCGCAGGAACTGGGTGACCCGGGTGGGCCGGACCCTCCCGCGCCGGTCGAAGCGGACCCAGCCGTTCACGGCGGCGGCCCGGAGCAGGCGCTCCAGCCGTTCGGGGTCGGCCCCTGCCCGCCGGGCCAGGTCCGCCGGGCGGACGGCACCGACCAGCAGGTCCGGGACGTCGGCGTCGCAGAGCGCGACGAGCACGCGGTGGTCGAGCAGGCCGAACAGCGCCTCGAGGATGGCGACCGGTGGGGGAGCCATGCGGTCGGCCAACCCCGAGATCGCAGCCCGGGCCCGGGTCGCCGCGGTGCCGAGGCGGGCGGGAGGGAGGAACGGAACGCCCACCACCTGGGCCGGCGAAGGAGCCGAGCTGCTCATGGTGGACCTCCCTGGTCATCGGGACCGGCGCCGCGGCGCCTCCTCACCGTACCCACGGCGGGATGGGCCGTCGGCGGTGAATCACCACATCGATCACCAGATGATGTGATGTGCGCTCACCAGGTCCGTCCGTACGGTCCAAGCGTGACCTCGGACGACCGCACCCCCCGACCGACGAGCGAGAGCTCGGCTGCCGGCCTCCCCTGCATCCCGCAGTACGAGATCCGTGTCGCCGGGCATCTCGGCTCCCGCTGGGCGGCGTGGTTCGACGGACTGGACCTTGCCGCCGAGGACGACGGCACCACCGTCATCCGCGGCCCCGTGGTGGACCAGGCCTCGCTGCACGGCCTGCTCCACAAGCTCCGCGACATCGGCATCCCTCTGGTCTCGCTCACGCAGGTTCCGCCCGACGCATCCGCCGATCGGCCGGATCAAGGCACCCACCCCTCCACACACAACCCATCAGGAGCACCATCATGATCACCGTCTCAGGACTCACCAAGCACTACGGCGACCGCACCGCGGTCGACGGCCTGACCTTCACCGTGGCGGCCGGCCGCGTCACCGGCTTCGTCGGCCCGAACGGGGCCGGGAAGTCGACCACCATGCGCATGATGGTCGGGCTCACCCGACCGGACGGCGGCGAGGTCCGCTACGACGGCGTTCCCTACACCGACCTCCGGCACCCGGCCCGGCTGGTGGGCGCCGTCCTCGACGCCCGCTGCATGCACCCCGGGCGCACGGCCCGGAACCACCTGCGGGCCATGGCCGCCATGAGCGGCATCCCGGCCGACCGGGTCGAGACGGTCCTGGCCGACGTCGGGCTGGAATCGGCCATGGACCAACGCGCCGGTGGGTTCTCGCTCGGCATGCGGCAGCGCCTGGCCCTGGCCGGTGCGCTCCTCGGTGACCCGCAGGTCCTGCTGCTGGACGAGCCCTCCAACGGACTCGACCCCGACGGCATCCGCTGGCTCCGCAACCACCTCAGCGACTTCGCGGGGCGGGGCGGCACCGTGTTCGTGTCGAGTCACCTCATCAGCGAGCTCTCCATGTTCGCCGACGACCTCGTCGTGGTCGGCGCCGGCAAGCTCCTGGCGGCCGAGCCCGTCGAGGCGATCACGGCCCAGAACGCGACCGCCGTCCTGGTCGAGACCCCGCAGCCCGCCGAGCTCGTCCGCCTGCTGTCGTCCCGGGACGTCGCCGTCGACGCCACGGGTGACCGGCTGGTCGTGCGGGGTGCGACGAAGGCAGCGGTGTCCCAGCTCGCCTTCGAGCACGGCATCCGCCTGGTCGAGCTGAGCGAGGTCACCCGGTCGCTCGAGGACAGCCTGCTGGACATGACCGGGGCATCCGCCGAGTTCACGTCCGCCTGATCACCCACCTCCCCACCACACACCTCCGACCCACCCAGCCAGACCGACACGAAGGAACCATCACCATGAGCACCACCAGCCCCACCACCACCAGCCCCACCACCATCTCCACGACCCTGCCCACCGAGGGTCGCCGCTCGGTCGTGCGCACCCGTCGCAACGACGTGGGCGCCGTGCCGGAAGCCCTCAGGAGCGAGTGGATCAAGCTGTCCACCCTCCGGTCCACCAAGGTGATCGTCGGCATGACCGCGCTGATCGGCGCACTGATCGCCTGGGCCCTCGCTGCGACCTCGGCCGACGAATCCCTGACGGCGTCCGAGCTCTTCATCTATCCGCTCCCGCTCGTCGCCGTCCTGGCGACGGTCACGGGGATCCTCATGTTCACCTCCGAGGCCCAGCACGGCACGCTGGCCGTCATGTTGACGGCCCGTCCGGCCCGATGGGTGATCGTCGTGGCCAAGACCGCGATGGCCGCCGCTGTCGGGCTGTCGCTCGGCGCCCTGGGGATGCTCGGCGGGTTCGCCGGCGCAGTGCTCGGCGGAGCAGCATCGGGCAACGGGTCCGACGTCGTGTCCAGGGGGCTCTGGGCCCTGCTCTACCTCGCCCTCGCCGCGGTGATCGGACTCGGTGTCGGCATGATCGTGCGTCACAGTGCCGGGGCCATCTCGGGGTTGTTGATGTGGTCCTTCGTCGTGGAGAGCCTGTTCGCACCGGCCCTGCCCGACGGAGTCCTGCACTTCCTGCCCTTCAGCGCCGGCTACCGACTGCTGGACGCAGGGCCCAACTTCGAGACCCCCGTGGTCATCGCCAACGAGCTCGGCCGACCGCAGTACGCGCTCATCTTCGGCGGCTACGCACTCGTCAGCCTCGCCATCGGCACCGTGCTCCTCTACCGGCGGGACACCAACTGACGTCGGTCCGTCCTGCGCAGTGGACGACGCCCGGGCCGGCCGGCCCGGGCGTCGTGCGCGTCGACCGCGCCGCGTCAGAGGCCGAGCTCGGCGGCGCGGCTCACGGCCTCACGCCGGTTGGTGGCGCCCAGCTTCGTGTAGATGTGCTTGGTGTGGGTGCGCAGGGTGTTGACCGAGACGTGCAGCGCCCGGGCGATCTCGGGGCCGCTGAGGTCGCTGCGGAGCAGCTTCAGCACGTCGAGCTCCCGGTCGCTGAGCCCGCTGGGGTCCGCGGTCAGCCGTTGCGTCCGGGGCTCGTCCGGTGCGGAGGCGAGCACGCGGGCGGCCCGCCTGCCGGCCGCTCCGTCGAGTGAGCGGAGCAGCCCGGTCATCGACGGCCCGGCATCCAGGAACGTGCGCACGTAGCCGCCGTCCTCGGCCCGAACGAGCGCATCCTGCACCGCTGCGGTCGCCTCGGCCGTGCGGCCGGCGGTCAGGTGTGCGAGTGCGAGCACCACCAGGATCTCGATTGCGCTGCCGGAGCGCTGTCCGTCGTCGGCGGCGGCGAGGAGCCGGTCGAGCAGTCGCGTCGCCCGTTCGAGCTCGTCGGCCGATCCTCGTGCCAGGAGCGCCCGGGCCAGGGTGAGGTGCTCGAACTCCCGCACGTAGGTGAGCTCGTCGTCCGGGCCGAGCCCGTTGGAGTCGGCCCAGCGCGTCGACGGCGGCGAGATCGCCGAGCTCGACCTGCACGGTGGCCTTCAGGGCGGCGACGGGTCGTACCGGAGGTGAGAAGTCGGTGTTGTAGAGGGGCTCGGCCTCCTCCAGCAGGCGCAGCGCAGTGCCGAGGTCGCCCTCGGCCCGTCGCAGCCAGGCTGTGGCGACGCGCCAGCGGTAGGGGTGCTGCGGGAGGCCCATGTGCTCGCCGAGCTCCGCCGCGGCCCGGAGGTGCTCGTCCGCGGCGGCGAGGTCGTTGCGCTCGATGGCGAGCAGGCTCAGCCCGACGTGCATGTCTGCCGCTCCCCGGAGCCCGGGGTGCCCGGTCGTGTGTCGGAGCGCGGACTCGGAACGTCCGCTCCGCGTCCTGGGGCCTGCCCTGCGTGATCTGGATGTCGGCCAGCGCGAGCGAGCAGCCCATGACGTCCGGGAGGTAGCCGCCGTCCTCGAAGCAGGTGATCGACTCGGTGTAGCGGTCGTGGGCCTGGTCGAGGTCCCCCTGGTGCCAGTGGGCCAGGCCGAGCAGTGCCGCAGCGGCGCCGCGCCGGAGGAGATCGGACGTCCCGACGAGGTCGAGCACCCGGTTGGCGTGGCACATGGAGGCGTCGACGTCGCCGGCGAGGAGCGCAAGGCCGGCCCGGTACATGGCGATCGTGGCCGGAAGCCGGGCGTACTCCTCGCTCGTCGATGACGATCGGTGGGTCGTCGGCGTCGAGCCACCGCTCGGCGCGCTCGAGCAGCGGCTCGATCCCGGTCGGGTCGCCGGTGGACATGCGGGCGCCGACGAGCTGGATGGTGAGCACCGGCCGGTCCACGTAGAGGTCGTCGGGGAGGCTCTCGAGCCAACTCCGCAGGAGCGCCTCCTGGCGGGCCCGGGTCATCGCCGGCGCAGCTCGTTCGATGAGCTCCGCGGCGCGGGCCGGGTCGTCGCTCGCCAGCGCATGGACGACGGCCTCCTGCGGCGCGTCGTTGGCTGCGTACCAGTCGCTCGCCCGCCGGTGCAGCTCGGGCACCCGCTCGGGGTGCTCGTCCAGGAGCCGGGCGCGGAGCATGTCGCCGAAGAGGTGGTGGTAGCGGTACCACGTGCGGCGATCATCGAGGGCGACGAGGAACAGGTTCGAGCGGTCGAGCTGCTCGAGGATCGCCCTGGCGTCCGGTGACGCCGGTCGTCGCGGCGCACAGCGGTCCGCTGAGCCGACCCAGGATCGACGTGTCGAGCAGGAAGTCCCGGACGCCCGGCGTCTGCCGCTCGAGGACCTCGTCCGCGAGGTAGTCGAGGATGAATCGGTCGTCGCCGGCGAACTCGGCGACGAACGCGTCCGGGTCCGACCGTCCCTGCATCGACAGCGCGGCCAGCTGGAGCGCGGCGATCCACCCCTCCGTGCGGGCCTCGAGCACCTCGATGTCCTCGGCGGTGAGCGACAGGCCCATCGCGTCGTTGAGGTACTCGGCCGCCTCGTCCGCGGTGAAGCGGAGGTCGGACGGCTCGCACCTCGCGCAGCTCGCCGGCCGCTCGCAGCGAGGCGAGCGGCAGCGGCGGATCGGCACGGGTGGCGATCACCAGGCGGAGCTGCGCCGGCAGGTGATCGAGCAGGAAGGACACCGAGTCATGGATCTCCGCGGACTCGATGACGTGGTAGTCGTCGAGCACCAGGACGACGTCCGTCGCCGCGGCCTCCACGTCGTTGATCAGCGTGGCCACCGCCGCGTCGATCGGACGCGCCAGGGTCCTGGAGGAGCGAACCCGCCTCGGGGCCGAGCGTCGGGGACGACCCGCTCGAGTGAGGCCACCACGTAGGTCCAGAACCGGATCGGCGTCGTCGTCGCCCGGATCGAGCGACAGCCACGCGGTGCGGTCGTCGGCGAACCAGTCCGCGACGAGCGTGGTCTTGCCGAACCCGGCCGGGGCCGACACGAGCGTGAGCGCCGGATCGGCGCGCCGGTCGGCGCCGGCGTCGGTGAGCCGCGGGCGGGCGACGGTGCCACGGCGCCGGGGCGGACGCAGCTTGGTGCCGAGCAGCGGCAGCTCGGGAGGTGCTGCCTCCGGCGCCGTCATCCGTCCGGGCCCCGACGGCGGGGTGCGGCCCGGAGGTGCATGCGCTCGCCCGACCTGCCGAGCAGGCTGAGGATCTCGACCGGTTCCTCGCCGGCGGCGCCGAACCAGTGGGGGACCGCGGTGTCGAACTCGGCCACCTCGCCGGTGCCCATGGTGATGTCGTGGTCGGCGACGATGAGCCGCATCTCGACCGGCCAGCACGTAGAGCCACTCGTAGCCCTCGTGGATCCGCAGCTTGGGCGTCTCGGTCGCTCGGCTCGATCACCACCTTCCAGGCCTGGATCCCGCCGGACTGGCGGGTGAGCGGGATGACGACACGCCCGTTGCGGTCCTGGGGGACGAACTGCACCCGGGGGTCGCCGACCTCCGGTGCGCCGACGAGCTCGTCGAGGGGGACCTGGTGCGCCTCGGCGATCGGCAGCAGCAGCTCCAGGCTCGGCTTGCGCTGTCCGGACTCGAGACGGGAGAGGGTGCTCTTGGAGATGCCGGTCTCCTCCGCCAGCTCCGTGAGCGTCACTCCCCGCTGGTCCCGCACGCGACGCAGCCGTGGACCGACCTCGGCCAGAACCGCAGCCAGGGACGACGAGCTGTCCATGGGGGAAGTCCACCACGGGTTCCCGGAATCAGCAACAGACCGTTGCCAGATCCGAGAAGTCGGGGGACGCTCGTTCGAGGAGGTGATCCACATGGACACCACGGAACTACGACGTAGTGATCGTCGGTGGCGGAGCTGCAGGCCTGAGCGCAGCACTGGTGCTGGGCCGTGCCCGGCGCAGGGTCGCCGTCATCGACGCCGGCCGACCCCGCAACGCGCCCGCGGCGCACATGCACGGCTTCCTGTCCCGCGACGGGATGCCGCCCGCGGAGCTGCTGGCCACCGGTCGGGACGAGGTCGCCGCCTACGGCGTCGAGGTCATCGACGGCACCGTGGCTGCGCTCGAGCTGGTCGCCGACCGCGAGCTGCACGAGGCGTCCTTCGTCGTCCGTCTCACGGGAGGTCCCGAGCTGACGCGCACGACGGCTGCTGGTGACCACGGGCGTACGCGACGAGATCCCCGACCTGCCCGGCGTCCGCGAGCGGTGGGGACGGGACCTCCTGCACTGCCCGTACTGCCACGGCTGGGAGGTCCGCGACCAGCCCCTCGGCGTCCTCGGCACCATCCCGGGCTCGGTCGACCACGCGCTGCTCGTCCGCCAGTGGTCCGACGACGTCGTGTTCTTCGCCCACACCTACGAGCTCACCGACGCTGGAGCGAACGCAGCTCGACGCCCGCGGCATCGAGGTCGTGACCGGGGAGGTCGCCGCGCCTGGTGGTCGACGACGACCGCCTCACCGGTGTCGAGCTGGTCGACGGCCGGGTCGTCGAACGGACCGCCGTGTTCGTCCGACCGGGCATCCAGCCTCACCCCGACGGGCTCGCTCGCCGGGCTGGGCTGCGAGTTCGACGACGCCGGGTTCGTCATCGACCGATGCCACCGGCCGCACCACCACCCCCGGCGTGTGGGCCGCCGGCAACGTCGCCGACCCCCGGGCGCAGGTCATCACCGCCGCAGGGGCGGGGTCCGCCGCCGCCATCGCCATCAACGCCGACCTGGTCCGGAGCGACGTGGAGTGCTCCGTGCGGGCCTGCTCGGACACCGCCCGCCCAGCTCCGTCCGGCGCCGGGTAGCCCGGAGGTCCCTCCGCAGACCCGGAACCCGCAACGGATCTCCCCGGCCCGACCACAGCGAGCGTCCCTAGACTCGGAGCCCATGGACGCGGCGCCGGTCCTGCTTGCCATCGACGACGACCCGGGGACCCTGCGGGACCTCGAGCACGAGCTACGGGACCGGTACGGGCGCCAGTACACCGTGCTGTGCGTCGGGTCGCCCGCCGAGGCCCGCTCCCATCTCGAACACCTCGCGACCTCAGGCACCGCGGTCTGCCTCGTCCTGGCAGCCCAGTGGCTCTCCGGCACGACGGGCAGCCAGATCCTGGAGGAGGTGCATCGGTTGCACCCGCACGCGATGCGGGCCTTGTTGATCGCATGGGGGGACTGGGGACAGAAGGCGTCGGGCCAGGCAATCTTCGATGGGATCGCCCACGGACGGTTCGACCACTACGTGCTCCGGCCGACCGAGTCGCCCGACGAGCTCTTCCACCAGACGGTCTCCGGGCTGCTGCTCGACTGGGCGGAGTCGCAGCGTGCTGCGCCGTACACCGTCCACATCGTGGGTGAGTCCTGGGCCGGTCGGGCCTACGAGCTGCGCGAGGTCCTCCAGCAGTGTGCGATCGCACACCACTTCTGCCTGGCCGACTCGACCGAGGGCCGGGAGCTGGTGGCCGCCGCACCGGCCGGGGCGGAGCTTCCGCTCATCGTGTTCCCGAACGGCCTGATCCTGGAGAACCCGACCAACCCCGAGATCGCCGTGGCGGCGGGTTCCCCTGCGAACCCGGAGCGCCTGGACTTCGACGTCGTCATCGTCGGCGCCGGGCCTGCCGGCCTGTCGGCCGCGGTGTACGGCGCATCGGAGGGGTTCGGCACGCTCGTGATCGACAAGGGTGGGATCGGCGGCCAGGCCACGTCGAGCTCGCTGATCCGGAACTACCTCGGCTTCCCACGGGGCGTCAGCGGCCGGCGGCTCGCGGCAGGGGGCGTACACCCAGGCCTGGGTGTTCGGGGCCGACTTCGCATTCATGCAGACGGTCACCGACATCATCCGCCAGGACGACCACCTGCTCGTCATGCTCTCCGACAGCGGGCCTGTCCGGAGCACGGCCGTGATCCTGACGATGGGTGCCAGCTATCGGCGGATCGGGGTGCCGTCGCTGGAGGCGCTGGCCGGGGCCGGCGTGTTCTACGGGGGACCGACGTCCGAGGCTCCTGCGATGACAGGACGGGATGTGTTCATCGTCGGAGGCGCGAACTCTGCCGGTCAGGCAGCCCTCCACCTGGCTCGCTACGCCCGGAGCGTCACGCTCGTGGTGCGGGCAGGGTCCCTGCGCGCCGGGATGTCGGACTACCTGGTCCGTCAGGTGGAGGCGACGCAGAACATCGAGGTGCGTCTGGGTACCGAGGTCGTCGGCGGTGGCGGCGAGGGACGGCTCGAACACCTCGAGCTCCGGGAGACGGCCTCGGGGAGCACGACCACCGTCGAGGCCCAGGGGCTGTTCCTCCTGATCGGTGCCCGGCCGAACACCGAGTGGCTCCCGAGCGAGGTGGAACGTGATGCCCAGGGGTTCGTCCTCACCGGCTCGGACCTCCCCGAGGGGGCCTGGCCGCTCGACCGCAGCCCCTTCCTGCTGGAGACGAGCATGCCCGGTGTGTTCGCCGCAGGGGACGTCCGACACGGCGCAGTCAAGCGCGTGGCGTCGGCCGTCGGTGAGGGCTCCATCGCCATCCAGCTCCTGCACCACCTCCTCGCGGCCGAGAACCGGCAGCCACGCGGCCGCCCGACGGACCCCTCCCTGCCGTAGGGGCCGCCTGCCCCCACACCGGAGCGGCCGTTGACGCTCAGCTCGCCCGGGTCACCACGGGCAGGCCGGCGTGACGGCGGATGAAGATGCTCGGCCGTCGGGTCGGCGGGTGCTCCGGGTCGAGGACGATCGACGTGGTCCGCCCCAGGAGCTGCTCCAGCGCGATCCGGGCCTCCAGGCGGGCGACCGGTGCGCCGATGCAGAAGTGCAGGCCCCGGCCGAACGCGAAGTGGGGAGCGGGCCCCCGGTCGTCGCCGACCGGGGGAGCCGGGTCCGGCTCGGTGGGTGACGGACGGTTGGCCGCGGCCCACATCAGGAGCACCCGGCTCCTGGCCGGGATGCGGGTGCCGCCCAGGCTCGTGTCCGTCAGGCGCCCAGCGGTAGTGGAACTGGAACGGCCCGTCGGCACGGAGGATGTCCTCGATCGCGGCCGGAATGGCGTCCGGATCCAGGCGGAGGCGCTGCTGGAGCTCCGGGTCTCGTGCGAGCGTCTCGATCGCGGTGGCCAGGAGGCTGGCGGTGGTCTCGGATCCCGCGGACACGAGCACGACGAGCATGTCCCGGACCTCGTCCGCGGTCACCTCCCCGGCCTCGATGCTCTGGGCGAACACGCCGAGCAGGCCGGATCGGTCCTGTGCGGGGCGGGCGAGTGCGTCCTCCAGGTGGTGTTGGACGTAGCCCGTGAGCTCCAGCGCGGCGTGGGCGGCCCGGGACATCCCGTCCAGGTCGGTCACGCCGTCGAGCAGGGCCCCGGTGTCCGACACGCCCCGGACGATGCGCGGGCCGTCCTCCGGTGGCAGCCCGATCAGCTCGCAGATGGTCCGGACGGGGACGGGGTCGCAGAAGGTGGCCACGGCGTCGGCGCGGGGTCGGGCCAGGAGGGCGGCGAGCTGCTCGCCCACGATGCCCGTGATCACCGGCTCCAGGGCGGCGACGGCGGCGGGGCTGAGGTGGGCCTGGAGCAGCTTGCGGTGCCGCGTGTGCAGCGGCGGGTCGGCCGTGGACAGGACGTGGATCGGATCGCCGAAGCGAGCCATGCGGAACGCGACCGGACAGCCATGGCCGTCGTCGTGCAGGAGGCTCACGAGGTTGGACGAGAAGTCCTCGGGACGCCCGACCGCCTCCCGGATGAGCCTCGGGTCCGAGACGAGGTAGGAGTCCTGGCCTGGGATCTGCCAGACGGGGGCGTCCGTCCGCAGCGTGTCGTAGAACTGGCGCGGATCTGCCAGGACGTCGTCGCGCAGGAGCAGCGTCGGGTCGCTCAGGTCCAGGTCCATGGGGGCCCGGTCACTCAACGAGGCTCGGTCCCGCGTCCGGGGTGGCGCGTCCTGGTCATGTCGGCACCTGGTCCATGGTGACCATCACCTTGCCGCACTCCTTGGAGCCCTCCAGCGTCGTCAGCGCGTCGTCGAAGCGCTCGAGTGGGACGCGGTCCGTGATGAGGGCGGACAGGTCCCGACGGGCGAGCAGGTCCACGGCGTCGGCGAACCGTTCCGGGTACTCCATCGACCCGCGGATGGTGAACTGCTTCATCAGCAGCATCAGGTAGCTGGTCGGGATCGGGTCGTAGTGGAGCGCCACCACCGACAGGCGACCGCCCACCGGCCCCCGTTGCAGGATGTCGGTCAGGACCCGTGCCGACCCGGACGCCTCGATGAAGGCGCCGGTGGCGGGGGTGGGGCCGAACATGAACGGCGTCGTGCCGTGGAGGTCGGCCAGCACCTCCCACACGTCGTCCTCGGCGGGGTCGACCGCGGCCTGGGCGCCCAGGCCGAGGGCCAGGTCCCGGCGGGTCGCGCTCAGGTCCACCGCGACGACCCGCTCGTGTCCACGGTCGACGAGTGTGGCCACGGCCGCGAGCCCGATCGGGCCACAGCCGAACACGGCCACGCCCTCGCCGGCGCGGACGTCGGCCTGTTCGACCGCGTGCATGCCCACGGCCAGGGGCTCGGCGAACGCGGCCACGTCCAGGGCGAGGTCGTCGGGCACCGGGTGCAGCAGGCCGGCGTCGGCCTGGCGGACCAGCAGCTGGGGGGTCAACCCGCCCTCGGGACCACCCCCGCCGATGCGGCCGAGCTGCTCGTTGCCGGGTTCGACGACCACCCGGTCGCCGACCCGGACGCGGGTGACCTCGTCGCCGACCCAGTCGACGACACCGGCCATCTCATGGCCCAGGCACAGCGGCTCGGGACCCGGGCCGGCCATGCCGCCCAGGCGGATGTAGGTGAGGTCGCTCCCGCAGATGCCGCAGGCGGCGATGCGCACGACGGCGTCCCGTGGCCCGGGATCGGGCTGGGGCACCTCGTCGACCCGGACGTCACCGGGGCCGTGGACCCGTACCTGCAGCATGGGGACTCCCTCTCAGTTCGGCCCGGGATCGGGCTGGAACAGGAACGACATCGCTCACCCGGCCAGGTAGCCGCCGTCGACGGCGATGGTGTGGCCGGTCAGGTAGCCGGCGGCGGAACTGCACAGGAACATCGTGGCGCCGACGACCTCGTCCGGCCGGCCGAGCCGACCCATCGGGATGTGGGCCAGCTCCGCGTCCAGGAGCTCCGGGAAGGCCGCCATCGGCGCCGTCATCGGGGTGTCGATCACACCGGGGGCGACCGCGTTGACGTGCACGCCCCGGGCCGCCCACTTGTGGGCGAGGTTGGCGGTCAGCGTCACGATGCCGGCCTTGGCCGACGCGTAGCCGGGCACCATGGTGGCGGCCCGGAACGCGGACATGGAGGCCATGTTCACCACGCTGGCACCGCCGGGCAGCTCGCTGGCGAAGAGCAGCTTCCGGCAACCGACGGTGAGGCGCATGGGCCCGACCAGGTTGAGCGCGACCGACGCCGCGAACCCCTCGGGGTCCCACTCGTTGAGCCCCCCGGGGAGGTTGGCACCCGCGTTGTTGACCAGCACGTCGAGCCGCGTCGAGGGAAGCGACCAGCGAGTCGACCGACGTCGGGGTCGGCGACCTGCAGCTGCCGGTAGGTGAACCCGGCGAGGTCCGTGTCGTAGTCCGTGGGCGAGGGCCGGGTCCCGGTGACGACGACCTCGGCACCTGCTCCGGCGAACCCGGCGGCGATGGCGTGCCCGATGCCGCTGGTCCCACCGGTGACCAGCACCCGGGAGCCCGAGAAGTCGAAGGTGACCTGGTTCGTCATGCTCCACCCAGCTTGTCCAGGGAGCGTCGCAGCCACGCCCGCTCCCAGAAGTTCGTGGTCGTCGTCGAGCAGCGATCCCGTGGCGCCGGCTGGCGACGGCGCGGGCGTCGGGATGGTCGGGTTCCACGGCCAGCACCACGTCGGTGAGCTGCAGCGCCTCCACCGGGCGGCCGCCGTCGACGTGGGCCCGGGCCGCGGCGACCAGCGCGTCGGCGCCGGCGGCGGCTGACCAGGTCCGGGGCCACGGCCAGGGGCGGCACGCCGTAGAGCTCGGTGGTGGATCGATGGTGGAACCAGCCTGCGTAGTTCTCCCAGATGGCCCGGACGTTCCACTTGGTCTGCCCGTAGCCCTCGCCCACGTCCAGGTGCTCCGGCACCCGGACCTCACGCATGAGCGTGTGGACGTCGCTCCCGGCGTTCATCCCGTCGACGGTGCGGTCGTGCACCCACTGCATCGCCTCCTGGAGTGCCGCGACCTCCTCGGCGATGCGGTCGGCGCCCTCCACCGGGTCGAAGTGGCCCGTGACCAGGCGGTCGGGCGCGAGCTCGGCCACCACGTCCAGCGAGTCGATGTAGGTCAGGGCATCGCGGTAGCGGTCGCCACGGATCGTCACCAGGTTCGGGACGTGGCCGAACAGCGGGCCGAACATGTTGCCGGAGAACAGGGTTCGGCTCTGGGGCAGCCACACCACCATCGAGTCGAAGGTCTCGCCCCCCGGCGTGGCGATGAGCACCAGGTCGCGGCCGCCGATGGTGAGCTCCAGCCGGTCGTCGACGACGACGGTCGGCTCCGGCCGGGCCTGGGGGACGGCGCCCACCCCGACCGAGCGGGCGTACTCCATGGCGGCGAGGATGGCGTCGATGAAGGCGAACGCGGAGTTGCGGGACCGGAACGCCTCGAGGCGCTCGTTGTCGTCACGCCACATGGTGAAGTTGGCCTGCGCGACGACGTCGCTGTCGGCGTCCTTGACCACGTCGATGCCGCCCACGTGGTCGTAGTGGCCCTGGGTGAGCAGGACCGCCCGCGTGGGCGACGGGTCGACGGCGTCGAAGGCGCGTCGGTGCAGCGGCCCCTCGAACCCCATCCCGGTGTTGATCACCACCCGTCCGTCGTCGGTGGGCAGCAGGTAGGTGTTGCTCCAGCCGGGCGACATCCAGATGTCGTCGCCCAGGTCGACCGCCGGGGCGTCGGTGGCCGCGGCCATGGCGTCGGCGCCCGGGCGCTCGCGGTGGATGCCCGGCATCAGCTGACCTCCCGGTGGATCTGGGGGAACGCCTCGAAGTAGAAGGCGTACCGCTCGTACAGGTCGTCGGGCTCCAGCCCGAAGTCGCCGCGCAGGTCGTACACGATCCGCCCGTCCTTTCCCCGTGGGTTGCCGGCCACGTACTCGGCGAGGCCGTCCCTGACCGTGTCGGTGACCTCCAGGCCGGCGAGCCCGATGATGCGGGTGGCCATGGCGACGTCGTCGGCCATGAACTCCCTGAACTCCACGTCCACCCGTTGCCCGGCGGGGATCAGGTGGGCGTCGCGCACCGCGGCGCGCAGGAGGTGCTCGATGCGCTCCACCCAGTACGCGGCCAGCTGGTCGGCGTCGATGGCGACCCGGCGGTTCCGGTCGCCGTAGGCCAACATCGTGATCGCCGACTGCAGCACCGCCACCGGGTCCCGCAGGGTGAAGGCGATCGTGGCGTCGGGGAACGTGGCCATGAGCGGGCCGAGCTGCTCCAGGTGCTGCGGGCACTTGAGGACCCAGCGGTTCGGGCCGCGGAGGTGGCTGAGCACCTGCAACTCGCGGCGGAGGAAGCCGTAGTGCGCGTCCTGGTCCAGCCCGAAGTAGTGGTCCCGCCACGCCGGGACCCGGGCGGACCACTCCAACACGTAGGTGCACAGGTCCAGGTCCATCAGCTCGCACTCCTCCTCGATGGAGGACGGCGGGCGATCGTGCATGAGCGACGTGAGCGGGGACACCTGCCGGCTCGCCTCGTACTGGCGGAGGCACCGGAGGTAGCGGGGGTCCACGCCGTCCCGACCGGGGCCGTCCCCCAGCACGGGGATCGGCTCCTGCACCTCCCACCACGGCATGGACCGGAACCGCCCGTCGGTGGCGAGCAGGTTCACCAGGTGCGTGGTCCCGGACCGGGGCAGGCCCACCACGATCACCGGCGGCTCCAGCTCCACGTCGAGCGCCTCGGGATGGCGTCGCACGAAGTCCTCGAACCGCAGTCGGGCCGCCAGGAGGCCCACCAGGCGTTGCCGCACCAGGAACCGGCCCAGGCCCGACAGCCCGGTGTCGGCGTCCACCGCCGCGACCTGCGCGCCGAGCCGGTCCAGCAGCGTCGGGTCGCCGAGGTCGTCCAGTCCGGTGCGCCGGTGGGCCGCCGCCACCAGCAGGTCGGGATCCAGGTCGACCACCATGTCGAGCGCAGCGTCGAAGATCTGCTGCTCCTCCGCGTTCCGCCTGGGCTCCCGCAGGTCCTCGATCCGGACGTCGGGCATCAGTGGTCCCCCTCCGGACCGGCATCGGTGGCGCCCCGCGGACGGATGCCGTCGAGGATCCCCGACGCGAGTCGCTCCACCCACTCCTCGTCGTCGGCCGTGGCGCCCAGGACCGCGCCGGCCAGCATCGCCGGGCCCGCCAGCAGCGCGACGAACAGGTTCGGGTCGACATCGGGACGAACCTGTCCACGGGAGGTGGCGTCCGACAGGTGCGCACGGTGACGCCCCCACAGCCCGGCCAACTGGTCGAGGCGGCCCCCCGCCGATCCGGGGGGCTCACCCAGCAGTCCGGCCAGCGCGGCCCGACCCTGGGGACTGCCCAGCTTCTCCAGGCTCCAGCGGACCATCGTGCGGACGTCCGCCTCCAGGTCACCGGTGTCGGCGATGACGTCGTCGCCCTCGGTCCGGAAGACCGCGTGCAGCACCAGGTCCGCCTTGGACGGCCACCGCCGGTAGATGGCCGGCGTGGTCGTCCCGGCCCGCTCGGCCACGGCGGCCAGGCTGAGCCCGCTGTACCCGCGCTCGGCGAGCAGGTCCAGCGTGGCCGCCACGATCGCGTCATCCAGCCGCAGGTCCCGGGGCCGGCCGCGGAGGGCGACCTGGGTGTTCGGCGCGTCCATACGATGCGCACCGTATCGTATGAGGCGGTCGGCGGGCGCCGGGAACGTGAGTACGGTGCGGGCCCGACGACGACGGTCGATGACCAGGGGGCCACGGGATGGACAGGCGGTTCGAGGGAAAGGTGGCGCTCATCACCGGCGCCGGTTCAGGCATCGGGCGCGCCGTGGCGCTGCAACTGGTGGCGGAGGGTGCCCAGGTGTTCGGCGTCGACATCGACGCCGCCGCCCTCGAGGACGCAGCGGGCGAGGCCGCCGGGGCGATGACGACCCACGTCGCCGACCTGGGCGACCCCGCTCCTGCCGGGGTGCGGTCGAGGCCTGCGTGGACGAGCTGGGACGGCTCGACGTCCTGGGCAGCATCGCCGGCATCGCAGCGTCCAACCACGTCACCGACGTCACGGTGGAGCAGTACCGCAAGATGATGGCCGTCAACGCCGACGCCGGCTTCTTCCTGGCCCAGGCCGCCGTTCCCCACCTGCTGGCCACGTCCGGCAACATCGTCAACCTGGCGTCGAACGCCGGCCTGATGGGCCAGGCGTACACCGTCGTGTACTGCATGTCCAAGGGTGCCGTCGTGCAGCTGACCCGGGCACTGGCCATGGAGTTCGCCAAGACCGACCTGCGGGTCAACGCCATCGCCCCCGGCGGCGTGGACACGCCACTGGCCCGCAACTACCAGTTCCCCGACGGCATCGACGTCGAGCTCATGCAGCCCTACATGGGCTCCGGGGGATGGCGCACGTGCAGGAGGTGGCGGACCTGTTCGCCTTCGTGGCGTCCGACCAGGCCCGTCCATCCACGGGGCGATCCTGAGCATCGACAACGGGCTCACCACCGGATAGCCCCCGGGCCGGCGACGGTCCGGCCCGGTCGTCGTTCAGCGGGCGAAGGCAGCGGCGAGCACGGCGTCCTGGCCGGCCAGGAACGCCTTGGACACCTGCGAGCGGGGGACCACGCCGTCGAACCCGTGGAAGGCGCCCTCGACGACGTGGAGCTCGCAGTCCACGCCGGCATCGCGCAGTCGCCCGGCGTAGGCCACGTCCTCGTCGTGGAACAGATCGAGCGTCCCCACGCCGATCCACGCCGGTGGCAGGCCGGTCAGGTCCGTCGTACCGGGCCGGGGCCGCGAAGCGCGGGACCGCCGGTGACCCCGGGGGCAGTCCCGTGTACGACGACCAGCCGAAGGCGTTCGACCGGTTGTCCCACAGGCGCAGGGACCGCTGGTCGATGTCGTTCCGCAGCACCGTGCGGTCGTCCAGCATCGGATAGGCCAGCACCTGGGCGACCGGGTGCACCTCACCGTGGTCGCGGGCCAGGAGCGCCAGGCCCGCGGCCAGGCCGCCACCCGCGCTCGGCGCCGCCGATCGCCACCCGTCCGGCGTCGACCTCGTCCCGGGCCGCCAGCCATGCCAGTGCGTCGTGGCAGTCGTCGAGCGGGACGGGGAACGGGTGCTCGGGGGCGAGCCGGTACTCCACGGCGGCGACGACCGCCCCGTGCCGGCGGGCGATCCGCCGGCAGGTGCGGTCGTCCTGGGCGGCGGTGCCGAGGACGAAGCCGCCGCCATGGATCCAGAGGAGTGCGGGGGACGGCCCGGTCGGCGTCCCGGGTGGGCGGTGCAGCCGGACCGACACGTCGCCCACGGTGTGGATCTCCACGCCGTCCGGCTGGCGGCGGGCCATCAACCCCATCGGGAAGCGGACGAAGGGCAGGGTCCGCCTGCTCACGGCCCGGCGGGGCAGCACGCGGGCCACGCGCCGCAGCTCGGGGTGGATCGGCGAGGTCACGGGGCCATCGTAGGCACGGTGTCGGCGCCGGGATCGTGGCGGTCGGGGGCCGGCGCCGTCGCCCGGCCCACCCCCCCCCCCCGGCCCCGTCGCCCGGCCCCGTCGATGCGCCGGGAGGAGGACCACATCACGCTCCGTACGCTGGTCGGAGCGGCCCGGCCCACGGGCGGCCGGACCACCGACCGGGTCGACCGGTCCCGCAGCACAGGAGCCCTCGCATGTGCACCAACTTCCGCATCAGCGCCACCGACGGCACCGTGGTCGTCGGC
Organism: uncultured Actinomycetota bacterium; assembly: GCA_963773765.1. GTDB lineage: Bacteria > Actinomycetota > Acidimicrobiia > Acidimicrobiales > Microtrichaceae > CAVZCC01. Next base: position 1,647,082 of record CAVZCC010000001.1, on the reverse strand, counting down.
CGGACGATGGAGTTCCCCAACGACATGGGCACCAGGATCACGGTCCTGCCCGTCGGCTACCGACGGGCACCGGCACCGGTGTCGACGGTGCGCCGGGCAAGAAGTGGATCGCGAGCCACGGTGTCGTCGGCATGAACGTGTTCGGTCAGGCCGGCCGCGCTCACCGACGGCATGAACCAGGCCGGCCTCTACGCCGGGCTGCTCTACATGCCGGGCTTCTGCGACTACACGCCGGCCGACGGGGCCGATCCGGACGTCCCTCATGTCCATCGTCGACGCCGTGGCCTTCGTGCTCGGGACCTGCTCCACCGTCGACGGAGGCCAAGGCAGCGATGGCCGACGTGCACGGTCTGGCCGTACGTGTTCGGTCCGTTCGGCTTCGCTCCGCCCGCGCACCTGGTCGTGCACGACGCGACCGGCGCCTCCGCGGTGGTCGAGTGGCGCGACGGCCGGATGGAGGTGGTCGACAACCCGATCGGTGTCGCCTGCAACTGGCCGCACCTGGACTGGCACCTCACCAACCTGCGCAACTACGTGAACCTGTCGCTGACGAACCCGTCGCCGATCAGCATCGAGGGCGTCGAGCTCTCGGCCATGGGCCAGGGGCCCGGCATGTTCGGCCTCCCCGGCGACTCCAGCTCGCCCGCCCGCTTCGTGCGGGCCGCGGCCTTCACCTCCGCGCTGCGACCCGTGGCCACCGGCGCCGAGCTGGAGACGACCGCGCTGCACATCCTCAACAACTTCGACATCCCGTGGGGCTTCGTCCGCGAGGACGACGACCCGAAGAACGACGACCACACCCTCTGGTCGACCATCGCCAACCTCAACGACCAGCGGTACGTCCTGCGCACCTACGACAACCCGGTCCCCCAGGTCGATCGACCTGGCGCAGGTCGACTTCTCCGGCTCCGAGCCCGTCGAGGTCGGCCCCTCCGGCGGGTGGGTTCGCCGCTGACTGGCGCGGGTGACCACCGCCGCTGCCGCCGCCCCGGGCGACGGCGTCGACCGCGGACGACGGCGTGCTGCCCGCACCCAGGCGGCGATCTTCTTCCTGGCGCGCTCGGCGGCACCCAGGCGGTCGACCCGACCATCGCCAGCACGGCGCTGGTGACGGCGTCCCGCGGGCTGGGCATGGAGGGCGGCATGATCGCGCTCGCCGCCAGCATCTCGACGCTGGTGCTGGCCGCCACGGTCATCTCGATGGGCCTGCTCGGCGATCGCATCGGTTGGCGCCGGCTGCTCACGGCATCGTTGCTCGTCGCGGTGGTCGGCGACGTGCTGGCGGCGATGGCACCGGCATCGGGCTTCTACCTGGCGGGTCGGGCCATCGCCGGGCTCGGGCTCGGCGGCGTCTTCGCCGCCTCGTTCGCGTTCGTGCGCATCATCACGCCCAAGGGACGCGTGTGCCGGCGGCGCTCGGGCTCTACTCGGCGGCCGGCTCGATCGTGCTGGTCACCCTGAGCCTGCTCGGCGGCGTGCTCGCCTCGATCGAGTGGCGCACCGCCTTCCTGATCGTGCCGGTCGCGTGTGCCGTGTACGTCCTGCTCGCCCGGGTGCTGCTGCCCGAGACCGGTCGACGCTCGACGGGCCCGGCGGACCTGCCCGGCCAGGCGCTGCTGGCGTTCGGCATCGTCGGAGTGCTGTTCGGCATCAGCCACCTGTCCAAGGGGGTGAGCGACACGCTGTTCTGGGCCCCGACCCTGGTCGGTGTGGCGCTGCTGGCGGCGTTCGTCGTGGCGGAGCAGCGGGTGGCCCACCCGTTCTTCCCGGTGTCGGTGCTCCGCAACCCGCTCTTCATCGGTGCGACGTGCGCCGGCTTCATCTACAACTTCACGCAGAGCTCGACCATCCTGCAGTTCGCCAACCTGTGGCAGTACGTCAGCGGGTTGGCACCCGTGAAGGTCTCCGCGGGGACGCTCCCGTTCCTGCTGATCGGCATCGTCGCGGCGCTGCTGACCGGCCGTCTCATCACCCGGGGTCTGCCCAACAGCACCGTGATCCTGGTCGGCGGTGCGCTGTGTGCCGTCGGCGGGTTCGCCACGCTGCTGCACACCGCCGGATCGGGGTACCTGACCCTCCTGCCGGCGTTGCTGCTGATCGGCTTCGGCGCCACGATGCCGACGGTGGGGAGGTGGCGCTGGTCCCCCTCGTCACGGTCGAGTTGAATCGTGGCCATGACGGAGCATCTGGACCTGGTCGACTTCGCCGCCGATCCCATGGGGACCCTGGCCCGGTCCCGTGTCCAGGGCAGCGTCGTTCGCACCGAGGACGGCACCGCCATGGTCATCGACCAGGAGCAGGTGCGGGCCCTGCTGGCCGACCCCCGGCTGCAGGTGAACTTCGTGGAGATGATCGAGCTCCTGGGCGTCACCGGCGGCGCCTTCCACGACTGGATGGCGTACTCGCCGCTCAACAACGAGGGCGAGGACCACCGCCGCTGGCGGGCGTTCATGAACCGGACCTTCACCCCCGGCCGGGTGCGCGACGTGCAGCCCTTCCTGGCCGCGGAGGCCGACCGGCTCGTGTCCGACCTGGCCGCGGGCGGGCGACGTGGAGCTCATGGCGGACTTCGCCGACGTCCTCCCGGCGCTCGGGCTCTGCGAGCTGATCGGCGTGCCGGCCGAGGACCGGGAGCACTTCGTGGCGCTGGCCCACACCATCGGGTACGGGTTCCGGCCGCTGCAGCTGCTGGACCACCTGGGGGAGGTGGACGACGCGGTCACCCGGCTGCTGGCCGACTGCGCCGGCCTCCTGGAGCAGCGCCGGGTCGATCCCCGGGACGACCTGGTCAGCCACATGGCCACCACCGGCGTGGAGGCGGGCTACGGGCCGGAGGAGTGCGCCGGCTTCCTGGCCGGGCTGGTGTTCGCCGGCAACGACACCACCCGCAACCAGATCGGCTGGATGGTGGCCGTGCTCGCCGACCGCCCGGACCTGTGGGACGCGATCGGAGGCGGCGGGGTGGCGGTGGACGCCGCGGTGGAGGAGCTCATGCGCTACCGCAGCGCCGCGCCCGCCTCCCGCGACGGGCGACGGAGCCGGTGGACCTGGCCGGGGACACCCTGGCCGCGGGGACCCCGGTGCTGCTCTCGCTGTGGGGGGCGGACTCCGACCCCGCCGCGTACCCCGCTGCGTCGGAGCTGGACCCGGTGGCCAACGCCGGGATCGCCCACCTGGGGTTCGGCCACGGGCCGCACCACTGCCTGGGAGCCGCGGTGCTGGCCGGGGTGGAGCTGCAGGAGTCGCTGCGGGCGTTGTGCCAACAGCTCGACCCGCCGCAGGTCCGGGAGCCGATCGAGTGGAGCCTCCCGATCGGGATCAACGGACCCACCCGGGTGCCGCTTCGGGTGCGGAGCCGGGAGGCCGACCTCCCCTGAGCGCGTCAGGATGCCGGTGGGGGCGGCCGGTCCGCGGCCGGCCGCCGGTCAGGTGGTGGCGGCGGTGGTACGCACCAGGCGGCTGTCGGCCAGTGCCGCACTTCGGTGGCCCTGGATCGCCTGGTACTCGGGTGAGGTGACCATCTGCACGAACGCCGCGGTGCTCGGGTAGCGGACGAGCACGATGTCGTCCCGCTCCTCGCCCTCCGGGCCGATCAGGGTGCCGTGGCAGCCGCCGAACATCTCGATGCCGCCGCCCAGTCCGGCCAGGATGGGCAGCACGCCCTCGGTGTAGCTGGTGTAGGCCTCGCGTCCGGTGACGGGTCGGCCGGGATCCAGCTCGGGGCACTCGGCGTAGTCCGCGGTGTCGCGGTAGCGCAGGAGGTTGAGCATCACGGGGGACACGCCGGGGTCCTCCGCGATGAACCGTTCCAGCTGGGCGGCGGTGGGCTCGATGTGACCGGTCATGGCAGTCATACTGCCAGAACAACTGTCGGGGGTGGTCCACAGGGTTGCTGTCCGGCCGGCTCCTGCACGTCGGTCAGTCCGCGCCTCAGGGTTGCCGTCGGGCGGGCTCCTGCACGGGTCAGCCGGCCTCGGGTCCCGGCCCGGTCGATGGATCGCCGGAGCACGGCCAGGGCCTTGCGCACCCCTCGTCCCTCCCGCCGAGGGAGGTCACGACGCGGTCGAGGACGGGCAGGAAGGCGCTGCCGGCAGCCGCGTGGGCCGCATGCCCGGCCGGGGTGAGCCGGAGGAGATGGGAGCGGCCGTCGCCGGGGTTGGGCCCGCGTGTGACGTGACCGCGGCGCTCCAGGCGCTTGACGAAGCTGGACACGGTCGTCGGCGGAGCGGACATCCAGCGGGCCAGCTCCGAGGGCGTGAGCGCATCGGCAGAGGTGAGGACCGAGTACACCCCGAACTCGTCCGCCGACAGTCCCGTCGGCGCCAGTGCCTCGTCCAGCATCCCGGTGGCGGCCCGGGCCGCCAACCACACGTCGAACAGCACGTTCGTCCCCTCCGCCGGGACGGCGTCCACGGGATGGTCCTTGACAGATGTAGTGCGATCTCGCATGATCCAATAATAGTACGAAATCGCACAAGTGGAGGACGGTTCCCATGCAGACGACGACCAGCATCATCTCCGGAGGGCGCGACGGTGACTTCCTCACCGTCCGCCACCTCCGGGCCGGCGGGACACATCGTGAGATCGGCAGGGCCCTCGCCGCGGCGGCGGAGGCGGCCCACGGCAGCGCCGCACGCCGCAGCGGTCGGCCGACTCCCGCGTCGAATCGGCCCGGCCGCCGCGGTCGGCCGACCCCCGCGTCGAGTCGGCCCGCCGGAGGTGGTTCGACATGCACCACCCGGCCCAGGCCGGACGGTTGCGCGGGGTGGCGGACCACTTCGGCCTGGATCCGTCGGATCCCGGGAGGTGGTTCGACATGCACCACCCGGCCCAGGCCGGACGGTTCGCGGGGTGGCGGATCACTTCGGCCTGGATCCGTCGGATCCCGGCGTCGCCCTCGACTGGCTGGGCACCTTCCCCCTTCCGACTGGCTGGGTACCTACCAGCTTCCCGCGGGGTGCTCGGTCGCCTTCTACCCGGGGGAGGGCACCAAGGACGCCCCACGGCCTGCTGTCGCGCGGCCTTCGACTTCCCGACCGCGACCTTGACGCAGATGATCGGACTCCCCGCACGATGCCCGCCGGGCGAGCGACCGCTCGCCGCCGATCCCTGGGCCGCCGATCCCTGGGTGGTCGAACTCCACCCCGAGGGCGGCTACGCGTCGGTGACGGTCGGCATCATGGACGTCATGGGTGCCATGGACGGCATCAACGAGGCCGGCCTGACGGTCGCGCTGCTGGCGGACAACGAGAGCCCGGACCCGGAACCCACGGGAGGGCCCCGGGTCGGCCTGGCCGAGCACCAGGTGGTGCGCTACCTGCTGGACACCTGCTCCACCGTCGACGAGGCGCAGCAGGCGCTGCTGTTGGCCAAGCACTACTACTTCTTCACCCCGTGCCACTTCGTGGTGGCCGACCGCACCGGTCGGTCGTTCACCTGGGAGCACTCGCCCCGCCGCAACCACGAGGTGATCGTCGAACCGGTTGCCGGAGGCGACGGGCGGCTGGTGTGCACCAACCACCTCCTGCACCGATGGCCCGACCCGTCCGAGCTCCCCGACGACACCGGGCCCATCGGCACCGCAGCGCTGACCTACCGGCGGTGGCGCAGCATCACCGACGCCAACGCGGACGGCGCGGTCGTGGACCGCCAGGCCGTCCGGGACCGGTTCGAGGCGGTGCGGTTCACCGCCCCGATCCAGGAGGCCCGCACGTTCTGGCACGCGATCTACGACGTGGAGGACGCCTCGGCGCGAGGTCTCGTTCTTCCTGCACGACCGGGCCGGCTCGAGTCGCTACTCGGCGACCGATCCGGTTGTTCCTCGACCGCGCGGCGTGAGGGGGCGCCGTGGACTGACTGCCGCACGGCCAGGGCTCACGCGCTCAGTTCCCGGGCCTGCGACGGGCCCGGGATCGTGAGCCGGGCTCGTCAGCTCGATGCGATGTCCCTGCCGTGCGCAGTGAGGGCCCAGATGATGGACACGTCGATGGCGATGACGACGATGGCCCAGACGGGGTAGTAGGGCAGCCACATGAAGTTCGCGATGGCACTGAGGCTGGCGACGATCCGAGACGGCACGCACCGGATCCTCGCCGGGCAAGCCATCGCGGGCCGGTGCCGGGGATCAGTCTGATGACGGGGTCGTGGCCGGCGAAGCCTGCTCCGCACGCCGACCGGGGGCGAGCACGTTGCCGGAGAAGATCCCCACTCCCGCCAGCAGCACGATGATGCCGACGGAGCCAGGCGGAGCGCCAGCCCGCACGGGCTCGTACGTCAGGAGCAGCACGCCCGAGACGGCCACCAGTCCCCACCCGATCGCACGCGCCGGGTCCGGGGCCTGCTCCCGGCCAGTTGAATCCACTCCGGCCGACGACGACGACCACTCAGTCCCTCGACCGATCGCGACCGAGCCGGGGAACACGCTGCGCCCGACTCGCCCGGGAGGTCCGTGCTGCCCTGGCCGAACAGGGTCCAGAACGGTCGCCGCCGCCCGCGAGCCCGGCGCCGGCGTGGGCGACGGCGACCGCCACGCCGTAGACGGCTGTGACGGCCGCCATCGTGCGGGCCGACTGCGGCCGCGCGGTCCGCCGCCTGTGACCAGGATCGCGAGGATGCAGCCCGACATCAGCACGTAGGACCAGTACCACTCGCTCGGCGTTCGCGACCGCCACGCCGATGCCGGCCTCAGCGCCATGCCGATGACCGCCGCGGTGCGCACGAAGCTGCCCGAGACCCAGGATCACCAGCCCGGCCTCGACGACCAGCGTGACCCAGCCGAACGCGCCAGGTTCGGCGATGCCACGTTGTCGAAGAACCACGCGGAGCCCGGAGCGACCGGGTGGTCGATCCCTGCCTGGACGTAGCTGCACAGCCGCGAGCAGTGGTCGCCGACTGCGCCGAACTCCGCGGGCACCTTCCAGTTGACGTTCGCCAGCCACAGGAGCGCAGCGGTCCATCGCAGGATGGTCGGCCCCAGCGCTCGCCGACACGGTCGACCCGCTCGGTGAGCTCCTCGGTCTCCATGGTGCCTCCTCAGGCGCACGGGAACGTGCTGGCCAGCACGTCGCCCCGCAGTCGGTGTGTCGCGGCTCGTCGGTGACCGCGTCGATCGACTGCGGCCAGGGGCGCCAGTCGTTGCTCACCTGCATCGCCGGGTCGGTGGCGGCCACGGGGTGCCACCAGACGCCCTCGGCGGTCACGCAGACCTCGGGGAGGAGCGACGCCCGGGACATGACCAGCCCGGCGTTGGCCGCAGCCCTGGCGGGCGACCCGCCGCACGACCCGTTGGCGTTCGGTCGAGGTCGAGCTCGTCGAAGAACGCGTCGAGCTCGCTTCCTCGGCGTCGCCGGCGTCGGCTGCCGAGCGTCGCCGCGACCCGGACGTCGGAAGCCCGAGGTCGAGCGCGAGGTGGATGCCGGCGACCGCACGCGCGTGGCTGCCCGTCCCTCGGTGGCGGTCGTGGAGGTCGGCGTCGACCGAGTCGAGGCTGATCTGGAGCGTGAGCCCGTCGCGGGGCAGTGCCTCCAGCCGTCGGCGCCGTTCGCCGGTCCAGACCATCGCGTTGGTGAGCACCGTCGTCGGGATGCGCCCGACGCGCGACGCGCGAGGCGTTCGTCGAGGTCGAGGAGCATGAACGGCTCGCCGCCGGTGAGGTACAGCTCGGCGACCCCGGCACCGACGGCGTCGTCGACCAGCGGCCGCGAAGTCGTCGACGGCGATCACGCGGGGCGCCGCTCGGGGCGACGATGCGACGCAGCAGTAGTCGCACGCCAGGTTGCAGTGGAAGTTCGTGTACACCCACAGCCGGTGCCCGGGCCGGCGGTCGGCGGGGAAGCGGCTGCGATCGGGTCGGCGACCGACCGCGGTAGCACCTCGACGCCGTCGGCGTGCACGGCAGCACCGTGTTGGAGGTGGCCTCGGCACCAGCGTCGCGACGATCTCGACCTCGTCGGGTCCGTCGACCGCGACCGCGCAGTCGACCCGGCCCCGCCGGGATCGCACCGCGACCGTCGCTCGACCGAGGCGCATGCGCTCCGACCGCGAGGACGTGCGTGCGGTGGCGGCCATCACCAGTGGTCGGCGATCCCCTGGGCGTCCATGGCCGCGACCAGCGAGTCGTAGCCCGCGAGCTCGGGCCGCTTCCACTGGCGCAGCCCCTCGAGCTCGAGGATCCGCCGGTGCTCCGGGTTCGTCCCAGTCCATGGCGAGGAGATGTCGCCACCCAGGCCTCGGCGCGGTCGGCGTCGAGGGTGTCGAGGGCGGTGAAGTTGCAGTGGCTGTAGGGCTCGGACTCCCAGACGACCTCGAGGTCCGTCACGATGTCGTCACCCGGCAGCGGTGAGGGCCTGCCACGTGTTGATGCCGACCGCGGCGACGTCGGCCTCGTCGTCGAGCACCGCACGGAGCGCGTCGAGATCGATCGTCCGGTGTCGCCGTGCTTGCCGACGTCGGTGTCGAAGATCACGAGGTCGACGTCGTCGGTCGGCACGCCCGCCCGTGCGAGGAAGTACAGCGGGAGGATGCGGGCCTGGCCCGAGTCCCTGGACCCGAGCGCGACCCGCGTGCCCCGCAGCGACGCCAGGCCTGTCAGCCCGCAGCCCGCGCGACCGACCATCACCGTCGTGAACACCAGGTCGGTGTCGCGCGTCGCGAGCGCCCGGGCCGTACCGCCGGTGCGGCGCAGCGTGCGGACCCAGGCCACGTTCGTGTTCCAGGCGACGTCGATGTGGCCGGCGAGCAGGGCCTCGACCTGGCGCTCGTAGTTCGAGAACAGGACGAAGTCCATCGGGCGGGTCGGCGTCACGGAAGTAGTCGCGGATGCCCTCCCAGATCGGCACGACGTTGGCGGAGTAGGCGACGGCGCCCACGAGCGAGCTCGGTCTCGCTGGTCTCGGCATGGTGAGTCCTTCTGTATGGGTCGGCGTCGGGCTGGAGTCGCGGTGGTCAGAACAGGTCCATGCCGCACAGGGCACGGCCGGCGAAGTCGAACAGGGCGTCGGAGGTCGGCGCCATGACGAACCCGGCGCGGGCGTCGCGGTAGCGGCCGGTCGATGCCGACCTGCTTGGAGAAGCCGGCGCCGCCGGACACCCGCAGCGCGGTCTCGGTGATCCGGAGCGCCGCCTCGTTGCAGCCGGCCTTGGTGGCGAGCACGGCGAGCACCGTCGCCGTCGTCCGGGTGCGGCGACCCGCCGCGGCCGTCTCGCGCAGCAGGGCCTCGTGTGCGGCGAGGTCGGTCCAGGCCTTCGCCAGGTAGGCCCGGATCGTCGGCAGGTCGCGACAGCGACGAGTCGAGGTGGTCGAACCGGGCGCCCGACGCGTGGGCGATCGCCCCGTCGAGCGCAGCCCGAGCGAGCCCGAGCGAGACCGCGGCGTTGCCGAGGCTGAACCAGGGCAGGACGACCTGCATCATCAGCCCGAACCCGGCGCCGTCGTCGCCGAGTCGGCGCCCTCGGCGACGTCGACGTCGAGGCGCACCGGGGCCGAGTCGTTGCCGCGGAGGCCGAGTCCGTCGAACCGGCCAGCGATCGTCACGCCCTCGGCGATGCGGGGCACGGCGTACAGGTCGGAGTCGGTCGGGCCCTCCGCGCCCGGGGCCAGCGCGCTGGCGATGTACACGTCCGCCGTGGTCGCCGAGGTCACCCAGCTCTTGTCCGCGCCGATGCGCACCGCGGCCGTCCGTCGCGACCGCCCTGGACACCGGAGCCCAGAAGTGGCTGCGCGAGCCCTTCTCGCTGAACGCGAGCGTGCCCAGCGTCGAGCCGTCGGCCATGCCGGCCAGCAGCTCGGCGCCGCCGTCCGCGGGCGGTGCCGCCGCGGTGACCATCGCCGCCGACAGGTGCATCAGGTAGATCATCGACGTCGACCCGCACGCAGCGGCGACCGCCGACACCGCCTCGACCAGGTCCAGCGGCGACCCGCCAGGCCACCGACCTCGGTCGGCAGCGTCAGTCCCAGCAGCCCGGCGTCGCCCAGCGCCTGGACCGATGCCGTCGGGAACTTCGCGTCGCCGTCGGCCGCATGCGCCCCCTGCTGATGGTAGGGAGTGCCAGGCGTGAGTCGCTCGTCAAGGTGCATCACGATGGCTCCTCCCGTTGGTGTCGTTGGAGTCTGACAACGACGGCAGGACGGAGGTCCGTGCCGACGAGTCCCCGTCGATTCGTGAAACACCCTCCCAGCTCGGGCCAGGGGCGCGCGCAGCCTCGGGCCGGGGGTGTGTCTCGTACATGCGGCCCGCCACCACCAGCCCGGACGCGGCGGTGAGTGCGGCCACGGCCCAGATGGCCGCTGTGGGTGAGATGGCGTCGGCCAGGATGCCGGCGAGGATGGCGCCCACGGCGAAGCCGCCGTCGCGCCACAGCCGGTAGATGCCGACCGACCGGGCCCGCCAGGCCGGGTGGGCCACGTCGCCGATGGCGGCCAGCAGGGTCGGGTACACCATGGCGGTGCCGGCGCCGAGCACCGCCGCCCCTGCGGCCCAGGCCCAGAACCCGGTGGTGGCGGCGATCCAGCCGATGGCGACGGCCTGGATGAGCATGCCGCCGACGATGAGTGGCTTGCGGCCGGTGCGGTCCGACAGGGCGCCGGTGATGAGCTGGCCCAGTCCCCACACGGCGGGGTAGATGGCGGCCAGCACGCCGATGCGTGCGACGGACAACCCGGCCGATGCGAAGAAGATGGGGAACAGCCCCCAGGCCAGTCCGTCGTTCAGGTTGTTGACGAGCCCCGCCTGGCTGCACGAGGACAGGGCCTTCTCCGTGAAGCTGGTGAGCCTGAAGATCTGCCCCGTGGTGAGCCCGCCGTGGAGGTGGTCGTGCCGGTCGGTGTGGGCGGCGGCCTCGTGCAGGGCGTGGCCATGGGTCTCCTTCACGAACAGGGCCGAGATGCCCAGCCCGAGGCCGGCAAAGGCCAGGCCCAGGAAGAACGGAGCGGGACGGAGCCCGTACCGCTCCGCGATGAGCCCGGTGGCCAGGGCGGTCACCGCGACCGCGCCGTAGCCGGCGGCCTCGTTGAGGCCCATGGCGAACCCGCGCCGCTCGGGGCCGACGAGGTCGATCTTCATGACGACGGTGGTGGACCAGGTGAGTCCCTGGTTGATGCCCAACAGCACGTTGGCGACGATGACCCAGCCCCAGGTGGGGGCCCACATGAGGATGAGCGGGACGGGCAGGCCGATGATCCAGCCCGCCACCAGCACCGGCTTGCGTCCCACCCGGTCCGACAGGGTCCCGGCGAAGAAGTTGGTGGCCGCCTTCACGATGCCGAACGTGGCGATGAACGTGAACGTGGCGGTGAAGGCGGTGAGCCCGAACGCCTGGTCTGCGAGCAGCGGCAGGACCGTGCGTTCCTGGCCGATCATGCCGCCGACGAGCGCGTTCACCCCGACGAGCAGCGAGAACTGGCCCAGGTTCTGGCGGAGCCCGAGCCGGAGCCCGGGTGGCTCATCCTGGGTGTCCCTGATCTCGGTCACCGTCGTCTCCAGACCCTCGTGGCCACGCGAATGACGGTCAGGACCGCGACTGGAGGAGTGCCTCCACCCGGGCCCGGAACCCCCGCCACCGACGCTCGTTGTCGTGGACCAGGCCGGCGGAGTCGCTCAGCAGGTCGGCGGCGCGGTCGATGAGCTCCACGGCTGAGTACAGGTAGCCGACGACGGATCGGGAGCCGGACAGGTCCTCCCGCACCGACCTCGGGGTGAAGTCGACCTGGTCGAGCAGGTCGGCGGCGCGGTCGAGGCAGCGCCCGGCCAGCGAGCTCATGGACGCGGCGTGCCAGTCGTTGACGATGATGCGGTGCCGGTCCCCGACGAGGTCGGCCAGCTCCGACATCCCGATCAGGGCGATCGCCGCGTCCCATGTGGCTTCCATGGCGGTGGCGAGCCAGGTTCCGGTCTCGATGGAGTCACCGCCGATCGTCCGGAGGTCCCGCTTGATCCTGGTCACCTCGACCGGCTCGCCCTCACCCTCCATGAACAGCACGCCGTCGAGCTGGGTCGCCTCCGGCGAGTTGAGGTCGTTGCTGCCCTCGTAGGGGTTCAGTGCTGTGCGGTCCTCCACGGAGACCGTGGACCACCGGTCGGCCAGCGCGCCGAGGGCCCGTGCGTGCCGCTGCAGTTCGACGGCCTGCTCGCGGGGCCGTTGGGCGTAGAACTTCTCGTGCTCCCGATGGAACCGGGAGAGGTTCTCGATGGCTTCGAGCAGGGGATCGGCCATGTGGCCACCCTAGGCACCAGCGGCGGCGCGCCGCCCGTGACGGTGCACCCTGCCCGTTCCCCGCCCGGGTGGCACACTCGACGTGATGTCCCGGGTCGGTGTGCTCAGGTGCCTGTTGGCGGCGGTCCTGTTCGGTGCGTCGGCTCCTGCTGCCTCGGTGCTCGCCGGCGACATGCCCACCCTGGTGCTGGCCGGCCTGCTGTACCTGGGCGCTGCCATTGCCGTCACTCCACAGGTCATCCGCCGTCGGCCCGGCGCGGCGTCGGTGGGGGCGGGGTGGGGGCCCTTGGCCGTCGCCGTCGTGTTCGGGGGGGCGCTGGGGCCGGCGCTCCTGGTGGCGGGGTTGGCCCGCACCTCCGCCGCCACGGCATCGCTCCTGTTGAACTTCGAGCTGGTCGCCACCATCGCACTGGCGGCGACCCTGTTCCGGGAGCACCTGGGGGCCAGGCTCCTGGGTGCGGCCAGCCTGGTCGGCGTCGCCGGGGTGATGCTGGTCTGGCAGCCGGGAGCGTCCGTCGACGCCGGCGGTCTGCTGGTCGTCGGTGCCTGCCTGTGCTGGGGGCTGGACAACTCCGTCACGGCCCGGATCGACCAGCTCACGCCTGAACAGATCACCTTCACCAAGGGCCTCGTCGCCGGCGGCGCCAACCTGCTCCTGGGGCTCCTGCTGTCGGCATCGCTGGACCTGGAACTCCGCCAGGTGCTGGCGGCCCTGGCCATCGGCATCCTCGGCTACGGCTTCTCGATCACCCTCTGGGTCAAGGGCGCCCGTGACCTGGGCGCGGCCCGGGGCCAGGTCATCTTCGCCACCGCGCCGTTCATCGGCGCCGGGGTCGCCTGGGTCGCCCTCGGTGACGCAGTCACGGCGGCCCAGGTGATCGCCGTGCCGTTGGCCGCGGTGGGCGTGGCGCTGGCACTGCGGACAGCGCACGAGCACACCCACGCCCACGAGGCACTGGTGCACGACCACGAGCACCGCCACGACGACGGTCACCACGACCACGCCCACGGTGGAGATGGCCACGGCGTCGTGGCGGGGCGCCACTCCCACCGCCACGAGCACGTGCCGCTGGTGCACAGCCACCCCCACGTCCCCGACCTGCACCACCGGCACGGCCACGGCGGCCCCTGACGCCCACCGAAGGGTGGGCGGTCGTGGTCCGGGAGTCGCCGCCGCCGATCCGGACCGACGGGGTGCCACGGGCCGGCTGGACGCCGGGGCCCCCTCGGAGCAGTATGAATGAACGTTCATTCACCTCCAGTGAGGAGTCCCCATGTCCTGGAGCACGGCAGACATCCCTGACCAGACCGGCCGGACCGCAGTGGTCACCGGCGCCAACGGCGGCCTGGGCTACGAGACCGCCCTGGCCCTGGCCGGAGCGGGTGCCCATGTGGTCATGGCCGCCCGCGACCAGGACAAGGCCGCGGCGGCCGAGTCCCGGATACGGACCGCCCACCCCGACGCATCGCTGCAGGTGGTCCCGCTGGACCTGGGCGACCTGGCCTCGGTACGCACGGCAGCCTCGGCGATCGCCGCGTCCCACCCCACGGTGGAGATCCTGGTGAACAACGCGGGGCTCATGGCCATGCCGGAGCGCCGGACCGCAGACGGGTTCGAGATGCAGTTCGGGGTGAACCACCTCGGCCACTTCGCCCTCACCGCGCTGCTGCTCGAGCCGCTGCTCCGTGCCCGGGACGCGCGTGTGGTCACCGTCACCAGCACCGCGCACCACATCGGGCGGGCGGTCGACGCCGGCAACCCGCACCTGCACGGGCGCTACAAGCCATGGCGGGCCTACGGCCAGGCCAAGCTGGCCAACTTCCACTTCGGACTGGGCCTGCAGCAGCGGTTCGAACGGGCCGGCGTGAGCGCGGCCAGCCTGATCGCCCACCCCGGGCTGTCCAACACCGACCTCCAGGCCACCACCGTGGCGGAAGGGGGTGGCGGGTGGTCGGCACCCTTCTTCCACTCGTTGGCGGCACGCACCGGCATGAGCCCGGCCCGCGGCGCACTGCCCCAGCTGCGGGCCGCCACCGACCCCGCCGCCCACGGTGGCGAGTTCTTCGCACCACGGTTCATGAACGCAGGGCCGGCGGTCCGTCGTCCGGTGCTGCGTCGCATCGGCCTGCAGCACGCCATCGACTCGTTGTGGGCCGTGTCGGAACGGGAGACGGGCGTGACGCTCGACGTGGCCGCGGTGTCGGCGGCGCTGGCCCGGTGACCGCGGCCGCATCTGGTGTCGACCGGGCCCAAGCGGTCCGCGACGCGATGTGCCGGGTGGTGGCCGAGCGGGGGCTGCACGACGCGTCGATGGCCGCGGTGGCGCGGGAGGCGGGCGTGGCCACCGGCACCGCCTACGTGCACTACACGTCCAAGGAGGAACTGCTGCTCGCCACCTACCTGGACGTGAAGCGGGCCCTGGGTGAGGCGGCGACGGCAGATGTCGATCCGGGCGCGCCGGTGCGGGAACGGTTCGGTCGGCTCTGGTTCGGCGCCTACGACCACCTCGTGGAGGACCCGGACCGGGCCCGGTTCCTGGTCCAGATCGAGGGCTCGCCCCTGGCCCGGGAGGCGCACGACCGGGCCATGGCCGCCGGGGATGACCCGCTCATGGCCGCCGCGGCCGCCCCCGACCTGGTGGAGCGGTTCGTCGACCTGCCGCTCATGGTCCTCTTCGACCTCTCCATCGGACCCATCGTGCGGCTGGTGGCCTCCGGGCGGGAGGTCCCCACGGACCAGCTGGACACCCTCTGCGATGCGTGCTGGCGGGCCGTCACGGCATGAGCGACCGCCGCTCCCGGGCCCATGCGGTTCGCCGCCCGCGCCGCCCGTAGGGTCTCCGCGATGCTGTCCGAGGCCATCCGGGGCCTGCTGGCTCCGGCCCTGGCCGTGGCCCTCAGCCCCATCCCCATCATCGCCATCGTCCTGGTGCTCGCGTCGCAGAAGGCGCGGTCCAACGGCCCCGCCTTCGCGCTGGGGTGGACGGGCGGACTGGCTGCCGTGAGCACCGTCGTGGTCCTGGTCCTCGGCGACGCAGAGCGCAGTGAGGGCGGGTCGTCGACCGCTGCGAACTGGTTCATGGTGGGCCTGGGCGCCGTCCTGGTGGTCCTGGCCGCCAAGCAGTGGCGAACGCGGCCCCCGAAGGGTGAAGCGGCCGAGATGCCGTCGTGGATGGCGACGGTCGACACCATGGCGCCGAGACGTTCGCTGGCCCTGGGCGTCGCGCTCAGCGCGGCCAACCCGAAGAACCTGGTGCTGACCCTGGCCGCGTCGGCCGCCATCGCCGGCGCCGACCTGGACCCGGTCGGCGCGGCCGCCGCCATCGGCGTGTTCGTGGGGATCGGGTCGGCATCCGTCGTCGGTGCCGTCCTCTACTTCCTGGTGGACGCGGAGCGGGCCGGGCGGGGTCTGGACCGGGTCAAGCGGTTCATGGCGCGCCACAGCGCCCTCATCATGACGGTCATCCTGCTGGTGCTCGGCGCCAAGCTCGTCCTCGACGGCGTCTCCGGCCTGTGGGGCTGAGCCGGGCGGGGCCACCCGTAGGCTGGTCCCCATGGAATCAGCGTCGCACCGGCCCCCCACCGACCACCTGACCGTCGCCGAGCGGGCGGCCCACGGCAAGTCCCTCCGGGCCACGGTGCCCCGGACCAGCCTGGGCGAGTGGGCCCCCGGACCGGACCGGGTCGACCCCGTGGCCCTGCTGGAGCAGCAGGCCCAGGCCCGGGTCCCGGACCTGGTGCCCATCCGCTACGGCCGCATGGCCGCGTCGCCCTTCGCCTTCTTCCGTGGCGCGGCCCTGCCCATGGCCGCCGACCTGGCCACCACGGCGTGCGTCCCCCTCCGGGTCCAACTCTGTGGCGACGCCCACCTGGCCAACTTCGGTGGTTTCGCCGCCCCGGACCGAAGCATGGTCTTCGACCTCAACGACTTCGACGAGACGACCCCCGGACCGTTCGACTGGGACCTGAAGCGGCTGGCGGCCAGCTTCGAGGTGGCCGGGAGGGGGATGGGGCTGGACGGCGCCGGCCGCCGGACGGTCGTGGAGACCGCGGCCCGGACCTACCGGACGGCGATGATCGACTTCGCGGGCCAGACGAACCTGGACGTCTGGTACGCCCGCCTGGACCTGGAGACCCTGGCTGCCGAGGTCGGTGAGCGGGCGGGCCGGGCCGCCATGAAGCGGATGCAGCGCAACATCGACAAGGCCAAGTCCAAGGACCGGCTCAAGGCGGCGGCCAAGCTCACGCGGCGTGTCGGCGACCGGATCGAGTTCGTCTCCGACCCGCCCCTGCTGGTCCCGGTGGCGGAGCTGTTCAGCGACGCCGACAGCGCCGAGATCGACGCCACCGTCCACGATGCCATCCGTTCCTACCGCCGCAGCCTGCCCGGCGACCGCCGGCACCTGCTGGAGACGTACCAGTACGTGGAGGTGGCCCGGAAGGTCGTCGGCGTCGGCAGCGTCGGCACCCGGGCGTGGGTGGTCCTGTTCATGGGCCGCGACGACGCCGACCCGCTCTTCCTCCAGGTGAAGGAGGCCCAGGCGTCCGTGCTCGAGTCGTTCGTGGGCAAGAGCCAGTACGCCAACCACGGCCAGCGGGTGGTGGAGGGGCAACGGCTGATGCAGGCCGCCGGTGACATCTTCCTCGGCTTCATGCCCGTCACCGGTGCCGACGGGGTGACCCGGGACTTCTACATGCGCCAGCTCTGGGACTGGAAGGCCTCGGCCGACGTGGAGTCGATGGACCCGGTCGCCCTGGGCGTCTACGCCCAGATCTGCGGCTGGACCCTGGCCCGGGCCCATGCCCGATCCGGCGACCGCGTCGCCATCGCCGCCTACCTGGGCAAGGGCACCACGTTCGACGGCGCCATCGCGGACTTCGCTGCCGCCTACGCGGAGCAGAACGACCTGGACCACCGCGAGCTGGTGCAGGCCATCGAGCAGGGCCGTGTGGTGGCCCAGAGCGGCATCTGAGGTGGGCGCGACCCGGCGTGGGTTGGAGGTCAGCACCGGCGACCAGGACGCGATCGCGGCACTGGACGAGTTCACCGACCGCCTGGTCGGCCTGGACCCGGGGGTGGAGGAGGTCCTGGACGCGGCGTCCCGCCATCCGCAGGTGGCGGCACTGCAACTCGGTGCGGCCATGCTGGGCCTGTACGGCCAGACGACGGAGTCGTCGGCCGCCGCCGCGGGCCACCTGCAGGACGCCGGCACCCTCGAGCCGACGATGAACGAACGTGAGCGCGCCACGCTGGCTGCGCTCCTGCGCTGGCACACCGGCGACTTCCTGGCCGCGGTCGAGCTGCTGGAGGACCTGGTCACCACCTGGCCCACCGACCTGCTGGCGCTGAAGGCGTTGGAGTTCAACTACTACGTGCTGGGCCAGCAGCACATGGGCCGACGGTTCCGGGACCAGGTCGAGCGGATCCAGGGCCCCAACCGGGGCGACGCCGACTTCCTGGCCGTGTGGTCGTTCGCCACGGAGCTGTCCGGGGAACCGGACCGGGCCGCCGCCCTGGCCGAGGAGGCCCTGTCCGTGGACGCCGGGACCGCCTGGGCCCACCACACCCTGGCCCACGTGTTCATCACCCGGGGCGACCCGCCCGCCGACCTGGCGCGACTGCGGAGCTTCCTTCCTGCCTGGGAGGCGAGCGGCCGGGTCATCCACTGCCACAACGCCTGGCACCTGGCCGTCGCACACCTGGACCAGCTGGAGTTCGACCGGGCCGAGGCGGTCTACCGGGACCACATCTGGGGTGTGGCCCCGGACTCGCCCGGCGAGCAGATCGATGCCGTGTCCTACCTCTGGCGGGCGGAGATGGGAGGGTGGGCCATCGAGGACGACCGCTGGTCCGAGGTGGCCGACCACGTGGAGGCCCGTGCCCACGAGTGCGTGTTCCCCTTCCTGAGCGCCCATCACGGCTACGCGCTGGCCCGCGCCGGACGGACCGGGGCCCTCCAGACCCTCCGTGCCTCCGTCCAGCGGCGCGCCGATGCCGGCGACGGTGAGGCCGTCCGGGTGTGGCGGCCGATCGGCCTGGCGGTGGTGGACGCCGCGATCGCGCACGGCTCGGGCGACCCCGGCCGGGCCGCGGAGCTCCTGGACCCGGTGATGGACCGGATGACGGCCGTCGGCGGGAGTGACGCGCAGGACGACCTGTTCCGCCAGGCGTACCTGACCGGTCTGGTCGAGTCCGGCCGCGCCGACGATGCCCGCCGCTGGTTCGGCTCCATGACGGCATGGAAGGTGCCCTCGCCGCTGGACGAGGAGTTCGCGTCCCGGCTCTGACCCGGCGTCGTGCCCGGTCCACGGGATGAACCTGCCAGGCGCTCGGCTGGGTCAGGTCAGGGCCGCGGTGGGGTGGTGGTCCCGGAGGTCGATCCGGTCACCCGCGCCGCCCGACAGCGCGGCGCGGACGTAGGGGAGGAACAGCCCGGCCCACAGGTGGTGGCCCCGCTCGTTCGGGTGGAACCGGTCGGGGGAGAACAGGTCCGGGCCGAGGTCCCGGAAGTGCCCGTCGGACAGCGTGCTCACCGGCACCCGCACCACGCCGGCCCGGGTGGCGCTGACCGCGGCATGGGTCCGGTCGATGGTGGCGCTGCGACGGGCCAGGACCGGCCGCAGTGTGGGCGGGACCCGGGGGATGACCGACAGGTCACCGATGCCCAGCGTGGCGACGGGGGCCACGGCGGTGAGCCCGTCGAGCAGGGGACCCAGGTCTCGGGCGTACTGGCGCGCCGTGGTCCCGTGGAGGGCGTCGTTGGCGCCGACGGCCAGCACGAACACGTCGGGCCGGTGCATCACGGCGTCGGCGTGCTGGTGGCGGAGCACGTCCCGGACCCGGGATCCTCCCCGGGCCACGCTGACCAGCTCCACGTCCCACGGCAGGCGGTCGGCCAGCCGGGCGATCCAGACCAGCGACCCGTGGCTCAACCCGGGCCCGGTCACCGAGCTGTCACCCAGGACCACCATCCGCACCGGATCACCGTGCGCCGCGCCGTACCGGCCCGAGGGGTCGAGGTCCTGGAACTGGGGGAGGGGCGCGTTGGCAGCCCGTTTCGCCTGTGCCCACAGGCCCCCCGCCGCGGCGAGGGCCAGGCCTGGCACCCCGAGCGCCATTCCCCTCTGCACCGAGGTCCACGGTGATGGAGCGGAACGCCGTCGTCAAGGGGCCACGGTCCGTCGTCACCGGTCCCGGCGTCCGGGTTCGGCTGTCACCCGGTCCCGGCGTCCGGGTCCGGCCGTCACCCGGCTCCGTCGTAGCGCCCCGATCTGCGGCGGCGGCCCGCCACCACGATGCCTGCCACCACCATGCTCGCCACCACCAGCGCACCGGCTGCGCCGGCGACCTGCCACGGCGCGGCACCCGTCCCGCCATCCTTCCCGCCGACCGCGGCCGGAGCTGGGCCTGCACCGGCCTCCGGGCGTCGGAAGGTGGGCAGGTCCGGCCCGGGTGCGGCGCGGTCGGCCAGGAACACGGGGTTGGCGATCACCGTGGGGACCTCGCTGCCCGGGAAGCGGTCCAGGTCCAGGACCTCGGCGCCCCAGAAGGTGCCGAGCGGGCCCTCGTCCCCGGAGCGGGCCGCCGGCACGGTGTGGGTGAAGGTGTCCCCGGTGACCGGGACCCGCTCGACCTCGGTGCCGTTCCGGCGGATGGACAGCACCTGGCCGTCACCCCCGCGGACCGTGATGGACAGCTCGGCACGGTCCGCCACCAGCGTGTCGCCGAACATGCCGACGGTCCCGTCCGCGGTGGTGCCCGTCAGCTCCATCTCGGGGCTCTCCCGGCCCAGGCCGCGGACGTAGGCGTGGCCCCGTCGCAGCGCCTCGTCCACCGCGGGGCGGCTCAGCTGCTCTGCCCACACCATGGTGGAGGTGGCTCCGTACCCGTCGCCCAACTTGTCGTCCGAACCGGACACCGCGGTGATGCGGTGCCCGTCGCGCAGGAGGCCTTCCCACAGTTCCACCGCGGTCCGCACGAACGGGTTGGGCACGGGCCGGCCCCCGAGCTCCGCCACCGACGCCTCCGTCACCACCTCCAGCAGCTGCACCCGGTCCAGGTCCAGGTCGTCCAGCATCTGCAGGTAGCAGCCCCGGCACAACGACCCGAACTGCTCGGGCGGGAAGATGGTGGGGTGGGCCAGGGACACCAGCGCCCCATCGCTGACGGAGTCCCGTTGGATGTCGGCCACCGTGACGTCCCGGAAGCCCACCCGGTACTCCACGGTGGACCGGGTCTCGGACAGCACGATCAGGTGCCCGAAGTAGGTGATGACCTCCCGGCCGGGCCAGATCAGCACGTCGGGGTGGTCGCGTTGTGCCGCACCCAGGCGGTCCCAGTGCGCCGGCGTGACGTATTCGGTCACGGGGATGATGTCCAGGCCTGCGTCCCGGGCCTTGGCCACCATCTGGTCCGGCGCCGGACCCTCCGGATTGCTGTGGTAGGCGTGCAGGTGGAAGTCCCCGGCGTACCAGCCCGGCGCGTCCGCGATGACGGCCGTGGGGTCCACCGGGTCCGGGGCCAACGGTTCCGCGGCGTCTCCGGGCACGCAGCGCAACTCGATGCGCCAGTCGAGCGGTTGCTCCACCGCGGCGTAGCCCAGTTCGACGTGCCAGGTGCCCGCCTGGATGGCGTCGGGCACGACCGTGCGCTCGTTGCGGTCGGGCGCGATGACGAGCGGAGCGGTGCCCTGGTCCAGGCGGCCCTGGCGGCTCCCGGCCCAGGTCCTGAACGCGTCCGGGCCGCTGGTGCCGTCGGCGTCCCACACGCCCAGGTCGATCACCCCGCCGTCCTCCGGCTCCCACGCGTAGCCCACCTCGATCCGCGCCGTGCCCTCCGGGACGACGAACGGGAACAGCTCGTAGGTCGTCTGCTGGCCGGGCCGGGCCGTGCCCCGCACCGTGGTGGGGGTGTCCCCGCACGTCGCGGGTCGGGCCCCGGCGCCGGGCCCGGTCATCACCCCCGCCGCCGCCAGGACCACCAGCAGGGCGCCCACACCACCCACCCGACCCAGCGTGCGTCGTGTCATCCGCTCAGCCTGTCACCCGTCGGCTGTGGCGTTCCGCCCATCGGTGGTCCGCTGGGGCCCCGGTGGTCCTCGACCGTCGTCGGGGATCGCCCGATCTTCACCCCGGGGGCCGGGGCCCGTTCCCCTACGGTGCACCCGTCGATGTTCGGACCGGATCGGGAAGTGTCGTGGAACCACCAGCACAGGCAGCGGGCGATGGCGACGGTGAGGCCGCGGACCTGATCAGGGTGGACGCAGGTGGATGGGGGCTCACGTGGGCCGCCGACGCCGGCGGGCGACTGCGCCAGGTCGGGCTGGGAACGGCGGGGCACCGCGCCGGCCTGGACGTGGACGCCATCTGGTACCCGGACGCCTACCCGACGTGGGGAGGGGGCGACCCCTACCGGCCGGCTGCGTTGCGCATCACCCACGCCGACGGCACCCTCACCACCCGGCTGGTGGTGCACGAGGTCACCCGGACGCCCGGCCCCGACGGCGAGCACGTGGTGGTGACCTGTCGTGACGAGATGCTCCCCCTGACCGTGGAGCACCACCTCCGCACCCACCCCGACTCCGGCGTGCTGGAGCAGTGGGTGGAGGTGCTGCACCAGGAGGACGGGCCCGTCCGGCTCCTGGACTACGACTCGGTCGCGCCGTTCCTGCTGGCCGCCGGTGACGCCGAGCTGTGCCAGTTCGGCGGGAGCGGATGGGCCGACGAGTGGGCCTGGACCACCGAGCGGCTCACCCCCGGCACCAAGTCGCTGGGCAGCCTCGGTGGCGTGCAGCCCCACCTCCAGCGAAGCCCCTGCGTGCTCCTGTCACCCGACGGAGCGTCGGGCGAGGACGACGGCGACGTCATCGCGCTGGCGGTGGCGTGGGGCGGCAACACCCGCGTCGACCTGGACGTGCGCCCCACCGCCGACCGTGACGCACCCCGGGAGGTGCGGCTGCGGGCCGGTGCCAACCCGATGGGGGCCGAGTACGTGCTGGACCCCGGCGTGCGCTTCGTGACGCCCACGGTGGCCTGGACGTGGTCCGGCTCGGGTCGGGCCGAGACCACCCGACGGTTCCATCGCTGGACCCGGGACCGCGTCCTGCGTGACCCGGACCGCCTCCGGCCACTGGTGGTCAACAACTGGGAGGCCACCTTCTTCGACTTCGACCAGGACCGCATCGTCGGCCTGATCGACCGCGCCGCGGACCTGGGCGCGGACCTGTTCCTGCTGGACGACGGCTGGTTCGGCACCACCCATCCCCGGGACGACGACACCACGTCGCTCGGCGACTGGGACCCGGACCCGGCGAAGCTGCCCCGGGGACTGGCCCCGCTGGCCGACGCCGCGGCGGCCCGCGGCATCCGGTTCGGCATCTGGCTGGAGCCGGAGATGGTGAACCCGGTGAGCGACCTCTACGCCCGCCACCCCGACTGGGTGGTGCGCGACGGCCGTGAGCCCCGCCAGCACCGGAACCAGCTGTACCTGGACCCGCTCCGGGCCGAGGTCCGCGACTTCGAGGTCGGGGTGGTCGACCGGACGCTGGGGCCCGTGCCCGGCATCTCCTACGTGAAGTGGGACGCCAACCGGCCGGTCACCGACCCCGGGTCCCCCACGTTGGGCCCGGACCGCCAGGCCAACGTGTGGGTGGACCAGGTGTGGGCCACGTGGGAGGTGATGGCCCGGGTGGCCGCCGGGCACCCGGAGGTGGAGCTGATGCTGTGCGCCTCCGGCGGGGGGCGGACGGACCACGGCACCCTGCGCTGGTTCCACGAGTTCTGGACCTCGGACAACACCGACCCCGTCACGCGGGTGCGGATGCAGTGGGCCTGTTCGCACTTCTTCCCGGCGTCGGCCATGGCTGCCCACGTGACCCGGTGGGGCGGCCGGCCGCTGCGGTTCGCCTGCGCCGTTGCCCTGTCGGGCCGGTTCGGCTTCGACCTGGACCTGGACGCGCTCAGCGAGGACGAGGTGGCCGTGTGCCGGCGGGCGGTGGCGGTGGCCCGGCGCACCCAGGACCTGGTGCAGCAGGTGGCGCCGGTCCGCCTGGTGTCACCGGTGGAGGGGGACGACCGTTCCCGGGCCGCGCTGGCCCACGTGGGGCCCGACCGGTCCCGGGCCGTGGTGTTCGCCCACCAGTTGGAGGAACCGTCCGCGCCCGGCGCCCCGGCTGCTGGTGCCGGGCCTGGACCCGGGGTTGACCTACGCGGTGCGGTGGACCGACCTGGGCGCGGACGAACCGGTGGACGACGGGGAGCTCACCGGTGCTGCCCTGGCCTCCGACGGCCTGGCCTGGCCCCTCGCCGATCCGTGCACCTCGCGGATCTGGGAGCTGCAGGCCCGCTGATCCCCCCACCCGCCGTTCGTGCGTCAGTTCTCGGGCCACCGGCCCGAGAACTGACGCAGGATCCGGGGCGGTCGGGTATGGGGCGGTCGGGTGTGGGGCGGTCGGATGCGGAGCGGTCCGATGTGGGCGGTCGGGTGCTCCGCCCCGTTCCGTCGGCCGCCCTAGGCTCCGCTCGCTCCACTCGACCGGCGGGACCATGCGCATCCTCCTCGTCTCCGACCTCCACTACTCCCTGCCCCAGTTCGACTGGGTGGTCCAGGCCGCGCCCGACTTCGACCTGGTGGTGCTGGCCGGTGACCAGCTGGACATCGCGTCGGCCGTGTCGCTCGACGCCCAGACCGTGGTGGTGCTCCGCTACCTGTCGCTCCTGCACTCGATCGGGCCGGTGGCGGTGAGCTCCGGCAACCACGACCTGACCGGCCCCGACGCCAACGGGGAGCAGTCGGCGCTGTGGCTGGCCGAGGCCCGTGCCGCCGGTGTCCCGACCGACGGCGACTCCCTGGTGGTGGGCGACACCCTGGTCACGATCTGCCCGTGGTGGGACGGGCCCATGGGCCGCGACGCCGTGGAGGCGCAGCTCGCGGCCGACGCGGCACGGCGTCCGGACCGCTGGGTGTGGGTGTACCACTGGCCCCCGCTCGGGTCCCCGACGTGCTGGACGGGCCAGCGGTCCTACGGCGACGAGGACCTGGGCCGCTGGATCGACACGTACCGGCCCGACGTGGTGCTCACCGGCCACGTCCACGATCCGCCGTTCAAGCCCGAGGGGGCGTGGGTGGACCGGATCGGTGGGACCTGGGTGTTCAACGCCGGCCGCCAGATGGGCCCGGTGCCGGCCCGGATCGACATCGACCTGGACGACGGCTGGGCCACGTGGGTGTCCCTGATGGGGACCGAGGAGGTCCACCTGCCGGACGGACTGGTGCCGGCCCGGACCGTGTTCTGAGCGTCGCGGTCGAGGCCGTCAGTACTGGGGGTCCGGGTCCCGGGCCGAGCCGGGACGGGCCGCGGGTCCCTGCCGCTGGGCCAACTGCCCCAGCACGTCGGAGACCATCGTGAGTCCCGGGGCGTCGCCGTACTGCAGCTTGAGGTCGGCCAGGTAGGTGGTGACGAAGTTCAGCCGTTCGGCCAGGCCGACCGCGACGAAGCGGGTGACCTCCGGGTTGGCCGCCAGGAGCGCCTGGCCGTCCTCGGCGTGGCGCAGCCGGCTGGGCTCGGTGGCCACCACGGTGGCGGCGTGGTCCGTGCCCAGCAGGACGGAGATCTCGCCCACCAGCGCACCGGGGTGGGTGATGGTGTTGACCACCACGTCGCCCTTGCGGACCTCCAGCGCTCCGGAGACGAGCACCCAGATGCTGCCGCTCTGGCCGCCCTCCCGCACCACGGCGTCCCCGGGAGCGAGCTCGACCTCCGGGAGGTCGGTCGCGAGCGCCAGCATGTCTTCCACGGGTGGATCGTAGCGGCGCCGCCGGAACGCTCCCGCCGAGCCACCGCGCCCGACATCGCGGTAGTCACTCCCGGTTGACAGTGGATCCCGTGATCCGTAGAAGAGGGGGGTTCCGCCCGGACCCGGAGCGGTCCGTCGGAGTGGAGGCCAGGCGATGCTGCGAAGGGGAACCACCCGAGGGCTCGTCCTCGCCGTCGCGTTGGCGCTCGCGTTGGCCACGGCCGCCTGCGCTCCGGTCCCGGTGCGTCCCGTCGACCCGCCCGCGCCCGACCCGGTGCCGGGCCCCCTCGGCGTGGAGCCACCGGTCAACCCGTTCCTGGCCGACTCGCCGTGGCCCATCGCGCACCGCAACTCCTACCAGCAGGACTCGACCGACCTGCCGGGACCGACCCGGGGCACGCCCCTGTCGATCGACCGCTTCCCGGCCTCACCGGGATCCATCACCCTGGCCTACGGCCCGGCCTACCCCGACGGCAGCTACCCGGTGTGGGGCTCGGCGTGGTTCGGGGTGTTCAAGGCGGTGCAGGACCCGTCGGGGTTCCGCAAGGTCGACGAGACCACGATCATCCCGGACCTGTCCGGGGGCCTCCTCAACGCCCTGTCCAGCGCCTACGCCCTGGCCGACAGCGACGGGAACTTCTTCGCCGCCGGCCAGCGCGTCCTGCGCCGGTTCCGTGACGCCGTCCCCGGTGATCCCGGATCGCCCATGTCCGTCCCGGACACCCTGGACCTCCCGGCCGACCTGCTGGCGCCCGGCGACGTGATCGGCGGGATGAACCTGACCTACGACGGCACGATCGTGCTGGTGTCCAAGCACGGGTCCGTCATCGCCGTCCGACGCGACCTCACCGGCGTGCAGGCCGTGCACCTGCCCGACGGCGAGGAGGTGTCGAACTCGATCGCCACCGACGAGGACGGCGGGATCTACGTGGTCAGCGAGCGCACGGTGCGCCGGGTCCAGTGGACGGGCACCGCGCTCAGCCTGGATCCGGCCGACGGCGCCTGGAGCGTGGCCTACGACGGCGGTCCCACCGTGCCCGCCCCGGGCCGGCTCGGACCCGGTTCCGGAACCACACCCACGCTGCTGGGGTCGGGCTCCGGCGACAAGCTGGTGGCCATCGCCGACGGCGGGGGACTCATGCACGTCAACCTGTTCTGGCGCGACGCCATCCCCGACGACTGGGCCGGCCTGGCCGGCCATGACCGCCGGTTCGCGGCCGACACGCCCATCACGTTCGGCGATCCCACCGCCTCCCGGTCGGTGACCGAGCAGTCCCTGACCGGCCGCGGCTACGACGTCATGGCCGTCAGCAACGCCTACGGTCCGCCGTTCGACCAGACCACGGCGTTCAGCCAGCTGGCCGTGGTCCTGTCCGGCATCGCGTCGGTGGCACCGCACGGCGCGGAGAAGTTCAGTTGGGACCCGGTGGCGAACGAGCTCACCTCGGCCTGGGCCAACACCACCGTGAGCTGTCCCAACGGGATCCCCTCCATGAGCAGTGCCACGGGGCTGGCCTACTGCTGGGGCGCCCGCGACGACGTCTGGACCCTGGAGGCGCTGGACTGGCGGACGGGGGCGACGGTGTTCCACCAGCCCGTCGGCGTGGGCAGCACCGACAACAGCGCGTACGCCGGGACCGAGGTCGGCGCCTTCGGGGCCGTCGTGTCCGGCACCCTGGGCGGTGTGACCGCGGTCCGTCCCTGATCGGCGGGGACACCCCCGGTCCTCACAGGCACGCGGCGGGCCCGGACGCGCCGGGTGGTACGGTGGCGATGTTCATCCCCTTCTTAGGGAAGACGCCTCGTTGACCATTGGGCGATTCGCCCGAGACGATCCCGTCGCCTCCTCTGAGCCCGTCAGAGGAGTGCTATGTCACCGGTGTCCCTACGTTCTGTCCCCACGGGCGCCCAGGTCCCGGACGTCGTCGACGGGGCCGACCACGCCGCCCGGCCCGCCATGCCCCCGGTGGGCACCACCGCCGTCGTGTACTGCGAGGGGAACTTCGCGGCCCCGGACGGCAAGACGGCCAACGGCCTGGTCCGCCACTCGGACAAGTACGACCTGCTGAGCGTGATCGACAGCCGGCAGGCCGGACGCGACGCGGGTGACGTGCTGGACGGCGTCCCCAACGGCATCCCGGTCCACGCCGACCTGGCCGACGCCATCGGCCACCTGGGCGCGGTGCCCGACTACTTCGTGTTCGGCATGGCACCGACCAGCGGGCTGCTGTCACCCGAGGAGCGTGACATCGTGCTCGATGCCATCTCCCGCGGCATGCACATCGTCAACGGCCTGCACGAGTTCCTGAACGACGATCCCGAGTTCGCCGCGGCCGGTGCCGCCGCGGGCGTGACGCTGCTGGACGTGCGCCGGCCCCGCGCCAAGAAGGACCTGCGGGTGTTCTCCGGCCGGATCTTCGACGTCACCTGCCCCCGCATCGCCGTGCTGGGGACCGACGGGGCGATCGGCAAGCGGACCACCGCCACCCTGGTGACCCAGGCGCTCAACGCCGCCGGCATCAAGGCGGTCATGGTCGGAACGGGCCAGACCTCGCTCATCCAGGGCGCCGCCCACGGCGCCGCACTGGACGCCATCGCCCCCCAGTTCTGCTCGGGCGAGATGGAGGCCGCGGTCGTGGACGCCTTCGAGGCCGAGCATCCCGACGTGATCATCGTCGAGGGCCAGGGGGCGTTGAGCCACCCCGCCTACCTCACCTCCGCCTACATCCTCCGCGGCAGCCTGCCGGCCGGGGTGATCCTCCAGCACGCCCCGCGTCGGGTCCGCCTCGGCGACTTCGCCGGGTTCCCGATGCCCACGCCGGCCAGTGAGATCAACCTGATCCAGACCTTCGCCGACACCCGGGTGATCGGCCTGACGATCAACCACGAGGACATGACCGACGCCGACGTCGACGAGGCCATCGACGCCTACGAGCTGGAGCTGGGCATCCCGGTCACCGACGCCCTCACCCGGTCACCGGACCGCCTGGTGGCCATGGTGCTGGCCGCCTTCCCCGCCCTGGCCCCGGCCGCCGACGTGGGGACAGCCGACGTGGAGACCGCCGACGCCCCGACATGACGGCGCCGCGCCTCCGGGTGGACCTGGACAAGGTCACCCACAACACCAGGGTGCTGGTCGACCGCCTCGGACCCCTGGGCATCGACGTGCTGGGGGTCACCAAGTCGGTGCTGGCCGCACCGGAGGTGGCCGAGGCCATGGTGCGCGGTGGCGTGGCCGGGCTGGCCGACTCCAGGATCCAGAACCTGTCGACCCTCCGTGCTGCGGGGATCGCGGCGGACCTGACCCTGATCCGGACCCCGATGCTGAGCGAGTGCGACCGGGTCGTGGAACTGGCGGGCACCAGCTTCAACTCCGAGGTCGCCGTGCTGGATGCACTGGCCGCCGCAGCCGTCCGGCGGGGGACCACCCACGGTGTCGTGCTGATGGTGGAGCTGGGTGACCTGCGCGAGGGGGTCGGGGTGGACGGCCTCCACGACCTGGTGCGGGCCACCCTTCGCCACCCCTCGCTCCGCCTGCGGGGACTGGGCACGAACCTGGCCTGTCGCAGCGGCGTGGTCCCCGACCGCCACAACATGGGGGACCTGTCGCGGCTGGCCAACTCCGTCGAGGCCGCGTTCGGCATCGAGCTGGACGTGGTGTCCGGTGGCAACTCCGCCAACCTGGACTGGGCCCTGTCCGGTGCCGACACCGGCCGGGTCACCAACCTCCGGCTGGGTGAGGCCGTCCTCCTGGGACGGGAGCCGTCGAACCGTCGGCCGATCGACGGCCTCCACACCGACGCCGTGACGCTGGTGGCCGAGGTCATCGAGTGCCAGGCCAAGCCGTCCCGACCCTGGGGTGACGTGGCACAGGGAGCCTTCGGTTCGGTCCCGGTCCCGTCCGTCACCGGGTCGGTGGAGCAGGCGCTGCTCGCCGTGGGTCGCCAGGACGTGGATCCCGACGGGCTCACCGCGCCGGAGGGTGTCCGGATCCTGGCCGCCAGCAGCGACCACCTGGTGCTGGACGCGGGTCGGTCGGGGTGCGCGGTCGGTGACGAGATGTCCTTCGGGGTGGACTACAGCGCCCTGGTCCGGGCCATGACGTCACCGTTCGTGGCCAGGGACTTCCGACGTGCCTGCCGGCCCCGGTTCGACCCGCCCCCGGGCTGACCCCTCGCCGGCCACCGCGGTGGACTCCTTGCCCACCCACGCGGGCTCTGGGAGGCTGCCCGCATGTGCCTCGGTGTGCCTGGTCGCGTGGAGGACGTGTGGGATGCCGACGGCACCCGGATGGCCCTGGTGGACTTCGGTGGCGTCACCAAGGAGGTCTGCCTGGCCCTCGTCCCCGACGTGGTGGTCGGTGACTACGCCATCGTCCACGTGGGATTCGCGCTCACCCGGCTGGACGAGGCGTCCGCGCTGGAGACCCTGGCCCTCCTGGCCCGGGGTGGCGTCCCGGGCGGGGAGCCGGGCCGGTGAGGTACCTGGACGAGTTCGGCGACCCGGTCCTGGCCGAGCGCCTGCTGGCGGACATCGAAGCCACCGTCACTCGGCCCTGGACGGTCATGGAGGTGTGCGGGGGCCAGACCCACACCATCGTCCGCAACGGGATCGACCAGCTGCTCCCCGACGGGGTGCAGCTGGTGCACGGGCCGGGCTGTCCGGTGTGCGTCACGCCGTTGGAGATGGTCGACCGGGCCCTGGCCATCGCCTCCCTGCCGCAGGTGACGTTCTGCTCCTACGGCGACATGCTCCGTGTCCCCGGTTCGGCCGGTGACCTGGTGCGGGTCCGTGCCGCCGGCGGCGACGTACGCGTGGTCTACTCGCCGCTGGACGCGGTGGCGCTGGCCCGGGCGAACCCCGACCGGCAGGTGGTGTTCTTCGCCATCGGGTTCGAGACCACGGCCCCGGCCAACGCCATGGCGGTCCGCGTGGCCCACGAGGAAGGCCTCCCCAACTTCTCGGTGCTGGTGTCCCACGTGCTGGTGCCCCCCGCCATCACCGCCATCCTGGAGTCCCCCGGGTGCCGGGTGCAGGGCTTCCTGGCCGCCGGGCACGTGTGCACGGTCATGGGCATGGAGCAGTACGTGCCGTTGGTGGAACGCCACCGGGTCCCGATCGTGGTCACAGGGTTCGAGCCGCTGGACGTCCTGGAGGGCATCCGCCGGGTGCTGGTGCAGCTGGAGGCCGGCCGGGCCGAACTGGACAACGCCTACCCCCGGGCCGTGACCTTCGACGGCAACCCCGTGGCCCGGGCCATGGTGGCGGACGTGTTCGAGGTGTGCGACCGGCAGTGGCGGGGGATCGGACCCATCCCGCAGTCCGGTTGGCGCCTGGCCCCGGCCTACGCCGGCCTCGACGCCGCCACGCGGTTCGGTGTGGACCACCTGGCCGCCGAGGAGTCCCCGCTGTGCCGCAGCGGGGAGGTGCTGCAGGGGCTCATCACGCCCCGGCAGTGCGGGGCGTTCGGCACCACCTGCACGCCCGGGACCCCGCTGGGTGCGCCCATGGTGTCCTCCGAGGGGGCGTGCGCGGCCTACCACCGGTTCCGGCGCCTGGACACCCCGGTCGAGGTGCGGTCATGAGGCCGACGTCGGCGGACCCTGCCGAGGTGGACCCGGTCGAGGTGGACCCCGCCGAGGTGGACCCCGCGGCGTGGTCGTGCCCGGCCCCGTTGCGCGACCACGACCGGGTGGTCATGGGTCACGGCGGCGGCGGACGCTTGTCGGCCGACCTGGTGCGCCACCTGTTCCTGCCCGCGTTCACCGTCGGCGCCGGGGGTGACACCGCAGGGGACGGCGTCCTGGGCCGCATGGCCGACGCCGCCGTCGTGCCGGCCGGTGGGGAGCGCCTGGCGTTCAGCACCGACTCCTTCGTGGTGCGGCCCCGGTTCTTCCCCGGCGGCTGCATCGGCGACCTGGCCGTCAACGGCACCGTCAACGACGTGGCCATGGTCGGGGCCGTGCCCCGGTGGTTGTCGGCGGGCTTCGTGCTGGAGGAGGGCCTGGCCCTGGACGAGCTGTCGGCGATCGCCGACCGGATGGGTGCGGCGGCCCGCCGGGCCGGGGTGCAGCTGGTGGCCGGCGACACCAAGGTGGTCGGCGCGGGCCAGGCCGACGGGCTCTACGTGACCACCGCGGGGGTGGGGTTCCTGGCCCCCGGGGTGGACCTGGGGCCGCACCGGATGGCCGTCGGGGACGTCGTGGTGGTGTCCGGTCCGATCGGCCTCCACGGCATCGCCGTCATGAGCGTCCGGGAGGGCCTGGAGTTCGGCGCCGAGGTCCGCTCCGACTGCGCCCCGCTGGTCCGGCCGGTGCAGGCGCTGCTCTCCGCCGGGGTGGACGTCCACATGCTGCGGGACCCGACGCGGGGTGGCGTGGCCGCCACGCTCAACGAACTGGCGGCCTCGTCGGGACACGGCATCGCCATCGTCGAACGGGCCGTCCCCGTCCCGGACGTGGTCCGGGCCGCGTGTGGGTTCCTGGGCCTGGACCCGCTGGAGGTGGCCAACGAGGGGTGCTTCGTGGCCGTGGTCGCCCGGGACGACGCGGACCGGGCACTGGACGTCCTGCACGCCGATGCCCTCACCGCAGGTGCCGTCGCCGTGGGGGAGGTCGTCGACGACCATCCCGGCATGGTCGTGGCCCGCACCGGCATCGGCGGCACCCGCGTGGTGGACCTGCCCCCGGCCGAGCAACTCCCCCGGATCTGTTGAGCCGTCACATGCACGAGCTGTCCCTCTGCGCCTCCATCACCGACATCGTCCGGGACCACGCGGCCGGCCGGCCGGTGCGGCGGGTCCGGGTCCGGGTGGGCCACCTGCGTCAGGTGGTGCCGGACACGCTGGCGCACTGCTGGGACCTGGTGGTCGACGGCACCGACCTGGACGGGACGGCGCTCGAGGTGGAGGAGGTCCCCCTGGCGATCGACTGCGACGACTGCGGGACCCGCACCGTCCCGGAGCGGCTGGTGATGCGGTGCGCGTCCTGCGGCGGCCGGCACGTCGAGGTGGTGGCGGGGGACGAGTTCCTGGTGACGTCCCTCGACGTGGTGGAGGCCTGAGATGGGCAGGTTCCACCGGCACGCCGACGGCACGGCGCACGAGGACCACGGGGATGACCACGACCACGACCACGGGAGCGACGGGGCCGATCACGGCGAGCAGCACCGTGACGTCGGTGACCACTCCGGCTACGGGACCGGGGCCCTGCGGGTGGAGGTCCTGGAGCACATCCTGGGCGAGAACGACCGCACCGCGGCCGCCAACCGTCGGGACTTCGACGCGGCCGGCGTGGCCGTGGTCAACCTGATGTCCTCCCCCGGGGCGGGAAAGACCACCGTGCTGGAGCGCACGCTGGAACGGCTGGCCGGGCAGCTGCGCATCGGAGTGGTGGAGGGTGACATCCAGACCAGCCTGGACGCGGACCGCCTGGCGGCCCACGGTGCTGCGGTCTCGTTGCTCAACACCGCCAACGGGTTCGGCGGCGAGTGCCACCTGGACGCCACCATGGTCCGCTCCGCCCTGCCCCGCCTGCCGCTCGCGGACCTGGACCTGGTGGTGGTCGAGAACGTGGGCAACCTGGTCTGCCCGGCCGAGTTCGCGGTCGGAGAGGACAGCAGGGCCATGGTGTGCTCGCTGACCGAGGGCGAGGACAAGCCGCTCAAGTACCCGGTCATGTTCCGCAGCGCCGACGTGGTCCTGCTGAACAAGATGGACCTCCTGCCGCACCTGGATGCCGACCCGGACCTGTTCCTGGCCAACCTCTCCCAGATCCACCCCGGCGTCCGTGTCATCCCGGTGAGCGCCCGGACCGGCGACGGCATCGACGAGTGGTGCGACTGGCTGGCCGGGCTGGTGCGGACGTCGCGGACGGGGCCCCGTTGACCGACGACGGACGGGAGCGGGCACGGTTCCGCGTCACCGGCGTGGTGCAGGGTGTCGGGTTCCGGCCCTTCGTGCACCGCCTGGCCGGTGAGCTCTCGCTCGACGGGTTCGTGGCCAACGACACCGCGGGCGTGGTGGCGGAGGTGGAGGGGCCGGCCGCCGCGGTGGACGAGTTCGCCCGTCGATTGGTCGGCGACGGACCGCCCCACGCCCGCGTCCTGGGGGTGCAGCGGTCGGCCACGGCGCTCCAGGGCACCGCGGGGTTCCGCATCCGGCCCAGCGCGGTCGTCGACGGGGTACGCGCGGTGGTGCCGCCCGACCTGGGCCTGTGCACCGACTGTGCCCGGGAGGTCTCCGACCCGGCCGACCGCCGCTTCGGCCACCCGCTGATCACCTGCACCAACTGCGGGCCCCGGTTCACCATCGTCCGGGGCCTTCCCTACGACCGACCCAACACGACCATGGCGCCCTTCCCGATGTGCGCGGCCTGCGCCCGGGAGTACGCGGACCCGACGGACCGCCGCCACCACGCCCAACCGCTGTGCTGCACCGAGTGCGGACCGCGCCTGTGGTTGGAGCACGCCGACGGCACGGCAGCGGTCACCGGGGACGGTGACTGCCTGGCCGGAGCGGTGGCCGCGCTGCAGGCGGGCCAGGTCGTGGCGGTCAAGGGCATCGGCGGCTACCACCTGGCCGTCCGGGCCGACGACGACGCCGCGGTGGCCCGGCTGCGCGACCGCAAGCAACGGGGCGACAAGCCGTTCGCGGTGCTGGTCCGGGACCTGTCGTGGGCCCGCCGCATCGCCCGGGTCGACGGAGGGGAGGAGCTCGCGCTCACGGGCCCGGCCCGACCCGTCGTGCTGATGGCGCGGCGCGACGACCCCCCGGCCCGGGTCGGGCTCAGCCCGCTGGTGGCCCCCGGCAACCCGCTGGTGGGGGTGATGCTGGCGTCCACCGGCCTGCACCACCTCCTGGTGGCCCAGGGCCCTCCGGTGGTGGTGCTCACCAGCGGGAACCTGTCCGAGGAACCGATCATCCACCGTGACCCCGACGCCCGGGCCCGCCTGCTGGGGCCGCTGGCCGACGTGCTCCTGGGCCATGACCGCGCCATCTGCGTGCCCTGCGACGACTCCGTGGTGCGGGTGGTGGCCGGCGAGGAGGTCCCCATCCGCCGGTCGCGGGGCCATGCGCCGCTGCCGGTCCGGCTCCCGATGCCGGTGGCACCGGTCCTGGCCGTCGGGGGCGAGGTCAAGAACACGTTCTGCCTGGGACGGGGCCGGGACGCGTGGATGAGCCCGCACCTGGGGGACATGGGTGACCTGGCCTCCCTGGAGGCGCTCGACCGGACCGTCGCGGCCATGGAGGAGTTCCACGGGATCTCTCCGGAGCGCACCGTGGCCGACCTCCACCCCGGCTACCTGACCCGCCGCTGGGCGGAGCGCCGGGACCCGTCCACCGTCACCGTGCAGCACCACCTGGCCCACGTGGCGGCGGTGATGGCCGAGCACGACGTCGACCCCGCCACCCCGGTCACCGGCGTGGCGTTCGACGGCACCGGCTACGGGACCGACGGCACCATCTGGGGCGGCGAGCTGGTGTGCGGGACCTACGCCACGCTCGGGCGGGTCGGGCACCTGGCGGCCCGGCCGCTGCCCGGCGCGGACGCCGCGGCCCGGTTCCCGGCCCGCGTGGCCGTGTCGCTCCTGCGCTCGGCCGGGGTGGACCTGACCCCGGACCTGCCGCCGGTGGCAGCCATGGGGGCGCGGGGGACGGCGTTGCTGTGCCGCCAGCTGGACCGCGACCTGAACTGTGTCCCGTCCAGCTCCATGGGTCGGCTGGTCGACGCCGTCGCCTCGCTCCTCGACGTCCGCCACCAGGTCACCTACGAGGCGCAGGCCGCCATGGAGCTGGAGGGACTCGCCGCCGGCTGGCGGGGCGAGGTCCCCAGCTACCGGTTCGGCCTGGACGACGCGCTCGTGGCCGCGCCGGAGCCGGTGGTCCGGGCCGTGGTGCGGGACCGCCGGGACGGGGTGTCGGCTGCCGCCGTGGCCGCTGGGTTCCATGCCGCGGTCGCGGACCTGGTCGTGGCGTGGGCGGGCCGGGTCGGGTTGCCGACCGTTGCCCTGAGCGGCGGGGTGTTCCAGAACGCCGTCCTGCTGGGCGCGGCCACCACCGCCCTGCGCGAGGCGGGTCACCAGGTGATCACCCACCGGCTGGTGCCGCCCAACGACGGCGGCCTGGCCCTGGGCCAGGTCGTCCTGGGCTCACTGGCCGCCCCCACCGCGCACCTCCCCGCCCCGGCCTCCTGACGGCGCCGTTCCGGGCCCGCAGGACGCCGGGTCAGCGGAGCGCCGCCACCACGTCCTGGACGGCGGAGCACACGAAGTCGACATCGGCGTCGGTCAGGCCGTGGTTGCTGGGCAGCAGCAGGGCGTGCTCCATGACGCGGTCGGCGTTGGGGTGTCCGGCCGGGTCGGCCCGGTAGGTCACGCCCCGCATCATGGGCTGCCGGGTGACGTTGCCCGTCCACACCATGCGGGTGTCCACCCCACGCTCCTCCAGGCCCCGTTGCAGGTCGGACCGGCGCAGGCCGCCCTCGGGGCGGACCAGGAACGGGTAGGCCAGCCAGGCGGTGTGGAGGCCCTCCAGCTGGCGGGGGCACTCGAACAGCTCCGGGTACCCGGAGAAGAAGGCCTGGTAGCGGTCGAAGTTCCGTTGCCGCACCTGGTAGTTGTGCTCCAGCTTCTTGAGCTGCTCCAGGCCGAACGCCGCGCCCAGCTCCGACGGCTCGAAGTTCCAGCCCA
Source organism: uncultured Actinomycetota bacterium (assembly GCA_963773765.1). GTDB lineage: Bacteria > Actinomycetota > Acidimicrobiia > Acidimicrobiales > Microtrichaceae > CAVZCC01. The sequence continues at coordinate 1,611,388 of CAVZCC010000001.1, read as the reverse complement.
GCTCCTGGAACACGAACAGGCTGTCGTACTCCATCCCGTCGACCTCGGCCAGGAACCGCGTGTCGCCCTTGCGCGAGCCGTAGAACTGGACCTCGCTGCTGCGGCCCCAGCGCCGCAGCAGCAACCCGCGGTCGCGGATGCGCTCGTCGTCCAGCAGGACCATGCCGCCGTTGCCCGCCGCGGTGATGATGTGCGACGCCGCGAAGCTGGTGACGGAGATGTCGGAGCGGGTGCCGGTGGGTGTGCCCCGCAGCGTGGCCCCCAGCGCGTCGCAGGAGTCCTCCACCACCAACAGCCCCTGGTCGTCCGCGACGTCCCGGATCCGGTCCCAGTCCGGTGCGTTGCCGATCAGGTTCGGCACCAGGATCGCCCGTGTGTCCGGGCCGACCAGTCGTTCCAGGGCGTCCACGTCGACGTTGTAGGTGTCCGGCTCCACGTCCACGAACACCGGGACCAGCCCGGCCCGGACCAGCGGGGCGATGTCGGTGGAGAACGTCAGCACGGAGGTGAGGACCTCCGAGCCGACCGGCAGGTCCAGCAGCTCGACCGCCAGGTACAGCGCGGAGGAACCGGAGTTGACCGCGATGCCGGCCTGCTTGCCGAACAGCGCTGCCACCCGTTCCTCGAACTCCTTGACCCGGCGGCCGATCCGGAACGCGGTGGGACCGGAACGGAGCACCTCCACGCAGGCCTCGATCTCCGCCTCGTCGTGCACGCTCCCCGCGTACAGCACCCGCTTGTCCATGCTTCGCCCCCACGTCGTGTCGCGGGCGCCACCCTACGGCGGTGGTGGGGTCAGATCGGCCCCGGCGGCCTCACTGCGGGTTCAGGCGCACTTCTGGAACGCCGGCAGGTGGCTGTCCTGGCTGGCTGCCCGGAGGTTCTGCAGGACCTGGGTGACATCGGGCCACGCCGTCACCTGGGGGAGCAGCTCGTCGTAGAGGGCGATGTCGGCCTGTTCGGCGGCCACACCGAGCTGGCAGGCGGCGGTCTTGGTGGACGGGGAGACCTCACCGGCCGGGTCGATGGTGCTGACGTCGACCTGGTGCTTGTCGGCGAGCTGCACGAGGGAGGCGACGTGTTGTGACTCGGAGTCGGCGATGTTGGTGAAGGGCTTGATGGCCCCGAGCGCGGCGATCACGTTCCGGTAGGTCGCCTCGGCGTGGCGCTCCTCCTGGACCGCCCGCTGGAGGATCGGCGTCAACGCTGCGTCAGCGGTGGCGGTTCCGGTCGACGACCCGGCGGACGTCCCGGGACCGGTCGAGGTGCCGTTCGTTCCCGGGGCGGCCGGTGTGGTGGTGACCGCCGTGGTCTGTCGCTGCCTGTTCCGTGCCTGGTTGCCCGTGGTGTCGTCGTTCCCGCAGGCCGCGAGCATGGTCATGGCCGCCGCAAGTGCGGCGGCCATGACCATGCGGCCCAGCGTGGTGGTCGCATGTGCCTTCATGAAGTCTCCTGCTGTCGGGCGTGCGGTGCGGCCGGGACCGGCACGGCCTGCGAGTCGGCGCCGGCCGCCGGCGCCACCGGCACGAGCCGGTCCACGGTCACCAGGTAGATGCCGGCCCAACTCACGGAGGCGTCGGCATTGGCCATCCCGACGCTGACCGCCAGGTAGCGGCCCCGGAAGCCGTCCCGTTCGATGCCGACCGAGGTGACGGCGGTGTCCGCCGCGGCCTCGGGGTCGACGGACGGTCCCGCGGTGGTGGTGTCCACCACGGAGAGGACCGGCCGGTCCGCCGGGCCCTCGGCCAGGTAGATGCCGGTGGTCCCGGACGGCTGTCTGGCCTTGAAGGCCACCTTGTAGTCGGCGCCGTTGCCGGACACCGCAGCGAAGGCGGAGGAGCGCCAGCGGGGGAGCTCCTGGGACTCGTCGCCGCCCTCATCGCCACCGGTATCGGTCGGGGGCTTGCCGGAGAAGGTCCAGTACTGGAAGGTGCTGAACTGCGCCTCGGGGTCCGACGAGTCGGACAGTGCGACCGCCCTGGTGGTGTCCGTCGTGGTGTCGTGGATGAAGATGCCCTGGTGCACCGGCACGTCGGCGGTGAAGCCGTCCGGGTAGGTGGCGTTGCAGTAGGCGAGGAGGTCCTTGTTGCCGTCCTCCGGGCAGTCGAGCGTGATCTGCTCGGTCTCGCCCCAGGCGCCCCAGAAGGTCACGAACCGGCCGTCGAAGGAGAGGCCCTCACCGATGGTGGTGAAGACGTCCGACTCGGCCATGCCGGGGACCCGGTCGCCGATGCTCGACCAGCGGGTCGAGCGTGGGGCTCGGTGCCAGGTCGGCCAGGTAGACGCCACCAAGGGTCGGTGCCGCCTCGATGTCCAGCCCGGTGAAGACCACCTTGCCGCCGGCCGCGCTGGGTGGTGCGGTGGAGCCGAAGGTCACCGTTCCCGGTTCACCCCCGACGTCGGGCTGGTTGGGGATCCGGGTGGCCGAGCTGGCGATCACCTGCGTCGGAGAGCCGGCGTCGGCCACGTCCCGGTAGAAGACGCCGGTCTGGCCGGCATCGCCGATGGTGTAGTTGCCCTTGAACACGATGGTCGTGTCGTCGACGGCCGGCGCACCGGGGAACTGGTCGAACCGGGTCGCCGGGGTCACGCCGGGAACGGCGAACTGGTCGAAGCCGGGCACGGCGCCGAGCAGGCTGGCGCCCGTGGTGAGCGTTCCGTTCACGGTGGCGTAGATGCCGCTCGTCCCGACCCTGGTCTCGACCCCGCCCTCGGGTGTGTAGGTCCACACCGGCACCGACTGGCCGCGGGTCGCGACCATGGTGCCGTTGTCATCGATGCGGGGGATCGACGGGAACTCGTTGAACTCGCCGTCCAGGTTGTTCGGCTGGGGCACCTGGCTGTTCACGTCGGCGATGGCCTGCAGGGCGGCGGCAGGGTTGGTCGCCTGCCGTGCGTACACGCCGCGGGCGCCCTCCCCCTTGGTCCGGGCCCGGAAGGTCACCAGACCTGACGTGTTGACCGACGGCTGGTTGTAGCTGTTGAAGACCTGGGACGAGCCGGGGACGACGTCGCCGTTGTTGGCGACGGTGCGCCAGGCGGGCTCGGGAGCCGGCACGGTCGTGGTCGTGGTGCACCTCGCCGGACGACCCCGCCGACGGGCCGACGACGGCGGTCCCGCACCCGAGCAGGGTGTGGTCGCCGGGGCCCACGTTGATGGCCGAGACGCACACGGTGGTCGGTCCTTCCGGCACGACCAGTCGTCTCGTCGAAGCCGAAGTTGGCGCCCCGTCCGAACGCGGCGTCCACATCGGGCCGGGCCTTGTTGGCGGCGAACACCCCGTTCGCCCACTGGCCGTTGACCCAGAACACGACCGAGATCGGGTCGGTGGTGTTCCAGTCCGACGCCCATCCCTGGACCCGGACAACCCCCTGGCCGCCGACGACCGAGTCCACGTTGCCCGGAGGGGCTGGCCGAGGTGCCCGGTGCGGGGGCCGGGAGACAGGCTGCGGCAAGCCCGATGAAGGCCAGGAGGACGAGTGCGAGGGTCAATCGCGTCGCCCGTGGGCGACCCCTGCCCGCCGGCCTGGTGGTGGTTCCTGTGGTCCGTCGTCGGAGCTTCATGGCCCGACCTCCCTCGCCTGTGCTTCTCCCTCCACACTCCGCTGCTATCACAATCAATGCAAGCGCAAACAATGTGAATCTTCGTACAAGATGGCCGAATGGCCCGCAGCGCGGTGGGGCCACCGCGGACGGCGGCCAGAGGCCACACTGGTCACGCCGACAGGGGAGGAACGCATGGATCCAGGACAGCTGCCGTACCCGACCCGGGCCGACGCGGAGGCGGCGTTCGCCGAGCACGTGAACCGGGGCAAGGTCGCCACCTACGCGGCCCTCGGCCTGGAACTGGTGATGGGCGAACGCGACGGGGTCCGGTTCCGGGACGCGTACGACGGCACGTGGTACGTCAACTGCCACTGCAACGGCGGGGTGTTCAACCTGGGCCACCGCAACCCGGCGGTGGTGGCCGCGGTGCGGGACGGCCTGGACCGCCTGGACGTGGGCAACCACCACCTGGTGTCCGGGTGGCGCGCCGCCCTGGCCGATCGGCTGTCGGCCACCACCGGTGGTTCGCTGCCCGGGGTGGTCTTCGGCGTGGGCGGCGGCGAGGCCATCGACCTGGCCATCAAGGTGGCCCGGGCCCACACCGGCCGCCAGGGCGTGGTGTCGGCGGTCGGCGGCTACCACGGCCACACCGGCCTGGCGCTGGCCGCGGGCGATCCCGAGTACCGCGACCCGTTCGGTCCCAACCCGCCCGCGTTCACGCAGGTCCCCTTCGACGACCTGGACGCACTCGGAGCGGCCCTGGGCGGGGGCGAGGCCCCGGCGCTGGTCCTGTTGGAGCCCATCCCGGCCACCCTGGGCATGCCCGTGCCGTCACCGGGCTACCTGGCCGGGGTGCGTCGGCTCTGTGACCGCCACGGCGTGCTGCTGGCGCTGGACGAGGTGCAGACCGGCCTGGGCCGGACCGGCACCATGTGGTTCCACCAGCAGGAGGGCGTCACCCCGGACCTGCTGGTCACCGGCAAGGGCCTCTCCGGAGGCATCTACCCGATCACCGCCACGTTGATGACCGAGGAGCTGTTCGCCTTCTTCGACGCCCATCCGTTCGTGCACGTGTCCACCTTCGGCGGAGCGGAACTGGGCTGCCTGGCCGGGCTGTCGGTGCTCGACCAGGTGGAGGCGCCGGGCTTCCTGGAGCGGGTCCAGGTGGTGGGGGACCGCCTGGAGGAGGCGCTCACCGGCCTGCCCCTGCGGATCCGCCGCCGGGGCATGTTCATGGGGCTGGCCTTCGACGATCCCGGCGGCGGGCTCACCGCCACCCAGGCCGTCATCGGCCACGGCGTCTTCGCCATCTACGCCAACAACGACCCGTCCGTGCTGCAGTTCCTCCCTCCGTTGGTCATCTCCGACGACGAGGTCGACGACCTGGTGCGCCGCATGTGGGATGCCCTCGGATGAGCGCACAGGATCCGCCCGACGCGCCCCTCGACGAGGTGGAGGCCGCGGTCCGCCGGGCCCTGGGACGTGGCAGCAGCGACGGCCTGCGGGTGCTGGGCTACGGCGAGATCAGCCTGGTCCTGGGCTGGCCCGCGGCCGCACCGGTCGTGGCCTGCAAGCGCCTGCCGGAGTTCGCGTCGACCGCGGCCGCGGATGCGTACGCGGAGCGGTTCGACCGGTACCTCTCGGTGCTGGGGGAACGGGGGGTGAACGCGGCGCCCAGCGCCTTCCGCACCGTTGCCGGCCGGAGCGGTGGGGTGGTCGGCTACGTGGTCCAGCCGGCGCTGCCGGCGTCGTCACTCGGCCCCGAGGTGCTGCGCCGGGCCGAGCCGGACGCCGGGCACCCCTTCGTGCGTTCCCTGTGCGACCTGGTGCCCCGCGTGGTGGACGACCGAACGGGCCTGGACGCCCAGGTCTCCAACTGGGCCCTGGTGGACGTGGGCGCCGGCGGGGGGTCGGGTGCCGAGCTGCAGTACCTGGACGTCTCCACCCCGATGCTGTTCGACCCGTCGGGCCGCTTCGAGCTGGACCTGGACCTGTTCCTGGCCGCCTATCCGTGGCCGCTCCGGTGGCCCATCGGGCGCTTCGTCGCCCCCGGGGTGGTGGGCGCCTACCGGGACGCCCGCCACGTGCTGGTGGACCTGGCCGCCAACCTCATCAAGGAGGACCTGGCGGACTGGATCACGCCCGTGCTGCACGCCGCCAACGACATCGTCTCGCCCGTGGTCACCCAGGAGGAGGTGCGCTCGTACTACCGGTCCGACGCCCGCCTGTGGGAGGTGATGCTGCGGCTGCGCCGGGCCGACCGTTGGTGGCAGGCCACCGTCCGCCGCCGCCCCTACCCGTTCCTGCTGCCGGGACCCATCGCTCGATGAACGTCGTTAAGGTTGGGGGACCCGAGCGGAGGAACCCCTGTATGTACAACGGCTGTGTGTCGAACGGATGCATGTCGGACGGCTGTATCCCGGACGGCATCTCGTGAGCAACCGGACCACGGCCGCGGCGTGGGCGCTCGCCCTCGCTGCGGTGGCCGCACTGTCGGGATGCTCCGCCGCGGACGACCGGGCCGCGGCCGGCACGTCGAACCCCACCACGACGGTGGACCCGCGGGCCCGACCGCTGGTGGGACGGTACGCCCACTACGACGTGGTCGCCTACGAGAGCGCGGACATGAAGACGCTGATCATCAGCTACGGCTTCACCGACCTGGACGTGGTGGACGGTGAGCTGACGGCCACCGAGTCCTTCTGCCACGCCGAGCACCGCAGCGACCAGCCCATCCGCACCACCATGTCTGACGCCGCCACCTCTGCCATCAAGCCCGTCAGCACGCCGGTGGCGCTGAGCACCGAGGACGGCCGGACCCGGCTGCAGCGGCCGGAGACGCCGACGGGCATCGGCATCGAACTGGCCGACCCGGCCAACGACCCGCTCCCCAGCGACCCCGATGATCCCCGCATCGTGGACGACGACGGCGACGGCAATCCCGGCGTGACCGCGCACATCGAGGTGTCCGAGGACGTGCAGGGCGACCTGTTCATCGCCCGGCGGGAGATCTTCGCCTACGACGTGCTGGCCCAGGACGACGGCTCGCTCACCGGTACCGTCTCGGACCACTCCGAACAGCTGATCGTGGGCGCCACCAACCCCATGTTCATCACCCGCGAGCCGTGGGTGCAGGTGGCCGACCTCTCGAAGAGCCCGATCATCCTCAAGCCGGTCGACCGTGACTGGGACTGCGAGCGGTTGATGGCGGAGAGCCCCGGCCTGTTCCCCCCGCCCCCCGCAGTGGACTGGTGAGTTCCCCGGGTCCGCCGGCCTGACTCGTGCCCCTCGCAAGGGTCCTCCGCGCGCCGTCCCCGGTGCCGACAGGAACGGTGTCGAACGGGGGTTCAGGGATGTCGGACACGATCACGATCGACAGCAGCGCCGCGATCGCACCCGAGGTGGAGGTGTGGTGCGCCTACACCGGCCGCTGGGTCCGGGGGTTCCGCCTGGCAGGGACGACCGCGGACGGCATGGTGATCCTGTTGGGCCGGGACCGCGAGACCAGGTTGCCCGTGGAGTTCTCGCCCGACGTGGTGCGACCGGCCAGCACGCGGCCCAGGGGGTCGGGTCCGGCGCACTGACCGTCGGCGGCGTGGCCCAGAGGGCCGGGCCGATCGTCGGAACGAGTTCAGTTCCGCGCCAGGTGGACGCCGCCCGAACCCGTGCGCTTCGCCTGGTACATGGCGACATCGGCGCGGTGCAGCAGCGCCTCGGTGTCGGGGACGTCCGACCCGACGAGGGCGACACCGACGCTGGCGGAGATCCGGAGCTGGGTCGAGCCGAACGGGACCGGGTCCTCGACGGCCCGGACGACCCGGTTGGCCAGGTCGAAGGCCTCGGGTGCCCCCACCCCGTGCAGGATGACGAGGAACTCGTCCCCACCCATCCGGATCACCGCGTCGTTGTCACGGGTGCAGGCGCGGATGCGGTCCGCGACCGCCTCCAGGACCACGTCGCCCGCCTGGTGACCGTGGAGGTCGTTGACCTGCTTGAACCGATCGAGGTCGATCGACAGGAGCGCGGCCGGGGGTCCGTCGCCGGAGGCCAGCACCGCCAGCTGCTCCGGGAGGATGAGCCGGTTGTACAGCCCGGTCAGCGGGTCACGGACCGACTGCTCCAGGATGTCGTTCCGGGCGGACGTCAGCTCCTCCGTGGTCCGGTTCAGGTCGTTGACGAGCCGGACGAAGCGCAGGATCACCAGGGTGGCCGCAACCAGGGTGGCGCAGACGATCAGCACCGGCTGGAGTCGCTCGCTGAACACGACGGCGAGGACGCCGGCCAGCGGAGCGGCCATGAGGCCGGCGCCCAGCAGCACCACGCGCCCCCACGGCACGGCGGTGCGCCGCCCCACCTGGGCCTCCTCCACCGGCGTGGTGGCCCCCAGCGCGATGCCGCAGGCGAGCACCACGTAGGTGGCGGGATACAGCCCGTCGGCGACCTCGGCCACCCCGGCGGCCCCGGTGAGCGACGCCGCGGCCCAGACCACGTCCAGGGCCAGGGTCGCAGCCATGCCAGCAGCGAGCGGGACCACCACCCGCCGGGACAGGCCGGGCGTCACGGCCAGCCAGACGATGCCGGCCACGAGCAGCGTGTCGGCCAGGGGGTAGGCCGCGGTGACGATGCGGGCGAAGACGTCCGCCGACGTGTCGACGCCGGGGACGACGAGGAACTCGGTCACCAGGACGGCAGCGGGGACGGCCAGCAGGATGCCGTCGATCAGGCCGTCGCGCCGGTCGGGGCCGCCGTGGGCCCGCAGCAGCAGGGCGATGCCGACGGTCAGCACCACGTATCCCGACAGGTAGACCACGTCCGCCCAGCTGGCATCGGGGCTCTGGCCGGCGGCGAGGATGAGGTCCCAGGCCACGTCCCCAAGTCCGAACAGCGCGACGCCCAGGCCCATCAGGCGCCAGGACCAGCCGGTGCCACGGCGGGCCAGCGGCGCGAGCAGGAGGGCGAGCGGAACCCAGACCGCCAGGTGGAACAGCACGGGGCGGAGGTCGTCGGCACGGGTGCTGAGCCAGCCGAGGACCACGGCCCAGGCCAGTGAGCAGGCCATGAGCGCGGGTCGGGGCGGGGTGAGGGTGTGCTCGTGGTCCTGTGACGTCATCGCGGTGGTCCCGGGGTGTGCTCGCCCTGCTTCCACCACTCCTATCGGCACCCTCCGGGACACCTGGAGGAGTTGACGCGCCTGGTCGGTCCGGTCCTCGGGGCGCTCAGTCGGACGGGGTCATGGACACGATGTGGCCGACGGTCGGGTCGGCCTGGTTGTCCAGCAGCCTCAGGTAGGTCTCGGCCACGGCGTCCGGTCCGGTGCCGTGGCGGAACTCCACCCACCGCCCGGCCCACTCCGCGTAGCGGTCCCACGACTCGCGCAGCTTCTGGTCCAGCACGTCCTGGCCCCAGTCGGCGCTCCGCTTGGCGATCTGGGACGGCGCGAAGAAGAACGCCGGGGTGGGGCCCGGCAGGTCCGTCGGGGCGCCGCCCATCTCCTCCCAGTGGGTGCCGCCCAGGACCATGTCATGGCGGAGGCGGTCCCCGTAGTGCGCGTGCACCGCGGCCCGTACCGGCGCGGAGCCGGTGACGTCCACGTATGCCGCGGGACCGTCCGGGAGCCGGCCCTCGTCGCCGTAGGTGATGACCTGGTCGTACACGCCGAGGCCCTCGACGAAGGCCACGTTGGCGGCCGAGGTCAGCCCGACCACCGAGATGCCGTCCCGGCGGGAGGCCTGGTGGGCCACGCCCAGCGCCGTCTTGGACGATGCACTGGAGATGACCACGTGGTCGGCGCCGAAGTCGCCGTTGTCGGCCAGGAAGTCGTCGACCAGGAACGAGGTGAAGAACAGGGGATAGAGCACCATCTGGCGGTCCTCGCCGACGGAGCCCGGTGCCACTCCCGGGTCCGCGTAGGTGTAGCGGTTGTAGGCGCCGGCCATGGGGCGCGGTGGGCCGAGCCGTCCACGAAGCCGCCGTCGTCGACCTTGCCCACCGTGATCACCAGCTCCTCCGACATGGGCAGGAACCCGTAGACCCGGGTCCCCGTGGCGACGTCGTCGTGGCGTGACTCCACCACCTCTGCGAACCCCCACACCGGTACCCGCCCCCACGGGTCCTCCGCGGGGAAGAAGTCCCAGTACTGGAGCATGTCGCCGATCACGGCGTAGGTGATGTTGTTGGCGGTGAGGGCGAACGACTCGATCCGGAGCCGGGCCTGCCCCTCGTCCAGCGGTGCGGGGGTGATGTCCACCACCCGCGTCCGGTGGAGGTCCGTGCGGTTGACCTGCAGGTCCATGTGCTGCTTCTCCTGGCGCGTGACGGGGTGGCCGTCGTTGGGCGAGTGGATCTCCACGACCGTGGGGCGGCCTGCCCGCTCAGCAACGCAGGTTGAGGATGCCGGAGGAGATCTCCCGCCACAGGTTGCGGTTGGTCGTGTAGGTGCTCAGGGCGCTGGACTGCGTGCTGGAGAACATGGTCGGCAGCGGCTTCTGGAGCTCTCCCGGGACCAGGTCCTGTACCAGCTGCTCCAGCATGGTGGTGGCCATCGGGTTGGACGGTGTGCTGTCCAGCTCCAGGACCCCGCCCGGAGTGCTGTAGTCGTAGAACTCCAGTTCCGGCGTGCCGACGCGGGTGTTGAGCGTGGGCCAGTAGGTGACCAGCTTGGCGTCCGTGGTGCGGAGCCCGACCACGTAGAACTCGGTGTTGGCCACCTCGAAGAACTCGTCGCTGGAGGAGAGGATGTGGGGCCGGCCCGGCGCCGATGCGTTCTGCACGATGGACAGCATGTCCACCGCGTCGCCGTAGAGCTCCTGGAGCACCCCGGTGCGCCAGGACATGCCTCCCTGGGCGATGCCGACCAGCATGGGGAGGAAGTCCAGGCTGGAGGTGAGCTGGTTGCGCAGCACGCCGACGTTGCTCATGCGCCCCGGGCGGGGGTCGACCACCACCAGCGGGATGCGGACGGCCTCGTCGTAGAAGCTGCCGGCCTTGCCGTTCATGCCGTGCGACCCGCCGTACTCGCCGTGGTCAGCGGTGAACACGATGACGGTGTTGTCCCGGATCTCCGGCGGGATGGAGGCGACGACGCGGCCGACCTCCACGTCGACGTCCACCATGGCCTTGGTGTACATGTCCAGGCCGCGGGCCCACCACGAGTAGGGGGCGGAGACCTTGTCGTTGGCGAAGATGGGCGAGTCGTTGGTGGTGAAGTCCGCCTCCAGCGGGTTGTCCGTGATGGAGGTGCCGAACAACGTGTCGAACGTCTCCCGGGTCACGAACTGCGTGTAGGGCTTGTTGGCCTGCAGCGTGGCCGCGGACTCCCAGTTGTCCGGCACCACCGGGTAGCCGTAGGAGGGGAAGTCGCCGTCCTTGTAGTTGCTGCGGACGCCGTCGCCCTGGACACCCAGCCGGCTGAACAGGCACGTTGCCCCGCCCTTGGACTCCAGCAGGGGCACGTCGAGCAGGGCCCAGAAGAACTGCTTGTCGTGCGGGTTGATGAAGCTGACGGTGGCGCAGAACGGGTCGCTGGCCGCGGTCTGGGAGCTGAGGAACCCGATGGCCTGGTCCGCGATGAGGGGGTCCACCACCTGGCCGTCGGGACGGCCCACCGGGTCCGGTGAGGTGAAGGCGTCGAAGCCGTACTGGTCCAGGGCGGTGGTGTTGCCGACGCCGGACAGGTGCCACTTGCCGATCCAGGGCGTGCGGTAGCCGCTCTGGCGGAGCAGCTTGCCGTAGGTGGGGAACCCGGTCTGCATCGTCAGGTCCTGGTCGATGATGCGGGTGTTGAGCATGTAGGTCCGCCGGGCGTGGATGCCGGTGACCATGGTGCTGCGGGCCGGGGTGCAGGCCTGGGCCGCGGTGTGGTGCCCGCTGAACGGCACCCCCTGGGTCCAGAGGCTGTGCACGTTGGGCATGTAGGCGGCGACGAACTCCTCGGCCGAGTTGATCCCGGCGGGGAAGTGCTTGGGGAACCGCATCTGGTCCACCACGATCACCACGATGTTGGGGGCACCCTCGCCCACCGGGTCGATGGGGTAGGTGATGGGTGTGGTGTCGGGCGCGGTGCAGCCCGTCACGGAGGTCAGGGCGCCGGCGGCCCCGATCGCAGCCGTGCCGCCCATCATGCCCTTGAGCACGTCGCGTCGTTCCATGGTGTCCCCCCGTTCAGCGGCCCGGCAGCGCCCGGAGCCGATCGCCACAGCTTCTGCTGCTCATGGTGACACTATTCACGTCGGCAAACTTCTGTCAACGAGCATGCAAGTTTCTCGGGCCAGGTCCGCGGGTCCCCGTCCGCAGCTATTGGCATTTCCGCTGCCACATGGTAGAAGTCGTCCATGCTGCTTCCCGATCGCACCGCAGTCATCACCGGCGCCGCCTCCGGCATCGGCCTGGCCCTGTCCGAGCGCTGCCTGGCCGAGGGGATGTCCGTGGTCATGGCGGACATCGAGTCAGACGTCCTGCACGACCAGGCCTCCCGCCTCAAGGCGGACGGCGGGTCCGTCACCCCGGTGGTCTGCGACGTGTCCGACGCGGCGCAGGTCGACGCCCTCCGCGACGCCGCCCTGGCCGCCCACGGCTCGGTCCACCTGCTGTGCAACAACGCCGGGGTGGCCTCCGGCCGGCCCAACCTGAAGACCAGGCCGGCCGTGTGGGACTGGGTGATCGGCGTGAACCTGCTGGGCGCGGCCTACGGCTGCAGTGCATTCGGCCCGCTCATGGTGGATCAGGGCGAGGGCCACATCGTCAACACGGCATCGGAGGCCGGCCTGGCGTCCACCCCCATGCTCGGCAGCTACCACGCCGCGAAGTACGGCGTGGTCGGACTGTCGGAGTCCCTGCGCATGGAGCTGGAGGGGACCGGCGTGGGCGTCACCTGCCTGTGCCCGGAGCTGGTGGCGACCAAGATCTTCGAGTCCACCCGCAACGCCCCGGCCGAGCTGGGCTTCCGTCCCCCGACGGAGGTGCCCATGGAACAACTCGAGCAGTTCATGAACACCAAGGCCATGAGCCCGGCGGACGTGGCGGGCCAGGTCCTCTACGCGGTGCAGGCCGACAAGTTCTGGGTCATCACCCACCAGGTCACCCAGAACCGGGTGAAGCTCCGCAACGAGGACCTGGAGCAGCGCCGGAACCCGACGTTCCGGGGATGACCACCGTGGAGCGGACCAGTTCCGCGACCGTGGCGGGCTCCCCGGCGGAGGTGTGGTCCGCGCTGGCAGCCTTCGACCGGATCAGCGCATGGGCGGACAACGTGGACCACGCAGCGCTGCTCACCGACGGCCCACCCGGCGTCGGCACGGCGCGCCGGGTCCAGGTCGGGCGCATGGCCCTGGTCGAGACGGTCACCACCTGGGACCCCGACGTGGAGCTGGCCTACACCATCACCGGCCTGCCGCCCATCGTCCGTTCGGTGGAGAACCGCTGGACCCTCCGGTCCGCGGCCGAGGGCACCCTGGTGTCGCTCACCACGTCCATCGACCCCGGGCCCTCACCCCGGGGCCGCATCGGCTCCCGGGTCCTGGGACTGGTGCTGCGCCGCGCGTCGGGCCAGCTCCTGTCCGGCATGCAGCGACGCCCGTGGACCTGGATCGGCCCCGGTGCGGCTGCAGCCGGCCCCGACGGACGGGAGGGCCCGGCGTGAGCACCCCGTCCCGTCCCGACATCGTGGTGATCCTCACCGACGAGGAACGCGCCATCCCGCCGTACGAGACCGACCAGGTCCGGCGGTGGCGACGGGCCCGGCTGACCGGCCGGAACTGGTTCGACGACCACGGCGTGACCTTCGAGCGCCACTACACCGGGTCGCTGGCCTGCGTGCCCAGCCGGCCGACGCTGTTCACCGGCCAGTACCCGGACCTCCACGGCGTCACCCAGACCGACGGCCTGGGCAAGATGGCCGACGACTCCCGCATGCGGTGGCTGCGCCCGGGCGAGGTGCCCACCCTGGGGCACTGGTTCCGGGCCGCGGGGTACGACACGCACTACGACGGCAAGTGGCACATCAGCCACGCCGATCTGCACGATCCGGCCACGGGGGAGCGGATCGCCACCAACACCGACGACGGCACCGTGATCGACTCCGCCGTGCGGGCCTACCTCGACGCCGACCCGCTGGACCCGTTCGGGTTCTCCGGGTGGGTCGGGCCCGAGCCCCACGGGGCCGCGCTGGCCGACAGCGGGTACGCCCGTGACCCGCTGATCGCGGACCGGGTGGTGGCCTGGCTCCAGGACCGCTACGAGCGCCGGCGGGCCGGCGACGCCGCAGCCCTGCGGCCCTTCCTGCTGGTGGCGAGCTTCGTGAACCCGCACGACATCGTGTTGTTCCCGGTGTGGTTCCGGGCCAGCCCGCTGCACGGGTCGGACCTGGACCCGCCCCACGTGCCGGCGGCGCCGACCGCGGACGAGGACCTGGCGGACAAGCCGGCGGCCCAGGTCGCCTACCGGGAGGCCTACTACTCGGGATACGGCCCGGCCCCTGCGGTGGAGGCGATCTACCGCCGCAACGCCCAGCAGTACCGGGACCTGTACTACCGGCTGCACGCCGAGGTGGACGGTCCCCTGGACCGGGTGCGCCGCGCCGTCACCGACGGGGGGTCGGCCGACGCCGTGCTGGTGCGCAGCTCCGACCACGGCGACCTGCTGGGTGCCCACGGCGGCCTGCACCAGAAGTGGTTCAACCTGTACGACGAGGCGACCCGGGTGCCGTTCAGCATCGCCACGGTGGGGGAGCGGCCGACCTCGCCCCGCGCCGTGACCCGCACGCCGACCTCCCACGTGGACCTGCTCCCCACCCTGCTGGCCGCGGCCGGCCTGGACCAGGCGGCGTTGGCCGCGGAGCTCCGCGGCTCCTTCACCGAGGTCCACCCGCTGCCCGGTCGTGACCTGATGGGGCTCGTGCGCGCCGACGGGCCGTCGGAGGACCCCCGGCCCGTGTACCTGATGACCCGGGACAACATGCTGGAGGGTGACTCCGGCGCGTCGGGCCTGGCCCGCCGGCTGCGGCTGCAGGACCACGCGGTCGGGCCGCTGGCCATCTCCGTGGCCGCCCACGTGGGCTCCAACGTGGAGGGCGTCGTCGCCCCCGTGCCGGACGGCGATGCCGAAGGCGGGGCGGGCCACCTGTGGAAGCTGGTCCGCACCTTCGACGACCCGGCCACCTGGACCGAACCGGGGGTGCGCCACCTGGCCGCCAACGGCCCCGGCGGCGAGTCGTACCGGACCCGGGCCCTGGCCGACCAGTGGGAGCTGTACGACCTGGACACCGATCCCGTCGAGGCGGTCAACCGGTGGCACGACCCGGCGGCCGGCCCCGTCCTGGACCACCTGCGCCGCGTCCTGGCCGAGGAGCGCGTGCGCCGGGTCCCGGCCCGCAACACCCCCTGGCCCTACACCCACCGCCACCCGACCGGAGGCCCCGTGTCCAAGAAGCCACCCCTGCCCGCCCGCTGGCTGCGCCGTGCCGTCCAGAAGGTCGGCATGCACCCGGAGGACACCGCCACCTTCGACGGCGACCTCCACGGCCGCCGCGCCCTGGTGGTGTGCACCAACCACGCCACGCTGGACATCGGCAAGGCCACCGGGGTGTACGCGTCGGAGATGACGGTGCCCTACTACGCCTTCGTCGACGCCGGCATGGCGGTGGACGTCGCGAGCCCACTGGGCGGCACCATCCCGGTGGACCCCCAGTCCCTCAACCCCGTGCTCCGCTCCGACGCGGACGACCGCTTCCTGGCCGACGACGTGCTGCGGGCCAAGGTCTCGGACTCGCTCGCCATCGGCGGGCTGGACATGGACGACTACGACCTCGTGTACCTGGCCGGAGGGTGGGGCGCGGCGTTCGACTTCGGCACGTCGGACACGCTGGCGGCCAAGGTGACGGAGGCCAACGCCTCCGGCCTGGTCATCGGCGGCGTCTGCCACGGCCCGCTGGGCCTCCGCAACGCGACGGCTCCCGACGGCCGTCCGCTGGTGGAGGGCCGCCGGGTGAGCGCCGTGACGGACAAGCAGGTCCGGGAGCTGGGCATCGAGTCCACCCCGCAGCACCCCGAGACGGAGCTGCGCCGCAAGGGCGCCCGCTTCGAGTCCACCACCCGGTTCCGTGACCCCTTCGCCAACCACTGGGTGGTGGACGGGAACCTGGTCACCGGCCAGAACCAGAACGCAGGTCCGATGGTGGCCAGGGAGATGATGCAGCTCGTCGCGGCGCCGACCGTTCCCGGGACGGGGTCAGCGGCAGCCGACGCCGACGGAGGAGTCTGACCATGGTCGCCATGCCGCGCTACGGCACACCGAACATCGACTACATGGTCAGCTGGCTAGGTCTGGCCGAGGACGGGCCCATGTGGGCGCTGAACCTCATGAAGTACCGGCCGGTGGCCCAGTACGCCGACGGCCGCGGGTCCACCATCTCCGGGGCCGAGGCCGACGAGATCTACAAGCCGGACGAGCCCCTGGCCCGTGTCGGGGCCCGCATCCTGTTCATCGCGGAGGTGACCGCCCAGCTGGTCGGTGACGGCACGGTGTGGGACCGGGTGGCGGTGGCGCAGTATCCGCAGCGCGCCGCCATGATGACGATGCAGATGGACCCCGAGTTCGAGGAGCTCCACGCGCACAAGGACGCGGGGATGGAGTTCACGATCGTCAACGCGACCTTTCCCAGGGAGGACTTCGTGCTCCCCGACGGCGCCGGCTCCGGCGAGGATCCCGACCGGCTGGTGCTGCTGGAGGTCGTGGCCGACGCCTCGGCGCCCGAGCTGGCCCGCGGCATCGATTCGGTCCCCATCGGCCGCTTCGGCGTGGAGGACGTGATCGTGGGGGACGAGCGGAGGTGGGCCGAGGCCCGTTGGGACCTGATCGACCGCGCCACCGCGGACCAGCTCACCGCCGGTGGCACGACGCGTGCCGATGACCGCTACGTGGTGGTGCTGGACCCGCGACTGGACCTCATGGCCCAGTCGCTGCGCGACCACGCGGCCGGGACCTTCCCCGCTCCCGCCCCGTGAGCACACGGGTCCGAGTCGTAGCGGTGTCGTGCGTGGCTGCGGCCGTCGCGGGAGCCGTTGCCGGGTGTGCCCGTTCGGACGAGGCTGCTTCCACGACACGGGCGCCGTCACCGGTCGCAGACGCGGCCGCCACGTACGGCGAGCGGTTCCCCGACCCGGTGCTGGGGTCCTGTGCCGAGCCGTTGGCGGCGGGCGCCCCGGACGTGTCGGGACTGTGGGTGCCCCGGGGCGCCGAGCGGGCCGGGCAGGCCCTGCCCGCGGACGATCCGCTCCTCAACGACCTGCAACGGGTCGAGCAGTGCGGCGGACGAGTCGTCGTCACCGCAGGCGGTCAGGTGCGCGACCTGGATCCCGCCACCTACCGAGACGGGGCCCTGGTGGTGCCGTCGATCGACGGCTCGGACGAGGAGACCCGCCGGCGCGACGGCGAGCAGCTCACCTGGACCAGAGGCGACACGACGGTCACCTCCTCCCTGTTCGCCCGCTACGGGACCCCGAACATCCGGTACATCAAGGGCTGGACACCGGCCACCGAGCACGGCCCGATGTGGGCACTCAACCTGATGAAGTACCGGGACGTCGCGGACTACCGCGACGGCCGACCCGCCACCATCTCCGGGGCGCAGGCCGATGAGCTCTACAACCCGGTCGCTCCGTTGACGGCCGTGGGCGGCCGGATCCTGCTCGTGGCCGAGGTCGAGGCCCAGGTGGTGGGAGACGACGTGGAGTGGGACCGCGTCGCCGTCGCCCAGTACCCGACGCGGCCGGCCTTCCTGGCCCTCCAGGATGCCCCGGGGTTCCAGGAGCTGCACCAGCACAAGGAGGCCGGGGTGGCGTTCACGATCGTGAGCGCGACCTTCCCGCAGGAGGGCGCGGCGCCGCCGGACGCGGTCACCTCCGCGGTCGGGTCGGACCAGAAGCTGCTGCTCGAGGTCGTCGCCGACCCGGACGCCCCCGACCTGGCGGCCGGGCTCACGGGTGCGGTGCCGATCGGGGCCTTCGACGTGGAGGACGTCCTGATCGGCGACCAGCGCTCCTGGGCCGAGGCCCGTTGGCACCTGATCAGTTCCGCGGCGGCCGACGAGCTGGCCGCCCGCGGCCGCACCACAGCCACCGACCGCTACGCCGTCATCCTCGATCCCCGCCTGGACCTCCTGGCCCAGTCGATCCGCGACGACCGGGCCGGGACGTACCCCGCCCCCGCCCCCTGAGGAGCAGGCATGAAGATCCTGACCACACCCGACGAGGCCGCGGACGGCCTGGACGGCTACGACTTCGACCGCCACTACGTGACCATCCCCGATGAGGACGGGGGCACGATGCGGATCCACTACGTGACCGCGGGTGACCCGGCCGGCCGGCCGGTGGTGTTCCTGCACGGCAACCCGTCGTGGTCCTACCTGTGGCGCCACCAGATCCGCGCCGTGGCCGACGCCGGCTACTTCGCCATCGCCCCCGACCTCGGGGGCATGGGCATGTCGGACAAGCCGAGCGAGCTGGGCGACTACTCCGTGGCCCGCCACGTGGCCTGGATGCGCTCGGCCCTGTTCGACGAACTGGCGCTCGACGACGTCACGTTCGTCCTGCACGACTGGGGGCTCATCATCGGACTCCGGCTGGTGGCCGGGTTCCCGGACCGCGTGGCCCGTGTGGTGTGCTCCAACTCCGGCCTGCCGGTGCGGGACCCCGCCCTGCCGCTGCCCGAGGTCATCGATGCCTCGGGCCCGTTCGTGGGCTTCCAGGAGTTCGTCCGGGACGTCCCGCAGTGGGAGCCGTGGACGATGATGGGCATGGTCATGGCCACCGAGCCGTCCGACGCCGTGGTGCAGGCCTACCACGCCCCCTACCCGGACCCGTCGCTCACCATCGCCAGCCGGGCCTTCACCCAGCTGCTGCCCACCCGTCCCGACAACCCGATGCTCGGCGACAACTGGGAGGCGTTCAAGGTGCTGGACCGCTTCGAGCGGCCGTTCCTCACCATCTACAGCGACCAGGACATCGTGGCCCCCACCGGGTACCGGGAGTTGGTCCGACGCATCCCCGGTGCCGCGGGCCAACCCCACGTGGTCCTGGCCGGTGGCGGTCACTTCCTGCAGGAGGACGTCCCCGAGGAGTACAACCGGGTGCTCCTCGCCTGGCTGGAGGACACCGAATGAGCGATGAGCCAGTCACAGATGCGGACCCGGCCGCCGACATCGAACGTCGGGCACGGGCCGGGCTCGGGAACCCCGCCTGGGCCCCCAACTGGACCCTGGGCGGACGTGAGCTCTTCATGGAGGTCATGGACCGGGAGACCAAGGACGTGTGGCTGGCCCAGTGCCCGACCACCCCGGAGCGGTACGAGGCGCTGCGGGTGCCCGACGGCTTCGTGAAGTCGGGCATCGGGCGGTCGGCCCACGACGCCGCCTTCTTCCGCCGGTCGCCGGGAGCGGCGTTCGACGGGCCCCTGGACACCATGGAGGTGGACGGCACCACCTTCTCCAGGGTGGCGCGGCCCGGCCGGTTCGAGCCCGGGTTCGACGGCGTGTTCGTGCTCCCGGTGTACAAGTACCACCGGGTGATGTTCGCGGCCGGCCGCACCATCGAGGTCATGGACTTCGGCGACGGCTGGGACTACGTCCCCCAGATCACCGAGGTCGCGACCGGTGTGCTCCCGGCCGGCGGCTCGGGGCGCGTCCTGCCGGAGGGCTGGTCCGTCCGGGAGGTCACCCTGGACCGGGACCTGTTCGTGGAGGTGCCGTACCCGGCACGCGTCTGCTTCTTCGCCAGCGGCCACTCCTTCCAGGGCCCCGTCCGGTTGGACCTGTGATGATGGGAGCCGGAGCCCTCCACACCCGAGCGGTGCGACGCACCCTGACCATCTTCCTGGCGGCGGTCACCCTGGCCGGCGCCGCTTGTTCGACCGAGGAGGACGCCGTGTCCGAACCCACCACCCCGTCCTCCAGCACCAGCACGCCGGTGGTGCTGGCATCGGACATCCCGGTGGCCAACACGCCCCCCGGCGGGTACGGCACCGACTTCCCCCCGCCCGTCCTGTCCACCTGCACCGAGCCCCTGGCGGACGGCGCGCCGGACATGCGGGGCATGTGGCACGCGGTCGCGGCCGAACGCAACGGCGCGCCGGTGCCGGAGGGCGACAAGGTCTACGACCACTTCCAGCGCATCGAGCAGTGCGGCGACCGGGTGACCATCACCGCCGGGGGCATCATCCACGACATGCGGGCCGACGGCACCGAGGAGCACGGGGTGCACGACGTGGCGGAGATGGACTACACCACCCCGATCACGGTGGTGGCGACCTTCGAGGACGGCGTGCACGTGCTCCGCCCCGTCGGGGTGCCCATCGAGGTGACCCGCCGACTCGACGGGGACCAACTGGTCTGGAGCTACCTCGGCACCACGGTCACGCTCGAGCGCATCGGCGGGCCCGACGCTCCACCGCCGACCACCTGACCCCTCAACCGACCGCACAGCACGGCACGACCGCACGACCGCACGACCGCAGAAAGCAGGACCACCGATGACCACCACCCGACGGATCGCACTGGTGAACGAGGCCGGCGGCTACGTCGGTCCCGCCCTGGCCCGCGAGTTCGCCCGCCGGGGCCACGACCTGGTGCTGGGCAACCCGTCCGCCGAGCTGGTGGCCGAGTTGGCCGACCTGGGCGCGGCGGTGGAGGCCGTGGACGGCGTCCGCAACCTGGCCAGGCCCGAGGCGGCCCCCAAGCTGGTGGGCGCCGGCCTGGCTCGCTTCGGCCGCATCGACGCCGCGGTCGCCTTCACCGGCCAGATCATCCCCGGCTCGTTCATGGAGTCCTCCGTGGAGGACCTCCGCAAGCTGGTCGAGGGCTGCCTGGAGGCGCCGTACCACTTCCTCAAGGCGGTGGCCGCGCCCATGCTGGACCAGGGGTCCGGCCAGATCGTGCTCATCACCAGCGCGGCAGGGGCCCGTCCCACCCGGGGAGGGCCGCTGTACTCCTCGGTCCGGGCCGGGGCCACGATGATGGCCCGCAACCTGGCCGACGAGATCGCCTCCACCGGCGTCCAGGTCAACGCCCTGGGCACCAACTTCATGGACTTCCCGGAGTTCCACGATGCAGTGGGCTCCCACGATCCCGAGGTCCGGGCCATCGTGGAGTCGCACGTGCCGATGAAGCGGCTGGGCACCATGGAGGAGTTCGCCTCGTTCGCCATGGCGTTCCTGGACGGCACCAGCGGCTTCACCACGGGCCAGTTCGTCGGCTATGCCGGCGGGTGGGTCTGACACCGCACATCACCGACGACGCACACCCACCGACGACGACCGCATCCAGGGGGAACCACCACATGACCGAGCTGATCCTCGACTCGTTGCAGCGGCGCATGGCCACCATGCACTCGCTCTACTACCAGGCCGTGGACACGATGGACCTGGACCACGTCAACCACTTCGAGCGGGAGGGCGTCCTGCCCATCGCCTTCTCCCTGTTCCACTACACGAACATGCAGGACAGCACGTTCATGGTGATCTCGGGCGAGATGCCCATCTGGAACGACGAGTGGCAGGCCCGGGTGCAGATGGCCATCAACGACCACGGCAAGGAACGCACCGTGGACGAGATGATCCACCAGCGCATCGGCAACTGGGAGGAGTTCAAGGCCTACCAGCGCGCCGTGTTCGACCGCACCGAGGCGTGGCTGGCCGACGTGGACGCTGCGCTGTTCACCAAGGTCCTCATCCCCCGTCCGTTCCCGGAGGTGGTGGCCAGCACCTACAGCGCGCGGTGTGCCGGTCCGGAGGGCATCACGGTGCTGGACGGCCTGGAGTGCTGGATCTACCAGCACGGCCTGCGCCACATGGGTGAGATCGAACTGGCCCGGGGCCTGGTCGGCCTGGGGGGCATGACCAGCTGAGACGAGTGTGGGCGCTCAGGACGGTGCGTTGGCGATGACCTCGTCGCCGTAGCGGGCCAGGGCGTCGGCGGTGTCCTCCCAGAACAGGAACGACGGCAACATCACCCGGGTGGTGCCGATGTCGGCCAGCGCCTTGACCTCGTCCAGCGCACCCCCGCCGATGGCCCCGTTGCCGCCGGTGGTCATCTCGATCCCGTCCGGGTCGCGGCCGTGCTCGGTGGCGGTGTCACGGGCCAGGTCGAACAGGCGGGCCAGCTCCTCGTGGGAGCCCTTGCCCGGGAAGAACCCGTCGCCCAGCCGTCCGGCTCGCCGGGCCGCGGCATCGGAGTGGCCGCCGACGTGGACCGGGATGCCGTCCTGGCGGGGCCGGGGCCGCAGGTAGCAGTCGGTGAAGTCCACGAACTCGCTGTGGTGGCTGGCCGGTTCCCCGGTCCACAGCGCGCGCATGGCGGCCACGTAGTCGTCGGTGCGGGCCCCCCGCCGGGCGAAGGGCACGCCGATGGCGTCGAACTCCTCCTCCAGCCAGCCCACGCCGATGCCCAGCAGCATGCGGCCGTCGGACATGCGGTCCAGCGTGGCCAGCTCCTTGGCCAGCACCACCGGGTTGCGCTGCGGCAGGATCAGGATGCCGGTCGCCAGCTTGATGCGCGACGTCACGGCGGCCAGGTACGACAGCCAGATGAGCGGGTCGGGGATGGGCGAGTCCTCGCCGCCGGGCATCTTCCCCGACGGGTCGTAGGGGTAGGTCGACTCGTAGCCGGCCGGCACCACCACGTGCTCCACCGTCCACAGGGACTCGAAGCCGGCGGCCTCGGCCGCCACGGCGAACCCGGCGGCGGCGTCGGGGCGGGTGAACGGGCCGGTGTTGGCGAAGGCGATGCCGAAGTCCATGTCAGGTCCTCATCCGGGGTCGTTGGGCAACTACTGGCAGCATAACTGACACAATATGCGGGAGTCGGCGTGGCGGGGGACGGCGGCAGGATCAGTGGGCGGCGGGGGCGAGCACCGACTCCAGGGCACGCGTGGTGATCCGGGCCGCCTCCGCCCGGGAGAAGCCACGGGTCCGGCGCAGGTGCTCCATCGAGTGGAACTGCAGCGCCATGTCCGCGAGCGCCCCCACCTCCCGCGCGTCCTCCCGGGTCATGGCCGTCAGTTCGGGGGCGAACATGTCCTCGACCTGGGCCCGCATCCGGGCGACCACGTGGGCGTACTGCTGGCTGATGATGTGGTTCGACGGGGCCGCCCGCAGCGTGGCCCGCACCATGGGGGCCACCTGCTCGTAGAGGCGGATGCGGTTGGTGACCATCACCTCGATGCGTTCCGCAAGGGGGCCATGGCCCAGCGGGTCGATGACGAAGAGGGGCTGGAGCTTCTCCAGGTTGCGGGCGATGGCGGCGCGGATGAGCGCCTCCCGGTCCTCGTAGTAGCGGTACACGGAGCGCAGGGACACGCCGGACCGCTCGGCCACCTCGGCCGCTCCGGGCTCCAGGGTGTCCTCGGCGAACAACTCCAGGACCGCGTCCAGGACCGCATCCTGGTTGCGGACCCGGCGGGCGGTGCGGCCGTCCAGGCCGGGGTCGATCCCCGTGGGGGCTGTCCCGGCGTCCTGCAGGTCCGTGTCCGGCATCGGAGTGGTCCTTTCCCCCGGTCAGCCCGGGTGCCGACATCATGTGCGGCAAGATGTGACACTACCAGCGCCAGAACTACCATCGACCGGATGAGCACCTGGATGGACCTGAGCGCCCGGGCCTCGATGGCCTCCCACCGGCTGATCGGCTGGATCTACTGGGACCCGGTGGCCATCGAGCGCTACACCGCGCTGGGTGCCGATGGGTTCGGATACTACATAGCCAGTCGGGGTGCACCGCTCGCTCCCGCCGGCCACCAGGCCGTGGCAGCGGCCTTCTACTCCATCCACCCGGCGTTCATCGAGCTGTGCATCGGGTCGGCCGCCACGGTCACGACCTTCCACGCGGTCACCGACGCCCGCAACGAGGCGGTGGGTGAAGGCCTGCGCCGGTACGTGCCGGAGATCTGCGACGACCTCGCTGCGATGGCGGGCCCGCTGTGGGCCGCCGCTGACGCGCTGCCGTCCTCCGGGCGCGTGTTGTTCGCGGCGCACCGCCAGTGGGTGCGTCCGGACGACCAGTTGGTGTCGGCCTGGCTCGCGGTGAACTGCATCCGGGAGTTCCGGGGCGACACCCACTTCGCGGTGCTGGGCGCCGAAGACCTGAGCGGGACGCAGGCCGGTCTGCTCCACGACGCGTTCCTGAACTACCCGGGGGACTGGATCCCCCGGAGCCGCGGCGCCGACGACCAGGCCCTGGCGGTGGCCCTGGCCGACCTGGAGGACCGGGGCCTGGCCACCGACGGACGCGTGAACGACCGGGGCCTGGCCCTGCGCGAGCGCATCGAGGCCCGGACCGATGAGCTCACGCAGAAGGCCTGGCGACTGCTGGGTGAGGAGCGCACGACCCGGTTCGTGGAGCTGGTGGAACCGGTGGGCGGGCGCCTGCTCGAGCGCATCGACCAGACCGTGGGCCCGGACTGGATGCCCGCGGCCCGGCCCAGGCGGCCCGAGCGACCCTGACCCGTCCCCGCCAGCCCACCTGGGTTTCATCGTCAGTTTTCGGGCCGCCGGCCCGAAAACTGACGCCAGAACCCGAGCGGCATGGGGGGAGGAGCGGTGTTGGCGCGGTGCCTCAGCGGGTGGACGAGGGGGCAGTGGGGGTGAACCGCACCGGGAGGTGCTTGATGCCGCCGACGAGCGGGATGCCGGCGGCCTCGCAGGTGGACCGGCTCGCCCGCACACCTCGATGTCGGGCAGCCGGGTGAACAGCTGGCGGAAGACCACCGACAGCTCGCGGCGGGCCAGGTGGGCGCCGAGGCAGAAGTGCGGGCCCGGGCCCGCCGAAGCCGACGTGCGGGTTGGGGTCGCGGCGCACGTCGAAGCGCTCGGGGTCGTCGAACACCCGGGGGTCGCGGTTGGCGGCGCCGTAGAAGAGGACGAGCTTGTCGCCCTCGGCGAAGTCGTGGCCCGACAGCGTGAGCGGTCGGGTCACCGTGCGGCGCATGAAGGTGACCGGCGAGGCCATGCGCACGATCTCCTCGACCGCGGTGGTGGTCACGCCGTCGAGGTCGTCCTGCCAGATGCGGCGCTGGTCCGGGTTCTGCGACGAGCAGGTGCATGCCGAGGCTGGTGGCGGTGCGGGTGGTGTCGTTGCCGGCCACGGCCAGGAGGATGAAGAACGGCGCGATCTCCTCCGGGGTGAGCATGTCCTCGCCGTCCGTCGCTGTGGACCAGCGCCGAGGTGAGGTCGTCGGTGGGGTTGCCTCGGCGCTCCTCGGCGAGCTCGTTCATCAGCTCGGTGAGGGTCATGCCGGCCTCGAACAGGGCCGGCGATGATCGTCCTTGCCGTCCAGGATGTCGGGGTCGCCGGCGCCGAGGATGACGTTGGTGGCGTCGAGCACGGTGTCGAACTCGCTGCGGGGGATGCCCATCATGTCGCAGATGACCAGGAGCGGGAACGGCTGGGAGATGGCCTCGACCAGGTCGACCTCGCCCTGCTCGCACATGTCGTCGATGACCTCGGTGCAGATGGTCTCGACCGAGTCGAGCACGCCCTGCAGCTGCCGGGGCGTGAACGAGCGGGCGACGATGCCGCGCTGGCGGGCGTGGCGGGGATCGTCCATGGTGATGAACGACGCCGAAGAACTCGAGCGGCCTCGGTGGGCATGTCGGCGATCGAGATCGAGCCCTGCCCGGAGCAGAAGTCGGCGGCGTGGCGGCTGATCTCGACCACCTCGGCGTAGCGGGTGACGGCGCAGAACTCGTCGACCTCGCCGGTCAGCGGGTTGAGCGACTCGGCCGCGGGTGAACGGGCCCGTCCTCCCGCAGCACGGCGAAGTCGGCCATGCGGTCCTCGAGCGGCCGCTGCCAGAACTCGGGCTCACTGAGGTCGGGGAGATCGGTTCCAGGGGGAGCGAGGTCGGTCACGTGGTTCTCCGAGGGGGGATCGGGGGTCGGCGTCGGCCGGTATCGGGTCGACGCACGCTACTTGACCGAGCGGTCAAGTAGCGATCGCGGGACCGCTCCGGTGTCCCCGGCCGGCCGGTGGGCCATCATGGGCCGATGACGACCTCGTTCACCCGCATGGACCAGTCGACCGCCGAGCAGTGGGCCGTGATCGGCCGGGAGACCACCCGCAACCAGCCCCGCGTGGCCGACCGCGTGCTCGACCTGCTGCGCTCCCTGGGCTCCATCACCGACGGTTTCTCGACCGACCAGCTGACCCACTGCCTCCAGACCGCCACGCTGGCCGAGCAGGCCGGGGCGGACGACGAGATCGTGGTCGCCGCCCTCTGCCACGACGTGGGCAAGGCCATCTCCGTGCCCAACCATCCCCGCATCGCGGCCGAGATCCTGCGGCCCTACGTCCGTGACGAGGTCTACAGGATGATCCTGGTCCACCAGGACTTCCAGGGCCGGCACTACTACGCGCACTTCGGCGGCGACCCCGACGCCCGCGAACAGCACCGTGACACGCTCACCGACGACGAGTTCGCGCTCGCGGAGCGCTTCGCCGACGAGTGGGACCAGATGGCGTTCGACCCCGACGGCGAGACCTACCCGCTGGAGCACTTCGAGCCCCGGCTCCGGGCCGTGTTCGCCAGCGGCAAGCTCATCTGAGGCGACCGACGTCGGCGGCCCCCGGCGCGCGGTCCACCCCCGGAGGGTCGCCTCAGGGGGCGGTCAGCCCGTAGACCGGGTTGCCCGACGGGTCGATGTCGTAGACCTCGACGCCGTCGGCGACGTGGGGGTCGTCGGCGGCCAGGGCCACGGCGATCTTGTTGCCGGCGTTGCGCATGACGTCCAGCACCAGCTCGACCGACTCGACCGGCGTGAACCCGTGGCGCACGGCGTCCAGCACCCCGGCCGGGATGCGGGCCGGTTGCCAGATGAGGGCGTCGGCCAGGGCCAGGGCGGAGCGATGGCGGTCCGACAGCAGGTGGTCCGGGTCCCCGTCCACCGCGTCGAAGAGGGCCTCGTCGGCACCGTCCAGCAGCGCGGACCGGCTCCGCAGCGACCGGCACAGCCGGCAGTCGTGCTGGCGGGCACCCCGCAGGCGGACCAGCTCGGTGGTGGTCGGGTCGAGGGCACCCAGGACTGCCACGTTCCGCTGGAAGGCCTCGATGGCCGGCCACGGTTCCGGCGCGGTGTCCATGGCGGGATCCGTCCCGAGGTCCGGCCAGCCGGAGCGCCCCGGGCCGAACAGCCCGTCGAGCGCGGCCCGGACGCGGGGGACGTAGTCGCCGAGGTAGAGGCCCATCACCACGTCGAACGCTGCGGTGCCGACCGTGGCGAACAGCGACGCCCGGTCCTCGTCGGTGATGGCGGACACGTCGGTCGCGAACCGCTCCGCGAAGGAGAGCACCGCGGCGGTGTCATCGGTCAGCCCGGGGGCGGAGCGCCACCCCAGCACCGATGCCCGGTCGACTCCGTCGTGCACCGGCGCCAACCCCTGGGTGAGGGCGCAGACCGTGGGGGCCCATGAGGGATCCGGATCGGGACCGTCCACCGGCGCCGGGAGTGTGGCGACGAGGCGCTCCCAGGCCGGCGCCGCGTCGGGGACGAGCCGTGCGATCGAGTCCGGCCCGGCCGGGACGTCGGCGGCACCCCATCCTCGCTCCATGTCCACCCCCGGACCCACGGCCCTGATCCTCGCGATGGCCGCAGCGTACCGGCGGCGACGTCTGCGGGTACCCGGCGCCCTCAGCGGGCCGCGAGGACCCCCATCCGCTGGGCGGGGGTCAGGAGACGGCGAACTCGGCCAGGAGCTCGCGGAGCTCCTGGTCGGGGACGGGCTGGCCGTCCACGTGCCCGTGGGTGCGTTCCACCGTCATCTCGTTGCCGGTGGCGTTGGTCATCGCGCACTGGCTCCAGGTCAGCACACGGCCGTCGGGCAGCGGGTAGAACCGGTTGGTCGGAGTGGAGAACACCAGGTGAACGTACGGAACCGCTGCGCCGTCCGAAAGGGCCAAAAGACCTATTCAGCGCCGATGTGACGACCGGCTCCGAAAGGGGGACCGCTCAGCCGGGGGACACCAGCACGCAACGGGTGCCGCTGTAGATGGTGGGCAGGCACTTGTTGCAGTGCACGCACAGCCCGGCGTGCGACGCGTCGGCCTGCATCCGGCTGGGCAGGTCCGGTTCCCGCAGCAGGGCCCGGGCCATGGCCACGAACTCGAAGCCCTCGGCCAGGGCGCCCTCGATGGTGTCCAGCCGGTTGATGCCGCCCAGCAGGATCAGCGGCATGGTCAGCGCCTCACGGAACTGGCGGGCGAACGGCAGGAAGAAGCCCTCCTCGAAGGGCAGCTCCGGGAAGATCCTGTGCCCCATCACCCGCATGCCCAGGCCGACGACCGTGGGCTGCGTGGCGATGAACTCCTCCATGGGCACGTCGCCCCGGAAGAAGTACATGCCGTTGAGCAACGAGCTGCCGCCGGTCAGCTCCAGGGCGTCCAGCTGGCCGTCCGCCTCCAGCAGCTGCGCGAACTGCAGGCTCTCCTCCAGCCACAACCCGTGCTTCACGCCGTCGGCCATGTTGAACTTGGCCGTCACCGCCATGGAGTCCGGCGTGGCGCCCCGGACGGCGTCGACGACCCGACGGGCCAGGCGGGCCCGGTTCTCGATGCTGCCGCCGTAGCTCGTCGCGGCGCTTGTTCAGGTTGGGGCTGAAGAACGAGCTGACCAGGTAGTTGTGGCCCAGGTGGATCTCGATGGCGTCGAACCCGGACTGCACGGCCACCCGGGCCGCGGCGGCGTACTGGTCCACGACCTCGTCGAGCTGGGCCACGGTGGCCCCCTTCACCCTGCCCATGGCCGGGGCGGAGAACCGGGTGCTGGGAGCCAGGGTGGGACGTCCGTTGGAGCGGACGTTGGCCACCAGGCCGGCGTGGCCGATCTGCGCCGCGGCCAGGGCGCCCTCCCCGTGCACGGCGTCGGTCAGGCGCTCCAGGTCCGCGACGATGCCCTCGTCCATGACCAGGGTGTTGCGGTGGACGCGGCCGCCCTTGGAGATGGCGCAGTACGCCACCGTCGTCATGGCCGCGCCTCCGGCTGCGACCCGACGGTGGAACTCGATGAGGTCGTCGGACACCGCGCCCCGGGGCATGACGCCCTCGAAGGTGGCGGCCTTGATGATCCGGTTGCGCAGCGTCAGTGGTCCCAGCCGGGCCGGTTCGAACGGTGAGGGGGCCGTCCGGTCCCCGGAGGTGTCACTCGCGGTGCTCATGGCAACGATCATGGCACGGCGCCGTGGCGGGCCGGGCCGGCACATCGGCGTGTGGGGCGGGCCGACGTGGACGCGGGCTCAGCCCCGGGTGCCGGCGGCCAGGTCCAGGGTGAAGGTCCCCGACCCGTCACGGATGCGGACCACGGTGTCACCCCGCTCCACCCGTGTGTACGGGTTGTCGAACCGCGGGTAGCCGTCGACGGCCACCTCGTTCCCGTCCACCAGGAGGGGCCCGGACATGTCCAGCTCCAGCCGGCCCTCGGCCGGTGAGTGGTACCGGACCCGGAACCCCCGGTGGGCGCCGTCGGACCACCCGTGGTCGGTCACCTCCACCGGGGCGGTGGTGACCGCGTGCCGGAAGCCCTCCAGGTCGCCCCACCGGTCGGCATCGCCCAGTTCCACGACCCAGACGTTGTCCGGGCCGCCGTCGGCCACCAGGTCGAACGGGGCGGACAGCCCGTTGGTGAACACCTGTGCCGGGTCGTGGTGCCGCCACGCCACCGGACGCCAGGACCACAGCGCCACGAAGCCGTCACCGCGCCGGCCCAGGGTCCAGTGGCCGTCGCCGACCACCTCGTCGAAGCACTCGGTCGGGAAGTAGGCGTGGGTGGAGTCGCAGTAGGCGAACCCGGCCAGCTCCGGGATGTCCGGCGGCCTGAACGCCGGGGCGTACAGGTGCAGCGCGGCCCGGCCCTGCTGGACCGAACGGGGCAAGGTGGCGCTGCCGGTCCAGTACCGGTCGTTGTCCAGGTAGTCCCCGGCGTGGGCCGTGGGCTCGTTGCCCGGGTGCACGGTGAACACCACGGCCCGCTCGTCCAGCGTCGCCTGCCACACGTGGTGCTGGAACCCGACGCATGCCCGGCCGGTACGACTGGGCGGTCGACAACATGCCGTGGCCGTTGCGCCAGGTGTAGGTGTTGACCTCGCCCAGCAGGCCCGCGTTCACCATGGGGTGGAGGTCGTGGCTGAGGCGCTGGACCGTGGCCCGGTCATCGCCGGTGAAGTAGCGGACCACCCGGAACTGCTCGAACAGCCAGGCGTCCCACAGGTGGTGGCGGTCCAGCGTGTCCATCATGAGCGGGATGAGCTGCCACGGGGTGAGGGCACCGCGGTCCCACCAGAACGGCACCATGTCCGGGTCGGTGTAGGACAGCCCGTCGGCCCGGGTCGGGTGCGTCCACCAGCGGCTCGGCCGGGTCGATGGCCACGCCCATGCCCTCCCGGTCCACCATCGCTCGGCACTGGTGGCGATCCGGCGCAGCACGTCCGGCGGCCGGTAGCGGGTGGCACGGGCCAACAGGGTGGCGCCCTCGTTGCGGGGCAGGAGGTCGGCGTCGTCGCCGCTCTCCACCGGCCACGGCTCGTCGGTGGCGTCGAAGCACATCTTGAGCGCGCGCGAACACGGGTTGGTCGCTGGCCCGGGACTTGTCCTTCATGTACGACCGGCCGTGGGTGCAGCCCACGTTGCCGCGGTGCGAGTGCAGGGCCAGGTCGAACAGCACCAGGTCGACGAACGTGGCGGCCCGGCTCGGCCAGGGCCGGGTCGTCCGCGAACTCGGCCAGGGTGACCAGCGGGGCGAGGTCCTTCTCGTAGTACACGTCGGAGTGCCACTCGCTGAACCCGTACGCGGGCCTTCTCGTCGAACCACCCCGCCAGGCGACCGGCCGCACGGGCGCGGTGCTCGTCGCCGGTCAGGCCGGTGCGCCCGAAGCGCGTCGTCGGGAAGGCCTGGCCGGCCAGGTACTCGCAGGTGTGGAAGATCAGCCGGTGGTTCTCGGACCAGTACCAGCGCTCGTCGACCACGGGTCCGGGGCCGGTGCCGTCGGGCCCGGGTCCGTGTACCAGTACCGGAAGCCGAGGAACCGGTCCCGCAGCGCCGAGGTGACGGCGTCGGGCAGCGCCTCGCGGTGGTCGAGCCAGAGGGTGAGGAGCCGCAGCACGTCGAAGTCGGCGCAGTCCAGCCATCCGTCGATGCGGTGGCACCAGCGCGACACCACCGCGTCGGTGAGGACGGCCGGGTCGAACCCGTGGCTGGGATCCCGGCGGGCCCGTTCCAGGTGGTCGATCACGTTGAGCGGCGAGCCCGGGGTGAGCACCGCGGTGGCCGCGGCCAGGTAGTCGTCCTGCCGGGCCCGCCACCAGGCGGCGTCCACCAGGCGATCGTCCACCAGGCGATCGTCCACCAGGTCACCGGCGTGCTCCAGCCCGTGCCGGTCCTCCATCGCGGTGCCTCAGTCCGCCCGGCTCACGGGGCCACCAGCGCCTCGGTGACCACGGCGGCGGCGTCCTTCGCCCCGAACCCGGGTGCACCCGGCGTGCCCACCGGTCCCAGCCGGACGACCACCGTCTCGGATCCCGGGTCGATGGCGATGACCTGGCCCCCCAGGCCCAGCGCGAAGTACATGTCGTCGGGGGCGCCGGGGGCCATCTGGCCACCGTTGCTGCCACCGTCGCGGTCGAGTTGGCCGGTGGCCTGGGCCGCGGCGGCGTTGTCGCCGGACCGGTTGAGCCACCAGAGGTAGCCGTAGTTGCCGTTGAGCTGCTGGCTGGGGGCGGTGGCCTCCGCCACCCACGCTGCGGGCACGACCTGGGTCCCGTCCCAGTTGCCGTCGCGCAGCATCAGGTAGCCGTAGCGGGCCATGTCACGACAGGTGGACTGCACGCCCATGAACGTGAGGGTGTTCCCGGCCCGGTCCTGCTTCATGGAGGAGTCCGCCATTCCGATGGGCCCGAACAGCCGCTCCTCCGCGAACGTCGACACGGGGGTGCCGGTCGCGGCACGCAG
This sequence comes from uncultured Actinomycetota bacterium, assembly GCA_963773765.1. GTDB lineage: Bacteria > Actinomycetota > Acidimicrobiia > Acidimicrobiales > Microtrichaceae > CAVZCC01. Next base: position 1,579,869 of record CAVZCC010000001.1, on the reverse strand, counting down.
CACGCCGTCCAGGGTCTGGATGGCCGAGTTGTTGTACCGCCACACCGTCCCGGGGGGCGCCTCCTGGTCCAGGCCGACCGCGAACGCCGTCTTGTCCGGCGACCTGGCCGCCATCTCCACGTAGTCGGTCTGGAAGGCGTAGCGGCGGCCCGAGTCGTTGGACAGCAGGTGCTTGACGGTCACGGCCTCGCTGGGGGTGCCCTTCCACTGCGGCAGGTAGTTCCAGGCCGGGTCCGTGATGGCCAGGTCGCCGTCGGCCTGGGCGATGCCGACCAGGGTGCTGGTGACGGACTTGGACGCCGAGAAGACCTCCTGGGCGGCGTCCGGGTCGGTGCCGTCGAAGTACCACTCGGCCACCATCTCGCCCCTGCGGGTCACGGCCAGGCAGTTGGAGCCGGCGTCGGCGGCCCGACCGGCGATGGCGCCCAGCGCGGCCGGGTCCATCCCGGCCGAGGCCGGGTCCGTCGTCGACCAGTCCGCCCCGGGGAACACCGGGCCGGTCGGCGCTGCGGCTGCCGGCCCTGAGGTGGACGGGGAGGAGCCGGGTTCGGTCCCGTCGGCCGTCGGGGTGGTGGACGCCGCCTCCCCGCCGGTGCCGCTCGTGGTGCCGGAGGCGCCGCTGTCGTCGGAGGAGCAGCCGGCCACGGCCGCCACCAGGGCCAGTGTGCCGACGGCGGCGAGGAGGCGGATGGTCGATGCGGCGCCCGGTGGCATCCGGGCATTCTCCACCGGGGGTGGCCCCGGCGCACACCGGGCACCGCCGGTCGCCCGGGGCCCGGATCGGCAAGAAGGGTACAGATGTACCCATGGGATGGTTCCGGGGGCCGGGCGGGTCCGGCGGTCCTGCTCCGTAGCCTGAGCGTGTGGAACCCATTCCGGACGCCGACCGGCTCCAGGACCTGGCCATCCACCGCGCCCCCGACCTGTTGGTGGTGGTGGACCCCGAGCTGCGGGCCGTGTGGGCCAACGGGGCGGTGACACGGGTGCTGGGCCACCCCGAGGGGGCCATGGTCGGGACCCCGATCGCGGACCACGTCCACCCCGACGACCTGGACCATGCCGTCGGCGCCCTGGGCGAGGCCCACCGGACCGACGGCTACCACATCGCCACCCGGCTCCGGCTCCGGCGGGCGGACCGGACCTACGTGGACACCCGGGTCACGGCCATGACACACACCGACGAGGCCGGGACCTGGATGGTGCTGGCCGTGCGCCTGGTGGAGGACGAGGTGGCCATCGAGCGGCGCCGGGTGCAGCTCAAGGCGCTGGCCCAGTCGGTGTACGTGACCTGCGCCGCGCTGCACTGGTACGAGGCCGACGAATGGGTGGACTCCCTGTTGGGCGGGCTCGGCGCCGTGGTGGGGGCCCGCAGCGTGGAGCTGGCCGACGCCGACGGAGCCGGCGGGCCGATGATCCTCCGGGCGGCCTGGAACCAACCCGGCGCCGGCGGACGTGAGCTCCCGGTCGGCTCCGCGTTCGCTCCGGTGGCGGGCCTGGCGTCGATCCGCTCCTCGGCCTGCGTGCTGACCCACCTCGACGCCGGTGACGTCCTGCACCACCGGCATGGGGGCACCGGCGTGGTGGCGGAGATCGGCCTGGAGCCCCAGGACCGCCGCAGCCAGGCCGTCGGGGTGGTCCGGTTGGGCTTCGACGGGGTGTCACCCGACTGGGACGACGCCAACGCCGACATCGTGGCCCTCATGTGCTCGACGCTGCTGGCCACCATCCAGCGGTGCGCCGAGGAGCGCCGCGTCAACGAGGAGTCCAAGCTGGACCCCCTGACCCGGTTGCTCAACCGCAGCGCCCTGCTGGAGCAGTTGACCGGGATGATGGACGGTGACGGACCGGGCCGGCCGGTGGTGCTGTTCGCGGACCTCAACGCCTTCAAGCAGTTGAACGACACCTACGGCCACCGGGAGGGCGACGTCGTCCTGCGCACGGTCGCACAGGCCATCGTGGCCGAGGTGCGTGACGGCGACCTGGCCGCTCGCATCGGCGGGGACGAGTTCGTGATCGTGTTCGACGCCCCGATGGAGACCGCCGGAGCGCTGGTGGCCCGGATCCGCGGTGCGGTCGACCGGGCCATCGCTCCGTGGAAGGGGGTGTCGGTGGCGGTCGGTGCCATCGCGGTGGGCCCCAACGGCACCGCCGACGACGTCCTGGAGCGGGCCGACCTGGCCATGTACAAGGACAAGCGCTCCACCCGGGAACGGGCGGAACGGGCCGCCGACGGCCCACCTCCGGCAGGGCACTCGGGCTTGATCCGGTCACCGATCGGCCGACAGGAGCGGTCATGACCGCCGAGCGCGCCGACGACCGCCGCCTCCTGCACGCGCTGGCCCGGGTGGCGGACCTGGTCCTGGTGGTCGACCGCTCCGGCGTGATCACCCTGGCCGGACCGTCCACCCCGGCCTCCTTCGGATTCACCGTGGACGAGGCCATCGGCATGAACGCCCTGGACCTGGTGCACCCGGACGACGTCCTGCTGGCCATCGAGGCGCTGACGTCCTCGTCGGAGAAGCAGGGGCGCATGGAACCCCTCGCCCTGCGGGCCCGCGACGCGTCGGGTGGGTGGCGGTCGGTGGAGCTGGTGACGGAGAACTGCCTGGAGGACCCCGAGATCGCCGGGATGGTGGTCACCGTCCGCGACCTGACCGGGCGGGCCGAGCACGAACGGGCCCTGATGGAGCGCGACGACCGGTACCGCCAGGTGGTGGAGATGGCCGCGGAGGGGGTGTGGACCACCGACGCCACCGGACTCACCACCTTCGTGACCGGCCGCATGGCCGCCATGCTCGGCTACACGCCGGAGCAGATGGTGGGCCGGTCCGCCGCCGACTTCGTGGCCTACGGCGACCAGCTGGCCGCCCTGGACCGGTTCGAACGCCGCCAGCTGGGCATCAGCGAGCAGTTCGAGTTCCCGCTGCGGCACCGGGACGGCCACACCGTCCGCGCCCGGGTGTCCAGCACGCCCATGATCGGCCCCACCGGCGAGTACCTGGGCAGCATCGACATGATCTCCGACGTCACCGAACTGGAGGACGAGCGGAGGCGCCTGGCCGCATCCGAGGCGACCCACGCCGCCCTCATCGACGCCGTGCCCGACCTCCTGTTCCACCTCGACGCCGACGGGCGGTTCCTGGGCTACCACGGTGACGCCGACCTCCTGGTCCGGTCCCCGGAGGCATTCCTCGGCCGGTCCATGTGGGACGTGCTGCCGCAGCCGGTCGCGGAGCGGGTGGCATCGGCCATGGCGGAGGCGCGGGCAACGGGGTCGGTCGTGACGCTGGAGTACGGACTGGACATCGGCGGCGTGGTCCTGACCTTCGAGGGCAGGGTCAGCCCGATGGACGACGACGAGGTCCTGGTCCTGGCCCGCGATGTGACCGAACTCCGCGCCGCGCAGGCGGCCCGCCTGGACCTGGCACGGGAGATCGAGGCCCGACGCTCGGCCGAGGCCGTCCGTCGTGGCGAGGAGCGGGCCGACCGGCTGGATTCACTGAGCCGCCTGGCCGGCGGCGTCGCCCACGACATCAACAACCTGCTGGGCGTGATCGGGAACTACACCGCCGTCCTGCGACGCTCCGTCACCGAGCCGGCCAGCGTGGGTGACCTGGACGAGATCGAGGCCGCGGTGCGCCGGGGTTCGTCGCTCACCCGGCGGCTGATGCTGTTCGGGCGGCGCCGCCTGACCGAGCCTGTCTCGTGCGACCTGGGTGCGGTCGTCCGGGACGTGGCGACGATGATGTCCGGTGCCCTCGGCCCGCGGACGTCGCTCCGCCTGGACGTGGCGATGGAGCCCTGCCCGGTCATGGTGGACCGCGACCAGGTGGAGCAGGCGCTCATCAACCTGGTCCTCAACGCCTCGGAGGCGGGGGCGTCCGTGGTGTGGGTCCGGGTCTCCCGCTTCGAGCACTTCGACCGCTCGCAGTGGGTGGAGATCGCCGTCAGCGATGACGGGTCCGGCCTGGCCCCCGAGGCCCGGGACCGGGCCTTCGAGCCGTTCTTCACCACCAAGGAGGACTCACTGGGATCCGGCCTGGGGCTGTCGATCGTGCACGGGGTGGTGGCCGACCACGGTGGGTCGGTCGACCTCGGCCCCACTGCCGGCGGAGGGACCGAGGTGCTGGTGCGCCTCCCGGCGGTCATGCCGGTGGGAGGTCCCGGTGACCCGCCCGCGGTCCGACCGCCCGATGGTGGCCTGCGGGTGCTGGTGGTGGACGACGACGTCCACGCCCTCCGCTCCGCGGCGCGGATGCTGGAGTCGGCGGGCCACGAGGTGGCGGTGGCGACCTCCGGCGCCGAGGCCCTGGCCAGGGTGCGCGACCCCGGTCGCCCCGACGTGGCCGCCGTCGACGTGGCCCTGGTGGACGTGGTGATGCCCGTCATGAGCGGCCCGGCGTTGGCGTCCGCGCTGCGCGAGCAGCTGCCGGACCTCCCGGTGGTGTTGATGACGGGGTACGGAGCGGACCTCCTGGGCGACGACACCGTCGGCCTGGTCGTCCTGGCCAAGCCCCTGGAGCTGGAGGTGGTCGACGCCGCCCTGCGGGACGCCGCGTTCCACAACCAGGTCGCCCCCGACCCCGCCGGCTGACGAAGATGGGGGCCATGCGCCCCCTGCCGACCGCCGACCTCCGCGCCGGGGCCCTGGCCGTCGCCCCCATGATGATCGGAGTGGCGCCCTTCGGCTTCGTGGCCGGGGCGACGCCGGCCGCCAACGGGCTGGGCACCGCGGTGGCCATCGGGTTCTCCACCATCGTGTTCGCAGGGGCGTCGCAGCTGGCGGCCATCAACGTGCTCTCCGACGGCGGCTCCGCGCTGGTGGCGGTCCTGACCGCGTGCACCATCAACCTCCGCATGCTGTTGTACTCGGCGTCCCTGGCGCCGTACTTCTCCCGCGAGCGGCTCGGCCGCCGCCTGGGGGTGGCCTACCTGCTCACCGACCAGGCCTACGCCGTGTCCATCTCCGACTGGATGGGGGAGGACGCCGCCGACGGAGCACCGGACACGCGCCGGCGGCGGTTCGCCTTCTACGTGGGAGCCGGGCTCCTGCTGTGGGTGGTGTGGCAGATCTGCACCGTGCTGGGGGCACTGGTGGGTCGTGCCCTGCCGGAGGACATCAACCTGGACTTCGCGGTGCCCCTGGTGTTCCTGGTGCTCCTGATCCCGACCATCCACAACCGTCCGTCGCTCGTGGCCGCCGCCGCCGGCGGTGGAGGCGCGGTGGTGGCTGCGGAACTGGGCGCGGGCCCGTTGTCCGTCATCGTCGGAGCGGTCTGCGGGATCCTGGCCGGGGCCATGGTGGACACCGACTCGCCGGTCCCGCCGGGCCCGGTGCCCACCGATGGCGGCGAGCCGTCGTGAACACCGCCTGGGCGACCATCCTGCTGTCGGGTGCCGGGACGTTCGCGATGCGGGCGTCGTTCCTGGCCATGGCGCACCGCCTGGTCCGCATCCCGGCCCGGGTCCGCCGCCTGCTGCGACAGATCCCTCCCGCCGCGCTGGCCTCCCTGGTGCTGCCGGCGCTCGTGCGGCCCGACGGTGCCTTCGACCTGGCCCAGGCCCGGTTCCCGGCCGGCGTCCTGGCCGCGCTGGTGGCGTGGCGCACCCGCAACGTGGCCCTCACGCTGGTGGTGGGGATGGGGGCGCTGTTCCTGTTCGAGCGGCTCTGACCGTCACCCGTGGGTGGAGATGCCGCCGTCGAGGGGGAGCACCGCTCCGGTCAGGAAGGCGCCGGCCCGGCTGCACAGGAAGATGACCGTGCCGGCGACGTCCTCCGGTGAGCCCATGCGGCCCCGCGGCACGACGGACTCGACCATCTCCCGTCCTCCGGGGACGTCCAGCATGTAGGCCATCATCTTCGATTCGAACGGCCCGGGTGCGATGGTGTTCACCGTGATGTGGTCCCCGACCACGAAGTGGGCCAGGTGGCGGGCCAGCATGTGGACACCGGCCTTGGACGCCGAGTAGGAGAAGTTGTCGCCCACCGGGACCCGTATCCCGTCGATGGAGCCGATCATGACCACCCGGGCGGGGTCCTCCGCCGACGCCGCGGCCCGGAGGCGGGGGAGCAGCGCCTGGGTCAGCATGAACGGTGCCTTCACGTTGATGTCCAGGACCTTGTCGAAGCCCTTGGCCGGGAACTCGCCGAGGGGAGCGCCCCACGCCGCCCCGGCGTTGTTGACCAGGATGTGGAGCAGGTCCTCCCGCTCCCCGAACGCCGTCACGAACGTCGCCAGGCCCTCCTCGGTGGACAGGTCGGCGGGGATGGAGTGGCACTCGCCCAGCTCCGACAGCTCCGCCGCGGTGGCGTCGCACGCCTCCGCCTTGCGGGCCGTGATGTAGGTCCGGACGCCGTTGGCCACGAGGCCCCGGGCGATCATCGCCCCGATGCCCCGCGATCCGCCGGTCACCACCGCCACCTTGCCCCTCACGTCGAACAGGCCGTTGATCCCGAGATCCGCATCCATGGCGACACTCTGGCCCAGATCTGCCCGGTAGGACGCTCAGAACGGCAGCGGCGCGACGTCCCGGGAATGATCGGGAACCGTAATCTGTTCCCCAATCACTCAACTTTGATGTGAAAGCAGCATGCACCATGTCTGACACTCCTGCGTCCGATCTGAACCCACTGGCGGCCCGGGCCCTCCCCGTGCTGCCCCTGAGCACCGGGGTGGTCCTCCCCTCCATGGTCGTGACGATCGCCCTCGAGACCCCGGAGGCAACTGCCGCGGCGGATGCCGCGGTGGACCGCCAGGTCCTGCTGGTGCCCCGGCTGGACGGCCGCTACGCGTCCGTCGGGACCGTGGCCACCATCGAGGACCGGGGAGAGCTCCGTGGTGGCCTGCACGCCCTGGTCGTCCGCGGGGTCGAGCGTGCGGTGATCGGTGCCGGCGTGCCCGGCAGCGGAGACGCACTCTGGGTCCAGCTCGCCCCCGCCCCGGAGTCCAACGCGGACACCGACCTGGCCCGGGAACGGGCCCGGGAGTACAAGGCCGTGGTGGAGAACATCCTGGAGGCCCGTGGCGTGGCCGGCCTGGCCGACGCCATCCGCGGCGTCGACGCCCCCGGTGCGGTGGCGGACATGGCCGGCTACTCCCCGGACCTGGACGCGGCGCAGAAGGCGCAGGTCCTGGAGGCGCTCGACGTGGAGCACCGCCTCGACCTGGTGCTGCGGTGGGCCAGGGAGACCCTGGCCGACCTGTCGCTCAAGGAGCGCATCCGCCAGGACGTGACCGAGGGCATGGAGCGGACCCAGCGGGAGTTCCTGCTGCGCCAGCAGCTGGCCGCCATCCAGAAGGAACTGGGACAGGAGTCCACCGAGGATGACGACGCCCTGGACGCGGATCCGCGCCCTCGCCGAGGACGAAGCCGTGCCGGCGCAGGTGCGCGACGCGGTCCGCAAGGAGCTGGCGCGGCTCGAGCGCACCTCGGAGCAGTCGCCGGAGCACGGCTGGATCCGCACCTGGCTGGACACCGTGGCGGACCTGCCCTGGACCGTGCGGGCCGAGGACGCCCTCGACCTGCCCGGGCCCGGGCGGTGCTCGACGCCGACCACAACGGGCTCGACGACGTGAAGGACCGCATCGTGGAGCACCTCGCGGTGCGCAAGCGCCGTGCCGAACGCGGCCTGTCCGACGGCACGCCCACGGAGGGCCGCTCCGGCCGGGGGTCGGGGGCGATCATCACGCTGGTCGGCCCTCCCGGCGTGGGCAAGACCTCGCTGGGCGAGTCCGTCGCCCGGGCCATGGGGCGCCCGTTCGTGCGCGTCGCCCTGGGCGGCGTCCGCGACGAGGCCGAGATCCGCGGCCACCGCCGCACCTACGTCGGCGCCATGGCCGGCCGCATCGCCCGCGCCATCACCGACGCCGGGCGTCATGAACCCGGTCCTCATGCTGGACGAGGTGGACAAGCTGGCCAACGACTGGCGCGGCGACCCGTCGTCCGCGCTGCTCGAGGTGCTGGACCCGGCCCAGAACCACACGTTCCGGGACCACTACCTGGAGGTGGACCTGGACCTCTCCGACGTGTTGTTCATCGCCACCGCCAACGTCACCGACACCATCCCGGGGCCCCTGCTCGACCGCATGGAGGTCGTGCCGCTGGACGGCTACACCGAGGCCGAGAAGGTGGACATCGCACGGGACCACCTGGTGGCCCGCCAGCTCGAGCGCAACGGCCTGGACGCCGACGAGGTCGACCTGTCCGACGACGCCATCGCCGCCATCGTCCGCGGACCACACCCGGGAGGCCGGCGTGCGCGGACTGGAGCGCGCCATCGGCAAGCTCCTGCGCAAGGCGGCCACCGCGCTGTCCACCGGCGACGTCGAGGCCCCGGTGGTGGTGGCCGGCGACGACGACGTGCGGCGCTGGCTCGGCCGGCCCCGGTTCTTCCTCGAGGTGGCCGAGCGCACCTCCGTGCCCGGCGTGGCCACCGGCCTGGCCGTGACCGGTGCCGGTGGCGACGTGCTGTTCGTCGAGGCCACGTCCATGCCCGACCCGGGCGAGGCCGGCCTGACGCTGACGGGCCAGCTGGGCGACGTCATGAAGGAGTCGGGCTCGATCGCCCTGTCCTACGTCCGCTCCCACGCCGAGGCGCTGGACGTGGATGCCGACGTCGTTCCAGGGCCGGCGCTTCCACCTGCACGTCCCGGCCGGGGCGGTCCCCAAGGACGGCCCGTCCGCCGGTGTCACGATGGTCACGGCGCTCACGTCACTGCTGACGGGTCGACCGGTCCGGTCCACCGTCGGGATGACCGGCGAGGTCACCCTGCAGGGCAACGTGCTGCCCATCGGCGGTGTCAAGCAGAAGGTGCTGGCCGCCCACCGGGCGGGGCTCACCGAGGTGGTCCTGCCGGCCCGCAACGGCGGCCGACCTGGACGACGTGCCCGAGGCCGTGCGGGAGCAGATGACCTTCCACCTGGCCGCGCACATCCAGGACGTGCTGGCCGTGGCCCTGGAGGATGAACCGGCGGTGGCGTCGTCGACCGCGGCCTGACGGAGGTCGGGGTCAGAGCTGGGAGCAGGTGCCGTCGAGGCCCACCACCAGGGCCTCGGCCCCGGCCCGGCGGAGCAGTGCGGCGCCGAAGGTCGGCCCGGACAGCATCACGGCGGTGGTCAACGTCTCCGCCAGCCACGCGGCGGGGGCGGTGACCGTCACCGAGGCCACCTCGATCGTGGCGGGTCGACCGGTGCGCGGGTCCAGCACGTGGTGTGCCGGTGTGCCGTCCGGTGCCCGCCACCGGCGCTTGAGCGGCGAGCTGGTGCACAGGCCGGCCTCGCAGAGGCGCACGGTGGCCACCGGCGGGAGGGTGGCGTCGAAGGGATGGTCCACCCGGATGCTCCACCCGCCCTCCGGCGGGTCGCCCAGCACCCGGAGGTCGCCACCCAGGTTGACCAGGACACCGTGCACGCCCTGGGCGGCCAGGAACCCGGCGACCAGGTCCGCGGCCAGGCCCTTGCCGATGCCGCCGGGGTCGAACGCGACCCCGTCCAGCAGCCGGATCGGTGTGCACCCGTCGTCCTCGGCCCGCGCCACGGCGAGGGGCGCCGGCTCCCGGAGGGGTTCGCCCATGGCCGGGCGGTGCGTCGGGACCACGTCCTCGGCCCGGCGGGCCGGAGGGAGCTCCCCGAAGTCCCGGTCGTAGCCGTGCTCCACCATCTGGCGGGCCATGAACGGGTCGAACCAGCCGTTGGTGCGGGTGCGGGCCTCCACGGCACGCTCCAGCAGCAGGCGGGTGTCCGGCTCCACGCGCACCGGCTCCCCGCCGGCGGCGTTGAGGCGGCCCACGTCGCTGGTCGGCAGGAACCGGGACCAGAGCGATTCCAGTCGCCACACCTCGTCCTGTGCGGCCTGGACGTGGTCCACGGTCCCGCCGAGGACCACCACGTGGCAGTCCGTGCCCATGGCCCGGAACCGGGTCTCGTGCCGAGGGCCGGCGGCCTGCGCCGCCCCGGCGGGTCCGATCAGCAGCGACATGTCAGCTGGAGCTGGAGTTGGAGTCGTTGTCGTCGTCCGGGCCCTCGGAGACGTTCTCGCAGTCCTGCACGGACTGGGCGCTGGGCCCGGAGCACACCTCGAAGTACACCGGGGCACCGCTCTGGCCGCCGGCCTGCACCGCCACGTAGGTGCCACCGTTCTGGCCCGTCAGCCCGGCGCCGGAGCCGCCCCACTTGCCCCAGCCGCCACCGCCGCTGCCCTGGTCGGCGACGGTGTACCCGGCGGCCTGCAGCTCGCTCTGGTAGTCCGAGACCACCTGCGCCGCCGTGGTCCCGGTGATGGAGTACCGCCAGTAGGTGGCGCCGTTGGCCGACGCGTTCTGGAGCTGCGACGCACCGGCCGGCGCGGCCACCGGGGCCCCGGCCGCCGCCGCAGTGGTGGCGGGAGCGGTGGTCGCGGGTGCTGCCGTGGTGGCGGCCGCCGTGGTGGTCGTGGTCTCGGAGGCCTTGGCCGCAGTGGCGGTGCCGTTGTCCTTCTCGGAGCCTCCGCAGCCGGCCAGGAGGCCCGCCATGCCGATGGTGGCGGCCGCGGCCTTGAGCGCGGTGTCCCGCTTGGGGTGGGTGGTGGACGACGTCATGCTGGCTCCTCGTTCGCCCGGGCTGGGGGTGCTCACAGACCGAAGGTCACGGTATCGACGACCCCCCGGAATTCCTCCCGGGCCCGCGCCGGGGGCGGGGTCGGTGCCAGACTCCGGACCGGTCGGTCCGAGGACCGGCCGGTCGGCACAGGGACCAGCCAGGGGGCGTGCAGGTGGGACGGGAACTCGACGATGTCGTGGCCATGATCAGGGCCGCCGGGATGGCCGACGGGAACCGGTCGGTGCAGGAGCGCCGGGCCCTGCTGGAGGCGGTCGTCACGCCGCCCGCCCCGGACCTCACCGTCGAGGTGGTGTCGGCGGCGGGCGTGCCGTGCGAGCGGGTGGCGACCGAGGGCGCCGATCCCGCCCGCGTGGTGATGCACCTGCACGGAGGCGGGTACACCTCCGGCAGCGTCGGCACCCACCGCACCTTCGCCGGCGCCCTGACCCGGGCCACCGGGGCCACCGTCCTGATGGTCGACTACCGCCTGGCCCCGGAGCACCCGTTCCCCGCCGCACTGGACGATGCCCGGGCCGCGTTCGGGTGGCTGACCGGGGACGGCGGGGTCGACCCGACCTCGGTGGTGGTGAGCGGCGACTCGGCCGGCGGCGGCCTGGCCGCCGCCCTGCTGGTGGCCCAGCGCGACGACGGCGGCGCGCTCCCGGCCGGGGCGGTGCTGCTGTCACCGTGGACGGACCTGGCCATGACCGGCGCCTCGTACGACTCCGAGGACGGTCGTGACCCGATGTGCTCGCGGGCCTCGCTGGGGCCGTCGGCCGCGGCCTACCTCGACGGTCAGGACGCCACCCTGCCGTTGGCGTCACCGGTGTACACGGACCTGGCCGGCCTGCCCCCGTTGCTCATCCACGTCGGCGAGGTGGAGACGCTTCGGGACGACGCCGTCGCGTTGGCGGACCGGGCGACGGCGGCCGGCACCCAGGTGGAGCTGTGGGTGGCTCCCGGCATGGTCCACGTGTGGCACATGTTCGCGGGCATGGTCCCCGAGTCCGACCGGGCGCTGGCCGTGGTGGCCGACTGGATCACGGCCCGCCTGGACGCCCCGTAGGGATCAGGTCCTGCCCCGGGGCCGGAAGCCGGCCGCGGCCAGGCGGTCGCCGGACACGGGCCGGGCCGGGGCGCTGAGCTCGTCGCGGAACTCGAGGGGGCCGAAGCCCTGGCTCCGGCCGATCTCGTCCAGCAGGTCCTGGTTGGTGCGGGGCGTGCCCGGCGCCATCAGGTTGTAGGTGCCGGTGAGCCGGTGGCCGAGGGCGAAGGCCACGGCGTCGGCGACGTCGGCCACGTCCACCCGGTAGAAGAGGGAGTCAGCGCCGAAGGGCACGGACCCGCCCAGCACCTGGTGCGCCATGCGGACCTTGTCCGCCAGGGACGGGTCCGTCACGCCATGGATGTCGGCGCACCGGAAGATGCAGCTCCGGTCACCGGCGCCGGTGCGGTACACCCACTCCGCGGCCAGGAAGTTGGCCGGGCTGGGGTCGTCGCTGGTGGAGGTGGGCGCGTCCTCGTCCACGACCTCGAGGTGGTCGGCGGCGCTCCCGTACACGGTCAGGGACGACAGCATCACCAGGTGCGGCGCACCGGCCGCCGCCACCACGCTCCGGGCGGTGGCCACCAGGACGTCGTGGTAGGACGCGGCACGGTCCTCCCTGGTCATGGCCCGTTCGGCCGACGGGCCGGCAGTGACCACCACGGCGTCCGCCCCCTCCACGACCCGCGCCACCGCCGACCGGTCCGAGCCCACCACCACCCGGACCTCGTCGAAGGTGCCCGCCAGCGCCTCCACCTTGGCCGGGGTGGTCGTGGTGCCGGTCACGTGGTGGCCGTCGGCGGCAAGGCGGGGCCCCAGTTCCGATCCCACCAGTCCCGAGCCGATCACCGTCACCCGCACCGGCCGGACCGTAGCTGGCCGCGAGTGCCCCGGGTGGGGCCGGCGCACGGGGCGTGCCAATCTGGCGGGATGGCCGTCCGCGCCGTCCGCCACACCGCCATCGCCACCACGGACCTGGACCGGGCCGTGGCGTTCTGGGCCGAACTCGGCTTCACCGAGGTCCGGCGGTGGGACTGGGCCCCGGGGAACGGCGTGATCAACGGCTTCCTCGGTCTGGCCGACTCCGCGGCCCGGGCCGCGCTGCTGGAGGGCAACGGCAGCGGGATCGAGTTGTTCCAGTTCGAGCTCCCCCCGGCGGGTGGCCCGGTCACCCCGGAGGTGCACCGGCTCGGCTACACCCACCTCTGCCTGGAGGTGGAGGGGTTGGACGACGAGGTGGCCCGGCTCCGGGGGGTGGGCATGACCTTCTGGGCCGACCCCGTCACCGACCCGACCGGCCAGCGCATGACCTACGGCCGTGACCCCGACGGCAACGTCATCGAGCTCGTCGAACCACCCCGGGGCGAACTAGGGGTCCTCACGGCCCGGCGAGGGCCGCCGGTACCCGCGGACGTCGGCGGGTCAGAAATCGACGGCCTTCGTCAGCCCGCCGTCCACCCGCAGCGCCGCTCCCGTGATGTACGACGCCCGGGGGCCGGCCAGGAAGGCCACGGCCGCCGCCACCTCGTCGGGCTCACCCAGGCGGCCGAGCATGGTGGACGCGGCCACGCCCGCCACCATGTCCGGCATGGCGGCCTGCATGCGGTCCCACACCCCGCCCTCGAACGTGATGACCCCGGGGATCACCGCGTTGACCCGGACACCCTGCGGTCCGAGCGAGGCCGCCAACTTGGACGACAGCGTCAGGAGCGCGGCCTTGACCGTGCCGTAGGCGGTCTGGCCCGGCCCGCTGGCCGGGCTGAGCGCGGTGGCACTGCTGATGAGCACGACCGACCCGCCGTCCGACCCCGCCAGGAACGGGGTGGCGGCCCGCACCGCCCGCACGGCCTGCATGACGTCGCTCTGGAAGGTCAGCTCCCAGGTGGCGTCGTCGTCGCCCTGGGGCTGCACGCTGGCGTTCAGGACCAGGACGTCCAGGCCGCCCAGCTCGGTGGCCGCCCCGGTGATCCAGTCCGGGAACCGCTCGGCGTCGGTCACGTCGGCCACACCACCCATGACCCGGTGCCCGGCCGCGGTGAGGTGTTCCACCGTGTCGGCGATGGTGGCGCCGTCGCGGCCGCAGATGGCGACCTCTGCCCCTTCGGCCACCAGCGTCTCGGTGATGCGGCGGCCGATGCCGCGGCCGCCGCCGGTCACGATGGCCTTGCGGCCCGACAGTCCCAGGTCCATGCGCCGGCCGGTCCGCTCAGGCGGCCGAGCGCTCGAGGATGTGGATGCCGCAGGCCGAGCCCAGCCCGATGACGTGGGCCAGGCCCACCTTGGCGTCCGCGATCTGGCGGTCGCCGGCCTCGCCCCGCAGGTGGTGGCAGACCTCCCACACGTTGGCGATGCCGGTGGCGGCGATGGGATGGCCCTTGGACTCCAGGCCGCCGGAGACGTTGACCGGCATGGAGCCGTCCCGGAACGGCGCGCCGGAGTCGAAGAAGTCGACCGCTCCGCCCGGCTCGCACAGGCCCAGGTTGTCGTAGTGCACCAGCTCCGCGGTGGCGAAGCAGTCGTGCAGCTCGACCAGGTCCAGGTCCTCCGGCCCGACGCCGGCCTGCTCGTAGGCCTGGGCCGCGGCGTTGCGGGTGAGCGTGTTGACGTCGGGGAGGACCTGGCAGGCCTCCTCCCACGGGTCGGTGGTGAGCACGGAGGCCGACACCTTGACGGCCCGCCGGCGCTGTTCGGCCGACAGCTTCTTGAGCGCGGCGTCGGTGACCAGCACGGCGGCGGCCGCGCCGTCGCAGTTGGCCGAGCACATGGGCCGGGTGTTGGGGTACGCGATCATGATGTCGCCCATGATCTGCTCCAGGCTCATCGCCTTGGTGTAGGCGGCCAGCGGGTTGAGCGTGGAGTGGGCGTGGTTCTTCTCCGAGATGCGGGCGAACAGCTCGAAGCTGGTCCCGCCGTAGCGGTGCCCGTACTCCATGCCGATCTGCGCGAACACGCCGGGCATGGTCTCGGTGCCGATGCGGCCGTCGACCGGCGCCACCGCGCCGACGCGGCCCCTGGGCGCCCAGGTGTTGTCGTCGCCCTTGCGGGACCCGCCGGACAGCAGCCCTGCGCCGGCCAGCTTCTCCACGCCGACGGCCAGGCCCATGTCGGCCTCGCCCGCCTTGAGGGCCATGACGACGGTGCGCAGCGCGGTGGCGCCGGTGGCACACGCGTTGGCCACGTTGTAGACGGGGATGCCGGTCTGGCCCACCTGCTTCTGCAGCATCTGGCCGATGCCGAGGCCGGCGCCCATCAGGTTGCCGGCGGCCAGGATGCCGATGTCGGCCATGGTGACCCCGCCGTCGGCCAGCGCCGCCATGGTCGCCTCCGCGGCCAGGTCCACCGTGTCCAGGTCCGGGTGCTTGCCGAACTTGGTCATGTTGATCCCGAGGATCCAGATGGTCGTCACTCATGCCGCTGCTCCCTCGATCGGTTCGAAGCCGAAGCCGATGGCCTCGGTGCCGTGGTCGTCGGTGCCGAGCGAGTAGGTCGCGAGGCGCACCTTCATGCCGGTGTGCACGTGCTCGGCGTCGGGCTCGATGTTGATCACGTTGCCCCGCACGCTGGTGCCGCCGCAGTCGACGACCGCGGCCACGAACGGCACCGGCACACCTGGTGCCGCGAACGACACGATGGTGAAGGTGCGCACCTCGCCGGTGGTGGGCAGGTCCACGGTGGTGAAGTCCGTGCCGAAGCACGCGGCGCACGCGTTGCGGCGGTCGAAGAAGCGGGCGCCGCACCCGGTGCACTCGTGTGCGATCGAGGTGCGGCTCGTCGCCCAGGACGAGGTAGTCCGTGAGCGGGATCTGGTCGGCCATGTGGTCCCCCCTGTGTGTGTCCGGCTGCTGCGGTGACCCCCTGCTGCGCCGGTGCGCCGCATGGTACGCGTACTGTCCTGCCCATGACGTCCGCGTCCGGCCTCGGGTTGCCTCGCCGGGGACGCGTACTGTCCTGCCCATGACGTCCGCGT
Source organism: uncultured Actinomycetota bacterium (assembly GCA_963773765.1). Lineage (GTDB taxonomy): Bacteria > Actinomycetota > Acidimicrobiia > Acidimicrobiales > Microtrichaceae > CAVZCC01. Next base: position 1,564,278 of record CAVZCC010000001.1, on the reverse strand, counting down.
CCGGCCTCGATGGGGAGAAGCAGGTGGCGGCACGGGCCGCGGCCCTGCTGGCGGAGGACGGCATGACCCTGGGCCTGGGCACCGGCAGCACCGTGGCGTTCCTGCTCCCGGCCCTGGCGGCGCGAGGCCTGGACCTGCGGTGCGTGTCCACCTCGCCCCGCACCGAGGAGGCGGCCCGTGCGCTGGGCCTGCGGACCGAGCCGTTCGACGGGGTGGACCAGGTGGACCTGGGGATCGACGGTGCGGACCAGGTGGCCCCGGACCACTGGCTGGTGAAGGGCGGGGGAGCGGCGCACACCAGGGAGAAGCTGGTGGCGGCCGCCGCGTCCCGGTTCGTGGTGATCGTCGACTCCTCCAAGCTGGTCGACGCCGTCCACGGGCCCGTGCCCGTCGAGCTCCTCCGCTTCGGGCTGGCGTCCACCCTGCGGCGGATGCCCGACGTGGTGGTGCGGGACGTGCCGCCGAGCCCCGACGGTGGCGTGATCGCCGACTACACCGGCCCCGTCGGTGACCCGTCGGAGCTGGCCGCACGGTTGTCGGCCACGCCGGGCGTGGTGGCCCACGGCCTCTTCCCGCCGTCGATGGTCACCTCGGTGATCGTGGGCCGGGGCCGGGACGCGGTCACGCTGGACCCGCCCGGTTAGGGGCGCAGCGTCCGGGCGATCTCCGCGATGTGGCGGGCGTCGGTACCGCAGCAGCCGCCGAGCACGTTCAGGCCGGCCCCGTCGGTGTGCAGGGCGGCCACCAGCGCGCCGAACTCGGCGGGGTCACCGTCGTGGAGCACCTCGCTGTCATCCAACTCGGCGTGGCTGAGCCGGGACGCGTTGGCGCGGGCACCGCGGATGCGGGGTGACCAGCGGTCCGGGTCCGCGACCGCGTCGGCGAAGTGGTCGGGGTGCGCGCGCAGTTGACCATGTAGTACGCAGGCGGCGCGGCGTCGGTGGCGGCATCGACCAGGCGGACCGCCTCCGACAGGGCCGTGCCGGAGGGGAGGTTGCCGTCGGTCTCCACCGTGAACGACAGCACGACGGGTGCTCCCAGGTCCGTGGCCGCCCGGGCGATCCCGATCGCCTCGTCCGTGTTGGTCAGGGTCAGTGCCGAGATGAGGTCGACCCCGCTGTCGACCAGGACCGAGACCTGCGCGCTGTGGTAGTCGGCCGCCTCGTCCGGTCCCATCGACCCCAGCCCGGAGTAGGCGTCGTCGCGTGGTCCGATGCACCCGCTGATGAGGACCGGTCCATCGCCGTGCTCGTCCCTCAGCTGCTGCAGGAACCGCACCGCCCGTCGGTTGACGGCCGCCAGCCGGTCGGCGTCATAGCCCAGGCCGGCGCCCCAGTCGGTGCTGGCCCGCCAGGTGAGCGTCTCCAGCACCAGGCCCACGCCGGCCTCCCCGGCGATGCGCAGGTAGTCGAGGAAGTAGTCCCTGGCCGGGGCCTCGGTCCCGGGGTCGTCGTGGACGACGAAGCTGGCGAAGTCGGGAAGGTCCACCCCCCGGTTGAAGATCAGGTCGGTCTCCGCGCCGCCGTCGGTGAGGAACACGCCCCCGGCCGTCGGTGGGAGCATCGTCGGCTGGTCCATCACGATCCGTCTCCGTCTCCGTCCGCGGGTGGGTCCGTCGGGCCCGGCCGACCTCAGTTGCCCTGGGGGCGTGCCTCCCGGTCCGTCACGATCAACGAGCGGGCCGCTGTCACCCCCGACGCCGGGTAGGCGGGGTCGCCCGAGAGCATGCCATCCAGGGCCTCCCGCTTGTCGGCTCCCTGGATCAGCCAGAGGAGCTGGTCGGTGCGCTCCAGGCCGCGGTAGGTGAGCGTCATCCGCGGGCGCCCCTGGTAGGTGCCCCCCGTGATGGCGACGGTCCGGTCCCGCACCCCGAGCACGGTGTCACCGGGGACCAACGACGCGGTGTGCCCGTCCGGCCCGATGCCCAGGTGGATGAGGTCCAGGCGCTCAGGCAACTCCTCCGCGTAGCGGGCCGCGGCCGCCTCCAGGTCGTCGGCCTCCACCGGCATCGGGTGCAGCGTGAGCGCCAGGTGGCCCAGACGCTGCTGCAGGTGGGTGGCGTTGCGGTCGGGGTCGCCGGCGGGCGCCACCCGCTCGTCCACCTGGAACACCGACACCGCGGCCCACGGCAGGTCCATGGCGGCCAGGCGGTCGAACATGGCCCACGGCGTCGTCCCACCGCTCACGGCCATGGCGAACCGACCCGTCGCGCCGACGGTCTCCCGGACCCGGGCCGCGATGAAGTCCGCCGCGGTGGCCGCCGCACCGGGATCGTCCTCCACCACCCAGATCTCGTGGTCCACGCTCAGGCCTGCTTCTCGGCGTGGCCGCCGAACTCGGCCCGCATGGCGGACAGGACCTTGCCGGTGAAGAGGCCCAGGTCCCGGGACTCGAAGCGCTCGTTGAGCGACGCCGCGATCACCGCGGCGGGCACGCCCTCCTCGATGGCGGCCAGCACCGTCCAGCGGCCCTCGCCCGAGTCCGACACCCGTCCCTCGTACTCGCTGAGCTCCGGGGAGCGGGCCAGCGCCGCCGCGGTGAGGTCCACCAGCCAGGAACCGATGACCGAGCCCCGGCGCCAGACCTCGGCCACCTCGGCGACGTCGATGTCGTACTGGTAGGCCCACGGATCCCGCAGCGGCGTGGTCTCCGCGTCCACCTCCGCGGCCTGCTTGCCCACGTTGGCGTGCTTGATGATGCTCAGGCCCTCCGCGATGGCCGCCATCATCCCGTACTCGATCCCGTTGTGGACCATCTTCACGAAGTGGCCGGCTCCGTTGGGGCCGCAGTGCAGCCAGCCGTCCTGTGCGGTCCCGCCCGGTGCCCGGCCCGGGGTCGGGTCCACGTCGCCGGGCCCGGGTGCGATCGTCTCCCAGATGGGGGCCAGGTGGCCGACCGGACCGTCCTCGCCGCCGATCATCAGGCAGTAGCCGCGCTCCAGGCCCCAGACACCGCCGCTGGTGCCGCAGTCCACGTAGTGCAGGCCTGCGGCTCGGAGCTGCTCGGCCCGGTGGATGTCGTCGCGGTAGTAGGAGTTGCCGCCGTCGATGACGACGTCGCCCTCCTCCAGCAGCGGGACGAGCTCGTCCAGCGTGGACTGCACCACGGCGGCCGGGACCATGATCCAGATCGCCCGCGGCGCCTCCAGGGCGGCGACGAACCCGGCCAGGGTGGTGGCCCCGGTGGCGCCGTCCGCGACCAGGGCGTCCACCGCGGGGGCGTTCACGTCGTAGGCGACGCAGCGGTGCCCGTCGGCCATCAGCCGGCGCACGAGGTTGGCCCCCATGCGTCCGAGTCCGATCATGCCCAGCTGCATGGGGTTCGCGGTGGTCATGTCTGGTGCCTCCTCAGGCCTGCTTGAGTGCTCGGTAGCGACGGATGAGCGCGTTCGTGGACGAGTCGTGTCCCAGGTCCGGTTCGTCCGGGGCGGTCAGCTCGGGGATGATGCGCTCGGCCAGGACCTTGCCCAGCTCCACACCCCACTGGTCGAACGAGTCGATGCCCCACACCGTGCCCTGGGTGAACACGCTGTGCTCGTACAGCGCGACGAGGGTGCCGAGCCGGTAGGGGGTGAGGACCTCGGACAGGATCACGTTGGTCGGCCGGTTGCCCTCCATGACCCGGTGGGGCACGACCGCCTCCGCGGTGCCCTCCGCCCGGACCTCCTCCGCGGTGCGTCCGAACGCCAGGGCCTGGGCCTGGGCGAACACGTTGGACGTGAGCAGGTCGTGGTGGTCGCGCAGCGGGTTGAGGGACCTGGCGAAGCCGATCAGGTCGACCGGGATCAGCTTCGTCCCCTGGTGGATGAGTTGGTAGAAGCTGTGCTGGCCGTTGGTGCCGGGCTCGCCCCAGTAGACCGCGCCGGTCTGGTGGTCCACCTCCGCGCCCTCCAGCGTGACGTGCTTGCCGTTGGACTCCATCGTCAGCTGCTGCAGGTAGGCCGGGAACCGCTTGAGGTACTGGTCGTAGGGCATGACCCCGATGGTCTGGGCGTCCCAGAACTGTCCGTACCAGACCGCCAGCATCCCCATGATCACCGGCAGGTTCCGTTCCAGCGGCGCGGTGCGGAAGTGCTCGTCCATGTCGTGGAAGCCGGCCAGCATCTCCCGGAAGCGTTCGGCGCCGATGGCGATCATGGTGGACAGGCCGATGGCGGAGTCCATGGAGTAACGGCCGCCGACCCAGTCCCAGAAGCCGAACATGTTGTCCGTGTCGATGCCGAACGCGGCCACGCTGCTCGGCGTTGGTGGACACCGCCACGAAGTGCCTGGCCACCGCGGCGTCGTCGCCGAGGGCGGCCAGCGCCCAGTCCCGCGCCGAGTGGGCGTTGGTCATGGTCTCCAGGGTCCCGAAGGTCTTGGAGGCGATGATGAACAGCGTCTCGGCCGGGTCCAGGTCCCGGGTGGCCTCCACGAAGTCGGTGGCGTCGACGTTGGACACGAACCGGAACGACAGGTCCCGGTCGCTGTAGGCGCGGAGGGCCTCGTAGGCCATCACCGGCCCCAGGTCGGACCCGCCGATGCCGACGTTGACCACCGTGCGGATCCGCCTGCCGGTGTGGCCGACCCACGCTCCGGAGCGGACCTGCTCGGAGAACGCGGCCATGCGGTCGAGCACGTCGTTGACCTCGGCCACCACGTCGATGCCGTCCACCACCAGGGTCTCGGTGCGGGGCATGCGCAACGCGACGTGCAGCACGGAGCGGTCCTCGCTCACGTTGATCCGTTCACCCCGGAACATGGCGTCGATGTGGGTGCGCAGGCCCGACTCCCGGGCCAGCTGCACGAGCGCGGCCATGGTCGCGTCGGTGACGCGGTTCTTGGAGTAGTCGAGGTAGAGCCCACAGGCCTCCGCCGTGAGCCGTTCGCCCCGGCCGGGGTCCTCGGCGAACAGGTCGCGCAGGTGGCGGCCGGCCAGGGCGTCGTGCTCCCGGGTCAGTGCGATGAAGGCGGGACGACTGCGCAGGGGGTCCACGTGGATGCTCCGGGGGTGAGGGTGCTGGGTCGGGTGGTCTGGGGCGGGTGGTCTGACGTGGTGTCAGGTCGGGGCGAGGAGGGCGGCACCGACGATGCCGGCGTCGTTGTGCAGCTGGGCCGCCACCAGGGGCGTGTCCAACCTGATGTGGGGCAGGAACTTGTCCGACTTCTTGGACACTCCGCCGCCGATGATGACCAGGTCCGGCCACAACAGCCGCTCCACCAGCCGGAGGTACTTCTGCAGGCGGTGCGCCCAGTCCTTCCACGACAGGTCGTCCTCCTCCCGGACGGACTCAGCGGCCCACTCCTCGGCGTCGCCGTGGTGCAGGGGCAGGTGGCCCAGCTCGGTGTTGGGGACGAGCGTGCCGTCGTTGAACAGGGCGCTGCCGATCCCGGTGCCCAGGGTGACCATCACCACCAGGCCCCGGACGCCGCTGCCCGCCCCGTAGCGGATCTCCGCCATGCCGGCGGCGTCCGCATCGTTCACCACGGCCACGGGCCGGCCCAGGGCGTCGGCGAACACCGTGGCGGCGTCGGTGCCGATCCAGGAGTGGTCGATGTTCGCCGCGGTCATGACGGTGCCGGACCGGACCACGGCGGGCAGGGTGATCCCGACCGGACCGTCGGCCCCGAGCTGGTCCACCACCCGGACCACCGTGGCGATGACCGCCGCCGGCGTGGCCGGATGCGGGGTGTCGATGCGGACCCGCTCCGCTGCGAACGAGCCGACCACCAGGTCCACGGGCGCGCCCTTGATGCCGGTGCCGCCGATGTCCACACCCACCACGGGCGCAGTGGGGGCGGTGGGGAGCGGAGTGGGTGCCTGGAGGTTCGTCGGGGCCATGGTGGTCCTCCGACCGGGGGGCGGTCGGGCGGTCGGGTGGTCGGTCCCCATTGAACCGGAGGATCCGGGGTTCCGGTGGTGACCGCCCGTATGTTTTCCTGAGCCCGGCGGGCGGGTGGACGCCGGTCGGAGGGGGTCCCTGTGGAACGACGACCGATCCGTCTGGTGCTGTCCGACGTGGACGGCACCCTGGTCACCTCCACCAAGGTCCTCACCGACGCCACCGTCGCCGCGGTCGCGGCGCTGCGCGCCGCAGGGATCCTGTTCGCCGTCACCTCGGGCCGCCCGCCACGGGGCATGGAGATGCTGATCGGGCCGCTCGGCCTGGACACCCCGATCGCGGCGTTCAACGGGGGCATGTTCGTGGACACCCACATGGCGGTGCTGGAGCAGCGCACGGTGCCGGAGGACCTGGTGCCGCAGATCGTGGCGGAGTTCGACGCGGACGGCCTGGACGTGTGGGTGTACCGGGGTGCGGAGTGGCTGGTGCGCGACGACTCCGCCGCCCACGTCGGGCGGGAGGCCGCCACCGTGGGGTTCGGTCCCACCGTGGTCGCCTCGTTCGACGGGATCGGCGACGGCGTGGCCAAGGTCGTGGGCGTCAGCGACGATCACGACCTGGTGGCCCGGGTGGAGGCGGAGGCCCGCGAGCGCTTCGGTGACCACGTCTCCGCTGCCAGGTCGCAGCCCTACTACCTGGACGTCACCCACCCCCGGGCCAACAAGGGGAGCGTGGTGCGGTCGCTCACGGAGCGGTACGGCATCCCGGCAGAGGAGATCGCCACCCTGGGCGACATGCCGAACGACGTGCTGATGTTCGCCCACTCCGGCCTGGGCATCGCCATGGGCAACGCGGACCCCGAGGTGCAGCGCGCGGCGCGGCGGGTGACCACCTCCAACGACGACGACGGCTTCGCCCGCGCCGTGGATCGCTTCATCCTGCCGGCGGGACGGACCGACCGGACCCCGTCCTGATCAACGCCCCGTCCGTGACCCGTGGCCGCCCGGCGACCGGATCAGGTGGTGCCGGCCCGTTCGGTGCGGCCGTCGGGGTGGCGGGCGAAGCGTTCGTGATCCGTGCCGTGCACGGGGTCATCGGCCGGCCACGGCCAGCCGCCGAACCCGGTGCGCCGGTAGTCCTCGAAGGCCTGCTGGATCCCTTCCCGGTCGTTCATCACGAACGGGCCGTACTGCTCCACCGGCTCACCGATGGGCCGGCCCTGGAGCACCAGGACCTCGACCGGCTCGTCGCCCGCGGTCAAGAGGGCAGGCCCGTCGCACCGCACCACCGCCGCGCTCGGCACCTGGACGGGCTCGTCGCCGACCAGGAGGCGATCGCCCTCGAAGGCGTACAGCGTGCGCACCGTGTCCGGTCCGGCCGCGGCGGGGAGCTCCCAGGACGCCCCCGCGGGCAGGGAGACGACCCAGATGGCCAGGTCCGACTCCGGGCGTGAGGCCCACGAGTCCGGCGGTGGCGGCGGTGGCCGGTGCCCGGCCAGCTCGCCGGCCACGATCGTGACCGTGACCGAGCGGCCGTCCTCATCGGTGACGGCCAGGCGCGGGATGTGCTCGTTCCACAACATGGTGAAGTAGGGCTCGACCATCTTGTCCCGGGCGGGCAGGTTCAACCAGATCTGGAACAGCTCCAGCGGGTTGGGGTCGTCCCGCTCCAGGAGCGGGAACATCTCGGCGTGGTTGATGCCGCGGCCGGCGGTGAGCCACTGCACGTCGCCGCCGCCGAAGCGGGCCGCCGCCCCCAGGGAGTCCGAGTGGTCGATCAGGCCCGAACGAACCAGCGTGACGGTCTCGAAGCCCCGGTGGGGATGTTGGGGGAAGCCGGGAACGCGCCGGCCGTGGTACATGTTCCAGCCGTCCACCCCGGCGAAGTCCTGACCCAGGTCCCGGCCGTCCAGCGTGGCGTCGGGTCCCAACTCCTCGTTCCCGGACGGGTACGCGTCGTCGTGGTGCACGCAGAACAGGAACGGGTCCAGCGTGGGCCACTGCATGCCCAGGGGGACGGTCTGCAGGAGGTGATCGGTCACATCCGGAGGCTACGTCCTAGGCTGGACGGAGTTTCGTCCGGGGGGCATCAGGCGTGGGATCCATCGTTGCAGCGGTCAGACGGCACCCGTGGCGCTCCGTGCTCGGTGCCGGGCTGTTCGTCCTGGGCCTGGGTGCGTTCCTCAGCCGGGACCTGATCGGCCTCCTGCTCACCCCCGACGACCCGGTCAGTTCCGTCGTCCCGTTGGCTCCGACGTTGTCGCCCGCGGCGGGCGAGACCATCTACCGGATCGACCCCGAACGGTCCCGGGCGGTCGTGTCGGTGCAGGAGCGCCTGGCCGGCGTGTCCCAGGACGTGGAGCTCACCACCCAGGCCATCGCGGGTGACATCGGCGTGCCGGGTGGCGACCCGACGGGCGCCCGCATCGGCGAGGTCGTCGTGGACGTCCACCAGCTCACCAGCGACAACGCCCTCCGGGACAAGGCCATCCGCCACCAGTACCTGGCCTCGCACGACCACCCGACGGTGCGGTTGGTGGACGCCAGGGTGGAGGGCCTCCCGGCGGACACGGACCGGACCGGGAGCGCCGAGTTCGCCATCGTGGGTGACCTGGTGGTCAAGGGGGAGCGCCATCCGGTGCGCTGGAAGGCCCAGGCCCGCATCCAGGACGACACCCTCACGGCGACGGCCCGGACCACCGTGAAGATGTCCGACCTGGGTGTGGGACCCATCACCAAGGTGGGACTGGTGTCGACGTCCAACGACGTCGGGATCACCCTCCGCCTGGTCGCCGTGGACGGCAGCGGGTTCGAGCCGGTCCGCAACCTCTCGCTGGAACGGGTGGAGGCCGGCTCCGACTCCACGGACGGGCCGTCCTTCGCCAAGCAGGTCCAGCCCGTCCTGGAGGCCAACTGCGCCTCCTGTCACCAGTCCGGCAGTGCGGGCGCCGCCAGCTGGACCCTGGACGACGCGGGCGACGCGGCGTCGGTGGCCGACGGCCTGGCCGTGGTCACCGGGTCGGGATACATGCCGCCCTGGCCCCCGTCCGAGGAGGGCATCCCGCTGCAGCACCCCCGCCGCCTGTCCGCCGACGACGTGGCGATGCTGAAGGACTGGGCCAAGGCCGGCGGCCGGCTCGACGTGCCCCGATCCACCAGGGTCAGGGCACCCTCCGAGCCGGAGGTCAGCCAGCCCGACCCCGACCTGACCCTGGCGTTGCCCGAGCCCTACCAGGGCAGCCCGGCCAAGCGGGACGACTACCGGTGCTTCGTGCTGGACCCGGGGTTCACCACCACGTCGTTCATGACGGGGTACACGTTCGAGCCCGACCAGCCCGAGGTGGTGCACCACGCGCTCGGTCTACCGGCACCGGGCCGACAGCCGGGCCGCGGTGGACGCCCGCGACGCGTTCGGACCCCGGGTCGGGCTTCGAGTGCGTCGCCGGCGTCGGCATGGGGGCCGGTACCAGTGACCTGGTCGGAGGGTGGGTGCCGGGCCAGCGGCCGCTGGACTTCGCCCCGGGTGACGGGTTCGACTTCCAGCCCGGCGACTTCCTGGTGGCCCAGATCCACTACCACTACGAGGGGTCCAACCCACCGGACCGCTCCGCCATGACGCTCGAGCTCGCGGACGACCCCGCCGGCATCACCCCGCTGCAGACCCGGACGCTGCATCGCCCCGGTGGAGATGCCGTGCCCGCCGGGGTCGACCGCGCCGCTGTGCGACCGCAACCTGGCGCTCGACGACGCCGCGGTCCGCTTCGGCCTGTCGGGCCGGATCATCCCCGACGCCCTCCACAAGCTGTGCGGCACCACCCCGGAGGGCGTGGCTGCGGCATCGGACGGCACCACCGCCCGGACGACCTGCGACTACAGGATCGGCCGCCCGGGCCAGATCATCGACGTGCTCGGCCACATGCACGAGCTCGGCCTGGCCTACCGGATGACCCTCAATCCGGGACGGCCCGACCAGAAGGTCCTGCTGGACATCCCGGTGTGGAACTTCGACTGGCAGCTGAACTACCAGCCGGTCGAGGACGTGATGGTCGAGCGCGGCGACACCATCCGGGTCGAGTGCTCGTGGGACCGCTCCCTGCGCTACGACCCCGAGCCCCGGTACATCTTCTTCGCAGAGGGCACCGAGGACGAGATGTGCTTCTCCACCATCACGGTGCGGCCGCCCACAGGGTGACCCGGACCCCTCATCATCGGGTCCCGGGGGCCGATTGGGGGGCATGCGATACCGGATGCCAGTCCTCTCCGCGCTCACGACGGTCGCCACGGTGCTGGCGGTCCTGCTGATGGCCGGCGGCGTCGCCGGCGCATCCGGCGGGTCCGGCCGTTCCGGCAGCTCGTCCAGTTCGTCCACGTCCGGTGGCTCCGGCTCCGGCAGCCACATCGTGCGCAGCGGTGACTCGGTGCAGTCCATCGCCCGCCGCTACGGCGTGGAGGCCGACGACGTGCGGGCCGCCAACGGCATCGTCGACGACCGGCTCTACCTCGGGTCCCGCCTCCTGATCGACGGCTCGGCGTCGTCGGGGACCTCCACCAAGCAGTCCACGGGGCAGGCCAGGACCACCTCGTCGTCCGGTTCGGGCAAGGGCGGCACCACCTACGAGGTCAAGGAGGGTGACGTCCTGGAGCGCATCGCCCGCCGCCACGGGGTGCGCCTCGCCGACCTGCTGGCCGCCAACGACATGACCGCGACCAGCCTGATCCTCCCCGGCGACGAGCTTCGCATCCCGGCCAAGGGCACCGGCGGTGCGGTGACCTCCTCCGGCGACGCCGGCCCCGCCACCTCGTCGGGCCGGTCCGACGAGCGCGGTCCTCGGGCGCGGTGGGCCCCGACCTCCGCTGCCCGGTGCCGGGCGCGTCGTTCATGAACGACTGGGGCTTCCCCCGTGACGGGGGCACTCGGTTCCATGAGGGCACCGACCTGTTCGCCCCGTCCGGGACCACGATCGTCGCCCCGATCTCCGGGACGCTGGCCTTCGCCACCAACCCCCTGGGTGGCTCGACGTTCACGATCACCTCGCCCAGCGGGTGGGTCGTCTACGGGGCGCACCTGTCCAAGTCGATCGGGTCGTCCCGCACCGTGGCCGCGGGCGAGCCCGTCGGCCGCGTCGGAACCTCCGGCAACGCCGCAGGTGGGACCGCCCACCTGCACTTCGGACTCAAGCGGGCCGGGGGCCGGGCCATCAACCCGTACCCCTCGGTCCGGGCCGCCTGCGGCTGAGCGGCGCACGGTCGGCCGCGACCTGGTTCCCCGGTCGCCGGTCCCGGTGGCGTGACAGGATCGGGCCATGCGCTACGCCATCAAGACCGCACCGCAGATGACCACCTGGTCGGCCATGTCGGAGGTGTGGCGGGCCGCTGACGGCATCGCGCTGTTCGAGTCGGCCTGGAACTTCGATCACTTCGAGCCGATCCTGGGCAAGCCCCGCAACGGCCCGTGCCTGGAGGGCTGGACCACGCTCGCCGCCCTGGCCCAGGCCACCTCCCGCATCCGGGTCGGCTGCATGGTCACCGGCATGCCGTACCGCCACCCCGCGGTGCTGGCCAACATGGCGGCCACGGTGGACCACATCTCGGGTGGACGGCTCGAGCTGGGCCTGGGCGCCGGCTGGAACCAGGCCGAGGCCGATGCCTACGGGATCGACCTGCCACCGTTGCGGGAGCGCTTCGACCGTTTCGACGAGGGGTGCGAGGTCATCATCGGCCTGCTGTCCCAGGACATGTTCAGCCACGCCGGCGCCCACTTCACCATCACCGACGCGTTCTGCGAGCCCAAGCCGGTCCAGCGGCCGCACCCGCCCATCACCATCGGGGGCGACGGCCCCCGTCGGACGCTGCGGGCCGTGGCCCGCTACGCCCAGCGCTGGAACACACCGTTCACGTCGCCGGAGGTGCTGGCCCAGAAGTTGGAGGTCCTCCGGGCGCACTGTGCCGACATCGGCCGGGACCCCTCGGAGATCACCATCACGGCCCAGGCCATCCACGACCCTGCCGCCGGGCCGGCCGCCACCGCGGAGGCGTGCGCGGAGCTGGGCCAGGCCGGGTGCGACATGGTGGTGGTCTACCTGCCCGAGACCCACCACACGGGCGCCGAGGTGGAGCGCCTGGCAGGGGCGCTGGCCTGAGTCAGCCCGTGTGGGCGTCGAAGTGGTCGAGCACCGCGTCGGTGGCGGAGAAGTCCTGGTTGGTGGGCCCGCCCACGATCTCGATGACCGACGGGGCCGTCCCGGCCCACGTGTGGCCGCTGCCCTGCATCTTCCAGTACTGGACCCGCCGACCGTCGGTGCAGCCCTGGTAGGTCTCGGCCGAGACCGTGGGGTACAGCTGGGTGGTGACCGGGGTCGGATCGCACCCGGCGCGGGCCGCGTCGGTGGCGACCACGTCGGACACCGGGAGGTCCAGGGGCGGGGCGAAGACCACGTTGGAGCCGGTGATCGGCGCGATCGGGTCCGCCGTGCCGTGCAGGACGAACACGTCGGTGCCGGGTGATCCGGGGCAGAGGTCGGTCAGGTTGGTGCCTCCGGACCCGGCCACCCCGGCCATCCTCCACGGCAGGGTGCAGGACAACGCCTGGGCCATGGCCGCCCCCGCGGAGAAGCCGGCTGCGAACTCCCGGTTGCGGTCCACGCAGACGGTGTCCTCCAGGTGGTCCAGCAGGGCGCTCACGAAACCGATGTCGTCGGCCTCGCTCAGGAGGCCGCCGGGGACCGCCCAGCGGGGACCGGGCTCGCTGCCGAGCGGGGTGAGCACGGCGTAGCCGCGGGCCGTGGCCGCGGCCGCCAGGCCGGAGTAGTCGTCCCACGGCAGCGGGCCGAGGGCGAACGGGTGGAGGCTGACCAGCACGGGCCGTGGCGTCCCGCCGTCGCCGGTGGGGAGGTCCAGGTAGGCGGCACGTGAGCCGCCCTGCCACGGGATCTGCACCAGCGTCCGGCCCGCAGACGTCGTTGCCGACGGTGTGACGGCGGACGACCCGCAGGCGGCGGACGGTGCCACCTCCATCCCGGCCACCTTGCCGCGGCCCTCGGGTCGGGGCAGCACCGTCGGTCCCGGTTGCGTGGCGGGTGGTGCGCAGGCGGCCAGCAGGCCGGGCAGGAGGAGGGCTGCCGTGACCAGCACACCCCTGGTGAATCGATGCATGACCCGTCGCCCTCCGCGTCCGCGTGTCCCGCCGGGGCCGCCCGCCTCGACGACCTCGACGCAGTGTACGACGTTCACCACGCCATGGCCGGTCGAGCGCTCCCGGGTCGTGATCGCGGTGTCAGGCCAGGAGGCCCGGCACCTGGCCGCCGATGAGGGCCGGCAGGTCCATGGCGTCCAGCTGCGCCCCGGTGGGCAGGGCACCGCCGGGGGTGAGGGCGTCGACCGTGGCGGGGATGATGCGGGCCAGTCCCTCGGCCACCTGGTCCTCCGTCGCTCCCAGTCGCCCCGCCATGGCCTGGATGCGGGTCCGGCCCACGGCCCGCTTGACCGCATCGGGGCCCGTGGACTGGCACTCGACGGCACCGACCCAGCTCTCGACCGCCTGTTCCTCTCCCGCGTCGTTGAACCCGGCCAACAGGTCGGCCAGGCCGTCGGTGCGGATCATCGAGCCCAGCTCGGCGACCAGGGCCGATCCGTCACCGAACACATCTGTCAGTCCCATGGCGCCGTCCTCCGAATCCTCGCCGAGCGAGATGGCCTGGGCAACGTTACCCATGGGCCGGAAAAGGTTCAGGGCCGTCCGGAACCGGGCCGATTCGGAGAACATGCTCGATGGATCGACGGGACTGACCATGAAGCGCGCCAGGGAGTTGGCCGGCGTGGACGAGAGGACGGCGGCCAAGGAGCTGGGCGTCCGGCGGCGTCACCTGCGCGCCGTGGAGGCAGGCCGCAAGGAGCCGTCGTCGGACCTCATGAGCCGGGCCGTTGCCGCCTACGGCGGGGCCAATCTGGTCCTTCCGCAGCGCCAGGACCTGGTCAGGCCCGAGGAGCCCGACGTCCTGGTCGTCGGGTCGCGCCGGGTCCCCATCGACCTGGCCCGCCACGACAACCGCACGCTGCTGGTCGGCTACGTCGCCGCGGTGCGTGCAGAGCGTGGCCTGGAGCCCAAGGCGGCGGTGTCGTTCCGGAACAACGACGTGGTCACGCTCTCCAAGGTCCTGGACCTGGGCGACGCCGACCTGGTGCGCGAGCTGCGATCCGTGGCCGGCATGAACGGCGTGGCGGCCCGCCGCACCGCGCAGGCACTCGTGCTGACCGGCCTGTGCGTCCTCGCCGCGGGCGGTGCCACCCTGTCGTCCCGGTCCGCGCCGTCCAGCGTGGAGGGGCGCACCGTGGCCGCCGCCGAGGGGATCGGCCTTCCGGCCTCGTCACCCTTCGCCACCGTCTCCGCGGAATCCTCTGCCGACCACGGTGACGGCGGCTCGGACACGTTGGCCAACTCCACCCCGTCGGCCCGCAGCGAGGACCGATCGTCCCGGGTCGCGCAGGCCCGCTCGGCCGGTCCGGTCCTCTGGACCGTCGGCGCCAACGCCATGGGCACGGACCCGGATCAGGTCGACGACGCGGGGGGAGCCGAGGCAACCGGCGGTGACCAGGTCGGGATCCCGGAGTCCTCCGATCCTGGGTCCGGACCCTCCACGGACGGGTCGAGCGACGACGCGGCGGCCAAGAAGGCCGACGAGGAGGCTGCGCAGAAGAAGGCGGATGAGGAGGCGGCGGCCAAGAAGAAGGCCGAGGAGGAGGCTGCGCAGAAGAAGGCGGATGAGGAGGCGGCGGCCAAGAAGAAGGCCGAGGAGGAGGCTGCGCAGAAGAAGGCGGATGAGGAGGCGGCGGCCAAGAAGAAGGCCGAGGCGGAGGCTGCGCAGAAGAAGGCGGATGAGGAGGCGGCGGCCAAGAAGAAGGCCGAGGCGGAGGCGGCGCGGAAGCAGAAGGCGGAGGAGGCGGCCAAGAAGAAGGCCGAGGCGGAGGCGGCGCGGAAGCAGAAGGCGGAGGAGGCGGCCAAGAAGAAGGCCGAGGCGGAGGCGGCGCGGAAGCAGAAGGCGGAGGAGGCGGCCAAGAAGAAGGCCGAGGCGGAGGCGGCGCGGAAGCAGAAGGCGGAGGAGGCGGCCAAGAAGAAGGCCGAGGCGGAGGCGGCGCGGAAGCAGAAGGCGGAGGAGGCGGCCAAGAAGAAGGCCGACGCGGCGGCGGCCAAGAAGAAGGCCGACCAGGAGGCGGCGCAGAAGAAGGCCGATGAGGAAGCGGCGGCCAAGAAGAAGGCCGACCAGGAGGCGGCGCAGAAGAAGGCCGATGAGGAAGCGGCGGCCAAGAAGAAGGCCGACGACGAGGCGGCGCAGAAGAAGGCTGATGAGGAAGCGGCGGCCAAGAAGAAGGCCGACGAGGAGGCGGCGCAGAAGAAGGCTGATGAGGAAGCGGCGGCCAAGAAGAAGGCCGACGACGAGGCGGCGAAGAAGGCCGAGGAGGCAGCAAGAAGGCCGACGACGAGGCCAGCGAAGAAGGCTGAGGAGCAGCAGGTGGAAGCGAAGAAGAAGGCTGAGGAGCAGCAGGCGGAAGCGAAGAAGAAGGCTGAGGAGCAGCAGGCCGAGGCCAGGAAGAAGGCTGAGGAGCAGCAGGCGGAAGCGAAGAAGAAGGCCGAGGAGAAGAAGGCCGAGGAGGAGTCCTCCAAGAAGCGCTCGCAGCAGGACGACTGACGTCCGCCCGGTCCCGGGCCCGGGCCTCGCATCCGGGGATGGTCGAGTCGGCGGTGGGCGCTGGCGCCTTCGGACACAGCGGGGCGGGTGGATCGGTGGGCTTCGCCGACCCGGATGCCGGACTCACCTTCGCCTACACGACCACCGGCCTGCGCTTCGAGGCAGAGCACGCCCCCCGATCCGCCGCCTCACGCAGGCCGTGTACGACCCGGTGCGGTGACGCGTCGCCGGCCGCCGCGGACTCAGCGGTGGCGCGGGGGTCGCTGCACGCCCAGCGCGTCGCGGCTGGCGGCCTCGAACGCCCGGTAGGGCAGGACGCGCTTGGCCAGCAGGCCGAAGCGCTCGCCAGGCCGGCCGACCGACACCCGGCGGGGCGGGCGACGCGCCTCCAGCACCCGGCCGACGGTGTCGGCCACGGTGGTGGGACTGGCGCCCTGGGCCTCGTCGTCGGCCATCTTGTCGATGGCCCGGGCCGATGCCGCGCCATAGGTCCCGTCGTCGTCGGTGGCCACCATCCGGCGGGCCGCGGTGAAGTCGGTGCGGATGTTGCCCGGCTCCACCACGGTGACGTGGACCCCGAACGGTGCCACCTCGTGGGCCACGGCTTCGGCCCAGCCCTCCAGCGCGAACTTGGCCGCGCTGTAGAACGACTGGAACGGCAGCCCGATCACGCCACCGATGGAGCCCATCAACACCACCCGGCCCGTGCCCTGTGACCGCATGGCCGGCAGTGCCTCCCGCACCAACCGGACCGAGCCCCAGAAGAGGGTCTCCATCTGGGCCTTGGCCTCCGCGTCGGTGGTGAGCTCGGTCGCTCCGGCCAGCCCCCAGCCCGCACAGGCGACCACGGCGTCGATCCTGCCGAACCGCTCCAGCACCTCCGCCATCCCGTCGGCCACGGACGCCTCGGAGTCGACGTCCATCCGCAGCGGGGTCCAGCCCGACGACGCCGTGGCCCGCCGACTGGCGCCCACCACCGTCCAGCCGGTCCGGTGCAGGTGGTCGGCACAGGCGGCCCCGATGCCGGCCGATGCTCCGGAGACGACGACGACCTGGGCCACGGTGACGATGATGCCACGGGGCATGATGGCGCCATGAGCGACCACGTGACCGAGCCCGCGGCCGGTGATCCCGCCGCACCCGAGCAGCTGGTCCGCATGGACGGCCGGTGGGTGGTGGTCACCGGTGCCGCCCGCGGCATCGGACGGGCCACCGCGCTCCTGCTGGCCGGGGCCGGAGCGGACGTGGCCCTGTGCGACCGGGACGCGGATGCCCTGGAGGACGTGGCGTTGGCGGTGCAGGAGCTGGGCCGGCTCGCGATCACCGCGGTCATCGACGTGCGCGACCGCGACGCCGTCGCCCGGTTCGCGGCGGAGGTCGGATCGGCGACCGACCGGGTCCACGGACTGGTCAACAACGCGGGCGGGACCTTCCGGGCCGCGCTCATGGACTCGACCGCCAAGGGCGACGACGCACTGGTGGCGGAGAACTTCACCAGCGTGGTGTCCGCCACCCGGGCATTCGTCCCCCTCATGCGTGGGAACTCGGCTGCGGTGGTCAACGTCACGTCCAGCGAGGCGTTCCAGGCCGCGCCCGGCTTCGGCGTCTACGCCGCGATGAAGGCGGCGCAGGAGAGCCTGACCAAGACGCTGGCCCTGGAGCTGGCCGACGACGGCATCCGGGTCAACAGCGTCTCGCCCGACGGCATCCCCACCGCGGGCGACGAGGCCCTGGCCGAGGCCACCCGGGCGGCATCACCGTACCTGCCACCCCCCGTTCCTCCCCTGGGCTTCGCCACCCCGGACGCCTGCGCCTCGGTGATCCTGTTCCTGCTCAGCGACCTGGCCCGCTTCGTGACCGGATCCGCCGTCCACGTGGACGGCGGCCTCCACGCCGCGGGCGGCTGGCACCGCCGCCCCGAGACCTGAGGCCAGCCCCCGCCCGTTGGTTCCGGCGTCAGCGATCGGCGCCCGCCACCGGAAGCTGACACCAGAACCGGGGGAGGGAGGGGCACGAACCGGGAGGGATGGGCCGAGGGTGTGACGGCCTGATGCCCGGGCCGGTGACCCGACTGGGAGACTGCCGGTCGTGCTGCGCCTGACCCTCCGCTCGGCCCGTGCGCACTGGCGCCGTTTCGTGCTGACCGCCGTGGCCGTCGTGGTGGGGGTGGCGTTCGTGGTCGGCTCGTTCGTCCTGACCGACAGCCTGGCCGGGTCCATCCGGTCCCTGCTCAAGGACACCGCGGGCCGGAGCGACTACGTGGTCCGGCCCGCGGGCGGGTCCTCGGGTGGACCGGGCGGGGTCTTCGGCGGGTCCCGGGCCGGCGTCCCGGTGGCGGTCGCACGGTCCCTGGCCGACGTCCCCGGCGTGGCCGCGGCCGACGGCGTGGTGTCCGGCCCGGCGCAGCTGTTGGACAAGGGCGGCGACACCGGCGCGTTCGACTTCACCCTGGTGAGCAACTGGCCCGGCAACCCCGACCTGTTCGGCGTGAGCCTGGCCAGCGGACGTGCCCCCTCCGGGCCCGACGACGTGGTGGTGGACACGACCACCGCGGCGACCGGGGCATCTCCCTGGGCGACACCGTCCGCGTCGCCACCCGCCGGGGGGTCATCACCGCCACCGTGAGCGGCCTGGCCGACCAACAGGGGACCGGGCTGGTGGCCGCGGCTCCGGTCCTGGCCTTCACCGAGGAACGCGCCGCCGACCTGGTGGGCGTGCCGGGCTGGTTCGGGGTCGTCAACATCCGCCTGGAGCCGGGGGCGGATCCCGAGGCGGTGGTGGCCGGGTTGCAGCAGGCGGGCGGCCCGGACGTGTCGGTGCTCAGCTCGGAGGCCCTCCTGGCCCGGGCCCAGGCGGACATCGAGGAGGAGCTCACGACCTTCGTGGGCCTGCTGCTCGGGTTCGCCGCCGTCACCCTGTTCGTCAGCGCCTTCCTGATCTGGAACACCTTCACGATCGTGGTGGCCCAGCGCACCCGCGAGCTCGCCCTGCTCCGCGCCGTCGGCGCCTCCCGCCGGCAGGTGTCGGCATCGGTGGTCGGGGAGGGCGTGGTGGTGGGGGTGGTGGCGTCGGTCCTGGGCCTGGGCATGGGGGTGCTGTTGGCCATCGGGTTGCGGTCCCTGATCGGCGGGCTCGGGGTGGAGCTCCCGGATGACGGCATCGTGATGGAGCCCAGGACCGTCGTCGCCGGCCTGGTCGTCGGCATCGGGGTGACGCTGGTGTCCGTCCTGGGCCCGGCCCGTCGTGCCACCACGGTGCCACCGGTGGCCGCCATCGCCGCGGTGGACGCCACACCGACCCGGCGCACCCTGGGACGGCCGGTGCTCGGTTCGATCGCCCTGGTGGCCGGTCTGGTGATCGGGGCCCGGGCCCTGCTCGACCCGTCGGTCCCGGTGGAGGCCCGGGTGCGGACCGTGGCACTGGGGGCCCTGGTGGTGTTCCTGGGCGTGGCCGGGGTCGCCCGCTTCCTGAGCGGTCCCATCATCGGGGTCATCGCCGCGCCGTTCCGACGGTTCGGCGGTGTCGCCACCCGCATCGCGGGCCAGAACGCCGTCCGCAACCCGCGGCGTACCGCCTCCACCGCCTCCGCGCTCATGATCGGCCTGGCCCTGGTGGCCACCACGCTGGTGGTGGGGGAGTCCGTCCGGACCGCCATCCGGGGTGGCCTCACCCGCTCCGTGAGCGCGGACGTGGTGGTCGACTCCGGTTCGATCGCGCCCATCGACACCGCCGTGGTGGACGACATCCGCCGCACCGACGGCGTGGCCTCGGCCCAGCCGCTGTCCTTCGCCCGGTCCGACACCGTGGGGGGACCGGGTCGCGTCGCCATCGCCACGGGCGACCTCCCCGCGCTGACCCGGCTGGTCGACCCCGAGATCGTGGAGGGCCGGCTGCCCACCGGGGACCGCGACATCGCCGTGGCCCGACGTTGGGCGGAGGACAAGGGCGTGCGACTGGGCCAGGTCATCACGCTCCGCGCCGGTGACCAACGACGGGACCTCCGGGTGGTCGGCGTCTACCAACGCCGCGAGCTCTACGACGACTCGATGGCGCCCGCCGCCGCGGTGGAGGGCCTGCTCGGGGTGGAGCCCGTGACCCGGTTGGTCTTCGTGGCCACCGAGCCGGGCGCGGTGCCCGCCACGGTGGCGGACCGCCTGGCCGAGGTGGTGGCCGGGGTCCCCAACTCCTCGGCCGATGACGCCGAGCAGTTCATCCTGGGCCGGACCGGGTCGGTCGACATCATCCTGGGCATCGTCAACGTCCTGCTGCTGTTCGCGGTCCTGGTGGCCGGCCTGGGGATCGCCAACACGCTCGCCCTGTCCGTGGTGGAGCGGACCCGGGAGCTGGGCCTGTTGCGCGCCGTGGGCATGGCGCGCCGGCGGGTGCGGCGCATGGTCCGGGTGGAGGGCGTCCTCATCGCGCTGTTCGGCGGGGTGCTCGGCCTGGTGGTGGGCGTCGGGTTCGGTGCCGCGCTGGTGGCGGCGCTGCCGGCCGAGACGGTGGAACTCACCCTTCCGTTCCAGCGCCTGGCCCTGCTGCTGGTGGTCTCCGGTGCCCTGGGCGTGGTCGCCGCCGCCCTGCCGGCCCGGCGCGCCGCACGACTCGACGTGCTCGCCGCCATCGCAGAGGAGTGAGTCAGTCCGTCGGGAACGGCTCAGGCGGTGGTCGTCGAGCCGGGGTTGGCCGGGAGCGTGTCGAACCGTCCGGCGGGCCGGAGGGTGCGGTAGGCCTCCACCACGGGGGCCAGCTCCTCCGGCGTGGCCCCGTGGAGGATGACGCTGTCCGCGCCGTGGTCGAACTGGCCCAGGACCGTCGTGGCGCACTGCTCGGCGGTGCCGGCGGCGGCCGCGGCCAGCCACTCGTCCGGCAGCAGCCCGGCCACGTGCTCCAGCACCTCCACCGTGCCGGTGGCGTCCAGTGCGCCGGGGAACGAGGCCACCACGTCGTCCTGGCGGAACCGCTCCAACGGCGCCGGATCCCAGTGGTTCACCCGCACCAGCAGGTCGCCGTAGCCCTGCAGGTAGGTGGCCAGCCGGCCCACCGTCTTGCGCAGCCTGACGTCCTCCGGGAGGTGGTCCCCGACGGTGGCCAGGACCGACCACACCCGGACCGATGCCGGGTCCCGACCCGCCTGCTCCGCGCCCCGGCGCACGGCCGCCACGCTGCGGGCCAGGGTGTCCTCGGTGAAGTAGGTGTGCAGCACCACCCCGTCCATCACCCGCCCGGCGAACTCGAGCGACTTCTCGCCCATGGCGGTCATGAGCACGGGGATGTCCTCGTCGAAGGTGCCGCTCTGGTGCAGGAACGGAAAGGTCCCGGCCGGTCCGTCGTGGCCCATGATCACCTCGCCGTGCCACAGGCGGCGGAGCAGGTCGACCACGTCCTCCATCTGGGCCATCGTGATCTGCGGCAGCCCGTAGAGGCCGTTGAGCAGGTCGATCCCACGACCCAGCCCCAGGGCGAACCGGCCCTCGGTGAGACGGTGCATCGTGGTGGCCATGGTGGCGGTGACCATGGGGTGGCGCGTGGTGTGGTTGGTGGCGGCGGTGGCGACGCCCAGGGTGGTGCTGACCGCACCCACGGCTCCGCTCAGGGTGGCGGCGTCCTTCAGGTTGAACCGCTCGGAGATGAACACCGAGCCCAGGCCCAGGTCCTCGGCCCGGTGCACCTCGGCGATCAGGTCACGGGGCTGCTCGGTGTGCCCGGCCAGGGTGTAGAAGCCCAGCTCGGTCAGCTGTGGGCGCACCGTTCCGGAGGCCACGTCGCCTCAGCCGACCAGGAGGGAGACGGTGTCCCAGAAGCGGCGGGTGCCGCCGTGGGGGTCCAGGGCCAGGGAGTTCTCCGTGTCGAACAGCAGCACCGGCCTGCCCTCGCTGTCCACCGTGGGCCAGTCGGGCAGTCCGTCGGTGCTGGGCGACCCGGTCCGGGCGAAGGCGATCCAGGACTCGTGCATGCTGCGGGCCAGCTCCCGGGGGGCCTCCGGTCCCACGAACACGTGCAGGCGTTGGTCCTCCACCAGGTCGAACACGAACGGGATCTCCAGGGCGTGGGAGGCGCCGACCATGCCGCCCCACGCCGGGCTCCTCCAGTCGAAGCGGTACTGCCAGACCGGCGCATGGGGGGCCTGTGCGTCGGCCAGCTGTCCGGCCGGGATGCGGAAGATGGCGTCGGTGAGCAGCGCCCCCTCCAGGTCGGCCAACGAGTGGTCGGGGTGCTCGGCGCGGTAGGCGGCGATGGCGCCGTCGGGGTCGTCCAGGATGAGCCCCACCCGGCGGCGGAGCTCCTCCTCGGAGGGTGCCGCCGGCGTCATGAGCGCGAACAGCTTCCACTCCTCCAGGTTCGTGCCGATCACGACCGCCACCCCGGCCCCGGCACCGGCGGCCACCGCAGCGAGTGGGTCGGTCGGGACCTCACGGCCGTCGGCGACCGGCCGGAAGGCCAGGAACGCCAGCGGGTTCCCGTGCTTCTCGATCATGGCCTCGGGATCTGCGATCCGGGCCGCCGCCATGGCGGCGTGGGCGGCCAGGAGCTGCTCCACGGGGGCGTCGAGCAGCGCGTCGATGGTGGCGAGCCCCGCGGTCTGCATGAACTCGGCGGTGTCGGCGGCGGCCATCGCGGGTGACTTGCCGGCGGCGGCGGACCCGGACTCGATGATGGCCTGGTGGAACAGCCCCCGGGCCCGGGGCATGGACAGGAGCATCGAGACGCTGAACGCCCCGGCGGACTCGCCGAACACCGTCACGTTGCCGGCGTCGCCCCCGAAGGCCCCGATGTTGTCCCGCACCCACTCCAGCGCGGCCACCTGGTCCAGCAGCCCGACGTTGCCGGACCCCGCGTACGACGGGTCCACGTCGCCCAGCTCCAGGAACCCGACCGAGCCCAGTCGGTAGTTGATGGACACCAGCACCACGCCGGAGCGGGCGAACGAGTCGCCGTGGTACAGCGGCGACGAACCGGACCCCATCTCGAACCCGCCGCCGTGGATCCACACCATGACCGGCAGGCCGGCATCGCTGCCCGGGGCCAGCGGGGACGGGGTCCACACGTTGAGGTAGAGGCAGTCCTCCGACCACGGCTCGGCCTGTCCGCCGAAGAGGGCGTCCATCAGCGACGGGTTCTGCGGGGCGATGGGACCGAACTCGGTGGCCTCGCGCACGCCGTCCCACGCCAGGGGCGGCGCCGGCGGCCGGAAGCGGAGCGGCCCCACCGGTGGGGCGGCGAAGGGGACGCCGGCGAAGCGGGCGACGCCGCCGTGCCAGGCGCCGCGGAGGTCACCGCAGGTGGTGGTGAGGTCGACCGGGGTCCCGTCGGGTGCTGCAGCCATGGCGCACTGGCTAGCACCGGCGGGTCCCCGTCGCCCACCGGCCGACGGCCCGATACGCTTCGGACCGCAACGAACGCTGGAACGCACAGGGGAGGGGACTGGCATGTCGGCCGCACCGGAGACCGGGACGGAGGACCCTCCGGCGCGCCGTCGGCACCACCCCCTGCGCTGGGTCCTGGGCGGCCTGGCCGCCCTGGTGGCCGTGGCCGCGGCTGCCGTGGTCGTGTCCTACCTGGTGCGTGACCGGGCAGAGCCGAAGTCGATCGACCGGGCGGTGGACGACTTCCGCCAGGGTGCCGGCGAGCCGACGCCCGACGCCGCCGGTGAGCGCCTGCCCGCCGAGGGCGTGTACGAGCTGGTCGGCTCGGGGGGCCAGGAGATCTCGTTCCCACCGCTCTCGGAGGCCGACGGCACCACCATGCCGGGCTCGGTCGAGCACCTGGACGGGAACTGCTTCCGGTGGCGGGTGGACTACAACGACGCCCACTGGCACCAGTGGGACTTCTGCCGCGACGGCGACGACCTGCTGCTGGGACCGCAGCGGAACTACCTGCGGTGGGACTTCGGCTCGGTGGCAGCGGAGAACATCGGCGACTTCAGCTGCGACCCGCCCCAGCGGTACCCGATCGGCTCGCCCCCGGGCACCGTCACCACCGCCACCTGCACCGGCACCAACACCGCGGTCAGCGGGGCGTCGACGACCACGGACCGGACCGAGGTCGTCGGCACCGAGGACCTGGACATCGGGGGCGAGGCCGTCGCCGCCGTCCACCTCCGCCAGGAGGACCAGCTCACCGGGGCCCAGACCGGGGCCAATACCGTGGAGTGGTGGTTCGAGCCCCGGACCGGGCTGCCGTTGCGGGTCGCCCGTACCTACCGCCTGGACACGGCATCGCCGGTCGGCAGCATCACCTACACCGAGGAGGGCCAATGGCAGGTCACGAGCCTGGAACCGCGCCGATGAAGGTGCTGGTCACCGGTGCCACCGGCTACGTCGGGAGCCACGTGGTCACGGCGCTGCTGGCCGACGGCCACGACGTCCGCGTCCTGGTGCGGAGCCGGGAGAAGCTGCACCGCGCCTTCGACGGGCCCACCGTGGACCGCCTGGAGGTGGTGGTGGGCGACATGCTGGACCGCTTCACCGTGGCGGAGGCCGTGCGCGGGTGCGACGCGGTGGTCCACACCGCGGGCGTGGTGGGCGTGTCACGGGCCGGGGACGCATCCCGGACCGCCAACGTGGACGGCACCCGGCTGGTGGTCGGGGCCGCGGTGGAGGCGGGGTGCGACCCGGTCATCTACACGTCGTCGGTGTCCACCCTCATCCCCACCACCGACCCGGTGCTCACGCCCGACACCCCGCTGGCCGAGGCGCCCGGGGACTACGGACGGTCCAAGGTGGAGGCGGAGCGGTTCGTCCGGGCCCTCCAGGCCGAGGGTGCACCCGTGACCACCTTCGTGATCGGCGGCGTGTACGGCCCGGACCAGCCCGCGTTGGCGTCGGCCATGGAGAGCATCGTGGCCGCGTCGTCCCAGCTGATGGTCATCCCCGGTGGCGGCATCGGCATCATCGACGTCCGGGACCTGGCCCTGCTGGTGGCCGCCGCGCTGCGGCCCGGCCGCGGCCCCCGCCGCTACCTGGCCGGGGGGCAGTTCCTGACCTGGGGCGAGTGGACCGACGTGCTGAGCGAGGTCATCGGCAGGCCGGTCCGGAGGATGCGGATCCCGGACCGGGTGCTGAAGGGGATGGCCGGCGCGCTCGACGCCGTGAAGCGCGTCGTGGACCTGGACTACCCGCTCACCTACGAGGCCGCGGTGGAGATGACCGGCACGCCGCCCAACGACGACTCCGCCACCCTGGCCGACCTGGGCGTGGCCTACCGGCCGGTGCGGGAGACCCTGGAGGACTCCGCCCGCTGGCTGATCGGGGCCGGGTACCTGGAGCCCCGGTTCGCCCCCGCCCTGGCGGCCCGGGCCACGGACACCCCGGCGGAGCACCACGCCGACGCGTGGGACGAGGAGACCGACGTGATCGTCGTCGGCTTCGGTGCCGCGGGGGCCTCGGCCGCCATCGAGGCCGCCGAGGGCGGCTCCCGGGTGCTGGTGCTGGAGCGGTGGGGGAGCGGCGGGGCCTCCGCCCGGAGTGGTGGCATCGTCTACGCCGGAGGGGGCACGGCGCAGCAGCTGGCGGCCGGGTTCCACGACGACCCCGACGCCATGCTCGAGTACCTGACCGGCGAGTGCGACGGAGCGGTGGGCGACGGCGTGCTCCGGGCCTTCTGCGAGCAGAGCGTGGCCAACCTGCGGTGGTTGGAGTCCCATGGGGTGCAGATCGCCGAGGGGTTCGAGTCCCGCAAGGTGGTGACCCCGGTCGACGACACCACCGGGCTGTACTACTCCGGCAACGAGAAGCAGCGGCCCACCACCTCCGGGCCCATCCCCCGCGGCCACCGGGTGGCCGGCGTGGGCATGACGGGCAAGGACCTGTACGACCGGCTGGCGGCTGCGGCGCACGCCCGGGGCGTGGAGGTGCGCGACGGCGCCCGGCCGCTCCGGCTGGTGCAGGAGGACGGCCGGGTGGTCGGCGTGGAGGCCCTGGTGCTGGCCCTCACCCCCGCGGTTCGGTCCCGGCACCGGGCGCTCCTGGCCGCGGCCACCGTGGCCGGCTACGCCGCCCGCGGCGTCCCGGCCTCCCTGCGCCGCCGCATCGAGGCGTTCGAGCGGACCCACGGCCACACGGTGCGGATCCGGGCCCGGTCCGGGGTGGTGCTGGCCACCGGTGGGTTCTCCTTCAACCGCCGGATGATGGAGCAGCACGCGCCGGCCTACCGGGGCGTGCTGCCGTTGGGCACCCCGGGTGACGACGGGTCCGGCATCGAACTGGCCATGGGCCTGGGGGCGGCCACGCGGGACATGGAGCAGTGCGGAGCGTCGCGGTTCATCGCCCCGCCGGTGGCGTTCTGCTCCGGCGTGCTGGTGGACGGCAACGGCCACCGCATCTGCGACGAGAGCCTGTACGCCGCCACGCTGTCCCGGGCCATCGCGGACCACGGCGGACGGGCCTGGCTGGTCGTCGACGCCACCGTCACCGACCGGGTCCGGGCCGAGCTCCGGCGGTGGCCCCGCCTACGGGACCAGACGGTGCGGTCGCTGCGGACGGGCCGGGCCAACGCGGTGCTGTTCCCCCGCGTGTTCGGGCCCATCAACCTGTTCCTCAACGGCACGTCCGGCGACTCGGTCCCCGACCTGGCGGCGGGGGTGGGCCTGCCGGCCCAGGCGTTGGCCGCCACCGTCGATCGCTACAACAGCGATGCCCGCTCCGGTGTGGCGGACCAGTTCGGCAAGGCCCCGGACCTGGTGGCGCCGCTGGTGCGCCCGCCGTTCCGGGCCGTGCCGGTGCACCTGGACAGCACGCTGTTCCCGGCGCCGTGCATCACCCTGGGCGGCCTGGACGTGGACAACACCACCCAGGCGGTCCGGAGGGAGGACGGCTCGGAGATCCCCGGGCTGTACGCGGTGGGCCGGTGCGCGGCGGGCGTCGCGTCCCGGTCCTACGTGAGCGGGCTGTCGGTGGCCGACTGCATCTTCTCCGGCCGCAACGCCGGCCGGTCCGTGTCGGTCGACCCGTCGGGCGTGCCGGCCGGCCGGACCGCCGCCACCACCACCGGTACGGTGACCCCCAGCGGCTAGCCGACCAGGGGGGCACAGATGCTGCAACGACCGACCCGTACCTTCGATGCCGACAACCACTACTACGAGGCCGAGGACGCGTTCATCCGCCACGTGGACCCCCGCATGCAGAGCCGGTGCATGCGCTGGGCCGACGTCGGGGGCAAGCAGCGGCTGCTGGTGGGGGGCAAGGTCAACCGCTTCATCCCCAACCCCACCTTCGACCCCGTGGCCAAGCCCGGCGCGTTGATCGACTACTTCCGTGGGAAGACCACGTTGGGCGACCTCCACTCCGCCTTCGGTGAGCTGGACCCGATCAGCCCCGCCTACCGCGACCCCGCGGCGCGGGTGAAGGTCATGGACGATCAGGGCCTGGACGCCGCGTTCATGTTCCCCACCCTCGGGGTGGGCATGGAGACGTCGCTGGCGCACGACCGGGAGGCGCTGCTGGCCGCGTTCCGGGGCTTCAACCGGTGGCTGCTGGACGACTGGACCTACGACTACCAGGGCCGGCTCCTGTCGGCGCCCTACCTGACCCTGGTGGACGTGGACTGGGCCGTGGAGGAGCTCGAGTTCGTCCTGGCCCAGGGTGCCCGCATCATCAACATGCGGCCCGGACCGGTGGTCGGCGCCGCCGGCAACCGGTCCTTCGGGGATCCGATGCACGACCCGTTCTGGGCCCGGGTGAACGAGGCCGGCATCACGGTGTCGTTCCACTCCGGCGACGCCGGGTACGGCTTCATGCTGGAGCAGTGGGGTGTGGACCCGGAGTTCCAGGCCTTCCGCATCCCCGCGCTGTACCAGCTCCTCACCATGTCGCCCATCGCGGACACGGTCGCGTCCTTCCTGGCCGATGGCCTGTTCCACCGCTACCCGAACCTGCGCCTGGCCACCATCGAGAACGGCGCCGAGTGGGTCCGGCCCCTCTACAACAAGCTCAAGAAGGTCTTCCAGATGCGGGGCCCGATGTTCGACGAGGACCCGCGGGAGACGTTCCGCCGCCACGTCTGGGTGTCGCCGTTCTACGAGGACGACCTGGTGGACCTGGCCCAGATGATCGGCGTCGACCGGATCATCTTCGGCTCCGACTGGCCCCACGCCGAGGGCCTGGCCGACCCGCTGTCCTACGTGGAGGACCTGGACGACGCCGGGTTCACCCAGGCCGACGTGGACCGGGTCATGTACGCCAACGCCGCGGCGCTGGCCGTGCCGGTGGGCTGAGTGCCCGGTTCCGGCGCGGGGACCGACCGGTGAGGGTCGTCGGGCTCCTGGGCGGGATGTCGTGGGTCTCCACCGCCCACTACTACGAGCTCATCAACCGCCAGGTGGCCCGGGAACTGGGTGGCGACCACTGCGCCCCCCTGGTGCTGTGGCAGACGGACTTCGACGCGCTCACGGAGTTGCAGCGTGCCGGGCGGTGGGACCGGGCAGGGGAGGTCCTCGCTGCCGGCGCGGGCGCACTGGTGGGAGCCGGCGCCGAGGTGGTGGGGATCTGCGCCAACACCATGCATCTGTGTGCCGAACCGGTCCGGGCCGCGCTCGGGCCGGTCCCCCTGGTCCACATCGTGGAGGTGGTCCGGGACGCCTGCATGGCCCTGGGGGTGACGCGCATCGGCCTGCTGGGCACCGCCTACACGATGGAGTCGCCCGACCTGTACCCGCCGGTCCTGGGCGCGGCCGGCATCGAGGTGCTGGTGCCCGATCCGGCCCAGCGGGCCGCCATCCAACGGCACACCTTCGACGAACTGGTCCGGGAGGTGGTCACCGACCGGGCCCGGGACACGTTCCGGGCCGCGGCGGCCGCGCTGGTGGGCCGGGGGGCGGATGCAGTGGTGCTGGCCTGCACCGAGCACGGCCTGGTGCTCCGGGACGGCGACCTGACGGTGCCCGTCCTGGACTCCGCCCAGGAGCACGCCCGGGCGTTGGCCGGGGCCTGCCTGTCCTGAGCTGCCGGGGCCCGGGGTTGGGACGGGCCACCCTCACCACCCAACGTCTCGGACGACGACGAGCACCCACAGCCGGGGCCCGGGGCGGACGGGCGCTGCACTCGCCACCATGCAGCCTCAGCGCAGGTGGGGCAAGACGTCCGCCGCGAACACGTCCGCCTGGTCGCGTGGGGGGCCGGTGAACGAGACGTTGACGGCGTCCAGGCCGAGCGTCTGCACCAGTTCCCCGATCCGGTCGGTGACCTGGGCCGGGCTCCCTCCGATGACCCGGTCGTCCACCGCGCCCGGGCCCAGCAGCACGGTCACGTTGTAGGCGTAGGTCAGGGAGTCGGGATCCCGGCCGGCGGCCTCGGCCGCGTCACGGATCACCACCCGCTTGGCCGCCACCTCCTCCGGTGGCACCACCGGCATGGACGGCAGCCAGCCATCGGCCAGGCGGCCGATCACCCGCAGCGACCGCGGCCCGAACCCACCCACCCACACCGGGACCGGTCGGGCCGGCTTGGGTTCCAGCTCAGCGTCCTGCACCGAGTACACCGGACCCTGGAACGAGAACGCCGGCTCCCGCCACAACCCGCGGAGGATCTGCAGCGCGTCCTCCAGGCCGTCCACCTTCTCCTTCGGTGTGCGCACGGGCAGCCCGAACGCCGAGAACTCGGCGTCCCAGCCGCCGGCGCCCAGGCCGATCACGACCCGCCCGCCGGAGAGCCGGTCCAGGGTCTCGGCCATCTTGGCCAGCACCGTGGGCGACCGGTAGGGCAGTCCCAGCACGTTGGGGACGACGCGGATCCGTGTGGTCGCGGCCGCCATCCACGTCAGCATCGTCCAGGTCTCGTACGTCGGTTGCGTCCCGTGCAGGTGGTCCGACACGCACACGAAGTCGTAGCCGAGCTCCTCGGCGTGCAGTGCGGCGGCCGCCGGGTCGTTCCCGGGGGCGGCGGAGGTCGACAGGTTGATGCCGATGGCGGGCTGCGGTGCGGGCGCCGTGGCCGGCGTCAGGTCGCTCGTCCCGGTCATGGCCGCAGCACGCCGAAGCCGAAGTCCCGGCCCCAGCCGCACCGGAACGCCAGGTGGATCCAGAGCCGTGCCGCGTCCTCCACCATCTGCACGCAGTCGGGCCCGCCCAGGTCGGCCACGTCGAACCCGAGCGACGTTGCCAGGTCCACCACCACCGGCCGGCCGGCATCGTCGCCGGCGACGGGCAGGAACGCCGGGGTGCCGGCCACCGTGGCCGACTCCATGTGCTCGGCCCCGATGGTGTTGAAGGCCTTGACCACCCTGGCACCCGGGGCCAGGGAGGACACGTAGGCGCCGAGGGTGTCGAACCCGTCGGGAAGCGGTGTGCCCACCGCGTTGGTGGCGTCGACCACCACCTTGCCCGCCAGGTCCCCCAGGGAGGGGACCACCTCACCCAGGCTGGGCGCGGGGACCGCCAGCACCACGACGTTCGCTCCGGCCGCGGCATCCTCGGGGGACGCCAGGGCCACCCCGGCCCCGGCCAGGGCGACGGCCCGGTCGGTGGTGGCGTCGCGCACCCCCACCGTCACCGCATGGCCGGCGCCGGCCAGGCCCCGGGCCAGGTGGGTGCCGACGCTGCCGGCCCCGATGATGGCGACGCTGCGTGGTCCGGACGTCATGGGTGGCTCCTCGGTGGGGGATCGGACCCCTGTCAGAACCCCGCCCACGGGGATTGATTCCCGCCGCCGACGGGCGCCCGAGAGGTGTCGGGCGGTACGGTCCGGGCCGACCGGCGCACGGTGCGCCGGTCCACCAGGGGGACCACGTGAGCATCGACTTCAGCCTCTCGCCCGAGCTCGAGGAGATCCGACTGCGGGTCCGGGCGTTCATCGACGAGGTCGTCAAGCCGGCCGAGGCCCGGATCCACGACGAGAAGCTGGAGGACACCGACCGCGACGCGTACCTGACGCTCCTGATCGGGATGCGCAAGGAGGCGTTCGACGCCGGCCTGTGGCTGCCGCACATGCCCCCCGAATGGGGCGGCATGGGGCTGGGCCACGTGGAGCTGGCCATGGTCCAGGCCGAGGCGGCCAAGAGCTACTACGGACCGTGGGTCCTGAACTGCCAGGCCCCCGACGAGGGCAACATGCACACGTTGCTGCACTGGGCCACCGACGAGCAGAAGCAGAAGTACCTCAAGGCGCTGTGCGACGGCCGCACCTGGTCCTGCTTCGCCATGACCGAGCCGGAGGTCGCCGGCTCGGACCCCACCCTCATCCGGACCAACGCCTACCAGGACGGCGAGGAGTGGGTCATCAACGGCCACAAGTGGTTCATCTCCAACGCCCACCGGGCCAGCTTCGCCATCCTCATCGCCCGCACCGAGGAGGACCCCGAGATCCCCCAGGCCGCCAACACCGCGTTCCTGGTGGACATCCCGTCGGAGGGCTGGACCGAGGTCCGCCAGATCGAGACCATGCACGGCGGCACCGGCCACTCGGAGATCCTCATCGAGGACCTGCGGGTGCACGAGTCCCAGATGCTGGGGGGCCGGGGCCAGGGCCACCTGCTGGGCCAGTACCGGCTGGGCCCGGCCCGCCTGGCCCACTGCATGCGCTGGATCGCCCAGGCCGAGACCGCGCTGGACATGATGGTGGACCGGTCCCTCAACCGCTACGCCCACGGCTCGCTCCTGGCCGAGAAGCAGGGCATCCAGTGGATGATCGCGGACTCGGCCATGGAGCTGTACCAGGCCAAGCTCATGGTCCTGCACGCGGCGTACAAGATCGACCGGGGCGACGACTTCAAGGGCGAGGTCTCCATGGCCAAGCACTTCGTGGCCAACATGCTGGGCCGGGTGATCGACCGCTCCATCCAGGTCCACGGCGCGCTCGGCTACTCCACGGACACCCCGCTGGCCCACATGTACCAGCACGCCCGTTGGGCCCGCTTCGCCGACGGCGCGGACGAGGTGCACCAGATGCGGATCGCCCAGCGGACGATCGCGGCGTACAAGGACACCGGCTCCACCAACGCCGCCACCGGGGCGCTCCCCATCTGAGCCCTGCCGGCCGCTCGGGGCAGGTGGTCGGCCCCGCGATCGTCCGACGCGTCCGACGACGTTCGTCCGACGCGTCCGCCGATGCGTGTGCAAGCATCGTGCCGGCGACGTGTTGGGGAGCCTGGGCGGTCGAGGGGAGTCGACCATGGCACTGCAGCAGGATCAGCGGAGGGACCCGGGCCTGGTCGTCCTGGCCCCCGGGGGAACCCTGGCCGGGGTCGTGGGCTCACTGGTGGGGACGGACCCGCCGGTGGCCTTCGAGTTCCACGACGGCAGCCGGCTCGGTCCGCCGGACGCGCCGGCCACCATCGTGGTGCGTTCCGACGACGCGCTCCGGCGCATCGCCACCGCGCCGGGGGAGCTCGGCTTCGCCCGGGCCTACGTGACCGGTGACGTGGAGGTCCGGGGCGACATCTACGCCGTCGTCGGGCTCCGCGACCGCATCCCCAACCCCCGGTTGACCCCCCGGCAGTGGCTGGAGGCGGTCCGGGTGCTGGGCCTGCGCAACCTGCGGCCCCTGCCCCCACCCCCGGAGGAGGCACGGCTGCGGGGCCGGGTCCACACACCGGGCCGGGACCGCGACGCGGTGTCGCACCACTACGACGTGTCCAACGAGTTCTACGCCCTGGTGCTGGGGCCGGCCATGACCTACTCGTGCGCGGTGTGGGCCGACCCGCCGCCAGCGGCCTCGCCGGCCGCCGGCCTGGAGGCCGCGCAGTGGGCCAAGCACGAGCTCGTCTGCCAGAAGCTGGGCCTGCGACCGGGCATGCGGCTGCTGGACGTCGGCTGCGGGTGGGGCGCCATGGTCCGCCATGCCGCCCGCCACCACGGGGTGGAGGCCGTCGGCATCACCATCTCCCGGGAGCAGGCCGCCTGGGCCCGGGAGCAGGTGCGGGCCGAGGGCCTGTCGGACCGGGTCCGGATCCGGCTGCAGGACTACCGCGAGGTCGCCGACGGTCCGTTCGACGCCATCAGCTCCATCGGGATGTTCGAGCACGTCGGGGCGGCCGGGCTGGCCGAGTACTTCGAACGCCTGTACCGGCTGCTCGCCCCCGGTGGCCGCGTGCTGAACCACGCCATCAGCCGCCCACCGGGGGCGCGTCCGGGCTTCGCCCGGCGCAGCTTCGTGGACCGCTACGTCTTCCCCGACGGGGCGCTGCACGAGGTGGGTGGCGTGGTCACCGCCATGCAGGCCGCCGGCCTGGAGGCCCGCCACCTGGAGGGTCTCCGGGAGCACTACGCGCTCACGCTGCGGGCCTGGGTGGCCAACCTGGAGGCCGACTGGGACCGGGCGGTCGGGCTGGTGGGTCCGGGTCGGGCCCGGGTCTGGCGGCTCTACATGGCGGGGTCCGCGGTGGGCTTCGAGGAGGGCCGCATCGGGGTGAACCAGGTGCTGGGCATCCGCGCCGCGGCCGGCGGCCGGAGCCGGATGCCCCTGCGTCACGACTGGGACCGGGCCCCCGTGCGGCGCACCGTCGACCTCCGCCGGAGCGCACCTGTGCGAGGATGACGCCCATGACCCCGGTGACCGTGCTGGCCGACCTCGTCGATGCTCCCGACGGGGCCACCGTGGAGGCGGAGCACGCGGCCGGTCGGGTGCTCGTCTCCGGACCCGACCTGACGGCGTCGATGGGCTGGGAGCTCAAGGCCGAAGGCCTGTGCCGTGGGGACGTGTGCGTGCCGGTCCGTGACCGTTCGACCGTCATGGCCGGCGATCGGGTCGACCTGGTCGCCGTGGCCGCTGCGCTCGACCGCCCGGTCGCGGTGGACGAACAGTCCTCGCTGGTCGCGGTCGGCGCCGAACGGGGCCTCCGTCGCGGGATGCTCGGCGGTAGCCGGGCACCGTCGTTCGCACTGCCCGACCTGTCCGGCACGCTGCACTCCCTGGAGGAGTTCACGGACCGCAAGAAGCTGCTGTTCGCCTTCGCCAGTTGGTGAGGATGCCGCTACGACCTGCCCGGGTGGCAGGTGCTGCAGGACGAACTGGCCGACGAGGGCTTCACGGTCGTCGCGGTCGCGATCGACGAGTCCGTCGACGACGTGACCCCATGGGTGGACGGCATCACCTTCCCGGTGCTCATCGACCGCGAGCACCTGCTCACCGAGCTGTACGCCATCTCCAACGTCCCGACCGTGGTGTGGATCGACGAGCGGAACCGGATCGCCAAGCCCAACTGGGAGGCGTTCGGCACCGACATGTTCAAGGACTTCACCAACGTGGAGTCCGGGCCCCAGAAGGACGCGGTGCGGCGGTGGGTCCGCACCGGCGAGACCGACGTGGACGTGGCCAGCCCTGGTGAGGTCCTGGACGACCTCACCGAGGACGAGCTGCAGGCCCGGCTGCGGTTCCGCATGGCGGCCCACCTGCGCCGCACCGGTGACGAGGCGGGCGCGGCCCGCAACTTCGCCCTGGCCGGCGAGCTCGCTCCCCACGACTGGACCATCCGTCGCGCCGCCCTGCCGTTGCAGGGGGACGACCCGTTCGGCAACTCGTTCTTCCGGATGGCGCAGGAGTGGGAGGAGGCCGGCCGGCCCTACCACGGCATCCGGGCCGACCGGACCCCACCCGAGGGCGGGTAGGTCCTACCCGTCCGGGGGTCCGCCGTCGGGCTTGCGGGCCCGGCTCGGGGCCACCCGTGGCGGCTCGCCCGGCATCTTGGGGTAGACGGGTGGCCACGGTGCGTCCATGAGACCTGCCTCCTGGTCGCGGCGGACCAGGTCCAGCAGCGGCTCCAGGCTCTGGGGCCGCTCCCACATCGCCTGCCACGGATCACCCAGCGCCGCCACGCGGTCCGGCACGGTGTCCATGGTCAGCTCGTCGGGGACCACGGTGGCGACCTCGTCCCAGGTGACCGGGGTGGAGACCTGCGCCCCGACCCGGGCCCGCACCGACCAGGCCCCGAACACCGTCTTGTGGGGGGCGTTCTGGTTGAAGTCCACGAACACACGCGTGCCCCGCTCCTCCTTCCACCATGCGTCGGTGATCAGGTCGGGCCGCCGGCGGGCCAGCTCCCGGGCCACCGCCACCGCTGCGGCCCGGACCTGGACCGGGTCCCAGCGGGGCTCCAGGCCCACGTAGATGTGCAGGCCCCGGCTGGCCGTGGTCTTGGGGAACCCGGTCAGGCCCACCTCGTCGAACAGGTCGCGCAACGCGAACGCGGCCTCACGGACCTGGTCGAAGGTGATGCCGGGCTGGGGGTCCAGGTCGATGCGCAGCTCGTCGGCGTGGTCGGGGTCCGCGGCCCGGGCCGGCCACACGTGGAACCCCAGGCACCCCAGGTTGACCGCCCACACCACGTGGGCCAGGTCCGCGGCCACCAGGGCCTGCGACGTCGTGCCGTTGGGGGTGGAGACCACGGTCGTCTCCAGCCAGTCGGGCCGTGCGTCCGGCACCCGCTTCTGGAAGAAGTTGTTGCCCTTCACGCCGTCCGGGAAGCGCTGCAGCAGCACCGGCCGGCCCCCCATGGCCCGCATGAGCGGCCCGCCCACGGCCAGGTAGTAGTTGACCAGGTCCAACTTGGTGTTCCCCCGTTGCGGGAAGAACACCTTGTCCGGACTCGTGACCCGGACCGTGTGGCCGTCGACGTCCAGTTCGACCGCCGGGGTGGAAACCATGTCGGCACGGTACCCGCCGGTCGGTCAGGATCGGGGGGTGGAACGAGGCGACGCACCGGGGCACGAGTACCTGCACGGCCACGACGAGCCGGTGCTGCGGTCGCACCGCTGGCGCACGGCGGAGAACTCCGCCGGCCACCTGCTGGACCGCCTCCGTCCCACCGACCGGGTGCTGGACGTCGGGTGCGGGCCCGGCACCATCACCGTGGACCTGGCCCGCCGGGTGCCGGACGGGTCGGTGCTGGGGGTGGACCGGGCCGGCGCCGTCGTGGAGCAGGCCCGGGCCGGGGCCGCCACATCCGGTGTGGCCAACGTGGCGTTCGACGTGGCCGACGTG
Source organism: uncultured Actinomycetota bacterium (assembly GCA_963773765.1). Lineage (GTDB taxonomy): Bacteria > Actinomycetota > Acidimicrobiia > Acidimicrobiales > Microtrichaceae > CAVZCC01. The sequence goes on along the minus strand of CAVZCC010000001.1, from coordinate 1,528,868 downwards.
GACCGACTCCCGTTCGACGACGACACCTTCGACGTGGTGCATGCCCACCAGCTGCTGCAGCACCTGCGGGACCCGGTCGCGGCGCTGGGCGAGATGGCCCGCGTCACCCGCCCCGGAGGGCTCGTGGCGGCCCGCGACGCCGACTACGGGGCCATGACCTGGGCCCCGGCCGACCCCGGCCTGGACCGGTGGCTGGCCCGGTACCGCCAGGCCGCCCGCTCCCTCGGCGCCGAGCCCGACGCCGGCCGGCACCTGTTGGCCTGGTGTCACCGGGCCGGCCTGGGCGCCACGTCGGCCTCCGCGTCGGTGTGGTGCTTCGCCACCACGGAGGACCGGTCGTGGTGGGGCGGGATGTGGGCGGACCGGGTGGCGGACTCGGAGCTGACCGGCCGGTTCGCCGACCTCGGGGTGGGGCCCGACGAGCTGGTCGGCATGGTGCGGGCGTGGCGGGCGTGGGCGGCGGAGCCCTCGGGCTGGTTCGCGGTGCTGCACGGCGAGGTCATCTGCACGGTGGCCTGACACCGGACGGGCCCGGGGCCGGACGGGCGCCGTGACCGTTGCCCCGGGAGCGCCTGCGCTGCCATCCTGAACGGGCTGAGCGCCGAGGGGGGTGTGGCTGTGGGTCGGGGGGTTCGTTGCATCGCGGCGGTGGCCGGCGTGCTGGTGCTGTTCGCCGGCGCGGCCTGCGCACCGGTGGCGCCGGGTGCGAGTCCGTCGCCGGCCCCGCCCGGTCCCGCGGCGCTGTCCGGCGGATCGTGTGCCCTGCCCGCCGGCGGCGTGGAGTTCGGGCGGGTCGCACCGGAGTCGGTCGGGTTGGCCGCCGACGCGGTGGACATGGCCGTGGAGTACGGCACCGCCACCGGTGCGCAGTCGGTGCGGGTGTACCGCCACGACTGCCTGGTGGCCACCAGTGGCAACGACGCGCTGGTGGAGTGGGTGCCGCTGCCGGCGTGGTCCATGACCAAGGGCGTGGTGTCGATGGTGGTGGGCCGGGCCGTCACCATGGGACTGCTCGGGCTGGACGACCCGGTGGGCCCCCTCCTGGCCGCCCGGGGCGTGGTCGGTCTGGACCCCGCCCACGCCGCGCTCACGGTGCGGCAGTTCCTGACCCAGACCACGGGCCTGCGCCTGGCCTTCGCGTCCGACGTGCTGGAGGCCGCCACCGCCGACTCGGTCGCCGCGGTGCTCCGCCGGCCGTTCGAGGCCGCACCGGGATCGACGTACCTGTACGCCCAGACCGCGGTGTCGGTGCTGGTCGCCGTGGTGGAGGGGGCCACCGGCCGGGACTTCCAGGCCTTCGCCCGCGACGAGCTGTTCCGGCCGGTCGGGATCGCCGACGGCGACTGGTCCTGGGCCCGGGACCCGGTCGGGACCACCCAAGGGTTCGCCTTCCTGGACATGGCGCCCCGCTCGTTCGGCCGCCTCGGCACGCTCCTGCTCCATCAGGGTCGGTGGGGTGACCGGGTGCTGATCGCGGAGGACTACGTGGCCCAGGGTGCCCGGGGCACCGCGGCCAACCCCTGCTACGGCTTCCTGTGGTGGACCAACGACGGCACGACGTGCCACAACGCCACGTTCCCGGCGCCGGTGGTGCGCCAGCGCCGGTGGCTGCCGCCCGCCCCCGCGGACGCCTTCGGCCTGAGCGGCATGTTCGACCAGGAGGTGACCGTCATCCCCAGCCTGGACATGGTGGTGGTGCGCATGGGCCTGGACCACCGGCTGGTCGGTGACCCGCTCGGGCTGGTGGCCGGCCAGCGGGCCCGGTTCCAGCACCGGCTGTTCCGGCTGCTCATGGCCGGGGTCAGCGACGTGGAGGTGCCGGACGTGGGTGACTGGGTGCCGGATCCCGACGATCCGCCGGTCGACTGGTTCCACATCCTGGAGCTTCCGCTCCTGCCCCGTCCGTGACCGTTCCGTCCGTCAGCGCTGCCCCGTCCGGAGGGCCGGCGCGGCCGGTCCGGCCGGTCCGACCGCCGATGAGGACCGGGACCAGGCACACCACGGCGTAGACCGCGACGACGCCCCAGAACAGGGTGTCGCCGGGGGACTCCAGGTACCGGGCCAGGCCGACGCCGACGGCGGGGGCGGCCAGGACCGAGAGCACCACCTGGCGGGAGGGCGAGTAGCGGACCAGGTGCAGGTGCTCGGCCCACCACTCCACGACCACCGGCACCGGCAGGAGGAACAGCAGCCACGGGTCCAGCGCCACCGGCCAGCGCACCCCGGCCAGGGCCAGGACCATGGTCCCCAGGCACGCGGGCCAGAACCAGAGGCAGCGTCGGCACACGTGGGACCGACCGACGGTGGCGCAGCGGTCGTAGTCCTCGGGCCAGTGGTGGCTGAGCCACAGGGCGGTCCGGCTGCCGGTCGGGGGTGCCATCCCCCTTCCATCGGCACCATGCGCCGTTCCTCAAGCCGCGGCGTGGGTCAGCGCTGGTGCATGAGGTCACCCATGGCGGCGCAGACCTCGGTGGCGATGGCCATGCCCTCGGGCAGGACCCCCATCCCGAAGAAGCCGTGGACCATGTCGTCGTAGCAGCGGTACCGCACCGACACGCCGGCCTCGGCCAGGCGGTCGGCGTAGGCCCTGCCCTCGTCGCGCAGCGGGTCGAAGCCGGCGGTGACCACCACGGCGGGGGCCACGCCGGACAGGTCGGGCTCGAGCAGCGGTGACGCCAGGGGTGAGTCCCAGTCGTCGGGATCCGGCAGGTAGTGGGCCCGGAACCACTCCATGCCCTCACGGGTCAGGAAGAACCCCTCGCCGAAGAGCTTGTGGGACGGCGCGTCGAGGTGGGCGTCGGTGCCGGGATAGACCAGGCACTGGGCCACCGGCGCCGGGACCTCGCCGGTGCGGGTCACCTGGGCCACCACGGCGGCCAGGTTGCCGCCGGCGCTGTCGCCCATGACGCCGACCCGGCCCGCCTCGGTGCCCAGCTCGGCGTGGTGCTCCTGCACCCAGCGGTAGGCCGCCAGGGAGTCCTCGACCGCGGCCGGGAACGGGTGCTCGGGCGCCAGCCGGTAGTCGACCGCCACCACCACGCAGCCGGTGACGTCGGCCAGCAGCCGGCAGGACCCGTCGTGGCTGTCCAGGTCGCCGACCACCCAGCCGCCACCGTGGAGGTAGACGATGGACGGCGGCTCGGCCGGTCCACCCAGGCGGCGGTAGACCCGGACCGGGATCTCCCCCGCGGGGCCGGGGATGCGCCGGTCGGCCACGTGGATGCCCTGGCGCCGGGGCATGCCGATGCCGGAGGCCTGCCGGAGCTGGCGGCGGCGGGCCTGGACGTCCCACTCCTCGGAGGTGAGCCCGAGGCGGTCGCCGACGGTGATGATCGCCTGCACCCGACGGTTGAGGACGCGCCCGTCCACGACGACCGGCGGGGCACCGATGACCCGGTCCAGCACGGCGTCGGGCAGGGCCAGGGCCCGGCGGGCGATGCGGGTGGCCAGGGTGGTGCGTTCGTCGGTCACGGCAGGGTGGAGAGTACGGCCCGGGCCGCGTCGTCGAGGGGCACACCGGCCGGGAGCCGGGCCGACACCGCGGCCACCAGGTCCTCGTCGGCCACGACCAGGTCGACCCCCTGGCCGGTGACCCGTGTCCCGCCCGGGACCGGTTCCACCTCCAGGTCGGCCTTGGCCTCGCCCAGCGCGAAGCGGCTGACCCGGACCCGCCACGCGGTGCGGGCCGCGGCCTCGTCGTCGGTGACCGGGACCCCCAGGTCGTCGGCGTGCGTGGCCCACTCGGCCGCGGCGTGGAACGCCTGCCACTCCGCCGGGTACGGGCCGACCGACGTGCCCATCGGTGCGGTCCCGTGCTCCCGCCACATCCGGCGGGTGTCCCGCTGGGACCGGTGCCACTGCTCCAGCAGGTCCGCCGGGGCCAGGCCGGCCCGGCGGCGCACGCCGACCTCGTTGAACGAGTCCAGGTCGTGGCCGCCCTCGGCCATGACCGCTTCGAAGAAGGCGCCCATGCGGTCCTCCAACCCGGCCTGGAAGTAGTCGTCGGTGCTGATCAGGTGCGCCACCAGCTCACGGCGGTCCCAGCCGACACAGGCGGTCGGTGCCCGCCACCCGTCGTCATCCAGGCCGTCCAGGAACCCGTCGATTCGGTCGGCCTCGCGGTCCATCAGCTGGTGCGGGTCCAGGCCGGACAGCTCCCGGCGGGCCAGTTCCTCGATGTCGGTCACCGTGTCGCCTCCGCCCCGTCGTGCCCGCCGCGGAGCATCTGCCCCGGCCGGGTGTCGAGCGCGGACCGGTCCGGCGCGCCGTCGACCCGGATCGGGACGCCGTTGACCAGCGTGTGGGTCATGCCCACCGGCTGGTCGGCGGTGAGGCGTTCGCCGTCGGCGGGGAAGTCCCGGACCCGGCGCAGGGGGCCGGGCGCGACGGTGTCGAAGTCGAACACGGCGATGTCGGCCGCCCTGCCCACGGCCAGGGTGCCCCGGTCGTCCAGTCCGTAGACCGCGGCCGGCTCGCCCGACAGCTTGTGCACGGCGCGCTCCAGCGACATGACCTCCTTGTCCCGGACCCAGTTGCCCAACAGGTCGGTGGAGAAGCAGGCGTCGCACAACTGGCTCACGTGGGCGCCGGAGTCGGCCAGACCCAGGAGCACGTTGTCCTGCGGGAGGAGCCAGGCGATGGCCTCCGGGTCGTCGTTGGCCAGCACCGACCAGAACCTGGTCCGCAGGTCGTCCTCCAGCGACAGGTCCAGCATCACGTCGAGCGGTGTGGCGCCCCGCTCCTCGGCCAGTTCCACCACGCTGCGTCCCACCAGCTCCGGGTGGCGGTCGCACTCGGCCACCGACAGGGACCGGAAGTTGAACGGGATGGCGCCGCGACCCTGCAGGTCGGCCCATGCCCGCTCCCGCCACACCGGGTCGCGGTAGGCGGCCATCCGCTCCTCGGTGGGGCGGTCCATGAGCTCCTGGAACGACCCACGCATGTTGAGCGTGAACGGCTCGGCCAGGTTCATCTGGAACACCAGCGGCCGGCACGACACCTGGGGCCACACCTCCACCCCGCGGGCCCGGGCCGCGTCGTGCTCGGCCATGACCCCCTCGTGGTAGGGGATGCCCTTGATGGTCAGCAGCGCGGTCCAGGTGATCGGTCGGTGGACCTCCTCCTGCAGGGAGAACACCTCGTCGTTGGTGAACACACCGCCGGGGAGCATGGCGATCACCCCCCGGCCGGCGTCGCCGACCGGGGCCATGAGGGTGCGCAGCTCGTCCAGGCCGGCCCGGCGGCTGGGCACGGGGCGACCCTTGTCGCCGTTGTGGGTGGGGGACGCGCTGGTGGCGAACCCGATGGCACCGGCGGCCATCGCGTCGGTGACAGCGTCCCGCATGCGGTCCATCTCCGCCCCGGTGGGGTCGCGCTCGTAGGCGTCGTCGCCCATGGCCCAGAGCCGCAGCGCCGTGTGGCCGATGTAGCAGCCGTAGTTGAGCGCGGTGCCCCGGCGCTGCACCGCGTCCAGGTACTGCGGGAAGGTCTCGAACTCGTCCCACGGGACGCCGACGGTGAGCGTGTCCAGGCTCATGTCCTCGACGTGCTGCAGCGTCCGGGCCAGGAGGCCGACGGTGCCGGCCGTGACGGGGGCGATGCTGAACCCGCAGTTGCCGGCGATCACCGTGGTCACGCCGTGGTGGCTGGACGGGGTCAGGTCGGGGTCCCAGAACACCTGGGCGTCGTAGTGGGTGTGGATGTCGACGAACCCGGGGCTGACCACCTGGCCGCCCGCATCCAGTTCACGGTCACCGCGGAGGCCGGGGCCGATGTCGGAGATGACGCCGTCGGTCACGGCCACGTCCGCGGCGTACCCGGGCGCACCCGTCCCGTCCACCACCGTGCCGCCCCTGATGACGATGTCCGCACCCATGCCGACCCCCTGGCTCGTTGCGCCTGGGGCAGTATCCCACGATGACCAGGATCGCCGTCGTGGGCGCCCACCTCAGCGGGCAGCCCCTCAACCACCAGCTCACCGAACGGGGCGGAACCCTGGTCGCCTCCACGACCACCGCTCCCTGCTACCGCCTCTACGCCCTGGACACCGAGCCCCCCAAGCCCGGCCTGGTTCGGTCCGGTGCGGACGACGCGGGTGCGGGGGCGGTCGAGGTGGAGGTGTGGGAGCTGGACGACGCCGGCTTCGGCTCGTTCGTGGCGCTGGTGCCGCCGCCGCTGTGCATCGGCACCGTGGAACTGGCCGACGGGACCTCGGTCATGGGGTTCCTGTGCGAGTCCGTCGGCGTGCTCGGCGCACCCGACATCACCCCGCTCGGAGGCTGGCGGGCCCACCTGGCCCGGGGGTGACGGTGACCTGCCGGGCCAGGGCGACCAGCACGTCGTCGTGCCAGGCGGGGGCGATGAGCGTGACGCTGGTGGGTGGGCCGTCGCCGTCATCCCACCGGGTCGGCACCGGCACGGTGACGGCGCAGAGGTCGAGCAGGTTCACGAAGTTGGTGTAGGTCCCGAGCATGGAGTTCACCCCGACCGGGTCGGCCTGCACCTCGGCGACGGTCGGGACGCGGGGCACCGACGGGACCACCAGCACGTCGATGGCCCCGAACGCCTTCCGGGCGCGGGCCCGGTGGGTCTGCAGCGTGGTCAGGTCGGCGGCGAACCGCCAGGCGGGAAGCCGGCCGGCCGCGGCGATGATCCCGCCCACCACGGGGTCGACGTCGTCGGGGTGGGCGTCCACGAAGGCGCCGACCGCGGCGTGGCGCTCGGCCACGAAGGCTCCGTCGTAGAGCAGGCGGCCCGCGGCCAGGAAGGGCTCGACGTCCACGCCGACCTCCACGCCGCCGGTGGCACCGAGGAGGCCGTCCACCGCGGCGGCGAAGCGGCCCGCTCCGGCCCGGTCGCCGTCGAAGGTGAGGCCGTCGGCGTGGGGGACCCCGACACGGACCGCCCCCCGGGGTCCCCCGGTGTCCGGCGGGGGAGCAGGGCGGCTCCAGGGGTCGTCGTCGTCGGTCCCGGCCGCCACGGCCACGGCCGTGGCGGCGAGGTCCACCGTCCGGGCGAACACCGACACGCAGTCGATGGAGGCGCAGGCCGGGACCACGCCCGCCGTGCTGAGCATGCCCCGGGTGGGCTTGATCCCGACGATCCCGTTCGCGGCGGCGGGGACGCGGCCGGAGCCGGCGGTGTCGGTGCCCAGGGAGAGGTCGACCAGACCGGCGGCCACGGCCACGGCGGAACCGGAGCTGGAGCCGCCGGAGACCAGCCCGTCCCAGTGCGCGTTGGGGCACACCCCGTAGGGGGACCGGGTGCCGACCAGGCCGGTGGCGAACTGGTCCAGGTTGGTCGTGCCCATCACGACGGCTCCGGCCGCGGTGAGGGACCGGACCACCGCCGCGGACCGGGCCGGTTCGTGGGCGAAGGCGGGGCACCCGGCCGTGGTGGGCAGTCCCGCCACGTCGATGTTGCCCTTGACCGCCAGCGTGCGACCCGCCAGCGGGAGCGCCTCGCCCTGCGCCACCCGGGCATCCACGTCCGACGCCGCAGCAAGTGCGGCGCCGGGCTCCACCAGGTCGATCCAGATCGCGCCCCGGCCGTCCTGTGCGATCCGCTCCAGTGATGCCGTGACGGCGGCGGTCGCGGACAGGGCAGCTCCGCTCATGCCGGTGCCCCGGCGAACTCACCGGCCGCGGCCCAGGCCCGTCGCTCGGCCGCGAACGCCGCCTGCTGCCGGTCGCGGAACTCCTCGATGGTGTCGCGGTGCTCGGTCAGGAACCTCCGGTGCCCGCTCAGCACGAACTCGGTCTCCTCCACCTGCAGGGCCAGTGCTCCCACCGCCTGCCGGGCCCGCAGATCCAGCAGCTCCTCCGCGCCGACCGGGTACCACCGGATCTGGTCGAAGGTCCGCAGCAGCCAGGGCGCGGTCGAAGTGGGGGCCCAGCGCCTCCCGGTTCCAGACCTGCACCGTGCGGCCGACGAACTGGTAGCCGCCCGGCCCCTCCATCCCGTAGATGCACAGGTAGGCGCCGCCGATGCCCACCGCGTTCTCCGGGGTCCAGGTCCGGGCCGGGTTGTACTTGGTGGTCACGAGCCGGTGGCGGGGGTCGAGCGGGGTGGCCACCGGTGCGCCGAGGTAGACGTCGCCCAGCCCCAGCACCAGGTAGGAGGCGTCGTGGACGATGCGGAACACGTCGTCGACCGTGTCCAGGCCGTTGATGCGCCGGATGAACTCGATGTTCCAGGGGCACCACGGGGCGTCGGCCCGCACGCCGTGCACGTAGCGGTCGATGGCCTCCCGGGTGGCGGGGTCGTCCCAGCTGAGCGGCAGGTGGACCACCCGGGAGGGGAACGGGTGGTCCTCCAGGTCCACCAGGTCGGCCATGCCGGCCCGGACGGCGTCCGCCGCGCCCTGCACGTCCAGGTGGTGGCCGTCCACCTGGACCAGGAGGGAGCGGACCCCGGCGGTGGCGTCGACCAGGCCGCCGCCCAGGTGCTCGGCCACCCACTGGTCCAGGGCGTGGACCCGGACCCGGAGCTCCAGGTCCAGGTGCATGTCCCCGAACTCCACCAACAGGAACCGGTCCCCGGCCTGGCGGTAGGTCACCGCGGGGCGGTCGCCGTCCGGCGCGTCGACCGCCAGCACCGCGTCGTCGGCGGTGCCGTCCCGTCGCACCGCTGCGTTCCAGGTGGGGCGGGCCACCGGCTCGATGCGGGACGTGGCCCGGTCCACCCAGTCGGTGCGGCGTCGCCAGGCGTCCGCGGCCGCGGCCTGGGACCACGGGACCAGCCGGACCAGGTCCCCGGGCCGGAGCTGGCCCAGCTTCCAGCGCTCCGCCGCCGCGACCACGGCGGGGCAGACGAAGCCGCCCAGGCTGGGGCCGTCGGGGCCGAGGATCACGGGCATGTCCCCGGTCAGGTCGACCGCGCCCATGGCGTAGCCCGTGTCGTGGATGTTGGACGGGTGCAGGCCGGCGTCGCCCCCGTCGGCCCGGGCCCACCCCGGTGCGGGACCGACCAGGCGCACGCCGGTCCGGGCCGAGTTGAAGTGGACCTCCCAGGTGGTCGCGAGCAGGCGGTCCAGGCCGTCGGGGGTCAGGAACTCGGGCGCGGTGTGGGGGCCGACCAGGACGCCCAGCTCCCAGTCGCGGGACAGCACCGGAGCCAGTCCCGGCGGCAGGGGCGCCGGGTCGTGGGTGGCCAGGGTCCCGTCGCCGACCGGGAGCACGTCACCGGCCCGGAGCGCCCGACCCTCGTGCCCGCCGAAGCAGCCCAGCGTGAAGGTGGACCGGCTGCCCAGGTAGGGCGCGACGTCGATGCCGCCGCGGACCGCCAGTGAGGCCCGCAGGCCGGGCCCCTCGTTGGCGCCCACGGTGAGCACGGACCCGGCCGGGACCTGGACGGGGTGCCAGGGGGCCACCAGGTGCCCGTCCAGGCGCACCGGCATCGGCGGCACCGCCGACGGCCACCACCGCGGCCCGGGGGAACCGCAGCGTCGGCCCCGCACCGGTCAGCTCCAGCGCGGCGGCCCCGGCATGGTTCGCCCACCACCCGGTTGGCCAGGGCGTGGGTGAGGTCGTCCATGGGCCCGTTGGGCGGGACCCCGACGTGCCACAGCCCCACCCGGCCCGGCAGGTCCTGGACCGTGGTGAACGGCCCACCCTCCAGGACCTCGATCACGAGATGACCAACTGCACCGGCGTGGGGTCGAAGCCGTTGCACGGGTTGTTGACCTGGGGGCAGTTGGAGATGACGACGAGCAGGTCCATCTCGGCCCGGAACTCCACGGCCAGGCCCGGCGCGGAGATGCCGTCCACGATGCCCAGGGTGCCGTCGGCTCCGACCGGCACGTTCATGAACCAGTTGAGGTTGGAGACGAGGTCCCGCTTGGTGAGCCCGAACCGGCCGCCGACGTCCAGGAAGTTCTCCACGCAGGCGTGCTGGTGGAAGGTGTGGTGGCCGTAGCGCAACGTGTTGGACTCCCGGCTGCAGGCGCCACCGATGGTGTCGTGGCGTTCGCAGTCCGACGCCGTGACCGTGGCCATGACGGACCCCTCGTCGGACAGCAACCGGGTGCCCGGCACGACGAAGATGTTCCCCTGGGCCACCACGGTGGCCTGGGCCGAGTACCGCTCGTCGGTGTCGTGGCGGTTGTAGAGGATGCAGTCCACGGCCTGGTTGCCCCCCAGGTCCACGATGCGCAGGCTCCGGCCCGCGGGGACCTCCCCCGCCCACGGTGCCCGGGCCGGGAGGTGGACCTCGAACGGCTCCCCGTCGCCCCGCCCGCCGCTGCTCACCGGACACCCCCGGCCCGGGACTCATCGGTGTTCTCGAAGGCCCGGAGGCGTTCCGGGCTCGTGTCCCGGAACGGGTCGGGGTCCGGCCGGTCGGCCCGGGACGCGGTGCAGTGGACCGCTCCGGCCCCGCTCCCCGGTCGGGCGTCCAGGGGATGGAGCACGACGGCAAGGGTCACGATCACGTCCACCTCCGTCCGCAGGTCCACGGCGGCGCCGGCCGGCACGGGGGGCCGGAGGTGCAGCGAGCCGTCGTCGGCAACCTCCACGCCCTGGAACAGGTTCAGCGACGGCGGCAGGTCCCGGCGGGACAGGCCGTGCTTGGCCAGGCCCAGGAGCAGGAGCTCCCGTGCGTTCGGGGTGGCGGTCCAGGCGCCGGCGTCCCCGCCGGAGCGGGCAGCCTCCGTGCGGCGGTTGGTGCACCCGCACAGGGCGTCGTGGCTGCGGGCCGGACAGGAGTCGGCCACGACGGTCATGAGGGCCCGACCCATGTCCGACAGGAGCAACGTGCCCGGGCCGGGATAGGCCTGCCACTGCACCTTCACGGTGTCCGCCACGTTGAGCCGCTCCGCGGTCTGGTCGGCCCGGTGGACCACCAGGGCCGCGCAGGTGTCTCCGTCGACCGCGGTCAGGCGCAGCACCGTGTCCCGGGGGAGTCGGTGTGTGGCGTACCCGCCGCCGGGCACGGTCTCGTCCCAGACCAGCGTGGAACCAGGGCGCCCGGGACGGTCGGCTGCGCCCGCGGCCTGGCTCCGGGCATGCTCGCGCGCCTGTTCCAGGGTGGCGGTCGCCGCCGTGGCCCGATCCTGTTGCATGCTCGTCCTCCTGGCCCGGTCAGCCGTCGATGGGCTATCGAAACCACACCGAGTCTCCCGGGCCGGCGGACGGGGTGCAAGGCGCCGGGGGCGGAGTTCACGGACCGGTAACAGAGCGGTGGACCGGCGGCTCGGGTCCCTGCCGTGCTGGCCGCTTCCGGTACCGTTGCTCCACCGTGTCCCGTTCCGGCCGTACCACCACCCCCCGCACCGGCGCCCGCGCCGCGACCCCCCGCTCCGCGACGGGCCGGCCCCGATCCCGCCCCAGCGCCCAGGAGCTGCCGCCTCGGGAGGAGATCATCGCCGCCGCCACCCGCCTGTTCGCCACGCAGGGCTACGCCGGCACGACGATGAGCGAGATCGCCAAGGCGGCCGGCCTCCAGCAGTCGTCGCTGTACTACTGGTTCAACCGCAAGGAGCTCATCCTGCAGGCGGCGTTCGGCGTCAACCGGGCCCCGCTCGACTTCGTGATCCGGATGGGCAGCGAGCCCGGATCGGCCGGGCTGCGGCTGTACCGGCTGTTGCGCTTCGACATCCGCCAGCTGTGCCTGGCCCCGTGCGACGTCAACGAGGTGGAGCGCATGGCCGCGGCCCAGCCCGACGTGTTCGCCGACTTCTGGGCCGACCGCCAGGCCCTGCACGACTGGGTGGAGCAACTGGTCCGGGCCGGGATCGAGGGCGGCGAGTTCCGGGAGGTGGACCCGGTGCTCAGCGCGCTCAACCTCCTCAGCGCCAACGAGGGCATCCCCAACTGGTTCCGCAACCAGGCCGACCACGCGCCCCGGTCGAAGGCGGACTTCCGCCACCCGACCTACACCGTCGACGAGGCATCGGCGCACTTCGCGGGCCTGGCCCTGCGGGGACTGCTGCGCCGGCCGTCGGACCTGGCCCGGATCGCGGACCGGGCCGCGGCGATCGACGACGGGCCCTGACCCGGCCGGATCAATACAACATCGAAATTCGGGGGTAACGGCCCCGAAACACTGCCTGCGTAGGTTGCGCGGGCATGGACACCACGACCGATGCCGTTCGGTACCTGCTCCCCCCGGAGGCCTACTGGTCCCAGGACTGGTACGACCGTGAGCAGCGACTCGTCTTCGGCCGCACCTGGCACCTGGTGGCGGATGCGGCGCAGTTGGTGGAGCCGGGCGACTTCGTCACCTTCAGCGCCGGCAACGACCCGATGGTGGTGGTGCGGGGGCTGGACGGGGAACTGCGGTGCTTCCACAACTTCTGCCGCCACCGGGGCATGGTGCTGCTGGAGGGCTCGGGCAACACCCGGCCCGGCATCAGCTGCCCCTACCACCTGTGGAACTTCGCCCTCGACGGTGACCTCCGCCGCATCCCCCAGCAGGACGACCAGTTCTGCGGCATGGACCCGGCCCACTGGGGCCTGCTGACCGGCACCGTGGCCACCTGGGGCGGCATGGTCTTCGCCCACCCCGAGCCCGGCGCGGTGCTGTCGGACTGGATGGACGACCTGCCGGCCCACATCGGCAGCTACCGGCCGGAGCTCCTCACGCAGGTGGCCCACCGGCGCATCGAGGCCAACTGCAACTGGAAGCTGTTCGTGGAGAACCACGTGGACGTGCTCCACCTCTGGTACCTGCACAGCGGCACCCTGGGCGACTTCGACCACCCGCGGTTCGAGTGGCAGCAACTGGGCCGGAGCTGGGTCAGCTACGAGCCGTTGCGGGACGACGTCACCACGCCCCGGATCGCGACGGCGACGGCCACCATCGACCACATCGACGAGCGGGACCGCGGCGGGATCGGGGCCCACGCCGCCTTCCCCAACGTGCTGATGGCCAGCAACGCGGAGTTCTTCATCACCTACGTGGCCACCCCGGTGGCGCCGGACCGGACGGTGGTCGACCTCCGGGTCCGGGCCGAGGCCCAGGTGGCCGACACCGACGGTGGTCCCGATGCGCTGGTGGCCGCGGCCGAGTCCTTCATCCTGGAGGACGTCGCCGGGTGCGAGGGTGTCCAGGCCGCGGTGCGCTCCTCCCGGTTCCGGGTCGGCCCGCTGGCCCGGGACCACGAACGGCCGATCATGTTGTTCCAGGAGCACCTGCTCCAGGCCATGGCCGAGCCGGAGGCGGGCTGACCATGGTGCCCGAGCGGTTCGTCGGGGTGTGGCGCCGGGTGTCGATCGCCCTGGACGGTGGCCCCGCGCACGAGCCGGAGGACGTGGTCTGGCTGCAGGCCCCGTCGTCCTTCGCGGACCTCCGGGTCCCCCGGGTGGACGGCGCCTCGCCGGTGGAGGCGTTCGCCGGGACCACCCACTGGGACGGCTCGGCGCTGCGCTGGGACCACGAACTGGACTGGCACGGCGCGTTCGCGGGAACAGACCACGGACTCATCGACTGGGACGGCGAGGTCATGGTGGAGCGGGGGACCATGGTGGACCCCGCCGGGGACGGAGCGTCCCCGCCGGTGGCCTACGTGGAGCGGTGGCAGCGTGAGCCGTCCCCGGGGCCGGTCGTCGCGCTGGACGGCCGGACCTCGGGTCGGGTGGCCCTCCACGTGCGCATCGGGGCGTGGGCACTGACGCTGGCACGGACGCCGTCGCGGTTCGCGGTCCGGCTGGACCGGCCCGGGATGCCGGCGCTGGAGGTCGGCGATGCAGGGCTGGAGGTACCCGACCTGGGGCACCCCGCCTGGACCTGGACCGAGCGGGCCGACGCCGACATCGCGGTCCCGGGCCCTTCACTCCCAGTTGGCGCTGTCGAAACGGTATCGAAACAACCGGTCCCTAGGTTCCTGCCATGACCGGTGCGACCATGCGTCCCCTCCGTTGGGAGGAGCAGAGCTGGCCCGAGCTCTCGGCGCTGTCCGGCCTGGTCGGGCTGGTGCCGGTCGGGGCCACCGAGCAGCACGGCCCGCACCTCCCGACCGGGACCGACACCATCATCGCCACGGCCCTGTGCGACGCGGCCTCCGCCCGCACCGGCGCGCCGGTGCTGCCGGCCATCCCGGTGGCGGCCAGCTACGGACACGGCACGGTGCTGCCCGGCACGCTGTCGTTCAGTCCCGAACTCCTGGCCATCGTGGCCCGGTCCTACGCCGAGTGGGCCGCGGCGTCAGGGCTCCGGCGACTGATCTTCCTCAACGCCCACTTCGGCAACGACGCCGCGTTGGGCGTGGCCACCGACCACCTGCGCCTGCACCGCCCGGACCTGCGGGTGGCCGTGGCCCACTGGTGGGCGCTGGATCCCGTGGTCGACGCCGCCATGACCGACGACGGTGCCGACGTGCACGCCAACCGGGCCGAGACCTCGATGATGCTGGCCATCGCGCCGGAGCTGGTGCACGCCGACCGCCTCGACACCTCCGACGACGCCGACCGCACCGGGGACCTGGTCTTCCGCTACACGGCGCCGTCGTTGTCCACCAACGGCGTGACCGGCCGGCCCTCCGAGGCCGGCGCCGAGCTGGGAGCCCAGCTGTTCGAGCGCACCGTTGCCGCCCTGTCCGCCCTGGTGGAGCGGGCCCGCGTGGAGGAGCCGCCACTGGGGGCGGCTCCTCTGCCGGACCTGGCCCCGCCCGCCCCGCTCGCCCCGTCAGCCCGACCGACCCCGCCCGCCACCGCCCGGCCCCTGGCTGGGGCCCATGACCAAGGAGTGCCCTCGTGGACACCGTGAACGACATCGACCCGGCCCATGCCGAACTCCTGGGGTCCCTCCAGGGCCAGGGGGTGGAGTTCGTGATGGGGGGATGGATCGACGTCCTCGGTCGGTCCAAGGCCAAGGTCGTGCCCGTCGACCACCTCCCCAACATGCTGGCCGGCTCCGAGCGCTACACGCCCCGGGGCATGGGTGGCCTGGGCCGCATGGACCCGGTGGAGGACGAGAGCGTGGCGATGCCGGACCCCGCCACCCTGCAGATCCTGCCGTGGGACCGGCGGTTCGCCTGGATGGCCGCCGACCTGCTGGCCGGTGGCACCCGGCCGTTCGCCCTCTGCCCCCGCTCCGTCCTGAAGCGCCAGGTCGCCGCCGCGGCCGACGCCGGGTTCACCATGTTCCTGGGCATCGAGCCCGAGCTCTACGTGTTCCGTCCCGACCAGATCGGCCCCGACGGCTACCTGGAACCGGTCGCCGCCTCCGGCAAGATCCGGCCCACCCAGGCCTACGACGTGGAGTCGGCGATGGACGCCATGGCGTTCCTGGAGCCGATGTCCCGGTACCTCACCGAGTGCGGCTACGGGTTGTTCAGCCTGGACGCCGAGGGCGGTGACGGCCAGTACGAGTTCGACTTCGGCTACTTCCCGGTGCTGGAGATGGCGGACAAGCTCACCCTGTTCAAGCTCATGGTGCGTGCCGCGGCCAAGGACGCGGGGCTGGTGGCCAGCTTCATGCCCAAGCCCTACGTGGACGCCTGGGGGTCCGGGCACCACTTCAACATGAGCCTGGGTGACGTGGAGACGGGCCAGAACCTGTTCCGCGACCCCGACGACCGGCGCGGGGCGGGCTGGAGCAAGCTCGCCTACTCGTTCACGGCGGGGATCATGCGCCACGCCGGAGCCATCGCCGCGGTGGCCACGCCCACCGTCAACTCCTACAAGCGGCTGACCTCGCGCCTGACCGACGGGAGCATCTCCTGGGCGCCCACGTACGCCGCGTACGGCGACAACAACCGGTCGTGCATGATGCGACTGCCCCACAACCGCCCCGCGGTGGAGAACCGGGCGGTCGACTCGGCGGTCAACCCCTACCTGGCCGCTGCGTTCATGCTGGCCGCCGGCCTGGAGGGCATCCGGGAGCAACTGGACCCCGGCGACCCCCTGGGCGAGCTGACCTACGACCGGCCGGGCGGGGCGGTCCGGCTGCCCCGCACCCTGCAGGAGGCGGTGGACGCCTTCGAGGTCGACCCCCTGACCCGGGAGGTCTTCTCCGACGACTTCGTGGACGCCTACGTGGAGATGAAGCGCTCGGAGTGGGATGACTTCCACTGCCAGATCACGCCCTGGGAGCGGGATGCCTACCTCCTCAACCTCTGAGCCGGCACCCGGGTCCGGGCGGCGGGTCGCGGTGGTCACGGGCGCGGGCCGCGGCCTGGGCCGTGGCATCGCCGTGGCGCTGGCCGAGCGGGGCTGTGACGTGGTGGTGAACTTCGCCTCGGACGAGGTGGCGGCCAAGGAGACCGCCACGCTGGTGGAGGCAGCCGGCGGCGCCGCCGCGGTCGTCGGTGGTGACATCGCCGCCGACGCCACCGCCGGGTCCCTGGTGGAGGCGGCACACGACCTGGGCGGCCTGGACGTCTGGGTCAACAACGCCGGGGTGTCGGTCCTGGCGCCCGTGGTGGAGACGCCGCCCGATGACCTCCGGCGCATGCTCGAGGTCAACGTGGTCGGCACCTTCCACGGCCTGCGGGCCGCGGCCGCGGACATGCTCGCCACCGGCACGGCCGGCCGCATCATCAACGTCGCCTCCGAGGTGGCGGTCCAGGCCTTCCCGCTGCTCGGCGCCTACACCGCCACCAAGTTCGCCGTGGTGGGCCTCACCCAGGCCGCGGCCCTGGAGCTGGGACCGTCCGGCATCACCGTCAACGCCGTGGGACCGGGCACGGCGGAGACCGACATGGTCCTGGCCGAACGCCGATCCGAGGTTGCCCTGACCGGACGGGACCCGGCGGAGGTCCGGGCCGACTACCTGGACGGCATCCCGATGGGCCGCTTCTGCGACCCGGCGGACGCCGGCGCCCTGGTGTCCTGGCTGGCCGGCCCCGAGGCGTCCTACGTCACGGGCCAGACCTTCCTGGTGAACGGCGGGAGCGTCCTGCACTGACCCGGCCCGACCGACCGTCCCATCACCGACCGTCCCATCACCGGCCGTCCCACCACCGGCCGTCCCCGATCCCCAACCACTCTCCAACCCCCTTCCAGAAAGAGGAGCTTCCGTGACCAGACGACCCCTCCGCCACCTCCTGTTGGCCCTGGTCGCCGCGCTGGGTCTCTTGGCCGCAGCCTGCGGCGGGTCCAGCGACAGCGAGTCCAGTGGATCAGACAGCACCGCCGCAGGGAGCGGCTCACCCGACACCACGCTGAACATCGCCTTCACCGCGGACATGCAGGTGCCCGACCCGGACATCTTCTACGAGCTCGAGGGCAACCAGGTGGTGACCTCGGTCTACGAGGGCCTGGTCCGGTACAAGCCGGACTCCCCGGAGATCGAGGGCGCCCTGGCCGAGAGCTGGGAGGTCTCGCCCGACGGGCTGACCTACACCTTCAAGCTCCGGCCGAACGTGACGTTCCAGGACGGCACGGCCATGGACTCCACGGCCTGGGCCGAGAGCTTCCAGCGCCGGACCGACGTGGACTCCGCCCCCGCCTACATGCTGGCCGACGTGGCCTCCACGGCCACCCCCGACCCGCTCACCTTCGTGGTCACGCTCAAGCAGCCCGTGAGCCCGTTCCTGGACTACATGGCCGCCCCCTACGGGCCCAAGGCGGTCAGCCCGACCGTGCTCAAGGACGAGGCCGGTGACGACTTCGCCCAGAACTACCTGAAGGACCACTCCGCCGGCACCGGCCCGTACTACATCTCCAAGTTCGAGCCCGGCACCGGCTACGAGCTCACCCGCAACGACACCTACTGGGACGGCAAGCCGTACTTCGAGAAGGTCGACATCGCCATCGTCCCGGAGATGTCCACCCAGCGGCTGCAGCTGGAGGGCGGGGAACTGGACATGATCATCCACGGCCTGCCGGTGGCCGACGTGGAGAGCTTCCGCACCAACGAGGACTTCACGGTCAACGAGTTCCCGATCCTGCTCAAGACGGCGCTGGCGTCCAACCCCAACAAGGGGCCGTTCCAGAGCCAGGAGCTGCGCATGGCGCTGCAGAGCGCCTTCGACAAGGACGCCCTGGTGGAGCAGATCTACCAGGGCCAGGCCGACCCGTCGGAGCAGATCTACCCGGCCGGGATGATCGAGGAGACCCTGTCGATCGACCCGAACGAGACCGACGTGTCCAAGCTGAAGGCGGCGGTGGACGCCCTGCCCGAAGGGGACCGAACGGTCGACTTCGCCTACAGCGAGGACGAGGGCGGCACCATCCCCCGGCTGGCCGAGACCATCCAGACCACCCTGGCCGACGCCGGACTGGACGTCACGGTGCGGGCCATGCCCATCGCCGAGGTGTTCGACCTGGTCAACAACAAGGACTCGGCACCGGACCTGCTGCTGTGGACGATGAACCCGGACGCGGCACACCCGGACACCTGGATCCGGATCTTCATGAACAGCACCGGCGCCCTCAACTACCTGCTGTGCCCGTCGCCCGAGGCGGACGGCCTCATGGACCAGGGCCTGCAGTCCACGGACCCGGCCCAGGTGACGGAGCTGTACGGCCAGGCCGGCGACGCCGTGGTGGACACCGGCTGCTACACGACGATCGCCGACAACAAGGAGATCGTGGTGGCCCGCAAGGGCATCACCGGGTTCGTCCACCAGCTCCCGACCTCGTACACGGTCCGCCTCAAGGACCTGAAGGAGGGATGAGCCGGTGACGGCGGTCGGCACCACCCGCTCCTCGCCCGAGGCGGGCCCCGACGTCGGCGTCGGGCCGGCCACCGCACCAGCGGTGGCCGGCCCGCCCGTCGCCTCGGTCCGTGACCTCCGGGTGACGTTCCAGCGGGGCGGGTCGCCCGTGCGGGCGGTGCGGGGCGTGTCGTTCGACGTGCAGCCGGGCGAGGTGGTGGGGCTGGTCGGGGAGTCCGGGTCCGGCAAGAGCGTGCTGGGGCTCAGCCTGCTCGGCCTGCTCCCCGGCCGGCCCCGCCCGGAGCTGTCCGGGTCCGCCACCGTCTGTGGGGTGGACATGGTGACGGCGTCACCCGAGGAGCAGCGCCAGGTGCGCCGCAACCACCTGGGCGCCATCTTCCAGGACCCGATGACGTCGCTGAACCCCACCATGACCATCGGCCGCCAGGTGGCGGAGGCCGTCCACGACGACGAGGACCCCCTGGAGCTGCTGGAGGCCGTGGGCATCCCCGAGGCCCGCCGGCGCCTCACCGCCTACCCCCATGAGCTGTCCGGCGGCCTCCGCCAGCGGGTGATGATCGCCCTGGCCGTCGCGGGCCGCCCGGAGCTGGTGATCGCGGACGAGCCCACCACCGCGCTGGACGTGAGCGTGCAGGCCCAGATCCTGGCCCTGCTGCGGCGGCTGTGCGACGAGCGGGGCCTGTCCATCCTCTTCGTCACCCACGACCTGGGCGTCGCGGCACAACTGGCCGACCGGATCGCCGTGTTCTACGGCGGCCGACTGACGGAGCTGGGCACCGCCGCCGACGTGCTGGGCGCCCCCTCGCACCCGTACACCGTCGGGTTGCTGCGCTCCCGGCTGACGTTGCGTTCGGACCGGTCCCACCCGCTGGCCACGTTGCCGGGCGAGCCTCCCGACCCCCGCAACCACCCGCCGGGCTGCCCGTTCGGGCCCCGCTGCTCGCTGCGCACCGAGGCCTGCGACGAGGCCCCGCCGGAGTTGGCCGCGGCCATCACCCACGCCGGATCCGCGGCCTGCCTGCGGGCGGGCGAGACGCCGCCCGAGCCGGCCGAGGCCCGGGTCCCGTGGCCGCCGGCGTCGCACACGCTGGCGGGGTACGGGACGCTGACGCGGCCTGCGCTGCACCTCTCCGGCGTGGAGAAGCACTTCACCGTCCGGGAGGGGTTCAACAAGAAGCGGCGCCTGCAGGCCCTGCGGGGCGTGGACCTGGAGATCGCGCCGGGCGAGTCCGTGGCGCTGGTGGGCGAGAGCGGCAGCGGCAAGTCCACCCTGTTGCGCGTGGTGGCCGGCCTGACCGGCCCCGACGCCGGCACGGTCTCGGTGGGGGAGGGGACCCCGCCCCAGATGGTGTTCCAGGACGCAGGGTCGTCCATGACCCCGTGGATCGACGTGGCGGACCTGGTCGGCGAACGCCTCCGGGGCCAGAGCCTGTCCAAGCCGGAGATGCGCATCCGGACCGCCGAGGCCCTGGCCACGGTCGGGCTCCCGGAGGAGGCGGGCGGGGCCAAGGCGGCGCAGCTGTCCGGCGGGCAACGCCAGCGGGCCGCCCTGGCCCGGGCCATCGTCCGGCCCCCGGCCCTGCTGCTGTGCGACGAGCCCACCAGCGCGCTGGACGTCTCCCTGGCCGCCACCGTGCTCAACCTGCTGGGCCGCCTCGGCCGGGAGCTGGGCATGGCCAAGCTGTTCGTCACCCACGACCTGGCCGCGGCCCGGGTGGTGGCGGACCGCATCGCCGTCATGTACCTGGGGCGGATCGTGGAGGTGGGCCCGGCCGAGGAGCTCACCCAGGACCCCCGCCACCCCTACACCCGGGCCCTGCTGCGGGCGGTCCCGGTGGCCGGCGCGGTGCACGTCCCGTTGGAGGGCGACCCGGCCAGCCCGCTGGACCCGCCGTCGGGATGCGCGTTCCACCCCCGCTGCCCGGAGGCCGTCGACGCCTGCCGCTCGACCGAGCCGGTCATGGTCTCCATCGGCGAGCATCGCCAGGTCGCCTGCGTCCACGCCGTGGCGATGTCCTCCATGGCCATGCCACCGGGCGACGACGCTGCCGACGACGCAGCCGACGAGGCAGCAACCGCCGGACCGGCCGGCGGGACGAACGGGGAGGTGAGCTGATGGCCGTGGCCGAACCCGCCGTCGTGGTGGTCCCCACCCGGTGGCGCCCGTCCCGGGCCCGCACCCGGCGGTTGGCCGGCGTCTCCGTGCTGGACCGGATCGCCCTGGCCTCGGTGGGCCTGGTGACGCTGGTGGCGGTGTTCGCCCCGGTGCTCGCCCCCTACGACCCGACCGAGGCGGTGGCCGAACCGTTCCTGAAGCCGCTGTCGGCCGGGTTCCCGCTGGGCACCGACGACGTGGGCCGGGACCTGCTCAGCCGGGTCCTCTACGGGATCCAGTCCAGCTGGCTGGCGGCGTTCGTGGTCATCGTGTCCGGTGTGCTCATCGGCGGCATCGTCGGCCTGGTGGCCGGGGCGACCGGCGGCTGGGTCGACTCGGTCCTCATGCGCATCACGGACATCTTCCTGGCCCTGCCCGGGCCCGTCCTGGCCATCGCCGTGGTGGCGGCACTGGGCCCGTCCCTGTTCCACACCCTGGTGGCGGTGATGATCGTGTGGTGGCCGTTCTACGCCCGCATCGTCCGGGGCGAGATCCGCAAGCTGGCGGCCCGACCCCACGTGGAGGCGGCGCGCCTGGCCGGCGCGGGCCGGCTCCGCATCCTGTTCCGGCACCTGTTGCCCGGCGCGGTGCCGGCCACGGTGGTGACCGCCAGCCTGGACGTCAGCGCCCTCATCCTGACCCTGGCCAGCCTGTCCTTCCTGGGGCTCGGCTCACCAGCCCCCGCCCCGGAGCTGGGCTCCATGTCCGCCCGGGGCCTGACCTACCTGCTCGAGTACTGGTGGGTGCCGATCGTGCCCGCGGTGGCGGTGTTCCTGCTGGCGCTCGTGTCCAACCTCGCCGGCGACGCCGTGCGCGACCTCCTGGGGGATCGATGACCAAGTTCGTGCTGGGCCGCCTGGCCTCCATGGTGGTCGTCATGCTGGTGCTGGCGTTCATCGTGCTGTGCCTCCAGCGCTACACCCCGGCCGACCCGGTGCGGGCCAAGCTGGGGGCCAACGCCCCCAAGGCGGCGGTCGAGAAGGAGCGGGCCCGCCTGGGCTACGACCGGCCGCTCCTGGTCCAGTACGTCAGCTACGTGGGCGGCCTGGTGACCGGCGACCTCCAGGACTCGCTGCGGACCCGTCGTCCCGTGTCCCAGGACCTGGGCGAGTACGTGCCGGCGACGCTGGAGCTCGCGTTGTTCTCCCTGGCCGTCGCCATGGTGCTTGGCGGGTTCCTGGGCATCGCGTCGGCCGGACGGTGGCGGGGGTCGGGAGCGTTGCGCCTGGTGATGGTCAGCGGTGCGGCGCTGCCCACGTTCCTGGTGGCGCTGCTGGGCCTGTTGTTCTTCTACCGGCGCCTGGGGTGGTTGCCGTCGTCGGGTCGGCTCTCCAAGGAGTACACGGTGGACGGGCCCACGGGGTTCCTCCTGGTCGACACGGTGCTGGCCGGGAACCCGGCGGCGTTCGGCGACACGCTCCGCCACCTGGTGCTCCCCGGCCTCTGCGTGGCCATCGGCCCGGCCGTGGCCATCGGACGGGTCCTGCGGGGCAGCATCGTGACGAGCCTGCAGACCGACTACGTGCGCACGGCCCGGGCCAAGGGACTGCGCGAGCGCACCGTCCTCACCCGCCACACCATCCGGAACTCGATCGGGCCGGCGCTGTCCATGACCGGCCTGCAGGTCGGGCTGATGTTCGCGGGTGTGGTGGTGGTGGAGTCGATCTTCGCCTGGCCCGGCATCGGGCTCTACACGGTGCAGAGCATCCCGCGCCTGGACTTCCCGGCCATCGCCGGTGTCACCCTGGTGCTGGGCGCGGTGTTCGTGATCGTGAACACGGCGGTGGACATCCTCCAGGCCGTGGCCGATCCCCGCATCCGTGCGCTGGGGGCCTGACCGCTACTTCTTGTAGAAGGCGGGGCTGGTGGCGTCCGCGGGCACGGCCTCCAGCGGTGCCGCGACCTCCGCCACCGTGGGCCCGACCTGGGCGGCGATGGCGTCCAGCGGAGCCAGGTCGAAGCCGTAGACCCGGGCGGCCGTCTCCGAGAACAGCATGCGCAGGTCCGCCGGGTCCCAGCCCGCGAACGTCCGGCGCAGCGACTCCCGGGTGTAGGGGTAGGTGCCCTCGCGGTGCGGGTAGTCGCTGCCCCACATGAACTTCTCGATGCCCAGGTCCCGGAACACCTTGGTCTCGCCCGGGGGCGGGAAGCTGGTGCCGACCCAGCAGTTCTGCGCGAAGTACTCGCTCGGGGCCCTGGGCAGCACGATGGCGGACGGCCCCAGCTCGCCGAACTTGTTGGCGGCCATGGCGGCGTTCATGTCGTCCATCTGCTCGAGCACGCCCGGGATCCACCCCGCGCCCTGCTCGGTCATGACGAACACCATCTCCGGGAAGCGTTCGAACACGCCGGACATGATGAGGTGCCACAGCGCCCGGTTGGCGAAGAACCCGGCCTCCATCATGTACATGGTGGTGGAGCTCGGGTAGGCGCCGAAGTCGGGCATGCCGGAGCCGCCGCCGTGGTGGGTCACCGGCAGGCCCAGCTCCACGCACAGCGCCCACACCCGGTCGTACACGGGTGAGTACAGCGGCTCGATGCCGGTGTTGGGGGCGACACCGGGCAGCAGCACGCCGGCCAGGCCGTGGGCCTTGATCCAGCGGATGTCGTCCAGCGTGTCGTCCACGTCGTTGAGCAGGATCTGGCCCAGGCCGGCCCGACGGGTGGGGTGGGCGGCGCAGAAGTCGGCCAGCCACCGGTTGTGGGCCCGGATGCCGGCCAGGCGCAGCTCGTAGTCCTCCGCGGTGGTGGGCGCCTGGGCGATGACCACACCGGTGGGGAAGAAGGGCGGCACCGTGTTGGGGAACACGACCTCCGCCACCACGCCGTCGGCGTCCATCTCCGAGATGCGGCGGTCGTCGTCCCAGTTGCGGGAGCGGCCGTCGTCCTGGAGGTCCCGGAACGGGTTCTTGTACCGGCCCCGCCAGGCGTCGAACCGCTCGACGTAGGCGGGATCGAGGTACTCGCGGTACTGGGCGTGGTTGCCGCCCGCGTGGCAGTCGGACGAGACGATCGTGTACCGGTCGGTGAGGGTGCTGGTGGCCGTCATGGCAGGCCCCCGCTCAGTACTGGATGAGGGCGGAGGTGGGGATGACGGGCTCGGCGTTCAGCACGACCTCGGAGAACGGCTGGTTGAACCGGGCGTACTTGGGCCGGGCCGTCTCGCGGATCCGGGTGGTGGAGTGCACCGGGTCCTTGTCGAACTCCGGGATGACGACCTTGCCGAACAGCTCGATCATCTCCAGGTTCTCCTCGTGGGTCACGCCCTCGGGCGGGAAGCCGAACACCAGCTGGTCGACGCCCACCGACTGGTAGTTGCCCACCTGGTCCAGGACCTCCTCCGGGGTGCCGCACAGCAGGTAGCCGGCCGCGATGAGCTGGTCCAGCACCGCCTCGTCCGGGATGGCGAAGGGGGGCGTGGGCCACACCGGCGCACCCTCCCGCTTGGGCATGGTGTCGTGGTAGAGGGCGACCATGGTGTTGAGGTAGCCCCGGCCCCGGCTCAGGGCGATCTCGCGGGCCCGCTTGCGGTCGTTCAGGCAGATGACGGCGTTGGTCATCATGATGTTGTTGTTCTGGAACTGCCCGATGGGCTCGGTGCAGTTGGCGGCCGCCTCCTTGTAGGCGTCCAGCCGGCCCTTCATGTCGAAGATGGGCTCGAAGTTGAAGGCGATGGCGCCCACGCCGAGCTCGCCGGCCCGGGCGAAGCTGGGCGGGTTGCCGCAGGCCATCCAGATGGGCGGGTGCCCCTTGCCGTAGGGCTTGGGGAGGATGTTGTGGGGGTACGGGCACCTCGAAGGAGGTCGCCGTGGTACTCGTAGTCCTCCTGCTCCCACATGCGGGGGATCTCCGGGGCCACCTCCTCCCACTCGGCCTTGGTGGAGTCCTTGTCCAGGATGTTGAAGCTGGCGATCTCGTGGCAGCCGGCGCCGCGGCCGGTGCCCCACTCGTAGCGCTGGTTGGTGATGTGGTCGAGCATGGCCACGCGCTCGGCGTTGCGCACCGGATGGTTGATCCGCGGCGACAGGTTCATGATCGCCGAGCCCAGGTGGATGCGCTCGGTGGCACGGGCGACGTAGCCCATGACGACCTCGGGGGCCGACATGTGGGAGTACTCCGTCAACGCGTGGTGCTCACCGAACCAGGCGTACTTCCAGTTGAACTTGTCGGCGTGGATGGCGAGCTCGATCTCCTGGGTGAGCCCCAGGTGCTCGGCATCGGTGTCGTGGGCCGCGGGGCCAGGCAGGTAGCCGTTGGAGAAGATGCCGAATTCCACGCCTGAAACCTCCGGGTCATGCCGGAGGGCAACCAGAACCCCCCGGAACTAGAACGTGTTCTAATTCTAGACCGGGGGCCGGTCGGAATGCCAGTGGCCGTCGCGGATTCGGCCGGTCAGGAGAGGGACCGCCCGGACCCGTTCGATCAGACCCGTTCGATGACCGTGGCGGAGCCCATGCCGCCCGCCGCGCACATGGCCACGACGCCGTAGCGGGAGTCGGTGCGCTCCAGCTCGTTCACCATGGTGACGATCATGCGGGCACCGGTGCAGCCGATGGGATGGCCCAGCGAGCAGCCGGACCCGTTCACGTTCACCAGCTCGGGGTCCAGTCCCAGGATCTTGACCGCGGCCGCGGGCACCGAGGCGAAGGCCTCGTTGATCTCGAAGCTCGAGATGTCCCCCAGGGACAGCCCGGCCTTGGCCAGTGCCTTGGGGATCGCCGTCGTGGGGCTCAGCCCCGTCTCGGCGGGGGTGTGCGACGTGGAGGCCCAGGCCCGGATGACGCCCAGCGGGGTCAACCCGTGGGCCTCGGCGACCTCGCGGGACACCAGCACCAGGCCGGCGGCGGCGTCGTTCAGGCCGGAGGCGTTGCCGGCGGTGGTGGTGGCACCCTCGTCCATGGGGTTGAGCAGCGGCAGGGTGGCGAGCTTCTCCAGGGTGGAGGTGCGGCGGGGGTGCTCGTCCACGCTGAACTCGGAGCCGTCGGCCAGGGGGACGGGCACGATCTCGTTCTTGAACCGCCCCTCGTCGATGGCCCGGATGGCGTTCATGTGGGAGCGGTAGGCCCAGGCGTCGGCCTGCTCCCGGGTGATGCCGGCCATGCGGGCCGCGTTGTCGCCCACGCCCTTGGCGGTGTTGAACGGCGGGGCGTCCTCGGTCTCCAGGTTGGCGGGCGAGAGCCAGAAGCCGGGCTGGCCGTCCGGGCCGGGCTTGGACGTGCCCGGCGCGGTGGACATGGACTCCACGCCCCCGCCGATGCCGGCGTCGATCATGCCCGCGGCGATGTTGGCCGCGATCCACTGGGTGCCGGCCATGCCCGAGGCACACCAGCGCTGGGTGGCCACGCCGGGGACGTTGACCAGGCCCAGCTGGTTGGCGGCGTAGCGGCCGATGTTGCCGCCGCCCTGCATGGACTCGCCCCAACCGATGTCCTCGATGAGCTCCACCGGGAGTCCGGAGCGCTCCACCGCGGCACCCATGGCGACCTGGGCCAGGGTGAAGGCGTCCACGCCGGCAAGGGAGCCCTTGTAGGCGGTGGCGATCGGGGTGCGTGCGGCGCTGACGATGACGACGTCGGTGGGCATGGTGGTCTCCCGGGAGGACTCGACCTGACGGGTCGTCAGATGCGTGGGGGAGATGGTGGCAGGCCGAACGGGCCGACGTCGAGCCGTGGCCCCGGCAACAATGACGGCCCATGGGGGACCGACGCGACTTCCGGGGCACCATCGGCCGCTACCGCTCGGAGTCCGAGCCCGCGTGGCCGGAGGATCCGGCACCGCCGGACGGCGCACCCAACGTGGTGGTCGTGGTGCTGGACGACGTCGGCTTCGCCCAGCTCGGCTGCTTCGGCTCGGACCTGGACACCCCGGTGCTCGACGGGCTGGCCGCGGCCGGGCTCCGCTACACCAACTTCCACACCACCGCCCTGTGCTCGCCCACCCGTGCCTGTGTGCTCACGGGCCGCAACCACCACTCGAACGGCATGGGCCGGATCATCGACCTGGCCACGGGGTTCCCCGGCTACGACACCCGCATCCCGGCCGCCAACGGGTTCCTGTCCGAGATGCTGGCCGAGCACGGCTACGCCGCCTACGCGGTGGGCAAGTGGCACCTCACGCCCGACGACGAGACGCACCTCGCCGCCACCGCGGGTGCGGTGGCCGCTCGGCCGCGGGCTTCGAGCGCTTCTACGGGTTCATGGACGGCGAGACCAACCAGTTCGCGCCCAGCCTGGTGAGCGACAACCACTTCGTGACCGCGCCGGGCCAGGTGCCGGCCGACGGCTACCACCTCACCGAGGACCTGGTCGAGCACGCCATCGGCTTCCTCTCCGACCTGCGGAACGCGGCGCCGGCCAAGCCGTTCCTGCTGTACCTGGCCACCGGCGCCTGCCACTCACCCCACCAGGCGCCCCGGGAGTGGATCGAGCGCTACCGGGGCCGCTTCGACGGCGGCTGGGACGAGTGGCGGGAACGCACCCACGCCCGCCAGGTGGCGGAGGGGATCCTCCCGGCCGGCACCGAGCTGTCGCCCCGCCCCGACCACGTCCCGGCCTGGGAGTCGCTCGGTCCGGACGAGCGACGGCTGTCCGCCCGCTTCATGGAGTGCTTCGCGGCCTACCTGTCCCACACCGACCACCAGATCGGGCGCCTGCTGGCCCACCTGGACGAACTGGGCGAGCGCGACGACACCGTGGTCCTGGTGCTGTCGGACAACGGCGCCAGCTCCGAGGGCGGCCCGACCGGCTCCATCAACGACGTGCGGCCCTGGAACGTCGTCGGGACCGAGCCGGAGGAGGCGGTGTCGCGCATCGACGACCTGGGCGGGCCATGGGTCCACAACAACTACCCGTGGGGATGGACGGTGGCGGGGAACACGCCGTTCAAGCGCTGGAAGCGGGAGACGCACGAGGGCGGGGTGTGCGATCCGCTGATCGTGAGCTGGCCCGCCCGCATCGCGGACGGCGGGTCCACCCGCCGCCAGTACGTGCACGCCATCGACCTGGTCCCCACCGTGCTGGAGGCCGTCGGGCTGGGACCCCCGGCGGTGCTGCGGGGGGTCGAGCAGTCACCGGTGGAGGGCGTCAGCTTCCTGGCCACCCTCGCAGGACCCGGACGCCCCCTCCGCTCGCCACACGCAGTACTTCGAGATGTTCGGGTGCCGGGCGATCTACCACCAGGGCTGGAAGGCCGTCGCCAACCATCCCATCTTCGACCCCGGGCCGTCCTTCGACGACGATGCGCTGGGAGCTGTACCACGTGGACGTCGACCCGTCGGAGTGCGACGACCTCGCGGCGGCCGAGCCGGACCGGCTGCAGGCCATGGTGGAGCTCTGGTGGTCCGAGGCCGAGCGGTACCAGGTGCTGCCGCTGGACAACGCGCCGTTCGACCTGGTGTTCGGTGAGGCCGCCGACCGCCACCGCCGCCGCACACGCTACGTGTACCGCCCCGGCACCGGCCCGGTGAGCGAGGCGGTGGCGGTCAACGTGCGCAACCGGTCCCACACCATCACCGCGGAGGTCGTCGTCCCCGCCGGCGGGGCGGAGGGCGTGCTCCTGGCCCAGGGGTCCGGCTACGGCGGCTACTCGCTGTTCCTGGCCGGCGGGCGGCTGCACTACGTGCACAACCACGTGGTGCAGCGCATGGACGAGGTCACCTCGACGGTGGAGGTCACCGGGGGCGAGCACCAGCTGGGCTTCCGGTTCGACCGCACCGGCGAGCACCGGGGCGTGGGCACCCTGGTCGTCGACGGCACCGACGTCGGCTCGGTGGAGATCCCGGCGTTCACCGCCACCCGCTGGTCGATCACCGGGGAGGGCCTGTGCTGCGGGTTCCAGTTCGGCCTGCCGGTCACCCCGCGCTACCGCACACCGTTCCCCTTCACCGGTGAGCTGCGCCGGGTGGTGGTGACGGTGGACGGCCCGGAGTTCGTCGACGGGCCGGCCGAGCGGGACCTGTCCATCCGGGCCCAGTGAGGCCGGGCCGGAGCGGACGCCCCGGCGGGACCCGACGGAGTCAGGTGCCGCCCGTCCCCAGGGGTCGCACCGCCTCGACCATCTGCTCCTCCTGGCCGCGGCTCACCACCGGCGGGTCACCGGGTCGGGCGTCGAGCACGTCGACCAGGTCCTCGCGCCAGTCGGCCCGGTCCCGCTCGCGGTGCCGCACGATCGAGGTGGGTCGGGAGAGGAGGTAGAGCAGCGACAGCGGCACCACCACCACGACCAGCGCCGCGTACACCACCTTGCGGATCACCGGGATGTCGCCGCGGCGGACGATGTCGTAGAGCGAGAAGGCCCACGCGGCCAGGATCGGCAACGACAGGAGCAGCGACAGCGCAGGCCCGAGACGTTCACTCATGACCGGCCGCCGCCGGCCGCCGGGAAGGCGCCCACCACGTCGTCGGCCACGGCGGCCACGACGTCGGCCCGCAGCTCGTGCAGGCGTCGGCCCCTGCCCCCCAGCGTCGTGATCCGGTTGCGGACCCACCGCAGCCACAGCAGCCCCCGCTCGACCACCAGTCCGAGCGCGGCGAACGACACCGGCAGCACGACGGCGGCGGTGACCAGGCCGCTCCACTCCCCCCGGTCCCAGCCCGCCCAGAGCCAGGCGCCGGTGGCCAGGCCGAACCACACGAGCGCGGCGAAGGGCATGACGCTGGCCATGACGGCGGGGGCCAGGCGGATCCTGGAGGTCAGCCAGGTGAGCGCCGACGGCACGGTCCACACGACCAGGCCGATCAGCGCGTACGGCAGCATCAGCAGCCAGATGGCCACGGTGAGGAGGCGGCGACGGTTGAGCCGTCCGGCGCCGTGGGACGCCCAGGCGTCGGTGGCGCCGACCTGGCCCAGTGCGGTCCGGTAGGCGTCGGCCACCGTGACCACCTTCTCGGCGTCGGGCCGCCCGGCCAGCCACGCGCCCATCCGGTCCCGCAGCCCGACCGGGACGGGACCGTCGGGCTCCAGTGTGCGCAGGAAGGCCTCGGCCGCCATCTGCAGCGCCCGGGCCTCCCGCCAGTCGTCGTAGTCGGGGGCGGTGTCGCGCAGTCGCTCGGCGATCAGGTCGGTGAGGCGGTCGACCTCCTCCCGCTCGTCGGCCTCGTCGACCGGGGCCGCCGCGACCTCCCGGTCCAGGTCGATGGGCGTCCCCTCGCGGACGTAGACGACGCTGCGGAAGGCGGCCTTGTCCTCGTAGTGCAGGCCCACGGGAACGATCCGGATGCCCCGGACCCCGGCGGCCCTGGCCCCGATGGCGATGCGGGCCGCACCGCTGCGGACCCGGCCGATGCTGGGCTCCTCGCGGGTGATGCCCTCCGGGAAGATGAGGACCAGCTCGCCGTCGGCCAGCGCGTCGTGGGCCGCGGAGAACATGTCGGAGTTGTCCGTCGTGCCGCTGTGGCCGCGGTGGACGGGGATGGCGCCGATCCACTGCATGGCCTGCTTGGCCACCACGACCTTCCAGATCGCGTCGTCGGCCAGGATCCGGGGCCGGCGGGGCAGGACCGACATCAGGACGACGGCGTCGGAGGCACCACCGAAGTGGTTGGCCACCAGCAGGACCGGGCCCTCCGCAGTGGCGCCGAGGTCGTCGATGGTGATCTCGCGCCACGTCACCCAGGCGACGGCGTCGACCACCCGGCGCAGGACCCGGTGGTGTCCCCAGGCGCCGGGCCCGGGCTCAGCCCTCCCCACGGGGTGCTCCCCCTGCGGTGCCGCCGTGCGACCGGGCGGTGGGGTCCGGCGTCCCTGCCGGCGCCGGCGCCCAGACCGCAGCGCCGTGGAGCGCCACCACCCCGGCCGTGGCCACGTGCCAGAGCCCGTGGAACTGCCACAGCGACCGCGGCCGGCACAGCGGGCTGGTGGTGCGCCCCGCCGCGTAGCTCGCACCGGCGAGCGCCACGGTCGCGGCCAGGGCCGCGCCCCGGCGACCGCTCCACCCGGGCAGCGCCTGGCGATGGCGGACCGCCCGCCACAGGGGGACGGCCGCTCCGACGGCGACCAGTCCGGCGACCGGGGCGTCGTGCAGGAACTGCGCGCCGGGGAACTGGGGGCCGTGGTAGGCGACGCTCCCGGCGCCGTTGAGGGCGGCGAGGGTGGCGTAGGCGATGGCACCGGCCCGGGCCTCGGCCGGCAGCGCGGGGACGCGGCGCAGGAGCCAGCCACCGGCCGCGACGTAGGCGAGCGAGGTGGCCGTGTTGACGGGTTGACCCAGGCGCCCGGGCCGCACCGCCTCGCAGTCGCCGTCACCCAGGGTCTCGGGTTGGTCGAGCACGATCCGTCGGGCGTGGTGGGCGATCCGGCCGGGTGCGCGACCGGTGGCGCGGTCGGCACGGTCCCCGCCCTCGACGGCGATGTCCCGGTCCGGCGCTCCCACGGAGCGAGAGGCTAGGTCGATCGCCCGGCCCGCTCCTCGATGTCGGGCAGGCGTGACGTCCGACCCGACCCCGGGATTCAGAACGGCAGGTGCTCGGCCTGCAGTGACCGCAGCTCGTCGAACAGCTTCCGGCACGATGCCTCGTCGGCGGGCGAGCACGGGTCCTCGCGCACGGCTCGGTAGGCGAGCTCCGGGTCGCGCTGCAGCGCGGCGTCGACGACGAGGTCCTGCAGGGCCACCTGCGTGGCGACCCAGCCGGCCAGGGGGTCGCCGAGGGGAGGCATCACGTCGGGGTGGATCCCCTCACCGTCGACGGTGGCACCGACCTCGACGATGGCTCCGTCGGCCACGTCGGGCAGGTAGCCGCGGTTGGGGACGTTGACGGCCATGACCCGTGTCGGGTCGTCGCACCAGACGGCGGCGATGATGGGGACGACCTCCTCGTCGGAGTGCCCCATGGCCTGCAGCGGCAGTGGCACCCGGGTGGTGGCGGCCCAGGCGGCGGCCTTCTCCGCGAACGCCATCACCGGTTCGTGGAAGTCGAGCGGTGTGGGTGTCCAGTCGGCGACGTCCAGCGCGAACGGGAGGTACTCCCCGACGTGGCTGTCGACCGAGCAGGCGATGAGCCCGTGCTCGCGGGCCAGGTGGGCCACGAGCGGGAGGTAGTTGAACTCGACGACGAGCGCGCCGGGAAGGGTCCGGTCGATGCGGCGGGCG
This sequence comes from uncultured Actinomycetota bacterium, assembly GCA_963773765.1. Classification (GTDB taxonomy): domain Bacteria; phylum Actinomycetota; class Acidimicrobiia; order Acidimicrobiales; family Microtrichaceae; genus CAVZCC01. The sequence continues at coordinate 1,497,068 of CAVZCC010000001.1, read as the reverse complement.
ACCGCCTGCGTGCGGGGCGGGAAGTCGAACCAGCGCCGGGAGTACAGCTCGCGGAGCCGGGGCATCAGGTCCTCGCCCGTCCGGCGGTCGCGGAACTGGGTGAAGAAGGTGAAGTGGTTGATCCCCGAGGCCGTCGCCTCCACATCGGCGCGCCGGACCCGGATCCGCCGGGCCAGCCGGTTGATGCCCAGGGGCATCTCGTGGCACATGCCCACGTTGCGGACCGTGGTGGCCCGGTTGATGGCGAGGGTGACCCGGCTCATCGGGTTCGTCAGGTTGATGAGCAGCGCGTCCGGGCAGTACCGCTCGATGTGGGCGCAGATGCCGAGGGTGTTGTGGATGCTGCGCAGGGAGTGGAACACGGCGCCCGGTCCGCCGTTCTCACCGTTGATCTGCCGGGCGCCGTGGCGGTTCGGGACCTCGTAGTCCTGGCGCCAGTGGCGGAACCTCCCGAACTCTGCGCTGCTGAGCACGAAGTCGGCGCCGTCGTAGGCAGCGGCCGGATCGGTGGTGCGGTCGAGGACGACGGGTGCACCGGCCGCCGCGTTCAGCTTGGCCGCGAACTGGTAGGCGCGCTGGAGCCGGCCGGCGTCCACGTCGTGGAGGACGAGGCGGGCCCCCCGCAGCCGCGTGGTGTGGACGACGTCGTTGACCATGGTCGGGCCGAACGACATGCCGCCTGCGCCCACCATGGTGATCGTCGGTGCCTCCGCCGATCGACCCACGCTCCCGCACCCGCCCCCGAGGGACCGGTCGGCCGGACTCACGAGACCGGGAACCCCTGCGTGCGGGCGCTGGCGACGACCCGCTTCCAGATGGAGTCGAACCAGGTGGCGGAGCAGTCCTGCGGGGTGAAGTCCGGCAAGGTCCAGTGGTGGGTGTCCAGGTCGGGACGACCGCCGAGGTGGAGCACGTCGGCCAGGTTGTTGGCCGCGGCGTCACGAGGGGCGAGTGCCGGGAGGTCCCAGGACCACTCGATCATCCTGAGCACGGAGGTGTGGTCGTACAGGTCGTGGGCCACGTGGCCGCGGCGGGCGAGCGGTGAGGCCACCAGGCACGGAACCCGGAAGCCCCGCAGCGCGGTGGCGGGGTCAGCGTCCGGCCCCGGCGTGGGCGGGACGTGGTCGTAGAACCCGCCCCACTCGTCGAAGTTGACCACGAGCACGGTGCGTTCCCAGTTGGGCGAGGTGGTGACCGCCTCGTACACCTGGTGGAGGAACGCACACCCGGCCCGGATGTCGGACACCGGGTGGTAGTCGGCCGACGTGCCGAACGGCGTCGGCAGGATGAACCGTGGGTCCACGAACGACACGTTGGGGAGCAGGCCGGCCGCGGCGTCGTCCAGGAACTGGTCGAAGGTGCGGGTGATGAAGAGGTGGCGCAGGCCCAGGAGTGCGCTGAACGGAGCGTCCGAGAAGTAGTAGCGACCCTCCAGGCCGGCGTCGGCCAGCCGGTCCCAGATGGTGGGGAGGTCGGAGATGTTGATGGTGTTCTCGGTCCGGTCGGTCCGTCCGCAGTGCTGGAAGAACCGGTTGGGGAAGGTGGGCCCCATGGTGGCCGCGAAGTAGTTGTCGCACACCGTCCACGCCGGCGCCGCCTCCCCCCAGAAGAGCAGCTGGTCCTGTTCGAAGTAGCCGATGGGGAAGGTGTCCGGCGCCTCGGCCAGGAACCCGTCGTTGCGCCCCCCGTTGAACTGGACCCGTCCGTCGTCGTAGCCGTGGCCCGGGTCCGCGAAGTCACAGGCGGCGAAGTCGGCCAGGCGGTGGGTCGGGTGCTCCGTCCCGGCGCCGTCGGTGAAGGTCAGCCCGGCCTGGACGCCGTCGCCGCCGGGGAGCCAGCCCAGGAAGTGGTCATAGGACCGGTTCTCCATCATGACCACGACGATGTGGTCGTAGCCCGCCTCGCCGGCGTTGCCGCGCGGCGTCGCCCGCCGGGGCGCCGGCGCGCACACGGACGCCCCGGACCCCAGTGCCGCCACTCCCGCCAGTGCCGCCGAGCCCTTGAGGAACCCGCGGCGATCCGTCCCGCGCACAGCCATGGGCTGAACGTAGTTCGGGCCGGGCGTCGGCGTCGTGGCCGACGGGTGCAAGACTCTGCGCCCGTGACACCTCCTGGTCTGGTCGCGAGCGGCCATCCCGCCACCACGGCCGCGGGGCTGGAGGTGCTCCGTGCCGGGGGCGACGCGTTCGACGCCGCGGTCGGTGCCGGGTTCGCCGCGGCGGTGGCCGAGCCCTGCCTGACCAGCCTGGCCGGCGGGGGGTTCACCCTGACCCGCACCGCGTCCGGCGACGAGGTCCTGTTCGACTGCTTCGTCGCCGCGCCGGGCCTGGGTGCCCCGGCCCCGGCCGATCCGGCCGCGCTGGAGTGCGTCCCGGTCCGGTTCGGGCACGCCGTGCAGGACTTCCACGTGGGCCCGGCGTCGGTGGCCGTGCCGGGCGTGCTGGCCGGGTACCTGCACGTGCACCAGCGCCTGGGCCGGCTCGAGCTGTCGGCCGTGGTCGCCCCGGCGGTGCGCCTGGCCCACGCCGGGGTGGAGGTGGACCGGTTCCTGGCCCAGTTGCTGGGCCTGCTGGGGCCGATCCTGGGCCGGACCGCGGAGGGCCGGGAGCTGTTCTTCAGGGACGGGAGCGTCCTCGGTCCCGGCGACCGGTTCGCCAACCCGGCCCTCGGTGAGTTCCTGTCCGACGTGGGCGCGGGCCGCCGGTCGCAGTTCGGCGTCGGGGACCTGGGCGGCGGGGTCACCCCGGAGGACCTGGCCTCCTACCGGGTCCTGGAGCGTGAGCCGTTGCGGGTCCGGTACCGGGGGGCGTCGGTGCTGGCCAACCCCGCGCCCTCCTTCGGTGGCCGGCTGGTGGCCCATGCCCTGGAGCTCCTGGACCAGGACGGGCCCCTGGGCAGGCCTGACGCTCCCACGACGGCGGTGCGGCTGGCCGAGGCCCTGGTGGCCCTGGCCGGTCACCGGCGTACCCTCGGACCCGGCTCCAGCCGCGGCACGACGCACCTGAGCGTGGCCGATGGCGAGGGCAACGTTGCGGCCATGACCACCTCCAACGGCAGCGGCTCCGGGGAGTTCGCGCCGGGGACCGGGGTGCAGCTCAACAACGTGATGGGGGAGGAGGACCTGCACGTGGACGGGCTCGGCAGTGCCACGCCCGGCACGCGGGTCGGGTCGATGATGTCGCCCACGATCGTCACCCTGGGCGACGGGCGGGAGGCTGCGTTCGGCTCCGGCGGCAGCGAACGTATCCGCTCCGCGCTCACGCAGGTGGTGGTGGACCTGGTGGACCACGGCATGGACCTGCGCGCCGCGGTCGACGCCCCACGCCTGCACTGGGACGGCACCCGGCTCCAGGTGGAGCCGGGCCTCCCGCCGGACGTCCTGGCCGCCTTGGCGCAGCGCTGGGACGTCAACGAGTGGTCGGCCCGGGACCTGTACTTCGGTGGTGTCCACGGGGTCGAGCAGCCCGACGAGGCAGTGGGGGACGCACGGCGCGGCGGGGCGGGCGGCGTGGAGCACTGAGCCGGCGGCGGCGGGCCGGGGCCGTGGCCCGACCGGTCCCTGGTCAGGCGGTCAGGCGGTTGGCCAGGTCGTCAGGTGGTCAGGTGGTCAGGCGGTCAGGGGGACACGAGGCTGCGGCGGAAGCCGTCGGCCAGCCCCTCCAGCATCTTGCGGGCGACGCCGGGGATCACGTCGAGCAGGGAGTACACCTGGTCGTGGCCGAGCACGGCCAGCAGGGTCCGGTCGGTGGCCACCACGTCGGTGGTGCGCGGTGCGGGGGCCAGCGCGGCCAGCTCACCGAAGTGGTCGCCAGGCCCGAACGACACGCTGACCTCGCCGTTCGAGACGGCGACGGCACCGCCCAGCAGCACCAGGTACAGGTCCGATCCCAGGTCCCCCTGCGCCACGATGCGGTCGCCGCGGGCCACCTCCAGCACCGACGCCCTGCGGGCGACGACCTCCAGGTCGTAGTCGGTGCACCGCGAGAACAGCCCGACCCGCCTCAGCAGCGGCACCACCTGGTCGGACACGGCCTGTCCCGTCATTGCACCCATCCCTGGTCGACTCGCCGCATCACACCACAGGGCCGCCGGCTCCGGTCCCGGTGTCACCCAGAGTTCACCGGGTGCTCACCGGGTGCTCACCGGGGTCGCCCCACAGATACCCCGGGGGGTAGTTGACAGATACCCCCAGGGGTACCAAGATGTCGGCCATGTCACTCACGGAGAAGGTCATGCGCGGTGCCGCGTCCTCGCCCTCGACGGGTCGGAACGGGCGCCCTCCCCTGTTCGACCGGCTGGCCCGGCTGTCCGTCCGGCGCCGTCGCACCGTCATGGTCGTCTGGCTGGTCGTCGTGCTGGCCGCCGCACCACTGGCCCTGACGCTCACCGGAGGCCTGTCCGGCGCCGGCTGGGAGGCCCAGGGGTCGGTGGCCCAGGAGGTGCGGGACGAGCTCCGCTCCGACTTCCCGGGCCTCGGGGCGGAGTCGGCCATCGTGGTCTACCGCCAGGACGCCCCCATCGCGGACGACCCGGCCGGGCTGCAGTCCCTGGTGGCGCAGCTGGCCGACGCCCCCAGGACCGACGCCGTGCAGGACCCGCTGGCGCTCCCCCCGGAGGCGGGGCTCATCGCCCGCGACGGTCGGACCGCGCTGGTGCCCGTCCGCCTGGCCGCTTCGACCGACGCCGACCTCCCGGTCAGCGCGGAGGGGTTGATCTCCTTCGTGGAGGGTGCGGACCTGCCCGACGGCGCCGTGGCCGAGGTCACCGGCGAGTGGCCGATCTGGGCCGACTTCAACGCGTCCAACGAGGAGGCGCTGCACAAGGCCGAGCTGCTCAGCGGCCTGCCGACGGTGATCCTGCTGCTCGTGGCGTTCGGCTCCGCCATCGCGGCCGGGCTGCCCCTGCTCCTGGCGCTGGCCGGCATCGGTGTGGGCTTCGCCTCGCTGCACCTGCTGGGCATGGTCACCCCGCTGTCGGTCTGGTCGATGAACTTCTCGATGATGATCGGTCTGGCCGTCGGCATCGACTACAGCCTGTTCATCGTCTCCCGCTACCGCGAGGAGCGCGAGGACGGCCATGACGTCGAACACGCCATGGCCAACACCCTGTCCACCGCGGGCAAGGCGGTGTTCCTGTCCGCCCTGACGGTGGTGCTGTCCCTCGCCGCTGTGTTCCTGGTGCCCGTCATGGTGTTCCGCTCCATGGCGCTGGGCATGATCCTGTCCGTGTCCGCCGTCGCGCTGGCCTCGCTGACGCTGCTCCCCGCCGTCCTGGCATCACTGGGCGACCGCGTCCTGGTGGCCAAGGGACACGACGACCCGGACCGGGCCGCCGAAGGCCGGTGGGCCCGGTGGACCGGTGCGGCGCTCAAGCGTCCGAAGACCACGCTCCTGGTCGGACTGGCCGTGCTGTTGCTGCTGGCCGCGCCGGCGGTGGGCATGCGTCTGGGCATGCCCGGGGCGCGGGTGGTGGACGAGGGCCGTTCCAGTCGGGACGGCTACGAGATGGTGGTGGAGTCGTTCGGTCCCGGTGCCGCAGCACCCATGTACGTCACCGTGGCGGCCGGCGACGCCCAGCGGGTGATCGACGTGGCTGCGGCCGACGACGGTGTCGTGGACGCCAGGATCGTGGCCGAACCGGCCGCCTCGGGTCGGACGGTGGTCCGGATCACCCCCTCCACCGCGGTCGACTCGGCCGAGACGACCGACCTGGTGACCAGGATGCGGACCGACATCGGCGCCGCGGTCCCGGATGCCCGGGTCGGCGGCCCGGCGGCGCAGAACCACGACCTCACCGATGTGCTCATCGGCCGGGCCCCGCTGGCCATCGCCGTCATCATGGTCGTGGCGTTCCTGCTGCTGCTCCTGGTGTTCCGCAGCCTCACCATCGCCCTGTCATCGATCCTGTTGAACCTGGTGAGCGTGGCGGCCAGCTTCGGGTTCGCCACCCTGGTCTTCCAGCACGGCATCGGCGCCAACCTGATCGGCATCGAGCACCAGGGCTTCGTGGACGCCTGGGCGCCACTGTTCTTCTTCGCCCTGCTGTTCGGCCTGTCCATGGACTACCAGCTGTTCCTGCTGGCCGCGATCCGGGAGCGCTACGAGGCGACCGGTGACACACAGACCGCCATCAAGGAGGGCATCGCCCGGACGGGCCGCCCCATCACCAACGCCGCCATCGTCATGATCGTGGTGTTCATCGCCTTCGGTGTCACCGGGCCCATCCCGCCCACGGAACTGGGCGTGACCCTGGCCGTGGCGGTGCTGCTGGACGCGACCGTGGTCCGGATGATGCTGGTGCCGTCGCTGATGGGACTCCTGGGCGAGAAGAACTGGTGGCTGCCGGCCTGGATGGCCAAGCGCCTGCCCAACATCACCTTCAACCACTGAGGCCCGGGCCGGGCCCGGTGCGTCCGGCGAGCGCCACCGGTCCGTCCCCGGCACCCGTTGCGGTGGGGACGGACCGGTAGCGTGTCGCCCTGGACGACCGAGGGGGCGACGGTGGACCGTTCGACGGGAGAGGGCAGCTACGAGGCGGACCTGCGGGTCACGACCCACGGCGTGGTCCACGTCCGGGCCGCGGACTGGGGGGGCCTCGGCTTCGGACAGGGGTGGGCCTGCGCCCGTGACCACCTGCCGACGATCGCCGACCAGATCGTCAAGGTCCGCAGCGAACGGGCCCGCTTCCACGGCCCGGGACCGCAGGGCGCCCACATCGCCAGCGACTTCGGCTACCTGGTGCTGGGGCTCGCCGCCCGCGCCGCGGACCTGCGGGCGGCCCAACCGCCCTGGATCCGGGAGCTGGTCTCCGGCTACGTGGCCGGCTACAACCGCCGGGTCGGCGAGGTGCACGCCGAGGGCTCCCTGCCCGGGTGGTGCGCCGGGGCGGCGTGGATCCGGCCGATCGACGAGCTCGACCTCTACGCCTACCTGGGCGACGTGGCGCTCCTGGCCAGCGGCCGCAACCTGGCCCAGCTGATCGGCCGGGCCGAGGCCCCCGGTCCCGACGGGCCGGTGCCGCCGTCGCCCATGGAGGCACTCGGCGCCCCGTCCGGGGCCAGCAACGGGTGGGCCGTCGGCGGCGACGTGAGCGCCTCGGGCGGCGGCATGGTCCTGGCCAACCCCCACTTCCCGTGGCACGGCGAGGCCCGGTTCTGGGAGTGCCACCTGACCATCCCCGGCACCTCGACGTCTACGGCGTGTCGCTCCTCGGCCACGCCGGGCATCCAGATGGGGTTCAACGCCGGCGTGGGCGTGGGCCCACACGTTCTCCTGTGGGCACCGCTTCACCCTGTACCGGCTGCGACCTGGTCGCCGGGGGACCCGACCCGGTACCGCTTCGGCGACGAGGTGCGGCCGATGACCCCGGCAGACCCACCGGGTGGCGGTGCGGACCGGCGACGACGCCGCGTCCGACGTGGAGGACGGTCGAGCGAACCCTGTGGCGCAGCCACCACGGCCCGATGCTCAACCTGCCGCTCCTGGGCTGGGGCACCGAGGTGGGCTTCAGCCTACCGGGACGCCAACCTGGACAACACCGAGGTCGTCGAGCAGTTCCTCCGCATGGGCATGGCCACCGACATGGACGACGTTCCAGGAGGTCTTCCGCTCGATCCGGGGCATGCCGTGGGTGAACACGCTGGCTGCGGACACGACGGGTCGGGCCTGGTACGCCGACGCGTCGGCCACCCCCCGGCTGACCGAGGGGGCCCAGCAGCGGTTCCGGGCCCGGGTGCAGGACGACTTCGTGGCCGCGCTCCTGATCCAGAACCGGATCGCCCTCCTGGACGGCAGCGACCCCGACGACGAGTGGCAGGACCACCCGGATGCCCGGTCACCCGGCCTGGAGCCACCCGGCGCGTCTGCCGCAGGTGGAGCGGCGCGACGTGCTGGTGAACGCGAACGACTCCCACTGGCTGACCACGGAGGCGGAACCGCTGGTGGGCTATCCGGTGCTCTGCGGGTTCGAACGCACGCCGCGCAGCCTGCGCACCCGCCAGAACCTGCGGCTGGGCGCGGCGCTCGCCGCCCGTGGTGGTGTCACCACCGCGGACCTGCTGGACGCGGTGTTCGACGGTGGATCACTCAGCGCCGAGCTCCTCCGGGACGGGGTCGTGCAACGGTGCCGTGCCGCCGGCACGGTCGTGGTGGAGGGCCACGAGGCGGACCTGGTCCGTGTGGCCGACGTGCTGGAGGCGTGGGACGGGCGGTTCGGCCTGGTGTCGGCGGGGGCGGTGCTGTGGCGCGAGTTCATGGCTGGTTTCGACGACGCGGCCTGGACGTGACGCGGGCCCGCTGTTCGCGGTGCCGTTCGACCCCGATGCCCCCACCGGGACCCCGCACTCGCTCGCGGCAGCGACCGGCGACAGCGGCACAGGGGGCAGCGGCGCAGGCGAGAGCGCGGCCGACCCCGTGGTGCACGCCGCGGGCCACGCGGTCCGGGTGCTCGACGCCGCCGGCATCGCGCTCGACGCACCGCTGCGCGACGTGCAGTGGGCGGTCCGGGGCGAGCGTCGGATCCCGGTGCCCGGCGGCGGCGAGGGCGAGGGCATGCTCAACGTCCTGGCCCCCATCGGCGCCCTGCCACCCGCGTCCCTCGACCCCACTCCGGACCGTCCGGTCGCGGTGCCGGGCCGGGAACGGACCGGCCTGGGCCGGGGTGGCTACCAGGTCACCTACGGGGCCAGCTTCCTGATGGCCGTGGAACTGACGCCCGACGGCCCCCGGGGCGTCGGGCTCCTGGCCTACGGCCAGAGCGGCGACGACCGCTCGCCCCACCACGCCGACGGCACCGAGGCGTTCGCGGCCGGCGCCGTGCGGCCGCTGCTGTTCACCGACGCGGACATCGACGGCGACCCCGAGCTCGAGCGCATCACGCTGCGCTGAGCCTGCCGCCCGGCTCAGGCCATCACGCCGGACATGCGGCAGCGATCGGCCCCGGCTCCCGGAAGCTGCCGCATGATCCCAACGCGGACGGGTCGTGTGTGAGGATCGTGGGATGGACACCGACACCGGGGCAGGACCTGCCAGGCCACACGGGGACGACGTCGACCGCACCGAGGAGTGGGACCGCCTGCGGGCCGAGCACCTGCGCCCCGCGGGCCGACGGCCGCCGTCCACGGCACGGGGGGTGCACCACGTCGCCCTGCTCTCCCAGGACGTGGAGCGGACCATCCGCTTCTACCAGGACGTGCTCGGCTTCCCCCTCACCGAGCTGTTCCAGAACCGCGACTACGTGGGCTCCACCCACTTCTTCTTCGACATCGGCCACGGCAACGCGCTGGCCTTCTTCGACTTCCCCGGACTGGACCTGGGCGACTACGCGGAGGTCCTGGGCGGGCTGCACCACCTGGCCATCTCCATCACGCCGGAGCAGTGGGAGGCGGCCCGGGAGCGGCTCACCGCCGAGGGCGTGGAGATCCTGGAGCTCAGTGGGTCCTCGATGTACTTCCGTGGCCCGGACGGCGAGCGGTTGGAGCTCATCCGCGATCCCCTGGGGGAGATGTACGGAACCAGCGTGATGTGAGGGTCGCGCCGCTACCGTCGAGGGCATGAGCGCGACCGACGCTGACGCACTGGTGCTGTTCGGCATCACCGGTGACCTCGCCCACAAGAAGCTGTTCCCCGCCCTGTACCACCTGGTGGAGCAGAAGCGCATGGGTGGGCCCATCATCGGGGTGGCGTCCTCGGAGTGGACGCTGCAGCAGCTGGAGGAACGCATCCGGGCCTCGCTGGTGGAGGCCCGCGTCGCCATCGACGACGACGTCCTGTCCGACCTGTTCGGCCGGCTCACCTACATCGCCGGTGACTACCAGGCCGATGACACCTTCGACCGGCTGCAGGCCGCCATCGGCTCGGCCCGGCTGCCGGTGTGCTACCTGGCCATCCCGCCGGTCCTGTTCACCACCGTGGTGGAGGGCCTGGCCCGCATCGGCGTCACCGACCGTGCCCGGGTGGTGCTGGAGAAGCCGTTCGGCCGTGACCTGGCCTCGGCCGAGGAGCTCAACCGGATCGTGCTGGCCCACGTGTCGGAGGACCGCCTCTACCGGATCGACCACTTCCTGGGGAAGGAGCCGGTCCTGAACCTGCTGGTGTTCCGCTTCGCCAACTCGCTGCTCGAGCCCATCTGGAACCGCCGCAACATCGCCCGGGTGGAGATCACCATGGCCGAGGAGTTCGGGGTGAACGGACGCGGCAGGTTCTACGACGCGGTCGGTGCGCTGCGCGACGTGGTCCAGAACCACCTGCTGCAGGTGGTCAGCCTGCTGGCCATGGAGCCGCCGGTGTCCGAGGACGCCGATGCGCTCCGGGACGAGCACACCAAGGTCATGCGGGCGACCAGGATCGTGGATCCGGCCAAGGTCGTCCGGGGCCAGTACGACGGCTACCTGGACGAGGACGGCGTCGCCGCCGGGTCCGACACCGAGACCTACCTGGCCATGGAGCTGGCCATCGACAACTGGCGCTGGGCCGGCGTGCCGTTCCTGATCCGGGCCGGCAAGTCGCTGCCGATGACCGCCACGGAGGCGGTGGTCACGCTGCAGGAGCCCCCCCGGCCGCTGTTCGCCGGTCCGATGGACGACCCGGAGCCGAACCGGTTCCGCTTCCGGCTGGGGCCGGACGAGTTCGTGCGGCTGGAGGTCCAGGCCAAGGTGCCGGGGGAGCAGATGGAGAGCAGGACCATCACCCTGGACGTCGACGGGCGCAGCGGGCCCCAGGGGCCGGCGGCCTACGAGCGACTGCTCGGCGACGTGATCGAGGGCGACGCCCGGTTGTTCGCCCGCCAGGACACCGTGGAGCAGGCCTGGCGCGTGGTGCAGCCCCTCCTGGACCACCCCCAGCCGGTGCAGCCCTACGCCCCCGGCTCGTGGGGACCGGCCGCGGCGGCGGAGCTGGTCCCCGGGGACACCGACTGGATCCCCTGCGGTGTGGTGCCGCCCGACCACCCCACCCCGCCCCGACCCTGAGGCTGTCGCACTACTGGTCGTAGCCTACGGAGGGTAGGTCCAGGCGTCCCCGTGGGTAGGGTGGCGGGGTGCCCGACGACACGCTGGCCGCGGAACTGGCGGAGTACCGCCACGGCAGGGTTCCGCGTGAGCTGCGCCGCCGGCAGGTCATCGCGGTGGCCACCGACCTGTTCGCGGAGGTCGGCTTCGCCGGTGCCTCCATGGACGAGCTCGCCCGTCGGGTCGGCGTCTCCAAGCCCGTCATCTACGACCTGGTCGGATCCAAGGAGGACCTGTTCACCACGGTGACCGACGTCTTCGCCAAGGACCTGGGCGACCGGCTCATCGTCGCCGTCACGCAGGAGGACGACCCCCAGGACCGGATGCGGGCCGGTGGCGTCGCCTTCTTCACCTTCGTGGCCGAGCACCGTGGCGCCTGGGAGACCCTGGGGGCCGTCGGCGCGACCCCGTTCAACGCCGGCATCGACGAGATCCGCCGGCGACAGACCGAACTGGTGGGGCTGATGCTGGCCGAATGGTTCGTCCGGGCCGGGAGCACCCCCGTCCCCGACACGGTGGACCTGGCCGCCCATGCCGTGAACGGCGCCTTCGAGGCGGCGGCGGTCTGGTGGAAGGACCACCCCGACCGGACGCCCGAGGAGCTGGCCGACCTGGTCACCGCACTGGTGGGCCCGGGGTTGGACCTGCTGGCCCGCGGCCCGGACTGAGCGGCGGCACCGGCCGCCGGGCCGGATGCCGTGTCAGCGGGCGCGGCCGGTTCGCCGACGCCGGTGGGGGTGGTTCGGCTGGGCCTCCACCATGCGGGCTCCGTCCAGGTCGAACCGGAAGTGCCCGTCCTCGGTGCTCAGGCGGACCACCTCCACCCCGCCGACGGCCCGGTCGGTCACGACCAGGACCCGGTCTGCCTCCTGGCGGGCCCGGGCCACGACGGCCAGCATCCAGCCGTAGGTCCCGTCCCGGGTCCCGGCCGGTGCACAGACCACCGTGCGGGTCACGATGTCGCGCTCGAAGGCCTCCTGCTCCTCGGCCGGGAGCGCCCACTTGATGGAGGCATCCGCGACCACGGCCACGGTGACGCCGGGGTGCTGGGAGCGCAGGTCCAGGATCGCCCGGTGCAGCTGCGCCAGCGACGGGGCGGTCCGGCGCCAGCCGGCCACGGTGTCGGCGTCGAGGAGGACCACGGTGGCCGTCATGGACGCCCGACCGTAGCCGCGGCCGCGCCGTTCACGGCCGACCCCGCCGCCGCCGTGGGCCGCCGCCGTGGGAGGTGTTCCGTGACGGACTCCGTAGGATCTGGGACGTGATCACCCACGACGACCCCCGCGATCATCCCTCCGTCACCGAGCGGACCGAGTGGGGCCGCAGCCTGCGGGAATCCTCGCCCCGCCGGTGCCTGGCGGAGTGGGAGGTGCCCGAGCACCGGGTCGACCCGGTCGCCGTGCTGGAGCAGCAGAACACCAGCCGGGTGCCCGTACTGGTGCCGATCCGCCACCAGCGGATGCTGGCCAGTCCCTTCACCTTCTACCGGGGTGGTGCGGCGGTCATGGCCGCCGACCTGGCCACCACCAGGGTGACCGGCCTGACCGCGCAGATCTGCGGCGACGCCCACCTGGCCAACTTCGGCCTGTTCGGCACCCCGGAGCGGTCCCTGGTGTTCGACCTCAACGACTTCGACGAGACGCATCCCGGCCCGTGGGAGTGGGACGTGAAGCGCCTGGCGGTGAGCGCGGTGCTGATGGCCCGGGACCGGGGTTGGGACGCCGCCATGCAACGGGAGCTGGCCCGGGTCGCCGCGTCGTCCTACCGGGAGAAGATGGCGGAGTTCGCCACCATGGGCCGCCTGGAGGTCTGGTACTCCCGCATGACCGACCAGGAGGTGCTGGCCGTGGCCCAGGGCGACAAGGGCCAGCGGGAGGTGCAGAAGACGCTGGACAAGGCCCGTCGCAACGACGTCACCCGCGCCGTGGCCAAGTACACCGAGGTGGTGGACGGCAAGCGGCAGATCATCCACCAACCGCCGCTGGTCATGCGCCTGTCCAAGGCCTTCACCGCGGACGAGGCGGCCCGGATCCACCAGATGAGCACCGAGCTGTTCGGGCAGTACCTGGAGACCATCCCGGACCACCTCCAGCAACTGGTGTCCGGCTACGAGCCGCTCGACGTGGCCATGAAGGTGGTCGGCGTGGGCAGCGTCGGGACCCGGTGCCTGATCGCCCTGGCGTCGGGCCGGGACGAGAACGACCTGTTCCTGTTCCAGATCAAGGAGGCCGACGTGTCCGTCCTGGCCCCCTACGTGGACCCGGTCCCGTACGACAACCAGGGGTACCGCGTGGTGCGGGGCCAGCACCTGATGCAGGCCGCGTCGGACCAGTTCCTGGGTTGGGCCCATGTGGGAGGCGTGGACTACTACCTGCGGCAGTTCCGGGACATGAAGGGCAGCGCGGACCTGACCCGGATGCTCCCCGGGAGCGCAGGGCCGTACCTGGAGATGTGCGGGTGGACCCTGGCCCGGGCCCACGCCCGCTCCGGCGACCGCATCGCGATGGCCGCCTACCTGGGGACCGGCGACCGCTTCGACCGGGCCATCGTGGACTTCTCCCTGGCCTACGCCGACCAGGTGGCCGCCGACTACGAGCTCTTCGTGGAGGCCGCGGCCAGCGGCCGCATCGAGGTGGCCGACCTCCCGGCCTGACTGCTCAGCCTGCGAGCGGGACGGCCTCCTCCGAGGCCCGGTGCTCGACGGTGCCCAGTTCCTGGTGGCGCTGGTAGGCCCAACCCGGGCCGCGGAACACGAACGAGAGGCGCTCGGCCCACGAGTCCGACGTGGCCACGTCCCGGGCCATGTCGGCGTACTCGTGGGTGGCGATCCGGACCGGGTTGAAGGTCTCGATGTTCTTCGTCAGTCCGTACACGACCCGCTCCTCCTCCGGTTCGAAGGTGCCGAACAGGCGGTCCCACACGATCAGGATGCTGCCGTGGTTGCGGTCGAGGTACTGGCGGTTGGACCCGTGGTGGACCCGGTGGTGCGAGGCGGTGTTGAACACCCGCTCGAACGCCCCGAGCCTGCCGATGGCCTCGGTGTGGATCCAGAACTGGTAGATGAGGTTGATGCCACGCGCCGTCTCGATCACCTCGGGGCGCAGGCCCAGGAGCGACAGCAGGCCGTAGGGCACGAAGGTGCCGAGCGCGTCGGCCACGGGCTGGCGCAGCGCGGTGGACAGGTTGTAGCGCTCGCTGGAGTGGTGCACCACGTGGATGGCCCACATGTACCGGCTGGTGTGCATGAACCGGTGGTTCCAGTAGTAGATGAAGTCCCACCCCAGCACCGCGGCGGCCACGGCCGCCGGCCCGGTGCCCAGGTCGGGCAGGACCCGCCGCTCGAACAGCTTGCGACCGGTGGTGCGGGCCGCCCAGGTGCCGGTGATGGCGGCCCCGGTGGCGGCGATGGTCGCCACGGCCGACGTTCCCGCGACGCGGCGGGCCGTCCGGGCCCAGCGGCGCGTGGCCCGGGACGGGGCGGAGCCCGCCGCGGGAACCGAAGGCACGGGGGCACCGACGTCCGGGGCGGGTCCGCCCGCCGGAGCTCGCCACCGTCGAGCCGGCCGGCCCGGGCCACGGCATCGGCCACCACGGCTGCCACGGCGGCGCCACCCGCGACTCCCAGGACCGCACGCCCGTACCGGCCCCGACCCACGTCGAGCTTCTGGAACAGGGGCCGCGTCACGAGCGGGGCCAGGAGGCTGGCCACCCCCATGGACAGGCTGGCCACGGTGTCCCGGGCCTCGTAGTCACCCGGGGTCGGGCCCTCCGTGGCATGGCGCCGGTCCATCCACCACGCCTCGGCGCCCATGCTCCCGAAGTAGAACGGGATGGCGGCAACGGTCAGGTCCACCTGTGAGTCCCCTTGTTCGGCTGGCGCGATGATGGGCGCTGGTCGTCCCCGATGCAACTGGGCGCCCCCGCCCCGGCGTGGTCGGCGCTGAACGTTCGGCACCGAACAGCCAGGGAACAGGCAAGGATCGAGCAAGACCGAGCAAGGAACAAGGGAGGCGCCATGCGCACCGTTTCCGACGTGATGTCCGGCCCGGTCGTGACCGTGGCCGTCACCGACGTGGTCGGCCCGCTGCGTGACCTCATGCTCACCCGCAAGGTCCACGGCGTGCCGGTGGTGGAGCCCGACGGGTCCCTGGCCGGCATCGTGACCTCCTCGGACCTGGTGGAGGAATGGGCCCCGGACCAGGGCGTCTCGACGGTCATGACGGACCGGGTCGTCACCGTCGGCCCCTCCGCCACGCTGTCGGAGGCGGCGCGGGAGATGCTGGCCGCCGGTGTGCACCACCTGGTGGTGATCGACAACGCCCGGATCGTCGGGGTGGTGTCCTCGTTCGACCTGCTGCGCCACCTGGTGGAGGACGTGGAGTCCCTGGGGACGTCCACCACGGGCGGCACCGGGCCCGGCCGCGCCGCGGCCCGTCCCGGTGACGAGGTGGTCATCCGGTCCCACGCCGTCGGGGCGAAGGAGCGGCGGGGCCGCATCGTGGAGGCCCGGGGTGCCGGTGGCGGCCCGCCCTTCCTGGTGCAGTGGGCCGACGACCCCCACGACGAGCCCCACGAGGTCCTGTTCTTCCCGGGGCCGGACGCGGACGTGGAGCACCCGGCGGAGGGGTGAGTCAGATCGAGCCCTTGGGCGTGACCAGCACCTCGACGTGGTGGTCGTCACCGCCGGTCGGCGGGGCCAGGTCGGACCCGATCCGGAACGCCGCCAGCGACGGGGGCGAGTAGGGCTCTGCGGGAGCCAGGTCCACCCGGTAGCCCAGGTCCGCCAACGAGGCGATGCTGAGGGCGCTCAACGGGTTGACGCCGCTGTTGAGCCAGCCCGTCATCAGCTCCTTGGCCATCGTGGTCTCGTCCCAGTGGCTGTACGCGGTCCCGGCGCCGCCGTCGGCCTCCACCGGGACCGACCCGGACCGGCCCATCGCCGACCACGCCGCCATGCTGCGGGGACCGAGGAACCGGGGATCGCTTCCCGAGAAGCCGCCGACCAGCCCGGCCGGGATCTGCCAGATGGTGCCGAACCCCAGGACGTGGGCCATCTCGTGGAGGATGACCTCGTCCAACTGGCCGGACGACAGGAGCCCGGCCACATCGGCCGAGTCGAACTGCATCAGCCCCACCCGGGGAAGACCGTCCGCGCTGGAGGTGAAGCACGGCCCCGCGCTGCCCAGGACGCCACCCGTTCCGTCCATGGCGGTGACCTGGACGTCGATCACCAGGTCGTCCACCGTGGCGATGGGTGCGGACCCGGCCAGGCAGGCTCCAGCGGGCAGGTTGGCGACCAGGTCGGGCACGCCGCGGACCAGGATCTGCTCCCAGCGGGCGACGGCGGCGTCGAAGGTCGACTGCACCGAGGGGTCCAGCGCGGCCACCGGCCGCAGCACGATGTCGTAGGCCTCGGCGGAGCCGGCGGACACGGTGACGGTCGTGGTGGCCTGGGTGGTGTTGGTGCCGTCGGTGACGGTCAGCCGGGCCTGCACGATGCCCGCCGTCGGGAGGCTCACGTTGCGGCTGCCCGGCGCCTGGCAGTTGGACACGGTCAGGTCGGTGCTGCCGTCGCCGTTGCCGTCGAGCGAGCACGTGAGCGCGTCGCCCTGCGGGTCGCTCACCTGCCAGGCCAGCGCCACCACCGCGGGTGCCACGACGGCGGACGGCCCGGCGGTGAACGCCGTGACCACCGGGGCCGAACCCGCGGGCAGGGTCGAGCTGGTGGTGGTGGTCGTCGTCGAGGTGGTGGACGTCGACGTGGTCGACGTGGTGGGGGTGGTGGTGGGCACGGTGCCCGGCGGTGCGGTGGTGGGCACCTCGGCGGGGGCGGGCGTCGGCGGGGTGGTGTCCGGTGGCGGAGCGGGCAGGCAGCCCGTCACCACCAGGCCCAGGGCGACGAGCGCGGACAACCGCCGGATGCTGCTCACCCCGGTGTTGTCGGCGCGTGCGGCCGATCCATTGAGCGGTTCTGCGTCTAGGGGGTTGGGTCTAGGGGGTGGGACCGCCCAGCATGGCCCCCACCAGGGTGTCGAAGGCCGCCAGCTCCCGCAGCCGGGCCGTGCGCACCGCGTCGGACCGGCCGTCCAGGAGGAGTTGCTTGGTGGCGGTGACCGGACCCAACGGCAGGCCCCCGATGTGGCGGGCCACGGCCATGGTCTCCGCCAGGAGTTCGTCGGGGGCCACCGCCCGCAGGGCGATGCCGTCGGCCACGGCCCGCTCCGCGGTGATCCAGGGCTCGGTGAACAGGACCTCGGCGGCCCGTTGCCAGCCCATGGTGGCCGGCATCAGCACGCTGGCGGATGCCTCCGTGGTGACCCCGAGGGAGATGAACGGTGCCTTGAGCCGGGCCTCGGTGGACATGAACACCAGGTCGCAGTGCAGGAGCATGGTCAGTCCGATGCCCACACCCACGCCGTTGACCGCGGCCAGCACCGGCTTGGGGAAGGCCTCCAGGACGGGCATGAACCGGTGGTAGCCGGGTTCGGAGTCGGCGAACACCGACGGGTCGTTCATCTCTCCCAGGTCCTGGCCCGCGGAGAAGGCCCGGCCGGTCCCGGTGATGACCACGCAGCGGATGGCGTCGTTCTCCGCCGCCTCCACCAGGGCCTCCGCCGCGGCGTACCAGAGCGCCTGGTTGAACGCGTTGAGCGCCCCGGGGCGGTTGAGCGTCAGCACCCGGACGCCGTCGGCGTCCTCGGTGAGCAGCACTGGTTCGTCGGACGCGGGGTCATCAGCCATGGCGAGTGCGTACCAGCGGACGGGCCTGCGGGCCAAGCGCTGCGTATCGTGGTGCCCGGCCGGACCTCCGACCGCCACCGCTGCCGAGCAAAGGGCCCGATACCCGTGACCGCGACCGACACCAACCTGAGCAACGCCGCCAGCACCGCCGCGGACCGGGAGTACGTGTTCCACTCGTGGTCGGCCCAGGGACTGATCAACCCACTGCCCATCGCCGGTGGCGAGGGTGCGTGGTTCTGGGACAACGAGGGCAACCGCTACCTGGACTTCGCCTCCCAGCTGGTCAACCTCAACCTGGGCCACCAGCACCCCCGGATGATCGCCGCCATCAAGGCCCAGGCGGACCGGCTCTGCACGGTGGCGCCCCCGTTCGCCAACGACGTGCGCACCGAGGCCGCCCGGCTCATCACCGAGCACGCACCGGGGCGGCTGAACCGGGTGTTCTTCACCAACGGCGGTGCCGAGGCCAACGAGAACGCCATCCGCCTGGCCCGCCTCCACACCGACCGCCACAAGGTGCTGGCCACCTACCGCAGCTACCACGGCGCCACCGCCGCGGCCATCACGCTGACCGGTGAGCCCCGCCGCTGGCCGTCGGAGCCCGGGTCCCCGGGCATCATCCACTTCTTCGGGCCGTACCCCTACCGCTCGGCGTTCCACGCCACCACCGAGGAGGAGGAGTGCGAGCGGTCGCTCGAGCACCTGGGCCAGGTGGTGGCCATGGAGGGCGGCCACACCATCGCGGCCATCGTGCTGGAGTCGATCGTCGGCACCAACGGCGTGATCGTGCCGCCGGAGGGCTACCTGGCCGGGGTCCGGGACCTGTGTGACCGGAACGGGATCATGCTGATCGCGGACGAGGTGATGGTCGGCTTCGGCCGGGTGGGGGAGTGGTTCGCGGTGGACCACTGGGGCGTCGAGCCGGACCTCATCAGCTTCGCCAAGGGCGTGAACTCCGGCTACGTGCCGCTCGGTGGCGTCCTCATCTCCGACGACATCGCCGCCACGTTCGACCAGCGGGCGTTCCCCGGCGGGCTGACCTACAGCGGGCACCCCCTGGCCTGTGCCACCGCGGTGGAGTCCATCCGGATCTACGAGGAGGACGACATCGTGGGTCGGGCCCGCCGCCTGGGCGAGGACGTGATCCGCCCCGCCCTGCAGGCCATGGCCGAACGACATCCCAGCGTCGGTGACGTGCGGGGGCTCGGCTGCTTCTTCGCCATCGAGCTGGTGCGGGACAAGGCCACCCGGGAACCCCTCGTGCCCTTCAACGCCGCCGGCGCCGATGCGGCGCCGATGGTCGAGTTCGGCAACGCCTGCAAGGCCGGTGGTGTCTGGCCCTTCATGCACTTCAACCGGACCCACGTGGCGCCGCCGCTGGTGATCTCCGAGGACGACCTCCGGACCGGCCTGGCCGTGATCGACGAGGCGCTCGCCGTGGCCGACGGCTACGCCACGGCCTGACCGGCGCCCGCCCTGCACCTACGGGAGCCGGATCTCCAGCCAGTCGTCGTTGGGGAGGAAGCCGGCGCCCAGGTACAGGGGCCGCCCGGCCTCCGTGGCGTACAGGGCGAGGCGTCGGACGCCCAGGCGGCGGGCCCCGGCCGTGCACGCCCCCAGGAGCGCAGCGGCGGCCCCGCGGCGCCGGTCGCCCGGCCGCACGTACATGGTGAGCACGAGCCCGTCGGTGGTTCGACCGTCCTCCGGCAACGGGGGTGCCGGGGTGAGCAACAGGGACACCACGCCCATCGGGACGCCGTGGTGCTCCGCGATCCAGGAGTGCAGGTCGCCCCGGGTCGTGGCCCCGGTCACGAACTCGACGGTCGCACGCTCGAAGTCCCCGGCCAGGGTCGCCGGGTCCAGGTCCCGGACCTCGGCCAGGAACTCCAGGCGCAACGCGCACAGGGTGGGGAGGTCCGCCTCCCCGACGGCCCGGATCTGCATGCCCGGAGTGTGCAGGACCGCCCGGCGGGGCCGCCATCGGATTGGGGCGCCGGCGACCGGCGGGGTGCGGGCCGGGGTGAGTAGGGTCCCGCTCCATGAGCGACACCGAGTACGAGCCGAGTCCCTGGGAGCCGATCGCGGACCACGTCGAGCGCTACCTCGCCACCGACGGCGAGGACGGCGCGGAGTGGGAGGGAGCCCAGGTGATCATCCTGGGCACCACCGGTCGCCGCTCCGGCAAGCTGCGCCGCACGCCGCTCATCCGGGTCAGGGACGGTGACAACTACCTGGTGGTGGCCTCCATGGGCGGAGCCCCCCAGCACCCGCAGTGGTACCTGAACATCACCGAGCATCCCGAGGTGACGGTGCAGGACCGCGCCGAGGTCCACGAGCTGCGGGCCCGCACCGCCTCGGCGGAGGAGAAGGCGGCGCTGTGGCCGATCGCGGTGGAGCAGTGGCCTGACTACGCCAACTACCAGGCCGGCACCGATCGGGACATCCCGCTGGTGATCTGCGAGCCCCGCTGAGGTCCCCGGCGCGGGCATGAAACGGGCCGGATTCGGATATGGTGACGGGACGCCCCTGACCGGGCCGAAGGGCACGGACAGGCAAGCGGATCAGGACAGGCAAGCAGCAATCAGTAGGAGCAAGCACGACATGAGGGTGCCGACGCGATCGGCACCCTTTTGCGAATCAGGCCCCGCGCCGCGGGGGGAAAAGAGTCATACCGTGCCCACGGGAACCGTCAAGTTCTTCAACTCCGAGAAGGGTTACGGCTTCATCAGCCGTGACGACGAGGCCAGCGACATCTTCGTGCACTTCTCCCAGATCTCCGGCAGCGGCTACCGCAACCTGGAGGAGGGCCAGAAGGTCGAGTTCGAGGTCGGCGCCGGCCGCAAGGGCGACGAGGCCCAGAACGTCCGGGCCATCTGATCCCACGATCCGTGGGTCCGGTCCCCGCCGGGGGCCGGACCCGCTGACCACCGGGGCCCTCCGGCAATCACCCGATCTGGTCGACCGCCTCGGCGCGTGCGGCCGCTAACTTCGGGTCATGCCCGACACCAGCGACAGCGGATCCGGAACCGACGCGGGAGATGCTCCGGAGCACGAGCCGGACGCGGCCGAGTTGGAGGCGGAGGTGGAACGCCTCCGGGAGGAGAACGAACGCCTCCACGAGCAGGTGGACCACGAGGCCGCGCCGTCCGGGCCCCGGCACCGCGTCCGCTGGGTGGCCTCCCTCGCCCTGATCGTGATCGGGTCCCTGCTGGTGCCGGTGTCGGTCGTGTCGCTGTGGCTCGACCGCACCATCACCGACTCGGACCGCTACGTGGAGACGGTCACGCCGCTGGCCAAGGACCCGGCGATCCAGAAGGCGGTGTCGGCCCGCCTGGAACAGGCGCTGTTCGCCAACGTGGACATCGAGGCGGAGGTCAAGCAGGTCCTGCCCGACCGGGCCACGGTGCTGGCGGCGCCCATCACCACCGGCGTCAAGTCGTTGGCGAGCGACCTGATCAACCGGGCCGTCACCAGCGACCGGTTCGCCGAGTTGTGGGTCACGGCCAACCGCGCCGCCCAGAAGCAGGTGGTGTCGGTCCTGACCAACTCCAGCGGCAAGAAGGGCGTGGTCGAGATCGACCTGACCGGGACGGCCAAGGAGATCTCCTCCAGGTTGTCCGGGCTGGGCGTGCCCTTCTTCGCCGACCTGGGGTCCAAGCCGGTCACGTTCGAGGTCTTCCAGTCCGACGAGGTGGCCCAGGTGCAACAGGCGTTCAACCTGTTCGACAAGCTGGCCACGATCCTGCCCTGGCTCACCCTCCTGATCCTGGGCGCCGGGATCCTGCTCGCGCCCAACCGCCGCAAGGGGCTGGTGTACGCCGCCACCGGGTGGGTGATCGCCTCCGCCCTGCTGCTGGTGGGGGTCGCCATCGGCCGGGGCGTCTACCTGGGGGCGCTCCCCACCGGGGCGTCGCTGCCCGCCAACGAGGCCTTCTTCGACACCATCAGCCGGTTCCTCCGCGGCGGGGGCCGGACGGTCCTGGTCCTGGGGCTCATCGTGCTGCTGGTCGTGCTGCTGAGCGGGCCCAGCGGGCCGGCGGTCCGGTTCCGGGCGTTCCTGTCCCGCCTGTTCGGCTCGGCCGGCGCCGGCGCCGACGAGCGCGGCGTGGACTTCGGGCCGGTCGGCGCCTTCGTCGGCCCGCAACCTGGTGGCCCTCCGGGTCGTGGTCGGCGTCCTCGCCCTCGTGGTGTTCCTGGCCATGGACCAGCCGGCCGCCGGCACGGTGATGTGGATCGCCGCGCTGGCACTGCTGGCGCTGGCGGTGCTGGAGGTGGTGGGCCGGGCCGGCGAGCACCACGAGTCGGTCGCGGAGGACGGGTCCGACGGTGGGGACGCCGCCGCGGTCCGACGGGGCGGCGTCGGATCAGGCGACCCCGTCCGGCGTCACGTCGTAGCGCTGCCGGTAGTCGGCGAAGCGCCGGGACAGCGTGCCCGGATCCAGGCCGAAGTCGGCGGCCCGGTAGGTGGTGGTCCCGTGCACGTGCTGCGGGTTGGCCGCCGCGTAGGCGCCGGAACCCGGCGAGGGCCCGGCCGGTCACGGGCCAGCCCAGCCGCTCGTACAGGGAGGTGACGGTGCCCACCGGGTCCGCGGCCAGGGCCTGGTAGTCGATGTCGATCCACCGCCCCGCGTCGCGGGCGGACTCGCCCAGCCGGTCCCGCACGTCGGCCTGGCGGTCCAGCATGAGCGACACCAACTGGAGCCAGCGCCGGCCCAGGTACCGGGTCCAGTCCGCGTCGGACCCCAACCCGCCCAGGACCCGGACCAGGTTGGCCAGCGACACCACCACCCGGGCCGGGTCTCGGTGGGTCACCACCAGGACGGCGTCGGGGTAGGTCCCCAGGAGGTCGTCCAGCGCCAGGTTGTGCACCGGTGACTTCAACACCCACCGGCCGCGGTCCTCGGACTGCAGCACCTGCAGGGTCCGGCGATGGTGCGCGTAGGCCGTCGCGTGGTCGCACCGGTCGGACCACGCACCGTACGAGGGGACGTTGGCCAGCGTCTCGTACTGCATGGAACGGACGTCGCCGGCCAGCACGGTGACGCATTCGGTGGGGCCCTCGGCCGACTCGTAGTGGATGGCCTTGAACTCGGGCGACGTGTCGTACAGCGCGTCCATCTCCGTGCGGGCCACGGCGATGCGGGGGTCGCCGTCGGCCGCGGCGGAGGGCCGCGGTGGTGGGACGGCGTCGAACGCCTCCCACCGCCGCAGCGACCGGTTGTCGTCATCGGTGGCCAGCAGGTAGCTGAGCAACGTGGTCCCGGTGCGGGGCAGGCCCAGGATGAACACGGGCCGCTCCACCGCGGTCTGGCCCAACGCGGGCCGGGCATCGTGGAAGGCGTCCACCGAGAACCGGTTGGCCAGGGGCTTCACGAGCTGGTCGGCCAGGATGAGCTCGCCCATCCCGTTGAGCCGCGCCTCCCGGTTGAGCGACTCCACCAGGACGTCCAGCGGCTCGCGCCACGACGGCGAACCGGCGGTCACCGCCGCCCGGTCGACCCCGGCCCGGGCCGCGGCGGCGGTGATGGCGGCGTCGGCGTCGATCACGCCGCGACCCTATTGCGCCGGGTGCACCCCGGTGCGCGTGCACCGGTGCACGCGCCGCGGTGCGCCCGGCACGTGCGGTTGACCGGCGCGTCGGGTCAGGAGCGCCCGGTGGCCCGACGGGGTGGGGTGGGGCCCTGCTTCATGACGAAGCGGTGGTCCTCCAGCAGCTCCAGCAGGTCGAAGGCGGACACGATGCCCACCACGCGGTCGGCGTCGGTGACGATCACGTGGTGCAGGTGGTGGTTGCGCATGATGCGGGCCGCGATGTGCGGTTGCTCGTACACCGGGACGCTGATGACCGGCGTCGCCATGAAGGTGGACACGGGGGTGCCGTCGGGGTGGTCGGCCAGCAGGTCGGTCGCGGTCACGATGCCGACCGGCTCCTCGTCCGGCCCCACCACCGGCATGGCGGACACGTGGTGCTCGGCCATCACGGCACGGACGTGCCCCGCGGTCTGGTGCGGGGTCGCGTGCATGACCGGCCTCCGCATGATGTCGGCGATCTTGACGTTCACGGCGGACCTCCTGCTTGCCCACCACCACAGTACGTGTGGGTGCAAGCAGAGAGGAATCCGCCGGGGGTGGTTGGCGCCCGGTCCGTGGCCGGTGTTCAGTGGTGCAGGATCGACCGACAGGGGGGACCTGATGGCAGCCCACGACCATCCGGTGTTCGACGCCGACAACCACTACTACGAGGCACTCGACGCCTTCACCCGCCACCTGGACCCGGCGCTCGGGACCCGGTGCGTGCAGTGGTGCGAGATCGACGGCCGCCGCTACCACGTGCTCGGCGGACGCGTGTCCCGCGCCGTCACCAACCCCACCTTCGACCCGGTGGCCCTGCCCGGGGCGATGCACGACTACTTCCGTGGCAACCCCGATGGCAAGGACCCGCTGTCGTTCCTGTCCGAGCGTGAGTCGATGCGCCCCGCCTACCGGGACCGCGACGCCCGCCTGGCCACGCTCGACGACCAGGGACTGGCCGCCTGCTGGATGTTCCCCACGCTGGGCATGATCTACGAGGAGCCCCTGGCCGCACGACCCGTTCGCGGTCTGCGCCACGTTCCGGGCCTTCAACCGCTGGGTGGAGGAGGACTGGGGCTTCGCCTACCAGGACCGCATCTACGCCGCCCCCTACCTCACCCTGGCCGACGTCGACTGGGCCGTGCGAGGAGCTGGAGTGGGCCATCGACGCGGGCGCCCGCACCATCGTCATGCGTCCGGCCGCGGCCACCACGGTGACGGGCCGGTGCTCGCCGTTCGACACCCGCTTCGACCCGTTCTGGGCCCGCCTCAACGAGGCCGGCCTCACCCTGGTGCTGCACGCCGGCGACGGCGGCGTGTCCTCCAACGGGTACGCGGTGGACGGCTTCGGTGCCACCTTCGGCGGGGCGTGGAAGCCCTCGGTCAAGTTCTTCGCCATCGAGCGGGCCGTCGACGACTTCCTCCTGTCCATGATGTTCGAGAACCACCTGGTGCGGTTCCCCAACCTGCGCATCGCCTCCGTGGAGAACGGCGCCGAGTTCCTGCCCGACCTGTTCCGCAAGCTCCGCTCCACGGCCAAGAAGATCAGCGGCTACTTCCCCGAGGACCCGGTCGAGCTGTTCCGCCGCCACGTGTGGATCAACCCGTTCTGGGAGGACGACGTCGAGGAGGTCGTCGACCAGATGGGTGCCGACCGGGTGCTGTTCGGCTCCGACTGGCCCCACATCGAGGGCATGCCGCAGCCGCTCGACTACCTGCCGGAGCTCAAGGCCCTCGACGACGACGACCAGCGCCGGGTCCTGAACGACAACGTCCGTGAGCTGACCGAGCGCCGCCCGGCCTGAGGGGGAGACACATGCACGACCTGGTCATCCGCAACGGGCTGCTGGTCGACGGCACGCGGCGCCCCGTCCCGTCCCGCCGACGTGGCGATCGACGACGGCCGCATCGTCGAGGTCACCGGCCCCGAGCAGGCCGTGGCGGGCCGCCGGGAGATCGACGCCGACGGCCGCCTGGTCACCCCCGGGTTCGTCGACATCCACACCCACTACGACGGCCAGGTCACGTGGGACCCGGAGGTGACCCCGTCGGGATGGCACGGCGTGACCACCATCGTCATGGGCAACTGCGGCGTCGGGCTTCGCCCCCGCCGCGCCCGACCGCCGGGACTGGCTGATCCAGCTCATGGAGGGCGTCGAGGACATCCCCGGCACGGCGCTGGCCGAGGGGATGAGCTGGAACTGGGAGAGCTTCCCGGAGTACCTCGACGAGCTCGACCGCATGCCCCGGGTCATGGACGTCGCGGCCCAGGTGCCCCACGGCGCGGTGCGGGGCTACGTCATGGGCGAGCGGGGCGCGGCCAACGAGGACGCCACCGCCGACGGACATCGCCGCCATGTCGGTGATCGTGCGAGGAGGCGCTTCGGGCCGGCGCGGTCGGCTTCTCGACCACCCGCACGGTGCTGCACCGGGCCAAGGACGGCGAGCTGGCCGCGGGCACCACCGCATCGGTCGAGGAGCTGCTCGGGATCGGCGACGCGCTCGGGGCCGCCGGCGCCGGTGTGTTCGAGGTGGCCAGCGACATGATCGACCCGTCGGCCGAGTTCGCGTGGATGGCCGAGATCTCCCGGCGCACCGGGCGGCCCGTCACCTTCGGGTGCCTCCAGAACGACGTGTGGCCCGAGCAGTGGCGCGACCTGCTCGACGCTCGCGGCGCAGGCCAACGCCACCGGCGCGCGGATCGTGCCCCAGGTGGCCGGTCGTCCGGCCTGCCTGCTGTTCGGCTTCGCGTCCTCGTTCCACCCGTTCATCACCCACCAGGCCTACCGGGACATCGCCGGACCTGCCCCTTCCCGAGCGGGTGGCCGCGCCTGCGCACCCCGGAGGTGCGCGACGCCATCCTGGGCGAGCAGGTGCGACCGGTCCGGCCTCGGGTGCCTACCTGCTGGCCAGCTTCCACAAGCTGTTCCCGCTGGGCGACCCGCCCGACTACGAGCCCGGGCCGGAGCGCAGCGTGGCCGCCATCGCGGCCCGTGAGGGGCGCTCGCCGGAGGAGGTCACCTACGACCTGATGCTCGCAGCGCGACGGCACCGAGCTGCTGTACTTCCCGCTGCTCGGCTACACCGACGGTGACTTCGACGCCATGCGGGAGATGCTGGCCACCCCGGCGCACGGTGCTCGGCCTGGGCGACGGCGGCGCCCACTGCGGCGTGCTGTGCGACGCCAGCCTGCCCACCTACATGCTCACCCACTGGGTCCGCGACCGCGACCGGGGCGATCGGTTCGGCCTGGAGGACGTGGTGGCCATGCAGACCCGGCGCACCGCGGAGCTGTACGGATTCCTGGACCGCGGGCTGGTCGCCCCCGGGTACCGGGCCGACCTCAACGTGATCGACCTGGACGGCGCTGTCCATCGCCCCGCCGGAGATGGTCTACGACCTGCCCGCCGGCGGGCGCCGGCTCATCCAGCGGGCCTCCGGCTACGGCGCCACGGTGGTGGCCGGTGTGCCGGTGCGACTGGACGACCAGGCCACGGGCGAGCGCCCCGGCGTGCTGGTCCGGGGCCACCGGGCCGACCCCACGGCCTGAACCGGGCGACCGGTCGACCACCACCGGCGGGGTACCGTTCGACATGCAGGTTCTCGCGCCCGTCTACGGGCTGACCGACGCCGCGGCGTCCGCCCAGCAGCTGGAGCGGGCCGGGATCGACGGCGTGTTCACCTTCGAGGGGCCGCACGACGTGTTCCTGCCCCTGGCGCTGGCCGCGGCCGCCACCGACCTGGCGGTGATGACCAACGTGGCCATTGCCTTCCCCCGCAACGCCATCCACCTGGCCCACGCCTCGTGGGACCTGCACACGCTGTCGGAGGGGAGGTTCACCCTGGGCCTGGGCGCCCAGATCCGGACCCACAACGAGCGGCGCTTCGGGGTGGAGTTCGAGCACCCCGCGGAGCGGATGCGGGAGACGGTGGAGGCGGTGCGGGCCGTGTTCGCGTCGTGGCAGGACGGCGTGCCCCTGCGCTACGAGGGCCGGTACCGGACCCACACCCTGATGACGCCGATGTTCTCGCCCCAGCCGTCGGAGTGGGGCCCGCCACCGATCGCGGTGGGTGGGCTCGGGCCCCGCATGTGCGCAGTGGCGGCCCGGGTGGCGGACGCGTTGGCGGTCATGCCGGTGACCTCGGAGCGGTTCTTCACCGAACGGACCCTGCCGGCAGTGGCCGACGGCCTGGCCCGGCGGGACACGTCGCTGGGTGCGCTGGAGGTGCTGCCCGAGCTGATCGTGTGCTGCGGCCGGAACGAGGAGGAGCAGGCCGCGGCCGACGCCGGGTGCCGGGCCCTGCTCGGGTTCTACTCGTCCACGCCGGCCTACCGGCCGGTGCTGGAGCACGAGGGGTTCGGCGACATCCAGCCCGTGGCCCAGCAGATGACCCGGGAGGGACGCTGGGACGAGCTCACCTCCCTGGTCCCCGACGACCTGCTCGCCACCATCGCGGTGCGGGGCACCCCGGCCGCAGGTCGCGTCGGAGATCGGCCGGCGCTACGCCGCGCACGCGTCGCGGGTGTGCGTGTACCTGCCGTACGGGGCGTCGGACGACCTGTGGGCCGAGCTCATCGACGAGCTCCACCGGTCCTGAGCGGCGGGAGGGACCGTCCTGGCTGCCGACGCCGTCGAGTTCACCGTGCACGTCCGCCCCGGTGGTCGGCGCGACGCGGTGGAGGGCGAGTACGACGGCGTGCTGGCCGTGCGGGTGCAGGCCCCGCCCACCGACGGCCGGGCCAACGACGCCGTGCGCTCGGTGCTGGCCGCCGCGTTCGGGGTGGGCCGGTCCGACGTGGAGATCCTGGGCGGGCACACCGCCCGCCGGAAGCGGGTCCGGGT
Source organism: uncultured Actinomycetota bacterium (assembly GCA_963773765.1). GTDB lineage: Bacteria > Actinomycetota > Acidimicrobiia > Acidimicrobiales > Microtrichaceae > CAVZCC01. Next base: position 1,468,907 of record CAVZCC010000001.1, on the reverse strand, counting down.
CGGCGGCGACCCCGGCCGGTTGCAGGCCCGCCTCCGCGACCTGCTCGCTCCCACCGGGTGACAGCCTGGTTCTCAACCGGCTCTCACCTTCGCTCCGTACCGTGCCCGCCATGACCTCCTCGCCCGACCCCGTCATCTCCGGCCCGGCCCGCCGACGGTTCCTGGCCCTGGCCGGCACCTCGGTCCTGGGCGCCATGGTTGCCGCGTGCAGTTCGTCCGACGGCACGGCATCCGGCGACGCCGCTCCGTCGACCTCGACCACGACCGACCCCACGGCCACGACGGTGGCACCCACCGCCGGCGGCGGTGCCAGCGGGGCGGCTGCGTCCTCCGCGACCACGCTGACCGCGGCGGACTTCGCCTCGCTCGGCTCCTGTGCCCTGCTGCCGGAGAAGACCGCGGGGCCGTTCCCGCTGGACGAGCAGTTCGACCGCCGCGACGTCACCGAGGGCTACGAGGGCCACCCCGTCCGGCTGGGCCTGCGGGTGCTCGACGCGTCCTGCGCCGCGGTGCCCGGGGCCAAGGTGGAGATCTGGCACGCGGACGCCACCGGTGACTACTCGGCCTTCACCGATGACGGCGGCGGCAAGGACGAGGGGTCCGGCACCACGTTCCTGCGGGGCACGCAGACGGCGAACGACGAGGGGATCGTGGAGTTCCTGACCGTGTACCCGGGTTGGTACCGGGGCCGGGCGGTGCACATCCACCTCCGGGTCCACCTGGACGACGCCACGGTGCTGACCAGCCAGATGTTCTTCGACGAGGACCACACCGCACAGGTGTACCGCGACGCGCCGTACGCCCAGTTCGGCCTGCCCGACACGTCCAATTCGGAGGACCGCATCGCCGGGGACCCCACGTCCGAGGGCACGCTGCTGGCGACCACGGCGGGGGAGACCAGCCGGGGTGCCGGCACCCTGGCCCTGCTCAACCTGGGCATCGACCGGGCGGCAGGCTCCGTGGCCTGACCCTGGGTTCCGCGATGGTTGTAGAATCAACCATGAAGACGGGTCATCACCCGTCCGCCGGCCGGAGCGACGAACTGGGCATCCGGCCACCGGTCGGGAGGTCACCTGCCGGGAGCGGATGAGAGGAGGCTCCTGATGCGTGAGCGACAGGAAGCCCGTGTCATGACCGTCGTCTGGGTGCTGGCCCTCCTGGCGGGATTCGCCGTGGGGTGTGCCGACGACGGCGGGGAGGAGGGTGCGGCGTCGACCACGGTGGCGCCGGCTGCCGCGCGGGACTTCTCCGGTCGGGGTCCGTACGCCGTGGGGGCGGCCCGTCTGCAGCTGGCGACGGGTGCACCGGTGGAGGTCTTCTACCCGGTGGACCGCGCCGCGGTGCCGGCCGACGCCACCGGCTACACGTACACGCCCGAGGAGGTGTGGGGCCCGCTGGTGGGCCTGTTCCCTCCCGGCGTCGGGACCACGACGACCGTGTCGGACACATGGGTGGACGCGCCGGCCAGCCCTGCCGGGCCCTTTCCCGTGGTGGTGTTCAGCCACGGGTGGGGAGCGATGCGGTTCTCCTACACCTTCCACTATGCACACCTTGCTTCCTGGGGCTTCGTGGTCGCTGGGCCGGAACACCTGTCGCGGGACCTCCAGGCCCGGCTGACCGGGAACCAGTCCAAGCTCCCGCCCAGCGACGTGGCCACCATCTCCGCCACGCTGGACCTGCTCGGATCCGAGAACTCGCGACCCGGCGGCGCACTGGAGGCACGGATCGCCACCGACGAGGTGGCCGTGGTGGGCCATTCGGCTGGGGGTCGCGACGCGGCGCTGGCCGCTGCGTTGGCGGAGGTCGACACCTGGATCGCGCTGGCCGGCGTCCCGCCCGTCCCCGACGACGCCGTCGTGGCGGGCGAGGCCATCGCCCTGCGGCCGGACTTCGACCTCGAGCGCTACCTCCGGGACCACCCCTCCCCGGCCAAGCCGTCGATGCAGATCGTGGCCGAGAACGACACCGGTGTGCCGCCGTCCCTCGGACGTGCGGCCTACGACGCCCTCCCCCCGCCGAAGCGCTTCGTCGAACTGGCCGACACCGGCCACATCATCTTCTACGACGCGTGCGCGTCGATCCAGGAGCAGGGTGGGCTGCAGGCCGTCGCCGATGCCCTGGGCCTCGACCGCGCGTCACCGCAGATCCGCCTGGCCGAGGACGGCTGCCTGCCCGGTGACGCCCCCGTCGCGCCGCTGGCCGCCGTGTGGAACCACCTCGCCGTGGCGCAACTCGACTGGGTCTTCGACATCGACGGAGACGTCGCCGCCGCGTCGCTCGAAGGCGACTACCTCCGCGCCACCTTCCCCGGAACGATCAAGGAGTACCTGGTCGAGGACCAGTGACGGCCATGACCCCGCGGCGTGGGACCGCGGCGCACTCGTCGGCATCGCGCGTACCGTTGGCCCGTGCCGACGGCCACCCGCTCCAGGACCGCGCAGGGCGTCGTGGCGGAGCGGGCGCTGCTGACCCACCTCGGGGTCATCGATGACCCGCTCGCAGCAGCGATGCTCGAACCGGCGTTCCGCCACCTCGTCGCCGTGCTGTGCCGTCTGCCGCCCCGGACGTGGTGCCGGGCCATCACCCTGGCGGGGCTCGGAGCGCGGGTTGCATGGATGGATGCCCGGATCGGCACTGCGCTCGACGACGGCATCGACCAGGTGGCGATCATCGGCGCCGGCTACGACAGCAGGGCCTGGCGGATGCGGCGCGACGGCCTGAGGTGGTACGAGCTCGACCTGCCGGCGTCGCAGGCGGCGAAGCAGCAGGTCGCCCCCGGCCCCGGCCCCACGTTCGTCCAGGTCGACCTCCGGACCCAGGACGCGGCCGCGGCCCTGCATGCCGCAGGGTTCGATCCGGGCCGACCCGCGGTGTTCGTGCTGGAGGGAGTGACCATGTACCTCGACGAGCGCATCGTCGCGGGACCAGCTCCGCAACCTCGCGACGACCGGTGCGCCGGGGAGCCGGTTGGTGGTCGACTTCACTCCGCCGCCGGACACCGGGACGGCCCGGAACAAGCGGCAGCTCTGGCTCCAGCGCCTCGCCCGCGGTGGGAGCGGTGAGCGGTTCCGGCTCTGCGTCGCCCCCGCCGACGCGGCGTCGCTCGTCGCCGCCACCGGCTGGAGCGTCACCGAGGTCACGAGCCTGCGCGACGCCGCCCGCTCCCTCGTGCCCGCCGCCTCGCACCTCCCGGTCGACGCGGTCAACCCCGCCAAGACCCTGCTCGCCGCGAGCCTCGCCTGAACGCACACGCCGGCTGCCCCGGATGCCGACGAGGAACGGTTGCTCCCTGACCCGCCCGCAACTCGGGCGATTCCGGCCGCCCGGAGCGGCTCCGGCAGCCCCAGATCGACGTGTGATGGGGTCGTGTCCGCTCAGGCCGATCGGGCCCCGGACATGCCGTCAGCGGAACCCGTCGGGCTCCAGCTCCGACGGGCCCACGTGGGCGTTCAGCCACTCGTTGAGCGCGGCGGTGCCCTGCCAGGTCTCCACGATCCGGCGCTTCGCCGCCGCCGTGGACAGCCACTTGGGTGCACCCAGGTGGCGCCCGGCGGTCAGGCCCTTGTGCTGCAGGAACCGGACCCGTTGGTGGTCGCGGGGGTAGCCCCGGGGGGCGGTGGACAGCTCCCGGCCGCCGATCTCGTAGCGCGGTTCCAGTGCCGCGACCAGTGCCACCAGCTCGGGCCCGGACGTCTCGTCCACCACGGCCCGGCGGTAGCGGTCCAGCTGGTCCCTGGCCATCTGGTGGTAGCCCGCGGCCACGAACAGGCCGTCGGCGCCGATGACCAGGTAGTAGAACTCGCCGCCCTCCCCCTCGGTCACCGCGCCCTGCTGGGTCTTGTACGGGCTCTTGTCCTTGCTGAACCGCACGTCGCGGTGGGGCCGGAACAGGTGGAACGTGCCGTAGTCCGGTTCCAGCTCACCGGTGAGGGCCAGCATGGGGTCCCGCACCGCCCGGTCGTAGACCTCGCGGTGGTCGGTCCAGAACGACCTGGAGTTGTCCAGCGTCAGGCGCCGGTAGAAGTCCAGTGCCTCGGGCGGGAAGCCGGAGAAGCGGGGTGCACCAGCTGTGTCGGCCACGACCGGAACGCTATCCCGCGGCGGCTGCGGCGGCTGCGGCCCGCCGTCCGAAGAACGTGCCCTCCCCCAGGGAGATGCCCGAGCAGTACCGCTCCAGCGCCAGGCTGGACGCGACCCGGCCCACCGCGAACAGGCCCGGGACGGTCGACCCGTCGGTCCGCACCACCGCACCGTCGGCGGTGGTGACGATGCCGCCCAGGGGGAACCCGGCGTAGATGGCCCGGTCGACGCGCAGGTCGATGGCCCCGAAGGGGGGTTCCACCAGGGGCTCCACCCACTCCGGGCCCTTGCCCCACTCGGGGTCCTCGCCCCGCTGGGCCGCCTCGTTGTAGGCGGCCATGGTGTCGGCCAGCGACCCGGGCGGCAGGCCGATCTCCGCGGTCAGCTCGTCCCAGTCCGCGCACACCCACGTGGCCCGCATGCCCACACGGTTCACGTGGTAGTGCGGCTCGTCGAACAACAGGTAGGCCTCGCCGCCCTGCTCCATCAGGGCGTGCTGGCCCACGTGGCCGAAGTAGGTGTCCTCGTTGATGAACCGGCGGCCCTCGCCGTTGACCAGCACGCCCCGCACCATGGTCCGGGGTGGCGTGATGGGCAGCGCCACCTCGGCGGTGGTCATGCCCTCGGTCGCGGCACCGAGGCCCAGGCAACTCCGCAGGCCCCATCCGTCGTCGTTGTCGGTGCCCAGCTTCATCATCACCCGGTTCACCGGAGCCACGTGGCGGTCCACCAGGGCGTCGTTGAAGGCCCACCCTCCCGACGCCAGCACCACGCCGCCGGTGGCCCGCACCGCCAGCGGCGTGCCGTCCACCCTGGCGGTCAGGCCGACGACCGTGCCGTCGGCCCCGACGACCAGGCGCTCCACCCGGGCGTCGGTCCGCACCTCCGCTCCGGAGGCGTCGACGGCGGCCAGCAGGCGCTCCATGAGGAACCCGCCCGCGGCGTTGGGGGTGGCGGGGACGTGGCCCCGGGCCGCGGGGGTGATGTGGTCGGCGTAGGGGGCGGTGTCCTCGCCGCCGGTGAAGACCAGCCCCTCGGTGCCGGGCGGCTCCATCCCGGGTTCGGGCCAGAACTCGGCCCGGAACGGCACGCCGTGGGCCACCAGCCAGTCGTGGTGCTCCACCGAGCCGGCGCAGTAGGCGGCCAGCTTGGGATCGTCGGTCGGGCGTCCCAGCGCCTCGGCCAGGAACCGCAGCATCAGGCCGGGGTCGTCCTCCGTGCCGGCGCCGGCCTGGGTGGCGGTGCCACCGCCGAGGTAGAGGATCCCGCCCGACATGGCCGACGTCCCGCCGCCGGCACCGGTGCGCTCCAGCACCAGGACCCGGGCCCCGGCCTCCGCGGCGGCGATGGCGGCCGACGCCCCGGCGGCCCCCAGTCCGACCACGACCACGTCCACGGTCTCGTCCCAGGCCGCGACGTCGCCGGCGTCGAGCGGTGGGATGGGAGCGGTCGGGTCGTCCTGGGCGGTCATGGCCTGACGTTCTAGACGGGCCGGCCCGAGCCGGTCGACGCCCGTGGTCGTACCGGCGAGACTGCGGCCATGCCCGAGCTGCCCACCAACCCCGTCACGGCCGTGCCGGCCGCGCCCGCCGGCCAGGCCCTGGAGCACTTCTCCCGGCTGCTCGAGCTGGAGACCGACTGCTGGGACGTGCACGAGGCGACCGCCCCGGGTGGCGACCCGGGCTTCGTCCTGCTGGACGTGCGCAGCCCCGACCTGTTCGAGGCCGGCCACCTGCCCGGAGCGGTCAACCTGCCCCACCGGCGGATCATCGACCGGAACCTGGAGCGGTACCCGCCCGGCACGCTGTTCGTCGTCTACTGCGCCGGGCCCCACTGCAACGGGGCGGACAGGGCCGCCATGCGCCTGGCCGCGCTGGGCCGGCCGGTGAAGAAGATGATCGGCGGCGTCACCGGTTGGCTGGACGAGGGCTTCGACCTGTCGACCGGCTGACGGGCACCGGGGCACGGTCCGGACCGGCTCCCGCCGCCGTCCCCGTGAGGCCGGGCCCCGCTGCCTACGCTGTGACGATGGCGGTCAGCAGGAGTCGCAGTGCCCGCAGCGCCCGCAAGCGCAAGCGCCGCATGTCCCGCGTCGAGCACGACCTCAGCAACGACCAGTGGGAGGCGCTGCAGGCCGCCTGGGCCGGCTGCGCCTACTGCGGCCGCACCGACCGGGACCTGCAGCGTGACTGCGTCCTGGCCGTGTCCCGGGGCGGCCGCTACACGCTGGACAACGTCGTGCCGGCGTGTGGCTCCTGCAACGCCAGCAAGTGCAACGACGAGGTCACGGGCTGGCTCCGCCGCAAGCGCCTGGACGAGCGGGCCTTCCTGCTGCGCCACGCGGAGGTCCGTGCCGCGCTCTCGTCCACGTCTGCACCGTGAGCACCCCCACGGCGCTGGTCACCGGGGCATCCCGCGGGATCGGCCGGGCGGTGGCCGCGGAGCTGGCCCGACGGGGCTGGGAGGTGCTGGCGGGGATGCGCCGGCCCGACGGCCCGGAGCCGGGCGACCTGCCCGACGGCGTCCGCGTCGTCCGCCTGGACGTGGACGACCCCGACCCCGCGGTCATCCCCGACGAGCTCCAGCTGCTGGTCAACAACGCCGGGGTGGACACCGACAACCTGCCGGTCGAGGTGGTCCCCGCCGACGAGTGGCGGCGGGTGTTCGCCACCAACGTGTTCGGCCTGGCCGAGGTCACGCGGCTGGCCCTGCCCGCGCTGCGGGCCGGGGCGCCGTCGGTCGTGTGCAACGTCACCTCCGCCGGGTTGGCCGTGCCGGTGCCCTTCTTCGGCGTGTACCGGGCGTCGAAGGCCGCGGTGTCGGCGCTGTCGGAGACGCTGGCGACCGAGCTCGCCCCCCTGGGGGTCCGGGTGGTGGAGGTCCTGCCCGGCCCGGTCGACACCGACATGCTGGCCCGGTCCGCCACCGTGCCCGAGGCCGCCGGCGTGGACGGCTACCACCCGCTGGCCGAGCACATGGCCGCGCTCCGGCCGGCCACCGACGGCCGGGCCGTGCCCGCCGCAGCCGCCGCTGCCGCGCTGGTCGACGTCGTCGAGGCCGCCCGGGCCGCCGAGCCGGGCGGCGTGCCGCTGCGCCACACCTGCGACCCGGTGGGAGCGGAGGTGGTGGGCCCCTGGCAGGCGATGCCTGACGACGACTACCAACGCATGTTCTACGAGGTGTTCCGGCCCCGGCCGTAAGCTCGCCGGGTGAGCCAGAGCGACGCGACCGTCTCCGAACTGTTCGACCCCCGGGCCTGGGCCCCGGTGCCCGGGTTCGGCGACCTCACCGACATCACGTACCACCGGGCCACCGACGTGGGCGTGGTGCGGGTGGCCTTCGACCGGCCCGAGATCCGCAACGCCTTCCGGCCCAGGACGGTCGACGAGCTGTACCGGGTGCTGGACCACGCCCGCCAGAGCTCCGACGTCGGCTGTGTCCTGCTGACCGGCAACGGCCCGTCACCCAGGGACGGCGTGTGGGCGTTCTGCTCCGGCGGTGACCAGCGCATCCGGGGCAGGGACGGCTACCGGTACACCACCGAGGACGACTCCGGTGAGCCGGGGGTGACCGCGGACAGCATCGACCCGGCCCGCAGCGGGCGGCTCCACATCCTGGAGGTGCAGCGGCTCATCCGCTTCATGCCCAAGGTGGTCATCTGCGTGGTGCCGGGGTGGGCCGCCGGCGGCGGGCACAGCCTGCACGTGGTGTCCGACCTGACACTGGCCAGCCGGCAGCACGCCCGCTTCAAGCAGACCGACGCGGACGTGGCCAGCTTCGACGGCGGGTTCGGCTCGGCCTACCTGGCCCGCCAGGTGGGCCAGAAGTTCGCCCGGGAGATCTTCTTCCTGGGTGACGAGTACTCCGCCGAGGACGCCCACCGCATGGGCATGGTCAACGCCGTGGTGGACCACGCCGAGCTGGAGGAGGTGGCGCTGGACTGGGGCCGCAAGGTCATGGGCAAGTCGCCGACGGCCCAGCGGATGCTCAAGTACAGCTTCAACCTGATCGACGACGGCCTGGTGGGGCAGCAGGTGTTCGCGGGTGAGGCCACCCGGCTGGCCTACATGACCGACGAGGCGGCCGAGGGCCGTGACTCGTTCCTGGAGAAGCGCGACCCGGACTGGGCGCCGTTCCCCTGGCACTTCTGATGCCCGGGCGCCGCCCGGGGTGCGGCGTCAGTCCTCGACGACGACGATGACCTCGTCGGCCCGCTTGGCCCGTCGCAGCCGGAACAGCACCGGGAAGCCCCAGAAGAACGTGGAGAGGCCCCACCGGCCCGGGCGCTCCAGGCCTCCCCGCCGGGCGGAGCCGTAGGCCAGGACCCCCTCGGCGGCGTGGAGCCCGGCCGTGCCCACCAGCATGGTCCGGATGGTGTCGCGGGGGAGGGCGTCGCCCACGTTGTTCTCCCAGGCGTCCCAGACGTCGTCGCTGACGACCAGCGCGGTCATGGTGCCGATGCCCAGCACCACGAAGATGCGCCAGAGCAGGTTGGGGCGGGGTCGGATGTCCATGGTTCCTCCTGGGGTCCGCACGCACCGTAGTGGCGGCCGGCCCGCACGGGTGGACGTCGGAACGGTTGCCGGGCCACCGCCCTGCTGCGAGGCTCTCGGCCGTGGAACCGGGGGAGTCGGAGGCCAGTGGGCCGGTGGAGGGGGGCGGGGCGCGCCCGCGGTGGTTCCGTCGCCCCGCGGTCATGGTCCCGGTCTGTCTGGTGGTGGTCGCCGCTGGTGTGGGGGCCGCGCTGTTCCTGCGGGCCTGGAACGAACGGGGCGCGGACGAGGCGTCGGTCGACCGGTCGGTGGAGGGCTTCCGGGAGGACCAGGCCGGCGGACGGCTCGGCCGGCCTCCTGCAACCGGAGGCCGGTGTCTACACCTATGCCGCCCAGGGCACCGAGCAGCTGTCCCTCCTGGGCACCACCCAGGCCTGGGGTGACCGTCTTCCCGCCACCGTCACCACCGGCGAGGGTCCGGCGGGGACCGAGGGGTGCTGGACCATCCGCTTCGAGTTCTCCACCAACCACACCCAGGCCACCACCTACTGCCCCGACGACCGGGTGCTGGAGGAGGTGGCGGGGTCCACGTCGCAGACCTTCGACTTCGTCGCCACCCAGGTCACCGACGTCACGGAGTTCCGCTGCGACCCGCCGGGGGAGCTGGTCAAGCTGGACGCCGAGCCCGGCGACAGCTGGGACCAGTCGTGCCAGGGCAGCAGCCCGGAGCGGGGCACGGCGGTCACGTCGGCCGGCACCAACACGTTCCTCGGGGTGGAGCCGGTGGAGGTGGGCGACGAGACCGTCGACGCCCTGCACTACCGGGTGGACCGGACCCTGTCCGGCGACCAGGACGGGACCGAGACCACCCAGTACTGGTTCCACCCGCGGACGGCGTTGCCGCTCCGGGCGGTCCGCGCCGTCACCGTGGCGTCGCCGTCGCCGCTCGGCGACATCACCTACACCGAGGAGGGCCAGTACCGGCTCACCTCGCTGACGCCCCGGACCTGAGGGCAGGCTGTGGCCATGACGGGGGAACGCGCGGAGGACATCCGCTACGGCTTCATCGGCACCGGGATGATGGGCTGCGAGCACATCCGCAACGTGGTGGCGCTCCCCGGCGCGGTGGCCGTGGCCGGCTGCGACCCGCACGGTCCCTCGCTGCAGGACGCGGTGCAGGCGGCGGGCGGGGCGCTCTCGGTGCACACCGACCCGGCGACGATGCTGGCGGAGGAGGACCTGGACGCCGTGGTGGTGTCCACGCCCAACATGACCCACCGGGAGGTGCTGGAGCCGTTGTGGGGCCGGGACCTGCACGTGATGATCGAGAAGCCGCTGTGCACCACCGTGGAGGACGCCGTGGCGGTGCGCCGGGCGGCAGGGGCGCACCCCGGTGTGGTGTGGATGGGGCTGGAGTACCGCTACATGCCGCCCGTGCACCGGTTCGTCACCGAGGTCGCGGGCGGCGCCGCCGGTGACGTGCGCATGCTGTCCATCCGGGAGCACCGCTACCCGTTCCTGGTGAAGGTGGGGGACTGGAACCGCTTCAGCCGCAACACCGGCGGGACCCTGGTGGAGAAGTGCTGCCACTTCTTCGACCTGATGAACCTGGTGCTCCCCGGCCGGCCGGTGCGGGTGCTCGCCTCCGGCGGCCAGGACGTGAACCACCTCGACGAGGCCTACGCCACCGACCGGGGCGGGGCCGAGGTGCCCGACATCCTGGACAACGCCTTCGTGGTGGTGGACTTCACCGACGGCCGCCGTGCCCTGCTGGACCTGTGCATGTTCGCCGAGGGGTCACGGTGGGAGCAGGAGCTGGTGGCCACCGGCGACGCGGGCAAGGTGGAGGTCAACCTGCCCAACTTCATGGAGATGGCCCGGGGCCGGGAGCCGGAGATGGTGGTGGGCAGCCGCGGCCCGGACTGGCCGGTCACGGTCGGCCCGGTCCCCGACGACGACCGCATCAACTACCACGGTGGCCACCACGGCGCGAGCTACCTGGAGCACGTGGGGTTCTGCGACGCCATCCGGTCCGGCGCCCCGCCCGCGGTCACCGTGGACGACGGCGTGCTGTCCGTGGCCATGGGCGTGGCCGCGCACCGCTCCATCGACGAGGGCCGACCCGTCACCCTGGCCGAGGTGGGCTGCCCGCCCGACCTGCTGGAGTGACGCCCGGTCACCGGCCCCCGTTCAGGTCTCCACGGTGCCCAGGTCCGACGGGGCCAGGATCTGCCCGCTGAAGTGCCCGGCGGCGATGTCGATCCACTCGGACTCCGCCCCCGGGGCCGGGGCCGGGACCATGTGGGTGAGCACCAGGGTGCGGACCCCGGCCCTGGCCGCGGTGCTGGCCGCGTCGGTGACCGACGAGTGGTAGTCGCACACGTCCTGCAGGCGCTGCATCGGGATGTTCCTGATGATGTCGTCCCGGATGACGGTCTGGACGTAGATGTCCGCGCCGGCCACCAGGCGGTCCAGGCCCTCGCACGGCACGGTGTCGCCGGCGATGGCCACCACGGCGCCCTCGTGCTCGATGCGGTACCCGACGGTGGGGGCGACGGGCCGGTGGTCGGTCGGCGCCGCGGTGACGGCGATGCCGGCGGCGGCGAGCACCGGGGTGGTGGCGTCGCCGTCGGCCACCTCGGTGACGTCGATCCCGGGCTCCCAGTTCAGGTCCTCGTGGTGGCCCACCCGGTAGCCGATGTCGTCGGTCAGCATCGCCAGGGTGCGGTCCGCGAACCGCTGGGTGCCGACCGGTCCGACGACGGTCAGCGGCGACTCGATCGGTGAGGTGACCCAGCGGGTGGTGACGACGTCGTTGAAGTCCGTCACGTGGTCGGAGTGCAGGTGGGTGAGGAACGTGGTGTGCAGGAACGCCGGGGTGGGCAGGCCGGCCGCGGCCAGGCGCATCAGCACCCCCCGGCCGCAGTCGAACAGCAGGTTCATGCCGCCGGCCTGCACCAGCGTGGCCGGGCCGGCCCGGTCGGGGTCGGGCAGCGGCGATCCGGTACCGAGCAGTGTGACCTTCATGGGACCCCCTGGGATCTTGCAGCGTTACTGCAAGAAGGTAGCCCGCGTCAGGTGGGCAGGCGCATCAACTCGATGCGGGTGCCGTCCGGGTCCGTGCAGTACACGAAGTCCGCCGGCGTCCTGCCGCCGTGGTCCAGGGTGGTCCGGGTGCCGTCGAGCACCGTCCCGCCCGCGGCCGCGATGGCGGCCGCCACGGCGTCCACGTCGTCCACCCGCAGGCACAGGTGGGTGAGGCCCACCTGGTTCATGGGTCGCCGGGAGCCGTCACCGGTGTGGCCGGGCTGCAGGAACTGGAGCAGCTCGACCGACACGCCGTCACGGGTGAGGAACTGCGACGCCACCTGGGACCCGTCCACCTCCATCAGCGTCCCGTACTCGGCGCCGACCTCGTAGGCGACGGTGGGGGTGAACCCCAGTCCGTCGACGTAGAAGCGCACGGACCGCTCCATGTCCGACACGCAGATCCCCACGTGGGACAACTTGATCTCCATGGCCCTCTCCTGTCAGTCGTCCGGCCGGGCCCGGCCCGGCGTGGTGTCCCTCGGCCGGCGCCGCGTGATGTCCCTCGGCCGGGCGGAGCCCGGCGTGATGTCACTGAACCGGTCCACGTCCCGCAGCGCCGTGAACCCGAACCACCAGATGACCACGACCACCAGGGTCGCCGCGCCACCCACCACGATGGCCGCCGACGCACCCAGCACCTGTCCCGCCACGCCCGACTCGAACGCGCCCAGTTCGTTGGAGGCGCCGATGAAGACGTTCTCCACCGCCAGCACCCGTCCCCGGTACTCGTCCGCGGTGACGAGCGGCACCAGCGTGGCCCGCACGTAGACGCTCACGGCGTCGGCGCTGGAGAGCACGGCCAGGGCGATGAAGGCGACGGCGAAGCTGGACGTGACCCCCAGCACGATGGTGGCGGCGCCGAAGATGCCGACCGAGACCAGCAGCACGCGCCCGACCCGTCGGGTGAACGGGCGCGATGCCAGCACCACCGTGGTGAGGGCGGCACCGATGCCTCCGGCGGCCCGCAGCCAACCCAGGCCGGTGGCGTCAACGCCCAGGCGGTCCTCGGCGATGGCGGGCAGCAGCGCCACCGCGCCGCCGAACAGCACGGCGAACAGGTCGAGGGAGATGGCCCCCAGCAGCACCGGTGTCCGGCGGATCACCGTGAGCCCGTCCAGCGCCTCCCGCAGGCTGGGCCGCTCCCGCCGACCCTCGGGCCGCACGGTGGTGGCCGACGGGTGCAGCCGGATGAACGGCAGCGCGCACATCCCGACCAGGACCAGCCCGGCACTGGCCAGGTAGGGCAGCGACGGGTCGACGGCGTACAGGAAGCCGCCCAGCACGGGACCGGCGATCAGGCCGAACTGCCACGACGCGGCGAACAGCGGCACGATGCGGGGCAAGGCCTCCGGGGCCACCAGGGTGGCCGGCAGGGCCCGGGCCGCGGGGCGGCCAGGGCCCGGAACACGCCGAAGGCCGTCACCAGCGCGAGGATCACGCCGAAGGAGGCGGACCCCGTTCCAGGTGACCACCGCCAGGCCCAGCGAACAGGCCACCTCGCCGGCCAGGCCGATGCCCATCATCAGCCGCCGGTCGAACCGGTCCGCCAGCGCGCCGGCCGGGATGGCCAGGAGGAGGGCGGGCAGGAACTCCGCCAGCCCCAGCAGGCCCAGGTCCAACTCCCGGCCCGTCAGGGCGAACACCTGCACACCCAGGGCGGTGACCTGGGCGATCGAGGCCATGGTCGTGGTGGTCACGGCCAGGAGGAACAGGACGGGTGACCGGTCCGACAGGACCGAGCGCGCACTCGGCAGTGGGGCCGGCGGGCCCGGGTCGTCGGAGGTCACCGGTGCCGGACGCTACCGCCGGGGTCCGGTCCGGGCTCACCCGCGTCGCGGCCCGGGTGGGTACCGTGTCCGCCGCACGCGTCCCGGAGGTCCCCCATGTCCCACGCACCCGCCACCCGTCGCCGGCTGTGGTCCGCAGCCGCCATCGTCGTCGCGCTCCTCGGTGCCGTCGGGTGCAGCCGCTCGGGCGCGGACAGCTCGGACGCATCGGCCACGTCGACGGCGGACGGGAGCTCCACGACGGAGGCCGCCGCCCCGGAGGCCGGGGAGCTCACGATCCTGGTGACCAACGACGACGGAGTGGCTGCACCCGGCATCAACACCGTGGTGGAAGCCCTCCGGGCCCTGCCGGACACCAAGGTGATCGTCGCCGCGCCGGCGGAGAACCAGTCCGGCAGCGGTGGCAGGACCACACCGGGAGGCGCCCCGGCCTCGCCCGCCACCACGTCCGGCGGCTACCAGGCGACCGCCGTCGCCGGCTTCCCGGCCGACTCCGTGAACTGGGCACTGGACGGCGGCGTGGCCGAGCGGCCGGACCTGGTGGTGTCGGGCATCAACTCGGGCCAGAACATCGGCAAGCTGGTCGACATCTCCGGCACCGTCGGCGCGGCCCGGGCCGCCGCCACCAAGGGCGTCCCGGCGCTGGCGGCCAGTTCGGGTCTGGCCGACGCCCCCGATTTCGCCACCGCGGCCGAGCTGGTGGTGGCCTGGGTGCAGGAGCACCGGGCCGAACTGCTGGCCGGCGGAGCGGACGCCACGGTGGAGAACCTCAACGTGCCCACCTGCACCGCGGGGGAGGTCAAGGACGTGGTGGAGGTCCCGGTGGACATGGTGTCCGAGGTCCAGATCGTCCCGACCGACTGCTCGGTGGCCGGCCCCACGCCCACCGAGGACGTGGCCGCGTTCAACGCCGGGTACGCCCCGCTCAGCGTGCTGAGCGTGCAGCCCGGCGGGTGACCCGGCGTCGGAACCGCGGGGCGTCGCGTGACGACCGTCACTCAGGGTGAGGTTCTTGCGGTTGTTCCCCGACCCTCCGTGGCATCCGAGTGAATTCGATCCGAAGGTTGCGCAAGAACATTGACGGTGGTTCACCGTTCGGGCTTTGATGCTCTGGTCCGTGTGGCGACACGGGCCTTTGTCCTGAGGGGGATTCAATGCGCAACACCCGTCTTCTGCTGCCCGTTCTCGGTGCGGCACTGTTCCTGGTGGCGGCGTCGTGCTCCACACCGCCGTCCGGTGGCGGTGGACCGGCCAACACCCCGCCGATCGCGGTGATCTCGGCCGATCCCACCAGCGGCACGATCCCGTTGCCGGTCGACTTCGATGGGACAGCGTCGTCCGATCCCGGTGGCCTCATCGTGAGCTACTCCTGGGCCTTCGGTGACACCACCTCTGGCACCGGAGGAACGGCATCGCACACCTACACCGCCGGTGGATCCTTCACCGCCACGCTCACCGTGACCGACAACCTGGGCGCGACGGACACCGAGTCCGTGACCATCACCGCCACTGGTGACGGTGACAACGACGGCTTCTTCCCGCCGACGGACTGCAATGACAGTGACGACACCATCTACCCCGGTGCCCCCGACCCGATCGATGGTTCAACGTCGACAGCAACTGTGACGGTGAGGACGGCGTGGTGACGACCATCGCCTACGTGAACGCCAACAACGGCGGGGACACGAGCACCTGCGGCACCATCGCCGAGCCGTGCGCCAGCATCGGCCAGGGTCAGACCCGGGCCCTCGCCACCTCCAAGACCACCGTCGCCGTGGCCGGCGGCTCCTATCCCAAGTTCTCCGTGGCCGGTGGCCTGGAGATCCGCGGTGGCTTCGGCCAGAACTTCAAGCGAGGCCTGCAGGCCTCCGGCAACACCCTGGCAACGGTGAACGGCGGGTTCGACTCCGGCCTCGGCGCCAGCGCAGCCATCATCGCCGACGGGATCACCTCCGCCACCACCGTGGCTGACCTCAAGGCTGTCGGCGCCGACGAGTCCGGCAATGCCAGGGCCAGCTACGCCGTGGTGGTGCGCAACTCCACCAGCGCCCTGGTCATGGACAGCATCGTGGTCCAGGCCGGCAAGGGTGCGGCCGGCACCAGCGGCAGCAACGGCGCCGGCGCGACCCAGTCGTCGCCCGGCAACGGCGGACCCGGCGAGAACTCCGAGGAGCGTGGCTCCTTCTGTGACCGCACCAGCCGCAAGTCCGGTGGGGGCGGGGCGACGGGCGCCGGCGGCGGCGGCCAGGGTGGGACCCAGGACACCGATTCGTTCCTCGGTGTGTGCGTCTTCAGTGACGCCTCCAGCGGGATCATCGGTGGGTCCGCCACGGGCTCGGGCGGCGGGTTCGGTGGAGGCGGCGCCGCTGGTGGCCTCTGCAGCCCGGGAGGTTCCGGTCAGCCCGGCGCCACCGGCAGCAGCGGTTCCGGTGGTACTGCGTCGGCGGCATCCAACGGCACCATCTCCGGTGGCCTGTGGGCCCGCTCGGGCGGGAACGGCGCCAACGGGACCACCGGCGCGGCCGGCAAGGCCGGCGGCGGGGGCGGTGGTGGTGGTGGCTGTGACACCTCCAACGACGACATGGGCGCCGGTGGTGGCGGCGGCGGCGCCGCCGGCGCCGCCGCTCCGGCAGCGGGCAGCGGCGGCACCGCCGGCTACGCCTCCATCGGTGTGCTGGTGACCAATTCCTCCGCCGTCCTCCAGGGCTTCAACATCACCCAGGGCATCGGCGGCGCCGGCGGTGCAGGTGGCACTGGCGGTGTGGGCCAGCCCGGTGGCTCCGGCGGCGCCGGCGGCCTGGGCAACTGCAACAACGACACCGGCTACCCCGGGTTCCCCTTCGGTGCATGCACCGGCGGCGGTAACGGTGGGGCCGGTGGCGCCGGTGGGGCCGGTGGCGCCGGCGGCAATGCCGGCGGTGGGGCCGGTGGCGCCGGCGGACCGTCCTTCGGCATCGTGACCACGGCCTCCTCGGCCACC
Organism: uncultured Actinomycetota bacterium; assembly: GCA_963773765.1. Lineage (GTDB taxonomy): Bacteria > Actinomycetota > Acidimicrobiia > Acidimicrobiales > Microtrichaceae > CAVZCC01. The sequence goes on along the minus strand of CAVZCC010000001.1, from coordinate 1,452,477 downwards.
ATCACGGGCGCCACGTTCACCGGTGGTGCCGGTGGCGCCGGTGGGGCCGGTGGTGGCACCGGCGTGGCTGGGGCCTCGGGCAACACCGGCCCGGTCAGCAGCCAGGTCAACCTCTAGACCATTCGGCCAGGGCCGAAGAGCACACGGTGGGGCCCTTCGGGGCCCCACCGTCGCGTCCGGGGTCGGTCAGTGACTGGTCCGGGCCAGCACCCGGAGGTTGGCCCGGTGGTCCGCCTCGATGAGCTGCTCGGCCCCGGCCACGACCGCGGCCACGATCCGGCCCCCGATCACCGGCACGTCGCAGGAGAAGTCGATCACCATCGTCCGGACACAACAGCCGTCGCCCTCGGGCTCGATGGTCACCTGGGAACGTCCGGTGACCGGTAGCCCGGCGCACGTGAGCTCGATCGTGCCACGGCGGGTGCCGTCGGGCTCCTCCGAGCTCCACCGCTCGGTCTGGCGGATGACGGGGTGGGGGACGAGGAGCTTGGCCGCCCGGGCCGGCACCGGGAAGTCCACCGTGCGGACCTGCGTGATCCGCAGCGTGTCGCCGTCGTCGGACCGCTGGTAGCTGGCCAGGTCACCCTGGTCCAGCGCCCGGTACTTGGCCCGGAGCTCGGCCTCGTCGGTCATGACGCTCACCACCTCGTCGACCTTGGCCTCGTAGTGGTGCTGGACGCTGATCTGCATGCGGTCCCTCCCTGCGAGAAGCATAGTGTGCAGTGCAACGATCTGCTCGCAGGCCCACCGCGGGACTGGCTACCGTGCGCCCCCATGAGCGACGCCCCCTCCTCCCACACCGCCCCACTGTCCGGCCTGTCGGCCCTCATCACCGGGGGCGGGAGCGGCATCGGCCTGCAGTGTGCGCTGTCCCTGGTCCGCGACGGCGCCACGGTCACCATCGCCGGGCGGACCGAGGACCGGCTCCGGGCCGGCGTGGAGGAGTTGGAGGCGGCCGCGGCCGACGGCGCCGCGGTGCGCTGGGTGGTGGCGGACGCCCAGGACGAGGATGCCGTCGTCGCCGCGGTGGCGGCGGCGTCCGAGGCAACGGGCCGACTGGACCTCGCGGTGGCATCGGCCGGTCGGGGCGGGCTGGGGCCGATCATCACCACGCCGCTGGAGGAGTGGAACGACATCCTGGCCACCAACCTCACCGGCACGTTCCTGCTGTTCAAGCACGCCGGTGCCGCCATCGCGGCGGCCGGGGGCGGGTCCATGGTCGCCATCTCCTCCATCGCCGCGGCAGTGACGCACCCGTTCATGGGGCCCTACTGCGTGTCCAAGGCCGCGGTGGACATGCTGGTGCGCCAGACCGCAGACGAACTGGGTCGGGCCGGCGTGCGGGTGAACTCGGTGCGGCCCGGCATCGTGGACACCGACCTGGTGTCCATGGTGATGGACGACGACCAGGTCATGGGCAGCTACAAGGACAACATGCCGGTGTCCCGGGCCGGCCACGTGGATGACGTGGCCGCCCTGGTCCGGTTCCTGCTGGGCCCCGAGTCGTCCTGGATCACCGGCACCTCGGTCAGCGTGGACGGCGGCCACCACCTGCGACGCGGCCCGGACTTCGAGCCCGCGGCCCGGGCGTTCTTCGGCGATGACGCGGTCGAGGGGCGGGTCCCGCCCGTCGTCCCCACCTGACCTGTGCCAATCTGACGACTCGTCAGACAGGGCGTCGGCCACGGCCGGACAGAGCGACACGACACCGACCGGGGGGAGTGGCATGGCCATCACGGAGCGACCCGAGATCGACCTGCTGGACGGCGCGTTCTACGTGGGCGACCCGTACGCGGCGTACGCGTGGATGCGGGAGCACGAGCCGGTCTACCGGGACGCCGTGAACGAGCTGTGGGGCGTTGCCCGCTACGACGACGTGGTGGAGATCGAGAAGCACAAGGACACCTTCATCAACTCCGACCGGGCCAAGGGGGGCTACCGGCCCAACATCCCGGCCGACCCGTCGATCATCGGCCTGGACGACCCCCACCACTCCCGTCGCCGCAACCTGGTGTCGCGCCGCTTCACCCCCAAGGCCGTGTCCTCGTGGGAGGACCACGTCCGGGCCACGGTGCGGTCGCTGCTCGACGCGGCCCTGGGCCACGGTGGCCCCGTCGACGTGGTGGACGAGCTGGCCGCGCCGCTCCCGGCGGAGATGATCGGCCTCCTGCTCGGCTTCCCGCAGGAGATGTTCCCCAAGCTCATGGAGTGGTCCGAGCGCACCATCGCGCTCGGGGGCGGCCCCCGCTACATGGACGAGGACGGGATCGTCGCCGCCATGGAGTTCGCCCAGGCCTCAGCTGAGCTCTACGAGGAGAAGCGGACCTGTCCCGCCGACGACGTCATGACCACCTGGACCACCGCCGAGGTCCCCGGCCACCCGTTCGGGGTGGACGAGGTCATCTCCGACTGCCTGCTGCTGCTGGACGGCGGGGCGGAGACCACCCGCACCGTGATCGCCCGCACCATCCTCAACCTGGCGGCCCGACCGGAGCAGTGGGCGCTGCTGCGTGACGGGGCCGACCTGACCGTGGCGGTCGAGGAGTTCATCCGGTTCGTCACCCCCATCCACAACATGTGCCGGGTGGCCACCCGGGACACGGTGATCGGAGGGGCCGAGGTGGCCGCGGGGGACCAGCTGGTGCTGATGTACTCGTCGGCCAACCGGGACCCGGCGCACTTCGACGCCCCGGAGGCGCTGGACGTCACCCGGCACCCCAACCACCACATCGCCTTCGGGTTCGGGACGCACTTCTGCCTCGGGTCCTCGCTGGCCCGGTTGGAGATCCGGGTGTTCTTCGAGGAGTTCCTGCAACGGGTGGCCGACATCTCCGTGGTGGACGGCTCCGTGGTGGAGATGCCCAACGCCTTCGTGTACGGCCTGCGCTCGGCGGGCGTGGAGCTCACCCCGGCCTGAGCGGTCCGTCCGGAGCGGGGAGCGGGGAGAGGGGATTCCTCCAGTCGGTCCTGCGGGGTGCCGATGGCCTCGGTGGCCAACGAGGCCGCCGCACCGGGAGGCACAGGGACCCGCCGTGACACGACGATCCGTCCGCCGCCCGGCGCTCGCCGCGGCCCTCACCACCACCGTCGTCGCCCTGGTGGCGTGCGTGCCCCCGCCACGGCCCGACCCGCGGCCGGATCCCGCCACGACCACGACGACGACCTCGACGACGACCCAGCCCGCACTGACCTGTGAGGAGGCGCTGGGGGAGTTCCTGGCCTCGGCCAACGTGGGCACCTACACGTCGGACGCACTCACCGTGGGGTTCGCGGCGGTGGCCCCGCTGGACAACCCGGCCACGCCGCCCGGCACCGGCACCCCGGACACCCGCACCGTTGCGTTCACCGCGTCGGGAGCGAACGGGGAACCGCTCACCGCGTCACCGACCCGGCCGGTGACGATCAGCATCTACAACGCTGCGGCGCTGTCGGGGTTCAGCCCGGCGCCGGTGTCCGCCCCGGGTGCCGAGCCGGTGGTCATGCAGGTCACCTCCGGTGCGTCGTTCTCGTTCTCCTACGACGGGTCCTTCCTGGCCGGGCCCGTCACGATCCAGGGCTCCACGCCGACCGGATCGGCCGACAACCCCTGCACCGGGACGCCGTCGGTCGCGCTCGGGGGCCACCACCGTGGCCCTGACCCGGGTTCCGGCGACCACGGGGACCACCTCCGCCTCGCTGCCCGTGGCGTGTCCCGACGGAACGCCGCCGGCCGACTGCCCATCGGCGGTCCTGGCCTCGTCCGGGGGTCTGCAGGTGTCCGCGGTGGCGGGCTACGCCGAGGGTCCGCCCACCGGGGCCACCCCGCCGCCGGCCGTGGCCCACCCCCCGGGCCACGTCGCACGCTTCACGGTGGACACCGGGTCCATCGGTGCGGTCGTGCCCGGCGCCGAGCTCGGACCCAACGTCATCGGTCCCGGGGCACCGGCCTTCAAGTCCTACGAGCCCTCCGGCGACCAGTACGCCGGGTACCTGTACCTGGCCCCGCTCACCTTCATGACGGCGTCGGGCACCTCGACCACCATCCCGGTCCGGGTCATGGCGACGTACTCCTCCGGGTGCGCGCCCACCTCCACCCGGTGCACCACCCCGCCCGACCCGTCGGTCATCCACTACCTGGGGGTCGGCTTCGACCGCGCCACCCCGACCCCCGCCACCCAGGTGGTGTCGCCCACGGACAACGCCCTGGTGCAGCTGGCCGGTGCCCCGGGGACGGTCAGTCCCGGCTACGTCCTGTCCGCCTCGGGGGTGACGACCGGACTGACCCCCGGTGTCGTCGCCGGGTTCGACACCGTCGACCTCACCCCGGACCCGGTCACGCCGGGGGACTTCGACACGGCCCCGGGGTCGATCTCGATGACCCCGTCCGGCGGGAGCACCGTGACCGCTCCGGCCACCATCCTCATGGACACCGGGATCGGCGGGATGTTCGTCAACTCCCCGCCCGCGACCTTCCCGCCGCTCCCGGCCGACTCCACGGTGCAGGTCACGGTGGGGACGACCTCCCCGCCGCTGGTGTACGACTTCAACTCCGGACCGTTCCCCGACGGCAAGGCGCCGGTGCAGGCTGGCGGCGCCCCGTCGACCATGGACCTCATCCACCAGGCCGGGGTCACCGGGGTCTTCGTCAACACCGGACGACACGTCCTGTACCTTGCCGACTTCCTCTTCGAAGCCGGCGGCCGGGTGGGGTACCGGCCGTTGGCCCCGCCGCTGCGCTGACCGGGGGCGGGCTCAGGCGGTGAGGGCGCCGCCGTTGAGGTGGATGGTCTGGCCCGTCAACCACGACGCCTCGGGCGAGGCCAGGTAGGCGACGGCGGCGCCGGCGTCGGCGGGGGTCCCCAGGCGGCCCACCGGGACGCCGCGGACGATGTTGGCGGTGGCGGGGTCGTCCACGTTGCCCATGAGCCCCAGGGCCAGCGAGTTGACCGTCACCCCCGTCGGGCCGAGCTCCACCGCCAGGTGGCGCATGGCGCCCTCGATCCCGGCCTTGGCCCCGCCGTAGAGGCTGACCCCGAGCGACAGCCCCATCCGCCCTGCCGCGGAGGAGATCTGGATGATGCGCCCCCAACCCCGCTCCACCATGCCGGGCGCCACGGCATGGGCACAGCGGAGGGACCCGTAGAGGTTGACCTCCACGTAGCGGGCCCACAGGTCCGGGTCCATGTCCAGGAACCGGTCGATGCCCATGCCCTCGGGCACGCCGGCGTTGTTGACCAGGATGTCCACCGGGCCCAGGCGGGCGGCGACGGCGTCCACGCCGCGTGCGACCCGGGCGGGGTCGGTCACGTCGAACGGCACCGCCATCGCGGTCGCACCCTCCGCGGTGAGCGCCGACACGGTGACGTCGGCCCGGTCGGCGACGAGGTCGTTCACGGCGACGGCGGCACCGCGACCCGCCAGTGCAGCGGCGATCCCCACCCCGACGCCCTGGCCGGCCCCGGTCACCAGCGCGACCCGTCCGGTCAGGTCGAACGTGGGGCCGCTCACCGCCCTGCCCCCGGCAGGGAGTCGGCCCGGGCGTCCAGGTCCTCCGGTTGCCAGCCCTCCACCAGGCCGGAGCCGTCCAGGCCGTGGACCGGCCGGCGCAGGTCACGGATGAGGCTGAGGCTGTCCGTGACCCGTCCGGTGAGCGTGGCGGGGTCGCCGGAGCACAGCGCCAGGGCCGCTTCCACCATGGTCTCCATCGGCTCCAGCAGGTGGGCCGGGAGGTCCACCATCGCGGCCTGGCCCGGCGTCTCCACCGCGGCGGCCGGCCGCAGCGAGTTCACCGCGATGCCGTCCACGGAGAGCTCGGCGGCCGAGCCGACGGTGATCCGGTCCAGCATGGCCTTGGTCCCGCCGTACACACACGCCCCGCCGCTGAAGGTGAGCTCGAACGGGGGGCCCTTGGGTGCCAGGGCGGCCGCACTGGAGATGTTCAGCACCCACCCACCGCCCAACCGGCGCATGCCCGGTGCCGCGGCGGCGGTGATGCGCCACGGCGTGCGGACGTTGGCCTCGAACGCGATGCGGAGCCGCTTGTCCGAGGTGTCCTCGAAGCGGGGGTAGTAGCAGGCCGCCGCGTTGTTGACCACCACGTCCAGGTCCGCGCCCAGCGCCTCCGCGGCCTGGCCCACCACCCGGCCCGGGTCGGCCCCGGCGTCGGCGAGGTCGGCCACGATGGCCACGGCCCGGCCCCCGGCGGCCTCGATGGCGGCCACACCCTCCTGCAGCGAGCCGGCGAGGTCCGAGTCACCCCGGCCCAGGGTGCGGGCCACCAGCGCCACCGCCGCGCCCTCGGACGCGAACCGGCGTGCGATGTCGGCCCCGATGCCGCGGCCGGCCCCGGTCACCAGCGCCGTTCGTCCCTGCAGTGCGTCACCCATGCGTCCCCCCGGATGTCAGCTGCGCCGTCGTCGACCGACACTGTGACAGGTTCCTCCCGCCGGCGTGTCACGTTCCGGCGCCTTCGGTCGTCATCACCCCCGAAGGCTCCCCGTCCCGGGGGCCGGTCGAGGAGGTGTGCCATGGCAGACGCAGGGCGGAACGAGGGAGCGACGCGGGAGGCCGATGTGGTGGTGGTGGGCGCGGGCCTGGCCGGCCTCACCGCCGGGGTGGTGGCGGCCCGGGCCGGATGCCGGGTGCTGGTGCTGGACGGCCGCCGCCCCGGCGGGCGGGCCGCGGTCACGGTGGTGACCGGCCGGGCCGGGGAGCGGGTCCACCTCAACGGCGGGCCCCGGGCGCTCTACACCGACGGCGCGGGACGCCGGGTGCTCCGTGGCCTGGGTATCGAACCCACCGGGGCCACGCCGACGCCGGGGCGGTCCTGGGCCCAGGTCGGTGGGTGCTTCGAGCTCCTGCCGGACGGGCCGGGCACGCTCCTGCGGACCCGCCTGGTCCCGACCCGGGCCAAGTTCCGCCTGGCCCGCACGCTCACCGCCCTGAAGCGGGTGGATCCCGCGCCGTTGGCGGGGCGGTCGGCGTCGGACTGGGTGTCCGAGGTGGCCGGTCCGGACCTGGCGCCGGCACTCGCCGCCCTCGTGCGGCTCGCCACCTACCAGGCCGACCTGGACCGGCTCAGTGCCGATGCCGCGGCCCTGCAGCTCCGCCTCGCCCTGCGCGGGGGTGTGCGGTACCTCGACGGCGGCTGGCAGCAGCTGGTGGACGCCCTCCTCAGCCGTGGCACGGGGTCCGGCATGGCGGTGTCCCGCGACGCGGTGCGGTCGGTCGCCCCCGACGGCGCCGGCCACCGGGTGGTCACCGACACCGGCGACGTCCGGGCCCGTGCCGTGGTCCTGGCACCCGGCACCCCGGAGGCCGCCGGCCGCATCCTGGGCCGGCCCGTCATCACGCCCGAGCACGTGCTCGCCGGCGCGGTGGCGTGCCTGGAGCTCGCGGTGGCCGCAGCCGTGCCACGGCGGTTCGTCCTGGGCATCGACGACCCGGTCTACCTGTCGGTGCACAGCCCCCCGGCCCGACTGGCGCCACCCGGCGTGCAGGTGGTCCACCTGATGCGGTACGGGGTTCGGGACCCCGCAGGGGACCGGGCCGACCTGGAGGACCTGGCCCGGCGGTCCGGGATCCGGTCCCCCGACGTGGTGGCCAGCCGGTTCCTGCACCGGATGGTCGTCTCGCCGGCCGTGCCGACCGCTGCGACCGGCGGCCTGCCCGGCCGTCCTCCGGTGGAGGTGCCGGGCCGCCCCGGGCTCTTCCTGGCCGGGGACTGGGTCGGTCCGGAGGGTCTGCTGGCCGACGCCTCCTTCGCCAGTGGGGAGTGGGCCGGCACGCTGGCAGCCGCAGCCGTGGCCGGGGCCGGTGACGCCCCCCTCGCTGTCCTCGGGACGGGCAGGATGAGGGCCATGGACCGCCTCGAGCCCGCGTCCGGGCCCGCCGCCGAGTTCCAGGCCGAGCGGGCCCGCCTGACCGGCCTGGCCTACCGGATGCTGGGCTCGCTCGCCGACGCGGAGGACGTGGTGTCGGAGGCCTGGATCCGGTTCTCCCGGGCACCGGCGGGCACCATCGACCGCCCGGCGGCGTGGCTCACCACCGTCACCTCCCGGCTCGCCATCGACCGGTTGCGGGCCCAGCAGCGGCGGCGCGAGGACTACGTGGGACCGTGGCTGCCCGAACCGGTGCCCACCGCGTCCCGGCCCGGCCCCGCGGGCGGTCCGGACCCGGCGGAGCGGGCCGAGTTGTCCGAATCGCTGACGCTCGGGTTCCTGGTGGTGCTCGACCGGCTGGGCCCCACCGAACGGGCGGTGTTCCTGCTCGCCGACGTCTTCGGCGAGCCCTACGACCAGATCGCCGCCGCGGTGGACAAGACCCCGGAGGCGTGCCGGCAGATCGCGTCCCGGGCCCGGCGCAAGGTCCGGGAGGAGCGGGCGGCCGCCACCGCGGCCGACGAGGTGCTCCTGGCCGACCTGGTGGCAGCCATCGCGGTGGGCGACGTCGACGGTGTGCTGGCCCTGCTGTCGCCGGATGTCGTGCTCACCAGCGACGGTGGACCCGATCGCCACGCCGCCCGCCGCCCGGTGCTGGGTCCGGACCGTGTCTGCCGGCTGCTGGTCAACCTGGGCACGCGGGTACCGGACGACGCACGGTTCGCGATCGAGTCGTTCAACGCCGCCCCCGCTGCTGGTGGTGCGGTCACCCGGCATGGACATGGTGCTGGCCGCGGACCGTGACGAGCGGGGTCGCGTGGCAGCCATCCGCATGGTGCTCAACCCCGACAAGCTCGCAGCGCTCGACCGTGGTCCCGACGTTGCCTGAGGCCCGCGATCGACGGCGTCGCCGTCGGTGCCGCCGGTAACATCACCGGGATGATCCGGACGCCCGACCAGCGTCTCCGAGTGTTCGTCAGCTCGACGCTCGAGGAGTTGGCACCGGAGCGGGTCGCGGCCCGGTCCGCGGTGGAGTCGCTCCGGATGGTGCCGGTCATGTTCGAGCTCGGGGCCCGGCCGCACCCGCCCCGGGACCTCTACCGGGCCTACCTGGAGCAGAGCCATGTCTTCGTCGGCCTCTACTGGCAGCGCTACGGGTGGGTGGCCCCGGACATGGACGTCTCCGGCCTGGAGGACGAGTACGTCCTGGCCGCCGCACACCCCAAGCTGCTGTACCTGAAGGAGCCCGCCGACGCCAGGGAGCCCAGGCTGGACGACCTGCTCAACCGCATCCGGGACGACGGCGACACGTCGTACCGGCGGTTCGGTTCCGTCGACGAGCTGCGGGAACTGCTGGAGAACGACCTGGCCCTGCTGCTCACCGAGCGGTTCGAGACGTCGTCGGAACCCCACCCGCCGTCGGAACGGGCATCGCTGTCCGCGGCGCACCTGCCGTCCCCGCCCGGCCGCCTCATCGGGCGGTCGGTCGAGACGGCGGGCGCCGCGGAACTCCTCCGTCGGGACGACGTCCGGATGGTGGTCCTGGTGGGTGCCGGCGGTGCGGGCAAGACCCGGCTGGCGCTGCACCTGGCCGGCCACCTGGAACGGTCCTTCCCCGACGGTGTGTGGTTCGTGGACCTCAGCGGCATCCGGGACCCGGCCCTCGTGCTGCCGACCCTGGCCGGGGCGCTCGGCGTCCGCCAGTCGAACAACCGGACCCTCATCGAGGCGCTGGGGCAGGTCTTCGGCGGCCGCCAGCCCCTGGTGGTGCTGGACAACTTCGAGCAGGTCCTGGGCGCCGCCCCCGACCTGTCCGACCTGCTGGGAGCGACGGACGGGCTGAAGCTGCTGGTCACCAGCCGCCAGCCGCTCCACCTCCGCTGGGAGCACGACTACCCGGTCCTGCCGCTCGGGCTGCCGGGAGCGGAGGCCGCCGCCGGTCCCGACGCGGTGGAGGCCTCCCCGGCGGTGGAGCTGTTCGTCGAGGCCGCCCGACGGGTCCGTCCCACGTTCCGCGTGGACCACACCAACGCGACCGTGGTGGCCGAGATCTGCCACCGGCTGGACGGCCTGCCCCTCGCCCTGGAGCTGGCCGCGGCCCGTCTCCGCCTCCTGACCCCGCAGGACCTGCTGGCCCACCTCGACGCCGGCCTGGACGCGCTGGACGGCGGGACGGCGGACGCCCCCGAGCGGCACCACGCACTGCGCCGCACGATCGACTGGAGCCACGAGCTGCTGTCACCAGCGGAACAGGCGTTGTTCCGGCGCTTGTCGGTCTTCGCGGGCGGCTGCAGCCTGGACGCGGTGGAGTCGGTCTGCCAGGGCGGGGAGGTGGCCGCGCCGGGCCTGCTGGACCTGTTGGAGACCCTGGTGGACCAGTCGCTCCTGGTGAGCGAGGCCGACGTCTCGGTCGCTCCCACCCGGTTCCGGATGCTCGAGACCATCCGGGAGTACGGCCTGGAGCGGCTGGAGGAGTCGGGTGAGGCGCCGGCGGTGCGCGGGCGCTACCTGGATTGGGCCGTGGAGCTGCTCGACCATCCGATCGAGTCGTTCTGGACCTCGGAGATGAGCTCGTGGCTGGCGGTGTTCGAGCGCGAGCTGGACAACCTTCGGGTGGCCCTCGACGAGGCCGGTGCCACGGGCCGGTGGGACGACGGACTGCGGGCCGCGTCGCAGTGGCTCCTGTGGGACACCGGGTCCCAGATGCGGGAGGGCCAGGAGCGGTTGCGGTCGCTGCTGGAGATGGTCCCGGCCGGGACGGTCGCGCCGTCGGTCGCGCAGGGACGGATGGCCCTCGGCTGGCTGACCGCGCTGCTGGGGGACTTCGACGGGGCCATCGCGCTGATGCGCGACGGGGTCGCCGGCTGGCGGACGCTCGACGACCCGCTCAACCTGGGGTGGGCGCTGGTGATGACCGGCAACGTGGCGTTCAACCTGGAGCTGACCGAGGAGGCCGATGCCCTCTTCCAGGAGGGCGGGGCGATCGGCCGGCGGGTCGGGAGCGAGCCCCTGGTGGGCTGGGAGGAGTTCGGGCTGGCCCACGTTGCCCTGCTCCGGGGCGACATGGAGGGGGCGCGTTCACTCCTGGCGTCCGGGTTGGTGCGGGCCGAGCGTCAGGGGGTGCCCTGGGCCATCGCCTGGGTCCGCTTCAGCTCGGCCGTCATCCACCTCCTGGAGGAGGAGTACGACGCGGCCCGGGTCGACGTGGTGGAGAGCCTCCGGCAGCGGTGGACGGTGCGCGACGGCCGGGGGTTGTCCGACTCGATCACGCTCCTCGCCTGCCTGGACTCGTCCTCCGGGGACGACGACTGGGCCCTGCTCCTGCACGGCGCGGCGGAGGTGCTGCGGGAGTCCACCGGGCTGACCGTGCTGCCGTGGCTGCGCGACCTGGTCGACACCAACGTCGCGGCGCTGCGGGAGCGGGTCGACCCCGGCCACTTCGAACGGCAGTGGCACGAGGGTCGGTCCCGCCCGTTGGAGAAGGTCGTGACCGAGGCGTTGGAGGAACGGGCCGCCCCCGCCCCGCCCGGGATCAGTACTTGAGCGTCGGCTCCGTGCCGCCCGGCAGGTTGATGGTCTTGTACTCGAGGAACTCGCCGAGGCCCTCGGGGCCGAGCTCGCGGCCGACGCCGGAGTTCTTGAACCCGCCGAACGGGGCGCCCCACTCCATGGCGAAGCCGTTCACCGTGTAGGTGCCGGTGCGGACCTGGCGGGCGATGTCGGTGCCGGCGTCCACGTCGTCGGTCCAGACCGAGCCGGACAGGCCGTAGTCGCTGTCGTTGGCGATGGCCACGGCATCGGCGGTGTCCTCGTAGGGGATCACGACCAGGACGGGCCCGAAGATCTCCTCCTGGGCGATGCGCATCTTGTTGTCCACGTTCGCGAACACCGTGGGCTCCACCCACCAGCCCTTCTCGAAGCCGTCGGGCCGGCCGCCACCGGTGGTGACCCGGGCGCCCTCGTCGCGGCCGATGGTGATGTACCCCTCGACCCGCTCCCGCTGGCGCTCGGCCACGAGCGGGCCGATGGCGGTCTCCATGTCGGTCGGGTCGCCGACCTTCATGCCGGCGACGTTCTCGGTGATGGCCTCGACCATCTCGTCGTAGCGTGACCGCGGCGCCAGGATGCGGGTCTGGGCCACGCAGGCCTGGCCGTTGTTCATCATCGAGCCCATGGGCAGCAGGTTGGGCAACGTCACGTCCAGGTCGACGTCGTCCATGAGGATGGCGGCCGACTTGCCGCCGAGCTCCAGGGTGCAGCGCCGCAGGCGCTCACCGCAGAGGGAGCCGATCCGACGCCCCGCCGCGGTGGAGCCGGTGAACGACACCTTGTCCACGCCGTCGTGGGTGACCAGGTACTCACCGACCTCGCGACCGGCGGGGACGACGTTGAGCACGCCCGCGGGGATGCCGACCTGCTCGACCAGCTCGGCCAGCACCAGGGCGTCGAGCGGGGTCTCCGGGCGCGGGCTTCAGGACCATGGTGGAGCCCGAGGCCAGGGCGGGGGCGAGCTTCAGCATGGTGATGAACAGCGGCACGTTCCAGGGGATGATCCCGGCCACCACGCCGACCGGCTCCTTGCGCACCAGCGCCGGGCCCATCATGCCGGGCCGCACCTCCTCGAAGGGGAAGGTGCGGGTCAGGTTGGTGAAGTAGTCGAGCACCATCGCGGACGCCCCGACCTGACCGAAGTGGGAGAAGAGGATGGGACAGCCGTTCTCGGCCGTGATGAGGTTGGCGAGGTCGTCGGACCGTTCGTAGACCAGCGCCAGCAGCGCGGCCATCAGGTCGGCGCGCTCGGCGGCGGGGATGCCCACCCATGCGCCGTGGGTGAGGGCAGAGCGGGCAGCCTCGACGGCACGGTCGACGTCGGCCTCCACCGCCTCCGGGGCCGAGCCCACGACCTCCTCGGTGGCCGGGTTGACCACGGTGAACGTGTTGGACGACGCGGGCTCCACCCAGTCGCCGCCGATGTAGAGCCGATCGAAGGAGCGCACTGTTCCATCCCCCTGGTGTCCGTGCGGGACCCCATGGCCCCGGGCGCCCGCACCCTACCTGACGGTCCGTCAGGTCGTTCGGCGCCGCTTGTCGCCGACGCGGACAGGGGAGGTGTGTGTTGCGACGGGACCGGATCTCCAGACGTCGAACGGGCGTGTCGGGACGACCGGCATGCGGGAGGCGGAAGGGACGGCGATTCGCACACTGCTCCGACGTAGGGTCGGGCCATGGGCACGGACCACCACGTCGAGACTCCCCGCAGGGTGTACGACTCGTCCGCCGCAGACTACCTGGGCTTCGTCGGGACTGACCTCAGCCCGGCGACCGAGGACCCTGTCGATCTCGCGATCCTCGCCGCGTTCACCCACATGCTCCGTTCCGGTGGGGTCGGGGGGACGATCGCCGACCTGGGGTGTGGGCCCGGTCGGGCCGCCGCCCACATCGCACGGGAGCGCCTCGACGTCATCGGTGTGGACGTGTCGTGGGAGCTGCTGATCCGGGCTCGCGGGGCGCACCCGAACGTGCCCTTCACCCAGGGCCGACTCGACGAGCTGCCGTTCGCCGACGCTGCGCTCGCCGGGGTGGTGTGCTGGTACTCGATCATCTACACGCCACCGGTGCTCCTCGCGGGACCCCTCAGCGAGTTCGCACGCGTCACCGTTCCCGGCGGTCTGGTCGTGCTGGCGTACCACGCAGGTTCGGGGGAGGCGTTGGCGAGGACGAACGCGCACTCCACCGGGATGACGCTCACCACCTATCTCCATCACGTCGATCACCTCAACGGTCGGTTGGACGCAGCAGGTTTCGATGTCCACGCATCCGCGGTGCGCTCCCCGGCGCTCCCTCATGAAACGGCGCAACAGGCCTTCGTCATCGCTCGCCGGCGCTGACGCCGTCGTCGAGGTGCCGCTCGTCGGGCGGTCTCTGCGATGATCGGCGCCGTGAACAGTGACGAGCGCGGCAGGTACGCCCTGGCATTGTCCGATGGCGAGGTCCAGCGCTACCGCTTCATGGCGCAGCTGGCCCGGGAACGAGAAGCCGACTGGTGGCAGCTGGCGGGCATCACCGACGGCGCAACCGTGCTGGACCTGGGATGTGGCCCGGGGCTCGTCACCATCGAGATGCACCGGGTGGTCGGAGCGGACGGGCGTGTCGTCGGGGTCGACCGCGAGCCGGACGCGGTCGCGACGGCCCGCGCCCTGCTCGACGAAGCCGGCCTCCCACACGCGGACGTGCACCGGGCCGAGGCCTGGGACACCGGGCTGGAGCCCGGAGCCTTCGATGTGGTGTGCCTGCGCCACGTGTTGGCACACAACACCGTCGATGAGGTGGGTCGCATCCTCGAGCACGTGCACGCCCTCCTTCGCCCCGGCGGTTGCTGCTACGTCGCGGAGAGCGACCTGACCGCGAATCGGATCGACCCGCCCGTCGCCGACCTGGTCGACCTCACCGATCGCTACGTCGCCTATCTGCGTTCGGTGGGCCGCAACCCCTCGGCCGGGCCGATGATGGGTTCGACGCTCCTCGGCGCCGGGTTCGAGCTGGTGGGTCGCCACGCCACCTACGCGATGCCACCCCGCGGGACGGGCGTGCGGCCCCCTGCGTGGGCGGCACGCGAGGCCATGGTCGATGCCGGCATCGCCACGGCCGAGGACGTCGAACGGTGGGATCGCGCGCTCACGGAGCACCTCGACGACGTGGTGAACACCTTCGTCGCTGGTCACCTCGTCATCGGCCGGGCACCCATCGCCTGACCGTCGCCCGCCGCGATCGCGGACACCGCGGTCCCCGGCGGTCGAGGCGACCTGTTCTGAGAGGATGGGGGCCGTGAAGCTCGCGCTCATGTCGGACATGCACGGCAACCGGCACGCCGTCGAGGCCGTCGTCGCCGACGCCACCGAGCAGGGCGTCGACTCCTGGTGGGTGCTCGGCGACCTCGCCGCGATCGGGCCCGACCCGGTCCGAACCGTCGAACTCATCGCGAACCTGCCCCGTGTCCACATCACCCGGGGGAACACGGAGCGCTACATCCTCACCGATGAGCGGCCACCGCCTCTGGCCGAGGACGTCATCGCCGAACCGGCGCTGCTCGAGCTCTACGGATCGATCCAGCGGTCCTTCGCGTGGACCGCCGGAGCGCTCGCCGGCCATGACTGGCTGGGCTGGTTGCGTGGCCTTCCGCTCGAGGTCCGCGCCCATCTGCCCGACGGCACCGCGGTGCTCGGCGTGCATGCAACTCCCGGACGCGACGACGGGGACGGGATCACGCCCCACCGTGATGAAGCGGAGCTCCGGCGGGATCTCGCCGACGCGAAGGCGCAGCTCGTGTTCGCCGGGCACACCCACCAGCCGACCGACCGCTACGTCGACGAGGTCCGAGCAGTGAACCTCGGAAGCGTCAGCAACCCGGTCACGGACGACCTGCGAGCGAGCTACGTGGTCGTGCACGCCGACCGGCATGGCCACGAGGTGGAGCACCGCCGCGTCGCCTATGGACGACAGGCGTTCCTCGACGCCGTTGCGCGGTCGGACCATCCGGCCGCCGACTTCATCGCGTCCTTCCAGCGGGGCGAGCAGTACCGCTACCCCGCCCGACGGCCGGGAGCACCCGAACCAGCGCCGAACGACGCCTGACGCGGCACTAGCGTGCCGCCGATGGAGACCGGTCGGAGGGAAGCGAAAGCCACCGGCGTGGGCATCGGCGTGGTGGGCATCGAGCACCTCCATCTGTTCGAACTGGTCGAGGGCCTGACCGCGGCCGGGTGCGTGGCGGTGTGCCACGCCGCCGGTCCCGGTCCGCTGGCCGAGGCCTACGCGGGGTGGCAGGTTGGGTCCCGGGGCACGGACACCTCCGGTGTCCTGGCCGATCCCGACGTGGACCTGGTGGTGCTGGCCGGCATCCCGGCCGAGCGGGCACCGGTGGCCCAGGCCGCCATGGTGGCGGGCAAGCACGTGCTGTCGGACAAGCCCGGCGCCACCACCCCGGCCCAGCTCGACGAACTGCGGCGGGTGGCGGCGGCCACGGAGCGCCGGTGGTGGGTGCTGTTCTCGGAGCGCTTCGGCTCGCCCGCCGTCATGCGGGCGGTGGCCCTGGCCCGGTCCGGACGGGTGGGCCGGGTGGTGCACGTCCAGGGCGCCGCACCGCACCGTGGCCAGCTCGACCTGCGACCCGACTGGTTCTTCGACCGGTCCCGGGTGGGCGGCATCCTGGTGGACCTGGGCTCGCACCAGGCCGACCAGTTCCTGGCGGTGACCGGGGCCACGGGCGACCAGGTGCAGGTGACCGACGCCGCCGCGGGCAACGTGGCGGCCCCCGGGCACCCCGGCCTGGAGGACGTGGGGGAGATGGTCCTGGTGGCGCCCGGCGTCCGCGGTCACCACCGGGTGGACTACCTGGAGCCCGACGGGTTCCCGACGTGGGGCGACGTGCGCCTGGTCATCACCGGCACGGAGGGCCGCATCGAGGTGCGCATCCCGGTCGACCCCGACGTCCCGGACGGCGCCAGACCGTCGGAGGTGGTCGTCACCGACCATCGCGGTGTCCACCGCCACGACGGGCCGGTCGGAGCGGACCCGGAGGTGCCCTGGGCCGAACTGCTGCTGGCCGACCTGTCCGACGGCGGGGAGCGCCTCATGACCCGCCGCCACCCGTTCGACGTGACCGACCTGACGCTGCGGGCCGCGGCCGCGGCCCGGCCGTGGGGTGCGCCGTGAGTGGCTCCTCGGGGTCGGGCCCCGACGTGCCGCCGTTCGACCTGCTCGCCCCCGGACGCCACATCACGGGGATGTCGGCGGTGCTGCTGCCGTTCTCGGACCCGCACACGCCGGACCGGTGGTCCTTCGTGGAACAGGTCCGACGCACCGCCGACGCGGGCCTGGTGCCGGCGGTCAACATGGACACCGGGTTCGGACCCACCCTCGACGCCGCCACGAGGGAGGAGCTGTTGGGCCTGGCCCGCGCCGCGTGCGACGGCATGCTGGTGGCCGGGGCCCACGTGGACGACCGGCCCGGTGACGGCCCCGACCCCGATGCCTACCTGGCCGAGGTCGACCGCATCCAGGCTGCGGGTGCGGTGCCCATCCTGTTCCCGTCCCACGGCCTGGCCGCCTTGGACGACGACGGGATCGTCGGCCTGCTCACACGGGTGGGGGACGCGGTCGACGCCTTCATCGGCTTCGAGCTGTCCGCCGAGTTCCACCCCGCAGGCAGGATCCTGTCCCTCGAGGCCTACGGGGAGCTGCTCGGGATCCCGACCTGCATCGGGGCCAAGCACTCGTCGCTCGAGCGCCGCCCGGAGTGGGAGCGCCTGCGGCTGCGCAACGAGCGCCGCCCCGGGTTCATGGTGCTCACCGGCAACGACCTGGCCATCGACATGGTCTGCTACGGGAGCGACTACCTGCTCGGCATCTCCACGTTCGCCCCCGACCTGTTCGCCGAGCGTGACCGCCGCTGGGAGGCAGGCGACCCGTCGTTCCACGAGCTCAACGACGACCTGCAGTACCTGGGCCGGTTCGCCTTCCGCCGTCCGGTCCCCGCCTACAAGCACTCCGCCGCGCAGTTCCTCCGGCTGCGGGGCTGGATCCCCTCGGACCACACCCAGGCCGGCGCCCCGGAACGACCGGCCACGGACCTGCCGATCCTGGCCGAGCTGGCAGACCGGTTGGGCGTGCTGGAGGGCGGGCCGGGCCGGATGTCACGGTGAGCACGGCCCGGCTCCGGTACCCGCAGGTCAAGGGCTTCGTCGACCCAGCCGCGCTGCGGGCCCGCCTGGCCGAGCTGGGCCTGGACCTGCCGGTGGACGACCGGGTCCGGACCGACGGGCCCCTGGCCGCACCGGTGACCGTGGTGGACGGGTCGGCCGGCGAGCTGACGGTCCCCAACCGGTTCGCCGATCCTGCCCATGGAGGGCTGGGACGCCACCGACGACGGCCGTCCGAGTGACCTGGTCCGGCGCCGCTGGCAACGCTTCGGGGCCTCGGGTGCGGGCCTGATCTGGGGCGGCGAGGCGGTGGCGGTCCGCCACGACGGCCGGGCCAACCCCCACCAGCTGGTGATGGCCGAGGCGTCACAGGGCGAGTTCTCCACCCTGCTCGACGGCCTGCGGGCCGCCGCGGCCGATGTCGGCGTGTCCCCGCTGGTCGGCCTGCAGCTCACCCACTCCGGCCGGTGGTCCCGGCCCGACGGGCCCCCGGCGCCCCGGACGGCGCACGTCGACCCGGTGCTCGACGCCCGCGTCGGCGCCGGTGCCGCCGACGTGTTCTCCGACGACGAGCTCGACGAGCTGGCCGGCCGGTTCGTGGACGCGGCCGCGCTGGCCCACGGCGCCGGCTTCGGGTTCGTGGACGTCAAGGCGTGCCACGGCTACCTGGGCCACGAGCTCCTCATGGGCTTCGACCGGCCGGGCCGCTACGGCGGCGACCTGGCGGGCCGCACCCGCTTCCTGCGGACGGTGGTGGGCGGCATCCGGGACCGGGTCCCGGACCTGGCCGTGGGGGTGCGCCTCAGCCTGTACGACCCCGGGCCGCACGTCGCGGGGCCGGACGGCGCCGGCGAACCGGTGGCGGGTGCGTCCCCCGGGTTCGGCCCGGTGGGGCCCGACGGCCGTCCCGACCTGTCCGAGGCCGTCGAGGTGGTCCGGCTGCTGGGCG
This sequence comes from uncultured Actinomycetota bacterium, assembly GCA_963773765.1. Classification (GTDB taxonomy): domain Bacteria; phylum Actinomycetota; class Acidimicrobiia; order Acidimicrobiales; family Microtrichaceae; genus CAVZCC01. The sequence goes on along the minus strand of CAVZCC010000001.1, from coordinate 1,433,971 downwards.
ACGCCGGGGTGCGGCTCATCTGCACCACCGCCTCCAGCCCCTACTGGGCCCCCCACGCGCAGCGGCCGGCCTGGTTCCCGCCGTCCGACGGGTACCTCCCGCCCCGGGACCCGCTGGCCGACACCGTCCTGATGCTCACCGCGGCCCGGGACCTGCGGGCGGCCGCGCCGCCGGGCACGCTGGTGGTGGGCACCGGCTTCACCTACCTGCAGCAGTTCCTGCCCCACGTGGGCCAGGCCCTGGTGCGGGAGGGCTGGACCGATGTCGTCGGCCTGGGCCGGATGGTGCTGTCCTACCCCGACCTGCCGGCCGACGTGCTGGCGGGACGGCCGGTGCGCACCCGCCTGGTCTGCCGGACCTTCTCGGACTGCACCACCGCTCCCCGCAACGGCCTGCCGTCGGGCTGCTACCCGTTGGACCCGTTCTACAAGGCCCGTCCGGAACGGGTGGAACTGGTCCGGGCCAAGCGGGCCGCCAAGGGTTGAACGGCCCCGGTCCGGGCGGGCCGGCCGGTCGACGGACCGCTACTTGTAGCCCACCATGATGTGCTCGACCCACGCCGCGGGTGCGGCGTTCATGAGCGTGGCCAGGTCCCAGTAGTCCCACCACCGCACGATCCGGCCGTCGCGCAGCTGGAAGACCGAGACGAAGGGCAGGTCCACCGTCTCGCCGCTGTCCCAGGTCCACCGCTCCACGTGCTCGGTGATGACGGTGTCGCCCTCGGCGACGATGCGCCATCCCGGGACGTGCTCGTAGGCCGCCAGCGGCTCCAGGCCCAGGCGCAGCCGCGCTGCGATCTCGGCAGGCCCGAACGCCCCCTCCTCCGGTGCCGGCACGTCGGTGTAGTGGCCGTCCGGTGTGAACCACGCTCCCACGGCGTCGAAGTCCCGTCGGAACAGGTCCTCCCAGAAGGCCTCGATGACCGCCCGGTTGGCGTCGGGGGTGTCTGCTCGCGGTGCGTCGCTCATGGCGGGGCAGGGTAGCGAGCGCTGGTGCGGCATGATCGGTGCATGGCGAACGAGTCCGGCCCGACCGAATCCGCTGGGACCGGTTCCGGTGTGACCGGTCCGGGTGTGACGGTCCGGGTGTGGCAGTGCCGGGCGTGACCGTGCCCACCGGGCGGGTGGTCCCGGCCCAGCTGCCCGCGGTGCTCACCTTCCTGGGCGCCACCGGGACCGTGACCGGGAGCCGCTTCCTGGTGGAGGTGGGGGACGCCCGGATCCTGGTGGACTGCGGCCTGTACCAGGGCCGGCGGGAGTTGCGGCGGCGGAACTGGGAGCCCTTCCCGGTCGACCCGGACCGCATCGACGCCGTGGTCATCACCCACGCCCACGTGGACCACGTCGGGTACCTGCCCGCGCTGGGGGCGGGCAGCACCGGGGGCCAGGGGGGCCACCGACGCCGGGGCTTCACCGGGCCCGTGTACGCCACCCCCCACACCGTGGACCTGGCCGGCATCGTGCTCCCCGACGCCGGTCGCCTCCAGGAGGAGGACGCGTCGGACGCCAACCGGCACGGGTACTCCAAGCACGCGCCGGCCCTGCCGTTGTTCACGGAGTCGGACGCGTTCGGGGTGCTGGGCCAGTTCGTGGCCGTCCCCGACGGGACGTCGGTGGAACTGCCCGGCGGGGTCCTCCTCGGATTCCGTCGGGCCGGGCACATCCTGGGTTCCGCGTCGGCCCACCTGACCCTGCCCGGCGGCCGGACCCTGGTGGTGTCCGGCGACCTGGGTCGGCCCCACCACCCGCTGCTGGCGCCGCCGGAACCTCCCGGCCACGCCGATGTCCTGCTGGTGGAGTCCACCTACGGGGACCGCGACCACCACGACGAGGGTGTGGTCGAACGGCTGGGCGACCTGGTCCGCCGCACCGTGGAGCGGGGCGGGAAGGTCGTGGTGCCGGCGTTCGCCGTGGACCGGACCGAGGTCGTGCTCCACCACCTGCGCACCCTCATGGGGTCCGGTGCCATCCCCGCCGTCCCGGTGATCGTGGACTCGCCCATGGCCCAGCGGGCCCTGAACGTCTACCGCAGGGCCTTCCTGGAGCGGTCCACCGAGTTCCGTCCCGAACTCCTCGACGGCGGGGACCCGTTCGACACGGGCACCCTGGTGGAGGTCACCGACGCCCAGTGGTCCCGCCGGGTGGACGAGTCGGACGAACCGGCGATCATCGTGTCCGCCTCCGGGATGGCGACGGGGGGCCGGGTCGTGCACCACCTGGCCGCAACCCTGCCGGACGAACGCAACGCCGTCGCCCTGGTCGGCTACCAGGCCCCCGGCACGCGCGGGGCGCGGTTGGCCGCGGGGGAGCGCCAGCTCAAGATGCTGGGACGGTGGTGGCCGGTGCGGGCCGAGGTCCAGCAGTTCGACGGCCTGTCGGTGCACGCGGACGCCGGTGAGCTGGCCGACTGGGTGGCCTCGGCCGACGGCGAGCCGGACACCGTCCATGTGGTGCACGGTGAACCGGAGGCCTCGGCGGCGCTGCAGCGCCGGCTGGTGGACCGGCTGGACTGGTGCGTCGTGGTGCCCCGCCACGGCGAGCGGGTGCTGCTGGACTGAGACCGTTCCAGCCGTGCCACACTCGTCCCCGTGACAGGGACGCCACCACCCGACGAGACCGGGACGCCGGACACGGCACCGGAGGAGAGCCGGCTGGCCCGGGCCCGTCACCAGGCGGAGGAGGCGTGGACGCGGGTGGAGGCGGCCCGCCCGGAGACCCCCATCATCGATGCCGGCTTCGAGACCTACGAGCGGGACAGCGCCACCGGTGGGAGCCTCCTGGCCGGTGCGATCGCCTTCCGCCTGTTCCTGGTGGCCATCCCACTGGTGCTGGTCCTCTACTCCGGGCTCGGCTTCATCAGCGCCAGCGAGTCATCCGGGCCGGGTGACATCGGCCAGGCCGCGGACATGTCCGATGCCATGGTCGACGCGATGGTCAACGTGGGCCAGACGGCCGAGCGGGGCCGTTGGGTCACGCTCGCGGTCGGGCTCGGCGCACTGGTGGTGGCGGTGCGTTCCCTGTCGAAGTCGCTCCGGATCGTGCACCTGTTGGCCTGGCGCCTGCCCCGTCGGCCCGTCCGCAACCAGGTGGTGATGACCCTCGTCGGGGTCGGGGTGGTCGCGGGCGTGGTGGCGGTCTCCCTCGGCGCGCAGTGGCTGCGGTCCCGCACGCCCGGCGGTGGGCTCAGCGTGTCGCTGGTCATCGGGGTGGGGATCGCCGCGGCCTGGATGGGGGTGCAGCTCCTGCTGCCCCGGGCCGACGACGCCCCGTGGACCGCGCTCATCCCCGGTGCGGTCGTGGTCGGGGTGGCCTCCCAGGGGCTCCACGCCTTCACGGTCTTCTACCTGGTGGGACGGGTGAACCGCATGACGTCCACCTACGGCCCGATCGGGGTGGCGATGGTGGCCCTGTTGTGGCTGTTCATCTGGGGCCGGGCCATCGTGGGTGCCGCGATGTTGAACGCCACGCTGTGGGACCGCCATGCCCGCGGCCTGCGGAACTACTCGCCCATCGACCCCCGGCTGTTCCGCTTCTCGGACCGGCCCGAGGTCGAGGACGAGGCAGCGGCCGGCCCGGACGATGCCGGACAGGACCGAGGACCCGACACGGACCCGGCCCGGCCGGCGGCCGACGACCGCGGACGGGGTTGACCGGTGCGGGCGGCACGACTGGACCGGCCAGGACCGCTGCCCGGTTCGCCGCTGGAGCTCGTCGAGGTGCCTGCACCTCGGCCGGGACCGGGGGAGGTGCTGGTCCAGGTGGCGGCCTGTGGGGTGTGCCGGACCGACCTGCAGCTGTGCACCGGGGACCTCCCGGCCCACCGGGTGCCCGTGGTCCCGGGCCACCAGGTGGTGGGTCGGGTGGTGGCCCTCGGGTCCGGGGTCACCAGGCCGGGCCTCGGGGACCGGGTCGGCATCACCTGGTTGGCCGGCACCTGCGGCCACTGTCGGTTCTGCGCCCGGGGTGACGAGAACCTGTGCGAGGACGCCACCTTCACCGGCTGGGACCGCGACGGCGGCTACGCCGAGCTGGTCACGGCCCGGGCCGACTTCGTGCACCCCCTCCCGGCCGGACCGGCCGACGCGGACCTGGCCCCGCTGCTGTGCGCCGGGGTCATCGGCTATCGGTCCCTGGGCGTGTGCGGGGTCCGGCCCGGGCAGCGGCTGGGCCTGTTCGGCTTCGGCGCCTCCGCATCGATCGTGATCCAGGTCGCGGTGCACCGGGGGATCGAGGTGTTCGTCTGCACCCGGTCGGAGCGGGAGCGGTCGGTGGCACGGGAGCTCGGGGCGGCCTGGGCCGGCGACTTCGACGAGGCACCGCCCCGGCCCCTCGATGCCGCCATCACCACCGCGCCGGTGGGCGACGCCATCGTGTTCGCACTCCGGTCGCTCGACCGCGGCGGGGTGGTGGCCGTGAACGCCATCCACCTGGACCGGGTCCCGGAGTTCCCCTACGAGCTCCTGTGGTGGGAGCGCCAGGTCCGCAGCGTGGCCAACGTCACCCGGGCCGACGCCCGGGAGTTCCTGGCGCTGGCGGCGGAGATCCCGATCGTGACCCGCCACGAGGACCGGCCGCTGTCCGACGCGGCCGCTGCGTTGGGCGACCTGGACGCGGGGAGCGTCGACGGGTCGGTGGTCCTGATCCCCTGACGGCCGACCCACCCCCTCGGGCCGGGTGGGCGGTCGTTCCCTCAGGCCGGGTGGGCGGTCGTTCCCTCAGGCCGGGTGGGCCGTCGTTCCCTCAGGCCGGGTGGGCCGGATCCACATCGGTGACGTCCTGGTACCCGAGCGGGGCGTCGTCACCCCGCAGCACGGCACCGGCGAACGGCTCCAGCAGGCAGGCGACGTGGTCGCCGCCGTCCCAACGGGCGAGCACCCGGCCCGCGAACCAGTCGAGGCCGCCCAGCACCGGCGCGCCGCCGGGGCCGTCGGCCACGTCCAACCCGGCGAACTTGTCCACGTGGTCGCCGGTCCGGGCGCCGAACCGTTCGGCCATGGCGTGGTCGCCGGCCCGGAGCAGGTGCACGCCCAGCACGTCGGCGGCCATGGCCACGCCGAACGTGTGGTTGGCCCTGGAGATGCAGACCAGGAACCGGGGTGGGTCGATGCTGGTCTGTGTGCTGAACCCCACCAGGCACCCGCTGCGTTCCCCTCCCGATGCGGCGGTGACCACGAACATCGGGACGTCCAGCCCCGCCACCACCTCCTGGAACGGCTCGGTGCCGGGAGAGGTCGTCGGCTCCTGCATCGGTCGGCCTCCTTGGGATCAGCCGGCGGTGGAGCCGGCCACGAGTGCCAGGACCCGTTCCAGCTCGTGGTGGGTGGTCGTGTAGTGCAACGACGCCCGCACCACCTCGTCCAGTCCCCGGGACGGGAGGTCGAACTGGGCCGAGAACGCGGGAGTGGTCCACACGTTGACGCCGGCTGCGGCCAGGGACCGTCGCAGGTCCTCCGGACGGTGGCCGTCCTTGGTGAAGGTGACGATGCCGCACCGCCTGCGCCCCAGGTCATGGACCCGCACACCGGGGATGGCCTCGAGTCCGGCCCGGAAGCCGTCGGCCATCGGCCCCACACGACCGGCGATGGCCTCCAGGCCCACCTCCAGCGCATAGTCGACGGCCGCGCCGAGCCCCAGGAGGCCGGCCCAGCTCCGCTCCCAGCCCTCGAACCGCCGCGCCCCGGGCATCAACTCGTACCGATCCGGGGCGGTCCAGACGGCGGACCCGGCATCGATCGTGGCCGGGGCCATCTGGTCCAGGAACCCGTCACGCACGTACAGGAACCCGGTCCCCCGGGGTGCACGCAGGTACTTGCGGCCGGTGGCCGACAACAGGTCACACCCCAGGTCCTGGACCAGGGTGGGGAGCTGTCCCACGGACTGGCAGGCGTCCAGGAGGAACGGCACCCCGGCGCTGCGGCACAGGGCGCCGATCTCCGGGGCGGGGTTGACCAGCCCACCCTGGGACGGCACGTGGGAGACCGCCACCAACCGCACGGCAGGATCGTCGATGCGCGCCGCCAGCGCCGTCACGTCCAACTGGCCCCACTCGTCGTCGGGCACGACCTCCACCCGGATGCCCCGTCGCTCCCGGGCCAGCAGCAGGCTGAGCGCGTTGGAGACGTACTCGGCCCGGGAGGTGAGGACCACGTCCCCCTCCGCCAGTGGCAGGGCCCAGAAGGCCCGCTCCCAGGCATCCGACGCGCTCTGGGTGAGCGCCACCTCGGACGGCGACGCGCCCAGCAGGGTGGCGACGGACCGGTAGACGTCCTCCATGGCGCCGGCCCGCTGCTCGGCCGCCTCGTACCCGCCGATCGCGGCCTCCAGCTCCAGGTGCTCCACCACACGGCGCAGCACCGGGGTGGGCGACGGGGACGAGCCGGCATGGTTCAGGTGGATGCGATCCGCCAGCCCCGGGGTCTCGGCCCGCAGTCGCTCCACGTCGATCGTCCCGGGATCCGGCATGCACGGGACCGTACCGAACGGTGGGTCTGCCGTTTCAGGAATTGGGGAGGCGGGGACGACACCGGACCACCACGGCATGCCGGGCCCGGGCCTGGGGAGTCTCCCCGTCCAGGGTCCTGACGGCCCGGGGGAAGCGGTCGAGGTACGTCGCCAGCAGGGCCGCCACCTCGTCGGGTCGTTCCCCGCCGACCACCGCCTCTCCCCGCATGGGTACCCAGGTCCCGGCCAGGAGCAGCTCCAGGTCGCCGCCGCCGGTGAAGTTCCGCCACCACACCTTGGTCTCGGGCCGGCCCACCAGGATGACCACGTCATCCCCGTCGCGGGCGTACTGGGTCGGCGTGGTGAACGTCCGGCCGGACCGCCGGCCCGTGTACCGCACCAGGTCCGTCGACGACGACATCAACCCGTGCAGCGGGGACCGCAGGATCCGGGACACGACCGGGTCGGCGATGCTCATCGGACCATCATGCGCCGGCGCGCGGCCGTGTGCTCAACGGGAGGGATGCCGAGCGGGTCACCACGGTGACCGCAGCCAGGCCTGCAGGAGCACCGCCACGGCCAACTGGGCCGCCAGCCAGCTCCGCCGGGCCGTGCGGCCGTGCACGGCGGCGGTGGCCAGGACCAGGAACGGGACCAGCGGCAACCAGATCCGCTCCACCTCCCCCTTGGACAGGCCGGACAGGTCGGCCGCCACGGCGCCCGCCAGTGCGCCACCCACCAGGAGCCAGGCCGTGCGGTCCCGGAGCCAGGCCATTCCCGCCACCGTCGCCGGGCCGACCGCCACCGCCAGTGCCGCCAGGTTCGCCACCAGGAAGAACGCGTACGGACGGTCCGGCGCCACGCCGTCCAGGTAGGCGGCGCGCGTGGCCGCCGGGCCGTCGAGCCAGGAGAAGCCGGCCAGCGCGAGGGCACCGGGGAGCACGACGACCCCGGCGGCCGCGGCGAACAGGGCCGGCGCCCGCCTCCGCCACGCCGCCCACCCGGCCAGCGCCCACAGTGGTCCGAGCAGGGTGACGGCGCCGTAGGACATGGTCAGGAAGGCACCGGCGGCCAACCCGGAACCGATCCCGGCCACCACCATGGTCCGCGTCCGGTCCGACGTGGCCGCCACCGCCCCCAGGGCCACGGCCCAGGAGCCGACGCCCATGAACAGGGCATCGGCGGAGGTGGCGGTCCACACCACGGCGGGTGCGAGCCCCACGAACGCCGCGGCCCGACGGGCCGGGTCCCGGCCGGCCACGCGATCCAGCGCGACGAGGGCCGCCGGTGCCGCCGACGCGGCCACGGCAAGCACCACGGCGGCCACGCCGGCGTCGGACAGGCCCAGACGGTCCAGTCCCAGGAACGCCAGCACCGCCCCCGGCGGATGGCCCTTCACGTGCGTCGGGTACGCCGGGAGGCGGTCGACGAAGGTCCGGATGAACGCGCCGGGGTCCTCGATGCGCCGGGCCAGGGGGAGGTACTCGAACCGGGTCCCCAACGGCTCCCACAACGCGTTCCAACCGGCGGACGCGGCCAGTGCCACGGCCCACGCGGCCGAGCACGCGGCGGAGCAGGCGAGCACCCCCCACCAGTGGAGACGTTCGGTGGCGGGGACCCACACCGCGACCAGTACGACGGCCAGGCCGACCGCGGCCCACAGCCCGGGCGGCCAGTGCCACAGCCACCGCCCGACGAACGGCGGCGCGTCCAGGAAGATCGGCGTCAGGTCCGCCACCAGCGCCCGTCCCCAGATCACGGCAGCCGCCACCAGCGCCGTCGCCGCTGCCACCGCCCCCGCCCCCGCCGCAGTGGACCGGGCCCGGTCCACTGCGGCGGGGGCGGTCGTGGGTCTCACCGGGCCGCCGGCGGACGGCGGAGCACGTCGGTGGCGAACCGGGCCAGGCCCTCCTCCGGGGTCACAGCGGCGGTGAACCCGATGGCGGTGCGCGCCGCTGCGGGGTCGGCCACCACATGGCGTACGTCGCCCAGCCGGAAGCGCCCGGTGACCTCCGGCTCGACACCCCGGCCGTCGGCGGCCGAGAGCACGCGGGCCATGTCGAGCAGCGTGCGGGGCATGCCGGACGCGACGTTGAGCGGGCCGTCGTGGCCCCGGTCGACGGTCAACGCCGCCACGTTGGCCCGGGCCACGTCCTCCACGTGGACGAAGTCACGGCGCTGTCCGCCGTCCTCGAACACCTGTGGTGCCCCGCCGCCGGCCAACTGGCTGCGGAAGACGCTGGCCACGCCCGCGTAGGGCGTGTCCCGGGGCATCCGGGGCCCGTACACGTTGTGGTACCTCAGGGCGCACACCGGCGCGTCGTGCTCCCGGCCCCACGCCGCGCACAGGTGTTCCTGGTGCAACTTGGTGGCGGCGTACACGTTCCGGGGGTCCGTCCGAGCGGTCTCGGCCACGAGTCCGGGCTCGAGCGCGGAACCGCAGTGGGGACACCGGGGCTCGAACGCCCCCGCCTCCAGGTCGGCGACCCGTCGTGGTGCGGGGCGGACCGGTCCGTGTGCGGTGCACGCGTAGGCCCCCTCGCCGTAGACCACCATCGACGACGCCAGGACCAGGCGTCCCCGCCACCCGGTCCGGTGCATGGCCCACAACATGGATGCGGTGCCGTCGTCGTTGGCCGAGACGTAGTCGCGGATGTCACCCAGGTCGACGCCGAGGCCCACCTTGGCCGCCTGGTGGGACACCGCGTCCGTGCCGTCCAGGAGTCGGGTCCACAACCCGGTGTCCCGGATGTCCTGCCAGAAGTACCTGGCCCCGGGGTGCACCCACTCCGGTCGGCCGTCGTGGGCTGCCGGGTCCAGGTTGTCCACCACCAGCACCTCGTGGCCGGAGTCGCACAGGCGGTCGACCAGGTGGGAGCCGACGAACCCTGCCCCACCGGTCACGATCACGCGCACCGGTGCACCCCCGGTGACGGGGTCGAACTGGGACACTGGTCCCCGTGCCCGATGTCGTGCTGCCCGCCCTGGACGAACAGGACGCGCTGCCGTGGGTGCTCGGGCGGATGCCCGACGGGTACCACCCGATCGTGGTGGACAACGGCTCCTGCGACCACACCGCAGCCGTGGCACGCGCGCTGGGCGCCCGGGTGGTGAGCGAACCGCGCCGCGGGTTCGGTGCGGCGTGCCGCGCCGGCCTCGGCGTCGCCACCGGGGACGTCGTGTGCTTCATGGACGCCGATGCCAGCTTCGACCCGAGGGAGTTGCCCGCGGTGGCGGAGCCGGTCACCGCCGGGGTCGCGGACCTGGTGCTGGGCGCCCGCCGGGCCGCCCCCGGGGCCTGGCCGTGGCACGCCCGGCTGGCCAACCGGGCGCTGGCCGTGGAGCTGCGGCGCCGGACCGGGGTGGCCCTCACCGACCTGGGCCCGATGCGAGCCTGCCGGCGTGAGGGACTGCTGGGACTCGGCATGGAGGACCGCCGTTCGGGCTGGCCGCTCGAGATGGTGCTGCGGGCCCACGACGCCGGGTGGCGGCTGCAGGAGGTGGAGGTCGCCTACCTCCCCCGGGTCGGCCGGTCCAAGGTGACGGGCACCGTGCGGGGGACCGCCCGCGCCGTGCACGACATGTCGCGCCTGTTGACCGCCCCCTGAGGACGCTCCGGCCGGTGTCGTCACGCCTGACCCGGGGCCAGGGGGAACCGGACCGTGAAGCAGCACCCTCCCGGGTGGTTGGCCACGTCGATCGTGCCGTCCTGGGCCTCGGCCAGCCCCTTGGCGATGGCCAGGCCCAGACCTCCGCCGCCCTCGTCGCGACGACGGGCGGCGTCACCCCGGAACGCCACGTCGAAGACACGGTCGAGGTCCGCGGAGGGGATGCCACCGCATTCGTCCACGACGGACAGGACGGCGTCGGTGCCCTCGGTCGTGACGGTGATGCGGATGCGCCCTCCCGGGGGCGTGTGCCGCACCGCGTTGTCCAGCAGGTTGCGCAGCACCCGTCCCGCCTCGGCCGGCGACACGAGCAGCGGGGGAGGGGATCCCAGGTCGCACTGCACCTCCAGCTCGCGGGCCCGCGCCGTGGCGGCCACGGCCTGCACCACCGATCCGACCAGGTCCTCCACCGGTACGGGCCGGGTCTGCAGGTCCATGGTGCCGCTGGTGATGCGACTGAGCTCGAACAGGTCGTCGACCAGCTCGGCCAGGCGGTCGGTCTCGGTCCCGATGGCCCGGAGGTACCGCGACACGTCGTCGGGGTCGTCGACCACCCCGTCCTCGAGCGCTTCCGCCATGGCCCGGATCCCGGCCAACGGGCTGCGCAGGTCGTGGCTGACCCAGGCCACCAGCTCACGCCGGGAGCGTTCCAGGGCCAGCTCGCGGCCGTGGGCGGCATCCAGCTCCCGCGACATCTCGGCCAGCTGGTCGCCCACGCGACCCAGCTCGGTCACCGACGCAGCGGGGGAGGCCTCCGGCACGGCACCGGCGGCGATGTCGCGGGACAGGTCCCCCAGGTGGTCCGCGTCGCGACGGACGCGGCGGGCCAGCCGCCACGCCGCCACCACGCCCACCGCCCCCGCAGTGGCAGCGATGACGATGAACGCCCCCAGGTCGTGGCCGGAGATGAACATGGCCCGGGCCGCCACCAGCGCGCCCACCCAGGTGGCCATCAGGGGTGCCAGTGCCACCACCAGGGCCTGGGTCCCGACACGGGCGCCCGACCGGCGCCGCGTCAGCCAGGCGCCGACGAGCACGACCGGGAGCGCACCGGCCAGCGTCAGCAGGGCCAGGGCCAGCGGGTCGGGAAGGGTGGCGCCGATCACGGCTCGAACCGGTAGCCGCCGGGCACGGTGACCAGGTGGCGGGGTCGGCCGGGGTCGTCCTCCACCTTGGTGCGCAGCCGGCGGACGTGGACGGTGACGGTGGCGGCGTCGCCGTAGCTCCATCCCCACACCGCCTGCAGGAGGTCGTCGCGCCCGAAGGCCTGGCGGGGGTGGCGCATGAGGTGGACCAACAGGTCGAACTCCTTGGCGGTGAGGTGGATCGGCACGCCGTTGCGGCGCGCCTCGCGGGCCACGGGGTCGACCTGGAGGACGCCCGCCTCCAGCGGCCCGGAGGTCGCTCCGGCCAGCGGCCCGTCGGACCGCCGGAGCACGGCCTTGATCCGTGCCGTCAGCTCCCGGGGTGAGAACGGCTTGGACACGTAGTCGTCCGCGCCCAGTTCCAGGCCCAGCACCCGGTCGTCCTCGTCGGCGCGGGCGGTGAGCATGACGACCGGGATGGGTGCGGTGCTGCGGAGTCGCCGGCAGACCTCGAAGCCGTCCAGACCGGGAAGCATGATGTCCAGCACCACCAGGTCGGGGAGCCAGTCGAGGGCCCGGGCCAGGCCGGCCTCTCCGTCATCGGCCACCTCCACCTCGAACCCCTCACGCCGCAGGTAGCGCGCCACCACGTCGGACAGGGTCGCGTCGTCCTCCACCACCAGGACCCGGCGGGCCGGATCGAGCCGGCCGGACCCTCCGCCGGTGGCGGCCGCCCCGGGACCGCTCGCCTCGGGATCGGTCGCCTCCGGGTCCATGGGATCCGATGGTACGGGCGGGGCCCGTCCGCGTCCGGGCCGCCGGGCGGAGTTTCGCGATCCGTAATGGCCAGACGGTTCCCGGCGGGGAGGTCGGTGGGTACGGTCGCCGTCATGACGTTGCCGGAGCGGGTCGCACCCCTGGCCGACCGGATGGAGTCCGCCCGGTCCGACGCCGCGTCGCGGGAGGTGCACGACGAACGCACGGCCACCGTGCTGGGCGTGGCCCTCGGCGTCGCCTTCGGGACCTGCCTGCTGACCGGCATCTACTCCCACCTGCTCCAGCAGCCTCCGGTGTGGTTCGACGTGCCCACCGGACCGGCCGGCCTCTACCGGGTGACCCAGGGGGTGCACGTCATGTGCGGCCTGGCCTCGGTGCCGCTGCTGCTGGCCAAGCTCTTCGCGGTGTCACCGCAGTTGTTGCGCCGTCCCCCGGTGCGTGGACCGCTCGATGCCATGGAGCGCCTGGCGCTGTTGCCGCTCGTGGGAGGGTCGCTCTTCCTCCTGGTCACCGGCGCGGCCAACATCGCCCATTGGTACCCGTGGCGCTTCTTCTTCCCGGTGGGCCACTGGTGGGCGGCGTGGCTGGTGGTCGGGGCCATGATGATCCACGTCGCACTCAAGGCGCCGACGATCAGGGCATCACTGCGCCGGGGTGGCACCGACGGCACGGGCGTCGCGCCGGCGCCGGACGACGGGCTGACGCGGCGGGGCCTGCTGCTCACGACGGCCGGAGCCGCCGCGGTGCTCACCCTCGTCACCGCGGGCCAGACCGTCCCGTTCCTCCGCCGCACCACGCTGCTGGCTCCGAGGAGGCCGGACCTCGGTCCCCAGGGCATCCCCGTGAACCGGACGGCGGAGGCCGCCGGGACCACCTCGCTCGGCGGTGACCCGGGGTACCGCCTGGTGGTCTCCGGTGCCGGCGGTGCCGGGCGCAGCTTCTCCCTGGACGACCTCGCCGCCCTGCCGGAGCACACCGCCGAGCTCCCGATCGCCTGCGTGGAGGGGTGGAGCGCCTCGGCGCGCTGGACCGGCGTGCGGGTGGCCGATGTCCTGGCCGCGGCCGGGCTGGAACCGTCGGACCTCACCGTGCGGTCGGCCCAACGGGGCGGGTTGTACGCCAGCTCGGGACTGACCCGGGCCGCGGCCGTGGGACCGGACTGCCTCCTCGCGCTGCGCATCAACGGGTCGCCGCTGCACCCGGACCACGGCGCTCCCGTGCGGTTGATCGCCCCCAACCGGCCGGGGGTCCTGCAGACGAAGTGGGTCACCGTCCTGGAGGTGACATGAGTGCGGACGCCGGGCACCCGGCACCGGACGACCGCACCCCTCGGCCCGGTCCGTCGGCCTGGGTGTTCATCGGTGCCGGGTGGATCGTCATCGGATGGGTCGTGGCCGGTGTGCTGCGGGAGGCGGAGCGGACGCACCCGGGCTCCTGGGCCACCTGGGTGGTCGGGGCGGCCCTGGTCCACGACCTGGTCCTGTTGCCGCTGGTGCTGGCCGTGGGGTGGGTGCTGGCGAGGGCCGTCCCGGCCGCGTGGCGATCCCCGGTCCGGTCCGGCCTGGTCGTGGTTGCCGTGGTGGTGGCGGTGACGTGGCCCGTCGTGCGGCGTTTCGGCGCCCGGACCGACAACCCGAGCCTCCTGCCCCTGCCCTACGGCCGGAACCTCCTGGTCGTGGTCGGCCTGGTCGCGCTGGCGGTGGCGGTGGGGGGCGGGGTCGCCGCAGTCCGGGGGCGACACCGGCACCGCGGGGTGGGCCCGTGATCGTCATGGAGCGGGCCTCCACCGGCGAGCACCGGGCCCTGGCCGTCGACGCCTGGCACCAGCCCGCCACCCCGGCGGAGCTGGCGGTCCTGGAGGGCCTCCGTGCCCCGGTCCTGGACGTGGGGTGCGGCCCGGGCCGGATCGCCGCCGCGCTGGCCGCCCGGGGCGTTCCGGCCCTGGGCATCGACGTCTCGCCCAGCGCCCTCGCCACCGCGTCCGCGGCCGGCGCCACCGTGCTGGGCCGGTCCGTGTTCGATCCGCTCCCCGGGGAGGGCCGCTGGAGCACCGCCCTGTTGTTGGACGGCAACATCGGCATCGGCGGGGATCCGGTGCGGCTGCTCCGCCGCCTGCACGACCTGCTGGCTCCGTGGGGCGAGGCGGTGGTGGAGGTGGAGGCGCCGGGCTCGCCCACCGTCGTCGACTCGGTCCGGCTGCGCTGCTCCCGCCTCGGTGACGGTCCCTGGTTCGGCTGGGCCTGGGTGGGTGCGGATGACGTGGCCGGCATCGCGGCCGACGCCGGGCTCTCCTCCTGCACGGTCGAACACGTCGGTGGGCGCCACCTCGCCCGACTCGGCGCCGGAGGGGTCCGTCCGTGCTGACGCCAGGGCCGGCCGCCGCGACCCCGTCCTCCGTCACCGTCGCGGTCATCGCGAAGGCGCCGGTGCCGGGCCGGGTCAAGACGCGTCTGTGCCCGCCCGCGACCCACGCCGAGGCGGCCGCCGTCGCAGCGGCGTCACTGCGGGACACCCTGGACGTCGTGCTCGCATGTCAGGCCGGTCGCCGGGTCGTGGTGCTGGACGGCGAGGTGGGGCCGTGGTGTCCGGCCGGCCTGGACGTGGTCGCGCAGTGCGGCGGAGGCCTGGGCGAACGACTGGCCCACGCCGTGGCCTCGCTCGGCGGCCCCGTGGTGGTGGTGGGCATGGACACCCCGCAGCTCACCGCGGCGCTGGTGGACCGGGCCGTCCTCCAGCTGTGCCGCCCCGGGACCGATGCCGTGCTCGGGTACGCGGAGGACGGCGGCTACTGGGGCATCGGCCTGCGCTCGGCCGACGACCGGGTGTTCCGCGGGGTCCCCATGAGCAGTCCGGACACCGGCCGGGCCCAGGCCGCAGCCCTGGAGCGGTGCGGGCTGCGGGTGGCCCACCTGCCGCGGTTGAGGGACGTCGACACGTTCGAGGATGCCCGACGGGTGGCAGCGGCGCTGCCGGGCAGCCGGTTCGCCGCAGCGGTCGGCCTGGTCGACGCCCGCCTCGCCGGCAGGCCCCCCTCCGCGAAGATGGGGCGGTGAGCGAACCACAACCCGTCGACCTGGTCGTCACCGCCGGGCACGTCCTGTGCATGGACGGGCCGGAGCCGGTCATCGACGACGGGGCGGTGGCCGTGCGCGACGGCGGCATCGTCGCGGTGGGTCCGGCCGCCGACGTCCTGGCCCGGCACCGCGGCGCCGAGGTCGTCCCCCTCCCGGGCCATGCCCTCCTGCCGGGGTTCGTCAACGCCCACACCCACCTGGCCATGACCATGTTCCGGGGCATGGCAGATGACCGGAACCTGGACGCCTTCCTGGCCACGGTCATGCCGGTCGAGGGCCGGGTGCTCACCGAGGACCGGGTGCACCGGGCCACCCGGGCCGCGGCCGTGGAGTCGGTGTGCGCCGGGGTCACCACCGCGCTGGACATGTACTTCTTCGTCGACGCCGCCCTGGCCGCGGCCGACCAGGTGGGGATGCGGGTCCTGTCCGGCCCGGTCATGTTCGACGGCGGCGCGGGCCCCATGGCGTGGGATCCGCTGATGGACTGGGCCCAGCGGTGGCTGGCCGCCCATCCGGCCCGGGCGGGATGGCGTCCGGTGGTGGGACCGCACTCCACCTACACCGTGTCGCCGGCCCATCTGGCGGAGGTGCGGGACCTGGCCGCGGCCCACGGCGCGCTGGTCCACATCCACGTTGCGGAGTCGGCGGGCGAGAACGAGTTGGTCCGGGGCATGCACGGCGAACGGCCGGTGGCCCTGTTGGCGGACCTCGGGCTCCTGGCCCCGGGCACCGTGCTGGCCCATGCGGTGCACCTGGACGACGCCGAGCTGGCCGCGGTGGTGGCCGGGGGGGCCGCAGTGGCGCACTGCCCGGCATCCAACCTGAAGCTGGCCTCCGGCGTCGCCCGCATCCCCGAGCTGCTGGCTGCCGGTGCCACCGTGGGGGTGGGCACCGACGGCCCGGCCAGCTCCAACGACCTCGACGTCCTGGGCGCCACCCGCCTGGCGGCCCTGCTGCACAAGGGTGTCGGTGCGCCCGGCGCCGGTCCGGACGCCGCGCACCTTCCGGCCGCCACCGCGCTCCGCATGGCCACGCTGGAGGGAGCCCGGGCCCTGGGCATCGATGACCAGGTCGGCTCGCTGGAGGTGGGCAAACGGGCCGACCTGGTGGCGATCGACCTGGACCGGCCCCACGTGCAGCCGGTGTACGACGCCGCCTCGGCCGTGCTCTACGCCGCCGGGAGGGGCGACGTCCGTGAGGTCTGGGTGGACGGCCGACGGGTGCTGCGGGCCGGCGTCCCCGTGGGAGCCGACGTCGGTCGTGTCACGGCGGACCTGCGCGACCTCCGGGCGGAGGTCCGGTCGGTGGTCTGAGCGCCCGCGCCCGGAGCGGGGCCGCTCAGCCCAGGCCGGAACGGCGGGGGGTGCGCCGCCGGGTCGACGACGGGGAGCGGGTTGCCGTCGGACGCTCGTCGCCGCTGGTCCTCGGTCGGCGTGGCCGGGGCGGACCCCCGGGTCGTGGCGGTGTCGTCCAGGCCGTTGCCGGAGAACCCGGTCCACAGGAGCGACGTGAGGTACTGCACCAGGTCCTTGCGGCTCAGCGTCCGGCGCTCCAGCCACCACTCGGTGGTGACGTGGACCATGCCCAGGACGCCGAACGCCCACGGCTCGGCCGGTCCGGAGTCGGCACCCTGCTCCCGCAGCCACTCGCCCAGCGCCCGGGCGACCACGGTGCCCAGGTCGGAGACCAACCGGCGGTCGTCCAGCCGGCGCCCGGCGCCGAAGGACCCCTCCGACAGGAACTGGTAGATGTGCGGGTCGGACTCGATGAAACCGACCCAGGCGTCGATGGAGCGGGCCACGCGCTCGCGGGGGTCGTCGGTCTCGGCCCAGACGGCACCGAACAGCGCGATGAGGTCGTGGGTGAAGCGCGTGGCCAGGGCATCGGCCAGGCCGGCCTTGTCGCCGAAGTTGGAGTAGAGGATGGGTTTGGTGATGCCGGCCTCGGACGCGATGTCGTCCATGGACACGTCGGCACCCTCGCGACGGATGGCCGTGACGGCGGCGTCCAGCAGCTCCTCCCGGCGAGCTTCGCGGTCCTCCTTGGAGCGTCGGCGTCGGTCACCCATGGGGGCCAAGGCTACCCGGCTCTCGACAGGTTCACTTACCTTGGGTAAGTTACCTCGGGTAATCTCCAGCGGTCCCGAACGGCCGCTCCGGACCACGACGGAGGACGGGATGTCGATCGCAACCGACCAGGCCGGTACCCACCAGCGGCTCGACCGGCTCAACCGGGCCTCGGTGGCCCGGGCCGTGGACCCGCACACCGCCCCCGAACTGGCCGGACGGGTGGGCGACGGCCAGCTCATCCCCGACGAGTTGCTCAGCGTGGCCGGCCTGCGCCTGGACCTGACCCCGGACCAGCGCGCCACCCTGTCCCGGGAGGAGGTGGCCTCCATCCTGGTCGCCGGGGTGGAGTTCGAGGCCATCCTCATGGCCGGGCTCGGCCTGGAGGTCGCCTACCGCCGCGACAAGGCCGACCCCCGGACCACGTATGCGCTCCACGAGATCGGCGAGGAGAGCCGTCACTCCCGGGTGTTCCTGGAACTGGTGGACCAGATCGGCCCCACGGCGGTCAACCCCCTGGCCCGGCCGCTCCTCGCCCGCCTGTCCCACCTCGTGGACGATTTCATCATCCGGCACCCCGCCACCCTCTACACGCTGATCCTGGGTGGGGAGGAGATCCCGGACCTCCTCCAGAAGCTGGCGGCCGAACACGCCGACACCGACCCCCACGTGGCCGCGGTCAACCGGTACCACCGATCCGAGGAGGCGCGGCACCTGGCCTTCGCCCGCATCCGGGTCGGCGAGGCCTGGGACGACGCGGGAGCGGCCGACCGCTGGGGGGTCCGCCACCTGGCCCCGTTGGTGATCGGCGGCATGTTCGACCTGCTGGTCCATCCCGGGGTGTACGAGACGGTGGGCCTGCCGGGCTGGGACACGTGGCGGGCCGTGCGGTCGGACCCGGCCCGGATCGCCCTACGGCACCGCGCCACCCGGCCGGTCCTGCGGTCCCTGCTCGACGCCGGCGTGGTGCGGGCGGGGTCGGTGCCCGGTCAGTGGCGCCGGCTGTGCGGCGTGGACCGCCGGGGGGTGCCGGTCACCTGAGCGGGGAGGACGGCCCGGAACAGGTCGGGGAACACCCTGCCGACCTTCTCGGTGAGGTACTCCCCGTAGGTCCCCGACCGGTCGAACACGCTGGCGCCGTCCCATCGGTCGGCTGCGTTCCGGTCCCGGTCGGGGTCGGGCTCGTGGCCGGGAAGGGGACGGACCACCACGTCCCAGCCCGGGTCCAGGAAGAGCGGGAAGGAGTAGCGGTCCGTCTCCGGCGACCGGACGCGGTGCGGCGTGGACCGGAACCGCCCGCCGGTCATCCGCTCGAGCATGTCCCCCAGGTTGCACACGAACGCGTCGTCCACCGGGGGGATCGACACCCATTCGGACCCGGCACCGGGCCCATCGGCACCGGTCCCACCGGCGGCCGACCCACTGGTGATCGTGGGAACCCGGCCCTCGAGTCCGCCGGCCAGGTCCTGGGCCAGCAGGGTGAGCAGTCCGTAGTCGGTGTGCTCGGCCACGCCCCACGACCCCGCGGTGCCGTCGGGTGCGGGCGGATAGTGGAACATCCGGAACAGCACCGTCGGTTCCGCGCACCACCGGTCGAACCAGTCGGGGGCCAGGCCGAGCCCCCGGGCCATCCCGTCCAGCACGCGTCGTCCGACCTCGGTCACCTCGTCCATCCAGCGCAGCACCAGCCGACGTAGGTCCGGTGGACGGACCGGGAACAGGTTGGGCCCGTGCAACGGGGTCCCGGCCCGGACGCGGGGATCGTCCGGGCCCAACTCCGTGCCGAAGTACACACCCTCCTTGCCGTCGGGCACGCCGGAGGTCAGTTCTCCCCCCACCCCGAACCAGCCGCGCCAGGCGGGCCCGCCGTGGGCCATCCCGATGGCGGCCTTCTCCGGGTCGGCAAGCGCGAAGAACTCCACCGCCGCGGCCCGCAGGTCCGCGCGGAGGTCGGGCGGGACGCCGTGGTCGACCACCTGGAACACCCCGAAGCGTTCGCACGCCTCGACGATCTCGGCGCCGACCCGGTCCCGCGCCCCCGGTGCCGCGGTGGGGTCCACCAGGGCGCCGATGCTGATCACCGGCGGTTCGGTCACAGGGTCACCTGCGGTTCGGTCACAGGGTCACCTGCGGTTCGGTCACGCCGTCACCTGCGGTTCCATCACCCCAGCGTGCCACGGCTGTGGGCGACCGCCAGCGGGACGCGGGCGCCCCGGTCCGGCGCGTGGTGCCCCGTCCCGGGGCGTCCGCCCCCTGGTTCCCGCCCGGCCGTCTCCTGGCCGTGGGGGGTGCATCGGCATGACGTGGCCCGGAAGTTGAGCGCGGACCGGCGCACCGGGCCGTCGCCGGCTACACCGCTGCGTCGGATCGGCGGGCCCGGACCAGGGTGTCCAACGCCACCCGGTCCCCCTCGGGTGTGGCCACGGGGCGCCGGACCACCTCGGCCCGCTCGACGTCGGCGCCGGGACCCAGCGCGGCGACCACACCGTCGACGGTGGTGAGCACGGCGGGGGAGCGGGGCCCGCCCCAGCCCCGCTCCAGGTTGTCCGCGTCGTGCGCCACGAGCAGGAACGTGCCCCCGGGGGCGACCGCCGACCAGGCGCGGCCCACCATCGCCGTCCGGTCCGGTTCCGGCACCTGCAGGTAGCACCAGAGGACCAGGTCGAACCCGCCGGCCGGTGGTGTCCAGCGGGCCAGGTCCTCCTCCAGCCAGTGCACCTCGATGCCGTTGCCTGCGGCCAGGCGCCGGCCCTTGTCCAGGGCCACCGGCGAGAAGTCGACCGCGGTCACATCCCAGCCCCGGCCGGCCAGCCACACGGCGTTGCGGCCCTCGCCGCAGGCAAGGTCCAGCGCCGTGCCGGCGGGCAGGCCCGAGCACTCCTCGGCCACCGTGCGGTTGGGTGGGGCGTCCCAGACCAGATCGTCGCCCGCATAGCGGCGATCCCAGTCATCGGGCCCCATGTGGTCGGGCCGGGATGCGTGCGGGTCGGCGGGAGTGGCCATGGAGGCGACGGTACCGGGCCGCACGAGGTTGAACCATCTTCGAGGTTCTTGACGGTCCGGCGCCCCGGGGGTGAGAATGGGTCGTTCTTGACCGCTTGCTGTGCTGTGTGAGCGGACCCCGGGGAGGGTCACATGAGGCGATCGGGTCGGCTGCTTGCCGCCATCCTGTCTGTTGTTGCCGTGGCGGCCATCGTGCTGCCGGGCGCAGAGGCCCAGAAGGTGCTGAACCCGGGTCCGTTCAACCTCCTTCCGCTGGGGGGGACGATCTCCATCCGGAACACGGCGTTCGACCTCACGCCCCGGGCGCTTCCCGAGTGCTCCGACGGCTTCGACAACGACGCCGACGGGCTCAGCGACCTGGCCGATCCGTTCTGCTCGGCGCTCTTCCCGCCCGTGGGCACCACCCCCACCGCGGCCGCGGACGACAGCGAGCTGGCGCAGTACTTCCAGCCCAAGGTCAACGTGTCCATCAACGGCACCATCGACGCGTCGGGCAACTTGTCGGTGCCCCCCAGCGGCATCGTCTTCCCGCCGGCCTACATCGGCATCAAGGACCCCGGCACGCCAAACTTCTGGGTGCCCTACCAGGTCATCTACGTCATCAAGGCCAGTGTGCTCCCCACGGCCACCGCCACCGGATCGCTCAACCCGCTCACCGGTGACGCCGCGCTGCAGGTGAAGGTCAAGGTCCAGCTCGAGGGCTCCGCCTTCGACGTCGGCCTGGGCTACAACTGCTCCATCGGCACCGCTACCGCGCCGCTCACGCTCAACCTGACCACCGCCAACTCCGGTGGCCTGTTCGGCACCAAGTACAGCTCCACCTCCGGCACGGCGCGGCTGGTGGACAACACCTTCGCCGTCCCGGGTGCCAGCGGCTGCCCCATCGGCCTGGTCAACGTCAACGACATCATCAACCAGCAGATCCTGATCCCGTCGCCGGCCGGCTCCAACAACGCCATTCTCGACGGCCAGGCCAGCCCGGTGCTGGGCAAGGGCGTGGCGGCCAAGATCACCACCACCCCTGCCCTGCTCAGTGGCCCGGCCCCCTTCACGGTGGACTTCAGCGCTGCCACCTCCACCGTGGCCAAGGCCCCGGCCAGCTACCTCTGGCAGTTCCCGGACGGAACCACTTCCACCGGCGTGACGGCCACCAAGACCTTCTCCACCGTGGGCACCCAGACCGTCACCCTGACCGTCACCGACGGTGACGGGGACAGTTCGGTGGTGACCAAGAACGTCGCGGTCACACCGGGCGGGGCAAGTGCGCCGGTGGTGTCGGGTGTGAGTCCGTCGTCGGGTCCGACGGCGGGTGGGACGACGGTGACGATCACCGGTTCGAACTTGACGGGTGCGTCGGCGGTGTCGTTCGGCGGTGTTGCGGCCACGGGTGTGACGGTGGTGAATGCGTCGACGGTGACGGCGGTGTCGCCTCCGGGTGCTGCGGGCACGGTGGATGTGCGGGTCACGACGCCGGGTGGTCAGAGTGTGGTGAGTGCGGGTGACAAGTTCACCTACCAGGCGCCGCCGGTTCCGACGCCGGTGGTGTCGGGTGTGAGTCCGTCGTCGGGTCCGACGGCGGGTGGGACGACGGTGACGATCACCGGTTCGAACTTGACGGGTGCGTCGGCGGTGTCGTTCGGCGGTGTTGCGGCCACGGGTGTGACGGTGGTGAATGCGTCGACGGTGACGGCGGTGTCGCCTCCGGGTGCTGCGGGCACGGTGGATGTGCGGGTCACGACGCCGGGTGGTCAGAGTGTGGTGAGTGCGGGTGACAAGTTCACCTACCAGGCGCCGCCGGTTCCGACGCCGGTGGTGTCGGGTGTGAGTCCGTCGTCGGGTCCGACGGCGGGTGGGACGACGGTGACGATCACCGGTTCGAACTTGACGGGTGCGTCGGCGGTGTCGTTCGGCGGTGTTGCGGCCACGGGTGTGACGGTGGTGAATGCGTCGACGGTGACGGCGGTGTCGCCTCCGGGTGCTGCGGGCACGGTGGATGTGCGGGTCACGACGCCGGGTGGTCAGAGTGTGGTGAGTGCGGGTGACAAGTTCACCTACCAGGCGCCGCCGGTTCCGACGCCGGTGGTGTCGGGTGTGAGTCCGTCGTCGGGTCCGACGGCGGGTGGGACGACGGTGACGATCACCGGTTCGAACTTGACGGGTGCGTCGGCGGTGTCGTTCGGCGGTGTTGCGGCCACGGGTGTGACGGTGGTGAATGCGTCGACGGTGACGGCGGTGTCGCCTCCGGGTGCTGCGGGCACGGTGGATGTGCGGGTCACGACGCCGGGTGGTCAGAGTGTGGTGAGTGCGGGTGACAAGTTCACCTACCAGGCGCCGCCGGTTCCGACGCCGGTGGTGTCGGGTGTGAGTCCGTCGTCGGGTCCGACGGCGGGTGGGACGACGGTGACGATCACCGGTTCGAACTTGACGGGTGCGTCGGCGGTGTCGTTCGGCGGTGTTGCGGCCACGGGTGTGACGGTGGTGAATGCGTCGACGGTGACGGCGGTGTCGCCTCCGGGTGCTGCGGGCACGGTGGATGTGCGGGTCACGACGCCGGGTGGTCAGAGTGTGGTGAGTGCGGGTGACAAGTTCACCTACCAGGCGCCCCCCGGGGGCAACGCCGACCGGGCATCGGTCCAGATCAGCGGATCGGTGAGCTACACCAACAGCGGCGACAACGCCTCCGGCACCGGGGTCCGGGTCGTCCGCGACCAGATCGGTCTCGTCTCGGCCGCCGGCACCGTCAACCTGCCGGGCACCAGCGGTGGGACCTCACGGTTCACCGTGGGGGTCCAGCGGTTCTGGGTGTTCCAGCTCTGGACCGGCCAGGTCAGCGTGTACGATCCCAACGCTTCGGTGTCCCTGTCGGCGCCGGTGTTCGGGACCGTCTCGCCTGCCCCCGGCACCAACGCCGTGGGTGGGACGTCCAGCTGGTTCTACTTCGGGCAGTTCCCCAACCTGGTGAAGCCGTTCACGCTCCGCTGGAGCGTGGACGACGTCTCCTGACCCGTCATCGGTCGGGCAGACTCGACCGGTGCACCGAACAGCAGCAGTCATCGGCGTCGACATCGGCGGGTCCGGGGTCAAGGCCGCGGTCGTGGACACGTCCACGGGCCGTCTCCTGACCGAACGGATCCGTCAGGAGACGCCCCAGCCCGCCACCCCGGACGCCGTCGGCCTGGTGGTGGCCGGCCTGGTGGCGCAGTTGGCCACGGAGGTGGACGTGTCGTCTCCGGTGGGGTGCACCGTCCCCTCCGTGGTGCGCAACGGGGTCGTGCTGACCGCGGCCAACATCGACCCGGGCTGGATCGGCGACCACACCGCGGACCGCCTGGGCGGCCTGCTGTCACGGCCGGTCGCCGTCCTCAACGACGCCGATGCCGCGGGACTGGCCGAGGTGCGCTTCGGTGCCGCCCGCGACGTGCCCGGCACCGTCCTGGTCCTGACGCTGGGCACCGGCATCGGCAGCGCCCTGTTCCGTGACGGCGTGCTGGTGCCCAACACCGAGCTCGGCCACGCCGAGTTCCACGGTGCCGCTGCGGAGAAGTACACGGCGGCATCGGTGCGCAAGGCGCAGGGGCTGTCGTGGACGGACTGGACCCATCGCCTGTCCGAGTTGCTCCGCCACTACAGCCTGCTCGTGGCTCCCGACCTGGTCGTCCTGGGTGGCGGGGTCAGCCGACGGGCCGATTCCTTCATGCCGAAGCTGGAGGTCGACGTGCCCGTGGTGGTGGCGGGCCTGGGCAACGCGGCCGGCGTGGTGGGCGCCGCCATGCTGGCCGCCGAACGGGACGGGGCGGTCGTCGCTCCCGCGGCACCGTCGTGACCTCCGGTTCCCCCGACGGTCCGATCGGCCGCGGTGCCGCTCGGTCCGGGCCCCTGAACGGCATCCGGGTGGTCGAACTGGCCGGGCTGGGCCCGGCACCGTTCGCGGCCATGGTGCTGGCGGACCTGGGCGCCGACGTGCTCCGCCTGTCGCGCCCCGACCCCGCTCCCATCGTGCCCGACGCCACGCGCCCCGACACGGGGAACCGGAACCCCTACGACCTGCTCAACCGCAACCGGCGGGGCGTGGGCCTGGACCTGCGCTCACCGGACGGCGCGGCGCTGGCCCGCCGCCTGGCGGGCGGGGCCGACGTGCTGCTCGAGGGCTTCCGGCCCGGTGTGGCGGAGCGGTTCGGCCTGGGGCCCGACGTGCTGCGGGCCGACCATCCCGGCCTGGTGTACGGACGGATGACCGGATGGGGTCAGGAGGGTCCGCTGGCGCAGCGCGCCGGCCACGACCTGACCTACCTGGCCGTCTCCGGCGTGCTGGCCCACATCGGCCGGGCCGGTCAACCGCCCGACCCCGCCCCTGAACCTGGTGGCCGACTTCGGCGGTGGCGGGATGTTGCTGGTCGTGGGCGTGCTGGCGGCGCTGGTGGAACGGTCCGTCTCCGGCCAGGGACAGGTGGTGGACGCGGCCATGGTGGACGGTGCCGCCGTGCTGATGGCTCCGCTGTTCGGCGCGTGGGCGTCGGGGTTCTGGTCGGCGGATCGTGGCACCAACCTGTTGGACTCCGGTGCCCCCTTCTACGACTGCTACCCGTGCGCCGGACGGGGGGTGGCTGGCGGTCGCGGCCATCGAGGCGCCCTTCTACGCCCAGCTCCTGGACGGCCTGGGGCTGGCCGACGACGCGGACCTGCCGGGCCAGCACGACCAGGCCCGGTGGCCGGAGCTGCGGGCCCGCCTGGCGGCGGTCATCGCCACCCGGTCCCGGGACGACTGGGCCGAGCTCTTCGCCGACCGTGACGCCTGCGTTGCGCCCGTGCTGGACATGGGTGAGGCGCCCCACCACCCGCACGCGGTGGCGCGGGGATCGTTCGTGGACATCGACGGCGTGGCGCATCCGGCACCGGCGCCCCGCTTCGACCGCACGCCGGCTGCTCCTCCCGAGGCCGCGTGGGAGCACTGCGACCCGGTGGAGGTGCTGGGGGAGTGGGGTGTCGGTCCGGGCGAGGTGGCCGCCCTGGTCCGCTCCGGCGTCGTCACCTGAGGCACCGGGTGCAGGTCCGTCGTTCGACGGACCGCCCGGGCCGGTTCAGTACAGGTACTCGGACATCGCGATGCTGCGCAGCCGGCCCATGTCGAACACGGTGGCGACGCTGTCGAGCATCACGGTCAGGTTCACCAGGTCCCCGTTGTGGAACGCCACGATGTCGCTGACGACCTCCTCCGACGGCCACGACTCCACGACGATGCCGTCCACCGGCGGGGCGCCCGGCGTGACCGGATGGGCCACCGTGTTGCGGACGTAGCGCAGTCGGGGCTGCACCTCTTCGGACATGGGGGACTGGTGCCCGTACCAGAACTCGCGGAAGGTGCGGGGGTCCAGGAGCGGGTTGCGGTGGACCACGGCCAGCGTGACCAGGCCCGGTGAGCGTTCGCCCGCCGGCCAGTCCCGGGGTGAGCCGCGGCGCTCGCCGAAGTCGGACCAGACCGACTCGGTGACCAGGTAGCCGTCGCAGCGGACGCCGACACCGTCGAGCACGTCCTCGGCCGGGCCCCGCCGGTCGTGGCTGGGCAGCCAGAACGACACCGCGGCGCGCAGGGGCAGCTCGCCGTCCGGGCACGGCATGGGCCCGGCGATGGACAGGTCGTCGTCGGCGACGTGGACCGAGACGCCATCGGCGCCGGCGGCGGCCAGGGCGGGAACGACCTCACCGAGCAACTGCTCCCGGAGGTCGGCTCCCTCACGGTCGGGCCGTTCCCGGATCAGGTGGACCAGCTTCTCCATCAGGCGCCGCCGATCACGAGTCGGTCCCCAGGGCCCGGCGCCGGTCCATCCAGTCCTTGACCACCACGGCGAACCGCTCCGGGTTGTAGATGTCCTCCTCGAACGACCATCGGCCGTCGCCCGCGTAGTGCAGGACGCTCAGGTTGTACTCCTGGTGGATGGAGCCGTCGCCCGGGTCCTCCAGACGGTTCCAGATGTGGGCGATCACCCATCCCCGGTCCTCGTCGATCGTGTACCACTCGACCGGGAACGACGTGAAGGCGGAGTTGGGCCAGACCGACATCGTGGAGGTGATCCACCCCCGGATCTCCTCCCGCCCCTCGAACCGTCCGTAGAGGTGCTCGATGTAGACGGCGTCGTCGGTGAAGAGGTCGGCCCACTCGTCCCACTGCCCGGACTGCCCGGCCCGGTGCGCGACGTCCTGGTAGTGGTCGAACGCAGTGCGGATCTCCTCGGTGCTGAACGCCATGTCGTCATCCTGCCATGGGCGAGACTGTCGGGGTGGAGCCGTGCTTCGCCTTCCGGGACGTGACGGTGGTGGCCTCCGGCGCCACCGTCCTGGACGCGGTCACCTGCACCGTCCCGGACCGCGGGATCACCGCCGTCTCCGGGCCGTCGGGCTGCGGGAAGTCCACCCTGCTGCGCCTGTGCAACCGGCTGGAGGTCCCCACCTCGGGCACGGTCCGGTTCCGGGGCACGGACCTGGCCGAACTGGACCCGGTGGCGCTGCGGCGCCAGGTGGGCATGGTCTTCCAGCGCCCCACGCCGTTCCCGGGCACGGGCATGGACAACCTGCGCACCGCCGCCCCGTTGGGCACGGCGGCCGCGGCCGCGCTGCTGGACCGGGTCGGGCTGGAGCCCGGGTACCTGGACCGCGACACCGCATCGCTGTCGGGGGGAGAGGCCCAGCGCCTGTGCCTGGCCCGGACCCTGGCCACGGGCTGCGGGGTGCTCCTGGCCGACGAGTGCACGTCCGCCCTGGACCCCGGTGCCACCGCCGTGCTGGAGGCCCTTGCCCGTCGGCTGGCGGACGAGGGCATGACGATCATCTGGGTCACCCACGACGCCGCCCAACGGGACCGCCTGGCCGACCACCGGATCGTGATGGAGCGGGGTCGGGTCGTGGCCGGGGACGGGTCGTCGGCCGAACCCCCGGCAGGGGGACCATCGTGACGGGGGGACCATCGTGACGGTCGATCCGGGACCGGTCGGCCTGGCCGCTTCTGCGGTGCTGGTCGCGCTGGCCATGGGCATCTCGCTCTGGCGCGGCCTCGGCCTGGAGCGGTCCATCCTGTGGGCGTCGCTGCGGGCCCTGGTGCAGCTGATCCTGATCGGCGTGGCCCTGCAACTGGTGGTGGAACCGGGCCGGCCGCTGGCGTTCAGCTGGGCCTGGGTCGCGGTCATGGTCCTGTTCGCGGCGTGGACGGTGCAACGCCGGGCCCCGGAGGTGCCCGGTGCGTTCGGGCTGGCCCTGGCGGCGTTCGTGGCCTCGGCCGTGGTGAGCCTGTCGGTGCTGTTCGGCTTCGGCATCTTCGAGATGGACGGTCGGACCATCGTGCCGCTGGCCGGGATGGTCGTGGGGAACTCCCTGGCCGCGACGGTGCTGGTGGGTCGGCGGATGGTGGAGGACCTGGCCGACAAGCGCGACGAGGTGGAGGCCCGCCTGGCGCTGGGGCTGACCTCGGCCGATGCGGCCCGGCCCTACCTCCGGGACTCGTTGCGCACGGCCCTCATCCCGCAGATCGAGACCACCAAGGCGGTCGGCGTGGTCTTCCTGCCCGGCGCCATGGTGGGACTGATCCTGGCCGGCGTGGAGCCGCTCACCGCGGTCAAGGTCCAGGTCGCCGTCATGTACCTGATCCTCGGTTCGGTGGCCACCACCACCACGGTGGTGGCCCTGGGTGTGTCCCGCCGCCTGTTCACCGCGGACCACCGCCTGGTGCGGCTGGAACGCCGCAGCCAGGTCCCCTGATCCTCCGGTACCGCCCCCGGACACCTGGCGGCCATCTGGTGTTCACCCCAGCGGCAAGATCGCGTGTACGATCGCAGGGGCGATCGAGCATCTGGGGGGCCACTGATGGATCGACGGGACTTTCTCCGTTTCGGAGCCGGGGGTGTGGGGATCGGGGCGGTGGGACTGGCCGCGTCGTCGTGCGCGGTGGCAGGGCCGCCCGCTCCCACCACGCTGTTCTCCAGCGGCATCGCGGCCGGGCTCCACAGCGACACCGAAGTGGTGCTGTGGACCAGGCTCGACCCCCTGGTCGCCACCCCGGGCTCGGTGGACTGGGAGGTCGCTCCCGACCCCGCGTTCACGTCGGTGGTGGCCTCGGGGACCTCCTCGGTCGGCCCGGCGTCCGACTACACGGTCAAGGTGCTGGTCGGCGGACTGGCCCCCGACCAGAGCTACTGGTACCGGTTCGTGGCCCCGTCGGCCGCGTCCGCCGTGGGGCGGGCGCGGACACTTCCGGTGGCCGGCTCGTCGGTGTCCCAGCTCCGCCTCGCGCTACGCCAGCTGCCAGTGCTACGCCAACGGCTACTACACGGCGTGGCGCCAGATCGCCACGCAACCGGTGGACGCCGTGTTGTTCCTGGGCGACTACATCTACGAGTCGGCCCTGATCCAGCTGCTGCGCACCGTCCGGGAGGAGGGTCTGGCCGAGGCCCGGACGCTGGAGGACTACCGGGCCAAGTACCGGCTGTACAAGACCGACCCCGACCTGCAGGCCGCGCACGCCGCCCACCCGTTCGTCACCGTCTGGGACGACCACGAGATCGTCAACGACTACGACGCCTCGGTCTTCACCACCGATCCGGGCCGCGCCGTCGGCGGCCTACCAGGCCTGGTTCGAGTACCAGCCGGTCTGGCCCATCTCCGGGAACCGCATCTACCGCGACCTGCCGTGGGGCGAGCCTGGGCCAACTCTTCATGCTGGACACCCGCCAGTACCGCGGCGGCCACCGCCCCGGCGCCCCGCTGTACGGCGTGCGCGAGCTCACGTCCTACGAGTCGGCCGCAGGCCGCACCATCCTGGGCTCCGACCAGCGGTCCTGGCTGACCAACGGCCTGTCCGCAGCGCAGGCGGCCGGCACCACGTGGAAGATCATCGGCAACCAGGTGATGATCGCCCCGCTACGCGTGGTCGACCTGGACACCCCGGAGGCCCGGGCCGCGGACCCGTCCCTGCCGCCGCACGCCGGCATCTACACCAACGCCAACTTCGACTCCTGGGACGGGTTCGGCTGGGAACGGGACCTGCTGCTGTCGCATCTGGACACGGCCGGCATCCAGAACACGCTGTTCGTCACCGGTGACTACCACTCCTTCTGGCAGGCCCCGCTCACCACGGACTTCGACAACCCCGCCGCGCCCATGGTGGCGAACGAGTTCGCAGCCGGCGCCATCTCCTCCGCCGGCGGGGCACAGAACGAGAACGTCCTCTACGGGGACGCCTCCTACGCGCCGCTCACCCCCGGGTTCAACTACATCGACGGCATCCGCAACGGGTACGGGCTGATCGAGGCGAACGCCTCCGAGCTGAGCGTCACCTACTACGCCAACGACGCGGCGTCCTCCACGCAGCTGCCGCAGGCCACGGTGCGCTTCACGCTGGACGCCGGCAACCCGGTGGTGAGCAGGCAGCTGCTCTGAAGGTGGGCGTCAGGTCGTGTAGTCGGCGTTGATGCGGACGTACCCGTCGGTCAGGTCGCAGCCGTACACGGTCCACGCCGCGGTACCGATGCCGAGATCCACGCCGATGTGGACCTCCTCCCCCCGGAGGTAGTCCTCCAGTGCGGCCAGGTCCGCATCGGTGACCGAGGCGGGGTACACCTCCCGGTCCCCGAACCGGATGCGCACCCGGTCCTGGTCGATGTCGGTGTCGTCGGAGCACTTGCCCACCGCCATGGCCACACGCCCCCAGTTGGGGTCCGCTCCGTGCACCGCCGTCTTCACCAGAGGAGAGTTCACCACCGCCTTGGCCACCCGCCGGCACTGGTCCTCGTCCCGGCCCCCCTCCACCGTGACCAGCAGCAGGGTGGAGGCCCCCTCGCCGTCCCGGGCCAGTTGGCGGGTGAGGTCGGTGCACACCTCCAGGAGCGCCGACTCCAACAGCGCCGGGTCCACCGCTCCCGCCGCGCCGTTGGCCAGGACCGCGGCGGTGTCCGAGGTGGAGGTGTCGGTGTCCACGCTGAGGCTGTTGAAGGACCGGGCCACGACCCGCCGGAAGCTGCGCCCCAGTTCCTCCCGATCCACCCCGGCGTCGGTCACCACGAAGGCCAGCATCGTCGCCATGTCCGGTTCGATCATCCCCACGCCCTTGGCCAGGCCGACGACGGACGCCGTCCCGCCGGCGGTGGTCGGGACGGTGGCGCGCGCGGTCTTGGGGTGGGTGTCGGTCGTCATCATGCCCACCGCCGCGGCCACGGCGTCGGTGCCGGGGAAGGGCCGGGCCAGACCGCGGAGGTGCTCCCGGACCCGCTCCATCGGGTACGGGCGGCCGATCACCCCCGTGGAGGTGACCAGCACGTCGCCGGCCCCGCAGCCCACGGCGGCGGCCACGCCGTGGGCCAGCTCCCGGGCGTCGGCAAGACCCTGGGGACCCGTGGCGACGTTGGCGTTCTTGGACACCACCACCACCGCCTGCAGGGTGCCGTCGGCTGCGTGCTCCCGTGAGACCTCCACGCTGGGGCCGGCGAAGCGGGACCTTGTGAACACCGCGACGGCCGCGCACGGTCGGTCCGACGCGATGACCACGAAGTCGTCGGTGTCGTCCTTGATGCCGATGTTGGCCACGTGGGCCGTGAAGCCCTGGGGCAGTGGGACTCCGCTCATGTCCGGAAGTCTCGCAGAGGCCGCGCCGGTGGCATGATCTCGCCCGGACCGGCCGGTCGACCCGGCCCGAGCGCACGGGGGACCGATGGCAGAGGCGACGTCGTTGGAGGGCAAGCGGTTCCTGGTGACCGGCGGGGCCCAGGGCCTGGGCGAGTGCATCGCGGGGCGGATCGTCGACCTGGGGGGCCGGGTGCTGATCGGTGACGTCCAGGACGAGCCCGGTGCCGCCACCGCGGCCCGGTTGGGTGACGCCGCCGTGTTCCACCACCTGGACGTCACCTCCGAGGAGGACTGGGTCGCGGCCGTCGCCGCGGCGGACGACACCATGGGGGGCCTGGACGGCCTGGTCAACAACGCCGCCATCCTCTACATGGGGTCGCTGGAGCAGATGGACGTGGCCCGGGCCCGCCTCCTGCTGGACATCAACCTGATGGGTCCGCTGCTGGGGACGCGTGCGGTGACCGGGGCCCTGCGGGCCAACGGGGGCGGGTCCATCGTGAACATCGCATCCATCGGCGGGCTGGAGGGGATGAACTCGACCGCGGCCTACAACGCCTCCAAGTGGGGCCTGCGGGGCCTGACCCGGGCCACGGCCCTGGAACTGGGACGTGACGGCGTGCGCGTGAACGCGGTCTGCCCCGGCATGGGGAACCCGGACATGTCCACGCCGTTCCTGGACCAGTTCGACCTGGAGCGCTACCTGGCGACCGCGCCCCGGATCGCCTACCACGAGCAGGGCCGGCCCCGGAACATGGACATGCACGACGTGGCCGAGATGGTGGTGTGGCTGCTCTCCGACGCGGCACGGGGCTGCACGGGCGCGGACTTCCCGGTGGACGCGGGCTGGACCGCCGGTACCTTCGCCGAGGGCCTGCCCGGGTTCTGAGCCCGGCCGTGCTCGGCGAGGCAGGGGCCCCGCCCGGGCTGCCAGACTCCCCGGATGGGCCGATCTCCGCGAACAACCGCCTCCGTCTGCGCGCTGGCCCTGGCCGCCGCGCTCCTGGCCGGAGCGTGTTCGTCCGGTGATGACCGGGACGACAGCGGGAGTGGTCCGTCCAGCACCGTGGAGGTGGCAGCAGGGCCGGAGGGCTACGCGGCGGAGATCCGCCGCACCACCGACGGCGTGGCCCACATCAAGGCCGACGACTTCCGCTCCGTCACCTTCGGCCAGGGGTGGGCGTCGGCGCAGGACCACGGGTGCACCCTGGCCGACCAGGTCCTGAAGGTCACCTCCACCCGGGCCCAGTACCTGGGCCCGGGCGAGAAGGACGCCAACATCACCTCGGACCTGGGCTGGGCCGCCCTCGGCCTGGCCGAGCGGGCCCGGGACGAGTTCGCCGAGCAGTCCGAGGAGGTGCGCGAACTGGTCACGGCGTTCGCCGACGGCTGGAACGCCCACCTGGACGAGGTGGGCAGCGACGGCCTCACGGGCTGGTGCGCGGGCCAGGACTGGGTCCGGCCCGTCACGCCCGAGGAGGTGTACCTCTACGCCCGGGCCATCACGCTGCAGGCATCCGGGGCGCGGCTCACCGGGTTCATGGCCACGGCGCAACCCCCGGCCACGACCGGCGCGCCCGCCGGTGGCGACGAGGCCGCCCTCGCAGCAGGGAACGGCCCAGCGTCGCAGCCGCTGGCCAGCAACGGATGGGCCATCGGCTCGGAGCGGTCCGCCGGTGGGGGAGGCATGCTCCTGGCCAACCCCCACTTCCCGTGGGAGGGCGAGCTGCGGTTCTGGGAGGTGCACCTCACCGTCCCGGGGCAGCTCGACGTCTACGGGGCACAGCTGTTGGGCCTGCCCGGCCTGGCCGTCGGGTTCAGCGAGGGCATGGCCTGGACCCACACGGTGTCCGCCGGCAACCGGTTCACCGCCTACCAGCTGGCGCTGGTGCCCGGGAAGCCGACCACCTACCTGGTGGACGGCGCCGAGGTCCCGATGACCTCCCGGGACGTGACGGTGCAGGTGCTGCAGCCCGACGGATCGCTGCAACCGACCTCTCGGACCCTGTGGAGCACGCAGTACGGCCCGGTGCTGGACTTCCCCGGCGTCGGCTGGACCGCGGAGCGGACCATCACCTACCGCGACGCCAACATCGACAACGACGAGTTCCTGGCCCAGTACCTGGCCATGCTCCGGTCCGAGGACCTGGACGACCTGCAGGCCGCACAGGAGGAGTACCAGGCCGTGCCGTTGTTCAACACCGTCGCCACCGGCGCCGACGGGACGGTCTGGTACGCGGACACCTCCGCCACCCCCAACCTGTCCGAGGAGGCGCTGACCGCCTACGAGGAGCGCCTGGCCACCGACCCCATCACCAAGCTGGCGGCAGAGAGCCGGGCCGTGCTCCTGGACGGGTCCACCTCCCGTGACGCGTGGGTGGACGCGCCCGGTGCCCGTGACCCGGGCCTGGTGCCGTGGTCGGGGTTCCCGCAGACCGAGCGGGACGACTACGTGTTCAACGCCAACGACAGCTTCTGGCTGCCCAACGCGGACCACGTCCTGGCCGGGGACTTCTCGCCGCTGCAGGGGAGGCAGGAGACGGTCCGCAGCACCCGCACCCGGGAGAACGCGACCGTGCTGCGCGACACGTCGGCCGACGGACCGGCCGGCTCGGATGCCCGCTTCACCCTGGCCGAGCTGCGTGACGCCGCCCTCCTGGACCGCGGCTACCCGGCAGCGGTCCTGAAGGACGACGTGGTGGCGCGGTGCCGGGCCGCCACGGCACCGGTGGAGGTGCCGGCGTTGGCGGGCACCACGACCGCAGGCGCGCTGCCGGCGGCCGCGGTGGACGTGGCACCGGCGTGCGACGTGCTGGCCGGATGGGACGGCCGCTACGACGTCACCAGCAAGGGTGCGGCGCTGTGGCGCGAGTTCATCGCCCGGTTCGAGGGCACGTCGGTGTGGGCCGAGCCGTTCGATCCGGCCCGGCCGGTGGACACACCGTCCGGGTTGGTGGCCGCCCCGGCCGACGGGCCCGACCCGGTGCTGGTCAACCTGGGCCGGGCCGTGCAGATCCTGGGCGTCGCCGGTGTGCCGCTCGACGCCGAGCTGGGATCGGTCCAGATCGACGGGCGGGTACCCGACCAACGGCTGCCGGTCCCGGGCGGGCTCGGCGTGGACGGGGTGACCAACGTGGTCAGCTACGGGCAGGGATCGTCCAGCACCAGCGAGGAACTGCCGGCACGCCCGACGCTGGTGGCCCCCCGTTCCGAGCTGGCCGTCGACGGCACCTACCGGATCACCTACGGCACCAGCTTCCTGCTGGCGGTGGAGTTCACCGACGACGGACCGCAGGCGTCCAGCATCCTGACCTACGGCGAGACGGGCGACCGCCGGTCGCCGCTGTTCACCAGCCAGGTGAAGCGGTTCGCGGCCAAGGACTGGAAGCCGGTCCGGTTCACCGAGCAGGACATCGTGGACGACCCGGCCTACCAGGTGGAGCAGGTCTCGGGTTGAGCGCCGCGCGACCATGGGCGCATGGCAGGAGCGGGGACGGACGGAACACGCCAGGTCGATGCGTACCTGGAGGCGGTGGAAGGGCCACAGCGTGGGACGCTGGCGCGCCTCCGGTCGACCCTGCGCTCGGTGCTCCCCCGGTCCCACGAGGCCATGAAGTACGGCATGCCGGCGGTCGTCCTGGACGGCAAGGGGGTGGCGGGCTACGCCGCGTTCAAGGAGCACTGCGGCTACTTCCCGATGAGCAGTGCCGTGCTCGACGCCGCCGGCCCGGCCGTGGGCGCGTACCCCAGGTCCAAGGGCGGGCTCCGGTTCCCGGTGGACCGGCCGCTGCCCGTGTCGCTCGTGCGCCGGCTGGTGCGGCTGCGCCTGGACGAGATCTCCGCGGTGCAGCACGGGCCACGCACCGAGTACTACGACGACGGGACGGTCAAGGCTGCGGGCCGGATGAAGGACGGTGAGCTCCACGGCGACTGGCGGTGGTACCGCCGGGACGGATCCCTGTCCCGGACCGGCCGGTTCCGCTCCGGGACCCGGGTGGGGACGTGGCAGACCTGGGACCGCGACGGCCACCTGGTCCGGACGACGGAGCTGGGGTCGTGACCCTGGACGAGCTGGCCGCGGCCTGCCCGGTGGACCTGGGATCGAGCGAACCGGTCACCGTCACCCAGGAGATGGTGGACACCCACGCCGGGACCACCGGGGACGCCCAGTGGATCCACAACGACCCGGAACGGGCCCGTCGGGAGTCACCCTTCGGTGGGCCGATCGTGCAGGGCTTCCTCCTGCTGGCGTTGTTCACCCGCCTGTCCGCCGGCCTCACCTTCCCGGCCTTCGGGCCGGTGACGATGCTCGTGAACTACGGGTTCGACCGGGTCCGGTTCGTTCGTGCGGTGCCGGTCGGGGCCCGGGTCCGCCTGCTCGGCACCCTGACCGAGGTCCGGGCACGGGCCGACGGTGCGGCCGTGCTGTCGGTGGACGTCACGGTGGAGTCCGACGACTCCCCCGGGGAACCGGCGGTGGCAGCCCGCTGGCTCTTCCTGGCCCGACCGTCCTGACCGTCCTGACCGTCCTGACCGTCCCGACCGTCCTGACCGTCCCAACCGTCCAGACTGTTCAGACTGTCAGACTGTTCAGTCGGGCGGGGGCACGTAGAGCCGGTTGAAGTACTCCACCAGGAGCCGCTCGGCCAGGGGGGCGGGGCACACGTCGAGGATGGCGTTGATGCCGGCGGTGCCCTCGTCGGGCAGGTCCATGCCCCCGTCGTCCGAGGCGCCGATGCCGGCGCCCTCCAGCAGCGCGTCGAACGTGGCGGCGTCCAGCGAGTCGGGCTCCAGCCCGGCCAGCAGGTCCACGATCGCCGGGTCGGGCGGGGGAGTGGGTGCGGCCCGCGCCGCCTCGCAGGCCTGGGCCAGGTCGTCCAGCAGCTCCGGCACCAGGTCCAGGCTGGCCCCGCCGATCGAGAGGTGGATGTTCGCCTTGGAGCCGGCGAAGCCCAGCTGTGGCTGCACGAACCACCGCTGGCCCCGCATCTGGTCCACCACGTCGAACACGTTCACCGCGTCGGCGCCCGAGTCATCGGTCACCGAGGTGAGGGCGACCAGGTTGGACTCGGGGCGGCCCATCACCTCCAGGTCCGCCAGGGCGTCGACCCCGGCCACGATCTGCTGGCGGGCGGACAGCGTGCGGGCTGCGATGTCCATGAAGCCGTCGTCTCCGACGTAGTTGAGCACGGCCCAGGTGGCGGCCAGCGGCCCGCCCGACTTGGTGCTCTGGAACGTGGTGTTGATCACCGTGTACCCCGTCCAGGACGCCTTGGCGTAGAGCTGGTGGCGCCGGATGGAGGCATCCCGGTAGAGGATGACGGACGCACCCTTGGGGCAGTACGCGTACTTGTGGAAGTCCATGGAGATGGACGTCACGCCGGGCACGGCGAAGTCGAAGTCGGTCACCGGCTCGCCCAGCCGGCGGAAGTAGGGCAGCACGAACCCACCGATGCAGCCGTCGACGTGGAACAGCACGTCCCGCTCAAGGGCCAGCTGCCCCAGCTCGGGCACGGGGTCGACCACCCCGTGGGCGTAGGACACGGCGGAGGCGACCATGAGGACGGTGCGGTCGTCCACCGCGTCGGCCATGACGGCCGGGTCGACCTTCCAGGTCGCGGTGTCCACCGGGACGGTCACCACGTCCACGTCGAAGTAGTGCGCGCCCTTGTGGAAGGCGGGGTGGGCGGTGACGGGCAGCACCATCGTCGGTCGGTCCAGGTCGGGCCGGAGCTCGCGGGCCCGGTCCCGGGCCGACTTCACGGCCATCATGCAGCTCTCGGTCCCGCCCGAGGTGAAGTGGCCCACCACGTCCGGCCCGCCGCGGAGGTGGTGCCGGGCCATGCCCACGACCTCGTTCTCGAACCGCAGCAGGCTGGGGAACACGGTGGGGTCGAGCGAGTTCTCGTCGTAGTACTCCAGCAGGGCGCGCTTGGCCACCAGGTCGACGTCGGGACGCCCCGGGTCGTAGACGTAGGCCCAGGTCCGACCTCCCTTGGTGTCCAGGTCGTGGTCCCGGTAGGTGCCCATGACCTCGAACAGCTCGGCCTCACCGAGACCCTGCTCCGGAATGCGCATCGCTGCCCCCTCCTCCGCGGGCCGGCACCGGCCCTCCCTGACCGGGCGGATGATACGGGCGGACGGGCTGTCGGGCGCGCCCGTCGGGTCCGGCTGGGGGACCGGACCCGACAGGGCGTGGATGAGGGGAGACGGAGTCCCGGTGGCTCAGGCCGCCTGCCCGGAGGCAGGCGGAGCCTCGGTGGCGATGACGGCGATGCCCGGGGTGCCTGACGGGACCGCGGTGAGGTGCAGCGAGCTGTTGCGCTCCTGGCGGTCGGCCCACAGCACGCCGGCGAAGAGCCCGCCCAGCGCCGGGGCGATGAACGTGGCGAGGAACCCGGCGACGATGGCGCCGTCCGTCCAGGAACCGGTGGCGGCGGTGATGCCGGCGAACGAGATGCCGCCGATGAGCACGATCATCAGCGCGATCCACCCCAGGACGCTCCGCACGAACGGGCTGTCGTCCGGCTCGCCGGTCGGGTGGACGGTGGTCTCTGCGCTGGCCATGGCGGGTTCCTCCTGGTGGTCGCCTGTCGTTGTAACCCACGACATGGGACAAGAAAAGGCAGATGTTGCGAATCCCGAGAAAGAACACAGGTAATCAAACACCGGATGTGAACAGCATCTGATGGGTCGGTCTCCCGCAGGCCTGCCGCCCGACGGACCCGGCCGCTACGTTGCGCCCATGGATCGATCCGCTTCCGCCCTCGACGTCGCCGCCGCCATCCGAGCACGGGAGGTGAGTCCCTCGGAGGCCCTGGAGC
The DNA here is from genome assembly GCA_963773765.1 of uncultured Actinomycetota bacterium. GTDB lineage: Bacteria > Actinomycetota > Acidimicrobiia > Acidimicrobiales > Microtrichaceae > CAVZCC01. Next base: position 1,396,432 of record CAVZCC010000001.1, on the reverse strand, counting down.
ACTACCTGGGCGAGGTCGACCGCCTGGACCCGCACCTGAACGCCTTCTCGTTCCGTGACGACGAACAGGCCCGGGCCGATGCCTTGGCCGCGGGGGACCTCGTGGCCACGACCGCGCCGGAGGACCTGCCCCCGTTCTGCGGCGTGCCGATCCCGGTCAAGGACCTGTACGACGTGCAGGGGTGGCCGACGTCGAACGGGTCCCGTGCCGCCTCGGACGCCCCCGCCCTCGCCGACGACCTGTCCGTCGGCCGTCTGCGCCGGGCCGGGTTCGTCCTGATGGGCAAGACGACAGCGCCGGAGCTGGGCACCATCTCCTTCACCGAGTCCATGCGGTTCGGCCCCACCCGCAACCCGTGGAACCCGGCCCACACCCCGGGCGGCTCGTCGGGGGGCGCGGCGGCGGCGGTGGCGTCGGGCATGGCTCCCGTCGCCCATGCCTCCGACGGAGGCGGATCGATCCGCATCCCGGCATCGTGCAACGGGCTGGTCGGGCTCAAGCCGTCCCGCAACCGGATCACCGGCCTGACCGAGAAGCTGACGGCCGCGGCCACCTGCGGCGCGGTCACCCGGACCGTCGCGGACACCGCGGCGTTGCTCGACGTCATGGCCGAGTTCGATCCCGGCGCCTGGAACCTGGCCCCGCCGCCGGCCCGGCCGTTCCGTGACGAGGTGGGCGCGGACCCGGGCAGGCTCCGGTTCCGGGTCACCGCCGGGAATCCGCTGGGGGTGCCGGCCGCGCCGGCGTGCCGGGCCGCGCTGGACCGGGCTGCGGCGCTCCTGTCGGACCTGGGTCACGAGGTGGTGGAGGGCGAGCCGGAGTGGCCGGACCCGGGCGACTTCCTCACCGGGTTCCTGGCGGTGTGGAACACCATCTCCGCCGGCGAGCGCCTTGCCGATCCCGCCCTGTTGGAGCCCCACAACGTGGCCAACCGGATGGAGGCCGAGGCGACCGGGTCCATCGCCTACGTCGAGAGCGAGCAGCTGCTGCAGCTGGCATCCCGCGCCTTCACCCCCCAGTTCGGACGGGACTTCGACATCCTGGTCACCCCCACCATGGCGGTCGAGCCGCCGGAGGTCGGCTCGGTGTGGGCCGGCGTGGAGGACGACCCCACCGCCCCGGTGACCAACTGCATCCCCATGGCCACCTTCACCGCGGTGTTCAACGTGTGCGGCCTGCCGGCGCTGTCCCTGCCGCTGCACGTGGCGGAGTCGGGCCTGCCGGTCGGCGTGCAGTTCGCGGCGCCGCCGTGGCGGGACGACCTGTTGATCCGCGTGGGGTCCCAGTTGGAGCAGGCCGCGCCCTGGACCGACCGCACCCCGGACCTGCGCTGAACGGGGCCCGGGCGCGCAACGTCCCCGGCGCCCTCTGGAGGGATGGGAGAGGTCGGGAGCCGGGACCGTTGCGTACTTGGGATGGGATGTCGTCCGCTTGGGATGGCGGACGCAGACCAGCTTGGTGGTCGCGGTTCAAGAACCCGTGTGATCCACCTCAAGAGTCCGTCAGGTCAACAGATGACAAGCATCTCCGGAATCAGAGAGCCTTCACAGGCCGATGCACGTCGTGACCGCCGGCGGTGCATGGTGGCCCCACGAAGGGGAGTATCCGGTTCGGGTGCGTCGTCAGCACGGCTCCGAGGGAGCCCGGCGCCCCGCCCCGCCCGGGGCGGAGAGACCTTCCGACCACGGAAGGACCGCGCCATGCAGATCTCCACCGTCATCGGCCTCCAGCGTCGACGGGAGTACCCGTCGGTGTCCATCCTCGTTCCCACCGAACCGGGCCGGTCGCTCGGCTCGGCCGACCGGGTGCGGATCCAGCAACGGATCGACGACCTGGCCCGTCGGCTGCTCGGCGACGTGGACACCGACACGGCCGTCGAGGTGATGGAGCGGCTGCAGGGACTGCTGTCCGACATCACCGACCGTCCCTGCCGGCGCTCCGTCGGCCTGTTCGCCTCACCGTCGGTCTCCGTTGCGCACCACCTCGATGTCGACGTCCGGGAACGGACGGTGGTGGACGACACGTTCGCCACCCGGGACCTGCTCGACGAGGCCCGCCGGTCGGCCGCCTACGTGGTGGCCACGGTCAGCGACCGGCACGTGCGGATCTTCCACGGGTCCGGTGACACCCTGGTCGGGGCGAGCGCCCGCGGCGTGCCGTTGGAACGCTGGTCGGAGGAGTCCGACACCTCGTGGGAGCGCCGCACCGTGGACCTCCTGCGCCGGGCCGGCTCCGGCGACGGGCCGCTGGTCCTGTTCGGGGCGGAGCGTCGGGTGGCGGCGCTGGTGCGCGCCGCGGGCGTGGAACCCGTCGCCGTGGTCCGGGGCAACCACGACCAGACGCCCTGGGCCACCCTGGCCGACCTGGCCCGGACCCCCCTCGAGGAATGGGAGGGGTCGCGCAACGCCGAGGCCATGGAGCGTCTCGAGGGGGCCCGCAACCGCCGCCGCCTCGCCACCGGCCTGGACGAGATCTGGTCCCTGGCCCAGGAGTCGAGGGTGGAACTGCTGGTGGTGGAGCGCGGCTACGCCGTGCCGGTCAGGACCGACGGCCCACACCTGGTGCCGGTCGGTCCGGAGGAGGTGGAGGCCCCCGACGTGGTCGACGATGCCGTGGACGACCTGATCGAGGTGGTGGCCCTGCGACGGGGCGAGGTGGTGATCGTCCCGGACGGGACGCTGGCCGGCCACGGGAGGGTGGCGGCGGTGCTCCGCTTCTGAGCAGTGCCGGTGCGGTCCCGTGTCAGGCCCGGATCCCGGCGTCCCGGAGGAGCCCGAGGGTGGCTCGCAGCGGCAGTCCCACCACCGTGGTGGGGTCGCCCTCCACCCGGGTGACCAAAGCCGCACCACGGCCCTGGACGGCGTAGGCGCCGGCCTTGCCCATCGGTTCGCCCGTGTCCACGTAGGCCGCGATCTCCGCGTCGGACAGCGCGGCCATGGTGACCAGGGCGGTCTCGGTGCAACGGTGGCGGCCGCCCCGGGGGTCGACGACGCACACCGAGGTGACCACCCGGTGGCTCCTCCCGGCCAGTCCCCGCAGCATCCGTACCGCCTCGTGGAGGTCGGCGGGCTTGCCCAGCGGCACCCCGTCCAGGACCACGGCGGTGTCCGCGGCGAGGACCACGGTCCCGGGGCGGTCACCGGCCACCCGGTCGGCCTTGGCCCCCGCCACCCGGGCCACGTAGTGGTCCGGGTCCTCCCCCGGGAGGACGGCCTCGTCCACGTCCGGGGCGACGACGTCGAACGTCAGGTCCACCCGCGCCAGGAGCTCGGACCGGCGGGGGGACCCCGAGGCCAGGACCAGCGGCGGGCCCGGTGCAGGGGTGGGGAGGGCGCTCATCCCCCCGACACCAACGCCTCCTCGGCCGGGTCCAGGTGGACGTCCTCGTCGGGGTCGTCCAACCAGCCGTCGGGGAGGGCCACCCTGCGCAGGGCGTGGTGGTGGCTCCGCACCAGCCGGGCCGCCTCCGGGGGCGCGACGGCGCCGGGATCCAGGCCGTCGAGAAGGTCGTCGAGCTCGGCCCGACTCCCGATGAGCCCCGCCCTGCGCCGCACCTCGGAGCCCACCGGGTACCCCTTCAGGTACCAGGCCAGGTGCTTGCGGAACGCCGGCAACGCACCCTCCGGGCCGCGGTGCCCCCGGCCCGGCGGGGCCGGTTCGTCGGCGGCCCACTCCAGGACCAGGCCGACGTGGCGGCGGATGGTGGTGACGACATCGCCCAGCCGCGGCACTTCCGGGGCGGGCCCGCCGGCGAAGGTCGCGTCCAGGTCCCGGAACAGCCAGGGCCGACCGAGGCAGCCCCGGCCGATGACCACGCCGTCGCAGCCGGTGGCCGACAGCATGGCCAGCGCGTCGTCCGGGGTGAACACGTCGCCATTGCCCAGGACGGGGATCGTGGTGACGGCGGCCTTGAGCTCGCCGATGGCCTCCCAGTGGGCGCTGGGGGCGTAGTGCTGCAGGGCGGTCCGGGCGTGGAGCGCCACCGCGGCCACCCCGTGGTCCTCCGCGATGCGGCCCGTGTCCAGGTAGGTCAGGTGGTCGTCGTCGATGCCCATGCGGAACTTCACGGTCACCGGCACTGATCCCCCGGACTCGTCCGCGGCGGCCTCGACCACCGCGCCGATCACCCGGGCCAGCAGCCGTCGCTTGTAGGGCAGCGCGGCACCCCCGCCGTTGCGGGTGACCTTGGCCGCCGGGCAGCCGAAGTTGAGGTCCAGGTGGTCCACCCGGCCGTCCCCCACGAGCATGCGCACGGCCTCGCCGAGGTGCACCGGGTCGGTCCCGTAGAGCTGCAGGGAGCGGACGGCCTCGCTCGGGTGGAACCTGGTCAGGGCCCAGGAGGTGGGGTGGTGCTCCACCAGGGCCCGTGCCGTGACCATCTGGTTCACGAACAGCCCACCGCCGAACGACGAGCACAGGACCCGGAACGGGGCGTCGGTCACCCCGGCCATCGGTGCCAGCACGACGGGGGGATCGACCGTGAGGGGGCCGATGTGCAGCGGCCCGGGACCCGGGGTGGCCCGGGGCACGGCATCGGCGGTCACGTGCCCGCCCTCACGACCCCGTCCCCGACCGGCCCGCCCTCACACGTCGGCCGCGTCGGCCGCGTCGTCCTGCGATCCGCGCAGGTTGCGGGCCAGGTGCAGGGTGAGACCGGCCGGGCCGGCCCACCAGGTGAGCAGCAGCGGCAGGCGGTCGACGCGACCCCGGGACCGGGCCTCGGCCCAGATGTGGCGGCCCACGTACAGGTCGAACACCAGGTAGTGCGTCCAGCCGGCCAGGAACGCGGTGGGCGACGACAGCCCGCGCCGGAGCGCATCGGGATCGTCGAACCGTGGGAATCCCTCGCCGTCGCGGGCTCCCTGCACCGCGGCGGCACCCAACAGCCCCACGTAGGCGACGCCCAGGGTGGCGGACAGGGGGGTGGCGACACGGACCAGCCACGCGGTGAACCGGGACCGGGGGGCGACGATCATGGCCAGCCACACCGGGGCCGTGGACGCGTTGAGCACGGTGAAGGCCAGGCGGTGCCGTTCGTCCATCGGTGCGGGCCCGGCGGCGGGGGAAGGATCGTCCGGGGCAGGTCCCGGCGGGACGGGGTGCTGTGTGGCGGCATCCATGGCCCGTATCCTGCCCCACATGTCCAACGACGGATCGGCCCAGCCGGGCATCCTCGACGAGTCCCCCCCGTGTCACTGGGTGCAGCAGTACCGGGTGGTGGGAGGCGTGGACGTGGACGCGCTCCGGGCCGCGCTGGGTGACGTCCGGACGTTGGAGGGGTCCGAGCGGGGCCCGGACCGCGTGGTGGTGGCGTTCGGGGCGTCGCTCCTGGGCACGCTGGCCCCGGACCAGATGCCGGCGGGCATGCGCCCCTTCACCGACGTGCGGGGTGTGGACGGCGTGACCGCGCCCGCCACCCAGGACGACCTGCTGGTGTGGTTCGCGGCCGGCACCACCGACCGCTGCCTGGCCGCGGCGTGGCTGACCCGCTCCACCCTGGCCGGCCTGGCCGACCTCCGGGAGGAGACGTCGGGCTTCACCTACTTCGAGCACCTGGACCTGAGCGGGTTCGAGGACGGGACCGAGAACCCCAAGGGCGACGAGCGGGGCCCGGTGCGTCCGCGTCGCCGACGGTCCATCGGCCGGCGGCTCGTTCGTGTTGGCCATGCGCTGGGTCCATGACCTGGCCGCCTTCGAGGCCATGGACGTGGCCGACCAGGAGCTGGTGTTCGGCCGCACCAAGGACGGCTCGGTGGAGCTCGACCCGCTGCCGGAGCGGGCCCACATCGAGCGGGTGGTCATGGAGGACGACGCCGGCGAGGAGCGGGAGATCTACCGGCGTTCGTTCCCCTACGGCGACACCTCCGAACTGGGGCTGTTCTTCCTGGCCTTCAACAAGGACCTGGACACCTTCTCGGACATGCTGGGCCGGATGTACGGCCTGGCCGACGGCAGGCGGGACCGGCTGACCGATGTGAGCCGTGCCGTGTCCGGGGCGTTCTACCTGGCACCACCGGTGGGGGCGCTGGACGCCATCTGCGGTCCCCGCTGAACCGGTGGTGCATTGCCGTCGCCCATCCGTGGCGGTACGATGGCCGGTGATGTCGCAGCCCACCGCCCTCCTCCTGCTCATGTAGGCGAGCCCGCCCCGCCGGCTCGCCGAACCTCCTGCGTCCCCGCAGGAGGTTCTTCGGTTTTCGGGGCAGGCACTGCGCACCGGGCCCGCATCCCCACCCACACACGTCCAGACCCAGCAACCACACACCCAGCAACCCACACACCCAGCAACCACAGACCGGAAAGCACCCGACATGGCCACGGAACGAACAGCCCCGAAGCAGATGCCCTTCGACAAGTACCGGCCGTTCCTCCCCCTCGACGCGTCCCGGGGCGGGTCACCCAACGGCGGACTGTCGACGCGGACCTGGCCGGACAACACCCTGTCCAAGGCGCCGACGTGGTGCTCGGTGGACCTGCGGGACGGCAACCAGGCCCTGATCGATCCCATGGACCCCGTCCGCAAGATGAAGATGTTCACCACCCTGGTGGACATGGGGTTCAAGGAGATCGAGGTGGGCTTCCCGTCGGCCTCCCAGACGGACTTCGACTTCCTGCGGGAGATCATCGAGGGTGACCTCGTTCCCGACGACGTCACCATCCAGGTGTTGGTGCAGTGCCGGGCGGAGCTGATCGAGCGGACCTACGAGGGCCTGCGCGGCGCCCACTCCGCCATCGTGCACTTCTACAACTCCACCTCGGTCCTGCAGCGCAAGGTGGTGTTCGGACTGGATCGGGACGGCATCACCCAGATCGCCACCGATGCCGCCCGCCTGGTCCGCAAGTTCGAATCGACCCTGCCCGACACCCGCATCCGCTACGAGTACTCCCCGGAGTCCTTCACCGGCACGGAACCGGACTACGCCATCGAGATCTCGGCCGCGGTCATGGACGCGCTGGACCTGGGACCGGAGGAGCAGGTCATCATCAACGTGCCGGCCACGGTGGAGATGTACATGCCCAACATCTACGCCGACGTCGTGGAGTACGTGCACCGCAACATCCCCAACCGTGACCAGGTCATCCTGAGCCTGCACCCCCACAACGACCGTGGCACCGCCGTCGCCGCGGCCGAACTGGCCCTGCTGGCCGGAGCGGACCGGGTGGAGGGCACCCTGTTCGGCAACGGGGAGCGCACCGGCAACGTGGACCTGGTGACCATGGGCCTGAACCTGTTCACCCAGGGCGTGGACCCGGAACTGGACTTCTCCGACATCGACGCCCTGCGACGGACCGCGGAGTACTGCAACCGCCTGCCGGTCCACGAGCGCCACCCCTACGTGGGCGACCTCGTCTACACCGCGTTCTCCGGATCCCACCAGGACGCCATCAAGAAGGGCACCGAGGCCATCGGCGTGGGCGGCCACGGAGCCGGCTCGGACTACGAGTCCTGGGAGGTCCCGTACCTGCCCATCGACCCGGCCCACCTGGGCCGCACCTACGAGGCCGTCATCCGGGTCAACAGCCAGTCCGGCAAGGGCGGCGTGGCCTACGTCATGAAGTCCGAGTACGGCCTGGACCTTCCCCGCCGGTTGCAGATCGAGTTCTCCCGCACGATCCAGCACATCGCGGAGGACACCGGCACCGAGATCACCCCGTCGCAGATGTGGCAGTCCTTCGAGGGCGCCTACCTGGCCGCACCCGAGGAGGGCCCCGGCATCTCCCTGCGGGCAGCGGAGGCCACCACCTCCAACGAGGGGTCCCGGGTCACGGCCCAGTTGATCGTGGACGGCGAGCCCCGCACGGTCTACGGCGAGGGCGGCGGTCCCATCTCGGCGTTCATGCACGCCCTGCGTGACGACCTGGGCGTGGACCTGGAGGTGGTCGACTACTCCGAGCACGCCGTGTCCGCCGGCACCGACGCCACCGCCGCGGCCTACGTGGAGGTCAAGGCGCCCGAGGGCGTCATCCGCTGGGGCGTGGGACTGGACGAGAGCATCCTCACCGCGTCGCTCAAGGCGGTCGTGTCCGCCGTCAACCGCCACCGGAACTGACACCACCGTGACCGCCGCCCGGGCCGGGTGACGGGTCACCAGAAGTTGGTGTCGGGTATGGTCGGTCGATCGGATGACCGCAGGGGGCACCGCCATGACAACGTTCGACGACCTGGACCGCAACGAGGTCCTGGACACGATCCATGCCGTCGAGGCGGAGATCCCGACCGCGTTCACGTGGGACTACGACCGCACCCGCCCGGCACTGGGCAAGCTCTACGAGAAGGCCAAGCACTCCCAGTGGAACGGGTCGACCGACCTGGACTGGTCGCTCGACGTGGACCCGGAGAAGGTCGCGGCCGAACTGGGGGGAGGAACCGTCAACCGGTTCGAGATGCTGGCCGTCCCATCCGGACTCGCCCGTCCGCTCCTTCGGCGGGGCGGAGTGGACCAGGGTGGGCGTGGAGATGCAGAACTCGCTGCTCAGCCAGTTCATGCACGGTGAGCAGGGGGCGCTGCTCTGCACCGCCCGCATCGTGGAGACGGTGCCGTGGATCGACGCCAAGTACTACGCCTCCACCCAGGTCATGGACGAGGCCCGTCACGTGGAGGTCTTCGCCCGCTACCTGCAGGAGAAGCTGGGCACCCAGTACGGGATCAACGACAACCTGCGGGTGCTGCTGGACGACATCCTCTCCGACGACCGGTGGGACGTCACCTACCTGGGCATGCAGATCATGGTGGAGGGCCTGGCGCTCGCCGCGTTCGGGTTCATGCACCAGATGACCAACGAGCCCCTGCTCAAGCAGCTGCTGCGCTACGTGATGAGCGACGAGGCCCGGCACGTGGCCTTCGGTGTGCTGTCGCTGCAGGAGTTCTACGCCGGGCTCAGCACCGCCGAACTGCGGGAGCGCCAGGAGTTCGCCTTCGACGCCGCGCTGCGGTTGCAGCGCCGATTCCACCACGCCGAGGTGTGGGAGCGGATGGGGGCGGACCCGGTCGCCATCAGCGCCTTCCTCGACGAGCACACCCCGCCGCAGATGCTGGAGTTCCAGGCGCTGCTGTTCTCCAAGATCGTGCCCAACTGCAAGAAGCTCGGTCTCCTGGACGGGGGCGCCGGCCCGGACGGCCAGGGGTGGCTGCGCCAGCGGTTCACCGACATCGGCGTCATCCAGTTCGAGGACTGGGCCGACACGTCCGAGGAGTACGAGATGCTGGACGAGGTCAGCCGGGACCGCGCCGCGGGCTGATCCCGGTCACCGTCCGGTGACGGACGCCCCGGTCACCGTCCGGTGACGGACGCCCCGGTCACCGTCCGGTGACGATGTAGTCGTGGAGCTTGCGGGTCTCGTCCTCCAACTGGGACAGGCGGGCCTTCACCACGTCCCCGATGCTGATGATCCCGGTGAGCAGGCCGTCGACCACCACCGGCAGGTGACGGTGGCGGTGCTCGGTCATCAGGCGGGCCAGGGTCTCCAGGCTGTCGTCCGGGCTGCAGGTCCGGACCTCTGCCGTCATCACCGCCGACACCCGCTCGCGCAGGCCGATCTCGCCCCGCTCGGCCAGCAGGATGACGATGTCCCGCTCGGAGATGATGCCGTCGATGTTCCGGCCGTCGGTGGAGACGACGAGGGCCCCCACCCCGCGGAGGCGCAACTCGGTCAGCGCCTCCGTGATGGGCTCGTCCGGCGCGATGGTGGCGACCGTGGAGCCCTTGGACGAGAGGATGGCTGACACACGCATGATCTGACCCCCGGATTGACGACTGCACCTGCCTGCCGGACCCACCCCCCAGCGGGTCCTTGCTCCAAGTATGACCGTGCGTGGCCGGAAAGTCACTGAGGCCACGGTTCCGGACCCTGCCGTGGTCCCGGCACACTGGGGGCCGTGGACCCGAAGGAACTGTTGGCCTCTGCATTCGCCCGGGTGGACCGACGCCATCCCGGGGTGGTGCGCTTCGTGCTGGGCCTGCGCTGGGGTGGGCTGCGGACCGTCAGGCCCGACCCGGCGGGCTGGGTCGCCCTCGGCGTGGTCGGCGGGATGGCCGGGCTCGGCGCCCGGACCTTGTCCGGTCGGGTGCTCGGGCGTCCGCGCCCCAGTGGGGCGGTCGCCGTGGTGGGAGGTCAGGCCGCGCTCTGGTTCGGCCTCTGGCGTTGGGACACGCGGCGCTGGCGGCACTCCCGGGTGGCGCTGGTGGTGGACCTGCCCCCGGGGGCGGAGGCGTCGCTCATCGAGGAGCTGGCCGCAGAGGGGGTCGCCGTGGAGCGCTGGGCGGAGCCGGACCGCGCCGGCGGGCGGATCGGCGGCCTGCTGTGCCGGGCCTCCGACGTGCGCCGGGTCAACCGGGCCGTCGATGACGTCGCGTCAGCCGCCGCCGGCGGTGGTGGTGGGCCGGACCGTCGTGCTGGAGCGGACCGTGGTGGTGGGCCGGGTGGTGGAGGTCGACCGTGATCCGGTCGTGGTCGTGGTCGACGAACCCGTCCCCGTCCCCGTCCCCGTCCCCGTGCTGTTGATGCCGGCGTCGCTGGTGCCGCGGTCCAGGGTGGAGCTGTCCCCGGCTGCACCCGTGGTGGTGGACGATCCCTGGCGGGCGATCGAGGAGTAACGGGCGACGGCGTCCAGGCACTGTCCCGTCACCCCCTTCATGGCCAGCACCCGGCGGACCGACGCCAGGACCTGGTCGGACGGGATCCGCCCCGTGGTGATGGCGTCCACCAGGCGGGCGTGGGCGGCCGGGACGGCGTCGGCCCCGGACACCAGGGCGATGTCGGCCCCGGCGGTGATGGCCAGCTCGGCCGCTTCGTCCTGCGGGGTGGTCGCGGCCACGGCGCCCATGCCCAGCGAGTCGGTGATGACCACGCCGGTGAAGCCCTGACGGCCCCGGAGCTCGCCGGTGATGGCGGCCGGGGACAGGCTGGCCGGCTCCTTGGCCTGGGTCAGTCCCGGCACGGCGGCGTGGGTGACCATGATGGCGGGCACGCCGGCCTCGATGGCCCGGTCGAACGGCACCAGGTCCTTCGCCCGGAGCTCGTCGACGGGGGCCAGGGTGGGCAGCTTGTCGTGGGGGTCCGGTCCTCCCGAGCCGATGCCGGGCCAGTGCTTCACCACCGAGGTGATGCCGGCCTCGGTCTGGGCCGCGACCACGGCGTTCACGAAGGAGGACACGGCGGCCGGGTCGTCCCCGAAACTGCGGGTCCCCAGGCCGGATCCGGACCCGACGTCGGCCACGGGGCCGAAGTTCATGGTGAAGCCCAGTTCCTTCATGCCGGCGGCATGCTCGCCCAGCGTGGTGGCCGCCTCCTCCGGGGTGCCCGTGCCCAGGGCCTCGGCCGACGGGATCTTGCCCAGGGCCAGCCGGAGCCGCTGCACGGTGCCACCCTCCTCGTCGGCGGCCACCGTGGCGGGCAGCGGGGCGTCCGCGACGGCGGTCGCGACCTGGTCACCGATGTCCGCGGTCTGGTTGCCCTTCAGGCCGAACCCGCCGACCGTCCCGCCCGCGATGGCGTCGGTGGCCAGGGTGGGTGAGGTCACCATCGTCATCAGCAGCTGGGCCGCCCTGGCCTCCGGGGGCAGCATGTCGGCGCAGTCCGGTGGCTTGGTGGTGGTGGTCCGTTCGCTGCGCTCTGTGGTGGCGGACCGGACCTCCACCTGGGTGGTGTTGGTGCCGGTGCAGGCGCCCAGGGCCACCACGAGCATCCCCACAGCTGCGGCCAGGGTCCACCTCGGACGGGCGCGCCCCGTGGCGTCGGCCGGCCACTGGGGGTGCGGAGCTCCCGGGCGCATCGGGTGACACGGTAGCGGTGGGCCCGTCGGCGGACCCAGACAGCGGGCGGTCGGGGTGGAGATGCGGGAACCCGTCCCGGACCGGCCAGACTGTGCCACGTGTCCTCGGAGCGCACGGAGCGCCGTTCGCGTCTGTCCATCGTGTGGTGGGAGCTGACGTTCAGGGTCGGCCCGAACCTGTGGGTGGTCCCCCTGCTCATGGCCGGAATGACCATGGTGGTCTTCGCCGTCACCCGCCGGCTCGACTCGGTGGTCGAGGGCCCCACGGCCGCCACCGTCACCTGGATCCCCGAGTGGCTCCTGGCCCGTACCCCGGCCGATGCGGAGATCGTCCTGAGTGCCCTGCTGTCGGCGCTGGCCACGGCCATGGCGCTGGTCTTCTCCACCAGCGTCCTCACGTTCGCGCTGGCCTCGAGCCAGTTGGGCCCGCGGTTGATCCGTCGGTTCATGCAGGACCCGGTCACCCAGGTGACCCTCGGCGGGTTCCTCTCCGCCGTGATCCTGTGCATCCTCACCCTGGGGTCGGTCCGCAACGGCGCCGGTCCCGCCGGGGTGCCGGAGGTGTCCTACGCGGTCACCGTCGTGGCCGCGGTGGCCTGCTTCGTCCTGCTGATCTTCTACGTGCACCGTGTGGCCTCCAGCATCCAGGCCCCGACGGTGGTGGCGTCGGTGGTGGCGGACCTCGACCGCGCGGTGGACGAGCGCCACGATCTCCTCGGAACGCTGCACGATCCGGCGGACCTCGATGCGGTGGCGGCGCTGGTGGCTCGGGCCCGGGCCGGGGGCGGGACCATCCCGGTGCGCACCACGGGCTTCATCCAGGCCGTGGACCAGCTCAGGATGGTGCAGGAGGCGGGCCGCCTCGGGGCCGTCGTGGTGCTGGACCACCGGCCCGGCCAGTTCGTCATGCAGGGCCAGGTGCTGGCCCGGGTCCTGCCCGCGACCGCGGCCGGCGACGTCGACCGCGCCACGCGGGAGGCGGTGGAGATCGGCGTGTCCCGGACCCGTCGCCAGGACATCGAGTACGCCGTCTACCAGGTGGTCGAGATCGCCCTCCGTGCCCTGTCACCCGCGGTGAACGACACCTTCACCGGCATGACCTGCGTGGACTGGCTGGCCGCGGCGTTGAGCCGACTGGGGGCGGAGCCCGACCCGACCGGCGGGCTGTGCGACGGTGGCATGGAGGTCCGGCTGTACGTGCCGCCCCTGCTGTTCGACCGGACGGCGCACGCCGCCTTCGACCTGATCCGGCAGTCCGCAGCGGACAACCCCGCCATCGTGATCCGCCTGCTCGACCGTCTGGCCGATCTGGCGGAGCTGGTGCGGCCGGAGTTCCTGGACAGCCTGCGCGAACAGGCGGACCTGGTGCTCGACAGTGCGGTCGCCACCCGGCCCGTGGGTGGGGACGCCGAGGTCATCAGCGACCGCCACCGGCAGGTCGTCCGGGCCATCGCGTCCAGGACCGATGCTGCGTCCGGGCCCGACGGTGTGTCGTCTCACGACGGGGGCGACCGCTGATGGGGGAGCGACCCGATCGGGTGGCCGCGCTGCGCCGCTCCGGTGTGGAGCCGTACCCCGCCGCCTTCGCGGCCGACGACACCGTCGCCGGGGTCCTGGCCGCCGACCGGGGGCTCGGTCCCGGCGCCTGCACCGAGCATCACGTGCGGCTGGTGGGGCGGGTGGCGCTGGTGCGCGACCACGGCGGCGTGGTCTTCCTCACCCTGCAGCAGGACGGCGGCCGCCTCCAGGTGATGGTGGAGCGGTCCCGTGCCGGGTGCGACGGCGTGGAGGTGGCGCGACGGCTGGAGCGGGGCGACGTGATCGGCGTGGAGGGCGTCATCGGCACGTCGCGGTCCGGGGAGCTCTCCGTCCTGGCGGCCGCGCCGGTCCTGCTGGCGCCGTCACTGCTCCCGCCACCGGAGAAGCACCACGGTCCCCGGGATCCGGGCCGTCGGGCCCGCGAGCGCGAGCTGGACCTGATCGCCAACCCGCCGAGCCGCCGCGTGTTCGAGGTCCGTTCGGCGGTGCTGCACGCCCTGCGGACCACCCTGCACGACCGGGGCTTCATGGAGGTCGAGACGCCCGTGTTCTCCACCGGGGCCGGTGGTGCGGTGGCCCGGCCGTTCATCACCCACCACCAGGCGCTGGGCTGTGACCTCTACCTGCGCATCGCTCCGGAGCTGCACCTCAAGCGGTTGGTGGTCGGCGGATTCGACCGGGTGTTCGAGATCGGCCGGGTGTTCCGCAACGAGGGCATCGATCACACCCACAACCCCGAGTTCACCATCCTGGAGGCGTACCAGGCCCCGGGCGACTACCGGGACATGATGGACCTGGTCGAGGCGCTGGTCGTCACCGCCGCCCGTGCGGCCACCGGCGCCACCGTGGTGGACATCGGCGGTCAGGCCGTCGACCTGGCCCTGCCGTGGCGGCGCGTGGGCATGGTCGACCTGGTCGACGAGGTGGTGGGGGTGCGGATCGAACCGTCGCTCCCGGTGGAGGAGGCCCGGTCCCGACTGGAGTCCGTGGGGATCCCATGGCGGTCCGGGTGGGGGTCGGGACGGTGCCTGGTGGAGGCGTTCGAGACCCGGGTCGAAGCCGGCCTGCTGGCACCCACCATCGTCATGGACCACCCCACCGAGACCTCGCCGTTGGCCCGCCGCCACGCCCACGACCCCATGCTGACCGAGCGCTTCGAGGTCATCGTGGGAGGCCGGGAACTGGCCAACGCGTACAGCGAGCTGAACGATCCGGCCGACCAGCGGGCCCGCATGCAGGCTGCCGCCGGGCCGGCGACGGGACCGGATGCCCGGGACCCCGGCGGCGGCACGGTCGACGAGGAGTTCATCCGGGCCCTGGAGCGGGGCATGCCGCCCACCGGGGGCCTGGGCATCGGCGTCGACCGCCTGGTCATGCTGCTGGCGGGCGTGACCGCCATCCGCGACGTGATCCTGTTCCCGACGCTCCGTCCGGAGCGGGGCCGGAGCGGCGCGACACCGGGCCGGTCCCAGGTGGTGCCGACGACCCCGCTGCCGACCTCGCACCGCCCCGGTGCGCCGGTGGCAGTGGTGCGACTGTCCGGGCTGGTCCGGGTGGTGGCGGTGCTGACCACCGTCGTGGGCGTCCTGACCATGCTGAGCTCCCTGCCGTCCCTGGGGGTCCGGACCCTGCAGCTGGACGAGCTGCTGTCCCCGTTGCCGCAGCTGGTGGACGACAACGTCCTCTCGGTGACCCTGGGGTTGTGCATGGTCCTGCTGAGCGGCCAGCTGCTCCGGGGCAAGCGGCGGGCCTGGAACCTGGCGCTGGTGCTGTTCGTCGTGTCGGCGGTCCTGAGCATCGGCCAGGGCGGTGAGCTGATCGCCCTGTCCACGTCGGCGGCCATGATCGTCATCCTGCTGCTGACACGACGCGACTTCACGGGGTTGAAGGACCCGCCGTCGCTGGCCCAGGTGGCGCTGACCGTGCCGCGGTACCTGTTGTTCGTCTACGGCTTCGGCCTGGTCGCCCTGTGGAGCCAGCGCAACACGCTGACGCCGCCGTGGTCGTGGGCCCGGTCGCTGGAGACCGTCACCCTGGGCATCGTGGGCATGGACGGCCCGTACACCTACCGGGGCCGGTTCGCCACGTGGTACCCGGTGGCACTCGCCGTCCTGGGGGCCGTCGGGCTGCTGCTGCTGCTGTGGCAGCTGCTCCGGCCGGCGGTGGGCGCGGGCCACGGCGAGGGCCGCGCCCGGGCCGAGGAACTGGTGGCACGCTACGGCTGGGACACGTTGTCGCCGTTCGCGCTGCGGGGCGACAAGAGCTACTTCTTCGCCTCCGACGGCCGGGCCATGATCGCCTACGGCTACCTGGGCGGCTTCGCCCTGGGATCCGGCGACCCGATCGGCGAGGACGGGTCCGTGCCGCTGGTGGTGGACGAGTTCATGGACCACTGCCGGCTCCACGGCTGGCAGCCGGCCTTCCTGGCCACCCGGGAGAGCGACGCCCCCTTCTACGCCGAGCGGGGGTTCCGGAGCTTCTACCTCGGCGACGAGGCCATCGTGGACTGCCGGGCCTTCGACCTGGACGCGCCCGGGATGGGCCCGGTCCGCCAGTCGGTCCGGCGGATCGAGGTGGGACACCGCTACCAGCTGCTCACCGAGGCCGAGGCCGGGACGGACCTGGCGGCCCAGCTGAACCACATCAGCCACCAGTGGCGCCAGGGCGAGGACGAGCGCGGGTACACCATGGCGATGAGCCAGGGCGTGGGGCACACCGACCCCGACCGACTGCTGGCGGTGGCCTGGGAACCGGGCCCGGACGGCGTGGAGCGTCCCGTCGGGTTCCTCCGCCTCATCCCGGTGGGCCACGCCGGCGGGCCCTACGGCGCGGGCTACACCCTCGACCTGATGCGGCGGCTGCCCTCCGCGTCCAACGGGCTGATCGAGTTCCTCATCGCCCGGACCGTCACCGAGCTCGACCAGCGGGGCGTGGCCCGCCTGTCGCTGAACTTCGCCGCGTTCTCCCGGCTGCTGGACGACGACATCCAGCACAACCGGACCGACCGGATGCTCCGCCGGGTCGCCGACCTCCTGAACCCCTACTACCAGATCCGGTCCCTGCGGGAGTTCAACGAGAAGTTCCAGCCGGAGTGGCTGCCCCGCGTCCTCATCTACGCCGACCCCGCGGACCTGCCCAAGGTGGCCCTCCGGTACGCCTGGGTCGAGGGCTTCGTGGACATCCCACTCCTGGGGCGGTTCCTGTCCGGTCCGGCCGAGACGGTGCGGGCCCCGGCCACGCCCCGGGACTGACAAGCTGTCCCCGGCCCACGGGGGCCGGACCGAGGAGGCCACGTGCAGGCGGACGCAACCATGTCGATCACCCAGCGGGTCACGGGGCGGCTCTCCGACCCGGCGGCGGACCCGGCGCTGGACCGGTCCCGCCTGCGCTTCGCCGGGATGATGGTCGCCATCGGCGCAGCCCACTTCGTGGTGCCCGGGTTCTTCCGCCAGATCGTTCCCCGCTGGTTCCCGTGGCGGAGGGAGGCGGTGTTCTGGTCCGGCGTGGCCGAGGTCGCCTCCGGCGCGTTGCTGGCCGTTCCGGCCACCCGCCGGGCCGGCGGCGCCCTGGCCACGGCGACGATCATCGCCGTGTACCCCGCCAACATCCAGATGGCCATCGACGCCACCCGGGGCGACCCACAGGTCACGATGCCGGCCTGGATCGCCTGGCTCCGGCTCCCGATGCAGATCCCCATGATCCTCCGGGCCTGGAGCTTCACCCGCTGAGCCGGGCCCGAGGAAGCACCGCGGGCCGCTCGTACACTGGGCCCAGGTGACGATCGACCCGGATGCGCCCGCCGCCGACGGCGAGGAACGGGCCGTGGACCTGGGGGCGGTCGTGCGCCGGGTCGACACGGCCATCGGCGTGGTGCGCCCGGACGGCACCATGGTGGAGCTCACCGAGGCCATCGAGGCCATCACCGGGTTCCCCCCCGGGCACTACCGCGGCCGCTCGTTCACCGACGAGGTCCATCCCGAGGACCTGCAGCCGGTGACGGCCACGTTGGCCGAGCTGGTCGACCTGCCCGACGGCAGCCGCCGGCACCTCCGGCTGCGGATGGCCACCCGCGGCGGCGGGTGGAGGTGGATCGACCAGGTGGTCACGCGCGCCGTCGACGTGGCGGGGGTGCACGGCTACGTGGCCAGCGTCCGCGACGTGGACGATGCGCAGCGGGCCTGGGACGCGCTGTCGGCCTCGGCCCGCCGGGCCCACGGCAAGATCGAGGACCTGGAGCGCCAGGAGGCCGCGCTCCGGGCACTGCTCGACTCGACCGCCGATGCGGTTGCCGTGCTGGACGAGCACGGTCGCATCACCTGGATCTCCGACTCGGTCCAGGACGTCTCGGGCTGGACCAACGGCGCAGGTCATGGCCATGGATCCGGGCGACCTGGTGCACCCCGATGACCGGGAGCCGCTGGGCCGGCACTTCCTGGCGGTCACCGGCGCATCCGACCACGGCGGCGCGCCGGCGGTGCCGGACGAGGTCACCTGCCGGCTGTGCAACGCCGGGGGTGAGTACGTCTGGGTCGCCATGACGATGCAGGACCTCCGGGCCGTGCCCGACGTGGGGGGCATCGCCGTCACCCTGCGCGACACCGACGACCTGGTCCGGGCCCAGATGGCGCTGGCCGGGTCCGAGCGCCGGTTCCGGGCCCTGGTCCAGCACGGCTCCGACGTGGTGTTCACCTTCCGGGACGACCTGACGGTGACCAGCGTGACCGACGCGGTGGAACAGGTCCTGGGCTACCGCCCCGACGAGGTGGTGGGGGAGCGGGCCTTCGCCAACGTGATCGGCCGGGACCGGGCCCGCGTCGCCGAGGCCCTGGACCGGTTGCGGGGCCACCCGGGGGCCACGGAGCGACTGCGGCTCCGGGTCCGGGACGCCAACGGTGGGCGACGCTGGAACACCGCCCGCATCACCAACCTGCTCGACCAGCCCGAGGTGGGTGAGTGGGTGTGCAACTTCTGGGACGTGACCGACATGGTCCGGGCCGAGGAGGAGAACCGCCGCCTGCTGGAGATCTTCGACCTGACCGAGGACTCCGTGCTGCTGGTCGACCCCACGGGCAACCTCATGTACATCAACGCGGCCGGCCGCCGCTTCTTCGGGATCTCCGACGAGCGGGTCCAGGACCTGCTGGGCCACCCCTGGCCCCTGCGCACCGAGGTCAACCACGACCTGTCGCCGGAGGAGTTCACCAGCGACGACTTCACGTCGTGGTCGGGCGAGGTCACCGCCGAGGGGGTCGACGGCCAGGTGCCGGTGGCGTTGCAGGTGCTGGCCCACCGTGGTGCGGACGGCACCATCGAGTACTACTCGGCCATCGGCCGCGACATCAGCGAGCGCAAGCAGCTGGAGGCATCGCTGGAGCGGCAGGCCACCCACGACCCGCTCACCGGCCTGCCCAACCGCACGTTGCTGTTCGACCGCATCACCGCCGCCGTCGCCGGGCTGCGGGCGTCCGGCACCGACCGGCGCGTCGGGCTGCTGTTCATCGACCTGGACCACTTCAAGGTGATCAACGACAGCCTCGGCCATGCCCTGGGCGACCGCCTGCTGCGCAGCATCGGGGAGCGCATCCAGTCCGCGGTCCGCCCGGGCGACACCGTCGCCCGGTTCGGCGGCGACGAGTTCGTGGTGCTGTGCGAGCGGCTGGACACCTCCGAGGACGCCATCGCCATCGCCCACCGGGTGGAGGTGACCCTGCAGATCCCGTTCCTGGTGGACGGCCACGAGATCCACGCCGGCGTCTCCATCGGCATCGCCTACGCCGATCCGTCCGACCCGGACCCCGTCGCGGTCCTGCGTGACGCGGACACCGCGATGTACCGGGCCAAGTCGGAGGGGCGCGGCCGCTGGGTGATCTTCGACGACGCGCTCCGCCAGCAGGCGGTGGACCGCCAGCGGGTGGAGACGGCCCTGCGCCAGACCCGTCACGGGCGGGACCTGGTGCTGCACTTCCAGCCCGTCGTCGACCTCCACACCGGCCGGATCGTCTCGGTGGAGGCGCTGGTCCGCTGGCACCGCGACGGTGTGGTCGTGCTGCCGGACCAGTTCATCCCGGTGGCGGAGGAGACCGGCCTGATCATCCCCATCGGGGCGTGGGTCCTCCGCTCCGCGTGTGAGCAGGTCGCGGCGTGGCAGGCCGCGGAGGGTTCCTCTCTGGGGCTGGCGGTCAACGTGTCGGCCCGCCAGCTGCAGCACCCGGGGTTCGTCGCCTCCGTCGCCGGCATCGTGGCGGACTCCGGCCTGGGGTACGGCACCCTGACCCTGGAGATCACCGAGACGGTGCTGCTGGAGGACGTGCAACAGCTGGGCGACCGGCTGCAGGAGCTCCGGGCCCTGGGCATCCGCATCGCCATGGACGACTTCGGCACCGGCTACTCGTCGCTCACCTACCTCCACCGCCTGCCCATCGACATCGTCAAGCTGGACCGGTCCTTCGTGGCCGGTGTCGGTGCCGACGGTGACGACACCGCCATCGTGACCGCAGTGCTCAGCCTGGCCGCCACCATGGGCCTGGACACGGTGGCCGAGGGCATCGAGACGGAGCCCCAGCTCGAGCGCCTCCGCGGACCTCGGATGCCGCCTGGGCCAGGGCTCCCTGCTGTCGGAGCCCGTCCCGGCCCGGGACCTGGCGCCGTTGCTGGGGGGCACGGAGGCCCTCCGCTCAGCGGGACCGGGTGTGGTCGGGGGGCAGGCCGGGGTGGCCCAGGATCCCGAGGGGATCGAACCGGTCGCGGAGTGAGCGCACGGCGGCCACCGTGGCCGGCGGGGTGACCCGCAGCCACCAGTCGGCGTTGTGGGGTCCCAGCCCGTGCTCCGCGCTGAAGCTGCCCCCGAAGCGCTCCACCGCCAGGCCGAACACGACCTCCCGCGCCGTGGCCCGCTCCGCGCCGTCGGGTCCGGCGCCCGGGGGGAACACCAGGTTGCAGTGCATGCCCCCGTCGCCCCAGTGTCCGAAGTCCGCCACCACGGCCCGGGGGACCCGCACCGCGACCTCGGTCCGCACCGCGTCGCGGTAGGCCGCCAGCGCGGGCCGGGGGACCGACACGTCGAAGCCGACCACGACCCCGCTCCTGCGCAGGCCCTCCGTCAGGGAGTGGCGCAGGGCCCAGGCGCGCTCCAACGGCATGGCGACGGCCTCGGTGGCCACCCCCCGTTGCACCGCCCGGCCCACCGCTCCCAGCAGCAGGTCGTCCAGCCCGACGGGGCCCGCGACCTCCACCAGCACCGCCAGGTCCGGAAGGGGCGAGCCGCCGAACGGGTGGTGCAGGCCGTCCACGTGCCGCAGCGCCGCGTCCATGGCCGGGGCCGACATCACCTCGAAGGCGGAGAGCAGGTCACCCAGGTCCTCCTCCAGGCCGGTCAGCAGGTCCACCGCGGCCGCGCCGTCCGCCGGGACCACCACCATCCCGGCGGTGTGGGCCGGGATGCGGGCCAGGTCCAGCGCCACCCGGCACACCACGCCGAACATGCCGGCCGAGCCCACGAACAGCGACGTCAGGTCCGGGCCGGTGTTGTCCTTGCGCAACACCGACAGGGTGTCCAGCACCGTGACGTCCCGGTCTGCGGTGACGACCTCCACGCCCAGGACCCGTCGTCGCACGTCGCCGTGGCGGAGCATCCGGGCGCCACCGGTGTTGGTGGCCACCATGCCCCCCAAGGAGGGGTCGGCGGCCAGGTCGATGGGGAACCACAGCCCGTGGGGGACAACACGTCGTTCAGGGTGGACAGGCGCAGCCCGGCGGGGACCACCGCGGTGCGGTCCGTGGGGTCCACCACGAGGCCGTCCACCATCAACTCGGTGCTCAGCACCACCAGGGGGCCGTGGCCACCGGGAGGCGGGGTGGAGGCCCCGACCAGGCCCGTGTTGGCACCCTGGGCCAGGACCTTCACCCGGTGCTCCCGGGCCCAGCGGAGCACGGTGCGGACCTGGCCGGTGCTGCGGGGCCGGACCACCGCGGCCGCGGCACCACCCGTGCCGCGGGCCGGTTGCTCGTAGGCGGCCAGGTCCTCGGTGCGGGCCAGCACGCCGCCCGGGCCGAGCCCGGCGTCCAGCTCGGCCCACGCGTCCGGGGGCAGGTCGGTGGGGTCCACCCGTCCATGATGCCGTCCCGCCACCGGCACCACGTGTCCCCGTGTGTAGGTTGCCGGCGTGCCGAATCACGATGTGTTGCGAGTGGTGGTGTGGGGGACGGGCAACGTCGGCCGGCCGGCGGTGCGCGCCGTGGTGGCCGACCCCGCCCTGGAGCTGGCGGGCGTGATCGTGTCCGACCCGGCCAAGGTCGGCCGCGACGCCGCTGACCTGTGCGACCTGGACGAGCCCACCGGGGTGGCCGCCACGCAGGACGCGGCCGCGGTGCTGGCCACCTCGCCCGACGCCGTGGTCTACGCCGCCACCGGCGACACCCGCCCCGACGAGGCCGTCGAGGACATCCTCGCCTGCCTGCGGGGAGGCTCAGACGTGGTCTCGACCTCCGTCTACCCGCTCATCCACCCCGGGACCACCCCCCGGGAGCTCCGGGACCGGGTGGAGGCGGCCTGCGCCGAGGGCGGCACCACCTGCTGGGTCTCCGGCATCGACCCCGGGTTCCTGGCCGACCTGCTGGCCCCGGTCCTGGTGGGCACCTGCGTGTCGGTGGACCGGGTCACGGTCCGTGAGACGTTCAACTACGCCACCTACCACGCGCCACATGCCGTCAAGGAGCTGGTGGGCTTCGGCCTGCCCATGGACAGCCCGCCCCCCATGCTGTGGCCGACGGTGCCCACGATGGTGTGGGGAGGAGTCCTGCTGATCCTGGCCGAGGCCCTGGGCGTGGAGCTGGACGGCGTGGACGAGCAGATCGAGCGGCTTCCGCTGGAGCGCACCATCGAGTTGCCGATCGGCACCTTCGAGGAGGGCACCCAGGGCGCGTTCCGGCTGCTGGTGCGGGGCCTGGTCGACGGGGAGCCGGTGATCGTGGTGGACCACGTGACCCGCATCGACGACGGGTGCGGCCCGGACTGGCCCTACCCGCCGGAGCGGTCCATGGGGTGCCACCAGGTGATCGTGGAGGGTGACCCGGACGTCACCCTGACGCTGGAGGCGGGCGACGCCGACGGCGACCGCAACGTGGGCGGCATCGCCCTGTCCGCCGGCCGCATCGTGCACGCCCTGCCCGCGGTGGTGGCGGCGGGACCGGGGCTCATCACCGCGCTGGACCTGCCGCTGGTGCCGGGTCGCGGCCTGCTGCGCGCCGACTGAGCGGGGTCGGGGCCCGCCATGGCCGTGGACACGACCGACGGCGCCGCCGCGGACGCGCTCGAGGTGGTGGTGCGCGGCCTGCGCGCCGCTGCGGACCCCGACCGCGCCACGGACATGGCCGCGTACATGCGGGGCCAGTTCCCGTTCCTGGGCGTGCCCACGCCGGAGCGTCGCCGCATCGCCCGGCCGCTGGTCGTGGCGGCCCGAGCCCTTCCCGGTCCGGAGGCCGTCGGGCTGGTGGGACGCCTCTGGTCCCTTCCCGAACGCGAGTTCCAGTACGTCGGCTGCGACCTGGCCCGGGCCGGGGCCGGACGCTGGGACCCGGGGCAGCTGGCCGACCTTCGGCGCCTCGTCACGGCCCGCTCGTGGTGGGACACCGTCGACCCGCTGTCGCGCGCCGTGGGCGACCTGGTCGCCACCCACCCCGGGCTCGGGGCCGAGATGGACCGGTGGATCGACGACGCCGACCGGTGGGTCGCCCGGGTGGCGCTGCTGCACCAGGTGGGATGGAAGGACGGCACCGACGCCGACCGGCTGTTCGCGTTCTGCGCGTCCCGGGCCACCGACACCGAGTTCTTCATCCGCAAGGCCATCGGTTGGGCCCTGCGGGACTACGCCCGCACCGCGCCGGATGCCGTGGCCGCGTTCGTGCGTGAGCACCCCGAGCTGTCGGGACTGTCACGCCGGGAGGCGCTCAGGCACGTCCCATCCGGAGGGACCGACCCCGCCGGGTGACGGGGCACCCGGCCGCCGGGTGGCTCAGGCGTCCGCGGGCGGAGCGGAGGCGGCCACCCGCTCCCGGGCCCAGGACAGGCTGTCCGGCCCGGACATGGCGGGCTCCCATCCGGCGAAGGCCTGCTGCACGGCCTCCTCGCCCTCGATCGTGCCCAGGATCTCCACGGTGACCTCGTCCATGGGCAGTTCCGGCACCCACGTGTCGCCCAACGGGTCCATCCCGATGGGTTCGGACGGCTCGAACATGGCGTACACCTCGCCGGTGTCGGCCACCCAGTTCAGCTCCCAGCGCCGACCCGCGGCATCGGTCCAGTCCCGTCCGAAGGAGATCTCCTCGGAGTGCCGGCGCCGCTCGTCCGCGTCGTAGAAGCCTTCGATGTCCATGGGGTGCGTCCTCCGTCGTCCGCCCGGACAGTACCGGTCCGGGCCGCCGCCCGGCACCACACGGCCGCCCGGCCACCGGCCGGTGCAGGCCCCCCGCTTGCTACGGTCGCCGCCCATGACGATCGAGCGTGACGACTCCGACCCGACCGCACCGTACGCCGGGCACGGCGGGAGCGTGGGGCGTGTGTTCGCCACGTCGGACCCGTGGTGGCCCGAGCGCCCGGCCCCGCGGGACGGTGCGCCCAACATCGTCATCGTCATGTGCGACGACCTCGGGTACGCCGACCTCGGCTGCTACGGCTCGGAGATCCCCACGCCCAACGTTGACCGGCTGGCCGCCGAGGGGCTGCGGTACACCGACTACCACGCCACGCCCATGTGCTCGCCCACCCGCGCCGCGCTGATGACGGGCCTGGAACCGCACCGGGCCGGGGTCGGCCACGTGGCCCACTCGGACCCGGGGTTCCCCGGCTACGCCATGGAGCTCACGCCCTTCGCCCCCACGCTGCCCGAGCTGCTGCGCTCCGCCGGCTACCAGACCCTGATGGTGGGCAAGTGGCACCTGACCAAGGACAGCCAGGTCAACGACGCCGGTGACCGGTCGTCCTGGCCGCTGCAGAAGGGGTTCGACCGCTACTACGGGTTCCTCGACGCCTTCACCAACTTCCACCACCCCCACCGCCTGATCGAGGACAACCACGCGGTGGCGGTGGACCGGTACCCCGATGGCTACTTCGTCACCGACGACCTGACCGACCGGGCCATCTCCATGGTCCGGGAGACCAAGGCGTCCAACCCCGACAAGCCCTTCTTCCTCTACTTCGCGTCCGCCGCGGTGCACGCGCCGCTGCAGGCCAAGGCCGACGACATCGCCCGCCACGCCGACGCGTACCACGAGGGTTGGGACGTCATCCGCCAGCGCCGCTACGACCGCCAGCGGGAACTGGGCGTGGTCCCGGAGCACGCGGAGCTCGCCCCCCGCAACCACGAACCGGGCGACGAGGTGGAGGCCTGGGACGACCTCGACGACGACCGCAAGCGGCTCTTCGCCCGGTACATGGCGGTCTACGCCGGCCTGGTGGACAACCTGGACCAGAACATGGGCCGGCTGCGCACCGCGCTGGAGGAGCTGGGTGAGTGGGACAACACGCTGTTCATCTTCACCTCGGACAACGGCGGCTCCCGCGAGGGTGAGGTGGACGGCACGAGCGCCTACTTCCGGTCGCTGCACTTCGGCCGGACCGGGGCCGAGGAGCCGTTCGAGGAGGACCTGGAGCGCTTCGACGCCATCGGCGGGCCGACCACGCTGCCGCACTACCCGCGGGGCTGGGCCATGGCGGCCAACACGCCGTTCCGCCTGTACAAGATCAACGCCCACCGGGGCGGGCACCAGGTGCCGTTCGTGGTGTCGTGGCCCGACGGCGGCCTGGGTGGGGGTGGTGAGCTGCGCGACCAGTTCGTGCACGTGACGGACCTGCTGCCCACCTTCCTGGAGCTGGCCGGGGTGCAGCGGCCCGATGCGTGGAAGGGCAACCCGGTGCTGCCGCTGGCCGGCGCCAGCGTGGCCGCCACCCTCACCGACCCGGGCGCGCCGGGCCGGACGCTCGACGTGATGATCGAGAACGAGGGCCACCGCGGGTTCCGCCGCGACGGGTGGGAGGCGGTCACCCGCCACGTTCCCCGGACCCCGTTCTCCGACGACGACTGGGAGCTGTTCGACATGGTGGCGGACCCGACCCAGCTCCGCGACCTGTCCGAGCGGGAGCCCCAGCGCCTCACCGAGATGATCGGCGCGTGGGAGGAGTCGGCCTGGGCCAACCAGGTGTTCCCCATGGACGAGGGCACCGGCTACCGCTTCCTGCTGCGCCCGCCGTGGACGGAGAGCTTCGACGGACCGGTGGTGCTGCGGCCGGGCACGCCGACGTTGGACCGGTGGCGGTCCCAGCGCCTGATCCTGTGGCGGGACGTGCGGATCACGGCCCGGGTCACCCTGGCGGCCGGCGACGCCGGGATCCTGGTGGCCCACGGCGACCAGGGCGGCGGCTACTCCCTCTACGTGGACGACACCGGCGAGCTGGTGGCGGCCCACAACGGCTACGGCATGGAGCGGGAGGTGCGCGGACCGGTGGTCGCTCCCGGCGAGCACGAACTGGAGCTGCGCATCACCTGCCCCGGCGGGGACCGCTGGAACCTGGCCCTGGCGGTGGACGGCGAGGAGGTCGCGGCCGGCACCGACTTCCGCCTGCTCATGGCCATGGCGCCGTTCGAGGGCATCGACATCGGCATGGACCGGCGCTCACCGGTGTGCTGGTCGGTCTACGAGCGCCACGGACCGTTCCCGTTCACCGGGACGCTGCACCAGGTGGCCTACACGCCCGGCGAGCCCGCCCCGGACAGCCCGAACAACTTCTTGGACTTCCTCCGCGAGTGGGGCCGCAGCTTCGAGTAGCGCGTCCGGCCGACGGGGTCCGAACCATCTGTTGTCGCCTCCATCATCGTTCCATCACATCTGCGGTCGATCATCGGGTCGTGTCCACAGCGGTGGGCCGAACCGATCGAAGGAGCGGTGACATGGCGACCATGCAGGCGGGGTCCGGGAACGTCAGGCGGGCAGCGGCAGGAGTGGTGCTGGCCGGGGTCCTGGGCGTGGGCGGCCTGGCCGTCGCCGCGCTCAACCCGTTGGGCGTGGCCGGGGCCCAGGACGGTGCCACCACCACGACCGCACCGGCGGCCGCATCGCCGGGCCGGGGGCCGGCCACCGGACGGGGCCAGAAGCTCCAGGAGGTCATGGACTCCCTGGTGGCGGACGGGACGCTGACCCAGGCCCAGGCCGACACGGTTGCGGCCCGGCTCAAGGAGGCCGCAGGAGAGGCCCGGGGTGAGCGGGGCGAGCGCCGCAGGGAGCGGCGTCAGGAGATGCTGGCAGTGGTGGCCCCGGTCCTGGACATGACCACCGAGGACCTGGTGGCCGCACTGAAGGACGGCCGGACGCTCGAGCAGGTGGCCGAGGCCCAGGACGTGGACCCCCAGGCCGTCATCGATGCGCTCGTCGAAGCCGGCGAGGCCCGCATCGATGAGGCGGTGTCCAGTGGCAGGCTCGACGACGCGAGGGCGACGCAGCTCGAGCAGCGCCTGGCCGAGCGCGTCGAACGGCTGGTCACGGAGGGCGCACGCCGGAAGTAGCGACCGGCGGCCCGTCCCGGCCCGGTAGGTTCGGCGCGGTGACGACACGGGCCGACGTGGTGGTGGTCGGTGCCGGCGCCATGGGCTCCGCCGCAGCGTGGCGGTTGGCCGCGGCCGGCCGGGACGTGGTGCTGCTCGAGCAGTTCGAGGCCGGCCACGACCGGGGCTCCTCGCACGGAGCCACCCGCATCTTCCGGGTGGCCTACCGAGACCCCCTCTACGTCGGCCTGGCCCGTCGGGCCGTGCCCCTGTGGCGGGAGCTGGAGGACGTGAGCGGCCAGGTGCTGCTGGAACAGGTCGGTCAGCTGGACCACGGGCACCACGTCGCCATGGACGAGATCGCGGCGAACCTGTCCGCCGCGGGGTACGGGTCCGAGCGCCTGACGGCGTCGGCGGCGGCCGAGCGGTGGCCCGGGATGCGCTTCGACCGACAGGTGGTGTTCAGTCCGGACGGCGGGCGGTGCTGGGCCGAGCGGACCGTGGACGCAGCCTGGCGTGCCGCGGCGGCGGCAGGGGCGGAGGTCCGGTTCTCCACGCCGGTCGAGCAGGTGGAGGTGGGGACGGACTCGGCCGTGGTGCACACGTCGCACGGGGCGTGGGAGTCGCCGGTGGTGGTGGTCGCGGCCGGTGCATGGGCCACCCGGGTGCTGGGTGGCGCCCTGGCCCTCGACCTGGGCCTGCCCCCGTTGGAGGTGGTGGCCGAGCAGCCCTCGCACTTCCGGCCGCTCGACCCCGCGGCGCAGTGGCCCAGCTTCCTGCACCACGTGCCCGGGCCGGGGGGAGCAGAGGACCGGTTGGCCTTCGACGCCTACGGGCTCCTCACCCCGGGCGAGGGGGTCAAGGTGGGCGGCCATGGTTCATCCGTGCCGGTCGACCCCGACCACCGGCCCGGCCTGGATCCCGCCCTCACCGCCAACCTGGTGCGCTACGTGCAGGAGTGGTTCCCCGGCCTGGACCCCGACCCGGTCTCCACCACCAGTTGCCTGTTCACCTCCACGCCGGACGAGCACTTCGTGCTGGACCGCCGTGGCCCGGTGGTGGTGTGCTCCCCGTGCTCCGGCCACGGGTTCAAGTTCGTCCCGGCCATCGGGGCGGAGGTGGCTGCACTGGCGATGGGCGGGCCCCAGGTCGCACCGGCCTGGCGCCTCGGGGCCTCGTGAGGCAGCCCGTCCCGCTCTGGAGCGGTCCTTCCGTTCTGGGGCGGTCCTGGCCGCTCGGAGCGGCTCGATCAACCGCAGAACGGGGAGAGCGGGGTGTTCGAGTGCCGTCACCGGTGCCCCGGTCCGCTGCATCCGGCGGGGCCGGGCCGGACGAAGACAGGGCATGCACACGAGATTGCGGCTGTTCCTGCTCGTCCCGATCGCCCTCGCCCTGGGGGCGTGCACGATGTCCCCGCCGGTCACCACCACGGTGGAGAGCGTCGACGTGGCCCGCTACCTGGGTACCTGGTACGAGGTGGGGAGCGTGAAGCAGTTCTTCTCGGCGGGCCTGGTCAACACCACCGCCAACTACTCGCTCCTGCCCGACGGCTCCATCCGGGTGGAGAACAGCGGCAACTACTTCACCCCCGACGGGTTCGAGTCCCGGATCGTCGGCTCCGCGGTCCCGGTGGACACCACCAACGCCAAGCTCAACGTCTCGTTCACCGGCTCCAACAGCGCCAACCCTCCCGGGAACTACTGGATCGTGGACCTGGACCCGGACTACCAGTGGGCGGTGGTCAGCGACCCGACCGGCACCAGCGCCTTCCTGCTGTCCCGCACCAAGGCCGTGAGCCCCGAGCTGTACCAGGACCTGGTGGACCGGGCCGCGGCCAAGGGCGTCAGCGTCGGTGCCATCACCCCGACGCCGCAGTTCTGACCCGTCCCGGGCTCCGACCGTCCGGCCGGTCAGCGGGTGGACTCGACCGCCGTGGTCACGGCGCGGACCCGGCGGGTGAACAGCGAGACCTTGGGGATGTTGCCGAGCGAGCGCCAGGTGACACCGTCGGTGGTCCACTCGGCCTGCCACACCACGGTGACGTCGCCGTACCACCGGTCCCGGCGGCCGTTCACGCCGGTGGCGGTCCGGTAGTCGAACGCGCACGTCCCGGGCCGGTCGGCCTGCCGGGACGGTGACGCCGGGTCGTCCGGGTCGAACGGCACGGCCGGCCCCGCACACAGCCGGACCCGGCCGACGCCCGCCGGGTCCCCGCTGCTGACCCGGATCGCCACCGGCCTGGCCCGCACCCGGGCCGTCACGCCGGACGCGGACAGCGTGCGGTCCACCGTGGTGGCCCACACCTGGGGGGTGAACGACACGAACACCGGCTCGTACAGCGGCACCGGCGCCGCCGGTGGGGGAGACACCACGGGCGGGAGGACGGGCAGCACGGTGATCATCCGACGGGCCAGGCCGCGGGCCGGGTCGGGTGGCGTGGGGACGGCCCGCACCTCCGCGGTCAGCACGCCGTTGCGGACCAGGACCTGCACGTCGACGTCGCCGAAGGTGCCGCCCTCCAGCAGCGGTTGGACGGCCCGGAGCAGCGGGGCGTCGGCCAGCTCCGGATGGGCGGCGGCCACGTGCAGGAGGAAGCCCAGGTCCGCGTCCGACAGGGTGATCCAGTAGGTGGTGGGTCCCGTGTCTCCCCGGGGAGGCACGGACCGCCCCGGCAACAGGATGGAGGTGACGATGCGTCCGTCCCGCGTGACACGGGAGGACGCCCCGCCGTCCCCGACCGCCCCGGCCGGCGACACGCGGCCCACCGGGCCCAGCACCGCGGCGGCGGCCAGGACCGCGACGAACCACCGCACGGCCCGCGCCGGCACGGTGACGGCGGGCGAGCCGCCCCTCGGCGTCATTTCCCGGCTCGCTGGGCCTCGGTCGGACACGGGTCCGGCGTCCCCGGGGCCAGCACCACCAGGTCGGACTGGTCCAACGAGTCGAGCACCCACCCCGCCGGTCCCGGCCGGGCCCGACCCGTGCCGTGGGCGTGGCCGACGCCGTCGTCCGCGACCGCCCGGGTGGTGACGTCGCGTGCGATGCCGGGGGACCAGCCACACCAGGTGAACCCGACCGAGCCGTCCGCCGCCGGCACCACCTCCAGCGCGTGGTGGCGGTAGGCCAGGCCCTCGGCGCCCGGCTCCACCACGACACCGTCGCGGGCGCGAGCGGTGATGGCTGCGGGCAGGTCGGCGGCCAGCGCCGTGCCGGGACCGACGACGGACGACCACGCCAGGTGGAGCGGATGGTCGGGGTCGGCTGCGGCAGCAGGCTGGGCCGACAGGTCGGTGAGGGCCCGGTCGTAGCGGGCCAGGAGCTGGTCCACCGCGTCTGCCACGGGATCCTGCGGGGACGGGCCGGTCCCGTCCGGCGTCACCGCCGGATCCCCGGGCGCGCCGGTTGGACTCCCCGGATCTGCGGGTGCGGGGTGGTGGTGGTGGCCTCGCTGCCGGTCGCGGCACGGGAGCTCCCGTCGATCGGACGCACCCGGTCCGGTGCGGTCCCGCCCGTGCAGGCCGTCATCCCGAGCGGGCCGAGCACCGTCACCGCGGCCGTCACCGCTGCCAGGGCGGCCACCCGGACCTGTTGCGAGGTGCTCCGGCCGGCCGCGTTCCCTCCCCCGAGTCCCCGTCCCATCGTGCCACCCTGTCACACCAGAGTGATCGTGACAACATGAAACAGCACCAAACCCCCTGGAAGGAGCCGGTCCGAACCGGCTTCGGTCGCCCGCTGTAGGGTCCGTCGGCGCACGGGCAAGTTCCGGGGGACGACATGACCGAGATGGACGGCACGCAGGACGGCCGCACGCAGCACGGCAGCACGCAGGACACCAGCACGCAGGACGGCAGCGACCTGGTCCTGACGATCGACCTGGGGACCTCCGGGCCCAAGACCGCGGTGTTCACCATGGACGGCTCCTACCTGGACGGGGAGTTCGAGCCGGTCGACCTGCTGCTGTCCGACGGCGGCGGTGCCGAGCAACGGCCGGGGGACTGGTGGGCCGGGGTGGTGGCCGGCGCCCGACGGCTGAAGGAGCGGGGTGCGCTCCCGCCCGATGTGGCAGCGATCTCGGTCACGTCGCAGTGGTCCGGCACCGTGGCCATCGACCGTGACGGCCAGCCGTTGGGTGACTCGCTCATCTGGATGGACAGCCGGGGAGCCGAGGAGGTCACCCGCGTGTCCGGTGGCCGCCTCAGGGTCCAGGGCTACGAGCCGCGCAAGCTCCGCAGGTGGATCGCGCTCACCGGCGGGGCCCCCGCCATGTCCGGCAAGGACCCGCTGGCCCACATCCTGTGGATGCGGGCGCACCGCCCCGAGCTGTCGGCCCGCACGTGGAAGTACCTGGAGCCCAAGGACTGGCTGAACCTGAAGCTCACCGGCGAGTGCGTCGCCACCTACGACTCGATCGTCGTGCACTGGGTGACCGACAACCGCGACCCCTCCCACGTGTCCTACAGCCAGGAGCTCCTGGACATGGTCGGTCTCCGGAGGGAGTGGCTGCCGGACCTGGTGCCCGCCACCTCGGTGATCGGGTTCCTCACCGCCGCGGCCGCCGCCGAACTCGGGGTGCGGCCCGGCATCCCCGTGATCGGCGGCACGCCGGACGTGCAGTCAGCGGCCGTGGGCTCCGGCGCGGTCAAGGACTTCGAGGGCCACCTCTACCTGGGCACGTCGTCGTGGCTCACCTGCCACGTCCCGTTCAAGAAGACCGACCTGTTCCACGGCGTCGCCTCCCTGCCCAGCCCGCTCCCCGGCCGCTACTTCGTGGCCAACGAGCAGGAGTCAGCCGGGGCCTGCCTCAACTGGCTGCGCGACAACGTCCTGTACCCGGACGACGAGCTGCGGTCGGCCGGTGCTCCGGACGACGCCTTCGCCCGGATCGACCGTGTGGCCGCCACCAGCCCGGCCGGGTCCAACGGCGCCATCTTCACGCCGTGGCTCAACGGTGAGCGCACCCCGGTGGACGACCACACGATCCGGGCGGGCTGGCACAACGTGAGCCTGCGCACCGACCGGGCCGACCTGGTCCGTGCCGTGCTGGAGGGTGTGGCCTTCAACAGCCGGTGGTTGCTGGGCAGCGTCGAGAAGTTCTGCGGCCGGCCGTTCCCGTGGATCAACCTCATCGGAGGTGGCGGCCAGTCCGAGCTCTGGGCCCAGATCCACGCCGATGTCATGGACCGGCCCATCCGCCGGGTCGAGCACCCCATCCGGGCCAACGCCCGGGGTGCGGCGCTGCTGGCCGGCGTGGCGCTCGGCCGCGTGGGTGTCGACGAACTGGACGCAAAGGTCAAGGTCGTCGCCGTGCACGAGCCGAACCAGGCCCACCGCCGCACCTACGACGACCAGTACGGCGCCTTCCGCGCTATCTACAAGCAGAACAAGGGCATCCACCGGCGCCTCAACGCGCACGGGTAGCCACCGGACGGGCCGCGAGCCCGAGGGAGCGCACCAGCATGGCTGACACCAGCACCACAGGGGCCGGAGGCCCGGACGCAGGCACGGGGGCCGGCGGCCTGGACGCGGCGGCGGAGGCCGCGGCGTCGCTGCACCCGTACCGGGGCCGGTTCGAGTCCCACGACCGCTTCCCCGACCGGGGCCGCGACCGCGACGCGATCCTGGCGGAGATGCGGGCCATGCGCGACGAGGAGGAGGAGCGCTGGTCCGACGGCTTCGCCTCCGGCAGCGTGTACCACGGCGACCCGGGCCACATCGAGTTCCTCAGCGAGGCCTACACCATCAACTCCCAGGCCAACCCGCTGCACGCCGACCTGTGGCCCAGCGTGATCAAGTTCGAGGCCGAGATCGTGGCCATGACCGCGGACATGCTGGGTGGCGGCCCCGACGGCGTGACCACCGTCTGCGGCTCGGTGTCCTCCGGCGGCACCGACTCCATCCTGCTGGCCATGAAGGTGTACCGGGACCGTGGTGCGCTCAACGGCATCAGGGAGCCCAAGCTCGTCGTCGCCACCAGCGCCCATGCCGCGTTCGAGAAGGCGGCGCAGTACTTCGGCATGGAGCTCGTCAAGGTGCCCGTCGGCGCCGACCAGCGGGCCGACGTCGCGGCCATGGTGGCGGCCATGGACGACCGCACGGTCGCGGTGGTGGGGTCCGCCCCCTGCTTCCCGACCGGGCTCATCGACCCCATCGCGGAGCTG
This sequence comes from uncultured Actinomycetota bacterium, assembly GCA_963773765.1. GTDB lineage: Bacteria > Actinomycetota > Acidimicrobiia > Acidimicrobiales > Microtrichaceae > CAVZCC01. The sequence goes on along the minus strand of CAVZCC010000001.1, from coordinate 1,363,429 downwards.
GCGGCCGCAGCGGCGGAGCGGGGGATCGGCTTCCACACCGACGCGTGCCTGGGCGGGTTCGTGCTGCCGTGGGCGGAGGCGTTGGGCCATGACGTGCCGCCCTTCGACTTCCGGGTGCCGGGCGTGACGTCCATGAGCTGCGACACCCACAAGTACGGCTACGCCGCCAAGGGCACCTCCGTGGTGCTCTACCGCACGCCGGAGCTCCGCCACCTGCAGTACTACACGACCGCGTCCTGGTCCGGTGGGCTGTACTACTCGCCCACCTTCGCCGGGTCCCGGCCCGGTGCCTTGAGCGCCGCCTGCTGGGCCGCCCTGGTGTCCATGGGGCGGCAGGGCTACCTGGACGCCACGGCCCGCATCCTGGAGGCGGCCGCTTCGGTGAAGGCCGGCGTGGCCGGCATCGACGGGCTGGAGGTCATCGGCGACCCGCTGTGGAACGTGGCCATCCGCTCCACCGACCCGGACGTGAACATCTTCGCCGTGCTGGAGCAGATGGGGCACCGGCGCTGGAGCCTCAACGGGCTGCTCGACCCGCAGTCGCTGCACCTCTGCACCACCCTGCGCCACACGCAGCCCGGCGTGGTCGAGCGGTTCCTGGCCGACCTGGCCGCCAGCGTGGACGCGGTTCGGGCCGACCCGGGCCAGAGCGAGGGGCTGATCCCCGTCTACGGGCTGGCGTCCATGGCGGAGACGCAGGACCTGGTGGCCGGCGGCCTGCTCGAGTACGTCGACGGCCTCTACGAGGTCTGACCGGCGCGGTCCGACCAGGACGGGTCCGGGCCCGTCCCGCCCTCAGCGGATGCGGGGGGTGATGCGGGTGCCGGAGGCGAATGCCCGCTGGCCCTCGGCCAGGGACTCCTGGCTGGTGCCCAGGCCGATGAAGGCCCAGCCCTGCGCCAGGGCCTGGCTGCGGGTCATCTCCAGGCCGGCCCACAGCGAGCGCAGCGTGCCCTGCACCGCGAGCGGCGGGGCCGACGCGATGATGCCGGCCAGGTCCTGTGCTGCGGTCAGGAGCTCCGCCCCGGGCACCACGTCGGACACCATGCCCACCTGGTGGGCCCGCGCCGCCGAGATGCGCTCGTGGTTGCCCACCAGCGACATGCGGACCAGCTCGCCGAAGGGCAGCTTGTGCAGCAGGTGCAGCGGCTCGAACGTGGCGGTCATGCCGTAGGTGACGTGGGGGTCGAAGAAGGTGGCGTGGTCGGCCGCGATGAGCACGTCGCACTCACCGAGCAGGTAGAAGGCGCCGCCGCACGCCATGCCGTTGACCGCGGCGACCACCGGCTTCCACAGGTCGTTGGTCTTGGGTCCCAGGAGCTCGCCCGGGTCGTCGAAGTGGAACGGCGTGGAGCCGAACCCGGCGATGCGGTCCTGGCCGGTGTCGTCCGCGGCGCGGGCCCCGCCGGAGCCGTCGTCGATCTGCTCCGTGCGGTCGATGCCGGTGCAGAAGGCCCGCTCGCCCGCGCCGGTCAGCACGACGCAGCGGACCGCGTCGTCCAGCCGGAAGGCCCGCCACAGCTGGTGCAGCTCCTGGACCATGCGGCCGTTGAAGGCGTTGAGGACCTCGGGCCGGTCCAGGGTGACGGTGGCGACACCGCGGTCGTCGACGTCGACGGTGATCGTCTCGTGCGGGGCGGGTGATGCGGTGCTCGTCGTGGCCATTGCGCTGGTCTACCCGCGCCCGTGGCCGCCGCACGAAATCGGTTTGGGGGGTTGACTGCGGGAGCACGCGGGCGCATCGTCAGACGCAGGGGATTCGTCCTCACCAGGTCCGTCCGGCGGACGTCGCGGGACCGGGCCGACAACGGAATCGACCGCTCGCACGACGCCGTCAGCGCGAACGACGGATGAGCATGCCGGCCGGCCGGGACGCGGTCCCGGTCAGCGGTACGCCACCGGGTTCGGCCGCCAGGGACCGCGCCGTGGGGGCGGTCGACCGCGCCGGTCCCGGACCTGCGGGGCCCGCGTCCCGGTCCGTCGGGTTCGCGCCACCTCGCCGATAGGGTGCAACGCGTCCGAATCTCCTCCCGAGGTGAGCACCCCATGACCACCCGCACCCCCCGAACGGGTCCGTCCCGGTCCCTGTCCCGACCACACCTGCTCCGGTTGGCCCTGGTCGCCCTGGCCGCGGTGGCCATGACCGCGTCCGCCTGCGGAGGGTCGTCGGAGGACTCGTCCAAGGACACCGAGGACACGAAGACCGTGTCCTTCGACACCTGGCAGGAGAAGGTCAACGACCTGTGCAACGCGGCCCGCGAGGAGGTCCGCGGCTACGACAGCCCGTCCGGCGAGGACGACTACGCCGGGCTGGAGGAACTGGCGGTCAAGACCAAGAAGCGCACCAACACCTTCATCGACGACGTGGAGGCCGTGGGGACGCCCGACGAGCAGGCCAAGGAGGCCGCGCTCTTCGTGGACCAGTTCCGCTCCTACGTCAGCGACTTCTCGCCGCTGGTCACCGCGGCCAAGGCGGAGGACGCCGACGGGGTGGAGGCAGCCATCTCCGACCTGGACGACACGAACGCCAAGAAGGACGCCACGGCCAAGAAGCTGGGCCTGGACCAGTGCTACTCCGAGGACGACTCCACCACCGAGGACACCCTGTCGGACGACCCGACCACGACCACGACCGAGGTGGTGGCCGGCAACCTGGCCTTCGAGGAGTGGAGTGCCGAGACCGACGCGGCCTGCGCCCGCCTGACGGAGAAGTACGCCGGCATCGGTGAGACCACGCCGCAGTCCATGGAGGAGGCCCAGGCCCTGGCCGACGACCTGAACGCCTTCGCCACCGAGCTGGTGGCCGAGTGGGACCGGATCGGTCCGCCGGACGGCGACGCCACGCAGGCCCGGGCCCTCTATGACCTCTTCGTGCAGTTCCAGGACGCGACCGACACGTTCCGCAACGCCGTGGCGTCGGGCGACACCGCAGCCCTGGACGCGGCGTCGACCGAGATCGACAGCATCACCCAGCAGATCACCCCACTGGCCGAGGAGCTGGACGTCCCGACCTGCGGCGCCTGACCGCCGGCACCACCCGGAGCGTCAGTAGCCCCGGAACTCGGGGGAGCGGCGCTCCCGGAAGGCCTGCATGCCCTCGCCGAAGTCCAGCGACGCGGTGAGCAGCTCCTGGGCCGCGGCCTCCTCCTCGAACGCGGTGTGGCGGCTGGACTCGAACGAGCGGTTCACCAGCCACTTGGTCAGCCCCAGGGCCTTGGTGGGCGCCTGGGCCAGGCGTCCGGTCAGCTCGTCCACCGTCGGGGCCAGGTCCGTGGCCGGGACCACCCGGTTGGCGATGCCCAGCTGCAGGCAGCGCTCGGCCGGGACGTCGTCGCCCAGGAACATGAGCTCCTTGGTGACCTGGGGTCCGACGATGCGGGGCAGCAGGTAGGCGCCGCCGGCGTCGGGCAGGATCCCGCGGCGGACGAACACCTCCACCAGCTTGGCGTTGTCGGCCATGACGACCAGGTCGCACGCCAGCACCAGGTGGGCGCCGCCCCCCGCCGCGGTGCCGTTGACCGCGGCGACGACGGGCTTCTCGGAGTCGAGGATGGAGCCGACCAGGCGCTGCCAGCCGCGGCGGATCATCCGGGCCGCGTCGCCGAGCAGGCGGTCGGGGGCGCCCTCGGGCCGTGGCGGGGTGGGCTTCTGTGGTCCGCCCAGGTTGGCACCGGTGCAGAAGTGGCGTCCGCCGGCCCCGGTCAGCACCACGGCGCGGACGCCGTGGTCGGCCGAGGCCCACTCCATGAGCTCGGTGATGCGGTCCCGCATGTCCGCGGTCAGGGAGTTGCCGGCATCCGCGGCGTTGATGGTCACGCGGGCCACACCGCCGTCGACCTGGTACAGCACGCTGTCATCGGTCTCGTCGGTGGTCGGTGCATCGCTCATGTGGTCCCCCGTCAGGTGCGTCGGCCGGCGGTGACACTAGCGGGGGTGTCGACGCCGGCCCGGGGCGGCCGGTTCCGGCCGACGGGGGTGCCGTCGGTACCATCGGGCGGTGCCCGCCCGACCTGCCGCCGCAGCGCTGCGCCGATGGTCGCGGTCCCGGCTGGTGATGGTGGGGCTGGTGATGGTGGGGCTCGTGGCGACGGCGGGACCCCTGTCCGGGGTGGCGGACGCCCACGCGACCCTGATCGCCAGCACGCCGGCGAACGACGAGGTGGTGCCCGGCGCTCCGGAGCGGGTGGAGCTCACGTTCGACCAGCCGGTGGCGGTGGACACGGGCGGGGTCACCGTCCTGGATCCCGAGGGCCGGCGGGTGGACCGGGGTGCACCGGACAGCGGGGCCGGCGGCAGGGAGGTGGCCCAGGAGGTGGACCGCGGCCCGGCGGGGACCTACACCATCTCCTACCGGGTCCTGAGCGACGACGGCCATGTCATCACGGGTTCGTTCGTGTACCACGTGGAGCGCCGGACGGGTTCGATGACGGTGGAGGCGGGCGGTGAGCAGGTGGCCCGGGTGCTCGGGGCGCTCGGTCGGTGGATCGCCCTGGCCGGCTCGCTGCTCGTCGGCGGCGTCCTGGCCATGGCGCTGGTGGTGGACCGGGGCAGGGACGGCGGGTGGACCGGGGGCCTGGCGGCGTCCCGCCGGCTGTTGCTGCCGGGGGCCGTCGCCACCCTGTTCGGGACGGGCCTGGCGCTGCTCGGCAGCGCGGCGGACCTGTCGGGCCGGGCCGTTTCCGAGTCGCTGCCGACCGTGGCGGACCTGGTGGGTTCCGGCCGGGCCGGGCAGGTGGCGGGCCTCCGGGTGGCGGTCGCGCTCGTCCTGCTGGTCGCGGTGGCGGGCGGACCGCTGCTGCGCCGGGTCCCGGTGCTGGCCGGGGTGGCGATCCTCGCCACCCTGGCGCTCCCGTCGTTCGGGGGCCACGCCAGCACGGTGTCGCCCGCCGCCGTGGCCGTGTCCTCCGACATCGTCCACGTCCTGGCCGCCGCGGCCTGGGTCGGCGCGCTGGGCGTGCTGGCACTGACCTGGGACGGCTCCCGGTCCCGGGCGGTCAGGTTCAGCGCCCTGGCCGTGGTGGCGGCCCCGGTCACGATCATCTCCGGGATGCTCAACGCCTGGCTGCAGGAGGGCTCCCTGGCCGCACTGCTGGAGACCGACCACGGGCGGTTGGTGCTGGCCAAGGCGGTGGGCGCGGCCGTGATGCTGGCCATGGGGCTGGTCCACCGCCGGTGGCTGGCCGACACCGCCCGTTCGCTGGTGGGCTTCGCCCGCGGCCTGCGGATGGAGGCGCTCATCGGCGTGGCGGTGCTGGCCCTGACCGCGGTCCTGGTCGCCACACCCCCCGGCCGGGAGACCGTGAGCGACCCCGTCAAGCTGGTCCGCCAGGCCGGTGACACGACGGTGCGCATCGACGTGGCGCCCGCCCGGTCGGGCCCGAACGAGGTCCACCTCTACTACCTGTCCCGGGACGGCTCACTGGCCTCGGTGGACGCCGCTGAGTTGCTGGTGTCGTCCGGTGAGGTGGAGCCTCGTAAGGTTCCGCTCACCCCGGTCACGGCCAGCCACAGCGTGGCGAACGGTGTGCAGCTCACCCCGGGGACGTGGACATTCCAGGTGACCATCGTGAGTCGGGGGAACCCGGCCACGACCGACTTCGAGGTGCCGATCAGATGACGACCAGGAACGGTTCCCCCGGGTGGGCCAGGCCCCGCCCGTCCGTGGCCATGATGGGCCTGGCGCTGGCCGCGGCCGTCGTGCTGGCGTTCCTGCCGTCGTCCGCGTCGGCCCACGGTGACGACGGAACGCTCGAGGTCATCTCCGCCACCGCGGACGGCTCCACCGCCACCATCACCGTCCGCCTGACCTACGAGAACGACGACGACCCGGTGAAGGACGCCACCGTGACGGTGGCCGGCGACAACGGCGCCGGGGCGTCGTTGACCCCGGTCACCCTGCAGCCCGCATCCACCGAGGGGGAGTACGCGGCCCCGGTCACCTTCCCGGCGTCCGGCACCTGGAGCCTGCGGGTCACCTCGGTGACCCCCGCCGCGGAGGTGTCGCTCACACAGGAGATCAGCGGTGGCCCCCAGGCCACCGTGGAGGGCGGCGGCACCGCGGCCACCTCCGCCGTCCCGGCCATCGACCAGGCCACCACCACGACCGACGAGGTTCCCGGCGGCGTCCCCGAGATCACCTCCGAACCGGCCGCGGCCGAGGACGATGGTGGCGGCAGCCCGTGGCTCTGGGTCCTGGGTGGCATCGCCGTGGTCATCGCCGTGGGCCTGGGGGCGGTGTTCGTGGCCCGCGGCCGCCGGGTGGGATCCATCGACTAGAAGTTCGGCACCGTCGGCCGCCCCGGCCGGCGCGAGGGGGTGCCCGGTCATGGCTCGCAACACCAAGGTCGTCATCGGCGTGGCCGCCGTCCTGGTCGTGCTGGCGGGAGCGGGCCTGGCCGCGGTGTTCCTGGTCGGCGGGTCCGGGCCGGAGGAGCTCAGCTTCGACGATGCCACCACCACCACCGACCGCGGGCCCACGACGACCGCGGCCGTCGCCGACGCGCCGGCCACGCTGGACGGCGCCTGGGTCGCCACCACCGGGTCCCAGGCCGGGTACCGGGTGCTGGAGGACCGCCTGGGCGGGGCGGCCAACATCGAGGCGGTGGGCCGGACCGACCAGGTCACCGGTGGCTTCACCGTCGCCGGCACCACCGTGTCCGACGTGACCTTCACCGTCGACGTCGCCTCGATCACGTCCGACTCGGGCCAGCGCGACGGCCGGTTCCGCAGCTCGATCATGAACGCCGAGGAGTTCCCGACCGCGTCGTTCGCCGGGGACCCCATCACGCTGGACGCCGTCCCGGCCGACGGCGAGGTGGCCGAGGTACCGGCCTCGGGCAGGCTCACCCTGCGGGGCGTCACCCAGGACGTGTCCTTCACCGTGGAGGTGAAGCGGGCGGGGACCCAGGTGCAGGTCCTGGGCACCATCCCGGTGGTGTTCGCCGACTACGGCATCGAGACGCCCAGTCCGCCCGGCCTGTCGGTGCGGGACAACGGAGTGGTGGAGTTCCTGATCGTGGCCGAACCGGAGGCCTGACCGGCTCCGGCCCGTCAGGTCGGCCCGGTCCGGGCCCGTTCCGCGGCCGCCACGAACGCCGCGGCCATGCGTTCCGGTGCGGCCGGATCGGTCGCCAGGAAGAACGACGGCTCGGTCAGCTCCAGTTCCAGCAACACCGGGGCGCCGTCCGGGCCAGGCAGGACGTCCACCCGGGCGTACAGCAGCCCGACCCCGAGGTGGGCCCCGGTCGCGTCCAGCACGTGCCGGGCCAGGGCCAGCTCCGCCGCCGACGCGGTGCGGACGTCGATGGCCTCCCGGGCGTACAGCCCGGACACCGGACCGCCCCCCACCTCCAGCAGCGGTCCCTTGCGGAACGCATGGCTGAACCGGCCGCCCACGAACACCATGCCGGTCTCCCCGTGGGTGTCCACCGCCCCCAGGTAGGGCTGGACCATGACGTGGCGGCCGTCGCCCAGCAGTCTCCCGGCGTGGGACGACGCGGCACCCAGGTCCCCGGCGGCGTAGCGGGTGGTGTCCTTGGACCCGGCCGACACGGTGGGCTTCACCACGAACTCACCGTCGTGGGGCAGGGCCGCCAGCACCTCCTCCGGCCCCGCACCCGGAGCCAGGAACGACGTGGGGACCACCGGGACGCCTGCCGCGGCCAGGTCGGCCAGGTACCGCTTGTCGGTGTTCCAGCGCAGCACGTCGGCCGGGTTGGCCAGCGTGGTCACGCCCGCCACCCGGTCGGCCCACGCCAGGTACTCCCGGCGGCGGGGCACGTAGTCCCACGTGGAGCGGACCACCACCAGGTCGAATCCGCCCCAGTCCACCTCCGGGTCGTCCCACACCTGGGGCGAGGCGTCGGCCCCGGCCGCGTCGAGCGCACCCTGGGCCAGCGCCGCGTCCTCGTCCTCCCGCCACGCCGAGCGGGCGGTGGCCAGGGCGATGCGCACGGGGCCCGGGGACGTTCCCGGTGGGCCCGGGGTCACGATCCGGTGTCCGGCTCGTCCACCACCGCCATCACGTCCAGTCCCGCGAAGTTGCCGTCGAGGTCGGGCACCTCCACCACGGGGTCGTCCACGTCGTCGTACTCCAGGCGCAGGGCCCGGCTCATGGTGGCGTGCATCTCGTAGGTGGTGGTGATGTAGGTGAGCTCCAGGATCTCCTCGTCGGACAGCTCCGTCTGGAGGGCGGCGAACACGCCGTCGGGCACGCGGCCACCCTGCAGGACCAGGCAGTCGGTGTAGGCCAGGACGGCGCGTTCCACCGGGGAGAAGCAGTCCGCCACCTGCCAGTGGGGGATGGCGTCCACCTGCTCGTCGGTCAGGCCGACGTCGCGGGACGCCTTGCAGTGCTGCGAGAACACGAACTGCGACCCGCGGGCCCATCCGGTCCGGGTCTGCCCCAGCTCCCGCAGCTTCGGGTCCAGGAGCCGGTCGGGCGACCGGTAGAACTGGAACCCGGTGGTGGTGTGGTCGAACGCGTCGGGCACCAGCGCGAAGACCGTCCACCAGTTGCCCGGGGTGCCGCTGGCCGTGCCGGGCTCGGCGACCGGGTCGCGGTCACCGAACAGCATCCCGTACAGCAGTTCGCCCACGGGGTGGACATCGGATCGGGGGACTTGTCGGAGCCGTGGCATGGGCGCTTCCTCCTGGGCGGGTGGGCCGAACCGTAGCGAGGTCGGGAGCCCGCCGACTCCGTCGCGGCCGTTCCGGTGTGCCAGCATTCCGGCCGTGAGTGACACGATCGACCACACAGGGACCGACGTGGCCGGGTTGCTGGACCGGTGCCGGTCCGCGGCCACGGCCGGGGAGGCCCCCACCCGCCAGGACGCGCCTGGCGGTCCTGCGCCTGCCCGACGCCGACACGATGGCGGCGGTCACCCAGGCCGGCCGCCTCCGGCGTGCCGCGTTCGGCAACACCGTGAAGATGAACTTCCTGGTCAACCTCAAGTCGGGCCTGTGCCCGGAGGACTGCCACTACTGCTCGCAGCGCCGTGGGTCCGAGGCCGGGATCATGACCTACCGCACCGTCGGCGCCGACGTCGTGGCCGACGCCGCGTCGCGGGCCGTGCAGGCGGGTGCGGCCCGGGTGTGCCTGGTGGCCAGCGGCCGCGGGCCGTCCGACAACGAGGTGGAGCAGGTGGCCGACGCCGTGCTGGCGGTCAAGGACGCCCACCCCGGACTGGAGGTCTGCGCGTGCCTGGGCCTGCTGGGCGACGGCCAGGCAGAGCGGCTGGCCGATGCCGGCGTGTTCGCCTACAACCACAACCTCAACACCTCCGAGGCCCACTACGGCGACATCTGCGAGACCCACGGGTTCGAGGACCGGGTGGCCACGGTGGAGGCGGCCAAGCACGCCGGGCTGTCGCCGTGCTCGGGGGCCCTGTTCGGCATGGGTGAGACCGACGAGGACATCGTGGACGTGGGGTTCGCCCTGCGGGCGCTGGACCCCGACTCGGTGCCCATCAACTTCCTGATCCCCGTGGACGGCACCCCGATGGCCGGGCGGTGGGAGCTCACCCCGCAGCGGTGCCTGCGCATCCTGGCCCTCTACCGGTTCCTGTTCCCGACCACCGAGATCCGCATCGCAGGCGGACGAGAGGTGCACCTGCGGACCGTTCAGGGCCTCGCGCTGGAGATGGCCAACTCCATCTTCGTGGGGGACTACCTCACCACGGAGGGCCAGGCCGCCAACGCGGACCTGCAGTTGCTCGACGACTGGGGCTTCGAGCCGCTGGAGCTCCCGTCGGACCCCCGCGGGGACGGACGGTCCCACCCCGGGGACCGGGTCGCCCCGGCCGTCGGCGCGGCCGACGGGGACGCCGGCCGGGACCTGGTGCGCATCCGTCGCCGCGGCGTCGGTTCGGACCTGCCCCCCAACGCCTGAGCGGTCCACGGCCCGGGGCGGTCGATCGGGGCCCGTCCGCGGAAACGGGGACCGACCCCGTTAGCGTTTTGGGAGTGCATCCCCGGGACCGATCGTGAAGCCGCGCAGCCTCGGCCGCACCATCGGCGTGTGGTTCTTCCGCCTCCTGGTGCTGGGGAGCGTGCTCGCCGTGTTCCTGCTCGAGCCGCTGAGCACCCTGCAGGAGACCGACGAGACGGCCCGCATCACCAACTACGCCGCCACCATGGACCTGTCGGCGGACGGCACCCTGCGCACCGAGGAGGCCATCTCGGTCGACCTCCCCCCGGCCAAGCACGGCATCTTCCGCATCTTCGACACGGCGGACCCCCGCCGCAACGGCGTCTCCCACCCGGTCACCGACGTGTCGGTCACCCGGGACGGCCAGGCCGAGCCCTTCGAGTGGGTGGCGTCAGCCCGGGGCACCGAGAACCTCCGGATCGGCTCGCCCGACCGCTTCGTCACGATGGGCGTGAACGACTACGTCATCCGCTCCACCACGACCGACGCCCTGGAACCCGGCCGCAAGGGCGAGACCGTGTGGTGGTGGGACGTGGTGGGCAGCGGCTGGCAGATGCCCATGGACGCCGTGTCCGTGACGGCCGCCCTGCCCGCTGACGCCCTGCGGGCCGAGTGCGTGCAGGGCGAGGACACCCCGTGTACGGCCTCGATCGAGGGTCGCAGCATGCGTGTGGTCACCGGGCCGCTGGAGCCGTTCACGCCGGTCACGGTCCGGGTGGCGTTCGCGGCGGACTCGCTGCCGCCACCCCCGGCCGGGGGCCGGTTCTCGTCCACCACCCTGTGGTCGATCGGGGCCGGGATCGTGGCCGCCGCCCTGGGGCTGTACTTCATCCTGGCCACGCGGGAACCCCGTCCCGGGTTCCCGGTCCTGTTCGAGCCCCCCGCCGGGATCCCGCCCGCCCTCGGGGCGCGGGTGGTCAACGAGTCCGCGTCCGATGACGACCTGCAGGCCACCCTCTACGACCTGGGGGAGCGGGGCGTGGTCCGCCTGGAGGGCGACGACGACTCGTGGCGGGTCCACCTGCTGGTCGACCCGGCCACGGCGCCGGTGTCGGCCGGAGAGGCCGCGGTCCTGTCCAAGCTGCGCCTGGACGCCGCCGGCGAGTCGTTCCTGGTGTCGGCCACCACGACGGCGGGGGAGCGGGTCGCCCAGGCCCAGGAGGCGCTGCAGGAGCACATCGAGGCCGAGTCCGGGCGGTACCTGCGCACGTCCGGCCCCGGCGTGTGGGCCAAGGTGCTGGGTTGGCTGTCGGTCGTCGGGGTGGCGGTCATGGTCGGCATCTACTTCTTCTCCGACTCGGGATGGGTGCTCTGGCCGCTGCTCACCGGATCGGCCGTGTTCGCCTTCGTCGCCCTCGGCGTGATGCTGGACCCGGCCACCGGGACCAAGCACACCCCGGAGGGCCGCGACCTGTGGTCCCGGGCCGGCGGGTTCGCCCGGTTCCTCACCACCGACTCCGCGGAGTCGCGCTTCGACGCCGCAGCCCACATGGACTGGTTCCCCCGGTACCTCTCGTGGGCGCTGGTGTTCGGCTCCGCCGACGCCTGGGCCCGCCGCTACGAGGCCCAGGGCGTGGCCCTGCCGGTGGTCCCGTGGTTGTACTGGTCGGGCTCGCCCACCAACCACTTCTCCAGCCATGCCATGACCCAGTCGTTCAACTCGGCCATCACGTCGGCCTCCGCCACCTACGCCGCGTCGCAGTCCTCGTCCGGGGGCGGCGGCGGGTTCTCCGGCGGGTCCGGCGGCGGTGGCGGCGGCGGTGGGTCATGGTGAGTCCGACCGCCCCCCGCCCAACCGTGGTGCGTCCCGCACCGGACAGGAGACCGACATGCTGATCGCCATCGTCGTCATCGTGGTGCTCGTGCTCGTGATCGGCCTGGTGGTCGTCACCGGGCTCAACCGCCTGCGCAGCCAACGGGTGCTGGTGGACGAGGCCATGGCCGGCATCGACGTGCAACTGACGCGCCGGGCCGAGCTCATCCCCAACCTGGTCGAGACCGTCAAGGGCTACATGACCCACGAGCGCGAGACGCTCGAGTCGGTGACCCGGGCCCGGGCCGCGGCCCAGTCCGCCAACACGGTGGGGGAGAAGGCCGCGGCCGACGGCCAGATGCGCCAGGCCCTGGCCAACCTGTTCGCGGTGGCCGAGCAGTACCCGGACCTGAAGGCGTCGACCAACTTCCTGTCGCTGCAGACCGAACTGGCCCGGACCGAGGACCAGCTGGCGTTCTCCCGCCAGTACTACAACGACGCCTGCTCCACCCTGAACCGCACCATGGTGACCATCCCCTGGTCGCTGTTCGTCGGCATGTCCGGCGTGGCCAAGGGCGAGTTCTACGAGGCCCCCGCTGCCAACACCGGGCCGCCGACGGTCTCGTTCGGCTGACCCGCTCGTCGGGCTGTCCCGTCGTCGGTGACCGCCGGCGTGACGCCCGGGTCAGGCCCTGCGCCCGGCGGTTGCAGCCTGTGGGCGGCCGGATGGTCGGCCGCCCACAGGTCCATTCGCTGGGGGTCCTCTCCCAGGGCGGTGCCGGTCAGGCGATCTTGCGGTAGAGCGTGGACACGGTGATCGACGCATCCTCCACGAAGGCGCCGCCGGTGCTGTCCACCAGCTTGAGCCATCCCGGGTCGGCGGCCATCGCGTCCTGGCCGGCCTCCACGTCGGCGATGGTCCCGTGGCCGGTGAGCCACCCGACGCCGCCGTAGGGTCCGGTCACGCTCCGGACGAACATGGTGGGCCGCCCGGTGACCTTGGCGGCGGCCTCGGCCAGCTCCACGCCGGCGGTCATGGCCCGCTCGATGTTGCCGCCTGCGCACACTGCGGCCACACCGGTCACGTACTGGTCGTTCGCGTCCGGGTCGGGGTCGCCGGAGACGACCTGCAGCAGGCCGTCGTCCACGCTGCCCTGGACCAGTTCGGCGCCCTCGGCGATGACGCCCTGGAAGCCGGCATCCCCGTTGAGCGTGTCGCCCCACGTCTCCAGCGAGGCCAGGTCCGCGTGCCAGGCCGTCCAGGTGATGGTCCCGTAGGCGGGTCCCCAGATGCTGCCCCAGACGTTGATCTCCACGCCGCCGACCTTGGTCCCGGCCTCGCAGATCCTGGTGGCCCATTCCGCGCCGGCCGCAGATGTCAGCAGCAGGCGTCGTGTGTACAGGTACATGGATGGCTCCTCTCCCGTGGCACCCCGTGTGGGTGCCGGGTCCAACGCTAGGGACCGGGCGCGAACCGATCGCGAGCGGGGGTGGCGCCCGGCTCGCGTTCGGTTCGCGGTCGCCTGCGCAGTGTGTGACCGGCGACGGATGCACCGTCCCACAGGTGAGGAGCACACCATGACCATCGTGAGCATGAACGTCTGGCAGCCGGGGCCGGGCCGGTCCGCGGACTTCGTCGCCGGTGTCGGCGCGGCCAAGAAGATCCACGAGCGCCTGGGTGCCCGGGTCTCGGTCTGGAACACGGTGGTGGGTGGGACCCCCAACACCGTCGCCTACACCACCGAGTTCGACGACATGACGTCCTACGGCACCTTCGTGGACAAGCTCCAGGCCGACGCGGAGTGGCAGGCGTTCTGGGGCGTCGCCACCGCGGAGGCGACGCCCATGGCCACCTTGGTCAGTTCCGTCCTGGTGTCGGAGGTCGAAGGGCTCTGAGCGGTCCCCGGCCGCCCGGGCCGGTCACTGCCCCGGTTGTGGGACCGGCTCCGCCAGGGCGTCGCGTTGGGCCGCCACGCGCCGGACCATGGGCGGTGAGCCGAACGCGGTGACCGCGGCCAGGGCGTGGTCCAGGTCCGCCCGGGCGCCGTCCCGGTCACCCATGCAGGCGCGGAGGGCTCCGAGGGTTCCCGAGTAGGGCCCCCAGCAGCCGCCGCCGGCCCCGAAGGCGCTCACCACCACGAACCTGTCACGGTAGGGCCGGAGCATGGCGGACAGCCGGGCCGCGACCCCGTCGTCGCCGAGGAGGCAGGTGGTCTCGGCCAGGCTGGCCATGCTCACGGCCCAGTTGCTGTCGTCGGGGATGGCGGCGAACCCGTCGGCCGACAGGGCCGCCAGGTGCTCCCCGGCCCGGACCTCCTCCCCGGCCTGGGCCAGGGCGAGGGCCAGGCCGCACCGCATGGCGGGCACGGCCGGGTGGTCCGCGGCTGCGCCGGCCAACAGGTCCACGATCTCGGCCCCCCGGCCCTCCTGGAGCCGGAAGCCGACCAGTTGGAGGCCGTAGGCCAGCATCGTCTCCGGGTGGTCCAGGCCGACCACGTGGTCGAGGGCGGCCACCGCCAGGTCGTCCGCCGCCGCGTCGTCACCGTCCACCCAGGCCTGGAGCGCCTGCCAGGTCTGGGCCAACCAGAGCCAGTAGGGCTGGCCCAGGGCACCGGCCTGGTCGACCAACGCGGCCAGCTCGCGGTCCACCCCGACCCGGTCGCCCAGTTCGAAGCAGTCCGTGAGGCGCCACATGTGGATCCGGGCCAGCTGTTCGGGTTCGACGTGGTGGCGGTGCGCGCCCACCAGCTGGTGGGTGTGGGCCAGCCGCGCCGCCGCCCCGTCGGGCCGGGCCAGCAACAGCCGGTGTGCCACCACGCCCCGGGCCACGACCTCGGGTCGGTCGGTGGCCATCGCGGCGGCGTGGGCCGAGGCGGCCGCGGCGTGGCGGCGGTCGACCTGGTCGGTGAGCAGCAGCGCCAGGGCCTGCTCGGCCAGCACGGACACCCGGAGCGCCTGGTCGCCCTCGTCCAACCTGTCTGCGGCCTCCGCCAGCAGGTCGGCCCGGTCGGGGTCGGCCATGTCCATCGCCACGCCCCGTCCACCCTTGGCCACCAGCTCCAGGACGGCCTCCGCGAACACGCGCTCCTGGCCGGGGGCCCGCGCCAGGGCGACCGCCGTCTCCAGGGCCGCCCTGGCCGCGGCCGGAGCCCCGACCCGCCGGTGTGCCGCCCCCAGTCCCAGGTGGATCCTCGCGGTCCTGGCGTCCTCCAGCGCGAACCGCTCGAGCGTGGTGACGGCACTGGTGTACTGCTCGATCGCGCGCTCGTAGGCCAGCACGTCCAGCGAATGGTCCGCCGCGCGCACGGTGGCGTCGACGACCTCCCGGGCGTGGGCCGGGTCGTCGGCCAGGAGGTAGTGGTGCGACAGGGTGGCGGCCCAGTCCACGGAGGACCCACCCACGGCGGCCACGGCACCGGCCACCGTGAGGTGGAGGCGGCGGCGGCGGGTCCGGGGCAGCTGGCCGTACACCGCGTCCCGGGCCAGGGCGTGGGTGAACGCGAAGGCGTCGGGGTCGACCTCCAGCAGCAGGTGCCGGTCCACCAGGACGTCGACGGCCGCGGGCCGGCACCCGTCGATCCGCATGGCCTCGGTCAGCACGTCCCGCCGCACGGTGGTCCCGATGGTGGCGGCCAGGGCCAGGACGTCACGGGCGTCGTTCGGGAGCATGACGACGCGGTGCCGGACCAGCTCGCTCACGGTGTCCGGCACGTTGAAGGGGTCGAACGAGTCGGGCCGCTCGTCGGCGGCGGACAGGACCTGGCCGAGGTAGAAGGGGTTGCCACCCGTGCGCTCGTGCAGCACTCGCCCCATGGCGGCGGCGTCGGGGATCTCGGCTCCGGCCAGCAGCTCGGTCACCTGGTCCGGGTCCAACCCGCCCAGGCGCAGCGTGTGGCACCCGTCCATGCGGTGGAGGTGCGTGAGCGCCTCGGCCAGCGCCGGGTCGGGCACCTCGTCGTCCCGGAAGGTGGCGATGACCAGGAGCCGGGCGGTGTCGAGCACCCGCAGGAGGTGGCGGAGCAGCAGGAGGGTCGAGGCGTCGGCCCAGTGCAGGTCGTC
The DNA here is from genome assembly GCA_963773765.1 of uncultured Actinomycetota bacterium. Lineage (GTDB taxonomy): Bacteria > Actinomycetota > Acidimicrobiia > Acidimicrobiales > Microtrichaceae > CAVZCC01. The sequence goes on along the minus strand of CAVZCC010000001.1, from coordinate 1,347,689 downwards.
GATGACCAGGATGGTCGGGTCGGTGGTGATCCGGCCCATGACGGAGCGGACGGCCTCCAGCGCGCGGGTCGGGGGTCGCCGTCGGCCCGGACGGCCGGGTCGACGCCGCAGCGGTCGGCGATGGCGGGGATGACGCCCGCCAGTTCCGGCCCGTCGGAACCCACCAGGCGGGCCAGGCCGTCGTCGTCCAGCTGTGCCATGTGGCGGCCGATCGCCTCCGTGAAGGGCTCGAAGGCGATGGCCTGCTCGGGGCTGGCCCGCCCGTAGAGGACGTGGCCGGGATCGGATCGGCGCACGGCCTCCATGGACAACCGGGTCTTGCCCGCACCGGCGTCGCCCCGGACGAGCACGATCTGGCGTCGTCCCCCGCGTGCCGCGGCCCAGGCCCCCAGCAGCCGGGCCAGTTCGGGCTCCCGTCCCACGAAGGTGCGGTCGGCCAACCACGGGGCGGTGACGTCGGCCGGGGACGGTCGTCGGTCGGCCGGGGAGACCGGCCGGGCCTCCGTGTCCAGCAGCCGGAGGTAGGCCCGCTCGGTCTCCTCCGAGGGGGGGACACCCAGTTCGTCGGCCAGCATCGTGCGGCAGGCGCCGTAGGCCCGGAGTGCGGCGGCCCGGTTCCCGCCGACGCGGTGGGCCTCCATCAGGCTCCGGTGGCTCGGCTCGTCGTAGCGGTCCCGCTCGACCGCGGTCGCGGCCAGTCGCACCGCGTGGTCATGGTGGCCGCAGGCCGACGCCGCGGCCGCGCCCGCCCGCAGGGCCCGGAGGAGGTCCTGGGTGAGTTCGGACCGGTGGTGGTCCAGCCAGTGGCCGTCCAGGTCGGGCAGGAGCGGCGCGTCGAGCAGCCCGACCGCCCGCCCCGCCGCCGCCTCCGCAGCCGCGGCGGACCCCTCGGCCAGGCACCGTTCGGCCTCGGCGAGGTCGGCCCGGGCCCGGTGCACGTCCACGCCCGCAGCGGCACCGGTGAAGCAGTACCCGTGGCCGACGTTGTCCAGTCGGGGCGCCGACGGGCCGAGCGGGGCCAGGAAGGCCCGGACCTTGCTGATGACCCCGCGGAGGGCACCGTTCCAGTGGCGTCCCGGCCCGTCCGGCCACAGCACCTCTGCCAGTTCCTCCGCGGTCACCGGCCGGCCGGGGCGGAGCGCGGCGAAGACCAGGACCGTGCGGGGTTGGACGCCGGCCAGGACCGTCGCGGTGGGACCGTCACCGGTCCGGACCACGCCGAGCAGGTGGATGAGTGCGGGCCCTTCCACCCCGGTGACGCTACCGACCTCGCTGACCACAGGTACGCAAAAGTGCGGTCGGACCCGGTGTGGCCCGGGGGCGACGGCGGCGGCGCTGGTGCGCGGGGTCAGGCGGGAGGGACCAGCCCCAGTGCCACCTGGAGCTCGTCGAACATCTGCTCGATGGGTGGCCAGGGCATCTTGGCGTGGGTGATCCGGAGGTCGACGATGCCGTGGATCCAGGTCCAGACCTGGAACGACAGGTGTGTGGCGTCGTCGGTCCGGGTGGGGGCACCAGCATCCAGGCAGGCCTGGACGATGTCCACCAGCTGGCCGAAGGCGGCCTTGCCGGCGGAGTCTGGGGCTCGCCCTGGCCGTGCTCATGGACGCCACCCTCATCCGGGCCACCCTGGTGCCGGCGTTCATGAAGCTGGCCGGCGACGCCAACTGGTGGGCGCCGCCGTGGATGCGCCGCATCCACGACCGGTTCGGGTTCGCCGAGCACGTCCCGGAGCCGGTGGACCTGTCCGGCGCCGGTGCGGAGGACCGGGAACCCGTTCGTCGGGAGCCCCCGGTGCCGGTCGGCTGATCAGGCGTCCGGCTGGTGGCCCGGATGCCTGAACGTCGTTAATCTCGACCCGGCGACGGCAGGGGGCGAGCGTGCATCGACGGGACGTGTTGCGACTCATGGGCGGCGCGGGCGCGGCCGGCGCCGTGGCGTGGGGGACGGCGGGCTGCGTGCCGGCCGTCCCTCCGCTGCCGCCGGGGCCCACGGTCCCGCCCCCGGATCCGCTGGACCAGCTGTGGCCGCCGGACGAGCGCCGCCGGATCGTGAACGTGGCACCGCGGAACCCCGGCGCGCCACCGGTGCTCACGCCCGCCGGGTCGCGCGCTGCGCTGGTGGTGGGCGGCGGCATCGCCGGGCTCTCGGCCGCGCTCGAACTGGCGCAGCGGGGGTACCGGGTGGTGGTGCGGGAGGCGGGCGACGTGTTCGGCGGGCGGCTGGCCACCCGGGACCTGGACCCGGGACTGGGCCGCACCTTCCGGGTGGAGCACGGGCTGCACATGTGGTTCGACAACTACCGGACCTTCGCCGACATCCGCCACCGGCTCGGCGTGGACCACTTCTTCCGCCCCTACGACGCGGTCGACTTCGTGTTCCGCGACTACCGGCCTGAACGGCTGGAGTCCACGCCCAAGGTCTTCCCGCTCAACCTGGCCGGGATCATCGAGCGGTCCCCCAACCTGACGTGGGACGACATCGGCGGCAGCCTCGGGATCCTGCCCGACCTGATGAACTTCGAGCTGGCGGGCCTCCACGAACGACTGGACGACACCACCTTCTTCCGGTGGATCGAGTCCACCGGGGTGACGCCGGCCTTCCGCGACGTGATCTTCAAGCCTGCGGCCCATGTGACGCTCAACCGGCCGGAGGACCTGTCCGCGGCGGAGATGCTGTTGTTCCAGCACCTCTACTTCACCTCCCAACCGTTCGCCTTCGACCGCGAGGTCACCACCGTGGACCACGCCACGGCCGTGATCGACCCGTGGGTGGCGGAACTGAGGCGGGCCGGGGCGGTCCTGTCCACCTCCGCCCCGGTGCCGGGCCTCCGCCTGGAGGACGGGCGGGTGGTGGGGGTCCTGGGCGAGCCGGAGCGCTTCGACTGGGTGGTCCTGGCCGCGGACGTGCCCGGCGCACGGCGCGTCCTGGACGGCTCCGTGGGCGACGCCGCCAGCGCCCCGGGGCTGGCCGCGGTCCAGGACCGGGTCGGTCACCTCGGGACCGCCCCGCCGTACCGGATCCTTCGGGTGTGGTTCGACCGGCCCCTGGACCCGGGCCGGCCGGAGGTGATGGAGACGCCCCAGCACGACCCGGTCGCGTTGGTCTGCCAGTTCCACCGGCTGGAGGACGAGAGCCGGGACTGGGCCGCGGCCTCCGGGGGCTCCGTGGTGGAGTTCCACCTCTACTCCCTGGATGCCGAGCTGGCCGCCGTGCCCGACGAACGGCTCTGGGAGCGGATCAGGCCCGTGGTGGCCGAGGTCGTTCCCGAACTGGGCCCGGCCCGGGTCCTGGGCCGGACGGTCGGGAACTACGAGAACTTCTCGTCCTTCGCAGCGGGTCAGGCCCGGCACCGTCCGTTCCCCGCCACGGCTGTGGCCGACGGCGTGGGGAACCTGCTGCTGGCCGGCGACTGGGTGGCGGCATCGGTGCCGAGCGCGCTCATGGAGCGGGCGGTGCTCACGGGCCGCCTCGCCGCCAACGAGTGCCTGGTGGCCGACGGCGTGCGGGAGGCGGGCTACTCCCACGTCACCCCGCTCGGCCCCACCCGGTGATGGGTAGGGTCCGGCGATGCCGCCCGACCCGCCCGTCCCCGACCTGTGCGACCTGGCCCTGTTCGAGCACGGCTTCCCGCACGACGTGTTCTCCCGCCTCCGGGCGGAGGCGCCGGTGTGGTTCCACCCCGCCACACCGAACGTGCCCGGCGGTGAGGGCTTCTGGGTGGTGTCGTCGCACCGCGACGTCCTCGCCGCCGCGTCCGACGCGGCCACCTTCTCCTCCGTCGGTGGCGGGGGTCGTGACGGGGGCGGCACGCTGATCGAGGACCTCCCGCCCGGCTTCAGCGGTGTGCTCCTCAACATGACCGACGACCCCCACCACCAGCGGTTCCGTTCCCTCCTCACGCCGGCGCTCTCGCCCCGGGCGGTGGCCCGCCTGGAGCAGGACCTGTCGACCCGGGCCCGCACGGTGGTGGCCACGGCCGTGGCGGGCGGGGAGTTCGACCTGCTGGTCGACGTCGCGGCGGAGCTGCCGCTCCAGGCGGCGGCATCGCTGCTGGGGGTCCCGCAGTCCGACCGGCGCATGCTGATCGAGTGGGCCGATGCCACGTTGGACCATGCCGACCGGGACCTGGGCGGGTCGTCGGAGCGTTCGGCTGCGGCGTCGGCCGCCATGTTCGAGTACGGCTCGGCGCTGGTCCGGCGCCGCCGGGCCGAGCCGGGCGACGACCTGCTGTCCCTGGCCGTGCACGGCACCGTCACCGACGACGCCTCCGGGGAGGAACGCCGCCTCCGCGACGACGAGCTGCAGCTGCTGTTCTCGTTGTTGGTCGCGGCCGGGACCGAGACCACCCGCAACACCATCGCCGTCGGCCTGGCCACCCTGGCCGAGCACCCCGACCAGTGGGACCGGCTGGCCGCGGACCGCTCGGCCGTCCCGGTGGCGGTCGAGGAGATGCTGCGGTGGGCGTCGTCGACCCCTTACAACCGGCGGACGGCCACCCGGGACACGCACCTGGGAGGGCAGGCCATCAGGGCCGGGGAGAAGGTCACGCTCTGGTGGGCCTCGGCCAACCGTGACGAAGCGGAGTTCGCCGATCCCGACTCGTTCGACACCGGTCGCCATCCGAACCGGCACGTGGCGTTCGGGCACGGCCCGCACTTCTGTCTCGGGGCACGTCTGGCCCGCCTGGAGATCCGGGTCCTGGTGGAGGCGATGCTGGACGCCGTCGGGGGCCTGGAACGCACCGGGCCGGTGGAGTGGACCCGGTCCAACAAGCACACCGGCGTGCGCCATCTCCCGGTCCGGGCCGTTGCGGCCGGAACGGCCCGGACCTGATCCGGCCGCGGCAGCGATACCGTCCCTGGTGGGCCGTGTGCCGTCGACCCCGGCGGGCGGACCCGGGCGACCTCATGCGCATCGACGACGACTTCGAGCACATCCTGGCCAGGGTCCTGGCCGGCGACGAGGCTGCTGCCACCGCGCTCTTCCAGGCCTACCAGCCCCGCCTGCTGCGTTACCTGCGGTCCCAGGAGCCACGGGTCGCGGACGACCTCGCGGCGGAGGTCTGGTTGGCGGTGGCCGGGTCGCTCGGTGAGTTCCGGGGAGATGCCGCCGGGTTCCGGGGATGGGTGTTCACGATCGCCCGGCGGCGGGTGATCGAGCACCGTCGTCGGGGCATCCGCCGGCGCACCGATTCGGTGGATCCGGAGGCCTTCGCCGAACGGGCGGCGGCGGACGACCCTGCTGGGGCCGCGGTGGGCGGCATCAGCGCCCAGGACGCCATCGGGATCCTCAACCAGGTGCTCAGCCCCGTCCAGGCCGAGGTGCTGGTCCTGCGGGTGGTGGCCGACCTGGACACCGCGGCGGTGGCCACGATCTTCGGCCGGAGCGAATCGTGGGTCAGGGTGACCCAGCACCGGGCGCTCAAGCGCCTGGCGGGTCGGCTGGACCTCAAGGAAGTCGTAACGCCATGACCTCCGGACGCGATCCAGATGAGGTGCTGCATCACACTGCACTCGACCCCGGCACGGTCGATGCGATCCTCTCGGGCGACCTGTCGCCCGACGACGCCCCTCCTGGCTTCACCGCGGCTGCATCACTCCTGCGGACGGCCGGGGGACCGGCGTCCGACGAGGAGCTCGTCGACCGTGCCGGCATCGTCGAGGCGTTGGCCGCGACCCGTCCGGCGCCCGCCGCGCCCGTGGCCGACCTGGACGCCGCCCGGTCCCGCCGGGGCATGGTCACGGCCAAGGTCGCGGTGATCGGCATCGCTGCGGCCCTCGGCCTCACCGGCGTGGCCGCCGCAGCCGGCCTGGTCACGCACCAGCTGCGCAGCGACGACCGACCGGTCGTCACCGACCAGACCACGTCCACCACCGACGCGGTGACCTCCGATCCGGACGGGTCGGACGGTTCGAGTGGGCCGACCACCACCGTGGCCGGTGGCGCCACGACGACCGTCGCGGCATCGGCCGGTGACGCCGGGGCAGCCGGGTCCACGACCACGACGGCGGTGGCGGGGGCGGCCGGGCCCGAGTCGGGGACCGGTGCCTCCGGTGCCTCCGCCGGGAACGGTTCCACCAACGGCAACGCCGGTGGGAACGGAAACGGCTCCACCAACGGCAACGCCGGCGGGACCGGGAACGGTTCCACCAACGGCAACGCGGGTGGGAACGGGAACGGCTCCACCAACGGCAACGCCGGCGGAGTGACCCCGACCCTGCCGCCGGCGGCCGGTGGCAATGGCAACGCCAACCCGAACGCCGCCGTCCCGACCCTTCCTCCCACCGCGGGCGGCAACGGTCAGGGACGGGGCAACCAGAACGCGGAGTGACGGGACGGGGCCCGTTGAGGAAGCCGTGCAACGGGCCTCGTCGGTCTGGGGGGTCGCCCCCACGGGCGATGGAGTCCGTGCTGCGGAACAGGTCCGCCGGCCACCGGTGGATGTCCACGTGCGCCGCTCACCCGGGCGGCAGGAAAAGGGGGAAGCAATGAGAAAGCTCATGGTAGGAACGGTCATCTGCGCCACTGCGGTTCTGGGCGCCGGCAGCGCCGCCTTCGCTGGTGAGGTCACCGGGAGCGGCCACGGAGGTCCGAGTGGCGACGGGGTGACCGGCATGGTCGCGAATGCCAATTCGCCCTGCGGGTTCTCCGGTCTCGAGGACGAACCACTCTCGCCCGGGACGGTGCAGAACTGGGGGCACGTCAAGGACTTCCTGGGCGGCGGTGGTGCCGCCGGGCCGATCGAGACCCCGTTCGGGGAGGATGGCTGCAACGCCCGCGACTTCGGGCGCAAGTAGCCGAACCGGGACGGAACGGGCCGCGCGTTCACCGTGGCCCGTTCCGTCCTGCGGGTCCGGCGCCGCTGCACTCAGTGCGGTGCGACGTTGCGGGCGATCTCGTCGAGGTGTGTTTCCCAGGTTCCGCAGCATCCGCCCCAGATGTCGATGTGCGGATGCTGCTCGGCGATCGCCCCCATGCGCCGACCGAGGTCGACGGGGTCGCCCGATTCCAGATGCCCGAGCGTGCACAGGGAGATCTTGTCCATCATGGCTGCGTTGGGGCGCAGGCACCGCACCCGCTCGAACCAGTCGCCGGGCTCGACGGCGGGCAGGAACTCGAGCGGATGCGAGCAGTTGATGCCGAAGAAGGCCGGCCGGTCCTCACCGCACTCGGCGTCGACGGCCTCGATCGCCTCTCGCAGCGTCGGGCCCGAGTGCAGCCGGTGGTTGCTGTCCAGCGTGAAGGAGATCGACGCGGGCAACCCGACGCGAGCCGCGGCGCGGGCCACGCCGACCGCCTCGGGGACGCTGTTGAAGGTCATGGCCTCGACCAGGTCCACGTCGGCCCTCGCCAGGGTCCCGATCTGGGTCGAGTGGTAGTCCTCGGCCTCCGCTGCGGTCATCCGCCGCTCGAGCGAGTACGCGTCGCCGCGTGGCCCGACGATTCCGACGAACATCAACGCAGGAAGCTGACCGGCGTACGGTCGGCCGACCTCACGCAGGAAGTCGATGGCCCGCAGCTGCTGCTCCTCCAGCGCGGCCGATGAGTAGCCGAGCAGGTCCCCCCAGTCCGGGCTGGCCCGGTAGTCGAAGCCCCCCATCAACGCACCGAACCCGTGGGCACACGCGGTGTCGAGGTAGCGCTCGTACATCGCCCGGAGCTCGCCGACGGCCCGGGGGTCGTCGAGCAGGGGGAACATGGCGAACTCGGGCAGCTCGAACCCGAACCTGTACATGATCTCGGTCTCCTGACCACCCTCGGTCAGGTAGCGCAGACCGTCCTGCTGCTGCGGGAAGGAACCGGCCATCTCACACCCCCGTGTCGCGCCTGCACGAGTCTCCCCCCGACGAGCGCCGCGACGCCACCGACCGGGGGCAGGACTCACTCGACCAGGCGGACGACGGGTTCGTCGGTCTGGTAGCCGAACTGGAGGTCGGCGATGCCGGAGTCGGTCTCGATGAGGGCCGGCTCGAACACCCAGGCGTCGATCCCCTTGACCTTCGTGCTGCTGGCGTACAGGCGGTACATGTAGATGGACCAGAACCGGACGATCTGCATGGCGGTGCTGCCGCCGCTGTTGAAGTTCTTGACCACGGGGATCATGCCGAAGCGGGGATCGGTGACCATGTCGTGCTCGAACATCGGCCAGAAGTCGGCCGAGTCGGTGAGGCTGGCCATCTTGGTGGCGACGGTGGCTGCGTCGAGGCCGCAGGTGGTGGTGAGGTAGGCGGCGGCCTGGGCCAGGGTGAACTCGGTCCCCGCCCCGGTGGTGGAGTCGATGGGCTTGGTCGGGTCGATGAAGAACTCGGTCTGGGCCACGTGGCCGAGGGAGTTCGTGCCGCCGTAGTCGAACCGGTAGGACTTCATGAAGCAGGCCAGCTTGGCGTCACCGGCCGCCCACACGGCGTTGGTGGTGTTCTGGGTCTGGGGGGTGGCGGTCGGGAAGAAGAGCGTCCGGAACTCCGGTTTCATCCAGTAGGCGGCGTGCCGGCCGTTGATGGTCTCGCCCAGGATGGACAGCGACGGCCCGGGGCCGGGGGACGTCTGCCAGTGGGTGCAGTCCTCCGGGTCGGTGTCGGTCAGGTTGGCGTCGGTGAGGTCCGGGCGCCGCAGGCGGCCGCAGAACAGGAGGTCACCGTCGCTGGTGTTGATCTGGGCGTTGTCGATCACGCCGTCGGTGAGGGGCGGGACCACGTTGCCGGTGAAGGGGATCAGGTGGTTGGCGTCGGTGTCGCTGGCGGTGTTGGTGGTGGTGCACGGTGTCTTGTTGTCGACGTCGCAGACCTTGGAGGCCCCGGTGCCGTAGATGGACAGGGCGTGGTCCACGCCCATGGAGTAGTTGATGCGCAGCGAGTCGGCCTGCGCGTTCTGGTTGGGGAGGTAGAGCTTGGTGCGCCGGGAGTCGAACGACCCGAAGTTGCCGGTGGTCCGCGCCGCGCAGGCGGAGTCGTTGCCGCCGTTCTCGATGCAGATGTTCCCGGAGCCGGACGCGGCCGCCACCGTGGCGGGGATGATCCGGTCGTCGCGCTTCAGCTGGGCCTCGGCCACCGCCTCGGCCGACACCGACACGGAGTTGATGCCGATGACGCCGGCGAAGTAGGTGGGGACCTCCTTGACCGGCAACCTCACCCGGACCCGGGAGAACGCCTCGTCGATGGAGATGCAGGTGTCGGAGTTGCCGCTGTCGGGGAGCTCGGGCAGGTGGTCGGGGTCGGTGCAGCCGATCCAGGCCGGGGCTGTGATGCCGAAGTTGTCCAGCGCGTAGCCCTTGACCGTGGCCACCACGGCCGCGGCGTCGGGCAGGTCCTGGGCCCCGGCCAGCGCCGCGGCGTCCGCGGAGCCCTGGGACTGGCGTCGCTGCTGGCGGGCGTTGGACAGGTCGATGGCGATGGCGGACATCGTCAGCATGGCCACCAGCAGGAGGGCGGCCAGCACCAGGATGGCGCCTCGTTCCCGCCTGTGGTGGCGGCCGTCCGGCCGCCGTCGTTGGGCCCGGTGTCGACGTGTCGGCCTCAGCACCATGCCCAGTCCTCGCCGGTGAGGGCGGTGTCGCCGCCGGTGGTGAGGGGGGCGTCGGCGTCGACCTGCTCGATCCGCATGCTGATGCTGGAGGTCACGACCCGGTCGTCCAGCAGGGCGCTGAAGAAGGAGGTGGTGCTCTCCAGGCGGTACATGGCGCACACGGTCAGCTCGTTGCCCGGCTCGTAGGTCGAGCCCAACTGCACCCGGACCCGGACCCGGCTGGCGTCGAGGTCGATGCGCTGCTTGGTCAGGCACACGACCCGGGCGGTGGAGGTGCCGGTCGTGCAGCCGCCCAGGTCCCAGTCGGCCACCACGGCCTGGCGGGCGCCCTCCCGGACCCCCTGGCGGACCGAGTTGTAGTCGTTGAACACGATGGCGAAGTCGATCGTGCCCATGACCAGCAGCACGAAGAGGGGCACCACCAGGGCGAACTCCACCAGCGCGGCACCACGCTGGCCCCGCCGCCCCGGGCGTCGGTGCCCACCCCGACCGGACGCTCCGCGGTCGCCCCGATCGCATCCGGGCCGGCCGCCCACCCCTCTGTCGCTGCTGTTGGTTCCCACCGTGCTCCCACGTCGCTCGTTGCGGCCGTCGGCCGTCATCGCTCCCGGTCAGGCGGATAGCGCCGGTCCGCCCCGGCGTTACCGCCCCGGCCCGGAATGGGCCGAACGGCCCATGGGAGGGGAGGGTCACCCGGTTCTCACCGGGCCGGGACGCCGGTAGCGTGCACCGGTATGTCACGGCCCGACCTGACGGTCGTCATCTCCACCCACAAGCGCCCCGAGCAACTGCGCGAGGCGGTGCGGGCGATCCGCGACCAGGACCACGACGGCGTCATCGAGACGATCGTGGTCCACGACAAGGAGGAGCCGGACCGGGACGTGGAGTCAGCGGACCCCTCCCGACCGGTTCGTGCGGTGGCCAACCACCGCACCCCCGGCCTGCCCGGGACCCGCAACAGCGGTGTGGACCTGTCGGAGGCACCGGTCGTGGGGTTCTGCGACGACGACGACACCTGGAAGCCGTCCAAGGCGCGGCTGCAGTTCGAGCTGATGGAGCGCACCGGGGCACCGACGGTGGGGTGCGGCATCGAGGTCGTGTCGCCCGAGGGGCGCATACCGCGCCGGTCCACCGGGTCCGCGGCCCGGATCGAGGACCTCGTCCGGACCCGCATCCCGGAGGCGTACATGGGGACCGTGCTGGTGCGGCGGGACGCCTTCCTGGGACCGATCGGGCCGGTGGACGAGCAGATCCCGGGTGGGTACGCCGAGGACTACGACTGGTGGATCCGTGCCGCCCGGTACGCACCGGTGCCGCTGGTGCAGGAGCCGCTCTTCGAGTTGCGCTGGGGCCACCAGTCGTTCTTCCGGGACAAGTGGGACGCCATGGACCGGGCCCTGGCCTACGTGGTGGACGAGTACCCCGAGTTCCGCAAGGACCGGGTCGGCCTGGCCCGCATCGAGGCCCAACGCGCCTTCGCCCTCGCCGCCCAGGGTGAACGCGCCGCGGCCTGGTCCCTGATCGGGGACTGCCTCCGGGACAACTGGCGCGAGCCCCGCACACCGCTGGCGTCCCTGGTCGCCCTGGGTGTCCCCGCCGACCGCGTGATGGCCGCGCTCAACCGCCGCGGCCGCGGCATCTGATGGCCTCCGCCCGGACGCGGTCCGCCAGCGCGGGTGCGGGGTCGCCGGCCCCGCTCGGTGGCAGCGGGAGAGCGGTACCGCATCCTCCTGGTGTGCTCCTCGGGGGGCCACCTGGCCCAACTGGTGAAGCTGCGGCCCTGGTGGGAACAGCACGAACGGGTCTGGGTGTGCTTCGACACGGCGGACTCCCGCAGCTTGCTGGAGGGGGAGCGGGTGATCGCCGGTCACCATCCCACCACCCGCAACATCCCGAACCTGGTGCGGAACCTGCTGCTGGCCGTCGGGTTCTTCCGGCGGGAGCGGGTCGACGTGGTCATCTCCGACGGTGCCGGCCTGGCCGTCCCGTTCTTCTGGTTGTCCCGCCTGTACGGGGTGCGGACGGTGTACCTGGAGGTCTACGACCGGATCGACAGCCCCACCATGACGGGCCGTCTGGTCCGGCCGGTGACGGACCTGTTCCTGGTGCAGTGGGAGGAGCAGCGTGAGGTGTACCCCGGGGCGGTCGTCGGCGGGCCGGTCTACTGAGGTGGAGCGGCCATGAGGGTCTTCGTGAGCGTCGGGACCGACCACCACCCGTTCGACCGGCTGGTGGGCTGGGCCGACCGCTGGGCCGCGGACCATCCAGACGACCGGGTCGTGGTGCAGTACGGCACGTCGGGGGCCCCGCGGCACGGCGAGGGGTCGGAGCTGCTGGGCTCGGACCGGATGCGGGAGGAGCTCGCCCGGGCCGATGTGGTGGTGATCTCGTGCGGGCCGGGCGGCGTGATGGACGCGCGGGCCGCGGGACGGATCCCGTTGGCCGTGGCCCGCCGCCACGACCTGGGCGAGCACGTCGACGACCACCAGCTGGCCTTCGCCCGGCTCCTGGCCGAGCGCGGCCTGGCCCGCTGGGTCCAGGACGAGGCCGGGTTCCGCGCCCTGCTGCAGGCTGTGACCGATGACCCCGGCCTCCTGCGTCTGGACCCGGCGGCGGATCCGGAGGGGGCGGCGGAACCGGCCGGCATCCGCCGGATCGGCGGTTTGATCGACGATCTGGTGTATTCACGGGACCCGCTGCCGCCCGATCGCGCCTGAACCCGGACGGCCCGGACGCCCCCGCCCGGGAGCCGTGGGCCGCCCGGACCAACCCGGTGGGGAATTGCCCACTGTTCGGCGCCGTCGCCGGTTGGTACGTTGCTTTTCAGCCGCGCGACCTGCCCGCCACACAGGGTGATCGTGCAGCCACCTGCTGAGGTCTCGAGTCGAGAGGGTGTCATGCCACACGGAGGGAAGCGAGCCCGCTCGGGCTCTGCCGTTGTCGTCGTCGCACTGCTGGCGGGCGCGCTCGTGGCCCTGGCCCCCGCCTCGCCCGCCGGCGCGGACCAGTACCCGCAGGTCCCCGGCGTGGTGTCCGAGCGCCCTGTCGACGGGACCCTCCAGTTCGTCGACGGCGAGACCCGCAGCATCGCCGAGGTCGGCGACCGCGTCGTCGTCGGTGGCACCTTCACCCAGGTCGGCCCGGCCCAGCTGGGCGCCGCCGGCGTGGTCAACACCGGCACCAGCGCCTTCGGCTCCGGCTTCGCCGACGTGAACGGCGCGGTGTACGCGGCGCAGTCCGACGGTGCGGGCGGCTACTTCCTGGCCGGTGACTTCACCTCGGTCGGCGGGCAGGTCCGCCAGAACCTCGCCCAGGTGGACGCCTCCGGCGCCGTCACCGGGTGGGCGCCCGCCGCCAACGCCGTGGTCCGGTCCCTGGCCGTCACCGCCGACGCGGTGGTCGTGGGCGGGGACTTCACCACCCTCAACGGTGCCCCGGCCTCCCGGCTGGCCAAGGTCGACCGCGGCGCCGGTGCCCTGCTCTGGAACGCCAATGCCTCCGGCGGCAGCGTCCGGTCGGTGCTCGTCAACGGGTTCACCGGGGTGGCCTACGCCGGCGGCGACTTCACCTCGGTCGGCGGCAACACCACGCGCAAGCGACTGGCCGCGGTGGACCTGTCGACCGGGGCGGTCGTGGCCGGGTTCGCCCCCGGCACCGTCAACCTGTCGGTGCGGGACATGGAGCTGGCGGGCACCCGCCTGTTCGTGGCCGGGGACTTCACCAAGGTGAACGGGATCGACCGCCAACGCCTGGCCGCGGTGGACAACGCCACCGGCGCCCTGGACCCCTTCACCCTCACCGTCAACGGGAACGTCAACGCAATCGAGGTCGACACCGCCGGCACCACCGCCTACCTGGTCGGTGCCTTCAGCACCGTCGGCGGCCAGGCCCGCAACCGGATCACCTCGGTGAACCTGTCCACCGCCGCCGTCGGCACCCTGACCATGGCGGGATCGGGTGACGTCCTGGCCGCGGAGCTGGACGAGGCGTCCGGGTTCCTCTACGTCGGCGGCACCTTCGTGCTCCAGCCCGACCGGGACCTGCCCCGCACCCTGGCCCGCTTCAACGTGGCCACCGGCGCGGCGAGCGCGGTGGTCGGCGCACCCAGCCTGCCCCTCTCGCTCACCCGGTCCCCCCGCTCCACGGGCGGGGTCGCCGCCCTGGTGGCCGGTCCCGGGTCGCTCCTCGTCGCCGGCGACTTCTCCGATTACGGGCTCGTCGCCCGCAACAAGCTGGCTGCCTACAACCGGGCCACCGGTGCGCTGGACCGCTCGTTCGACCCGGCTCCGGGCGGCGAGGTCTACGTCGTCAAGGGCTCCGTCGACGGCCAGTCCGTCTACGTGGGTGGCGAGTTCAACACGATCGCTGGCCAGTCCCGCACCAACCTGGCCAAGCTCGACGTCCACACCGGCGCGTTGAACGGCGCGTTCAGCATGGCGCCCGACTCCTACGTGAAGGACATCGCCGTCCACCCGGACGGCCAGCGGATCTTCGTGGGTGGCAACTTCCGGTTCCTCAACGGCCAGCTGAAAGAACGTCTGGCGGCCCTCGACCCCACCACCGGCGCGATCCTGCCCGACTTCGACATCCAGCTCACCGAGCCGACCAACGACATCACCGAGGGCGGCCTGCGGGCCATGAACCTGAACCCCGCGGGGACCCGCCTGATGGTGATCGGCAACTTCGCCAAGATGGGCGGCCTGGATCGTCCCCTCATCGGCGAGATCGACGTGTCCACCAGCCCGGCCACGGTCACCGGTTGGCGGACGTCGCTGTTCAACCAGCCCTGCTCCAGCGGGTACGTGGGCCGCATGCGCGACGTCTCCTGGGACCCGGACGGCTCCAAGGTCTACGTGGTCACCTCGGGCCACTACTTCTACCCCGCCTGCGACTCGGTCAACGCCCTGCCCACCACCGCGGCGGTGGACGGCGTCCAGCCCCTGTGGTCCAAGAAGATCGGCGACACCCTGGAGGCCGTGGTGGCCACCGACGACGCCGTGTACATCTCCGGGCACTTCCGCTATCTGGAGTGGGAGTCCCAGACCCATCCCCGCTTCCAGGTCGGCGCCCTCAACCCGGACACCGGTGACGGCCTGTCCTGGAACCCCAGCGCGGGTGGGTTCCGCGGTGTGCTCACCCTCGAGGCGGGCCAGGACGGGCTGTACCTGGGCAGCGACGGCGACGTCGTCGGCCGCCTCCCGCACGGCCGTTTCGCCCGCTTCGCCTGGCCCGCACCGGCCGTGTGGACCCGGGTCTCCACCTGGCCCCAGATCGCCACGCCGGGCAGCACCGTCACCAACACGATCACCATCACCAACGACGGCGGGTCGCCGGCCTCGTTCACGGGGCTGACGAACAGCGCGCTCGGCAACCTGGGAGGCCAGGGCACCTGCGGTGTTCCGCCCACCCTGGCCCCCGGTGACACCTACACCTGCCAGGTCGACCAGGTGGTCACCGGTGCTGCGGGCACCACGCTCGAGTACACCACCACCGCGGCCGGCACGGCGGCAGCACCGTTCAGCGCCACCGACCGCTCCACGGTCCTCCTGGCCAACGTGGACCCGACCTTCGGCGTGCGCATGGTGACCGGACCCCTCGTCGTGGCGTACCCGGGTGGGTCACCCATGTACAACATCGCCATCATGAACGTGAACCAGCGCCAGCCGCTGACGCTCACGGGCCTGTCCAGCAGCCTCCACGGTGACCTCAACGGGGTGGGCGAGTGCGCCCTGCCCCAGACCATCGCCCCCAACGGCACCTACTGGTGCCGCTACTCCGGACCGGTCAGCGGATCCATCGGCTCCAAGCCCAACAACACCGTGACGGCCACGGCCAACTACGGCGGGCCGTCGGCCACCCGGACCGGCTCGGCCCAGGTCACCATCGACCCGCCCGCCGCGGGCAGCCCAGCGGTCCTCGTGGTCAAGGACGCCACCACCGTGGATTCCTCCGATGTCAAGCTCCGCGACCGCCTTGTCACGCTGGGCTACCTGCCCCAGCTCGTCGACGACGACCTCCTCACGCCGCAGACGGCGGACACCGCGGTCGTGGCCGTGCTGTCCTCCACCGCCAACCAGGCCACGGTCGGTACCAAGCTCCGGGCCAGCGGGACGCCCGTGGTCGTGGCCGATGCCACCTTCACCGACGAGATGGGCCTGGCCGACGTGGGCGCCGCAAACCAGGGAACGGTCAGCACCGCGACGTCGGTCAACGTGACGGCCAACCAGCACCCGGTGGCCGCGGCCCAGGCCGGCCCGGTGGCACTGCTCACCGGAGCCAAGCCCATCCCATGGGCCGTGGCGCCGGCATCCGCCACCGTGATCGCCTCGGTCGACACCGTCGACGGACCCCGGGCGACGCTGTTCGCCGGCCGAGCCCGGCGACCCGCTGGTGGGGGGCGGGACCGCCGCCAACTGCCGGGTCGTCGTCCCCTTCCACCGCCAGGCCATCGCCAAGATGTCCGCCGCCGGGTGGACCTTCTTCGACCGTGCCGTTCGCTACGCCGCCTCCAACTGCGGGCGCGGGCTGATCTGGACCGTGGCCGGCAACGGCACCACCACCGTGGCGTCCAACGTGCCCGCCACCAAGTCGGGCCTCAACAACCCGTTGGGCGTCCTGCTGGACGGCCAGGGCGGGTACTACATCGCGGACACGGCCAACCACCGGGTGCGCCGGGTGGCCGCGACGGCACCATCACCACCATCGCCGGCACGGGCACGGCCGGATTCTCCGGTGACAACGGCCCCGCCACGAGCGCGGCGCTCAACAACCCGCACCGCCTGACCTTCGCCCCCAACGGTGACCTGGTCATCGCCGACACCAACAACCACCGGGTGCGCAGGATCGACGCCAACGGCGTCATCACCACCATCGCCGGCACCGGGACCGGCAACTACTCCGGTGACAACGGCCCGGCCACATCGGCCCGCATCCGGAACCCGTCGGACGTCACCTACGACCCAGCGGGCAACCTGTACATCGCGGATCGGGCCAACAACCGGATCCGCAGGGTGTCCACCACCGGGATCATCACCACGGTCGCCGGCACCGGCACCGCCGGGTTCACCGGCGACGGGGGCCCGGCCACCAGTGCCCGGCTCGCCACGCCCTACTCGGTGGACGTGGACGGCCAGGGCAACCTGCTGATCGCCGACTACGACAACAACCGCATCCGCAAGGTGACCGGCGGGATCATCACCACCGTTGCCGGCAACGGCAGCGGCCGGCAACACCGGTGACGGGTCCCCCGCCATCGACGCCGAGCTGCACAAGCCGATCTACGTCCGGTCGATGCCGGACGGCTCGTTCGTGATCTGTGACTTCAACAACAGCCGGATCCGTGCCGTCAACGACCAGGGCATCATCGGCACCGTCGCCGGAACCGGCGTGAGCGGGTTCTCCGGTGACGGCAACCTGGCCGTCTACGCCCAGGGCAACCGCTTCACCGCCGTGGACGTCGACGGATCCGGCAACATGTACGTCGCCGACCAGCTCAACCGTCGCATCCGAGTCGATCGCCCCGACGTGACAGAGCGCCACCAGCTCGGTGTGGCTCCCGACGGCGATCGGTAGCGTGTCCGGCGTGGAAGAGGTTCTCTACATCGGCGCGGTCGGGCGCAGCGGCAGCACGCTCCTGGAGCGATTGCTGGGCCTCAGCGGCCGCTTGGTCCCACTCGGCGAGGTCGTGCACCTGTGGGAGCGGGGACTGAACCGCAACGAGCCCTGCTCGTGCGGGCTGGCGTTCCTGGCCTGTCCGTTCTGGACCGCCGTCGGCCAGGAGGCCTTCGGTGGGTGGTCGCGATTGGAGCCCCGGGGTGTGCTGGCCCTGCAGCACCAGGTGGACCGCACCCGGTTCCTGCCCTGGCTGGCGGAGCCGTCCCGGGCACCGCAGCGGTACCGCTCGGCCCACCGCCGGTTCGTGGAGGAGCTGATCACCCCCCTCTACGCCGGGATCGCCTCCGTCCTGGGTCCCGGCGTCGTGCCGGTCGACGCCAGCAAGCACCCGTCGTACGCCTACCTCCTGCGGTCGGTCCCGTCGGTGGACCTCCGGGTGGTGCACCTGGTCCGGGACAGCCGGGGAGTGGCGTCGTCGTGGGGCAAGCAGGTGGCCCGGCCCGAGGCCGGCGCCGACAGCCCGGAGCCGGACATGGAGCGGCTCGGGCCCGCTCAAGGCGGCGGGCCGGTGGACGTCAGCACAACCTGGCCTTCGACGCCCTGGGGCGGATGGGTGTCCCCACGTCGCTGCTGCGCTACGAGGATCTGACCCGGAACCCCCTCCCTGCGCTGGTGGCGGCGACGTCCACCCTGGACCACCCGCTGGTCGAGGCGGACTTCCCGACGGCGCGGCGACGGAGCGTTCCAGCTCGGGCTCAACCACACCGTGGCCGGCAACCCCATGCGCTTCACGGTCGGGCCCCTCGTCGTCCGGCCCGACCAGGGCTGGAAGGAGCAGCTTCCCTGCGGTGGACAGTGCCACGGTGGGACTGCTGACCGGCGCGCTGCGGCGACACTACGAGCGGATGGCAGCATGAGCATCGCTGCCGTCGCTCCCGCCCGAGGTCGACCGCCCCGGGACGGGTCCCGCTGTTCCGGCCGGGCTGGATCATCGTCGCCATGTTCCCGATGTTCCCGTTGTGGTGGGCCCTGGGGTTCGGCGGCTTCGTGTTCCAGGCGGCCAGCGTGGTGCTTGCCCTGTGGATCCTCGGTCACCGTCGTGTGGCCATCCCCCCGACGATCGGGCATCCTGCTGCTCTACATCGGCTGGGTGCTGCTGTCCGCCACCCAGCTGGACAAGCGGCACCCGCGGTACCTGGTGTTCGCCTACCGCTTCAGTGCCTACCTGTGCGCTCTGCTGCTGCTCATCTACGTCTTCAACGAACGTCGCGTCACCCGGGAGTGGATCGCCCACAAGATCGGGCTCTTCTGGATCTTCTGCATCATCGGCGCCTACGTCGGACTCATCATCCCGTCGTTCCGGTTCCCGGTCACCCTGGCGTCGATGGTGTTCCCGAAGGGTCTGCAGTCCAACGAGTTCCTCGGCGACGCTCATCCGGCCCGGCGACGGCGCAGATCCAGGAGTACATCGGCTTCTCGCTCAGCCGCCCCAAGACCTTCTTCGCCTTCTCCAACGAGTGGGGCGGCGCCGTCGGCCTGCTGACGCCGTTCTTCGTGGTGGGGTTCCTGCGCAGCGAGCACGCCCGCCGTCGCCGGATCGGGCACCTCGCGGCCGCTCGCCGCGGTCATCCCCATCGTCCTGTCGGCCAACCGCGGGCTGTGGATCTCACTCGGCATCTACCTGGTGTACCTGGCCGTACGGGGTGTGATCTCCGGCGACGCCCGCTCCGCCCGCCCGCTGCTGGCCGTGGCACTGGTGGTGCTGGCGGTCCTGGTGAGTCCCATCGGCAAGCTGGCCGAGTCCGGGTGCCTCGCGTGAGACCAACGCTCGGGAGGGCATCTACCGTGAGGCGCTCGACGGGGCCCGGGAGCGACCCATCCTGGGCTGGGGAGGGACCCGTCCGTCCAAGAACCCGGAGTCACCGTCGATCGGGACCCACGGCCAGTTCTTCAACATCGTCTTCTCCCACGGCTACGTCGGGGCTGTTCCTGTACTTCGGCTGGGTCTTCTCGGCCGCCGCTGCTGGCCACCCGACGTGAGGACGGGACGTCGGTGCACCTGAGCACGGTGGTGGTGATCGGGTTGGTGCAGATGTTCTTCTACGACCTGTTGCCGATGGGCATCCCGCTCATGGCCATCGCATCTGGCCCTGTGCCTCCGGCCGCCCGACCGGGTGGCCGCCGCATGACGACGACACCCGCCGACGCCGGCGTCGCCGAGCTGATCTGGACCGCGGAGGACCACCCCGCGCTCGTCGCCCGGCCGACCGACGACCCGGCCCGACGGACCGTGGGCCGCTACCGGGCGCGCCCCGTCCCTGGAGCACGTCACCACCCTCGTCCCCCGGGGCCGGGCCGCATCGGGGCCGCTTCGGCGGATCTCGGCCCAGCACGGGCCGCTGGCCCGCGTGGCCCGCTTGGCCGCGTTCCCAGCCGCCTCGGTCGGTGCCATGTCCCTCCTCGGGGGGACCGACGTCGATCTCCAGGTCGATCCGTCCTCCGCAGGTCCCGCCGGCCTGCTCCAGGAGATCGCGGGACGGCTCGGCGCCCCGCCCCTGTCCGCCGTGGTGTACCTGGGGCCGCCCCGGCCCAACCGCAAGCCCGTCCTGCAGCTCCTCGACCGTTCTGCCCGTCCGGTCGCCTGGGCCAAGGTGGCGCCCACCGACCTGACCCGGCGCCTGCTCGCCACCGAGCGGGCCGCGCTGGAACGCGCCGACCGGCTTGCGCCGCCTGGCGGGGGCCGACGGTGCTCCGCACCCCCCGCGTGCTGGCGGCCTTCACCTGGGAAGGGGCCGAGGTCCTGGTCACGGCGGCCCTTCCCATCAGCTGGTGGTACGTCCGGCGCGGCCGGGCCGCAGCGGTCGACGCCGCGGCACGGGAGATCGTGGCGCTCGGCGACCGCTCGACCGGCCCGCTGGGGGACTCCACGTGGTTCGTCCGCACCCGCCAGCGGCTGGTGGACGCCGGGTGTGGTGACACGGCGGAGACCCTTGACGGCCTGGCATCGGCCCCTCATCCCGTCTCCTTCGGGGCATGGCACGGCGACTTCACCAGCTGGAACCACGACGTCGTTCGGCGATCGGTGACGGTGTGGGACTGGGAGCGGTTCGATCCGGACGTCCCGGTCGGCCTGGACCTCGTCCACCTCGCGTTCCAGGAGACGCTGCAGCGGACCCAGCAGCCGGTGGAAACCGTGCACGCGCTGACCGTCGACCACCTCGACCCGGCCAGGTTGGTGGCCACCGGGGCCCACCCGGAAACGGCGTCGCTGGTCCCGCTGCTGTACCTGGCCGAACTGCTGGCCCGGTACGCAGAGGACCGGAGCCTGGCGCCTCGTCCGGGCGGTACGAGCGCTGGTGCACCGAGCTCGACCACCACCATCCGGGCCGCCACCGCGAGGCACCTCGCCGGTTGATCCACCTGTGGACTCGCGGGAACCGGGACACTGATCAGAGCCAAGGAGAGAACACTGACGTCGCTACGCTCACGCATCCCCAAGTCGACCCGCCGCAAGCTGGCGGGTTGGGCCCGGTCGGCCTCCTACCCCTGGGGCTGGGCAACGGCCTCGTACCGGCTGGAGCCCTCCTTCATGGTGATCGGCGCGCAACGGGCCGGGACCACCTCGCTCTACCGCTACCTGGCACAGCATCCCGACGTGGGTTCGGTCCGGCTGGGCAAGGGCGTGCACTACTTCGACACCGGCTTCGACCATTCCTGGCGCTGGTACGAGAGCCACTTCCCCCTGGACCCCGACCGGGTTCCGGGCCACCGCCCCCACATGGTGGGCGAGGGTGCGCCCTACTACCTGTTCCATCCCCTCGCCCTCCGCCGGATGCGTGACCGACTGCCGGACGTGCGGCTGGTGGCGATCCTCCGGGACCCCGTCGAGCGCGCCTACTCGCACTGGGTCCACGAGACGGCCCGCGGGTTCGAGACGCTGTCCTTCGAGGCGGCGCTCGAGGCTGAGTCCGGCCGCCTGGCGGGCGAGGAGGAACGCATGGTTGCCGATCCCCGCTACTACTCCTTCGAGCACCAGCACCACTCGTACATCGCCCGGGGTCAGTACGCGCCGCAGGTGGAGCGGCTCTGGGACGTCTACCCCCGGGAGCAGAGCCTGGTGCTCCCGGCGCAGCGCCTGTTCGAGCAGCCGGACGTCGCCTTCTCCGAGACGCTGGACTTCCTGGGGCTGCCGGCGTTCCAGGCCACCTACGACACGTACAACGCCCGGGAGTACTCACCGATGTCGGAGGACACGCGGGCGTGGCTGGCCGACCAGTTCGGTGATTCCAACAAGCGCATCATCGAGATCCTGGGACCGGAGTTCACCTGGAACCGCCCGTGACCGAGGGCGGCGGGTCCACCAAGCTCGGGCGGTGGACAGCGGCCGGAATGGCCGGTGCGGCCATCAACGGGGTCTTCGCCTTCCTCCTGATCATCGTCGTCACCCGGGGCCTCGGGGCTGCGGGCTCGGGTGTGTTCTTCGTCAGCGTTGCCGTCGTCACGCTCCTGGCCGGCGTGGCCGGCCTGGGAGTGGACACCGGTCTGCTGTTCAGCATCCCGGCACTCATCACGAAGGGGAACCAGCGTTCCATCGGTCGTGAGCTGGTCGTCGCCCTGGTGCCGGTGGTCGCGCTCGGGATGGTCGGCGCCGTCGCCATGTGGGTCGCGGCGGAGCCGCTGGCCCAGTGGATCGGTGGGAGCGGCACCGACACCGAGACCGCGGCGGACTGCCTGCGGGCCATGGCGTTGATCATGCCGTTCGTTCCCCTGTTCGAGGTGCTCCTGGGTGCCACCAGGGCCCTCGACGACATCAAGACCTCCGTGGTGGTGGACAAGATCGTCCGGCCCGTCATCCAGCCGGTGCTGGTGGGCCTCGCCATCGCCGTGGACGCACCCCTCCCGGTGGTGTGCGTGGCGTGGGGGGCCTTCTACCCCGTGGGGATGGTGATCGCCGCTGTTCGCACTGCTGCGCTGCGACGCCGCACGATCCCGGAGCAGCCGGGGTGGGCGGCGGCCGAGCCCGCCGTCGGATCTGGGCCGGCGCCCTACGGCCCGCTGGGGAGGGAGTTCTGGCGGTACACGGGTCCGCGGTCGGTGGCACGGATCTGCCAGGTCATCATCCAACGGATCGACGTCATCGTCGTGGCGGGGATCCTGTCGGCCACCGAGGCCGGTGTGTACGCGTCGGTGTCGCGCCTGGTGTCCACCGGCCTCTTCTTCAACGTGGCGATCCAGCAGGCCACCCAGACCCGCCTCAGCTTCCAACTGGCGACACACGACCGCGACGCGGCCCGTCGGACCTACCGCCTGTCCACCGCCTGGCTCGTCCTGATGGCATGGCCGTTCTACCTGGTGATGTTGGTCTTCGCCCCGACGGTGCTGGAGTTGCTCTTCGGCAGTGGCTTCGCCCAGGGCGCCTCGGCGCTGCGCATCCTGTCGGCCACCATGCTGGTGGCCACGGCCTGCGGCCCCATCGACGTGGTGTTGTTGATGAGCGGGCGCAGCATGCTCAGCCTCGCCAACCTGGTGATCGCGCTGATCCTCAACATCGGGCTGAACCTGCTCCTGGTGCCCCGCATCGGCATCTCCGGTGCTGCCATCGCCTGGCTCGCCGCCATCCTCGCCACCAACCTCCTGCCGCTGGCGGAGGTCTGGATGATCCTGCGGATCCAACCGTGGTCCCGGCCGTGGCGGCTGGCCTGTGGCGGGGTGGCAGTGATGGTCCTCGGTCCGTGCTTCGTGATGCTGGCGGTACTGGGTCAGGGCACCGCGGCACTCCTGGCCGGGGCGGCGGCCGCCGCCTGCTGCTATGCCGCGTCTGCTGGTGTGGCAGCGGATGCCTTTGCATCTGCAAGATCTCTATGGTGGTCTGGTGCGCGGCCGCCGACGGCCGGGTCCGGCAACTTCGTCGGCCCGAGTCTGAGCCCGGCTCGGCGACGTTAGGATGACCGGGAGCATGATGGCATGACGGATTCAGGGTTCACGCGACTTCCAGCTGCAGTGCCCCCCAGCCCCTCTGACGAGGTGCCGTCCTTCCGCGACTACATCGCCGTGGTCAGGCGGCAGTTCAAGCTCGTGTTCCTCTGCGTGCTGGTGGGCATCCTGCTGGCCATGGCCTTCCTCTCCCTCGGTGGAACCTCCTACTCCTCCAAGACCTCGGTGCTGGTCAACGAGATCCCCGGAGATGTCGCACCGGGCGCCGGGCGCGGCTCGGTCAACATGGACACCCAGATCGCCCTCGCCGACGGGACGGGCGTGATGGAGGGTGCGGCTGAGCGGTTGGACGAGGACCTGGATGTGGTCAAGGCGGCTTCCTCCAGCTCCACCGCGGCCGACACGGCCAACGTGCTGATCATCGAGTACTCGGCCTCGAACGCGGAGGACGCCAAGGCCGGCTCGCTCGTGGTGGCCGAGGAGTACCTCAAGCTCCGGACGGCCATCGGCCAGGAGAACCTGGATGCCGCCCAACAGGCGTTGAAGACCGAACAGCAGGCGCTGGAAGCCGAACTGGCCACCCTGACCGAGACGCTGGCCACCGCCACGGACCGGACCGTGCTGACCCGGGCCCAGATCCGCTCCAACCAGGTCTCGGACCGGCTTGCCTCGGTCCAGACCGAGCTCCTGCAGTCCTCCTCCGTGGTGCAGCCCGGCCGGGTGATCTCCGGTCCCAGCGATCCCAAGGCCCGGGGCCTGACCGAGAAGGTGATGATGATCGCCATCGGGGCGATGGCCGGCCTGTTCCTGGGCCTGTTCCTGGCCTTCGTGCGTGACCGGCTCGACGGCCGGGTCCGTGCCCTGGACGACCTCCGGGACCTGCGCCTCCCCGAGATCGGCGTGGTCGACGCCCTCCCGCCCCCGGACGCGGTGGCACGGGAGCTGGCCGAGGACTCCCTGCAGGACTACCAGCGCATCGGCGTCACGATGCTCCGTGTCCTGGACCTCATCGGGGCCAGAACCTGCCTGGTGGTCGAGCCCAGCGAGTCCAGGACGGCCCACCTGGCCAGCCTGTTCGCCTCCTCCATGGCTGTGGTGCTGGCCCATTCGGACCGACCCACCGCCGTGGTGGCCGGCGACCTGCGAGAGGATGTCCTCGGCAACGTGTTCGACCTGCCGTTCCAGGCCGCCGGGGTCCGCAACTACTGCATGGGCACGGTGGACCTGGACAAGGTCGTGCACGAGCCGGACCACCTCCCCGGCGTCAGTGTGGTGCCGGCCGGAACCATCACCAAGGCGACCAGCCGTGTCCTTCGTTCCGAGGAGTACGCCAAGCTCCTGGAGACGATGGCGTCGCAGTGCGAGTACGTCCTGATCGACGGCCCGCCCATGGACGGTGGTGCGGACGCCCTCATCCTGGCTGGTCTGGTGGACGCCGTGCTCTACGTGCTCACCCCCCAGTCAGACGTGGACGCCGTGCCACGAGAGCCATGACCAGGTGGACCGTCTGGGCACGCCGAGCCTGGGATTCGTCCTTGTGGAGTCCCCCAACAAGCGGACGGTCAAGCGGGATGCAAAGGCGCCCAAGAAGGCCAAGGCGTCGAAGCAGGCCAAGCGGGCCAAGGCATCCAAGCGGTCCAAGGCATCCGAACAGGCCGAGATGCCGGGGGCGTCCGACGAGCCTGCGGCGTCGAAGGACACGAAGGCCACCGAGGCAGCCGACGCCACTTGAAGGTCACCGTCGTGGGCAGGTGACGGTCTCAGCGTTCCCGCCGAAGTGCTGGTCGGCGGCCAGGCGCTTCCAGGCCGTTGCGGCCTCGCGAGAGGTGGCGATGCGCCAGTCTCGGACCTTGCCTCGCTCCCGTTTCAGTTCCTCGAAGTACACGAGTGCCCGCACCTCGGGCATGTCGCACTTGACCGTGACGGCCAGGTCATCGATCCACGCCGCCCGCCGACCCGGGTCGGCCGGGTCCTCGAAGGAGCCGAACTCCGCGATCATGATCGGCTTGGACCGCGTGGAGGCCCAGTCGTAGAAGTCCCGGAAGATTGACCGGAACGACGTCCACCCGCCCCGCTCCGGGTACCAGTTGTACCCGTCGGCGCACAGCCAGTCCACGTACTCATCGCCGGGGTAGTACTCGGTGGGGGAGCGGTCGGCCTCCTCGGTGAAGGCGTAGGCATTGGGGCACCACACGAACTCCACGTTGTCGGCGCCCTCGTCCCGGAACGCCTGGTGGATGCGACGCCAGGCCCCGATGTAGTCACGTGGGCCCCCGCTGGTCCCGGTCCCCCCGTCGCCGGAGTCGGCGTCCATCTCCCAGCCCCACCGGAGCATCACGGGACCGTCCAGGTCGGCGAAGCGCCTGGCCGCCCGGCGGATGCGGGCGTCATCGGCGCCCGAGGCGATCCTCTGGTTGTCGGCATCGTTCCAGGACACCAGCGGGACGCCGCCCTGCTCCAGGACCGCGGCCTCCCGGCCACCCACGAGCGGGTCGCTGGCCCATGGGTAGAAGAAGTGGCCGACCGCGACGTCGGAGGAGGTGGCGTCGGCGAAGTCCTCCCGCGCCGACAAGTAGGCCTCCGCATCAGGTTCGGGATCGTCGCCCGCCCCCGCCGGAGCGACCCATGCCCCGGTCATGGTGGGCGCCCCGACCCGGTCCAGCGCCGAGTCGCCCGAGCTGCACCCCGCCGCCAGCAGGGTCACTGCCACGACGGCCAGTGCGCCCGGGCGCAGACGGGACCGGGGTGTGTCCCGAGTCATCGAGGCACACCCCGGTCCAGGCCCATGGTTCAGACGTTGCAGGAGGTGCCGAGGGCGAAGTCGACGGCGGCGTCGAACAGCG
Organism: uncultured Actinomycetota bacterium; assembly: GCA_963773765.1. Lineage (GTDB taxonomy): Bacteria > Actinomycetota > Acidimicrobiia > Acidimicrobiales > Microtrichaceae > CAVZCC01. The sequence continues at coordinate 1,321,773 of CAVZCC010000001.1, read as the reverse complement.
TCCACCCGGCAGGGGCGATGTTGTTGGCGACGTCACCCTCGAAGGGCAGCGCCACCCGGCAACCGGCCGCCACGTTGGCCCCGGCCATGGTGGCACCGGGGAGGTAGCCCCACACGCCGGCCCGTCCGCCCACCGTCGCCACCGTGAACCCACCGGCCGACGGGGTGCCGAAGCCGGCCGCCGCGGCGGCGTTGAAGATGGCCTGGGTGCCCGACAGTCCACCGGCCAGGGGGCTGGCCGGGTTGGTGATCACGGCCGAGGCGGTGCTGGTGGTGCCCTGGCTGGCGCCGCCGGCGGTCATGCCGGCGTCGTCCATGTACCAGGCCTTGGCCACGATCACGGGGGTGGTCGTGGCGTTCAGCCGGGTGCCGATGGCAGATGCCGCCACCCGGCCGGAGACCACCACGGCGTCCAGGCCGGCGACCGCAGCGCCGTCCACCGCGTTGTCGTCCAGCACGGTGACCTGGGAGCCGTCGGCCGCCAGGCGGTCGAACAGCGTCTGGTCGCTCCCCAGCGTGGTCGGGTTCGGGACCACCAGGCCGATCCTGGCCACCGGCGGGATCGGGGGACCGGCCGTCCACGACGCCTGGATGAAGGCGCCGATGGCACCCTCGTAGTACTCGATCCGGACGTCGTGCGGACCGGGCTGCAGCGTCACGGTGCCGGTGTAGGTGGTCGGTGCCTGGTCGAACCAGGCGTCGATCACCGGCACGCCGTCCACGTAGACCCTGACGCCGTCGTCGCTGGTGGCGGTGAAGGTGTACGGCGCGGCCTGGGCCACGTCGATCGTCCGGCTCCAGCGGACCGAGAAGCCGTCCGCCGGGACCCCGGGGACGTCCGGTGCGCCGGTGCCCCAGTCGTAGTCGACGGCCGTGTCGCAGGTCTGCGCCACCGGCGTCCCGGACAGGCTGGTGTTCGTGTACCACTGGGTGGAGAACTCGCCCGCCGCGCAGGTGGGCCCCGGCGGGGGCGGCCCGGCGATGGAGAGGCGGGCCTCGGCGCCGCCACCGTTCTCGTAGTACTCCACGACCACGTCGTGGTCGCCGGCCGGGAGGGTGACCGTGGCGGAGAAGTCGGTCGGGCCCTGGTCCCTCCACTCGTTCAGGATCTGCTGGCCGTCGACCGAGACCCGGATGCCGTCGTCGGCCCGGGCCGTGAAGGTGTAGGCGCCGGCGGAGCCGGTGATGGTCCGGCTCCAGCGGACCGAGAACTGGTCCGGTCCGACGAAGGTGTCGGCGGGTGAGCCGTTGCCCCAGTCGTAGTCGATGGCGGTCTCGCACTTGGTGGTGTCGGCGAACCCGTCCAGGGTGGTGTTGGAGAAGTACTGCGCCTTCCACTCATCGGAGGCGCAGGTCACGTCCGAGCCCGGCGGCGGCGGGTCCGCCACGGTGCCGGGCGCCTGGGTGAAGAACAGGTCGTTGCCGTCGTTCCAGTCGATCGTGTCGTCCACCAGCGTCTGGGATGCCGGCCGCCACCGACCCGGCCGGAAGCATAGGCCCGGTAGAGCTTGCCGTCGGTTCGGGTGTAGTAGATCCAGCTGCCGGCGATCTCGATGCCGGTGACCCCGGACCAGTTGGCGCCGGAGGCGACGAACTCGGAGGCGCCGGCGATGCCGCTCTCGAGGGAGAACCAGCGCCAGAACAGCCGGTTGTCACCGTCGCGCAGGTAGTAGATCCGGCCGTTGCTGTAGGCCGCGGCCCGCACGTTGGTGAAGTTGTTGGGCGGGCTCTCGACGTACTCGGCCGCGGCGATCACGTCGGTGGGCGCCCCGAAGGTCGTGCCGTTGAAGGACCGCTTGGTGAAGGCGCCGACCGTTCAGGTTCCAGGCGAAGAGCTGGCCGTTCTGCATGAACGCGCCCTTCAGCTGGCTCCAGTCGACGCCGCCGGTCCCGGCGGCCGACGCGTTGGAGGCGCTGGTGCCGTCCATGTCCGCCCGCCGCAGCGGAGCCGTCGGTGCGGCCCTGGTACAGGTTGACCGGGCAGGCGGATCGAGCTGCGGGGTCCACGTTGGTCGCCGTGGTCATGGGGAAGGCCGACAGGCGGGGCCGGTACTCACCGTTGACGTACTGGGTGTCGTGGCCGATGTAGAGCGTGTCGGCGGTCGGGGTGATCTCGAAGGTGCCCGACGCCCCGCTCCTTGCCGGGGTTCCAGCGTCAGCGGCACGCCGGTCAGCGGGTCGAGGGCGGCGATGCCCTCCCGGGCGACGGCTCCGGGGCCGAGCCTTGTCGCCGCCGTTGGGGGTGGAGTTGTTCTGCCACCGCTGGTGGCCGCCGACGTAGACGGCCTCGTTGGTGATGCCCGATGCCGTAGAGCGTGTCGCCGCCGGTGTAGTTCGGCCCAGGCTCCTGGACGACGTCGGCCCGCTGGCGCTGAACTCCCAGCGGGAGGTGGCGTCGCACAGGGTGCCGGTGCCGAACCACGCGCCCGTGGTGTTGACCACGAACCAGGTCCCGTCGGGGGAGATCTCGACGTCGCGCATGTAGGTGTCGAACACGCTGGCGCAGGTCATGCGGAAGGCGGTCGCGTCCGGAAGTCGGCCACCGACCGCCGCCGTTCGGCGGTGAGGTTGATCACGGCCATCTGGGGCCGGTCGAAGCCGCCCACCGTGCGGAAGTTGCCGACGATCGACCATCTTGGTGGCGTTGGCGTCGACGTCCATCTTCTTGGGGGTGGTGGTCGTGCCGCTGAACGCGTCGGTGATCGGCGAGGTTCAGCGGGAGCACGGCGCCGTTGGTGGCGTTGACCGCAGCGAGGTTGCCGCGGGCGACGCTGCGTACGGAGGTGAAGTTGCCGGTCAGGTAGAGGGTGTTGCCCCGCAGCTCCATGTCGTTCGACGTTGCCCCCGGCGACGGTGGTGGTGAACCTGGGGTCACGCAGGCCCGTGGAGGTGCTGATCTTGGCCACGCCACGGCTGTCGGCCCCGTTGACCTGCTGGAAGGAGCCGGCGACGAAGAGCCACTGGCCGTCGGCCGACTAGGGCGATCGCCGTCGACGGTGCCGGACATGTTCGGGGCCCAGGTGTCCACCGTGCCCGTGGTGTGGCTGTAGGAGAACAGCCGGTTCCGGGTGATGTCGGTGTTGTGGTTCGGGTTCCGCACCGTGGTGAAGGTGCCGCCCACGAAGACCCGGTTGCCGGAACGCAGGATGGCGTACACCTGGCCGTTGATCACCCGTGGGGTGTTGTCGATCGGGTTCTCGCTCGGGAGCGTGTTCCCGGGGAAGCCCTCGGCCGAGGCCGGCGCGGCCGTGAGGCCCAGCACGGCCACCAGGGTGGCCAGTGCGGCGATGACGCTCAGCGCGGGCGTCCAACGACGCCGTCGATCATGTGCAGGCACAGCAGACGAAGACACAGCAGGTTCCTCCAGCTCGTGGTCACGGGGTCGCTCGCCGATCCGCCCGGTTCGCCGCACGATGACCATGTTCCTTTCCCACCTCGCACAGTAGGCCCCCGTTGAGCCGGGACGCCACAGGTGACTTTGCCCAATGCAGGCCGACCGCGGCCTCTTTACCGTTGGTCAGTAGAGCGAATCCCACAACCAGCAGTGAAAGGCCCACAGAACGTGACGACCACCGGTCGCGACACCCTCGGCGACGAGCATCCCGGCCCACCGGAGTCCCCGGTGGCGGGGTCGCTGGTGGGCGTCGACGCGTCCGGGACCCTGGTGATGAAGCCGGCCGGGGTGCCGGGCATCTCCCGCCGTTCGGTCCGCACGGTCCTGCTGAAGACGGGCGTCGTGCTGGCGGACGTGCTGACGGTGGCACTGGCCTACGTGGTCGCCACCCTCGTCACCTCCCGTCTGCTCGGCTGGGACGCCGGGACCACCCGGGACAGCCTGCGGGCCGCGGCCCTGACCCTTCCCATCTGGCCGTTCCTGTTCGCCCGCCAGCAGATGTACGCAGCGCGGTTCCTCACCCGCCTCATCGACGAGCTCCGTCGGGCCGTGCACGTGGTGGCCATCGGGTCGGTCACGTTGGTCGTGGTCGGGTGGCTGCTCGACGCCACCGTGTCCCGGACCTGGATCGCCGTCTTCCTGCCGGTCGCCCTGGCCGGCGTCGCCGCCGAGCGGTTCCTGGTGCGCCGGTGGTTCGTCCGCCGCCGCCGGGCCGGCCATTCCCTGCGGGACGTCGTGATCGTCGGCGCCAGCGACGAGGCCCTGGACCTGGACCGGTCCCTGCGGGACGCCGCCCTGGGGTACCGGGTGGTGGGGTTCATCGCCCCGGAGGCCGGTGGGCCGACCGAGATCGACGGCCGTCCCGTCCGGGTGGGCACGGCCAACGCGGTGGAGGTCGCCCACGCCCTCGGGGCGCAGGGCGTGATCGTCGCCACCACGGGGCTCGAGTCCGGCGCCGTGTCCAACCAGCTCCTCCGCGGCCTGCTGGACGGCGGCCTCCACGTGGAGATGACGTCCGGGCTCCGGGACGTGACGCCCGAGCGGATGACCGTCCGCCCGCTGGGACGACATCCCGTGGTCTACCTGGAGCCGGCCCGTCGCTTCGGGTGGCGGGCCGGGGCCAAGCGGGCGTTCGACGTCGTCCTGAGCACCATCGGGCTGGTCCTGGTGTCACCGGTGCTGGTGACGGCCGCCATCGCCATCAAGGCCACCTCCCGCGGCCCGGTGCTGTTCCGCCAGGAGCGCCTGGGCCGGGACGGCCGCAGCTTCGAGGTGCTCAAGCTCCGCACCATGGTCGTGGACGCGGAGGACCGACTGGTCGACCTGCTGGACCGCAACGAGAGCGACGGCCCGCTGTTCAAGCTGCAGGACGACCCCCGGATCACCAGGGTGGGACGGGTCCTGCGCAAGCTGTCCATCGACGAGCTGCCCCAGCTGTGGAACGTGGTCCGGGGCGACATGAGCCTGGTCGGCCCCCGGCCCGCACTGCCCCGCGAGGTCGCTGGGTGGACCGACGAGCTGCACGAGCGGCTGCGGGTCCGGCCCGGCATCACCGGCATGTGGCAGGTCAACGGGCGCAGCGAGTCGGGCTTCTCCGAGTACCAGCGCCTCGACCTGTTCTACGTGGACAACTGGTCGATCCTCATCGACCTCGGGATCCTCCTGCGCACGATTCCCGCGGTGCTGTCCGGCCGCGGCGCCTGCTGATCCCCCGGGCGTCGATCACACGGAGCTGGCAGCGCCGCCGCCTGCGCTGGGCAAGGGGAAGGCCACCACGAAGCCGTCGGTGCCGCCCGCCGGCACGGTGGTCCCCATCTGGCCGGTCGTGGTCCCGGACGCCACCAGGAGGCCGGTCTCGGTCCGGCTCAACCCGGTGACGTCGTCGTCGCCGGCCGAGCCGAACTGGGCGATCCAGCGCACCGCGCCGGTCCCGGTGTCCAGCGCGGCCAGGAACCCGTCCCGCCCGGCCGGCCCACCTGCTGTGGCCCCCGGGACCGCCACCCGCTCGGCGCCCTCCAGCAGTGCGCCGGTGGTGCCGGCGACGTACGTCGTCGGGCCGTCCACCACCACGCCGGTGGCCTCGTCCTCCGCGCCCGAGCCGAACTGGGCGATCCACACCTGCTCACCGGACGCGTCGAATGCGGCGGCCAACACGTCGGTGAGCCCGACGGGCCCCCCGCCCGCGTCGCCGTTCGTGGAGCCGGCGGACACGAAGGTCTCGGTGCCCTGCCGGGGGTCACCCCCGGCGGCCACGGCCGCCGCCCGGTCGTTGCCGGACGACCCGAACGCGGCCTGCCAGCGCTGGTTGCCGTAGGGATCCAGCCGCGCCACCCAGGCATCGGCCCCGCCCAGGGCGGGGCCCTCGACCGATCCGTCGGTGGTCCCGGTCACGACCGCGTCGCCGTCGTCGGAGACGGTGACGGCGGCGGCCTCGTCCGGACCCGAGGTGCCGAACTGGCGGGCCCACACGGGCCGACCCGCGGCGTCGAGCCGGAGGACCAGGGCATCCCCGCTGCCGACCAGGCCGCCGGTGGGGTCCTGTGCTCCCGGGAACAGCCCGGTGGCGACCCCGGCGCCGTAGCCGAACTGGCCTTCGTCCACGACGGCCACGCCGTTGATGCGGTCGCCGGCGTCACTGCCGCTCTGCGACGGATCCTGCAGGTCGCCGGCGGGGTCCACCGCGGCGCACCACAGGTCCCCGCCCCCCGCCGCCGGGCCCGCCAGCTCCCCGTCGGTGTCGCCGCAGGCCAGGGTGAGCCCCGTGGTGGGGGCGGACCCGATGCCGCGGGCGCGGACAGCGGCGTCGCTCCCTCGTTCGGTCGTGGCCCGGAGCTCGCCCGATGCGGCCTCGACCACCGCGACGAGCGCCTCGGAGCCCCCCGCGGCCTGCGACGTCATGCCCTCCGTGGCGCCGACCGCCACCACGGTGTCGTTGCGTCCTGCCACGCCGGCCAGGCTGTCCGCGCCCGTCCCGCCCACCTGGACCAGCCAGGCGATGGTGGGCGGACCGTCGCCCCCGGCCTGCTGCCCGCCCGTCCCCGGGCGTCCGGGCGCGGTGGTGGAGCTGGTCCGGGGCTGGGTGGTGGTGGTGTCCCGGGACGACTCCGACGACGAGCAGGCGGCCAGTCCCAGTGCGGCCGCCGCCACCGCCACCGCCACCGCGCGCGCGGGCCCGGCCCCGGAGCTTGGTGTCGGTCCGCCCGTCCTGCATCGTCATCCGTGCAGTATCTCCGCTCCCGGGCCGGAGGGGGCGACAGGCGGCGCGACGGGACGGCGCGGTGCGACCCGTAGGATCGGGCGGTGCGACCGGGATGGGTGACGGGTCCGGGGACCGCCGGGGGTGCCATGGCGGTGGCGGTGGTCCTGGTCGTGGCCCTGTCCGGATGTGCGTGGGTCTCCGGCGACCAGGTGGACCTGGGCCTGCCCGGCGCCAGCGCCCGGTGGCTCTCCCTGTCCGGGCTGAGCAGTCGCGAGGCGCTCGTGGTGACGAACGAGTCGGTCGAGCCGGACACCGGCGGCCAGGAACTGCTGCCGCTGGTGGTGGTGCTCCACGGGCTCGGCAGCGAGGCCGAGGGGATGGCCCGGATCAGCGGCTGGGCGGCCGCGGCCCGGGACCGGAACCTGGTGGTGGCCTTCGCCCAGGGCAGCGACAACAGCTTCAACGCCGGAGGCTGCTGCGGGGAGGCTGCCACCGGCGGCGTGGACGACGTGGCGTACCTGGAGCAGGTGATCGACGACGTGACCGACACCTTCCCTGCGGACCCGGACCGGACCTACCTGGTCGGGTACTCCAACGGCGGGATGATGACCTACCGGTTCCTGTGCGAGGCGGCGGGCCGTCTGGCCGGAGCGGCCTCGGTGGCCGGGACGAACACGTCCGGGTGCGCACCGTCGGCACCGGTGGACTTCCTGCAGGTGTCGGGGGCGGAGGACACCGTCGTCCCCCTGGCCGGCGGGGCGTCCAGCACCGAGGGGATCGGGCCGTTCCCTCCCGTGACGGAGTCCGTGGCGGCCGTGGCGGCCGCCGACGGGTGTCCGGAGCCGGTGGTCCTGGCCGACCCACCGGTGACCGCCACCCGGTGGACACCGTGCGGCGGCGGCGTCACGGTGGGCCTCGACGTGCTGGCCGGCGCGGACCACGGCTACCCGCTGGCGGAGTCCTACCCGGCCACGGACCGCATCCTGGCCTTCTGGGGCGTCCCCTGACGGGTCGGGGCCGGCGGGAACGGCGCGCTGGGGGCCCGGCTACTCCGGGATGCCGCTGCGGCGCAGCCCCTTGGCGATGACGGTGCGGAGGATGTCGTTGGTGCCCTCGCCGATCGCCATCAGCGGCGCGTCGCGGTAGAGGCGCTCGATCTCGAACTCGGTGGAGTAGCCGTACCCGCCGTGGATCCTCATGGCCTCCAGGCTGGCGGTCAGGGCGACCTCGGACGCGAACAGCTTGGCCATGCCGGACTCCGTGTCGGCCCGCAGGCCGGCATCCAGGCGGTCGGCGGCCCACCAGGTGAGCAGGCGGGCGGCCTGCACCGACGTGGCCAGGTCCGCCAGCTTCAGCTGCACGGCCTGGAAGTCCGCGATGGGGTGGCCGAAGGCGTTGCGGTCCTCGGCGTAGCGGAGCGCCTCCTCCAGCGCGCGCTGCGCCACCCCGACCGCCCGGGCCGCGATGTTGACCCGGCCCGTCTCCAGGCCGGAGATGGCCTGCTGCATGCCCCGGCCCTCCTCGCCGCCGAGGAGGTCCGCGACCGGCACCCGGCAGTCCTCCAGCACGACCTCGCAGGACTCGGGACCCTTGTAGCCGAGCTTGCCGATGTCCTTGGTCACGTGGAACCCCGGCGTGTCCGGGCTGATGAGCATGATGGACATGCCCCGGTGGGCCGGGGTGGCGTCGGGGTCGGTCTTGACCAGCACCGGGAGGGGGTCGGCATGGCGGGCGTTGGTGACCCACGTCTTGGTCCCGTTGACCACGTAGTGGTCGCCGTCGCGCACGGCGCGGGTCCGGATGCCCTGCAGGTCCGACCCCGCGTCCGGCTCGGTCAGGGCCAGCGCCGAGCGCCGGCGTCCGGTGGCCAGGTCGCCCAGCAGGCGGCGCTTCTGCTCGTCGGTCCCGTGCTGCGAGATGAGCTTGCACGCCATGCCGTGGCTGCCGATCATCCCGGCCACGCCCATCCATCCCCGCGAGAGCTCCTCGAACACCAGGGCGAGCGTGAGCGTGTCCGAGCCCAGCCCGCCGAACTCGGTGGGCACGGTGAGCCCGAACAGCCCCATGTCCTTCATCTGCTCGACGATGGCGGTCGGGTAGGTGCCCGACTGCTCCATCTCGCGGGCCACCGGCCGCACCTCCCGGTCGGTGAACGTGCGGATCAGGTCGCGCACGGCCAGGTGGTCCTCGGACAGCTGGAACTCCATGTGTCCCCCGTTGCTCAGTCGTCGTGGTCGGGTCCGGGCGGGCCGTCCCCGGCGGCCAGGCCGGCGACCCGGGCCATGAGGTCCTGGACCGACGGCTCGTCCTCCAGGGCCAGGATCCGTCCTGCCACGGCCGCTGCCCCGGGGTGGCCACCGCAGGAGGCCACGAACCTGCGGACGAGCGAGTCGTCGTCGGGGGTGTGGTCGGGACCGCCCAGGTCACCGGGGGCCATGGCCACCACCTCCTCGCCGCCGGACAGCCTGACCCGGAGGTGGCCGGGCTGGCCCTCCGGTGGCCCATGGGTGCGGTCCGCCATCTCACACCGCACCCGGGCCGCCAGGGCGAGCACGTCCGGCCGCCTGACCCGGTCCTGGTCGAAGGACCCCAGGCCCAGGTCCCCGTCCACCAGGGTGGCGGCGATGCACCAGGGCAGGGAGAACCTGGCCTCGTCGGGCGAGTCCGGGTCGGCCATGGCATCGGGACCGGGATGGGACCCGGCCTGGCCGGCAGGGAACGGACGGCACACGATGCCGGCCGTGCCGGGGTGGACCACCGCCACCAGGTCCACGACGTCGTCGGCGGTCACACCGTCGGCCGCCAGCGACCTGGCGGCCTCCACGGCCCCCTCGGCCAGCCTGGAGCAGGGCGAGCGCCGGGTGCTGATCCGGGTGCTGTCCCACCGTGTACCGAGGCCCTCCACCAGGTCGTCGGCGGCGACGTCGATGCCGAGGGAGGTGGCGAACAGCCCGGCGGGCCCCTCCCAGACGTCGGCCGGGCCACCGGCACCGGCCGCGGCCAGGTCCACCGCCAACATGGCGTTGCGGCCGGCCAGGCCGGCCTGGAGGTGGCCGTCGATCGAGCCCGGTCCGGCCTGCTGGAAGGGCCCGGCGGCCAGGCTGCCGCAGATGCCCAGGGCGTTCTGGGCCACGTGGGGGTCCACCTCGCGCAGCCACGCCACGGCCAGCGCGGAGGCGAACACCCCGACCACGGAGGTGGCGTGGATGCCGCGGGAGTGGAACCCGTCGGGCACGGCGCTGCCCAGCCGGCAGGCCACCTCCGCGCCCGCCAGGTAGGAGCCGATCAGGTCCATCCCGGTGGCCTCGACCTGTTCGGCCACGGCCAGTGCGGCGGGGAGCACGGCCGCCCCGACGTGCACACGCGACGGCGCGTGGGAGTCGTCCAGGTCCAGGCACCGGATGAGTGCGCCGTTGCCGAGCGCCGCGTCCTCGACCGTCACCGGGCCGTTGCCGTCCAACAGCGTGGCGGGCCCCCAGCCCGCGGTGCGGTGGGCCACGGTGAGCACGGGGGCGGCGGCCCCGGACCGGGCGCCGGCGACGGCGCATCCGAGTGCATCCAGGACGTGGTGCGCCGCGGTGCGGCGGACCTCGGCCGGCGGTGGCTGGTGGGGGAGGTTCCACGCCCAGGTGACGGCCCGTCCGGACGCGGACCCGCCGACCGACCGGCTCATCGACGCACCCTGTCCATGGGGCGACAGTCTGCCGTGCCCGGCGGCGGCGCAGGACCGTGATCGGCTTCCGGGTGAATTCGTGGTGGGGACCCCGATCGGCCCCCCGTCCTGTGGCAGGCTTCCGGCATGACTGATCTCCCGCCTCTGGACCAGCCCCAGGCCTACGTCGTCGTCGGACCCAACGACCAGCGCGGCCCCTACACGCTGGAGCTCCTCATCGGTGAGGTGCTCGCCGGCCGTCTGCACGACGCCACCCCGGTCTGGTGGCCGGGCCTGGCCGAGTGGACCACCATGAGCAGCCATCCCGGGGTGGCCGGTGAACTGGCCCGTCGTCGGGCCGCCTACGCCGACCCGCAGGCCTACGCTCCCCAGCCGCAGGCGCCCGCCCCGGCCCCCGGCCAGTACGAGCAGGCCCAGGGCTACGGCTACGACACCGCGGCGCCGGCCCAGCCCACCCAGCCCGTGTCCGGCCAGGACTACTCCGCGGACATGTACGCGGGCCAGCAGGTGGCGGCCAACCCGGCGGTGGACCCCACTCCGGCCCAGGAGCCCTTCGCCCCGGTCAGCGCCGTGCCGGAGCCCGTCCAGGCGGGCGAGTCCGCGCCCGCGGAGGCCGTGGGGGAGACGGAGCTCGCGGGCGAGTACGTGCCCGCCGAGGTCACCGGCGGCGAGTCCGCCGACGTCTACGCCGCCCCCGCCGCCACCGGATGGTCGGTCGCGGAGCCGAACGTGGCGGGCGAGGCCATCGTGGTGGACGAGGCTCCCGAGGTCATGTCCCCGGACCAGGTCCAGGACGCGGAGCCGGAGGGCCTCGCCGGCGTGGAGCAGCAGGCAGCGTTCGCATCGCTGGTCGGACGTTCCCGCATCCGCGCCGCGGCCGGTGACCAGGTCCGGGCCGTGGATGCCGCGCTGGCGGACGCGGTGGTGGCGGGAGCTGAGTCCCAGGGCTTCGCCGAGGCGGACCGCACCGCGGGCGACGCCAAGCACGACCTGCGCTTCGACGGGGGGCCGGGCGAGTCGCTCAGCATCGCTCTGGGGCGCATCACCGGTGACGACCTGTCCGCGGTCCGCTCCGGTCACGTGCCGCTGACGGTGCGGTTCCAGTCCGCCACCTACGGGGGCGAACTGGACGCGGGCACCGGGGAGCACGGAGAAGTGGTCGTCGTCTCCGACGAGTGGAGTGGCCAGGCCACCTCCACGGTGTCCCTCCTGCTGTCGCTCGAGGACTACGTGGGCGAGGACATGACCGTGGACAACGGCGCCGTGGTCCGGGACGTGGGCGCGGCCGTGGCCGTTGTCCGCAGCCGCATGGGGTGATGACCCCGCGGGCCGGGGCCGCCGGTCCCGCCCGGCCATGACGGCCCGTTCATCCATGGCCCCGATCCGCCGGCTGGCGCTGGCGGTGGGACTGGTCCTGTCCGTGGTCCTGGTCGGGACGGTGGGCTACATGGTCCTGGGCCTGGGCGCGTTCGACGCGCTGTACCAGACCGTGACCACCATCTCCACGGTCGGGTTCAAGGAGGTCGTTCCGTTCGGCACCGCGGAGCGGGCGTTCACGATGGTGATCGTGTTCCTGGGCTTCGGTTCGCTCGTGTTCGCGATCGGCCAGGTGGTGGAGTTCGTGGTGGAGGGTCACCTGCAGCGAGAGGTTGGGAGGCGTCGGATGGACCGTCAGATCGGCCAGATGTCCGGGCACGTGGTCCTGTGCGGCTGGGGGCGGGTGGGTCGCTCCTTCGTGGAGCACCTGGCCCACGGGACCCCGGTGGTGGTCATCGACTCCGACGCGGACGCCCTGGAGGGGTGTCCCCATCCGTCGGTGGCGGGCGACGCCACCGACGACGAGGTGCTCCTGGCGGCCGGGCTGGATCGTGCCGCCACGCTCATCGCTGCGTTGGCCACCGACGCCGACAACCTGTTCGTGGTGGTGTCGGCGCGGGCGCTGTCGGCGGAGTTGTTCGTGGTGGCCCGGGCCCGGGCCGAGTCGAGCGCGGAGAAGCTCCGCCGGGCCGGTGCCGACCGCATCGTGAACCCGCACGAGTTGGGCGGGGCCCGGATGGCGGCGCTCGTGTCCCAGCCCCACGTCGCCGAGTTCGTCGACGTCGTCATGCACGAGGGCGAGCTGGAGTTCCAGCTGGCCGAGGTCCCGTTGCCGTCCCGCTCCGCCCTGGTCGGATCCACCCTCGGCGCGGCCCACCTGCGGGCACGGACCGGGGCGCTGGTCCTGGCCATCCGCAACCCGGACGGCAGCTTCACCACCAACCCCTCGTCGGACACCTCACTCGATCCCGGGCGCATCCTCATCGCCATCGGCACCGACGAACAGCTGGGGGAGCTCCGCCGGACCATCAGCGGCTGAGGCGTCGGCGCCCGGTGCCGCGGTCGACCCGGGACCGCCGTCGGTCCGCCGGCGCACCCGCTGGGTCCGCCACCACAGGACCAGGCCGCCCAGCACCGCGGCGGCCGCTGCCACCGTGCTGAGGGTTCCCACCCAGTCCGCGGCCTGCTCCCAGGTGGCCCCCAGGGCCCACCCGGCCGCGATGAGCGCGGTGTTCCAGATGAACGAGCCGGTCGCGGTGTAGAGCAGGAAGTGGCCGCGTCCCATGCGCGTCGTGCCGGCCGGGACGGACACCACGGAGCGGGCCAGCGGCACCATCCGGGCCGCGAACACGACCTTGGAGCCATGGCGGTCCATCCAGCCGTCGGCGCGGTCCATGCGGTCCTCGTCCAGGCGCAGGACCCGGCCGTGGCGCAGGAGGAGGGGCCGGCCGCCGTGCCGTCCGGCCTCGTAGAGCACCACGGCGCCCAGGACCGATCCGAGCGTGGCCGCCAGCACCGTCACGACGGGGTTGAGCTCGCCCTGCTCCACCATGTAGCCGGCCAGGGGCAGGACGACCTCCGACGGGATGGGCGGGAAGACGTTCTCCAGGAACATCACCAGCACCAGGACGAGCGGTCCGCCCGTGGCGATCGCGTCGGTGGCCCATCCCGTCAGCGCCAGCACGTCGGCCTGCCTGTCATCGTCCCTCCCCGCGCCGGGTCCCCGCGATCCGATCGTACCATCTGCAACTCAGGAAACAGTAGTCGGGCATCTGCGTGTCCGGACATCACCCGGTACGGTCCGGCCGTGCCCTTCTCCAACCGTGTCACCGAGCTCCTCGGCGTCGATCTGCCCATCGTGCAGGCGCCCATGGGATGGATCGCCCGATCCCCGCTGGCCTCCGCGGTCTCCAACGCCGGGGCCATGGGCATCATCGAGACCTCGTCCGGAGAGCTGGACGCGGTCCGTGACGAGATCCGGGCCATGCGGGACCTGACCGACAGGCCGTTCGGCGTCAACATCGCCCAGGCCTTCGTCCGGGACCCCGACATCGTGGAGTTCGTCGCCGGCCAGGGCATCCGGTTCGTCACCACCTCCGCCGGCAGCCCCACCCGCTACACCGCCCAGCTCAAGGCGGCGGGGCTCACCGTGTTCCACGTGGTGCCGACGCTGCACGCCGCCCTCAAGGCGGTGGATGCCGGGGTGGACGGCCTGGTCGTGGAGGGCGGCGAAGGGGGAGGGTTCAAGAGCCCCCGCCCCGTGTCCACCATGGTGCTCCTGCCGCTGGTCCGGTCCCGGGTCGACGTGCCGATCATCGCGGCCGGTGGGATCTGCGACGGGCCGTCGATGGCAGCTGCGCTCGCGCTCGGTGCGGAGGGGGTGCAGATGGGGACGCGCATGGTGTCGGCCGCGGAGTCGCCCGTGCACCAGAACTGGAAGCAGGCCATCGTGGACGCGGCGGACACCGACACGGTGTTCCTGAACCGCCGCCACTCCCCGGCGCTCCGTGCCCTCCGGACCCCGTACACCGAGGACCTCGACCAGGACCCCGACAACGTGTTCGGCCGGTTCGGGGACGTGGCGTCGGTGTACTTCGGCGGGGAGTTGGACAAGGGCGTGGCCCTGTCGGGCCAGGTGGCGGGACGCATCGACGCCGTCCGGCCCGTCGCCGACATCATCGCCGAGACGGCCGCGGACTGCCTGGCCACGCTGGCGGACCTGGCCGGCCGCTACCCCCGGGACTGACCTCAGTCGATCCGCGACCGGAAGGTCAGGCTGATCCGCGGCGCGCCGCCCTGCTCGCGGGGCACGGTGTGCTCCCACTCGTGCTGGCAGGCCCCGCCCATGACCAGCAGGTCGCCCGAGCACAGCCGCCACCGCCGGGCGGGGCCGCCACCCCGGCGACGCACGGCGAAGGTGCGGGGTCCACCCAGGGTCACGATGGCCACCAACGGGTGGCGGCGGGACCGACCCACGCGGTCCGCATGCCACGCGACGGCGTCCTGTCCGGAGCGGTACCAGTTGGCCCACAGGTGGGGGAGCGCCTCGCCGTACTCCGACCGGAGCGCGTCCACGATCGCCCCCAGCGGCTCCGGAGCGCCCGGTGTCCCCACCCGCAGCGCAGCGGTCAGGCGGGGCTCGGCCACCAACGCGCCGAACATCATCCGACTGCGCTGCTCCCAGCGCAGCGCGGTGCAGAAGCGGTGGTAGAGGTCGTCCGCCCCCAGGAGCCAACCCGGTGCCACGTCCACCCAGCTGCGGCCGTCGAGTGGGCACCGGACGGGGCGGGCCGCACCGACCCGGACCGGGCCGTCGGCCAGGAGGCTCAACTGGAGTGCCACGGCCGCAGCATAGCGAACAGGTGTTCGGTCACCCTGACGTGAGTGCGGCGGTGGACCGGCCGGGGTGGTCGTGCCGGGCGGGGACGCCGTCACCTACCGTGTCGGGCGATCATGCGCCGCCGGTCCCTCCTCGCCCTCCTGGTCCTGGCCGTCGCGCCGGCGGCACTGGCCGGCCCGGCGTCGGCCCAGGAGCCGGCACCGCCCGTGCCCCCGGCGGAGGCGCCGCTGGTCATCGCCGTCCGTGACATCCGGCCCTTCGCGTACCCCACCGACAAGGGGTGGAAGGGCTACAGCATCGAGATGTGGGAGGACGCCGCCGCGGAGCTGGAGGTGGACTACACCTACGTCGAGGTCCCGACCGTGGCGGACCAGATCGACTCGGTCGCCAGCGGGAGGACCCAGGCCGCCCTGGGAGCGATCTCGATCACGGCCGAGCGGTCCGAGGTCGTCGACTTCACCCAGCCCATGTACGACTCGGGGTTGCAGATCCTGGTGCGCTCCGGGGACGACGACGGCGGCCTGTTCGGGGTCCTGGCCGGCCTGTTCTCCAGGACCTTCCTCTTCCTGCTGGTCGGCCTGGGCATCCTGTTGGTCATCGTCGGCCACATCATCTGGTTGGTCGAACGCCGCCGGAACGACGACCACTTCCCGCGGGGGTACTTCGCCGGGGTGTGGGAGGGCATCTGGTGGGCCATGGTCACCATGGCCACGGTCGGGTACGGCGACCGCGTGGCCCGGACCAGGGCCGGTCGGGTGGTCTCCATGCTGTGGATGCTGGCCGGCCTGGTCCTGGTGGCGCAGTTCACGGCGCTGGTCACCGCCACCCTGACCGTGGACCGGATCCAGAGCGACGTGTCGGCCATCGGCGACCTCTACGGACGCGAGGTGGGGACCGTGGCGGCGACCTCGGCCGCCCGGTACCTGCAGGACATCGACCTGCAGGCCACGGGCTACGCCGACATCGACGAGGCCACCGACGCGCTGTTGGACGGGACGGTGGAGGCCGTCGTCTACGACTCGCCCGTGCTCAAGTACTTCGCCCTCACCGGTGGCAAGGACCGGACGCAGGTGGTGGGCCCGCTCTACCAGCCCCAGGGGTACGGCATGGCGTTCCAGCAGGGCAGCGCGCTGGTGGAGGAGGTCGACCAGGAGTTCCTGGTCCTGCGCGAGGACGGCACGGCGGCCGCCCTGCGGGACCGCTTCTTCGGCTGACCCGGACCCGACGGGTCCGACGGGCTCAGGAACCCGTCGCGGCGTCCATCGGCACGCCCACGGAGCCGAGCAGGTCGCCGACGGTGTGGTCCGACTCCAGTGGATGGCGGAGGGGGACGTCGGGGTGCACCGTGTAGGAGTTCCGGCGGCCGGTGCGGTGCCGGGTCAGGTAGCCGCTGTCCACCAGTTCGCCCACGATCCGCTGCGTGGCCCGCTCCGTGATGCCGACCGACTGCGCCAGGTCCCGCAGCCGCAGTTCCGGGTTCCTGTTCAACAGCACCAGGACGTGGGCATGGTTGGTCAGGAAGGTCCAGGTCTCGGCCACGACGGAGATCGTACCCGCCTCCGGTCGGCAGGTCATGACAACCATCACAGGACTTCGGCTTCTACAGAAACGTGTGAACACAGGAATCGAGCGTCCGGTATTAGGGTGTCGGCGACCTGACACCAGCCGGCGGGCGATCCCCGTACCGTGATCCCAGCGCCCATCATGGGTGCCACCCTCCCGAACAGCGAGAACCATGACCTCCGTGCCCACCCGAGACGAGCCCGCCACACCGGCGCCCGAGGACCACGAGTGGTTCCGGGTGCCGGCCGCGGAGGTGGCCGGTGCCATGGGCGTGGACCCGGCGGTCGGCCTGGACGCCGCCGAGGTGGCGGTCCGCCAGCAGCTCCACGGCCCCAACGAGCTGGCCGGCGTCCCCCGCCGCCCCGCCTGGCTCCGGTTCCTGGACCAGTTCAACAACGTGCTGGTCTTCATCCTGATCGGTGCGGCCGCGGTGTCGGCCGCGGTGGGGGACCTGAAGGACCCGATCGTCATCGGCATCGTCCTGCTCATCAACGCCGTCCTGGGCTTCGTCCAGGAGAACAAGGCCGATGACGCCCTGGCCGCGCTCAAGGGCATGCTCGAGGTGATCGTCCGGGTCCGTCGGGGCGGCGAGGTCCTGGAGGTCACCGCCAAGGAGCTGGTCCCCGGCGACGTGGTGCTGCTGGAGGCCGGCGACCGGGTGCCGGCCGACGGCCGCTTCCTGATGGCCACGTCCGTCGCGGTCGACGAGTCCACCTTCACCGGCGAGTCGGTCCCGGCGGACAAGACCTCGGAGCCCGTGCATCCCGCCGACGGCGACACCGACGTGCCCCTGGCCGAGCGCTCCAACTGCGGGTACATGAACACCACGCTGGTGCGTGGACAGCGCCGAGCTGGTGGTGACGTCCACCGGCATGGACACCGAGGTGGGCCACCTCGCCGGCCTCCTCGGCGGCGCCGAGACCCAGGAGACGCCCCTGCAGCACCAGCTGGACAAGCTGGGCAAGCGCCTGGCCGCCATCGCCGGTGTGGCCGTGCTGGCCGTGTTCGCGGTGGGCATGATCCAGGGCGACGAGCTGAGCGAGGCGGTGCTGGGCGCCGTCGCGCTGGCCGTGGCCGCCATCCCGGAGGGCCTCCCCGCCGTGGTCACGGTGACGCTGGCCATCGGGGTGTCCCGCATGGCCCGGGAGCGGGCCATCGTCAAGCGCCTCGCCTCGGTGGAGACCCTCGGTTCCACCACCGTGATCTGCTCGGACAAGACCGGCACGCTCACGCTCAACCAGATGACCGCCACCCGGATCGTCGCCGCCGGCCGCACCTACCGCCTGGAGGGCCTGGGCTACGGCGACGACGGCGGGATCGTCGCCGACGACGACCCGGACGGCACCGGCACCGACGACCTGCGCTGGGCCCTCACCGCTGCCGTGTTGTGCAACGACGCCCACATCCGCGCCGACGAGGACGGCCGCCCCCAGCTGGTGGGCGACCCGACCGAGGGTGCGCTGGTGGTGGCGGCCCGCAAGGCCGGCCTGGACCCCGTGGCCCTCCGGGAGGCGGAACCGCGCCTGGGTGAGGTCCCGTTCGACTCCGCGGTGAAGTTCATGGCCACCCTGCACCCGCGCGACGACGGCACCCTGCTGGTGGTCAAGGGCGCACCGGACGTGGTGCTGGGCCGGTGCGCGGAGGTCCGCGGCGCTGACGGGGTCGAACCGGTGGACGCCGCCACCCGCGGGCGCCTGCAGGCCGCCAACGACGAGTTGGGCTCCCAGGGGTTGCGGGTACTGGCCATCGCCAGCCGGGAGCTGGGGGCCCACCCCGCCGGCACGGTGGGTGACGGGGACCTGTCGGAGGAGGTGGAGGGACTCACCCTGGAGGCCCTGGTCGGCATCCTGGACCCGGCCCGCCCGGAGGCGATCGCCGCCGTTGCCGAGTGCCGGGACGCCGGCATCGGCGTGAAGATGATCACCGGCGACCACGCCTCCACCGCCGGTGCGATCGCCGCCGAACTGGGCATCACCGGCCGGGTGGTCACCGGCGCCGAGCTGGAGCGCACCTCCGACGAGGACCTCGCCGCCGTCATCGACGACATCGGCGTGTGCGCCCGGGTGTCGCCCGAGCACAAGGTGCGGGTGGTCAAGGCGCTGCAGTCCCGGGGCCACGTGGTGGCCATGACCGGCGACGGCGTGAACGACGCCCCCTCCCTGAAGCAGGCCGAGATCGGCGTCGCCATGGGCATCACGGGCACCGAGGTCACCAAGGAAGCCGGTGACATGATCCTCACCGACGACAACTTCGCCACCATCGTCAAGGCGGTGGAGCGGGGCCGTGCCATCTACGACAACATCGTCACCTTCGTCCGGTTCCAGCTCACCACCAACGTGGCGGCGATCCTGACCATCCTGGTGGCCCGTCTGTCCGGGTTCCCCGCCCCCTTCAACCCCATCCAGGTGCTGTTCGTGAACATCCTGGCCGACGGACCGCCGGCCATGAGCCTGGGCATGGACCCGCCCAAGCCGGGGGTGATGGACCGACGGCCGCGCGACCGGGCCGAGAAGATCCTGACCGGCCGGCGACTGGTCCGCATCTGCGGCTCGGCGGTGATCATGATGGCCTCCGTCATGGCCGTGCTGGTGGCGTTCAACGACGGGTCGCCCAACACCGCCCCGGCCGACGACCCGGCCTTCACCATGGCCTTCACGCTGTTCGTGTTCCTCCAGATGGTGAACGCCCTGCTGGTCCGCTCCGGTGACCTGTCGGTGTTCAACCGGTTCAGCCTGACCAACCGGACGCTGTGGCTGGCCATCGGAGCGGTCGTGCTGACCCAGGTGCTGGTGGTCCAGGTGCCGTTCCTCCAGGGCGTGTTCGGGACGACGTCGCTCAGCCTGGTCGAGTGGGGCTGGTGCCTCGTCCTGTGCCTGCCGCTGCTCGTCATCAGCGAGCTCCGGTCCGCGGTCGTCCGACTGCGGGCACGTCGCGATCCGGCACCTGTGCCCGCGGCCTGAGCGGGCCGGTTACCCTGCGGCTCGGATCGGGGCCGGTGAGCGGCCCCTGACGGGGGAGTGGTGGATGCGTGCAGCGCTGTTGGTCCGGGCTGGTGAACCGCTCGAGGTCGTCGACGACATCGACCTGGAGGCGCCGCGGTCCGGAGAGGTCCGGGTCCGGGTGGTGGCGTGCGGGGTGTGCCACTCCGACCTGTCCCTGGTGCAGGGCAACTTCCCGCTGATGGGTCCCACGGTGGCCGGTCACGAGGCGGCCGGGGTGGTGGAGCAGGTGGGAGCGGGGGTCACGGGACTGGCCGTCGGGGACCACGTGGTGCTCAGCCCCAACCCGGCCTGCGGTCACTGCGAGTACTGCACCCGGGGCCGTCATGCCATCTGCACCAACTCCATGTCGATCGCCACGTCGATGTTCCCGGACGGCACGACGCGCCTGTCCCGCCACGGTGACCTGGTGTTCCGGGGACTGGGCCTGGCGGCGTGGGCCGACCAGGTGGTGGTCCCGGAGGCCGGCGCGATCCGGATCGACCCCGACGTGCCGCTGGACGTGGCCTGCGTGATCGGCTGCGCGGTGCAGACCGGGGTGGGGGCCGCCATCAACACGGCCCGGGTGGAGCCCGGCGACCAGGTCCTGGTCATGGGGGCGGGCGGCGTCGGCATCTCCGTCGTCCAGGGCGCGGCCGTGGCCGGTGCGTCGCGGATCGTGGTGTCCGACCCGTCGGAGTCCCGGCGGGAGCAGGCGATGCGGTTCGGTGCCACCGACGTGATCGACCCCGGCACGGCGGACGTGGTGGCCCGGACCATGGAGCTCACCGGCATCGGCGCCGACGTCGCCTTCGACGCGGTGGGATCGGCCGCGCTGGTGGAGACCGGGGTGGAGGCCGTCCGCAGCGGCGGCACGGTGGTGATGGTGGGGGCGCCGCCGCCCGACCAGGAGGCCCGGATCAACGTGGCGCTGGCCATGTTCACCGAGAAGCGGGTGGTCGGCTCCTTGCTGGGATCCTGCTGGGGACCCCGTGACATCCCGCGGCTGGTGGACCTGTGGCGGGCGGGGCGCCTGGACCTGGATGCCATGGTGACCACGCGCCGTCCCCTGGAGGAGGTCAACGAGGCGTTGGCGGACCTGGACGCAGGGCGCGGCCTGCGCACGGTCCTGATGATCGGCGACGCCTGAGCCCACAGCCCCGGCGCTCTGTGCTGCGAGCCGCGACCTCTGGGTCGCGGGTCGCAGCACAGAAGGCGGTGTGGGTGCGGGCGGCGGTGGGGCGGTCCTAGAGCGCGGCCTCGATGGCGCCGACGACGGCCGGGTCGTCGGGCACCACGGTGGGGCTGAAGCGGGCGATGACCGCTCCGTCGCGCCCGACCAGGAACTTCTCGAAGTTCCAGCGGATGTCCCCGGTGTGCCCGTCGGCCACGTCCGCCGTCGCGGTGAGCTCCTGGTACAGCGGGTGGCGGCCGTCGCCGTTCACCTCGATCTTCTCGCTCAGGGGGAAGGTCACCCCGTAGGTGGTGGAGCAGAACGTGGCGATCTCCTCCGGCGAGCCGGGCTCCTGTTCCAGGAACTGGTTGCACGGGACGCCGACCACGGAGAACCCGCGGTCGGCGTACTGCTCCTGGAGCTGCTCCAGCTGCTCGTACTGGGGGGTGAGGCCGCACTTGGACGCAACGTTGACCAGGAGCGTCACCCGGTCCTTCTGGGCGTTGAGCACCCCGGGGGTGCCGTCGAGGGCGGACAGTTCGGCGTCGTAGAGGGACATGGGTGGAATCTACAAGTGGCGGGTGCCGACACGGCGGTCAGGGCGCTCTCAGGTCCGGGGGCGCCGGTGGTGTGGCTCGGCCCCTGCCCGCTTGTACGCTGCGGCGGTCATGGACGTCGATGCCGTCTCCACGTTCCTCGCCCTCCTGGCCGTGCTGGGGCTGGTGTTCATCGCCGTCGTCGCCGTGCTGGCGGTGGTGGCCAAGGTGCGCGGTGGGCTGCCGGCAGTGGGCGGTGCCCCTGCGCGAGGGCATCGGCGACGTGGCGCTGCCGCTGGCCTTCGCCGTGGCCCTCACCACCACCCTGGGCAGCCTGTACATGAGCGAGGTGGCCAAGTTCCCGCCCTGCATCCTGTGCTGGTACCAGCGGATCTGCATGTACCCCAACGTGGTGCTGCTGCTGGTCGCCACCATCCGCCGTGACGCCAAGGTGAAGTTCTACGTCCTGCCCCTGGTGCTGATCGGTGCGGGGATCAGCACCTACCACTACCTGATCGAGCGGTTCCCCGAGTCCGTGTCGTTCTCCTGCAACGCCGATGTGCCCTGCTCCACGGTCTGGATCTGGAAGTTCCACTTCCTGTCCATCCCCGGCATGGCCTGGGTCGGCTTCCTGCTCATCGCCACCCTGGTGCTGCTGGCCCGGCCCGCGGTCCGTGGCGGCGGTGACACCCCTACCCTGTCCGACAGTTCCTCCGAGGAGATCCCGGCATGACCAAGACCAGCGCCTCCGACCCGTACTCCAAGCTGTCCCAGCAGAACGCGAACCGCCGGAACATGGGCCCGATCATCATCGGCGCCACCATCGCGGTGGTGCTCATCATCGGCCTGGTCGTCGTCCTGGCCACCCGGGGTGGCGACGACGAGCCGGCCACGGCCGACACCGGGGCCGCGGCGGCGTCCAACGCCAGCCAGGAGACCGCCACGGTCACGGTGTCGGGCGAGGACCTCTCCGCCTATCCGGACAGCCCGACGGCCATGCTCACGGATCCGGCGTCGGACCCGGCGGTGGGCCAGACCATCCCCAAGCTGGTCGGCCAGAGCTTCGACGGGTCCACCGTCACGATCGACCCCGACGACGGCACCCCCAAGGTCATCCTCTTCGTCGCCCATTGGTGCCCCCACTGCCAGGCCGAGGTGCCCCGGATCCAGGAGTGGATCGACCAGGGCAAGCTGCCCGAGGGCGTGGAGGTCTACACGGTCTCCACCGGCGTCAGCGACCAGAAGCCCAACTACCCCCCGTCCAAGTGGCTGGCCGGCGAGAACTGGGCCCCCACGGTCCTGCTGGACGACGACGGCGGCACCGCGGCCCAGGCCTACGCCCTGCCGGGCTTCCCGTACTTCGTGATGGCCGACGGTGAGGGCAAGGTCGTGCAGCGGGGCTCCGGCGAGGTCGCCATCGAGGACTTCGACGCCGCGGTCCAGGCGCTGGTCGCCGGTGGCGCTGCGCCGTCCACCACCGCCGCCGCCAACTGATCGGGCGCCGAAGGGGCCGACCGGGCCCTCAGCGGGGTTCGATGCAGGCCTTGCCGATGACCCGACGCTCCAGCAGGTCCCGCAGCGCGTCGCCCACGTCGCCCATGGCGTAGACGGTCGGCTCGATGGGGGACAGGACACCGTCCTGGACCCGGGCCATCACCTCGTTCAGCAGTTCCGCGTTCTCCTCGGGGTGGGTCATGGCCCATGCCCCCCAGTCCACCCCGATCACCCTGCGGTTGCGCAGCAGGATCTGGTTGGCGGGGAGGTCGGGGATGGAGCCCGAGGCGAAGCCCACCACCATGAAGCGGCCGTCGTCACCGAGGGAGCGGAGCGCGGCCTGTGACAGCGTCCCGCCGACCGGGTCCACCACCACGTCGGCCCCGCCGCCGGTCAGCTCGCGGACGCGGGCCTTGACGTCCTCGGTGGAGGAGTCGATGACGGCGTGGGCGCCCCGGCCGATGCAGAGCTGGAGCTTCTCCGCGGTGGAGGCCACCGAGACGGTGGACGCCCCGAGCGCCCGGGCCACGTCCAGCGTGGCCAGGCCCACGCCGCCGGCGCCGCCCAGGATCACCAGCCACTCACCTTCGGCCAGCGAGGTGCGCCGGGTCAGCGTGAACCAGGCCGTGGCGTAGGACTGGGCCATGGTGGCGGCCTGGCCGAAGCTGAGCGTGTCCGGGATCCGTGTCAGCTGGTCCGGGCGCAGCACGGCCTCGTCCACGAAGGCGCCGAGCCCCACCGAGGCCATGACCCGGTCGCCGATCGACCAGCCCTCCACGCCGTCGCCCAGTTCGGTCACCTCGCCGGCCAGTTCGGAGCCGGGGATGAAGGGGACCTCGGGTCGGATCTGGTACCGGCCCTGCACGAAGAGGGCGTCCACGAAGTTCAGTCCGGCGGCCCACACCCGGACCCGTACCCTCCCCGGTCCGCACGGCACGGTGTCCCGGTCCTCGACCACCAGGTCCTCCGGCTCCCCGAACGAAGTGCACACCACGGCTCGCATGGCGGGGGACCGTACACCGCGACCCCCGGCGAGCGGGTCGTCGCGGGTGGGCCGGTGCGGGGCCGGGGGGTACCATCGTCGACGACCACTGGGGACCCCGGCAGGGGACCGGTGCGAGACCGAGCACGGATTGGACGTGAGAAGTCATGGATCCGACGGCAGCCTTGTCCGAGGCTCGTCCGGAGGTCCTCTGGTTGGACACCCCCGATCGCCCCGGGCGCGGCGATCCGTTGAGGGGGGACACCACTGCCGACCTGGTCGTCGTCGGCGCCGGCTTCACCGGCCTCTGGGCCGCGTTGCAGGCGGTCGAGGACGATCCCTCCCTGGACGTGCTGATCATCGACTCCGGCGCGGTGGCCGGCCAGGCCTCCGGCCGCAACGGTGGGTTCCTGTCCTCCTCGCTCACCCACGGCCTGGCCAACGGCCTGGAGCGCTTCGGGGACGACATCGACCGCGTCGGTGCGGCGGCCCGCACGAACTTCGACGGCATCCTGGCCGCGGTCGCCCGCCACGGGATCGACGCCCACCTGGAGGAGACCGGCAGCCTCTCGGTGGCGACCGAGGCCTGGATGGTGCCCGACCTGGCCGAGGAGGTCGACCTCCTCCGGAGCCACGGCGAGCAGGCCGACCTGCTGGACGGGCCCGCGCTGCGTGCAGAGCTGGACTCACCCACGTACCTGGCGGGCACGTGGCACCGCAGCGGGGAGGCGCTGGTCGACCCGGCCCGGCTGGCGTGGGGGTTGGCCGACGCGTGCCGCTCACTCGGGGTCCGGATCGCGGAGGGGACCACGCTCACCGGCCTGGACCGCCACGGGGCGGGGATGCTGGTCCGCACCGATGCGGGGACCGTCCGGTGCGGAGCGGTCCTGCTGGGCACCAACGCCTTCCGCTCGCCGGTCCGGGCCATCAACCGCCGGGTGGTGCCGGTGTACGACTACGTCCTGGCCACCGAACCGCTCGACGCGACGCAGTTGGCCGCCATCGGGTGGCGGAACCGCCAAGGGGTGTCGGACCGGACCAACCAGTTCCACTACTACCGGATCACCGCGGATGACCGGATCGTGTGGGGTGGCTACGACGCGGTGTTCTACACCGGCGGGCGGATCCACCCGTCGCTGGACCAGCGGGCCCGCACCCACCGGCTGCTGGCCCAGCACTTCTTCGAGACGTTCCCCCAGCTGGACGGCCTGCGGTTCACCCACCGCTGGGGCGGCGTCATCGACACCTCCACCCGGTTCTCGGTCGGGTTCGGCACCGCCTTCGACGGACGGGTCGCGTACGCGGTCGGCTACACCGGGCTGGGCGTGGGTGCGACGCGGTTCGGGGCCCGGGTGTGCCTGGACCTGCTGTACCGGCCCGACTCGGATCTCCTGTCGTTGTCGCCGGTTCGCAAGCGGCTGCTGCCCTTCCCCCCGGAGCCGGTGCGCTCCATCGGCATCCAGGTGACCCGCCGGGCCATCGCCCGTGCCGATGCCAACCAGGGCCGTCGTGGACCGTGGCTGCGCCTCCTGGACTCGCTCGGCCTGGGCTTCGACTCCTGAGCCGGGTTTCGACAGCCCCCGGGCCGGTTCCGTAGCGTCTCGGGCCATGCGGAGCCCCAAGGATTTCTTCAAGCCCCTGGCCGTCGGTGCCCCCGAACCGTTGCGGGAGATCCCGTTCAAGCCGTCGCGGATGATCCACTTCTTCCCGCCCCACCTGGAGAAGGTGACGGCCAAGCTGGGTGAGATCGCCCCCACCGTGGACATCCTCCTGGGCAACCTGGAGGACGCCATCCCCATGGACGCCAAGGAGGCGGCCCGGGCCGGGCTGGTGAAGGTGGCCAGGGAGGTGGACCTGGGGGACACGCAGCTGTGGACCCGCGTCAACAGCCTGGACTCTCCGTGGGCGCTGGACGACCTGACCACCCTGGTCACCGAGGTCGGCGACCGCCTCGACGTGATCATGGTCCCCAAGGTGGAGGGCCCCGAGGACATCCACTACGTGGATCGCCTGCTGGCGCAGCTGGAGGCGAAGGCCGGCCTCACGGAGCCGCTCATGGTCCACGCCATCCTGGAGACGGCGCGCGGCGTGGCCAACGTGGAGGAGATCTGCCTGGCCTCGCCCCGCATGCAGGGCCTGTCGCTCGGCCCGGCCGACCTGGCCGCCAACCGCCGCATGAAGACCACCCGTGTGGGCGGCGGCCACCCCGGCTACCTGGTCCGCCAGGACCCGCCGGCCGGTGACGACGGTCCGGCGTACGACGCCGAGCGCACCACGTACCAGCAGGACCTGTGGCACTACACCATCGCCCGCATGGTGGACGCCTGCGCCATGGCCGGGATCCTGCCCTTCTACGGCCCGTTCGGCGACATCAAGGACACGGTCGCTTGCGAGGACCAGTTCCGCAACGCCTACCTGCTGGGGTGCGTGGGGGCCTGGTCGCTGCACCCGGTGCAGATCGCCGTGGCCAAGAAGGTCTTCTCGCCCGACCCGGCCGACGTTGCCCACGCCCAGGAGGTCATCGAGGCCATGGGCGACGGGACGGGCGCCGTCATGCTGAACGGGAAGATGGAGGACGACGCCTCGGTGAAGCAGTGCAAGGTGGTGGTCGAACTGGCCCGCCAGCTGTCCGAGCGCGATCCCGAGCTCGCCGCCCGCTACGGATTCTGAGGAGCACATCGTGACCGACGAGATCAGGCCCCGCCGCACCGCGCTCTACATGCCGGGCGCCAACGACAAGGCCCTGGAGAAGGCCAAGGGCCTCCCGACCGACGCCATCATCTTCGACACCGAGGACTCCGTCGCACCCGACATGAAGGCCGCGGCCCGTGAGAAGGTGGCCGCCGCGGTGGGCTCGGGGGAGTACGGCCACCGCGAGCTGACCATCCGGGTCAACGCGCTCGACACCGAGTGGGCCGTCGACGACCTCCGCTCCGCGGCCCAGGCGGGCCCCGCAGGCATCGTGGTGCCCAAGGTCGACTCGGCCGCCGACGTGGCCACGGTGGAGGGCATCATCGAAGCCGCCGGCGTGCCCGACCACACCACGATCTGGGCCATGTTGGAGACGCCGACCGCCATCGAGAACGCCGTCGAGATCGCCACGTCGTCCGAGCGCCTGGCCGTGCTCATCATGGGCACCAACGACCTGGCCAAGGAGCTGCGCGCCGCGCTGGTTCCCGGCCGCCAGCCCCTGCAGTGGGGCCTGGCCCGATGCGTGAACGCGGCCCGGGTGGCCGACAAGGTCATCCTGGACGGTGTGTACAACGACGTGAAGGATCCGGAGGGCTTCCTGGCCGAGTGCGTCCAGGGGGCGGACATGGGCTTCGACGGCAAGACGATCATCCACCCCAGCCAGGTGGAGCCGTGCAACGCGGCCTACTCGCCCTCGGAGGACGAGATCGCGTACTCCCGTCGTGTGATCGAGGCCTTCGAGGAGGGCCTGGCCCAGGGCAAGGGCGTGGTCACCGTGGACGGCAAGATGATCGAGAACCTGCACGTCGACAATGCCCGGCGGGCCCTGTCCATCGCGGCGGCGATCTCGGCCCTGGGCGCCTGATCAGGGAGCCAGGAGCTCCCGGACGAACGCCTCCGCCAGCCAGCGTTCGTACTGCTTGAGGGACCACCCGGCACGCCGGACCAGGAGGTCGAAGACCTCGGGGCTGTTCAGCGTCCAGAGGACGTCGACGGCCTGGCCGCGGGTCAGTCCCGGGCGCAGCCGCCCCACCTTGCGCACCGAGTCGACCACGGTGGTGGCGCCCGTGCGGCGCCGCTCCCGCGCGGTGGCGGCGAGGTCCACCACGTCGGGGTCGGTGGTTGCCGCGTTGGCCACCACCATGAACACGTCGCCGGCCCCGGCCATGATCCCGGCGACCGCCGTCGCATAGGCGGCCAGGCGCTCGGGTGCGGTGGGCGCCTCCCACACGCCGCGCATCCAGTCCCGGTCGTTGACCGTCACAGGATCGTCGTCGCCGGCGATGGCCAGGTCCAGCACCTCCGCCAGGATGTTCCGCTTGTTGGAGAACACGGCGTAGACGGTCGGCACGGCCACGCCGGCCCGCCCGGCGATGGCGGCGATCGTGGTCGTGCCGTATCCCGTCCCGACGAACAGGTCGCGGGCGCTGCCCAGGATGGCGAGACGGGTGAGGCGGGCGCCGGCTTCCCGCCGGTTCGGTCGGTCGGATGGTCGTGGCACGACCCCGATCGTACCGGTGGCCGGGCCCGCTCCTCCCTCAAGATGAGAGTGAAGCTCTAGTCAATAGAGTGACACTCTACTAGAGTCGACGGGGAGAGCCCCGCCCGTCCGGGTGCGGCACCCAGGGGGAACCATGTCCACGCTCCGGTCCAGCAAGGTGGGTGCCGCCCTCCTGGTCTTCTTCCTGATCGCCGGCTCCGCGGGCATGGTCACCGCCAGTTCCCCTGCACCCCCGCCGCCGCCCACCGTGAGGTTCTGCACCGGGTACGGGGGCCTGGCGTTCATCGTGTCGTCCACGACCACGAAGTGCGCCAACGGCAAGGCCCCGATCGAGGTCAACAGGACGGGTCCCACCGGTCCCACTGGTGCCACCGGCCCCGCCGGTCCTGCGGGCCCCGCAGGCGCTGCCGGGGCCGCGGGTCCCGCCGGCCCGGCCGGTGTCGATGGTCCTGCCGGTCCGGCCGGTCCTGCCGGTCCCGCCGGCACGGGCCTGGCCAAGCTCCAGGACCTGGACGGGTTGCCCTGCAACGACGTCGGCAGGTCGGTGGTGCGGACCTACATCGGGCCCTCGGGTGAGATCACCCTGCGCTGCAACGCGACCGCCTACAACCGGCTCGACGTGACCGATGCGACCGGCAACGCCGGGACCAGCACCGTCGACGTGTCGGTGTGGGGCGCCACGGGGTTCCCCTACGCCGGCACCATCCCCTCCGGCACGCAGGTCAGCCTGATCGCCCGACCGGCCTCCAACCGGGTGTTCACCGGCTGGGGCGGTGCGTGTGCCTCCTCCGGGGTGAGTTCCAGTTGCGTGGTCGTGATGGACGGGGACCTGTCGGTCACCATGTCCTTCGCGGAGGTGGCCTACCTCCCGGTGAGGGTCATCACCCCGCCGCTGTGCCGACCGGCCACCAAGTGCCCCGACCTCCAGGTCCGGGCGACCGGCCTGATCGTGGACGGCGCGACCTGCGACCCCTTCTCGGCCACGGGGCTGGGGACCTACGGGTTCGACTGCGTGGTCACGACGGCGGTCGGTCAGCCCGTCTCCATGGCGGTGTACGGCCAGCAGTACGACTTCAGCGGGGCGAACTGGACCGGGGACTTCTGCACGGTCGCCTCCGGCCCGACCTGTTCGGGCGTGGCGCGGAACGGCACCAGCACCACGGTGTTCCTCCAGGAGCCCATCATCCAGTAGCTCTCCCTCGTGGCAAACCGACGGTGTCGTGCCGGCCAGGGGTCGCCCGCCGACACGACCCCCGGGGGCGGTGGGTCGGTGGCCGCGGTGGGATTCACCCGATACGGGCGATGTCCACTGGGTCGGTCGGTCGGTACCGTCGGTCAGGCGACCGCACACCGGTGTGGACGACGGATCCGGCGGGAGCGAACCCATGTCCAGCACCCAACCGGCGGGGAAGCCCGAGGTGGCCGACGTCGTCGGGCGCGCCGAGCGCAGGCGGGCCCGTCGTGTGGACCTGGCCCGGGCTGGCGCCTTCGCGGCCGTGGCCCTGGCCATTTTCGCCTTCGACGTGGCGCAGCGGTCCTCCAGGAAGTACGGGCCCCGGCCCGTCCGGGCGGCCCGCAGCCTGGGCGCCGACGTCACCGACCCCTGGAAGGCCGCGGTGATGCAGGCGCTCGGCATCGACGACCACGTCCCGCACCAGAACGCCGACATGGTCATCGAGGCCCTGGTGGCCGGGGCAGCGGCGCTGGGCCGGAAGGGCCCACCGTCCTCCTGAGCTCGCGCGACCGGCCGGTGGGGCCATCGGCCATGATGGCGGGATGCAGACCGAGAACTTCATCAACGGCGAGTTCCGTCCCGCCACCTCCGGCCGGACCGACGAGGTCCTGAACCCGGCCACCGGCCAGGTCATCACGGCGGTGACCTCCTCGGATGCCCAGGACGTCGACGCCGCAGTGGCAGCGGCCAAGGCCGCGTTCGAGACGTGGTCCGACACGACGCCCCGGGAGCGCTTCGAGCAGATCACGGCGCTGGCCGACGCCATCGACGCCGACCTGGACAACCTCAAGCAGCTCGAGTCCACCAACGTCGGCAAGCCGGTGTCCATCATCGACTTCGAGTTCGACCTGACGGTGGACAACTTCCGGTTCTTCGCCGCTGCGGCCCGGTTCATGGAGGGCCGGGCCGCCGGGGAGTACCTGGAGGACCACACGTCGTTCGTGCGCCGTGACCCGCTCGGCGTCATCGCGTCCATCGCGCCGTGGAACTACCCGCTCAACATGGCCACCTGGAAGATCGGCCCCGCGCTGGCCACCGGCAACACCGTGGTGCTCAAGCCGTCCGAGCTCACCCCGCTCACCGCCATCCGCCTGGCCGAGCTATCGGCCGACATCTTCCCGCCCGGCGTGTTCAACGTGGTCCTGGGTCAGGGGGAGACCGCGGGGGCCGCCCTGGTGGCCCACCCCGACGTGGCCATGGTGTCGGTCACCGGAGACGTCTCCACCGGCAAGCTGATCGCCAAGAACGCGGCGGACACCCTCAAGCGGGTGCACCTGGAGCTGGGGGGCAAGGCGCCGGTGGTCGTCTTCGACGACGCCGACGTGGACGCGCTGGTCGCCTGCCTGACCGACATGAGCTACTACAACTCCGGTCAGGACTGCACCGCCCCGTGCCGGGTGGTGGCCGGGCCCAAGGTGTTCGACGCCGTGGTGGCCGGGATGGCGGACTCGGTGTCCGGCCTCCGGTGGGGCGACCCCTCCGACCCGGACACAGCGGTCGGCCCGGTGATCTCCGCCGACCAGCAGGCCAAGGTGGCCGGCATGGTGGACCGGGCCGTCGCCGCGGGGGCGGAGGTCGTGGCCGGAGGCGCGGTCGGGGACCGGGACGGGTTCTTCTTCCAGCCGTCGGTGCTGGTCAACCCGGCCCAGGACGCGGAGATCATCCAACGGGAGGTGTTCGGGCCGGTGGTGACGATCCAGCGCTTCGCCGACGAGGCGCAGGCCCTGGCCTGGGCCAACGGTGTGGACTACGGCCTGGCCTCCTCGGTGTGGACCCAGGACGTGAGCCGGGCCCTGCGCATGGCCAAGAAGCTGCAGTTCGGCACCGTGTGGGTGAACGACCACATCCCGATCGTGTCGGAGATGCCGCACGGCGGCTACAAGCAGTCCGGGTACGGCAAGGACATGTCGATCTACGCCCTGGAGCACTACACCGAGATCAAGCACGTGATGGTGAAGCTCTGACCGTTAGCGTGGAGCCATGACCGACCAGCCGATGCCCCCAGACCCGCAGGGCGGACCGAGCGGACCCGCGCCGGGTTGGTACCAGGACCCCCAGGGGGCCACCCGGTGGTGGGACGGCGTCCAGTGGGGCCAGGCCGCCCCCGCCCCGGTGCCGGCCGTGGTGCCCGGCACGGCCGCGGCCGGGACCGGCTCGGCGCTCCAGGACGAGAAGACCCTGGCGGTGCTGGCCCAGGTGCTGGCCATCTTCACCGGGTTCCTCGGCCCGCTGGTCATCTACCTGGTGGCCAAGGACGACCAGCCCTTCGCCAAGCACCACGCGGCCGAGGCGCTGAACTTCCAGATCACCGTGACCATCGCCGCCTTCGTCTGCTTCGTCCTGATGTTCGTGCTGATCGGGTTCCTGCTCATCTTCGTGGTCCTGATCGGCGCGCTGGTCCTGGAGGTCATGGCGTCCATCGCGGCCAGCCGGGGCGAGTGGTACCGCTTCCCGGTCAACCTCCGCCTGGTCCCCGGCGCCCAGGGCTGACTCCCGGGCTCCGGGCCGGCGTGGCCGCACCGCCCGCCACGCTCAGCACGGCTCGGTCGGGTGGTTCAAGGCGCCCGGCCGGCCGGCCGATGAGCGTGGGTGCACCTGTCACGCCGACGCCCGTTCCGTGCCGCCCCGGCCGTGGTCGCCCTCGTCGTGGCCGCCCTCGCCGTGGCGGCGACGTCCTGTCGCATCATCCCGAACCCCACGCTTGCGGACCTGGTCGGCGGGACCCGGGCCGCAGGGTCCAGGGTGGTGGTGATCGAGGACCTCGCCTACGGCGAGGCCGGGGGATGCATCATCCGCAGCGACGTGTTGTGCAACGGGTCCCAGACCCTGGACCTGTACCGCTCGCCGGTCGGCGACGCCTCCGACCGTCCGCTGATCCTCTGGGTCCATGGCGGAGGTTGGACGCTGGGCGACAAGTCCGAGCCCCTCCCGGCCAACGTGCTGCGCCAGCTCGACCGCGGCTACGACATCCTGGCCGTCAACTACCGGCTGGCGCCGGCGCACCCCTTCCCGGCCGCGCTCCTGGACGTGAAGCTCGCCGTCCGCTGGGCCAAGGCCCAGGCGCCCGAACGGGGCTGGGACCCGTCGGCCATCGTGGTGGTCGGTCACTCCGCCGGCGGCAACCTGGCGGCGCTCGTGGCCACCACCGCCGGGGTCGACGGCCTGGAGCCCACCCCGTCCGGTGACCTGGCCCGCTTCGGTTCCGGCGTTGCGGGGGCCGTGGCGGCCAACGGGGTCCTGGACCTGAACGACACCGCGGCGTCGGACCCGATCGGGGCGGCCTACGTGCGGGGCTACGTGGGCTGTGTCGGTTGCGACCGGGCCCGACAGGCCTCGGTGGCGGGGCGGGTCACGGCGTCGGCGGCGCCCCTGTACCTGGTGCACGGCGCCCAGGACGCCATGGCCCGGTCCACCCAGGGCATCAGCGTCTGCCTCCTCTACACCCGGGTCCGCCAGGACTGCAGCATCGACATCGTGGACACCGGACCGCCCCGGTTCCAGGGCCATGACGTCTCACCCACGCTGAACCAGGCCGAGTTGGAGCGGTTCGTCGACGACGTCGCCCGCTGAGGTCGGCGGCCTGCCCGGCCCGAGCCGGGCCCGCTCAGGCCGCGTGCGGCCGTGGCCGTGTCAGGCGGCGGTCGCGTCAGGCAGCCTTGTGCCGGGCCACCAGCTGGCGGGCGATCACCTTGAGGCAGAGCGTCTCGTCGGCACCCTCGAAGATCGACAGCACCCGGGCGTCCACGAACAGGCGGCTCACCGTGTACTCCTCGGCGTACCCCATGCCGCCGTGGATCTGCATGGCCTCACGGGTGACCCACTCGGCGGCCTTGCACACGTAGGCCTTGATCATGGAGGCCTCCAGCGTGCCCTCGCCCTTGGCCATCATGCGGGCCACCTCGTAGGAGAACTGGCGGGCACCCTGGATGGTCACCGCCATGCGGGCCAGCTTCGCCTGGGTCAGCTGGTAGTCGTGGATCGGGTGGCCGAACACGGAGCGGTCCACGGCGTACTGGCGGGCCAGCTCCAGGGCGGACTGCATCACCCCCACGGCCCGCGCCGCGGTCTGCAGGCGGCCGTTCTCGAAGCCGGCCATCTGGTAGTAGAAGCCGCGGCCCAGGCCCCCCTCACCGCCGATCAGGTTGGCGTCCGGCACGAACCAGTTGTCCAGGGCCACCTCGTAGGAGTGCATGCCCCGGTAGCCGAGGGTGTCGATGGGGCGCCCCTCCATCTTGCCGCCACCGTGGTCGTTGTCCTGGGTGAACTCGAACCCGTGGCCCTCGCCCCGCTCCTTGGGCACGATGAACATGGACAGACCCTTGTGGCCCTGGCTGCGGTCCGGGTCGGTCCGGGCCAGCAGCATGAACACGTCGGCCCGGGCCCCGAAGGTGCACCAGGTCTTGACGCCGTTGATGAGCCAGCCACCGTCCACCTTGGTCGCGGTCACCTTCACCCCGGCCACGTCCGAGCCGTAGTCGGGCTCGGTCACCGCCACCGCGTTCATGACCTCGGCGGTGGCCAGCTTGGGCAGCCACTCCAGCTTCTGCTCCTCGGTGCCACCCATCTCCAGCGCCCGGGCCAGGATCTCGGGCCGGGTGATGAGCGACCCGCCGGCGCCGAGCGAGCCCCGCGAGAGCTCCTCGGTGGCCACCACCATGGCGATGTAGTCGGACTCGTCGCCGGAGGCGAAGCCGCCGTACTCCTCGCCGATGGACAGGCCGAAGGCGCCCATCTCGGCCAGTCCGGTGATGATCTCCTCCGGGATGTCGGCGTTGTGGCGGTGGATGTGCTCGGCGATCGGGGCGATCTTGTCCTCGGCGAAGCGCCGGAAGGTGTCCTGCACCATCTCGAAGTCCTCCGACAGGCCCCGGGGGCCGTCGGTGTCGGCCAGGGAGGCCAGGAAGGCGGGGGACCGGTAACGGGCCGTGAACACGCGGGTGCCGTCCAGGGCGCCGGCGCCCACGCCCCACTCGTCCTCGCGGCCGAACACCTTGGCCGCCAGGTCCGCCAGGGCCTCCGCCGCGAAGGCGCACGTGACCTTGGCCTCGTCGTCACCCCGCGATCCGTAGGACAACAGCCCCCGGGCCGCCATGACCGCGGCCGCGGCGTGGGCCACGTCGTAGGCCAGGACCTGGTTCTCGTCGATGCCGTCCGCGGCCAGGCGGGCGATGCCGCTGTCCAGGACGCCCTGGGCGATGTCCAGCGCGGCGGCGGCGGAGGTGAGGTCTGCGGTGGGATCGACAGCGTCGGTGGAAGCTGGGCTCATGCCGGCAGGTTACCGCTCGGTAATCGCGGCCTCCCAAGCCGGTCCGGCCCCGGTGGTGCGGGGTGGGGCCTCGTCCAGGAACGAGCGGAGGTCGCCCAGCGGCATGGGCATGGCCAGGTGGAAGCCCTGGGCGCTGTCGCAGCCCAGCTCGCGCAGGCGGGCCAGGACCTCGGGCGTCTCCACCCCCTCGGCCACGACGTGCAGTCCCAGGTGGTGGCCGACGTCGATCACCGACTGCACGATGCGGGAGTCACCGCGGGCCAGGTCGGCCACGAAGCTCCGGTCGATCTTGACCTCGTCGATGGGCAGGTCCCGGAGGTAGGCCAACGACGAGTAGCCGGTGCCGAAGTCGTCCACGCTGAACCGGACCCCGGAGCGGTGCAACTGGTGCAGGACCTCGTTGGCCTGCCTCGGGTCGTCCATCAGCTGGCTCTCGGTGAGCTCGAAGCACAGCGCGCCGGCCGGGATGTGCGACTCCTCGATCATGGCCGTCACCCACTCCACCAGCGTGGGGTCGTACAGGTTGCGCATGGACAGGTTGACGCTGACCGCCAGTCCCGCCGTGGCCCCCAGGCCCCGCACGTCGGCCGTGGCCCGCTCGGTCACGGTCTGGGTGAGCAGCCGGATCGCGCCCGACACCTCCGCCAGCTCGATGAACTCACCGGGCGGGAGCAGGCCGTGGCGGGGGTGCCGCCACCGGACCAGCGCCTCCACGCCCACCGGCTGCAGCGTGGCCAGGTCGATGCGGGGCTGGTAGTGGACCACGAAGGCCTCGGTCTGGATGGCGTCGCGCAGGTCGGCCAGCAGCTCCAGCCTGCGCACCGCGTTCAGCTCGTGGCCGGGGGAGTAGACGGCGTAGCCGCCGCCCGCGCCCTTGGCCCGGTACATGGCGCCGTCGGCCCGCCGCAGGAGGGTCTCGGCGTCGTTGGCGTGCTCAGGGGCCAGGGCGATGCCCACGCTGGCGCTGACCTGCAGGCGGTAGTCCGCCACCTGGATGGGCTCCTCGCACAGCTCGTTGAGCCGTCGGGCCACCTCGGCCGCGCCCTCGGCCGTGGCATCGGTGGTGAGCAGGATGGCGAACTCGTCGCCGCCCAGCCGGGCGATGGTGTCGCACTGGCGCAACCGACCGACCAGCCGTCGCGACAGCTCCCGCAGGACGCCGTCGCCGTACTCGTGGCCGAGCGCGTCGTTCACCTCCTTGAACTGGTCCAGGTCCACCAGGAGCAGGGCCACGGGATCGCCGGTGCGGTCGGCCTCGATCAGGGCGTGGGTGAGCCGCTCGTGGAGCATGGCCCGGTTGGGGAGCCCGGTCAGCGGGTCGTGCAGGGCGCGGTGGCGGAACGACTCGGCCTGTCGGGCCCGCTTGGTCACGTCCTCGCAGCGAGATGCCCACCGACCGGTCGGGCAGCGGCACCGCCCGCAGCGCGAACACCCCGTCCGCGCCCGGGAGGTCCACCGCAGGCCGCTCGAAGGGACGGCCGGTGCGCACCACGTCGGCCAGGTGGGACAGGAAGTCGTCGTCCACCGGGACCAGGTCGCCCAGGAGGTGGCCGACGGAGTCGTCCGGGGCAACCTGGACGACGGCGCCGGCGGCGGGGTTGGCGGCCACCACGCGGAAGCTGGTGTGGTCCCCGGGGTCCTCCAGGCGGAGGATGACCAGGGCGATGGGGATGCCCTCGATGAAGTCGGCGTAGCGCCGGACCGAGCTCTCGGCCTCCCACCGGGCCGTCTCGTCCACCAGGACCCCGCGACGCCGGACGACCCGGCCGTCGGCACCGATGGTGACCCGGACCCGGTCCTGGACCTGCCGGGTGCGCCCGGCGGCGTCGCGGATGCGGAAGTGCGCCTCCACGTTCTCGCCCCGGGCGATCCGTCGCCGGCTCTCGATCACCACCGGGAGGTCCTCGGGATGGATGCGGCTCCGCAGGTAGTCGAGGTCCCGCAACTGGTCCGGGCTGAACCCGAGCAGGTCCACGACGTGGTCGCTGAGGTAGTCCGGAGGTCCGGCCGGGCCCTTGGCCTCCCACACCGCGGCGTCGATCCCGTTGACGAGCTCGTCGTAGCGGTCGCGGCTGGCGGCGAAGGCCTCCGCCACCTGGCTCAGGATCGCCGTGGCGAACACGGAGGAGACGGCCCAGGCGATGAAGGCCGGCACCCAGAGCTGGGGCCGGAACCACAGGCCGATGGCCAGCAGGCCGACCGCGGTCAGCGGGACCAGCTGGAAGGTGAACGAGCGGCCGAACCAGAACACGAACAGCCCGGTCATGGACACGATGACGATCACGGCCACGGCGTACATCTCGGGGACGAGCACGATCACGGCCAGTGCGGTCAGCAGGTCGGCGACCGCAAGGCCGCGGGGCAGGCGGTGTCCGGCACGGACGCGGTTGCGGGCCACGAGGTTGGAGGCGATCCCGGCCAGGGCACCGCACACGCCGATGACGACCCGGTAGGGGCCGAAGGCGGGGATGACCGCGATGCAGGCGCCGATCACCACGGCCGCCGCGAGCCGGAACCGGATGATCTCCAGCAGGACCGCGCGCTGGCTGTCGCGGTCGCGGGTGTTGCCGGTCCGGTCCTCCGGATCGTCGGTCACCCATGCGGAACCGGCGCGTCGACGTGCCGGCCCGCCTTCCCCAGTCGTTTCCCCAGTCACCGCCACCTGCCCTCATGGCCACGTGCGGTCACGACCGCACATCCCCAGTTCGCCTCACTCTGAGCGCACACTAACGCGCTCCATGTGGCACCACGAACGGTACGTGAATCACCGCCGAGAGTGATAGGTCAAGTCACCCAGTCGGGCCGGGCGGACCACGAAAATGGGCCCATCGGCCCATCGTCTGGTGGCCGGACGGGCGCTGGCGGTACCGTCCGCACCGGATCCCGACGTCGTCGTCGCCGCCCGGTCCGGCGGCCCGGAGGAACGAAATGACCGTGCATGACCGCCCGTTCGGCCGCTACCTGGAGGATTTCGTCCCCGGGGACATCTACCGGCACTGGCCGGGCAAGACCATCACGGAGTACGACGACCACCTGTTCTGCATGATCACCATGAACCACCACCCGTTGCACACCAACGTGTGGTTCGCGGAGAACGAGACGGTGCACGGCAAGAACGTGGTGGTGGGCAACCTGGTGTACTCGCTCGTCCTGGGCATGAGCGTGCCGGACGTCTCCGGGGCCGCCATCGCCAACCTGGAGATCGAGACGCTCCAGCACAAGAACCCCACCTTCCACGGCGACACCATCTACGCGGAGACCCGGGTGCTGGAGACCCGCGAGTCCTCCAAGGGGGACCGCGGCATCGTCACGGTGGAGACCAAGGGCTTCAACCAGCACGGCGTCGAGGTCTGCTACTTCAGGCGCAAGGTGATGGTCTGGAAGGCCGAGGCCGCGCCGGTGCGCAAGCGGCCCTACCCGGACGACGTCTGGGACGCCTGAACGGCCCCGTCGGGGCCCCGGGATGGTCGGGGCCCGGGCGCGCGAGGCTGGGAGCGTGACGATCAACCCCGTCGCCGCGGGCGGGTTCTCCTCCGCGGCCGCGACCTACGCCCGGATCCGGCCGGCCTACGCCCGGCCCGCCGTCGGCCGGCTGGCCGACCTGGCCGCGGACGGCGGTGACCGGCGTTCGGCGCGGGTGCTGGACGTGGCCGCCGGTACGGGGATCCTGACCGGGCAACTGGTCAGGGCCCGACTGCGCTGTGCCGCGGTCGAGCCCCTGGTGGCCATGGCCCGCCAGCTCCGTCGCTCGCTGCCACAGGTGCCGCTGTCACTGGGAGTGGCCGAGGCCCTTCCCGTGCCGGGTGCCACCGTGGACCTGCTCACCGTCGGCCAGGGGTTCCACTGGTTCGACGCCCCGAGGGCACTCGAGGAGGCCCGACGTGTGCTCCGCCCCGGCGGCGCCCTGGCCCTGGCCTGGAACGTGCGGGACGAGTCGGTGCCGTGGGTCGCGGCCCTCACCGCCCTGGTGGAGGAGCGCACCGGCGGCCGCCCGTACGACGACCACCGGGAGCACCGGTGGGAGGACGTCGTGGCCGGGGCCGGGGGGTTCGGGCCCCTGGTGTGCGAGCGGTTCCCCAACCCGGTGCCCACCACGGTGGCGGGCGTGCTCGACCGGCTCCGTTCCACCAGCTTCGTCGCCGCCCTGGGTGAGGGCGACCGCGACGCGCTCATCGCGGAGGCGGCCCGACTGCTGGCCGGCGCACCGGAACTGGACGGGATGGACGCCTTCCCGTACCCCCACGACACGGTCCTGTACTGGTGTCGGAGCACCTGACCGGCGAGCAGCGTCGCGTCCTGGACTGGGCCGACGCCGCCCGCCGGGACCTGCCCTGGCGCCGCACGCGTGACCCGTGGTCGGTCCTCGTCGCCGAGGTCATGCTGCAGCAGACCCAGGTGGAGCGCGTCGTCCCCCGCTGGCACGCCTTCCTGGAGCGCTTCCCCACCACGGAGGCCTGCGCCGCCGCGCCCCTGGCCGACGTCCTGGTGGAGTGGTCCGGCCTGGGCTACCCCCGTCGGGCCCGCAACCTGCACCTGACCGCGGCCGCGGTCGAGGCATCGGGTGGCACGATCCCGGACCGGCTCGAGGAGCTGCTCAGCTTCCCGGGGATCGGGCCGTACACCGCCCGTGCCGTGCTGGCCTTCGCCTTCGACCAGGACGTCGCGGTGCTGGACACCAACGTCGGGCGGGTCCTGGCCCGCCGTGCCGGGCGGAGTCTCCGGCCGCGTGAGGCGCAGGTCGAGGCCGACGCGTGGGCGCCCCCCGGCCATGGGTGGGCCTGGAACCAGGGCCTGCTGGACCTGGGGGCGATGCGGTGCCGGCCGTCCGAACCGGACTGCACCGGGTGCCCGGTGCGCCGGACCTGCCGGTGGGCCCGCTCGGGCTGGGTCACCCCCGACCCGGCATCGGGCTCGGCCGCGGTGTCCACCGCCCAGGCCCGGTTCGAGGGGTCGTCCCGCCAGGCCCGGGGCCGGCTGCTCCGGGCGCTGCACCTGGGCCCGGTCGCGCTCGGTGACGTGGG
The DNA here is from genome assembly GCA_963773765.1 of uncultured Actinomycetota bacterium. Lineage (GTDB taxonomy): Bacteria > Actinomycetota > Acidimicrobiia > Acidimicrobiales > Microtrichaceae > CAVZCC01. Next base: position 1,282,411 of record CAVZCC010000001.1, on the reverse strand, counting down.
TGCCGTGGTGGGCTGGGACGACCGGCCCGACGACGCGGCAGAGGTGGCCGACTCGCTGGTCCGCGACGGCCTGGCCCGCCGCCGGGGCGACCGCTTCAGCCTTCCCTGAGCTCGGCGAGCAGGCACATCGGTGCGATCTCCCGCCGATCTTCCGAACTTGTAGGGATCCGGTCCTCGACAGGCCGGATCCCTACAAGTTCGGGACTCACCCACTCCTGACACGTCGTTGCCGCTGCGACCGAATCAGCCCTGCTCCTCGGTCTCACCGCTGAGCATCCATGACACGCCGAAGCGGTCCACGCACGCCCCGAACAGCGGAGACCAGAACACCGGCTCGAGCGGCATCTGCACCTCGCCGCCGTCGGCCAGTGCATCGAAGGCCCGGCGTACCTCGTCGAGGTCCTCGTAGCTGAGGTGGAGTGCCACGCCCTTCACGCCGCCGCCGTCGCCGGTCGGGTCGTCCGAGCCCATGATCATCGATCCGTCGGGCAGGGTGAGCGCTGCGTGCATCACCGCGTCCGGGGCCATCTCCATGCCCGGATCCTCACCCTCGGGGATCTCGGACGCCGCCATGATCTCGAGCTCTCCGCCGAGCACGGCCTGGTAGCGCGTCATGGCCTCGCGGGCGGTGCCGGAGAAGAACAGGTATGGGTACAGGGACATCGGGACCTCCTGGTGGCGAGCACGTTCGTCACTCGTGTGGACGGAGCCAGCATCGCGAACTCATCGCGACGGGATCCCTCAGGACGAGGTGAGCGCGGCCAGGATCTGGTCGACGGCGTCGTCGGCGAGGGAGCGGAGCTCGTCGTCGGTCCGGTCCTGGATCGGATGGGGTACGAACACACGCGCCGTGTCCACACCCACCGCGGCGATCTGCGCGTCAGCGGCCCCGACGAACTCGGTGGAGGCGACGAACACCCCGGGCACCCCCCGTCGTTCCAGGTCTGCGATGTCGTGCACACTGCACGACGTGCAGCTGCCTCAATCGGCCAGCGCCTCGATCACGACGTGGCACTGCTCGGCGATCTCCTGGCGGAGGTCCAGCGGCGCCGGCTTGGTGAAGGTGGGCTTGGCGTAGCGGCGGGTGCTCAGGCCCCGCTCGGTGAGGCGCCGGTCCAGCTGGTCCAGGAACACGTCACCGCGGGCCTTGGTGATGTCCAGCAGGCCGACCGTCAGGCCCTCCAGCGAGTCGGGCCGGGCGGTCCGCTCGTGGGTGTCCGGTGACAGCTCACCGGTGGGGTCCAGGACGATCCGGCCGTCGGTCATGGGCCGATCCTACGGGTGACGGGCTGGCTGCCCATGGAGCCGGAGGCCCAGCCACCGATCACGGCCGAGAACAGCCCGGCGCCGCCCCCGGCGTGGAACAGCAACAGCCCGCCGTCGCGGAACTTGGGCAACTCGACGGTGTCGAAGCCGTCCGGCATGCCCTCGGCCATGCCGGCGGCGCCCCGGGTGAGCTCACCCGGCTGGTACATGGTCAGCTCCCGGAGCCGGTCCCGAAGGTCCTGCTTGGTCCACCCACCCTCCCGGAACACCCGGAGGTGCTCCGGGCTGAGCACCACGGCGGCGTCGAAGGCGAGGGCCAGCTTGGGGTGGGGCACGCTGCGCAGCACGGCGGCGAACCCGCGGGCCAACGACTCCGGCTCCCGTGACAGCTGGTCCACGAAACCCCGTACCCCCTCCGCCGCGAACAGCGTGACGGAGCTGTCGTGGGGGTCGATCCCCGATTCGGTGGCCTGGGCCGGCCACGGTGGACCGTCGGGGAGCCCGGCCACCGGTGCCTCCGCGAAGCAGAACGTGTACTTGCCGGGGTTGCCCAAGGTGGAGCGGTCCACCGCACCGGGCCGACCGCCACCCACGTTGCGCACCACCAACTGCAGCGCCCGGCCGATCGTGGCATTGGCGCGGTTCCCCTGGCCCATGGCGTTGATGCCCCAGTTCATGCCGATGCGTCCGGCGACCGGCCCGTTCACCACCACCATCGGGCCGGAGAACCAGGTGGTGGCCAGGAGGCCGTGCATGTTGAACTCGTCGGTGCAGGCAGCCTCGACCGCGGCCAGCACCACCGGCAGGTACTCGGGCAGGCAGCCGGCCATCACGGCGTTGACCGCCACCTTCTCCACCGTGCAGGGCACCAGGTCGGGCGGGACGACGGCGACCGGGTCGTCCGGGTCGCGGTCGGTGCCCTCCAGCATGCGCAGCACCCGCGCCGGGGTCGGCGGAACGACCGGCAGGCCGTCGGTCCAGCCCCGGTCGTACATGGCCTCCATCTCGTCCTCGAGCAGCGCGACGTGGATCCGGCGGCTGGCCAGGCGGTGGCCCTCGAAGCGGACCCGGAGCTCGTCGGTCCGGGTGGGGTCGACCGACAGCGAGCCGCAGCCGGGCCGGTACTCCGGCAGTCCCTCGCCCAGGTCGGGACGGCCGGTGAACTCCCGCCAGGCGTCGCGGTCCCACCCCTCCAGGCGGGCCGTCTCCATGCCCCCGTCCAGGCGGAGCAACGTGGGCACGGCATCGATGCCCAGGAGGTACGAGCGGGTCAGGTCGGTGTCGTCCACGGTTCCGGCCAGGCCGTCCGGGAACGACGGGTCGTCCTGGGAGAGCACTGTGCACCCGTCCTGGTCGGCGAGGGTGGCCACCACCTCCGCCACCATGGTGCAGGTGGGACAGTCACGCTTGAGGACCGCCACCAGGCCGTCCGGCAGGCCGTGCTCCGGCCTCGCTTCGGTGGGCGCGGACGCCTCCGTGGTCACCGCGGAACCCTACCCGTGCCGAGAACGACCATGGGCGGGGAGATATCGGTCACACTTGAGGCCAAGGGGAAGACGGTTCACTTACTGTTCACACACCCGGACGGCAGGTAGGGGCCGGTCCGGCACGATCAGGGGGGCTCGAGCTGAACGTCACGTTCTTCGGTGTACGGGGCTCGACGCCGTGCTCGTGCGAGAGCGTGGCCCGGTACGGCGGCAACACCTCGTGCGTGGTCATCGAATCCGACGAGCACGACCCGATCATCCTGGACCTGGGCACCGGCCTCCGGTTCTTCGGGCTGAACCGGCCCTTCGACGAGCCGTTCCGGGGCACCGCGCTGGTCACCCACCTGCACTGGGACCACGTGCAGGGCATCCCGTTCTTCTCGCCCCTGCTGGCACCCGGCGCGCACCTGGACCTGTTCGCGCCCGCGCAGGAGGGCATGGACCTGGAGGAGGCGGTGCGCTGCTTCATCTCGCCGCCCTACTTCCCGGTCGGGATCGACGACCTGCCCGGCGAGGTCACCTTCCACGACACCGTCCCCGGTCCGGTGGAGGTCCGGGGCGCCGAGGTGCGTGCCGCCTGGGTGCCCCACGTCGGGCCCACCCTCGGGTACCGCATCACGGTCGGAGACGTCTCCGTGGCCTACCTGAGCGACCACCAGCAGCCGGGCCTGGGGTCCACCGAGGTGGCCCCCGAGGTGCTGGAGCTCTGCCGGGACGTGGACGTGCTGATCCACGATGCCCAGTTCGACGACCTCGAGTTCTCCATGCGCTCGGACTGGGGTCACTGCACGGTGGACTACGCGGTCGAGGTGGCGGTGCAGGCCGGCGCCCGGATGCTGGTGCTGTTCCACCACGACCCGTCGCACACCGACGTCCGGATCGACGAACTGCTGACCCATGCCCGCGCCGTGGCGACCAGCCGCGGCGTCGACGAGGTCCTGGCCGCATCGGAGGGACTCACCCTCTCGATCGAGCGAGCCCACAGCCGGTAGCCTCACCGCCCCATGAGCCCAGATGCAGCCCAGCCCGAGGGCGGCGATGCCGTCATCGAGATCGACCCCATGCTCTACCGCAAGGTGCTGGGGCACTTTCCCACCGGTGTCACCGTCGTGGCCTCCCACGACGGCGAGCGGGCCGTGGGCCTGGCCATCGGATCGTTCTTCTCCATCTCCCTCGACCCGCCGCTCGTGGGGTTCTGCGTGGCCAACACCTCCTCCACCTGGCCGGTCATGGAGGCCGTGGGGACCTTCGGCGTGAGCGTCCTGGCCGAGGACCAGCACGAGACATCGGGTCGGTTCGCCTCCAAGGCGGAGGACAAGTTCGAGGGCGTCACCTGGGACCCCGCGCCGGTCACCGGGTCGCCGTTGATCCACGGCGCGGTGGCGCACATCGACTGCGAGCTCCACTCCTCCGTGGTGGCGGGTGACCACACCGTGGTGGTGGGCCTCGTCCGGGCGCTGGACGTCCACCGCGCCGATGTCGGCCCGTTGCTGTTCTTCAAGGGCGCCTACGGCCGCCACGTCCCCTCCTGAGCCGGCGTGGCCGTCTACGCGCTGGGCGAGCAGGTCCCCGAGATCCACCCCGACGCCTACGTCCACCCCGACGCCGTGGTCATCGGGTCGGTGGTGATCGGCGCCCACACCTCGGTGTGGCCGGCGGCGGTGGTCCGGGGTGACGACGGGTTCATCTTCATCGGCGAACGCTGTTCCATCCAGGACGGGGCGGTGCTGCACACCACCGCGGTGTACCCGACGACGGTGGGTGACGAGGTCACCATCGGGCACCTGGCCCACCTGGAGGGCTGCGTGGTGGAGGACAAGGCCCTGATCGGCGTGGGCTCCATCGTCCTGCACGACGCCCGGGTGGGCCGGGAGGCCATCGTCGGGGCCGGGGCCTTCGTCGGGAACCGCAAGGTGGTGCCTCCGCTCGCCATGGCGTTGGGTGTGCCGGCCCAGATCCGCACCGACGCGGTGACCCCCGGCCACTTCGACCAGGGAGTGGAGTCCTACGTCCGGCGCAGCGCCCGGTACCGGGACCGCCTCCGCCGCCTGGACTGAGCACCGCCCGCTCACCCGGCGCCTGCTCCTGTCGGGGTCCTCAGGCCCGGGTCGCCCCGGGCCGCCGTGGGTCGAATTGCCCCTACCGTGTGGGTCACCGATGCCCGAAGCTGAACGCGCCCGTTCCGGAGGATCATGCGCCGCCACATCCTGACCATCGCACTCGTCACCGTCGGCCTCGTGGCAGGGGCCGGGGTCGTCGCGACCTCCGCCGGTGCCCAGGAGCCGACGACCACCAGCACGACACCTCCGGCCGGCGTTCCGTGCGACGGCGACCGGGTCACCGCAGCCATCAACACCCAGTCGCTGCCCAACGGCGGGTGGTCGGTGACCGACGCCTGCGTGTCCGCCCGGGACTACTTCGTCGGCTCCTACGAGGACCGCTACCCGTTCGCCATCGGGATGTCGGTGGTGCCCTACGACGACGGGCACACCGGCCGCCTGGCCTTCCTGTCGGTGCAGCTGGCCAAGGACAGCACGCTGACCGTGATCGGCATGGAGGACCCCGCGACCGGGAACCTGCGCTTCGCCGGATCGGTGGCGTCCGCTTCCGTCACCACCCAGGGTGCATCGGTGTCCGGCCAGGGCCTGGCGGCGCCGCCGCTGGAGCTCGCGACCGTGCGGCTGGACTTCCTGGACGCTCCTGCCCCGTGGCCGGACTGGGCCACGACCACGACCACCACCACGACCACGACCACGGTGCCCGGCGTCGACGGAGCGGCTCCCACCACCGTGGACGGTGCTCCTCCGACCACGTCGGCTCCGTCCACCTCGGCACCCGGCACCGCTCCGGACCCGACGGTCCCGACGCCCTGACCGCCCTGGGTCGTCAGGGATGGACCGTCAGCGGCGGAAGGTGTCGGACGCCAGCCACTGCGCCCACTCGGTTCCGCCGACGTTGCGGACCACGGTGAACGCGACCAGGACCACCACCACCGCGGCCCACACCCACGACGGCGGCCGGAGCCTTCGCAGCGGCTGACCCTGCAGGGCCCGCACCAACCAGACCGTCCATGCCACCGCGGCGAGCGGCAGCGCGACGGCCAGCAGGACGTTGTGGTCCGCCGCCGCACCCCAGTCGCCCCGCACGAGGGCGTTGACGCAGCGGATGCCCCCACAGAGGGGGCAGTCCACGCCGAAGATGCCCTGTGACCAGCACAGGGGAACGCCGTCGTCGCCGGGATTGGTCAGGGCGATGGCGGCGCAGCCGCATGCCGCGACCGCACCGACGGCCAGTGGCCTGGCCCAGGGACGGGCGGGACCGCCCTGGGGTGCCGCTCCGGTGTCCTGGGCCGTGGGTCGGTCGTGATGCGCGAGCGCCATCGGTCCAGCCTATGCCGGGCCCGGCCCGGCGCAACGGAGCGTCGGCCGGGCACGGCCCGAGGCGTGCCCCCCGGGCGTGCCCTGACCGGCGATCAGCCGTTCCTGTCGGCCAGCAGCGAGCTCTGGCCGCTGATCAGCTGACGGAAGAGGCTCAACGGTTCGCCCTGGAGGGTCCAGCCGCCCATCGGGCTGTTCAGGTCGGAGTCGAAGTACGACAGCCCGACCACCTGCGAACCCCGGCCGTCCGTGGCGGAGCCGAGGGCGTGGTCGTAGAACTGCTGCATCTCGGTCGAGGCCTGGGCGCCCGTGCCTCGGTTGCCCCACTCGCCCACCGCCAGGTCCAGGCCGCGGGCTCCGTAGAAGGAGCGGGTGGCGAGCCAATCACCGTCCACCATGCCCGGCTTGGACTCGTCGTTGACGTAGTGGTCGATCCCGGCGAGGTCCCACACGCCTGTCACCCACCAGTCGGCCGGGTTGCGGCCGGAGGCCGGGTTGAAGGTCCAGGACATGAGGATGGGGGCGAAGGCGATGTTGTCCGCACCCAGGGCATCGATGCGCTGGCGCACCTTCACCTGCATGGCCCGCCAGGCTGCGGCGCCGCCGGGGTCGTCGGGGGAGTTGACCCCGCCCCCGCCCTCGGGCTCGTGGTGCACGCTGAGCCAGACGGGTCCGTTGACCGCGTCGAGGGCACGGATCATCTGGTCGATCTCGCCGTCCAGCGCGCCGGACGCCATGGCGGCCCAACCCGGGGTCTTGGTGGACACCCAGGGCAGGCGGCCCGCGGCCAGGTCGGCGGCGGCGACGGTGGCCATCTTCCCGGCCCGGTCGGACCATTGGTAGAAGGTGCGCCGCAGGCCCATGCTGCGGCCGGCCGGACCCTCGTGCTTGGCCGGGTCCGCGTTGCCGTCGACGGCTGCGCCCCAGCGGACCGAGCCCGGTGCGACGTCACCGGCGTAGTCCGGCCGCCAGTCGGTGGCGGGGGGCTGCGTGGTGGGAGGCGGGACCGTCGTGGGCGGCGGGACGGTGGGCGGCGTCCCCGGCTCGGTGGTCGGTGTGGTGGTCGGCGTGGTGGCGGAGCCCGCGATGTCGAGCGAGATCGTGTAGGCCGCGGTGCCGCCGGTCTTGACCTTGACCGCCACCTCGTAGCTGCCGGGGGTCAGCGCCATGTCCAGCACCTCGGGCCGCGGATCGGTCGAGTTGGACCATGCCAGGGTGGTGTCGTTGCGCAGCACGAACAGGTTCACGTCGGTGGGTGCGGACTCGTTCCAGTCGAGCGTGGCGTGCAGCGTGGTGTCGGTGGTGGCGGCGAAGCTGAACGTCCGCCACGAGTTCACCTCCGGGCTGCCGACCCCGATGAACACGTACTCGGAGCCCACCAGACCGGAGGGGTTGGAGATCGGACCCACGTCGCGCCGGGCCGTCGGGGCGGAGACGCGGTTCGCCTGCGTCTCGGTCACCTGGGGGGCACCGGAACATGCCCCCAGGACCACGAGTCCGGCCACCATGGCTGCGAGTGCGGGGAAGCGTCTCACGTTCCTGTCTCCGATCGTTCTGATGTCGGTCGCCCTCTCGGGCGGCCCTTGCGCGGGTACCAGACCTGATGGATCGTCCGGGGGACAGGTGTTGCCGTCCCCCTCCTCGTCATCGGACACGATTCCTGTCGGCTTGATCGGCGCGATCTTTACAGATCTGCTGCCCATCTGGTTACGATTCTGTGTCGAAGTCGAGATGAACTCTGGGTGTCGACCGGTTCCGCCGCCGAGAGCCCAGTGTTCGGGCGGGATCCTGCCATCTGGCGCTGCCACCCGCCACCGGGCGTGCCATGGCCGGGTTTCACCGGTCCGCGCCGTGTCATCTCCCGGGCACAGTTGTTACTATGCCCGTAGGAGAAATTCGCTTCCCTCCTGGAGGACCCCCATGTCGGTCGACCTCGACCTCTCCAAGTACTCGCTCGGCTGGAGCGACGAGGAGCAGTACGTCTTCAAGCCCAAGCGGGGCCTGAACGAGGACATCGTGCGGGAGATGTCCTGGATGAAGGGTGAGCCCCAGTGGATGCTGGACTACCGGCTCAAGTCCCTCCGGGCCTTCGAGAAGCGTCCGCTCCCCACCTGGGGCGGTGACATGTCGGAGATCTACTTCGACGACATCTTCTATTACATCAAGCCCACCGACCATCAGGTGGACGAGTGGGACGAGCTCCCCGACGCCATCAAGAACACCTACGAGAAGCTGGGTATCCCGGAGGCGGAGCGCAAGTACCTGGCCGGCGTGACTGCCCAGTACGAGTCGGAGGTGGTGTTCCACCGCAACCGCGAGGACCTGGAACGCCAGGGTGTCATCTTCTGCGACATGGACACCGCGCTGCGGGAGTACCCCGAGATCGTCAAGCAGTACTTCGGCACCGTCATCCCCCGCAACGACAACAAGTTCTCCGCGCTCAACTCGTCGGTGTGGTCCGGCGGGTCCTTCATCTACGTGCCTCCCGGCGTGGAGGTGGAGATGCCGCTGCAGGCCTACTTCCGCATCAACGCGGAGAACATGGGCCAGTTCGAACGGACCCTCATCATCGCGGACGAGGGCTCCAAGGTGCACTACATCGAGGGGTGCTCGGCCCCGGTGTACACGTCGGACTCGCTGCACTCCGCCGTGGTCGAGATCGTGGTGAAGCCGTCGGCGCGGGTCACCTACACCACCATCCAGAACTGGTCCTCCAACGTGTTCAACCTGGTCACCAAGCGGGCGATGGTGGAGGCCGAGGGCCACATGGAATGGATCGACGGCAACATCGGCTCACGCCTCACCATGAAGTACCCGGGCGTCGTCATGGTCGGGCCCAAGGCGTCCGGTGAGGTCCTCTCGGTGGCCTACGCCGGCGCCGGGCAGCACCAGGACACGGGCGCCAAGATGGTCCACGCCGCGCCGGAGACGACCTCCAAGATCGTGTCCAAGTCCATCTCCAAGGACGGAGGCAAGACGTCGTACCGGGGGCTGGTGCGGGTGGAGGACGATGCCTACGGCTGCCGTTCCCACGTGCAGTGCGACGCGTTGATCCTGGACGACGACTCGGTGTCGGACACCTACCCGTACATGGAGATCGGCGCCCAGAGCGCCATCGTCGGCCACGAGGCCACCGTGTCCAAGGTGGCCGACGAGCAGCTCTTCTACCTGATGAGCCGGGGCCTCTCGGAGGAGCAGGCCATGTCCATGGTCGTGAACGGGTTCATCGAACCCGTCACCCGTACGCTCCCCATGGAGTACGCGGTCGAGTGGTCGCGCCTGATCGAGCTGCAGATGGAGGGGTCGGTCGGCTGAGGAACGAGGCCGGCCGTCCGACAGGGTGGCGAAGGTGGGGGGAGGGGTCGGTCGGCTGAGGAACGAGGCCGGCCGTCCGACAGAGTGGCGAAGTTCAGGCCGGGGTCGGGGTCCGGGTGTCCAGCAGCCGGAACGACCCGTCGCCGTCCTGGCGGGCCAGCGTCGCAGCTTGTGACGCGTCCGCCAGCAGCGAGTGGGGCGACGCCGCGCCGTCACCGATGGCGATCCCGATCGTGATGGCGACGTCGACCGCGGCGTCGCCGGTGCGGATCGGTTCCACCACGGCGGCCAGCAACCGGTAGGCCACGCCGGCCGCGTCCTGTGGGTCGTGGAGGTCCTCGGCGGTGATGGCGAACGTCCCGGTACCGGTCCGGGTCACGCTGTCCGCCGGCCGCAGCCGTTGCCCCAACCGGTCCGCCAGCAGGGCCAGTGCGTCCCGGGCGACGGCGGGGCCGTGGGCGTGTTCGATCTCGTCCAGGTTGGTGACGTCGCAGCGGAGCAGGCCGAAGGGCGCCCCGGTCTGGGTCGAGCGCCGCACTGCGGAGGCCAGCAACAGGGTCAGCCCGCGTTCGTTGGGCAGGCCCGTCTCCCGGTCGTGCACGGCGTCGTGGGTGGCGGCCAAGGCGTCGGCCCGCCGCCGCCGGGCCCGCCGCCTGTCTTCGGTGAGGTCCTCGGCGATGGCCAGGATCCGGTCGATCCGGCCGTCCTCGGCCGGAAGTGCGCCCAGGGTCAGGCCCAGCACGCGGACCCTTCCGTCGGCGCCGACCACCCGCAGCTCGCCCCGTTCCACATCGGCGACCCGTCCGATCAGGTGCACGATCGTGGAGGTCATGGCGGCCTGGTCCTGTCCCGGGCACAGGGCGAGGACGTGCAGGCCGAGCAACTCACCCGCGGCCCGTCCGCACACCCGGGCGAACGCCGGGTTGGCGCTGACCAGCCGGCCCTCCGCGTCCAGGGTGGCGACCGGGACCTCGGCCGCGTCCAGGACCCGCCGCACGTGCGCGTCCAACGGACGTCCCCCTTCGGGGGTCGGGCCCGGAGATTCGGTCATGCCCCATGTGTCGGCCGGGGGTGGACCACCGTTGAGCATTCCCTGTGCGCCGCACCGGCCGGGTTGGGCCCGCGGTCCGCTCGGGCCCGGTCGTTTGCCACAATGACCGCCATGCCGATGCGGGAGAGCTGCAAGTTCTTCGAGAGCCGGGCCTACCCGAACGGGGAGACGGTCCGGAAGTGCGACCTGGACCTGGCGCCGGAGGCGCCCTGGCGGTGCCCGGAGGACTGCCCGGCGTACCAACCCCGCCTGGCGGACGTGAACTGGGCCCACGGGACCCTCGTGACGCCGCCCACGCCGCCCGAGCCCCCCGGGCTGGGCGAGGACCCGTCCATCGCCGCCCTGCTCGACGAGGCGGAGGACATCGTGAACGCGGCCGTGCCCAGGGTCCGGGCCGAGGTGGATGCCGAGTCCCCCGGTGACGGCAGCTGGAAGCGGTTCTTCCGCCGCCGGCCCAAGCGCCCCTCGTGACCCCGGCCGGGCCGGTGGCCCGGCTCCGCGACGGGACCACGGTGGGAGCCTGGCTGCTCAAGGCGAATCCTGCGGTGTGGGACATCGGCACCTTCCTGGCCTCCGGGGTGGAGGTGGACCGCTGGCGCCTGGCCCCGTCGTACCGGGCCGGTCTGATGGCACCCGGCCACCCCGCTGTCCTGTGGGTCACCCGCGGGGACCCGGTCCTGGAGCCCGGTGTCCGGGCCGTGGGTGTGGTCACTGCGGAGGCCCGGGCCGACGTCGGGGAACCCGACGACCCGTTGTGGCGGGACCTGGCGGCCCAGCAGCAGGTGCGGCCGTACGTGGAGGTCCGTCTGGCGGCGCTGGACCGGCCGGTCACGGCCGCCGAGGTGCGCGCCGACCCCCGCCTGGCCGGCACGGAGATCCTCCGGGTGCCCCGGCTGGGGAGCCCGGTCGCCCTGACGCCGGAGGAGTGGGAGGCGCTCAGCGACCTCCTGGGCGGCGACGGGGCCCTGGCCCCGACTGAATATCCACTACGTCCGTAGTGTAAATTCGGGGCGTGCTCACGGACACCTTCTCCCCTGATGCGGCGCGCCGGCTCCCCGGGCCGGACTGGCTCGTGCAACGGCGTTCCGAGGCGGCGGCCTCCGCCGTCGACTTCCCGCTCCCGTCCACCGACGCCGAGGAGTGGCGCTACAGCCGCGTGGCGGACCTGGACCTGGCCCGGTTCGCTCCTGCCGCCGACGGTGCGGACACCGGTCCCGCCCCCGCCGTGCCCCCGGCGGTGGAGGACCTGGTCGCCGGACTGGGTGACCTGGCCGGGGTGGTCGTCCTGGTGGACGGTCGCGTGGCGCGCCACGTCATGGGAGAGGCGGCCCGGGCGCAGGGCGTCACGTTCGGTCCGCTGTCGCTCGACCCGGACGACCGGGGTGTCCTCGGTGTCACGATGACCGAGCCCCACGACCTGTTCGCGCTCTACAACGACGCGTTCGGTGCGGCTCCGGTCGGCCTGGATGTCCCGCGGGGCGTGGAGGTGGCGCACCCGGTGGCGGTGGTGTCGTACCTGACCGCGCCGGGCCGGGCCACCTTCCCCCGCCTCAGCGTCCGGGCCGGGGAGAACTCGCGGTGCTCGGTGATCGAGGCGTCTCTCTCGGACGACGTCGAGGCGCTCACCGCCCCGCTGACCGAGATCGACGTGGGTCCGGCCGCCCGGGTGGACTACGCATCCCTGCAGGACCTGGGTCCGTCCGTCTGGCAACTCGGGTCGTTCGTGGCCACCGTCGGCCAGGACGCCACGCTGTCGGTGGGCGCCGCGGCCATCGGCGGTGACTACGCCCGGCTGCGCATGGACTGCCGCCTGGAAGGCCGGGGTGCCACCGGCAACCTGTCGAGCATCTACTTCGGGGTGGGCGACCAGATGCTGGACCTGCGCACGTTCCAGGAGCACCGGGGGCAGGACACGACGTCCAACCTGCTGTTCAAGGGTGCGGTGGCGGACCGGTCGCACTCCGTCTACACCGGCCTCATCCGCATCAAGCCGGAGGCCCGGGGCACCAACGCCTTCCAGACCAACCGCAACCTCAAGCTGTCCGAGCACGCCTGGGCCGAGTCCGTGCCCAACCTGGAGATCGAGAACAACGACGTGCACTGCTCGCACGCCTCGACGGTGGGACCGGTGGACGAGGACCAGCGGTTCTACCTGGAGAGCCGGGGCGTTCCCACCGCGGCGGCGGAACGCCTGATCGTGGGCGGGTTCTTCGACGAGGTGCTGGACGACCTGCCGGTGCCCGCCCTGGCCCCGGCGGTCCGCAGTCGCCTCGGCGTGCTGCTCGACCGCAAGGTCGGTGTCGCGCCGACGGCCGAGGTGGTCGGCGTGGCGCCGACGGCCGAGGTGGCGTCGTGAACGGCGGTCCGGCGGCCGTTCCCGTGCGGTTGTGCGCCCTGGAGGACCTGGCCGACGGCGAGGCGCAGCAGTTCCAGCTGGGCGACCGGGCGGTGTCCGTGGTGCGCCTGGGCCAGGACGTCTACGTGATCGGCGACCGGTGCAGCCACGCCGATGTGTCGCTGTCCGGTGGCGACGTGGACGCCAGGGCCTGCACCGTGGAGTGCCCCAAGCACGGCAGCGAGTTCGACCTCCGGACCGGGGCCCCCAGGTCCCTTCCCGCCGTCCGTCCCGTCCCGACCTTCGCCGTGGCGGTGGTGGACGGGGACGTGATGGTGGACCCCTCCCCCCAGAACGGAGCGCAGTGATGAGCGAGTTGCGGATCACCGACCTGCGGGCCTCCGTGGCCGGCAAGGACATCCTGACCGGGGTGGACCTCACCGTCCGCTCGGGTGAGGTGCACGCCGTCATGGGACCCAACGGCTCGGGCAAGTCGACCCTGTCCAACGTGTTGATGGGCAAGCCGGGCTATGAGGTCACCGGCGGGTCGGTCACCCTGGACGGCGTCGACCTGCTGGGCCTGGCCCCGTGGGAGCGGGCCCAGGCCGGCCTGTACCTGGCCATGCAGTACCCCACGGAGGTGCCGGGCGTCCGCATGTCCGACGTCCTGGAGGAGGCCTTCGTGGCCTCCGGGCGGGACCGGGCGCTGGTGGGGGCCCGGCTGGAGGAGGAGGCGGACCGGATCGGCTTCGACCGCGCGTTCCTGGACCGCCCCCTCAACGTGGACCTCTCCGGTGGCGAGAAGAAGCGCAACGACACGCTGCAACTGACCGTCCTGGAGCCCCGCATCGCGATCCTGGACGAACTGGACTCCGGCCTGGACATCGACGCCCTGCGGGCGGTGTCGCGTCGCATCGAGGAGGCCACCAAGGTCGGGCTGCACGGCGGCGAGCAGCTCGGCGTGCTGGCCATCACCCACTACACGCGCCTGCTGGAGGAACTCCACCCGGACGTGGTGCACATCTTCGCCAAGGGTCGGATCCTGGAGTCGGGCGGACCGGAGCTGGCCGACCGCCTGGAGTCCGAGGGCTACGCGGCGTGGGTCGGCGAGGAGGAGCCGGAGGCGGTGCCCGACGACCGCCCGGTCATCGACGACCCGTTCTTCTCCGACGGTCTGCTCTGAGCCCGTCCTCCGGCGATCACGTCCAGCCCGCTGCGGTGCCGGGCGCTGCGGGCCTCAGAACAGGGAGCGGAACGCCTCGAGCTCCCGTTCGATGTCCGGGCCCATCGGGGCGTACATGAACTCGGTGACGCCACCGGCCGCCGCACCGTCCAGGCGCTCGCTCAGTTCGGCCCGGGTGCCGGTCCACGTGGTGGAGGTGATGAGCCCCGGCGTGACGGAGTCCCGGTCCCGGTTCGTCATGCCCACGAAGTGCTCCTCGTGGGTGTGCAGGTGTCGCTCCCGTTCCGGGAACCGCTCCACGGCGGCCCGCCACGCCGGCGCCGCCGTCGAAGGCGTCGAGGAGGGCCGGGTCCGCCTCGTACATGCCGTGGAACACCACCGCGGCTCCCGGTCCCGCAGCGTCGAGCACACGGTCGGAGCCCGGGTCCTCGCCCTCGTCCAGCACCGTGCCGTAGGCGAAGAGCGAGCACCAGTCCCACCCGGGCTGGCCCCCGAAGATCGAGACCACCCCGTCGGCCCCGACGTCCCGCGCCACGGCAAGTCCCTTGGGTCCGTTGGCGCCCACCAGGATCGGGGTGGGGACGGGCCGGTCGGCCACGTAGCCGTCGGGATGGATCATGCGGACGGGCGCCCCGTCGACCTCCACCGTGTCACCCCGGAGCAGTCCGGTGAGCTGGCGCAGGTAGCGCTCCGTGGCGGCCCAGGTCATGGGCTGCTGGCCCAGGACGAACCGGCCGGTGAACCCGGTGCCGATCGCTGCCGCGGTGCGACCCGGGGCCAGGCGCTCCAGGTCAGCGATCGCCGCCGCGTTGACCATGACGTGCCGGAGCGACGGCACCAGGACCGCCGGGCCCAGGCCGATGGTGGAGGTGGCGTCGGCGCACCGTGCCAGCGCCATCCAGCAGTCGCCGAACAGCGCGGGGGAGTCGTAGACCCAGGCCCGGCGGTATCCGAGCTGCTCGGCGCGGCGGACCAGGTCGGGCAGGTCGGGGCGGGGGGCGAAGGCACAACTGAGTTCCACGGCGTCCGAACCTAGCTGGCCCCGGCACGCGATCGGCCCGTCGCCACGGCGGGCTGGCCGTAGCATCCGGTGATGGCACGACCCGTTCCCCTCACCGATGACGAGCTGGCGGCGGCAGTGGCCGGGTTGCCCGGGTGGGAGGTGGCCGGGGGAAAGCTCCACCGTGACTTCCGCTTCGGGGACTTCGCCCGGGCCTTCGGCTTCATGGCCGCGGCCGCCACCTACGCGGAGAAGGTCGACCACCATCCGGAGTGGTCCAACGTGTACTCCCGGGTGACGGTGGACCTGGTCACCCACGACGCCGGCGGAGTCACCGAGCTCGACGTCCGCATGGCGGCCCGCATGAACGAGTTGGCCGGCGGCGGAGACGGGGGCGGATGACCGCGGAGGGCCCGGACCGGGTGGGTGGCCTGGTGTCCGGGGGCGAGTTGGCGGCGGCCCGGGCACTGCTCCGGGACGTGGCGCGGCCCACGCCGGCGGTGGTGTCGCACAGCCTGTCCCGCCGGTGCGGGCGGGAGGTGTGGCTCAAGCCCGAGCACCTGCAGCGGACCGGGTCGTTCAAGATCCGTGGCGCCTACACCATGCTGTCCAGCCTGCCGACGGGCACTCCGGTGGTCGCGGCGTCGGCGGGCAACCACGCCCAGGGGGTGGCCCTGGCCGCATCCCTGCTGGGGATGTCCGCCACCATCTTCATGCCCACCTCGGTCTCCCTGCCCAAGCTCCAGGCCACCAGGTCCTACGGGGCGACGGTGCACCTCGGCGGCGTGTCGGTGGCCGACGCCATCGAGGCCGCGCGCAGCCATGCGACGGCCACGGGAGCGGTCGTCATCCCACCCTTCGACGACCGGCGGGTCATCGCCGGACAGGGCACCATCGGGCTGGAGCTGCTGGACGAGGTGCCGGACCTGGAGGCGGTCGCGGTGGTGATCGGCGGAGGCGGACTGTGCTCCGGCGTGGCCGCTGCGCTGAAGCAGCTCCGACCCGGCGTGCGCACCGTGGGCGTCATGGCGGAGGGAGCGGACTCCATGGCCCGGTCCGTGGCGGCGGGGGAGCCGGTCCTGGTGCACCCCCGCACCATCGCCGACGGCATCGCCCTGGCCGGGCCGTCACCCCTGACGTTGGCCCACGTGCAGGCGTTCGTCGACGACCTCGTGACGGTCTCCGACGACGCCATCGCCCGGGCGGTGCTGTTGCTGGCCGAACGGACCAAGTCGGTGGTGGAACCGGCCGGGGCGGCAGCCATGGCCGCCGTCCTGGAGGGGTTGGTGCCGGGCCATGGCCCGGTCGCGGTCGTCCTCAGCGGCGGCAACATCGACGCCCTGCTCCTGGCCAAGCTGCTGGAGTTCGGCCTGGGCGCGTCCGGGCGGTTCCTCCGGCTCGTGATCGTGGTCGAGGACCGTCCCGGCGCGCTGGCCGGGCTGACCGACCTGGTGGCGGCGCTGGGCCTGAACGTGATCGACGTCGAGCACCACCGGGCCGGGTTGCGCCTCCCCCTGGGTGGGGTGGAGGTGGTGATGACGGTGGAGACCCGTGACCAGGACCACCGGACCGAGGTGGTGGGCCGGCTCCGCGGTGCCGGGTACACCGTCGAGGTGGACGAGTGACGCACCGCCGGGTGGTCCGTTCCCGTCCCCGGTTCCGGCGTCACTTCTCGGTGGCTGCCACCGATCGGTGACGCAGGAACGGGGCGGGCAGGAACGGGGCGGGCAGGGACGGGGCGGGCCGGGAGGCGGGGGGCAGGAAGGCGGGCCGGGGGCCGGCGGGGAACGGAGCGGTCGGACTAGGCCAGTCCGAGGCGGACGAACTGGTCCTCGGGAGCGTCCACCTCCTGCAGCGCCGCCCGGAGCTGCTCCATCACCCCGGCGATGTCGGGGTGGTCCGGGCCGAGGTCCCGCGTGCCGTCCGGATCGGCGGCCCGGTCCAGGAGGTGGTCACCGGTGAAGTCGCCCCAGCCCCAGAACGGCAGCAGGTCACCGGCCCGGAACGGCTGGCGCATGACCGGCACGGTGGAGCCCGGCATGCGGTCCAGGGTGGCCCGGCCATCGGGGAGGGGCAGCCAGCTCATGCCCTCCACGTCCACGTGCACCGGCATGGTCGACCACCGGTTGGACCACATGGACAGAGGGCGGTTGCCGTCCACCGGTGCCCGGGCGGCACGCCACCGGTCCGTGACCAGGTGCACCTCCCGCCCCCAGACGCCTCCCAGCACGTGGTCCCGGACCGACGTCGACGCGCCCTCCACCACCGGACGGATCGATCGGCCGTGGGTCCGGTGCGCCGGGACGACGTCGAACAGGTCGCACATGGTCGCGTGCAGGTCCACGGTGGTGGTCAGCGCGTCGCGGGTCCCGGCCGCGACGCCGGGCCAGGACACCAGGAGCGGGATGTGGCCGAGTGCCGGTCGGACCCACGTGCCGGGCTTGCCCCAGAGGTCGTCCTCCCCCAGGTAGTGGCCGTGGTCGGTGCACACCACGACCACGGTGTCGTCGAACCGACCGGTGTCCCGGAGGGCATCCAGGACCCGGCCGAACCAGTGGTCGATCATGGAGAGCTTCCCGCCGTACTGGGCCCGCACCTGGCGTCCCTGGCGTGCGGTGAGCTCGCCCCGGGCCACGCCGTCCACGGCGTAGGGCGGCCAGACCAGGTGCGGGCCGTCCCGCCCGGTGTCCCAGTCGGGGTCGTACATGGATGCCCATGGCTCCGGGGTGTCGAACGGCTCATGGGGATCGAACTCGTCCACCACCAGCAGGAACCGGTCGTGGTGCGGCGCCTCCTCCCGCAGCCACCGCGCCGCGGACGCCATGGTGCGGGGCCCGGGGAAGTCGTCCTCGCCCCGGAACCACCCCCGGTTGTCGTCGTAGGGCATGTGGGGCCGGTGGAACGAAGGTGCACCGGCCCACGACGGGTCCGGCACCGTGCGCCACGGGTCCGACTCGTGGCCACGCTGGTAGTCCCATGCCCGGAAGTCGGTGTGGAAGTTCTCGCCGCCCGTCTCGAACAGGTGGGGGTGGTCCGACACCAGGCACGTCGCCACGCCGGCGGAGCGCAGCGAGGTCGTGATGGCCGACTCCCACAGCTCGATCGACCCCCATGGCTTCCAGAGGAAGTCCCACGCCCCGCACAGGAGGTCGTGGCGGGCCGGGATGCAGGGCAGCGCACCGGTGTGGTGGTTGGTGAACCGCAGGGAGCGGGCGGCGAACTCGTCCAGGTTCGGGGTGCTGAACTCGGTGCCGCCGTAGCTGCCGAGCATGTGGCGGTTCAGGGAGTCGAGCAGCACCACGACGACGTTCGCCGGAGTGGCCGTGCTGGTCGGGTCGACCGGAGCGGATGTCATGGCGCCGGTCGGGCCGTCAGGCCGTCAGGCCGACCCGGCCTCGTCGATGCCCTGGAGCAGCGTGTTCCAGCTGAGGGTGGCGCACTTGATGCGGACGGGGAACTTCACCACGCCCCGCAGCGCCTCCAGGTCACCCAGCTTGAGCTCGCCCGGATCCGCGTCCTCCGCCTCGGCCTGTTCGCCCCCCTCGAGCTCGCCCTCGTGGATGGACATCATGGCCTTGAACGACCGGGTCAGGTCCTTGACCTCGCGCACGGACCGGCCCTTGACCGCGGCGGACATCATGGAGGCGGAGGACTGCGAGATCGAGCAGCCCTGGCCGCCGATGCGCACCTCGGTCACCACGGCGTCCTCACCCCTGGACGCGTCGTCGAGCTCCAGGAACACGACGATCTCGTCGCCGCACAGCGGGTTGAAGCCCTCCACCCGATGGGCGGGGGGCACCGGCAGCTCACCACGGTTCCGCGGGTTGCGGTAGTGGTCGAGGATGATCTCTCGGTAGAGGTCTTCGAGGCCCGACATTGGCGGTGATCGCTCCGATCAGGGGTCAGAAGTCGAAGAAGCGGCCGGCGTCGTCGAGGGCATCGGCGAGCGCGTCCACATCTGCTTCATCGTTGTACACGTACCACGATGCTCGCGCAGTGGCGCCAACACCGAGAACTCGCATCAGGGGCTTGGCGCAGTGGTGGCCGGGGCGCACGCACACCCCGTGCTGGTCCAGCACCTGCGACAGGTCGTGGGGGTGGATGCCCTTGAACGCGAAGCTCATGACGCCGCCGCGCTGGTCCGGCTCGGGCGGCCCGTAGACGGTGAGGTCGTCGCCGAACCGGTCGGTCAGGCTGCGCAGTGCGTACGCGGTCATGGAGATCTCGTGGGCCCGCACCCGCTCCATGCCCAGGGCGTCCAGGTAGTCCACGGCCGCGCCCAGTCCGACGATCTCCGCGATGGGCGGGGTGCCGGCCTCGAACTTGTGGGGCAGGTCCGCAGCCACGAAGCCGTCCAGGGTGACGTCCAGGATCATGCCGCCGCCGCCCAGGAACGGGGGCATGGCCTCCAGGAGGTCCTCCCTGGCCCACAGCACGCCGATGCCGGTGGGCCCCAGCATCTTGTGGCCGGAGAAGGCCAGGAAGTCCGCGCCGAGCTCGCCCACGTCGGTGCGGACGTGGGGGACGTACTGGCAGGCGTCCACGCACACCAGGGCGCCGGCGGCATGGGCGGCGTCGGCCAGCATCCGCACCGGCGGGATCGTGCCGACCACGTTCGACATGGCCGACACGCTCAGGAGCTTGGCGCCGTCCAGCAGGCGACCCAGGTCCTCCAGGTCGAGCTGGCCGTCCTCGCTGAGGGGGATCCAGCGGATCTCGAACCCGCGTTCAGCGGCCAGCTGCTGCCACGGGACGATGTTGGCGTGGTGCTCCAGCTGCGTCAGGACGACGGCGTCGCCCGGGCCGAGGTTGGCGGCGCCCCAGGACCGGGCCACCAGGTTGATGGACTCGGTCGCGTTCTTGGTGAAGATCACCTCGTGGGTGGACGGCGCCCCGATGAAGCGGGCGACCTTGGACCGACCCGCCTCCATGGCGTTGGTGGCACCCTCGGCCAGCGTGTAGGCCGCCCGGTGGACGTTGGCGTGCGTGGTCTCGTAGTAGTGGTCCATGGCGGCCAGCACCTGGACCGGCTTCTGCGACGACGCCGCGGAGTCCAGGAACACCAGGCGTTCGCCGTGGACGGTGGTGGACAGGATGGGGAAGTCCGCCTTGACCGCGGCGACGTCCAGGTCGTCGGCGCGGGGCAGGGGAGCGGCGTCGGCCGACATCAGACCTTCTCCCGCCACGCGTCGAACCCCTCGGCCTCCAGCCGCCTGGCCAGGTCCGGCCCGCCCGAGTCCACGATGCGGCCGTCCATCAGGATGTGCACCACGTCCGGGGTGAGGTGGTCCAGCAGGCGCTGGTAGTGGGTGATGACCAGCACACCGAGCTCCGGGCGGTCCGCCCGCACCTCGTTGACGCCGTTGGCGACCACGCGGAGGGCGTCGATGTCCAACCCCGAGTCCGTCTCGTCGAGGATGGCCAGCTCCGGTTCCAGGATCGCCATCTGCAGGACCTCGTTGCGCTTCTTCTCACCGCCCGAGAACCCCTCGTTGAGGAACCGGTCGGCGAAGGACGGGTCCATGTCCAGGCGCTGCATCCACTCCATGATGGCCAGGCGGATCTCCAGCACCGACAGGTCGATGCCCTTGCGCTCGGACAGCGCCTGGCGGAGGAACTGGCGCACCGACACGCCGGGGATCTCCTGGGGGTACTGGAAGGCCAGGAAGATGCCGGCCCGGCCCCGCGTGTCCGCGCCCCAGTCGGTGATGTCGTCGCCCAGGTAGCGGACCGAGCCGGAGGTCGTCACGTACTCGGGTGACCCCATGAGCGTGCTGGCCAGGGTGGACTTGCCGGAGCCGTTGGGTCCCATGAGGGCGTGGACCTCGCCCCGTTGCACGGTGAGCGACACGCCCTTGAGGATCTCCGCCGTCGGATGCTCGGCGGGTGCGGCGTGGAGGTCGGTGATCTCGAACAGCGGGGTGGACAAGGCGTCGGCCATGGCGCCAGTCTATTTCCACTACAGCCGTAGTGGAAATAGACCGACGGCGTGGCCGGGAACTCCCGTGCGGACGAGGCGGTGCGCTCAGGGGCGCTCGTAGACGACGACCTTGCCCTGCTCGTAGCTGGAGAAGGTGACCTCGACGTCGCCGTCCTGGTCCAGGTCCGTCACCAGGGGCCCGCCGGCCTGTCCCATCGCCGTGTCCAGGGTGTAGGTGGTGAAGGAGTGGTCCGGCTGCTGCTCCAGCCAGAACACGCTCTCGTCGCCGTCTCCGGAGACGGCCAGGTCCACGTCACCGTCACCGTCGATGTCTCCGGCGCCCACGCCGCCCGGGGCCAGCGAGCCGGGTCCCGAGGGCCGGGCGACGATGCCGGAGGAGAGCAGCGACGTGGACCAGGTCTGGGTCGGGTCGATGCCCGGGTCCAGCAGGTACGCCCCCTCCACCGGGATGCCGCCGTTGAAGATGGAGTTGACGTGGTTGGTGCCGACCCACTGCCGTTGGCCGTCACCGAACAGGTCGTCGACGGGGATGACCTGGAAGCCGCCGCCGACCGCGGTGGCGATGGTGTGGGTGGCCCAGGTGCCGTCGGGCGTGAGGGGGGCGGGATCGGCCACCCGTTCGAACCACACGAAGCTGCGGGCGTTGGTGAAGTACTCCGCGGAGATGACGTCGTCGTCGCCGTCACCGTCCACGTCGTCCACCAACGGCAGGGCGCCGCCCCCGTCGCCGATGGCGCGCGGGGTGGTTTCGAAGCGGTCCGCCGTCGCCGTGCCCTTGAACCACTCCGTGCGGGCCGAGGACGAGGTCTCGCCCACGGTCACGGCGTCCTTGATGCCGTCCAGGTCGATGTCGGTGAACTCGACGGCGTGGTAGAAGCGCGCGCTGTTGGGCGTGACCATGTTGTGGCGGACCCACGGGCCGCCGGTGTTCTCGAACCACTGCAGCGTGCCGCACGGCGTGCCGGTGAACTCGCAGGTGAAGAACCCGCCGGGAACGAACACGTCCAGGTCGCCGTCACCGTCGATGTCGGCGGCCGAGGCCTTGTTGGGGTACTTGATGCCGTCGGCCGGCGTTGCGACGTCGGTGGCGTTCCAGTCGTCGAGGCCCGTGCCCTGGGAGTAGATGCGGACGTAGCCGGGACCACCCGCCGCGTTGAGGAACCCCGAGGCCAGGATCTCGGGCCGGGCGTCACCGGAGAGGTCGGCGGTGTTCAGGAAGGCGGCGCCGGGCAGGGCGCCGACCACGTGCTCGATGAACGCGATCGGGCTCGGGGGCGCCGGTGGCGTCATCGGGACACACCCGGCGGCCACCAGTCCGGCGGCCACGGTGGCAACCGCCAGCAGGCCGGTGGTCCGGCTCCTGCGTGCGCGGCGTCGGTCGTCCGCGGCGCCGATCGTGTCCGGTCCCCGTGCTTCGCCCATGTCGTTCCCCCCGAGATACACATTGCGGAACGGCGTTCCGCCCACGGGGAGCGTAGCGAATGGTGTTCACCGGCGCCCGCCGGTGCCGCGGGCGGGCGATCGGCCCGGACCGCCATCCCTGGTGCCCGGGCTCAGTCGTGGTCCCGGAGGTCCTCCTTCCAGGTCCGGAACCGCTGGTGGGTGGTGCCGCTCGGGCCGGTGCCGGTGCCCGTGCCGTCCGGGTACAGGCGGAAGGTGAACGAGCGCTCCAGGTCGTCGGCCCGGACCGCGAGGTAGCGGGCGTCGGCGCGCCGGGCTGGCCCGGCCCGCCACAGGAGCCACGGACCCAGCCGGCGCTTGTAGGCGATGAGGGGCCTGCCGATGTCATCGCCCAGGCCGAGCAGCGACTGCGGGGCCTCCAGCCAGGCCTGGGCCGGGATGTTGCGGTCGCGCACCGGGGTGTCGGGGAGGTCGCGGGTGTGCACCGGGGTGGGGTCGACGGGTCGCTCGTCGGCCGGTAGGGCAGGGTCGGGCATGTAGGCAGTCTTGCCCGTCCGGGGCGGAAACACAGGACGAGGGGTTGACAGACCACCTTTTCCATCGTTTAGCTAGACAAAGAAGCGACACCGGAGGGAAGCAGAGATGTCGACGAGCGGGAGCAACTGACCATGGAGAAGCTCATCATCTTCTTCTTCGCCGGGCTGGTCGCGCAGCTGATCGACGGTTCCCTGGGCATGGGCTTCGGCGTCATCGGTACCTCGGTGCTGGTGGCGGGCGGCGCCACCGCGGCGGCGGCCTCTGCAGTGATCCACGCCGCCAAGGTCGGCACGGCGTTGGCGTCGGGCGGGGCACACCTGCGGTTCGGCAACGTGCACTGGCGCACGGTGCTCCTGATCGGCATCCCCGGGGCGGTGGGCGCCTACGCCGGCGCCACGTTCCTGTCCAAGGTCGACGGTGACCAGTTCTCGCCGATCACCGCAGGCATCCTCCTGGTCCTCGGGCTGTACATGCTGTCCCGGTTCGCCTTCGGCGTGACCCGCAGCGCGGCCAACCCGTCCCACCTGCGGCCCCACTTCCTGATGCCGCTGGGCCTGGTCGGAGGGGTCATCGACGCCATCGGTGGAGGCGGCTGGGGCCCGGTCACCACCCCGACGCTCATGACCGTCGGGCGCATGGAGCCCCGCACGGCCATCGGGTCGGTGTCGCTGGCCGAGCTGATGGTGGCCGTGGCCGCGAGCATCGGCTTCCTCACCCACCTGTCCGACGAAGCGGTCGAGTGGTCCCAGGTCGGTGCGCTCATGCTCGGTGCCATCCTCGTGGCGCCGTTCGCGGCGTGGGTGGTCAAGATCCTGCCGGCCCGGGTGCTCGGCACGTTCGTCGGCGTGCTCATCGTGGTGCTGAACGCCCGGACCATCATGGAGATCATCGGGATCCCGGGCCCGGTGCGGGTGGTGGTCCTGCTGGCCCTCCTCGGGGCGGGCGCAGCGTTGGTCTACCGGAGCTGGGTCGTCGCCAGGGACGAGGCACCGCTGCTGGCCGCGGCTGACGCCGAGCGCGGGCGCCGCGGGGCCGTGCCCACGGAGGCCGACGATGCCGAGCCCGCGGAGCCGGACGGTGGGGCCGGCCGGGTGGTCGTGGACGTTGCGACGGGCGGTCCGGACCGCTCAGCGGAACAGCGTTCCGACTGAACGGCTACGCTGCCTCCAGGAATCCGACCCTGGGGGCATCATGAAGCAGCGAAGGACCTGGCTCGTCCTGGCAGTCATCTCGGCGGCAGCGATGCTGGCGGCGGGGTGTTCGTCACCCACGGCCACCACGCCCGGGAGCAGGACCGGCGTCGGCACCCGGTCGGTGTCGGTGACCCTGAGCGGCGGGGCCACCTACTCCCACACCGCCACCATCACCGGCGGCGCGGCCCGGGTGACCTACACCAACGGCAACGGGGTGGACGCACTGGCCGGCACGGTCTCCTTCCCCGGCTCGGCCGGTGGGACCGCCACCATGACGTTCGCCCTGACCTCGTCGGCACTGGGGTTCGCCGGCACGGTGTCCGTGACCGACCCCTCCGTCGGGATCTCCTCGGCCGTGGACCACCTCGGCGCCACCGTCGTGGTCAACGGTGACGGCGACGCATCGGCGTCGGCCTCGTCGGGCGGCGTGACCATGTCGTGGTCGCTGGCCACCACACCGGCGCCCGGACTGGAGCCGGAACTCGACGCCCTGTCCGCACAGGAGGGCACCTTCTGCCAGGACGCACAGCAGCGCCTGCCCGGACTGACGGAGGCCCAGCTGCCGCTGGCCTCGATCGCCAACGTGCTGCACACCTCCCGCGGGGTGTTCGGATCGTCCAAGGCCGTCCTGGCCCCCCTCCAGGTCCAGACCTGGGGTGAGGCGGACATGGCCACCACTGCCGACGGCAACACCGTGGCCATCACCCACCGCATCTCGTGCAAGACCCGGAGCGCCGACCACCTGGCCACCACCGGCCTGCCCACCTCACCCGACCTGCAGTGCAAGGTGCTGACCGAGCGATCGATCGACCTGGCCTGGGCGGAGCTCACGCCCGCCGAGCAGACGGCGTACACCACGAGCGGCCGCCAGGCCGTGGCCGCGGCGGACCGGGTGGAGCAGACCGGGGTCGAGTGGCTCACCTCCTTCCAGGACGAGGTCGCCTCCGGCAACACCCTGCAGGTGACCGGCCACGCGCTGCGGGTCGACTGGACCGACCCCACCTACGCAGCCTTCCCCGACACCATCCGCGGTGTGCACTACTGCACGGTCTGGTCACCGGCCTGGGCGTACTGGTGGCTCACCGTCGGGGCGTTCCAGGCCTGATCGATCGTCCCGGGCGTGCGGGCGCCCGGGACGACGCATCAGTACCGATCGACGGAACGGAGGCCCTGGCCCGGCCGCCAGGTGCGGATGACCAGCCGGTCTCCCTCGGGGTGCAGCGAGGTGTGCACCACCTCCGAGACCGTCAGGCGGAACAGCTCGAACTCGGGTGGCGCCTGCCCGTCGTGGTCCTGGGCGAACTCCTCGGCGTAACGGGCCAGCGCCGCCGTGTCGATCACCTCCACCGCCGTGCCGGACACCTTGGCGTCGCCGCCGTCCATGGAACCGTCACCCGGGTTGGCGTGCAGCGCGTAGCGGCCGTCCCGTCGGAGGTCCCGGCCCTTGACCGATCCCGGCATGCTCCCGATGGTCAGGTCCGGGCCGTGGAACTGGACCTCGGTCCCGCTCACACGGGGCGACCCGTCCCGTCGCAGGGTGGCCAGGACGTGGTGCTTGGTGGCCTGGAACCGGGCCCGGACCGGAGCCGCCAGGTCGGGGGCGTCCGCCGCGAACTCCTGCCACGCCACCGCGGCCATCACCGCCTCGCCGTCCCCCCGTTCTGTGCTGCGAGCCGCGACCCAGAGGTCGCGGCTCGCAGCACAGAACGGGATGGTCCCGGCCGACGGGCCTCCTCGCTCCGCTCAGAAGCCACGGTCGATCCACTCCTGGAGGTGGGGGGACTCGTTGCCGATGGTGGTGTCGTCGCCGTGGCCCGGCAGCACCAGCGTGTCCGGTGCCAGGGTGGCGAACAGGCGGTCCTCCAGGGAACGGATGATGGTGGGGAAGTCGCCACCCTCGAACGACGTGGCGCCGGGACCACCCGGGAACAGGGTGTCCCCACTGAACAGGATGGGCTTGCCCTCGATGCGGAAGCAGATCGATCCCGGCGTGTGGCCGGGCGTGAGGATGGTACGCAGCCTGCAGACGGCCGACCTCGATCACCGAGTCGTCCTCGATGATCTCGTCGTAGCTGGGCAGCATGCCGGCATCCGCGGTGGTGACACTGACGGAGTACCCGGCATCGCGCATCTCCGGGACGGCCTGGATGTGGTCCCAGTGGCCGTGGGTCTCGATCACCCGCCGCACGTTCAGGCGACGGGCCAGTTCCAGCAGCTTGTCGTGCTCGTTGGCGGCGTCGATCAGGACGGCGTCGCCGGTGTGCCGGCACCGGACCACGAACACGTTGTTGTCCATGGGCCCGACCACCAGCTTGTGGATCTCCAGATCCGTGTCGTCCAGGTGCAGGGTGCTGGTGGCGTCGGTCATGCCGGAAGTCTGGCATCCCGGCCGCAGGCGCCGCGGTCGGAGCGACCGGCCGCACGGTCCGGGATCAGGTCGGGTCGGGCCCGACCGCACCGTGGACGGCCGCCGGTGCGCCGGTGAGGGCGGCCCAGGCCTGGTCCCCGTGCGAGAAGTGCCACCACTCGAACGGGTTCGGTGCGAAGCCGGCCGTCACCATGGCGTGGGTCAGCAGGCGGCGGAGCTCCCGGGACGGCCCCGGCTCGTCCTCCAGGGCCTGCAGGTGGGCCCGGGAGCCGAAGTCGTCGAACGCCGTCCCCAGTGACAGGGCCGTGCCCCGCCAGCTCAACGTCAGGTCCACCGCCCCGCCGGTGACGTGGGGTGGGGTGATCCGGGGATCGTCGGGGTCGGCCAGGAATCCGGGCTCGAGGGTGGAGCCGGGCCCGTAGTAGTGCTCGTACAGCGCCCGGACGGTGGCCGGCGAGCGCCAGCCGTCGTGGATGGCCAGTCCGTACCCGTCCGGCAGAACGTCCTGTACCGCGTGCAGCCGTTCCAGCACCCGCGGCCGGACCCACACCGCATCCGCGGTCCCGTCCCAGCCGACGGCCCGGTAGCTGTTGATGCACGCCAGGTCCGTGACCGCCACCAGCGGCTCGCCACAGTCGTGGACCGGCACGGTCCCGGCCGGCGCCGCGCCGGGGACCGGGCCGGGGACGGGAGGCAGTCCTGCGGGCACGACCAGGTCGGCCACGGCCTCGGCGGGGACGGACAGGTGGTCGTAGGTCGGGTCCGCGTCCACCGCAGCACTGTAGGGAGCGCCCTACGGTCGGGTGGTTCGGCGGGCCGGGGCGGGTCCGGGTCAGTCGTCCACCGCGCCGACCACCTGGAACCCGAGGGCGAGCGCGACCGGGATCTGGGACGGGTCGAAGGTGGCGAACCGCACCGGCCTCGGCAGCCGGTCGGCCGCAGCGAGGTGGATGGCGTCCACGGTGCGCAGGGGCTGGGTCCGGCCCAGCTCCGCGGCCCGGTCCAGGCAGCGCTGGTCCACCGGCACCACGTGGATGCGTTCCCAGTCATCGCGCAGGGCGCGGCGGAGGTCGTCCGTGCGGCCCGGGTCGTCGCCCAGTCGGTCCACCAGCATGAGGGCCTCGGACAGTGCCAGAGCGCTGGCGCACCAGTCGGTGTCGGCCGCCATGGCGTCCAGGAGGACGGGTCGGGTGGGCCCGTCCAGGAAGCGTGACAGCAGTGCGGTGGTGTCCAGCGCGATCGTCATCGCCGCCCTCGGGGGTTCATCGGCCTCGGACCTCTCGCACCAACTGGTCGATCCGGGTGCCGGCCCACAGGGGGAGGGAGAACTCCGGCGGGGGCCGGTCGTCGCGGCGGGCGAGGACCACCTGGCCCTGCGCTGCGAGGTCGTCCAGCGTCTGCGAACCGGGTTCCGGCTCCAGTGGCCCGAGTTGCGCCACGGCCCGGCCGTCCACGGTGATGACCACCCGTTCGCCCGCCTCGGCCCGGCGCACCTGGGCCGCCACCGAGGCCCGGAGCTGCCTGATGCCGATGCGGTCCACAGGAGCAGGTTACCTGCGCCGGCCCCATGTGTACACGGGCGTACACGGATCGGTGTGCACCGGGGCGGGGACCGGGCTAGAACCTGCATCGCACACCCGACGTCACACCCACAGGGGGAACCGTGAACTTCGCCTTCAGCGAGGAACAGGAAGAACTGCGCAAGGTCGTCAAGGACTTCCTCAACGCCAAGTCCGACGAGGCCACCGTCCGGGAGCTCATGGACACCGAGGACGGCTACGACACCGCCGTGTGGACCCAGATGGCCGAACAGATGGGCCTGCAGGGCCTGGTCGTGCCGGAGGAGTACGGCGGCTCCGGGTACAGCTTCGTGGAGCTCATCGTGGTGCTGGAGGAGATGGGTCGCCGCCTGCTCTGCGCCCCCTACTTCTCCACGGTGGTGCTGGCGGGCCAGACCCTCATCCACTCCGGGGACGAGTCGGCCAAGAAGGAGTTCCTCCCGGGCATCGCGTCCGGCGAGACCATCGCCACCCTCGCCTACACCGAGCCCAACGGCCGCTGGGACGAGTCCGCCGTCACCATGACCGCCACCAAGGACGGCGACGCCTACAAGCTCAACGGCACCAAGCTCTACGTCCTCGACGGCCACGCCGCTGACCTCGTCATCACCGCGGCCCGCACCGATGCCGGCATCAGCCTCTTCGCCGTGGCGGGTGACGCGGCGGGCCTGACCCGCACCTCGCTGTCCACCATGGACCAGACCCGCAAGCAGGCACGTCTGGAGTACGCGGACGTGGCCGGCACCCTCATCGGCACCGACGGTGCCGGCTGGGACGTGCTGTCCCAGGTGCTCGACCTGGCCGCGGTGGCGCTCGCCGCCGAGCAGGTCGGCGGCAGCCAGGAGGTCCTGGAGATGGCGGTCCAGTACGCCAAGGACCGCGTGCAGTTCGGTCGGCCCATCGGTTCCTTCCAGGCCATCAAGCACAAGTGCGCCGACATGCTGCTGGAGGTCGAGTCGGCCAAGTCCGCCGCCTACTACGCCGGGTGGTGCGCGTCCGAGCTCAACGACGAGCTGCCCTCGGTGGCCTCGCTGGCCAAGGCCTACTGCTCGGAGGCGTACTTCCACGCCGCGGCGGAGAACATCCAGATCCACGGCGGCATCGGCTTCACCTGGGAGCACCCCGCGCACCTGTACTTCAAGCGGGCCAAGAGCTCCGAGCTGCTCTTCGGCGACCCGACCTACCACCGGGAGCTGCTGGCACAGCGCATCGGCATCTGAGCGGAACGGCACCGGCGCCGGTCCCAGCCCCACGGGGGCGGGGGCCGGCGCCGGCCCGCGTCCGGACGTGGGTGGTGGCCCCTGTGGTCAGGAGGAGGGGGCGTCGGGGAGGTCGGCCGGAGGCAGGCCGATGCCGGGGGTCCGGGCCATGGCGAGCATGGCCGTGGCGACGGCGCAGGACACGGCGGTGAAGGTCCACTGCCCCTGGACGGACCACAGGACGGCCGCCAGGAGGAACATCACGCTGGAGAAGAGGTACAGGTTTCGGGCCATGGGGCGGGGACCTCCGTGGGCACTGGTGACTGGTGTCCCGAGCGTCGGCGGCGCCATGGGCCGCCTTGAGCCGCGGCGGGCCGTTCGGTCCGATCGGCCCAGGGGAAAGGGCCGTGCCGCCCCCGGGCCCGGGCTTCGGGACCCAGGTCCGGCCTCGGTAGCCTGCGGCCATGTGGTTCTGGATCGCGCTGGCCGCCGTGGGCACCTTCGTCATCGCCGCGGTGGCGATCGGGGGCGTGAGCGGGTCCCTGGCCCGGCGGCCGCGCCGCAGCGTGTACGACCTGGAGGAGGCGGTGGACTTCGTGGCGGAGCGCCTGCCCGACGACCTGACCGCCCAGCTGAGCTACGACGACGTCCGGGCAGTTCTGTCCGGGCACTGCGACTACCTGGAGGCCAAGGGCGTGGCCTCGGAGAAGGCGGCCGACGACATCGGGACCGGCCTGGTGGTGGTCCCCGACGACGAGCCGGTCGCCTACATCCTGGGCCGGGTGGAGGCCGGGGGGCTGGACGTCACCGACGAGCAGGTCGTCCGGGTGCTGGAGGTCGAGGCCCGCTACTACCGGGCCATCGGCGCCATCGGTCCCGAGGTCGGCGGCCCGGCCGAGCCGGGCTGAGCCGGCCGGGGGGCGGGGCGACCGTCCCGTGCGGCTCCGATCCGTCCCGCCCCGTCCCGTTCCGCCGCCGGAGTGCCGCCGTGTTCCGGACCGGCGGCGCGGCCCCGTAGCATGGCCACAGCATCACGGAGGAATGACATGGATCGTCCGGGCAAGTTCGAGCACCACCGGTACGTGGGCGACAAGCGCACGCAGGTCGTCTACGACATCGACGCCATCGGGGCCGACGACGAGCACCTGATCGAGGAGCTGATGGCGGCGGAGACCTACCTGTGCTTCGGGCCGGACACGCTGCCGGAGGCCCGCAACCGCGGCTACCGGCTCTACGGCAAGCAACGCCAGACGACCGAGGCCTGAGCGGCCGGGTGCGGGCCTGATGTCGGACAACGGGTCCGCCGGTCCGCCGGACGCCGACGCTCCACCGTCGGTGCCCGTCATGGACTACCAGTTCGAGTCCGGCTCGCTGGTTCTGAGCGGGCACCTGGCCGAGCCCACCGCCTTCACCGAGGACGCACCGGGACTGGTGCTGTGCCACGGCTTCCCCACGCGTGGCCGCGAGTCGCCGCAGTCGGGCAAGTCCTTCCCGGAGCTGGCCGAGCGCATCGCGGCGGAGCTGGGGTGGGTGGTGCTGACCATGAACTTCCGGGGGTGCGGCACGGCCGAGGGCGACTTCTCGCTGTTCGGCTGGCTCGACGACGTCCACGCTGCGGTGGGCCACGTCGCGGCCCTCGGTGTCGCCGGTGTGTGGCTGTGCGGGTTCGGCACCGGCGGCTCGCTGGCGCTGGGGGAGGGGGCCCGCAACCCCGCGGTCCGGGGGGTGGCCGCCATGGCCACCCCGGGCGACTTCGACGACTGGGCCCGCCACCCCCGGCGCCTGCTCCTGCACGCCCGCCAGACCGGCGTGATCAAGGATCCCGACTTCCCTGCCGACTTCACCCGCTGGTCGTCGGAGCTGAAGGAGGTGCGCCCGGTGGATGCCGCCCGCGCGCTCGCCCCCCGTCCCCTCCTGGTGGTGCACGGGGACAGCGACGACCTGACCCCCCTGGAGGACGGCCGGGCCCTGGCCCGTGCCCACGGCTCGGCGGAGTTGCGCATCATCAACGGCGCCGGGCACGAGCTGCGCCACGATCCCCGGGCCGTCGCGGTGCTCCTGGGCTGGCTGGCCCGTCAGCAGATCGAGGCCGCGGTCTCCCTCGGTCCCTGAACAGCCACACCCGCCACGGCGCCGAGGTGTCCGCAGCCGGCAGGGCTCAGGCGACGGGGTCGGACTTGGCCTTCTTCGCCGCCTTCATCATCTGCTTCCACTCCCGCACCCGGAGCAGGGACTCCGCGGAGTCCACGTCGGCCACGGAGCGGGGTTCGGCGTCCGAGAACGGCGCGGCGACGGACTCCCAGCCGGCCGGGCGCCGGCCCAGCCGCTTGGCCAGGATGGCGATGAAGATCTTGGACTTCTCGTCGCCGTAGCCCGGCAGCTCCCGCAGGCGGGCGTAGAGCGTGTCGGCGGACCGGACCCCCTTCCACACCCGGGCCGCATCGCCGTCGTAGTGCTCGACCAGGAACCCACAGAGCTCGTGGATGCGCCGCCCCATGGACGCCGGGAAGCGGTGGATGGCGGGCTTGGCCGCGCAGACGGCCACGAACGCCTCGGTGTCCATGGCGGCGATCTCCGCCGCGTCCAGGTGGCCGCCCAGGCGGTCGCGGAGGGTGGCGGGGCCCCGGAAGGCCCACTCCATGGGGACCTGCTGGTCCAGGAGCATGCCGATGAGGAGCGCCAGCGGGTCGGTCTGCGAGCAGGCGGTCCGCCTGTGCGTCGCCGGTGATGGGGATGGAGGGTGCAGCCACGGCGTCACGCTACCCAAGCGGCGTGCGGGCCACGGCGCCGCGGTGGGCCCATCGGACCATCGTTCTCAAGGCGCCGGGCCATCCGGTCGATCAAGGGATCAAGCACCAGTAGGGAGAATCGAACGTGGAGTCGTGTCCACACTGCAACTTCCTGATCCGTGACGGCTCGCGGACCTGCGGCGTCTGCCACAAGCCGGTCGTCGTCGCGTCCGGCCAGACCACCTTCCAGGGGTTCCTGGCCTCGGACCTCGACGCGGCGCGCATCGGTCCGGGCCGCGTCAACGGCACGCCGTTCGCGGTGGTCGTGCTGCTGCTGCTCGTGCTGCTGTTCGCCGCCGGCGCCGGCGTGGCGGCCTTCGCCTGGCCCTGACGGGCCGGGACGGACCGCCGACCGTCACACGGCGGGGTCGATCAGACCCCACCGGCGCCGGATGAGCCGTTCGAGCTTCCCGAACACCAGCGAGTCGACCACGATGCCGATCACCAGGATCACGATCATGGTGGCCAGGAGCATGGCCGCGTCGGAGAACTCCCGTGCCACCTGCAGCTGCACGCCGATCGACGGCTTGCTCTCGATGATGACCAGGAGTTCGCCGGCCATGAGGCTCCGCCAGGCGAAGGCCCAGCCCTGCTTCATGCCGGCGACGAACGACGGCATGGAGCCGGGCAGCACCACGTTGCGGTAGAGGCTGACCCGGCGCGCCCCCAGCACGCGACCGGCCCGGATGAGGATGGGAGGCACGTTGTCCGCCCCGGCGATGAGGCCGTTGGCGATGGCCGGAGCGGCGCCGATCACCACCACGAACAGGATGGCCTGCTCCGAGAGCTTGAACAGGAGGATGGCCAGCGGGAACCAGGCGATGGACGGCATGGTCTGCAACCCGGTGATGAGCGAGCCCACCGCGCTGCGCAGCACCCGGACCCGGGACACCACGGCGCCCACCGCGACCCCCACCACCAGCGCCAGGCCGTAGCCGATGAGGGCGCGCTGCATGGTGAACGCCGTGGCCTTGGGCAACGACCCGTCCAGGAGGGACTCCCACAGCTGGCGGAACACCGGAACGGGTCCGGGGAGGACGTACTCGGGCTTCCATCCGCTCCACACCACGAGCTGCCAGATGGTCAGCCCCAGGGCGATGGCGGCCAGCTTGGGCCAGGTGGCCGCCCAGGCCCGGCTCAGCCATTCGGCCCGGGCCGGGCGGTCGGCCAGCTCCAGGGCGTCGAGCCCGGCCAGTTCGCGGCCGAGGCCCGTCGGGTCCGTGCCTGCGGGCAGCGGCCCGGGGTCAGGCGATGTCGTCGTCTGCATGGCGGCGCACCTCCTCCCGGAGCCGGGCGGTGATGTCGCCGGCCAACGTGGACACCTCGGGTGACTCGATCCGTCGGGGCCGGGCCGCGTCCACGGCGAACTCGGCCACGACGCGACCGGGACGGCTGGACAGCAGCACGACGCGGTCGGCCAGGCGGACGGCCTCCCGCACGTTGTGGGTCACGAACACGACGGTCAGGTTCCGGTCGGCCCACAGCCGCTCGAGCTCGTCGTGCAGGAGGTCCCGGGTCATGGCGTCCAGGGCCCCGAAGGGCTCGTCCATCAACAGGATGTCCACGTCCTGGGCGAACGCCCGGGCGATCGCCACGCGCTGGCGCATGCCGCCGGAGAGCTCATGGGGTCGCTTGTCGCCGAACCCGTCGAGCTGAACCGACCGCAGCAGGGTCGCCACGCGCTCCGGGCGCTCGGCGCGGGGCACGCCCCGGAGCTTGAGGGCGAGGCTGACGTTGCCCGCGACCGTCAGCCACGGGAACAGCGCCGCCTCCTGGAACATCAGGGTGGTGCGGGCCCGGACGTCCACGGTGCCGACGGTCGGCCGGTCGAGGCCGGCGATCAGGTTGAGCAGCGTGCTCTTGCCGCACCCCGAGGCCCCCACCAGGCAGACGAACTCCCCGGGCCGCACGTCCAGGTCCAGCGAGTCCAGCGCCAGGACGGCGTCGGTACCCCTGCCGTAGGCCTTGGACACACGCTCCAGGCGGACCGCGGCCAGCGGTTGGGGAGGCACGTCCGGCGGGGATCCGCCGGCGGAGTCGGGACCGCCCCGGACCTCGCGGGGGCGGCCATCGGTGAACGGTGCGCCGCTCACAGTCCCTTCACCTCGTCCGCTCCGTCGTCGGACAGCAGGCCATTGAGGATCTGCAGGTCGTAGATGCCCTTCAGGTCCACCGGTTCCAGCAGGTCGACCGATTCGGCGTCCTTGGCCGACTTCTCCAGCGACGTGGCGATGGGGTCCGGGGTGAACTCCAGGTTGGCCCATGAGGTGGTGATGACCTCGTCGGGGAGCCGCTTCTGGGTCAGGGCCTCGATCTGGTCGTTGGTGTCCTTCTGCGCCTTGGCCGGGTCGGAAGCGATGAGGTCGAGGGCGGCGAGGTGCCCCTCCAGAACGGCCTTGACCGTGCCGGGGTACTCGTCCAGGAAGGCCGTCCGCACGATCAGGTGGGTGGTGACGTAGCGGCCCTCCGGCCACAGGGTGGCCTCGTCGACCAGGATCTTGCCGCCGCCCTCCTGGACCAGGCGGGTCGCCCACGGCTCCGGCACCCAGGCCCCGGCGATCTGGTCGGCCTTGAAGGCGTTGAGGGTGTCGGCGTTGGCCTGGGGGACGATCGACACGTCACCGCCACCGGAGGAGTCGGTGCTGAGCCCTTCGTCCTGCAGCCAGACCCGCAGGGCCACGTCCTGGGTGCCACCGAGCTGCGGGGACGCCACGGTGGTGCCCTTCAGGTCGGCGGCGTCGTCCACCTCGGGCTGGACGACGAAGTAGGCGCCGCCGGAGGTGGACCCGCTGATGATGCGGATGGCCTCACCGTTGGACTGCTGGAACGCGTTGATGGCCGGGTTGGGGCCGATGTAGCTGATGTCGAGGGCCTCGGCGAAGAGGGCCTCGACCGCCTCGGGGCCGGCGTTGAAGGTCTTGGTCTCGAGCGTGGTGTCCCCGAGGGCCTTGGTGAAGGTGCCCTCGGCCACGCCGACCAGGGCCGGGGCGTGGGTCACGTTGGGGAAGTAGCCCAGGCGGACGGTCTCGGCCGTGGCGCCGCCATCGGCCGGGGCGGCCGTGGTGGAGCTGGAGCCGGCGTCCTCGGAGTCGTCGTTGCCGCAGGCGCCGAGGCCCAGGGCGAGGGCGAGCACGGCGGTGAGGGCCAGCAGCAGTCGGCGCTGTGGGGCTGATCGGAACACGGTGACCTCCATGGCGACGGGAGCGGGCTCCCGGGTTGACGTCTTCCAGTTGTAGACATCTCTCCCGATAAAAGCAATATTGTCCATGGACGAACTAGGAAAAGGACGGCAGATGCTGAAGGTCACCGCACGGGCGGACTACGCGATGCGGGCGATGGTGGCCGTGGCGCGCCGCCATCCCGGTGCCGTCACCGGACGGGAGGTGGCGGCGGCCGAAGGCATTCCCTACCGATTCCTGTCCGGCGTCCTGACCACGTTGGCAGGGGCCGGGCTGCTGGAGGGACGCCGGGGTGGCCAGGGCGGGTACCGGCTGGGGCGACCACCGGGGGCGATCACCGCATGGGACGTCCTGACCGCGGTGGAGGGTCGGGTCACGGCCCCGCGGGAGGTGGGCGCCACCCCGGTCGGGTCCGTGTGGGCGGCGGTCGGCGAGGCCGTCGAGCAGGCGTTGGCCCGGATCACCGTGTCGGGGTTGGCGGCGCCGGAGGGCTCGGACGCGTCCCCTGGCGGGTCAGGCTCAGTCCCCGCAGTCCACCCGGGTTCGACCCCGCGTGGGGGGCGGCGGTCCGGGACGGACTAGGGGCAGGTCGTTCCCGCGCAGGCCCGGTCGGCGGCCAGCCGAGACGACAGCGGTGCCACGGGTGGGTCGTCCGCGGTGGTCCCGTTCGAGTAGAGGTTGGTGAGCTGCCACGGGTCCGAAGTGAGGTTGTAGTACTCGCGAACGGTGGACCCGTTGCTGAGGGTGTTCTCGACGTATTCGTAGGTCGGCGTGAGGGTGGCCGCCCAGGTTGGCGGTGAGTTGGTGCCGTTGGCCACGTCGAAGAAGTACTCGATGAGCAGCCGGTCCCGGCCGGGCCGCGTGCTGAGTAGCGACCGGCCGTCGAGGGCGGGACCGGTCGGTGTGACTCCTGCTGACTCCAGGATCGTCGGTGCGATATCGACGTTGGTGACCATCGAGGAACTGTGCGATCCCGCGCTCACCTTCCCCGGCCAGCGGAGGAACAGCGGCACGTCGATGGAGGGGAGGTGGGGGGTGAACTTGCCGGAGTAGCGGTGCTCGCCCCAGTGATAGCCGTTGTCCGAGGTGAAGATGACCAGGGTGTTGTCCAACTCGCCCTTTGCCTGGAGTTCCCGCATGACCCTGTCGACCATGTCGTCGACCGACATCAGGGTCCGGAGGGAGGACGTGCGGAGGTCGTCGATTGCTGACTGGGTCATGACCGGTCGCCAGGACAGGTAGGGGGGCTTGTCGCTCACGTTCTCGTTGACGGCCGGGTTCCCGGGCCAGGGTGGGACCGGCGTGTTGGCGTACTTCGCCTCCGGGGTGCGTGGCGAGTGGGGGGCGAGGGGGCTCAGGTACATGAACCAGGGCTTGGCGTCGTTCGTGGCGTCGAAGGCGTCGATGAACTCCACGGCCTTGGTCCCGATGTGCGTCGTGGTGTAGTCGGGGAGGAGGCGCACGGTGCCGTCGAGGTTCCAGTACTGGTCCGTGTAGCCACCCTTGACCATGGCGTACCGGTCGAAGTTCGGGGGCTTGGTTCCCAACGGCCAGCTGTTGAGGTACTTGCCCGCCATGGCAGTGGCGTACCCGGCGTCCTTCAGGTACTTCTGCACGGTGGCGGACTGGTCGAGGTCGGCGGCTTCCTCCTGGCCGGCGACGCCGTGGTTGTGCACATAGCGGCCCGAGAAGAGTGAGGACCGGGAGGGACAGCACGAGGGCGTGGTGACGAAGGCCTGGTCGAAGCTCCGGCCTCCCTGGACCATCCACTCCGTCGTCCGCGGCATGACCCCCATGGTCGACTCCGGGTCACGCTGATCATCGGTGACGATCACCAACACGTTCGGCCTTCCTGCCGGCGGAGGTGGTGGAGGGTTCGAGTCCGTGGTGACGATGAGCTGCGGCGCGGTCGCCGTCTCCCGGGACGCCAGCCTGACCACGGTGCTGCTCGTGGTCTCGACGACGAACGAACCGGTGCCGACCGCCGCGATCGGGATCTCCACCCAACCGGCGGCTGACGTTGCTGAGGCGCTCCGGCCGACCTCGGCGCCGCGGGAGGCGCGTTGTTCCACGTGATGGTCGACTCACTCCAGGGCAGGGCGACGCCGTGGACGTCCAGAATCGGCGTTGCGCCCGTTGAGTAGAGGCGGAGGCGCGCCGACGTCACGTTCCCGGTGATGCCCGAGGTGTTGAACTGCACGTAGGCGCGCTTGGTGGGCTGGCCGGCCAGGGCGCAGGTGGTGCACACGGCCATCTTCGTGACCGACCCGTAGGCGTTGTTCGGGTTGGCCGAGTTGACCTGGGCGTCGCCGGTGGCGGTGAGGGTCAGCGTGGCCTGCGTGGTCTGGGCCCCCGCCGATGGTTGTGGCGCGACCGCGAGGGCGGCCCCCAGCAGCACGAGCGAGGTGACGACCCGAACGATCTTGGCGCGGTGCATGGCGGTTCCTTCCGTCCCGGATCCGCAGACCATCGGCGTGCGGTCCTCCCGCAGCCATGCTTCGCCTCGCAACCAGCCGAGTCAAGTGGGATGGGGGACGCCCCCGGACTCAGCCGTGCCAGGGCACCGGCGTGTCGGGCGGGAGGCCGTAGCGGCGCACGGCGTCGGCCACCACGTCCGTGCCCACCGCGCCCTGGTCGGCCAGTTGCGCCAGCACGGCCACCACGGTGCTGGCACCGTCCACCTCGAAGTAGCGGCGCAGCGCGGCGCGCGTGTCGGACCGGCCGAACCCGTCGGTGCCCAGGGAGGTCCAGGGCCGGGGGACCCACCGGGCGATCTGGTCGGGGACCATGCGGAGGTAGTCCGACACGGCCACCACCGGCCCCCGGCTCCGGGCCAGCTTGGCGGTCACCAACGGGACACGGGGCGGTTGGCCGGGGTGCAGCCGGTTCCAGCGCTCCACCTCCAGCGCCTCCATCCGCATCTGCTGGTAGCTGGTCGCGGACCACAGCTCGGCCCCCACCCCGTAGTGCTCGGCCAACTGGTGCTGGGCCTCCACCGCGACCTGCCACATCGGCCCCGAGAACAGCACCGTGGCCCGGGGTCCCGGGACCTCGGGGGCCGGTGCCCACGGGTAGAGCCCTTCGATCACCCCTCTCGCCACGTCGACACCGTCCGGGCCGGCCGCGGGCATGGGTGGCATGGGGTAGTTCTCGTTGTAGACGGTGAGGTAGTAGAAGACGTCCTCGCCGTGCTCCGCGCCGGTCTCCGGGTACATGCGGGCCATGCCGTCCCGGACGATCAGCGCCATCTCGTAGGCGAAGGCGGGGTCGTAGGAGCGGCACACCGGCACGGTGGAGGCCAGCAGGTGGCTGTGGCCGTCCTGGTGCTGGAGTCCCTCCCCCAGGAGGGTGGTCCGGCCCGCGGTGGCTCCGATGAGGAACCCACGGGCCCGGGCGTCGGCCGCGGCCCAGATCAGGTCGGCCACGCGCTGGAAGCCGAACATGGAGTAGAAGGTGAAGAACGGGACCATCGGGACGCCACGGTGCGCGTACGACGTGGCCGCCGCGGTCCACGATGCCAGGCCGCCCGCCTCGGAGATGCCCTCCTCCAGGATCTGGCCGTCGGCGGACTCCTTGTAGGACAGGAGCAGGTCGTGGTCCACCGGCTCGTAGAGCTGGCCCTGCGACGCGTAGATCTTGAGCTCCCGGAACAGCGCGTCCATGCCGAACGTGCGGGCCTCGTCGGGGATGATCGGCACGACGCGTGAGCCGAACCCGGGGTCCCGGCACAGGTTGCGCAGCAGGCGGGTGAACGCAGTGGTGGTGGACGCGGCCTGGTCGCCCGAGCCGGTCAGCAGCTCCTCGAACACCGCAGGGGACGGCGACGGGAGGGGGCGTCGGACCCGGACCACGCGGGAGGGCAGGAACCCGTCCAGCGCCTCACGACGGCCCATGAGGTACTGCATCTCCGGGGAGTCGGACGCGGGCCGGACGTAGGGGGGGAGGCCGCCGGCCAGGGCCTCGTCCGGGATCACGTCGCCCAGGTGGAGGCGGTCCCGCAGGCCGGTCAGCTGCTCGGGGGACATCTTCTTGATCTGGTGCGTGGCGTTGCGGGCCTCCACGCCCGGGCCGAGCGTCCAGCCCTTGACCGTCTTGGCCAGGATGACGGTCGGGACGCCGGTGGTCTCGGTGGCGGCCCGGTAGGCGGCGTACAGCTTGCGGTAGTCGTGGCCGCCGCGGGGCAGCTTCTGGAGGTCCTCGTCGCTGAGGTGCTCCACCATGCGCCGCAGCCGTGGGTCGGGGCCGAAGAAGTGCTCACGGATGAAGTTCCCGTCCTCGATGGCGTAGCGCTGGAAGTGGCCGTCCACGGTCGTGTTCATCTGGTTGAGCAGCACGCTGTCGGTGTCCCGGGCCAGCAGCTCGTCCCATCGGCCGCCCCAGATCACCTTGATGACGTTCCACCCGTTGCCCCGGAAGATGGCCTCCAGCTCCTGGATGATCTTGCCGTTGCCCCGCACCGGGCCGTCCAGGCGTTGGAGGTTGCAGTTGATCACCCACGTCAGGTTGTCCAGGCGCTCGCGCGCCGCCATGGAGATCGATCCGAGTGTCTCGGGCTCGTCCACCTCGCCGTCACCCACGAAGCACCACACCCGGCTGTTGGCGGCGTCGTCGATGCGGCGGTTGTCCAGGTACTTGTTGAACCTCGCCTGGTAGATCGACAACAGCGGGCCCAGGCCCATGGACACCGTCGGGTACTCCCAGAAGTCCGGCATCAGCCGGGGGTGCGGGTAGGACGACAGGCCCCGGCCGGTGCGACCCGGCAGGTCGATCTCCAGGCGGAACCGGTCCAGGTCCTCCTCGTCCAGGCGGTGCTCCAGGAACGCCCGGGCGTAGACACCGGGCGCGGCGTGGCCCTGGAAGTAGACGTGGTCGCCGGGCAGCCCGTCCGCCTTCCCCCGGAAGAAGTGGTTGTAGCCCACCTCGTACAGGGCGGCGGAGCTGGCGAAGGTGGAGAGGTGGCCGCCGATGGAGTCGGCGGCCTTGTTGGCCCGGATCACCATGGCCGCCGCGTTCCAGCGGATGTAGCGGCGGATGCGGCGCTCCAGGTCCTCGTCGCCCGGGAACCAGGGCTCGCGCTCGGGCGGGATGGTGTTCACGTACGGCGTGCTGATCGATGCCGGGGTCCCGATCGACAGCTCGCGGGCCCGGTCGATGAGCCGGGCCATCAGGTACTGGGCCCTGGCCTGGCCCCGCTGGTCCACCACGGCATCGAGCGAGTCCAGCCATTCCTCGGTCTCCTCGGGGTCGATGTCCGGGAGCTGGCGGGAGAAACCGTCGATGATCAACACGACCTCCGGGTCGGGTGGGTGCTCGTTCCAGCCTACGGACACCCGCCCGTCCGACGGAGGCAGACCCCGCAGCACCGGTGGCCCCGGCCACGGAGCTCTCGTACCCTTCGCCCATGGAGGACGGAACCGCTCCTGGACCCCGGTCCGACCGGTCCGCTCCCTTCCGGGTGTTCGGCGCCGTGGCCGCGATGGTCACAGCAGCGGTGGCAGCGGGTGCGCTGGCGCAGCGGGTCGTGGACCGGGCGGTGCGGCGCCTGCCCGTGCCGGGTCGCCTGGTGGAGCTGGACGGCCGCCGGCTCCATGTGCGGATCGTCGGCCCGGACGACGGCCCCGTCGTGCTGGCCCAGACCGGCCTGGGGGGCACGTCGACGGACTGGGACCGGGTCACCTCCCACCTCGATCCCGGGATCCGGCTGGTGGCGATCGACCGTCCCGGCCTGGGCCGGTCCGATGAGGGCCCGGCTCCCACCGTGGCCGCAGCGGTGGCCCAGGTGGAAGCGGTGACCGCGGCGCTGGAGGTGTCGACCCCGGTGGTCCTGGTGGGGTGGTCGCTCGGCGGGTTGCTGGACCTGGGTGTGGCCCTCGTCCGGCCGGACCTGGTGTCCGGCCTGGTGCTGGTGGAGCCGAGCCATCCGGAGGAGGCGAGGCGGTTCGGTGACGCCGCCCTCCGTCCGTTGGGACGGTTGGGCCTCCGGGCCGCGGCCGCGGTCTCGGGCCTGGGTGGGGCGCTGGTGGCCGGGGTTCCGTCGCGGGTGGCCTATGTCCGTGCCAGCACGCGGGACGGCCGGGAGCCGGGCGGGGACCTGCCGACCTTCGCCACCGGTCCGGCCGGCAGGGCGCTCGTCGCGGAGCTGCTCGCGTTCCCTGCGGCATGTGACGAGGTCGGCGCCCTCCGACCACCAGCCACCACAGCGGCGCCCGCCCCGATGCCGGTGGTGCTGCTCAGCGCGGCCGACCGGCCGGACGAACGGGAACGGCAGGCCTGGACCGAACTGCACCGGGACCTGGCGGGGTGGATCCCGGGGACCAGCCTGGAGGTGGTGGACCGCTCCGGCCACGACATGCCCAGCGATCGGCCCGATGCCGTGGCCCACGCGGTCGAACGGGTGGTGCGGGCCGTGGCGGTAGCGTCCGGCGCGTGAGCGCCACCGGACCGTCAGCCGCCGCCACCCCGCCGCGCCCGGGGGAGACACGGGCCTACACCGACGGCGCCTGCCGCGGGAACCCCGGCCCCGGTGGGTGGGCATGGGCCGTGCCCGGGGGGCCATGGGCGTCCGGGCACGATCCGGACACCACCAACCAGCGCATGGAGATCGCCGCTGCGCTGGAGGCGGCCCGGGCCCTTCCCGGTCCGCTGGTCATCGTGTCGGACTCCACCTACGTGGTGCACTGCTGGCGTGACCGTTGGTGGGAGGGATGGCTGGCCCGCGGCTGGAAGAACTCGGCCAGGAAGCCGGTCGCCAACCGTGACCTGTGGGAGCCGCTGGTGGAGTTGTTCCGCACCCGGGACGAGCTCCGTCTGGAGTGGGTCAAGGGCCACAGCGGCGACGAGATGAACGACCTGGTCGATCGGCTGGCGGTGAAGGCGAGCCATGACGGTCGTGGTGATGCCGGGACGTCTCCGCCGTCGGAGGACCAGTTGGGTCCGCCGGACGCGGCCGGGTCGGCCCCGGCCCAGCCTGGGGGTTCCACGGCGCCGAAGACGGCCCGGGACCGTGACGGGCGGGTCCCCGAGGGGTGGCCCCTGGTGGTGGTCGGCGTGCGTTCGGCGCGTCTGGTCGACTCCGACCGCGGTCGGGCGCTGCGGGGCCAGCTGGCCCGCATCCTGGCGGCCCAGCGCGAGCTCCACCCGGACCTCGTGGTGCTCACCGGGCTCCGGCCCGGTGCCGAGGAGCTCGGTGCGCTCGCCGCCGCCGACGCGGGGGTGCCGCTGGCGGTGGTGTTGCCCTACCCGGACCCCACCGCGGGGTGGCCGGCGGGCGAGCGGTCCGCGTTCGAACGCCTCGTGGCCTCGGCCCGGGAGGTGGTCACCCTGGAGCGGCGGCGTCCGGTGGACGCCGAGGGTCGCCGGGCCGCGCTGGCGCGGCGCGACGGGTGGCTGCGGTCGTCCGCGTCGGCCGCCGTGGTCATGAGCGACGGCAGCGACCCGGAGGCGGAGCTGTTGGCCAGGCGCTTCGACGAGGTGCTGGGCGACGAGGTGTGGTTCCTGGACGTCCCGGACTGAGCGGCGACGCGGTCCCTCAGGAGGCCGTGCGCTCCTTGGACAGGCTGTGGAAGGCCAGGTTGATCTCTGCCAGGCGGTCGGCCGCCTCGCGCTCGTTGGCGCTCGGACGCGGTGACGAATCGGTCGGGGTGGAGCTCGGCCATCAGGGAACGGTGGGCCGCCTTGATCTCGCGCCACGACGCGCCCGGGGCCACGCCGAGCGCGGCGTGGGGGGTGGGGGCCGGGGTCTCCACCGTCTCCTCCACCTCGTGGACGTAGAACAGGGACTCCGGTGGCGAGTAGTCGGCGAAGGATGCGATCACGGGCCCGTCGGGGTGCTCGTCCTCCTGGTCCGCCGCGAAGCCGCCCTCCACGATCATCACGGCGGGCCCACCGTTGCCGGGGGCGAGGACATGGTCCTCGGCCGCGGGACCGACCAGCCTGGGCAGCTTGGCCGTGCCGCCGGGGAAGCCGTGGCGTCCCGGCACCCGGTCCTCCCGGTTCTCCTGATCGTCCTCGTGCGTGATCACGTGGGGCTCCTACGACGGTTCCTCCCGCATCACCGGCGACGGTTCGCCGTTGCGAGCCGGGGCCGGGTGGTGGGGACGTCCAAGGGTGTTGTCGGTCAGCCCGGCGCCGTCCTGAAGATCTGCTTCACCCGTGTCCCGGGGGGAACGGGGGCGCCGTGGTGGGGCGCTCCCAGGGACCGGCATCGTTGCTCACGCAAGTTGCGGGTGTGTTACGGATCGTCACCTGCAGATACGAATCCGATTGACACGGCGGGGTCGTGGGGGCGTGTTAGGTTGCGGTTTCGTTACGAATCGTCATCTGTTCGTCCATCAGGGCGGGGGAGTGTCACATCATGAGGATCCGTGCAGCGTTGTCCGTCGGGGCCGTCCTGGTCATCTCGCTCGCCGCCGGGTGCAGCACCGCTGCGCCCAACGGCAACGGCTCGATCGGTGCGCCCGGCGGTCCACGACCGGTCCCGGCGCCCACACCCAGGCCCGGGGTGGTCACGCCGCCGCCTCCCCGGCCGGTTCCGGCAGGACCCGTGAAGTTCCCGGGCGACGTGGCCCCGGGGTTCGTCCGCTGGGGGTCGGCCATCGACGGCAATGGCGACCCGGCACCCGACGAGGCCACCGCCGGCGCCCCCATGGGCCTGCGCCGGACCTACTGGACCTGGGACAAGCGGGCCACGGCGATGGTGTCGACGGCCCGGTCGGACCTGGCCGCAGGCCGACTGCCCTGGGTGTCGGTCAAGCCCCCGAGCTGGACCGAGATGGCATGGGGGTCCCACGACGCCGAGATCGACCAGATGCTGCTCGCGCTCGCTGCCGTGCCAGGCCCGGTCTGGCTGACCGTCCACCACGAGCCCGAGGGTGGCGCCGGCGTCAACTCGCCCGACGATCCGGGTGGCCCGTCGGCCTGGCGGGCCATGCAACAGCGGATCCGGGCCCGCATGACCGCCACCGGTGTCACCAACGTGGCGCTCGCCCCGATCCTGATGACCTGGACCTTCGATTCCCGGTCGGGCCGGAATCCGGCGGAATGGTGGGTGGACAACGTGTTCGACTTCGCCGGCGTGGACCACTACTCCGAGTCGGAGTCGAACGCCACCGTTGCGCTGCCCATGTGGAACAGCGCCCGGGCCTTCTTCACCCAGCGCGGCGTCAAGCTGGCCGTTGGGGAGTGGGGCAACCGGGGCACCGACGCCAAGGCTGCGGCAGAGATGCAGGCCTTCTACGACCTGGCCATCCGCTCGGGCAGCGATGGGCAGTCCCAGGTGGTCGGGCTCGTGTACTTCGACTCCGACCTCAACAGCCCCAAGGGAGGGTGGGTGCTGGCCGGACAGCCGCTCGACCTGTTCCGCCGGCTCATGTCGGTGCCGACCTCGCTGCAGGCCACGGAGACCGGCTACTGACGCTTCCCGGACCGGTGGACCCGGCACGCCGGGCGGGCGC
This sequence comes from uncultured Actinomycetota bacterium, assembly GCA_963773765.1. Classification (GTDB taxonomy): domain Bacteria; phylum Actinomycetota; class Acidimicrobiia; order Acidimicrobiales; family Microtrichaceae; genus CAVZCC01. Next base: position 1,237,779 of record CAVZCC010000001.1, on the reverse strand, counting down.
GGTGGCTACGGTTCGGCGGTGCGAATCGGTGCGGACAGCGGCGGGACCTTCACCGACGTCGTGGGGACCGACGGCAGGATCCTGAAGGTCGCCAGCACCCCGGAGGACCCCGGGTCCGCGGTCCGCGGCGGGATGGCGGCCCTGGCCCCGGACGGTGCGCGGCTCCTGGCCCACGGCACGACCGTGGCCACCAACGCACTCCTGGAGCGGCGGGTGGGGCGAGTGGCACTGGTCGCCACCGCAGGGTTCGCCGACGTGATCGAGATCGCCCGCCAGGACCGGCCGTCCCTCTACGACCCGTGGTCCGACCGACCCGCGCCGCTGGTGGCGAGGCCGGACCGGCTCGAGGTCGACGAGCGGATCGCCGCCGACGGCCGGGTCGTGGTGGCGTACCGGGCCGGTTCCGTCCCGCGGCCGGCCGACGGAGTCGACGCCGTCGCCGTCTGCCTCCTGCACGCCGACGTGCAGCCCGCTCACGAGGCCGCCGTCGCCGCCGACCTGGAGGCGGCCGGGTGGGACGTCAGCGCGTCGCACCGTGTCTCACCCGAGTTCCGGGAGTTCGAGCGCATGGCCACCACCGTGCTCAACGCCGCCCTCCGCCCCGTGTGCCGGCCCTACCTCGCCGGGCTGTCCGACGCTGCCGACGACGTGGTGGTCATGACCTCGGGAGGAGGGCTCGTCGACCTGGACACGGCGGGGGACCTGCCCGCCGCGCTCCTGCTGTCCGGGCCGGCGGCCGGGGTGCGCGCGGCAGCGGCGGTGGCCGCCGCCTGCGGGCATCGCTGACGTGCTCAGCTTCGACATGGGCGGCACCAGCACCGACGTCTGCCTCATCACCGGGGGCGAGCCGGCACTAGCACCCCAACACCAGGTGGGTGGGCGGCCGGTCCGGCTGCCGTCGCTCGACGTGCACACGATCGGCGCCGGTGGGGGGAGCATCGCCGGGCTGGACGACGGCGGCGCCCTGGTGGTGGGGCCCGCGTCGGCCGGGGCGGTCCCCGGCCCAGCCGCATACGGGCGGGGCGGGACCCGCCCCACGGTGACGGACGCCAACCTGGCGGCCGGGCGGATCCCGGCGGACGCCCCCTTCGGTCCCCTCGGGACGCTGGACCTGGACGCGGCCCGTGCCGCGTTGGGCAGAGCGGGCCTGGACCCGGCCGGTGTGATCGAGGTGGTCAACGCGGAGATGGAACAGGCGCTCCGGACCGTCTCGGTGGAGCGAGGGGTGGACCCGTCGGGCCTGGCGCTGGTGGCCTTCGGGGGAGCCGGGCCCCTGCACGCCTGCGAGCTGGCGGACGCGGTCGGGGTGCCCACCGTCATCGTCCCGGCCGCCGCCGGCGTGCTCTCGGCGGTCGGGCTCCTGATCTCGCCCCGCCGACGCGAGGTCGTTCGCTCCCGTCCGGACCCGGGCGACCTGACCGGACTGGAGCAGGACCTGGAGGAACTGGCCCGGACCGCCCGCGACCTGCTGGGTGCCGACGCCGGGCCCGTGACGGTCACCACGGGGGTGGACTGCCGGTACCGCGGCCAGAGCCATGAGATCCGGGTCCCTGCGGTGGAGGACTTCGCCCCCGAGCACCTCCGCCGCAACGGCTACGTCCGGGACGGTGACCGGGTGGAGGTCACCGCGCTGCGGGCCGTGGCCGAGGCGGCGGCGCCGGCAACCATCGACGAGCTCCTGGCCGGGTGGGCGGGGCGCTGGACCGAACCGGTCGCCGGGCCCCGGGTGGTGGTGCGCGAGGACTGCACCATCTGGGTGCCCCCGGGCTGGATGGGGGAGCCGGGCCCGTTGGGCGCGCTCGGTGCTGCGGCGCAACCAGGGCCCCGGAGGATCGTCATGACCCTGGACCCCGCCTCGCTGCAGGTGCTGATCGCCCGCCTCAGCGGCGTGGCGACCGAGATGGGGGCCGTGCTGCAGCGGGCCGCGTTCAGTCCCAACATCAAGGAGCGGGCCGACTGCTCCGCGGCGGTGTTCACACCCGACGGGGCGCTGCTGGCCCAGGCGGAGCACATCCCGGTGCACCTCGGCTCCATGCCGGCCTCGGTGGCCGCGGTCATCGAGACCTTCGCCGGTGGCCGCCACCCGTTGGGGCCGGGGGAGCAGGCCGTGGTGAACGACCCGTTCCGGGGCGGCACCCACCTGAACGACATCACGGTGGTGGCCCCGTGCTGGGTCGGTGGACGCCTGGCCGGCTGGGTCGCCAACCGGGCCCACCACGCCGATGTCGGCGGCGCGGCCCCGGGCTCGTTGCCGGCCGACGCGACCGTCATCCAGCAGGAGGGCCTGCGTCTGCCACCGACCCGGCTCACCTCCGACGTGCGGGAGGTGATCCTGGCCAACTCCCGTACCCCGTGGGAGCGGGCCGGCGACCTGGACGCCCAGGTCGGGGCCAATGCGGTGGGGGTGCGCCGGCTTGCGGCGCTGGCCGATGCCCCCTTCGCCGAGGTGCTGGCCCACGGCGAGCGACGGTGCCGGGCCGCGCTGGCCCGTCTGCCGGTGGGGGAGTGGTGGGCCGAGGACGTCATGGACTCGACCGGTCCGGCCCAGGACCAGCAGCACCCCGCCCGCATCCGCTGCACCGTGCGCACCACGGGTCGTGGACCGGGCGACCGGGGGATCGAGTTCGACTTCACCGGTACCGATCCGCAGCGCCCGGGCAACACGAACGCGGTGGAGGCGGTGACGGTGTCCGCGGTCGCGTTCGTGCTGCGCAGCGTGGTGGACCACACCCTCCCGGCCAACGCCGGGACCATGGCACCGGTGCGGGTGGTGGCGCCGGAGGGCTCGATCGTGAACGCGCGGTTCCCGGCCGCGGTCGGCGCCGGCAACGTGGAGGTGAGCCAGCGGGTGGCCGACGTGTGCTTCCGGGCCCTGGCCGGGGCCGTCCCCGACCGCGTGCCCGCCGCGTCCCAGGGCACCATGAACAACGTCATCGTCGGCGCAGCGGGCCCGGTCGCCGCGGGCCGTGGTGCCGGCCCGGGCGGGGACGGCGCCTGGGTGTACTACGAGACGGTGGCGGGCGGCCAGGGTGGGCGTCCGCCACGGCCCGGTGTTCCCGGCGACGCACCCCGCGCCGGCATGAGCGGGGTCCACACCGGCATGACCAACACCCGCAACACCCCGGTGGAGGCCCTGGAGCGCAGCTATGGCATGCGGGTCCGGGTGCTCCGGCTGTGGGCCTCCGGTGGGGCGGGCGCGGCCCCCGGCGGGGACGGGATCGAGCGGGAGCTGGAGTTGCTGGTGGATGCCACCGTGAGCCTCATCACCGAGCGCCGGGTCAGCGCACCATGGGGGTTGGCAGGCGGGTCGGACGGGGCGTGCGGGGAGAACTGGCTGTTGCCCGGGGGCGTGGACGGGGCGGCGGTCCGCCTGCCCGACAAGGTGACCCTGGGGCTCCGGGCCGGCGACGTCATCCGCATCCGGACCCCGGGCGGCGGGGGGTGGGGATCGCCGGGTTGACCCGTCCGCCGGACCCGGCGGCCGGTTGGCACTCTTGACCGTCCGGTCAATACAGTGCCCGCCATGCTGGAACTCAACGGAGCATCTGCACTCGTGACCGGTGGCGCCTCGGGGCTGGGTGAGGCCGCCGTGCGCGCCCTCGCCGCCAAGGGGGCCAAGGTCGTCATCATGGACCTGGACCGCCAGGCCGAGAAGGGCCAGGCCCTCGCCAAGGAGGTGGGCGGTGTCTTCGCCGAGTGCGACGTCACCAACACCGACCAGGTGATCGCCGCGGTGGAGGCCGCCAAGGAGCTCGGCCCCGTCCGTGCTCTGGTGAACTCCGCCGGCATCGGCTGGGCCACCCGCACCATCGGCCGGGACGGCACCTACGAGTCGGCCCACGACCTGGAGATGTTCCGCAAGGTCATCGAGATCAACCTGGTCGGCACCTTCAACTGCATCCGCCTGGCCGCCACCGCCATGTCCACCACCGAGCCCAACGCTGACGGCGAGCGGGGCGCCATCGTCAACACCGCGTCGGTGGCCGCGCTGGAGGGCCAGATCGGTCAGGCCTCCTACTCCGCCTCCAAGGCCGGCGTCGTGGGCATGACCCTGACCGTCGCCCGGGACCTCGCCGCCGTCGGCGTGCGGGTCAACACCATCATCCCCGGCCTGATCGACACGCCGATCTACGGCCAGGGCGAGGCCGCCGAGCAGTTCAAGGAGAAGCTCAGCGCCGGGACCCTGTTCCCCAAGCGCCTGGGCCACGCCGACGAGTACGCATCGCTGGCCATCGAGCTGCTGACCAACAGCTACATCAACGGTGAGTCGGTGCGCATCGACTCCGGCATGCGCATGCAGCCCAAGTGAGCTGAGCGTCTCGGGACACGGCCCGGACCAGCCTGCGCCGCAGGTCGGTCCGGGCCGTGTCGCGTCCGGCAGGCGATCCGGCACCGACCACACGGGACCCGGACGGGGGAGTGGTCCCCGGTGGGGATGGCATGTGGTGTGGTGTGGGGTGTCAGGGGGTCACGTTAGGATCGTACACATGTTCGATCGAGTGGTGCGCGACGGGGTCGGGACTGACGGGGTCGGGACTGACGGGGTCGGGACTGACGGGGTCGGGGCTGTGGGGTGTGCGGGTTCGTTGGTGTGTTCGGCGCGGGCGTTGGCCGGGGTGGATGTGTCGGCTCTGTCCGATGATGCGGTGGTGGGGGTGTTGGCCCGGGTGGAGGCGGCGCGGCGGGCGTTGGACGCGGTGTGTCTGGATCTGGTGGCGGAGGTGGATGTCCGGGGGGTGGCGGTGGATCGGTCCGGGCACCGCACGCCGGCGTGGTTGGGGGTGGAGTTCGGGTGGCCGGCGGCGCGGGCCCGTTCGGAGGTGCGTGTGGCCCGCAAGCTGCGGGTGACGCTTCCGGAGGTGGCGGAGGCGTTGGCGGAGGGGCGCATCAACGCCGATCACGCCCGGGTGATCTGTGGGGCGGCCAACCCGCGGGTGCAACACGTCATCGCCGGCGCCCAGCCCGAACTCATCGCGCTGGCGCAGGGGGTGCGTTTCGAACGGTTCCGTGCCGAGGTCATGGCGTTGGCGGACCTGGCCGACGGCGACGGCGGCCATGACCCCCGTCCGCAGGACAACTCGCTCAGCGTCGCGGACGGACCATCCGGTGAGTTGTTCCTGAAGGGCACCCTGGTGGGGGAGTGGGCCGCCACGGTCCGGGACGCGCTCGCGCCCATGACCGACCGCATGTTCCGCCGTCACCGCTCGGACCGCGGGCACTGCCCGGAACTGGCCGCGCCCACCCGGTCCCAGCTGCGGGCCGAGGCCCTGGCCGAGCTCGTCCGCCAGGGTCACGCCGCGGACAGCACCGCCACCCGGGCCCCCGTCGCGGACGTCACCCTCGTCATGCACACCCCCGGCACCGCGTTCGCCCCGAGGTTGGAGCTCCTCGGGTCCCGGGCCGGGACCTGCACCACGGTGTCGGGCATCCGCTACCCCGACCGGACCGTCGAGCTGTTGTGCTGTGATGCGGTGTTCCACACCCTGGTGGTGGACTCACTCGGTGTTCCCCTGGACCTCGGCACCGGCGTCCGGTTCGCCACCGACCACCAACGCCGCGCCGCCGCGGTACGCGACGGCGGCTGCGTGTTCCCCGGCTGTGACGCCCCACCAACGTGGACCGACCTCCACCACGTGATCCGGGCCGGGCCGGACGGACCGACGGACATGGCCAACCTCGCCCCGCTCTGCCGGCACCACCACGGCATCATCCACCGTCGGGGCTGGACCATGACCCACGCCCCCGACCAGTGGTTCACCATCACCACACCCGCCGGGGACACCCTCACCACCCAACGCCACGGACGACAACAGGAGTAGTCAGCGCGGTTCGCGTGCGGCTCAGTCCAGCGGGGTCTCCGGCGTGAGGATCTCCGCGCCCGGCGGGACCTTGGTGGGGCGGCCCAACCAGTAGGCCCGGTCCGACATCTCCAGCAGGGCGTGGTCGCCGGACGTGTTGCCGTAGCCCCACATGGGCACGCCCAGCGGGCCCTCCTGCGCCACCCCCAGCCACTCCCGGAGCCGGGCCGACTTCTCCTCCGCCCGGACGTTGGGGCGGGCCAGGGCGCCGGTCAGTCGACCGTCGACCACCTCCGGCTCCACGCCGATCACGCCGTCGATGCCGAACTCCCGGGCCACGGGGTCCAGGTAGTACACGAGCGAGGCCGACACGATCACCGTGGTGTGGCCCAGGCCGCGGTGGCGGTGGAGGCGGTCCACGACCATCGGACGCAGCGCGTCGGACAGCAGGTCCCGGGCGTAGAGCTCGCCCCGGGTGCGCAGCTCGTCCTCGGACCGCCGGGCGAAGAGGAGCCGGATCATCTCCTCCTTCACCTCGTCGCGGTTGCGGATGTCCACCGTGCCGCGTGCGCCGGACAGCCCCAGCCGTGCGCACACCGAGGCGAACCGGGCCGGCCCGGCCACCTTGGCCAGGAACGGCACCAGGGTGTCCCGGCGGGAGAGGGTGCCGTCGAAGTCGAACGCGGCCACGCCGCGCTGGTGGTCGGCCACCGGGCTAGAGGGTGGACGCCTTGTTGTTCACGTACGCGGCCAGGCGGTCCAGGGTCCGTTCGATCCCGGCCTGGTTCTTGCGGGGCCAGCCCACCTTCTCCACGTAGAGCCGGGATCGGGCCGTGGACCAGTCGAAGGTCTCGGTCACCCGGGTGCGGGGCCCGCCGTCCTCGTCCTCGAGCGGCTCGAACTCGTAGCGCCACCGCCAGCCCCCCAGGTGGGCCCAGGCGATCCGGCGGCCCTCCTCGTACTCGACGACCTTGTTGGTGATGATGTACGGCACGCCGAGGCGCATGCTGGTGGTGAACCTGTCGCCCATGGCCAGCTTGCGGCTGGTGCCACGGGTGCCCCGCACCGTGCCGGAACCGTCGATCACGGCGTGCATGGACGGGTCGGCCACGATGTCGAACAGGCGTTGGGGGTCTGCCGGGATCACACGGGAGGCCGAGACGGAGAAGGTGCTCATGGCGGCCGACCCTAGGCCAGCGGCCGAGGCGGGAGCTACCGGCCCAGGACGGACCGCAGCGCGCCGTCCAGCTCCGGGTCCTGGAACGTGAACCCCGCCGACTCCAGCGCCGCGGGCACGATGCGCTGGCTGGTGAGCAGCAGCGAGTCGGCCAGTTCCCGTCCGTAGAGCAGGCGCGGTCCGAACATGGGCAGGATCGTCGTCGGCCGGCCCAGGACCTTGCCCAGGGTCCTGGTGAACTCGCCGTTGGTGACCGGGTGGGGTGATGTCAGGTTGACCGGTCCGGCCAGGTCGGAGGTCAGGAGGAACCGGATGGCCGCGACCTCGTCGCGCAGCGAGATCCAGCTCAGGTACTGCCTGCCCGAGCCGGCGCGGCCGCCGAGGCCGGCCTTGAAGAAGGGGAGCTGCTTGGCCAGCGCGCCGCCGTCCGCGTCCATCACGACGCCGGTGCGCAGGAAGGCCACCCGGATGCCGCCGTCCGCAGCGGGGCGTGCGGCCGCCTCCCATTCGATGCAGACGCGGGCCGGGAAGTCGTTCCCGGCCGGTCCCGACTCGTCGGTGGGGTGGTCCCCGGTGTCGCCGTAGTAGCCGATGGCCGAACCGCTCAGCAGCACCGACGGCGGGCGCTCCAGGCCGGCCAGCGCGGTGGCCAGCAGGGTGGTGCCCAGCGTGCGGGACCGCAGGATGCGGTCCTTCTGGTCGTCGGTCCACTTCTTCTCCGCGATCCCCTGGCCCGCGAGGTGCACCACGGCGTCGATGCCCTCCAGGGAGGCGGTGTCGATCGTCCCCGCAGCCGGGTCCCACGGTGCGGAGTCCGTGCCGCTGGTGTCGTGGTCCGGTGCGCCGGGCCGGACCAGCCGGAGCACGCGGTTGCCGTCGGCGGCCAGGTCGTGGACCAGCTGGGACCCGATCAGGCCGCTGGCCCCGGTGACGGCGATGTCCATGGTCCGCTCAACCCCGCGCCGGCGCGGGTATTCCGCCCGGCGTGCCCCGTGAGTGCCGCCGGGCCGTCACCCTCGCTCGGCGATGCGCCGCCAGAGGGCGCGGGGGAGGAGCCGGAACACGAAGAACGGGAACTTCAGGATGGGTGGGGCCCACACGACCTCCTGGCGCTTGGCCAGGCCGTCCACGATGAGCGTCGCCACCTTGTCCGGCGTGGTGGAGAACGGGGCCGCGTCCATGCCCTCGGTCATCTTGGTGTGCACGAACCCGGGCCGGACCACCATGACGTCCACGCCCGTGCCGACCAGGGAGTCGCCCAGCCCCTGGGCGAAGGCGTCCAGTCCGGCCTTGGTCGAGCCGTAGACGAAGTTGTCCTTGCGGGCCCGCAGGCCCGCCACGGATGACATGAGCACGAGCGTGCCGTGGCCCTGGGCCCGGAGGCGGTCGACCACCACCAGGCAGGAGGACACCAGGCCGCCGAAGTTGATCTCCACCGCCTTGGCCGCGAAGACGGGATCGGCGTCGAAGGCGGCCTGGCTGCCCAGGATGCCCGCCGGGGCGTACACCAGGTCGATGTCACCGAACCGGTCGAACACGTCGTCGATCACCTTGCGGTGGCTGTCGACGTCGGTCGCCTCCCAGTGCACCAGCTCCACCGTGTCGGCCCCTGCGGCCCGCACCGCGTCCGCCACCGGCTCCATGTCGTCCTCGGGCCGGCCGGCCAGGATCACCGTGCGGCACCGGCCCCGGGCCAGCCGGACGCACAGTGCCCGGCCGATGTCGGACCCGCCGCCCAGCACCAGAACCGACTGAACCTCTCCGAGTGCGTCCCGCACAGTGCCTCCGTCCTGCGAAGTGCCCGCCGCCCGGTGGCGGGGAGCGGACCCGGACCGGTTCGGAACCGGGTCGGGAGCCGAGGTTAGCGGGGCATCCCGATCCACCGTGGTGCCGGCCGGCGGCCCGGGCCGTATCCTCGGCGCCGTGAGCACCCGGATGCTGATCATCCTCGCCCTGATCTGTGGCCTGGCCGTGCTGGTGGCGTTCGCGGTCCAGGCGGCCCAGATCATCTAGCTGCCGGTCGGCCTGGGCGCCGCAGAGCCGGGTTGACCACATCGGTAGGCTCGGCCCGTGGAACAGACTCATTTCGATCTCGTGATCATCGGCGGGGGCCCCGGCGGCTACGCAGCCGCCCTGTACGGCGCCTCGGCCGGCCTGGACGTGGCCATGGTGGAGCGGGACAAGATCGGCGGCACGTGCCTGCACCGGGGCTGCATCCCGGCCAAGGAACTTCTGGAGACCGCCGCCATCGTCCGGACGGTCAAGCACGCCGGCGACTTCGGGGTGATCGTGGAGCCCAAGGCCCTGGACTGGGGGACCACGCTCAACCGCAAGCAGGCCGTGATCGACAAGTTGACCGCGGGTGTGACCGGGCTGTTGAAGAACCGCAAGGTCACCATGCTCAACGGCACCGGCTCGCTGGGGCCGGGCCGCACCGTGGAGGTGGTGGGCGGCGACGGCGAGCGTGCCACCCTGACCGGCGACGCCGTGATCCTGGCCAGTGGGTCCGTGCCCCGGACCATCCCCGGATTCGAGCCGGCCGGACCGGTGGTGACCTCCGACGAGTTCTTCCACATCGCCCAGGTTCCCTACCGGGCCGTGGTGATCGGTGGCGGGGCGATCGGCTGTGAGTTCGCCTCCACCCTGGCCGACCTGGGGAGCTCGGTGACCATCCTGGAGGCGTTGCCCAAGATCCTCCCGGGATGTGACGAGGACGTGACCCGGGTGGTGCTGCAGTCCTTCAAGAAGAAGGGCATCGACGTGCGCACCGGGGTGGCCGTCACCGGCCACGAGCCCGGGACCGACGGCGGCACCACCGTGAACTTCGGCGAGGGCGAGCGCCTGGAGTGCGACCTGGTGGTGGTGTCGGTCGGCCGCCTCCCCTACACCGACGGGCTCCTGGGTGCCGGCACCGCGGTGGGCATCAGCGGGCGGGGCCACCTGGAGGTGGACGAGCACTACCGCACCGGGGAGGCACGGGTGTGGGCCATCGGGGACGCCATCGACACGCCGCAGCTGGCACACGTCGCCTTCGCCGAGGCCATCGCCGCGGTCAAGGACGTGCTGGGCGAGGACCCGGTCCCGGTGGACAACTCCCGAGTGCCGTGGGCCATCTACTGCAACCCGGAGGTGGCATTCGCCGGCATGTCCGAGGCCGCGGCCAAGGAGGCGGGCATCGACGTGGTCACCTCCAGGCACCGCTTCGCTGGCAACAGCCGGGCCCAGATCCTGGGCGAGACCGACGGACTGGTGAAGATCATCGCCCGCAAGGACCCCGACGGCTCCGCCGGGCAGATCCTGGGCGTGCACATGGTTGGACCGTGGGTGACCGAGCAGCTCTCCGGTGGGTACCTGGCGGTCAACTGGGAGGCGACGGTGGACGAGGTGGCGCAGTACCTCCAGCCGCACCCCTCGCTGTCGGAGCTGTTCGGTGAGTCGGTGCTGGCCATGACCGGCCGGTCGCTGCACGGGTGACGCGCCGTCCGGCCGGGTCGGACCGCGCCAACGAGACAAGTTGAAGACAAGTAGGATGCCCCGGCCCGGGACGACCGGACGGGCAGCAGAGGACTGAAGGGACACCCATGGCCGACATCGTGATGCCGCAACTCGGTGAATCAGTGACCGAGGGGACGATCACCCGTTGGTTCAAGGCCGTGGGCGACACCATCGCCGAGGACGAGCCCCTGTTCGAGGTCTCGACCGACAAGGTCGACACGGAGGTCCCGGCACCGGCCGCGGGTGTGATCACCGAGATCCGTGTCCCCGAAGGGGACACGGTGGACGTCGGAACCGTCCTGGCGGTGGTGGGTGACGGCGCGGCAGCGCCCGCACCGGCCGCTGCTCCTGAACCCGTCACCGAACCGGCGCCTGCGGCGCCTGCTCCCGCCCCGGCCGCACCGGTCGAGGCCCCTGCCCAGGCGCCCGCTCCTGCCGCGACGCCTGCTCCTGCCGCGACGCCTGCTCCTGCCGCAGCGCCCGTAGCCGCATCCGGAGCCAAGGGGACCCTGCTGTCCCCGCTGGTGCGCCGTCTCGTCGACGAGCACGGTCTGGACCCCGACGCCATCGCCGGAACGGGCGTGGGTGGGCGCATCACCCGTGAGGACGTGCTCGACGCGGTCGACGCCCGGGCCGGAGGCGGGACCCCGGCCCCGGCTCCTGCTGCGACGCCTGCTCCGGTGGCGCCCGCTGCCCCGGTCGCGCCCGCCGCGCCGGCACCCTCGGCCGGCGCCCGTCGCCGCCCCGGCCCGGTCCGTGCCGGCCCCGCCCTCGGTGGCGCCGATGCGGCCCGGCAGCGGTGACACGCTCGAGGAGCTCAACAAGATCCGCCGGATGACCGGTGAGCACATGGTGTCGTCCAAGGCCACCTCACCCCACGCCGTGACCATGGTCGAGGTCGACTACGAGGCCGTCGAGCGGGTCCGGCGGGCCGAACGTGACCGGTTCCGGTCCGAGGAGGGCTTCTCCCTCACCTACCTGCCCTTCATCTCCCGGGCGGTCGTCGACGCCCTGCGGGAGTTCCCGCACATGAACGCCTCGGTGGGGGAGGGCACGATCGTGCTGCACAACGAGGTGCACCTGGGCATCGCGGTGGACCTCAACTACGAGGGGCTGCTCGCCCCGGTGGTCCGGGACGCCCATGACCGGCGACTCCGCGCCATCGCCCGGGAGATCCACGACCTGGCCGACCGCGCCCGCACCAAGAAGCTGGTGCCGGACGAGCTGGCCGGGGGCACGTTCACGCTGTCCAACTCGGGCAGCTTCGGCACCGCCATGGTCATCCCGATCATCAACCAGCCCCAGGTGGCGATCCTCTCCACCGACGGCGTGACCCGCAAGCCCGTGGTCATCACCGACGAGTGGGGCAACGAGGCCGTGGGCATCCACTCCGTGGGCAACCTCACGCTGTCCTGGGACCACCGTGCCTTCGACGGTGCGTACTCGGCTGCGTTCATGGCACGGGTGAAGGACATCCTGGAGACCCGCGACTGGGCCCTGGAGCTCTGAGGCCGGTGTCGGCCACCACCACCCGGGCCGAACCCGAGCCCGTGCGCGGCACGGGACGGGGCCTCCGGGTGCGGTGGCTCGGCACCGTGGCGTACCGGGAGGCGTGGTCCCTGCAGCAGGCGCTGCACCGCGGCCCTGCCGGTGACGGCACGGAGGACGACCGGCTGCTCCTGCTGGAGCACCCCCACGTGTTCACCCTGGGCCGCAACGCCGAGGCCGGCCACGTGCTGGTGGACCCGGAGGAGGTGGGGGCGGACCTGGTCGCGGTGGACCGGGGCGGCGACGTCACCTACCACGGCCCCGGCCAACTCGTCGCCTACCCCGTGCTGCACCTGCCCGGCAAGGGTGGCGGTGGCCTGCCCGACGTCCCTGCCTACGTGGCCACGCTGGAACAGGTGCTGATCGACACGCTGGCCCGGGTCGGCCTGCCCGGCGCCGGGCGCCACCCCGGCTACCCGGGCGTGTGGGTCGACCCCGGCACCGCGGCCGCCCGCAAGGTCGCGGCCATCGGCGTGCGGGTGGAGCGGGGGCGCTCACTGCACGGCGTCGCCCTGAACGTGGCGCCCGGCCTGGACTGGTTCGGGCGCATCGTGCCGTGCGGGATCGAGGAGTTCGGGGTCACGTCGCTCGCGGCCGAAGGGATCCACGTGGAGATGCGCGACGTCGTCGACGCCTTCGCCGAGGCCTTCGCACGGCGGTGGGAGCCGGCCTGGGTGGAGCGGTCCGACGTGGTGTGGCGCCACACCGAGGGAGACCTCGCACCGTTCAGCCGGGGAGCCGGGCCGGGAGAGCGGACCGCGGGAGCGAACGCCACGGTCGGCCCGGCGTCGGCCTCCACCGGGGTGCAGGCCGACGGCACGTCGGTGCGGCTGCTGGGTCGGCTGGCCGAGGCCGGGCGTCTCCGGCGGCGTCGCCCTCACCGACCGCAAGCCGGAGTGGATGCGGGCCCGTGTCCACCACGGCCCCTCGGTGCTCGGGCTCAAGCAGACCGTCCGTGACCTGGACCTGGTCACCGTGTGCGAGGAGGCGGGCTGTCCCAACCTGAGCGAGTGCTGGGCCGACGGCACGGCCACGTTCATGGTGTGCGGCGAACGCTGCACCCGGGCCTGCGGGTTCTGCCTGGTCGACACCCGCCACCCCGCCCCGTTGGACGGGGACGAGCCCGCCCGGGTGGCGGAGGCCGTGGACCGGATGGACCTGGCGTACGCCGTCCTCACGATGGTGGCCCGGGACGACCTGGCCGACGGAGGGGCGGCCCACGTGGCGGCCACCGTCCGTGCGGTCCGTGAGCGCCGTCCCGGCACCTCGGTGGAGGTGCTGATCTCGGACCTGCGGGGTGACGGCGACGCGTTGGACGTGGTGCTGGGCGAGCGCCCCGACGTGGTGAACCACAACATCGAGACCGTGGCCCGCCTCCAGCGTGCCGTGCGCCCGTCCGCCGGCTACGCGCGGTCGCTGGCCCTGCTGGCCCGGTCCGCCGCCTCCGGCCTGCGGACCAAGTCCGGCCTGGTGGTCGGCATGGGCGAGACCGAGGACGAGATCACCGCCGCGCTGGCCGACCTGGCCGCGGTCGGGGTGTCGATCGTGACCATCGGCCAGTACCTCCGGCCCACCAGCCACCACCTGCCGGTGGCCCGCTGGTGGGAGCCGGAGGCCTTCGACCGGTTCGCCCGGGTGGGTCGTACGCTCGGTCTGGCACACGTCGAGTCCAGCCCCTTCACCCGGTCCAGCTACCACGCCCGGGATGCCGCGGCCGGGGCCGTCGCCGTCCCGTCCTAGGAGGCCGCCACGTGGGTTTCGTCGCCCCGAAGAACGAACAGGTGAACCGGGAGCAGGGTGCGGGCCAGCAGGCTCCGGACCCGTTGCCCTACGCCACCGGCACGGTCCACCACGACGCGGTGCTGGAGGACGGCTCGGTGCTGCACCACCACCAGGTGTTCGAGTCCGGGCGTCTGGTGGCCTGGGAGCGCGACGACATCCCCGGCCCGTGGGCGCTGGTCCGCCCCGGCGATCCACGGACGCCCTGCCCCACCGGAGTGGCCGCGCCACACGACGTGGCCGCGGCCACGGTGCGCCGGGACGGTGACGTCCTGACGCTCCCGCTGCTCGACGACCTGCCCGACCCGGTGTTCGACACCCTCCGTCGGGTCCCCGACGCCACGGCCCGGCTCCGCTTCGAGGTGTTCGGATCGCCCGTCGGCACCCAGTTGGCGGAGGTCCGCTACCAGGACGGGTCCCGCACGGCCTGGCTGGTCGATGACTGGCAGGAGCCCCGGGAGGGCGAGCCTGCCTTCGGTGCGCCCGAGATGCACGTGCGCATGTCGTTCCGGAACTACCTCCGGATGCGCTCGGGCGAGGCCACCGCGCTCGAGGCCATCGAGGAGGGCGGCACGGTGGATGCCCGGTGGACGCTGTTGCTGCTCCTCCACGGGTTGATCCAGTCGCCCGAGTACGTGGCGGCCTACCGCGGCATGGCCGTGCTGCCACCGGAGCTGGGCTGGTGGGGCGAGGTGGCGCCGTTCGTCGGCGATGCCGTCATCGACGGGTGACGCCGGCGGCCCGCCTCCGGCGTCCTAGGCCGGCGGGGACCCGCGCCAGGTGAGGACGGCTCCCTCGCCCTGCAGCAGGACGCTCCCCGGCATGACGCGGAGCCGGACGGGGTGCAGGCGGAGCACCCCGAACCCGGGGGAGTCCGGCGTGTCCCAGCCGGGGATGATGGACGGGTCGTAGCCGACCGGCTGGGGGCCGTGCGCGAACCGGTCCCAGCCGGTGCGGCGCAACTCGTCGGTGGTGTCCCACTCGGTGCTGCAGTCGGCGGTGCAGGTGTCCTGTTCGGGCGACCAGTAGGTCAGCGACACCTCGGGCATGGCGGCCAGGTGCGCCGCCTTGGGCGACAGGGGTGAGGTGGCGATCCAGCCGGTCAGCTCGCTCCCGTCCCATTCCCAGATGGGGTGCAGGACGCGGGTGGTCGGCCGGCCGGTCGGGTCGGTCGTGGCCACCACGCACCACACGATGCGGTGCGCCATCTCCACGAAGGCGGGGGCGACGGTGTCGAGGTCCTGCATGCCGGCACGGTACCCAGCCCGTCGGCGGCCGCGCCTTGGATCCGGGGGTGGGTGGCCGCATAGACTTGACCGAGCGGTCAAGTCGATCGGCGCCGCGTCCGTGCCCCAGAAAGCAGGTCCTCCGATGTTCCAGTGGTCCGAAGAGCAGGAGATGGTCCGCCAGGCGGTCCGGGACTTCGTCGACCGGGAGATCCGGCCCCACCGCGAGGAGCTGGAGTTCGGCGACATGCCGCCGTACGACCTGCTGCGCAAGCTCTTCAGCACCTTCGGCATGGACGCCATGCAGCGGGACAGCTTCAAGCGCCGCATCGAGAAGGAGAAGGCGATCGAGGCCGGCGAGGCGGTCCCGTCGGCCGACACGGGCGACGGGACCCGGGACGCCAACAGCATCGCCTTCACGATGATCCCCATCATCGAGTTGTGCCGGGTCTGCCCCGGCATGGTCACCGCGATGGGCGTGTCCATGGGCCTGACCGGCGCCGCCATCATGGGCAAGGGCACCATCGCCCAGAAGGAGCGGTGGGCGCTCGACCTGCTGACCATGGACAAGGTCGGCGCCTGGGCCATCACCGAGCCCAACTCCGGCTCCGACGCCTTCGGCTCCATGATGTCCACCGCCCGCCAGGACGGTGACGAGTTCGTGCTCAACGGCTCCAAGACCTTCATCACCAACGGCCCGCACGCCGACACCATCGTGTTCATCTGCAAGCTGGACGAGGGCAACCCGCCGGCGGAGCGCAAGATCGTGCAGTTCGTGCTGGACTCCGGCATGCAGGGCCTGGAGCAGTCCAAGCCGCTGCGCAAGATGGGCATCCACTCCAGCCCCACCGGCCAGCTGTTCCTCAGCGACGTGCGGGTGGGCGCGGACCGGCTGCTGGGCGAGTCCCTGGAGGCCTACGGGGGCAAGGGCGGCCGCGACGCCTCCAAGGCCACGTTCTCCATGGAGCGCGCCGGCGTTGCGGCCATGGCGCTGGGCATCGTGGACCGCTGCCTGGAGCTCTCGGTGGCCTACGCCAACGACCGTGAGCAGTTCGGCCAGCCCATCGGGCAGTTCCAGCTGATCCAGCTGAAGCTGGCCAAGATGGAGGTGGCCCGCATGAACCTCCAGAACCTGGTGTTCCGCCACATCGAGATGTCGGCCGCAGGCGTTGGCATGAGCTTCGCCGAGGCGTCCGCAGCCAAGCTGTACGCGGCCCAGGCCGCCACCGAGGTGGCGCTGGAGGCCGTGCAGCTCTTCGGCGGCAACGGCTACATGGCGGAGTACGAGGTGGAACAGCTGGCGCGCGACGCCAAGGTGCTGCAGATCTACGCCGGCACCGACGAGATCCAGATCTCGGCCGTGGCCCGCTCCCTGCTGGCCGACGCCGCCGGCTGACCCGGCCGGTGGGTGGGCACCGACGCG
Source organism: uncultured Actinomycetota bacterium (assembly GCA_963773765.1). Taxonomy (GTDB): domain Bacteria; phylum Actinomycetota; class Acidimicrobiia; order Acidimicrobiales; family Microtrichaceae; genus CAVZCC01. The sequence goes on along the minus strand of CAVZCC010000001.1, from coordinate 1,221,333 downwards.
CGGACGGGTACCGTCCATGGCGTGCCAACCATCGTGACCGGACCGTTCGAGGACATCGTCGAGCGCATCGAGGGTGAGGCCGAGGAGGGCTTCTTCCACACCGCGGCCCAACTCGTGGTGGTGCGCGACGGCGAGTGCGTCCTGGACACCGCCCTCGGTCGCACCCACCTGGGTGGGCCCTTCGGGCGCGACACCCTGTCGGCCCTCTACTGCACCGCCAAGCCGCTGGTGGCGGTGGCGACCCTCAAGCTGGTCGCGATGGAGGAGCTGAGCCTGGAGGACCGGCTGGGTGACGTCATCGACGACCTGCCCGCGCCGTGGATCGCGGACCGGACCGTGGAGCAGGTGCTGGCCCACACGGCCGGGCTCCACGTCATGAACACCGTGCTGGCCCGCATCCTCCCCGAGCGGTCGCGGGAAGGGTGGGTGTACGCCTCCGAGCCCCCCACCGGGTGGCGGTTCGGCCTGGACCGGGCCTACGCGGAGTTCGGCGGGTGGTTCATCCTCGGTCGCGTGATCGAGGCCCTCACCGACGAGCCCTTCGACCGCTTCGTGAGCGCCGCGGTCCTGGGCCCGTACGGGGTCCCGGCCGACGACCTGGTGGTGCGCTTCGACGAGGACAGCTACGCCCGTCTCCACGACCGCATCTCCGCCACCTTCGACCTCACCATGGACCAGCCGGTTCCGCTGCTGGCCGAGGTCGGCCCGGAGACGGCGTGCGAGTGGAACCCGGCGTTCGGCGCCTACGGCACCATGACGGCCATGGCCACCTTCTACCAGGGCCTCCTGGCCGACCTGGCGGGCGCCGCGATGGTGCTGCCCGCAGAGCTGCTGGCCGACGCCACCACGGCCCGACTGCCGCTCAACCACGACGTGACCCTGGACCGCGACGCCGGGTTCGGGCTCGGGTTCATGACCCCCCTCTCCTCGCACTTCTTCGGCGACGGCCCGTCGGACCGGGCCTTCGGCCACGCGGGCCAGGGCGGCACCAGCTTCGCCATGGCCGACCCGGAGCACGGTGTGGTCATCGCCGTGCTGTTCAACGCCGGCCTGGACGCGGACACCGCGTTGTCGTTCCGCCGGGTGAACCTGGTGGACGGCATCTACCGGGCCCTCGACCTGCGCTGATCCGCCATGGCCGGCCCGACCTCCCCGGAACAGACCGCGCCGAGCCGTTCACGGCCCGCATGGACCGGGTCCGGAGGTCCATGGCCGACCGCGGGGTGGACGTGCTGCTGCTGTCGGTCGGCGCCGACCTGCCGTGGCTGTGCGGCTACGAGGCGATGCCGCTCGAGCGGCTCACCATGCTGGTGGTGCCGCGGGACGGCGATGCCACCCTCGTGGTCCCCGCCCTGGAGGCGCCCCGCGTGGTGGAGCGGCCGGGCCTGTTCGCCGTGCGGCCCTGGAACGAGTCGGAGGACCCGGTGGCCCTGGTCGCCGGGCTGGTGGGCCGGGCCGGGGTGGTGGCGGTGGGGGACCGCACGTGGGCCCGCTTCCTGGTGGACCTGCAGGCCGCCGTGCCGGACCGGACCTGGCGGCGGGCGTCGGGGGTCACCGGCCCGCTGCGGGCGGTCAAGGACGTCCATGAGATCGAGGCGCTGCGGCGGGCCGCCCGGGCCGCGGACCGCGTGGCGGACGAGCTGCGCTCCGGTGCCGTCCCGCTCGTGGGCCGTGCCGAGGCCGACGTCTCCGCCGACCTCGGGCGCCGTCTGCTCGCCCAGGGCCACGACAGGGTGAACTTCGCCATCGTGGCCGCGGGGCCGAACGCGGCCAGCGCCCACCACGAGCCGGGGCGGCGGGTGATCGGCCGGGGAGAGGTGGTGCTGTGCGACTTCGGCGGCACCATGCGGGACGGGTTCGGCGTGGGCTACTGCTCGGACATCACCCGGTGCGTGTGGACCGGCCCACCACCGACCGACGCGGCCGAGGTCTACGCGGTGCTGCGGGACGCCCAGGAACGGTCCGTCGCCTCGGCGGTGGTCGGAGCCACCTGCGAATCGGTGGACGCCGCGGCACGCCGCGCCATCACCGACGCCGGGCTCGGCGAGTGGTTCATCCACCGCACGGGCCACGGCATCGGCGTGGAGGAGCACGAGGACCCCTACGTCGTGGCAGGGAACTCCACCACGCTGGTGCCCGGCCACGCCTTCAGCGTGGAGCCCGGGATCTACCTTCCCGGCCGGTTCGGCTTCCGCCTGGAGGACATCGTGGTGGCCGCGGAGGACGGGCCCGAACGGCTCAACCGGGTCGACCGGGGCCTGGCCGTCACCGACGCCTGACGTCATCTCCTGCGAATGGGGGAGCGGCGCGGGCCGCGCCTACCCTCGCCCCCGGTGAACCTGGATGCCGCGACCTTCCTGCTGCAGTGGGCGACGGGCGGCCTCGCGTTCCTGTGGGTGACCACCCGCCGCCGTGAGGTGTCCATCGGCTACGGCTGGCTGTTGCGCGGCGTCTACGGGCTCATGGCGGTCGGGGCGCTGGTGGCGGGGCGTCGCTACGACCCCCTGCCCGTCCGGGACCTGGCTGCCGCCGGGGTGGCCCTGGCCGCGGGGGCGGCCCTGTGGTCCTCCTACGTCCGGCGCGCGGCCGGGGTGGCGAAGCAGCGCGAACGGGTGCAGGTCCGTTCCGCCCGGGTCACCGAGATGACCGGGATCGACCGGGCCGAGCAGACCTTCGACCCATCGGTGCCCGAGTTCGATCCCCGCCTGGACCTGATAGCCCCCGCCATCGGGCTCGTCGGGCTGGTGGCCGGAGGCATCTCGGCCGGGGACCCCGCCTGGCTGTCGGTGGCCCGCACGGTGGTCGGCGCCGCCTTCCTGGGATGTGTCACCGACGCCATGCTGCTCGGTCACTGGTACCTGACCCAGCCCGGCCTGCCCCGGGCGCCGCTCCTGGAGCAGGTCCGGCTGCTGGGCTTCATCTGGCCGGTGGAGGTGGCGCTGCTGCTGGTGCCGGTGGGGATGGTGTCGGCCTTCAACGGGTCCATCGACGACGGCTACGGAGGGATGCTGGGGTGGTTCTGGCTGGCCTGTGCCGTGACCACCATCGGCCTGGTCGTGGTGACCCGGCTGGCGCTCAAGGAGCGGTACTACTCGGCGGTCATGGCGGCCACCGGCCTGCTGTACCTGGCCATCCTGACCGCCTTCGGCACGGACCTGGTGGCCCGCGCCATCCTGTCCGGGGCCTAGCCCGTCCCGGCCGCCCGTCGGCCGTGGGTCCTGCTGGATCGGCGCCGCTCGGGGTACGTGCGGTGCGAAAGGTGGTTTTTCCTCCGTCCGCCCCCGATACTGGAAGCCCTGCGGACGGAGCCGTCATCGAAGGAGCGCGCCGTGGCTCGTGCCATCTGGAGCGGATCGATCAGCTTCGGTCTCATCAACATCCCGGTGAAGCTGTTCTCCGCCATCACCGAACGCAACGTCCGGTTCAACCAGATCGACACCCGCAACGGTGCGCGCATCCGGACCAAGAAGGTGAATGCCGAGGACGGCACCGAGGTTCCGGCCGACGTGATCGCCAAGGGGTACGAGATCTCCAAGGGGCGCTACGTCCTGGTCTCCGACGACGAGATGGCCTCGCTGCAGCCCCGGGCCACCCACACCATCGACCTGGAGGAGTTCGTCGACCTGGTCGACATCGACCCCATCTACTTCGACGGCGCCTACTACGTGGCACCCGACGAGCGGGCGGCCAAGTCCTACGCCCTGCTGGTCGAGGCCATGGACGCGGCCGGCAAGGTGGCCGTGGCCCGGTTCGTCATGCGGTCCAAGCAGTACGTGGCGGTCATGCGGCCACGCGACGGCCACCTGGTCCTGTCGATGATGGTCTACGAGGACGAGATCAACCCGGTGGAGCAGATCCCCGAGTTCGACCAGCTGGCGGAGGTGGAGATCACCCAGAAGGAACTGGCCATGGCCGAGCAGCTGATCGACTCCCTCTCCGCCGAGTGGCAGCCCGCGCAGTTCCACGACAGCTACCGCGACGAGCTGCTGGACCTGATCCACGCCAAGGACGCCGGCGAGGAGCGTGTGGTCGCCGAGCTGGAATCGCCGGGCGAGGACAAGGTCATCGACCTCATGGCCGCGCTGGAGGCGTCCGTCGCCGCGGCACGGGAGGCCCGGGGCCGCCATCCGAGCACCGGGGCGGACGAGGACGGGTCGACCGACGGGGCCGGGGACGAGGACGGGTCCGCCGCCCCGCCCAAGCGGGCCGCCTCCACCCGGAAGGCACCGGCCAAGAAGGCCGGCGCCGGCAAGCGGGCCTCCACCAAGAAGGCCCCGGCCAAGAAGCCGGCGGCCTCGCGGGCCCGCAAGCCCGCATCCGGGACCAAGAAGGCGGCGGCGAGGCCTGCGCCCGCCCGCCGGTCGGCCTGACGCCGCGGTGGCCCCAGGCACCACCGTCGAGATCGACGGGCGCCGGCTGAACCTGTCCAACCTGGACAAGGTCCTGTACCCGGAGGCGCACACCACCAAGGCGCGAGGTCATCGACTACTACGCCCGGATCGCGCCGGTCATGCTGGCCCACACCGCCGGTCGGTGCATCACCATGCGCCGGTACCCGAACGGGGTGGACGGCCAGTCCTTCTTCGAGAAGCGCTGCCCCTCGCACCGGCCGGACTGGGTGCCCACCGCGGTGGGCCCCGGGGACCGCCGGGGCGAGCTCCGGTACTGCCGCTTCGAGGAGCCCGCCGCGCTGGTGTGGGCCGCCAACCTGGCCGCGCTCGAGCTCCACGCCCCCATGGCCCGCTCGGAGCACCTGGACATGCCCCTCATGTGCGTCTTCGACCTGGACCCGGGTCCCGGCACGGCCATCCCCGACTGCGCCCGGCTCGCCCTGGAGATCCACGAGGTGCTGGCCTCGACCGGCCTCGACGCCGTGGCCAAGACCTCCGGCTCCAAGGGGCTGCAGGTGTACGTGCCCCTCAACACCGTGGGCGCGGACGCCCACACCCACGAGGAGTGCGCGTCGTTCGCCCTCGCGGTGGGCCAGCTGCTGGAGAAGCGGCACCGGGACCGGGTGACCACCACGATGGCCAAGGCGGAGCGCCCGGGGAAGGTGTTCGTGGACTGGTCCCAGAACGCGCACCACAAGACGACGGTGTGCGTGTACTCGCTCCGGGCCCGGCCCCGGCCGACCGTGTCCACCCCCGTCACCTGGGACGAGGTCGCGGCCGCGGCGGACGGGACCGACCCGCTGGTGTTCGAGTTCGGTGACGTGCTCGGTCGCGTGGCCGACCTCGGAGACCTGTTCGCACCGGCGGTGGACCTGGTGCAACGCCTGCCCCGCCCGAAGGGCTGACCCCCGGGGGCCTACGCTTGCCCCGTGAACGACGTACAGGCACGGGACCGGGCGCGGGCGGCCATCTGCCTCACGAGACCGGTGTTCCTGGTCCTGCTCACGGTGCTGATGTGGGCGACGGCGGGGGACAGCTTCCCGCTGTGGCTGAAGGCGGGCGTCACCGCAGCCGTGGTGGCCGCCATCGCCTGGGACGTCCGGGGTGCGCTGCGCTCCGTGCACGCCCCCCGGGACTGAACGCGGTCGGGGCGGCCTCAGGCGACGAGCGCCTCCACGGCCTCGGAGAACACCCGGGTGTGGAGTGCCACGTCGGCTTCGGTGTGCGACGGGCAGAACAACGCCATGTTGTGGAACGGCGTGAGCAGGATGCCCCGATTGAGGCACCACAGGTGCAGGAACGCGTCCAGCTCGTGGTCCACCGCGGCCGCGGCATCCCCGCCGTTGCGTGGCGGCGGGCAGAACCAGTACTCGGCCCGGCACCCGAGCCGGTGCACGGTCCAGGGCACCCCGAAGCGGTCGATCACGGACTGGACCCCGGCGGCCCACTGCTCGGCCAGGGGGACGGCGACGGCGAAGTCCTCCTCCCGCAGCGCGTGGTCGAGGGTGGCACGCACCGCGGCCAGGGACAGCGCGTTGGCGGTCAGCGTGCCGCCGATCCCGGCCACGTCGGAGTCGTCACCGGTGGCCAGGTCCATGATCCGCCCCGCCACGTCGGTGGTCATGCCGTAGGCGGCGCACGGCACCCCGCCACCGATGGGCTTGCCGATCACGAACATGTCCGGATCCAGGCCCCACTCCCTGGTCGCCCCACCGGGCCCGCAGCAGATGGTGTGGGTCTCGTCGATGATCAGGATCGTGCCGGTGTCCCGGGTGATGCGCCGGAGGGCGTCGTGGAACCCGGCGTCGGGGGGCACGATGCCGATGTTGGTCAGCGCCGGCTCGGCCAGCACCGCGGCCACGTCACCGGGCGCCAGCGCCGCCTCCAGGGCGGGGATGTCGTTGAACTCCACCACCTTGACGAACTCGTCCGGCTCCACCGCCCATCCGGTGTTGCCGGGACGGGGCCGGGCGCCGCCGTCAGGGGCCAGGACGTTGAGCGCCTCGTCGACGGTCCCGTGGTAGCACCAGTTGAACACCAGGACCTTGCGCCGGCCGGTGGCGTGGCGGGCCAGCCGGAGGGCGAACCGGTTGGCATCGGTGGCGGTCATGGCGATCTGCCACACCGGCATCCCGAACCGCTCCCGCAACTGGTCGCCGACCGCGATGGCGTCGGAGGAGGGGAGCATGGTGGTGATGCCCCTCGGAGCCTGCGCGGCCAGGGCGTCCACGGTGGCCGGCAGGGAGTGGCCGGTCATGGCACCGGTGTCGCCCAGGCAGAGGTCCACGTACGTGTTGCCGTCCACGTCGGTGAACCGGGCGCCGGAGGCCTCGGCCACGAACACCGGGTGCGGTCCCGGCCACCGGGTCATCCAGTTCATGGGCACCCCGGCCAGCAGCGAACGTTGTGCCTCCCGGTGCAGTTCGGCCGAGCGCCGGTTGCGGCCCAGGAACAGCTCGGTCTCCTGGGCCATGAGGCCGGACAGTCGGGAACGGTCGATGGTCGCCATGGCGAGAGGGTACGCCCGCGGTCAGGGCAGGTCGTCGCCGTCGGCCCTGGCCTGGTGCGTGGCGTGGCGGGCGATGGCCTGCTCCGCCATGGTGTTGAGGCCGGCCCCCTTGGGCCAACCGGCGTAGTGGCTCAGGAAGATGACGATCTCCCGCAGGTCCTCCGGCGAGAGGTCCCCCTTGGCCAGCGAGGAGTCCAGCTGGATGCCCAGCGTGTCGTGCAGCCCCTCGGCCACCATCAGGCCGATCAGGAGCAGGCGCCGGTCCCGGAGCGACAGCCCCTCCCGTTCCCAGATGTCACCGAAGAGGTGCTCGACGGTGTACCCGAAGAAGTCGCCGGGCCCGTCCATCACCTCGAAGCTGTAGACCTCGCCCATCCGCTCCAGGCCCCGCTGGCGTCGTGCTGTCCGTTCGTCATCGCTCATGGGGGGCGAACGTACCGTTTCCCGGATCGGGACGTACGCTCGGTGCGGCGGTTGGGGGACCGAGTCGAAGGGGGCCGGATGGCCGACGTGGAGATCTCCGAGCCGGTGGCGATCGCCAGGTTCGACGAGCTGCCGGACCGTGAGCCCGTGGGCGTGGCCCTGTTCGGCGACGAGCTGGTCGTCATCCGGGACGGAGCCGGCCATTCGGTGCTGTCCGGTCGGTGCCTGCACCGCGGCGCCCGGCTGGCCGACGGCAAGGTCGTGGGCGACGACCTGATCTGCAGCCTCCACGGCTGGGACTACCGGATCGAGACCGGCGTCAGCGCCTACGACCACACGCAGTGCCTCCACAAGTACGCCTCGGCGGTGGTCGACGGCGACGTCGTGGTGGACGGCGCGGAGGTCCGGGCCCAACGCCGTCGCCATCCCGATGGCGGAGGTCACGGCACGCCCGTCAGCCTCGGCGGCGGCGAGGTCATGACCGACGAGTACGAGTGGCACTACGCCAACCCCCACAACGACACCGCCGAGGAGCCGCACGTCGGGGAGATCCACGCACTGGCCGCGCCACGGGCTGGACCGGACCGGCCGCCACGGCCCGGTGGCCGCCATGGGCGTGCCGCGGCGACGAGCTGCCGACGTGGGACGAGCATCCAGTTCGTCACCGCGCAGCTGGCCCGGCTCCCGCTGCTCGACGACGAGCCGGTCGACACCGGACGTGTCATCGGGCCCGGCCGCCGCCGCCCGCTGCGAGCTCGACATCCCGGTCTTCGTCTCCGACATGAGCTTCGGCGCCCTGTCCCAGGAGGCCAAGACCGCGCTGTCGCACGGGGCGCCGAGCTGGCCGGCACCGGCATCTGCTCCGGCGAGGGCGGCATGCTGCCCGAGGAGCAGGCCGAGCCAACACCCGCTACCTCTACGAGCTGGCCTCGGCCCGCTTCGGCTGGCGGCGAGGTGCTCGACGCAGGTGCAGGCGTTCCACCTCAAGCTCGGCCAGGGGGCCAAGACCGGCACCGGGCGGCCACCTGCCCGGCACCAAGGTCGTCGGCCGCATCGCCGAGGTGCGCGGGCCTGCCCGAGGGCACCCCGGCGGTCTCGCCGCCGCGGTTCCCCGACTGGGACTCCGCTCGACGACTTCGCGGAGTTCGTCGACGTATCGTGCGGGAGCGCAGCGGCGGCATCCCGGTCGGGGTGAAGCTGTCGGCGCAGCACATCGAGGCCGACCTCGACGCGGCGCTGGCGATCGGCGTCGACTACGTGATCCTCGACGGCCGCGGCGGCGGCACCGGTGCGGCGCCGCTGATCTTCCGCGACAACATCTCGGTGCCGACCATCCCGGCGCTCGCCCGGGCCCGACGCCACCTCGACCGCGCACGGCGCCGCGACGTCACCCTGGTCGCGACCGGCGGCATCCGCACGCCCGCAGACATGGCCAAGGCGCTCGCCCTCGGGCGCCGACGCGGTGGCGCTGTCCAACTCGGCGCTGCAGGCCATCGGCTGCGTCGGGCATGCGGGCCTGCCACACCGACAACTGCCCGGTCGGCATCGCCACCCAGAAGCCGCACCTGCGGGCCCGGCTGCCCGTCGCACGAGGCGGCCGAGCGGCTCGACCGGTTCCTCCGCGCCGCCACCGACCTGATGGTGGTGCTCGCCCGGGCCTGCGGGCACCGCCGCCTGTCGCGACCTCACCCCTCGACGACCTGACCACCTTCGACCGCGAGATGCACCACCTCACCGGGCGTCGCCTACGCAGGAGTGCAGCCGTGACCGATCCCGCGGACGACGCCGCCGCAGCCGCACCTGGTGGCAAGGTCGCCGAGCCCGACGACCTGCCCGAGGGCCGGGTCCGCACCGTCACCGTCGACCGGCGCAGCCATCGCGCTGACCCGCTGCGACGGGCGCGTACGGGGCGCTCGACAACCACTGCCCGCACCAGGGCGGCCCGCTCGGCGAGGGCTCGATCGAGGGCGGCTGGCTGCGCTGCCCGTGGCACGGCTACGACTACGACCCGATCACCGGGCAGCCGCCCGCGGGCTTCGCCGACGCGCCCGCCGTGCTTCGCGGTCGAGGAGCGCGCCGACGGCGTCTACGTCGGACTGCCGGCCGCGCCCGGCGCACGTCCGCACGGTCGCCGACGTCATGGTCGAGACGCTGGTGGCGTGGGGTGTCACCCACGTGTTCGGCATGGTCGGCCACTCCAACCTCGGGTTCGCCGACGCCCTGCGCCGGGCCGAGGAGCCGCGGCGAGCTGACGCTACATCGGCATCCGCCACGAGGGCGCGGCCGCGTTCGCCGCGTCGGCCTACGGCAAGCTCACCGGCCGTCCCGCCGCCTGCTTCGCCATCGCCGGGCCCGGGTCGACCAACCTGCTCACCGGGCTGTACGACGCCAAGGTCGACCGGTGCGCCGGTGCTCGCCATCTCCGGCCAGGTGCCCGTCGAAGGTGCTCGGCCGCGGGCGCGTTCCAGGACCTCGACCTGACGGCGGCGTTCGGCGACGTCGCCGGTCTCGACCGACACGGTGCTGGCCGGCTCGCGACCACGCCGAGCTGGCCGACGCTGGCGGTCAAGCACGCGCGTCGACGGCCGCGGCGTCGCCCACCTGGTCCTGCCCGACGAGGTGCAGGACGCTGCCGTCCGACGCACGGCGCCGGCGGCCCGGACGGGCGCGACGCCGACCGGCGCGTCGGCCCCGCCCCGGACGCGCTCGACGCCGCGGCCGCCGAGCTGCTGCGCGGCGGCCCGGCGACCGGTGATCGTCGTCGGGCCACGGCGCCCGCGCCGCGGTGCCGACAGGTCCTCGACGCTGGCCGAGCGCGCTGGGCGCCCCCGTGCTCACCACGTTCAAGGCCAAGGGCCTGGTCCCCGACCACCACCCGCTCGGCGCCGGCGTGCTCGGCCGCTCGCGGCACGCCGGTGGCGAGCTGGCTGATGAACGAGTCCGACCTGCTGATCGTCGTCGGTGCCTCGTTCTCCAACCACACCGGCATCGCCGACGTACAAGCCGATCGTGCAGGTCGACGACGACCCGGCCGCCATCGGCCGGTTCCACCCCGTGACCGTGCGGCGTGCTCGGCGACGTCGGCGTCACCGCTGGCCGCGCTGCTGCGACGCGCTGCCCGCGGACGTCGGCGGCGGTCGACCAGCGCCCCGACGTCGCCGCGCGCTGGGCGATCTGGCGGGCCGAGAAGGCGCGGCGCGTCGCCGACGACCGGGGCCGGGGCGTCGTCGTCGGCCGCGGTGTTCGACGCGCTCGGCCGCGCATCTGCCCCGACGACGCCGTGATCTGCGTCGACGTCGGCAACAACGCCTACTCGTTCGGCCGCTACTTCGAGTCCACGGCGGCCAGTCGGTGCTGATGTCGGGCTACCTCGGGCTCGATCGGCTTCGGCTTCCCGGCAGCGATGGGCGCCTGGGCGGCCGACCCCGGACCGGCCGGTCGTGGCGGTCACCGGCGACGGCGGCTTCGGCCAGTACCTGGCCGAGCTGACCACCGCGGTGAAGTACGGCATCCCGATCACGCCACGTGCTGCTCGACAACGGCGAGCTCGGCAAGATCACCAAGGAGCAGCGGGCCGCGCGAGCTGCGAGGTGTGGCAGACCTCGCTGCACAACCCGGACTTCGCCGCCTACGCCGAGCTGTGCGGGGCCACCGGGATCCCGGTGCGCACCGCGGCCGACCTGGACGGTGCACTGGAGCAGGCCTTCGCCACCGACGGTCCGGCCCTGGTCCACGTCCACGCCGACGGCGAGCTCGTCTGACGCAGCCCGCCGTCCTGCCGCCGTCCTGCCCGCCGTCCCGCCCGCCCGTGCGATCCATCGAACGGTCTCGTCGGCATCTCGGTACGCTGGCCTGATGCGCATCCGCCGGGCCGTGATCCTTCCCCTCGCCGCGTGCCTGGCCCTGGTCCTGACCGGGTGCCTTCCGGGCGTCGGGCGCACGTTCGACGGGCCCGACGCCAGCCGCACCATCGTGTTCAAGGGCCTGGGGGCCTGGTGGGACGTCTGGGACTGGTCGCCCACCTTCACCAACGGTGCCGCCCCCTTCGGCCTGGCCGACGTGGACCGGCTGGCCGCGGACGGCGTGCAGACGCTCTACATCCAGCCCTCCACGTTCCGGCACCCGGCCGCCGTCCTGGACGAGGCGCTCCTGCGCCGGATCATCAAGCGCGCCCAGTCCAAGGGCGTGCGGGTGGTGGGCTGGTACCTGCCCGAGTTCAAGGACACCGGCTTCGACATCGGCCGCATGTCCGCCATCATCGACCTGGGCGTGGACGGCCTGGGCATCGACATCGAGTCCACCGCCAACGGCGACGTGGCGGCCCGGACCCGCAACCTGCTGGCCGAGGTGAAGTTCCTGCGGCTCCTGCACCCGGATGCCGCCATGGCCGCCATCCCCGTGACCCCGGTCATCTGGGAGAGCCTGAACCGGAGCTGGTGGCCCAACTTCCCGTACCGGGAGCTGGCCCGGTACATGGATGCCTGGATGCCCATGGCGTACTGGAGCTACCGCCGGGCCGGTTCCTTCCCGGAGTGGGGCGACCCGTACCGCTACACCCTGGAGTCGGTGACCCGCCTGCGGGCGCTGACCGGCCGCCCGGACCTGCCGGTGCATCCCATCGGCGGCGAGGGGACGGGCATGACCACGGCGGACGTCGACGCCATGGCCCGGGCGATGGTGGACAGCGGTTCCATCGGCGGCAGCGTCTACGACGACAACATCACCAACCGCGGTCTCTACCCGTCCCTGCGCCAGTTCCGCCGCCAGCTGGTCAAGTGACCCGGGGCCCTACCGGGCCACGAAGTACTTGGCCCGGGGGTGGTGGCAGATGATCGCCGACGTGGTCTGCTCCGGCTGGTACTGGTAGCCGGTCTCCTCGTCGCAGGACACGCCGATGCGCGACGGCGTCCAGCAGGCGTGCCACCTTCTCGTTGTCCTCCAGGTCCGGACAGGCCGGGTAGCCCCACGAGTAGCGGCCACTGCGGTACTTCTGGCGGAACAGACCGGCCAGCGCGGTGGAGGTGGGTGACCCCTCGGTGCCGTCCGGGTCCTGGTCGGCGAAGCCCCACTCCTCACGGATGCGTCGGTGCCAGAACTCGGCCAGGGCCTCGGCCATCTCCACGCCCAGGCCGTGCAGCAGCAGGTAGTCCTGGTACTTGTCCGCCGCGAACAGCTCGGCGGTGCGGGCCGAGATGGCCTCGCCCATGGTCACGATGTGGAACGCGGCGTAGTCGGCCTCGCCGGAGCTGACGGGCCGGAAGAAGTCGGCGATGCACAGGTGCGGCGCCTTGCGCTGGCGCGGGAACGGGAACCGCGTCACCTCCGTGGTGCGCGCCTCGTCGGTCCACACCACCACGTCGTTGCCGTCGCCGTTGACCGGGAAGAACCCGTACACGACCTGTGGGACCAGGAGGCCGTCCGCCTTGGCGCCGGCCAGCTGCTCCCGGAGGACCGGGCGGATGCGCTCCTTGAACTGGTCGTCGGTCTCGACGGTCCCGTCGGCGTGCTTCTCGGGCCGGAACTGCCACTGGTTGCGGAACAGCGCCGTCTCGTTGATGTAGGTGGCGATGTCGTCGATGGCGATGCCCTTGACCACCTTGGAGCCGAGGAACGGCGGCACGTACACCTCGTTGTCGGTCTCCACCTCCGGCGAGCGCTCCGGGAGTTCGGCCGTCGTCGTCCGTGTCCTGATGGGTGGTGCGCCTGGGGATGTCCCGTCCGCCGGCCTCCCGGCCCCAGGCCGGGTCGTCGTCCGCACCGCGGCGGATGTCGCCCAGCCGGTCCATGACCCGGAGGCCCTCGAACGCGTCCTTGCCGTAGAACAGCCGGCCCTCGTACACCTCGCGCAGGTCCCGCTCCACGTAGGTGCGGGTCAGCGCCGCGCCGCCCGAGCAGGACGGGGATGCCGTGACAGGCCCCGGTCGTTGAGCTCCTCCAGGTTGTCGCGCATGATCAGCGTGGACTTCACCAGCAGGCCGGACATGCCGATGGCGTCGGCCTTGTCCTCGAGCGCCTTGTCGATCATCTCGGTGATCGAGATCTTGATGCCCAGGTTGTGGACCTTGTAGCCGTTGTTGGTGAGGATGATGTCCACCAGGTTCTTGCCGATGTCGTGCACGTCGCCCTTGACGGTGGCCAGCACGATCCGGCCCTTGCCCGAGTCGCCCTCCACCCGTCTCCATGTGCGGCTCGAGGTGGGCCACCGCGGTCTTCATGGTCTCGGCCGACTGCAGCACGAACGGCAACTGCATCTCGCCCGTGCCGAACAGCTCGCCCACCACCTTCATGCCGGCCAGCAGCACGTCGTTGATGATCGCCAGCGGCGCCAGGCCCGCCGCCATGGCGGTGTCCAGGTCGTCGGTCAGGCCGTCGCGGTCGCCGTCGATGATGCGCTGGCTCAGCCGCTGCTCGATGGTCCAGTCCGAGCGGTCCTCCTGGACCACCTCGCGCGGCCTGCACGTCGGCGAACACGTCCAGCAGGCTGGGTCAGCGGGTCGTAGGTCTCGTCGCCGCCGGACAGGGTGCCGCCGCCCCCGCCGGTCCCAGATGAGGTCCAGGCAGACGTCGCGCTGCTCCTCCGGGATGCGGTTGAGCGGCAGGATCTTGGAGGCGTGCACGATGGCGGAGTCCAGGCCGGCCTCCACGCACTCGTGCAGGAACACGCTGTTGAGCACGTGGCGGGCCGCCGGCTTGAGCCCGAAGCTGACGTTGGACAGCCCGAGCGTGGTGCTGCACGCCCGGGAGCTCCGCCTTGATGCGGCGGATGGCCTCGATGGTGGCGATGGCGTCACGCCGGAGGTCGTCGTCGCCGGTGGACAGCGGGAACGTCAGGGCGTCGAAGATCAGGTCCTCGGGCTCGAGGCCGTAGCGCTCGACCGCCAGGTCGTGGATGCGGTGCGCCACCCGCATCTTCCACTCGACGTCCCGGGCCTGGCCCTCCTCGTCGATGAGCAGGCAGATGACCGCGGCGCCGTACTCCTTGGCCAGCTTGAACACCCGGTCGCCGCGGGACCCGTCGCCGTCGCCGTCCTCCAGGTTGGCGGAGTTGAGCACGGCCCGCCCGCCGATCCACTGCAGGCCGGCCTCCAGCACCTCGGGCTCGGTGGAGTCGAGCACCAACGGCACGGAGGACTGGGTGGCGAACCGCTGGGCGATCTCGTCCATGTCCGCCGCGCCGTCGCGGCCGACGTAGTCCACGCACACGTCGAGGATGGCCGAGCCCTCCTTGACCTGCTCCTTGGCCATCGGCCACGCAGGTGTCCCAGTCGGCCTCCAGCAGTGCCTCGCGGAACTTCTTGGAGCCGTTGGCGTTGGTGCGCTCGCCGATGAGCAACAGGTTGGTGTTGACCCCGCCGCCCGCCTCGTCCTCGCCGGCGCCCAGGAACACCGGGGAGTAGATGGACGACACGCCGTGCTCGAAGTGGGGCGAGCGGTGTGCGGGCTCCACGTCCCGCACCGCCTCGGCCAGCTGGCGGATGAACTCGGGCGTGGTGCCGCAGCAGCCGCCGACCACGTTGACGCCGAACTCCTCGATGAAGCGCACCTGGTGGGCCACGAACTGCTCGGCCGTCAGGTCGTAGTGCATGTGGCCGTCCACCACCGACGGCAGGCCGGCGTTGGGCAGCACCGACACCGGGACCCGGGAGTGCTGGGAGAGGTGGCGGAGGTGCTCGCTCATCTCCTCCGGGCCGGTGGCGCAGTTGATGCCGATCACGTCGGGTCCCATGGCGTCGAGCGCCACCAGGGCGGCGCCGATCTCGGTGCCGGGCAGCATCCGGCCCGTGAGCTCGATCGTCACCTGGACCTGCAGCGGCACGTCCCGGCCCGCCTCCCGCATGGCGGCGCGGCACCCGTTCATGGCGGCCTTGACGCCCAGCAGGTCGAACTGGGTCTCGATGAGGAACAGGTCGACGCCGCCCTCGAGGAGTCCCAGGGCCTGTTCGGCGTAGAGGTCGCGCAGCTCGGCGTAGCGGATCTGGCCCAGGGACGCGAACCGGGTGCCGGGGCCCATGGAACCGGCCACGAACCGGGGACGGTCCGCGGTGGTGGCCTCGTCGGCGACCTCACGGGCGAGCGACGCGGCCTTGCGGTTGAGCTCCCGGGTGCGGTCGGCCAGGCCGTACTCGCCCAGCGGCACGCCGAAGGACGCCGAAGGAGTTGGTCTCCACCGCGTCGGCGCCGGCCGCGAAGTACTCGGCGTGCATCCGGCGGATCAGCGCCGGGCGGGTGTCCACCAGGATCTCGTTGCACCCCTCCAGGTCCTCGCCGCCGAAGTCGTCCGCCGTGAGCCCCTGCTCCTGGAGCCAGGTGCCGGTCGCCCCGTCGTAGACGAGGACCCGGTCGCGGATGACGTCGAGGTACGGGGAAGGGGGCGTGGAACCGGCAGCCATGGTCCGGCAAGGCTACCGGGAGGCGCCGTCGTGGCCCCAACGGCGTTCTGGGCCCGGTGGGTAGGCTCCGACCGGCATGAAGATCTACACCCGCACCGGCGACGACGGCACCACCGGGCTGCTCTACGGCGGCCGGGTCCGCAAGGATGCGCCCCTTCCCACCGCCTACGGCGACGTCGACGAGGCCCAGGCCGCCATCGGCCTGGCCCGGGCCCGGGCCGGCGAGGGCTCCGAGCTCGACGGGCTGCTCATCTCGCTGGAGCGGGACCTGTGGGTGCTCATGTCGGAGCTGGCCACTGCGCCGGGCAACCGGGATCGCCTCACCGCGGGTGCCTCGCTGGTGGACGAGCCCATGGTGGTGCGCCTCGAGGGGCTGATCGACGACGTGTCGGGCCGGTTCGAGGCTCCCACGGAGTTCGTGGTACCCGGCCAGAACGTGCTGTCGGCACAGCTGGACGTCGCCCGCACCGTGGTGCGCCGGGCCGAGCGCGTCGGCGTTGTCCGCAGCGGCGGACGGCTCCTTCGTGGGCCCCTACCTGAACCGCCTCTCCGACCTGCTGTGGACCCTGGCCCGCTGGCAGGAGGGAGCGTCCCTCGTCACCCGATCGGTGCCCGCCCCGGGCGCCGATCCCACCGGAGGTTGAGCCCGTGTCCGAATCCCCAGCCGTGAAGGTCGCCAAGGTCGCTCCCGCAGGGGCCACCGCCGTGGCCGTGTGTGCCACGAGCGACCACCTGACCCGGGTGCCCGGCGTCCGCAAGGCCGTGCTCGACCGTGCCGGCTTCACCGGTGCGGTGGGCACCTCGGTGGTGCTGGACGACGGCCAGCAGGCGCTCGTCGTGGTCGGCCTCGGACCGTCCGGCGCCGTCGGCGCCGACGAGCTCCGCCGGGCCGCTGCCGCCTTCGTGGGGGCGGTCCGCCGCCACCGGCGGGTGGCCTTCGAGTACCCGGAGGTGGACCTGGACCTGGCCGACGGCGCCCGTGCCGTGGCCGAGGGACTGATCCTGGGCAGCTACTCCTTCGATGAGTTCAGGCCCACCGCCCGTGACACCCCCCGGATCGACAGCGTCACCGTGGCGGTGGGTGACGATGCCGCCGACGTGCGCGCGGCCCGTGCCGCCGTGGCCGCCGGCACCGCGGTGGCCGACGCCGTGTGCTTCGCCCGTGACCTGGTGAACACCCCGGGCGGCACCCTCACGCCGGCGGTGTTCGCCGACCGGGCCGCCGAGCGGGCCGGGGCCGCCGGCCTCACCGTCGAGGTGCTGGACCAGAAGGCGATCAAGGCGGAGCGCCTGGGCGGCCTGCTGGCCGTCAACCAGGGCTCCACCCACCCGCCCCGGCTGGTGAAGCTCACCTACGAGCCCGCCGACGCCCCCGCCGAGGTGGAGACCGTGGCCCTGGTGGGCAAGGGCATCACCTTCGACTCCGGCGGCCTGTCGCTCAAGCCGGCCGACGGGATGATGGACATGAAGATGGACATGGGGGGTGCGGCCGCGGTGATCGCCGCCATGTGCGCCCTTCCGTCCCTGGACGTCGGGGTGCGGGTGGTGGGGTTCGCCCCCATGACCGACAACATGGTCAACGGTGACGCCCAGCGGCCCGGTGACGTCTTCACCGCCCGCAACGGCACCACGGTGGAGGTGCTCAACACCGATGCCGAGGGCCGCCTGATCCTGGCCGACGCACTGTGCCTGGCGTCGGAGGAGGAGCCGGCAGCCATCGTGGACCTGGCCACCCTCACCGGGGCCTGCCTGGTGGCACTGGGCGACCGCATCGCCGGGCTCATGGCCAACGACGACGACTTCCGGGACCGGGTGGCCGGCGCCGCGGAACGGGCGGGGGAGCGGGTGTGGCCCCTGCCGCTGCCGGACGACTACCGGCCCCGGCTGGACTCCCAGGTGGCGGACATCAAGAACATCACCTCCGGGCGCTTCGGCGGCACGCTGACCGCGGGGCTGTTCCTGCGGGACTTCGTGGGGGAGGGCGTCCCGTGGGCCCACCTGGACATCGCGGGGCCGGCCTGGCTGGCGGAGCCCTACGGCGAGCACCCCAAGGGCGGCACCGGGTTCGGCGTGCGCACCCTCATCGCCCTGGTGGAGGGCTGGGCCGTGGAGGGTGCTGACGGCGACGACGAGGCCGACGAGGCCGGCGCAGGCTGAGCGGCGCGGGCCGGGCTGTCAGGCCGCCCTGGGTCCGTCCGGGCCCTGGGTTGCCCGGGCCCGGAGCCAGTCGGCGTGTGCGGTGCGCAGCACCGGTGGGAGCTGCGCCACGTGGCGGTCGGTGAGGAGCGGGAGGTGGGTGCGGACCTCCACCCGGTCCGGGCCCCGCCGCCGGGCCAGGCCGAAGGTGCAGGCACGGTGGATGGTGCGGTTCAACGGGGCGTTGCGGCCCCGGCCGGTGCCGAGGCCCAGGGCGCGGGCGGTGTCCGCCGCCGAGACCCGGAACCCGTTGGGGTGCTCCTCCAACCCCCGGGCGAAGCGCCGGAGCAACAGGACCGTGGACGGCCCGACGATGCCCAGCCAGAACCGTTCCACGTAGGGGCTGCGGGGGTCCACCCCCTGGCCGGCCAGGGCCGGGTCCCACCAGGGGGTGATGGCCAGGTGGGCCGGTCCGTCGCCCTCCGGCAGCGGGCCGGTGGAGATGGTGGGTTGGTACAGGTCGTGCAGCATCGGTGCTCCCTGCGGACGCCAGTGGTGACGTGGAGGACGGTACGGAGCGTCCTCCGCCCTGTCAGCGGGGACCGGTCCCCCGTACGCTGCGGCCATGACCCAGGATCGGGAGTCCCACTCCCGGGAGCCCCACGACCGGGAGCACGCCGACGGCTCGGCCGACACCAACGCCCGGGCCCGGGACCTGGTGCAGCGGGCCGGCCGGATCGTGGTGCTGACGGGGGCGGGGATCTCGACCGACTCCGGCATCCCGGACTTCCGGGGACCGAACGGGGTGTGGACCCGCAACCCCGAGGCGGAGAAGTACTCGACCATCCAGTACTACCTGTCGGACCCGGAGCTCCGTCAGCGGGCCTGGCTGAACCGCCTGGACAACCCGGCCTGGACGGCGGAGCCCAACGTCGGCCACCAGGCCCTGGTGGACCTGGAGCGCAGCGGGCGCATGGACCTGCTGGTGACCCAGAACATCGACGGGCTCCACCAGGCCGCGGGCAGCGACCCGGAACGGGTGGTGGAGATGCACGGGTCGATCCGTGAGGCGCATTGTGTCGACTGCCGGTGGCAGGGCCCGATGCAGCCGGTGCTGGACCGGGTCCGTTCCGGCGAGGCCGATCCGTCGTGCCGGGAGTGCGGCGGCATCCTGAAGTCCACCACGGTGTTCTTCGGCGAGAACCTGGACGAGGCGGACCTGGCGCGGGCCTTCGCCGCTGCGGCCGGCTGCGACCTCCTGCTGGCGGTGGGGACCACGCTGGGCGTCTTCCCGGTGGCGCGCCTGGTGCCCACGGCGGTGGCGGCGGGGGCACGGGTGGTGATCGTCAACGGGAGCCCGACCGAACAGGACGACGCCGCCGACGTGGTGGTCCTGGGGTCCATCAGCGAGGTGCTCCCCGCACTGGTTCGTTGACGGGAGGCGCTCCGACCCCCAGGATGGCAGGGAGGGAGGTCGGTCCATGGGGGTTCCGGGGGAGATGGACGCGCCGGGGCCCTCCCGCCGCTGCACCCGAGGAGCGCGGCTCCGACGTGCTGTCCTCGCCTCGTTGCTCGGCGTGGGCCTGGTCGGGTTCATGTCCCGGCCGGCCGCGGCGAGCGGCGACATCTACGACCGGCAGTGGGTGTGCGACAGGGGTGGGATCACCGTCAACTTCCCGCTGGTGTTCAGCGCCGACCGGGAGGGCTTCTGGCTCCAGCCGGTGATCTTCAAGCTGGTGAACGGCCAGTGGCAGCCGGTGGCCACGAACACGTTCGGGGCGTTGGTCGCCTCGAACGGGGTCCAGAGCCTGTACCCGTACGAAGGGTGGATCGACCAGACGACCGGGTACGGCGCCCGGAACTACTCCGTCTCCGGTCTCTCGTCGGGGGAGTATGCCGTGGCCATGGTGTACCGGTTCGAGACGGTCCCCACCAACGGGAACTTCCTCTCCACCGTGTATCCCTCGGGTGCCGGTACCTGCGTCATCCCCAAGTAGCGAGAACCGCCGGGAACCGAAGCTCTCCGGCGGTCCACCCGCTAGAGTGTGTTCGATGTTCGTGACGGCACGATCACCGATCGGACGGGAGCTGGCGGAGGCCCTGGAACGGGCCGGCCTCACCACGGGCGCCGTGTCGCCCGGCGGGGACTCCATCGATGATGCACTCACCGTCGACGGCCGGGCCATCGAGTTGCCGGTGACGGAGCGGAGCCACCCCCATCCCGGTGAGATCCAGGACCTGGTCGACGGCAGCGACGGCCCCGCCCTGCTGGTGGCGGACCGCATCAGCCAGAGCGGGCGGGACCTGCTGCGGGGGGCGGGCTGGTCATGGCTCGACCGGCGGGGCCACCTCCGCATCTGGCTGCCGGGCGTGCGGATCGAGACCGAAGTCGACCTGGGCGGCGACGACGGACGCGGGTCGTCCAGCTCGCCGTGGACGCCGGTGGGCTTCGAGGTCGCGCTGCTGGGCCATGGCGCACCCCGACCAGGAGGTGTCGGCGCGCCGGGTGGCGGCGGAGATCGGCCGCAGCGTCGGCGGCACGCACGAGCTCATCGGCCGCTTCACCGACAGCGGGCTCATCGGTCGCTCCACCCGCCGGCCGCTCATGCCCGACCTGTTCTGGGAGACCGCCACCCGCTGGCCCGACGACGGCTGGGTCCCGCTCGGTGCCGACCTGCACGAGGTGGCGGACCGCCTGGCCCCGGACCCGCTGGTGCGGGTCGACGAGCGGGCCGCGACCCTGGGCGGGGCACGCATCGCCGCGGCGGCGGACCTGCCGGCCCGCTGCTACGTGGAGACGCGGTCCACCCTCCGTCGGGCCCGGCCCATGGCTGCTGCCGGTGGTCCCGCCCGCACCTACCTCCGGGTGTCGCCGGTGCAGTGGATCCCGGAGCTTCCGGGCTTCGAGCCGGATGACGATCACCCGTGGCGGGTGGCGCACCCGCTGGTGTGCGCGCTGCGACTGGCGGCCGACCCGGCCCGGGGGCGGGAGATCGTGGAGGCCTGGGACGTGGTGCCGGCGTGAGCGCCCGTGGGAGCGGTCCGCGGGGGAGCGCGATGGCGTCGGTGGTCCTCACCGGCCGCCCCGGCGGGGTGACGGCACTGGCGGTGGACCTGCTCCGGGACCTGCCCCCGGAGTTCCGCCTGATCGGTGGACTGGCGGTGCTGTGCCGGGTCGGGGTGCCCCACCGGGCCACGGTGGACCTGGACGCTCTGGCCCGCGGCCTGGACCTGTTCGACGCCGACCTCCGCCGCCTGGCCGTGAGCGCCCCGGGTGGCGGGCAGTACCGCATGCCCGGTGACCTGGAGCTGGACGTGATCGACGTCAGCCTGGACGACGCCGACCACCTGCTGGCCGGGCTGGGGGCCCATGGCGGGCCGACGGACCTGGAGCTCAACGTCGTGGCCCACACCTGGGCCCACGACACCGCGACCGCGGTGGACATCACGGTGCTGTCCGACGACACCGGCGACGTGCTCAGCCGGGCCGATGCCCGGCTGGTGGCCTCCGCCGGCGGGCTGGTGGCCATGAAGGCCACCACCGTCACGCTGCGTGCCAGCTCCAAACCGGAGAAGCGGGCCAGTGACCTGTTCGACCTGGGCCGGTTGGTGGCCCACACCGACGGGCCCCGGGAGCTGGACGCCGCACCGCCGGTCCTGAGGGCCGAGGTGCTGGGCCGGCTCCGTGGCTGGTTCGTGGACCCCAGGGGCCGCGACCGCACGTTCCGGGACGTGCGGCGCTTCGACGAGGCGCCGCTGGACCTGGACGAGGTGGCCGAGATCGTGGACGAGCTGGACGGCCGCTGACCCGGGAATCCCGCAGCCTTTCGAATTGTTGACCAGTTCAGTAGGGTATTGAGCCGGACAGCAGTGGGCCGGACAGCGACCCCAGAGAACCGACACCGAAAGATCCAGAGATGCCGACCTTCCGAGACCTCCTCAACCAGGCCAAGACCGAGATCCGCGAGGTGACCACCGCCGAGGCGTCCGACCTCGTCGCCGGTGGGGCCGTCCTGCTGGACGTCCGGGAGGCGGACGAGTTCGAACAGGGCGCGGTGCCCGGTTCGGTGTTCCTGCCCCGCGGCCACCTGGAGAGCCAGGTGGAGGGCAAGCTCACCGACAAGTCCCGACCCGTCGTGGTCATGTGCGCCGGCGGCGTGCGGTCGGCCTTCGCCGCCCGCACCCTCCAGGAGCTGGGCTACGCGGACGTCACCTCCATGATCGGCGGGTTCAACCGCTGGAAGGACGAGGGCCGGGACTGGCGCACGCCGGAGGTGCTCTCCCCGGAGCAGCGCAACCGCTACAGCCGCCACCTCCTGCTGCCCGAGGTGGGTGAGGAGGGCCAGCAGAAGCTGCTGGGTGCCAAGGTCCTGCTGCTCGGCGCCGGCGGCCTGGGCTCTCCCGCTGCGCTGTACCTGGCCGCCGCGGGCGTCGGGACCATCGGCATCGTGGACATGGACGTCGTGGACGACTCCAACCTGCAGCGCCAGATCCTGCACAACGTGGACCGGGTCGGGGAGCGCAAGGTCGACTCGGCCAAGAAGACGCTGACGCTGCTCAACCCCGACGTGAACGTCATCACCTTCGACGTCCGCCTGGACGCCTCCAACATGGAGGACATCGTCGGGCCAGTTCGACCTGGTGGTGGACGGGGCGGACAACTTCCCGGTCCGCTACATGCTGAACGACGCCTCGGTGAAGCTGGGGGTCCCCGTGGTGCACGGCTCGATCTTCCGCTTCGAGGGCCACGTCACGGTGTTCGACCCCAAGCACGGTCCCACCTACCGGGACATGCTGCCCGAGCCGCCGCCGGCCGAACTGGCCCCCAGCTGCGCCGAGGCCGGTGTGCTGGGCGTGCTGCCCGGCATCGTCGGGTCCATCCAGGCGCTGGAGGCCATCAAGCTGATCCTGGGCATCGGCGACAACCTCATCGGGCGCTACCTCACCTTCGACGCCCTGGAGATGAGCTTCCGCGAGTTCCGCATCCGCAAGGACCCCACCAACGAGATCACCTGGGAGAACCGGGACCAGATCCGGGTGGTGGAGCTGGACGGGCACTGCCAGCCCGCCCCGCTGCAGGCGCCTGCCAACGCCTGACGGGTCTGGGTCGAGGCCCCGCTCTGTCATGCAGCGCGGACCTGAAACCACCAGATCTGCATGACAGAGCCGGCCGGCGGGGGCGGCCGGCGGGGGCGGCCGGAGGGGCTCAGAGGGCCGGCGTCTCCTCGCGGTGTTCATCGGGGTGGCGGAGCTCCCGGCCCAGCAGCAGCC
This sequence comes from uncultured Actinomycetota bacterium, assembly GCA_963773765.1. Taxonomy (GTDB): domain Bacteria; phylum Actinomycetota; class Acidimicrobiia; order Acidimicrobiales; family Microtrichaceae; genus CAVZCC01. The sequence goes on along the minus strand of CAVZCC010000001.1, from coordinate 1,198,213 downwards.
CGGCGATGACCACCACCGAGGCCGAACTGACCACCATGCCCAGCTCGACCCGCTGGAACAGGTCGTGCCCGCTCACCGCGGTGACCGCCACGAAGACCAGCGTGGCCACACCCCAGGGCCAGCCCGTCTGGCGCTGGTGGTGCAGGGCGATCTGGGCCTGGTTCACCGTCAGGGCGCACATCATCAGCATGCTGGCCAGCGTCAGCAGGCCCATGTCCCGGGCGCCGAGCAGGGCGAAGTCCTCTCCGAACAGGATCTTGACCACGGTCGGCCCCAACGCGGCGGACACGAGCGTGGCACCCACCGTGGCCGCCGCCATGCCCAGGAACAGCATCCTGATGTTGTGGCGGAACCCGGCCATGTCCCCGGACGCGGCAAGGCGTGACAGGCGGGGCAGGACGATGGCCTGCACGGCCTGGAACAGGAACAGCGGGACCCGGGCGATGACCAGGCCGGACAGGAACACGCCGGCCTTGTCGGTCTCGGCCGGGGTGGCCAGCACCTCCACCGCGATGGTGCCGATGTTCATGGTCACCGCACTCAGGAACGAGGTCAGCAGCAGGAACCCCATGGAGGACAGCAGCAGGTTCCACTCCGGGCTGGGGCCGGGCTCGCCCAGCCGGGTGCCCCGGGTGAGCGGCACGAAGGCGCCCACGTAGGCGCTGAGCGCCATGACCACGCCGTAGGCGACCGGATTGGTCACACCGGCCAGGGCCAGGCCCACCGCCGGGAGCGACTTGCTCAGCGCGTCGGCCAGGAACAGCACGGCATAGCCGTAGTACCGCCCGGACCCGGCCAGGAGCCCCCGGACCAGGTACATGACCCCCACGCCGGCGATCCCGAGGATCAGCGCCAGCACGAACTGCTCGTTGCCCCGGAACAGCAGGTCCGCGATGGCGCGGTGGAAGATCCCGATGAGGGCGGCGATGACCAGGAAGACCACCGACGCGGCCAGCGCGACCCGGGTCACGAGCGATCCGAAGCCGACCCCCCGGGCCCGTCGGGCCGCCACGGAACGTCCCAGTTCCTGTTCCAGCGGGACGAACAACCCGCCCCCGACCAGGAACAGCACGGCCCACAGCACCGAGACCAGCGCGAAGCGGGCCGGGCCGAGGGCCCGGCCGCTGGCGGCCAGGAACACGTAGGAGGCGAGGCCGTTGACCAGCAGGCCGACGGTCATGGCGGCGGGCCCGCCCCGTGCGAGCTGCGTCAGCTGCGTGACGCGTGACGGTCCGGGGCCCGGATCCGGCTCCGTCGTGCCCGCGACGCCGGGAGGGAGGTCGGTCACGGTGCCTGGCCGCCGATGCCGGCCGGGGGCTCGGCGTCGCGCGACACCACGTTGCCGGCGCGGTCGACCCAGCCGACGTGGTGTGCCGGGTTGCCGACCACCAACTGGTGGGGCCGGACCGGGCGGGTGACCACCGAGCCGGCGCCGACCATGGCGTAGTCGCCGATGTCGTTGCCGCACACGATGGTGGCGTTGGCCCCGATGGACGCCCCGTTCCCGACCACGGTGGGGGTGATGACCCAGTCCGGGTTGACGGCCCGGGGCAGCAGGTCGTTGGTGAACACGGCGCTCGGTCCCACGAACACCTCGTCACCGATGGTGACCCCGGCGTAGACCGAGACGTTGTTCTGGATCTTGACCCGGTCCCCCACGACGGCGCCGTCGTCCACGAACACGTTCTTGCCCAGGTTGGTGCCGGCGCCGACCCTGGCCCCGGAACGGACATGGGCGTGGTGCCACACCCGGGAGCCGGTCCCGACCACGGCTCCGTCCTCCACCACCGCGGTGGGGTGCACGTAGGGCGGGTCGTCGGTCATGCGTGGGTGTCCATGGGCGGGGCTGACGTTAGTGCCGAGTGGTGCCCTCTACGGTGGTGGCGATGCCGGAACCGCACCTGCCCCGGGTCCGGGTCGTGGTCCTCAACTGGAACTCGGCCTGGTACACCGCGCCGGTGCCTCCACGCGCTCCGGGCCACCGACTACCCGGCGGAGCTGCTGGAGATCGTGCTGGTGGACAACGGGTCCGTCGACGGGTCCCTGGAGCAGCTTCGGGCCACCTTCGCCGGCATGACCGTGATCGAGAACGGTGCCAACCTGGGCTTCGCCGAGGGGTGCAACCGCGGGATGCGGGACCGGGCCGGCGTGGACCACGTGGCGCTGGTCAACAACGACACCGTCGTCGACCCGGGATGGTTGCTCCCGTTGGTGGAGGCCATGGAGGCCGACCCCACGGTGGGGGCGGCCACGGCCCGGCTGGTGCTGGAGCCGGACTTCGTGCCGGTCGACGTCCGCACCACCTCGGACGCGGCGCTGGGACCGGTGCTGGTCGACGGCCTGGACGTCACCGGTGCGGTCCGGGTGGAGAACTTCCGGGCCGTGCACGCGCTGGACTGGCCGCTCGACGTGACCCACCGGCTCACCGGGGCGGGCCGGGTGTGGGTGCCGGCGGGCGACCCGGCGCCGAGGTCACCCTGACGGTGCTGGGCGGTGGCACGGTCGACGTCCGGAGCGGCGGGGTGGACGGCGTGCCCGGTCCCGGGGCGCGTTCCGCCTGGTTCCCGGCGCGGCCCCGGTGGCGCTGCTCAATGCCGTGGGCACGGCACTGAACGGGCTGTGCGAGGGCTTCGACCTCCACCTGGGTGAGGTCGACCGTGACGACCTCCCGGCGGCGGAGGTGCAGGGGCTTCTGCGGGGGAGGGGCGCTGCTGCGGTCCGCCATGCTGGACGAGGTCGGCCTGTTCGACCCTGCGTTCTTCGCCTACTACGAGGACACCGACCTGTCCTGGCGGGCCCGACGGGCGGGATGGCGCATCCAGGCCGTTCCGTCGTCGGTGATCCGCCACGCCCTCGGGGCATCGGCCGGGTCCCGGGCCCGTGGCTTCTACTTCCTGGACCGGCGCAACTGGATGCTGACGGCGCTGCGCAACGGCGACCCCGAGCAGGTGTCGGTGGTGCGGGGGGTGGCCCGACGGTCCGTGGTCAAGGCGTTCCGGGCCAACATCTTCGGCCGGGCCCGCCGCCTGCAGGCCCCACGCTGGGAGCTGTTCGGGACGTGGTTGCGTGTCCTGGCCTCCGTGGCCGCACTCCGCCCCCGCCTGCATCGGACGGGCCGCGGCCGCGGTCGGGGAGCGGCCCACCACTCGTGTCCGGAGCCGGTTCCAGCCCAGCCCGGCCCCCCGTCCCCCACGGCCCCGGCCCGGCGGCCCGCTCCTGGTCTACGTCGACGTGACCGACACGCTGCGGTCCGGGTGGCACGCCGGCATCCAGCGGGTGGTCCGGGGCCTGGTCCGGGAGCTGCCCGATGCCGATGGGGGGCTGGAACTGGTGCCGGTGGTGCACTCGGCCGACCACCGCCGCTTCCGGCGTGTGACCTCCGAGGAGTACCGCAGGCTCCTGGCCCCCGCCGCCGGCCATGCCGGCGCCGGCCGCGGCCGACCCGGCAGTGGCCGGCGGTGGTTCGGGCCGACGGGCCGTGGTGGGAGCGGTGGACCGGGTGGGCCTGGGCACCGTGGCCCGGGACGCCAACCGGAGGGTCCGGGCCGGCCGTGGCGGGCCCGAGGTCGGACGCGCTGCTGTTGGATCGGCTGGAGCCCGGGTCGGTGTTCCTGGACCCCGACGCGGTGTGGAACCAGGTGGACGTGGACCGTGCCGCCCTCCTGGCCGGGTTGCACGACGCGGGGGTCCACGTGGTGCCGTTCGTGCACGACCTGTTGCCCCTGGAGCGGCCGGAGTGGTTCGTGGACGACCTGGTCGCCTCCTTCGGTGCCTCGGTCCGGGCCCAGGTGGCCAACGCCGACATGGTGCTGACCAACTCCCGCGCCACGGCGGACGGGGTGGAACGGCTCATGGGGACCGTCCGGGACGATGCCGTGGCGGTCCGGCCGGTGGTGCTCGGGGCGGACCGGTCCGTCGGAGCCGGTCGCTCCGGGGCGGCCGGGCCGGACCCCGAGCAGGTCGGCGACCTGCCCCGGGAGCTTCGGGGGCGGCGCTACCTCCTGGTGGTGGGCACGCTGGAGCCCCGCAAGAACCAGGCGCTCGTCCTGGACGCGTTCGACCGCCTGTCCGGCCAACACGACGACGTCGACCTGGTGGTGGTGGGCCGCACCGGCTGGCACGCGGAGGACGTTGCGGACCGGCTCCGCTCCATGGCCGCCGCCGACCGCAGGGTGCACTGGCTCCAGGGTGTGGGCGACCACGAACTGGACGTGCTGTACCGCCACGCCTTCCTGGTGCTGGTCCCGTCCCGGTGGGAGGGCTACGGCCTGCCGCTGCTCGAGGCCGCGGCCCGGGGCGTTCCGGCCATCACCTCGGGTGGCCGGGGCACTGGCCGAGGTGGGCGACGGATTGGCGGAGACCGCGGATCCGGACGACCCCGACCAGTGGGCCGATGCCGTGGCCCGTCACCTCACGGACCCGGTCCACCACCTGCGGGCGGTGGAGCGGGTGCGGTCCACGGCGCTCCCCACCTGGGCGGACACCGCCGCGGAGGTGGCCGGCCACCTCCGGTCCGCTGCGGGCCGGCCGGCGTCGGACCGGACCCCGGGACGGGACGATCGGGAGCATGGCGACCCGATAACGCGAACAGTGGTTGATCAGTGACCATCCGCGGGTGTCGCCGACGGGGGTCTGGTCATAGACTCCCCCCATGCATTCCTCTCCCGCCAGCAACCGTCGCGCTCCGACGTCTGGCCGTGGCCTTCGGATTCGGGCTGCTCCTGAGCTTCGTGCCGCTGCCCGGACTGGTGTTCAGCACCGCGTCCGTGGGGGCGACCACGCCCCTGCCGGCGCTGGAACCGGCCTCGCCCGAGGACGTGGCGGCGGTCCAGGCCGTGTCCGACGAGCCGGTCGGCACCGACCGGGTGGCCGGGGCGGAGGAGTCCGTGGCCGGGTTCACGACCATCGGCATCACCTTCGACACGCCGCCCGACCAGCCCGTGTTCGTGCGGGTCAAGGACGCCGGCGGCACCTTCGGCGAGTGGCGCGAGCTGGCCGTCGAGGCCGACGAGGGCCCCGACGGCTCCACCGACGCCGGCACCCAGCCGTTCTGGGTCGGGGAGGGCACCGGCTACGAGGTCAACCTCGGCACCGAGGACGCGCCCGATGCCGACGTGGTCGTGGTCCGCGACGAGCAGCGGCGTTCCACCGTGGTGGCCACGCCCGCGGCCGGCGCCGCCGCCCCGGTGCCGTTCGGGATCACCAGCCGGGCCGGATGGGGAGCGCGGGACGCCACCAGCACCAGCTACGGCAGCACCGTGAAGCTGGGCGTGGTGCACCACTCGGTCAGCTCCAACGACTACTCGCCGGCCGACGTCCCCGGTGTGCTCCGCTCCATCCAGGCGTACCACATGGACGGCCGGGGCTGGTCCGACATCGCGTACAACTTCGTGGTCGACAAGTACGGCGGCATCTGGGAGGGCCGGGGCGGCGGCATCGACCGACCCGTCATCGGTGCCCACGCCATGGGGTTCAACACCAACAGCGTCGGCGTCATGGTCATCGGCGACTACTCCGCCGTGGCCCCGTCGGCGGCATCGCTGGAGTCCGTGTCCAAGGTGCTGGGCTGGAAGTTGTTCCTGCACGGTGCCGACCCGCTGGGACGGGTGGACTTCACCTCCGGCGGTTCCACCAGCATCCCGGCCGGCGTCACCGTCAACCTCCCCGTGGTGGTCGGCCACCAGGACGTGGGATCCACCGGGTGTCCCGGGCAGCATCCAGAACTACCTGGGCTCCATCCGGCCGCGCGCCCAGGAGTGGACCAACTTCCTCCGGGCCGTGAGCGTGCCCACCGGCAGCCTCGACGTCGGTCGGCGTGGGCAACGGCGTGGTCCAGGTGACCGGCTGGGCCAAGGACCCGGACGTGGAGGGCCCGGCCCTGGTGCGGTTGTCCGTGGGCGGCGTCACCGTGGAGACCCGGGCCACGCTGGCCCGGCCGGACGTGGCCGCCGCCTTCCCCGCCTACGGGGGCACCACCGGGTTCAGCTTCGCCGCCAACGGCGTGCCGGGCGGGTTCCAGGACATGTGCGTCACCGTCGTGAACGAGGGCTGGGGCCTGGGCGACACCACGCTCGGGTGCCAGCTGGTCAACGTCGGGGATCCCACCGGGCAAGTCGCCGACGGGCCGGATCACCGCGGCCCGGGGCTTCCTGGGTGGCCTGGACGTGAGCGGCGTCGCCAGCGACCCCGACGGGCCCGGAGCCCGCCAGGTGACCGTGGAGGTGGACGGCGTGCGCCGCCAGACGGTCACCACCGGTGCCGGCAACGCCTACTCCACCCGGTGTTGGGCGTGACCGGGGGCCGGAAGCGCCTGTGCATGATCGTGAACAACACCGGCGTGAGGCCGACCGAGACCCGGACGGACTGCTGGAGCCTGGACGTCGGGGGCTCGTCGCCCGACGGGGAGGCTGGACGTCGCCGACTACGCCGGAGGCGTCTTCACGCTCCAGGGATGGGCGCTGGACCAGGAGACCCTGGACCCGCTCGCCGTCCACATCACCTACGACGGCCGGATCGTGTGGCCCACCGCGGCGGACCAGTCCCGCCCCGACGTGGCCGCCGTGTTCCCCGGCTACGGCGACCGCCGTGGGTTCCGCTTCCTGGTGAACGCCCCCAAGGGCCAGCACACCGTCTGTGCCGTGGCGATCAACGTGGGCCAGGGGGCCAACAACACCCTCGGGTGCCGCACCGCCGTGGTGAAGTGAGCCTCAGGGGGCGTTCCCGGCCCCGGGCTCCCCCGGCCCGGGCCAGGGATGCGGAGGACTCGTTGGCCTGCTCCGCCAGCCTGATGGTCAGGTCCCGCACGCTGTCCCGCACCCCGGTGACGATGTCCAGGGTCATCTGGGGGTCCACGCTGGTCAGCACGGCGTGCAGGTGCTCCACCTGGTGCTCCAGGGCCGCGGCCCGCTGCGCCGTCTCGGAGATCTGCCGGGAGTGCTCCACCATGGCGGTGCGGGTGGACTCCGCCGCCTGCTCCAGGTGGAAGAGGCGGCGGTTCAGGGACGGCAGCGTCCTGAACGACCCCATCGTGGCGCGTGCCTTGTCGACCAGACCCATCGTGCTGCCTCCCGGACGTTGCGGTGCTGAGTGTAGGTCCCGATCGCGACCACAATGATCGTGATGCGCATCCTGGTGGTCACCACGTCGCGACGCCGAGCGTGGTTCGAGAGCACGGCCGGATCGGTCCGGGCCGTCCATCCCGACGCGGAGGTCCTGGCCCTCTGGTGCGACGCCCGGCTCCACGCCCCCGCCCCCGAGGGCGTGGTGGTGCCCCACGGACTGGACTTCGACGGGGCCCGGTGGGCGGACCTGCACCTGGCCTTCGGTGCCCGTCGGGCCGGGTGGGCGGCGATGCCGTGGGCACTGGACGCCGCCACCACCGACACCGGACCCGTCCTGGTGCTGGACGACACCTTCACGGCCCTGGGTCCGCTCGGCGGCCTGGTCGACGCCGTCGCTCCCGGTGCGGGTGCCGGGTCCGCCGTGGCCCGCGCCGCCCATGCCGACGGCTCGGGCCTGCCGTGGGGCGGGGCGTTGCCCGGCCTGGTCGTGGTCCCCGGGGACCGGGCGGCCCTGTCCGCGTGGTGGAGGGCCCGGGTGTGCGAGGCGCTCGGGGACCCCGCCCCCCTCGGACCGGTCGACCCGTGGTGGCAGCTCCCGGCCGGGACGGTCCTGCTGGCAGATCCCGCGGTCCGACTGGCGCCCTCCACCGCGGGGGAGGTCGACCTCGCGACCGCCGGTGCCGAGCGCGGTGCCGTCACCGCAGCGGCGACGGCAGGGTCCGCGGGTCGGCCCCTGGCCCTGGTCGACTTCGGCGCCTTCCGGCCCGACCGGCCGTGGTGGTTCGCCGATGCGGGGGACCGGCCGACCCGCTTCGTGAGCGACTCGCCGGCGTTGCGGCGGCTGTGCCACGACCAGGCGGACCGCCTCCGGGCCGCCGGGTGGTCGGAGGCCGACGCCGGGACCGACGACCGGTCCGACCGGGACGAGCCCGTGGCCGGCCTGGCCGTCACGGACGAGATGCGTTCGTGGTACCGCTCGCTCCTGGCGGACCGGGACAGCGACGGCCTGCCCCCCAACCCGTTCGTGCCGGGACAGGTCGCCGCCTTCCTCGACCTGCTGGGCGGCCCCGGCCCGAGCGACGGCTCCGGCGCCTCGCAACTGGCCGACCTGGTCCTGGAGGCCCGGCCCGACCTCCGCGCCGCGTTCCCCCACGCCCGCTGGCGTGACCGGGCCGGGTTCCGGCGTTGGCTGTGGAGCCACGGCCTGGCGGAGGGGCTCACCTCGCTCGCCGTGCTCGGCGAGCCGCCCCGTCCCCGTCCCGCCCCGGTGGTGACGTCGGACCGCAAGCCGTTCGGGGTGAACCTGGTCGGCTACCTGGACGCCGACCTGGGTCTGGGCGTCGCCGCCCGGCGCATGCAGCGGGCCCTGGCCGCGGCAGGCGTGCCCACCGCCACGGTCAGCTACGACCGCACGTCGTCCAACCTGCGGTCGCCCTCCGCCGGAGGGACCGACCGTCCGTTCCACGCCAACCTCCTGCTCATCACCCCGGACCAGCTCCCCCTGTTCGTGGCCGACGTCGGGCCGGAGTTCCTCGCCGGCCACCACAACATCGGGTTGTGGTACTGGGAGAGCGACGTGCTGACCCCGCAGCAGGTGTCGGCCTTCGCCCACGTCGACGAGGTGTGGACCGCCACGACCTACCTCCGGGACGCCTTCGCCCGGGCCGAACGGGCCCCGGTGTCCCTGGTCCCCTCGCCGTTGGTGTTCGACGACCCGGCCGTCGGGCCGGCGGACCGGGCCCGGCTGGGCCTGGACGACCGGTTCACGTTCCTGTTCTCGTTCGACTTCCTGTCGGTGGTGGAGCGCAAGAACCCGCTCGGCCTGGTGGCGGCCTACGAGCGGGCGTTCGGCCCCGACGACGGCACCCGGCTCATCCTCAAGTCCATCAACGGCCACGTGTTCCCCGACGAACGGGAGCGGCTGATGGACGCGGTGGCCGACCGGGACGACATCGAGGTGTGGGACCGACTCCTGCCCGCGTCGGACCGGCTGGCCCTGGTGGCCGCGGCCGACTGCTACGTCTCGCTGCACCGGTCCGAGGGGTTGGGGTTGACCATGGCCGAGGCCATGGCCGTCGGCACCCCCGTGATCGCCACCGCCTACTCCGGCAACCTGGACTTCATGGACGACCGGTCAGCGCGCTGTTGGTACCGGCCACGGAGGTGGAGGTCGGCCCGGGCCGGTACTACCCGGCCCACGGCCACTGGGCGGACCCGGACCTGGGGCGGGCGGCCGAGCTGATGGTGCGGGTGCGCGACGACGGGACCCTGCGATCCGAGCTGGCCACGGCCGGGCGCCGGGCGCTGGTCCCCTTCGGCTACGACCGGGTCGGCGCCATCGCCATGGACCGACTGGTGCAGGTGTGGCGGGACCTGGCCTAGCGGGTGCCGTCCGAGCCGGTCCGGCCGCCCGACCTTCGGGCCCGATGCCCCGACCTGCTAGAACCGTCCGACGTGAAGGGTCTGATCCTCTCCGGCGGAGCCGGCACCCGGCTGCGTCCGATCACCCACACCAGCGCCAAGCAGCTGGTGCCGGTGGCCAACAAGCCGATCCTGTTCTACGGGATCGAGGACATGGTGGCGGCCGGGATCACCGAGATCGGCATCATCATCGGCGAGACCGGCGACGAGGTCCGGGAGGCGGTGGGCGACGGCTCCCGGTTCGGGGCCAAGGTCACCTACATCCCCCAGGACGCAGCCGCTGGGCCTGGCCCACTGCGTGCTCATCGCCCGGGACTTCCTGGGCGACGACGACTTCGTCATGTACCTCGGCGACAACATGCTCCAGCAGGGCCTGGTCGGAGTTCGTCGGCCGCCTTCGAGGCCGACCGGGCCCGGGCCAACGAGCCCGACGCTGCACGACGACGTCACGCCGCCCGCGGCCCAGATCCTGCTGTGCCCGGTGCCGGACCCGCACCGCTTCGGCGTGGCCGAGGTCGACGACGACGGCCACGTGGTCCGCCTGGTCGAGAAGCCGGAGCGACCCGCCGTCCAACCTGGCGCTGGTGGGCGTGTACCTGTTCACCCCGGCCATCCACGAGGCCGTCGCCGCCATCGAGCCCTCGCCGCGGGGCGAGCTCGAGATCACCGACGCCATCCAGTGGCTGATCGACCACGGCCACCGGGTCCGCCACGACATCCTCACCGGGTGGTGGCTCGACACCGGCAAGAAGGACCCGCTGCTCGAGTCCAACCGCCGGGTGCTCGAGACGCTCGAGCCCCGGATCGACGGCGAGGTCGACGAGGCCTCCACCATCGACGGACGCGTCGTGGTCGAGGCGGGGGCCGTGGTCGTCGAGCTCCCACATCCGGGGCCCGGCGATCATCGGCGCCGGCACCCGGGTCGAGACACACCTACGTCGGCCCGTTCACCGCCGATCGCGGCCGACTGCGTCATCACCGACTCCGAGGTCGAGCACTCCGTCATCCTCGAGCGCGCCGTCATCGCCGGCGTCCCCCGGCTCACCGACTCGCTCATCGGTCGGGACACCGAGGTGCACCGCACCGGGCCAGCGACCGTCCGCCACCCGCCTGATGATCGGTGACCACTGCTCGATCGACCTCGAGTAGCCCCAACCAGCAAAGGCACCCGTCACCCCATGGCCACTGTCACCCCCTCCGACCTCATCGACGGCGTCGTACGTCGTCGAGCCCACGCTCTTCGGCGACGACCGCGGGTACTTCGTCGAGACCTACCGTCGCCAGTGGTTCCCCGGCGGCCGGGAGATGATCCAGGCCAACCGCGGCAACCGGATGGCCGGCTGCATCGTCGGCCTGCACTACCACCTGCACCAGGCCGACTACTGGTACGTGCCGTTCGGCCATGCCCGCGTGGTCCTGCACGACCTGCGCGCAGGGCAGCCCGACCGACGGCGCCACGCAGATGCTCGACCTCGGCGAGGTCGGACGGCGGCCCGAACGAGCACCTCGGCGTCTACATCCCGCCCGGCGTGGCCCACGGGTTCGCCAGCATCACCGACATGACCATCACCTACCTGGTCGACGGCTACTACAACCCGGCCGACGAGCTGGGCGTGGCCTGGGACGACCCGGCCATCGCCGCCGACTGGGGCGTCACCGACCCGATCCTGTCGGACCGGGACCGGGCCAACCCGCGGCGGGACGAGATCGAGCCGCAGTGGCGGCCGCATGCCGACCTCCGCACCTGAGCGCCCACGGGAGGGCACAGCACCCATGCGACTCTTCATCACCGGCGGAGCCGGGTTCATCGGCTCCAACTACGTGCGCCACGTGCTGGCGACCACCGACGACGAGGTCACCGTCTTCGACGCCCTGACCTACGCCGGCAACCTGGAGAACCTGGCCGACCTCGAGGACGACCCCCGGTTCCGCTTCGTCCACGGCGACATCTGCGACCGTGCCGCGGTGGCCGAGGCGCTGCCGGGCCACGACGCCGTGGTGCACTTCGCGGCCGAGAGCCACGTCGACCGCTCGCTGCTCGACCCCGACGTGTTCGTGCGCACCAACTGCTCGGGCACCAACGTCATGTGCGACATCGCCGCCCAGGTCGGGGTGGAGCGGTTCCTGCACATCTCCACCGACGAGGTCTACGGCTCGATCGACGAGGGGTCGTTCACCGAGACCGACCGCTCTCGCCCCGGTCGCCGTACTCGGCGGCCAAGGCCGGCTCGGACCTGATCGCGCTGGCGTACCACGAGACCTACGACCTGCCGGTGGTGGTCACCCGGTCGTCCAACCAGTTCGGGCCGTACCAGTTCCCGGAGAAGCTCATCCCGTTCTTCGTGACCAACCTGCTCGACGGCAGGAAGGTGCCGCTGTACGGCGACGGGCTCAACGTCCGCGACTGGCTGTTCGTGCGGGACAACTGCGCGGGCGTCGACCTGGTGCTGCGCCAGGGCACGATCGGTGAGATCTACAACATCGGTGCCGGCAACGAGTGCACGAACCGGGAGATCACCGACCGGCTGCTGGCCATCCTGGGCAAGGACGAGTCGAGCGTGGAGTACGTCGAGGACCGCAAGGGCCACGACCGGCGCTACTCGATCGCGACCGACAAGGTGGCGGCGCTCGGCTGGCGGGCCCGCCGCAGCTTCGACGAGGCGCTCGAGGAGACGGTGCGGTTCTACGTGGACAACCGGACCTGGTGGGAGCCGCTGACCGCCGAGCGGGTCAAGAACCGGTGAGGATCCTCGTCACCGGCGCCCGGGGCCAGCTCGGCACGGAGCTGATGGAGCTGCTCGGCGCGCAGGACCACCACGAGGTGCTGGGCCTCGACCTCCCGGAGCACGACCTGACCGACCGGGACCACGTGCTGGGGTGATCACCTCGTGGGAGCCCGATGCGGTCATCCACGGCGCCGCCTTCACCGCCGTGGACGCCTGCGAGGAGCAGGAGGAGCCGGCCTACACGGTCAACTGCGCCGCCACCCGGTTCGTCGCCGACGGTGCCCGTCGGGTCGGGCGCCCATGTGGTGTACGTGTCCACCGACTACGTGTTCGACGGCACCAAGGCCACCCCCTACGTCGAGTGGGACCGCCCCAACCCGCAGTCGGTGTACGGCCGGACCAAGCTGGGCGGCGAGTCCGAGATCGACCCCGGGTGGTCCATCGCCCGGACCTCCTGGGTGTGCGGCTACCACGGCAACAACATGGTCAAGACCCTCCTGCGCCTGGCCGGCGAGCGGGACACGCTGAGCTTCGTGGACGACCAGGTCGGCCACCCGACCTTCGCCGGCGACCTGGCCCGGATGCTGGCCAAGCTGGCCGTGGAGCGCGTGCCGGGCGTGTTCCACACCACCAACCAGGGCGCGGTGAGCTGGTACGGGTTCGCCCGCGCGGTGTTCGCGGCCGGCGGCCACGACCCGGACCGCATCAGCCCCATCACGACCGCCGAGCTCGACCCGCCCCGGCCGGCCCCCCGCCCCGCCAACTCGGTGCTGGACAACCTGGCCTGGCGGCTGCACGGGTTCACCCCCAGCCGGGACTTCCGGGAGCCCCTGGCCGAGGTCGTCTCCCGGCTCTCCGAGGCCTGAGCGCACGACCTGCTGAGAGACCTCTCCCCTCCTCCCCGGGCTCGGGCGCCGGGACCTCAACCCCGACCCCCCTGATGCCGATGGGGAGGGATGGTGGAGTCTGCTGGTCGGGAGTTCGTGTGAGACGACGGTTGGGGAACCTGTGTGTGGCCGCAGCCCTGGTGCTGCTGGCCTTCGCCGTCCCGACGGTGCCGGCCGGCGCCCAGACGCCGGCGGCGCCGACCACGGACCGCACCGTCGTGTCGGCCGCCCCGGAGTACTTCACCGACGCCTGGGCCGATCCGTTCGACCTGGCCAACAACGAGGACTGGGACCCCACCCCGGGACGCCGGGCCGTGGGCGTGGCCGCCGCGGTGGGTGGTGGGCGGATCGACTACACCACCACGTCGGGCTTCGGCCGGTTGTACTTCGTGGACGTGGAGCCCACCGAGATGAACGCCCTGGGCCACCGTCAGGCCACCTTCCGCTCCGTGCAGAGCGGCCAGTACCGCCGACTCGCCATCCGGGCCTGGACCGACCGCAACATCGTCGCCTACGTGGTGTGGAACCACTGCTCGGACGGCAACAGCAACCCCGTGTTCTGCCAGGGGACCAAGGCCGTGAACCTCCGGGCCGGCTGGCACCTGTACGACCTGGACATGACCGGCGCCAACGACCGGGACAGCTTCACCGACCCGGGCCTGCCCACGTCGGTGGCGGGCTCGCCGTGGGCCGCCGCGCCGGTGGTCCAGCTGTCGCTCCAGCCGTCGGTGTCCGGCACGGCCGGCGTCCACGGCTTCATCGAGGACGTGCGCATCTACGAGCCCGGGATCGCCATGGTCAACGTGGCCACGACCAGGACCGGCACCCAGGAGCTCTGGTACGACACCGACACCAACGTGTCCAACAACGGCACCTCCACCGACGAGGGGGAGGGGGCGGGGGTGATCCGGACCCTGGGCCAGGGCACCACCGCGGTGGACATGGGGGCGCTGCAGCCCACCATCGTCAGGCTCATGACCCGCACCGGAGGCCAGTTCTCCGCACAGTCGGCTGCGTTCGGCGTGGACGGCCCGCCCCGCCCGGTCGTGGTCGACCCCGACATGGCCGGTGCCGGCGACTGGTTCAGCGAGGTCCGGGGCAACGCCATGGACTTCAACGACCCCTTCGACGTGTTCGCCATGTTCGACGGAGCCACCTCCATCCGCAACGCCAGCGTCGGCATCGGTGGTGGCCTGCTCCAGGCCGGTTCCGCCGGGCGTTACGACGACCCCCAGGTGTTCCTCACCGACGCGTGGTGGAACGGGCCGACCATCGACGCCACCGAGTGGCACCGCTTGAGCTGGCGGATCCAGTACGCGGGTTCCTGGGGCACCAACCCCTCGCCGGGGGAGGGCCTCGACATGCGGTTCTGCTGGCAGGGCCTGGCCGGACAGGCCTCCTGCAGCAAGGACGTGTTCCCGGCGCTCGGACCGGTGACCTACGGCGTGGACCTGCGGACCTTCCCGCCGAACGCCATCGAGCCCGGCGGCTACTCGGGCATCGGGTGGGGCGGTGGGGCCAGTCCCCGGGTGCAGCTGCTGCGCCTGGACCCGCACGAGGACCCGGGCTACCGCACCTGGTACCTGGACGACGTGCGCCTCGCCCACGACGACCGCATGCCCTACGGCGGCTCGTTCAACATCCGGTTCCGTGACGACAACTGGGAGTCCGGGACCACCGCACAGGTGTTCATCGACGGCGACCCCGGACCCGGGCTGGGCCAGCTGGTGGCCTCCGGCGTGTCGGTGAAGGCCGGTGAGAACTCGGTGCCGTGGAACGGTGCCGGCTTCGGCCCCGGCGTCTACAACGTCAACATCGTGCTCACCGACCCCAAGGGGGCGGCCCGGCTCGGCCAGTCCACCGGGCTGCTGGACCTGCCCGCACCGGAACGATGGGCACCCAACGGCACGCTCGACTCGGTGGCGGTCAGCGGCCGGACCCTGGTCCTGGGCGGGTGGGTCGCCGACCCCGACGCGCCCCGGTCGCCGACGTCGGTCCACGTGTACGTGGACAGCGCCGGCTACGACCTGGGCCTGGCCAGCTCCCCCCGGGGGGACGTCGCCGCCGCGCTGGCGGAGTACGGGCCCTCCCACGGGTACTACGTGTCGGTCCCGGCCTCGGCCGGCACCCACACCGTGTGCTCCTACGGCATCAACATCGGCTACGGGTACAACAACCAGCTGGGGTGCCGCACCGTCGTCGTGAAGTGACCGGCGCCGCCCGGGGCACCCGCCGGGTGAGTTCCAGCCCGGGTCGCTGAACGCCGTATTGTCGGGGCCGTGACCGCCAGGACCGAGGAACCGGTGGCCGAGGGGGACCCGGCACCGGTCACCGCGGCACCCCCACGCCCGCCGTTCCTCAAGCGGGTGCCCCTGTGGGTCGGGCCGCTCCTGATCATGCTGGTGGCCGTCGGGGCCTTCATGCCCCGCTCCCTGGCGGGGCAGGCCACGTCGGTCGCCGTGGACATGATGGAGCCGATGTCCCCCCTGCGGGACACCATCCGGCGCGAGCCCGAGGTGGTCTCGCCGGTGCAGACCGACCAGGTCGAGGTCGTCCCCAACCACGTGTCGTTCTTCGACCACCTCCGCAACGGCGAGTTCCAGCTCTGGGACCCGCAACACGGGTTGGGCACCCCCCTGGGCACCAACCCGAACATGTTCGTCCTGTCGCCGTTGTCCCTGGCGCTGGTGGCGGTCCCGTCGTGGTACGCGCTGTCGCTGCGCGTGGCGATCCTGCTGCTCGTGGCCCAGGGTGCCACCTACGGCCTGGCCCGCCGCTTCGGCGTGGGCCGCGGCATCGCCACGGTGGCCGCGGTGGCCTACGCCTTCAACGGCGCCAACATCGTGTTCGTCCACCGGGTCAACGCGGCGTTCCTGTACCCCCTGTTCCTCCTGGTGCTGGACCGCGCGGTGGAGAAGCCGTCGGTCCGTCGCGCCCTGGCGGTGGGCGGCGTGACGGCGTGGATCTGGCTCGAGGGGTTCCCGGCCTCCACGGTCCACTCCATCTACCTCGGGGCGCTGTGGGTGCTGTGGCTGCTGTACCGGTACATCGTCCGGGCCCGCGCCGAGGGCCGCCTCGACTGGAAGCAGGTCGCCGGGCGGGTGGCGGCGACCGGTGGCGGCGTTGCGTGGGGCATGGCCCTGGCCGCGGTGAACTTCGTCTACTTCCTGCAGTTCATCTCCAGCATCGGGCTGCTGGACCAACGTCACCAGGACTCCGCCGGGCACCTGGGCTCCATGTTCCTGTTCGGCACCTTCTCGAGCGGGATCTACGGCAACACGCTGGACCCCAACGACTGGTGGATGGGCTCCAACCCGGTGGAGGCCGTCACCACCATCGGGGGCGTCGCCATGGTGATGGGGGTGGTGGCGGTCGGCCTGGCGTTGGCCGGCAGGGTCCGGCTCACCCCCCGGGGCCGGGACGTGTGGCCGTTCCTCATGGCCAGCACGCTGGGGCTGGTCGTCCTGACCTTCATCGGGACGGGGCTCCTCGGCCTGACGTACGCCATGCCGGGCCTGGGCGACAACCCGCTGACCCGCATCCGGTTCGCCATCGCCCTGCCCGTGGTGCTGCTGGGCGCCCTGGGGGCCGACGCCTACGTCCGGCGCCGGGCCGACGGGGAACGCCCGCCGCTGCGGAGCACGGTGCTGTGGGCGGTCCTGGTGGCGTGCGCCTTCGTGCTCCCCGCGGACCAGTTCACCGACCTGGTCTACTCCCAGAGCCGCGTGACCGAGGTGGCCCGGGCCGTGCTCACCGGACTGGTCCTGGCCGGCGTCGTGGTCGCCCTCATGGTGCTGGCGGCCCGCCGCCCGTCGTGGCGCCCCGCCCTGGCCGTGCTGGCCGCCGCCCTGGTCTGGGTCGACGTCGCCCTGCCGCTGCGCGAGTTCACGCCGGAGGCGCCGGTGGAGGACTTCTACCCCGAGACCGACGGGCACCGGGCCCTGCAGCGCCTGGCCGGGGACGAGTACCGCTTCGCCGCCAGCGGGGTGGACTACTACCCCAACGACGCCACCCTGCACGGCCTGTTCGACCTGCGCGGCGCCACGCTGCGGCCGGAACGCGTCAAGGACTTCGTGCGGCTGGCGGACCCCGAGGCCTTCGACCGGGACTACATGAAGCAGCTCCTGGCCCGGGACGAGTGGAACCTGGCGTCGCCGGTCTACGACGAGCTGTCGTTGCGCTACTTCATCGTGGGCACGGCCATGGCCCCGTTCGGCACGCCGGTGCGGGTCACCGGCCAGCCCGGCACCGCCACCGTGCCCGCCACGGAGGCCGCTCCGGTGGTCACCTCGGTCGACCTCCCGGAGGGAACCGCAGGCGTCGGCTTCGTCGCCACCGCCTCCGGTGACGGGTGCGCCGCGGCGGAGCTGACGGTGGAGGCCAGGCAGGGGTCCGAGGTCCGCCGGACCCAGCGGCCGGCGGCCGACGCCGCGGGCGACTGGGTCGACCTCGGGTTGGTCGCCCAGGACCTGGACCCGAGCCGGCCGACCGAGCTGACCATCGCCCCGGACCGGCCCGACTGCACCGTGGCGGTGGCCACCGCCGGCGACGGTCCGGCCCTGCGTGCCTTCGTGGAGGACCCCGCCGGCCCGGTGCGGCTGGTGGAGGTGGCCGACGGCTGGATCTACGAGCGCCCCGGCGCCAAGCCCATGGTCCGGGCCTACTCCGACTGGGACATCGCCCCCACCGCCACGGCGGCCCGGAAGGCCTTCGTGGCCGACCCCTCACGGGCCGTGGTGATCGACACCGACGAGCTGCCGACCGACCCCGGCTCCACCGCGACGGTGACGGGGACCGACTTCGCCGACAACGAGGTCACCACCACCGTGGAGTCGGAGGGCAACGCCCTGGTCGCGGTGGCCCAGTCGGCCACGGTCGGCTGGCAGGTCACCATCGACGGCGAGCCGGCTCCCTTGGTGCAGCTCTTCGGCGGGCTGACCTCGGTGGTGGTCCCGCCGGGCCGCCACGAGGTCCAGTTCGCGTTCCGGCCCAAGGCCTTCTACCTGGGTGCCGGCATCAGCGGGCTGGCGCTCGTCGGCGGCCTGGGCGCCCTGGTGGTGGACGAGGTGCTGCGCCGTCGCCGTCGCCGTGCCGCGGTGGACCTCTCCGGTCCCACCGGTCAGGCGGGCGAGCCGCCCGCGGCGGAGGACCGGACGGCTTCCAGCAGTTCGTGAGCCGGGAGGATGGCCCCCCGCTGCTCATCGGCGTCCGCAGTGCCCTCCAGGAGGTCCACGAACAGGTCCAGCTGGGTGGCCAGCGGTTCCCGCTGGTGGCGGACGACCGGGATGTCGATCACGGTCTGCTGGCTGTAGCCCAGGCCGCTCTCGTCCGCGAACGCGTTGTCGACGTGGCGGTAGATGGTGATGTCCTGGCGGACCAGGTCCAGTTCGATCTGGCGGTCGAGCTCCGAGATCACCAGGGTGCGGACCTTGCGCTGGGAGATGCGGCTGGCCGACACCGAGCCGATCCCCCCGCCGGAGAACCGCAACGTGGCGTCGGCCACGTCCTCGGCGCCGGGGGCGCTCTCGGGCCGGAAGTAGCCGAGGTGGCCCTCCACGGACTCCGGGGGCCGGCCGAACAGGCGGATCATGGTGTCCAGGTCGTGGATGAGCAGGTCGGAGGCCACGCCGGTGCGGATGCGGGGCACGTAGGGGGAGTGCCGGGTGGCCACGGCGTAGATGGGCTGCTCCACGAAGTCCATGGCGGTGCGGATGGCCGGGTTGTACCGCTCCAGGAACCCGCACAGCAGCGGCAGGCCGGCCGCCTCGGAACGTCCCACGATCTCCCGGGCGTGGGCCAGGGTGTCCGCCAGCGGCTTCTCCACCAGCAACGGGATGCCGGCGTCCAGCGCCTCCAACGCCAGCTGGTGGTGGGCCTCGGTGGCCGCCGCGATGACCATGGCATCCACGCCGGAGGGGTCCATGCGCTCCAACCAGGCGGTGCCGAACCGGGACGCGATGTCCCGGCCCACGTCCTCCCGGGGCTCGGCGATCCAGGCCAGCTCTGCCCGGGCGGACTCGTTGATCACGCGGGCGTGCAGGGACCCCATGGTCCCGGAGCCGACCAACCCGATGCGGGGCGCGGCCACCTCAGGCCTCCCATGCGGAGCGGACGGCGCCGATGATCCGCTCCAGGTCGTCCTGGCCCAGGCCCGGGTGCACCGGGAGGGAGAGGACCTCGGTGGTGGTCCGGGCCGCCACCGGCACGTCCGCGGGGTGGATGAGCGGGTGGTCCCGGTAGCAGTCGTAGTCGAACACCAGGGCCGGGTAGTAGACGCCGCATCCCACCCCGGCGGCCTGCAGCGACTCCAGGAGGTGGTCACGGGTGACGGGGGCCTGGTCGGTCACCCGCACGGTGTACTGGTGCCACACGTGGCCGCGGCCGGGAAGCTCC
Organism: uncultured Actinomycetota bacterium; assembly: GCA_963773765.1. Lineage (GTDB taxonomy): Bacteria > Actinomycetota > Acidimicrobiia > Acidimicrobiales > Microtrichaceae > CAVZCC01. The sequence continues at coordinate 1,178,725 of CAVZCC010000001.1, read as the reverse complement.
TCCGGGGTGACGAGCCCGGGCAGGCCGGCCAGCCCGGCCGAGAGTGCGGCGGCGTGCTTGCCCCGCGCCTCCACGTTGGCGGCGTAGCGGTCCAGCTGGGGCAGGGCCAGCGCGGCCTGCAGGTCGGTCATCCGGTAGTTGTTGCCGGCCATCTCGTACTGGTAGCGGGCCCGCATGCCCTGGTTGCGCAGGATCCGGAGCCGGTCGGCCAGCCGGTCGTCCCCGGTGGTCACCATGCCCCCCTCGCCGGTGGTGATGTTCTTGGTGGCGTAGAAGGAGAAGCAGCCCAGGCCGGTGGCACCGGCCCGGCGGTCGCCGATGGTGGCGCCGTGGGCCTGGGCGCTGTCCTCCACCAGGGCCAGGCCGTGGCGGGCCACCAGCGGGTCCAGGGCGTCCAGGTCGGCGCACTGGCCGTAGAGGTGCACCGGGAGCAGGACCTTGGTGCGGTCGGTGACCGCCCCGGCCACCGCGGCGGGGTCCAGGTTGAAGTCGTCGGTGCCGATGTCCGCGAACCGCACCGTGGCGCCGGCGTCCAGGATGGCGTTCAGCGTGGCCACGAACGTGAACGGCGACGTGATGACCTCGTCGCCGGGCCGCAGGTCCAGCACCCGGAGCGCCGCGATGAGCGCCGTGGTGCCGTTGTTCACGGCCACGGCATGGGCCACCCCGGTCAGCTCGGCGAACCGGCGCTCGAACTCGGCCACCATGGGGCCCTGGGCCAGGTGGCCGGAGCGCAGGACCTGGAGCACCAGGTCCTCGGTGCCCTCGCCGAGGTCAACGACTGAAATGGGGATCATCACACCGTCCGTTGGGAGCGCCGCCACCCGACGGTGACGGCCTCGGAATGCTAGGGGAGCCGGGACGCGATCTCCGACCCGATCTCCAGCGCGCTGGTGGCCGCGGGGGAGGGGGCGTTGAGCACGTGCAGCTGGCCCGGCGCCTCCTGGATCAGGAAGTCGTCGACGAGCGAGCCGTCGCGGGACACCGCCTGGGCCCGGACCCCGGCCGGGGCCCGCACCAGGTCCTGCTCGGTCAGCTCCGGCACCAGGCGTTGCAGGCTGCGCAGGAACATGGGTCGCCACACCGAGCGGGCCATCTCCTCCGCGCCCTGTCGGGCGTGGCGGCGGGCCAGGGTGCGGAACCCCGGGTACCTCAGCGTGCCCCACAGCTGGCGGAGGTCCACGTCGCGCCACCGGTAGCCCTCCCGGGCCAGGGCCAGCACGGCGTTGGGGCCGGCGTGGACCCCGCCGTCGATGCCTCGGGTCAGGTGGACCCCCAGGAACGGGAAGTCCGGGTCCGGCACCGGGTAGATGAGCCCCTTCACCAGGTGGGTGGCCTCGGGGCGCAGCTCGAAGTACTCGCCCCGGAACGGCACGATCCGGGCGCCGGAGCGCACGCCGGAGAACTCGGCCACCTCGTCGGAGTGCAGCCCGGCGCAGTTCACCACCACGCGGGCCTCGATGTCGCCGGTCGAGGTGGTCAGGCGCTGGACGTCGCCGGATCGCTGCAGTCCCAGGACCTCGGTGGAGGTGCGGATCTCCGACCCCGAGGCCCGGACCTGGTCGGCCAGGCGTTCACACACGGCCACGTAGTCCACGATCCCCGTGCTGGCGACGTGCACCGCGGCGATCGCGGCCAGGTGGGGCTCGTGCTCCCGGACCTCGGCCGCCCCCAGCCGGGTGACGGGCAGGCCGTGCTCCAGGCCCCGCTGGTACAACGCGTCCAGACGGGGGATCTCGCTGATCTCGGTGGCGGCGATGAGCTTGCCGGTGATCTCCACCGCCACGTCGTTGGCGCGGGCGAACTCCACCATGGAACGGCTCCCGGCCAGGCACATGCGGGCCTTGAGGGACCCGGGCGGGTAGTAGATGCCGGAGTGCACCACACCGCTGTTGCGGCCGGTCTGGTGCCGTGCCGGCGCCGTCTCCTTGTCCAGGACGACGATCCGGGCCCCCGGGCGGCCGAGTGCGGCCGCCCTGGCCGTGGCCAGGCCGACGATCCCGCCACCGATCACTGCGATGTCGAACAACGAACTGCTCCTCAGGGGGATCTTCGTCCCCGGCTCGGCCGTTCCCTAGACTTCGCAGGATTCAAGCAGTCCCGGCCGTCGGCATCCCAGCCGGCCGGGCTTCCTGGCCGGAGCCGACCCCATGACCGAACCCATCGCCCTCGGACAGCCCACCACGGGTGAGGAGGAGTTGGCTGCGGTGCAGGCGGTGTTCGAGTCGGGGTGGTTGGCGGGTCAGGGCCCGGCGGGCCGGGAGTTCGAGTCGGCCTTCGCCCGGCTGGTGGGCGCCCCCCACGCCCTGGCCGTGAACAACTGCACCGCCGGGTTGCACCTCGCCCTCCTCGCCATGGGCGTCGGCCCGGGCGACGAGGTCATCGTGGCCGACTACACCTACCCCGCGACCGGCCACGCCGTGTTGTTCTGCGGCGCCCGCCCCCGTTTCGCCGACGTCCGCCCGGACATCTGGACCATCGACGTGGAGGCCGCCGCCGCGCTGGTCAACGAGCGCACCGTGGGGATCGTGGCGGTGGACTCCTTCGGGCAGTGCGCCGACTACGACGAGCTGCGGGCCCTGACGGCCCGTTCGGGCCTGTTCCTGGTGGAGGACGCAGCCTGCGCGGCCGGTGCCAGCTACCACGGCACACCGGCCGGCAACCCCGCGTTGGCGGACGTGGCCGCGTTCAGCCTGCACGGGCGCAAGGGCATCACCTCCGGCGAGGGCGGCGTGGTCACCACCGGGAGCGACGACGTGGCGGCCTTCGTGGCCAAGCGCCGGTCCTTCGGCGTGGAGTCGGCACTGTCCCGGGCCGGGTCCAGGGACCTGCCGGTGCCGGTGTTCGACGAGCTGGGCTGGAACTACAAGTTGTCCGACATCGGCAGCGCCGTGGCCCGCGTCCAGGTGGACCGCCTCCCCGGCCTGGTCGACACCCGCCGCAAGGTGGCCCACCGCTACCAGGAGCTGCTCGGCGCGTCGGACCTGGTCCGCACCCCGGTCGCGCTGGAGGACCGTGAGCACGTGTGGCAGTCCTACGTGCTCACCCTGGACCCGCGGGTCGACCGTGGTGCCATGGCCGTGGACCTGCGCGACCGCGGCATCGGCTGCAACTTCGGCACCTTTGCCTGCAACGAGCAGCCCGTCTACGGCGACACGGACCCCTGTCCGGTGTCCTCGTCGCTGTTCCACCACCACCTGGCCATCCCCATGCACGCCAACCTCACCGAGGAGCAGGTGGAACGGGTGGCCCAGGGTGTCCTGGCCGCGGCCTCGGCGGCCACGGCGTGACGGGGCCGCTCCGAGCCGTGCCGGGTCCGACTGAAGTCCACCCCTCCAATCCACCGATCACAGGAACACCATGACCTCCAAGCCCACCGTTCTGTTCACCGGCGGCGCCGGCTTCATCGGGATGCACGTCGTGCCCCTCCTGCTGGAGCGGGGCTACCGCATCCGGATGCTCGACTCCATGACCTACCGGGCCAACCGGGACCAGGTGGAGGCGCTGGTGGAGCTGGGCGACGTCGAGCTCATCGAGAACGACGTGCGCTACGGCGGCGCCGTGCAGCGTGCCGTGCGGGGCTGCGACAGCGTCATCCACTTCGCCACCGTGTCGATCAACAAGAGCGTCGCCGATCCCGACGAGAGCGTGGACATCAACATGGTGGGCAACCACAACGTGATCGCGGCCGCGGCCGACGAGGGCGTGCGCCGGCTGGTGTTCGCGTCCAGTGCGTCGGTCTACGGCGAGCCACCGTCGCTTCCCATGACCGAGGACGGCCCGCTCAACCCGCTCACCCCGTACTGCATCGGCAAGCTGACCGGCGAGTACCTCTGCAAGTTCTACGAGCGCCAGAAGGGCCTGTCGTGGATCGCGCTGCGCTTCTTCAACGTCTACGGGCCCGGTCAGAAGGTGCAGGCCTACTACACCTCGGTGATCAACCACTTCGTGCAGCGCATCGCCAACGGCGAACCGCCCGTGATCGACGGCAAGGGCGACCAGTCGATGGACTTCGTGCACGTGCACGACGTGGCCCGGTCCGTGGTGGCGGCCCTGGACGCGGAGCGGAGCGGCATGCCGATCAACATCGGGACGGGGGTGCCCACGACCGTGGCGCAGCTGGCCGAGATCCTGATCGAGAGCCTCGGCGCCGACGTCGAGCCCATCTTCAACCCCCGCGAGGTCATGGTGAGCCGCCGCTCGGCGGACATCAGCCGGGCCCGGGAGGTGCTGGGCTGGGAGCCCAAGGTGACGGTGGAAGAGGGCATGGGCGACCTGGCCCGGGAGGCCATCGGGTGACGTCGGACCCCACCACCGGGCTGCCGGGGAACCCGTACCACCCCCTGGCCTGGGTGGTCGGTGACCCGGACATCGGCGAGGGCACCTGGATCGGGGCGTTCTGCGTGGTCGACGGCTCGGGTGGCCTGCGCATCGGCCGGGGCTGCGACCTGTCGGCCGGGAGCCAGATCTACACCCACTCCACCGCCCGGCGGTGCGTGTCGGGTCGCAGCTACGACCACGTCGACCGGGCCCCCACCGTGCTGGGTGACCGCGTGTTCGTGGGGGCCAACGCCGTGGTGAACATGGGCGTGACCGTGGGCGACGGTGCCGTGGTGGGTGCCGGGGCCGTGGTGACCCGGGACGTGCCGCCCGGCGCCATCGTGGCCGGTGTGCCGGCCCGGGTCATCGGCGCGGTGGAGGTCGACGGGGACCGGGTGGAGTTCGTCCACGGGACCCCCGGAGGTGGTCGCCCATGAGGATCGCGGTGGTGAACAACTTCTTCCCGCCCCGGGTGGGCGGGAGCTCGCACCTGTCGGAGTCGCTGGCCCACCAGTACGCGCTGGCCGGCCACGAGGTGCTGGTCATCACCGCCGCCTTCGGTGACGCCCCGGCGGAGGAGGAGCGGCGCGGCTACCGGGTGGTGCGCCTGCCCGCGGTCGGCATGCCCAAGTTGGGGCTGTCCATCGACTTCGACATCACCTTCGCCCTGCGCCCCTCCAACGTGCGGCGGGTCAACAAGCTGCTCAACCGGTTCAAGCCCGACGTGATCCACCAGCACGGGCAGTTCCTCGACCTGTCGTGGATGAGCGGCCGCTGGGCCAAGCGCCATGACGTGCCGGTCGTGCTCAGCGTCCACACCCGGCTGGAGAACCCCAACCGGCTCTACTCGCTGGCCTTCACCGCGATCGACTACCTCCTGGTCCGCCCCGTGGTGAACAGCTACGACCCGTACATGGTGGTCATGGACCGCCTCATGGACGCCTACATCCGGTCCCGGTACGCCACCCGGGAGAGCCACATGGTGGACATCCCCGTCGGGGTGGAGCTGGAGCGGTTCGGCGTCCGGGGTGACGGTGACCGGGTGCGCCGCCAGTGGGGCCTGGGGGACCGCAAGGTCATCCTGTCGCTCGGGCACGTGATCCCGTTGCGGGACCGGGTCCTGTTGATGGAGGCCCTGCCGGGGGTCCTGCGCCAGCACCCGGACGCCATGGTGGTGGTGGTGGGCAACGTGCACCACTCGGCCTTCCTGGAGACGGCGGAGGAGTACGGGGTCACCGAGCACGTGCTGTGCGTGGGAGCGGTGCCCAAGGGTGAGATCCCCGACTACCTCGCCGCCGCGCAGGTGGAGACCCACGACCTGCAGGGCTACGGCCTGGGCACGGCCAGCCTGGAGTCCATGGCGGCGGGCACACCGGTCGTGGCCGCCCTGCGCATGGACAACTTCCGGGGCATCGAGCTGCGCAACGGCGAGAACATCGTGCTGGTGTCCGAGGGACGGCCGGCCGAGCTGGCCGGCGCCATCAGCAAGGTCCTGAGCGACCCCGAGGGGGCGGAGCTGATCGCCAAGCGCCAGCGGGAGCTGATCGAGCGGTCCTTCTCCATGGAGGCCGTCGCCCGCAAGCACCTGGAGACCTTCGAGCGGGTCGTCCCGGGTCACCTGGCGTATCCAGTACGAAGGGACGTGGGGTACCAACCAGGCTCCGGGACAGGGGCTGGACACCCGCTTCTGCTGGTACGTGCTGGGCGCATCACCATCGTGCAGCAAGGACGTCTTCCCGGCCCTCGGTCCCGTGACCTACTCCGTCGACCTGACGACGTGGCCGCCGGCCGCGATCGAGAACGGTGGCTACGCAGGCCTCGGCTACGGTGGGCCGGCCAGCCGTTTCGTCCACCTGCTCCGGTTCGACCCCCACGAGGACCCGGGATACCGAACCTGGCACCTCGACGGCGTCCGGATCTCGCACGACGACCGGATCCCGTACGGCGGGAGCTTCCCGATCCGGTTCCAGGACGCGGGCTGGGAGCCGGGTTCGGTCGCGGACGTCTACGTCGACGGCGACGCTGACCCCAGTTCGGGGGCGGTCCTGATCAACCGGATGCCGGTGCTGCAGGGCGAGAACACCGCGTACTGGAACGGCGCCGGATTCGGTCCATGACGTCCGCCTGAGCGCCCCCGGCCGGCCCCGCGACGGCCCGGCTCAGAGCCGGTAGAACACCGGCATCAACCACTCGAAGTGGGTGTTCACGAACGGCTCACGGACTGCGCCCCTGGGGCCCCAGCGGCCGACGAGCCACTCCTCGTCCTCCATGGGGTGGAGGTCCTTGCGGGACGCCGACTCCGGGTGCTCCAGCACGGCGTGCGGCGTGTACACCACCCGGTAGCCGTACTCGCTGATCCGGACGCCGAAGTCCACGTCGTTGTAGGCGACCCGGAGCCGTTCCTCCATGCCGCCGACCGCGAACAGCACCGACGGCCGCAGCATGACGCAGGCCGCGGTGACCGACGAGCAGTTCCGCACGAACTGGTCCAGGCCCATGTAGCCGCCCAGGTCGATGTTGTAGGCCAGGCCGGCCATCCCCAGGACGATGCCCTCGTGCTGGGGGCGGTCGTCGCGCTGGCCCTCGGGGAACATGAGCCGGGCCCCCACCAGGCCCACCTCGGGCCGCTGGGCGTGTTCCATCATGCGCAGCAGCCAGTCGTCGTTGCGGGCCCAGGTGTCGTTGTTGAGGATGAGCAGCAGGTCACCCCGGGCGTGCAGGGCCCCCAGGTTGACCTGGCGGGCGAAGGAGAAGTCGTGGGGGTAGCGCACGACCTGGTGGCCCTCGGCCAGCAGCTCCTCCAGGTACTCGAGCGTCGCGGGGTCGGTGGACTGGTTGTCCACCACCAGCAGCTCGTAACGCACGCCACCGCTGGCCCGGCGCAGCCGGTCGATGCAGCTCCGCATGAGGTCGACCCGGTCCCGGGTCGGGATCATGATGGTGAGCAGCTGGTCGGTGTCCACCGCGTAGCGCACCTGGTGGGTGGTGTCGGCGTGTCCGTCCTGCACCGTGGCCGGCTGGAACCGGCGGTCCAGGGCGTCCTGCAGGGCCCGGTGCCCGGCGTGGTGGGCCTTGGGCTTGGACCCGGTGTCCAGGGCGGTGGAGCCGGGGATCATGCGCCAGGAGTAGAGCGGCTTGGCGATGTGGCCCACCCGCCGGGCCCGCTCCACCAGCCGCAGGACCAGGTCGTAGTCCTGGGCGCCGTCGAAGCCGGAACGGAACCCACCGACCTCCTGCATCAGCTCCCGGCGGACCGCCAGCAGGTGGCAGACGTAGTTGACCCCCATGAGCAGTTCGGGGGACCAGTCGGGCTTGAGGAACGGCATGGCCAGCCGGCCGGACAGGTCGATCTTGTCCTCGTCGGAGTACCACAGGTCGTAGTCGCCGCAGCGGTCCACGTAGGCGGCCACCCAGGCCAGGGCATCGGGCTTGAGCAGGTCGTCGTGGTCCAGCAGCACGACCCAGTCCCCGGTGGCCAGGGCCAGGGCATCGTTGGAGGCCAGCGCGATGCCCTGGTTGTAGGGGTTGAGCCGGAGCCGGATCCGCGGGTCCTCCTGGGCGCGGGCCCGGAGCAGGTCCAGGTGCGCGGTCTCGGTCGAGCCGTCGTCGACCACGCACAGCTCCCAGTTGCCGTGCGTCTGGGCCGCCACCGAGTCCAGGCACGCGGCCAGGAGGTCGGGGTCGGTGTTCCAGGTGGGCACCAGCACGCTGAAGCAGATGCCGGCCGCGGCGGCACCGGCCGGGGGAGTGGTGCCGGGCGGCGCCTCCAGATGGGTCCGGGAGAAGATCCGGTAGCGCTGGTCGGCGTCCAGGGGGCTCTGCAGGTTGATGCTGTCGTCCCGGGAGTGGAGCCGGACCGGGACCATGGCCCGTTCCAGGTCCTCCACCCTGGGATCTGCGTCGGCCAGGGTGCCGTCCAGCGGCGCACGGCGGTACTCGGTGCCATCCCCGTCCCCGGCCACGACCATCCCGGGCGCGGCCGTCCCGGCAAGGTCGAGCCCGGCAAGGTCGAGACCGGCTCCGGCCAGGGCCCGGGCCAGCGCGGGCCGGGTGGCGTCGGGGGCGAACCGCCGGGCCAGGTCCCGGAGCGCCCGGGACACCCGCCGGTGGTGGGCGTGGTCGTCCAGGAGCCGCTGCACCAGGGCGGCCTGGGCCGTGGCGTCGCCGGCCACCAGGTCGGCCGCGAGGTCGCCCAGGTCGTCGCCGCCCACCGCGGTGGGGGAGGCCACGAACGGCACGCCGGCCGCGGCCGCCTCGGCCCGCCGGGCCGTGGTGGGCAGCCCGAAGGTGCGGAGGTCCACCAGGACCCGGGCGCCGGCCACGGCCTGGGCCGAGCCCGCCAGCGTCGTGACCTCGACCCTGCCCCGCACCGGCCGGCGGAGCCGGGGCACGGTGTCCTCGGGGGCCAGGACCGCAGGGGTCGCGCCCGACGGTGACCGGGCCAGCACCGCGTGGAGCACGTCGGTGAGCACGGCCTCGTCCGGGGTGGCGAACTCGTCGCTGAACCGGCCGGCCAGGACCACGCCACCGGCCGACGGGGCACCGGCGCCGACGGGTGGCTCCGGGGCCACGACGGTGGGCGGGACCACCACCGCCCGCACGGAGGACAGTTCGGTGACCGCGTCGAGCGTGGAACTGCACGAGCAGATGGCCAGCGAGGCCGCGTCCAGCACGGCGGTCTCACGGGCCTGCAGGTGCCCGACCTCGGTGTCCAGGCCGGGTTGCTCCGCCGGCCGGAACACGTCGCGGGCCGTCCGGCGCTGGGCCGACGGCAGGTCGTCCAGGTCCAGGACCAACACCCCGTCGAACCCGACGGCCAGGTCCAGGAGCCGCTGCGGGAGCCACAGCGAGGTGAGCACCAGCGTCGCCGCCGGCACCCCCTCGTCCGTCCCCGCCAACTCGTCGACGAGCCGTCCGGCCGCGGGCTCCCGCAGCCCCGAGCGGACCCGGACGCCGTTCTGGGCCAGGGTGGCGGGCGCTCCCCCCTCCGGCAGCGCCTCCAGCGGCACCAGCGTCACGTCCAGCCCGAGCGCCCGCAGGTCCAGGATGCGGCGGAACACCTGCCGGTCCCGAGGATCGGCGGACCGTGGGCCCGGGACGGACCGGTGCACCACCACGGCACGGGGCGGATGTGGGCGGGGGTCACTCATGGGCGTCTGGGTCGGACCACTACGATGCCGACGGAGCGAAGGTACCAGCAGGAACCCCTGCGGGCGGACGACCGACGGAGGACCGATCCAGGTGAGTGCGGACACCGGAGCCGAGGCCGACGGGGGTGGTCGGGCGCCCGTCGCGGCACCCGACGCCGGGGCGTCGGCCGCACCGGCGGGGACCGCCGAGCTGGACCGGCTCCGGCTCCGGGTGGCGGCCCAGGACCGGCTCATCGCCGCCATGCTGGAGGAGAACGAGGACATCCACCGACTGCGGCGTCGCAACTGGGAACTGGAGCAGCGCTTCCAGAGGCTGCGGTCCACGTTCCCGGTGAACCTGGTGCTGGGCGCCCGCCGCCGGGTCAGGGCCGTCCTCGGCGGCAGCGGTGCGGACGGAGCGGACTGACCCTGCGGATAGCCTGAGCGGATGTCGCTCCGCTTCGTCATCATCGGTGGCGGCCCCGCCGGCACCCAGGCCGCCACCTACGCGGCGCGGCTGGGGGCCCAGGTCACCCTCATCGAACGGGACATCGTGGGCGGAGCCGCCCACCTGTGGGACTGCGTGCCGTCCAAGGCCATGATCGCCACCGGCGACCGACTCGACGAGATCCACGACGCCTCCGGCATGGGCCTGGAGGTGGGAGGCGCCTCGGTGGACCTGGAGGCGCTGCGGGAGCGGATCGGCCGACATCACCGAGGTGCTGGAGGGCCAGAACCGCCGGCTGCTGGAGAGCCAGGGCGTCAACATCGTGCGGGGCACCGGCCGGTTGGTCGACGCCCACCACGTGGTGGCCCAGACCGAGGGCGGCGAGGAGTTCTTCGAGGCCGACGCCGTCATGGTGTCCACGGGCAGCCGACCCCGGATCCCGGACTGGGCCCAGCCCGACGGGGACCTGGTGCTGACCACCCGGGACGCCTACCCGCCCAAGGTCCTGCCCGAGCACCTGGTGGTGGTGGGCTCCGGCGTCACCGGCGTGGAGTTCGTCCACATGTTCTCGTCGTTCGGGTGTGAGGTCACCCTGATCGTGTCCCGCCAGCAGGTCCTGCCCAGCAAGGACCCGGAGGTGGCAGCGGTGCTGGAGGAGGACTTCCTCAACCGCGGCGTGCGGCTCTACAAGGGGGCACGTGCGATCGGGCTGGACCGTACCGAGGCCGGCGTCACCGTGCGCTGCGACGACGGCCGTGTGGCCCATGGCTCACACTGCCTGCTGGCCATCGGTTCCCTGCCCAACTCGGAGGGGCTGGGCCTGGCCGAGGCCGGCGTGGAGATGGACGGACCCTGGGTCCGCCGGTTGGACCACCACATGCGCACCAACGTCGACCACATCTACGTGGCCGGCGACGTGTCCGGGAAGCTGCCGCTGTCCTCGGTGGCGTCCATGCAGGGCCGCAAGATCGCCGAGCACGTCATGGGCCTGCACAAGGTGGACCACCGCCACCTGGACTACGAGAAGGCGGCGTCGGCCATCTTCACCGACCCCGAGATCGCGGACGTGGGCCTGGCCGAGGCCGATGCCTTCGCCGAGGGCCGCAAGGTGCGGGTGACCAAGGTCCCGTTCGCCTCCACCGCCAAGGCGCTGATCAACGACGACCCCCGCGGCTTCGTGAAGATCATCTCGGACCCTGCCACCGGGGTGATCCTGGGAGGCTCGATCGTGGGCCGCCAGGCCGCGGAGCTGATCGCCGTGCTGGCCGTGGCGGTGACCAACGGGCTGCGGGTGCACGACATCGCGGAGAGCATCTTCGTGCACCCGGCGCTGGCCGAGGCGTTGATGGACGCGGCAGAGTGACCGGGTGACCGAACCCATCCCCACGGATCCCGACGAGCGCGAGTCCGGCCTGCCCTATCCGTTGAGCCCGCCCGAGGGGCGCGAGCAGCTCCCGGAGCGGGGCCTGCCGGGCGCCCCGGCGTCATGGGGGCTGCGGGCGCTGGCCCGCATCATGGACTTCATCATCGTGTCGTTCCCGTTCGGGTTCATCGGCACCGCGCTCGGGGTCAAGACGATCGAGTCGGGCCCGGACAAGGGCGAGCTCACCGGGCCGCTGTGGACGCTGCTGCTGTTCCCGATCGTGTTCATCCTCTACGAGACGGTGTGCATCTCCACCTGGGGCCAGACGCTGGGGAAGTGGGTGTGCCAGATCAAGGCCGTCCGCTGGACCGACGGCCACCTGGCCTACCGCCAGGAGGGCTTCGTCCGCGCCGCCGTTCCCGGCGTGTTCCTGCTCGTGGCCTACGCCGCGCCGCTGCTCGGCATCCCGGCGCTGTCGTACCTGCTGGTGGTGCCGGTGATCATCTACATGTCGTCGCTGGCCAACGCCATCTACCGGGGACCGCACGACAAGGCGGCCAACACCATCGTGCTGGCCGCGCCCCGCCTGCGTCGCCCCCGGGCCTGACGCCGCCTCAGGCCCCCGTGGGGTCGATCCGGAACACGGACATGTGCCCGCCCCGGTCCACCTCGGTGATCCCCGCTGCGCCGCGCAGCCGGTCCCGGGTCAGTTCGGGCGGGTCGTCCAGGTAGGTGCGGTCACCCACCACCACGTAGCGGATGCCCCAGCGCCGGACCAGGTCCTGCACACGGCGGTCGGTGGCGACGTCCTGGACGTGGTCCAGCAGGTAGGCCCGGTCCGGCTCCACGGCACCGTCCACGCCGGCGAAGCCCCAGAACGGGTCCAGCCCGGCCATGGCGTACATCCACGTCGTGCCGTCGTTCAACTGGTTGAGCACCTGGGTCCCCCGGTCGACCCGGCCGGCCAGGCGCCGGAACAGCGCGTGCCTCCGGGTCGCCGACCAGGGTGTTGGTGGTGGCGGCGTGCTGGATCCGGTCGACCGGGTTGCGCACCAGCGTCAGCGTGAGGACCACCACCACGAGCAGCCCCAGGCGGGACAGGACCGTGGCGGTGGCGCCGGAGGTGACCGTCCCGGCCCGGTCCTGCACCCAGGACACGCCGGCGTCGATCGCCACCGCGGCGAACACCACCACGAACGGCACCAGGGCGTGGCCGACCCGGAACCACGTGGTGTACCAGGGGCCGGTCAGTCCCTGGAGCGGGGAGAGGGGCCCGTCCCCGTTCATGAGCGACAGGAACAACAGCACCAGCACCCCGCCGGCCGCGGCGAAGCCCCCCAGGGACCGGCGCCGCACCGCGACCGCCAGGCCGGCCAGGGCCAGCGCACCGCCCAGCCAGGCGAAGGTCCCGTCCGCGTCCAGGGTCACCCCGGCCACCAGGGCGTCGGGCACGGTGAGGTCCCGGATCCAGCCCGGGGCCGCCGTCCGCTCCGCGGAGCCGGCCACCATGCCGGGCACCGACCACACCAGCGCGGCGAGGGCGCCGGCGCCGACCAGGAACCACGCCCCCAGCTCACGTCGCAGCCCGCCGGAACGGAGCCGGCCCAGGACGCGCCCGCCGGCCATCACCCCCAGGACCACGGCCAGGAACGCGGCCTGGGTGGTGTGCACCAGGACGGCGCCCCCGAGGCACGCACCGGCCAGGGCGCAGGCCCATCCGGTCCGGGCCGTGGCACCGGGCCCGGCACCGTCGGGGGCCGGCGGGCCGGTCGGGCCGGTGCGGGCCGCCACCGCACCCAGGGTGACCGCGGTCGCGGCCAGGCCCAGGGCCAGGCCCACGATCGTGGTGAGCCCGCCGAACTGGAACGGCTGGGCCGGGAACGCGCCCGCCAGGGGGGTGAGCACGGCCGCGAAGCCGGCCGCGCCGGGACGGTCCGGCACCAGGACGCGGACCAGCAGGAACATGGCGCACGGCAGGAGCACCGCGGCGCCCAGCACCGTCCACCACACCAGGAGCACGCCGACCGGTGCCCCGGTCAGCTGGCCCGCCAGCGCCACCTGGGCGTGGAACGCCAGCGGGTAGAAGTCCACCGTGCGCCGTCCGTCCACGGGCGAGGACACCAGGGTGGTGGCCGGATCCACCGAGGAGGTGTCGACGATGCGCTCCACCAGGTAGCCGTGCTGCTGGGCGTCGGAGTTGGGCGGCTCCAGCGGCAGTCCGCCCAGGCCGACCAGCCACACGGCCAGGCCCAGCACGATGGCGACGCCCAGCAGGCCGGTGGCCGGGATCGCCGGCGGGGCCGGCCGGAGCGGGGTGCCGTCACCGGTCGGGCGTTCGTCGGGCGGGCCGTCGTCCAGGCCGGGCCCGTCGTGGCGGCCCAGGTGCAGCGCACCGGCCTCACCACGGCGCAGTGGCGACGTGCGCCGGCCCTGTGTCACCGCCAGGAGGGCGGCGGGCCCCCCCAGTGCCACCACCGCGACCCAGGGCCACATCGGCACGCCGGCTGATGCGGCCAGCTGCGCCGGCAGGAACACCGCCACCACCGACAGGGGAGCGGCCCAACAGAGGAGCTCCCACGGCCGGCGCACCAGCCCGGGCCGGACGGAGAGCACGAGCATCGCCCCGGGGGCCAGGCCCACCAGGACCCACGCCAGCACCGACAGGATCACGTCCGCGGCCACGCCCGGCTCACCGCTCCGGCCGGGGCCGGTCCACCCGGAACAGCCACATCGAACCCCGGTGGTCCACCACGGTCAGTCCCGGGGCGGCCCGCAGCTCCTCCACCGACAGCGCGGCGGGCTCGTCCAGGTAGGTGCGGTCGTTGACCAGGACGTAGTGGATGTCCCATCGGTCCAGCAGGTCGGCCACCCGGTCATCGGTGGTGGCGTCGTCGATGTGGTCCAGGAGGTAGGCCCGGTCCCGGGCGTCCTGGCCCTGGCGGAAGGCCTGGATGGCGGTGAGCGACGTGAGCCCCTCCAGCGGGTACATCCACGTGGTGCCGTCGTTCTCCTGGTTGAGCACGGTGCCGGTGGCGTCGGGGCGGTCGGCCAGGTCGGCCAGGAGGGCGGTCTCCTCGGCCCCGAGGAGCGACTCCTCCCGGAAGGCGGCGGAGACCATCGCCCACGGGCCCCGCGTCATCAGCAGGCCGATCAGGACCAGCACCGTGCAGCCGGCCACGGCGGTGCTGCGCGACACCGTGCCGACGCGGTCGCTGACCTCCGTGCGGGCCCGGTCCAGTGCGACGCCCACGAACAGGGGCACCAGCAGGGCCACGTTGTAGGCCAGGCGCCACCAGCTCATGTACCAGGGCCGGGTCAGCGGCCGCCCCAGGGCCCAGGGCTGGCCGGTCTGCGTGCCGACCACGTAGAGCAGGACCAGCACCGTCGCGCCTGCGGCCAGGGGGCGGAGCCGGCGGGACCGGAAGGACAGCACCAACCCGACCAGGGCGAGCAGGCCCAGCACGGGCTGGGCCACCAGGGAGCCGACGTCCAGGTTGAGCAGGTGCCCGGCGCCCTCCAGCAGGCCCAGGTCCGGGACGACGGAGTGGTCGGAGCGCTCACCGGCGCCGGTGACCAGTCCCACCAGGGAGGGCGCCAGCAGCACCGCGGTGCCGGCGCCGAGCACCACCCACGGCGTGGCCGCGGCCACCAGCCACGGTCCGGGCGTCGGCGCCGGGCGCCGGCGCCGGGCGCGCCGCAGGTCCGCCACCAGGAACGGGACCAGCATGATCACCAGCAGCGCCACCTGGGACGAGTGGACCAGGACCACGCCGGCCAGGGCGACCGCAGCCAGGCCCAGCGGTGCGACCCCGCGGTCCTCCACCGCCCACAGGGCCAGGGCGACCGTGCCGGGGACCAGCGCCAGCCCGATGATCACGGCCAGGCCGCCCCAGGTGATGGGTTGGTACGGGAACAGGCCCACCAGCGGTGTCACCAGCGCGGTGAGCCCGGCCGCCAGCGGCCGGTCGGGAAGCAGTTGGCGCACCAGGGCGAACAGGCCCAGCGGCAGGACCACCACGGCGGAGAGCAGCGTCCACGCCAGGAGCAGGTCCGGCACTGCCAGGCCGGTCACCTGGCGGGCCACCGCCACGTCGGTGTGGAGCGCGAGCGGGTAGAAGCTGGCCACCGAGTCGGTCTGGCCCGGGCTCTCGGCCAGCACCACGCCGGGGTCGATCGTGCCCTCCTCCACGATGCGGGCGACGAAGTAGGCGTGGTTCTGGCTGTCCCGGTTGGGTGGCACCGACGGCAACCCGCCCATGGACCAGGCCCAGATGGCCGCTCCCACCACCACCGCCGCGGCGCACATCAGCGCCGCGGCCCGGTGCTCGCCGGCGCCCGCCGAGGGGCCGTCCGCCATGCCTGCGCCGGGAGCGGTCGGGGCGGGAACCGGTGCAGTGGCGTGGGTGCGGTGACGGGCCAGGCGCACGACGACAGCGGTCCCCAGCCCGGCCAGGACCAGCACCGGGGCCAGCGGCCAGGGCCCCACCCCGACCACGGCCAGGGCCTGGGCCACCAGGAACAGGAGTCCGAAGGTGACGGCCGGAGCGGTCCCCACCACCAGCGCCGGGCGGGACCGCAGGCCGGGCCGGGCACACAGCAGGAGGCCGACCCCGGGCGCGAGGGCGAACAGGGCCCAGGCGACCATGCTCCCCACTGCTCGCACCACGTTCCTGGGTCCTTCCGGCCGGCGACCCTTCTCCATCGGCCGGAACGGCCCCGGTGTGAAGGCCTCCGTCGCCCCGGTGAGACGGATGGCACGCCGCCGGTGGGGTGTTCGGGCCGGACGGGGTGCCGCTGCTAGCTTTTCCGGGTTCCCCTGCTGTTCTGAGGTCGCTACTTGTCCACGCCCGCACAGGTCTGGTCCTACCGGACGCTGATCGTCAATCTCGCCCAGCGGGACCTCAAGGCCCGGTACAAGAAGAGCTTCCTGGGCTGGCTGTGGTCCCTCATCAACCCCGCCGTCACGCTGGGCATCTACACCGTGGTCTTCGGGGTGTTCCTGGGGGCCACCGCCCCGGTGGCGGGCAACGGCACCACGCAACTGTTCGCCCTGTACCTGTTCTGCGCCCTGGTGGCCTGGAACTTCTTCTCCGGCACGGTGAACGTCAGCATCCTGTCCTTCGCCACCGCCGGCCCGCTGCTGACCAGGACCTACTTCCCGCCCGAGTGCCCCATGCTGGCCGGGCTGGTCACGGTCGCCATCCAGGCCTCCCTGGAGGTCGGCATCCTGTTCGCGTTCATGGCCATCGTCGGCAACGTGGGGTGGACCTTCATCCTGGTCCTGCCCATCATGTTCCTGCTGGGCTGCTTCGCCTTCGGCATCGGCCTGATCCTGGGCCTGGGCAACATCCGCTACCGGGACGTGAACTACCTGGTCGGCATCGGCCTGCAGGTCCTCTTCTACGCCACGCCGATCGTGTACTCCATCGACATCATCCCGTCGACCTGGCAGACGGTGCTGAAGTTCAACCCCCTGACCGCCTTCACCTACTCCATGCGCCAGACCGTGTACGAGCTGTCGCTGCCCACGGCGTCCAACTGGCTGATCATGGGTGGGTCCGCCGCCGTGAGCCTGGTCGTGGGGTGGCTGGTCTTCAGCCGGTACGCGCCCCGCGTGATCGAGGAGCTGTGACGTGAGCGCCATCGTGGTGGACGGAGTGTCCAAGAAGTTCCGGCTCCAGACGGACAAGGCCCATTCCGTCAAGGAGCTGATCACCCGCCGGGACCGCTCCGCGGGCCACGACGAGTTCTGGGCCCTGCGCGACGTCTCCCTGGACATCCCCGAGGGCTCGATGTACGCCCTGGTCGGCCACAACGGGTGCGGCAAGTCCACCCTGCTGCGGTGCATCGCCGGCATCTACCGCCCCACCGAGGGCCGGGTGAAGGTGGACGGCCGCATCTCCACGCTGCTGGAGCTGGGGGCGGGGTTCCACCCGGACCTGACCGGCCGGGAGAACGTGTACATGAACGCCACCATCCTGGGCATGTCCAAGAAGCAGATCGACGCCGTGTTCGATGACATCGTCGACTTCGCCGGCATCGGCGAGTTCATCGACTCGCCGGTCAAGATCTACTCCTCCGGCATGTACGTGCGGCTCGGCTTCTCCGTGGCCGTGCACGTCGACCCCGAGATCCTCATCGTGGACGAGGTGATCGCCGTGGGCGACGAGGAGTTCCAGCGTCGTTGCTTCGACCACCTCTACGCCCTCCGCCAGAAAGGGGTCACCATCGTGGTGGTGACCCACGGCATGGCCACCGTGGAGACCATGTGCGACGGCGCGGCCTGGCTGGACCACGGCGTGCTGCAGATGACCGGCACGGGGGCGGACGTGGCCTCCGCCTACCTCAAGCAGGTCAACGAACGGGAGATGGAGCACCGGGCCGCTCGGATCGCCGAGGCCGCAGAGGACCTGCCGCCAGATGCCGAGGCGTGGTTCGGGGAGGACATCGAGATCGTCGACGTGTGTTTCACCGCTGCCGATGGAACCCGGATCTCTGCGGCGACGACCGGCGCCCCCTTGCGGCTGAACATCCAGTACCGGGCCCATCGCCCAGTGGACGACCCGGTCTTCGGCTACATGATCCATGCGGAGAACGACGCCCCGGTGGCCGGATCCAACACCAAGATCGCCGGTTGTGTCACTGGGCGCCTCGAAGGTGAAGGCATCGTGGCACTTCGACGTGGCCGAGCTGCCGCTCCTGCCTGGCAACTACGAGTTCACCGTCGGCATCAACGACAAGTTCGTGCAACACACGTTCGACCGCCACCTGCGCCGGTACCCATTGGTTGTCCGACGGGGCGAGAGACCTGTCGGAGTGGGTCTCACCGAGCTCCCAGGCTCGTGGCACCTGGGTGGATCGGACCTGCCCGGGCCACCCAAGGAGGTTTCGGCGTGAAGCTGTCGACCAGGATCAAGTCCCTTCTGAAGCGCTTCCCGATCTTCCGGCGCCTCGCCGGTGGGACCGAGCAGCAGGTGGAGTCGCACCAGCGTCGGCTCGACACCCACGACATCGCCCTCCGGGACCTGACCAACGCGGTTGAAGGCCTGCAGCAGCGGGCTGACCTGTTGGAGCGCCACCTTCCCGACCTGCTCAATGCCATCTCGTCGTCTCACGGCTCCCAGCGTCAGGTGCGACGGGAGGTGGATGCCCTCTCGGTCGCCGTGGGTGAGGGCCTGGGCGGCCAGTGGCAGCGGATCGAGATGATCCGAAAGGAGCTGTTGTTCGAGCTGCGGTACGGCGACCGCGAGGCTGTCGTGGACGCCGCCCCGAAGGTGCTGGACGAGGAACGGTGGAACCAGGGCCTGCAATCCGGTCTGCGGCTCAACCTGGGGTGTGGCCACCTTCCCTTGCCCGACTACGTCAACGTGGACATGCGGGACCTCCCCGGGGTGGACGTCGTGGCGCCCGTGGACAACCTCCCGGCCCAGGCGGGGCAGGTCGCAGAGGTGTTCAGCGCCCACCTGGTGGAGCACTTCCCGCAGGAGCAGTTGGTGCGGGACCTGCTGCCCTACTGGGTCGGTCTCCTCCGGCCGGGGGGGACCTTTCGTGCCGTGGTGCCTGACGCGGGGGCCATGCTGGAAGCTCACGCCCGGGGCGACTACTCCTACGACGACCTGCGCGAAGTGCTCTACGGGGGCCAGGAGTACGAGGGGGACTTCCACTTCAACATGTACACGCCGGAGACCCTGGCGGAGCTCCTGGCGGACGCCGGGCTGGTGGACATCGCGGTGGAGGACCGGGGACGTCCCAACGGTGCCTGCCTGGAGTTCCAGATCGCGGGCAGCCGTCCCGCCGACGGATGATGGACGGCACGCCCACCGTCTCGGTCATCATCAACACCCTCAACCGCGGCCCGAGCCTCCGTCACACGCTGGCCGCGCTGGGACAGCTCACCTACCCGGCCTTCGAGGTCGTGGTGGTCAACGGTCCATCCACTGACGACACCGAGGTGGTGCTCGTCGAGTACGCGGACCGGGTCAAGGTGCGACGGTGCCCGGAGCCGAACCTGTCCATGTCGCGCAACATCGGCATCGCCGCCGCGTCCGGCGAGATCGTGGCCTTCATCGATGATGACGGCGTTCCCGAGCCGCGGTGGCTGGAGGCCCTGGTGGCCCTCTACGACACGGACGAGGTCGCCGGCGCAGGTGGTGTGGTCTTCGACCACACCGGCCATGAGTACCAGTGTCGGTTCAACAGCTGTGACCGCCTGGGGAACGCCACGTTCGACCATGACCACCCGTTGGACGACTGGTGCGTCCCGGGGGCGTCGCGCTTCCCCTACCTGATCGGCACGAACTCGAGCTTCCGTCGGGACCGGTTGCTGGAGGTCGGCGGGTTCGACGAGGAATACGAGTACTACCTCGACGAGACCGACGTGTGCCTGAGGCTGGTGGACGCGGGGTACGTCCTGCGGCAGGGCACCGACGCCCCGGTGCACCACAAGTTCCTGCCCAGCGACGTCCGCAGCGAGTCCCGGGTGACGCTCAACAACTTCCCCGTCGTCAAGAACAAGATCTACTTCTCCCTGGTCAACCGGTCCGACGAGCCGATGGCCCAGGTGTTCGAGGACAATGCGGCCTTCGCCCGCCTTCGCTCAGCGGACCTGGAGCACCACTTCGCCCTGGGGAACATCACCGCCGAGCAGGCCTGGGCCGGCGATGCCCAGATCGAGGCGGCGTGGCCGGTGGGGATCCAGGCCGGCCTCCGGGGTCGGACCCGGATGATCGATGCCGCTCTCGTCCGTTCCGAACGCGAGGGCTTCCGGCCGTTCCCGACGGTCCGGCCGGAGGGGCGGCGGCTCCGGCTGTGCTTCGTGACCCAGACGCTGCCGCCCGCGGAGACGGGTGGGATCGGTCGGTACATGCTGGACCTCGCCCGTGCCCTGGCGGACCGGGGCCACGAGGTGCGCATCATCACCACCGGGACCGGCCACAGCACCGTGGACCTGGAGTCCGGGGTCTGGGTGCACCGGATCCTGAAGGACGCTCCTTCCCGGCCGGACCCGGCGATGCCCGCCATGCCGGAACGGATCCGCTCCAACGCCACGGCCGTGGCGGATGAGGTGGCCAGACTCCACCGGCAGTGCCCGCTGGACGCGGTCTACGGGGCCATGTGGGACACCGAGACGGTGGAGGTGTTCCGCCGTTGCGCCGTGCCCGTCGTGACCGCACTGGTGACGACCATGGGCATCAGCCTCCGGACGCGCCCCGAGTGGCGGGACAGTGCGGAGTTCATGGAGGCACTGGGATCGCCGCTGTTGGGCCTGGAACGCTGGCTCCTGGACCACAGCGACGCGGTCCACGCCATCAGCGAGGCGATCATCCGTGACGTGGACGCCACGTCGGGGACCGAGGTGGACCGGGGTGCGGTGACCGTGGCGCCCCTGGGCGTGGTCGATCGCGCCGGCGCGGGCGGTGCACCGGGTACGGCCAGCGGCGGTTCGGGGTGCGAGATGCTCTTCGTGGGCCGCTTCGAGAAGCGCAAGGGCATCGACCTCCTCCTGGAGGCGGTCCCGATCGTGCTGGCTGCTGAACCGGGGACCCGCTTCACCTTCATCGGACGGGACGACCTTCCCGGCGAGCACGGCGGGTCCTACCGGGCCGGTTTCGAGGAACTCCACGCCGGGCAGGAGTGGCTGGACAGGGTCACCTTCCGAGGCGAGGTCAGCGACGACGAGCTGTGGGATGCCTACCGGGCCTGTGACGTGTTCGTCGCCCCGTCCCGGTTCGAGTCGTTCGGGCTGATCTTCGTGGAAGCCATGATGCAGTCGCGCCCGGTGGTGGCGCTGCGGGCCGGCGCAGCAGTGGAGGTGGTCGATGACGCCATCACCGGGGTGCTGGTGGAGCCGGACCGGGCCGACCTGCTGGCTGAGGCCCTGGTGGAACTGGCGCGTGACCCGTCACGGCGCTCGGCGCTCGGCGCGGCGGGCCGCAAGCGGTTCCTCGACGAGTACTCCATCGGTGCCATGGCCGATCGGGCCGAGGGCATGTTCAACTCGGTCGCCATGGTCCGCCCCGCTCCGGTCGATCCCGCTGCTGCGGTCGACCTGCCCGACGGGAGCCGGGGTCGACTCGTGGGTGACGGCCTGCGGGTGGAGGACGACCGCGTGCAGCGGGCGGCGGTCGCGACGGCGGTCCTGTGGTTCCCGGCCGGGTCCGGCATCGGACCGCTCCGGGTCGACCGAGCGGGGCACGAGGTCAAGGTGGACCCCCCCGAGGGTGGTGGGTTCGTCCACGTCCGCATGTCCGGCCGGCCCGGCCCGGTCGAGCTGTCCGGAGCGCCGCTCGTCGTGTTGGCGGGAATCGTCGTTGCCGGCATCGCGGCGGAGGACTGAGCCGTGACCGGCGGAGGGTCTCGTGTCTCGATCGTGGCCGGGCTGTGCGCCCGCCACGACGCCATCACCAACTCGGTGCTCCTCCAGGCCAGCGTGCTGTCGGACGCGGGGTACGACGTCCAGATCCTGGCCCAGCACGCGGACGTCCGGGAGCTCCCCGAGGTGCGGGTGGTGCCCGATCCTTGGCAGCTCCAGATGGATGCCCACTACCGCACCTCTGAGTTGGTGGTCTTCCACTACGGCATCCACTACGGCCTGTTCGACGCGCTGCTGCTCCCTCACGAACTCGCTCGTCGGGTGGTGCACTTCCACAATGTGACCCCGCCGCACCTGCTGGACGGAGTGACCCGGGTCCAGGCGCAGCGCGGCCTGGAGCAGATCGCGATTGCGTCGGGCGCAGATGTGGTGTGGTGCGATCTCGAAGTACAACGCGGAGATCCTCCTGGAGTACGCTGACGTCTCTGCCGACACCGTTCGCGTCCTCGAACTGTGCGTCCCCTGGCTGTCGGTCACCGCGGAATCCCGTCCCAGGGCAGGTGCCCCCCGGTCAGGTCCTGCTGACCTCCTCGACCGTCGGGCGATTCGTGCCGGCGAAGGGCCTGACCGATCTGATCGGGCCATCTCCATGCTTCCGTCCGTTGGCCCGGGTGCAGTCCAACTGACCCTGGCCGGGAGCACCCTGCACTCCGATCCCAGGTACGTGGACCGTCTCATCGGCCAGATCGCCGAGCTGGGGCTGGCCGAGACGCGTCGACCCTGTGCCTGGACCCCGACGACGCCGAGCTGGAGCAGCTGTACCACCGGGCGGACCTGTTCGTCACCGCTTCTCACCACGAGGGATTCTGCGTGCCGGTCATCGAGGCGCTCGCTGCCGGCTGCGGGGTGGTGGCAACGGATGCCGGAGCATTGCCCGACACGGTGGGCGCCTGCGGGCGCCATCGTCCCGGTGGGGGACCCGGCGGCCCTCGCCGGGGCCATTGCATCGGAACTGACCGGGCGGCATCGCGCCGCACACCGACCGCGGTGGTCGGACCACCTCCGTAGGTTCGGGCTCGCTGCGTTCCGTCGCCGCCTGCTTCACGAGGCCCGACGGGCCCTGATCGCCGCACCGGGAGGACCCGACGTGGATGACCGCGCACTGGAGGACGATCGATTCGTCCGGCGGCAACGACGGCTCTTCTCGATCACTGGGGTGCCCCCAGTGCGGTGGGGAACTGACCCTGGCAGCCGCTTCGGAGGTGGCGGGAGCGGTCGCCGGCGGCGACCTGCGCTGCGCCGAGCACGGTCGGGTCGGGGTGGTGGACAGCTTCCGACCCAGCTTCCTCGACCGTGAGAAGGATCGGCCGGCCTCCGATCGGGGCGAGGTGCGGGTCGAGGTCCCACTCCTGGCGGAGTTCGTCACGACCGTCGGCGAGTGGCACGGGATTCCGGAAGGACTGCGGGCCGCCGGTGACGCCGGGGAGTCGGTGACGTTCGACGCCCGGGGCCACCACGCCACCGTGCGCTTCCTCGGTCATTCGTGGAGCGGGATCGTGCGGATCTCAGCCGATGGCGGGGAACATCACGGAGGTCGACCTCTATCGTGCCGAGGCCGAGCCGGTGGAGGTCCGGATCGCCATCCCGGCCGGCGCGGCGCGGGTGGACGTGGTGGCGACGGGCAGGCGGAACCCGGCGTCGGCCGCGGCACAGGTGATCATCCAGCGGATCGAGACCGAGACCTCTCCGGCCGACGCCACGATGCCCCGCCTCGGCCCGGTCAATCGGGGCAACCCGTATCCGAACCGCTTCGACGAACTGGTCACGGGCCGCGTCGCCGGACGCCATGATCCTTGACTGCGGTGGCGGCGACCGTCGATACGGCGACGACCGGGTGTTCAACCTGGAGTACCTGGACTATGACCTGCCGGACCTGTACGGCGACGGCCTGGCGCTGCCGTTCCAGGACAACGACCTTCGACCTGGTGATGAGCCAGGCCGTGCTGGAGCACGTGCCGGACCCGCAGCGTGCCGTGGACGAGATCGTCCGCATCCTCAGGCCCGGAGGTCTGGTGTACTTCGAAGTGGCCTTCATGCAGCCGCTGCATGCGGTGCCGTCGCACTACATGAACGTGACGCCGTTCGGGATCGAGTACCTGTGTCGGGACCTCGAGGTGGTCGACTCCGGGCGTCTTCGGCGGTCTGGCGGAGACCATCGGGTGGATCGGACGTCTGGTCGATGCGGAGGCCAAGATCGGCCAGGAGCGTTTCGCCGCCGTCGTCGCCTCGCTCCACGACCTCGACGGCCGGCTGTCTGCCTCCGAGCTACGGATGGCCGCCTCCGCCGTGTTCCTGCTCGGTCGGAAGAGACGGATCGATCCGGCGCCTCCGTCGGTCTGACGATCGGGGCTCAGGACCGGTGTCCCCGTCGCGTCGGGCTGCCCAGGGGATCCGGGCCATGGCCAGGCACGTGGACAGGAGGGCGCAGACCAGGGTGAACCACAGGTACCGGAAACCTGGTCCGACCGCTGCAATGGCGAAGATGGCGAGGTTGGAGGTACCGGACAGCAGCAGCATCCGTGCCTCCAGGGAGCGCCGAAGGCCCGCGACCAGCGACGCCCCGATCAGGACGACCAGGAAGGCCCAGCCTCGGAAGACGTTGGTGGCCTCGACGTCGAGGAGCCACTGGTGGACGCGGTCGAACAGCGCCGGCTGGTAACGCTCCGGCAGGGGACAGCGGAGGTCGAAGTCCTCAGGTCGGGACCCCGGGTCGTTCGCGCTCCCGATCGGCGACGGCCCACTGGTTCCGAGGAACGCCGCGGTGAAACTGAGACGATGCCTCAGGTAGGCGAGGGGGTAGTCCCTGATCGCTCCTCGCCACGCCCGGGCCAGGCGATCGACCGTGGGACCGTCCTGCAGCGGGAATTTCACCGGCGGGTCCACTCCGAAGAAGAGGTTGTTGCCGCCCCCTTCTCGGACCGTGAATCTGGACCGGATGTCGTCCAACGTGGTCCCTTCGGTCAGGGTGCCTGGGAAAGAGGTTCCTGCCGGCCGCAATCGAGAGAGCGGCCAGGTCGAACTGGTAGGTCGGCTGCTCCGGGTGGGCCTCGGCGGGATCGACGACGAGTCGGGTCCACACCGCCTGTGAAGCCACGATCAGCAGGACGACGGCGGCGGTGCAGATGACACGGACGACGAGCGGAGGGACCTGACGGATCCGAACGGGTCCACACGGGAAGGTGGGGCCACCCGACGAGAACAGCGAGCCCGACCGGCACGATTGCGATCGATCGGGCCGCCACGGCGATCCAGAACGCACCCAATGCGGCAGCCGTTGCCGCCCTCGCCGTCCGTTTCCTTCCTGCGTCTGCGGCGACGCCGAACAGAGCCACGCCGCCCAGGAAGGCCACGGTGAACCACTCGTCCTTGCCGACGTTGGTCAGCCAACCCACGACCGGCGGGAAGAGGCTCACCGCTGCGGTGCCGGCCACGGCCACCCACGGTCGCAGCCACCTGCGGAGGATCTGGTGAACGGCCAGCACCCACAGCAGGATCTGGACGACGAACAGAACCTCGGGCCATGGGTCGAGGAATCCCCATGCGCCGGCGAAGATCGGCGAGTGCCAATCGGTGTACGTGTCGACCACCGCTTGGTTGCACATGTCCAGCGTGTCGGGCACGAAGCTGCCGGGCAGGAACGGGAGGAGGAGTGCCGTGACGAGAGCCAGCAGGGTGAGGCAACGAGCGATGGTGCCGTACGCCTGGCGACGGGGACGGGGAGCGGTGCGAGGCGGGCGGCGAACCTCGAAGTCCGGGGTTGTCACGGGGCGTGTCCTGGCTGTCGTTGGCTACTCGACGGCGCCGGTGGCGCCGACGCGCTGCAACCGCCACCAGGTGCCATCCGGCGGAGCTGTTGCTCATGTTGGCGCGGAACAGCCGGTCGAAGGCTCGGAGGGCAGAGTCGCCCGGCCGGGAAACCCTGCGCCAGGCACCCGGATCGGTTCCAGGCCTGCGTCGGTGATGACGGCCTCGATGGAGCGTGTGGTGACATGACAGCGGTGCCCGATCTGGCGGTCGAACGCAGTACGTGGGCCGCCTGGCACCCTGATGACCAGGATGGCGGCATCGGCCAGGTGGGTCGTGGGGTGACGCAGGAGCACCTCCGGCCGGTCGACGTGCTCCAGGACCCGCTGCACAGGCCTCAACTCATCGACGTGCGGGCGAACGGCTCGGTCCGGCATCCGTCGCGCCACCGCGATGGAGCGGGTCGTCATGTCGGTGGGCACGAGGCTCCTCCTGGCCGCCATCCGGCCAGATCCTAGGACCCCGGAAGAGGCGTCGGTTCAGTGGGTGCAGCCTCGGGTGGTTTCACCGGGACGATCAATGGGCCAGGCGCGACTGGGCCTGGTCGCGACCTGATTCGACGAGCGTCACCGGCATCGTGAGCCGGACCGGTGCCGTGACACGGTCGGCACGGAGCATCAGCGTCAGGGCGAAGGCCAACTCCGACAGGTTGAACTCCCACGTCACATGGACCGAATCACGCTCCAACGGATCGTCCAGTCGGTGCACGACGTGCCCACCGGGCGTGGTCACCTCCAGGCGGAGGCCCTCCAGATCGTCCAGGCTCCCGGCCGCAGCGTGGACGGTCAGCTGCCACCGTCCCGCGTGCAGGTAGATCGGAAGGTTGGAGACCGTCACGGGACCACCGGTAGGCAGGCCGACGCCGTCCGAGTCCGGGCCCGGCCACATGCCCCGGCTGATCCGGGTGTCCCAGTGCGAAGCGAAGAGGTGGTCGATCGCAGCCTTCAGCGCGTCCACGTCCGGCGCTCGGTCGGCCCGGTCGGCATCGATCCACCACACGAAGCAGTCGTCCGGCCGATCACCCCCGGTGGCGATCCGCCGCACCACCAGGCCGGGGTCGTCCATGCCGTCCTCGAGCGCCAGGATCTGATCCTCGAACCGGCATCGCCACAGCCCACGATCGATGGCCGTGCTGCCGTTCCCGGTCCCGCCGACCGCTGCGACCGTCGACCAGCTCGTCGGCGGACGCAGCTCGATCCTCCGTGCCCTCCCGCGGACTCCCCTTCCTGGACGAGCGTGACTCGGGGCGGTGCTCCCCCGGTTCGTCAGGGGCTGGTCCATCAGACCACTGGCCGGAGGTTGGCCAGGCACCGCACCGGAGCGACGTCCGCTCGGCGTCGACCAGGACGCCGAGACCCTCGACCCACCGGATGCTGAGGTTCACCGGGTCTGGGATCACCGCTCCGCAGCGTCCGGTCTGAATCGTTGCGGATCGTCACGTCCACGGGCAGGAACCCGGGGTGGCCGGGCCCTTCCGGAAGGCCAGATCGTGGACGGTGACCCCGCGGAGCTGTTCCACGTCCATGGCGGGCATCGTTCCGAGCGCGGCCAGCGAGCGTGGGTGGCCGAACGGGTGCGCGGTGAACGTGGGAGCCCGTTCCAGCTCCGTCAGCTGACGGGAGGGCCCGACGTGATCGTCGAACCAGTCGGTGCGGACGAAGAACGCGTTCACGCCCGACGCTCGCAGTACACGAGCCGGTACCCGTGCCCGCGCGACCCTGTCCAGGCTCCGAGCTCGCATCGTGGCGGAAGGCTCGTCCCAGCGCCATCGTGGTCCGGGTCGCTCGGCCGCACCTGAGCTCTCCGCCAGAACGCTCCGAGTACTCGACGACCACCAGCCGTGGCCCCGGCGTCCGGTGCCCGCTGCGGAGGTCATCGATGTCGTCGCTGTCGATGTCACGACGAGCACTCCGGTCTCCGTGCGACCCGGCCCGCCGCAGGCGGTCAGCCACGTCATGGCGCGTGGCGACGGCAGCGACCTCCGTGACGGCATCGCCGCCCGAACTCCTGGGCATAGATGGGCCGATGCTGCCGGTCGGCCGCCACCCTGCGACCGTCCACCCGCAGGTCGACGAGCGCACCAGGTCAGTTCTCCGCCCGTCGCTGGCGCCGATCTCCACGAAGGACCGACTGGCGGTTCCGATCCGCCGCATCACGTCGTCGATCACCCCGTCCTCACCGTTCCGTGAGAACCGACGGCGCCTCCAGCGTGCTTCCATCACGTACAGGAGCGGTATCCGGGGACCGAGCCATCCGGGCGAGGACTGGGCCGCGGCCGGCCGTGGCCGGGCGCCGGCCCGGCCCCCGGGTGCCGGTGTCAGCCCTCGGCGGCCTCGACCACCACCACGACCTCGCCCGCCGCCACGGACTGGCCCGGCTCCACCTTGACCTCGGCCACGGTGCCGTCGATGTCGGAGTTGACGTTGTTCTCCATCTTCATCGCCTCCAGCACCACCAGGGGCTCGCCGGCGGCGACGGTCTGGCCGGCCTCCACCAGGACCTTCACGATGGTGCCCTGCATGGGGACGGCGATCTTGCCGCTGCCCGCCACCACCGCACCGGCGGAGGCGCCGCCCCGCTTGGGGCGGGGCTTGGCCGCCGCGCCCCCGGCGGCCACGGGGGCCAGATGCGACTCCGGCACGTACATGGACACGGCGAAGCGCTTGCCGTTGACCTCCACGTCCACGTCCCGCTTGACCTTGGGCTCGGCGCCGTCGGCGTCCGACCCGGGGGCGGCCAGGGGCTTGGAGGTCACACCGGTCATGTCCAGCACCGTCTCCACCCAGTTGGTGGAGTGCTCGACCGCGGCGAAGTCGGGGTGCTTGAGGATGGCGAGGTCGGCGGGGATCACCGTGGCGATGCCCTGGACCTCCATCTCCTCCAGGGCCCGGATCATGCGGGCGATGGCGATGTCCCGGGTGCGGCCCCAGACGCAGAGCTTGCCCAGGAGGTTGTCGTAGTACTGGCTGATCTGGTCACCGGTCTCGAAGCCGCCGTCCCAGCGGGTGCCGAAGCCGGACGGGACGTGCAGCTTGTGGATCGGCCCGGGGGAGGGCAGGAAGCGGCCCTCGGCGGGGTCCTCGGCGTTGATGCGGCACTCGATGGCGTGGCCGGTGATGCTGATGTCGTCCTGGGTGAAGGGCAGGGGCTCGCCGGCGGCCACCCGCAGCTGCAGCTCCACCAGGTCCACGCCGGTGACCAGTTCGGTGACCGGGTGCTCCACCTGGAGGCGGGTGTTCATCTCCAGGTAGAAGAACTCGCCGTCCTCGTAGAGGAACTCCACCGTGCCGGCGTTGACGTAGTCGCAGCCCTCGGCCACCTTGACCGCGGCCTCGCCCATGGCGGTGAGGATCTCGGGCGGGATGCCGGGGGCGGGGGCCTCCTCGATGAGCTTCTGGTGGCGGCGCTGGGCAGAGCAGTCACGGGTCCCCAGGTACACGGTGTTGCCGTGGGAGTCGGCCATGACCTGGACCTCGACGTGGCGCGGCTTGGTCAGGTACCGCTCCATGTAGCACTCGTCACGGCCGAAGTAGGCCTTGGCCTCGCGCTGGGCCGACTCCAGGGCGGACGCCACCTCGTCGGCGTCGGCCACCACCTTCATGCCGCGGCCGCCGCCGCCGTAGGCCGCCTTGATGGCCACCGGGTACCCGTACTGGGCGCCGAAGTCGATCACCTGCTGCGGGTCGGTGATGATCTCCGTGGTGCCGGGCACGCCCTCCACGCCGACCCGCTCGGCGGCGTGGCGGGCGGAGATCTTGTCGCCCATCACGTCGATGGCGGCCGGACCGGGGCCGATGAAGGCCACGCCCATGTCCGTGATGGCCTTGGCGAAGTCGGTGTTCTCCGAGAAGAAGCCGTAGCCGGGGTGCACCGCCTCGGCCCCGGAGCGCCGGATCACGTCCAGCAGCTTGTCGCTGTCGATGTAGCTCTCCGCCGCGGTCTGGCCGCCCAGGGCGTAGGCCTCGTCGGCCAGTCGGACATGCAGCGCATCCCGGTCCAGCTCGGAGTACACGGCGACGGTGGAGATGCCCATCTCACGACAGGCCCGGATGACCCGGACGGCGATCTCACCACGGTTTGCGATCAGCACCTTGGAAAACACCCCGTATCTTCGCCCCATGAGCTTCGAACGCGCCAAAGCAGCCCTTGTGGGGACACGATTCGCGGACCTGCGCTGGGTCCCCACCACGGGCTCCACCAACGCCGACATGCTCGGACTGCTCCGGGAGCAGGGCGCCGGGACGCCGACCGGACAGGCGCGTCCCGCCCGGCCGATCGTGCTGGTGGCCGACCACCAGTCCGCCGGGCGGGGTCGCCTGGACCGCACCTGGGAGGCACCTGCGGGCGCCTCCATCCTGATGACCATCGGCATGTCCGTGGACGACGTGGCGCCGGAACGCCGAACGCTGCTGACCGCGGCCCTGGCCGCCTCGGTGGCCGACGCCCAGCCCGAGCTGCGCATCAAGTGGCCCAACGACCTGGTGGCGGTCGGCGCCGGCGACGACGGCGGCGACCGCAAGGTGGGGGGCATCCTGGCCGAGGTCCACGCGGTGGGCGGCCTCGGTGACTGCGTGCTGCTGGGCATGGGCCTCAACGTGAACTGGCCGGAGATCCCCGCCGACCTGGCCGGCATCGCCACGTCGCTCAACCTGGTGCTGGGTGGCGACGTGGACCGGGACGTCCTGCTGGCGGACCTGCTGATCACGTTGGACACCCGGTGGCTGCCGTTGGTCGGTCCGGCCGCGCCGTCCGTGGAGGAGTTCGTCGCCGCCTACCGGGCCCGCTCCGCCACGCTGGGCCGGCGGGTCCGGGTGGAGCTGGCCGACGCCGTGCTGGTGGGCACGGCCGTGGACATCGAGGACGACGGGGCCCTGGTCGTGGAGGACGACCAGCGGGTCCGGCGCACCGTCACCGTGGGCGACGTCGTCCACCTCCGCCCCACGGACTGACCCGCTTGCCCGTTCTGTGCTGCGAGCCGCGACCCATAGGTCGCGGCTCGCAGCACAGAACGGTCGGGGACGGAACGGAGGGGACGGGCGGTCAGGGGTCCGAGGGGGTGCCCGGTCCGTAGGCGCGGTCCCACGACCGACCGGCGGCGGCGGTGAGGGGGCCGGGGCACGACGGCAGCTCCCGGCCGTCCACCCGGCGGACCGGCTGCACGTCCCGGCCGGTGGACACCACGAACACCTCGTCCGCCGCAGCCAGTTCGGCAAGGGGGATGTCCTCCTCGGCTGCCGGCGCGCCGGCCGCGGCCAGCGACTCCAGCACCAGGGCCCGGGTGACGCCGGCCAGGCACCCCGACGACAGCGGCGGGGTGACCAGCCGGTCGCCGAAGCCGACGAACACGTTGGTGCCCGTGCCCTCGCACAGCATGCCCGCGGTGTTGGCGAACAACGCCTCCGACGGCGCCGGCCGCCTCGGCCCGGGCCAGGGCCACGACGTTCTCGGCGTAGGACGTCGTCTTGAGCCCGGCCGAGCGCGCCGCGCTCGTTGCGGGTCCACGGCACCACCACCACGTCGGTGGGGGACCGGTCGACCACCATGGGCCCTGCCGTCACCAGCAGCGTCGGGCCGTCGGTCCCGCGGGAGGAACCCATGGGTCCCGGCCCGGCCGTCACGGTGATGCGCAGGCGGCCCGGTCGGTCCCCCCATGCCCCGTTCACCGCGCCCACCGCCCGGCGGAGCGTCGCGTCGTCCGGCGCCGTCAGCCCGAACCCGGCCGCGGACCGCTGGAGGCGGTCCAGGTGGCGGGTCAGCGCGAACGGGGCGCCGCCCGCCAACTTGATGGTCTCGAACACGCCGTCGCCCACGGTGATGCCGTGGTCGGACCAGTGCAGCGACGCCGTGGCCGGCTCCACCAGGCCGTCGTCCAACCACACCACCGGGTCCGGCGTCCCCGCGTTCACGTCGGGGCCACCGCCGTCACGGGGCGGCCGGCCGCCACCGACAACAGGTTGGCCGCCTTGAGCTCGGTCTCGGCCCATTCGCCCTCCGGGGTGGAGTCGTAGGTGATGCCGCCGCCGGTGCCGAAGTTCAGCACCTCGTCCTCGATCCAGAACGTCCGGATGGCCACGTTCAGGTCCCCCGCCCGGCGGTCGGCGTCGACCCAGCCGATGGCGCCGCAGTACACGCCCCGCGGTTCGGTCTCCAGTCGGGAGATCGAATCCAGGCGCAGCCAGCTTGGGGGCACCGGTCACCGACCCGGGCGGGAACGTGGCGTCGATCACCTCGGCCCATCCCACACCGGGGCGCAGCCGTCCCTCCACCGTGCTCACCAGGTGGAACAGGCCCGGGTGCGGCTCCACCGCGAGCAGCGACGGCACCGTCACCGAGCCCCAGCGACACACCCGCCCCAGGTCGTTGCGCACCAGGTCCACGATCATCACGTTCTCGGCCCGGTCCTTGGCCAGGAACCCGTCGGCCCGGTCGGCCGTCCCCTTGATGGGTGAGGACCACACCTTGTCGCCCCGGCGGGACAGGAACCGCTCCGGCGAGGCGCTGGCCACCTCCACGCCGTGGCCGGGGAGGCGGACCACCGCCGAGAACGGGGCAGGGTTGCCGACCGCCAGGGCCGCACCCAGGGCCGCGATGTCGTTGGACGCCCCCGGGGGAGGCGGCGGGAGCGGCGCCCGCAACCGGCGGGTCAGGTTCACCTGGTAGACGTCGCCCGCCGCGATCTCGGACCGGATGCTCTCCACGCCCGCCATGAAGTCCCCTCGGTCCAGGCTGGACCTCCAGGCCCCCAGGTCCGGCCCGGCCCAGGGCGGCCCGGGCCACGGCGTGGCAGGCCGGACGGTCGCGAACCGGGCGCAGGTCGGGCGCGCCGGTGAACGGCAGGACCACGGCCCAGAACCCGCCGGACTCCAGGGCGGCCAGGTCCGAGGTCACCTCCACCAGGTCCGTGCACAGGCGGCCGCCCACCACGGCCAGGGGCGGGGCCCCGGCGCGGGCGGGTGGGCGACGGGCGGCGGCAGGGCGGTTCACGGTGGTTCGATCCTACGGTCGGCGGGGGGCGCCGGCCCACGGACGGCGCCGGTCGGTGGTGCCCCAAGAACTCCACAGGAGCGCCCGGGCGGTGCTGCGGGAGGGTGCGGGCCCGCTGCTACCGTCTGTCGGTCGTGGGACGAGTGAGACACAAGGCAGGGCACCGTTCCTGGCCACAGCGCCTGTTGCTCGGGCTGAACATCGTCCTGGTGCTCGCCTGCCTCGGTGCGGCTGCCGCGCTCACCAAGGTGCGCACCACCCTGGAGTCCGTCCCCGTGGTGGACGTCGGTTCGTCCCTGGCGGAACCGGTGGACGTGCAGGAGCCACGGAACTTCCTCATCATCGGCACCGACTCGGCCGCCAACCTGGACAAGTCCGACCCCGTCACCAAGGGGCGCCTGGCCGGCCAGAACCTGGCCGACGTGATCATGGTCCTGCGGGTCGACCCCAGCGACGGCACGGCCAAGCTCATCTCCATCCCCCGGGACACCCGGGTGCAGCTGCCCGACGGCAGCATGGAACGCATCAACGCCGCCATCGCCGGCGCCGACGGACCCCGCTCGCTGATCCAGACCATCAAGCGCAACTTCGGCATCTCCATCGACAACTACGTGGAGGTGGACTTCGCGTCGTTCAAGCGCCTGGTGGAGGTCCTGGGCGGGGTGCCGGTCTACTTCACCACCCCGGTGCGCGACCGCAACACGGGCCTGCTGGTCAAGGAGGCCGGCTGCAAGATGCTGGACCCGGACCAGGCCCTGGCCTACGCCCGCAGCCGGCACTTCGAGTTCCAGGTGAACAACCGCTGGCAGACCGACGGGACCGGCGACCTGGGCCGCATCACCCGCCAGCAGGACTTCATCAAGCGGGCCATGCGGAGGGCGTCGGACCTGGGCATCCGCAACCCCAGCACCGCGGTCGGCATCGTCGACACCGCATCGTCCGCCGTCGTGCTGGACGACAC
The DNA here is from genome assembly GCA_963773765.1 of uncultured Actinomycetota bacterium. Taxonomy (GTDB): domain Bacteria; phylum Actinomycetota; class Acidimicrobiia; order Acidimicrobiales; family Microtrichaceae; genus CAVZCC01. The sequence goes on along the minus strand of CAVZCC010000001.1, from coordinate 1,145,344 downwards.
CCTGAACGTGGGCACCATCCTGGACCTCCTCCAGCAGTTCCGGACCTTCAACCCGGACGACCTCAGGACCGAGCAGGTGCCCACCGAGTCCGCCCCCCGGGCCGGTGTCGCCTACCAGGAGGTGCTCTGGGACCAGGCCGAGCCGTTGCTGGAGCCGTTCCGGGGCATCGACCCCGACAAGGGGGTGCAGCCCGCCAACGTGATCGTGGACGTCAAGGGCGGGACCAAGGACGCGGCGACGCTGGCCGCCACCGCCGAGCAACTCGACACCGCCGGCTTCGACGCCGAGGCGTTCGAGACACGTGCCTCTGGCTCGGCCACCACCATCACCTACGGGCCCAAGGGCCGTGAGGCCGCCATCCTGCTGGCCCGCCAGCTGGAGACCATCCCCAAGCTCGTCGAGGACAAGAAGATCGCCGGCTACCGGGTGGTCCTGGCGGTGGGCAGGGACTTCGGGGGCGTCCGCACCGAGCCGTTGCCGGTGGAGCAGCTCCCGCCCGCCCTGCAGCCGGCTCCCGCCACCACCACGGCGCCACCGGCCGCCGGGGGCGAGCCGCCGGCCACGGACGGCCAGACCACCACCACGGTGATCACCGACGGCGCCCCGCCCGACGCCGCTCCTCCCGGGATCGTCCCCACCGACCCCGAGAAGGCCGCGGCCTGCCGCTGAGCCCGACCCGCGGGCACCGTGGCGGGCGCTGGGTCAGATCACCAGTGGTGCCCGGATGGCCCCGGTGCGACAATTCCGTGTCCGGCACACGCCGGCGGGGGAGTGCTCATGGGCAGAGTGGCAGTGGTCGGCACCGGGTACGTCGGTCTCACCACGGGCGCCTGCCTGGCCCACCTCGGCCACGACGTCGTCTGCCTGGACGTGGACGCGGCCAAGGTCGAGCGGCTGTCCCGGGCCGAGATCCCCATCATGGAGGACGGCCTGGAGCAGTTGGTCACGGAGGGCCTCCGATCGGGCCGGCTGCGCTTCACCACCGATGCCCGGGACGCCGTCAGCGACCGCGAGTTCGTCTGCCTGTGCGTCCCGTCGCCCCAGGCCGCTGACGGATCGGCCGACATGTCCTACATCGAGTCGGCGGCGCGCACCATGGCTCCCTTCCTGGCCGACGGTGCCATCGTCATCAACAAGTCGACCGTTCCGGTGGGTTCCACCCGGGTGGTGGAGCGGGCGCTGGGCCGGGACGACGTGGAGGTCGTGTCCAACCCGGAGTTCCTGCGGGAGGGCTCGGCGGTCCACGACTTCCTCCACCCCGACCGGGTGGTGGTCGGCACCGACGACGAGGCCACCGCGTTGCGGCTGATCTCCCTCTATGTCGGCCTGACCGCACCCGTGGTGGTCACCGACCCGGCCTCCTCGGAGTTGATCAAGTACGCGGCCAACGCCTTCCTGGCCGCCAAGCTCAGCTTCGTGAACGAGGTCGCGGCCCTGGCCGAGGCGCTGGGGGCAGACATGGAGGATGTGGTGCTCGGCGTGGGCACGGACCCCCGGATCGGCCGCAACCACTTCAGCCCGGGACCCGGGTGGGGCGGGAGCTGCCTCCCCAAGGACACCCGCGCCCTCATGCGCATGGCCGCCGACGCCGGGCACCGGTTCGAGGTGCTCGACGCCACCGTCCGTGCCAACGAGGCGCAGTTCGGGCGCATGGCGGACAAGGTCCAGGAGCTGGTCGGAGGCCCGCTGGTGGGCCGCACGGTGGCCGCCTGGGGCCTGACGTTCAAGGGCGGCACCAATGACCTGCGGTGCTCGCCGGCGCTGGAGGTCCTGTTCCGACTGGTGGAGCGGGGGGCGACGGTCCGCGCCCATGACCCCGGCATCAGCCGTGCCGAGTTCGACGCGGCCGGGCTCGGCAACGGGATCGAGTGCTTCGAGGATCCCTACGAGGCGTGCAAGGACGCGGACGTGTTGGCCGTGCTCACCGACTGGGGGGACTTCCGCCGCGCGGACCTGGACCAGGTCGCGACCCTGCTGCGGGCCCCCCGGGTGCTGGACGCCCGCAACGTGCTCGACCGGGAGGCGCTGCGCCGCATCGGGTTCGACTACCGCGGCGTGGGCCGGCGCTGAGGCAGCCGACCACCGCCCGGCCTCACTCGGCCCGGGCCTCCGCCTCCTCGCGGTGGGCCAGGAACCAGTCGACGGTGCGGCGGAGGCCTTCCGCGAACGGCACGGACGCCTGGAAGCCGAAGCACTCCTTGGCCCGGGACGGGTCCACCCGCCGGCGGGGCTGGCCGTCGGGCTTGGTGGTGTCCCAGCGGATCTCGCCCTCGAAGCCGACCACGTCACGGATGACCTCGACCAGGTCCTTGATCGGCATCTCCTCGTCGGTGCCCAGGTTCACGGGCTCGCCGCCGTCGTAGCGCTCCGCCGCCAGTGCGATGGCCTCGGCCGCGTCGTCGACGTAGAGGAACTCCCGGCTGGCCGAGCCCGTCCCCCACACCTCGATGTGGTCCGCTCCCGCCTCCTTGGCGTCCACGCACTTCTTGATGAGGGCGGGGATGACGTGGCTGACCGCGGGGTGGAACTTGTCGCCCGGGCCGTACAGGTTGGTGGGCATCAGGTAGATGGCCGACTGGCCGTACTGGTCGCGGTTGGCCTGCAGCTGCGTGAGCTGGGCCAGCTTCGCCACGCCGTAGGGGGCGTTGGTCTCCTCCGGATAGCCGTGCCAGAGGGAGTCCTCGCTGAACGGCACCGGGGTGAACTTGGGGTAGGAGCAGATGGTGCCCAGCACGACGGTCTTGGCCGTCCCGGCCCGTCGGGCCGCGTCCAGCACGAAGGTCCCCATCAGGAGGTTGTCCAGGTACAGGTCGGACGGGCGGGCCATGTTGGCGCCGATGCCGCCCACCCGGGCCGCGAGGTGGATCACCAGGTCGGGCGCGAGCTCGGAGAACATGGCCTCGACCCGGTCCGCCCGGCGCAGGTCGTAGTCGCCGGAGGTGGGGGCGGAGACCCGGGTGGCCCCCCGGTCCCGCAGGACCCGCAGCAGGGCGGATCCCAGGAAGCCGTTGCCGCCGGTGACCAGCACGTGGTTGTCGGCCCAGAAGTCGCTCATGAGACCCACCAACCTAGTTGCGGCACCGGGTGGGCGGGGTGTGGCCCCGGGCCGGTCCGTCACCCGACGGGTCGGTGTGGGAGAGACCGCTGGCGTGGGCCCCCGGGCCGGTCCGTCACCCGACGGGTCGGTGTGGGAGAGACTGCGGGGCGTGCCGCCCCCTCGCCCGCGCCCACCCCGGGTCGCCGTGACCCTGACGCAGTGCTGGCACCGTGTCCCGGGTGGGACGGCGGGATCCGTGCTGGACCTGGTGCGGGCCGTGGCCGGGCTGCAGGCCGACGGTGACGACGGGGTCGAGCTGGTGGGTGTCGGACCCCGGGGCAGGGTGCCGCCCCCGCCGTGGACCCCACCGGTGCCGGTGGCCAACCTGGCCCTCCCCCTGCCGGTCCTGTACGACTCGTGGACCGCGTTCCGCCGGCCCACCGTGGAGTCCGCCACCGGCCCGGTGGACCTGGTGCACCTGACCGTGCCCATGAGCCCTCCCCGCAGCGCCGTGCCGTTGGTCGCCACCGTGCACGACCTCTTCCCGCTCACCCGCCCCGAGTGGTTCACGGGCCGCGGCGCCCGGCTCATGAAGAAGGGCCTGGAACGGATCCGGGACGAGGCGGACTGCGTGATGGTCCCGTCCGACGCGGTCGCCCGTGAGTGTGCGGGGCACGGCTTCGATCCGGCACGGGTGGAGGTGCTCCGCTGGGGGTCCACGCCGGTCGACGTGTCCGATGCGGACGTGGAGCGGGTGACCTCCCGCCACGGGCTGGCCGGACCGTACGTGCTGTTCGTCGGCACGTTGGAGCCCCGCAAGGGCCTGGCCGTCCTGGCCGACGCCATGGTGCAGCTGGGCCGCCCCGACGTGACCCTGGCCGTGGTCGGCCCGGAGGGGTGGGGCGACGGCGACCCGGCCCGGCTCGGTGCCGTGCCCGGGCCCGTGGCCCGGTTGGGCTTCGTCCCCGCCGGTGACCTGGCCCCACTCATGCGGGGTGCGGCGGTGTTCTGCTTCCCGTCGTGGGCCGAGGGGTTCGGCCTGCCGGTGCTGGAGGCGCTGGCGGCCGGCGCGCCGGTGGTGACCTCGGCCGGGACCGCGGCGGAGGAGGTGGCCGGCGACGCCGCCCTCCTGGTCCGCCCCGGCATCCCGGCCGATCTGGCCGACGCCCTGGCCAGGGTGCTGGACGACCCCGCGCTGGCCGCCCTGCTCCGGGCCCGGGGACCGGTCCGGGCCGCCGGCTTCTCGTGGGAGGACGCGGCACGGACACTGCTCGGCGTCTACCGGCGGGTGCTGGCATGAGCGGGCCGGGGCCGGGTGCCACGGAGGTCCTGGTCAACCTCCTGTGGCTGGTGCCGGGCGTGGTGGGGGGCAGCGAGGAGTCCACCACCGACGCCCTGCGTGCGGTGGGCGACGCCGCTCCGGACGGCCTGGACCTGCGGCTCGCGGTGCTGGCCCCGTTCCTGCACGCCCACCCCGACCTGGCCGACCGCTTCCCCTGCGAGGTGCTGGACGCCGACGGTCGGGACAAGGTGCGGCGGGTGCTGGCCGAACAGACCTGGCTGGCGGCGCGCACCCGTGAGGTGGGCGCCGACGTGGTCCACCACGCCGGGGGCGTGGTCCCGCTGAGGCACCCGGGCCGCGTGGTGCTGACCGTGCACGACCTCCAGCCGCTGGACATGCCCCGCAACTTCCGCCCAAGCAAGCGGACCTACATCCGGGCCATGGCGGGCCGGTCGGTGCGGGCCGCCACGGTGGTCTGCGTGCCGAGCGAGTTCACCCGCCGCCGCGTGGTGGAGGTGCTGGACGCGGAGCCGGAGCGGGTCCTGGTGGTGCCGTGGTCGGTGCGCCTGGGCCCGGTCCGGGCCGGCGCCCCCGATGCCGGCGCCCACGACGGTGCGGGACAGGACGGTGGGTTCCCGCTCCCTCCGGACCTGGCCGGGGACCCGTTCCTGCTCTACCCGGCGATCACCTACCCCCACAAGAACCACCTGGTGCTGCTGGACGCCTTCGCCCGGTTGGCCCGGACCGAGCCCGACCTGCGCCTGGTGCTCACCGGGGGGGTGTCCGCCGCGGAGGGCCCGGTGCGGGAGCGCATGGCCCGCCCCGACCTGGTGGGACGGGTGCTGCGCACGGGTCGGGTGCCGGCGCCGCAACTGGAGTCGTTGTTCCGGTCCGCGACGGCGGTGGTGGTGCCGTCCCGCTACGAGGGGTTCGGCCTGCCGGTGCTGGAGGCGATGGTGCGCGGGGTGCCGGTCCTGGCCGCCGATGCGGGGTCCCTGCCCGAGGTGGCACGACCGGAGGACCTGGTCCCCGCCGATGATGTGACAGCCTGGGCCGCGGCCATGCACGCTGTGGTGCACAGCAGCGGGGCCGAGCGGTCCGCACGCATCCGCGCCGGCCGGGAACGGGCCGCGACGTTCAGCCCGGAGCGAACCGCCCGTGCCCTCATCCAGGCCTACCGCCTGGCCGCTGCCCCCGACGACCGCCACGGAAGATGACCCGACCGAGCACATGAACCTGTTGATCCTCTGCCCCCACTTCGCACCGGACGTCGCCCCCACCGGAGAGGTGATGACCTCCATCGCCTCGGCGCTGGCCGAACGGGGGCACCGGCTCCACGTGGTCACGGCGCTTCCGTGGTACCGCCACCACCGGGTCGAGCCGGAGTGGTCGGGCCGCCCGTGGCGCACCGAGGCCACGCCGTGGGGCTGGATCACCCGGCTCCACCCGTTCCCGACCGACAAGACCAACATCCCGGCCCGTGGGCTTGCCTTCGCCGGGTTCACCGGCATGGCCGCCGTGGCCGGCGCGGCCACCCGGATCCGTCCCGACGCCGTCATGGTCATGTCGCCGCCGCTGCCTCTGGGCGTCGCCGGCTGGCTGGCCGCGGTCCCGAGGGGCACGCCGTTCGTGTTCAACATCCAGGACGTGTTCCCCGACGTGGCGGTGGAGCTGGGCGCCATCACCGACCGCCGCGTCATCGCCGTGGCCTCCTGGCTGGAGCGCTTCCTGTACCGCCGGGCCGATGCCGTCACGGTGCTGAGCGAGGACCTGCGCGACAACGTCGCGGCCAAGCTGCGGGGCCACCGGCCGGAGCGGGTGCGGGTCATCCCCAACTTCGTCGACACCGAGCGGATCCGACCCGCCGACGCGGACAACGCCTACCGGGCCGAGTACGACCTGCAGGGCCGCACCGTCGTGATGTACGCCGGCAACGTCGGCCTGTCCCAGTCGCTGGACCTGGTGGTGGACGCGGCCCGCCGGTTCGGGAGCCGGGACGACGTGGTCTTCGTCATCAACGGGGGCGGGTCGGCCCGGCGCGACCTCATCGAGTCCGCGGCCGGCCTGGACAACCTGCGGTTCGTGGACATGCAGCCCCGGGACCGTCTGCCGGAGGTGCTGGCCGCCGGGGACCTGCACGTGGTGCCGCTCAAGCGGGGCCTCGCCCGCTCCAGCGTCCCGTCCAAGCTGTACTCGATCCTGGCCGCCGGCCGCCCCGTCCTGGCCAGCGTGGATGCCGACACGGAGGTCGCCACCACCATCGAGCGTGCCGGGGCGGGAATGTCGGTGCCGCCGGAGGACCCGGACGCCTTCTGCGACGCCCTGGACAAGCTGCTGGCGGACCCTGCCACCCTGTCGTCCATGGGGGCCTCGGGAAGGTCGTTCGTGGAGGGGTGGGTGTCGCCGGCTGCGGTGGCCGCCTCCTACGAGCAGCTGTTCGAGGAGGTCCGCCTGGACCGCTGGAGGCGGCGGGGGATCGCCTGAGCGCGGCCCCGGCCGGCGTTGGGGCCGGGTTCGGCACGGACGGTCGCAGGCGCTACCGTCTACGCCCGTATGGGTAAGGCCTCCTCCGCCAAGAAGATCAAGCGCGTCCAACAGGCGGGCGTCAGCCGCGCCCCGGGCCAGCGCCGGAACCTGGCCTTCCCGGCCCTGATCATCGGCATCATCGTCGTCGGGACGGTGTTGGTGTGGTTCGCCCGCGAGGAGCGCCAGGCCACCGCCAGCGTCGCCCCCACCACGGAGGACCAGTGGTACGACGCGTTCGGCGTGGACGTGTGCGGCGAGTTCCAGGGCAACCTGGCAGAGACGGGCAAGAACACCACCGGCATCGGCACCACCGGCAACGGCCTCATCAGCATCGCCCCCAAGGGCGACGAGAACGCCGGGACCAACGCCACCATGGACAAGTTCCTGGCCTCGGTCGGCATCACCGTCGGCGACGGCACCTTCACCCTCCCGGACGGCACCACCAAGACCACCGGTGAGAAGTGCGAGGACGTCGAGGCGCGCGTCGCGCTGTACGTGTGGCCACCGCAGTCGAACGACAACACCGAGCCCCGCATCGTGACCAAGGACATCGGCTCGGTGCGGTTCACCGACGACGGGCAGATCTTCGTGCTGGCCTTCGCCCCGCGCGACTCCGATCCCAAGCTGCCGCCGTCGGTCCCGGCGTTGGAGGACCCCACCGGCGGGGACTCGTCGCAGACCACCACCACGGCCAAGGGCTGAGCCCGTGCGCGCCGTCATCCTGGTCGGAGGGTTCGGCACTCGGCTGCGCCCGCTGACGTTGGGCGTTCCCAAGCAGATGCTCCCGGTGGGCCACGTCACCATGCTGGAACGGGTGGTGGAGCACCTCGGCACGGTCGGCGTGACCGAGGCCGTGCTGTCGCTCGGGTACCAGCCCGAGGTGTTCCTGCGGGAGTTCCCCGACGGGGAGTGCGCCGGTGTCCGGCTGCGCTACGCGGTGGAGCCCGAACCGCTGGACACCGCCGGTGCGATCGCGTTCGCGGCCCGGGAGGCCGGTGTGGACGACCGCTTCATCGCCCTCAACGGTGACGTGCTGACCGACCTGGACGTCGGCGAGCTGTGGGCCTGCCACCAGGCCAAGGGCGGGCTGGCCACCATCGCCCTCACGCCGGTGGAGGACCCGTCCCGGTACGGGGTGGTGCCGCTGGACGACGACGGCCGTGTCTCCGCCTTCATCGAGAAGCCCGACCCCGGCCAGGCCCCCAGCAACTGGATCAACGCCGGCACCTACGTGTTGGAGCCCGAGATCCTGGACCGCATCCCGGCCGGCCGCCGCGTGTCGATCGAGCGTGAGGTGTTCCCGGGACTGGTGGAGCAGGGCGCGCTGTTCGGCATGCAGTCCACGGCGTACTGGATCGATGCCGGCACCCCGGAGGCCTACCTGCAGGCGCACCTGGACCTGCTCGACGGCCTGCGCGGCACCTTCGAGGCAGGCGTGCACGACTCGGCCCGGGTGGACCTGGATGCCGTGGTCAAGCGCTCGGTCGTCGGCCCCGGGGCGATCATCGCCGCCGGTGCCCAGGTGGTGGACTCGGTGGTCATGGCCGGGGCACGGATCGCCTCGTCGGCGGTGCTGCACCGTTCCCTGATCGGGGCCCGGTCGGTGGTGGGCGAGGCGTGCGACCTGTCGGACCTGTCGGTGGTCGGCTTCGACCAGGACGTGCCGGCGGGGACGTCGGCGGTGGGTGGCCGGTTCCCCGGCCCGGAGACATGGCCGGCCAGTTGAGCCGGCGGAGGAGCGACAGATGAGGGCATTGGTCACGGGAGGGGCGGGCTTCATCGGCTCCAACCTGGTGGATCGGCTGTTGGCCGAGGGCAACTCGGTGGACGTCGTGGACAACCTGTCGAGCGGGAAGCTGGCCAACCTGGCCGATGCCCGGGCCAACCGGGACAACGAGTTCACCTTCCACCAGATGGACGTGTGCGACCCCGCCGTGTCGGAGCTCATCGAGCGGCGCCGGCCCGAGGTGGTCTTCCACCTGGCGGCCCAGATCGACGTGCGGGTGTCGGTGTCGGACCCCGCGCTGGATGCCCGCATCAACGTGATCGGATCCATCAACGTGCTGGAGGGCGCCCGCCGGGCCGGGGCCCGCAAGGTGGCGTTCGCCTCGTCGGGCGGCACCATCTACGGCAACGTGGACGCCGAGGACCTGCCCGTGTCCGAGGCCCATTCCCAACAGCCCGTGTCCCCCTACGGCATCTCCAAGAAGGTCGTCACGGACTACCTCTTCGCCTACCGGGAGCTGCACCAGCTGGAGTACACGTCGCTGGCCCTGGCCAACGTGTACGGGCCCCGCCAGGACCCCCATGGCGAGGCCGGCGTGGTGGCCATCTTCGCCGGACGGCTGCTGTCCGGTGAGCCCTGCACCGTGTTCGGTGACGGGTCCCAGACCCGCGACTACGTCTTCGTCGACGACGTCGTGGACGGCTTCGTCCGCGCCGCCGAGCGCGGCAGCGGCCTGCTGTGCAACATCGGCACCGGGACCGAGACCTCGGTGGTGGAGCTGTACCGGGCCATGGCGGACAATGCCGGGGTGGCCGACGATCCCGTGTTCGCACCTGCCCGCGCCGGGGAGCTGCCCCGGTCCTGCCTGGACGCCACCCGGGCCAAGCTGCACCTCGGCTGGGAGCCCTTCACCGACCTCTCCACCGGCACCGCTGCGGTCCTGGACTGGTTCCGCGCCCAGGGCGCCTGACCGGTCCCGACTTCGGGCCGCACCCCACCCCGCCATATGATCTGACGGGCCGTCAGATCGGCGGGCCACAGGGGGTGCACAGGTGGAGCGTTTCACCGACAAGGTCGTCCTGCTCACGGGCGCGGCATCGGGAATCGGGCGGGCGACCGCCGAGCGGCTGGCCGAGGAGGGCGCCACGCTGGCGATCACCGACGTGAACGCGGACGGCCTGGAGGAGACGGCGGCGACGTGCCGTGCCTCGGGCTCGACGGTCCTGTCGATGGTGTCCGACGTGGGCGACGAGGACTCGGTCAGGGACACCGTCTCCTCCACCGTGTCGGAGTTCGGCCGGCTGGACGTGCTGGTCAACGTGGCCGGCATCCTGCAGTTCAAGGACATGCGCCAGACCACGCTGGAGGACTGGAACAGGATCATCGGTGTGAACCTGACCGGCACCTTCCTCATGTGCCGGGAGGCGCTGGACCACCTGCTGGTGTCCGGCGGCAACATCGTGAACACGGCGTCCACCGCGGCGCTGGCCGGCCACCCGTGGACCATCTCCTACTCGGCGTCCAAGGGCGGCGTGCAGGCCCTGACCCAGACGATCGCGGTGGAGTTCGGCAAGCTGGGCGTGCGCTGCAACAGCGTCGCCCCCGGGTCCATCCTCACGCCCATCCAGAACGCCTTCGAGTTGCCCGAGGGCGCGGACCCCAAGCTGGTGTACCGCATCATGGCGCTGGACAAGCAGCGCGGTCCCGAGACGGTGGCCGCCGCCATCGCCTTCCTCGCCTCCGACGACGCGGAGCACGTGAACGGCACGTGCCTCAAGGTCGACGGCGGCACCCTGGCCTGAGGAGGCACTCGAATGCAGTTCTCGCTGGCACTGCCCATGCTCCCGCCGGAGCACTTCCTGCCCCTGGCCCGCGCCGCGGAGGACGCCGGCTACGGTTCCATCGCCGTGCCCGAGTCGGTGTTCTTCCCCGAGGAGGTCTCCGCCGGCTATCCGTACACCGCGGACGGCGGTCGCTTCTGGGCCCCGGAGACGCCGTTCCTGGACCCGTTCGTGGCCATTCCGGCCATGGCCGCGGTGACCGAGCGGATCAGCTTCTACACCAACGTGCTCAAGCTGGGGATCCGTGACCCGCTCCTGGTGGCCAAGACGGTGTCGTCGGCAGCGGCCATGGCCGACGGTCGCGTCGGGCTGGGCGTGGGGTTGTCGTGGATCCCGGAGGAGTTCGAGTGGCTGGGCAAGGACATGCGCACCCGCGGTGCCCGCACCAACGAGGCCATCGAGATCATCCGGCTGGTGTGCTCGGGTGAGTGGGTCGAGTACCACGGCAAGCACTACGACTTCGGGCGCCTGATGGTCCGTCCGGTCCCCACCCAGCCCGTGCCGATCTACGTCGGCGGACTGTCCGAGCCCGGCCTGAACCGGGCCGCGAGGCTGGCCGACGGGTGGATCTCGGTGGCCAACACCACGGCGGAGATCGCCGAGGTCGCGCCCCGCCTGGCCGAGTTGCGGGCCCAGTACGGCCGGTCCGACGTGCCGTTCGAGATCAAGGCGTTGTGCACCGACGTGTTCGACCTGGACGGGTTCCGCCGCATGGAGGACCTGGGGGTCACCGATGCGATGGTGTGCCCGTGGTACTTCCGGCCGGGCGACGTGGACGCCCTGGACCACCAGGTCGACGCGGTGGCGTGGTTCGGCGAGGAGATCGTCGCCCGCTTCGCCTGACCCGCTCGTTCTGTGGTGCGAGCCGCGACCCAGAGGTCGCGGCTCGCACCACAGAACGACTGGGTGGGGTGGGGTCGGTCGGTCAGGTGACGGCTGCGAGCATGCGCTCGCTGGTGGTCCACAGCCGCTCCGCGGCGCCGGCCCGCATGGCCCACGGAGCGGTGCGGGCCGGGCGGCACTTCGACCAGTAGAGCCCGGTGGTCGCCCCGGCCTCGGCCGACGACGCCACGTGGATGGACGTGCGGGCGCCCGCCTCGGCGGTGATGGCGGAGCGGTCGCCCATGCGGATGAAGCGGGCGTTGGCCCCCTGGGTGTCGCCCTCGGCGCCGAAGTTGGTCCGCACCGACCCCGGGTGCAGCGAATGGGCGACGATGCCGCTGCCCTCGAAGCGCCGGGCCAGGGCCTGGGCGTGGAGGATGTTGGCCAGCTTCGACTCGCCGTAGACCCGCCAGGCCGAGTACCGGTGGTGCCGGTCCAGATCGGCCCAGGTCAGGCCCCCGACGGCGACGGCATGGGCCAGGGAGGCCACGCACACCACCCGGGCCGCCGGCGCGGCACGGAGCTGCGGGTCGACGAGGCGGGTGAGCAGGAAGTGCCCGAGGTGGTTGATCCCGAACGTCGCCTCGAAGCCCTGGGCCGTCTCGACGCGGTGGTCGAGGATCAGGCCGGCGTTGTTGACCAGCACGTCGATGCGGTCCAGGTCCGTCAGGCCTGCGGCGAAGGACCGGACGGAGGCCAGGTCGGCCAGGTCCAGGGAGCGGGACTCCACGGCGTCGTTGCCGGAGCGGGTCCGGATGTCCCGGACCGCGTCGTCGGCCTTGGCCTGGTTGCGGCACCCCAGGACCACCCGTGCCCCGGCCGATGCCAGGCCCACGGCGGTCTCCAGGCCGATGCCCGAGTTCCCCCCGGTGATGACCACGACCTTGTCGTCCATCGGGAAGATCGTCATGGCGGTCAAACCTACCTGCGGCCCGTCAGCGGAACAGGTCGTCGGTGGGGGACCGGACGATGTCGGTCAGGACGCCGGAGCGGTCGGACCCCGGTCCGAACACGGCGGGGTCCACTCCCCGCAGCACGGCCACCGGGACCCCGGTCGACTTGCCCATGACCAGTTCCGCCGCCGCGGCCAGTTCGTCCACCACCGCCACCTCCGTCACCTGGAGCTCGCGCCCGTAGGCGTCCTGGGTGCCCCGGAGGTCCATCACCGCCAGCAGTCCGGCGGAGCCGATGGCCACGTCGGTCACGCCGCGGCGCCATGGCCGGCCGAAGGTGTCCGACACGATCACACCGACCTCCACCCCGGCGCGGCCCCGGATGCCGTCGCGGATGCGCCGGGCGGAGCGGTCCGGGTCCTCCGGCAGCAGCGCGGCCTGGCCCCGGTCCACGTTGGACAGGTCGATGCCTGCGTTGGCGCAGACGAATCCGTGCGAGGTCTCGCTGATGATCAGCTCACCCCGCCGCCGCAGGATGCGGACGGACTCGCGTTCCACCAGCGGCTTGTGGCTGAGCGGGTCGTCGGGGTCCACCGCCACCATGGCGCCCTCCGCCTTGGACACCACCTTCTGGGTCACGACCACCACGTCGTGGTGCTCCAGCGTGGCGGCGTCGCAGATGATCCCGGCCAGGTCGGCACCCCGGCCGATCTCGCCGATGCCCTCCACCGGGATGATCTCCAGGCGGGTCACGGTGCCGTCCCCGTCGCCGACCTCGTCCAGGCAGGTCCGGGCCAGCGCCGCCGCCGCGGCGGGGTCCGACATGATCGTGGGGGCGACCACGCAGCGCATGCCCTCGGCCTCGACCGCGTCGGCCAGGGCGCCGTCCACCTCGTCGACCACCAGCACGCGAGGCCACAGGGGCGTACCAGCGGGCGATGCCCACCACGCTGGAGTCGTGGCCCAGCTCCCGCAGGAGGCGGTCCGCCGGGCCCTTGAGCGCGGCGCCCCCCACGATCGGGCTGACCGCCACGGTCCGCTCCCGTCGGGCCACCAGCGCCTCCCGCACACCGGGGACGGCGAGGACGGGGTCGATGGACACCACGGGGTTGGAGGGGGCGATGCAGACGGCGTGGGCGTCCGAGAGGGCGGCCAGCACCGCGGGGCCGGGCCGGGCGGCGTCGGCGCCGTCGAAGCGCACGGCGGCCACCGCCACGTCGTGGTGCTCCCGCACGAAGTACTCCTGGAAGGTGAGGTCCCGGCCGTCCGCCGTGGTCACCCTGGTGCGCAGCGGATCGTCGGTCACCGGCAGCACGCGCAGCTCCAGGCCCCAGGTGCGGGCGATCTCGGCGGTGACCTCGGTGAGGGTGGCGCCGGAGCGCAGCCGGGACGTCCGGTACAGGTGCGTGCCCAGGTCCAGGTCCCCCAGGGAGAACCATCCCGCGGCGTCGTTGCCGACCGGGTCGGTGGCGGTGATCCCGTTGGCCCCGGCGTAGCGCCGGACCTGGGCCATGGCCTGCCAGGTCTCGCCGGCCAGGCCCCAACCGGTCCCGGGGTCGACCGCGTCGGCGAGGGTGTAGGTGATGGTGTCCAGGTCGGGGCTGACCTCCAGACCGTGCAGGACGGCGTCGTCGCCCACGTTCACCACAGCGGTCACCTCCGCCGGGTCCACCACGTGCAGCAGGCCGCGGAGGAACCGTGCAGCACCCACACCACCGGAGAGCACGGTCACGCCTGGCACGGCCCGGACCCTACCGGCAGCCCGCCCCTCAGCCGATGGCGCGGAGCTTGCCCTGGAGCAGGTCCATGTCGGCGTCGACCATCATCGTCACCAGTTCGTCGAACCCGACCGCCGGCTCCCAGCCCAGGCGTCTGGCGGGCCTTGGTGGCGTCGCCGACCAGCAGGTCGACCTCGGCGGGGCGGTAGAAGGCCTCGTCGATGACCACGTAGTCCTCCCAGTCGAGCCCGACGTGGCCGAAGGCGACCTCGCAGAACTCGCGCACCGAATGGGTCTCGCCGGTGGCGACGACGTAGTCGTCGGGCTGGTCCTGCTGCAGCATCAGCCACATGGCCCGGACGTAGTCGCCGGCGAAGCCCCAGTCGCGCTTGGCGTCCAGGTTGCCGAGCCGCAGCTCCTCGGTCTGGCCCAGCTTGATCTTGGCCACCGTGTTGGTGATCTTGCGGGTGACGAACTCCAGCCCGCGTCGGGGCGACTCGTGGTTGAACAGGATGCCGCTGGAGGCGTGCAGGTCGTAGGACTCGCGGTAGTTCACCGTGATCCAGTGGCCGTACACCTTGGCCACGCCGTAGGGGGAGCGGGGGTAGAAGGGCGTGGTCTCCCGCTGGGGGACCTCCATGACCTTGCCGAACATCTCCGACGACGACGCCTGGTAGAAGCGGATGTCCGGGTCCACGATCCGGATCGCGTCCAGCAGCCGGGTGACGCCCAGGCCGGTGACGTCGCCGGTGAGCACCGGCTGGCTGAAGCTGGTCTGCACGAAGCTCTGGGCCGCCAGGTTGTAGACCTCGTCCGGCCGGTACGTGCGCAGCAGGTCGATGAGGCTGGCCTGGTCCAGCAGGTCGCCGGGAACGGTGGCGATCCGGTCCTGGAGGTGGGCGATCCGCTCGAAGGTGACCGTGGAGGAGCGGCGCACCATGCCGATGACCTCGTAGCCCTCGTCCAGCAGGAGCTCGGCCAGGTAGGAGCCGTCCTGGCCGGTGATGCCCGTGATCAATGCGCGCTTGGTCATGGCATCGGTTCTACCCTGAACGGGCACCGGTGTCTGCCAACTGGGTTGTCATGATCGCCGGTCCGCCCAGAACCGTCCTGCTGTGACTCCTGCCACCCCCGACCCCCGACCGGCGCGACCGGCCAGCGAGATGCTCGGCATCCGCATCGGACGCCTGCGCACCGACCTGGGCCTGACCCAGGCCGAGCTGGCCTCCCGGGTGGCCATCTCCCGGGTGGCCCTGTCCAACCTGGAGTCGGGCCGCAGCGTGCCCGGGGAGCGCACGGTGGCCCTCCTGGCCGGCGTGTTCGGCTGCGAGGCCTTCGCACTGGTGGCGGGAACGGACTACCCGGTGGCCAAGGCGGAGCGGCTCCCCGCCGTGGTCGCCCGTCACACCGAGGTGGAGCTGCAGCTGGCGCTGCTGGACCGTGACCTGCGCTGGCTGGAGGGTGCGCCGGCGCCGGTGGCCCGGCGGGTGGTGGCGCAGTGGCGTCGGGACCTGACGGCCCTGGAGGCCGCCACGGTGGACGAACGCCAACGGGCCCTGGTGCGCCACGCCGTGGAGCAGCTCGCACGCCACTGAACCCCCACCCGTCGTCGAACCCTCACCCTGCGCTTCTCGGGCTGATCGGACCGCTCGGAGCGGCCGAGGCACCCCGAGTTCGTCGGTCCGCCGGCCCGGCCGGGTTCAGGTGGAGTCGAGGCGGCGCCGGCGGTCGTCGAGCAGGTCCCGCAACGTGACCTCGAGCGGGATCTCCGGTGCCCATCCGGTGTCGGTGCGCAACAGCGTGCAGTCGCCCAGCAGCACCGGGATGTCCACCGGGCGCTGCAGCTCCGGGTCCGGGACCAGCTCCATGGGGATGGTCGCCATGGCGATGAACTGGTCGGCAAGTGCCTGCACGGCGATGGCCCGCCCGCTGCACACGTTGTAGACCTCGCCGGCGCGCCCGCGCTCCACCAGGAGTCGGTAGGCCCGGACCACGTCCCGGACGTCGGTGAAGTCACGCTCGGGGCTCAGGTTGCCGACCTTGACCTTGGTCTCGCCGGATCGCTCGTTGCCGGCGATCCGTCCGGCCAGTGCGGGGGCCACGAAGCGGTCGCTCTGGCCGGGGCCCAGGTGGTTGAAGGGCCGGGCCCGGACGACGTGTTGGCCGTAGCCCAGGTTGGCCTGGAGGGCGACGTGGTCGGCGGAGGCCTTGGACGCGGCGTACGGGCTGACGGGCCGCATGGGAAGGCCCTCCACGATCGGGAGGTCCTCCGCGGACACCTTGCCGTACACGTCGGCCGAGCCGACGGTCAGGACCCGCTCCACGCCGGCCTCCCGGGCCGCCCACAACACGTTCAGGGTCCCTTCCGCATTGGCCCGGAACGTGGCCTGCGGGGTGGACCAGGAACCACCCACGTCGCTGGCCCCGGCCAGGTGGTACACCACCTCCGGCCGGACCCGGCGGAACAGCTCCAGAAGCGACGGGGCGTCGGTGATGTCCAGCCCGTCCAGGGACCGGTCGGTGATGACGACCTCATCGCCGCTCTCGTCCAGGTGGCGGACCAGGTGGTGGCCCACGAACCCGCCGGCACCCGTGATGAGCGCCTTCACGGGGCTGCCTGTCCGATGCACCCCGTCAGGGCGGTGGATGCGCTTCCGGCGTCGGTCATCGCAGAGCACTCTAGGTCGGACGGCGGTGGCTTCCGACGGCCCCGTCCCCGACCCCGGTTCCCGGTGGGCCAGATGGCCCGCGGTACGATCGTCGCTCGTCCGCGCCACGGTGGTCGTTCGCTGGGTCGACCACCCATGTGTCTTCTGAAAGGACCAGGGCCATCCCCTCCACCCCCGACGACCCCGACCTGCGTGATCCGGCACCGGACCCCGCCGACGGCTCGGACGGGGACCACGGGGACGGATCGGACGGCGCAGGAACGGAGCCGGCCCCGGGATCCGTGACCCCGGACGATCCGCAGCCGGATCCTGAGCCGGGCCCCGAGCCGGAGCCCGCCCCCGAGCCGGAGCCCGCCCCCGAGCCGGAGCCGGAGCCGACGAGCCCGAGCCCGAGCCCGAATGGGAGCCCGCTCCGGAGCCCGAGCTCGAGCCCGAGCCCGAACCGGAGCCGGGCCCGGTCGCCGTGGCCGCCGGTGCCGATCCGGACGTCACCGTCGACTGGGACGTGGACGAGGACGAGCTCGACGCCCGCTGGGGCCTGGCCGACGAGGCGCCGCTGGTCGGCGTGGGCGCGCCACCGGTCGTGGCGGTGGTGGTCACCCGGGATCCCGGCCATTGGTTCGAGCGGTGCCTGGACTCGCTGCACGACCAGGACTACGAGGGCCTGTCGGTCCTGGTGATCGACAACGGCAGCCGGGACGACCCGACGCCGTTGGTGGCCGAACTGCTCCCGTCGGCCTTCGTGAAGCGGTTGGGCGAGGACCGTGGGTTCTCCGCCGCGGCCAACGAGGTGCTGGTCTCGGTGGAGGGCGCGCCGTTCTTCCTGTTCCTCCACGACGACGTCGCACTCGCCCCCGATGCCGTGACCACCATGGTGGCGGAGGCCTTCCGGTCCAACGCCGGAGTGGTCGGGGCCAAGCTGGTCGACTGGGACGACCCCAGCATCCTGCGGTCCGTCGGCCTGGCCGTCGACGCCTACGGCGCGTCGGCGCAGCTGGTGGACGCAGGGGAGATCGACCAGTCCCAGCACGACATCGCCCGCAACGTGTTCGCGGTGTCCTCGGCCTGCATGCTGGTGCGGGCGGACCTGTTCACCGCCCTGGGTGGGTTCAGCGGGTCCATCCCGTACTTCGGCGAGGACGTCGACCTCTGTTGGCGGGTGCACACCGCCGGCGCCAGCGTGCAGTTCTGCCCCCGCGCGGTGGTGGCCCACCGGGAACGGTTCGCCGAGCGCCGGGCCGTGGAGCCGGGACAGCGGTTCGAACTGCGCCACCAGACGCGGATGGTGCTGGCCGACTACGAGTTCCGCCGGTTGCTGTGGATGGTGCCCGTCGCGCTGGTGATGTCCATCGCGGACTTCCTCGGGTCCTTGGTGCTCGGACGGTTCAGACGGTGCGGGGACATCATCGCGGCGCCGGTGTGGAACCTGGTCCACCTGCCGGACCTGGTCCGGGCCCGCCGTCGGGTCCACCGGTCCCGGCGCGTGCACGACTCGTCCTATCGGGAACTGGTCCACCGGGGCAGCTACCGCCTTCGTTCCCTGGTGCGCAGCGAGGAGGGCGAGAGCCGCTTCGCCGTGGCGTCACGGTCCAGCCGCACCTACTTCAAGGACCTGACCTCCACCTCCAGCCGCGCCGCCGCCGCGCTGATCGCCGCCACCGTCGTGGTCCTGGTGCTGGGCGGCCGCAGCCTGATCACCGGCCCGCTCCCCGTCATGCGCGAGTTCATCTCCGCGGGGCCGAAGGCCACCGGGCTGCTGTCGCAGTGGTGGTCGGCGTGGCGTGCGGTCGGTCTGGGCGAGGCGTCGGTCCCGCCCGGCGTCGTGCCCGGCCTCGGTGCGGTGGGCACACTGCTGTTCGGCTCGGTCGGCCTGGCCCGACGCCTGCTCATCCTGGCGCCGCTCGTCATCGGCGCCATCGGGGCCTGGAAGCTGCTGGCCAACACGCGTTCGGTCCGTGGCCGGGCCGCAGCCGTGGCCGTGTACGGCCTGAGCCCGGTCGCCCTCAATGCCCTGGCCACGGGGCGGCTGCAGGCGCTGGTGACCTACGCCGCCGCTCCCTGGCTGCTCCGCCGGGTGGCCTCCCGGGCGGGTGTGTCGCCGTTCGACGTGGACAAGGCCCCGGCGCCCCTGCTGCGGCACCTGGCCGGCAATGCGCTGATCCTGGGCGCCGTCGCGGCGGTGAGCCCCCTGGGGGCGGTGCTCCTGGCGGTCTCGGTGTGCGTGCTCGCCCTGGCGCCGGTCGTGGCCGGTGAGGGCGACCGGGCCGGGCGGATGCTGGTCGGGGCCGTCGGTGGCCTGGTCCTGTCCGTTCCGCTGATGGCGCCGTGGCTGGTCCAGTCGGTCCGCCGGGGTGATCTGGCGTCCCTCACCGGCATCTGGGAGGGCCGTTCCGCCGCCCCGTCGGCGGCGGAGATCATCACCGGGAGCATCGGTCCCATCCAGGTGGGGGTGCTGGGCTGGGGCATCCTGGTGGCCGCGGTCGTCCCGCTGATCACCGGTCGTTCGTGGCGGCTGGGCTGGGCGGTCGGAGGATGGGTCCTGGCCCTGGCCTCGTGGGTGCTGACCATCACCATGGTCCGGGCCGGCACGGTCGCCGGCGCCGGTCCGGAGCTGCTCCTGGTCCCCGCCGTGCTCGGCCTGCTCCTGGCGGTGGCCATGGGTCCGCTCGCCTTCGAGGAGGACGTGGTCAGCGGCGACTTCGGCGTGTCGCAGGTGCTGTCCGGGGTGGCGATCGTGGCGTTGGCCATCGGCCTGGTGCCGGTCGCCGTGGCCGGGTTCGACGGCCGGTGGTACATGCCCGAGGGCGACTTCGACCGTGCGCTCGGAACGGTGGCGGGGGGCAAGGACTTCCGCACGCTGTGGGTCGGTGACCCCGACGTGCTGCCCGTGGCGGGGTGGGAGCTGACCGACGCACCGGGGCTGGCCTTCGGCGTGAGCGAGGGATTCGATCCCATCGTGACCCAGCGCTCCCGGCTCGACGGCGGGACCGGTGTGGCCGCCCTGCAGCAGGCGCTCGACGCCGCGCTGGCCGGCCGCACCTCACGGCTGGGGCAGCTCCTGGCGCCCATGGGGATCGAATACGTCCTGGTCATCGACCGCCCGGCCCCGGAGCCCTTCGCCGCCCGTGAGGTGCCCCCGCCCGTCGGCACCGTCGCCGCCCTGGAGGAGCAGCTGGACCTGTCCCAGCTGCCCTTCTCCCCGGGGGCCTGGCTGTTCCGCAACGCCATCGCCTGGCCCGAGCGCTCCGACGTGACGGACCTGCCCATCCCGGCCGACGGCGCGCCCACCGCAGCGGCGCAGCTCCGCCTGCCGCCGACCGTTCCCCCGGCCGTGCTGGAGGACGGGTCGGGCACCTCGTTCAGCGGATCGCTCGACGACGGCCAACGCGTCGCGCAGGGCGTCACGGCGGACCCCGGGTGGGAGCTGTCGGTGGACGGCAGGGACGCACGCCGGTCGGACCTGTTCGGCTGGAGCCAGGAGTTCGCGGTGCCGGCCACCGGTGACGGGGCCCTGTCCTGGACCACACCGTGGTCGTCGCGCCTGCTGCAGCTCGTGCAGGTGGTCGCCCTGGTGGGCCTGGTGGTGCTGGCCGGCCGGCGGCGTCGGCTGGCCACCCCGGGCCCCCGCCGCCGCGTCGGCCGGGCCGCCCCGATCCTGGTGGTCTCCGAGGACGGGCCGGCCTCGGCCGACAGGCCCGACCCGAGCAGGCCCGACCCGAGCAGCCCCGACCCAGACAGGTCGGAGGGGCGATGAAGGCCTCGCGCCTGGTCCTGGTCAGCGTCGTGGCGCTGGCCGTGGTCGGCCTGGTCACCTGGTGGGGGGGCCGGTCCGAGCCGGAGCCGGCCGCGCTCGACCGCGCGGCGGTTCCGTCCGCGTCGAGCGGCGACGCGCTCTCCGCCACCTGGTACTGCGCTGCGGCCACGGCGGCCACGGCCCAGCCACCGCGGCACACGGTGATCGTCACCAACGTCACCGAGGACCCGGTCACGGTCCGGGTCACCGGGTTCGGCGCGGACGCCAAGGTCGGGCCGGTCGAGGTGGTGGTCCCCGCCGGGGGACCGCTCGCCGTCGACGTCGCCGCCGTCCTGGGGAACGCGGCCCTGTCGGTCATGGTGGAGTCGCCGGTGCCCGCCATCGCGGTGGCCCATTCCCTGGTGGCGGAACAGGACGGCGACCAGGACGCCTGCGCCACGTTCTCGTCGGGCACCTGGTACTTCCCGGCGCTCAGCACCACCCGCGACGCCGGGGTCCGCCTGACGCTGTTCAACCCCTTCCCGGGCGACGCCGGCATCGACGTGCAGGTGGTGCTGGACACCGGCGTGCGCGTGCCCACCGGGCTCACCGGCATCGTGGTGCCGGCCGGGACGGCCAAGGTGGTGGACCTGGGGGAGGCCGTGCAGCGGCGGGACCAGTTCTCCGTCGCGGTGCGGCTGCGGTCCGGCCGGGTGGTGGCCGAGGCGGCGCAGACCTTCGACGGCTCGGCCGGTCCGCGGGGCCTGCGCCTGTCCCTCGGGGTGCCGGCACCCGCCACCCGCTGGGTCATCGCGGGCGGGTTCGCCGGAACGGGGGTGTCCGAGCGGGTCGTGCTGCAGAACCCGGGCCAGGAGCGGGCCCGGGTGGTCATCCAGGTCACGCCGTACGGTGCCGCCGCCACACCGCCCGAGCCGCTCGAGGTGGAGGTCCCGGGCCGTCGCTACGCCGTGGTGGACCTGTCGGCCGAGGGCAGGATCCCGCCCGACGGCTACCACGCCATCACGGTGGAGTCCCAGGACGGCGGGGTGGTCGTGGCCCGCACGATCGCCATCACCGGCGCGGGCACGCCGCCGGCGGATCCCGCCGTGCCGTCCCGGCCGGCGCTGACCAAGGGCGTGGCCATCGCCAGCGGAGCTCCGGTGGCGGCGCTGCAGTGGATCGTCCCGTCCGTCGATGCCGGATCCGACCCGGCGCCGGTGGTGTTCGTCCACAACCCGGGCCCGGGCATCTCCGTGGTGTCCGCCGCCGTGGTCGCGGACGGGGAGGAGACGCCGGTGACGGACGTGGTGGAGGTGGAGATCCCCCCCGGCGACAGCCGGGCCGTCCCCGCACCTCCGCCGGGCTCGGCTCCGGGTCCGGTCGCGGTCCGGGTCACCGGCAGCTCACCCATCGTCGTGGAGGGCCTGGTCACCTATCCCGAGCAGGATGACCTGGCCACGGTGCTGGCCATTCCGCTGCGGAGCGCACGGGGCGGGCTCCAGGCCCTGGCCGGCGGGTGAGCGGGTCGCGCTGATGGATCGCCTCCTGGTGGCCGTCGTGCTGGCCGGCCTCGCGGTCGCGGTTGCGCTGTTGTTGCAGCGACGACGCGCCGACGCCCCCACCCAGCCCACGACGGGGTTCGAGGCACCGGCCCAGCTGGACCGCCAGGACTTCGTCCGGCCCGGGGCACCGTGGCTGGTGGCCGTCTTCACCTCCCGCACCTGCGCCACCTGCGCCGATGTGTGGTCCAAGGCCGAGTTGTTGGGGAGCGACGCAGTGGCGGTCCAGGAGGTGGAGGTCACCGAGGCATCGGACCTCCACGCCCGCTACGCCATCGAGGCCGTGCCGATCGTGGCGATCGCCGACGACCGGGGCGTGGTCCGGGCATCCTTCCTGGGCCCGGTCAGCTCCACCCACCTGTGGGCCGCGGTGGCCGAGTTGCGCGACCCTGGCTCGGTGCCGTCGGGCTGCACCGACCACGACCACGACGGGCCTGGCGACGGCCGGCCCGGTGGCATGACCCCGACGGGCCGGGAGTAGGGTCCCGCGGTGGCGCCGATCGGACGACTCGCCGTGGTGGCCCTCGACTGCCGTGACCCGGAGGCCCTGGCCCGCTTCTACTCCGCCATCACCGGGTGGGAGGTCGGTGACCGGGAGGACGACTGGGTCGAGCTCGCCAGTGGGGGACCGGTCACCCTCGCCTTCCAGTTGGTCCCGGACCACGAACCACCCGAGTGGCCGGGCCAGGACCGTCCCCAGCAGGCCCACCTGGACTTCGGTGTGGATGACCTGGACGAGGGCGAGGCCCGCGTGCTGGCCATCGGTGCCCGCAAGGCCGCGGTGCAGCCCGACCCCGGCTTCCGCGTGTTCCTGGACCCGGCCGGCCACCCGTTCTGCCTGGTGCCGGCCGACGGGTGAACCCGGGTTGGTGACGCCGCCCGGATGGCTGCGGCCCGGGTGGGTCCGGCGGCTCCGTGACC
This sequence comes from uncultured Actinomycetota bacterium, assembly GCA_963773765.1. Taxonomy (GTDB): domain Bacteria; phylum Actinomycetota; class Acidimicrobiia; order Acidimicrobiales; family Microtrichaceae; genus CAVZCC01. The sequence continues at coordinate 1,122,556 of CAVZCC010000001.1, read as the reverse complement.
GCTCAGGCCACGCACAGGCCGAGGGGGGCCTGCTGGGCGTAGGTCGGGAACACGGTGCCGAGGTTGGTGGCGCCACACCTCACCGACAGCACCTCGGACAGCACCTGTCGGTAGTCGTTCATGACCGCCAGGTCGCCCTCCGGGCCGTTGGTGATGGACGTCGGGAAGGCGCCGTGGACGCCGCCCCTGACCTTGCGGCCCAGCACGAACATGGCCGTGCCCCGGCCGTGGTCGGTGCCGAGCGTCCCGTTCTCGTCGATCGTGCGGCCGAACTCCGACAGCGTGACCAGCGTGACCTCGTCCATGGAGTTGCCCAGGTCCTGGTAGAAGGCCTGCATGGCGGTGGCGATCCCGCCGGTCTGCCGGCGGAAGTAGGCGTTCGGGTCCTCGGGGATGCCCTGGTCGCCGTGGGTGTCCCAGCCGCCCACGTCGATGGCCACGGCCCGGAGGCCGACGCCCGCCTTGATGAGCCGGGCGATCTCCCGGAGGTTGCTGGACAATCCGTCGGTGCCGTAGGCGGCGCCGTTCTGGGGTCCGGGGTCGACCGGCAGCGTGGCCAGCAGGTTGACCACGTCCAGCGTGTCGGCTCCGGTCTCGTCCAGCAGGTCGGATCCGTGCGGGTACAGGCCCACCAGAGCGGTACGGGCCTGGGTGTTGTTCGGGAAGCCCGCGCACCCCGAACCCGCCGATCGAGCTCATGCTGAACGCGGAGGCCGGGCCCCGCATCATGCGCTGCAGGGTGGAACCGCGACCCACCGCGCTCAGACGGTCCACACCGCTGAGTCCACCCAGGTACCGGTTGACGAAGCCGGTGCTCACACCGAGCGAGGCCGAGCCGCGCTCCCAGTACCCCTCGGCGTCGAAGTGGCTCCTGGTGGACGACTCCGCGTTGGGCAGGCCGGCGGCGTGCACGACCGCCAGGTGACCGTTGGCCCAGGCCCCCTGGTGCAACGGCTCCATGCCGGGGTGCAGGGCGAAGGTGCCGGACAACGCGAACGGCGCCACGCTGCCGCCCTGGTTGAGCGGGAGGCCCGCCACGCCGGTGGGGTTGGTGAACTCCGTCGGGTCCTTCACCCGGATGGTGGGCCGGAGGGTCCGGTAGGTCGGCATCATGTAGGGGGCGACCACGTTCAGTCCGTCCATGCCGCCACGCATGAACACGACGACGAGGACGTCGCCGGTGGAGGGTGCCTCAGGGGTGGCGAAGGCCATGCGGGCCCCCAGGGAGGAGACGCCCAGGGTGGCGGCGCCCGCGCCGACCACCCCCAGGAAGCCTCGGCGGGAGACGCCGGAGCGGTCCTCGCAGTCCTGGCAGTTGCTGCCGTGATCGGCCTGTGTGTCGGTCATGGTCATGGTCGGTCCTCGGTGGTCAGCGGCGCTGGAAGGTCGGGTGGGACAGGAGGAGGCCGACGACGGCCTGCAGGTTGTTGGCGTTGGCCACCAGGGAGGCGGCCGTCGCGGTGGGGGAGACGCCGAGGCTGGACGCCATCACGTCCGCGTGGGTCGGGCTGAGCGGGTACTGGAACACGCCGTCGGCCAGGGCCACGATGAGCTCCCGTACGGTGGCGGGCAGCGGGGCCGGCATCAGGGCGGCCAGGTCGACCACCACCTTCTCGGCCGGGCTGGTGTCCGTCAGCCGGTTGCGGGCCAGGCGGGCCCCGTACTCCCATCGCTTGAGCAGGCCCTCGGCCGAGACCCAGTCGACCGCCTTCTCCGGGTACCCGTCAGGGGTGACCCGTTCGTTGAGCGGCTGGCCCAGGATCGACGTGGTCTCCCGCAGCCGGGTGGCCGCATGGCCCCGGGGGAGCGGGTTGACCTGCGCCCGGGTGGCCCGCAGCGACGAGTAGAGCCACTCGATCGGGCGCTTCACCTTGAGGCCGGTCGACGCCGCGAACTCCGGTGACAGGAACAGCTCGCGGAGCACCGGCGCGATGGCCGTGTCGTTGGCCTGGTACACCGACGCCAGCCGGTCCACCAGGGCGGCGGGCGGGTCGTCGGAGACGAACCGCCGGCACAGCTTCCAGCTGATGTAGCGCGCCGTGGAGGGGTGCCGGGACAGGAAGTTCAGGAGCGAGTCGCCGTCGGCCTCGCCCGTCGTCCCGTTGGCCCGGGCCGGCCTCGACCACTGCGCCGCCCAGGATCGAGACGGCCTCCCGGCTGTGGTACCCCTGGTTGAACCGGTAGGAGTACTGGCTGGCCCCGGCGGTGTAGTTGATGGTGCGGCCGGACATGATCCGGGCCACGCCACGCACGTCGGCCTCGGTGTAGACCTGCTGGCCGTTGATGATCCCGAGCGTGTGCAGCTCCAGGATCTCCCGGCCCCAGTTCTCGTTCACCCCCTGGGTGGACAGGGCGTTGGACTGGTAGTTGTCCAGGTAGACCAACATGGCGGGGCTCCGGGCGGAGGCCAGCATCATGTCGGCGAACCGGCCCAGGGCGTAGGGCCGGATGACCGTCCGGTCGTCCATCGTCTTGAGCTGGGTCAGGTACTTGGCGGAGCGCCAGATGGTGAAGTGGTTGGACCAGAAGTCGCACATGACCTCGTACAGCTGGCGTTCCGAGTACACGGCCCGCAGCAGCATGGCGTGGTCGAGCTCACCGAACAGGATCTGCTCGTCGGTGTTGCGGACCAGCTCGTTCTCCGCGTTGGAGGCGTTGAGCGTGGTGTAGCCGGCGAGGCGGGCCTCGGCGTCGGCCAGCCCCCCCGGGTTCAGCTGTTCGTCCAGCCAGGTGGCGGCGCCGACGGCCATGATCCGCTCGACCATGGCCTTGCTCGGACCGAAGGTGGCCCTCCCGGCCAGGAGGCGGGCCTCGGCCACGGTCGGCGGGACCGGGGCGGGTGGGACGACGTCGGCGGCCGACCCGGGCGGCGGGGCACCGGCCCCGGGACCGGGGACGCACGCCGCCGCGGCCAGTCCGACTCCGGCGACACCGGCCGCCGCGAGCACGTTCCGCCTGGAGGACCTGGTCCCGCCGGGCGGCGCCGGCGTGCCGCTGGTGCGTTCCGGGACCCGGGCCTCCGGGTCCGATGTGGTGGGGTCGAACGACTCATCGGTCCGTTCGGCCGTGGCCGTCCCGCCTGCGTTTCCATCCATGGAACGCAACTTCGGACAAAGCGCTCCGCAGACTTGAGGCGTTCGGCCCACACTGGGCCGAACGGCCTACGTCGGTTGCGTCGGCAGCACGTTCGGGTGCGGCGCCGGGGCCAGGTGCGGGGGCACCGGCGGCGGCACCTGGGCCGGCATGACGCCGGCGGGCGTCACGGGTGCCGCGGGCGGGGTGGGCGCCGGCACGTCGGGCTCGGTGCCGTTGGCCACCCGGATGAGGCGGTTGACCTCGCTGCCGGTGATGGTCTCCTGCTCCAGCAGGGCCTTGGCCACCAGGTCGAGGGCACGGCGGTTGGAGGTGAGCAGCTCCACGCAGCGGTCCTCGCCCGTGCGCAGCATCTTCTCCACCTCGGCGTCGATGGACCGGGCGGTGTCCTCGGAGTACTCCCGCTGGTGGCCGAAGTCCTCGCCCAGGAACACCGGACCGGACGTGCCCCAGTGCGCGGGGCCCGATCTCGTCGCTCATGCCGAACTCGGTGACCATCCGTCGGGCCCGCTCGGTGGAGACCTGCAGGTCGTTGGCCGCACCGGTGGAGCGGTGGTCGAACACCAGCTCCTCCGCCACCCGGCCACCCATGGCCACGATGATGGACTCCTCCAGGTACTCCTGGCTGTAGGAGTGCTTCTCCTCCTCCGGGAGCTGCTGGGTGACCCCCAGGGCCATGCCGCGGGGGAGGATCGTGACCTTGTGCACCGGGTCCGCCGAGGGCAGGAGCGCCGCGCACAGGGCGTGGCCGGCCTCGTGGTAGGCGGTGATCTCCTTCTCCCGGTCCGACAGGACCATGGAGTCCCGCCGCTGGCCCATGAGCACCCGGTCCCGGGCGTCCTCGAAGTCGTGCATCTCCACGACCTTGGAGCCCCGCCGCACCGCGGTGAGGGCCGACTCGTTGACCAGGTTGGCCAGGTCCGCGCCGGACATGCCGGGCGTGCCACGGGCCACCAGGTCCAGGTCGACGTCGGGGGAGAGCTTCTTGTGGCGGATGTGCACGGCCAGGATGGCCTTGCGGTCGTCCAGCTCCGGCAGCGGGACCACGACCTGGCGGTCGAAGCGCCCGGGACGGAGCAGCGCCGGGTCCAGGATGTCGGGACGGTTGGTGGCGGCCATGATCACGACGCCCTCGGAGGCCTCGAACCCGTCCATCTCGTTGAGCATCTGGTTGAGGGTCTGTTCCCGCTCGTCGTGGCCCCCGCCCATGCCGGCGCCCCGCTTGCGGCCGACGGAGTCGATCTCGTCGATGAAGATGATGGCCCGGCCGTGCTTGCGGGCCGATTCGAACAGGTCACGGACGCGGCTGGCGCCCACGCCCACGAACATCTCCATGAAGTCCGAGCCCGACACGGACAGGAACGGCACGCCGGCCTCGCCGGCGACGGCCCGGGCGATCAGGGTCTTGCCGGTGCCGGGGGGACCGACCAGCAGGATGCCCTTGGGGATGCGGGCACCGATCTCCAGGAAGCGGTCGGGCTCCTTGAGGAAGTCGACGACCTCCCGGATCTCCCGCTTGACGCCGTCGTAGCCGGCGACGTCGGTGAACAGCGTGGCCGGGCGCTCGGTGGAGTACGTCTTGGCCTTGGACCGCCCGATGGACATGATCCCGCTCATCTGGCCCTGGGCCCGGCGGTTCATCCACACGAAGAAGCCGACGATCAGCAGGAGGGGCAGCAGCAGCGGCAGGAGCTGGGCGAACAGGTTGGGGGTGGGGGTGGAGAACTCGAAGTCGACCCCCTTGTCCTCCATCTGCTGCAGCAGCGTGGGAGGCGGCTCCGCGGGGCCGGTGGTGGTGAACTCCTCGCCGCTCTTGGTGGTGCCGGTGATGGACTGGTCGACGTTGTTCCAGACCACGGTCTTGATGTTGCCGTCGTCCACCTGGGAGACGAACTGGGAGTAGGCGATGGGCTCCTTGGCCGTGCTGGACAGCGACAGGGCGCTGATGACGGTCAGGCCGACCACGGCGACGAGCACCCAGACCAGCCAGGACGGGAGCCCGTTCTCTCCCTTGCCGACGCGCCCCTTGCCTGGGCCGGACGCGGGATTCTCGTTCTGCTCGGATGGCATCCACACAGCCTAGGAGCCGCGGAGCACAACGCCATGGCGGCGGCCGGGCCGTCCCTGAGAACCCTGGGACCCGGGATCCCCGATCCGCCCTCCGGGGCCGGGTACGGTGCCCCGGCGTGAGCAGGAGTTGCGCCCGACCAGGATGCGGCCGACCGGCCGACGCCACCTTGTCCTACGCCTACGCCGACGGCGTGGTGTGGCTGGAGGACCTGGCCGACGAGGCCCATCCCATGGTGCACGACCTCTGTCCCACACATGCCGACTCGGTGCGGGTCCCCCGGGGCTGGGAGCTCCAGGACCGGCGCAGCGACCGGCGGGAGCCGGTCCAGCTCGACCTCATCGGTGCCTAGGCCGGGTCGGTCCCGTTGAGGGCCCCAGCCGTGGGAACCTGACCCCGTGTCCGACGGCGTCGTGCCCCCCGTGGCCCAGGAACCGCAACCGGCTTGGTACCGCTCCACCTGGGGGCTGGGCGACGTCGCGTTCGGCATCGCCCTGAGCCAGGCCCTGGCCGTGGTGGCGACCGTGGTGGTCTTCGGCATCGCGGGGTGGGAGTCCAGTGCCGACGTCCCCCTGTGGGCCGGGGCCCTGCTGCAGGTTCCCCTGTGGGGCGGGTGGCTGGCCGCGGTGTTCCTGGCCGGCCGGAACAAGGGCCACGGCGTGGCCGACGACTTCGGCTGGAGCTTCCGGACCTCCGACGTCCCACTGGGGCTGCTCATCGGCGTGGTCATGCAGGTCGTGGTGCTGCCGATCCTCTACCTGCCGCTGCTCCGCCTGCTGGGGTCGACACCGGAGGAGCTGTCCGCACCGGCCAAGGAGCTGACCTCCAAGGCGGAGGGGACCGTCGGCTGGATCGTGCTGGCCCTCATCGTGGTGGTGGGGGCGCCGATCGTGGAGGAGCTGTTCTACCGGGGGTTGTTCCTGCGCGCCCTGCGCAAGCGGGGCATCCCCGACGTGTGGTCCTGCGTCATCAGCGGTGCGGTGTTCGGGGCGATGCACTTCCAGCCCCTGCAGTTCGCGGGGCTGTTCGTGCTGGGGACGGTGCTGGCCCTCCTGGCGGTCCGGACCGGCCGGCTGGGGCTGAGCATCGTCACCCACATGGCGTTCAACGCCACCACCGTGGCGCTGCTGTACTCCCAGCGCTGAAGGAGTCCCGGTCCCCGCCGCACCGGCTCCGCGGCGGTCGGCGGACGACTGGGCCATTCGGCCCATTCCGCGCCCCTTCCCTCACACGTCCGCCCCGGCGGCCGACTGGGACCACTGCCGGGGGTCGGAGACGGACCCGGTGCCGGCCAGCGGGCCGGGATCCGAGCTGCGGGAGGTGACATGTCGAACTGCACGAGGTGCGGGAACGAAGAGGTCGAGATCGGGCTGACCATCGACGGGTCGCGCCTGGTCATGCGTTCCTGTTCGGTGTGCGACATCCGCAGCTGGCACCGCGACGGGGACCAGGTCGGCCTGGACGGCGTGCTGCACGACCTGAGCGCCGTCCCCACCCGTTACCGCCGGTCGCTGTCGTCCTGACCCCGCCGGTCGTCCGGGGCCACGTCCGTCCCCGCCCCGGTCATCCCGGGTCGGGTGCCGGGCACCGACGGGCCCGACACCGGCCGCACGGTCCGGACGTGCCACCATATGGCCCGCATGGATGCCCGTTCCCGCACCGACGAGGATCCCGAGGCCCCGGTGGCGGACGGACAACCTGATCCCGGCCTGCCCGCAGGTGACCTGCTGGTGGACGACCCGCCGTCGGACGACGAGCCCCCGCCGTCGGACCAGCCGCTGATCCCGATCGACGACCCCCGGCACTCCGGCCGGTCCGTCACGGAGATCGTCTCCTGGGTGATCGTGGCCCTGGCCTGCGTCCTGGTGGCGGTGACGCTGCACCCGGAGTGGATCTTCCGCGACACCACGGCCACCGGCGGTGACATGGGCGCCCACGTGTGGGGCCCGGCCTTCCTGCGGGACCACCTGCTGCCCAACTTCCGGCTGACCGGTTGGACCCCGGACTGGTACGCCGGGTTCCCGGCCTACGTCTTCTACATGGTCATCCCGTCGCTGGTGATCGTCCTGTTGAACGTCGGGCCGCCGTTGTGGCTGACGCCGTTCCTGCTGGCCGCCGTCGCCGCCGGGACGTGGTACCTGCAGAAGCGGATCACGTCCTCGGTGCTGCGCACGTTCGTGTGGATCGTCGCCGGGGTCCTGGCGGTCCTGTGCGTGCCGGTGCCGTACAACGTCGCGTTCAAGATGGTCACCGTGGCCGGCCTGGTCACCATGCCGCTGGCCGGGTACGCCCTGGGCCGGGCGGCCCGCCTGCCCTTCCCCGGCCCGCCGCTCATCGCGGTGGGTGCCGCCGCGTTCCTGTACGAGACCGGTTTCACCATCCTGGGCGGCAACATCCCGTCCACCATGGCGGGAGAGTTCGCCTTCTCCATCTCGCTCACCCTGGCCGTGCTGTACCTGGCGGTCCTGCTCAGGGGCATCCGTACCCGCCAGGACAAGGCGCTCGGTGCGCTCCTGTTCGGCCTGGTGATCCTGTGCCACCTGATCCCGGCCATCTTCGCCGGCCTGGCCACCGTGGTCCTGCTCATCACGCGCCGGGAGGACCGCGTCCCGTGGTGGGACGCCTCCACCGTGGGCCGCTGGATCGGCGCCGGCGTGGTGGCCGTCACCCTGGGGACGCTGTGGCTGGCCCAGACGTGGTTCCCGGTCGTGGCCACCGTCGCCGCTCTGGTCCTGTTCGTCGGCCTGGACGGTCGCGTGGCCCGCTGGGCCGCCGTGGTGCTGCCGGTCGGCTTCCTGGTGGCCGCGTTCTGGTTCGTCCCCTTCTACCTGAACAGCCCGTACCTCAACGACATGGGCTGGGAGAAGTACACCGAGTACGCCCGGTACCTGTGGCCCGACCCGGCCGTGTTCGACATGCCGTTCCGCAACGTGGTGTTCGCCCTGGCCGGGCTGGGCGTGGTGCTGTCCATGGTGCACCGGGTCCGGTTCGGCTGGTACCTGTCCCTGCTGGTGGTGGCACTGGCGTGGATCTTCCGCTTCCTGCCCCAGTACCGGCTCTGGAACGCCCGGATCCTGCCCTTCTACTACCTGTGCCTGTACCTCCTGGCGGCCCTGGCGGTGGTGCTGGTCATCCGGTCCCTCGCGCTGGTCGTCGGGGACCTGCGTCGCCGGACCGAGGAGCCGGTGTGGGTGAGCGTCGCGGGCGCGTCCGTGGCGGTGCTCCTGGTCCTGGTGGCCCTGGGCGGCTCCCTCCAGGCGCTCCCGGGTGGCGGCGTGGTGGCCGACCCGGCGGTCCCGGGCGGCAGCGCCTACCGATGGATGGGCATCGACTTCCCCAAGCAGAACATCTCCGGAGGCTGGGCCCTGTACAACTACCAGGGCCTGGAGAGTCGACCCGCCTACCCCGAGTACCAGGCGGTGGTGGACATGATGGAGGGCGTCGGCGACAAGGACGGCTGCGGCCGGGCCATGTGGGAGTACGAGCCCAAGTTGGACCGGTTCGGCACGCCGATGGCACTCATGCTGCTGCCGTACTTCACCGACGGCTGCATCGGGTCCATGGAGGGGCTGTACTTCGAGGCGTCGTCCACCACGCCGTTCCACTTCCTGAACCAGTCCGAGCTGTCGGTGCAGCCGTCGCGGGCGCAGCGGGACCTGCCCTACGGCGAGTTCAACATGGACCTGGGCATCTCGCACCTGCAGCAGTTGGGTGTCCGCTACTACATGGCGTCGTCCCAGCAGGCCATCGACGCGGCCCGGGCCGAGCCCCGCCTGACGGAGGTGGCGTCCACGGGCCCCTGGGCCGGCCCCGACGGTGTCAGCAGGACGTGGGTCACCTTCGAGGTGGCGGACTCGGAGCTGGTCGTGCCGCTCAAGAACGATCCCGTGGTGCTCAACGGCACCGACGACCACATCGACGGCTGGGTCTACGCCAAGGAGCGGGCCGAGCCCGCGCCGGGGCAGGTGGTGGCCAACAAGCAGGCCGGTCCCGCGGTGGACTGGTACCTCGACCCCACCCGCTGGGACGTCCCCCTGGCCACCTCCGGGCCGTCGGACTGGCCCCGGGCCGACCCGTCGGACACCTCGCCCCCCGCCAAGGCCGTCCCGGCCGCCGAGGTGTCCAACGTGGAGACCGACACCGACAGCATCTCCTTCGACGTGGACCGTGTGGGCACGCCGATCCTGGTGAAGGCCTCGTACTTCCCCAACTGGAAGGTCTCCGGCGCCTCCGGGCCCTACCGGGTCAGCCCCAACCAGATGGTCGTGGTGCCGACCGAGAAGTCGGTCACCCTCACGTACGGCTCCACCTGGGTGGACTACCTGGGCTGGATCATGAGCATCGTCGGCTTCGCCCTGCTCGGCGTGATCGCCGTCCGCGAGCAGCGGTCCCGGACCGCGGCCCTGGCGACGGCCGGCGGCGGGGTGGTCGGACCGATGGACGACGCCGGGGTCGACCTCGGCGACCGAGCCGACGCCGTCCGCGAGACCGAGACCGACGCCGTCGGCGAGACCGAGACCGACGCCGTCCGCGAGACCGGGACCGATGCCGTCGGCGGGACCACCGAGGGTGCCGACGAGCCCGGTGACGGGCCCGAACCGCCGGGGTGACATGAACCTGCTGCGGCGGTTCGTCCTGGTCGGGGCGATCGCCACCACGGTCGACGTGCTGCTGCTCCTGGTCCTGCGGGAGCAGGTGGGCTGGCCGGTCCCGCTGGCCGATGCGGTGGCGGTCGCGACGGCCACCCTGGTGTCGTGGGGCCTGCACGGGCTGGTCACCTTCCCGGCCGACCCGCGGCTGCGGTGGTACCGGCGGATCGGCCTGTACAGCGGCGGCGCCGTCATGGCGCTGGTGGCGGACGTGGCCGTCATCACGGTGCTGGACTATGCGCTCGACCCCCGGTGGTGGGGCGGTCTCCTGGTCATCAAGCTGCCGGCGCTGGCGGTCGCCTTCCTGGTCCGGACCGTGAACTACCGCCGCGCCATGTTCAACGAGGTCCGCGACGACCAGCGCAGGCCCATCCCCCGGCCCCCGGCGCCGGGGGAGCTGCGGCTGACCGTGGTGGTGCCCGCCTTCCGGGAGGCCGACCGCATCGCAGGGACCATCGATCGGATCCGCTCCGACCTCGCTCCCGTGGCCGGCGACGGCGGCCTGGAGATCGTGGTGGTGGACGACGGGTCCGACGACGGCACGGCGGCGGCGGCGGGGGAGGCGGGGGCGGACCAGGTGCTCAGCTACCGGCCCAACCGGGGCAAGGGCGCCGCGGTCCGGGAGGGCGTCCTGGCCGCCCGGGGCCGGACGGTGGCCTTCACCGACGCCGACCTGGCCTACCCGCCGGCCCAGCTGTTGCGGTTCCTGGAGCGCATCGAGGAGGGCTGGGACGTGGCGGTGGGCAGCCGCCAGCACACCGACACGATGACCGTGGTGCGTGCCGGGCGCCTGCGGGAGGCCGGCGGTCGCGTCATCAACGTCCTGACCGGGTTCGTGCTGCTGGGCCGGTACCGGGACACCCAGTGCGGGCTCAAGGCGATGCGCTCCGACGTGGGCCGCCTGGTGTTCTCCCACGCCCGGATCGACGGGTTCGCGTTCGACGTGGAGCTGTTCCACCTGGTCGAGCGGTACCGCCTCACGCTGACCGAGGTCCCCGTCGAGGTGGTCAACTCGTCGCGGTCCACGGTCCGGGTGGCGCGGGATGCCACCAGGCTGGTCCGGGACCTGTTCCGGGTGCGTGCCGCGGCCCGTCTGGGGGCCTACGAGGTGTCGCCAGGGGAGCTCCCGGCCCGCAACTAGGGTGCAGGGCCATGTCCGCACTCGACTCCATCTTCAAGGCCTACGACGTGCGGGGCACCTACCCGGAGCAGATCGACGAGCGGGCGGCCAGGGCCATCGGCGCCGGATTCGCCCGGTTCGCGCTGGAGGACAGCGCGGAGCGCCCCGCCCCGTCCGGCCCGGTGCGCCGCATCCTCGTCGCCCGGGACATGCGTCCGTCGGGCGTGTCGTTGGTGGAGGCGTTCGCCGACGGGGTCCGGTCCCAGGGCCTGGACGTCGTGGACCTCGGCCTGGGCTCCACCGACCTCATGTACTTCGCCTCGGGGACCCTGGATGCACCAGGGGCCATGTTCACCGCGTCGCACAACCCGGCCCAGTACAACGGCGCCAAGTTCTGCATGGCCGGGGCCCGGCCCGTGGGCGAGGACAGCGGCCTGCGCCGGATCCGGGAGGTGGCCGAACAGGACCTGGACGGGGCACTGGCGCCCGCCGGCCGGGAGGGGGAGCTCAGCCACCAGGACGTCATCGGCGCCTTTGCCGACCACGTCCGGTCCTTCGTGGACGTGGACCTGCTCGCCCCCCTCAAGGTGGTGGCCGACACCGCCAACGGCATGGGTGGCCTGGTCGTCCCCGCCGTGTTCTCCACGCTGCCGTTCGACCTGGAGGTCATGTACGGCGAGTTGGACGGGACGTTCCCCAACCACCCCGCGGATCCCATCCAGCCGGAGAACACCGCGGACCTGAGGGCCCGCGTGGTGGAGGTCGGCGCGGACATCGGCCTGGCCTTCGACGGGGATGCCGACCGCGTGTTCCTGGTGGACGAGCAGGGCATCGGCCTGTCCGGTTCCACCACCACCGCCATCATCGCCGCCGGGATCCTGGACAAGCACCCCGGTGAGACCGTCATCCACAACCTGATCTGCTCCCGCACCGTGCCGGAGGTCGTGCGGGAGCACGGTGGCACGCCGGTCCGGACCCGCGTCGGGCACTCGTTCATCAAGCAGGTCATGGCGGAGACGGGCGCCATCTTCGGCGGCGAGCACTCCGCCCACTACTACTTCCGGGACAACTTCCGGGCCGACTCGGGCCTGATCGCGGCGCTGGTGGTCCTGGAGCAGCTGTCGGTGGCCGGTGTGCCGTTGTCGGAGCTGCGGGCCCCGTTCGAGCGCTACGCCGCCTCCGGTGAGATCAACACCCGGGTGTCGGACACCGCCGGGGTGATCGAGCGGGTCGCCGCCCACTTCGCCGACCTGCCCCAGGACCGGATGGACGGGCTGACCGTGGACGGCGGAGACTGGTGGTTCAACCTGCGCCCGTCCAACACCGAGCCCCTGCTGCGCCTCAACCTGGAGGCGCCGGACCGGGCCCGCTGCGACGAGCGGGTCGCCCAGGTCCAGGCCGTCATGGCCGACTGACCGACCCCTATCACCCGAGGACACGACCGAGCATGACCACCGACGACCGACTCGACCCGCAGCTGCTGGAGCTCCTGGCCTGCCCGGAGGACAAGGGTCCGCTGCTGTACTTCGCCGACGAGCACGCGCTGTACAACCCCCGGCTCAAGCGGCGCTACGCCGTCACCGACGGGATCCCCGTCATGCTCATCGAGCAGGCGGTGTCCGTGGACGACGACGAGGACCGTCGCCTGGTGGCCAAGGCCGAGGCCGAGGGCATCGAACCCACGTTCAAGGTCTGAGCATGCTCGACACCCTGGGGATGTTCGATGCCGCCATGGCACTGCCGGAACAGGTGGTGCGGGCGGCGGAGGCAGGGGCGGAGGTGACCAACCTGCCGCCGGCGGAGGGGATCTCCTCGGTGGTGGTGATGGGCATGGGGGGCAGCGGCATCGGTGGTGACGTGTGCGCCGCGGTGGCCGGGCCCACGTGCCGGGTCCCGGTGGTCGTGTCCAAGCACTACGAGTGCCCGGGCTTCGTCGGTCCTGACACGTTGGTGTTCGCCGTGTCGTTCTCCGGCGACACGGAGGAGACGGTGGCCGCGGCGAGCCAGGCCTTCGGCGACGGCGCCCGCGTCGTGGTCGTGGCCGCGGGTGGCCACCTGGCCCGGCTGGCCCAGGAGTGGGGGGCGCCGGTGATCCCGGTGGACGACTCCATCCCCATGCCCCGTGCCGGCATCGGGGCGGTGTCGGTCCCGCTGCTGGTCGTCCTGGAGCGCATGGGCCTGCTGGAGGACGCCGGCGTGCAGATCCAGCTGGCGGTGGACCAGCTGGAGCGGCGCCGGGACCGCCTGTCGGCAGAGCGCAACGACGCCGTGCGCCTGGCGCGCGAGATCGGCCGGACCCTGCCCCTGGTCTACGGCGGTGGGGCGCTGGGCGAGACGGCGGCCTGGCGCTGGAAGGGGCAGTTCAACGAGAACCCGAAGGTGGCCTCCTGGGCCAACCGGGTGCCGGAGCTCACCCACAACGAGTTGTGCGGCTGGGGCCAGCACGGCGACGTGACCCGCCAGGTCTTCACCATGCTGTTCCTCCGGCACGCCTTCGAGCACCCGCAGGTCGGGCGGCGCTTCGACTTCATCGCCCAGGCCTGCGAGGAGGTCGTCGGCGACATCCACTCCGTGGTCGCCGAGGGGGACGGTCCCCTGGCCCAGCTGATGGACCTGGTCATGCTGGGGGACCTGGTGACCCTGCACATGGCCGCGGCCGAGGGCATCGACCCCGGGCCGGTGCCCATCCTGGACGACATCAAGGCCGCCCTCGGTTCCTGAGTTCGCATACGGTCGGTCGACCGACCTGCGAGCCCACGGGAGCGACCATGACCTTCGACGCCACCAGCACGACCGACGAGGTCCTGGAGGGGGTGGACCTGTCCGGCCGCACCGTGGTGGTGACCGGGGCCTCCGGGGGGCTCGGCCTGGAGACCGCCCGCGCCCTGGCGTCGCGCGGCGCAGCCGTGGTGGTCGCAGCACGGGACCGCGCCAAGTGCGACGCGGCCGTCGCCTCCATCCAGGATCAGGTCCCGGGGGCGGAGGTCGACGTCGTGCTGGTGGACCTCTCCTCCCTGGAGTCGGTACGTGCCGCCGCGGCGGAGGTGGCAGAGCGCCATCCCCGCATCGACCTGCTGGTGGACAACGCCGGCGTCATGGCCTGCCCGCTGACCCGCACCGCGGACGGGTTCGAGATGCAGTTCGGGACCAACCACCTGGGCCACTTCCTGTTCACGGTGCTGCTGGCGGACCAGCTGGCCGCCGCCGCTCCGGCGCGGGTGGTGGTGCTGAGCTCGGCCGGGCACCGCCAGGGCGGCATCCGCTGGGACGACCCCAACTACGCCCGCGAGGACGAGTACTTCAACTGGGACGCCTACGGCCAGGCCAAGACCGCCAACGCCCTGTTCGCCCTGGAGCTGGACCGGCGCCTCGGCCCCCGGGGCGTGCACGCCTTCTCGGTGCATCCCGGTGTGATCATGACGGACCTGGCGCGGCACATGACCAAGGACGACTTCGACTGGATGGCGTCCCGGGCACCCAGCGGAGGCGACTTCCGGTTCAAGTCGGTGGAGCAGGGGGCGGCCACCTCGGTCTGGGCTGCCACCGCGCCGGAGCTGGACGCGTACGGCGGTGCCTACCTGGAGGACTGCTCGGTGGCGGAGCCGACCGAGGACCCCGATGCCCCGTCGGGCGTGCGGCCGTGGGCGCGGGACCCAGAGGCCGCGGCCCGGCTGTGGGCCCTGTCCGAGGAGCTGGTCGGTCCCGTCCCCGCCCGGTGAGGCTCAGCAGCCGTCCTCCAGGATGACCGGCGGGAGCCCGGCGCTGGCCGAGCCACACGGGTCCTGGTCCAGCGCGTACCACGTGCCGTTCTTGGCCTGGAGGATGAACTTGGTGCCGTCGGTCAGGCTTCCGGCCGCGTAGCCGCCGGAGCAGACGTAGGAGGCGATCGTCTCGCCCTCGGCCGGCAGGCCGCCCAGCAGTGCGGTGGCGGTGCACGGTGCGCCGTTGGGGGAGGCGGTGCTGGTGGTCGTGGAGCCGGCCTTGGCCGTGGTGGTGGTGGCGGTTCCGCCGCACACCGCCTTCTTCTCGGCCACGGCCTTGTTGAGCGCCGCCCCGGTCTGCGTGCCCAGCTCGCCGTCGGCGCTCAGGCCCGACGCCTTCTGGAAGGCCACGATGGCGGCATCGGTCTCGGGTCCGAAGACGCCGTCGTCGGCGCCCGTGTAGCAGCCAACCGCAGCCAGCTGGCTCTGGATCTCCTTGTCGAACCGCACCGTGGCGGCCGCCTCTGCCGCGGAGGTGGTGCTCGGTCCGGCCGTGGTCGTGGTGGCCTCGGTCGTGGTGGTGGTGTCCGCGGTGTCGTCGTTGCCACATCCGGCAGCGCCGACGAGGAGGAACAGGGCGGCCGTGGCTGCGGCCAGGGCCCGGGGGGAACGGCTGGTCATCGGGGGACTCCTGTCTCGGGGACGGTGCGGCGGGCGGGGCCGGCCGACCCCTCCACGCTACGGCGCGTTCCCCCGAAACGGTGCGGCCCGCTACCCTTGCTGCGTTGCCAGGGCTGCCGTGAACCCGGTGTCAGACGACCCCAGCCCGAAGCACTCCCGACCGATGCTTCGATTCCCGCGCCCCGTGGCGCGGCGCAGGAGGTTCCACCCATGACACTCACCGACTTCAAGGTCGCCGACCTCTCCCTGGCCCCCCGTGGCCGCAAGGAGATCCAGCTGGCCGAACACGAGATGCCCGGCCTGATGGCCATCCGGGCCGAGTACGCCGATGCCCAGCCGCTGGCCGGCGCCCGCATCACCGGTTCGCTCCACATGACGGTCCAGACGGCGGTGCTGATCGAGACCCTCACGTGCCTCGGCGCCGAGGTGCGCTGGGCCAGCTGCAACATCTTCTCCACCCAGGACGAGGCCGCGGCCGCGATCGCGGTCGGGCCGGAGGGGACGGTGGACGATCCCCGCGGCGTGCCGGTCTTCGCCTGGAAGGGCGAGACGCTGGAGGAGTACTGGTGGTGCACCGAGCAGGCGCTGCGCTGGGACGACGGCACGGCCGGTCCCAACATGATCCTGGACGACGGCGGCGACGCCACCATGCTGGTGCACAAGGGCACCGAGTACGAGGCGGCGGGCGTGGTGCCGGACGCGCAGGAGGACGACCCCGAGGAGTGGAAGGTCATCCTGGACGTGCTTCGCCGGTCCCTCTCCGAGGACCCCAAGCGCTGGACCGCCATCGGCGCCGGGATCCAGGGCGTCACCGAGGAGACCACCACCGGTGTGCACCGGCTCTACCAGATGTTCGAGGGCGGCACGCTGCTGTTCCCGGCCATCAACGTGAACGACTCGGTCACCAAGTCCAAGTTCGACAACCTCTACGGCTGCCGCCACTCGCTCATCGACGGCATCAACCGGGCCACCGACGTGATGATCGGTGGCAAGCTCGCCGTGGTCGCCGGCTTCGGTGACGTGGGCAAGGGTTGCGCCCAGTCCCTCAAGGGCCAGGGTGCCCGGGTGGTCGTCACGGAGATCGACCCGATCTGTGCCCTGCAGGCCGCCATGGAGGGCTACCAGGTGGTCCGCCTGGAGGACGTGATCGACACCGCGGACATCTTCATCACGTCCACCGGCAACAAGGACATCATCACCGCCGAGCACATGGGCCGGATGAAGCACAACGCCATCGTCGGCAACATCGGCCACTTCGACAACGAGATCGACATGGCCGGCCTGTTCAAGCAGAGCGACGTGCAGCGGGTGAACATCAAGCCCCAGGTGGACGAGTTCGTCTTCCCCGACGGGCACTCCGTCATCGTCCTGGCCGAGGGCCGACTCCTGAACCTGGGCTGCGCCACCGGGCACCCCAGCTTCGTGATGAGCTGCTCGTTCTCCAACCAGGTGCTGGCCCAGATCGAGCTGTTCGCCAAGAACGACGACTACACGCTCGGTGTGTGGCGCCTGCCCAAGCAGCTGGACGAGATGGTGGCCCGGTTCCACCTGGACGCCCTGGGCGTCCGGCTCACCACGCTGTCCACCGACCAGGCCGACTACCTCGGCATCCCGGTGGAGGGCCCGTACAAGCCCGAGCACTACAAGTACTGAGCCCCTCCGTACCTCCCCACCCCTCGTTCGTCCTCCGGGGCGTGCGGACGGCCCGGCCGTCCGCACGCCCACGAGCACACGCCGTACAGTCTCCGGCGTTCGCTGAACCAGGGGGGACCGGTCATGGATGAGTTCGAGGGCAGGGTGGCGGTGGTCACCGGCGCCGCCAGCGGCATCGGGCGGGCCATGGCCGGGGCGTTCGCCGGGCTGGGCATGAAGCTGGTCCTGGCCGACATCGAGGGTGGGCCGCTGGAGGTCGTGGCCGAGGAGCTGCGCGGCACCGGCGCCGACGTGTTCGCGGTGACCGCCGACGTGTCGCGCCACGCGGACGTGGAACGCATCGGCGCCTCGGCCATGGACGTGTTCGGCGCACTGCACGTGGCCTGCAACAACGCCGGCGTGGGCGGCGGCGGGCTCACGTGGGAGGTGGACATGGACACCTGGCAGTGGGTGCTGGGCGTCAACCTGTGGGGGGTCGTCCACGGCCTGCACGTGTTCACGCCGCACATCATCGCCAGCGGCGGAGGCCACATCGTCAACACCGCGTCCATGGCGGGGCTGACCTCGCCTCCCGGCATGTCCCCCTACAACGTGTCCAAGCACGCCGTGGTGACCATGTCGGAGTCCATGTCGGTGGAGCTGGCCATGACGCACCCCGAGGTGGGGATCAGCGTGCTCTGCCCGGGATGGGTGCGGACCCGCATCAACGAGAGCGAGCGCAACCGGCCCGGGTTCACCCCCGGCGACGACCTCGACGAGGACCACGCCCTGGCCCAGATGCGCGAGATGCTCGACGCCCTCATCGCCGAGGGGCTCAACCCCGCGGTGGTGGCCAACCTGGTGGTGGAGGCCATCCGGGAGCGGCGGTTCTACGTGCTGACCCACCCGGAGTGGCAGGACATGGTCCGTGACCGGGTGGACCGGATGCTCAGCGGCGAGTCGCCCGCGGTCATCCTGCCCGGCAACTGAGCTCCTGGCCGCGACTGGGCTCCTGGCCGGGCTGCGGCCCGGGTGGCCGGTGGTCACGGCCGGACGGCCAGCACCAGTCCCAGCACATGGGTCGCCCCGGCGTTGCGAAGTGCTGACGCGGCGGCGGACAGGGTGGCACCGGTGGTCCACACGTCGTCCAGCACCACCACCGTGGCCGGCGGTGCCTGCAGGGCCCGGAAGGCGGGACCGTCCAGGCGGTGCACGCGGTCCCTGCCCGTCTGGGCCGGTCCCGGGAGACGGGTGAGGAGGCGCTGCAGGGGCACGCCGGCGGCTGTCGCCGTGCCGCGTGCCAGCAGCTCGGCCTGGTCGTAGCCCCGCCGGCGCCGTCGGCGCCCGGAGGTGGGGGCCCAGGTCACGCACGCAGCGCCGGGGTGGGGCGGTGACAGCAACCCGTCCAGGAGGGTGGCGAGGGCGGGAGCGACCGCCCGGACGACCTCGCGGTGCCGGCGGTACTTGAGGGCGGCGACGAGGTCGCGGGTGGTGCGGTCGTAGGAGAGCAGGGCCCAGCAGGCCTGGAGCCCTGCAGGGGGTGCCAGGTCCGGCGCTCCCGGGAGTGCGGTCGCGCAGCGGCGGCACAGGGCGGCCCCGGCGGCAGCGCACACGGCGCAACGGGGCGGGATGAGCAGGTCCAGCACGGCCGCGACGGTAGGGGTGTGCCCTGACACCCCGGCCCGGGTCAGCGCGCCGTGCGGACGGCCAGGACGGCCTCGGCGGTGGTGGCGACGCCCAGGACCGACCGTGCCTCGGCCAGGAGCCGGTAGGCCGAACGGGGGGACCGGTTCAGGCGCCGGGCCGCCTGCGCCACCGTCAGTCCCTCCGCCAGCAGCTCCAGGAGTGCCGCCACGTCTCCGTCCAGGCCCGCTGCATCCCGTTGCCGCACGTCGGCCACCCGGTGCAACTGGTCCAGGAATGCAGGATCCGCCGGTGCGTCGGCGGCCAGCTCGAGCGTGACCGTGGCACCCCGCATCACTGCGTCCAGCACCACGGCGAGGTCGGCCGCCGCCCGCACCCGGACGGTGACCTCGGTACCGGTCAGGTCGTGGTCCGTCTCGCCCAGGGTCACCGGTCCGTCGCCGGGGGCGTCACCGACCCCGGCGGGCAGGCGCACCACCGTCACGACCGGCCGGTTCATGGCTGGGCGAGCATGGCGGCAGCCTGTCGCCGGTTCGCCGCCCCGAGCTTGCGGCGGGCCGAGTCCACGTGGCTGTCCACGGTCGAGCGGCCGATCTGCAGGGCGGCGGCGATCTCCGCGCTCGTCGCCCCGGTCCCCACCAGGTCCAACACGGCCAGCTCCCGTTCGGTCAGCCGGGCACGGACCTCGTCGGCCTGGATCCTGGCCCGGTCGCGGTCCACCGTGGCCAGCAGTGGACCGAACCCGTGGCGCCGGCACAGGTCTCGGCACTGGTCCAGCAGTCGGAGGGCGGCGTCGGGCTCACCCGAGCGCTCCGCGGTGCAGGCGGCACCGTGCAGCGCCCGGGCCGCCGGTCGGAACGCCCCTTGCGACCGGTAGCGGGCCGCCACCGCTTCCAGCCGTGCCCTCGCGTGGGCCAGGTCGCCGGCCCGGACGGCGTCGAAGGCCTTCCGCTCGGCCGCGATGCCGGAGATGATGGGTGGGCACAGGTCGGAGTACCGGGGGATGTCCGGGGGATCCTGGGCGTGGAGGAACAGGTGCGTCGCGCTGCCCTCGGCCATGACCTTCATGCCGAAGAAGCCGACGCCGCAGTCCACCAGCTCCAGCAGCGTGGACACCATCAGTTGGGCGTCACCGCGTGCGTCGGCCAGTTCCGCCTGGACCACGCACACGAGCGCGATCTCGTCGGGGGTCCGGGCCTGCGCCCGTCCGGCCTCGATCAGGCCAGCCGCGCCGGACAGGTCGCCGCGGTCGATCCGGTCCAGGGTCAGGACGGCGCGGACGTGGGTCCGGTTGCGGAACTCGGGATCGTGTTCCAGGAGTCGTTCCAGCTCGACCGGGAGCTCCGGTTCCAGCACGCCGGCCGATGCGGCGTGCAGGCCGTGTGCCGCCAGCGCCTGGTGGTACCAGCCGAGCTGGCCCAGCTCGTCGGCCCGTCGGATCAGGGCCCGTCCGATGGACAGGGCATCCGCGAGGGGTCCGAAGAACCCGTGGGCGCTGAGCGACCAGTACATGGCTGCGCACTCCTGGTCGGGGTCGCCGTCGGTACGGGCGATCCGCCGGGCCTGGTCGTAGTGGTCGTCCCAGCCCGGCTGGAAGGAGTGGGCCAGCGAGCGACCCCGCAGTGAATGGGCGCGCGCCCGGTCCACCCCGGCGTGCTCCGCCACCTCGAGGGCCAGGGCGATCTCCTCGGCCAGGCCGGGGTCACCGGGCCGGTCGCGGATGCTGACGTTGGCCCGTTCCACCCGCAGGTGGGCCTCCACCGGGGTGCGGGTCCCGTCCACCAGGGCCAGCGCCTCGTCCAGGATCCGGGCGGCCCCCGCCGCGTCGCCCCGCATCCACGCGGCGCGGGCGCGGAGCCATCCGGCCGACGCCTGCAGGTTCGGGTCGTCGCTCCGGACGCCGGCCGCGACCCGCTCCGCGTCCTCGCTGCGGTGGGCGGCCACCAGCGCTTCGGCCGCCTCCAGGCGCAACCCGTCCGGGGCGCCGTCGCCCCGGGCCGTCACGGCCAGGAGCAGGAGGCGGGCCCGTTCCACGGTGGACGCTCCGGCTGCGGCCCGTTCCGCAGCAGCGGCTGCAGCGACCGCATCCCCGGCCGCAAGGTGGTGGGCCGCGGCGTCGGCATCGTCGGAGCACTGGGCCAGGAGCGCGTGCAGCGCCGGTCTGTCCTCCTGGTCGATCGTGCCGTCCACCGCGGCCCGGAGGAGGTCGTGGGTGAACCACACGGCTCCGTCCTGCTCCTCCACCAGGCCGCCCAGCCCGGGGGTGCCGGTGGCGCCGAGCAGCTCGCGGGGCGCCGGGCGGCCGCGGAGCGCCAGCAGCCGGAGCGCGGCGCGGTCCCGGCCCGGGAGCGCGGCGACGCGGGAGCGGACCGCCTCGTCCAACGTGGGGGAACCGGTCGGGTCACCGCCGGTGCCGAGCTCCCGCAACAGCAGCGGGTTCCCTCCGGCCAGGTCCACCAGCCGTTCCTGGTCCGCGTCGTCCAGCTCGGGCCGCAGCCGGCGTGCCGCGGCGAGCGCGGACCGGCGCGTCAGCGGCGGGACCGACAGGCGGACGGCCGTGCCGTCGAACGGATCGGGCCCCCGCGAGGTGGTGAGGATGGGCACGCGCCCGACCAGGTGGGGGAGTGCGGCGAGTGTCGGGCCGTCGGCCCAGTGCAGGTCCTCCACCAGGAGCCATCGGCCCTCCAGCCGAGCCGTCACCTCCACCGCGACCGCGTCGGGGGAGCCGGACAGCGGCGTCCGCAGCGCGTGGACCAGAGGTCGGTAGTCGCGGTCGACCAGCGCGGGGAGGCACTGCCCCAGCGCGCAGGCCCGGGAGCGTGTCACCTCGGTGGCGATCGCCGTCTTGCCGATCCCCGCCGGCCCCGTGAGCACCACCGTGCCCCCCGCCTCGAGCGCGGCTCGCACGTCGTCCTGGAGCCGTCCCCGTCCCACGGAGGTCAGTGTGGCGCAGGGGGTTCCCCCCACCAAGCACGGACGACGAACCAGAGGTCGAAACCCGGGCGGATACCACGGAAAGTGGTTCGCGCTGCGAGATGGACCACCCAGAGTGGGATCACGGGTCTTCCGGGAACTCTGGTCGTCCTCGGGGAGCCACGGTGGCAGCGAATGGGGATGGCCCCGACGATGGGACGGTGCACCCTGCAGGCGTGCTCCTGTGGATGGGAGGACGAGGCGAGGGCCTGCCGCCGGACCAACCGGCGGCAGGATGTGGAGGGGAACCCAGATGAAGCTGACCCGTGCCGTGGCCGTCGTGACGGCCGCGCTCCTGATGGTCGTCGTCCTCCCGGTGACGAACGCGTCGGCGGCGCCGGCCGCGCCGGTCATCACGGGGTACCCGGTCGGGACCATCGGGTCCAACAACGCGTCCTTCACCTTCCACACGCCGGGGGCCACCGGCTACCAGTGCCGTGTGTTCCCCACCGGCACCGCGGAGGGCTCGCGCCCGACGTACGCCTCCTGCACGGGTTCCGCCCAGGGGTACCACCAGGTCACGGGACTGGCCGACGGGGCGTGGACCGTGGAGGTGCGGGCGGTGGACGGCACCGGCCCGGGTCCCTCCAGCACCCGCGACTGGGCCGTCACCTCGGATCCGGTGGTGCAGTGGATCTCCGAACCGCAGGGGAACTACTCCTCCCGGTGGGTGACGGCGACGTTCACGGCGCCGGGTGCCACGTCGTTCCAGTGCCGGTTGAACGGGTTGCCGGCCGGCTGGGGGACGTGTTCGGGGACGTCGGGTCAGCAGGGGATGTGGCAGTCGGCGGAGTTGGCCGACGGGTCCTACACGCTGGAGGTGCGGGCGGTGGACGGCGCCAACGTCGGTCCGGTTGCGTCGGCCTCGTTCACCGTCGGCGGGGGGATGTCCATCGACTGGCTGTCGAAGCCGCAGGGGAACTACTCCTCCCGGTGGGTGACGGCGACGTTCACGGCGCCGGGTGCCACGTCGTTCCAGTGCCGGTTGAACGAGGTGCCGGCCGGCTGGGGGACGTGTTCGGGGACGTCGGGTCAGCAGGGGATGTGGCAGTCGGCGGAGTTGGCCGACGGGTCCTACACGCTGGAGGTGCGGGCGGTGGACGGCGCCAACGTCGGTTCGGTGGCGTCGGCCTCGTTCACCGTCGGCGGGGGGATGTCCATCGACTGGCTGTCCAAGCCGCAGGGGAACTACTCCTCCCGGTGGGTGACGGCGACGTTCACGGCGCCGGGTGCCACGTCGTTCCAGTGCCGGTTGAACGGGTTGCCGGCCGTCTGGGGGACGTGTTCGGGGACGTCGGGCCAGCAGGGGATGTGGCAGTCGGCGGAGTTGGCCGACGGGTCCTACACGCTGGAGGTGCGGGCGGTGGACGGCGCCAACGTCGGTCCGGTGGTGACCGCCCCGTTCGCCGTGGGGAACGGGTTGGCCCCGCAGTGGATCGCAAAGCCGGAGGGGACGATCTCGGCCGGGTGGGTGACGGCGACGTTCACCGCTCCGGGTGCGTCGTCGTTCCAGTGCCGGTTGAACGGGTTGCCGGCCGGCTGGGGGACGTGTTCGGGGACGTCGGGCCAGCAGGGGATGTGGCAGTCGGCGGAGTTGGCCGACGGGTCCTACACGCTGGAGGTGCGGGCGGTGGACGGCGCCAACGTCGGTCCGGTGGTGACCGCCCCGTTCGCCGTGGCCACGTCGACAGGGTCGTCACTCGACGTGTCGGTGGTGTCGGGTCCGGGTGAGGGGTTGACGATTCCGTCGTCGTGGGCGGCGTTCTCGTGGGTGGCGCCGGCGGCGCAGTGCTACCGCCACGAGTTGGATGGCACGCCGGAGAGCCTGGCCTCCCAGGGGTGTGCGACGGGGTCGTTCTACGAGTCGCGGAACTTCACCAGCTTGCCTGATGGCCCGCACATACTGCGGGTGCAGGCCCGGTCCGCGGGCGGGACGTACGGGCCGGTGCTGACACGGACCTTCACGGTGGTGTCGGGTGCGGTCACGGGAATGTCGGTGGTGTCGGGTCCGGGTGAGGGGTTGACGATTCCGTCGTCGTGGGCGGCGTTCTCGTGGTCGGCGCCTGCGGCGCAGTGCTACCGCCACGAGTTGGATGGCACGGCGGAGAGCCTGGCCTCCCAGCGGTGTGCGACGGGGTCGTTCTACGAGTCGCGGACCTTCACCAGCTTGCCTGACGGCCCGCACGTGCTGCGGGTGCAGGCCCGGTCCGTGGGCGGGACGTACGGGCCGGTGCTGACACGGACCTTCACGGTGGTGTCGGGTGCGGTCACGGGAATGTCGGTGGTGTCGGGTCCGGGTGAGGGGTTGACGATTCCGTCGTCGTGGGCGGCGTTCTCGTGGTCAGCGCCGGCGGCGCAGTGCTACCGCCACGAGTTGGATGGCACGGTGGAGAGCCTGGACTCCCAGGGGTGTGCGAACGGGTCGTTCTACGAGTCTCGGACCTTCACCACCTTGCCTGACGGTGATCACGTGTTGCGGGTGCAGGCCCGGTCCGCGGGCGGGACGTACGGGCCGGTGCTGACACGGACCTTCACGGTGGTGTCGGGTGCGGTCACGGGAATGTCGGTGGTGTCGGGTCCGGGTGAGGGGTTGACGATTCCATCGTCGTGGGCGGCGTTCTCGTGGTCAGCTCCGGCGGCGCAGTGCTACCGCCACGAGTTGGATGGCACGGTGGAGAGCCTGGACTCCCAGCCGTGTGCGAACGGGTCGTTCTACGAGTCTCGGACCTTCACCAGCTTGCCTGACGGTGATCACGTGTTGCGGGTGCAGGCCCGCTCCGCGGGCGGGACGTACGGGCCGGTGCTGACACGGACCTTCACGGTCCGGGCGGGACCGCTGGTCTCGGTCTGGTCGCGGCCGCGGCACCGTGCTGCCCACCGGGGTGGCGGCGATGGCATGGTCAGCTCCTGCGGCGCAGTGCTACCGCCACGAGTTGGATGGTTCGGCGGAGAGCCTGGACTCCCAGCCGTGTGCGAACGGGTCGTTCTACGAGTCACGGACCTTCACCGGGCTGGCCGACGGTCCCCACACGCTGCGGGTCCAGGCCCGCTCGGCCGGCGGGGCCTTCGGGCCGGTCTCCACCACCACCTTCACCGTGGAGACCAAGGCACCGCAGACCACCGTGACCGCCCGCCCGCCGGGTGTCGCCAACAGCACCACGGCCGTGTTCGAGTTCACCGCCGACGAGCCCGCCACCTTCCAGTGCCGACTGGACGGCGGCAGCCTGCAGCCGTGCAGCTCCCCCTGGACCCGCACGTCCCTGTCGCAGGGCGACCACACGGTCGAGATCGTCGCCACGGACCTGTTCGGCAACGTGGACCCCACCCCGGAGTCGTGGACCTGGAGGGTGGACTCGGTCGCTCCGGTCGTGATCGACCTCGTCGGTCCCGCCGCGGTGACCAGCGACCCCGACGCGTTGCTCACCTTCGACGCCGATGAACCGGCCACGTTCGAGTGCCGCCTGAACGCCGGCCCGTGGACGTCCTGTGCCACCACGGCGACCTACCCGGACCTGCCCGACGGGGCCTACACCTTCGAGGTCCGGGCCCGTGACGCGGCCGGCAACGTGAGTGCCCCGGCGCCCGGGGCGACGTGGACCTGGACGGTGCTGACCGACCCGCCGGAGACCGTCATCACCTCCGGCCCGACCGGCCTGGTCAACACCGCCAGCGCCTCGGTCACCTTCACCTCACCCGACGCACCCGTGACCTTCGAGTGCCGGCTGGACGGGGGAGCGTTCCTGCCCTGCACCAGCCCCTGGACGGCGACCGCACTGGGCCAGGGGGCGCACGTCCTGGCCGTCCGCGCCGTGGCCGCCGGCATCCTGGCCGACCCGACCCCGGACTCCCGGACCTGGACGGTGGACACCGTCGCCCCCACGGCCAGCATCACCAGCGGGCCCACCGGAACCGTCGGGATCGGCGCGTCCACGTTCGGCTTCACCGCCAACGAGGCGTCCAGCTTCTCCTGCGTGCTGGACGGCGGCCCGGCCCAGCCCTGTGCCTCGCCCTGGCCGCTCGGCTCGCTCGGCAGTGGGCCGCACACCTTCTCCGTGACGGCCACCGATGCCGCCGGCAACACCGGACCGGCCGCGACCCGGACCTGGACCGTCGACGGCGTGGCGCCCGTGGTGACCATCACCGCCGGCCCGCCGGCCCTGACCTCGGCCACGTCCGCCTCGGTGTCGTTCACCGTGGACGATCCGAGCGCGACGGTGGAGTGCAGCAACGACGGAGGCCCGTGGCAGTCGTGCACCTCGCCCGTCACCCGTTCCGCCCTGTCCGACGGCTCCCACACGGTGGCGGTCCGGGCCACGGACGCCTGCCGGCAACGTCAGCGCCCCTGCGGCCCGTACCTGGACCGTGGACACGGTCGCCCCGGTGGTGACCATCACCGGTGGGACCACCGGAACGGTCGCCGCCACCACCGGCACCGCCACCTTCACCGTGAACGACCCGACCGCCACCACGGAATGCCGGGTCGACGCAGGGCCCTGGGCCGCGTGCGCGACGCCGGCCTCGTTCGCCGGGCTGGCCCACGGCCCGCACACCATCGGGGTCCGGGCCACCGATCCGGCCGGCAACGTCGGCCCCGTCGCCACCCGGGTGTTCACCGTGGACACGGTGGCCCCCCAGGTGACGATCACGGGCGGTCCCACCGGGACGGTCGCCGTCATCGACGCCACCATCACCTTCACGGTCGACGACCCGGCCGCCACCGCGGCGTGCCGCCTGGACGGCGGTGCCTGGGCCCCGTGCACCTCCCCGGCCACCTTCACCGGCCTGGGCAACGGGATCCGGACCGTGGAGGTCCGGGCCACCGACGCCGTCGGCAACGTGGGCCCGGTGGCCTCCCGGACGTGGACCGTCCTGACCGTCGAGCCCGAGACCATCGTGACGTCGGCGCCCCCCGCCCTGAGCAACAGCAACGCCGCCTCGATCGCCTTCACCTCCAACGACGCCGGTGCCACCTTCGCCTGCAAGGTCGACACCGGGGCGTTCCAGCCCTGCCCCTCGCCGCTGGTGCTGACCGGCCTGGGTGAGGGTCGAGCACCAGGTCCAGGTCCGGGCCGAGGCGCTCGGGCTCCAGGATCCGTCCCCGGCGGTCGTCACCTGGACGGTCGACACCGTCGCCCCACTGCTGACCGTCAGCGAGCGGCCGTCGGGGACGACGACGGTCGCCGACAGCCGGTTCACCTTCGCCGCCGACGACCCGACCGCCTCGGTGGCGTGCCAGGTCGACGGCGGGCCGTGGGAGCCCTGCACCAGTCCGTTCGTGCCGAACCTGTCGAACGGCCTCCACACCGTGGGGATCCGGGCCCAGGACCCGGCGGGCAACCTGTCGAACACCGTCACGACCACCTGGACGGTGGACGCCACCGCGCCCCAGGTCCAGATCGTCTCCGGCCCGGCCGGGATCACCACCGTCCGCGACGTCACCTTCGGGTTCACCGTGGACGATCCCGCGGCGGTGGTGGAGTGCCGCCTGGACCTGGGCGCCTGGGTGCCGTGCACCTCGCCCCGCACGGAGAACGGCCTGGACGACGGCCCGCACAGCTTCGACGTCCGGGCCACGGACGCCGCCGGCAACCGCACGGCGGAGGGACGGACGTTCTTCATCGACGCCACCCCGCCCGTGGTGACCATCACCGGGGGACCCGCCGGGTCCACCACGGTGCCCGACGCCAC
Organism: uncultured Actinomycetota bacterium; assembly: GCA_963773765.1. Taxonomy (GTDB): domain Bacteria; phylum Actinomycetota; class Acidimicrobiia; order Acidimicrobiales; family Microtrichaceae; genus CAVZCC01. The sequence goes on along the minus strand of CAVZCC010000001.1, from coordinate 1,095,307 downwards.
CCTGACCTTCACCGTGGACGACCCGGCCGCGGCCGTGGAGTGCCGACTGGGGGTCGCCGCCTGGGCGCCGTGTGCCTCGCCGGTCGTGTTCACCGGGCTGGCCGAGGGCACCTACCAGTTCCAGGTCCGGGCCACCGACCAGTACGGCAACGTGAGCGTGCCCGTCACCCGGTCCTGGACGGTCGACACCACCGCTCCGACCGTCACCATCACCGGTGGGCCGTCGGGCGTGGTGAACGTGGACGACGCCACCTTCACCTTCGATGCCGACGAGCCCGTCGATGCCCGGTGCCGCATCGACGGCGGTCCGTGGCAGGCCTGCACCGCTCCGGTGACCTACCCCGACCTGGCGGTCGGCGACCACACCTTCGAGGTCCAGGGCACCGACGCCGCCGGCCTGACCAGCACGGTCGCATCCCGGTCGTTCACGGTGCAGATCCTGGGCCAGCCGTCGCTGTCGGTGGCCGTGGCGGCCGTGAGCACCGCCGGTGCCCCGCTCGCCACGACCGGACTGGGCGATGACTTCGTGTTCCGGGTCTCCGTGTCCAACACCGGGGCGGTCGCGTCGGAGGACACCATCGTGACGGTGCCCCTGTCCGCGGACCTCCGGCTGGCCGGCGCACTCCCCGTCGGGTGCACGGCCCCCGACGCCGATGGTCCGGTGACGTGCGACCTGGCCGGTGTCGGAGCCGGTGCCACCGAGACCATCGACCTGTCGGTCCAGGCGGCGTTCGCCTGCACCGTGTTCGGCGACTCGGCGGACAACGTGCTGCTGGGCACGACCGGCTCCGACGTGATCTGCGGTGGTGGCGGCTCCGACGACATCCGGGGCCGGGGCGGCAACGACACCGTGTGGGGCTACGGGCCGCGTGGGGTGGGCGTGTCGACCGGTGCCTCGGTCGCCTACGGGCCCGGGTCGCTGGCCGGTGCCTCCGTGGTGGATGCCGCGGTCACGGTGGCCGGCATCGACGGGAACGACACCGTCACCACCGGCTCCCTCAACGACGTGGTCGACGGCGAGGAGGGCAACGACACCATCACCACCGGTGGCGGGACCGACGTGGTCATCGCCGGGGACGGTGATGACGTGGTGCAGACCGGGTCCGGCCCGTCCACGGTCAGTGGTGGCGATGGTGCGGACCGGGTCACCGGCGGCACGGCGGCCGACGTGGTCGACGGTGGCGCCGGTGCGGACACCATCTCCACGCTCGAGGGGACCGACAGCGTCACCGGCGGGGACGGTGATGACGTGGTGCAGACCGGGTCCGGCCCGTCCACGGTCAGTGGTGGCGGCGGTGCGGACCAGGTCACCGGCGGCACGGCGGCCGACGTCGTCGACGGTGGCGCCGGTGCGGACACCATCTCCACGCTCGAGGGGACCGACAGCGTCACCGGCGGGGACGGGAACGACGTCATCACCGCAGGAGCGGGCCCCAACGTGGTCCGGGCCGGGACCGGCGACGACCAGGTCAGCGCCTCCAACGGGACCGTGTTCGGTGACGCCGGACGGGACACCATCACCGGCACCGCCGTCGCCGACGTCATCGACGGGGGCTCCGATGCCGACGCCATCAGTGCCGGTGGCGGCAACGACACCATCGTGGGCGGCGCCGGCGACGACGTGGTCAGCGCAGGTGATGCCACGGACACCGTCGACGCCGGTGAGGGGTCGGACACCGTGTTCGGCGGCTCCGGCGGGGACACCCTGACCGGCGGACCCGGTGCAGACCGGATGTACGGCGAGACCGGCAACGACACCCTGTACGGCGAGGACGGCAACGACCAGCTCGACGGCGGGGGCGGTGTCGACTCCCTGTACGGCGCGGCCGATGACGACCAGCTCCTGGGCGGCGACGCCGACGACCGGCTGTTCAGCGGCGACGGCCTCGACGTCGCCGACGGTGGTGCCGGAGCGGACCAGGTGTACGGCGGCAACGGCGACGACACCGTCCGGGGCGGTCCCGGTGCCGACGTGGAGGTCAACGGCCAGGCCGGCAGCGACTGGGTCTACGGCGACGACGGCAGCGACCCGCTCGTCATCGGCGGTGATGGCGATGACCGTCTCGTCGACGGCGGCCTCGGCAACGACGTGGTGTTCGGCAACGCGGGCGACGATCGGCTGCAGGGCGGCAACGGTGCCGATGAGGTGAACGCGGGGGTGGGCGATGACCCCTTGGTCGACGGCGGACCCGGCAACGACCAGCTGAACGGGGCCGACGGGAACGACGTGATGTTCGGGGGCGACGGGGCCGACACCGTCACCGGTGGTGCGGGTCTGGACGAGATCCACGGTGGGCTCGGGAACGACGGCGTCCAGGGAGGCGACGACCGCGACGATCTCTTCGGCGATGACGGCAACGACGACCTGGATGGCGGGGACGCCGACGACGTGCTGTCCGGTGGCCCGGGTCTGGACATCCTGTTGGGGCGTGCGGGCAACGACGACCTCCTCGGTGGCGACAGCCACGACTACCTGGACGGCAGCGACGGCGACGACTACCTGAACGGACAGGGGGGCCGGGATGTGCTGCGGGGCAACGCCGGCACGGACACGCTGGACGGCGGCGCCGCAGCCGGGACGAGCCAGTCGGTCCCGACGGACCACTGGAACCGGCTCTACGGCGATGCCGGCACGGACATCTGCTACTTCGGCCCCGGCCTGGGTGACCAGATGACCAACTACCGGGACGGGTCCTGCGAGCTACGCGACGTCGGACTGGCCGTGCCGGGAGCCGGCTGGCTCAACGGCGCCCAGGTCCGGCTGGACCGGGGACGGTTCGATCCCGCCACCTATCCGGGGTGACACGCCGGCTCCCACGGCATTGTCGGGGCCGAGGCGGGCCTCCTCCGGCCCACCGATAGAGTGGTTCGAGCTATGGGCTTCATGGATCGACTCCTCCGTACCGGTGAAGGCAAGAAGGTCCGCGCCCTCGCGGACCTGGTCCCGGACATCAACGCACTGGAACCGGAACTGCAGGCGCTCTCCGACGACGACCTCCGGGGCAAGACCGGTGAGTTCCGCCGGCGACTGGACAACGGAGAGGACCTGGACGACCTCCTCATCGAGGCGTTCGCCGTCACCCGTGAGGCCGCCAGCCGCGTGATCGGCCAGCGCCACTACGACGTGCAGCTCATGGGCGGCGCCGCCCTGCACTTCGGCTGGGTGGCGGAGATGAAGACCGGCGAGGGCAAGACCCTGGTCTCCACGCTGCCGGTGTACCTGAACGGCCTCACCGGCAAGGGCGTCCACGTCATCACGGTCAACGAGTACCTGGCCACGCGCGACGCCGAGTGGATGGGCCGCGTGCACCGCTGGCTCGGCCTCACCATCGGCATGGTGCTGCCGGGCGAGAACGACTCGGAGGTGAAGCGGGCCCAGTACGCCTGCGACATCACCTACGGCACCAACAACGAGTTCGGCTTCGACTACCTGCGGGACAACATGGCGCTGTCCCTGGAGGAGAAGGTCCAGCGGGGCCACGCCTACGCCATCGTGGACGAGGTCGACTCCATCCTCATCGACGAGGCCCGCACCCCGCTGATCATCTCGGGCCGGGTGAGCGACGCGGCCAAGCTGTACTACAAGTTCGCCTCCGTGGCCCGGGGCCTCACCCGTGATGTGGACTACGAGGTGGACGAGGAGAAGAAGGTCGTCTTCCCGCTCCCGGAGGGCATCGCCAAGGTGGAGCAGTCCCTCGGGGTGGAGAACCTCTACGACGACGTCTCCAACTCCCTGGTCCACCAGCTGCAGGTCTCCATCAAGGCCAAGGAGCTCTACCGCCGGGACCGGGACTACCTGGTCGCAGAACGGCGAGGTGAAGATCGTCGACGAGTTCACCGGGCGCATCCTGGAGGGACGCCGCTGGTCCGAGGGCCTGCACCAGGCGGTGGAGGCCAAGGAAGGCGTGAAGATCAAGGAGGAGAACCAGACCCTGGCGACGGTCACCCTCCAGAACTACTTCCGCATGTACGACAAGCTGGCCGGCATGACCGGCACGGCCCTGACCGAGGCCGCCGAGTTCATGGGCACCTACAACCTGCAGGTCGTGCCCATCCCCACCCACCGGCCCATCGCCCGTGAGGACGTAGGGGACCTCATCTACCGCACGGAGGGCGCCAAGTTCACCGCCGTCGTGGACGACATCGTCGAGCGCCAGGCCATCGGCCAACCGGTGCTGGTCGGCACGGTGTCGGTGGAGAAGTCCGAGCGGCTCGGCCGCGAGCTGGAGAAGCGGGGCGTGCCCCACGCCGTGCTCAACGCCAAGCAGCACAGCCGGGAGGCGGAGATCGTCACCCAGGCCGGGCGCATCGGCGCTGTCACGGTGGCCACCAACATGGCGGGCCGCGGCGTGGACATCCTCCTGGGCGGCAACCCGGAGGGCCTGGCCCGCCGCGACATCATCGCCGAGGGCCTGGAGGTGGACTCCGAGGAGTTCCAGACCCGCTACCAGGAGCTGCTGGCCAAGCACGAGGCGGAGTGCACGGCGGAGGGCGACCAGGTGCGCGAGGTGGGCGGCCTCTACGTGCTCGGCACGGAACGCCACGAGAGCCGCCGGATCGACAACCAGCTCCGGGGTCGTGCCGGCCGCCAGGGCGACCCCGGCGCCAGCCGGTTCTACCTGTCCCTCGAGGACGACCTCATGCGGTTCTTCGCCACCGGGGCCATCGAGTGGGTCATGGGCAAGGGCTGGGACGACGACGTGCCGATCGAGGCCAAGATGGTCACGCGGGCCATCGAGAAGGCCCAGAACACCGTCGAGGCCCGCAACGGTGAGATCCGCAAGAACGTCCTCAAGTACGACGAGGTCATGAACCAGCAGCGCAAGGTGGTCTACGCCCGCCGCGACGAGGTGCTGGAGGGCATGGACCTGCGGGACGAGACCCTGCAGGCCCTGGCCGAGTCGGTCGACTCGCTGCTCGGCACCCACTGCTCGTCGGACTACACCGAGGAGTGGGACCTGGACGCGCTGCTGGCCGACGCCGCCAGCTACTGGCCGGTGGGCCTGGAGGCCTCGGACCTGGCCGGCGCGGCCACCTCGGACCAGCTCTACGACCAGCTCATGGGAGACGCCACCCGTCACTACGAGGGCCGCGAAGAAGAACTGGGTGCGGACACCATGCGCCAGATCGAGCGCCAGGTGATGCTGCAGATCATCGATGCCCGCTGGCGGGACCACCTGAAGGAGATGGACTACCTCCAGGAGGGCATCAACCTGCGGGCCCTGGGCCAGAAGGACCCGCTCACCGAGTGGCAGCGTGAGGGCTTCGAGATGTTCGGCACCCTCATGGACACCGTCGACCGGGAGTACGTGCAGTACGTCATGCACGTCCAGATCGTGAAGGAGGAGCAGCCCAAGCTCGCACCGGTGGGCCGCCTCTCCTACAGCGCACCGGAGGACCCTTCGTCCGGCAGCGGGCCGGTGCCGCCGGTGGTGGCAGCCGAGGGCGAGCACGAGGCCGCGGACCGCGGCGGCGGAGCCCGGCACCGCAGCAGCCGGTGGTGAAGTCGGAGTGGGAGAAGACCCCCCGCAACGCCCCGTGCCCGTGCGGCAGCGGCAAGAAGTACAAGGTGTGTCACGGCGCGTGAGCGCGCCGACCTGACATGCAGGACTTCTCCCCGCGCATCGACGCGCTCCGCGAACGCCTGACCGAGGCCGACGGCTACCTCCGGGTCGACGAGCTCCGGTCCCGCCAGCCCCAGCTGGAGACCGAGCTGGGCCGTCCCGACCTGTGGGACGACGCTGCGGCGGCGCAGGCCCTGCAACGCGAGTTCGCGGAGATGACCGACGACCTCGACCTGTACGACGCGCTGGCCGCCCGGGTCGACGACGTGGACACCCTGGCCGAGCTGGCACGGGAGGAGGGCGACGAGTCCCTCGAGCCCGAGATCGACGACGGAGGCGTCGTCGCTCGACCGCGGAGTTCGAACGGCTCGAGCTCCGTGCGCTGTTCACCGGCGAGTACGACGACCGTGACGCCATCGTGGAGATCAACTCCGGCGCCGGCGGCGTGGACGCCCAGGACTGGGCCGAGATGCTGCTGCGCATGTACGTGCGGTGGGCGGAGCGTCGGGGTCTGGACCTGGAGATCGACAGCGTCAACGAGGGCACCGAGGCCGGCATCTCGTCGGCCACCTTCACCCTCAAGGGCCGCAACGCCTACGGCCTGCATGCGCTCCGAGCACGGCGTGCACCGACTGGTCCGCATCTCCCCGTTCGACAACAACGCCCGTCGCCAGACCAGCTTCGCCTCGGTCAAGGTCACGCCGTTCATCGAGGATGTCGACGACGAGATCGAGATCGACGACAAGGACCTGCGCATCGACGTGTACCGCTCCTCCGGCGCGGGCGGCCAGCACGTCAACGTGACCGACTCCGCGGTGCGGATCACGCACCTGCCGACCGGCACGGTCACGTCGTGCCAGAACGAGCGGTCCCAGCACCAGAACAAGGACCGGGCCATGAAGATCCTCAAGGCCAAGCTCCTGGACCTGGAGCGCCAGAAGCGCATGGACAAGCTGGCCGAGATCACCGGCGAGGGCTCCGCGGTGGACTTCGGCAGCCAGGACCGCAACTACGTGCTGCAGCCCTACCAGCAGGTCAAGGACCTCCGCTCCGGCCTGGAGCTCTCCAACCCGGACGCTGTCCTGGACGGCGAGATCGACGGGCTGATGGAGGCCTACCTCCGGTGGCAGCGCTCCGGCGGCGTGCCGGCCTGACCCTCCGCCACCTCACGCCCCGGGCCTGAGAGACTGCGGAGCGCGTTGTCCCGCCGGCTTGCCGGTGGGGCTATCGTCATGCGTTCGTAACACTCCTCCCTGGGACCGTTCCGCGAGTGTCGGGCCCTCGGGACCAGAAAGGTCAGCGTGATCAAGCTCGAGAACGTCACCAAGATCTACAAGGGCGAGATGGTCGCCCTCCGTGACGCCTCGGTCGACATCGACAAGGGCGAGTTCGTCTTCCTCGTCGGACCGTCGGGCTCCGGGAAGTCCACCTTCCTCCGCCTCCTCAACCGGGAGGAGCGGCCGGAGAAGGGCAAGATCTTCGTGGCCGGCAAGGACATCGCCGAGCTCCCCGGGTACAAGGTGCCCTACCTTCGCCGCAACATCGGCAGCGTCTACCAGGACTTCAAGCTGCTCCCCACCAAGAGCGTCTACGAGAACGTGGCCTTCGCCCTGGAGGCCATCGGACGGCCCAAGGGGGCCATCAAGGAGGCCGTCCCGCAGATCCTGGACCTGGTCGGCCTGGGCAAGAAGAGCGCCAACATGCCCGACGAGCTCTCGGGTGGCGAGCAGCAGCGCGTCTCCATCGCCCGGGCCTTCGTGAACCGGCCGCTGATCCTCCTGGCCGACGAGCCCACCGGCAACCTGGACCCGGCCACGTCGGTCGGGATCATGAAGCTGCTGGACCGCATCAACCGCACCGGGACCACGGTCGTGATGGCCACCCACGACCGCGGCATCGTCGACACCATGCGCCGGCGGGTCATCGAGCTGGACCGGGGGCGGGTCGTGCGCGACCAGGCCCGCGGCGTCTACGAGTGAGGGCGGCGTGGCCGTACGTCTCGACTACATCCTGAAGGAGACGGGGTCCAACCTCGTCCGCAACCTGACCCTGACCTTCGCCGCGGTGCTCACCGTGGCGGTCTCCCTCGCCATGGTCGCGGTCAGCTTCCTGATCGGCACCGGCATCAACAACAGCTTCCTGGGCCTGCGCTCCGACGTGCAGCTGTTCATCTACATGAACCCCGGCGCCACCCAGGAGCAGATCGACTCCATCACCAAGGAGCTGGACGACAGCCCGCAGGTGAAGGAGGTCGAGTTCTACGACCGGGCCCGGTCCTTCGAGGAGTTCAAGCGGCTGTTCAAGGACCAGCCCGACCTGATCTCCACCATCACGCCGGAGGACCTGCCCCAGAGCTTCCGGATCCGGCCGTCCAGCACCGACGCGGAGGTCGTCTCCTCCCTGGGGGACGCCTACCAGTCCAAACCGGGGGTGCTCCGGGTGGAGTACGCCGCGGAGTACGCCCGACAGGTCCAGCGCTCCGTCAGCACCCTGAACACCTGGGTCCTCATCGTGGGCGCCGTGCTGATCGGCGCCTCCATCCTGTTGATCTTCAACACCATCCGCACCGCCGTGTTCGCCCGCCGGCGGGAGATCGAGGTCATGCGCCTGGTGGGCGCCAGCAACTGGTTCATCCGACTGCCGTTCATCGTGGAGGGGCTGGTGCACGGCCTGTTGGGCGCGCTCCTGGCCGCGCTCGGGGCGTGGGGTTTCGACTCGCTGTGGAAGCGGAACTTCGTGAACCAGGCCTCCATCGAGCTGCTGAACCAGATCCGCTGGGACTCGGGCCAGCTGTGGCAGGCCATCGGCATCATCTTCGTGGTGGGCGCGCTCACCGGTGCCATCGGCTCCGGCATCGCCGTCAGTCGCTTCCTCAAGGTCTGACCGCCCCATGGCCGACGGCGCCCCCTACCGCTCCCTGCGGTACCAGGTGGAGGGGCCGGTCGCCACGGTCACGCTGGACCGGCCCGAGCACATGAACGCGTTCACCCTGCGCATGTGCCTGGAGCTGCTGGACGTGCTCGACGTCGTGGACGCGGACCCGGAGGTGCGGGCGCTGGTGGTCACCGGCGAGGGTCGCGCCTTCTGCGCGGGGGCGGACCTCTCCTCCGGGGCGGAGACCTTCGACCCCTCCGCGCTGCCCGGTGCGGTCGCTGCCGGTACCCCCGGTGCCGCGGCCGGCGCTCCCCGACGCGAGCTGGACCGGCGCCGGGACACCGGCGGCCTGGTGGCGTTGCGGCTGTTCGACCTGACCAAGCCCGTGATCGCGGCGGTCAACGGTGCCGCGGTGGGGGTGGGGGCCACCATCACCCTGCCCATGGACCTCCGTCTGGCATCCACCACGGCCCGGTTCGGGTTCGTGTTCGCGGCCCGTGGCATCGTCCCGGAGGCCTGCTCCAGCTGGTTCCTGCCCCGGGTGGTGGGCATCCAGCAGGCGTTGGAGTGGTGCTACACGGCCCGGGTGTTCCCCGCGTCGGAGGCGCTGGACGCCGGCCTGGTCCGCAGCGTGCACGAGCCGGAGGAGTTGCTGGGGGCGGCCCAGGCCCTGGCCCGGGAGATCGCCGAGCACGCCGCACCGGTGTCGGCCGCGCTCACCCGCCAGATGCTCTGGAAGGGGCTGACCGAGGCCCACCCCATGGGCGCCCACCGGGTGGACTCACCCGGGGTGGAGCACACCGGTGGGGGAGCGGACGCCCGTGAGGGCATCTCGGCCTTCTTCGAGAAGCGGCCGCCGTCGTGGCACCTGCAGGTCCCCGGTGACCTGCCCGAGTGGTACCCGTGGTGGGACCAGCCCGACTTCGACCACTGACGGCACCCCAACCCCGCTTCTGTGATGCGAGCCGCGACCTCTGGGTCGCGGCTCGCATCACGAAACGGAGGGTCAGTCGGCCTGCCAGCCCTCGTTCCCGATGAGGGGCACGAACGCCACCGCACCCAGGTCGTCCTGCACGGGACCGTCGTCGGTCATGGTGACCCGCACCAGTCGCTCGTTCCCGCGGTGGCCGACCGGGACCACCAGCCGGCCACCGGGGGCCAACTGGTCCAGGAGGGTGCCGGGCAGGTGCGGGGCCCCGGCCGTCACCACGATGGCGTCGTAGGGGGCGCCCGCGGGCCAGCCCAGCGTCCCGTCGGCGCAGTGCACCTCCACGCCGTCGATGCCCAGCCGCTCCAGCGTCGCCCGGGCCTCGTCGGCCAGGGTGTCGATGCGCTCGACGGTGATGACGTGGTCGACCAACCGGCGCAGCACCGCGGCCTGGTAGCCGGAGCCGGTGCCGATCTCCAGGACCCGGTCGCCCGGGCCCAGGCGGAGGGCCTCGGTCATGATCGCCACCATGACCGGCTGGGAGATGGTCTGGCCCGCGCTGATGGGGAGGGCACGTTCGGTGTAGGCCTCGTGGCGCACGGGGGCCGGGACGAACTCCTCCCGCGGAACGGACCCCATGGCGTCCAGCACCCTGGGGTCGGCGACGTCGCCCCGGCGCCGTTGGTCCCGCACCATCCGTGCCCGCCGCTGTGCCCAGGTGTCCTTCACACCTCAAGGATCGCGCCGCGGGGCCGGCCCTGTCGCCCTCCGGCGCCGGCCGTGGCCGCCGGCATGGATCGTGAGCAGATCCTGAGGTGGCCTTGGCCCGGGGCAGAGGAGGTCCGGGGATGGTCGGGCCATGGCGATCGAGCGGGCCCGGACCTGCACCGTGACTGGGTCCGAGCGCCTGGTGCTGGAGCGCTGGACCGTGCGCCGGCGGAGCAGGATCCCGGGCCTGGCCGTGGTGGAGACCACGATCCGTGTGACCGACCTGCTCGATGCCGACAACGACGGTGTGGTCCGCTTCCGCAGACGGAGGCGGAGCGACCGGCCGGTTCCGCGGCAGGCCTGAGCGAGAGGGTCCGGCGCTAGCCCTGTTCCTCACCAGGGCCCAGGGCGGCCCCGCCGAGGATGGTGTCGACGATCTGCTCCACCCCGCGGGGGCCGACCCGGCCGCCCCGGACCAGGACCCGGTAGACGATGGACCCCGACAGCAGGTCCGCCACCAGGTCGGGATCGGTGCGGGGGCCGAGTTCGCCGCGGGCCACTCCGCGCCGGATCGCCTCCAGGGAGGGTGAGCGCCGGGACGAGGTGAAGCGCCCCAGTGCCTCCCGGACCTCGGGGTGGGCCGCAGCGGCGCCCAGCATGGCGGGGAACAGCCGTCCCGTGTCGGTCCGGCCCAGGGTCTGCACCAGGGAGGTGCCCAGCCGGATGAGGTCCTCCCGCACCGAGCCGGTGTCCGGTGGCGCGGGGGGCGCGGGCGTGAACGCGACGCACGCGGCCTCGAGCAGCTCCACCCGGTTGGCGTAGCGGCGGTAGACGCTGGCCTTGGCCACCCCGGCCCGGCCCGCCACCGCGTCCATGGTGAGGGCATCGAACCCCTGCTCGCTCAGGATGCCCACCACGGCCCCCAGGATGGCCTGGTCCACCTGCGGGTCACGGGGCCGCCCACGGGTGCGGCCCGGAGCTCCGTGGCCGGGTGCGCCGGCGGCGGGCGTGGCGTCCGTGGTGGGGGAGGTGGGCGTTGCGGCTGCGGTCATGACGGAGTGATCGGTTCCAGCCGCTCGCCGTGGGCCGCGGCCTCGGCCAACTCTTCCACGTACTCCTCGTGCTGGTGCTCCTCATCGGCGGGCCGGGCGTGGGCGGGCAGGAAGACCAGGACCACCACGGCGCCGAGGCCGGCGGCCACTGCGGCCACGATGGCGCCGCCGTGCATGGCCTCCACGAACGACGTGCGGGCCAGGGTGGCGATGCCCTCGCCGGCGGGACCGGCCTGGTCGGCCACGGCCAGCGCGCCACCCAGGCTGGCGCGGGCCGCCTCCACCGCGGCATCGGGGAGCCGTCCGGTGAGTGCCTCGGTGATGCGGGAGCCGTACACCGACGACAGCACGCTGCCGATGATGGCGACGCCCAGCGCGCCACCCACCTGGCGCGTCGTGTCGTTCATGGCGGAGCCGACGCCGGCCTTGGCCAGCGGCAGGGACCCCATGATCGACTCCGTGGCGGGGGCCATGGTCAGCCCCATGCCCAGGGCCAGCAGCATCATGCGCCACACCACCTGGCCGTAGGGGCTGTCGGCCTGGAGGCCGACCTGCAACAGGAGGCTGACCGAGACCAGCGCCAGCCCGGTGAACACCACGACCTTGGTCCCCACCTTCTCCACGATCCGGCTGGAGGTGGGGGCCACCACCATCATGGTGAGGGCCAGCGGGAGCATGCGGACCCCGGCCTCCGACGCGCTGTAGCCGAGCACGAACTGGAAGTACTGGGTGAGGAGGAACGAGTAGCCGAACATGGCGAAGAAGACCAGGGTGATGGCCGAGCTGGCCGCGGTGAATCGGGGGTTGCGGAAGAACGTGACGTCCAGCATGGGGTGGTCGGTGTGCAGCTCGCGCAGCGCGAACAGCGCCAGCAGGACCACCCCCGCACCCAGCGCCCCCAGGATGGTGGGATCGGTCCAGCCGGACTGCGGTGCCTCGATCAGGGCGTAGACCAGCGTGCCCAACCCGGCGATGGACAGGGCCGCGCCGGGGAGGTCCAGCTTGGGGGCGGCGGGGTCCTTGGACGAGGGGATGAGGAACGCCCCGGCGATGAGGGCGATGGCCACGATGGGCAGGTTGACGGTGAAGACCTCGTGCCAGCCGAAGTTGTCCACCAGGAACCCGCCCACCAGTGGGCCGAGGGCCACGCCCAGGCCGGACACGCCGGCCCAGACGCCGATGGCCCGGCCCCGTTCCTCGGCCGGGAACACGTTGGTCAGGATGGACAGCGTGGCGGGCATGATGAACGCGCCACCCACGCCCATGAGGGCCCGGGTGGCGATGAGCTGGTTGGGGTCCTGGGCCAGGGCGGACAGGCCCGAGCCCAGGGCGAAGACCACCAGGCCCACCTGCAGGGCGCCCTTGCGGCCGAACCGGTCCCCCAGGCTGCCGGCGGTCAGGAGGAGCCCGGCGAACACCAGGGTGTAGCCGTCGACGATCCACTGGAGCTGGCTGTTGGAGGCGTCCAGGTCCCGCACCAGCGTGGGGAGGGCCACGTTGAGGATGGTGTTGTCCAGGGTGATCACGACCAGGGACAGGCACAGGACCAGCAGGATCCACCACCGTCGTTTGTAGGCCAGTTCGGGGGTCACGGTCGGGCTCCTGTCGGGGCGCCGGAGGTGTCGGGCTCCGGTCGAATTACGAGACGTCTGCGTCTGGGAATGTCCAGTATTTCGCAGACGGCCGTGTCTCGGAAGTCGTGTGACCAAGGACCGCGCCGGCCACCTGCGACGATGGACCGGTGCACGAGGCGTCCCGACCGTTGCCGGCATCGTTCCGACCCATGAAGGCGGTGGCCGGCGACCTGCCCCCGGACGGGTCGGGCTGGGACTTCGAGGTCAAGTGGGACGGCATGAGGGTCCTGGCCGAGGTGGTCGACGGGATCGTGACCCTGCGCAGCGCGAGCGGGGCCGACATCACGGCGTCGTTCCCCGAACTCGACGCCCTGGCCGCCGCAGTGGGCGGCCGCGACGCGGTCCTGGACGGTGAGGCGGTGGCGTTCGACGACCGCGGCGTGCCGAGCTTCTCCCTCCTGCAGCGACGCATGCACGTTCCGGACCGGCGGGAGGCGACCGAGCGCGCCCGGTCCACCCCGGTGGTGTTCGTCGCCTTCGACCTGCTCCACCTGGACGGCCGCGACACCTGGCCGTTGCCGTACCGGGATCGGCGGTCCCTGCTGGAGTCGGTGGTGGCGCCGGGACCGTCGGTCCAGGTGCCGCCGTCGTTCCAGGACGGGGGAGCGGAGCTGCTGGAGGCGGCCCGGCGCCAGGGCCTGGAGGGGATCGTGGCCAAGCGGCCAGACAGCGCCTACGAGCCGGGCGGGCGCTCCGCCCGGTGGCGCAAGGTCAAGGTCCGCCAGGAGCAGGAGTTCGTGGTCGCGGGCTGGATGGGCGGCTCCGGCGCCCGGGCCGGGGCGATCGGGTCGCTGGTCCTCGGCTGTCACCGGGACGGCGCCCTGCACTGGGTCGGCAACGTGGGGACCGGCTTCACCGGCGACGACCTGGCCCGCCTCCGGGTCCTGCTGGACGGCCTGGCGGTGACGTCCTGCCCGTTCGGGACCCGCCCGCCGCCGCCGACCGGTACCACCGCTCACTGGGTGGAGCCCCGGCTGGTGGTCCAGGTCGCCTTCGGTGAGTGGACGACGGACCGCCGTCTCCGCCACCCCGCCTACCTGGGCCGGCGGGAGGACAAGGACCCCGGCGAGGTCACCTGCGACCCCTGACCGCACGGGACCGCCGGGAGCGCCCCGGACCGGGTCTGGGCCCGACGGACCACGCCCGACCGGGGCCTGGGGAAAACACCCATGTCACTCTGGGTGGTCATGGGGTCCCATGGAAGCCAGCGGGTTCGCCCGCTCTGGCCGACAGGTCAGTCGAGCAGGTCAAACTGGGGGTCCGGATCATGCCGAACACACGAGCAGTCGAGCTGAAGGTCGAGGAGTCGCCCACCGGGACGGCCCGACTGGAGATCGTCACCGAGGACGGCTCTGGCGAGCGCTTCGTCATCCAGGTGGACGGCCCCCGGGCCGAGGTCCGGGCCGAGGCCGACTTCCTGGCCGAGCAGTACGAGTTGGTCCCGGCCTGAGCCATCGGCATCCTCCCGGGCATGGGAGGATGCGGGCGTGGAGCGCCTGCGCGGCATGGACGCCGCCTTCCTGTACATGGAGACGCACGCCACGCCCATGCACATCGCGTTCATCGCGGTGCTGGACGCCGCGGCGGTGCCGGGTGGGCTCGACCGGGAGCGCATCCGCAGCCACGTCGCCCGACGGTCGCTCCTGGTGGAGCCGTTCCGGCGCACCCTGCGGGCATCACCCCTCGGGCTGCACCATCCGAACTGGGTCGACACCGGACCCCCGGACGTCGACCAACACCTGGACTTCCGGGTGGTGGAGGACCGCTCCCCCCACGCCCTCGAGCGGTCGGTCGGGAAGCTGCTGGGCGAGCACCTGGACCGGTCCCGTCCCCTGTGGCACCTGACCGTCCTGGAGGGGCCGGACCCGGACCGCCCGGTGCTGGTGCTCAGGGTGCACCACGCCACCATGGACGGCGTCGGCGGCATCGAGCACCTCCATGCCCTGTTCGACCTGGCCCCCGAGGCAGACGACCCCGAACCGGGGGACACCGCAGTGGGGAGCGACGCCGGCGAGCGCGGTGTCGTCGGGGTCGATGCCGGTGGGGGTGACGACGACCTGGTGGCCACACTGGTGGACCGGGTCCGGTCGTTGGCCGGTGTGGTCCCGCTGCTGGGGCGCACGGCGGGGGCGGTGTCCGACGTGGCGCTGGGTCGGGCCAGCACCGACGGCCCGGTCGGTGGGACGCCCTTGCGGGTGCCGTCGGTCCCGTTCACCGGTGCGGTGACAGCGGGGCGGTCGGCCGGGTTCGCCTCCCTGGACCTGGGGGCGCTCGAGCGGCTGCGGGCAGGTGCCGGGCTGACCATGAACGAGGCCCTCCTGGCCGTCTCGGCCCGGGCCCTGCGCCACCACCTGGTGGACCAGGGGGCGCTGCCCGACCAGCCGCTGATGGCATCGTGCCCGGTGTCGGTGCGTTCCACCGATGACCGCCTGTCCTACGGCAACCGCCTGTCGGTGATGTTCACCAGGCTCCACACCGAGCTGGAGGATCCGGTCGACTGCCTGGAAGCCACGCGCCGCTCTGCCCGGGCCGCACGGACCGAGCATCGCCAGCTCGGCAGCGGGCTCCTGGCCGACTGGGCCGAGGTGGCGGACGGGACGGTGCTGGCGGCGTCGGTCCAGGTCATCTCGCGCGCCAGGCTGGCCGACCTGGTCCCGCCCCCGCACAACCTGGTCCTGTCCACCATCCCCGGGCCCCCGGTGCCGGTGTACTTCGCCGGGGCGACGGTGACCCACGCCTACCCGATGGGCGCGGTGTTCGAGGGGTCGGGCCTGGCCGTCACGATGCTGACCTACGCCGACCACGTGGACATCGGGGTGAACGCGGCGTCGGGACTGTTGGCGGACCCGTGGGCCCTGGCCGACCGGTTCGCCCCCGCCCTGGACGAGTTGTCATGAACGTCGGGTCCCCGGACGGGGTGGTCGACGTCGACCCCCGGCGTGCCACCGCCAGAATGTCCCGATGAGCACCGAGCCGCTTCTCCACGCCACACGTGATGACGGGGTTGCCGTCGTGTCCATCAACGACGATCCGCTGAACCGGATGTCGCTGGCCTTCATCAGCCGGCTCGAGGAGGTGGTGGCTGACATCGAGGCCGACGACGACGTCCGGGCCGTCGTCATCACTGCCGAGGGGACGGCCAACTTCTCGGTCGGCATGAACCTCAAGGAACTCGCGACCGGGATGCGAGAGGCAGGTGGCCTCGACGCCTTCTTCGACCAGAGACTGCGGCTGATCGGGAGGATCGAGTCCATGGGCAAGCCCTCGGTCGCCACGCTGTTCGGCAACTGCCTGGGTGGAGGGCTGGAGTTGCCGCTCGGGTGCACCTTTCGCCTGGCCGCCGCCGAGGGCGCACGGATCGGGTTGCCGGAGTTGGACCTGGGCACGGTGCCGGCGTGGGGAGGGAGCGCCCGTCTGGCCAGGTGCATCGGCCGGGACCGTGCGCTCGACATGATCCTGCGGGCCAAGCGGGTCTCCGGACCCGAGGCGTTGGCGATCGGACTGGTCCATGAGGTGTGGCCGGTGGCCGAACTGAAGGATCGCGCGATCGCCCTGGCCGCAGAGCTGGCGGCCCAGCCACGGGCTGCGGTCAGGGCCATGCTCGAGTCGCTCCACGATGCGGAGGACAAGACCCTGGACGAGCTCCTCGCCGCCGAACGCCGTGGCGTACGGGCGACCCTGGGCACTGCCGACGCCGAGGAGGGGATGCGGGCGTTCCTGGAGAAGCGGCCGCCGGTGTTCAACCAGGGCCACGGACGGGCCTGACGCTGACCGCAGACCGCTGAACTCGGGCGATCGCGGCCGCTCGGAGCGGTTCGACCGGCCCAACGAACGGCACCGCGCGACTGAGCAACCCGACGCTGATGGCGGCGGTTCGGGCTGGCGACGAAGACGTGGCAGAGGGCCGGACCGAGCGGCTGTCACGCGAGCAGATGGTGTCCCGCTTCGCCGAGCGGTGGGCTGGCCTCCGACGACATCGAGTGGACCGCCAGCGCGCTTCGGTCTCTCGACCGGCTCGGCACGTGTCACCGGAGTCGCTGGTCGAGCAGGCGGAGGCCGCACCCGCGAATTGCTAGCTTGGCCGGGTCGCGGCGAAGGGGATCCGCATGGCCGAGGTCGAGGTGGACTACTTGGTCGTCGGCGCTGGCGCGTCGGGCATGGCGTTCGTCGACACACTGATCGCTGAGTGTCACGACTGCGAGGTGCTGCTCGTCGATCGGCGTCACCGCCCCGGCGGCCACTGGCTCGACGCGTACCCGTTCGTTCGTCTGCACCAGCCATCCGTGACCTACGGCGTCGCTTCGGTGCGGCTCGGCGAGGACCGCATCGACCAGTCCGGTCCGAACGCCGGCTTCTACGAGCGGGCGACAGCGGCGGAGATCGTCGGCTACTACGACGAGGTGCTCGAGCGAGTCCTCCTGGCTTCGGAGCGCGTGAAGTTCCTCGGGCTCACCGACTACCGAGGCGGAGACGACGGAACGCATTGGCTGGGATCACTCCTCACCGGAGAGGAGCACACGGTCCGGGTGCGTCGCAGGCTGGTCGACGCCACCTACACCGAGTCCTCGATCCCATCGACGCACACACCTGGTTTCAGCATCGACGCAGACGCATCGGTCGTGCCGCCCAACGACCTCGTCGCCCCCGAGTTCCCGGCGTCGGGGTACACGGTCATCGGTGGCGGCAAGACAGGTATGGACACGTGCAGTTGGCTGCTCGACATGGGCGTCGATCCCACGGCCATCCGGTGGGTGCGTTCCTGCGACGGCTGGTACTTCAACCGGGCCTTCACGCAGCCGGCCGAGCTCGTCGGATCGTTCATGCAGTTGCAGGCGCGGTGGATCTCAGCAGCCGCCGCAGCGGAGGACGCCTGGGACTTCGCGCATCGGCTCGAGGCCGCCGATGTCTTTCTCAGGATCGACCTCGATGTCGAACCGCAGGCGTTTCGTGGTGCGACCGCGAGCGCGACGGAGCTCCGCTCGCTGCGCTCGATCGAGGACGTGGTACGGCGCGGACGTGTCCGCCACGTCGGCGCGGACAGGATCACCCTCGATGGCGGCGAGCTCGCAACCGAACCAGGCCACCTGTACGTCGACTGCACAGCCGCCGGGGTCCCTGCCACGACACCTCGCCCGGTGTTCGGGCCCGGTCTCATCACGCTGCAGTACGTCACACTCGGGTTCGTGCCGTGGGGAGCAGCGACCATCGGGGCGGTGGAAGCGCTGAAGGACGACGACGAGGTGAAGAACCGGTTGTGCCCGCCGGTGGTCTTCTCGGGTCGGGTCGCCGACATCCTCCGGTTCGCCGAAGCGGGGATGCGAGGAACCGCGGCTCGAGCAGCTGACCCCGATGTGGCGGCATGGACCGAGGAGTGTCGACTGAACCCCGCTCGCGGCGCTCCGGAGCATCTCGATGACCCCCTCGTCGCCGAGGCCATCTCCGTCATGGGCGCCCAGTTCTTCAACGCTCTCGAGAACCTCCAGCGTCAGGTTCGGTAGTCGGGTCGGGTCAGTTCGTAGACGCCGAGGCGTTGGTCGCCGACGGCTCGGAACGCTGCGCAGGGACCGTGAGGGATCTCGAGTTCCTCCAGTTCGACGCCGGCCGCTCTGAGTGCGTCGGTCGCCGCGACGGTGGCATCCATCGCACGCACCTTGAACACCACAGAACGGTCTGTCCATGACAGGCTCTCGGGAATGGCCTCCCCTCTCGTCACCGACGACGTCCGTCGTGCCCTGACCGCCGGCCGGCCCGGGCACCTGACCACCCTGAACCCGGACGGCAGCCCCGACCTCAGCGTGGTGTGGATCGGCCTCGAGGGTGACGACACTGCTTCGGCCACCTCATGAGTGGCCGCAATGGGCACGTCATCCACATCACCCCGGAACGGATCGGCGGCGTCGGTCCCTGGGCAGACTGAAAGGCGACCCCATGCGAATTGGCATCCACTTCGTCAACTTCACCCTTCCTGGCGCGCCCGCCTCGTTGGCCTCGACGCTCGCCGAGACCGCTCGGGTCGCCGAGGAGGGTGGCGTCTCGACGTTCACGCTCATGGACCATTGGTTTCAGATGGAGATGACGGCTACCGCCGAGGACCCCATGCTCGAGGGCTACACGACCCTGGGGTTCCTCGCCGGACAGACCCAACGAATGCGTCTCGGTCTGCTGGTCACCGGCGTCACCTACCGGCACCCCGGTCTGCTGGCCAAGACCGTCACCACCCTCGACGTGCTCTCCGGTGGGCGTGCCCAGCTCGGCATCGGCGCCGCCTGGTACGAACGTGAACACCTCGGCCTCGGTGTGCCCTTCCCGCCGATCACCGAGCGGTTCGAACGACTCGAGGAGACGCTGCAGATCTGCCTGCAGATGTGGAGCGACGACAACGGTCCGTTCGACGGCAGGCACTACCAGCTCGCCGAAACCATCTGCTCACCGCCACCCGTCAGCTCACCCCGCCCCCGCGTCCTCATCGGAGGAAGCGGTGAACGCAAGACCCTTCGCCTGGTCGCCCGCTACGCGGACGCCTGCAACCTGTTCGCGTCGTCACCCGACGAAGTCGCCCACAAGTTCGACGTCCTCGAACGCCACTGCGCCGATGAAGGACGCGACCCCGCCGACATCGAGCGCACCATCCTGGCCATGGGCAACCCGCTTGACGACCTCGACGGCTTCATCGCATTGATGGCCGAGTACGCGCAGCTCGGCGTCGACCTCGTGGAACTCATGCCCATCGGCGACCCGATCGCCTACACCACCGAAGTTGTCACGCGCCTCGTTCCCGCGCTCCACGAGATCGGAGGGCCGGGCAACTCCCACCACTAGATTCGGAGCGATGCCGCACCTGCCCGGAAGTCCCGCCTGGCAGCGCGACAGCTCCCATTCCACCGTGCTCGACTACCACCTGAGCATGCTGCACGACACGGCCCGGATGGACTCGTTCCGACGTGCCATCGATGCCTCCGTGCAGCCCGGCGACGTGGTGGTGGACATCGGCTGCGGGAGCGGTGTCCTGTCGTTCATGGCGTGCGAGGCGGGCGCCGGGAAGGTCTACGCCATCGAAGGTGGGCCGGTCATCGACGTTGCCCGGGAGTTGGCCATCGACAACGGGTTCGCCGATCGGATCGAGTTCCTCGGCGGTTGGTCGATCGAGGTCGGCATCCCGGAGCCGGCGGACGTGCTCATCTCCGAGACGATCGGCAATGCGGGGCTCGACGAGGGGATCGTCGCGTGGACCTTCGATGCCGCGGCAACGTCTGCTCCGTCCCGGTGCGGTGCTCCTGCCCCAGCGGCTCCGCATGTGGGTCGCGGCCGCGGAATCGTTCGACGAGTACGCAGTGGTGTCGGACTGGCGTGCTGCAGGACTTCCCTACGACTACACCGCGGCCCACCGCCGGGCGGCACGGACGCTGTGGTTCGCCGACCTCACGCCCAGCAACCTCCTCGGCCAGCCGGAGCTCGCCGCGGACATCGACCTGAGGACCACGTCCGATGAGACGATCACGGCCGCGGGCGTCTCCAGGTGGACCGTGGCGGCACCCTGCACGCGCTGGCCTGCTGGTTCGACGCACTGCTCTGCGCCGGCGTCACCGTCGACAACATGCCACCGCGGACCGAGTCGAGTTGGTCCCATGGGTTCCTGCCCCTCGCCGAGCCGATTCGCGGTCGCCGTGGGCGACCAGCTGGCGTGGGAGCTGTCGGTGTCGGCCGACGGCGAGCAGTGGAGCTGGCAGGTCGATCGCATCGAAGGCTGACCTTCGGCGGGATCGGAGGTCCCGCGACCGACGGGTGCGGTCCCCGAGGGGCCGAGAACTGGACGACCGCAGCCATCGACGGACGGCTGCGGCCCCACATGCGTGTGGTTGGTGGAGCTGGGGGGAATCGAACCCCCGTCCGCCAGGTGGTCACCGAACTCGCTACGACCATTCCCGACTTCGTGGCTCACAGCAGCCACACCGGCGGGTCGGTCGGCCCCCGGAGGGGCCCACTGCCAGGTCTTTCCCTGATGTCAGCGGTCTTTCACGCCGTCAGCGGTCTCTCCCTGCGGTCCACCCACGCTTCTGTTGCCGGGCTGCGTGGATCTGGCCCCGTGCGCCGTTGCCGGTCACGATGACTCTCCTACCTCCTGAGTTGGATCAGGCGGCGAGAGCGAACTGCTCGTTGGCGGTTCATTTGGTGCCCCCGTTTAACGAGTCTGAGACAACTCGGGTCGCACGCTCGACTTCCAGGTCCCAACGTCGAAACCAGTCAGCCCCGTGTGTGCCCCACCACCGTACCGGCCCGACGGGGCTCCGGGCGACGGACATGCGACACATTCCCGCCGCGCCTGTGCGGGCGCTCACATGCGCAGGCTCAGGGCGCAGCGGTCCTGGTGCGCCTCATGCGACGGATGACCAGCACGGTGCCGACCACCAGGAGGGCCAGGATGCCCAGGCCGATGGCGGCGAGCTTGAGCAGCTGGCCCTCGGCCTCCTCCTTGCCGGTGCGGTCCGGGATCGGGTCCGATCCCTTGAAGTCCAGGAGGTCCAGGTAGATGCGGCGCTGGCCGTCGGGTGTGCCGGCCTGGCCGGGCAGGAACCCGTGGTGGACCATCCACACGCCCCCGGGGTTCAGGAAGAACTCCTGGCCGCCGGGGCCGCTGTACTCCTGGGCCGACCGCATCCACGGGCCCGGTCAGGGTCTTGGTGCACGGCCCGGTGACGGAGGTGCACTCGGCGATGCCGACGGCGTAGTCGGCGCTGTTCCAGTTGTTGGCCGAGTAGAAGAGGTCGTAGGTGGAGCCCGTGGTGGCGCCCTTGGGCGGGTCGTCCACCTTGACCATGGACGGGCCCTCCACGATGCCGCCCTCCCAGGGCTGGTCCGCGGTGATCAGCTCGGTTGGGTGGGCCCGCCGTGGACAACCCGTCCGGACTGAGCTGCTGGGAGTAGATGACCGTCGGCAGGCTGCAGCAGTCCCCGTCGCTCTTCCACAGCAGGTACGGCGTGTCACCGTCCATGAAGATGCTGGGGTCGATGGCCCCGCCCTGGTCCAGCGGGCAGATGAACGGCTCGGTCGAGTCGTCCACGTAGGGCCCGCCGGGGACGTCGGCCACGGCACGGGAGATGCACTGGCGGCGGGGCTGCGCGAATCCCGGTGACGGGGCCGGCGTCGTGTAGTGCATGACGAACTTGCCGTCGGGCCGGGCCCACACCGACGGTGCCCACTGGAAGCCCTTGACCGTCCATGCCGGCAGGTTCGGCAGGGCGTCGCCCAGGTACTCGCCGTCGGTGGTGTTGCCCTTGGGCAGCTCCACCACCGGGATGTTGGCCGTCGTGGTGTTGGTGGCGTAGGCGAACAGGGCCTCGGGGGTGGCCAGCATGAACGGGTCTGCGAAGTCGCCGTTGAAGATGGGGGCGCCCTCGATCAGGCCCTCCACCAGGTTGAGCGGCACGGTCTCCTTGGCCGAGGGCTCGGCCGAGACGGGGCCCTGGGTCGGCATGCGCTGTCCGGGCTGGGCCGCCGGGTCTCCGTCCTGGGCCGACGCGGTCGGGCCGGCCACCAGGCCTGCTCCGACGGCCATGCCCGATCCGACGGCCATGGCCAGCACCACTGCGGCGACGGCGGCGCGCCGGCGACCGCAGCCGGGAGGGGAGGGGAGCGGCGGTCCTCATGGGGTGGCCACGCCCAGCACGTCGCCGTGCATCCAGCCCTGCAGCATCGGCTCCACCACCTCGGCCGGCGCCGGTCGGGCCAGGTGGTACCCCTGCGCGCCGGTGCAGCCCACGGCGGTGAGGGTGCGGAGCTGGTCCGCCGTCTCCACCCCTTCGGCCACGACCTGGCGTCCCATGATGTGGCCGATCTCCACGACGGCGCGCACGATGGCCAGGTCCGCCGGCGAGTCGAGGATCCCTGCGATGAAGGTGCGGTCGATCTTCACCACGTCGGCCGGGTAGTCCTTGAGCGCACCGAGGCTGGAGTAGCCGGTGCCGAAGTCGTCGATGATGATGTTCACGCCGGCTGCCCCCAGGGTGCGCAGGGTCTGCACCACGATGGGGTGCCCGGAGGCCAGGACGGACTCGGTGACCTCGATCCCGACCCGGTGGTGCCCCAGGCCCAGCTCGTCCAGGGCGTCCAGCACCGAGCTGGCGAACTCCGGGCGGTCCAGCTCCTGCACGGAGCGGTTCACCCACACCTGGAAGTCGTCACCGTGCGTTGCGGTCCAGCGTCCCAGGTCGCGGGCCACGATCCAGCCGATCTGGCTGCCGAGCCGGGCGATCATGCCGGTCTGCTCCGCCACCGGGATGAACTCGTCGGGGGCCAGGAAGCTCCCGTCCGACAGCGGGCACCGGGCCAGTGCCTCCAGCGCCCGGAGACGCCACACGCCGTCCACCATGGCGAAGACGGGCTGGTAGTGGACCGTGAGGCGCCGCTCGTCCAGCGCGGAGCGGAGCAGGCGCCCGACCTCCAGGCTGCGCTCGGAGCGGTCCCGCATGTCCGAGCGGAACACTTCGGTGCGGGCCTTGCCGGAGCTCTTGGCCCGGTACATGGCGGCGTCCGCGTCCCGGACCAGTGCGCCGGCCGAGGTGGCGCCGGCCGGGGCCAGGGCGGCGCCGATGGACAACGACACCGGGAAGGGGGTGGTTCGGAGGTCCTCGGCCACGGACCGCCCGATGCGGTCGGCCAGCGACACCAGCTGGTCCTCGCCCCCGACGGCCCGGGCCACGATCAGGAACTCGTCCCCGCCCAGCCGGCCGACGACGTCGTCGTCGCGGACGGCGTGCCGGATGCGCAGGGCGATCCGCTGCAACAGGTGGTCGCCGACCTCATGGCCGAGGCCGTCGTTGACCAGCTTGAAGTTGTCCAGGTCGCAGAACAGCACCCCGACGGTCGTCCCGTCGTTGCGTGCGGTGCCCAGGGCGAGCTCCAGCTCGGTGATCACGGCGGAGCGGTTCAGGAGGTCGGACAGCGGGTCGTGGCGGGCCTCGTGCCGCAGCCGGTGGTCCTGCTCCTTGCGGTCGCCGATGTCCCGGGCGAACAACAGCATGCCGTCGATCGCAGGGACGTTGCCCAGGTTCACCGTGCCCACCTCGAACCAGCGCCACGAGCCGTCGCGGTGACAGAAGCGGATCTCGACCCGGCCCCTCGTCCCCGGAGGGGTCCGGGCCGGGTCGAAGGCGGCGCGGGCCGCCGGCCGGTCATCGTGGTGGATCGATTCGTCGTCGGTGAGGTGGGCCCACTCGGCCGGGCTCCAGCCCAGCAGGGCCTCCACGGAGTCGCTCACGAAGGTCCGTGTGCCGTCGGCGCCGATGATCACCGCCAGGTCGGGCATGTTGCGGCCCATGGCGGACAGGCGCGTCTCGGAGGTGACCTCGCGGGTGACGTCGGACGACACGCCCAGGAGGGCCGGGGCGCCGGACCCGGCGGCCCGGAACGGGATCAGGCTGGTGCGCAGGAAGTGGACCGCGCCGTCGGCGGTGGTCACCGCGTCCTCCATGTCCCGGACCGCCTCCCCGGAGCGGATCAGGTCCCGGGTCGACTCCAGGATCTCCTCCATCGGACCGCCCGCCGCGGTGGCGTCCAGCCGGCGGCCGTGGAGGTCCTCCAGGCCCACGCCGATGAAGTCCGCCGTGGCCTGGTTGGCCAGCCGGATCCGGCCCTCGGCGTCCACGGCGTAGATGAGCTGCGGCACCAGGTCGATGATCTGGCGGAGCGACTCGCGGGCCTCCACCTGTTCGGTGACGTCGTGGACCATCAGGCCCAGTGCCATGCCCTGCGAGTTGTCCGGGTGCAGCGGTACGGCGTCGAGCCGGAGCCAGCGTCGTCCACCGCCGGGGATGTCCAACGCGATGGTGATCGGCTCGGGAGCTCCGTCGAGGAGGCTGTCCACCCATGCCCGGAAGGAACGCTGGTGGGAATCGGAGACCACATCGGGCATCTCCACGATCCGGGGACAGTGCTCTGCCGGGAAATCCGTGGCGAACGCGGGGTTCCGATAGCCGATCCCACCGCGGTGGCCCACGAGGGCGAACCCGCTCGAGCTGTTGCGGGTCAGGGCCAGGAACGGGTCGCGGTCCACCGCCGTGGGCTGTGCGCCCTCGCTCGGGTCCCGGACGCGGAAGCGGATCACCAGGGGATCGGAGGCCTCGGCGCCTGCCACACCCATCCAACCCTCGCAGTCGACCCACGACGAGCCGCCAGGACCCGAGACCCGGAACGAGAGCGGCGACAGGGTTCCAGGCTCGGCGTGCGAACGCGAGAACGGCCTCGGCCAACTCCCCGACGTCCTCCGGGTGGACGTAGGACGACAGCCCGTTCGTCGCCATCTCCGCCTCGTCGAAGCGAAAGTGGTCCAGAGCGTTTGGCGACACCCAGAGGGGCGCGAAGCGCTCATCGAGCACGGCGGTCATGTCCGGGCCGTGCTCGGCCATCTGCCGCGAGCAGTCCTTCCGAGGCCTGTCCGGTTGTTGGGCGCTGTCCCATGTTCGTTCTCGATCGGCAAGACCGGGCCGAACCTGAGAACTGGGTGGAACCAGTCCGGTTCAGCCCCGGCGGCGGGACCGGGAGATCTCCCGGGCCGCTTCCCGGTCCGCGTCGCGCCGGGCGATGTCCTGGCGGCGGTCCACGGTGTTGCGGCCCTTGCCCACGGCCAGCTCCACCTTGAGCCTGCCGTCCTTGAAGTAGAGCTTGAGCGGCACCAGCGACAGGCGTTCGGTCTGCAGGCGCATGCGGAGCCGCTCGATCTCGTTGCGGTGCATGAGCAGCTTCCGGCGGCGGGACGGCTCGTGGCCGGTGTGGGCCTGGGCCCTGGAGTAGGGGGCGATGTGCAGCCCGTTGAGCCAGACCTCGTGACCCTCGATGGAGGCCCAGGCGTCCGAGAGCTGCACCTTGGACTCCCGCAGGGACTTCACCTCGCTGCCCAACAGCACCACGCCGCACTCGTAGGTGTCCCCGAGCTCGAAGTTGCGCCGGGCCTGGCGGTTGGTGGCGACGACCTGCACGCCGCTCGGCTTCATGGGATTCCCTCCGTGGGGCGGCCGCAGGTGCGTCCGTCCCGGCTGACTCGGTCGGGGATCGAGGGTAGCGGCCGGTGGACCGGCGCGGCGACAGGGGTTCGCTACCCTGCAGCGGTGCTTCGCCTCGACCGGCAGGTCCACCTGCAGATGCTGGCCCACGCCCTGGACGGCCTGCCCCTGGAGGCGTGCGGCCTGTTCGCAGGATCGCCGGACGGCACCGTCGGTCGCTTCTACCCGTGCGCCAACGCGGCGGAGAGCTCCACGGTGTACACCGTCGCCCCCCGGGACCACCTGCGGGCCGACCGGGACGCCGAGGACGCCGGGCTCGCCATCATCGGCGTGATGCACTCCCACACCCACACCGATGCCTATCCGTCACCCACCGACGTGGCCCAGGCCCCGGACCCGGACTGGCACTACGTGATCGTGTCGCTCCGGGACGAGGCACCCATGCTGCGGTCGTACCGGATCGTGGACGGGAACATCACCGAGGAGCGAGTGGTTGTGACGGACTGAATTCCCTACCATGTAGGTCAGGATTCACCTCACGCCCCTTCCCGGCCGCTCGGCCGGGTGCTCCCCGCCAGAACCGCCCGAAAGCGACCCATGACCGTCTACTCCTCGGTGCTCGACATGATCGGCAACACGCCCGTCGTCGACGTCAGCTCCCTGAGCCCCAATCCGGACGTGCGGCTCCTGGCCAAGATGGAGGGCCAGAACCCGGGTGGCTCCGTCAAGGACCGCATCGCCCTCGCCATGGTGCAGGAGGCGGAGGCGGACGGCACGCTCACCCCCGGGCGGATCATCATCGAGCCGTCGTCGGGCAACACCGGCATCGCCCTGGCCATGATCAGCCGCATCCGCGGCTACCACCTGAAGATCGTCCTGCCCGACAACGTCTCGATCGAGCGACGCCAACTGCTCGAGGTGTTCGGGGCGGAGATCATCCCGTCACCGGGCGGCGAGGGTTCCAACGGCGCGGTCCGCCGTGCCCAGGCGCTGGCCGAGGAGCATCCCGACTGGGTGTTCCTCTACCAGTACGGCAACGAGGCCAACCCCCGGGCCCACTACCGCACCACCGGCCCGGAGATCTGGGCCGACGTGCCCGACATCACCCACTTCGTGGCCGGCCTGGGCACCTCCGGCACGCTCCTGGGCGTCGGGACGTTCCTGAAGGAGCAGAACCCGGACATCAAGGTGATGGCCGTGGAACCGCCCTCGGGCGAACAGGTGGAGGGGCTCAGGTCCCTGGAGGACGGCTACATCCCGCCCGTGTTCGACAAGTGGGGTGGCATGGAGCTGCTGGACGGGAAGTCCATCGTCCGGCCCCGGGAGTCGCTCGAGCACACCCGCCGCCTGGCCGACGTGGGCATCTTCTCCGGCATCTCGGCCGGCGCCGCGCTGGCAGGGGCCTGCAAGGTCGCGGCCCGGATCGAGTCGGGCGTGATCGTGTTCATCGTCTGCGACTACGGATGGAAGTACCTGTCCACCGGGGCCTGGACGCTGGACCTGGACGAGGCCACCGCCAACGCGGAGAAGGTCATCTATTTCTAGGTCCGCCGCAACGGTGACCGGTCCGCGGCAGGTCTGGTACGTCGCCTACGGCTCCAACGCCGACCCGGGCCGGTTCGCGGCCTACCTGGCCGGGGGCCGCCCTCGCGGGGCGGCCCGCCACTACCTCGGGTGCCGGGACCGCAGCGCGGCCATGCAGGCCACCCCGCTGGTCGTCGGGCACCGCCGCTACTTCGCGGGGGAGAGCGCGGTGTGGGGCGGCGGCATCGCCTTCCTCGATCCACGCCCGACCCCGGCGGCGCGCACCCGCTGTGTGGGCTACCGGATCACGCTGGAACAGCTGGTGGACGTGGCGGCCCAGGAGAACGGGGGCGAGGCCGGGGACCTCGTCGTGCCCGAGGTCCTCCCTGCTGCGGGCGAGGTCCAGGCCGTCGCGGGGGCGCGGCGGTCCTACGACACCTTCCTCGGACTTCCGGCCGTGGGCGGGACCCCCGCGATCACCCTCACCTGCGCCACCCGGTTGCGGCCGGAGACGGTGCCCGGACCGGAGTACCTGGGGCTGGTCGTGGCGGGCATCGCCCGGCACCACGGCGAGGCCCCGGACGCGGTCCTGGCCGAGCTGGTGGGCAGGTCGCGCCCGACGGGCGGGGCCGCGGTCAGTTGACCCGGCCCCAGGGCTCGCAGCCGCGGGTCTCGAAGTAGGCATCGCCGGCCTGGATGGTGACGAAGCCCACCAGTCCGTCGACGGAGCCGCTCGCGATGGCGGAGCCCTGCTCGTGGCGGGCGTTGCGCAGGCGGGACCACGAGCAGATCGGGTTGCCGGAGGTGGAGTAGACGCCGGGCTGGACGTCCACCCCCACCCGGAACATCCCCTGGGGGATGTCCTGGCCCGGGGCGAGCGACGGTCCCAGCGTGCTGGCCGGGATCCACACCTCGCAGCCCCGGGTGGTGAACGCCCGGTCGGTGAACATCAGCTCGACGTACTGCACGCCGTGTCCCCGTGAGGAGAAGCCAGAGCCCAGCACGTCCCCGTTGGACGCCCGGCGCTCGTAGCTGCAGATCTCCCCGGGACGGGCCTCCACCGACTGGTACACGCCGGTGTCGATGCCGTCGCCGCCGACGGCGTACATGCCGTCCCCCAGACAGCCCGTGAGCAGCAGGGTGGCGCCGAGGAGGCCGGCGGCCAGGGCGATCCTGCTCGGTCGGGCGGCCCTGTTCGGTCGGGCCGGTCGGGTATGGCCTGCGGTCCTGGCGGTCCGGTTGCGGTGCGGGTGCCGGGTCCGCGTGGGGGCTGGTCCCATGCGTGCGTCCTTCGTGTCCCTGCCGCCCCGACGGCGGCCTCCTGCCCGGATGCATCGGCCGGGGTCGCTGCGGGGTGAAGGATTTCGGGCCGAACGACCCGGTCCGTGGTCCGGTCCCGGACCGGGTCGTCGCTAGCGTGGACCCCGTGCAACAGGGCGCCATCGGCATGTTCGACTCCGGGTTCGGCGGACTGACCGTGGCGCGCGCCGTCATCGACCTCCTCCCGCGGGAGGACCTCGTCTACCTCGGCGACACCGGGCGGTACCCGTACGGCTCCAAGCCGCTGGACCAGGTGGCGTCGTTCGCCCACCAGATCGCGGAGGAGCTGGTGGACCGGCGGGGGGTCAAGCTCCTGGTCGTGGCGTGCAACACCGCGGCGGCGGCTGCGCTCGACTCGTTGCGGGACCGGTTCGACGTGCCGGTGGTGGGTGTGATCGATCCCGGCGTGCGGGCCGTCGCGCAGGCCACCGTGACCGGACGGGTGGGTGTGATCGGCACGGTCGGCACCATCAACTCGGGGGCCTACCAGCGGGCCATCGAGGCCGAGTCCGACGCGGAGCTGGTGGCCCTGGCCTGCCCCGGGTTCGTCGAGTTCGTCGAGCGGGGCGAGTTCGACACCGAGCAGGTCCACGTCCTGGCCCAGCGACTGCTGGCGCCGGCGCGGGAGGCCAAGGTCGACACGCTGCTCCTCGGCTGCACCCACTACCCCTACCTGGCCCGGACCCTGTCCGACGTCATGGGCCGGGACGTGGTCCTGGTGTCCTCCGCGGACGAGACCGCGTTCGAGGTCCGGCGCATCCTGGGCGACCTCCACCTGGCCCGCGGCGACGGGGCCGCGGCGGGGGAGGCCCACTTCATCACGACGGGGGACGTGGCCTGGTTCGAGGAGCTGGGCCGCCGCCTGCTCGGCCCCGAGCTGGAGCGAGCCGAACGGATCACATGGCCCTGACCGTCACGGTGCTGGGCTGTTCGGGGACGTACGCCGCGGCGGGGAACGCCTGCTCCGGCTACCTGGTGCGCGACGACGGCTTCAACCTCCTGGTGGATGCCGGGCCGGGGACGCTGGCCAACCTGCAGCGCCACATCGAGCTCACCGACCTGGACGCGGTGGTGGTGACCCACTCGCATCCCGACCACTGGCTCGAGCTCCCCGTGCTGGTCAACGCCCTCCGCTACATCCACCTGAAGGACGGCCTGGTGCTGCACAGCACGGGGGAGACCCTGGGCCTGCTGGAGACGCTGGTGCACCGGGGGATGGCGCCGACCCTGCGGCCCTCCGTGATCACCGACGGCTCGGCGTTCCGCCTGGGCCCGGTGGGCCTGCGCTGCTCCCGCACGGACCACCCGCCGGAGACCCTGGCCCTGCGCATGACCAGCGGCGACCGGACCCTGGCCTACAGCGCGGACACGGGTCCCGACTGGTCCCTGGAGGAGTTCGGGCCCGGCATCGACCTGGCCCTGTGCGAGGCGACGTTCCTGGAACGGGAGGGCGTCGAGGAGCCGGTGCACCTGACCGCGGCCCAGGCCGGACACACGGCGCGGGCATCGGGTGCCGGGCGGCTGCTGGTCACCCACCTGTTGCCGACGGGCTCGGCGGACGAAGCGGTGGCAGAGGCCTCCGACGCGTATGGTGCACCGGTCGAGGCCGCCGCGGTCCACCACACCTACGACGTGTGAGTCGGACCGGCCCGACCCCAGAACGCCAACCACCCCGGGAGCACCCTTGAGACCTGATGGACGCGCCGCCGACGAACTCCGGCCCCACGGCTTCGAACGCGACTACACCGCGTTCGCCCCCGGCTCGGTGCTGGTGGTCTTCGGGGACACCCGGGTGCTGTGCACCGCCATGCTGGACGAGGACGTGCCCCGCTGGATGCGGGGGAGCGGCAAGGGCTGGGTCACCGCGGAGTACTCGATGCTGCCGGGGTCGTCGCCGGAGCGGATCCGACGCGAGACCAAGGGACCCAAGGGCCGGACCCAGGAGATCCAGCGCCTGATCGGCCGGGCCCTGCGTTCGGTGTGTGACATGGAGGCACTCGGGGAGCGCCAGATCCTCATCGACTGCGACGTCCTCCAGGCCGACGGCGGGACCCGGACCGCGGCCATCAGCGGTGCCTACCTCGCCCTGCACGACTGCCTGACCCGCATGGTGCAGGCCCGGCTGCTGGCCGCCAACCCCCTGACGGACCTGCTGGCAGCCGTGTCGGTGGGGATCGTGGACGGCGTGCCGTGCCTGGACCTGCCCTATGTGGAGGACTCCCGGGCCGAGACCGACATGAACGTGGTGATGACCGGCTCGGGCGCCTTCGTGGAGGTGCAGGGCACGGCGGAGGGAGCCCCGTTCAGCCGGGGCGAGCTGGACGCGCTGCTGGGGCTGGCAGAGCAGGGCATCGCCCGGATCCACGAGCTCCAGAAGGAGTACCTGGAGGTCCCGCCCGGCGGTCGGCAGTTCGGCCGCTGAGCATGCCGGTGCCGCAGCGCATCGTCCTGGCCTCGGCCAATCCCAGGAAGGCGGCGGAGCTGGCCCACATCCTGGACGGGGCGGGCCTCGGCGTGGACCTCGTCCCCCGGCCCGGGGACGTGGCAGAGGTGGTGGAGGACGCGCCGGACTTCCTGGGGAACGCGCGGCTGAAGGCGGTCGCACTGGTGGCAGCGACCGGCCTGGCCGCACTGGCCGACGACTCCGGACTGGAGGTCGACGCCCTGGACGGTGCGCCGGGTGTCCGGTCAGCCCGTTACGCCGGCGAGGCCGCGTCCGACGAGGACAACGTGGCCCGGGTGCTGGCCGGGTTGGAGGCGGCCGGAGCGCTCGACCCCGAGGCCCGTCGGGCCCGGTTCCGCTGCGTGATCGTGCTCCGGCGCCCGGACGGCTCCGAGGTGGTGGCGGACGGTGTGGTGGAGGGGACCATCGCCGCGTCGCCGTCCGGCGTGGGCGGGTTCGGCTACGACCCCGTGTTCGTGCCGGACGAGGGCGACGGGCGGACCTTCGCCCAGATGGGGCCCGACGAGAAGCACCGGATCTCCCACCGGGGCCGCGCCCTCCGCTCCCTGGTCGAGCGCCTGCGCTGAGTCGCGGTCCCACGCCGCCGCCCACCCCGCCGCCCACCCCGCCGCCCGCACCGCCGCCCACCCCGCCTTCCCGCCGACCTCGCCCGCCCCGCCGGTCCCCTTCCCGTTCTCGGGCTGCAGCGGCCGCTCGGAGCGGCGCTCACAGCCCGAGGTGGAACGCGGCACCGTCGTGGCGATCGATCGCGGCCCGGACCTGCCCGGCCACCCACTCCGGTCGCCCGCAGATCTGTCGCCAGGTGAACCGAAGGATGCGCCATCCCTGCAGGACCAGCCGGTTCTGGCGTGCCCGGTCCTGCTCGAACGACGAGCGGTCCCCATGGGCGGCGAAGCCATCGCTCTCGATCGCGACCATGAGGTCCGGGAAGGCGAAGTCGAGCCGGTACTGCCTGCCGTCGACGAGGACCGGGAACTGCCGGACCGGGAGCGGTACGCCGAACCGCCGGAGGACCTGGATCAACAGCGTCTCCAGGTCGCTCTCGGCCGGTTCGAGCGTCGGGTCGATGCGCTTCAGCACCTGCCTGGTGGTCGCGCAGCCGACCCGACCCCTGCGGGCGACCTGGAGGAACCGGGTGATCAGGTGATCCGGGTGGGTCAGCCGGAGCCTGATCGCCGTGTGGACCAGTGCCTCGAGGGCGTCCGCGTCCAGTCGCGCCCCAGGTCGATGCAGGTGCGGGTGGCATTGGTGCATCGGATCCCCCGCGCCGAGGTGGTGTCCCGCGGGAGCAGGTCGGTCGTGCGGTGCAGCCGGAGTCCGTCATGTCCGTGGCTGGTCGACCGGTCCGCAGTGACCTCGGG
The DNA here is from genome assembly GCA_963773765.1 of uncultured Actinomycetota bacterium. GTDB lineage: Bacteria > Actinomycetota > Acidimicrobiia > Acidimicrobiales > Microtrichaceae > CAVZCC01. Next base: position 1,062,882 of record CAVZCC010000001.1, on the reverse strand, counting down.
CAGGTGCGGGACGTCCCCCAGTTCCAGCAACCAGGCGGCGCTGCGGTGGGACGCCACACCCCCGGTCGCAAGGGTCGCCGCCGCCAACGCCTGTTCGGGAGATGGCGGAACGCCGGCCATCCGGTACACCCCCGGCCGGACGGCCTCCCACCGCCCGGACCGAATGCGCTGGCCGATCTGGTGGCGGCTCAGCCCCAGCCTGACCGCGTCCTGTCGTCGGATCAGTCCGAACGAGTCCGCCGCGAGACGGGCGATCCGCTGGTCCGGTGTCACATGTGCAGTGTGTTGTCCTGGTCGGTCGACGTCAGCGGGGATCGGTCCCCGCGGCGATGCCCGGACGACCTCGGGCTGCCACGACCGACGGGAGCGGCCAGGACAGCCCCGGAACGACCGGGGGGCGGCGGGGGTGGTCCTCGCGGGCGGGTGACTGTCGGGCAGCGGTGGTCGTGCGGGCCGGTCCCCGCTCACCAGTTGCGCAGGTCCACCGGCCAGGTGTCGATCACCTGGTCGCCGTCCACCACGTGCATCCGCTCGTGGTAGGCGACGGTCGGGTCCACGTGGGCCGGGACCATCCAGAGCCGGCTGCCCACGGTGGGCAGGCCGCCGTCGCCGTCCGGCCCGGGGATGAACGTGGTGTGCTCGTCCGAGCAGAAGAAGACGTTCCAGCCGTCCAGGTCCGGGTTGCCGTGGTCCATCCCGAAGGACTTGAGCCCGGCGTCGACCACACCCCACCCCTTGGTCGGCGTGGTCGACGTCACCGTGACCGCCACCCGCAGGGCCTGGCGGAACGGGAGGCCGAGCTGCCCGTAGTGGGTGTCCATCAGAAGGTACGACCCGGCCTGGACCTCGCCCGCCCACTGGTGCAGGTCGTACGTGCCGGTCCCCCCGGCGGAGGTCACCTCCCCACCCACGTCGTCATGGGCCCGGCGCAGCAGGGCCATGCACTCCTCGACCAGGTCGGTGCGGCGTGCCCGGTCCGGGTTGCCCACCACGTGGCCCTCGTAGCCCATGACGCCCCGGACCTCCAGGCCGCGGGCGCGGGCCAGGTCGGCGATGGCGCCGGCATCCTGGGGGAGGCAGCCACAGCGGGGCAGGCCGACGTCGACGTCGACCAGCACCTCGGCCCCCGCCGCGGCGGCCACCTCCACGGTCTCGGGGGAGTCCACCGCCACGGTGATGCGTGCGTCGCCGCGACGGACCAGGGTGCGCAGGCGCTCGGCGTCGAGGGTCTCGTTGGCCAGCAGCAGGTCCTGGCCCAGGCCGGCTGCGGCCATGCCCTCCATCTCCTTGAGCGTCGCGCAGCAGAAGGTGTGGTGGTCCCCCCGTTCGGACACACGCCGGGCCAGTTCGGTCGACTTGAAGGCCTTGACGTGGGGGCGCAGCGCCGGGCCCGGGCGGGCCGCCGCCATCGTGTCGATGTTGTGCTCCAGCGCGGCGGCGTCGATGACCAGGGCGGGCGTGGGCAGGTCGTGGACGTTCACGGTGGGCGAACCTAGCCCTGCGGTGGCGCCGCCCGCCCCGCCCGTCCCGGCCGGTGGCCGCTCCCGGTGCGGGGTTGGTGGCCGTGGGGTGACGGCTGGCAGGTGGGGCAGAACCAGATGGGCCTGCCGCCCAGCACCAGGGTGGCGATAGAGGTGCCGCACCGGCGGCAGTGCTCCCGGTGGTACACGTACAGGCGGTCGTCGGTGGTCATGCGGCTCCGGGGCCGACCGATCTCGTCGGGGTCGGTGGTCACGATGCGGCCCAGGCGGACCCCGATGCGCAGCAGGTCCACCGCCCGTTCCCACAGGCCGGCGAACTCACCGTCGTCCAGGGACCGGGCCTGGCGGTCGGGATGGATGCCGCAGAGGAACAGGATCTCGGCCCGGTACACGTTGCCGATGCCGGCGATCACCGACTGGTCCAGGACCAGTGCCCCGATCGGCCGCGACGAGCGCGCCACCTTGTCCCGGGCCGAGTCGACGTCGGCATCCCGGCGGAGCGGGTCAGCGCCGAGCCGGGCCACGATGCGCTCCTGCTCGTCCGGCGGGACCAACTCGCACCGTGTGGGCCCGGACAGGTCCCAGGTGGCCCGCCCGCCCTCCAGCCGGAGTCGGACGGCCCCGGTGGGGTCCGGCGGGGGTGACGGCCGACGGCGGAACTTGCCGATCAGGCCCAGGTGGACGTGCAGCACCTCGCCGGTGCCGAAGTCGCAGAACAGGTACTTGCCCCATGCCTCGGCCCGGACCAGTGCGGCGCCGTCCAGGGCGGCGGCCCCGGCCGCGAACCGCCCCTGGGGGGACGTGGCGGACACCGGCCCGTGCCGCAGGGTGGAGCGGAGGTCCCGGGCCAGTCGGTGGATGGTGTGGCCTTCGGGCACGCCGCAGTCTGCCGCGGCCGCGGCGGGCGGAGGACACCAGGCCCTCGCCCATCTCCTCCGTCAGTCGAAGACGACCGTGCGGTTGCCCCAGGCCAGGACCCGGTTCTCCAGGCAGGCCCGCAGTGCCCGGGCCAGCACGATCACCCGCTGGAAGGAGACACCGTCCACCTGGTCGGTGTGCTGTTCGGCGTGGACGTCCGGGTGCCCGGATGGGCCGGTGGTGCGGACGGGGGGACTCGAACCCCCACACCCTCTCGGGCACCGGGACCTAAACCCGGCGCGTCTGCCAGTTCCGCCACGTCCGCGCGGCCCTGTCACCGTACCGGCCCGGGCCCCGTGGCCCGGGTCCCGTCGCCCGGGCCGGGAGCGGCCCGGCGCAGCAACCACTTCGGGCCGCGTTACGCTCCACGGCCATGCAGTCCTTCGAGACCTCCGACCTCCCGCCGGCCCTCACGGTTCCGCCCGTCGTCATGCAGGGCTCCGGCATGGAGCCGTCCGCCGACATCTTCAACCGCCTCCTCAAGAACCGGATCGTGTTCCTGGGCTCCGAGGTCAACGACACCGTGGCCAACTTCATCACGGCCCAGATGCTCTACCTGGAGGGTGAGGACCCGGAGAAGGACATCTGGCTCTACATCAACTCACCCGGCGGGTCCGTCACCGCCGGCATGGCCATCTACGACACCATGCAGTTCGTGACGCCGGACGTGGGCACCATCTGCATGGGCCTGGGGGCCTCCATGGGACAGTTCCTGCTGTGCGCCGGGGCGCCGGACAAGCGCTACGCCCTGCCCCACGCCCGCATCATGATGCACCAGCCCTCGGCCGGCATGCAGGGCCAGGCCACCGACATCGCCATCCAGGCCGAGCAGCTCAAGTACATCAAGGACCTGCTGGCCGACCGGATCGCCTTCCACACCGGCCAGACCAAGGAGCAGGTGAACATCGACTCCGACCGTGACCGTTGGTTCACCGCGGAGGGCGCCAAGGACTACGGGATCATCGACCACGTGATCGTGCGCCGGGGTGAGATGCGCTGAGCGGACCCCGCGTCCGGCCGGGGCGTGTGCCCCGCCGGACGGTGCCGGGTCAGCCGGCGAACACCTGCACCACGTAGTACCTGCCGTCCACCACGGCCACGCCGGTGCCGATGCGGTTGTAGCGGCCACTGACGATGTTGGCCCGGTGCTCCGAGCTGTTCATGAACATCGAGTGCATCTCGCCCACGGAGCGGGCCCAGCCGACGTTCTCGCCCAGCACCCGCCAGTTGGACCCCGCACCGTCGGTCAGCACGGAGTGGCTGATGGCGCCGTTGGCGGCCATCTGATCTGCCCAGGCCTGGGCCTTGTCCACCAGCACCGGGTCGATGGCCAGGCCCCGCAGGCCCCGTTCGGACCGGGTCCCGTTGACGCGCTGGGCCGATTCGAACGCCGCGGCGTTCTTGGTGCACGACGCGCCGAGCACGGCCAGGGCCGCGACGGCGACGAACAGCAGGCCGAGCCGCCGGCCGGAGGGCCGGCGCCGGAGCGTGGTGGGGGCGGGGGGAAGGGTGCTGGACATGTTCGTGATCCTCGTCTCCGTCGGTCGGGTGTCCGATGTCACGGGGTCGACGGCCCCAGCCGTTCAAATATGACGATTTCGTGACGGACCCATAACTACCACATGACAGGGTGCCCATCGGCGAACCCTCACGGATCTTGAGGTTTCGGTCCGTCGTGGTCCCGAGGTTTCGGTCCTGTGGCGGTCGCGTGGCGGTCCTGTGGCGGATCCCGTCGGGGGCCTGCTCCGGTCCGGAACGGCTCAGGACAACTCGATCCCGCAGTTCCGGCGGGCCCAGTCCTCGACCTCGGAACTGGTCGCGCTCAGTTCGCCGAGCCGTTCGTTGAGCTCCTCACGTCGACGCTCCACCTCCGCCGGGTCGCCCCCGGCGCCGCCGGGGACCGTGGTCGCCGTCGTGGTGGTCTCGCCTCCGGTCGCCGGGGCGTCCGCGTCGGGGGGTGTCGTCCCCGCCGGTCCGCCGGCCGCCTCCGCCTCCAGCAGGTCCACGATGTCGGCCACGGCGTCGGCCAGGGCGCCGAACTGCTCCCGGATGTCCGCCGGCGCGGCGTCGGCCAGGTCGGTGAGCCTGCCGGCCTCGTCCTTCGCCCCGGCGAGCCGGCCGGCGGACAGCGCCCCGGTCAGCCCACCCAGGTCGCCGTCGCGGGCCAGGTCGTCGCAGAACGCGGGACGCCCGTCCCCGCAGGCCGCGGCAACGGAGCCCAGCACGACGCCGGCGGCCAGGATGGCCAGGGCCGTCCGGACCGGTGTGCGCCGGATCATGCCCGGGCGGCCTCGGCCCGGTCCCGCAGGTCCGTGACGGCGTGGGCCAGGCCCTGCGGGTCACGGAAGAGCGCGCTGCCGGCCACCAGCACGTTGGCCCCGGCCCCGGCGGCCCCGGCGACGGTCTCGGCCGAGATGCCGCCGTCGACCTCGATGTCGATGTCCCGGCCCGACACCGCGACCATGGCCGCCACCTCGGCCACCTTGGGTTCCATCGTGGCGATGTAGGCCTGGCCACCGAACCCGGGGTTGACCGTCATGACCAGGATCTGGTCCAGCAGGTCCAGCACGTGGGCCAGGTTGACCGCGGGCGTGGCCGGGTTCAGGGCCACCGCGGGGCTGGCCCCCAGGTCGCGGATGCGCCCGAGCGTGCGGTGCAGGTGGGTGCAGGCCTCCTCGTGGACGATGATGACCTCGCAGCCGGCCTCGATGTAGCGGGGGATCAGCTCGTCGGGGTCCACCACCATCAGGTGGGCCTCGAACGGGACATCCACGTGGCGACGGCAGGCGTGGATGATGTCGGGCCCGAGCGTCAGGTTGGGGACGAACACGCCGTCCATCACATCCCACTGGATGCGGTCCACCCCGGCCTCCTCCAGCGCCCGGCACTCCTCGCCGAGCCGGGAGAAGTCGGCCGGGAGCACCGAGGGGACGATCTGCAGGTCGGGCGAGGACATCTCGGGGGTCACCTTCCGGGCGGGGCGTTGGCGCCGGTGACCCTACCGGGCCGTACGGTGGGGGAATGGATCCGACCCCGTCATCGACGACCACCGGTGCGCCCGACGGTGCCCCGGCCGATGTGGTCGAGGTGGAGCGCATGGTGGCCGGTGGCCTGGGCCTGGCCCATGACCCGTCGGGCCGGGTGGTGCTGGTGGAGGGGGGCCTGCCCGGCGAGCGGGTCGAGGTCCGCCTCACCGAGGAGAAGCCCCGCATGGCGCGGGCCGAGGCCACACGTGTGCTGGTGGCGTCGCCACGCCGGGTCGTTCCGCCCTGTCCGGAGGTGGCCCGGGGCTGCGGCGGCTGCGACATGCAGCACGTGACCCCGGACGCGCAGCGGGACCTGAAGGTGGCCGTCGTCCGCGACGCGCTGGCCCGCCTGGCCAAGCTCCCCGACCTGCCGGTGGACCCGGGCATCGCCCTGGACGACCAGCGCTACCGCACCACCCTGCGCTGCGCCGTGAGCGGTGACCGCGCCGGGTTCCACCGCCGGCGCTCGTCCGAGGTGGCGGTCGTGGAGGACTGCCTGGTCGCCCACCCGCTGGTGGCGGACGTGCTGGTGCACGGGCGGTTCCCCGGCGCCTCGGAGATCGTGGTCCGGGCCGGGGCCCGCACCGGTGAGCGGTTGGTGGTGGTCACGCCCACCGTGGGAGATGACGTCGTGGTTCCGGACGGCGTCCGGGTCGTCGGCGCCGACGAGCTGCGGGCCGGCCGGCGGGCGTGGATCCACGAGGACGTGGCCGGGCACCACTTCCGGATCTCGGCCGAGTCCTTCTTCCAGGCCCGTCCGGACGGGGCCGAGGCCCTGTTGGAGGCCGTCTCGCGCGCCCTCGGGCCCATCGATGCGGACCGGGACCGGTTGGCCGACCTGTACGGAGGCGTGGGGCTGTTCGCGGTGGGCCTGGGGGCCCGCTCCTCGGTCGTGGTGGAACGCTCTCCGTCGTCGGCCGCGGATGCCCGCATCAACACCCAGCACCTCGACGCCACCATCGTCCGGGTCGCGGTGGAGCGCTGGCGGCCGTCCGCCGCCGACGTGGTGGTGGCGGACCCGGCCCGGTCGGGGCTGGGCAAGGACGGGGTGCGGGCCGCGGTGGCCACCGGCGCCCGCCGGGTCGCCCTGGTCAGTTGCGACCCGGCCTCGTTGGCCCGCGACGTCGGGCTCTTCGCCTCCTCCGGCTACCGACCGCTGGGCGTGGAGCTGGTCGACCTGTTCCCCCACACCCACCACGTGGAGGCCGTGACCACCCTGGAGCGCGTGTGAGGCGACCGTGCCGGCGCAGCCCGGTGTCCGGGTGCGGCACCCCACGGCCGGTCCTGGTTGCGGCCGTGGCCCTCGCACTGGTCCTGGCCGGAGTGGGCTGCGGCACCGACGACGACCGCGACCTTGGTTCCGGCACGACCGCGCCCGGGCCGGCGACGTCGTCCGGCGGGGCGTGCCCATCGGGGCCTCCGGAGGCGCTGGTGCCGGAGGTCGTCCGGGAGCTCCCGCACGACCCCGAGGCGTTCACCCAGGGGCTGGTCGTGCTGGACGGTGTCCTGTACGAGAGCACCGGGCTGGAGGGGTCCTCCTCCCTGCGGGCCCTGGATCCCGACACCGGCCAGGAACTGCGCCGGGTGGAGCTGGCCCCGGAGCTGTTCGCGGAGGGGCTGGCCCAGGGCGACGACGGGCACCTGGTGCAGTTGACCTGGAAGGACGGCAGGGCCCTGGTGTGGGACCGTGTGTCCTTCGCCCAGGTGGGGGAGTTCGCGTACACGGGCGAGGGGTGGGGGCTCACCACACTCGACGACGGCACGTTGGTCATGAGCGACGGCTCGGACGAACTGGTGCAGCGGGACCCCGCCGACTTCGGCGAGACCGACCGCTGGCGGGTGCAGCGCGACGGTGGCCCGACGGACCAGCTCAACGAGTTGGAGTGGGACGGGACGCACCTGTGGGCCAACCGGTGGCAGACCGACGAGATCCTCCGGATCGACCCCGCGTGCCGGCGGGTGGACGGCGTGGTCGATGCCTCGGCGCTCGCGGCCGACGCTGCGGCCACGTCGTCGGCCCCTGGGGACGACGACGTGCTCAACGGCATCGCCCACCTGCCGGGGACGGACCGGTTCCTGGTGACCGGCAAGCTGTGGCCCACGCTGTTCGAGGTCAGGTTCGTCCCGGCATGAGGCCGTCCGGGACCGCGGGCCTGGTGGTCGTGGCTGCACTGGTCGCCGCCGCGTCGTGTGGGGCGCTGTCGCCCTACGACGAGTTGGAGGTGGGCCAGTGCCTCCCGACCGGCGCCCCGGTGGAGGGCCGGCGGGGCGATGCGCCGGACCTGGTCCCGTGCTCGGAACCCCACCGCTACGAGGTGTTCGCCCGCCAGGACCTGGACCCACCGGACACGGGATGGCCGGGCCAGGACCTGGTCGACCTCAATGCCGAACGACTCTGCGGCCTGGCCGTGGAGGGGGCGACCGGGGCCGGTCCCGCGGCCCTGCCCGACGGCGTCCTGGTGGTGCACGTCGCCCCGTCCGAGTCGTCGTGGCAGGACGGCGACCGAGAGGTCGAGTGCCTGTTCCGGTTCGGGCGGGACACGGTCACGACGCTGGTGAAGCCCTGAAGTAGCGTCACGCCGTCTGCGTCGGGGGCGCAGCGATGGAGCCACGGAGGGAACCCATGAGCCGACCCGCACCGGGGGCGATGTGGAGCGACGACACCTGGTCGTGGCGGCTCAACAGCCGCTGGTTCGTGCTGCTGGGCGGCGCCCGCGCCGCCATCCTGCAGGTGTGCGACCCGCAGGTCGCCGCGGGTGTGGCCGCCTACAGCAGCTACCGGACCGATCCCCTGGGACGGCTGGAGCGGACGCTGGACGCCATGTTGGCCATCGGGTTCGGTTCACCCGCCCGCCGGCAACAGGTGCTGGCCGGACTCGAGCGCATCCACGACAGGGTGCAGGGCACCACGGCGGACGGCACGCCCTACTCGGCATCGGATCCGGCCCTGCAGTACTGGGTCCTGGCCACCCTGGTGGACACCGTCCTGGCGGTGGAGCGCCGCTACGTCGGTCGCCTCCGGGAGGAGGACCGCGAGCGCTACTTCCAGGAGTCCAAGCACCTGGCCCGCTCCTTCGGCATCCCGGACGAGCTGGTGCCCCAGGACCTTGCCGCCTTCCGCGCCTATGTGGCGGACCGGTTCGCCACGCTGGACCCCTCGGCGGAATCGTTGGACATCACCCGGTCGCTGATGCGGCCCGGGCTCCGCTGGGTCCCGGACCCCACGTTCGTCCCGTTGAACTGGGTGACCGTGGAGCTCCTCCCGGCCCGGCTTCGTCGCCGGCTGGGGCTGGCCGACCTGAACCAGGCCGAGCTGGCGGCGGTGCGTGGCGCCCGTGCCCTGTCGCGCACCACGCTGCCCCGCCTGAACGAGGTGCTGTCGGCCAACCCGCTCAACGGGCGGGCCATCCGGGGCGCGGCCTGAGCCCCGGCGCCCGGACCGGTGATCAGCCCGTCGTGGCCGGGTGCGTGTCGAGCCAGTCCTGCAGGGCCCGCCGGGTGCCGTCGGCCGAGCGCTCGAAGTCGCCCATGAGCGAGTCGGGCGGGGGGAACGCCCCGTGCTCCAGCAGGGAGCTGATCTCGTCCAGTTCCACGGCGCCGAGCGTCCGGCTGGTGGAGCGCAGCGTGTGGGCGGTGCGCTGCAGCAGGTCGGCGTCGCCGTCGGTGACGGCTCCCTGGATGAGCTCGCGTCGGCGCCCCAGCTCCGTCAGGTAGGTGCCGACGATGGAGCGCACCGGGCCGACCGATCCCAGGTCCTCGGCCAGGCGGTCGAGCGCGGCCACGTCCGCGGCAGGACCGCAGGTTCGCTCCTCGGCGGGGGCGGGTTCCGGCCCGATCCAGCGGGCCAGGGCCGAGCCCAGGTCGCGGAGCCCGACGGGCTTGACCAGCAGGTCGTCCATGCCGGCCTCCAGGCAGGTCCGCCGGTCGGAGGGCTGCGCGCTGGCGGTCATGCCCAGGATGGGCACGTGGGCGTCGGGGGCCTCGGCCGAGCGGATCCGTCGGGTGGTCTCCACCCCGTCCAGCCCGGGCATCTGCCAGTCCATGAGGATGCAGTCGACCGCCTCGCCCGCGGCCACGAAGTCCAGTGCGTCCAGTCCGTCGTCGACCACGGTGGCCCGGGCCCCCAGGCGGGAGAGCTGCTCCGCCACCAGCATCTGGTTGACCGGGTTGTCCTCCACCACCAGCACGTGCGCGCCACGGCGGACCGGACTGGTGACGGGTCGGTCCGACGCCGGTTCGTCGTCGGTCTCCTCGAAGGGCACCTCCACCACGAACACGGAGCCGGCCCCGGTCCGCGACTCCACCTGGATGCGCCCGCCCAGCAGGTCCACCAGGCGCTCGGTGATGGACAGCCCCAGCCCGGTGCCGCCCGCCGCCTCGCCCGACGAGCCCTGGTCGAAGGGCTGGAAGATCCGCTCCAGGTCGGTCGGGGAGATGCCCACACCGGTGTCCCGGACCGTCCAGCGCAGTCCGGGCCGACCGTCCAGGTCGCAACGGTCCACCTCCAGGGAGATCTGTCCCTCGTTGGTGAACTTGGCCGCGTTGCTGACCAGGTTGGCCAGGACCTGGCGCACCCGTCCCGCGTCCAGGACCACCACGTCGGGGACGTCCTCGGACGCCACGCCCAGCACCTCCACGCCGCGTCGGGCCAGCTTGGCCCCGATCGCGGTGGCGTCGGCCATGATCTGGCGGGCCCAGCTGGGCGCCGGGTTGGCCTCCTGGCGGCCCGCCTCGATGCGGGAGTACTCCAGCAGCTCGTCCACCACGCTCTTGAGCTGTTCGGACTGGCGGTGGGCCGAGACGGCGAGCTCGCGTGCCGAGCGCGGCACGTCGCTGTCGCTCAGCAGCTCGGTCAGGCCCTGCAGGGCGTGCAACTGGTTGCGGAGCTCGTGGCTGACCCGTGCCACGAACTCGGAGCGCAGGCGGGACTGCTCCAGGGCCTCGTCGCGGCGGCGGGCCAGCTCGGACTCGATCCGCTTCCGGGGCGTGATGTTGCGGGAGGTGATGACGATGCCGCCCACCAGCGGGTCCTGCAGCAGGTTGACCGCGGTCAGCTCGATGTCCTGCCAGGACCCGTCGGCATGCCGGACCCGGATGTCGGTGCTGACCTCGCGGCCCGGCTCGTCCAGGACCTGTTGGCGGACCCCCAGGAGACGGTCGATCTCGGTGCCCTCGGCCAGGTCGAAGATGGAGCGGTCCTCCCAGAACGCCGGTGGGTACCCCAGGATCTCCACGTGCAGGCCGGTCGAGTACAGGACGCCCCCGTCCTCGTCGACCAGGGTGACGGTGTCGCTGATGTTGGCCAGCAGCGCCTCGAGCCGCCGGTGGGCCCGATCCAGCTCGATCGCCTGGGCCGCCTGCTCGCTGACGTCCTGGACGATCCCCAGCAGCGCGACCGCACGGCCGTCCTCGTCCAGCAGGCGGGTGGCGATGAGCTCGCCGGTGAACTCCGAGCCGTCACGCCGCACGTAGCGCTTCTGCAGTCGCACCTCCTCCCGGTCGCCCGCAGCCAGCTCGCGGAGGTAGGAGGCGGTCCGGTCCCGTTCGTCGGGATGGGTGATGGCGAGCGCGTCGACCTCCTCCAGCGGTCCGTCGCCCAGGGCGAACAGCCGGCGGTAGGCCAGGTTGGCCGTGACCTGGCGGCCGTCCAGGTCCAGGACGGACAGGGCCACTGGGGCGAGGTCGAACAGCCGGGCACCGTCGAGGAGCCGTGTCGGGAGCTCCGGGGTCATGGCCGTCGGCTCACGACTCGGTGTCCACGTCCGCCATCCGGTATCCGACACCGCGGATGGTCTTGATGTGGCTGCGGCCGTTGCGGTCGAGCTTCTTGCGGAGGTTGGCCATGTGGACGTCCACCACGTGGTCGCCGCTGTACCAGTCGGCGCCCCACACCCGCTCGCGCAGGGCGGCGCGGGACAGGACCCGGTCCGGCCGTTCGCTGAGGGCGTCCAGGATGGCGAACTCGATCTTGGTCAGGGGCACCTCCTCGCCCTCCAGCAGGACCTGGTGGGCCTCGGGCTGGACCACGAGGTCGCCGATGCGCCGGTCGGCGGACACCGGGACCTCGGTGGCGCGGGCCCGGCGCAGGGCCGCCTCCAGGCGGGCCAGCAGCTCGCGGGGCGAGTAGGGCTTGGTGACGTAGTCGTCGGCTCCCAGCTTGAGGCCCAGGACCTTGTCGATCTCGTCGGAGCGGGAGGTGAGCATGACGATGTGGGCGTCGGAGAACTCCCGGAGGGAACGGCACAGGTCCGTGCCGTCGGTGTCGGGGAGGCCGAGGTCCAACAGGATCACATCCGGGCGGTGGGCCCGGGCCAGGTCCAGCGCGGCCTCGCCCGTGGTGGCGGTGCTGGTGTCGTAACCGGCACCGCGGAGGAACGCGGTGGCCAGTTCGGCCGCCTCCGGTGCGTCCTCGACGATCAGGACGTGGGTCATGGGTGGCTCCCTGGGATGCTGGTGGGACTGCGTGGGGTGTCGTCGTCGGGGACGTGGTCGGCCGGGATCCCGATGGTGACGGCCAGGCCGCCGGTCTCCGACGGGGACGCGGTGGCGGTGCCACCCAGGTGGAGGGCCAGCCCCTGCACGAGGGCCAGGCCGATGCCGGCGCCCCCGACGGCGCGGTCGTTGCCCCCCTCCAGCTGCACGAACGGCTCGAAGATCCGCTCCAGCGCGCCGGGGTCCACGCCCGGGCCGTCATCGGCCACGGTGAGCTGCACCCGGTCGCCGGCACGGACCACGTCCAGGCGAACGGTGCCGGGTCGGGCGAACTTCACGGCGTTGTCCAGCAGGGCGTCGCCGATCTGGACCAGCCGCACGCGGTCGACCACCGCCCGTCCCCCGGACTGGGGCACGAGCAGGAGCCCGCGTGCGGTGAGCCGGTCCCGCCACCGGTCGGCCAGCTCGTCGGCCACCTGGTCCAGGTCCGTCGGCGAGGCCACCACGTCGATGCTGCCCACGTCGCACTGGGCCAGCTCCAGGAGGTTGGAGAACAGCTGGCACAGCCCGTTGGCCGCTCCCTGGGCCTCGTCCAGTCGGACCCGGTCCGACGGCCGGGCCGGCTGGGCCAGTTCGAGCGCGGCCACGATGGTCTGCAGCGGCGTGCGGACCTCATGGCTCAGGTTGGACAGGAACTCGGTCTTGGCCGCTGCGGCGGCCTCGGCCGCGGCGCGGGCCACCCGCAACTCGACGGTCCGTTCCTCCACCCGCCCGTCCAGTTCGTTCTTGGCGTCCCAGAGGCGGCGCAGGCCCATCTCCGCGATCCGCTCGGATTCCAGGCGGGCGTCGCGCTCGCGCCGCCAGCGCCGGTCCAGGCGGACCAGGCGGGCGTCGACGTCGCCTGCGACCATGCCGTCGGGCTCGGGCGGTGGGGGCGAGGTCATGGTGCCGGAGGTGGCTCCGGGTAGGACTCGACGAGCAGGACGCAGCGCGCCGCGCCGTCGAGGGTGCACTCGGCCTGGGTGATGGTGGTGGCGACGCCGAAGTGCACGCCGGCGCCCTCGATGAGGCCCTCGGCCAGGTGGCACAGCCGGCGGTCCGAGCGGTAGACGAGCTGCCACGAGCCGGGGCCGAGGTCCCTGACCTCGAACCGGGGCGGGTTGGCCTCCGGATAGAGCTTGAGCACTTCGGGGTGGATGACGTCGTCCAGGCCGTGCAGCAGGGCGCCCAGGTCGTCGAATCCGTCCACCAGGTCCGGTTGGCGCTGAACCAGGTGGGCGAATCCGTGCCGGCCGGCGTGACGCAGCACGTCCGCCGGGTCCAGGCCGGCCTGGTCCGCCAGCGACGCGACGATCGTGGTGAGCTCCCCGTCGGGGTAGCTGCCCATCGAGGTGTAGGCACCGTGGAGGTGCCCGTCCTCCAGTGCCCGGTCCCAGGAATCGGCCGGGAGGGTCTCGTCGACCACGTCCTCGACGACGTTGAACAGGACTCCCTTCACCGGATCCTCCATCCCTCGGGGCCTGGGTTCCAGATCGGTCGTCTTGAGGAAATCTTGAGGTTGTCCGGGCGGCGGAGCCGCCATGGCACGGATCTGCGGTCCGTGTTGGCAGGGCTTGGGGAGGCGGGGGTCGTCCGGCTCGATTCGACGGTGGGCCTGCCCGCCGGGCGACATGCGCGGCGGGGGTCGGCCTGGCCGGCTGTGTCGATCCGCCGCCGCCCCGACGCGGCCGGCAACGCCCGGTACACGTTCAGCTCCGACGGCACCTGCAGCGGCGGTTCCGACCCCAACTTGGTCCAGACCGTCGTGCGTGCCGCCGACTGCTCCGGCGCCAACGGGACGTGCCAGGCCGCGGTCGGTCGCAACGTCATCCACCAACTGGACCAGACCGCCCTGGCCGACGACGACGCAGCGCCTTCGGACGTGTGGCTCTGCGCCCCCGGGCCCATCCCCATGTGATGCACGAGAGGCCGGATCCCCTGCGCTGCAAGGGATCCGGCCTCTCCGTTGTACGCCCCCTGGGACTTGAACCCAGAACCTGCGGATTAAGAGTCCGATGCTCTGCCAATTGAGCTAGAGGCGCATGCTCCGCCGGGCCCGGCCCGACGGAGTACTGAATTGTAGCGACCCGACGGCAGCGGTCAGGGACCGCCTTCGCCGCCTGCCGCGGTGGGTGACCGAGGGGACTTGAACCCCCGACCTCCAGGGCCACAACCTGGCGCTCTAACCGGGCTGAGCTACGGCCACCAAGGCAAGGGGGAGGATCATATACGGTGCCGTCGCCGCCCCCGTAGCTCAGCTGGACAGAGCAGTGGACTTCTAATCCACCGGCCGCAGGTTCGAGTCCTGCCGGGGGCACATGGGAAACGAGTTCCAGGTGGTCGGGCCACAGAGGCGGCTGCCCGGCTCGGACCAACCCATGTTCCAGGTCGGGCTCCTGGCGCTGGCGCTGGCGCTGGCGGTCGGCGTGGGTGGCGTGGTGCTGGTCGCGCTCGCAGCGCTCCGGGATCTTGGTGTCGGCCGACTCGATGGAGGCCCGGCCCGTTCGCTGACGTCGCCGGGAGCGGGTTCCGGCGTCGGGGCCGGCCCGTGCGAGCATGACCGCCATGGCGTCGCGTTCCCCGCTCATCCTGTTGCCGCCGTCCGAGGGCAAGGCCCCCGGTGGCGACGGCCCGCCGTGGCAGCCGGGGTCCATGGCGTTCGACCTCGACGACCGGCGGGTGGCGGTGATCGCCGGCCTGCGTCGGGCCATGCGGAGCGCCGAGCCGGCCCGGCGGGCACTGCTCGGGGTGAAGGGCGAGGCGCTCGCCGCGGCGACGGCTGCGGACCGGGAGGTGACGACGGCCCCGACCCGGCCTGCCATCGAGCGCTACACCGGTGTGCTCTACGACGCGCTCGACATCGCCGACGCTGCCCGTCGCGGCCCGCCGTCGGCTGGACGGCTCGGTGGTGATCCTGTCGGGTCTGTGGGGCCTGGTGGCGCCGTCGGACCGGATCCCCGACTACAAGCTGAAGATGGGTGCGGCGCTGCCCGGCACCGGGAAGCTGTCCTCCTTCTGGCGCGACGCCCTGACCGCGCGACTGGTCGAGGCGGCCGGCCGGCGCCGCATCTGGAACCTGCTGCCCCAGGAGCACGACGCGGCGTGGCGCCCTCCGGTCGGGACGGAGCAGCTCTCGGTCACCTTCCTGGAGCCCGGTCGCAACGGCTCTTTGGTGGCAGTGGCGCACTGGAACAAGTTCCTGAAGGGCGCCCTGGTGCGCCACCTCCTGACCCACCCCGGCACCGATGCCCGCTCGCTGGCCGACTGGGAGCACCCGGCCGGCTACCGCCTGGATCCGGAGCGCACCGTGCGCGACGGGGCCCGGACCACGCTGTTCCTGGTGAAGGCACCGGGGGTGTGATGGGAATCACCGCGATGTGAACCGCGCGGGGTTCGAAGGATCGACTAGAAATGCAGGAGCAACGACCCCCGGCCGTAGGGTTCTTCCCTTCCCTCCTACTCTGCGGCCGGGGGTCAGTTGCGTTCTCGGGGTGGTCACGGGGGTTCCGGCCGGCCCGGATCCGCCCGGTCCGGACTGAGGCACCGCTCAGCGCAGCGCCCGGTATCGAACCGCCCGGCCACCCGACACACCGTGGGGGGTATGGTTGGCCGTGAAGGGGAGTACCTCCCAGTCACGCTGTCGTCATCACGGCTCCGGCCCGGCGGCGTGGGTCCTTCGGGGCGAGGAAGACCTTCGGTGAACTCACCCGGGCGACCCGTCGCCCCACCGGAGGAAGAAGGTGTGACCATGCGTCAAGGCGGCATTCGACTCGGACGGATCTTCGGCATCGAGGTGTCGGCGGATCTCGGCGTCCTGCTCATCGGTGGCCTGCTCACCTGGAGCCTGGCCGCCACCATCCTGCCCATGGGGGAGCCGGGCCTCTCCTCCGGCGCCTACTGGTCCGTGGCCCTGATCGGTGCGCTGCTGTTCCTGGGCAGCCTGCTGGCCCACGAGTTGTCCCACTCGGTGGTCGCCCAGCGCAACGGCATCGAGGTGGAGGGCATCACCCTGTGGCTCTTCGGCGGGGTGGCCCAGTTCAAGAACGAGGCCACCAACGCCGGCGCCGAGTTCCGCATCGCCGCGGCCGGGCCCGGCATGAGCTTCCTGCTGGCGGCGGTCTTCCTGGGCTCCGCCTACGGCCTGGACGCGGTCGGCGCCCCGGGGCTGTACGTCGTGCTGCTGTGGTGGCTCGGGGTGATCAACGGCCTCCTGGCCGTGTTCAACCTCATCCCCGGCGCGCCGCTCGACGGCGGCCGCATCCTGGCCGCCGCGCTGTGGAAGATCCGCGGTGACCGGCTCAAGGCCAAGGTCTCCGCAGCCCGGGCCGGCAAGGTGGTGAGCCTCCTGCTGATCGCGGCCGGCTTCGCCGAGATCTTCTTCCTCGGGAGCTTCGGCGGACTGTGGACCGCCTTCATCGGCTGGTTCCTGCTGGGTGCGGCCCGCATGGAGGAGGCCCACTACGTGGGCGAGCGGGCACTGGGGGACCTCCCGGTGTCCGCCGTCATGGTCCGCGACCCACAGGTGGTGCGGTCCTGGACCAGCGTGTCGGACACCGTGAACGGCCCCCTGCGGTGGACCACCCAGACCGCGGTCCCGGTGCTGGACTTCGGCGGTCATGTCGCCGGCGTCGTGACCATGAACCAGATCAAGCGCGTGCCGGCCGAGCAGTGGGTGACCACGGAGGTGGCCCAGATCATGATCCCGGCCGCCTTCCTGCCCACCGCCACCCTGGACGAGAAGGTCACCGACCTCATGGAGCGGCTGCGCCCGGAGGCGGAGGGCCTGGCCCTGGTCATGTCCCGGGACCACCTGGTCGGACTCGTGGGCCCGGCGGAGATCCAGCGCGCCGTGGTGCTGGGACGGATGGCGGCCACGTCCAAGGGCGCCCCGCCCCCCGTGCCCGCGGCCGGCCCACCGCCGCCTCCGCCCGGTGCGCCGGTGCAGCACTGGGACCCTCCGGTGGCGAGCCGATGACCGTGGAGGGCACACCCCCGGACCTGGACGGCCTGCGCCAGCGGCTCGACGCCAACCAGTGGCACATCACCCAGGAGGCCGGCACGGAGCCGCCCTTCACCGGCCGCTACTGGGACTGCCACGACGACGGCGTGTACCACTGCGTGGTCTGCGCGAGCCCGTTGTTCACCAGCGACACCAAGTTCGAGTCCGGCTCCGGCTGGCCCAGCTTCTGGGAACCGGTGGCGCCGGGCGCCGTCACCGAGATCGAGGACACCACCCACGGCATGCGCCGGGTGGAGATCCGCTGCGGCACGTGCGACGCCCACCTGGGCCACGTCTTCCCGGACGGACCCCGGCCCACCGGCATGCGCTACTGCATGAACAGCGCGGCCCTGGACCTGCAGCCCCCGTCCGACCGACCCGCAGGCTGACCCCCTGCGGGAGGGCACGGGCCGGGCCGCAAGGCTCAGGCGGTCCCCGGAACCGCCGATAGACAGTCCATGGGTTCCATCTCCGACGCCGGGCCGACGGCCCGCACCACGCTGCGACGGGTCCTGTCCGTCGTCGCCGCCACGCTCCTGATCGGCCTGGTGCCCCTGGTGGGCAGCGCCACCACGGACACCGCCTCGGCCCAACAGGCCGGTGCCGCCGCCGTGGACAACCGGCGGGCCAGCCTGGACCTGGACCTGGTGTCCCGGACGTACAACGCGTCGACCAGCAACTGGACGATCGTGGCCGAGGCCACGCTCGACTCCAACCGGATCTGCGTGCCGCTGGTGTTCGACTGCATCGTCGCCGAGCAGACCGCACCCTCCAACGCCACCCTGACCCAGGTCGACTGCCTGTCGCCGCTGTGGAACCACCTGGTGATCTTCCGTGACCACTGCCTCAAGCAGGTCCTGCACGCCGGGTACCACCAGCGGTTCCGCTTCACCTACGTGACCAACCCGGGCGTGGTGTCGGGGACGGTGGACCTCACCGCCGAGTTCGGCCGGGGCGTGCTGCCCTACGTGTTCCAGCAGCTGGCGACCGCGGCCCTCACCGTGGACCTGGACACCGCCCTGGACCTGGCCACGTCGTGCCCCGCCACGGTGGACTCGGCCCAGTCCGTGGCCTGCACCATGGTCGTCAGCTACCCCGCCGCAGCCGGTCCGACCATCACCGGGATCTCCCTCACCGACGTCCCCGACGGCACCTACATCCAGACCGGCGGGACGCTGTCGCACACCGGGGGCGGCAGTGGGTTCTCCTGTGGCGGGCTGATCTGCAGCGCTGGGTCGCTCAACCCGGGTGAGTCGGCCAGCTTCACCTTCGCCGGCTCCGCGGCGACCACCACCACCGGTGGGGACGGCTCCAACCGGGCCGACCTGGCCTGGACCGGCCCGACCGCCGGGTCGGCCACCCAGACGGACCCCATCGTGGTCGTGGGCTCCGGCGACACGGTCCTCAGCGTCACCAAGTCCGCCGACCAGACCACCGCCGCCGTCGGCAGCCCGGTGTCCTGGACGGTGACGGTGACCAACTCCGGGGCGCCCAACGGCACCCCGACCACCGCCACCGACGTGGTGGTCGGTGACGTGGCGCCGGCCCTGGTCCAGAACCTGACCCTGGTGTTCACCTCCGGCGTGGGCTCCTGGACGTGCTCCACGGTCACCTGCACCGCAGCGTCCATGCCCGTGGGCAGCGCGACCTTCACCGCCACCGGGACCGTCTCGGCCGCGGCAACGGCCGGGGCGCCCATGGTGAACGAGGTCGGCGTCACGTGGGCCAACGACATCTACGGCCCGGCCAACCCCGCCACCGCCGGTGCCGTGGTGGCGGCCCAGGTGGCGGCTGCCACCACGACCACCACGACGACCACGATCGCGGCCACGCCGGCCCGGCTCGCCTTCACCGGCTGAACCGACCGGACACGCCCGGCCGGATCAGCAGGGCGTCAGCACCGGCGGTCGGTGCGCCCGGAGCCGACCTGGCAGAAGCCCCCGCTGGCGCCGATCGACAGGATCGAGCCCGAGGACCCGATCGACAGGATCGAGCCGGAGGACCCGATCGACAGGATCGAGCCGGCCGAGCCGATCGACAGGAACGACAGGGCGGACGCCACGCTGAGCGCGGAGAACGCCGACCACGCCGACCGGAAGCTGGCGATGGACCGCCACGACCGGTGCGACCGGACGGCGTCCGAGCCGCTCACGATGCTGTGCTCATCAGCCGAGGATCTTGGCCTTCTGGGCCGCGAACTCCTCCTCGGTGAGGATGCCCTGCTCCTTGAGCGCAGCGAGCTCCTTGAGCTGGCTGATGGCATCCTCGGACATGCCCCCCGCCGCGGAGCCGGAGCGGGAGCGGCGGCCGCCTGTTGGGCCGCTGCATTCTGGTCCAGCTGCGCCTGCATCTGGTCGATCTGCTGCTGCTGGGCCATGTCGGCCTGCTGGTCCGGCCGCGGCTGCCTGGGCCTTGCCCTGCTGGCGGCGTGACACCCCGCCGGCAACGGCGGTGGCGGTGCCGGCGACCACTGCGGTGCGGGCCATCGTGCCGACCAATCCGGGCCGGCCCATGCGTCGTCCTCGTCTCATGGTGCTTGTTCCTCCTACGGAATCGTGTGCTCGGTACGGGTTGGCTCAGTCGGCGCTTCGGCCGAGGGCGGCGAAGGCCTCTTCGACGATCTGGTGGGGGATTCGCTCGCCGGCCAGGATCACGCCGTCCGAGGCGCGGGCCGCCTCCGCGAACTCCTTGGCCCAGCAGTCCTCCCACACCAGGAACGCCGCGGAGCTGTTGGGCTCCAGGACCTCGGCCGCCATCTCGATGTCCTCGTCGTTGAGCAGCCCGTCGAGCTCCTCGGTGAGGTCGCCGTAGTCGGCCAGGTCGGGATGGTCCTCGTACTCGAAGCCCTCGACGTTGCCCTCTGCGTCCTTGGTGATGAACAGCATGTCGATGATCCGGATGGTCCCGGCCTCGACCAGCTTCTGCAGGGCCGGGACCATGTCCCCGTTGAACCTGTTCCCCGGGAACCCGATGATCACGTACTCCACCGGTCCGATGCTCATGTGCGCTCCTGTCGACTGTCGTGCACCGGGACAGTACCCCGGCCGGTCACGACATGTGCCGGGTTCGGTGCGTGGGCAACCAGGGCCCTCAGCGGTCGCCGGCGATGCGGCGCCAGACCGGGCGCGGGGCGTTGCGCAGGACGCCGAACATCGGCCCCAGGAGCGGGGGGACCGACACGGTGTGGCGACGGGGGTTGGCCAGCGCCGCCACGGCGTGGCGGGCCACGGTGGCCGGGTCGGTGTTGAACGGCGCCGGGTCCAGCCCGGTGGTCATCTTGGAGCGGACGAACCCGGGGCGTACCACGATGCACCGCACGCCGGTGCCGGCCAGGGCGTCGTCCAGGCCCTGGGCGAACACGTCGAGGCCGGCCTTGGACGACCCGTACACGTAGTTGGAGCGCCGCGCCCGCAGTCCGGCCACGGAGGACAGCACCATCAGCGTCCCGCGGCCCTGGGCGGCCAGCACCGGTGCCGCGGCCGCCAGGGCGGCGGCGGGCCCGGCGAAGTTGGTGCGCACCATGAGGTCCACGTCCGCCGGGGCCATGGACAGCCCCGCGTGGTGGCCGAGCATGCCCACACCGCACAGGATCAGGTCGATGCCGTCCAGCGCGGTGGCGGCCCGCTCGACCAGGGCGGCGTGCGTCGTGACCTCCAGGGCATCCCACCGTTCCGCGGTGAGCCCCAGCCCGGGTGCCGCGGCCGACACGGCGGCGTGGGCCGCGTCGGGGTCCCGGGCGGCCAGGACCGCACGCTGCAGGCCCACCCGGGTGAGCTCGGCCACGATGGCCGTGGCGATCTCGCTCCCGGCGCCGAGCACCAGGGCGGACTGCACCGGGGCGGGGAGGTCGGTCGGCGCAGGCACCGGCCGACAGTAGCGATCCCGTCCGGGTCCGTCAGGTCGTCCGCGCCCCGGAACGGGCCGAGGTCGGGCACAGGGAGATCCGGAGCCCCTCGTGGGCGGCCACCACCGGGACGGGACCGCCGGCGAGGCCGGCGGCGATGGCCTCCACCTGGTCGTCGCCCCGGCCCGGGGCGTGGTGGAACAGGACCAGGCGCCCGACGCCGGCCGACCCGGCCAGGGCCACCGCCTGGTCCACGGTGGCGTGGCCGTACGCCACGGCCGCCTCCTCCTCCGGCGCCAGGAACTGGGCGTCGTGGACCAGGACGTCGACGCCGGCCACCAGGCCGCGCACGGCCGGGTCCGACGGCTCCGGCAGGTGGTCCGGCAGGTACGCCATGGAGGAGTGCCCGTCCTCGATCCGGTACCCGAACGTCCGGCCCCCCTTGTGGGGCACGTCCAGTGCGGTGACCGAGAACCCCTCCACCTGGTGCCGGCCGGTGCCGATGCCGTCGATGGTCCACGAGCCCCGCAGCCCCCCCGGGTCGATGGGGAAGTGGGGCGGGCCCATCGAGCGGGCCAGGACCTGCGCCGCGAGGTTCCCCTGGTCGGGCATCACCAGACGGACCCGGGCGTCGTCCCGGTCGCCCGCAGCGAAGAACGGCAGCCCCTGGACGTGGTCCCAGTGCAGGTGGGTCAGCAGGATCGTGCCCCGGAAGGGGGCACCGCCCAGCTCGTCGGACAGCCGGCGCAGCCCGGTCCCGGCGTCGAGCACCAGGACCGGTGCGTCGGCGTCGTCGTGGCTCAGCGCCACGCAGGACGTGTGGCCGCCGATGCGGATGAACTCGGCACCCGGGGCGGGGGTGGAGCCACGCACCCCGCAGAACAGCAGCCTCACCCGTGTTCCCGCCGGTGGCCCTGGCCGATCTCGGCCAGGGCGTCCCGGTCGAACTGGTCCGCAGTGGTCACGGCGACCTTGGCCCGGGTCCGGGCCCGCAGGGTGGAGGTCCGCACGCCGTCGTCGAGGGCGGCCCGCTCCCCCAGGATGGCGCCGGGGCCGACCTCGGCCACCGGCTCCCCGTCCACCTCCACGGACAGGACGCCGTCGAGCAGCAGGTACACCTCGTCGCCGGCCGAGCCCTGCTCGGTGAGCACGGCGCCCTCCTTCAGCTTGCGGACCGAGGGCTTGGTCCCGCCCTGCATGATGTGGCCGGCCAGCTCCCGTTCCAGCGCGGACTCCACCTCCGTGACGAGGGCGGGGGAGTCCTGGTCACCCCAGGGCGTGTGCTTGCCGAAGGCGTGGCGGTACCACTCCTTGAAGTCGGCCAGGCCGGCCTTGGCCGTGAGTCGGAGGTCCTGGTCGTAGATCCAGTGCCGGGGGAACCCGCTGGCGCCGGACAGCTCGAAGTCCGTGTGCCCGTCGGCGTGCAGGGTGAGCGACAACGTGGTCCACACCGTCGGGGCCTCCATCTTGACGAAGGGCGGGTGCTTGACCCGCCGGGGGAACGGCACCGCGGTGTGCCCGCCGGTGGTCTGGGTGAAGGTGGCCGATGACCCTCCGGTCGCCGGCTGGTTGCGCAGGTCGGGGAACGACACGCCGGCGAATGCCGCACCGCGGCCACCGAGGCGGACGGTGGTGGACCCCATGAGGCCACCCCCGTCGTGCCCGGCGGCCACGATGCGACCGTCCTCCACATCCACCCAGGCGGAGAGATGGTTGGCGAACCGGAACCCGTCGGCGGCACGGAGGTCCTGCAGGTCCGCGATGACGTCCGGTGGCGGCGCGTCGTAGTGCGTGATGCCGGAGTTGAAGATGGTCCTGTTCACGGGCCCCGTGACCGCCTCGGACGGGATCCACGACACCGACGTGACTGACGACTGGATGCGCATGGCTCGACTCCTGTGCTCGTTGGTGTGGTGTTCAGGCGACCGTGAACTCGGCGACCATGCCCTGCGCGGCGTGCGGCTCGCCCTGTGGCTCGTCGCCACTCATCTCCATGTCTGCCATGGCCTCGGGGGTGGATCCGACCGGGATGAAGCAGACCGCCACGTAGCGTCCGGGCTCGAAGGTCATGAGTCCGCCGCCGGGCTGGTCCGGCGTGGCGGTGGCGTGCCCGACGCCGGTGACCTTGGTCTCGATCTGGTCCTCCGGCAGGGCGAGCAACTCCTCGGTCGTCTCGGTGACGCCGTCGTTGACCCGGACCACGTTGAGCTCGTGGACCTCGTTCCCGGAGTTGGTGAAGGTGACCACCGTGGGCCCGGCCTCGACCGTCGCCGGCAGGGTGAACTCGTACTCCTTGGCGCCCACCTCGAGGGTCCGGCCGCCGCAGGCCCCGGTCATCCAGGCGATCATCTCGTTGTAGGCCGTCGTGAACTCGGCAGACGGTTCGCCCATGCTGTCGATGGCGTCCTTCGCCTCGGCCACCACGGTGCCGACGGGGGAGGCGACCGCGTCGGGGGCTGACGACCCGAGCTTGTCCAGCGCCCCCTCGGCCGTCGCGACCGCCTCGGGATCCGGTCCGTCCTCGGAGCCGTACAGGGCGTTGATGGCGGCCTCTGCGGCGAAGGCGTCCCCGCAGAACTCGGCGGTGTCGTCGGCTGCCGCGGGTGCGGCATCGGTCGTGGTCGTGGCGTCGGCGGCGTCCGCGGTCGTGGTGTCGTCACCGCAGGCCGGGGCCAGCAGCACCACCGCCGCTCCGAGCGCCAGCGCTCCCCATCGGTTGCGTCGTCGGGTCGTCGCGTGCAGCTCCATCGTTTCCTCCCGTGGATTCCTGTCCCGGTTCCACCGTACGGAGCACCGGATCCACGGCCCATGGGGTGGGCCGGTGTCAGCAGGTGGTGCTGGCACCCCCCGGAATCCGGGTGGTGGGCACCTGTCGCCATGCCGGGCGATGGGGCTGAATGGAGGCGTGGGAAGCGGAGACCGGATCACTGTGTTCCTGGCGGACGACAACCTGATCGTCCGCGAAGGCGTGCGCGCCCTGCTGGGGCTGGAGGACGACCTGGACGTCGTCGGGGTCGCGGCCGACTACGACGAGTTGGTCGACGGCGCGGACCGGACCGTCCCACAGGTGGTGGTCACCGACATCCGCATGCCGCCCGACTTCCAGCACGAGGGGATCGAACGCGGCGCAGGAGGTGCGCAAGCGCCACCCCGGCACCGGCGTGGTGATCCTGTCGCAGTACGACGAGCCGGAGTACGCCATCTCGCTCCTGGGCGAGGGGGCGGCGGGGTACGCCTACCTGCTCAAGGACCGCGTCGGCGACGGCAACCGACTGGCCCGGGCCATCCGGGAGGTCGCCACCGGCGGGTCCATGCTCGACCCCGAGATCGTGCAGGCGCTCGTGTCGCCGGTGAGCGACGAGGCCGACCTCACCGCGGTCGAGGACGAGCTCCTGCGCCACGTCGCGGAGGGTCGGCCGGTCAAGGCCATCGCCGCGGCCATGCAGACCACCCCCGAGGCGGTGAACGACCTGGTGGAGGCCCTGTTCCTGAAGCTGGCCAAGGGTGCGACCGCCGGCCAGGACGGGGCGCTGCGACGGCTGCGGCTGCTCCAGAAGGCGATCGTCGACCGTGAGGAGCAGGGCGAGACGCTGAGCCGGCTGCTGCCGGGCGGCCTGGCCGAGAAGCTGCGCACCGACCGGGACGCGGCCGGACGCACCGAGCGGCTCACCGTCACCGTGCTCATGTCCGACGTCCGGGGCTACTCGGCCATCGCCGAGCGCACCGACCCGACGGTGCTGGCCGGCCAGTTGAACGCCCACCGGGCCGAGATGAACGCCGCCATCCTGGATGAGGGCGGCACGGTCATGCAGTACGTCGGTGACGCCGTCATGGCCGTGTTCGGTGCTCCGTTCCCCCAGGAGGACCATGCGCCGGCTGCGGTGCGGGCAGCAGTTGCCATGCACCACCGCCAGGGGGCACTCGACGACCGGTGGGCCGACCAGGGGCTGTCGCCGTTCGGCCTGGGGATCGGCCTGTCCACCGGGGAGGTCGCCGCCGCCATGCTCGGCAGCGAGGAGCGGCTGGAGTACACCCTGGTGGGTGACATCGTGAACCTGTCCCAGCGCCTGCAGGACCTGGCCCGGCCCGCGGGGACCACCGTGATCAGCGAGGCGACCCGGGCCGGGATCGACGGCCGCTGGGCCACGGAGCCGTTGCCGACGCAGCTGGTCAAGGGGCGCGACACCCCGGTGGCGTGCCACCGGCTGGTGGTCGCGGTCGACAGCGCAGCCGTCGGCGGGGAACATCGTGACGGAAGGTCACCGGCACCGGTGATGACCAGTGGGAGGGAACATGAGTGACGTCGTGCTGTCCGTGCGGGGGGTCAGGCGGACCTTCGAGGCGGAGCTGGCCCCGGTCCGGGCCCTGCGGGGTGTGGACCTGGACGTCGCGACGGGCGAGTTCGTGGGGATCATGGGCCCGTCCGGGTGCGGCAAGTCCACCCTGTTGAACCTGGTCGCCGGCCTGGACATGGCCGACGAGGGGACCATCTCCATCGCGGAGGAGGAGATCACCGGCCAGGACGAGGACTGGCTGGCCCGCATGCGGCGCCGCCGCATCGGCATCGTGTTCCAGTTCTTCAACCTGCTGGAGGGCATGACCGCGCTGGAGAACGTCGTGCTGCCGGCGGTGATCTCCGGCCAGATGAAGCGCCGGGCCGCCGAGACCCGGGCCCGTGACCTGCTGGACCTGCTCGGTCTGGGCGACAAGGGCAACGAGGTGCCCGCGGTGCTCTCGGGTGGCCAGCGCCAGCGCCTGGCCATCGCCCGGGCCCTGGCCAACGAGCCCACCCTGCTGCTGGCCGATGAGCCGACCGGTGCACTGGACAGCGACGGCGGCCGTGAGGTGCTGGAGCTGTTCCGCCGCCTCCACGCCGACGGACAGACCATCGTGATGGTCACCCACTCCGATGAGGTGGCCGCCGGTGCGGACCGGGTGGTCCACATGAAGGACGGCCGCATCGAACGTGAGGAGACCCGGGACCGCTCGGGAGCCAACGGCGCGGCCGGAGCCGTCGCCGACGGTGCGGGAGCGCCGACCGGAGACGCGGCCGGCCGCGGCGCGGCGGCGGGCGTCACCTGATGAACCTGCGGGCCATCGCCATGGTCGCCCGTGCCAACGCCAGCCGCCGCACGGGGTCGCTCCTGTTGCTCGTGCTCCTGGTGGCCGTGGTCGGCGCCGTCGTGCTGGCCAGCGCGGCCGGGGCGCGGCGCAGTGCCACGGCACTCGACCGGTTCCTGGACGCCACCGACCAGGAGGACGCCGCCGTCTACGTCATGGGCCTGGACTCATCCGATGCGCCCCGGGTGCTGGGGGCCGTGCCCGGGGTGGAGGCGGTGTCATCGGCGGAGCACTACCTGGCCCAGCCCACCACCGAGGACGGCCTGTCGTTCAACTTCTCCATCGCCGCCAGCGCGGACCCCGGCTTCGGGGCCGACATCAGCCGCCTGCTCGTGCGGGACGGGCGGCTGCCCGCTCCTGACCGGTCCGACGAGGTGGTCCTGAACGGGCCGGCCGCCGAGCTGCTCGGGTTGGGTGCCGGTGACGAGCTCGAGGTGGCGACCATGAGCCCAGCCGCCTTCGAGCGCCTGGTCAGCGGCGACGCAGGCGTGGAGCTGGACGGGCCCGTCATCCCCCTGCAGGTGGTCGGCGTGGTCCAGGTCGGGGCGGACCTCCAGGGGAGCGCGCAGCAGTCCCAGCCGTTGGCCTTCGCCTCGCCGGCCTTCCGGGCGGCCTACGGCGACGCGGTGGCGTCGAGCGGTTCGTGGAGCTCGGTCAGCGTGAGCGATGCATCCGCCCTGGACGGCCTTCGGGCCGCCGCCGCGTCCTCCCCACAGTCGTCGGTGATCCCCGTGGGGGAGGGCTGGGTGGACACCACGCGGTCCGCCATTGCCGTCGTGGTCATCGCCCTCCTGGTGTTCGCCGTCATCGCCCTGGTGGCCGGTGCCTTCGCCGTGGGCCAGGCCGTGTCCCGCCAACTGTCGGCCGAGACCGGGGCCGTGGTCGTCGGACGGGCCCTGGGCCTGACCCGGGCGGAGCGGGTCGTCGCCGCCGGCCTGCCCGCACTCGTCGCCGGTACGGTGGGGTCCGCGGTGGCCGTGGTCGTCGCCGCCGCATCGTCGGGCCTGTTCCCCCTGGCGGTGGCCCGGGCCGCAGAACCCGACCCCGGGATGCGTATCGATCCGGTGGTGCTGGGACCGGGCTGGTTGGTGCTGGTGCTGGCGCTGGCCGGGTGGACCGCCCTGGCCGCCCGTCACCGTGACGTCGTGGTCGTGTCCCCCGGACCCGAACGAGGCGGCCGCACCATCGCCGGTGTGGTCGGGGTCGGCTCCGCGGTCGCTCCGCGCCTGGGGGTGCGCCTGGCCCTGGACCGGGGGCGGGGCCGGTCCAGCGTTCCCACCCGCTCGGCCCTGGGCGGCGTGACCGCCGGCGTGGCGGGCGTCGTCGCGGCCGTGGTGTTCCTGGCCAGCCTCCATGGGGCCCTGGTCTCTCCGGCCGACTTCGGGTGGACCTGGAGCGCCCGGCCGGACGTGAGCAGTGAACCGTTCGAGACCGTGCAGGCCCTGGCCGAGGATCCCGACGTCGCCGCCGCGGGCGGGGTGTTCAGCGGTGAGGGGCGCCTGGACGGTGCCACGGTGCCCGTCCAGACCTTCTTCTCCGCGTCGGGGTCCCTGGGCCCGCCCGTCATCGAAGGTCGGCTGCCCTCCGGCACCGCGGAGGTGGCGCTGGGCGCCTCGGCGCTGGAGTCCGCCGGCGTGTCGGTGGGCGATCACGTGTCGCTCGCAGGACCCGACGGGCCGGCGAGCCGGTTCGAGGTGGTGGGCGTGGTGGTCGGCAGCCAGATCACCGACTACCCGGACCTGGGCCGGATCGCCGTGATCGCCCCCGAGGCCGCGATGCAGATGGTCGGTGCCACGGACCTGGCGTCGATGGACGGGAGCTTCCTCGGCGGCAACGTCCTGCTGGCCTACCGCGAGGGCGTGGACCCGTCTGCCGTCGAACGGCGACTGTCCAGGACCTACCCACTGGACTTCCCGGCCTACAGCCACCCGACGCCGCCCGGACGACTCCTGAACATGGACGACATGACACCGTTGCTGGTGGGCCTGGCCGGGTTCTTCGCACTTCTGGGCACGGTCGGCCTGGTGCACGTGCTCGTGGTGTCCACACGCAGGCGGGCTCCCGAGTTCGGCGTCCTGTCCGCCCTGGGACTGGTCCGGTCGCAGCTCCGCTCCATCGTCTGGTTCCAGGCGCTCACCCTGATCGCCGTGGGCCTGGTGGTGGGGGTCCCGTTGGGCATCGTCGTCGGGCGGGTGGCCTGGCGGGCCGCCATCGGCGACATCGGGATGATCGTGTCACCGTCCAGCCCGTGGGTGACGTTGGCCGCCCTGTCCGCGGTCGCCGTCGCGGCCACCTGGCTGATCGCCCTGGTGCCCGGAGCCTGGGCCTCACGCGTCCGTCCGGCCGAGCAGCTGAGGACCGAGTGATGGGGGGAGCGCGATGAACGGCACCGGGTGGTTGGTCGGGACGCAGTTGAGGCGGGGCTGGCGGTCCTACGTGGGCCTGGCCCTGCTGGTGGGGCTGGCCGGGGGGCTGGTGATCGCCGGGTTCGCGGGCGCACGACGCAACGCCACCGCCTTCGACCGGATGATCGAGGCCACCGACGGCTGGGACGTCCTCATCAACCCGGACCAGGGCCTGGACAGCGCCCTGACCCTGGACCAGGTGACGGCGCTGCCCCAGGTGGCGGCGGCGGGCAGGGTGGACGGGATGTCCGCCCTCCGTGCCGACGTCCACTCGATCCTCGACGCCGAGGACTCGCCGATCGTGCTGGCGGGGGACGGTGACGCCTACTACGACGTCGGCCGCCCGCTCGTGCGCGAGGGGGCGTTGCCCGACCCCGACGACCCCGACGCCGTCGTCCTGGACCAACGGGTGGCGGCCCGCTGGGGGCTGGCGGTGGGCGACGAGCTCCCGCTGCGGCTCCTCCGGGGGGAGGAGCTCTACGCAGCCGGGCCGGACACGGACCTGGCCGAGGTGGGGACGGTGGTCCCGGCCCGCGTCGCGGCCATTGCCGTCACCCAGGACTCCGTGGCCAACATCGAGGGTGGGTACACGCAGTGGATGGCAGTCACCCCCGCGCTGCTCCGGGCCCACCCCGAGGCCTCGGCCGGCTACTTCGGGATCGTGGCCAAGCTCCGCTCGGGCGCCGACGTCGCCGCCGTGCGGGCGGCACTCACCGACGGCCGCCCCCTGGACGACCAGTTGGTCTTCCAGACCGTCGGTGCCGTCCGGGACGAGGTCTCTGCCACCATCACGCCCCAGACCGCGGTGCTCCTGGTCTTCTCGGCCGTCGCGCTGCTCCTGGGCGTCCTCATCGTGGGCCAGGCGGTGTGGCGGCGGTTGCAGATGGACGGCGAGGACGGAGCCACGCTGGCCGCTGTCGGGGTCACGCACCGCCAGCGGTTCGGAGCCGCCCTGGTGCGGATCGCGGTGATGGCCTCCGCCGGGGCCGCGCTGGCGGTCGTGATCGCCGGATCGCTGTCGACGCTGACGCCGATCGGTGACGCCCGCCTGGCGGAGCCGACACCGGGGCTGGACCTGAACTGGGCCTACCTGGGGGTGGGGGCACTGGCGGTGGTGGCGGTCACCGTCCTGTGTGCGGTCCTGCCGGCGTGGCGGACGACCTCCGTGGCGGCGGACCCGGCACCGGCACGGCCGTCGTGGGCGGTGGCACGGGTCGCCGGCAGCGGGGCCGGGCCGTCGACGGTGGCCGGGGTGCGGTTCGCCCTGGACCCGGGTCGGGGCCGGACGTCGGTCCCCGTGCGCACCACCCTGATCGGCGCGGTGAGCGGCATCATGATCATCGCCGCGTCGCTGACCTTCGCCGGCAGCCTGGAGCACCTGACCTCCACGCCCGCCGAGTACGGGGCGGTGGCCAACGGCGAGTTGGACTGGGACGGCGAACCTCCGGACGCACTGGTGGCTGCAGGAGCGCTCGACGACTCGCCCGACGTCGACGCCTGGGGCGTCGTCACCATCGGCGAGTTCGGCACGGCGGGCCAGCGCGTGCAGTACGTGCAGCCGCAGGCCGGTGACCTCCCTGCGGCACAGCTCGCCTCCGGCCGGGCACCGGGTGACGGCGAGGTCGTCCTGGGCCGACGGACCCTCGACGGCCTCGGGCTTTCGGTCGGCGACACGATGCAGGCCGACACGGCGTCGGGTCCGAGGAGGTCTGAAGGTGGTGGGGACCGCCGTGTTCCCGCTGCTGTCGTCCTATCCGGGCTCGGACAAGTCGGCGGTGGGCACCGGGGCCTGGATCGGCGCGGCGGCCGACGCGGGCGGGCCGACCGAGGTGGACCAGGTCGACAACCAGCAGGTGTGGCTGTCGTTGCCGGAAGGGACCGACCGGGACCGACTGGCGGAGGAACTGCAGCGGCAGATGGCCTACGACGAGGGCGAGATCGTGGTGAAGGAGTTGCCCCGGGCGTCACTCGTGCGGGCCCTGTCGGAGTTGGACCGGACGCCGCTGTACCTGTCGTTCCTGTTGTGTGCGTTGGTGGGGGCGACGGTGGTCCACGCGCTGACCGCAGCGGTGTGGCGTCGTCGTCGTGACATCGCACTCCTGCAGACACTCGGGTTCACCCGGGGCCAGGTGCGACGTTCGGTGCTGGTGCAGGCCACGGTGATCGGGCTGGTGGCACTGGTGGTGGGCCTGCCGCTGGGGATCATCGCCGGGCGGTGGGCATGGTCGGTCCTGTCCGACACGCTCGGCATCGTGGCCGGCCTGACCGTGCCGTGGGCCGCCCTGGCCGTCGTCGTGGTCGTCGTCCTGGCGTTGGTCAACGCCGTCGGGCTCCTCCCTGCCACCCGCGTGCTGCGACGCACCCCGGCCCAGACCCTCCGATCGGAGTAAGCCGTGTCCACCATGATCGAACGACGGGGTCATCCGACCGGCGCTGCGGCACCGGCCGCGGTCGATGGCTCCGGGCCCGGCGCGGGGGGCCACGGGTGGGCGGCGACCACCGCCGTGTGTGCCGTGACGGCGGTCGCGGCCGTCGGGTCCGGGGTCGCCGGCGCCGTCCGGCTCGGGACGGCCCCCGCCGTGGTCACGGCGGTGGTGGTGACGGCCTGGGCCCTGGGCGGGGTCGTCATCGGCCGTCGGGTCCCCGGGGTCCCGCTCGGCCCGTTGGTCGCCGTGACGTCGCTGGTCGGTGGGGTCGCCCTGGCAGCCTCGGCCCACAGCGAGGGGTCCGGCGCCGCCGGAGTGGTCCGTGGCGTCGCCGTGGCGCTGCTCCCCGCCGTGCTGTTCCACCTGGCGGTCGCGCTGCCCGACGGTGTCGCCCGGGGCCGGAGCCGGGGACTGGTCGTCCTCGGCTACCTGGCGGCCGCGGCCGTGTCCGTCGCGGCCGTGCAGGACCGCCCCGGGCTTCCGGCCGGGTTGCTCGTGGCCGAGGGCATCGGACTGGGCCTGGTGGCCGTCATCGCGTTCCTCGTGTCGTGCCGCCGGGCCACGCCCCGGGTCCGGGCCCGCCTGCAGTGGGCGGGTTGGGGCGTGGTGGTGGCCGTCGCCGTCGCCGCCGCGGCGTGGGCGCTGGAGGCGCTCACCGGCTGGCCGCCGCGTCCGGCCCTGGTGGCCCTGGTGGCGTCGGTCCTGGTCCCGGTCGGTCTGGTGGCGGGCACCCACGACCGAGCCATCGCCCGGGTCGACCGTGTCCTGGTGCACACCATCGTGACCGTCGGCCTGGTGGGACTGGTCACCGCGGTGTACCTGGTGGTGGTCATCGGCCTGGACGGCACTCCGTCGGGAGCAGCCCGTTCCGTCATGGCGCTGTCCCTGGTGGCCGCCGCCCTGGCCGCGGTGCTGAGCCTGCCGGCCCGCCGCCGCCTGGAGGAGTTCGCCAACCAGCGCATCTACGGCGAACGCCGGGCCCCGGACGAGGCGCTGCGCACCTTCGCCACCCGGATGTCGCGGTCGGTTCCCATGGACGAACTACTCCTCCAGCTCGCGGAGTCGCTGCGCAAGACCATGGGCCTGGCCCGGGCCGAGGTGTGGACCGGCGTGGACGGTCACCTGGAGCGCCAGGTCTCGGTGCCCGACGCGGGGCCCGCTGCCATCTCGGTGGCGGGCGAGGAGCTGGCCGTGGCGTCCCGCACCCACGTCTCGGGCAACGGGTGGTTGGCGGTCTGGATGCCCTCGCTGCTGGACGGCCGTGCGGACCGTGTGCTGCGGGTGGCCCCGGTGGCCCACCTGGGTCAGCTCCTGGGGCTGATCGTGGTGGAGCGGACGGTGGACGACCCGTCCTTCGACGACGACGAGGACCGGGTGCTGTCCGACCTGGCCCGGCAGGTGGGCCTGGCACTCCACAACGTGCGCCTGGACTCCGCGCTGCAGGCCAGCCTGGAGGAGCTCCAGGAGCGCAACGAGGACCTGGTGGCGTCCCGGGCCCGCATCGTGTCGGCGTCCGACGAGTCCCGTCGCCGGATCGAGCGCAACCTCCACGACGGGGCCCAGCAGCACCTGGTGGCCATGGCGGTCAAGGTCGGCCTGGCCCGCCAACTGCTGGAGAAGGACCCGGCCGCGGCCGGGACCATGTTGGAGGAGCTGCGGGGAGACGTGCAGGTCACCGTCGGGGAACTGCGGGAGCTGGCCCACGGCATCTACCCGCCCCTGCTGCGTGACCGTGGCCTGCCCGAGGCGCTTGGCCACCGCGGCCAATCGGGGCCCCCTGCCCGCCGAGGTCCGGGCGGACGGCCTGGGCCGCTACCCGACGGACGTGGAGGCGGCGGTCTACTTCTGCTGCCTGGAGGCACTGCAGAACGCGGGCAAGCACGCCGGCGACGGCTCGGCGGTCACCGTCGTCGTGGAGGAGGTCGGCGGCGAGCTGCGGTTCTCCGTCAGCGACGACGGCGCGGGGTTCGTCGCCGGTGCCGCGGCCCCAGGGCCACGGGTTCGTCAACATGGAGGACCGGGTCGGCGCCATGGGAGGTCGCCTGGAGGTGCGCTCCGCTCCCGGTGAGGGCACGACGATCTCCGGTGCGGTGCCGGTCCCGGCGGCGGGCGACTGAACGGGCGGGTCCCACCGGCCACCATCCGGTGCGGCCGGTCTCCGCGCCGCCGGTCTCAGTGCGGCCGGTGCTCGTCCCAGACGCGGCGGAGGACGTCGGGGAAGAGGTCCTCCTTGTGCACGTAGGCGGCGGCGCCGCAGGAGGTGGCGTCGGCGGGGAGGTCCTCCGCGGTGTAGGTGGACATGAGGACCACGACCGTGCCGGGCCGGTCACGGGTGATGCGGCGGGTCGCCTCGATGCCGTTGATGCCGGGCAGGTTGATGTCCATGAGGACCAGCCCGGGTGCCAGCTCGGCGGCCCGCTCGACCGCGTCCTCGCCGGTCTCGGACTCGGCGGAGACGTCGAATCCGTCGGCCAGCGACACCACGGTCCGGGCCGCGGCCCGGAACGGCGCCTGGTCGTCGACGATCAGCACGGCAACCTCATCGGTGTCGATGACGGGTTCCTCCTGGGTGCACACCACGAGCCTATGGTCGCGGACCGCCGGCCTCGGCGACAGGGTGCGGGTCCCACCCCGCGTGGTGGTGCTAGCCCCCCTCCGGGCCCAGGTAGAGCAGCACGGCCTTGACCCGGCGGTGCACGTCGGGCTCCTCGCCCAGACCGAGCTTGGAGAACAGCGAGTTGATGTGCTTCTCGACCGCCCGCTCGGACAGCACCAGCGACGACGCCACCGCGGCGTTGTTCTTGCCCTGGGCGATCTGGCCCAGCACCTCGAGCTCCCGCGGGGTCAGGTGGTGCAACGCCGACTCCGACGGCCTGGCCCGTCCGGCCACCAGCGCCTCCACCACCTTGGCGTCCACCACCGAACCGCCCCGGGCGACCTCCCGGATGGCGTGCATCAGCTGTTCGGGGTCCGACACCCGCTCCTTGAGGAGGTACGCCCGTCCCTCCGAGCCGGTGTCGAACAGGTCGAGGGCGTAGGCGGGCTCCGCGTACTGCGACAGGACGACCACCCCCAGGCCCGGGTGGTCCCGGCGGAGGGCGGTGGCGGCCCGGATGCCCTCGTCGGTCCCGGTCGGCGGCATGCGGATGTCGGTCAGGACCACGTCGGGCACGTCGGCGGCAACGGCGGCCATCAGCTCGTCGTGGTCGCGGCAGAGAGCGGTGACCTCCACGTCGTCCTGGGCGGCCAGGAGCGCGGCGAGCCCCTCCCGCACCAGCATCGAGTCCTCGGCCACCACGACGCGGATCGTCATCGGTGCCGGAGGCTAGTTGGCCGGGGTGGGTGGCCCCGCCGTGACGGGGTCGGGAACCCGCGGGTCCGGCCGTCGCCGACGTGACACGCTGGGGCCATGACCTCCCCGGCGTTCCGGCCCGGCACCGCCCCGCCCGTGGCCCCGGCCACGGCCGAGTTCCGGCTGGAGCCCCTGGGCCCGCACCACAACGAGGCCGACCACGCGGCCTGGACCTCGAGCATCGACCACATCCGGTCCACGCCCGGGTTCGCCCGGCGGGAACGGGGCGACGACGACTGGCCCATGCCCATGTCGGCCGAGGACAACCTCCGTGACCTGGTGCGGCACGCGGACGAGTTCGCCCGGGGCGAGGCGTTCGCCTACACCGTGCTCGACCCGGCCGACGGGGACGTCATCGGCTGCGTCTACATCAACCCGGACGACACCGGAGCGGCGGACGCGGTGGTGCGGAGCTGGGTGCGGGCCGACCGTGCCCACCTGGACGCACCGC
The DNA here is from genome assembly GCA_963773765.1 of uncultured Actinomycetota bacterium. Taxonomy (GTDB): domain Bacteria; phylum Actinomycetota; class Acidimicrobiia; order Acidimicrobiales; family Microtrichaceae; genus CAVZCC01. The sequence continues at coordinate 1,028,388 of CAVZCC010000001.1, read as the reverse complement.
TGGCAGACGCCGTGAGGGAGTGGATCGAGGACGAGTGGCCCCTGGCCTCGGCGCGGTTCCCGGGGCGTCGGCCATGACCCGGTGGGTGCTGGAGCCGGACGCGTCCCAGGTGTGGATCGAGGGGAGCTCGTCGGTGCACCCGATCCGTGCCGGGGCCACCGGCCTGACGGGCTGGGTCGAGCTGTCCACCAGCCGGGGGAAGGTGGCCACCGCCCCTGGCCTGCGGGGCGAGGTCCGCATCGCCGTGGACCGACTGCAGTCCGGGAACCCCCTGGTGGACCGTGAGACCCGGCGACGGGTGGACGCCCGGCGGTTCCCGGAGATCGTGGGCACGGTCACCGCGGCGACCCGGGAGGCGCCGGACCGGCTGGCGGTGTCCGGGCGGATCGACTTCCGGGGCGAGTCCCAGGACGTCTCGGGTGAGCTCACCGTGTCGGTCGACGGCGGACGGATGACGATCGAGGGCCGGCAGACCTTCGACGTGCGGGACTGGGGCCTGCAGCCGCCGAGGGTCGCCCTGTTGCGGGTCCACCCCGACATCGAGGTCCGCATCCGGCTCGAGGCCTGCCGGGAGGACGGCTCCTGACCGTCGAGGCGTGCCCCGGTGCGCCGTCCGGCCCTCGATGCCGTCGCACATCGTCAGGTCAGGAGCGATCGGAGCCCGTCGTCGGCGGCGAGGCGGCCTGAGGCCCGACCGGTGGTGGTGCCCGGTGTGAGTGCATGTTCGCAGCGGGCCGTGTACGCCAGTGTGTAGACCGCGGCGGCGAGCGCGCTCCGTCGTTGGGTCGTGGTGAACGGTCGCCCCCGGGCCAGTTGGTACTGCTCGACGTACCGTTCGATCTCCGGTGCGGCGGGAGCCAGTGGTTCGCCGGTGACGCCGAGGGCCCGCCACGTCGCCGCCGCGATGCCGACGGCGGTGCTCTCCGGGCAGTGCTGGAGGCTCTCCCAGTCGTAGGCGCACAGGAGCGCTCCTCCTCCCAGTCGGACGTTGCGGGCGGACCAGTCGCCGTGGGCGACGACCGTCCGGTCGTCGGTCATCCGTTCCCGGGCCGAGGAGGCGATGTCGTCGATCCACTCGGCCCCGGCAGCGGTTGCGTCGAAGTCGAACAGCGGGGAGTGGGGCGGCGGGTACAACCGCTCGTCGGTCAGCAACATCGGGTGGGCGTCGAGTCCGGACGGATCGACCCTCGCGGCCCGGTCGATCACCTGTGACAGTCCCCGGGCGGAAGCGGCCACCTCGCGCAGAGCCGGCCGCCGCGGTCCGGGGTCGTCCCGCATGGTCTCGAGCCGACCGGCGAGCCCTCGCATCACCACCGGCTCTCCGAGCGGGGCCGCGCACGGGAACCCGCTGCCCGCGAGGTGACGTTGGACGCGGACGACGCCGTCGAGGAACCGGGACGACACATCCCGTCGGTACGCACGTACCACGACGTGCCGCCCGTCGTCGAGGACCACACCGGCAACCGCGGCGACGGACGACCGGTACCAGAGCCCGCGACCCACGTCGACGCCGGCGGCCAGGAGCGTCAACGAGGACAACATCGACGAGATCTGGGACGGGTCGGTGGTGCCGAACACGTCGAGCTCGACCGCGGCAGGCCCTGCGGCGGCGACCACGTCGCCCAGCGATGACATCCGAAGCATCCTGCCACCCCGACCCGGACGCGCCCGCCGATCGACCTCGTCGAGGGCCTCCACCGGCCGACCGCCGGCGACCTTGTCGAGATTCGGCTTGTGAGCGGTCGGATTCCTACACGTTCGGGCGGTGAGCGGGTGACGGGAATCGAACCCGCATGACCAGCTTGGAAGGCTGGGACTCTAGCCATTGAGCTACACCCGCGGGCTGCCGCCTACGGCGGCGCCGGGGCGGAGTGTAGTCCCGGGCGTCGGTGTGCAGGTCGGACGATCCCCTTGCGGGCCACCACGCAGCGTCACGGTCCGCCCACTGGACCGCCGGCGCGGGTGAACTAGGGTCACGGTCGGAGAAGGGAGTGGGGTGCATGCCTGAGTTGACTGGCAAGGAGATCCGCGCGGTGCAGTTCCCGTCGGAGCGGCGCCGTGGGTACCAGGTCGCCGCGGTCGACCGGTTCCTGGAGGAGGTCGCACAGTACGTCGACCAGCTCCGGGGCGAGGTCGACCAGCAGCACCAGAGCGAGCGGTCCGCCATGTTGTTGCTGCAGACCGCGCAGCACACCGCGGACCAGACCGTCGCGGCCGCCACGGAGTTCGCCCAGCAGGAGCGGGTCCGGGTCATGACCGAGGCGGAGGAGGCCCTGACCGCGGCCCGGTCGGAGGCCAAGCTGCGCATGGAGAGCGCAGAGGCCCAGATCGAGCATGCCTTCGCTGATGCGTCGGCCCGGTTGAACGACCTGGAACGCGAGATCCAGGCCCGTCGCCGCGAGCTGGCCCTGTTGGAGTCCGGCGCCGCCCGGTTCGCGGCGGACCAGGCGGCCCGCATGCGCGAGCAGGCGGACGTCCTGCTGGGGGCGGCGTCTGCCATCACCGCCGTCGGTCCGGCCGAGGTGGCGGACGCGCTGGTGGTGCGGACCGGCCACCACGACGGTGCCCAGGAGCTGTGCGACGACTCCGCGGCGTCGGCCGCGGTGGACCTGCGGACGGTGGACGGCGTGCTGGCGGGCTGAACCCGGCGCCGGCCTCCCGGTCAGAGCGGCGGCGACCGCGGCCGTGGCCTCAGCCAGCAGGTGGCGCCAGGAGCCCGGCCAGGTCCTCGTGGGCCAGGTGGGCCGGTTCGGTGGAGGACAGGAAGTCCACGAGCACCCGGGCGAACGCCCTGGGGTCCTCGCAGTGGGGGAAGTGGCCCAGACCCGCCATGACCTCCAGGCGGCTGTCGGGCATGGCCTCGTGCGCCTCGTAGGCGTGTGACACCGGGATGATCGGGTCGTCCTCACCCCAGATGATGAGCGTGGGCACCTCGTGGGCCAGGTAGAGGCGGTCCCGGGCGCTGACGCGCTGCCCCTTGGTGTCCACCACCGACCGCAGGGTGTGCAGGAACGCGGTGCGGGTGTCCGCGTCGATGAGGGAGGTGTACGCCCGCCACATCTCCACCGTGGCCGGCGCCGGCCGCAGGCCGACCTTGCCCGCCCATCCCGCCACCGTCTCCACCCCGGTCCGGACGAAGGGCTGGAACGCGACGGGGAGCACGAACTCGACGCCGGGGGCGGACAGCGCCCGCAGCACCGGCATGACCTCCTGGCCCAGGCCGCCGGCGCACACCAGCACCAGCCGCTCGCAGCGCTCCGGGTGCTGGTAGGCGAGCTGCATGGCGATGCCGCCGCCCAGCGACTGTCCGACGATGGTGGCCCGGTCGTGGCCGAGCGCCACCAGCAGGTCGCGCAGGATCCCGGCCTGGGCGCCCAGCGAGTAGTCACCCCGGGGCTTGTCGGAGTGGCCGTGCCCCGGAAGGTCCGGGGCCACGTAGGTCATGTGGGGGGCGAGGTCCTCCAGGACCGGCTTCCACGACGCCGAGCTGCCCGCCATGCCGTGGATCAGCAGCACGACAGGGCCGGAGCCCCCCGTTCGGTAGGCGATCTCGTGTCCATGGACCTTCACCGTGCGGCGTTCCATGTGCCCTCCCCGGTCGTCGGCGCCCCGCACCTTACCGCCGGTAGTTGGTCGCGGAGCATCGCGGCCGGTCGCGTGGCTCAGCGCTGGACCACCCAGGCGATCAGGTAGCCGGCGCCGTTGATGGTGGAGTGCAGCATGATCGGTGCCACCAGGCTGCCGGACCGGTTGCGGAGCCAGGAGAACAACAGGCCGGCCATGGCCGTGCCCGCCACGCTGCCCCCGATGGCGGCGACGGTGCCCAACCCGCCGGGCAGGTCCTTGAACGTGGGGTTGGCGCCGGCCAGGCCCAGCGCGGGCAGGACGTGCCACAGGCCGAACAGCAGCGCCGCGGCCACGTCGGCCCGCACGGCCCAGTTGCGCCGTGCCGCGAACCGGCGGCGGAACATGGCGGGCAGGACGCCCCGGAACAGGATCTCCTCCGCCAGCACGGTGCCGAGGGGGATCTGGATGCCGACCCGCCACACCAGTTCCGCCAGGGACACCCCGTCGGCCCGGTCGTCCCGGAACAGGTCCCGGGTCAGGGGCAGGGCGGCGCCGGCCAGGTACACCGCCAGGACCGCGCCGGACGGGACCCCACCCCAGCGCAACCCGTCGCCCACGTGGCGACGGGCCAGGCCCAGGTCGTCGGTGGTGCAGCGGCCGTAGCGTCGGGCCGTCCACACCATGGCCCCGGCCATGCCGATGTTCCACGGCACGTAGGCCCAGTCCGGCAGGACCTCGTTGGTGAGGATGTTGGAGCCGACCAGGATGGCGATGACGCCCAGGACGGGCCCGGTCTCCGACGTCGGCCGGTCGGGCCGGATGGACAGGGCGTCCCACCACTCGGGCGCGCCGTGGTCATGGGGCGGATCGTGGCCGGCCGGGGGTTCGGTGCCCCCGGCGGCAGGCGTGGGCCGGCTCAACCGCCCAGGCCGGACTTGCCGATCCAGTCCGGTCCCGAGGTGCGGGTGGCACGGATCGGCTGCGGCCGGTCGGTGCCCCCGTCCCCGTTGCGGCCCGCACCGTCTGCCCCGGCGACGGCAGGGGAGGTGGCGGTGGAGGTGGCGGCGGTGGTGTCGCCCGCGGCGTCCCCGTCCGGGGTGGCACCGTCGGGCTCGGCCGGCGGCTTGATGCGTGCCGCCCGCTCCTTCTCCAGGCGCCGGAGCTCCACCTCCACCGCGGACATCTGGTCCTCGGTGTAGGGGAGGCGGTAGCCCTCGGCCACGAACCGAGCGGTGTCGGCCCGGTAGTCGTGACCGGTCGAGCGGAACTCACCCGGTGTGTTCCGCATGGCGTTGGCGGCGTCGATCATGGTCTGCAGGAAGGTGACCACGGGGTACCAGCGCTGGCCGTCGGGCACGCCGCGTCCCGCGGCTCTCCCAGCCAGTCCGGCGCCCGGTACAGGATGCTCGGGTCCACGTGGGTGATCGGGTCGTTGTCGTGGCTCAGCTGCACCACCCGCAGCTCGTCGCGCTGCTCCGGGGTGAGCTCCTGCAGCTCGTCCCAACGGTCGAACACGCCGACGGTGCCGGGAGGGGTCATGGCCCCGGGCCGGTCCAGCCCGGCCTTGGACCACTTGGCCAGGTGCGGCATGCCGAACCAGAGGGCGCGGTCGATGCTGTAGCGGTCGAAGCCCTCGATGCCCTCCTTCATCACCACGTCGGAGGAGGACCACGCCCCCAGGCTCTCGCCGAACACCAAGACGGTGGGGCGCTGGTCCTTGGGCATGGCCTGCATCCGCTGGTGCACGCCCCAGACCAGGCCACGGAACTGCCGCCGGCCCTGGCGGACCTTCTGCAGCGACAGGAACGACGGGTAGCGGCCGTACTGGATGCAGACCGAGGCGATGTCCCCCCGGGCGAAGAACTCCACGGCCTCCTGGGCGGTGTGGTCCACCCAGCCGGTGCCCGTCGGCGACACCAGGAGGAGGTACTTGCGGTCGTAGGCGCCGGTCCGCTCCATCTCCTCCAGCGCGGTCTCGGTCCGGCTGGTGGAGTGGATCGGGTGGTCGTTGAAGCCGACGAAGATGCGGATGGGGGCCATGGCGGGCTCGCCCATGGTGGACTCGATCAACTCCGGCTCCAGCGCGTCGAGCACGTAGCGGCGGCCCTGCTGGCCCAGTTCGTCGAAGCTGGCCAGGCTCTCCTCCGAGCCGGACACCAGCGGGCTGGTGGGCGGGGTGGCGTAGCCGGGGTCCACCTTCTCGTTGGAGCGGCCGATGTAGGAGATGCCGGTCCAGTACAGGCCCGTCACACCGCCGGCCCACAGCCCGGCGTTGACCCCGCGGGCCAGGACGTCCTTGGTGATGCCCGGGCCGAAGTACCGCTGCAGGCCGTGCCGGGAGGCCCGGTAGCCGAATCCCAGGCCGGTGCCGACCGCGGTGATGGCGGCGGTGTTCAGGATCGACCGGGGCATGGTGAGCGGCAGCTTGTCGAAGTCGTCGGTGAAGTAGGACCGGCGCTCGGCCAGGTAGTGCCGCGAGGCGAAGAGTGCAGCCCCCAGGGCGGCACCGGTGCCGACCATCAGGCGGAGCGCGCTGCGCTGGTCCACCGTGGCATCCGGCTTGACCCGGCTGAGCACGTCGTAGATGGCACCACCCATCGCGCCGACCTCCAGCAGTTCGCCGCTGAGTCGGGCCACGTCCGCGGGCCATGCGGTGTCGTCGTCGGAGGGGAGGCTTCGCAGGCCCCGGCCGCCGGCCACCAGCCCGGCCCGCACGGCCAGGCGCAAGGTGAGGGAGTCACGCCCGCCGGTCAGCCGGGTGGTCAGCTTCTCCACCCGGGAGCTGACGCCGCGTGCGGCCAGGATCGACAGGCCGCTCACCACGCCCTGGTGCAGGGAGGTGCGGGGCATGAGCGAGGGCTGCACCGAACGGATGAAGTTCGTGGTCTCCAACGGTGCGCCCGGCGATGACGTCAACGGAGAGATGACCGAGAGCACCGACTCCAGGCGTTCCATCGCGCTGGAGGACGCGGTCCCGCCCTCGCCGTCGGGATCGGCGGTGCCGATCGGGGTCAGGTCGTCCTCAGGGGCGGTGGAGGTGTAGGCGGGATCCGTCACCGGGGGCTCCTTCCAGGGCCGATGTCCACCGGGAGCCTACGAGGTGGACGGGCCGTTGCGGCCCAGCCCGGGCCGCTCCGGCACCGGCACCCCCAGGACGGCTCCCACCGCCAGTTCCAGGGAGGTCCATGCCAGTTGCGGGGGGATGCCCCCGCAGAGGGGCTGCAGGGCCAGGAACCCGTTCGACCCCAGCAGCTCCGTGGCCTGCTCCGGGGTGAGGACCGCGTACGGGCCGGCCTCGGCCCGGAGCTCGTCGACCGTGGTGGCACGGGAGAAGGACGCCGCCGCGCCGTGGGGTCCCATCCATGCGGCATAGGCCCGGGCGTCGTGCAGCAGGTACGGGCCGATCTCGTCCCAGGTCCGGTCGGGGTCGCTGCTCACGAACACCGACGTCGGCGAACCCGCCGGTGGCATGAGGCAGGGGACCTCCGGGAGGTGCAGGGCGTCGGCGGCCTCCTGCACCCAGCGGGGCAGGTCGGCGTCGTGGCGTTCGGCCACCAGTGGCAGCCCGAATCGCACGGCCCGCCGGGCCGCGGCCCGGCTCCCACCGCCGTAGGCCAACCGGGGACCACCCTCGGTCCACGGCTCGGGCGTGACGTGGATCGACCGTCCCCGCCACTCCAACCGCTCGCCCCGCATGGCCCGCACCAGGACGTCGAGCCGTTCGTCCATCTCCGCCCCCCGTCGGGAGCGGTCCACACCGAACATGTCGTACTCGGCGTCCCGGTAGCCCAGGCCCACGGTGGCGTCGACGCGCCCCGCCGACAACTGGTCGAGCACGCACAGGTCCTCGGCCAGCTTGACCGGGTCGTACATGAGCACGAGCAGCGCCCCGACGGAGATGGAGGTGACCGTGGTCCGCGCCGCCGCGCCCGCGGCGAGGATCAGGGGCGACGGCAGGTAGCCGTCCGGGGACCCGTGGTGCTGGGAGAACATCACGTTGGCCGGTGCGCCCAGGCCGTCCACCCAGGCCGCCATGTCCAGCGCGGCGCGGTACAGCTCGGTCCGTTCCACCGGGCAGAACGGGGCACGGCGGAGGTCGAACCGCAGGATCAGCACCGCTCCACCAGGATCATCACCGCACCACCGCTGCCGGGCTCACGGGTCCAGGGGCCGGTTGGTCCAGCCCCGGTTGCCGTGGGACGTCCGGTACCACCCGCCGGCCGCGTACGTGCCGCCGTCGCAGTGGACCGTGGTCCCCGTCACGAACGCGCTGAGGTCCGACGCCAGGAAGACCGCCACGCCGGCGGGGTCGGACGGCTCGCCGAGGCGGCCGAGCGGCACCCACTGCGGGATGCGCTCCACGTCCTCCTCGGTGAGCCACCGCTCGTAGGGCAACTGGGCCGACCGGGTCACGTCCGGGGCGATGTCGTTCACCCGGATGCCATGGCCGCTGACCTGCAGCGCCAGGCTCCGGCCGAACTGGGTGACACCGGCCTTGAACGCGGCGTAGACGGGATGGGCCGGGATGCCCCGGAACGCCTCCACCGTCGACAGGTTGATGATGCTGCCCCCGGGGCCGGCATCGATGAGGTGGGGGAGCGCGGCGCGTGTCACCCGGAACACGTGGCCCAGGTTCATCTCGTACAGCTCGTCCCACTGGGACTCGGTCGAGTCCTGGAACGCCACCCCGCCGAACACGAAGTGACCGACGTTGTTGACCACCACGTCCAGGCCGCCCAGCTCCTCCACGGCGGTGGCGACCATGCGGTCCACGTCCTCGCCCGACCGCACGTCGGCGGTCACCGCGCACGCCCTCCCGCCGGCCGCGGTCACCGCCTCTGCGGACGCGGTGGCCGCGGCCCCGTCGATGTCGGCCACGCACACGTGTGCGCCGTGGCCGGCGAAGGCGGAGCAGATGCCGCGGCCGATGCCGGCGCCCCCGCCGGTGACCAGGGCGCGGCGGCCGGCCAGGAGCGGCGCCGCGGGTCCCGGGGGCTGGTGGGGGCCGTCGGCGGGCAGGAGGTCCATGCCCGGACGGTAGCGGCGGTGGGAAACGCCGTCGTTCCCGGCACCATGGGACCCATGTCGACGGGGGCCGGACCGGACGGTGGGACGGCCGACCTGGAGCTCTGCCTCCGGGACGGCGCACCACCCACCGCAGCCGGTGCCGCGGTCCGGGCCCTGGCCCAGGCCGCCGGCCTGCCGGCCGAGCGCGCCACCCGGCTCCGTGCCCTGGTGGAGCAACTGGTGCTCGAGGCCCGCAGCCGCGAATGCGTCGACGGCGCCTCGGACCTCTCGGTGCGCACCGGCCATGTCGCGGGCCGGCTGTACGTGGAGGTCACCGACCGCCGGCTGCCGGTGTCCGGGGCCGAGAGCCGCCACGCGGAGTCGCGGCGTCTGGTCGCCATGGGGTTCGCCGACGGCCTGCACGTGTCCAGCCACGGTCCCGACGGGAACCGGGCCGCCGTGGACGTGGTGCTGGACGACCAGGAGGCCGACTCCCTCGCCGACGGTGAGGTCCTGGCCGACGACGTGGCCCGGGCCACACCGGCCGACGCCGAGCGGTTGGAGGTGCGGGCCATGCGCCCCGACGACGCCGCCGGCCTGTCCCGCTGCGTCTACCGGTGTTACGGCTACAGCTACGTGGACCCGATGCTGTACCGGCCGCGCCAGATCCGTCGTGCCATGCGCTCCGGCCTGGTGGACGCCGTGGTGGCGGTCACCCCCGACGGCGAGGTGGTGGGCCACTGCGCCCTCACCTACGAACGTCATGGAGACCCCGTCCCGGAGGCCGGCAAGCTGGTGGTCGACCCCCGCTACCGGGGCCACCACCTGTCCGAGCGCATGGCCGCGGTCCGCAAGCAGGAGGCGGTGGACGCCGAGCTGGCCGGGTTCTGGAGCGAGTGCGTCACCAACCACCCGTTCAGCCAGCGCGAAGTGGCCGGCACCGGGGGGTCGGAGACGGGTCTGCTGATCGGTGCCGCCCCTGCCGCGGTCACCATGGCGGGCCTGGACAACCGGACCGAGGGCCGCCACGCCCTGATCACCATGTACGTCCCGGTGCTGGACCGCGGCCCGTCCACCCTGCACGTCCCCGAGCACCACGTCGGGCTCCTGGGCACCTTGGTGGACGGCCTGGGCCTGTCCCGTCGCGTCGTTGGCGGAACCGGCCCCGCGACGGGCCGGAGCTCGTTGTCGGTCTCCGTGTCCGCACCGTCCGGCGTGGCCCACCTGCGGGTCGCCGTGGTGGGGAACGACCTGGTGGAGCGCGTGGCGGATCACCTGGAGGGCCTGCAGGCGTTCGACCTGGCCGTGATCCACCTCGACCTGCCGATCGACGGGCCCGCCGCGGCCGGAGCGGTCCAGGACCTGGAGCGGCTGGGGTTCTGCTGGGGGGCGTGGATGCCGGCGTACACGGACCGGGGTGACGTGCTGCGCCTGCAGCGGGTCGGCGACCGCCCGGTCGTGACGGACCATGTGCAGGTCGCCGGTCCCCGGGGCGAGGCGGTCCGGGACCACGTCCTGGCCGAGTGGCGTCGGGTGCACCGGGGAATTGCACCCTGACCCCTCATCACCGGCACGGGGCGGGCCGATGGGATGGATGTGTCCGTCACGGTCGCCCGTCCCAGCCCCGGGCCAGCCCGCCGACGCCGGTTCGCCGGCGCGCTGGGCCGTGCCGTTCTGGGCTGCGGTGCGCTGGGCATCGTTGCCGCCTGCACGGCCGCGGACCGGACCGACGACGTCGGTGCGCCCGTGGCCAGCGCCGTGTCGTCGTCGCCCTCCGACGGTGTCGTCGCCGTCGACTGGGGTGACGCCACGTACCTGTCGGTGTGCGGGCTGTCCGGTGTGGAGGTCATCGACGGCCGCGGCGTGCTGGACGTGGACGGCCGGTCCTACGGCGTCGCGGTGGTGGACGCCGCGACCGGCGACCTGGACGGGGACGGCCGTGGAGGACGCCGCCGTGCTGGTGGACTGCCTGGGCGGCCCCGAGCCCTATCCCCACGTGGTGGTCGTCACCGCCGACGGCGTGTCGGCCGATGGCGCCGGCACCACCACGCTGGCGCCCTTCTCCGGAGGGTCCGTCGGCTACGGCGAGCGGCCCATGTGGATCGAGGTCCGTCCCGGCGGAACGCTGGCCGTCCGCACCGACCAGGACACCTACGAGCTTCGCCATGCGCCGGGTGTGCTGCTGGGCGGGGAGCTCGACACCCCGGGGCCCGCGACCTACCAGGGGACGCTGCGTTCGGTGTCCGACGGCATCATGACGCTGTCGCTGACCGCGGACGACGGCTACCGGATCCCGGTGCCCGACGGGCTCCGTGGTGGTGGACGTCCGATCCGGCTCGGGCGTGCCGTTGTCCGACCTCGTCGACGAGGACCTCAGCGTGTTCGTCGACGCCGACGGCGTGGCGGCGACGGTGCAGCACCTGCCCCGCGGCCCGGGCTGAGCGGTCCCTCTCCGGTCGGGACCGCCCCGGCCCGCATGTGGTCGGGACGGCGAGATTTGAACTCGCGGCCCCCGGCTCCCAAAGCCGGTGCGCTACCAGGCTGCGCCACGTCCCGTGGCCCGCACCCTATCGGGGCGTCAGGGGGAGCCGAAGTAGCCCGGGCGGCTCACCGCCACCGAGGACACGAACATGACCCCGGGTCGCTCCTCCAGGAGGGCGCCGAGCGCGTCCACCAGGTCGTCGGCCCGTGCGTCGGGGACCACGGTGAACAACAGGGTGAGGGCGTCCACGTCGTTGAACAGCAGCCGTCCCTCGTGGTGGCCGCCGTGGCCCATGCCGGAGACGTTGGACACGGTGGTGAACCCGGTCGCCTCCGCCGCGGTGAACAGGTCGCGGACGGCGCCCGCGTCCTCGCCGGACACCACCACCTCGACCCTGGTCATGGTGGTCAGTCGTTCACGGCCCATGCCTGCACCTCCTCGACATCCGGCGCGGCCGCACCGGGGCCGCGCACACCGGCCAGCACGTCGGCACCGGAGTCTGGCCGACGCCGGCCGTCGCGTCCTGCCGGGCCGGCGTCCGGCGCCACCGGTTGCTCCGGCCACGCCGTCCACGTCCCGTCCCGCAGGCGTTCGGACCAGCCGTCGTCGGTGCGGGCCACCAGGCGGATCCACCCGTTGGCCAGCAGCGTGCCGACCGTGGCGTTGCGGGTGATGACCGCCTCGATGCGCTCGATCGGCGCCATGACCACGGCCAGGAGGCGCAGCGGCTCGTGCACGCGCCGCCCGGCGAAGCTGACCGACTCCAGCGGGAGCCCGGTCCGCAGGTCGCCGCCCGGTCCCTCCAGCACCCCGATCCCACCCACCACGTTGTGCAACGGCTTGGTGCCGGCCCCGTGGTGCCGGGGATCGACCGTGGAGAAGTAGTACTGCGAGCTGATCCAATGGCCCACCACCAGCGGGCCCGTCATGATCGCCTCCAGTGCCACGCCGTCCGGGTCCGCCCCGGTGTCGTAGGAGTGCAGGAACACGCGGCGCTGCAGGTCGACGCCGGCGGTGAGCGAGCGGGGCCCGACCACCACGGCGGCGTTGCCCACCAGACCCCATTCCGGGACCGGTTCGGCCCAGTCGTCGGACCGGCGGCCCACCGTCGTCGTGGCCGGTTCCCCGGCGGCCGCTCCCGGCAGCATCTGCCGGCGTTCCGCCGCGAGCGCGGCGCCGGCCGCGGCCAGGTCCCGCTCCAACCGGGCCAGGCGGTCCCGGTGCGTCCCGGGGATGCGGTGGCGGTCCAGCACCGAGACCCGGTCGGTGGTGGTCTCGTGCTCCGCGGCGACGAACCAGGTGTGCTCGGGGATGGCGATGCCGGCGCGGGCCAGGCCGGTGCGCACCTCGCTCCGGTTGAGCACCTCGGCCAGGGCACGGGCGTTGGGGCCGCCCGCCTTGCCGGCACACGCGCCGCAGTCCAGGGCGGCGCCGAACGGGTTGTTGGTGGTGGCGCTGCGGTGTCCGCACAGCATCACCAACGGGGCGAACCCGGAGGTGAGGCCCATGGTGGTCAGCCCGGCGTGTGCCACCGAGACCTGCTCGTCCAGGGTCAGCCCCGCCGGGTCGGCGGCCCGGCCCACCTCCATGCGGGTCGGGAGGTCGGGCACGGCACGGCGGGACAGGGCCCGGCGGAGGCGCCCGGCCGCCCGGGGCCAACAGGTGTTGAGCACGGCCAGCGGGCCCAGCACCCACCCTGCCGCCTCCGCGAAGGCGAACGGTGCCGCGGGCTCCGACTTGGCCCCGTGGCGTGCCTCCCACGCCGCGCCCATGGCGTCGTGGCGGTCGTGGCGGCGTGTGGCACGGCCGGCGTCCCCGTCGGGGACCTCGGTGACCGTGGCCCGCGGCTCCACGATGACCGGACAGGACGGGACCGGGTCCCGCTCCAGGCCGGCGACGCGCACGGGCAGCCCGAAGAACCCGGCGAACCCGACCGTCGCGTAGGGCCCGGTCGACTCCAGGTGGCGCCGGAGCCCCTCGGACCGGACGTCGATGCAGGTCACCACCTGGGCCTCCACCCAGGCCGTCGCGGTCCCCGGGGAGGGAGCCGCCGGCCCCGGCGGCGGGGCTGCGCCGGGTCCCGGCGTCGAGCTGCCCCAGGAGGTCGTCCCGGTAGCCGAGCTCCAGCGCCTCCTGCCACACCGACAGGCGGTCGACGGCGCCGGTGTCGGGGATGTCGTCGTGGTGGCCCACCCGGTCCAGGAGCGCGGCGCGGTCCCGTCCGGGGACGTGTCCCATGGCGACGTCCTCCAGGATCATCCGCACGGCCAGGAACCCGAGGAGGTCATCGGCGTCGCCGGAGCGGGCCAGTGCGGACGCCCACCCCGGCAGCCGACGGTAGGAGGCCCGGAAGTACTCGACCTGGCGACCCTCCTCCAGGCCCCACCGATCGACGAGGTCGGCCACCGCGGATGCGGCGTCGTCGGGCAGGCCCTCCAGGTGCCGGCGGGCGGCGCGGCCGCCGAGCCGGCGGACCGCGGGGTCCCGGGGGGCGAGGGACCGCCAGGCCCGGTACAGGCCCAGCTCCCGGCGGGGCATGGTCCACGACGCCTGGCCCTGGTCCAGGTACGCGGCGCACCAGGTGGCGACCATGGCGTCGACGGCGTCGGCCAGGCGGGTGCCGCGGTCCAGGTCCGTGGCCTCGGTCAGGGTGCGCACGCAGTGGGCGTGCACCGTCGGCACGTCGCCCTCCAGGAGGGCGGCGAGGGACAGTTCCACGTCGGGGTCGGCGGGGTGGTGCGGCGGGGGGTGTGCCACGTCGTCGGTCCCTGCCCCTGCCCCGGCCCCGGTGGGCCACCGCCGGAGCAGTGCGGTGCGGAGGTGGGCGTCGGTGATCCGGCCCGACCGGTACAGCTCCCGGTAGGCCTCCTCGGACAGGAACGAGGCGGCCCCGGTGGTGGCGGCCACGTGCCGGGCCGCGTCCTCGAAGCTGAGGTGCTCCAGGCCGTGCAGCGGGTTGGCCGCCACGAAGGTGGCGATCGGGAACGTGGGTGCCAGTGCGTCGCGGGCGGCCAGGGCCCGGGCCCGGACGGTGGCGGGTGTGGTGGTCATGTGCGGGCCTCCTGGTGGGCGGTGACGGGGACGAGCCGTGACGGGTCACCCAGGTGCAGCGCCCACAGGTAGGCGCGGTCCGCCAGGGTGGCGACCGGTCCGGCCGGGTGGCGGGCGGCGACGGACAGCCCCAGGCCGACCGCGGCCGTCAGGGCCAGCGCCAGGGCGCCGGCCAGGGCCAGGGACGGGTCCACGGCGGGCAGGCTGGGGGCGAGCCACACCTCCAGCACCTCGGCCAGGCCGAGGGCGGCGGTGGTGGCGGCCACCAGTGCGGCCGCCGCGGCCAGGTCCACTCGGGACCGCTCGGTGCGGGCCCGGAGCCAGGACGCGGTGGCCTGGGCCACCGTGGCCGCGATGAACCCCGTGAACACCAGCCCCACGGCGCCCGCGAGCGCCTCCGGGCGGATGACCAGCCAGGCCACCCCCACCGAGAGGATCGTGACCGCGGCCACGGCGGCCACCCGACCGGGGGCGGGGGAACGGGTCGGTGACGGCGGGTGCGTGTGGCCCACGGTGGAACCGCTGCCCAGGAACAGGTTGGCCTTGTACATGCCGTGGGCCATGAGGTGGACCAGCGCCGGTCCCAGCAGGCCGGTCACGCACTGCACCGCCATGAAGCCCATCTGCGCCACGGTCGACCAGGCCAGCGCCCCCTTCACGTCGGACCGGGCCCGGGTGACCGCGGTGCCCACGAGCACCCCGGCGCAGCCCGCGGCGACGGCGGCGGCGGTGGCCAGCGGGGACACGGCCAGCAGGGGTGCGAACCGGATGAGCAGCAGGCCGCTGCCGTTGACCACCCCGGCGTGGAGGACCGCGGACGAGGGAGTGGGTGCGGCCACCGAGAGGGGCAGCCAGCCCTGGAACGGTGGCAGGGCGCTGCGGGTGACCGCGGCGACGACGGCGGCGGCAGCCATCACTCCCACCAGGGCGACCGGCCCCACCCCGGGGTCGGACGCGACGAGCGCCTGGAGCGGCTCGGGCCGGAGCGTGACGGGGCCGGCCACGGCCGAGGCGACCACGGTGGCGGCCAGCAACACGCCGTCGCCGACCAGGAACGCGGTGGCGGCCCGTCGGGCGCCGGCCCGGGCCGCGGGGCGCCCGTCGTGGTGGAGCAGGGCGACCGTGCCCGCGCTGACCACCATCCATCCCAGGACCAGGATCCAGAGGTCGGCCGCGACCACCACCGCCATCGTGCCGGTCGCGGCCACGCCGCTGGCGGCGAAGAACCGGTGCCGGAGCGGGTCCCCCCGAAGCGCCCGCCCGGCGAAGGTCTGCACCACCAGGGTGGCGCCGGCGACGAACACCATGAGGATTCCGGCCAGGCGGTCGACCTCCACCAGGGGGCGCTGGTCCAGGGCCACCGCCACCGGCGTGCCGACCCCGCTGACGACGGCCACCACGACGGCCGCAACCAGCGCGATGCGTGTGGCGGCGATGCTGCCCCGGCCGCTCCGGCGGCGGGGCAGGGTGGCCCACAGGCCACCGGCGGCGGGGCCGAGGACGGCGACGGCGAGGAGGAGGGGACCGGTCACGGTGAGCACGTACGCACCATAAACCAGGATTTAGAATTCCGCAATTGAGAATCGTCTGTCCGGTTCCGGGGCCGGCCCGGAACCGGCAGCGGCGGCGGCACGCGCCCGCCGCCGCCGCCGACCCGATGCCGGGGGTCGGGGCGGTGGTCACTAAGCTCCCCTCCCTGTGAAAGCCACCGTTGAGCCCGTCGAGGGCACCACCCCCATGGGTTCCAAGGTCAAGGTCGCCGTCGAGATCGACGAGGCCGAGCTGGAGCCCGCCGTCGAGAGCGCCTGGCGTGAGATCGCCAAGGAGGTCCGCCTGCCGGGCTTCCGTCCCGGCAAGGCGCCCCGGCAAGCTGCTCGAGAAGCAGTTCGGGCTCGGACTACGCCCGTTCCGAGGCCCTGCGCACGGCGCTGCCCGGAGTTCTACAGCCAGGCGGTGATCGAGCACGACGTCGACGTGATCGCCGCCGCCCGAGCTGGACATCACCTCCGGCGAGGAGGACGGCCCCGTGACCTTCGAGGCCGTGGTCGAGGTGCGCCCCGAGGTCGAGGTCGCGCGGCTACAACGGGCTGCGGGTCGAGGTGCCCCGCCCCGAGGCGTGCCGACGAGGAGATCGACGAGCAGATCGACCGGCTCCGCGGCCAGTACGGCGAGCTGACCGAGGTCGAGCGTGCCGCCGTCGACAGCGACTACGTCACCATCGACATCGCACGGCACCCAGGACGGCGAGCCGGTCGACGGCCTCACCGCGGACGACTACCTCTACCTGGTGGGCTCCGGGATGATCGCCGCCGAGTTCGACGAGCACCTCGACGGGCGCCTCGGCCGGCGACGAGCTGGAGTTCGACGCCGACCACCCGGACCCCGAGCAGGACAAGGTCCAGTTCCGCGTCGTGGTCAAGAACGTCAAGGAGCGGGTGCTGCCCGACCTCGACGACGAGTGGGTGGCCGAGGCCACCGAGTTCGAGACGGTCGACGAGCTGCTCGAGGACACCCGGTCGCGCCTGTCGGAGTCCCGTGAGGAGCAGACCCGCATCGCGGTCCGGGCCAACCTGGGCAGGAGCTGGCCAAGCTCATCGACGAGGAGTCGCCCGAGGCGATGGTGTCCGGCCGAGATGCAGGCCCGGCTGCAGAACCTGGCCTACAACCTGCAGGGCCGCGGCATCCGCCTCGAGGACTACCTGCAGATCACCGGCCGCGACCCCGAGTCGCTTCACCGACGAGCTCAAGCGAGGCCGCCGAGGAGGCGGTCAAGGTCGACCTGGCCCTGCGCGCCGTGGCCGAGCGCCGAGGGCCTCGACGCCACCGACGAGGAGCTCGACGAGGAGATCGTCCACCTCATCGGCGACGCCGACATCGACCGTCGAGGACGCCACCGAGGAGCTGCGGAGCGGCGGCCAGCTCTCGGCGGTACGCTCGGACATCTCGAAGCGCAAGGCGCTGGAGTGGCTGGTCGACCCACAGCGAGGTCGTCGACGAGGACGGCAACCCGGTCGCCGGCGGAGCTGCTCGAGCTCCCCGACGAGCCGGAGCACGACCACGACGGCCACGACCACGATCACGACCACGACCACGAGGTCACGATCACGACCACGACCACTGATCCGACTCTGCCAGGAGCGACCGAGTGCCCCCCACCGCGCCGATGAGCTACATGGTCCCCAACGTCATCGAGCAGACCAGCCGCGGCGAGCGCTACTCGGACCTGTTCTCCCGCCTGCTGCGCGAGAACATCATCTTCCTGGGCACCCCGATCGACGACACCGTCGCCAACCTGGTGTGCGCCCAGCTGCTGTTCCTCGAGTCGGAGAACCCCGACCAGGACATCAGCATCTACATCAACAGCCCCGGCGGCGACATCAACGCCCTGCTGGCCATCTACGACACGATGCAGTACATCCGCCCCGAGATCACCACGCTGTGCTTCGGCCAGGCCGCCTCGGCCGCGGCGGTGCTGCTGGCGGCCGGCACGCCGGGCAAGCGCCTGGCCCTGCCCAACGCCCGCATCCTGATCCACCAGCCCTACGCCCAGTCGGGCTACGCGCAGGTGTCGGACCTGGAGATCGCGGCCAACGAGATCCTCCGGCTCAAGGAGACCCTCGAGCACATCCTGGCCGCGCCACACCGGCCAGTCCATCGAGAAGATCGCCAAGGACACCGACCGCGACTACGTCCTCACCGCCGAGGAGGCCAAGGAGTACGGGATCGTCGACGAGGTCATCGACACCCGCGACGTCGTGGACAACTCGCGGCCCGATCACCGCGGTCAGCTGATCGATCGGCCAGAATGGTCGGCCGGACACTGTCGTCCGGAGTCGCAGTCGGACAGCGTGACCCGCACCAGTGAGGATGCAGCGTGGCCAAGTTCGGTGACGGGGGAGAGCTCCTCAAGTGCTCCTTCTGCGGCAAGTCCCAGAAGCAGGTCAAGAAGCTCATCGCCGGCCCCGGCGTCTACATCTGCGACGAGTGCATCGACCTCTGCAACGAGATCATCGAGGAGGAGCTGGCCGAGACCGGTGAGCTGACCCTCGAGGAGCTGCCCAAGCCCATCGAGATCTTCGAGTTCCTCGACGACTTCATCGTCGGCCAGGAGCGGGCCAAGAAGATCCTCTCGGTCGCGGTCTACAACCACTACAAGCGCGTCCAGCACGGCGCGCGCTGCACGGCGCCGACGACGTCGAGCTGTCCAAGTCGCAACATCATGATGATCGGCCCGACCGGCTGCGGCAAGACCCTGCTGGCCCAGACCCTGGCCCGCATGCTCAACGTGCCCTTCGCCATCGCGGACGCCACGGCGCTGACCGAGGCCGGCTACGTCGGCGAGGACGTCGAGAACATCCTGCTCAAGCTCATCCAGGCCGCCGACTTCGACGTGAAGAAGGCCGAGACCGGCATCATCTACATCGACGAGATCGACAAGGTCGCCCGCAAGTCGCGAGAACCCGTCCATCACCCGCGACGTGTCGGGCGAGGGCGTGCAGCAGGCGCTGCTGAAGATCCTGGAGGGGACCACGGCGTCGGTGCCGCCCCAGGGCGGGCGCAAGCACCCCCACCAGGAGTTCATCCAGATCGACACCACCAACATCCTGTTCATCTGCGGCGGTGCGTTCGCCGGGCTGGACAAGATCATCGAGCAGCGCATCGAACCGCAAGGGCGTCGGCTTCGGTGCCGAGATCCGCTCGGTCAACGAGCGCTCCGAGGGCGACCTGTTCGCCAAGGTGCTGCCCGAGGACCTGCTCAAGTTCGGCCTCATCCCCGAGTTCGTCGGCCGCCTGCCGGTGACCGCGCGTGGTCGACAGCCTCGACCGCGACGGCGCTGATCCAGATCCTGGTCGAGCCCAAGAACGCGCTGGTCAAGCAGTACCAGAAGTTCTTCGAGCTCGAGGACGTCGAGCTGGAGTTCACCGACGAGGCGCTCGGCGCGGTGGCCGACCAGGCGCTGGCCCGGGGCACCGGCGCCCGCGGCCTGCGGGCCATCCTCGAAGAGGTGCTGCTGGGCGTCATGTACGAGCTGCCCTCCCGCGACGACGTCAGCAAGGTCGTCATCGACGAGCGAGGTCGTGCTCGAGCAGGTCAACCCGACGCTGGTGCCCGCGCACGGCGAAGGCCCGCGCCAGCCGGCCCCGCCGCGCCGCGTCCTGAGCGTCACCGCACCCACCGTCGTGGCCGCGTCGTGAACATCATCGAGGCGCTCGCCTGGCTGGACGCCCGGCTGGACCACGAGACCTCCTCGCCGGGCATCGCCGCGGGCCGGGTCGACGGGCTGTCGCTCGCAGGCGATGCGCGAGCTGATGGCGCTGCTCGGCGACCCGCAGCACGACGTGCCCGGTCATCCACATCACGGGCACCAACGGCAAGGGCACGCGTCGCCGCCATGGTCACCTCGCTGCTGCATGGCCCACGGCCTGTCGGTCGGGACCTACACCAGCCCGCACCTGGAGCGGCTCAACGAGCGCATCGCGCCGCGACGGCGAGCCCATCGGTGACGAGGACCTGGCCGAGGTGCTGTCGGGCATCGCCGCGGTCGAGCCGCTGCTGGCGGTGCGGCCCAGCTGGTTCGAGGTCGATGACCGCAGCGGCCTTCCGCTGGTTCGCCGAGGCACCCGTCGACGTGGCGGTGGTCGAGGTCGGGCTGCTCGGCCGCTTCGACGCCACCAACGTGGTCGACGCCAGGGTCGCGGTGGTCACCTCGATCGGCGGCGACCACACCGACTTCGCGCCGGGCTGGGAGGTCGCGGTCGCGAGCGAGAAGGCGGGCATCATCGGGCCGGACAGCACCGCGGTGCTCGGGCCGATCGACCCGGAACTGCGTGCCGGTGTTCAGCGCCGAGGGCCCCGCGCGAGCTGGTGCTGCTCGGCGTCGACGTCGCGGTCGAGCGCGGACCAGCTCGCGGTCGGGGGCCACATGGTCGACGTGCGACGGCCGCCACGGGCACTACGACCGAGGTGTTCCTGCCGCTGCACGGCGCGCACCAGTCGGCAACGCCGCGGTCGCGGTGGCGGCGGTCGAGGCGTTCTTCGACCGGGCGCTCGACCCGACGAGCTGGTCCGCGAGGGGCTGGCCGCGGTCGCGGCTGCCGGGTCGGTTCGAGGTGGTCGGCCACCAGCCGCTGGTCGTGCTCGACGGCGCGCACAACCCCGACGCCCTGCGGGCAGGTGGCTCGCACGCTCGAGGACGAGTTCGCGCCGGTCGGGTCGCGGCTACGTGGTGCTGGGCATGCTGGCCGGACGCGACGCCGACGCCGCGGTGGCGGCGATGGGCGGCGCTGCGGCCCGACCTGGTGATCTGCACCACCGCCGACGGGCGACCGTGGCCTGCCCGCCGCGGTGCTGGCCGCGGCGTGCGACCGCGCCGGTATGACCCACGAGTCGGTCGCCGACCCGCTGGAGGCGGTCACGCGGGCGCTTGTCGCTGGTCGCGGAGGAGGACACGGTGGTGGTCACCGGCTCGTTCCGCCTGCTGGCCCCGGCCCGGGCCGTGGTCACGGCGGTGCTGGGCGAGACCGTCGCCGACGGCGGCACCGACGACGATCCCGACGACGCTCCGGGCTGGTTCGACTGACCGTCCTCCGGACAGGGGGCGACGCGATCCGTCACCTGAGTCCAGGGAACCGACCTGGTCCGGCCCGTGGACGACCGGACCGGGCGCGATCCCCGGTGACGCCGGCTCGCCCGGCTGCATGGTCCCCTGGTGGGCATCGATGCACGGGTTGCCGCCTTCGCCAGGTCACGACACGGCCTGGTGACCCGGTCCGAGGCCCGTCGCCTCGGGCTCAGCGACCGACAGGTCCGCCTGCGGGTGGCCAGCGGTCGGTGGACGCCGATCCGCGCCGGTGTCCACCTCCTGGAGGGCGCCGTTCTCGGCCGCACGGCGGAGCTCGCCGCGGCATCCCTGGCGGTCCCCGCCCCGGCATCCCATCTGGGTGCGGCGTGGCTCCATGGGTTGGTCGACCGGCCGCCGGCCCGACCGGAGCTCACCGGCCATCCGGGATCGTCGCACCATCACCACGGCGTCCGGGTGCACCGGAGCGGGAGGGTGCTCCGGGACCGAGGCCTCCCCGAGCCCGTCCGCCAGCTCCGCGTGGTCGTCGGCGGGAGGCGGTTCCGGCTGGACCTGGCCTACGTGGAGCAACGGCTCGCCATCGAGAGCGACGGGTTCGCGGTCCACGGCACGCGCCACGAATTCGAACGGGACCGGGAACGCCAGAACCTCCTCGTCCTCGACGGGTGGAGGATCCTCCGGTTCACCTGGCGTCAGGTGTGCGAACAGCCCGACGTTGTGGCAGATGTGGTGCGCAGCGCGCTCGGCAGGTCCTGAGCGGCGTTTCCTGGATGCCAGGCGACGGAATGCGTCGCCACGCGTCCACTGCTCGTTCGTGGGGCCACCCGCCCGGGTCGGGCCCGGGTCGGGCGCGGAGGGGTCCCGCTCAGGCCAGGCCGGGGAACCAGAGGGCGATCTCCCGGGCGGCGGACTCCTCGCCGTCGGAGCCGTGCACCAGGTTCTCGTTGGTGGTGGTGGCGAAGTCGCCCCGGATGGACCCCGGTTGGGCGTCCTCCACCTTGGTCTTGCCGATGAGCGTGCGCATGAGGTGGAACGTGTTGGCGTCCGGCCCCTCCACCACCATGGCCACCACGGGGCCGCGGCTGAGGAACGACACCAACTCGCCGAAGAACGGCTTGTCGGCGTGCTCCTCGTAGTGGGCCCGGGCCAGGTCCTCGTCGGGGACCCGCAGGTCCATGGCCACGATGCGGAGCCCCTTGCGCTCGATGCGGGCGATGATCTCGCCGACGAGGCCTCGCTCGACGGCATCGGGCTTGCACATGATGAAGGTCGTGTTCACGGCGCCCACGGTAGGAGCCGACCGGGTCGGTGGGCGAAACGGACGCACCCCGGTCCGGGCCGGGCGACACCTGGCACACCGGCTGGAGCGATGCATCCCGGGTCGCTAGGGTCATTACGGTTCTGTTGCATTCCTGCGTCCGGATCGGTCACACCATCCGGTTCGCTGCTGCGGGTGAGAATGTGGCCACGGGTGGTCGCCGCCCTACTAGCGTGAGGGCGCTCTATGGCACGGTTCAACTCCAACTTCCTCAGCCGTGACATGGCGGTCGACCTCGGCACGGCGAACACGCTCGTGTACGTGCGCGGCGAGGGCATCGTGCTGTCGCGAGCCGTCCGTCGTCGCCGTGCGCGAGCAGGACGGCCGGGCGGTGGCCGTGGGCACCGAGGCCAAGCGCATGATCGGCAAGCACCCCGTCGCACATCAAGGCCATCCGCCCGCTCAAGGACGGCGTGATCTCGGACTTCGAGGTCTGCGAGACCATGCTGCGCTACTTCATCCAGCGGGTGCACAACAGCCGCTTCGCCAAGCCCCGCATGATCATCTGCGTGCCCTCCGGCGTGACCGGGGTCGAGCAGCGGGCGGTGCAGGACGCGGCGGAGTTCGCCGGTGCCCGCAAGCCGGCCCGCATCATCGAGGAGCCCATGGCCGCGGCCATCGGGTCGGGCCTGCCGGTGCAGGAGCCGACCGGCAACATGATCGTGGACATCGGCGGCGGCACCACCGAGGTCGCCGTGATCTCGCTCGGCGGCGTGGTCACCAGCCAGTCGGTCCGCGTCGGCGGCGACGAGCTGGACGAGGCCATCGTCCAGTACATCAAGAAGGAGTACAGCCTCGCCCTGGGCGAGCGCACCAGCCGAGGTCGTCAAGATGGAGCTGGGCTCGGCCTGGCCGCTGCGCCAGGAGCTGCAGGCCGAGATCCGCGGCCGGGACCTGGTCACGGGGCTGCCCAAGACCATCGTCACCTCGACCCACGAGATCCGCGAGGCCATCGAGGAGCCGGTGTCGCTCCATCGTCGACGCGGTCAAGGTCACGCTGGACAAGACGCCGCCGGAACTGGCCGCCGACGTCATGGAGCGGGGCATCATGCTGGCCGGCGGCGGCGCGCTGCTGAAGGGCCTGCCCGAGCGGCTGGCCCAGGAGACGGGCATGCCCATCCGCATCGCCCCCCGCCCGCTCGAGGCAGTGGCGCTCGGGGTCCGGACAGGCCCTCGAGGAGTTCGAGGCGCTCGAGCGGCGTGCTGTTCTCGTCCGAACCGCGGCTGACCTGGCCGTGCGACGTCGGTCGCCACCTCGCCGATCCGATCGCGACGGTCCCGCTACTACGTCCTGCTCGTGCTGACCCTGGTGGCGGTCACGCTCATCACCCTGGACGCCCGGGACGTGCCGGTGTTCACCTCGGTCCGCAACGGCGCGAGCGACCTGTTCGCCCCCGTGCGGCGGCGCCATCGACTGGGTGACCACGCCGTTCCGCAACGCCTGGAACGGCGATCACCGGCTACGAGGACCTGCAGGCCGAGAACGAGAAGCTGCGCGAGCGAGCTCGACGAGCTGCGGGCGAGCGTGGAAGCACCAGGACGCCAAGCCGAGGAGCTAGCTCGCGGCTCGAAGAGCAGCTGCAGCTGGGCTTCCTCCAGGACATCCCGACCCAGATCGCCCGGGTCACCACCGGGCCGTACTCCAACTTCACCGACCACCGCCTGGAGCTCGACCAGGGCTCGCGACGCCGGCCTGGAGGTGGGCATGCCGGTGGTGACCAGCGCGCGGCCTGGTGGGTCGGCATCGTCCGGGTGAGCCGACACCCGGTCCGTGGTGCAGCTGATCACCGACCCCGACATGTGGATCGGGATCCGCCTGGCCCGCAGCGGGGTCATCGGCAAGGGGCACGGCGGCGGCGACGACCGACCGCTTCATCGGCGAGGTGTCGGCATCGACACTGGCGCGACCCGGTGGAGGCCGGGGAGGCGGTGGTGACCGGCGGCATCGAGCGACTCGGTCATGCCGCCGGGCAACCAGATCCCCATCGGCACCGTCGACAAGGTCACCCCGGACGAGAACGCCCGGGTCCAGACTGCTGCAGATCGCGCTACGCGGTCGACTTCTCCCAGCTGGACGTGGTGCAGGTGCGTCAAGTGGGTCCCTCCGTCGTGAGCGAGGCGCCCGGCCCCGGCGGACCG
This sequence comes from uncultured Actinomycetota bacterium, assembly GCA_963773765.1. GTDB lineage: Bacteria > Actinomycetota > Acidimicrobiia > Acidimicrobiales > Microtrichaceae > CAVZCC01. The sequence continues at coordinate 1,004,243 of CAVZCC010000001.1, read as the reverse complement.
TCGTGATCGTCGAACCCCGGATCATCCTGCGCTGGACGCTGGTGGTCTCCGTCGCGCTCATCCTGCAGATCGGCCTGCTCATCGACCTGCGCATCGCAGGGGTCCACCCCGACCTCATGCTGCTGCTGGCGATCTGTGCCGGCCTGAGCGGCGGGCCGGGCCGAGGAGCCGGCGTGGGCTTCGTGTCCGGGCTGCTGCTGGACCTGTTCCTGCCCGGCCGGTTCGGCGTCTCGGCGCTGGCCTATGCCCTCACCGGCTACGCAGCCGGTGTGGCAGGGGACACCGTGGTGCGGCCCGCCCGTTGGATCTCCGTGGGCCTGGTGGTGCTGTCCAGCGCCGTGGGCATCATCCTCTACGCCGCCATCGGCCACTTGCTGGGACAACACTCATTGTGCGATCCGCGCCTGGGGGCCATCGTCGGTATCGTCTCGGTGGTCAACGGCCTGCTCGCGCTGCCCGCGCTGGCGGTGTGCCGGTGGGCCGAGGCACGACCCGCTGCAGGCCCGTAGCTGGACCGTGATGACGGACCGGCCTGACATGGACACCGACTCGAAGCAGGTGCGACTGAGCGCGGTGGGCATCGTCGCGCTCTCCCTGTTCCTCGCGCTCTTCGTGCGGTTGTGGTTCCTGCAGGGCATCGACCGCCAGAAGTTCGAGGTCGGCCTCGGTCTCCAACCGCCTGCGGGTCATCCACGAGGAGGCGCCCCCGGGGCCGCATCCTGGACCGCAACGGCAAGGTCCTGGTGGACAACCGGACCTCGATCGTGGTGGCGCTCGACCGTGAGCCGCTGCGCAAGATGACCGAGGAGGAACGCGACGCGAGATGTTCGTGGACCTGGCCGACACCCTCGTCTCGGTCGGCGTGGCCGACGAAGGTGAGCGACGTCGAGAAGCCTACGACGACAAGCGCTACGCGCCGCAGGCGTACGTGCCCATCGCCGAGGACGTGACCGAGGACGTCGAGATCTACCTGGCCGAGCGGGCCGACCGGTTCCCCGGCGTGGTGGTGGAGCGCAAGGCCGTGCGCGTCTACCCCTACGGCACCGCTCGCCGTGCACCTGGTGGGCTACGTCGGCGAGATCAACGAGGAGGAGCTGGTGGAGCGGGGCGGCACGGTGCCGGGCGCCGAGTGTCCACCACCACCACGTCGTCCACCACCACCACGGCGGCCGACGGTCGCCAGGAGAAGCCGTACGAGCTCGGCGACTCGATCGGCAAGACCGGCGTGGAGCGGTCCTACGAGAGCGACCTGCGCGGCGGTGCCCGGGCAAGCGCACCATCGAGGTCAACGCCAAGGGCGACCTGGTCGACGTCGTATCGAACGCACGTCGCCCGACGGCCGGCGACGACATCTGGCTCACCATCGACATCGACCTGCAGGCCCACGCCGAGCGCCTGCTGGCGGCCAAGATCGAGTCGCTCGGGGGCGGCTGGTCACCGACCAGGTCGGCGACACCGCCCGCGGCGTGTCCGGCTAACGCGCCCCAGGGCTCGGTGGTGATCCAGGACCCGACGACGGGCCAGATCCTGGCCATGGCGTCGTACCCGACTACGACCCGACCTCGGTCGTCAACGGGATCTCCTCGGACCTGTGGGCCGTGCTCAACGACCCGAACAGCGGCCGCCGCTGGTCAACTGGGCGTTGCAGGGCACGTACGCACCGGGCTCGACGTTCAAGCTGTTCACCGCCGTACGCCGCGCAGCGCACCGGGTTCCTCCGTCCCGGCGGCGACGAGGTCGTCAACGACCCCGGCGTACTACAGCGTCGAGAACTGCACGGGCGACACGTGCGAGATCCAGAACGCCGGGCGGACTGCGCACGGCGCGGTCGAACCTCGCCGAGTCGCATGACCGTGTCGTCGGACGTCTACTACTACCGGATCGGCGACAAGTTCTGGAACCGCGGGCGAGTTCGGTGAGACCCCGATCCAGGACGCGGCCGCCGAGTTCGGCCTGGGCCGCAAGACCGGCATCGCCCTGCCGGGGGAGAACCGCGGGTCGGCTGCCCACGCCCGCAGCAGCGCAAGGAGGCCTTCGAGGCCCGCCCGGAGCCTGTTCATGACCGGGGACTGGACAGCCGGCGACAACATCAACATGTCGATCGGCCAGGGCGACGTGCTGGCCACGCCGCTGCAGCTGGCCGACGCCTACTCGACGTTCGCCAACGGCGGCACCCGCTACCGGCCGCAGGTCGTGTCACACGGTGACCCGCACGATCGACCCACCAAGCCGCCGGGCGAGGAACTCGGCAACTTCGACGCTGGTCCGCGAGATCGCACCCGAGGCGCCGGGCACGGTGCGAGTGGACCCGGTCCACTACCAGAAGCTCTGGAGCGGGTTCCTGGGCGTGACCCAGAACGGCGCGGGCACGGCAGCGTGCGCCGTGGCGGGCCAGCCCGACGGCGTGGCCGATGGCGGGCAAGACCGGCACGGCCCAGGTGAACAAGCAAGGCCGACACCGTCGCTCTTCGTCGGGTGGGGACCGGCCGTGCGGCGGGTTCCCGCCGCAGTACGCGATCGGCCGTGGTCATCCCCGAGGCCGGCTTCGGTGGCACGGTCGCGGCCCCGCTCGCGTTCCGCATCCTCGCCCCGGCGTCGCAAGGGTGAGGTCCCCGCGGCCTGCACGGTCGAGGACCAGGCGGCCTGTGACGCGGCCGCGCGGAGGCGCTGGCGGCCAGCGGCCGCGAACGATGCCGCTCGGGGTGAACGACTGATGCTGCACTCCGGTCGACCGCACCGAGCCGGCCGGGCGCCGCGCTTCCGCGCCCGTGACCTGTCCGCGCCCTGGCGCCACGTCGACCTGGCGCTGCTGATCGTCACCGGGCTCATCGTCGTGCATCGGGCTGGTCATGGTCTACAGCGCCACCCGCCGCTTCGACGGCGGCGTGGGTGTGGTGGCCCGCCAGGTCGTGCTTCGTCGGCGTCGGCGTGGTCGGCGATGGCGGTCATCTCGCTGATCGACTACCGGCGCATCGCCGACTGGTGGCCGATGATCTACGCGGCCGGCATCGTGCTGCTGCTCGGCGTGCTGACGCCGCTCGGCTCGACGGTCAACGGCACCAAGGGCTGGTACCGGTTCGGTCCGGTGGTGCTGCAGCCCGCCGAGCTCGGCAAGCTGGCCACCATCATCGCCGTCGCGGCCTTCCTGGGCTCGGTCGACGAGGTCGACCTGCGCCGCCTGGCCATGGCGCTCGGGCCTGATCGGCGTGCCCGTGCGTGCTCACGCTGCTGCAGCCCGACCTGGGCTCGGCACTGGTGTTCATCGTCGTCGGCCTCGGGCATGCTCGTGGTGGCCGGGGTGAAGATGCGCCACCTGGCGGTGCTGGTGCTGCTGGGCGTGGTGGCCGTGTTCGGCATCCTCAGCTCGGACACGCTCGACCAGTACCAGAAGGACCGGCTGCTCGTCCTTCGCCACCCCGACAGCGTCTCGAGGAGGTCGGCTACAACGTGAAGCAGGCCCAGACCGCCATCTCGCTCGGGTGGCCTGACCGGGTACGGCTTCGGCAAGGGTCCCTCGACGCGGCGCGGGCTACGTGCCCGCGCAGCAGACCGACTTCATCTTCACCGTGGCCGGGGAGGAGTTCGGCTTCGTCGGCGCCGGCGCGCTGGTGCTGCTCTTCGGGATCATGATCTGGCGGATCTGGCGGATCGCCCAGCTGGCCGCGGACCCCATGGGCATGTTGATCTGCGTCGGGGTGCTGTCGATGTTCCTGTTCCACATCTTCGAGAACATCGGCATGAACCTGGGCATCATGCCGATCACCGGCATCCCGTTGCCCCTCGTGTCCCAGGGCGGTTCGTCGGTGCTGGCGTCGTTCGTCGCGCTGGGGCTGGTCCAGTCGGTGCACATGCACCGTTTCGCCTGACAGGAGGCGGTTCCGTACCGGTGGGTCACCCCCGGTACACTTTCCCCACCATGTCCGTCCATCAGGCCGAATCCCACGAGGTCCTGGGTCTGTGGGATCGCCTCGAGCCGTTGCTGCCCCGGGTGCAGAAGCCGGCCCGCTACATCGGCTGCGAGGACGGCGCCACCACCCCGGACTGGTCGGCGGACGTCCCGGGCGGCCCCGTGGCCTGGCTCCTGACCTACCCCGACACCTACGAGATCGGCCTGCCCAACCAGGGCCTGCAGATCCTCTACGAGATCATCAACGAGCGCCCGGACGCCCTGGCGGAGCGGTCCTACGCCCCGTGGGTGGACCTGGAGGCGGAGATGCGGGCCGCCGGGGTGCCGCTGTTCAGCGTGGACACCCACCGGCCGGCCGCCGCGTTCGACCTGCTGGCGTTCAACCTGTCGGCCGAGCTGACCTACACCAACCTGCTCAACTGCATCGACCTGGCCGGGGTGCCGGTGCGGGCCGCCGAGCGCCGGGCCCACCATCCCCTGGTCGCCGTGGGCGGTCACTGCACCTACAACCCCGAGCCCATCGCCGACTTCGTGGACCTGGTGGTCCTGGGCGACGGCGAGGAGGTCGTGTCCGAGATCACCCGGGTGGTGGGGGACTGGAAGGCCTCCGGTCGCCACGGCCGTGAGGAGGTCCTGCGGGCCCTGTGCCGGGTGCCCGGGGTCTACGTCCCGGCCGCCTACGAGGTCAGCTACGACGGCGAACACCTGGCCGCGGTGGAGCCCCGCTGGGCCGAGGCGCCCGAGGTGGTGGAGAAGCGCACCATCGCTGACCTGGCCGAGTGGCCCTACCCCCGCCGGCAGCTCGTCCCGCTCACCGAGGTGGTCCACGACCGCCTCAACGTGGAGGTCTTCCGGGGGTGCACCCGGGGTTGTCGCTTCTGCCAGGCCGGCATGATCACGCGACCCGTGCGGGAACGGCCGGCCGAGCAGGTCCGGTCCATGGTGGCCGACGGCCTCCGGCGCACCGGCTACGACGAGGTGGCCCTCACGTCGTTGTCCACCGCGGACTTCTCCGGCATCGCGGATGTGGTCGGCGGGATCGTGGACGACGAGGCGTGCGGCCGTGTGTCGGTGTCGTTGCCGTCGCTGCGGGTGGACGCCTTCGGCGTGGAGATCGCGTCGCAGCTCCAGAAGGGCCGCCGGACCGGACTGACCTTCGCTCCGGAGGCCGGGACCTGGCGCATGCGACAGGTCATCAACAAGCTCATCCGTGAACAGGACCTGTACGACGCGGTGGAGTCGGCCTACTCCCAGGGCTGGCGTCGCATGAAGCTGTACTTCCTCACCGGGCTGCCCACCGAGACCGACGAGGACACCCTGGGCATCGCCGAGCTGGCCCGCAACTGCGTGGAGCTGGGCCGCAAGTACCACAAGGGCCCGTCGGTGACGGTCTCGGTCGGTGGCTTCGTGCCCAAGGCCCACACGCCGTTCCAGTGGTTCGGCCAGAACACCGTGGTGGAGCTGCAGCGCAAGCTGCACCTGCTGCGTGACACCACGCGCCGCCAGCACGGTGTGCAGATGAAGTGGCACGATCCCAGGGCCACGCTGGCCGAGGGCATCGTCAGCCGCGGTGACCGCCGGCTGGGCCCGGTCATCGAGGAGGTCTGGCGTCGGGGCGGCACCTTCCAGGAGTGGTCGGAGTGCTTCCGGCTCGACCTGTGGGAGGAGGCCATGGCGGCCCACGGGCTGTCCATGGACTGGTACGCCCACCGACACCGCACCGAGGACGAGGTCCTGCCCTGGGACCACCTCAACGCCGGCCTGCACAAGGACTTCCTGTGGCAGGACTGGCGGGACGCCCTGGACGAGGTCGGCCTGCCCGACTGCCGCTGGACCCCCTGCTACGACTGCGGGGCGTGCACGGGCTACGGCATCGAGCACATCGTGGCCTCGGCCACCCCACCGGCCGGAGGCAGCCAGGGCACCGGCCAGGACCTCTCGGTGGGGGGCGCGGTGCCCGTCACCCTGTCGAGCCGGCCCCAGGCCGGGGTGGTGTGATGCGGGCCAGGGTCCGGTACAGCAAGCTCGGCAAGGTCCGGTTCCTGTCGCACCGCGACCTGGCCCGGATCATCGAGCGGGCCGTGCGCCGGGCCGACCTCCCGGTGGCCTACAGCCAGGGGTTCTCGCCCCACGCCAGGCTGCACTTCGGTCTGGCGCTCTCCACCGGCTACGAGGGCCTGGCCGAGTACTTCGACGTGGACCTGGACGAGGACCGTCCGGGTGTGGGCCGGGTCGACGACCTGGCCGATCGTCTGGACCCCTGCCTGCCGGTCGGGGTCACCACCACGGCGGCCCGGGAGCTGGAGCCCGGGACGCCCTCGTTGCAGGACGCAGTGACCTCCAGCACCTGGCAGTTCCACCTCTCCGCCGCGGACGCGGACGAGGTGGTGGCCCGGGCAGCGCAGCTGCTGGCGGCCGACGAACTGCCGCTCGAACTGGTCCGCAAGGGCAAGCAGGTACGCGAGGACCTGCGCCCGCTGCTCCTCGACCTGGTCGCGGAGCGGACCGCAGAGGGGACCCTGCTCACCGCGGAGCTCGGGACCAAGCCTCGCAGCGTCCGACCCGCCGAGCTCCTGGCCGCCATGCGGCTGGACGAGGAGCCGGCCCGGGTCGTCCGGACGCATCAATGGATCACGAGTGACGGCGACCGCCGCGAGCCGATCGAGCTCGCCGCGCCGTCCCCGCACGCCCTGGCGCGTGCGTCACGAGGGGAACGTCCCATGTCGGACACCGAATCGAACCCCGGCGGCAGCGCCGGGGACACCCCAGCCCGCCCGGGCGGGGACACGCCCAAGCAGCAGGCGGCCCCGGAGGCATCCACGCCACCCAAGGAGGCCGGCGCAGCTGCCCCACCCGCTGAAGGCGGTCCCGCCGCCCCCCGCAAGCCCAAGATCGGCGACACCATGCCGGCCCCGCCCACGGCCAGGCCGGCCAACGGCAACGGCGCGCCCGGCACGGGCGACGCTGCTGCAACCGAGGGCACCGGCTCCAAGAGCCGCCGGCGACGCCGTCGCCGCGGTGGCGGTGGCGGTGGGGGTGGCCAGCAGGGCGCAGGGCGGCCAGGGCGGCCAGCAGGGCCAGGGTGGCCAAGGTGGCCAGGGCCAGGGTGGCGGCCGGAACCAGGGCGGCAAGGGCGGCGGCGGACGGGACGGCGGCGGACGGAACCGCCAGCGGCCCACGCCGGTCGAGGCGGTGCTGATCGACGACGCCCCGCTGGAGCTCGACGAGCAGACCATGAAGGAGCGCCGGGGCCGCAGCCGCAAGGGCCGTGCCGTCGGTCGCTACCAGATGAACGTCCACGTCCACCCCGGACGCCACCCAGATCGCCATCCTCGAGGGCCGCTCCCTGGTCGAGCACTACGTGTCGCGGCCCGCCGACGACGTCACCCAGATCCACGGCAACATCTACATCGGCAAGGTCGAGAACGTGCTGCCCGGCATGGAGGCGGCGTTCATCGACATCGCCACCCCGAAGAACGCCGTGCTGTACCACGGCGACGTCCAGTACGACCCCGACGACGTCGAGACCAAGGGCGGTCAGCCGCCGCGCATCGAGGACGTGCTCAAGGCCAAGCAGCTCATCCTCTGCCAGGTCACCAAGAACCCGATCGCGCACAAGGGCGCCCGCCTGACCCAGGAGGTCTCGCTGCCCGGCCGGTTCGTGGTGCTGGTGCCCAACTCCTCGACCTACGGCATCTCCAAGCGCCTGCCCGACGACGAGCGCAAGCGCCTCCGCCAGCTGCTCGACCGGGTGAAGCCGCAAGGAGCACGGCCTCATCGTGCGCACCGCGGCCGAGGGCGTCACCACCGAGGAGATCGAGCGCGACGTGACCCGGCTGGTGCGCCAGTGGGAGCAGATCTCCGACGCTGGCCGCCAAGCAGAACCGCCCCGGCCTGCTGTACCGCGAGCCGGAGATGGCGGTCCGGTTCATCCGCGAGGAGTTCAACGCCGAGTACCGGGCCGTGGTGATCGACGACGCCGCGCTGCTACGCCGACATGCAAGGAGTACGTCGACGGCGGTCGCGCCGGCGCTGGCCGAGCGGGTGCAGTACTTCGACCCCGCGGCCGAGCCGCTGCCGATGTTCGAGAAGTTCCACGTCGCCGAGCAGCTCGCCAAGGCGCTCGACCGCAAGGTGTGGCTGCCGTCCGGTGGCTCGCTGATCATCGAGGCGCACCGAGGCGCTGACGGTGATCGACGTCAACACCGGCCGCAACGTCGGCTCCTCCGCCTCGAGGAGACGGTGTTCCGCAACAACCTCGAGGCGGCCGAGGAGATCGCCCGCCAGCTGCGGCTGCGCGACATCGGCGGCATCATCGTCATCGACTTCGTCGACATGGAGATCAAGGACAACCGCGACAAGGTCGTCAAGGCCTTCCGGGACGCCCTGAGCCGTGACAAGACCCGCACCCAGGTGTTCAACATCTCGGACCTGGGCCTGGTCGAGATGACCCGCAAGCGCATCGGCGAGGGACTGCTCGAGTCGGTCGCGCACCGCTGCGAGCACTGCGACGGGCGCGGCCTGATCGTGCCCGAGGGGCTGGTCGAGTAGCCCGGATGGCCGGTCCGGGTCGACCGGCCCGGTGCAGCGCCGGGTGTGACGTTGGCGCCGGTCCCGACGTGCGCCGGAGCCGTCCGGGCAGTAACGTGGCAGACCGTATGTATGCAGTCGTGAAGACCGGTGGAAAGCAGTATCGCGTCGAAGAGGGCCAGCGCCTCCGCGTCGAGCTCGTCGGTGAGCCCGAGAGCGAGGTGCAGCTCGCCCCGGTCATGCTCGTCGACGGCGACACCGTCCTGGCCACGCCCGACCAGCTGGCCGGTGCCACGGTCTCGGCCCGGGTGGTCGATGAGGTGAAGGGCCCGAAGATCAACGCCTTCACCTACAAGAACAAGTCGAACAAGCGCACGTCGGTGGGGTCACCGCCAGACGTACTCGCCATCGAGATCACCGGCATCTCCAAGGGCTGAGAGGACCACACCATGTCGAAGACCAAGGGCGGCGGCTCCACCAGGAACGGCCGTGACTCAAGAGCAAGCGCCTCGGCGTGAAGGTGTACGACGGCGGCGTCGTCACGCCGGCGCCATCATCGTGCGCCAGCGCGGCACCCGGATCCACCCCGGCGAGAACGTCGGCATCGGCGGCGACGACACGCTGTTCGCCCTGGCCGACGGCACAGGTGAAGTTCGGCTCCCGCCGCAACCGCAAGATCGTGAACGTGCTGCCGCGTCGCCGACTGAGCGACCGCACCGACCAGCTCCGACCCGCCGTCCGCTGCGAGCCGTGCCCGCTCGGCTCGGAGCCGGTCCCGCCCGGCCCGTGCTGCGGGCCGGGCCGGCGCTCAGGCGATGCCGACGGGCAGGTCCTCGGGTGCGCCAGCCCAGCAGGTCGGTGGCCTGGGCGAAGGCGAAGCGGTCGGTCATGCCGCCGACGTAGGTGACGGCCTCGCGCAGCGCCTGCGGCGCTGAGCCGGCTGCCAGGCGCCCGTCGGCGGCTCGGCCGGGCCGGGGGATGGGCGTCGGGCTGGTCGCGCGTAGTGCTCGACCAGGGCCCGCAGCACCCGGATGACCGACTCGGACTGCGCCAGCGAGGCCGGCGCGCATGTAGATGTGGTCGTAGTTGAAGCGCCGGAACTCGGCGAGGGCCTCGGCCAGCGGCTCGGTCATGCCGACCCGTGCCGGTGGAGCGCACGGCCTCGACCACGCCGTCGATGAAGGCGTGCAGCTGGCGGCTGCGCCGGTCGCCGCAGCGCTCGCGCACCAGCGGCGGGCAGCTGCTCGGGCGACGATGATCCCGGCGTGCACGGCGTCCTCGAAGTCGTGGCAGACGTAGGCGATGCGGTCGGCCCAGGCGACGACCTCGCCCTCGGGGGTGGAGGGTGCAGGCCGGGACCACGAGTGGTTGCGGATGCCGTCGAGCGTCTCGGCGCACAGGTTGAGCGGCGCGAGCACGACGTCGGCGCCCCAGACGGCGTGGTCGTAGCCGCCCGGCGACGTAGGGGCTGAAGGCGTCCTCGCTGGCGTGCCCGCCCGGGCCGTGGCCGCAGTCGTGGCCGAGGGCGATGGCCTCGGTGAGCGCCACGTTGAGGCCGATGCGACCGGGCGATGGCCGTCGGCGACCTGGGCGACCTCGAGCGCGTGGGTGAGCCGGGTGCGCTGGTGGTCGTCGGGGAAGACGAACACCTGGGTCTTGCCGGCCAGGCGGCGGAACGCCGTGCGCGTGCAGGATGCGGTCCCGGTCGCGTTCGAAGCAGGTGCGCTCCGGGTCGGGGGCCTCCGGCCGGGCCCGGTCGCCGGCGCCGCGAGGACCGGGTGGCGCCCGGCGGCGAGCGTGGCGTCCTCGAGCGTCCTCCCGGGCCGGCCGGTCCAGCGGCCGGGCTGGTCCGACCGTGCCGGTGCGCCGTCGTGGGCGAGGCGCACGGGTGGTCCGGCGCGTCCACGCGGTGGCCGGCCATGGTGCCGGCCCAGGCCACGGCCCGGTCGGACCGCGGCGGGCGGAGTGACGCTGCGGTCCGCGACCGCGAGCCTGCGGTCCGGCGCCGACACTGCCGGCCAGCCCGTCCGGACCGGCGGAACGGGTCGCGGCTCGACCCCGGGGCGGCCCGTATCCTTGTCCGGGTGTCGAACTTCGTGGACGAGTGTGGCCTCAACGTCAAGGGCGGTGACGGTGGCGCCGGGCTGCGTCTCGTTCCGCCGTGAGGCCCACGTCGACCGTGGGCGGTCCCGACGGGGGCGACGGCGGCAAGGGCGGCGACGTCTGGCTGGTGGCGGACCGCAACGTCGCGTCGCTGCTGGCGTTCCGGGACCACCCGCACCGCAAGGCCGCCAGCGGGTGCCCACGGCTCGGGCAAGAAGAAGCACGGTCGCCGGCGGCGACGACACTGGTCGTGCACGGTGCCCGTCGGCACCGATCGATCAAGGACCGTGACGGCGAGGTCGCTCGCCGACCTCGTGCACGACGGCGACCGCTGGCTGGCCGCGGAGGGCGGCCTGGGCGGCAAGGGCAACGCCCGGTTCCTGTCCAACAAGCGGCGGGCGCCGGCGTTCGCCGAGCAGGGCGAGGTACGGCGAGGAGCGCTGGCTCCGCCTGGAGCTCAAGCTCATGGCCGACGTCGCCCTGGTCGGGCTTCCCCAACGTGGGCAAGTCCACGCTCATCTCCCGGATCTCCGCGGCCAAGCCGAAGATCGCCGACTACCCGTTCACCACGCTCGAGCCCAACCTGGGTGTGGTCCGCCTGGACGACGGTCGGCGAGCCGCGTTCGAGATGGTCGTCGCCGACATCCCCGGCCTGATCGAGGGCGCGGCCGAGGGCGAGGGCCTGGGCCACCAGTTCCTGCGCCACATCGAGCGGGCCCGGGTCCTGCTGCTGCTGATCGACCTGTCGCCGACTGGCCGGCCCGAGCACCGGCGGACCAGGAGCGCGTCCTGCTCGACGAGCTGGCCCAGTACCGGCCCGACCTGCTGGAGCGTCCCCGGGTCCGGGTCGGCTCCAGGGCGGACCTGGCCGAGCCCGAGACACGCTGGCCGCCTTCGACGGGCCGACGATGTCCGCCGTCACCGGCGCGGGCATGCCCCGGCTGCTCGGGGCTGTTGCGGGTCGACGGTCGAGGGCACCCGGGACGCGGAGCCCGAGCCCGAGGGCTTCGTGACGCTGCGGCCCGCGCCGGAGGGCATCCGCATCGGCCGCCGCGACGACGGCAGCTTCGAGGTGCTCGGCCGGGAGGCCGCCCGGGCGGTCGGGCTGTCCGACCTCACCAACCCCGAGGCGCTCGACGTGGCCCGTGAACGGCTGGCCCGGCTGGGCGTCGACCGCGCCCTGGCCCGGGCCGGGGCCCGCAACGGCGACATCGTGCACATCGGCGGGTTCAGCTTCGACTACGAGTCCGACGTCGCGCCTGGACGTGCAGCCCTTCGACGAGGCCCGGAGGCTGCAGCCGTGAGGGTGCGCGTGAGGGTGTCGCCAAGATCGGCACGTCCAGCCTGACCGACGCAGACGGTGTGATCGACGTCGGCGCGGTGGCCAAGGCCGCCGACGAGGTCGCCGGGCTCCGCGCCCGTGGGACACGAGGTCGTGCGTGGTCTCCTCGGGCGCGGTGGCGCTCGGGCCTGCCCGCGCTCGGCTGGCCCGGTGAGCGCGCGGCCCCGTGACGCCCGCACGCTGCAGGCGGTCTCGGCGGTCGGCCAGGCCCGGCTGATGCAGACCTGGAACGAGTCGCCTGGGCGACCACCGACCTGGTCGCCGGCCAGGTGCTGCTGGCCCCGCTCGACTTCATGGTGCGCGCCGCAGTACCTGCAGGCCCGGGGCACCCTCGACCGGCTGCTCGAGCTGGGCGTGGTGCCGGTGGTGAACGAGAACGACGCCGTCGCCGACGACGAGATCCGCTTCGGCGACAACGACCGCATCGCGGCGCTGGTGGCCCAGCTGGTGGGCGCGGACCTGCTGGTGCTGCTCACCGATGCGCCCGGGCTGATGGACGCCGACCCCCGGTTCGTGGCCGACGCGTCGCTGATCGAGGAGATCGTCGAGATCGACCACGAGCTGGAGGCGCTGGCCGGGCGGTGCGGGCAGCGATCGGGGCAGCGGCGGCATGGCGTCCAAGCTGGCCGCGGCCAAGATGGCGTCGTGGTCCGGGGTGCGGGCCGTGATCGCGGCGGCCGACCGGCCCGACGTGCTGGCTGGACGCCGTGGACGGCGTGGCCGGGGTCGGCACCATCGTGCTGCCCCGGGACCGGCGCCTGACCGCCCGCAAGCTCTGGATCGCCTTCGCCCTGCCGGCCCGAGGGCCGGATCGTGGTCGACGACGGCGCGGTGCGGGCCCTGTCACGCCGGCGGGCGGTCGCTGCTGGCCGCCGGTGTGGTCGAGGCACGGGGCAGCGTTCGCCGGCCGACGACGCGGTGGAGATCGTGCGACGCGGGCCGGCGCCGTGGTGGCCAAGGGCCTGGCCAAGGTCGATGCGGCATCGCTGCGCCGCGATGGCCGGCCGGCGCTCCAGTCGAGCTGTCCGACGGGTGCGGGCGAGGTCGTGCACCGCGACGACCTGGTGGTGCTCCCGGGCTAGTGCCGCGTCCGTGGACGTTCGCCCGGACCAAGGGGGCCGTCGCCGCCCCGGCGTTCGGGGGCGGTGCGATAGAGGACGCCCGGTCGCACCGTCGCCGGATCAGGACGAGTCGCCCAGAGCCGGCACCGTGAGGTTCCCGAGTTCGTCGAGCGGGAAGCCAGGGTTGAACGCAACCTCCCAGACGTGGCCGTCGAGATCGCGGAAGAAGCCTGCGTACCCGCCGTAGAACGTGTCGCTCGGGGGTCGGGTGATCGTCGCACCGGCCGACGCCGCAAGGTCGATCACTTCGTCGACCTCAAGCCGTGATCGGACATTGTCCGCGAGAACGATCCCACCGAAGCGTGATCCGTCATCGACGAGCCCGGCGTCAGCAGCCAGCTTCTGCCGGCCCCAGAGAACGACCGCCTGGCCACCGGCCTGGAAGAACACCGTCTCCTCCACCTGCTGACCGTCCCAGCCAAGCGCCTCGTAGAAGTGACGCGAGCGTTCGATGTCGCTCACCCCGAGGGTGATGAGGCTGATTCGCTGCTCCATGGTCGGAGCGTAGGCGCCGATCTCGTTGTGCCTCGAGGTGCGTCCGCAGAGCCGCTGGGCCGAGTGACGCGCAGCGGGGCGCCGATCGCGAGCGTCGTCATCCCGGCGTTCGGGGGCGCATCACAGCGGAACTTGTAGCTCAGCGACCGCCGAATGGTCCTCTGGATACAAGTTCGGCGCTCCATGGCGATCGAGGCGATTCCGCGGACGATCTGGGTGTCCTCCATGTGCCGGTAGGGGACACCCCGAACGTTGTCTGACACGGCACTCGGTCCGCCCGCCAACCACCGAACTCATGGTGTTCCACCGCGCCAGGTACGGGTAGGCGTCACGAGGTCGGGCGGTGCCGATCAGCCCTCCGTCGGCGCGTCGGCGGGCGGCCCGGCCGGTGCGGCGTCCTGGGCCGGCGAGGTGGCGGGTTGGGTCGCCGTGGCGGGCTGCGGGGCCGGGGCGGCGGCGGGCGCCTCCTCGATGCCGAGCTTGGAGCGGATCTCGCGACAGGCGGGCCTGGGCCTCGACGTTGACCGAGGCCTGCTCGACCTCGAGCATCTTCGACTCGACCGACATGCCCTGGATCTCGGACATGCCCTTGGCCTTGGCGTAGCGGGTCTCGATCTTCTCGCGCACCTCGTCCAGCGTCGGGACGTCGCTCGCCGACGGTCTCGGTCAGCGAGGACATCGCCGTGTTCATCTGCTCGTGCCATCTTCGCCTGGTCGAGCTGGCTCAGCAGCTTCTGCTTCTCGGCCAGCTTCTGCTGCAGGAGCCGGGCGTTCTGGTTGACCGCGGTCTTGGCCTGGTCCGCGGCCTGGGTGGACTGCAGCGACAGCGTCTTGAGGTTCTCGACCTCGGCCTCCTTGGCGATCAGCTGGTTGGCGAACGCCTCGGCCGCGGAGGTGTACTCGGCCGCCTTGGCCGTGTCGCCCGCGCTTGGCCGCCTCGTCGGCCATGATCACGGCCTGCTGGGCGTTGCGGTTGAGCTTCTCCAGCTCGTCCATCGTCGCGTTCCAGACGCATCTCGGTCTGCTTCTGGTTGGCGATGACGTTCGCCGCCTGCTCCTTGAGCCGGCGGTGCTGCTCCTGGGCCTCGGTGATGGCCTGCTCCAGCTGGATCTTCGGGTCCGCCTTCTCGTTGAAGACGCTGGTGACCTTGGCCCCCATGTACTTCCACCACTTCTTCATGCGACTTGCCACATGGCGGCGGAGCCTAGCCGGCCAGTGGTCGCGGCGCGCCGTCGGACGGGCTCCGCCTCGTCGGAGGCCGCGCCGGATCGCGGGCTCGAACGCCACGGGGCTCGAGCCAGGAACGTCGGCCGGCGACGAACACGGCCAGGGCCGACGCGCGACGGCCACCAGGATCTGCGCACAGCACGGCCGGTCCTCCGACGCTGGCCGCAGCGACGGTGAAGCCGTGGCGAACAGCGCCACCAGCACCACGACGCCGACGCCCACGGACTCGCGAGCAGCGGGACGCAGCCACGGCCACTGGAGCAGGTCCGGCCGACCTGGCGGTTGAGCATCACCAGCGCCGCACGGCGATGCCACCCAGTAGGCGATCGAGTAGGCCAGCGAGAGGCCCGGTCGCGGTCGAACAGCGGCGACCAGCGGCACGACCAGTGACCACGTTGAGCACGTTCTCGAACAGGTTCAGGTAGAACGGCGTGCGGGTGTTGCGGCGGGCGTGGAACGCCCGCACGCAGTAGAGGAACACGGCGAAGGCCGGCAGGCCGAGGCTGAAGCCCGGCGAGCATCTCCGAGGTCGTGCGCGTGGTGGCCTCGGCGTCGAACTCGCCCCGCTGCAGGAGCAGCTCGATGAGCGGCCGGCCGATGAACAGGAACGCCGCCGGCGGCGGGGAGCATGAAGGTGAGCAACAGGCCAGGCCCTCGCGGAACCGTTCGGCGAACAGCCTGGTGGTCCTGGTCGCGCCGCGGCCTCGGCCAGCTCCGGCAGCACCGCGGTCATGAGCGACACCGCGATCAGGCCGTAGGGGAGCTGGAAGAAGATGAAGGCGTACTGGTAGGCCGACACCGTGCCCGCCTCCGGCCCCGGGCGAGGGTCAGCACGATGATCAGGAGTGCGATCTGGTTGGCCACGGCGAACCCGATGGTCCATCCCGACAGCCGCAGCACGGAGCGCACCGCCGGGTGGCGGGGCTGGAACCGCCACTGCAGGCTCGATGCCGGAGCGTCGCAGGTACGGGACCATGCGCGATGGCCATGGCAGCGACGCCCGGCGGTGGTGCCCAGGCCCAGCACCTAGACCGTGCGCCATGGAGCTGGGGCCGTCGTCGCCGAGGATGACCAGTAGCACGGCGGCCAGCGCCGCGGCCGAGATGACGAGGTTGGTCAGGACCGGGGCGAAGGCGGGCGCGGCGAACCGGCGCGTGGCGTGCAGCACGCGCGGTGCCCAGCGTCGTCATCCCGTAGAAGAAGATCTGCGGGCAGCAGCAGGATCAGGAAGTCGTCGCCGAGCGCCGCCTGCTGGGCTCCTCGGCCGCCCCGTCGAGCGAGAGGGCGAACAGCCGGTTGATCCATGGCGCCAGCAGCACCGCCGATGATGGTCAGGCACGACGATGGCGACGAACGAGACGGTGACGATGACCGAGCCGACGTCGTCCTGTCGTCGATCCTTGTCGTCGTGGCGTGCGACGAACAGCGGGACCAGCGTGGAGGACAGCACGCCGCCGATGACCAGCTCGTAGAGGATGTTCGGCGTGGTGTTGGCCAGGTTGTAGACGTCGGCGACGGTGGTGAGGCCCAGGGCGGCGGTGAGGGCGCCCACCCGGATGAGCCCCGTGACCCGGGACAGCGTGGTGCCGACCGCGGGCAGGGCGCTGGCCCGCAGGAGGCTGCGTCCCCGCCGCCCGCCCGCACCGTCCGCCGGTCCGCCGCCCTCGTCGGCGCCGTCGTCCCCGCCGCCCTCGACGAGCGCCGTCTCGTCCATGGCCGCGGACTGGTAGGCCAGGGCGTCCTCCAGGGCGGCGTCGTCCTCCCACTCGCCGTCCCAGCCCTCCTCCCAGTCGTCGTCCCAGTCGTCGTCCCAGCGTCCTGCGCCCTCGTCGTCGGCACCGACCACGGCAGGATCCTCGCGACGCCCGCCGGTCACGGCGTTCCCCCCGACGCGGTGCTCCCGCCGGGGGAGGGGTCGCTGCGGTCGGCCGCATCGGCCCCGTCGGTCGGTTCCGGCAGGTCGGCCATCGCCGGCAGGTGCGGGGTGCCGTCGGTCTCCTCCACCGCCTGGCGCAGGGCCTCCATGTCGCTGGACGATCGACTCCACCTCGGTGTCCAGGCCGGCCAGGTCCGACGACGTCGGACTGGGTGACCGACAGCTCGACCGTGCGGGTCACGGTCTCGTCGATGCGGGCGTCCAGCAGCCGGAGGCGGTCGTAGGTGTCGTAGATGGTGCGGTCCAGGCGGTCGGCGGAGGCCAGCTGGGCCTGGATGGCCTGCGACCGTCTGCTCGGAGCGCTCCGGTGCTGCGCCGCCGCGGCGGACGTCGCCGCCTCCAGGTCCCGGCGGATCCCGTCGGTGTCGATCCGGCGGCGGCCCTGGGACAGCGTGTTGCCGGCGCTGCGCGATGCGCCACGCCTCGTCCACCGCGGTGTCCAGGCGGTCGCCCACCTGGCCCAGTCGGTCCCGCAACGGCCCGGTCCGGACGCCCTCGAGTGCCTGGTCGTACCGGCGGCGGGCGTCGAGCACGTCCTCGATCAGGGGCCGCCACGGCTCGCCCAGGGTGCGGGGCGAGATGCCGGGCCGGGACGGGGACCGGGGCACCGCGGCCAGCACGCGTGCGGCGTAGGCGCCGGCTCCCAGCACCACCGCACCGATCGGTCCCAGGCCGACCAGGATGGCCACCGCCGCTCCCGCGCCGGTGGCCACGATCGCCGACGGCGAGGTGACCGTGCGGGCCACCTTCGGGGTCAGGAAACGGTCACGGAACGAGGACATGGCCCCCACAGGCTTGCAGATCCCGGCCGGTTCCCCGGACCCGGCTCCGGGCCGTGTCCCGGGAGGGGGCGCACGCGGCTAGAAGTTGCTGACGACGGCGGCGAACACCTCGTTGATGGTCGTTGGCGTCGCTGGCCTGGTAGGCGGTGGCGTTGGAGGCCTCGGCGATCCGCCGCAGCTCCGTCGGGTCGGTGCCGCTGCCGTAGGCGATGGTGAAGATGCGCACCGGCTTGGCGTTCTCGCCGTCGCTGTTGCGACTTGACCGTCGGCCAGCAGCTCCTCGAGCTGCTTGCGGTCGTCGTCCGGGGTCGCCGTCGTCGTTCATGCCGTCGGTCAGCACGATCACGGCGTTGATGAGCGACGGGTCGTAGCTGGCGAGCATGGTGTCGTAGCGACTCCTGGGTCACGTCGTACAGCGGCGTGCCGTTGAGCGGCGACAGGGAGTCGACCTGGCTGCGCGAGCGTCTCCCGGTTGGGCCCGATCGGCTCGACCGGGCTCAGGTCCAGGTAACGTCGGCGCCGTCGTCGTCAGGTCGGTGGTGAAGATGCGCAGGCCGACCTGGTCCTCGGCCTTGAACTGGTCCAGGCCGCTCGATCACGGCCTGCTTGGCCAGGTCGAGCTTGGTCGGGCCCGCCGGGTCGCTCGGGGTCGGCCGGCTCGCCCATCGAGCCGGACACGTCGAGCACCATCATCACCCGGGCGCCCTTGCGCTGCTGGCGCCCACGTGTCGAGCAGGTCGATCATCACCTCGCCGGCTCGGCACCTCGAGCAGCGTCTGGGGCTGGTTCGGGTCGACGCCGTTGGTCGCGGCGATCGGGGCGCCGACCGTGCACCTCGGGGTTGCCGGGGCGGAAGCCGTACTCCAGGACCTTCTCCTGGTTCTCCGGCTCGCTGGACGAACGCCTGGAACTGCTCCGCGGCCGCGCGCTGCTGGTCGGCGTGACCCAGTCGGCGTCGAGGATGAAGAACGGGTTGTCCGAGTAGAGCGTGCCCTCGGTCGGGTAGATCGCCACCAGCGGGATGCGGGGCTTGCGGGGCTCCTCGCCCTGGTCCGAGCACGCCGTCGGGGTTGCCGCGGTTGTAGTCGATGACCGACTTCTCCTCGACGGCCACGGCGCGAGGCGTAGGTGAGCGCCGTGCCCCGTCGGTCGGCCCGGAACCAGTTGTTGAGGAAGGTCATGGTGATGTCGCCGTAGTGCACCACCGACGGACTCGATGTCCGGTGCCGTACTGCACCACGGCCGGGTTGTCGAGGTCCTCCGAGGACAGCCCGGTGGTCTTGCCGGTGGCGGCGTAGGTCTGGGCGATCAGCGCGGACAGGCCGCGAGGTGGAGTAGTTGGGGTTGGTCTTGCCCAGCTTGAACTGGCCCCACTCCGGGTGGCCGTAGTCGGCCCACCCGGTGTCGGAGCGTGGCCAGCGTGCAGGATGTCGTTCCAGCCGATCGGCTTGTCCGGGTAGCCGAGCGCCGTCGGCCATCGGCTTCGGCATGGCGATCACCAGCGGCGTGAGCATGAACGGCGTCGGGTCCTCGGGCGCCATCGGCCGGCTTGCCCTCGGCTCGGCCAGGCGCTGGTTCAGGATCGTGGCCCCAGGCACTGGACGGCCGGGCGACCAGATGACGGGCTCGGGGCCGTCCGTCGGCCTCGTCCCACCCCTCGGCCAGCGCGGTGGTGGCCGCGCCGGAGGCCTTCGTCTGCACCTCGACGTAGACGCACTTCGCCGTCGACCGTGGCGCCGTCGAGTCGTTGAACGACTCGGCCAGGTCGCCCAGCAGCTCGATCTTCTCGGAGCTCACCGCCGCGTCCACGGTGATGCACTCGCCGCGGCGGGGATCGTCGAGGTCGTTGTCCGGCGAGGAGCTGTCATCGCCGGACGAGCACGCGCCGCGGCCACGATGGCGAGCACCGCCAGGGCGGCACCCAGTCGAACGGTCACGCGGTTCACGGCACCTGCTCCCAACGATCGCGGAGGAACTGCAGCACGCCCGGGCCGGGCAGTCCGGCCCCGTCCGGCAGGGCGGGGCCGCCGCCCACACCGGGTGCCGGGTCGCGGCCGGACACCCGCCAGCCGGTGGCGGCGAGGGCGTCGGACAACCGCTCGGCTCCGATCCGGTCCACCACGTCCGCCACCTCCGTCCCGGCTGCCGGTGCCAGCGCGACGTCTGCGGTGGCAACGGGTTCAGGGTAGATGACCTGCAGGTCCGACCGGTTGGCGGCCTTGGCCACCGACGGGCCCGACTCGGCCTCCAGCGACCCGACCGCGCCGTAGCGTGGCGGGCAGGACCAGGAAGCGCTGCAGCGGCGTCTGGCCCGGGCTGCGGTTCCGCTTGGCCTGGCCCACGAGCTGGTCGAACCAGGCGGACACGGTGGGGTCCTCGAAGTCGTTGGACGCGTAGGAGGTCGTGCCCACCTCGGAGGACACGGCCTGGGACAGCGCCACCAGGCCGGCGCCGCTGCCGGGCGGCTGGAGCCCGGGCTTGACCGCACCCCAGGCGGCCTGGCCGCCGGCCTGGGTCCACGGCAGTCCCGCGACCCCGCCGATGCAGGCCCACGTCACCGCCGCTCCACAGGAGGCCGCGAGCGCCGCGGCCCGGTCGTCCAGGGCCACGATGGTGGCGGGCGAGCGGGCCAGCACGTCCGACGCCTTGCCCAGCACCGCCGGCTCCGCGCCGGCCTGGCCGCGGTTGTCGGCCACCACGGCGGGCCACGGCCCGGCGGTGAGCCAGGCGTCGAACCCGGCCTCCTCCGTCTCGGCCAGGGACAGGCGGTCGGCGGTGGTGCCCTCGTCCTGCACCGTCACGTCGATCGAGTCGTCCTGTTCGGCCAGGAGCTCGCAGGCCGCGGCCAGGTCGGTGCCGCAGACCAGGCGGAGGGTGTCACCCCCACCACCCCCGCCCCCGTCGCCGGCGTCGTCGATGCGGCCCCGGATGAGGACGGCACCCACCACCAGCCCGACGGCGACCACCACGGCCGCGAGGCGCTTCACGAGGCGTCCTCGACGGCGTCGGGCAGGTCCTCGGGCTCCAGGGTGGTGAGGTCCTGTTCCGACGGCGGGTCCGCCAGCTTCATGACCCGGCCGGCGTGGCGGTTGATGGCGGCCTCGAACAGGTTGCGGGCCACCCGGGCGTTGCCGAAGCCCTTGGTGCGGGGAGCGGCGTCGAACACGGCGCGGAGCTTGGCCTCGCGCCGCGGGCGTCGAGCTCGTAGCGCTGCTTGGCCCCGATGCTGTTGACGATGCGGCACCAGCTCGTCGGTGGTGTAGTCGGGGAAGTCGATGACGGTGGGGAAGCGCGACCGCAGGCCGGGGTTGGCGTTGAGGAACCCGTCCATCTCGCCCGGGTAGCCGGCCACCACCAGCACCACACGGTCGCGCCGGTCCTCCATCAGCTTCACGATCTGGTCGATCGCCTCCCGCCCGAAGTCGTTCTCGCCGCCCCGGGCCAGCGTGTAGGCCTCGTCGATGAACAGCATCCCCTCGTCGGCCCGGTCGAACACCGCGGTGACCATGGGGGCGGTCTGGCCCACGTAGCCCGCCACCAGGGCGGAGCGGTCCATCTCCACCAGATGGCCCCGGTCCACCACGCCCAGGGTCCGGTAGATCTGGGCCAGCAGCCGGGCCACGGTGGTCTTGCCGGTGCCGGGGTTGCCGGTGAACACCAGGTGGTGCGACGTGTCCACCGTCGGCAGGTGACGCTCGGCCCGGAGCTGCTGCACCCTCAGGAAGTCGGCCACCAGGTGGACCCGGGCCT
This sequence comes from uncultured Actinomycetota bacterium, assembly GCA_963773765.1. Classification (GTDB taxonomy): domain Bacteria; phylum Actinomycetota; class Acidimicrobiia; order Acidimicrobiales; family Microtrichaceae; genus CAVZCC01. Next base: position 983,049 of record CAVZCC010000001.1, on the reverse strand, counting down.
TGACCGCGTCCAGCCCCACCAGCTCGTCCAGCTCGGCCAGCAGCTCCTCCAGGGGCCGGGCCGGCTGGTCCGCCGCGGTGGCGGCCGTCGGCGCCGAGGGCGACGGCGTGCCGGTGGCCGACTCCGGCGGGGCGGACGGCAGCCGGGAGGCGTCGGGGTCCCGGCGCCGGAGCCCGGCCAGGAGCCTGGACCGCAGCGCGGCGATGGCCTGCAGCTCGGCCCGGGCCGGCATGACGTCCAGTGACGCCACCACGTGGGCGATGTCCAGGGACCGTTCGTAGTAGCGGTCGGCCAGGCGGGTGCCGTTGCGCCGGTCGGCGTCGACCAGGATGCCGAACAACTCGGAGTCCAGGTCCAGCCAACGGCGCCGGCCCGCCACCAGGGTGCTGCCGCGGAGCTGGTCGGCGGTGGCCAGCAGCAGCTGCGAGTCGGCCAGGCGGGGGCCGAAGGCGTCGATCAGCCCGTTGAGCTCCTCGTCGGTGTGGCGCTCGTCGGCGTCGATCACCGCGGTGGTCAGGTTGAACGCCTCGGTGGTGACGTCGTCACGGAACCGGGTCCGGTCCACGCCGGCGACGCTCCTGGTGGCGTCGTCCAACGCCCCGGTGACGTCGTCGATGAATGCGCCCACCACGACGTCCAGGGGTCCGGTTCCCACGACGGGGGAGGCTATCGGTAGCCTCGCGGGATGGCCGTCACTCCCATTGCGGACCTGGCCCGCCGGGCCAAGGCCGCCTCCCGCACGCTCGCCTCGGCGCCGTCGTCGACCAAGGACGAGGCACTGCTGACCGCCGCGGACCTCCTGGAGGCCCGCACCGCCGACCTGCTGGCCGCCAACGCGGTGGACGTGGCCGGCGCGGAGTCCGCCGGCATCGGTGCCGGCCTGGTGGACCGCCTGCGCCTCAGCGAGGACCGGGTCGCCGCCATGGCGGCCGGCCTGCGCCAGGTGGCGGGCCTGGCCGACCCGGTGGGCGAGGTGCTGGACGGCTGGGTCCGACCCAACGGCCTGCGCATCTCCCGGGTCCGGGTCCCGCTGGGCGTGGTGGCGATCATCTACGAGAGCCGTCCCAACGTGACCTCCGACGCGGCCGGCCTGTGCCTCAAGTCCGGCAACGCCGCGTTCCTGCGGGGATCGTCCACCGCGGTGCACTCCAACCTGGCCATCGCCGCGGTGCTGCGGGAGGCGGTTGGCAAGGCCGGCCTGCCCGAGGACGCCGTCATCGTGGTGGAGGACACCTCCCGGGAGGCGGCCACCGAGTTCATGCAGCAGCGGGGCCTGGTGGACTGCCTGATCCCCCGCGGCGGACCGTCGTTGATCGCGTCGATCCTGGAGCACGCCACGGTGCCCTACGTGATCGACGGCGACGGGAACTGCCACGTGTACGTGGACGCCCACGCCGACCTGGACGTGGCGGAGCGGATCCTGGTCAACGCCAAGACGCAGCGACCGTCGGTGTGCAACGCGGCGGAGTCGCTGGTGGTGCACGCCTCGGTGGCGGCGGACTTCCTGCCCCGGGTGGAGCGGGCCCTGGCCGGTGTGGAGCTGGTCGGGGACCAGCGCTCGCGCACCCTGGTGCCCCGCATCGGTGAGGCCACCGAGGAGGACTGGTCCACCGAGTACCTGGACCTGAAGCTGTCGGTACGCATCGTGGACTCGCTGGACGAGGCCATCGCCCACGTGAACGAGACATCCTCGGGCCACTCCGAGGCGATCATCACCACCGACGTGGCCTCGGCGGACCGGTTCCTGGCCGAGGTGGACGCCGCCGCGGTGCTGCTCAACGCCTCCACCCGGTTCGTGGACGGCGAGGAGTTCGGCTTCGGCGCCGAGATCGGCATCTCCACCCAGAAGCTGCACGCCCGCGGCCCGATGGGCCTGCAGCAGCTGACCACGGCCAAGTACGTGGTCCGCGGCGACGGCCAGGTGCGGGGCTGACCACCTCGGGCCCGATCCCCCCGGCCTTTCCGCGTCACGCACCGCCTCTCCGCGCCACGCACGGCCTTTCCGCGTCAGCGACCGGACGGGCGGCCCGAAAAGTGACGCAGGAACCGGGGGGACGTGCTCCGGACCCGACCGTCCGGCTCAGGCCTCGGTGACCTGACCGTCGTCCACGGCGATGCGCCGGTTCACATGGACGGCGTCGAGCAGGCGCCGGTCGTGGCTGACCAGCAGCAACGTGCCGTCGAAGCCGTCCAGCGCCTGCTCCAGCTGCTCGATGGCGGGCAGGTCCAGGTGGTTGGTGGGCTCGTCCAGCACCAGCAGGTTGACGCCCCGCGCCTGCAGCAGCGCAAGGCCGGCCCTGGTGCGCTCGCCCGGCGACAGCGTCGACGCCGGCCGCATGACGTGCTCGCCGCCCAGGCCGAACTTGGCCAGCAACGTGCGCACGTCGGCCTGGGTCAGGTCCGGCACCTCGGTGCCGAAGGCGTCGAGCAGCGGGCCGTCGCCCTCGAACGCGGCCCGGGCCTGGTCGATCTCGCCCACCTCCACCGATGCCCCCAGCGAGGCCGCGCCGTCGTCCGGGGCCAGGCGTGCCCAGGAGCAGTGCCAGCAGGGTGGTCTTTCCCGAGCCGTTGGCCCCGGTGATGGCCACCCGGTCGCCCCGGTCCACCTGCAGCGTGACCGGTCCCAGGGTGAAGGCACCCCGGCGGACGGTGGCCCCGTTGAGCACCGCCACCACCTGCCCCGACGGACGCCCCGCCGCGATGGCCATGCGCAGGTCCCACTCCTTGCGGGGCTCCTCCACCACCTCCAGCCGCTCCAGCATCCGGTCGGACTGGCGGGCCTTGGCCGCCTGCTTCTCGGAGCTGGCCACGTTGAGATGCTTGCGGATCTTGTCGTTGTCCGCCGGGTTGCGCCGGGCGGCCCGGACGCCCTTGTCGGCCCAGGCCCGCTGGGTCCGGGCCCTCGCCCGGAGCCCCTCGGCGGTGTCGCTGTACTCCTCGTAGCGCTCCCGGGCGTGGGCCCGGGCCCGCTCCCGTTCCTCCAGGTAGGACCCGTAGCCGCCCCCGTACAGGTGGACCTGCTGTTGGTGCAGGTCCAGCTCCAGCACCTGGGTGACGCAGCGGGTCAGGAACTCCCGGTCATGGCTCACCACCACGATGCCCACGTCGGTGTCGTCCACGAACCGTTCCAGGCGGTCCAGGCCGGCCAGGTCCAGGTCGTTGGTGGGCTCGTCCAGCAGCAGGACGTCGAACCGGCTCAGCAGCAGTGACGCCAACCCGGCCCGGGCCGCCTGCCCGCCGGAGAGCGATGCCATCCCGGCGTCCAGGTCGATGTCCAGGCCGAGGTCGTCGGCCACCTCACCGGCCCGGGCGTCCAGGTCCGCCCCGCCCAGGTCCAGCCACCGGTCCAGGGCGGCCGGGTAGGCGTCGTCCGCGCCCGGCGCGCCCGTCGGCCAGGGCCTGGGTGGCCCGGTCGAGGTCGGCCTGCGCGCCGGCCACGCCCGTGCGGCGGGCCAGGAACCCCAGCACGGTCTCGCCGGGACGTCGTTCCGGCTCCTGGGGGAGCAGGCCGACGGTGGCGGTGGCGGGGAGAGCGCGCACGTCCCGGCCTGGGGCAGGTCCAGGCCGGCCAGGATCCGCAGCAGCGTGGACTTCCCGGCGCCGTTGGGACCCACCAGGCCGATCACGGCGCCGGGCGCGACCACCAGGTCCAGGTCGGTGAAGAGGGTGCGGGGTCCGTGCCCGGCGGCCAGGCCACGGGCCACCAGTTGGGCGGTCACGACCGGCGAGCGTACCGACCGGCGTGCACCCACCCCCCGGCGGTTTCTGTGGCAGAGATCGGTCCTTCCGTCCGAAAGGTGCCGCAAGAACCGGGCTCGGGCGGGCGCGGGTCAGGCGGGCGCGGCTCGGGCGGCCGGTCAGGCCGGCCCTGGCTCGTTGAGCTCGATGAGGTTGCCGTCCGGGTCCTTCAGGAACGCCTGGCGCCCCGCGCCGGGCACCTCGAACGCGTCGCTCACGTCCAGGCCCCGGTCGATGAGCCGGCCCCGCACGCCGTCGATGTCCTCCACACGGAACGCCACGTGCTGGCCCTCTGGTGCCACCCAGCCATCCACCTCGATCAGGTGGACCTGCCCGCCGTCGGGCAGGGCCAGCCAGTGCCCGGGGAACCCGAAGTCGGGTCGTTCGACGGGCTCGAGTCCCAGGATCTCGGTGTAGAAGCGGCCGCTGGCCTCCGCGTCGTTCACGTTCAGGGACACGTGGTGCACACCGCTCAACATGCCGGCGACCGTAGTCCCGTCGTTCAGGGAGCCGTCGGCCCGAGCGAGGCCCGGAGCACCCCGAAGCGCTCCATCAGCCGGTCGGCCATGTCGTCGGGCATGGCGGCGTTCGTCGTGCTCTCCGGACCGTGCACGGCTCCCTCGGCCACCTCGGACAGCTGCAGCCACCCCCGGTACACGTGCACCGCCTCCCACCAACGGAGCCGGCGGTCGTCCAACAGGCGCCCGGACGCCTGTTCGTAGGTGGTGCGGTGCCAGCGCCGCAGGTGCCCACGAAGCGACGTGAGCGCCAACCGTTGCGGGGCCGATGCGGCGGCCACACCGGCCACCCAGTAGATGGCGATGGTCCGGCCCACGTCGAAGTGGGGGTCGCCCAGGCGGGCGTCGGTCCAGTCCACCACGCCGTAGGACGTGAACGAGGCGGTGCGGTCCACCAGCACGTTCAGGGGGTGGAAGTCCCCGTGGCACAGCACGGTCTCCCGGTCGGCGAACCGGTCCGCGGTGGCGTGCAGCCAGCCCAGGCCGTCGGCCGGGTCCCGGGCCCCCACGTTGCCCCGGCGCCGGTCCAGGTCCTCGGTGAGGTAGCGCTCGCTGACCGGCCCGTCGTGGGGGAGCGGGCACCCGTCGGTCGCCACGGCGTGGAGGCGGGCCTGGAGGGCGGCCAGGTCCACCGCCAGGCGGTGCACCGTCCAGGGCCGGGCCGACACGGCGTCCAGTGCCACCACCCCGGGGAGCCGTTCCTGCAGGACCCATGGGTGGCCCAGCGGCCCGTCGCCGTCGCCCATGAGGACGGCCCCCGGGGCCGGGTAGCGCACCCGGTCCAGGTGCCGGGACAGGTCGAACTCCCGGTGGGCGACGGCCCCCTCGTGCGGTCGGTAGATCCGCAGCACCAGCGGGCGGCGCAGCTCCGGGGCCAGGCCGTCGCCGGTCAGGTCGACGAACCACACCCAGGTGCTGGTGGCGGCCGTGATGGCCCGGGGTGGACCCGCCAGCCCCACCGTCGCCGCGGCACCGGCCCGTCGGAGCTCCGCCACCAGGGCCGTTCCGACGGCCTCGCCGTCGCCCGGATCCAGCACGGCCCGACCGTAGCCCCCGGACGGCCCGCATTCCGATTGACCGGTCGGTCAAGAGCGCCGGTAATCTCGCGGGATGAGTAGCGACGTGACGCCTGCGCCCGAGCCCCGCTTCGACACGGTGGGGGACGTCCGGGAGCGCCTCCGCAAGGTCGACTACCTCTCCGACGAGGGCATCGCCGGGATCATCTACCTGGCCGACCGGCTGGGCAAGCCGGTGCTGGTGGAGGGCCCGGCGGGCACGGGCAAGACCCAGCTGGCCAAGTCCGTGGCGGAGATCCTGGGTGCCCGGCTCATCCGCCTGCAGTGCTACGAGGGCCTGGACGAGTCCAAGGCGCTCTACGAGTGGAACTACAAGAAGCAGCTGCTGCGCATCCAGGCCACCAAGGCGGACGGCGAGCAGGCCGGCTGGGACGCCATCGAGGACGACATCTTCTCCGACGAGTTCCTCCTCACCCGGCCGCTGCTGGAGGCCATCCGGGCCGAGGACCCGGTCGTGCTCCTCATCGACGAGGTGGACCGGGTCGAGGTGGAGACCGAGGCGCTGCTGCTGGAGATCCTCTCCGACTACCAGGTCTCCATCCCGGAGCTGGGCACCATCACCGCCAACCAGATCCCGCATGGTGTTCCTGACCTCCAACAACACCCGGGAGCTGTCCGAGGCGCTCAAGCGCCGCTGCCTCTACCTGCACGTCGACTACCCGGACATGGACCGGGAGAAGGAGATCGTGCTGACCAAGGTGCCGGGCGTGACCGAGGCCCTGGCCGACGAGATCGCCCGCATCGTGCGCTCCATCCGCCAGCTGGAGCTGAAGAAGGCGCCGTCGGTGTCCGAGACCATCGACTGGGCCCGCACCCTGGTGCTCCTGGGCGTGGAGCACGTGGACGAGGCCACCGCCATCGAGACGGTCAACATCCTGCTCAAGTACCAGACCGACATCGCCAAGGCGGTCAAGGAGTTCTCCGACCGAGCAGCCGTCGTTCAAGCGGGGCCCCGCGGGCGGGGCCACGTGAGCGGCGTGACGGCGTGAGCACCACCGACGCCGGCGCCGGGATCCCTGCCGCGGACATCGGTGCGGGCGAGGCCCTGCTGGACCTGCTCAACGGGTTCATCGGCGAGCTGCGCCTGGCCGGGCTCCCGGTGAGCCTGACCGAGAACCTCGACGCCATGGAGGCGGTCCAGCACATCCCGCTCGACGACCGGGAGGCCTTCAAGTACGCCCTCGCCGCCACGCTGGTGAAGAACCACGCCCACTGGCGCGCCTTCGAGACCGTGTTCGAGGTCTACTTCTCGCTGCGGGGCGCCGAGTTCGCCATCGGGGACGACGACGCCGTGCCCCTGGACCTGGACCAGGACCAGGACGGCGAGGCGTCCGAGGGCGGGGGCCAGGGCGAGATGCAGGGCGGCGCGGGCGACGCCCTCACGCCCGAGGAACTGGCCGAGATGCTGTACCAGGCGCTGCTGCAGGGCGACAACGCCATGATGCGGGCCATGGCCCGCCAGGCCGTGAAGCGCTACGCCGGCATGGAGCCGGGCCGGCCGGTCGGCGGCACCTACTACCTGTACCGGACCATGCGGAACCTGGACCTGGACGGCGATGATCGGAACGGCTCATGGAGCAGGCCCGCCAGGACTCGCCGGAGCCGCTCACGCCGCTCGAGGAGCGCCTGGAGCACGACGAGTACGAGCACCGGGTCGGACCAGCTCAAGAAGGAGATCGAGGCCGAGATCCGCCGCCGCCTGGTCGCCGACCGCGGCGTCGAGGCCATGGCCAAGACGCTGCGCAAGCCGCTGCCCGAGGACGTCGACTTCATGCACGCCAGCCGCGAGGAGATGATCTCGCCTGCGCAAGGCGCTGCAGCCGCTCACCCGGCGCCTGGCGGTGCGCCTGGCCCGCAAGCGCCGCCACGGGCGCAAGGGCGCGCTCGACTTCCGCCACACCGTGCGCGCACTCGCTGAGCTACGGCGGCGTGCCGGCCGAGCCCAAGTTCAGTCACCCCCGCCCGTCACAAGCCCGAGATCTTCGTGGTGGCCGACATCTCGGGCTCGGTGGCCGCCTTCGCCCGCTTCACGCTCCACCTCGTGCACGCCATCGCCGGGCAGTTCTCCCGGGTCCGCTCGTTCGTGTTCATCGACGGCATCGACGAGGTCACCCGGTTCTTCGAGGGCACCGAGGACATCGTCGAGGCCATCCACCGGGTCAACACCGAGGCCGACGTCGTCTGGGTGGACGGCCACTCCGACTACGGCCACGCCTTCGAGGTGTTCTGGCAGCGCTACGGCAAGGACGTCGGGACCCAAGACCACGGTGATCGTCCTGGGCGACGCCCGGAACAACTACCACGCGTCGCAGTCGCTGGGTGATCAAGGAGATGCGCCAGAAGGCCCGCCACGTCTACTGGCTCAACCCCGAGCCGAGGGCCTACTGGGACACCGGCGACTCCATCGTGGGCGAGTACGGGGTGCACTGCGACGGCACGTTCGAGTGCCGGAACCTGCGCCAGCTCGAGCGGTTCGTCGACCACCTGGTCTGACCGCTGTGGGAGACCACCTGGTCTGACCCTGTGGGAGACCACCTGGTCTGACCCTGTGGGAGACCACCTGGTCTGACCGCGTGGGAGACCACCTGGTCTGACCGTCCCGCCCCGGCGTCTGGGCCGTTCGGCAGGTTTCGTTCAGTTCGACGTGCGAAGCTGTCGATCCAGACGTCGATGGGGCAATCGATGGGGCAAGCGAACGACCGACCGGACGCGCACGGGCTGGCACGACTGGCCGCGGAGCACAGTCCGGACCTCCTGGTGGTGGTGGACCCGACCGGGGTCCTGCGCTTCGGCGGCCGTGCCGCCACCCGGATGCTGGGCATCGAGCCCGACGACCACGTCGGGGCGCCACTGCTGGACTTCGTGCACCCGGAGGACGTTCCCGCCGCGATCGGGGCGGTGAGCGAGGCCACCCGCAGCGACGGCTACCACATGCCCGTGATCGTCCGGATCCGCCGGGACGACGGGTCGTGGCTGCCGTGCGAGGTCAACGGCGAGACCCTGACCCGTTCGGACGGGGCCTGGCTGGTCCTGGCCCTGCGGTCCGTCGCGGGTCGCACCGACGTGGTCGAGCGCCGGGAGGAGGTGCAGCGACTGATGCAGCGCGCCGCGGTGGAGTGCGCCCGGGCCCGCTGGTACCAGGCCGACCAGGTCGTCGAGCACTTCCTGGAGGCCCTCGCCTCCGTGGTGGGCGCCGTCCTGGTGGAGCTGGCCTGGGAGGAGGAGGAACCCGACATGACCATCGGGTCCCGGTGGGCGGTCCCCGGACTGGTCGAGGCCGGGGCCCCGGCCCCGTCGGAGCCCTTCCGTCCGCTGTGGCCGGTGGAGCCGCTGCAGGACGCCCTGTTGCACTTCACCGCCGACGTCGCGTCCCTGCCCACGAGCGACACGATGCACCGCCTGGTCGACGCCGGCGTCCGGGCCGCGGTGGAGCTGCCGCTGCCCGCCGAGCACCGGGCCGCGCTGCGGCTCTGCTTCGGCGAGGACTGGTTGCGGTGGGACGACACCAACACCGACGTGGTGGGCCTGCTGGGCGGCATCCTGTTGTCCACCCTGCGCCGCTGCCTGGTGGAGGAACAGCTCCACGAGCGGGCCCGCCGTGACCCCATGACGGGGTTGCTGAACCGCAACGAGCTGTACTCGGCGTTGTCCCGCCTGATGGGGGAGTCCCGGCAGGCCCGGGGACAGCTGGGGGTGCTGTACGGCGACCTGGACCGCTTCAAGGACGTGAACGACCGCTTCGGCCACGCCGAGGGCGACCGGCTGGTGCTGGGGGTGGCCGGTGCGCTCCTGGCCAACGTGCGCGACGGCGACCTCGTGGCCCGCTTCGGGGGCGACGAGTTCGTGGTGGTGTGTCCCGTGCTGGAGGGACCCGGCCAGCTCGATGCCATCGCGTCGCGGGTGGAGGAGGCGGTGCACCGCCTTGCTCCCACCGGCGTGCCGGTGGGGATCAGCTTCGGACGGGCCATGGCCCGGCCCGGCCAGGACGCCGACGAGCTCCTGCGCCTGGCCGACGAGGCCATGTACCGGACCAAGGGCTCCCGGGGCCGCAGCACCCCGGCGTGAGCCGGTGACGTCGCCTACGGCAGGTGGGCGATGGCGTCGTCGAAGACCCGGAACAGGGCGGGGCCGCCCTTCTCCTCCCGGGCCAGGACACCGATCCGCCGGCAGCGGGCCAGCACGTCGCGGGCCTCCCGTCCGGGCCAGGGACGCGGCAGCAGCTCCGGTGGCAGCAGCGGGTCCGTCTCGAAGCACTCGTTGAAGCGGATGGCGATGTGCAGTGCTCCGGGCAGGAAGTCGTGCTCGGACAGCCGCTCGCCCCGCTTGCGCATCTGCTCCAGCTGGGCAGGGACGTCGCGGTAGGTCTCGATGAACGCCTCGTAGCGGGCGGCCACCTCGTCCAGCGCCCACAGCCGGCCGGCCAGCAGGCGCGGGTCGTGCTCGCCGCCCAGAGTCAGGTCGTCGGTGGACAACAGCGTGACGTGCTCGGCGATGCCCAGGCGGGCGGCCTCGTCGGTGATCTCCGCCTCCCACCGGTGGGGCGACACGTACAGGCCGGGCTGCACCGGCGCGCCGCCCAGGGCCAGGAGGTGGTCCCTGAACGCGTCCCGGGACGCCCGGCGCGGCTCCGGGATGGCGAACGCCACCAGGCGCCACTTCCGGTCCCAGCCCCGGCCGGCCGCGTCCTGGGCGTAGGCCAGCAGGTGGCGCTGGTGGGCCACCTCCAGGAGCGCCCGGCCGCTGGGCGTGGCCGGGAACTGGGCGTCGCGGCCTTCCCCCCGGCGCTCGAAGACGCCTTCGGTGATGAGCCGGCGCATGCAGGAGCGCACCGTCTCGATGGGGATGCCGCACTCCGAGGCCACCCGGTAGAGCTCCTGGCCGTGCACGGTGCCGTCCCGGTGGGCCAGCCCGAGCACCAGCAGCCGGGTCGGCACGCCCCCGTCGGCGGGGTCCAACGGCAGCGCGCTGATGCTCCCCGGGTCCACGTTCGGGTCGGTCGCGTCGGCGTCGGTCGTATGGGTCACGACCGAAGGGTGTCCCGCCCGTGGTGGGGTGTCAATCCGGTGGGGCGGGGACGGCCGTGGGTGATGTCCCCTGTGGACCCCTCCGGGGCCGGTGGGTACCGTGGGACACCCGGTGATGGGACCGGGGAGGCGGGCCACGTCCGGTGGGCTGCCGTGCGACTCAGGGGTGGTGGGCATGTCGTTCAGCGACAAGGTCAAGGGCAAGGTCGAGCACGTCAAGCCGCGGTTCACGGAGTGCATCATCTACGCCCGGCCGCTGCCGTTGATCGCGGACGAGAAGCCGCCGGCCGGCGACGACTTCCGCTTCAAGTGCGTGTTCGACCCCACCGACCGCCACCTGGCGCAGATGGAGGCGCCGGAGCGCCTGGAGCTCATGAAGCCGTTCTTCGCCCACGGTGGCTGTGTGATCGTGGGGATCCACGTCCCCACCGACACCGCGATGGCGAAGATGTGGCTGCTGACGTACACGCCGCACCCGTCGGACGCCAAGCGGGGGCTGCTGCCCATCAACCTGGCCAAGGACGAGGCGTTCCTGCTGGACCTCTGGACCCACCCCGACTACCGGCGCCAGGCGGTGGCGTTCACCATGGCCTACGAGCTGGGTGCCTGCGTGGACCGCTTCTACCCGCAGCTCCGGTGGGTCTACGGCTACGCCCACAAGGACAACGAGGCGTCGCGGAACCTCATGGAGCTCATCTACGGCATGTGGGCCGTGCAGGAGATGAAGGAGGTGGAGATCGGCAACTACTGGGTGAACATGGTGCCCGGGTCCGACCACCCCAAGTTCGGCCCCTTCTCCAAGCACGGCCGCCACAGCGGCGACGGGTTCCAGATGCCCGGACGGCCCCGCAGCGGCGACATGTACCGCGACTACCACCACAAGGACGGGTTCGCCACGGGGATCATGGACGCCGAGGTCTCCGACGGATGGTTCTGGCCCGGCGCCGAGTGGTTCGACAACGACCACCCCAAGGACGCGGAGGGCCGGCCGGCCACACCTGCGACCCTGCCCCGTGAGCTCCCGGGCTCGGGCGACGCGGAACAGGCCTCCTGAGCAACGGGTGCAGGCGCACGACGTCGTCCGGCACCTCGGCCTGGAGCCCCATCCCGAGGGCGGTTGGTTCCGGCGCACCTGGGAGGACCCGGTGAGGGGCCCCGACGGCCGCCGGCGGGGCTCGGCCATCGCCTACCTGCTGGACGCCGGCGAGGTGTCACGGTGGCACCGGGTGGACGCGGCAGAGCTGTGGCACCACGGATCCGGCGGTCCGGTGGAGTTGAGCCGGTGGGTCGGCCCCGGACACGACGTGGCCCGGGCGGTGCTGGGGCCCGACCTGGAGGCCGGCCAGCATCCCCAGGTCGTGGTCCACCCAGGTGAGTGGCAGCAGGCCCGGGCCACGGACGGCTGGGCCCTGGTGGGCTGCGTGGTCGTCCCGGAGTTCATCGCCGCCGGGTTCGAGCTGGCACCGGAGGGCTGGGCGCCGCCCGTGGGGTGAGCCGCCCGGCGGTGACATGGCCGAGGGCGCGCGTTCCGGCCGCCCCGGGGGACACGGCGGACTCGCGGCCGCGTCCTGTGCTCAGTCCAGGTGCAGGCCGCACTCCGACTTGTCCCGGCCCACCCAGCGGCCGGACCGGGGGTCCCCACCGGGTGCGACGGGATGGGTGCAGGGCATGCACCCGATCGACGGGTAGCCCCTGGTGGTGAGCGGGTTCACGGGGACGTCATGGGTGGCGATGTAGTCGGCCACGTCCGCCGAGGTCCACGTGGCCAGCGGGTTGACCTTGATCAGGCCGCGCAGGTCCCGGGTCACGATGGGCGAGTCGGCCCGGGACGCGGCCTCGTCGCGGCGCAGGCCGGACATCCAGGCCGCCTTGCCGGCCAGGGCCCGGTCGAGCTGGCCCACCTTCACCGCGGAGCAGCAGTTCTCCGGGTCGACCTTCCACAGCTCCTCGGCGTGGTGGGCGACGGTCATGATCCGCAGGTTCAGCCCGTAGCGCCGGCGCACCGTCTCGACGGTCTCCAGGGTCTCCGGGAAGTGGTAACCGGTGTCGATGAACACCACCTCGATGGCGGGCGCCACCTTGACGGCCAGGTCGATGAGCACGGCGTCGGTCATGGAGGCGGCCAGGGCGAGGTGCGGGCCGAAGCTGTCAGCGGCCCACTGGATGACCTTGGAGGCCGGGAGCTTCTCGAACTCCACGTTCAGCTCGGCGACCTCATCGTCGGTGTAGGTCGCGGGCCGGAACGGCCCGGGCGCCGGCTCGGTGCCGCGGGACTCGCTGGTGACGGGAAGGGTGATCGCCATCAGACCGCGCACTCCGAGTCACCGATGACGGCCTCGTACGGGCCCGGTCTCACCGAAGTCCACGTAGAAGTCCGGGTTGGCGTCCGGGGTGGGGAACTCGTCCAGGTCCTTCAGCCAGGCACCGACGGCCTTGGCGCCACCGCTGCGCTCCAGCCAGGAGGTGAACGTCTCGCCGTAGGTTCGCTCCTCGGCGAACCTACCCACCAGGCGGACCACCGCCTGCGGGGCCGCCTTGGCCGGCAGCCGCAGCGCCTTCTGGCCGAACTCGGCCTGCTCGTTGCCGATGTAGCCGCCCAGCAGTAGTTGGTAGCCGGGGGCGGACCTCCCGTGGGCCCGGCGCTCCGCGCCGAAGAACCCGATGTCGGCGATGTGGTGCTGACCACAGGAGTTGGTGCAGCCCGAGATGTTGGTCCGCACGCCGTCCACCTCGGCCAGCCCCGCCGTCTCCAGCGCCTCACCGATGGCGGAGGCCAACCCCCGGGACTGGGTCACGGCCAGGTTGCAGGTGTCCGCGCCGGGGCAGGCCACCACGTCACGGGCCAGTTCGGCTCCGGGCTGGGCCATCCCCAGTGCGTCCAACCGTTCGTGGACCTCGGCCAGCTGGTCCTCGCCCAGGCCCCGGAACACGAAGTTCTGCCGGTTGGTGATGCGGACCTCCAGGCCCAGGTCCCGGGCGATGGCGGCGATGCCGCGGAACTGCGCCGCGGTCACGTCGCCCAGCCGTGACCAGGCCAGCGCGCTGACCGTCCCCCTGGCAACGCCGCGCACCACGTTGGCCTGCTCCCACCGGGCGAAGCCGGAGGTGCCGGTGAGGAACACCGGGGTCCCCTGGCCCAGGGAGGTGACGGGGCCGGAGTCGGCCCGACCGGCGGGGGCGTCACCGGCGTCGAGGACCTCGGCCGGGATGCCGCCGGGCCAGGACGACGACGCCAGCAGGAAGCGCCGGGAGGCGAGGATGCGGCGCTGCAGCTCCTCGAAGCCGAACTCGTCGACCAGCCACTTCATCCGGGCCCGGAGCTTGTTGTTCCGGTTGCCGGCCTGCTCGAACACGCGGACGCAGGCCTCCAGGGTGGGCAGCAGCTCCTCCCGGGTGGTGAAGTCCTCGAGCGCCAGGGCGGGGTGCGGGTTGGCGCCCAGGCCTCCGGCGACGAACACCCGGAACCCGGCCTCGGGCGTGCCGTCGGTGCCGGTGCGGCTCACCGCCACCACGCCGACGTCGTTGAACATGGCCTGGCCGCAGTCGGTGACGCAGCCGGAGAAGTTGATCTTGAACTTGCGGGGGAGGCGCTGGCTGATCGGGTTGCGCAGGAAGTGCCGGAAGGTGGCCTCCGCCCACGGCTGGATGTCCAGCACCTCGTGGGGGCAGGCCCCGGCCAGGTGGCATCCCATCACGTTGCGCACGGTGTCCGAGCACGCCTCCCGGGTGGTGAGGTCCACCGCAGCCAGCTCCCACAGCATCTCGGGGACCTGCTCCAGCTGCACGAAGTGGAACTGCACGTTCTGGCGGGTGGTGAGGTGGCCCCAGCCCCGGCTGTAGCGCTCGGACAGGTCGGCCAGCTTGTCCAGCTGCTCGGGGAGGATCGCGCCGTAGGGCGCCTTGATCCGGATCATCTGGTCGTGGCCGCCCTGGCGTTGGCCGTACACGCCGTTGGCCAGGCGGAACACCCGGAAGACCTCGTCGTCCAGCTCACCGGCGAGGTAGCGGGCCAGCTGGGACTCGAACTTGCGGATGTCCTGCACCATCCCCGGATCGATGGCGTCGACGTCCACGCCATCGATGCTCGGGCTGCCGTCGGTGTCGATCTCGATCGTCGTCATGTCAGGCTCGCTCGCAGTGGGGGGCGGATCCGGGCCGGCCGGTGAATTCCGACCAGAGTAGTCAAGTTTGTATCCAAACCTGACCCGGTAGGTCAACATTCCGGACCCGCCGCGCCCGGGGTTGGTCCGGATAGGGTGATTGCCGAGCGAAGCAAGTCGGTCCCGGGGCCACGGCGCGCCGGGAGCAGGATGAGGAGGTCGGCTTGGATCCCAACTCCGTGCAGGAGGGCCGGACCGCGACGAGGCTGCCCAGGCCCGGGTGGTACCCCGACCCGGCCGGGTCCAGTCCGTTCCGCTTCTGGGACGGCTCCGCGTGGACCGTCCTGGTCGGCAGGCAGGGTCGGTGCTGCCTGGACCGCACCGCGACGGCCCGCCGTGGTGGCCCCGCCGACCCCCTGGATGCACCGGACCCGGCGACCCGTCAGCCGGACCGGCCCGCGGTCAGGACGACGACCCCCCGGGGGGACAGCCGGTAGCCCACCTCCAGGGACTCGGTGAGGCCGAGCCCCTTCAGCTTGCGGACGTCCACCTTGAACGGAGCCGTGGTCCGGCCCAGCCGAGCCGCCAGGTCTGCCGCCCGCTCACCGGGGTGGTCCCTGATGAGTGCCAGAGTCGCCATCGTCCACGGGCCGCCGGCCGAGCGGGCGTCCATCCGGCCGAGTCGGTCCAGGACACCGGCCAGCTCGGCGTCGTCCAGGCGGTCCTGGGCCCGCAGTGCGATGCGGGGATCGGGCCCGGCCAGTGCGAAGCGGACCAGGTAGAGGTCGCCGTCGCGGTCCACCGCGGGGGAGCCCAGCGCGTCGGCCGCGGACCTGAACCCGGCGGCACGGGCGTCATCGTCGGACAGCGCGGTGGGGTCGGTCCGCCGGACCTCGAGGATGTCCAGCATGCCGATCGGGGTCGTCAGGGTGCCGCCGGCGCGCACCGTGGGGCGCCGCCAACGACGCACGGCGGCCGTCACCCGTCCGGAACGGATCTCCTCGAGTTCGGCGGACCGGAACAGCACCGGAGCAGCCTCGCGCCGCTGCTCAGGCCGCGGCGTCCAGGACGACCAGCGCCAACGGGAACCAGGGCGTGAACCGGCGCGGGTCCGCCGCCAGCTCGGCATCCAGCTCGTCCCGGCCGACCCAGCGCCACCCGCCCACCTCGTCCGGGTCGGGCCGGGGGGTCCCGTCGAAGCGGCCCACCAGGACGTGGTCCCATTCGTGCTCGACCAGGTCCGTGCCGTCGTCCTGTGCCCGGTAGACGAACGAGCCGACGTCACGCAGCGCCGCGGCGTCCACGGTGACACCCAGCTCCTGGGCCACACGCCGGGCGCCCGCATCGGTGACCGATTCCCCGGGCCGGGGATGGCTGCAGCAGGAGTTGGTCCACAGGTCCCGGAAGTGGTGCTTGGTCGCGGCCCGTCGCTGCAGGAGCATGCGGCCCCTGTCGTCGAACAGGAACACCGAGAACGCGCGGTGGAGGTGGCCGCCGCCCCGGTGCGCGGCCAGCTTCTCCATCCGGCCGGCCTCCCGGCCGTCCGCGTCCAGGAGCACGACGTGCTCGGGTGGGGACGGCTCAGGCATCGAGGTGCTCCGTCGGCGCCGGCGCCGGGCCGTGCCCCGGTTCGGTGGTGCGGCCCAACCGGACCCAGAGGGCCAGGGCGAGCGTCATGAGGGCGAAGCCGAACCCCCAGTCCTCGACGGGTGAGTCCCACGCGACGCGGAGGCCGGAGAACACGTCCGGGTTGTAGATCACGATGGGTGAGCTGAGCTTGGTCAGCCACCCGTCCACCGGGACCTGGAACGCGGCGCAGATGGCGATGGCGATCCAGTACGACGCGTTGGTGAGGATGCCGGAGCGGATGACCAGCAGTTCGAGCGCGACCACGACCACCACGGCCGCGAGGGTGAGTGCGGTGTAGGCGCCCATTCAGACCAGCTCGCCGGCGCGTCCGGCCGGCTCCCGGTCGGGGAGGAACCGCCCCAGGGACCCGGCCCGGAGCGTCGCGGCCCAGCCGTCGCGGCGGATGTTGGACACGGCCTCGAAGCTGAGCAGCGCGCACAGCGGGATGACCAGGAAGAACGAGAGCTCCTCCACGGGGATGTTGCCGATGGTCCAGCCCGTGGTGAACGTGGGGCTGAAGGTCCAGTGCCCCAGCCGGATGGCCACCACGTCCCACGCCACGAAGGCGGCGAACGCCGGGCCCATGGTCAGGGCCAGACGCCTGGGCCGCCGGTAGACACGGGCGTCCAGGACGAACTCCAGGGGCAGGGTGACCATCAGGCACAGCCCCATGAGCATCAGGTACTGGAAGCGGTCCACGGTCGCGATCCTCTCACCGCGAGCGGACGCGGGCCATGGCCCGGCCCACGGCGTGGCCGCCGAACTGGGATCCGGCCACGGCCAGCTTGCGGGCCGTGGGGACCCGTGCCCGGCGGCTGAACACGTCGTAGTCGTCGGCCTCGATGCGGTCCAGGATCTCCGAGTAGAGGATCCGGGCCGAGCGGATGGCCACCGCCGACTCCGGGGGCAACAGCTGGATGCCGGCGTCGGCGGACCGGTAGAGGTCCCGGCAGCGGTCGATCTGGAACCGGATCGCCGCGGTCCACTCCGGCGTCACGCGCCGTGCGTGGGGATCGGCACCGAACCGGCGCAGGTCCTCCTGGGGGAGGTAGACGCGGCCCCGGTCCAGGTCCTCACCCACGTCACGCAGGAAGTTGGTCAGCTGGAACGCGTTGCCCAGGTCCATCGCGCCGGGCCTGGCCGCGTCCAGGTCCTCCGGCTCCAGGATCGGCAGCATCATCTCGCCGATCACCGCGGCGGAGCCGTCCATGTAGACGAGCAGGTCCTCCCAGCTCTCGTAGGAGGACACCGTCAGGTCCATGGCCATCGAGTGCAGGAAGCGGTGGAAGAACGCGGGGTCCAGGCCGAACGCCTGGACGGTGTGGACCACCGCCTTGAGCACCGGGTCGTCCGAGCGGCCCCGGTCGAGGTCCTCGAAGAACCGGTCGCCGAAGTCGTGGAGCGCCTTGGCCCGCACGTCGGTGGGGGCGGGCCCGAGGTCGTCCACGATGTCATCGGCGTGCCGGCAGAACCCGTAGAGGGCGTGCACATGGTGGCGCTTCACCCGCGGGAGCACCTGGGCGGCGAGGTAGTAGGTGGTGCCGTGGCGGCGGTTGAGCTCCTTGCACCGGGCGTAGCTCTCCTGCAGTGACACCGTGGCGCCCGGCGTGCCGGGCCGACCTGCACCGGGGGCGCTCATCGCCGTCCCATCCGCTCGATCCGGTTGGCCGCCAGCTTTCCCGAGACCAGCACCATGGGGATGCCCACACCGGGGATGGTGCCGGAGCCGACGAACACGGCCCCGGGGTGGCGGCGGTCCTCCAGGTGGGGACGGAAGGGCCCGGTCTGGAAGAAGCGGTGGGCCAGCGCGAACGGTGTGCCCCGCTCCATGCCCTGCTGGAGCCAGTCCAGCGGGTCGGTGAGGTGTTCCACCTCCACGTCGGTCGGGTACCCGAGCGCCGCCACCCTGGCCTCGAGCTGGGCCCGGATCCGGTCGCGCTCGCCGTGCCAGTCGACCCTGCCGTCCAGGTTGGGCACCGGTTCCAGCACGTACAGGATGTGGCGTCCGTCGGGGGCCAGCGAGGGGTCGGTGACGGTGGGGGCGGTCACCAGGATGGACGGGTCGGGCATGCGCGAGCCGTCCTCGAGCAGCGCCTGGAACGCCTCGGACCACTGCTCGCCGAAGTGGATGTTGTGGTGCGTGGTGCCGGGCGGCAGCTCACCCTTCACCCCGGCCAGCCACACGGCGCAGGACGGGGAGTACCGCCCGACCCGGGTCACCAGGGGCGGGGTCGCGCCCAGCAGCTGGCGGTAGGCCACCGGCAGGTCGGCGTTCAGCACGACGGCGTCGGCCGCGATGCGTTCGCCGCCGGCCAGCAGCACGCCGTCCACCCGCCCCGAGGGGCCCTTGGTGACGCGTTCGACCACCTCGCCGTAGCGGACCTGGGCCCCGGCCTTGACGGCCGCGGCGGCCAGGCCGCGTGGCACCGAGTGCATGCCGCCCTGGACGCCGTACACGCCGGCCAGGGAGTCCATGTAGGTGATCACGCCGTAGATGGCCAGGGCCTCGAACGGCGACAGGCCGGCGTACATGGCCTGGAAGGAGAAGATCCGGTGCAGGCGCTCGTCGGTGAAGTACTCGCCCACCACGTGGTGCAGCTTGCGGAGCCCGCCCAGCTGCAGCAGCTTCACCAGGGCTGCGGGCCGGCGCAGCATGTCCAGCGGGCTGGACAGGTCGGCATCGATGAAGTTGGGCTGTTCCAGCTGGTACAGCTCGGTGAGCCAGTCGGCGAAGCGCTCGAACCCCGCAGCGTCGGCCGCGCCGACCTGTTCCCGGATCTCCTGGGTCATGGCCTCCCGCCCGGCCCGCACCTGCAGCTCGGAGCCGTCGGCGAACAGGGCCCGGTAGGCGGGGTCCAGGCGGGTGAGCTCCACGTGGTCGGTGCGCTCGGCGCCGGCGGCGGCGAACGTCTCGTCCAACAGGTCCACCATCGTCATCACGGTGGGGCCGGTGTCGAACCGGTAGCCGTCCAGTTCCAGCATCCCGGCCCGCCCGCCGGGGGTGGTGGCGCGTTCCAGGATCGTCACGTCGTGGCCCCGGCCGACCAGGTGGCAGGCGGTGGACAACCCTCCCAGGCCGGCTCCGACGATGACGACGCGCACGTCAGGCCCTCACCGGTCGCGCCGGCAGCAGTAGGTGGCCAGGTCGACCAGGTCCGATCGGGCGGCGGCGTCCAGGTCGGCCCCACCCAGGGCCTCGACCGAGCGGTGGAGGAGCTCGTCGATGCGCAGCTCCACCGCGGCGCGGGCACCGGTGGACTCGAGCACCTCCTGCACCGCGACCACGTCGGCCGGGGTCATGGCCGGGTCACCGATCCGGCCCAGGACCTCCAGGGCGGGGACCAGTCGTTCCCGGCGGGCCACGTCGATGGCGTGGATCACCAGCAGCGTCGGCTTGCCGTCGCGGAAGTCGTCGCCGACCGGCTTGCCCACCACGGCCTGGTCGCCGAAGGCGCCCAGCACGTCGTCGCGGAGCTGGAACGCCTCGCCCAGCGGGATGCCGTAGCCGCTGAAGGCCGGCGCCAGGTCGTCCAGGCGGCCGGCCAGGGCCGCGCCCAGGTGCAGCGGCCGCTCGACGGTGTACTTGGCCGACTTGAACAGCGAGACCTTCCGCGACGTCTCCGGGTCCGCCGACCGGTTGGCCGCGAAGCCGACGTCCAGGAACTGGCCCATGACCAGTTCCACCCGCAGCTCGTCGTAGACGTCCCAGGCCCGGCGGTCGGCGCCGGCCAGCAACCGGTCCGCCAGGACCAGCGCCAGGTCGCCCACCAGCACCGCCACACCCTCGCCGAAGCGGCGCGACTCCCCGCTCCAGCCGTTGCGTCGGTGGAGCCGTCCGAAGTGCTGGTGCACGGTGGGCTCGCCGCGGCGCAGGTCGGAGCCGTCCATGACGTCGTCGTGCACCAGGGCGAAGACGTGCAGCAGCTCCAGCGCGGCGCCGGCATCGACGATGCGGGGGTCCCCGTCGGGTCCGCCGGCGGCGGCGTGGCCCAGGTGGCAGAAGGCGGGACGCAACCGCTTCCCGCCGGTGACCGCGAAGTGGCGGAGCCGCTCCAGTGGCTCGTGCAGCAGTGGGTCGAACGCTGACCACCGGTCGAGCTCGGCGGAGAGGAACCCGTCGAGCCGTGCATCGACGCGGTTCCGGACCAGGCACAGCGTCGCCGGGGCCTCGGTCACCTGGGGGGCTGCGGGGGCCGACATGACGGTCACAACCCCGGCGGATCCCCACCATTCCTGTCGAACGACGTAAACCGCCGCGTGACATCTCCACGCGGCCCGGGTGCATCCGCGCCGGGGGGTCCGACCGAAGGAACCAGGTTGGGGCCGGTCAGCCCCGCAGCAGCTCGGCGACCCGGAAGGCCAGGTCCAGGGCCTGGCGGCCGTTCAGCCGCGGATCGCACATGGTCTCGTAGCGCAGCCCCAGGTCGTCGTCGAGGAGCTCGTCGGCGCCGCCCAGGCACTCGGTGACGTCGTCGCCGGTCAGCTCCACGTGCACACCGCCCGGCCACGTGCCCTCGGCGCGGTGCGCGACGAAGAACCCGCGGATCTCGTCCAGGATGGAGTCGAAGTGGCGGGTCTTGCGGCCGCTGGGGGCGGTGAAGGTGTTGCCGTGCATGGGATCGCAGGCCCACACCACCGGGTGGCCCGCGTCGCGCACGGCCCGCAGCAAGGGACGAAGGCCGTCCTCGATGTGCTCGGACCCCATCCTGGTGATCAGGGTGAGGCGTCCGGGCTGGCGGTCGGGGTTGAGGGCCTGGCAGAGGTCCAGGACCTCGTCCGGCCCTGCGGTGGGACCGACCTTGCAGCCGATCGGGTTGCGGATGCCCCGGAAGAACTCCACGTGGGCGTCGTCCAGCCCCCGCGTGCGCTCGCCGATCCAGACCATGTGGGCGCTGCAGTCGTAGAAGTCGCCCGTCAGGGAGTCCTGGCGGGTCAGGGCCTCCTCGTAGCCCAGGACCAGGGCTTCGTGGCTGGTGTAGAAGTCGACCTCGTGCAGGGCGGGCACCGTGTCCGGGTCCAGGCCGCACGCCCGCATGAACCGCAGCGCCCGTTCGATCTCCTCCGCCAGCTGCTCGTAGCGCTGCACCTCCGGGCTGGACCGCACGAACTCCTGGGTCCACTGGTGGACGCGGGTCAGGTCGGCGAAGCCACCCTTGGTGAACGCCCGCAACAGGTTCAGGGTGGCGGCGGACTGGTGGTACGCCTCGATCAGGCGGTGGGGGTCCGGGACCCGGGCCGCGGCGGTGAACGCCACGTCGTTGACCATGTGGCCCCGGAACGACGGGAGGCCGACACCGTCGACGGTCTCGATGGGGGAGGAGCGGGGCTTGGCGAACTGGCCGGCGATGCGCCCGACCTTCACCGCGGGAACGCCGGCGGAGTAGGTGAGCACCACCGCCATCTGGAGGATGACCTTGAGTCGCTCCCGGATGGAGTTGGCCGAGAAGGCGTCGAAGGACTCCGCGCAGTCGCCGGCCTGGAGCAGGAACGCCTCGCCCGCTGACACCCGGGCCAGGTCGGCGGTCAGCTCCCGTGCCTCTCCGGCGAACACCAGCGGGGGGAAGCTGGACAGGGTCTTGAGCGTGGAGTCCAGGACGGCCTCGTCGGGCCAGTCGGGCTGCTGTTCGGCGTGCCGTTCACGCCAGGACGCGGGCGTCCAGGGCTCGGTCTGGGGGGTGTCGGACATCGCTGTCAGGGTACTCGGCGCCCTCGTCGGGGCCGAAGCCGGTATCGGAGGACCTCAGCCGCCCCCGACCGGGCCGGACCCAGTCGGGGGCGGGAGAACTGCGCGCGCCACCACCCTCAGGCTGCACGGCCGGGAGCGGGGCGGACGGGGCGGGCCGACGTGGGAGGTCCGCCGGCGGGTGTGTCAGCCGCGTGGGTCAGCCGGGGGCGCCGGCGCCGGCCAGGGCGCGGTCGCGCACCGTGGACACCGCCCGCTTCACCAGGCGGCGGGCGGCCTCGGCGGTGACGCCCAGGTCCTCACCCACCTCGCGGTAGCTCCGGCGGCGTCCGTCGGTCAGGCCGAATCGCTGCTCCACCGCGCTGCGGGCCCGGGGGTCCAGCACGTCCAGCAGCCCGTGGAGCCATTCCTCGTGCTCGGCGTCCAGCAGCTGCATCTCCGGGCCGGGCACGTCGTCGGCCAGCAGGTCGACCAACTCGTTGGAGTCGTCGTCACCGACGGTGCGGTCGAGCGAGGTGGGTGTGGTCAGGCGGTGCAGCCGGGCGTGCTCGTCGTCCAACTCGTCGCCGTCGCCGGAGACCTGGCGCAGGGCGCAGCGCAGGCTGGCGGACCGGTCGCCGGGCAGGCGGACCAGGGAGGCCTTCTGGTCCAGGGCCCGGCCGATGGCCTGGCGGATCCAGAACGTGGCGTAGGTGGAGAACTTGAAGCCCTTGCGCCAGTCGAACTTGTCCACGGCGTGCTCCAGGCCGAGGTTGCCCTCCTGGACCAGGTCCAGCAGCTCCATGCCCGGGGGCAGGGGATAGCGGCGGGCGACGCTCACCACCAGGCGCAGGTTGGCCCGGATGAACCGGTCCTTGGCCGCCGCTGCAGCCGCCACCTGGCGGTCCAGGGCCCGGCCCCGTTCACCGGCGGCCTTGCGGCGGGCGGCATCGACGCCGGCCTCGATCGTGCGGGAGAGCTCTCGCTCCTCCTCGGCGGTGAGCAGCGCCACCGCGCCGATCTCGTTCAGGTACATCCCTACGGAGTCACTCATCCCTGTTACACCCTCTGCTTCAGCTCATCCGACGGCGGGGCGCCGTGTCCGGGGGAATGGCTGGTGTCCCCCGACCCTTTGTGATCGGCGCCTGCGGACCGGAGTTGAGGGGTCGTTCAGCCCAATTCTGAGGATCTGGCGAATCGCCCGATACCATTGGCCGATGGCCGGACGCCGCGTGGGGGTCTTCGGAGGCACCTTCGACCCCCCTCACATCGGCCACCTGATCACCGCCGTGGACGTGGCCGAGGTCCTGGCACTGGACGTGGTCCTCATGGTGGTGGCCAACGAACCGTGGCAGAAGGTGGGCAGCCGCCCCATCAGTCCCGCCTCGGTGCGCCTCCAGATGGTCCGGGCGGCCGTGGCCGGCGTGGACCGGGTGGAGGCCAGCGACCTGGAGATCCGCCGCGGCGGCAACTCCTACACCGTGGACACCCTCATCGAGTTGCGCGACGCATCGCCCGACGTGGAGCTGTTCCTGATCCTGGGTTCCGACGCCGCCGCCCTGCTCCACACGTGGGAACGGGCCGACACCATCGCCGACCTGTGCCGGATCGTGGTGGTGGAACGACCGGGGGGCACGACGGACCTGCCCGACGGGCTCGCCGTGGCCCACGTGGACGTCCCGCTGCTGGAGGTCTCCTCCACCGACCTGCGCTCCCGGGCCGCGTCGGGACGTTCCATGCGGTTCCTGGTCCCCGACGCCGTGATCTCCATCATCTCGGACCGCCGCCTCTATGGTGACCCGTCATGACCGCGACGGCACCGGAGGACCCCGATCTCCGGCCTCCCGCGTCCGGTGCCGCGACGGACGACGTGGGTCCGGACGACTACGTACCCGTCGTCCGACGCCGGGCCAAGGTCCGCAAGAAGCGCCAGCGGATGCTGGGCGTCCAGGTGGCCACGAGCCTGCTGTTCGTCGCCCTGCTGGTGGGACTGGCCTGGGTGGGCTACCAGGCCAGCCTGCGCATCACCGGAGGAGGCAACTCCAAGGTCACCGACCCGGACGCCCCCGGCTACGTGGCGGAGGTCCGGCCCACCCCGGTCGACATGGTGGCGGTGACCAACGATGCGGGCGAACTCGCGTCGGTGCTGGTCGTGACCGAGGGTGCGGACGGCAAGGGAGGGACCGTGTCCGCCCTGCCAGCGTCCGTGGTGGCACCCGAGTTCGAGGGTGCCGGCCCGGTGTTCCTCTCCAAGGCCCTGGCCGACGGCGGGCTGGACGGCCTGCGCCAGCGGCTGGGCATGGCACTCACCTTCGGGTTCACCTCGGCGGAGCAGGTTCCCGCCTCCACCATCGCCGACCTGGCCGAGCAGGTCGGTCCCATCACGGTCTCCAACGTGGACAACCTGATCGAGCGGTCCCCGGACGGCACGGAGACGGTCAAGTACCGGGCCGGGGAGATCACCCTCCAACCCGACGAGGTCGTGGATTTCCTGTCCTTCGCCGGGGCCGACGAGTCCGTGCCCAACCAGGCGCTCCGCCACCAGGCGGTGTGGGAGGCCCTGCTGGTCGGCCTGGAGGGCAAGGAGCTCACCGGCATCACCACCAGCACCGCCTCCGCGGACTCGGCCGGCACGCCGGGGTTCCTGGAGATCCTGCCCGGGCTCCTCGAGGGCGAGGTGGCCTTCGACCAGATCCCGCTCGCCGTGGTGCCGGTACCGGACACGTTGTTCAAGGCCTATGTGCCGGACACCGCCGCGCTCCCCACCTTCGTGGCCCGCACGGTGCCGTTCCCGACCGCGGCGGCGCCGGGTCAGCGGGCCCGGGTCCGCCTGCTCAACGGCACCGCCGACGCGAACGCCCCCCTGCTGGTGGCTCCCAAGATCGTGTCGGCCGGGGGTGAGATCTCGTTGATCGGCAACGCCGACTGCCTTCGACGAGGCCACCACCCGCGTGGAGTACGTGGTGGCCGAGGCCAAGCCGGCCGCCGATGCCATCGCCGCCGCCCTGGGGGTGCAGGCCACGAAGGCGGCCGAGGCCGTCGGCAGCGTGGACGTCAACGTGGTCGTCGGCGCGGACCGGGCGTCGTGACCGTGGTGGACCCCGATCCGTCCGAGGAGCTCGCCGTCACCGCGGCCCGGGCGGCCGACGACAAGGGCGCCACCGACGTGGTGGTCCTCCGCGTCGGCCCGGTCCTCGGGATCTGCGAGTTCTTCGTGGTGGCCAGCGCGGCCAACGACCGCCAGGTCAAGGCCGTCGTGGACGCGGTGGAGGCCGCCGTGCACCTGGCCCTGGACCAGAAGCCCCGGTCCGTCGAGGGTGCCGATGGTCGGCGCTGGGTCCTGATCGACTACGGCGACGTGGTCGTGCACGTGTTCCACGCCGAGGACCGGGAGTACTACCGCATCGAGCGGCTCTACTCCGATGCCCCGCTGCTGGACTGGCGCCCGGGTTCCACTCCGTCTCCCTGACGTGCCGCCACCGAGGTGAGGGATCGCGTCAGCGTGCGGTCAAGGAGCGACGGGCAACGTGAACTCCACGCCCAGGGCTGCCACCTGGGCATCGACGCATCGGGCGAAGGGGGTGTAGTCCACGGGGTGGACCCCGTCGATGCTCCACCCCTTGTAGGCGCGACAGTCGATGGACTCGGGCTGGGTGAGCACCCATTCCGACACCGGCTCGAGCTTGTCGGCGAAGGTGAATCCTGGCTCGGCGATCCAGATGAGGCGGATGCTGCGTGACTCCATCTCGGCCTTGAACAGTTCCATGCCGGCGATGACCTCGGCCGCCGCGGCCCGCTGGACGTCGGCCACGCCCCCGATCACCAGCATCGTCTCCGGCGGGCCGTGCTGGTCGATGTGCGCCAGGGTGACGTCCAGGATGAGGGAGGGCGCGTACTCGGTGAAGGCGCCGCCGCCCGAGACGACCTGGTGCGGGCGGGGCCGCATGGCTGCCGCTGTCCCCGAGGCCAGGCTGTCGCCGACCATCCACACCGAGATCCCGGGAGGAGGCTCCGGCAATTGCACGCCAGCCGATGCGGTGCATCCCGCAGCCACCACCGCCACGACGGCGGCCAAGGCAACTCGCAGCCGGCCCCCCACTCGCCCTGTCCGCGAAAGGTCCCAACCACGTGCCACCCTCCCAGGTCACGCCCGCGTTCCCGCCGGGAACACTGCCGTCAGGGTAGCCCGTGGTGTCTGTCCGCGCCCGATCGGGGTGGGTGGTCCGGCCGCAGTGGTGGCCGACCCGGACTGATGTCGCGAGACATCCCGGACAGTCCTCGACGCTGCGGGGACGTCCACAGCTCGGCTGGTCATCGCCGCGGCTCCCTCAACCGCGTCACCCCAGCGGCGTCGTCACCCTCCGCGACAACGGCCGACTCCACCACCGGCGACGTCCTCCGAGCACTCACCCTCGACCCCACACGCGACCACCAACCCATCGGCACCCCGAAAACCAAGCAACCCGGACCCTGAGGGTCCGGGCGTCCGGGATGTCCCGCGACATCACACCAGTGGAGCCGAAGGGAATCGAACCCTCGACCTCTTCCATGCCATGGAAGCGCTCTCCCAACTGAGCTACGGCCCCGTGAGGGGGCCATGCTAGCCGCCCCTCCAGCAGGGCGCGAAACGTCGGGAACCGGTTCGGGGGCGGGCGGGGGCCGTCGGTACGATGCGGCCATGTCTTCCTCCCCGTCGGGATCCAGCGCCGACAGCCCCGTCGAGCCCTACGACCCCCAGCGCATCGAGCCGCACTGGCAGGCGTACTGGCGGGAGCACGGCACCTACGAGGTGGACAACGACGACCCCCGACCCCGGTCCTACGTGCTGTGCATGTACCCGTACCCGTCGGGATCGGCCCACATGGGCCATGTCCGCAACTACACCTTCGGCGACCTGCTGACCCGGTACCGCACCATGCGGGGCGACGCGGTGCTGTCGCCGATGGGCTTCGACAGCTTCGGCCTGCCGGCGGAGAACGCCGCCATCAAGACCGGCGTGCACCCACGGACCTTCACCGACGAGCGCATCGAGATGCTGCGCAGCTCCATCACCCGCATCGGCGGCGTGTACGACTGGCGCCGGGAGGTCCGCAGCCACAGCCCCGAGAACATCCACTGGACCCAGTGGATCTTCCTGAAGCTGTTCGAGGCGGGCCTGGCGTACCGCAAGGCCGCGACCGTGAACTGGTGTCCCGGCTGCCAGACGGTGCTGGCCAACGAGCAGGTGGTGGACGGCCGCTGCGAGCGCTCCGGAGACCTGGTGGAGCGCCGGGACCTGGAGCAGTGGTACTTCCGCATCACGGACTACGCCCAGCAGCTGCTGGACGACCTGGACCACGTCCAGTGGCCCGACCGGGTCGTGACCCAGCAGCGCAACTGGATCGGCCGGTCCGAGGGGGCGGAGTTCGAGATGGCCGTGGTGGACGCCGACGGCGCGACACGCCCGGGCCTGATGGGCGCCGCGGTCCGTGTGTTCACCACCCGACCCGACACCAGCTACGGGATGACCTTCTGCGTCCTGGCCCCGGAGCACCCCCTGGTGGAGGCCATCACCACCCCGGACCGGGCCGCGGAGGTGGCCGCGTTCGTGGAACGGGCCCGCAACACCTCCGAGATCGACCGGCTGTCCACCGAGGGGTCCCTGTCCGCCCGGGGCTGCTTCACCGGCGCCCACGCCCTCAACCCCTTCACCGGCCGACCGGTGCCGGTGTACCTGGCGGACTACGTGCTGGCCACCTACGGCACCGGCGCGGTCATGGCCGTGCCGGGGGAGGACCAGCGGGACTGGGACTTCGCCACCCAGTTCGGCCTGCCCATCATCGAGACCGTGCAGCGGCCCGACGGCTGGTCCGGGGAGGCCTACGCCGGTGACGGCGCCCACATCAACTCGTCGGGACCGGCCGGCCCGGACCTGGACGGCCTGGACGTGGCCACGGCCAAGGAACGCGCCATGGACTGGCTGGCGGACCGGGACCTGGGCGGCCGCACGGTCAACTTCCGGTTGCGGGACTGGCTGGTGTCCCGCCAGCGGTTCTGGGGCTGTCCCATCCCGGTCGTGTACTGCGACACCGACGGCGTCGTCCCGGTGCCGCTGGACGAGCTCCCGGTGCTGGCCCCCGACGACGTGGAGTTCACGCCGACCGGCCAGTCGCCCCTGCAGTCCCACGAGGGCTTCCTGCACACGACCTGCCCGCGGTGCGGCGGGCCGGCGCGCCGGGAGACCGACACCATGGACACCTTCGTGGACAGCTCCTGGTACTTCCTGAGGTTCTGTGACCCGTGGTCGACCGAGCTGCCGTTCCGGGCCCAGGCGGTGGCGGAGTGGATGCCGGTCGACCAGTACATCGGGGGGGCCGAGCACGCCGTGCTGCACCTGATGTACGCCCGGTTCGTCACCAAGGCGCTGTCGGACCTGGGCCTGGTCCCGGCGGACCTGCGCGAGCCGTTCAAGCGGCTGTTCACCCAGGGCATGATCCGCCTGGACGGCTCCAAGATGTCCAAGTCCAAGGGCAACCTGGTGGCGCCGGAGGAGATCATCGACACCTACGGTGCCGACACGCTGCGCCTGGCCCATTTGGCGGTGAAGCCGCCGGAGGAGGACGTGGACTGGGAGGACTTCGGCCTGGAGGGGTGCTCGCGCTTCCTGCTGCGGGTCTGGCGGCTGGCCGTGCCGGGCTCGGACCTGCTGGTGGGGGCCCGGGACGGTGCGGTGACCCCGGCCGACGACGCCGTCGTCCGGGCCACGCACCAGCTGGTCGACGGCATCACATCGGACTTCGAGCGCTGGTCGTACAACGTGGCCGTGGCCAAGTACATGGCCTTCGTGAACGACCTGTACAAGTACGTCCAGTCCGCCGACGGGCCGCACGCCGCGACCATGGCCAACGCGGTGGACACCCTGCTGCAGCTGTTGGCCCCGGCCGCCCCCCACCTGACCGCGGAGTTGTGGGACCGCCGCCGGGCCGTGGCCGGCCTGCCGCCCGGGCACATCCACACCAGCGCCTGGCCGGTGGCGGACCCCGCGCTGCTGGTGGAGGACACCGTCACGCTGGTCGTTCAGGTCAACGGCAAGGTGCGGGACCGGATCGAGGTGGCATCGGACGCCGACGAGGCGGCCTGCCGCGACGCCGCCCTGGCCTCGGCCAAGGTCGGGGCGCAGCTGGACGGTGCGGACCCCCGGAAGGTCATCGTCCGGGCACCCAAGCTGGTCAACATCGTCCTGTGACGACCCCCGACGGGAGGCGGTCATGCCGAGTCACGCCCATCGGCCCGTGAACCGGCGCTCGTGACCGTCCCGCCGGGGGAGGCCACCGGTGCCCCCCGTGCCGAGGTCCATGCCCGTCGGCTGCGGAGCCAGCTGCTGAGCGGCCCCCCGGCCCCCGACGCCGTCAGCGTGGTCGACCGGCTGCTGGCGGTGCAGGCCCAGGACCTGCGCGGCGCCCGCCTGGCCGTCCGCGCCCGCAGCACGGTCGGACGCGTGGCCGAGGTGGACGCAGCATTCGACGACGGGTCACTGGTGGTCACGTGGCTCCTCCGCGGCACGCTGCACCTGGTGCGGGCGTCGGACCACTGGTGGCTGCACGACCTGGTGGCGGCGCGCCACGTCACCGCGAACCGGCGCCGTCTGCGCCAGGAGGGGCTCGACGACGACGCCGCGGCGCGCGGCGTGGAGGTGGTGGCGACGACGGTGCAGCGGCGCGGCCCCCTCCGCCGGGGGGAGATCCGTGCCGCGCTCGACGACGCCGGGGTGCGCACCGCCGGCCAGGCCCTGGTGCACCTGTTGATGGCAGCGTCGCTGGCCGGCCACATCGTCCGCGGCCCCGTCCTGGGAGGCGAGCAGGCCTTCGTGTCCACCGACTCGTGGCTGGGGCCGCGCCCGGCCACCCTGGACCGCGCCGAGGCGCTCTCCCGCCTCGGTGCCCGCTACCTGGCGGGCCACGGTCCCGGGGATGCGGCGGACCTGGCCAGGTGGTCGGGGCTGGGGCTGCGGGACGCCGGTGCCGCGCTCGCCCACCCCGATCCTGTCCCCGGCGGCCTGGTGCCCGAGCTGCCGGCCCCGCGGTTGCTCGGACCGTTCGACCCCGTGCTCCTGGGGTGGGCGGACCGGACCGACGTGATCGGGCCCCACACCGGCGTCATCACCAACAACGGCGTCTTCCGGCCCTTCGCACTGGTCGACGGCCGCGCGGTGGCGACGTGGCGCATGGCACGCGACCGGGTCGCGGGGATCAGCTGGATCGAAGAGGTCGGTGCCGCTGACCGCGCCGCCCTGGACCGGGATGCCGCGGCGGTCGAGGCCTTCCTGGGCTGAGATCGTTGCCGGCCGCGCCCCCGGTGCCCGCTGTGCAAGGCTGGTCGGCCAGATGACGGGTAGGTAACGCGTCACCGCACTTGGAGGTCGGACACCCCGTGCTCTCACTGATCTCCCGAATCGAGGCCGTCGCCGAGACCGGCGCCGGCACCGTCACCTTCGTCGCCGGCGACGAACACGAGACCCTGACCTGGCCCGAGCTCCACACGGAGGCCCGGGCCGTCGCCGCCGCGCTGCAGGCCCGGGGGATCGGTCCCGGCGACCACGTGGCCCTGCTCGGACCCACCACCCGGCGGTTGATCACCGCCATCCAGGCCATCTGGCTGACGGGCGGGGCGCTCGTGACCATGCCCCTGCCCATGCGGATGGGCGCCCTGGACCAGTTCATCGACCAGACGCGGAACCGGATCCGGCGGTCCGACTCCAAGGTCGTGATCATCGACTCCCAGCTGGCCGCCTTCGTGGAGCCGATCGAGGGGGACCCGCCGTTCATCGGCCTGGACGAGCTCTTCGCCGACGACGGGCCGATCTCGGCGGACTACCGCCGGCCCGACGACAACCCCGACGGACTCGCGGTGCTGCAGTTCACCTCCGGCTCGACCTCGGAGCCCAAGGGGGTGATGCTCCCGCACGCCAACATCTGCAACAACCTGGACGGGGCGTGGAAGGCCGCGGAGCTCACCCACGACGACGTCATCGTCAGCTGGCTGCCCCTCTACCACGACATGGGCCTGGTCGGGCTGCTCACCATCCCCATGAGCCTGGGCACGAACCTGGTGCAGGGCGCCCCCCAGGACTTCCTGGCCAAGCCGTTGCGCTGGATGCGCTGGATCACCGAGTTCGGTGGCACCGGGACCGCCGGCCCCAACTTCTCCTATGCCCTGGCGGCGCGGGCGTTGCGTCGGGCCGAGGAACCCCTGGACCTGTCGCACCTGCGCATCCTGCTGAACGGGGCGGAGCCCATCGACGCGGCCACGTTCCGCAAGTTCCTGGACGCGGGGGAGCGGTTCGGGCTGGACCCGTCGGCCGCGTTCCCCGCCTTCGGCATGGCCGAGGTCTGCATCGCGGGTTGCTTCCCCACGCCGGGCAAGGGCCTCCGCACCGACTGGGTGGACGCCCACGCCCTGGAGGTCGACCAGGTCGCGACGCCGGCGGACCACGATGCCGAGGGCGCCACCGAGCTCGCCATCCTGGGCGCTCCGGTGCCGGGCCTGGAGATCGCCGTGGTGGACCCCAAGACCGGCGACGTGTGCGCCGACCGCCAGGTGGGCGAGCTCCGCATCACCGGCAACTCACTCACCGCGGGCTACTACAACAAGCCCCAGGAGACCGCGGAGCTGATCCGTGACGGCTGGCTCTACACCGGTGACCTGGCCTACACGGTGGGCGGCGAGCTCGTGGTGTGCGGCCGGATCAAGGACGTCATCATCGTCGGCGGTCGCAACGTCTACCCCCAGGACATCGAGAAGGTCGTGGGCGAGGTGGAGGGCGTGCGCACCGGGAACGTGATCGCGTTCGGCATCGACGGTCGTCATGGGGCCCAGAGCATCGTCGTGGTGGCGGAGACCAACGCCTCGCACCACGACGACCTCCGCCGTGAGGTCACCCGGACCGTGACGGAGTCGGTGGGCATCCCGCCCAAGGAGGTCGTGCTGGTGGACCCGGGCACGGTGCCCAAGACGTCCTCCGGGAAGCTCCAGCGGGCGGCGTGCAAGCTGCAGTTCCAGAACGGGGAACTGGCACTCGTCGAGCCGGCCTGAACCGGCGGCCCGGCGTGAACCGGCGGGGGCGACCAGCGTCCCGCCGGTCAGGTACCGGCTGAGGAGAGCTCCGCCAGCACCGGCAACCACGTGTCGGGGTCGGCCGCGTACGGGGCGTAGAACATGATGCGGTCGATCACGTCGCCGTAGCGGGCGTTGAGCTGGGCCGCCACCTGTGATGGTTCCGCCACCACCGCGAACGTGCCCAGGATCTCGTCGTCGATCAGGTCCCCCATCTCGGCCCACCTGCCCTCCTTGGACATGGCGTTGAGCTGGTCCTGGAGGTCCCCCCAGCCGTGCAGCTCCAGGACCGCCCGGTAGGCGGGCGTGGAGCCGTAGAAGGCGATCTGGGCCCGGGTGGCCCGGGCCGAGTCGGCCATGGCCTCCTCCGTGGCCCCGGTGACCACGAACGCCGGACCGGAGATCTGGAAGTCCGGCCGTTCCCGTCCGCCCAGCGCGAACCCGCGCTCCAGCGCGGGCAGGGTGACCTCCCGCAGGTACCGCTCGGTGGTGAAGCCGTGGCACAGGAACCCGTCGCACACCTCGCCCGCGACCTGGGTCATGAGCTCGCCCACCCCGGCCAGGAACACCTTGGGCGGGCCGAACGGGTTGGGCCCGGGGTCGAACATGGGCGTCATGAGCGTGTGGGTGTAGAAGTCGCCCCGGAAGTCGAGCGTGGTGCCCTGGTGCCAGCAGTCCCAGATGGCCCGGGTGGCGGAGATGAACTCCCGCATCCGGGCCGCGGGCCGGGACCATTCCATGGAGAACCGCTTGGTGATGTGGGGCTTGATCTGGCTGCCCAGCCCCAGGATGAACCGACCCTGGCTGAACCGCTGGAGGTCGTCGCCGATGTTGGCCACGAGCATGGGGTTGCGGGCGAAGGCGACGGCGATGCCGGTGCCGAGCTCCAGGCGGGTGGTCCGCTCTGCGCCCCGCAGGAGTGGCAGGAACGGGTCGTTCTTGATCTCCGCCGTCCAGGCACCGGCATAGCCGGCCTCCTCCAGGCTCCGGGCCAGTTCCGGGGCGGAGGCCAGATCGGACATGAGGGGCGCATCGACCAGCATGGCTCGGCAAGCTACTCCCGCCGCCGGGGGCGCCGGGCGTCTACCGTGACGACGGAGTGACCGACAACACACCATCGGTCCGGTGGGCTACTCTCAGTCGCCTACTCGTAGTAGGTACGGGTGGTCCAGTATGCCGACAGGGGGTCGGGGCATGACGGGAACGGGGGGCCGGTGGAACTGAACCCACGCGTGGCGGCGCGTGCGCTCGGTCCGGCGCTCATCATCGTCGCCATCCAGGTGGTGGCCTTCCCGATGCCCGTGGGGGCCGTGCTGTCCGGCGTGATCCTGGGCCTCCTCGGGGCCCTCGGCGCCATCGGCCTGGCCCTGATCTGGCGGGCCAACCGCGTGATCAACTTCGCCCAGGGCGACCTGGGGGCGTTCCCGGCCACCCTCGCCGTGCTGCTCATCACCGTCGCCGGCCTGCCCTGGCTGCTCGGGCTCACCATCGGCCTGGCCGCCGCCGTGGCCGTGGGCCTGCTCGCGGACATCCTGGTCATCCGCCGCTTCTTCAAGGCCCCCCGACTGCTCATGACGGTGGCCACCATCGGCCTGGCCCAGGTCCTGGCCTTCTGCTCCCTCCTGCTCCCGGAGGCCTGGGGGGAGGGCCCGGCCATCCGCACCCTGCCGCCGCCGTTCGAGTTCAGCCGCGCCATCGGCGGCGTGGTGTTCGACGCCAACGACCTCATCGCGGTGGTCGTGGCCCCCCTGTTGCTGGTGGCCGTCGGGCTCATGCTGCGCCTGACCGACACCGGCACCGCGGTCCGGGCCGCGGCGGACCGCTCCGACCGGGCCGCTCTCCTGGGCATTCCCGTGCGCCGGCTGGAGGCCCAGGTCTGGACGCTGGCCACGGTGCTGTCGTTCTGCTCGGTGGCGCTCACCGCGGGGGTGGCCTCCCTGCCCTTCGGCGTGGGGCTCGGCCTGGCCGTGGTGCTCCGGGCCCTGGCCGCGCTGGTGATCGGCCGCATGACCCACCTGGTGTCCATCGCCACGGTGGCCGTCGCCATCGGCGTGCTGGAGGCCGGCATCCGCTGGAACACCGGTGACAGCTACCTGGTGGCACCCATCCTGGCCGCGCTCATCGTGGCCAGCCTCCTGCTGCAGCGCCGCGGGGACACCCGGGCCGACGCCGATGACGTGTCGAGCTGGCGGAGCGCCGGGGACGTCCGGCCTGCGCCCGCGGTCCTGGCCCGGCTCCCCGAGGTGCGCCTGGCCCGTGCCGTCGGCATGGCCGTGCTGGTGGCCGCCGCGCTGGGGTTGCCCCACCTGATGGGGACCAACGGCCAGCTCAAGGCCGGTGTGGTGCTGGTGTTCGCCACGGTCGGGACCTCCATCGTGGTGCTCACCGGTTGGGCCGGCCAGGTCTCCCTGGGCCAGATGGCCTTCGTGGGGGCGGGTGGGGCCGTGGGCACGGTCGTGATGGTGGACTGGGGGTGGGACCCGCTGGTGGCCATGGTGGTGGCCGGCGCCGTGGGCGCCGTGGTGGCGGTGCTGGTGGGCCTGCCCGCCCTCCGGCTCCGCGGCATGTACCTGGCCGTCACCACGCTCGCCCTGTCGCTGGCCGCCTCCGCGTGGCTGTTCTCCAACCGGGTCGGGAAGTGGATCCCGACCGGGTCGTTCCCCCGGCCCCAGCTCCTGGGACGCATCAGCCTGGACAGCCCGGTCCGGCTCTACTACCTGGCCCTCGCCGTGCTCACGCTGGCGGTGGTGGCGCTGCGGGGCATCCGCAACAGCCGCACCGGCCGGGTGCTCATCGCCCTGCGCGACAACGAGGAGGGCGTCACCGCGTTCGGGGTCAGTCCCACCCGGGCCAAGCTCACCGCCTTCGCCGTGTCCGGCTCCGTGGCCGCGGTGGCGGGTGTGGTGCTGGTGATCAGCCAGGCCGCCTTCCGTGAGGTCACCTACGGCCCCGAGGAGAGCCTGGCCGTCTTCGTCGCCACCGTGATCGGTGGCCTCGGCAGCCTGGCCGGCGCCGTGATCGGCGCCCTGTTCCAGCGGGGTTCGCTGTGGCTGCTGCCCGCACCCTGGTCGTTCCTGGCCACCGGCGCCGGCGTGCTGGTCATCCTGCTGTCCATGCCCGACGGGCTGGGCGGCGCGCTGTTCCGGATCCGGGACCGGTTCCTGCGCTGGGCCGCCCGGCGCAACCATGTGTCCTCCCTGGCGCTGGACCGGACCCACCAGGAGGACCGGACGGTGCTGTCGGCCGCGGCCGTGCTGGCGGATCCTGCCGCGGAGCCGCCGGCCGACGGGGGTGGCGCCGGCGGGGGCGCGGAGCCGGCGGAGGTGTCCGGATGACCACGACGGGCCGGCCGGCCGCGGCTGAGGACCACATCACCTGGACCGACCTGCGGGAGTCGGCCAAGGGCGTGGTGGCGCCCCGCCGGTGGGCGGCCACCCTGCGCCACCCCGGTGCGTCGCTCAAGCAGATGACGGGCACCGGGCCGGTGTTCCCGCTGCTCATCCTGTTCGGCCTGAACGCGGTGGACGAACTGGACCGCACCGGGTTCGGCATCCTGTTGCCCAACATCCGGGACGCCTTCGGCATGTCCAACACCGGGATCCTCACCCTGGTCGGGCTCACCGCCCTGGGCGCGCTGCTGCTGCAGCTGCCGATCGCGGCCTGGGCCGACCGCGGCAACCGGGTGTTCATCACCTTGCTGGGTGCCGTGGTGTGGGCGGTGTTCTCCATCTTCACCGGTGCCGCCACCGCCATCTGGATGCTCGTCCTGGCCCGAACCGGCACCGGGATCGGCCGCGCCGTGGTGGACCCGACGCACAACTCGTTGCTGTCGGACTACTACCCGGTGGATCGCCGTCCGGCCGTGTTCTCCTTCCACCGGGCCGCCAACGTGCTCGGCCAGTTCAGCGGCCCGCTCCTGGCCGGGGCCCTGGCCGCCGCGTTCTCGTGGCGGACCCCGTTCTACGTGTTCGCCGTGCCCACGCTGATCCTGGTGGTGCTGGGCACCAGGATGCGGGAGCCGTTGCGGGGTGCCCAGGAGCGGCGCGCGTCGGGTGCCTCCGAGGAGGTCATCGACACCGAGGAGCCCGCGCCGAGCTTCGCCGAGGCCTGGCGCCTGCTGTGGAAGATCGACGTGCTCCGGCGCATCTGGTACGCCGTGCCGTTCCTGGCGGTGTCGCTCATCGGCTTCGTGTCCCTGGCCGGACTGCTCTACGAGGACGTCTACAACCTGGACGAGCTGCAGCGCGGGTACCTGGCCGCGGTCGTCGAGCCGTTCCAGCTGCTCGGCCTGGCCGTCGGGGCCCGGCTGGGCACACGGTTGTTCCTCAAGGACCCGGCGTTGGTGTTCAAGTTCCTCAAGTGGGTCGCCATCATCTGCTCGGTGCTGGCCGCCGGGTTCGCCCTGGCCCCCACCCTGTGGCTGGCCGTGGTGTTCAACATCCTGTTGACCTCGGTCCTGGCCGTCCTGCTCCCCGGGGTCCTGGCCACGCTGTCGCTGGCCATCCCGGCCCGGGCCCGGGCCATCGGGTTCTCCGTGGCGTCGTGGTGGGCCATCCCCGGCCTGGCCCTGCTGCCGTTGATCGGCTGGATCTCGGACAACTGGGGCACCCGGGCGGGCATGTTGGTCATGACCCCCATCCTGTGCATCGGCGGCCTCATGATCGCGTCCGGTGGCACGGTGATCCGCCGTGACATCGAGGACGTGTGGAAATCCTCCGCGGCGCGGTCCAAGGCGTTGGTGGACCGGCGGGCGGGCCGGTCCAAGCTGCTGGTCATCAAGGACCTGAACGTCGGCTACAGCGGCCTGCAGGTCCTCTTCGACGTCAACATGGAGGTGGCCGAGGGCGAGATCGTGGCCCTGCTGGGGACCAACGGCGCGGGCAAGTCGACCCTGCTGCGGGCGGTGTCCGGCATCACCGAGGCCGACTTCGGCGCGGTCATCTTCGACGGCCGGGACATCACCCATGCACCGCCCAACGAGATCGCGGCCCTGGGGGTGGCGCAGGTCCCCGGTGGTGCCGGCGTGTTCCCCAGCCTCACGGTGCGGGAGAACCTGCGGTCGGCCGGCTGGCTCATGCGCCGGCACCGCCACGCCCTGCACGCCAGGATGGAGGAGGTCCTGGAGGTGTTCCCGGCCCTGCGGGAGCGACTGGACGAGCCGGCGGCGAACCTGTCGGGCGGCCAGCAGCAGATGCTGGCCCTGGGCATGGCACTGTTGGGCCGACCCCGCCTGCTGATCATCGACGAGCTCAGCCTCGGACTGGCCCCGGTGGTGGTGGCCAGGCTGGCCGACCTGGTCCGCCAGGTGGCGGCGGACGGCACCACGGTGCTGCTGGTGGAGCAGTCGGTGAACGTGGCGCTCACGATGGCCACCACCGCCTACTTCATGGAGCGGGGTCGGGTGCAGTTCTCCGGTCCGGCCCACGAGATCCTGGACCGGCCCGATCTGCTGCGTGCCGTGTTCCTGGCCGGGGGCCCGACCCCGGGCGGTGCCCACACGCATGGCACGGCACCGCATGGCACGGCACCGCATGGCACGGCACCGCACGGGACGGCCGCCAACGGGACGGCCGCCAACGGGACGGCTGCCGACGCCACGGTGCCGGCCACGGCGGCCGTGTCGGCAACCGTGGTCGACGGCCACCGCCCGGTCGAGGCGCGGCCCGCCCTGCAACTCGTCGACGTCACCCGTCGCTTCGGTGGCATCAGCGCGGTGGAGGACGTGACGCTGGAGGTCGCGCCGGGCGAGATCGTGGGCCTGATCGGCCAGAACGGTGCGGGCAAGACCACCATCTTCGACCTGGTGTGCGGCTACCAGCCGCTCGACGGCGGCCGCATCCTGCTGGCCGGTGAGGACATGTCCGGGTGGTCCCCCGGCCGGCGGGCCCGCCGCGGCCTGGGCCGCACGTTCCAGGGGGGCCGCCTGTTCCCCGGCCTGACGGTGGCGGAGACCGTGGCGGTGTCACTGGACCGCTCCGTGGAGGTCAAGGACCCACTCAACGCCGCGCTGCGCCTGCCCCCGCACTTCGACAGCGAGCAGGCGGTGGGCCGGCGGGTGCGCGAGCTCCTGGGCCTGTTCGGCCTGGAGGCCTACCGGGACAACCTGGTGGCGGAGCTGTCCACGGGGACGCGGCGCATCGTGGAGCTGGCCTGCGTGGTGGGGCACCAACCCTCGGTGCTGCTGTTGGACGAGCCCGCCGGCGGCGTGGCCCAGCGGGAGGTCGAGCAGTTGGGGGTGCTGCTGGAACGGATCCGGGACGAGCTGGGCTGTTCCATGGTCGTCATCGAGCACGACATGCCGCTCATCTCCAGCCTGTCGGACCGGTTGGTGGCGCTGGAGACCGGCATGGTGATCGCCCGGGGGGAACCGTCGGCCGTGCTGGCCGACCCCAGGGTGATCGCCTCCTACCTGGGCGACGACCGGGCCGCGGTGGCCCGCTCGGGCCAGGCGGCGGGACCGCCATGACGTTTCGGATGGGCACCCGACCGGGGAACCGGGCCGTCATGGCCCGCCCGGACACGACCGATGTGAAGGTGAGGCACCGATGAAGGCAATGGAGAGCCCGGAGCAACCGCGGTCGACGGCGTTGCGCAAGTGGGGCCCATTGGGAGCGGTCGTGGTCGTCGTCGCCGTCGTGGCCGGCTTCCTGGTCCTGGGCGGGGGCGACGACGAGTCGACCGACTCAGCCGGACCCTCCACCACCGCGCCCGGAGCGGACCTGGCGGACGTGGAGCTGCCGAACGGCGTCCTGCCCTACAGCGTGGCCGAGGCCCGGGGTGAGGAGGACACCATCGACTGGGGCGAGCGCTGCGACGAGACCGAGGGAGTGCTGGCCCTGCCCCTCGCCCCACCGCCGGAGTGCTTCAAGCCCTTCACCGGCGACAACGGCGGCGCCACCTCCACCGGCGTCACCGCCGACTCCATCAAGGTCGTGGTGTACCTGCCCCAGGCCAACGACCCGATCCTGAGCTTCATCTACCGCCAGATCGGCAACAACGACACACCCGACGACGTCTTCGCCACCTACGAGCAGTTCAACAAGCTGATGGCGACCTACTACGAGACCTACGGCCGCAACGTCGAACTGGTCCGCTACGACGCCACGGGCACCATCCAGGACGAGGTGGCCGCCACCTCCGACGCGGAGACCATCGCCCGGGACATCCAGCCCTTCGCCGTGCTGGGGGGCCCGCTCCTGACCGAGGCCTTCGCCGACACGCTGGCCGCCAACAAGGTGCTGTGCATCTCGTGCACCCCGGGCCAGCCCAACGACTGGTACGAGGAGCGCGGCCCCTACGTCTGGGACATCCAGAAGAACACCGACCAGAACCAGCAGATGATCGCCGAGTACACGGGAAAGCGGCTGGCCGGAGGAAAGGCCCAGTACGGCGGCGACGCCGTCAAGGACCTGCCCCGCAAGTTCGGCTACATCTACCTGTCCACCTCACCCACGTCGGAGGAGCTGCGGGAGAAGTTCACCACGACGCTCCAGGACGAGTACGGCGTCACCTTCGAGGAGATCGCCAGCTTCACCGACCCGGTGGCGCTGGCCGGCCAGGCCCGGGAGATCCTGGCCCGCATGAAGTCCAAGGGCGTCACCACCATCCTGTACGGCGGCGATCCGCTGGCCCCGCAGACGCTCACGCAGAACGCCACCGAGCAGGACTACTTCCCCGAGTGGGTCATGACCGGCACCGCGCTGGTGGACACCACGATCTTCTCCCGGACCTACGACCAGCAGCAGTGGGCCCACGCCTTCGGCCCGTCCAACCTGTTCGCCCGGATCAGTCCGTCGGTGGCCGGGTCCGGGTACCTGTACCGCTGGTTCTACGACGGCCAGGAGCCCCCGGCCCAGCAGTCGGCCCTGGTGCTGCCCAACCTGCAGCTGCTGTACGCCGTGCTCCAGGGCGCGGGCACCGACCTGAGCCCGGACATGTTCCGCACGGTCATCTTCAACGCCCCGATCGTCAAGGGCACCGTGATCGGGCCCCAGATCTCCTGGGGCGAGCGCGACGTGTGGCCCGGCATCGACTACGCCGGCCTGGACGACCAGACCGAGGTCTGGTGGAACCCCGACGCCACCGGGACCGACGAGATCGGCAACGAGGGCACCGGGATGATGGAGTACGCCAACGGTGGCGAGCGGTACCTGCCGGGCTCCTGGCCCGAGGGCGAGCCGGAGCTGTTCACCGAGGAGGGCTCGGTCACCATCTACACCGACCTGCCCGACGGCATCACCCTGCCCAGCTACGAGCCGCTGCCGCCCGCCGCCTGAGCGGAGGTTCGGAAAGGGTGCGCGTGGTCATCGTCGGGTCTTTGGCGGCCGTTGCGGTCGGTACGATCCGGTGATGTCCGCCACCGTGCCCATGCGCGTGCTGCTCGCTGCCCTGTTGGGGGCGGTGACCCTGTCCGCCTGCTCCTCGGGCGGCGACGGGGACACGGACTCCGGGTCGGATCCCCCCACGACCGCCACCACCACGACGGTGGCGGACCGCTCCGCCGCCGAGCCCGCCACCACCACGGTGTTCCGTGCCGGGGAGGACGGGTACGCCACCTTCCGCATCCCGGCCGTCGTCGCCGGCGCCGACGGTGGCCTCCTCGCCTTCGCCGAGGGCCGGGTGGGCTCCGCCGCGGATGACGGCAACGTGGACCTGGTGGCCAAGCGGTCCACCGACGAGGGCCGCACCTGGGGTCCCCTGCAGGTGGTCGCCGACGACGGCGCCGACTTCGTGGGCAACCCGTCCCCGGTGCTGGACCGGGAGAGCGGCCGGTTGGTGGTCCTGGCCACCCACAAGGACGGCGCGGACTCCGAGGTCGAGATCCTCACCGGCACCGGCGCGGACACCAGCCGGGCCTGGCTCCTGACCAGTGACGACGGCGGGGCCACGTGGTCCGCGCCCGACGACATCACCGCGGACGTCAAGCAGCCGACGTGGGGCTGGTACAGCGTCGGGCCCGGCCATGCGTTCCAGCTGGAGCACGGGCCCCACGCCGGCCGTCTGGTGGCCCCCGCCAACCATTCCGATCCCACCAACGGCTACGGCGCCCACGTGCTGCTCAGCGACGACGGCGGGCGGACCTGGCGGATCGGTGCCGTGGACTCCACCGGCCCGACGCCGGTGAACCCCGGCGAGTCCACCGGTGCGGAGCTGGCGGACGGCACGATCGTGTTCTCCAGCCGCGATGAGAACGGCGCGGACGAGTGGAACCGGCTCCGGACCACCTCGACCGACGGCGGCGAGTCGTTCACCGGCCCCTACGCGGACCAGGTCGGGCTGGTCACGCCCATCGTCCAGGGATCCCTCCTGAGGGCCGATGCCGCGGGCGCCGACGGCGCGCTGCTGCTCTCGGCCCCCGCCGCGCCCGAGAACCGGGAGGACCTGCGGATCCGCGCCTCCACCGACGGGGGAGCGACGTGGAACGAGGGCCTGGTCGTCCACCCCGGCCCCGCCGCCTACTCGGACCTCGTCGGACTGCCCGGGGCGCGGTGGGGGTGCTCTACGAGGCCGGCGACCAGGGCCAGTACGAACGCATCGACTTCACCGTCGTGGGCGTCGCCCGGATCACCGGAGGCTGAGGCCGTCGCTCAGTCGTCGTCGGGGCGCTGCTGCAGGAACTCCTGCAGCTCGGCGGCCAGTTCGTCGCCGCTGGGGAGGCGGTCGAACCCGAACGTCGGGGCCGCCTCCTCCTGGTCGCCCAGGCCCTCGTCGATGAACTCCTCCAGCTGGGTCACCATGGCCTGGTGCTGGGGGTTCTCCGCCACCAGCTCGTCCAGGCGGATGCGGGTGGCCTTGGCGTCCGACGGGAGCTGGCCCAGGTGGGCCGACACACCGGCGAGCTCCTCCAGGCCCTCCAGCAGGGCGACGCTCGCCGCCGGATACGGCATGGAGGACACGTAGTGGGGGACCTGGGCCCACAGGCCGACGGCGGGGATGCCACCCTCGTTGCAGGCCACGTCGATCACGGCCTGGATGCCACCCGGCACGTCGAGCGTGCCCCGGACGTAGCCGTGCAGGTCGTCGGAGAGGTCCGGCGACGAGGTGGTCACGGCCAGGCTGGTGCCGCGGGTGTGGGGCACCGGCGCGGGGTAGGCGCCCAGGGTGACCACCATGCGACAGCCGAACTCGTGGGCCAGGTCCACGACCGCCTCGGAGAACGCCCGCCACTCGAAGTCGGGCTCGGCCCCCACCAGGAGCAGCAGGTCGTTGCCGGCGGCGTCGGTCCCGGCCCGGAGCTCCACCGCAGGCCAGGTCAGGCCGGTGATCAGCCCGTTGACCAGGTGCATGATCGGTCGGCGGGCCCGATGGTCCAGCAGCCGGTCGGAGTCGAACTCGGCCACGATCTCCGCGTCCGCGCCGGTCAGCAGTGCCGACATGGCGTTGACGGCGCCGAGCCCGGCGTCGATCCATCCCTCCAGCGCCACCACCATCACGGGGTCGTGCAGTTCGGGGTTGAGGTGGCGTTCGACCAGGGGGGCCATGTCAGCCGATCCCCTCGGCCGACGTGACGGTCAGCTCGGCCAGCGAGTCGAGCATGTGGCGGAAACCCGCCACCTGCTCCTTGGGCACGTCACCCATGGCCCCGCCGGCATAGCGGGCGTAGACGCCGGCGATGATGCAGGTCAGCTTCCAGTAGCCGAACGCGATGTAGAAGTCGATGCCCGACACGTCCCGGCCCGATGCCGCGGCGTAGCGCTCGATCAGCTCGCGCTTGCGGGGGAAGCCGTCCAGGGCGGTGGGGGAGGCCTGGGGCAGGACGGCGGTGTCGTCGGCGTCGGACCAGTAGACCCAGAGCAGCCCCACGTCGGCCATGGGGTCACCCAGCGTGCAGATCTCCCAGTCCAGGACGGCCATGACGGCACCGTCGGGGCCCAGCATGCAGTTGTCCAGGCGGTAGTCGCCGTGCACGATGGCCGCTCCCTGCTGGGTCGGGGTGTTGGCCGCCAGCCGGTCGTGGACCTGGTGCACGGCGTCGAGGCCCAGCCCGCCCGGCACCTGGGCGTCGGAGGCCTGGAACTGGCCGTACCACCGCTTGAGCTGGCGGGCGATGTAGTCCTGCTTCTTGCCCAGGTCGCCCAGTCCCACGGCGTCCACGTCGACGGCGTGGATGGCCGCCATCACGTCCACCAACGACTCACCGGCCCGCCGCCGCTCGTCCGGGCCGAGGGACTCCGCATCCGCATGGGAGCGGATGACCCGTCCGTCCACGAAGTCCATGACGTAGAAGGGCGCGCCGTTGACCGCGGCGTCCGTGCACAGCCCTGCCGTGGGGGGCACGGGCACGTCGGTCGGCCCCAGGGCGGAGATGATGCGGTGCTCCCGGCCCATGTCGTGGGCGGTGGCCAGCACCTGGCCCAGCGGCGGGCGCCGCAGCACCCAGCGGGCGCCGGTGGCGTCCGTCACGGAGTAGGTGAGGTTGGAGTGGCCCCCGGCGATCAGCTGGAACTCCAGCGGGGCGGAGGCCGCAGGCACGTGCCGGGCGAACCAGTCCGTGACGCCGGCCGCGTCGATCCCGTCCACCGGACCCGCTCCCGTTCCGCCTGCCCCGTTGCCCTGTGCGCTCTGGCCCACCGTTCCCCCTGTCTCGACCGGTCCCACAACCTACCGCTCGGTACACTCGGGGCTTCCCGCCACGCCCAGGACAGGACCATGACCGACATCACCGATGCCACGTTCCAGACCGCCGTGATGGATCGTTCGTCCACCGTTCCGGTCGTCGTGGACCTGTGGGCGGAGTGGTGCGGGCCGTGCAAACAGCTGGGACCGGTGCTGGAGAAGGTGGTGGCCGACACCGCGGGCCAGGTGGAACTGGCCAAGGTGGACGTGGACGCCAACCCCGGCGTGGCCCAGGCGTTCCAGGTCCAGTCGATCCCCGCCGTGTACGCCGTCAAGGACGGCAAGGTCGTGGACGGCTTCCTGGGGGCCCAGCCCGAGTGGCAGGTGGCGGAGTTCGTCCAGAAGC
This sequence comes from uncultured Actinomycetota bacterium, assembly GCA_963773765.1. GTDB lineage: Bacteria > Actinomycetota > Acidimicrobiia > Acidimicrobiales > Microtrichaceae > CAVZCC01. The sequence continues at coordinate 939,248 of CAVZCC010000001.1, read as the reverse complement.
TCCTGCCCACCCAGGAGCAGACCGAGGTCGACCGCCTCCTGGAGGCGGGCGACGAGGCGTCGCTGCGGGCCGCGCTGGAGCTGGAGCCGGCCGAGGGCCGGGTGATCGCCGCCCTGGCCGAGCTGTTGGCCACCGACGGCCGGGGCGAGGAGGCACTCGCCCTGTTGGAGAAGGTCCCCGAGACCGCGGAGACCCGCAGGATCGCGGCACTGGCCCGGACGGGCCCGGATGCCGGAGAAGACATCGAGACCCGGCTGGCCGCCCTGCTGGACCGGGTCAAGGAGGACGATACCGCTCGCCAGGAGTTCGTGGACCTGTTGGAGCTGCAGCCGGACGAGGACCGCAAGGCCCACTGGCGTCGGCAGCTCTCTGCCCGACTCTTCTAGTCAGCCAGTTCTCCCTCGCCGGCGACGCGGTGCGCCGCGGCCGGCACATGACCTGTCCCGCGTGCGCGCGGGCGGAAGGACACCCCATGAGCACACCCATCATCGGGCACTGGATCGGTGGCAAGGCCGCCGACGGTGCGCCCGGGCGGACATCGCCCGTGTACGACCCCGCCACGGGCGCCCACACCGCGGACGTGGCCCTGGCCTCCACCGCGGAGGTGGACGCCGTCATCGCCCGGGCCGAGGAGGCGTTCCCGGCGTGGCGGGACACCTCCCTGGCCAAGCGGTCAGAGATCATGTTCCGCTTCCGTGAGCTGCTGGTCGCCCACCGCGGCGACGTCGCCGCCGCCATCACCGCGCAGCACGGCAAGGTCCTGTCCGACGCCGCGGGCGAGGTGCAGCGCGGCATCGAGAACGTGGAGTTCGCATGCGGCATCCCGCAACTGCTCAAGGGCGGGATGAGTGAGCAGGTCGCCACGGGTGTTGACGTGCACAGCGTGCTACCAGCCGCTGGGCGTGGTGGCGGGCATCACACCGTTCAACTTCCCCGCCATGGTGCCCATGTGGATGTTCCCCAACGCCATCGCGTGCGGCAACACCTTCGTGCTGAAGCCGTCGGAGAAGGACCCCGGGGCCTCGTTGCTGCTGGCCGAGCTCCTGTCCGACGCCGGACTGCCCGACGGCGTGTTCAACGTGGTGCAGGGCGACAAGGAGGCGGTCGACGCCATCCTGGCCAATCCCACCGTGCAGGCCGTCAGCTTCGTGGGCTCCACGCCGATCGCCCGCTACATCTACCGCACCGGCACGGAGGCCGGGAAGCGGGTCCAGGCCCTGGGCGGCGCCAAGAACCACATGGTGGTGCTGCCCGACGCGGACCTGGGCATGGCGGCCGATGCCGCGGTCTCCGCCGCCTACGGCTCCGCCGGTGAGCGCTGCATGGCCGTGTCGGTGGTGGTCGCCGTCGGCGACGTGGCCGACGACCTGGTCGACGCCATCGTCGAGCGGGCCACGCAGGTCCGCATCGGTCCCGGCACCGACGCCGCGTCGGAGATGGGGCCACTGGTCACCCGCGAGCACCGGGACAAGGTGGCGTCCTACCTGCCCGCCGCGGCCGACGCCGGGGCCACCCTGGTGCTGGACGGCCGTGAGGCACGCTTCGACGGCGACGGGTTCTTCCTCGGTGTGAGCGTCCTGGACCACGTCACGCCCGCGATGTCCTGCTACACGGACGAGATCTTCGGACCCGTCCTGGCCGTGGTGCGGGTGGCCGACTACGAGCAGGCCATGGACCTGATCCGATCCAACCCGTTCGGCAACGGCACCGCACTGTTCACACGCGACGGTGGCGCCGCCCGCCGGTTCCAGAACGAGGTACCGGTGGGCATGGTGGGCATCAACGTGCCGATCCCGGTGCCGGTGGCGGCGTTCTCCTTCGGTGGCTGGAAGGACTCCCTGTTCGGGGACAGCCACATGTACGGCCCCGAGGGCGTGCACTTCTACACCCGGACCAAGGTCGTCACGACCCGTTGGCCGGACCCTGCCACCAGCGCGGTGGACCTGGGCTTCCCCCAGAACCGCTGAGCGGACCCGCCGTCGGCGGGGGACCGGGGAGCGGTCCCCGGTCCTCCGCCGGTCCCGGTGTCAGCGGCGCCCCGTAGGGTGGGCCCGACTTCCCCGTCGAGCAGCGGCCGGGCCCTCGGCCCGGTCCCGGCCCCGGGGACGTCCCATGACCGCACCTCCGCCGCACGCGCTGCGTGCCGCCGCACTGGAGGAACTGGCGCGACCGCCGCAGAGGCGCCCGTTGTTCCGCCGGCCCACCCCGGGCCAGCTCCATGTCCCGGTGGAACGGGACGCTGACCGGGCCGGTGCCCGCGGGGGCGTCCCGGATCCCGCCTCCGCGCCGGTCGGCGGTGGGGGACAGGTCGGGGACGCGGGTGGGCCCGTCCCGGCAACGGTGCGCCGGGCCCGCGGCCCGGAGCCCCTCGGTCCCACGCTGCCCTTCGGCGGCTCCCGTGCCGTGGCGGCCCTGGCGGCCGTGGTGGTCGTGGCGGCGTTGGTGTTGCTCCTGGGGTGGATCCGTCGGCCTCCTCCCCCCGAGGACACGCTGCCCCGAGCCGCCACCACGGGGGAAGCGTCCCCACCGGACGCGGACGGGTCCACCACCGTGGTGGACGCCGCCACCTCCGCTGCACCAGCGGGGGCGGCGGCGTCGGGTCCCGTCACCGTGCACGTGGCCGGTGCCGTGACCGCTCCCGGGGTCGTCAGCCTCCCGGCCGGCAGCCGGGCGGTGGACGCCGTGACCGCCGCCGGCGGCCTGGCGGCCGGGGCGGACCCGGACCGGGTCAACCTTGCTGCGGAGCTCACCGACGGCCAACGGCTGGTGGTCCCCCTCGTCGGCCAGCCCCCGCCCGCGGAGGTCGCCCCCACGGGGACCACGTCCCCTGGCTCCGGCGCCGCGGCCGGAGGGGGACCGGTCACGCCGGTGGACCTCAACAGCGCCACCGCGGACCAACTCGACGCGTTGCCCGGCGTCGGCCCGGCCACGGCCCAGGCCATCATCGGCCACCGGGAGCAGTCCGGCGCCTTCCGGTCGGTGGAGGACCTCCTGGACGTCCGGGGCATCGGTGAGGCCAAGCTCGAGTCGCTCCGGGATCTGGTCACGGTGTCGGGGTGACGGACCACTGGGTGGTGGGTGCCGCGGCCCTGGCCGCCGTGGTGGCCGTGCTGGCCCCGCCGGTGCCCGTCGTGGCCGCGGTGCTGTTCCTGGCCCTGGCCGCCGTCACCCGCCGCCCGGAACCCGTCGCGGTGGCCGTGGCCCTGGTGGTCGGGGCGCGGGCCCATGACGCACTGGCGGCGCTGGACCGGCCGCTGCCCTCCACGGTGGACGGGGTGGCGCAACTCGTCGGTGACCCACGGCCCGGCCGGTACTCCACCCGCGTGGAGGTCAGCATCGGGGGCCGCCGCTACCTGGCGGAGGTCCCCCGGGATCAGGAGGGCCAGGTGGACGACCTGCTCACCGGTGACCGGGTGGTCCTGCGGGCCCGGCCCCGCAGGCTCCGGTCCGTCCCGGAGGGTTGGCGCCGCTCCCGGCACCTGGCCGGTCGATTGGCCGTGGGCCAGGTGGACCGGGGCCCGCCGCCGGCTCCGTGGTACACGGTCGCCAACGGCATCCACCGCCGCCTCGCCACCGGGAGCACGTCGTTCGGTGAGCAGCACCAGGCGCTGTTCATGGGGCTCGTCCTGGGCGACGACCGACGCCAGACCGAACTGGACCGCTACCGCTTCCGGGCCACCGGTCTGGGTCACCTCCTGGCCGTGTCGGGCCAGAACGTGGCGTTCCTGATGGCGCTGGCCCGTCCGCTGATGGAGCGGGTCGGCCTGCGGACCCGGTGGGTGCTGGGCCTCGGCGTCCTGGTGGTGTTCGTGCTGGTGACCAGGGCGGAGGCCTCGGTGCTCCGCGCCGCGGCCATGGCTGCGGTCGCCCTCACCGCGTCCGGGCTGGGCCGCGTGGCGCCGGGCGCCCGGGTCCTGGGACTGGCCGTGCTGGCGTTGCTCCTCGCGGACCCGCTGCTGGTGCACTCCACCGGATTCCGGCTGTCCGTCGCGGCCACCGCCGGGCTCCTGGTCGGCGTGCGGCCCCTGGCCCGGCGCCTGCCCGGCCCCCGGGCGCTGGCCGAGCCCCTGGCCACCACGCTGGCGGCCCAGGCGGCCACCGCCCCCCTGCTGGTGGGCATGGCGGGCGGGGTTCCGGCGGTCGCCACCGTGGCGAACCTGCTGGCCGTGCCCGCCGCCGGTCTGGTCATGATGCTCGGCCTCAGCTCGGGCCTGGCCGCCGGGTTCGTCCGGCCACCACTGGACGCCGTCCTGCAGTGGCCCACCCGGGTGCTGGTGACATGGGTGGACGGGGTGGCCCGGGTCGGGTCCGGCGTCCCGGTGCCCTGGCTGGACCCGGCCCGGATCGCGGTGCTGGCCGGGGCAGGCCTGCTGGTCGTCCTGGTCCGCCGCCACGGGTCCCGGTCCGGCGTGGTGGCCGGGACCGTCGCGGCGGTGGTCCTGGTGACGGCGGCGCTGTGGCCGGTGAGGCCCGGCCCCGGGCAGTTCGTCGCCGCGGCCGGCGTGGTGGTGGAGGTGGGTGGCTGTGGGGACCGGGTGGTCACCCTGGGCGGGTCCGTCGGCGCGCTGGTGGCCCTGGACGGACTGCGCTCTCTGGGGGTGTGGCAGGCAGGGCTCGTGCGGACCGGGCCGGCACAGCGGGCGGCCGGCCGGGAGGTGGCGGACCAGCTCGGCGCCGGGCTCCGGGTGGAGGAGCGCACCCGGGGTCCGGGAGGTCCGGTGCCGGCAGGAGGGGCGTCGGACCGCCCGTGTACCGTGTCGCCGTGATGCAGCCCACCGGTGGACCCCTGGCCGGTCCGGTTCACCGGACCCTGGTGGCATCGCCGTGCGACGGGCCCGGCGTGGACCTGCTCATCGGCGCCTCCGCCGGGGCCCACGGAGCCGAACCGGTCTCCATCGTGCAGGACCTGCAGGACCTGCACGATGTGCCGTCCGGTCGGGCGGTGCTGGTCGTGGCCGGCCCCGTCGGGGGTCCCGACGCCGCGCTGGAGTGGCTCGGACGGGCCGCCGGACTGTCCCGGGACCTGGGCCTGGACCGGGCCTCGGTGGTGCTCGACGCCGGCCTGGACCGGGCAGGGTCGGAGCCGGTGGCGCTGGCGCTGCTGGCCGCCACCACGGACCTGGCCGTGCTCGGCCACCCGGTCGCGGTCTCCCTGGACGGCCCCGCCGGTCCCGCCGAAGCGGTGGCGTCCGCCGCGGTGGCCGCGGGCTGCGGCGTGCTCCGCAGCGGCGACCCCCGGTCCGCCCGCCGCATCGCCGACCTCCTGGACGCACTCCTCCTGGAGCGGGCCGGTGCACCCGGAGCGCCCCGTTGAGCGGCCAGGTCCACCTGCTCAAGGGCTCGGACCCGGTGCTGCTGGCCGACGCCGCCCACGAACTGGTCACGCGCATCATCGGCGACTCGGACCGGGGTGAGGTGCTGGACGAGTTCTCCGGGGAGGAGTACGAGATCGGCGCCGTCATCCTGGCCGCCACCACCGTGTCCATGTTCGGCGACCGGGTCGTGGTCGCACGCCACATGGCCCGGTTCGGCACGGAGGAACTGGCCCCGGTGCTGGACTACCTGGCGTCGCCGTCGCCCGACGCCACCCTGGTGCTGGTGTGGGACAAGCCGACCGCCAGCGGCGCCCGTGCCCACCCGGTGCCCAAGAAGCTCGCGGACGCCGTCAAGGCCGCCGGGGGCCAGGTCGTGGACTGCGGCCTGCCGTCCGGCAAGGGCCGCACGGCCTGGATGGAGGACCACCTGTCCGCCGCGCCGGTCACCCTGTCGCCCCGCTCCCGGCGCCTGGTGGAGGAGACGCTGGGCGAGGACCTGAACCGCCTGGGTGGCATCCTCACCGTGCTGGAGGCCACCTTCGGCACGGGGGCCGGGCCGTTGGAGCCGGACGACATCGAGCCCTTCCTGGGTGATTCCGGCAGTGTCCCGCCCTGGGACCTGACCGACGCGATCGACAACGGCAACGTCGCCACCGCGGTGTCGAACGTGCAGCGCATGCTGCGGGGCGGGGGCCGTCACCCGCTCCAGGTCATGGTGACGCTGCAGACCCACGTGGAACGGATGCTCCGCCTGGACGGCTCCGGCATCCGGGACGAGAAGGAAGCCGCCCTGGTGCTGGGCATGAAGGGCTCCACCTTCCCGGCCAAGAAGGCCCTGGCCCAGTCCTCGGCGCTGGGCTCGGCCAAGCTGGCCCGGGCCACGCAGCTGATGGCGGCGGCGGACCTGGACCTGCGGGGGCGCACCGAGCAGTCGGGCGCCCAGGTGCTGGAGGTCCTGGTGGCCAGGCTGGCCGCGCTCTCGGCCGGGCGGGGCGGCGGGCGCAGCGGCGGACGGTCGGGCGGCGGCGGGGCGGGGGGCCGGCGCCGCTGAACGGCAGCCGGAGGTACCGGGCCCGGGGCCCGGTACGGGCGTTCAGCCCTGGGTGGAGGCGTTCAGCTTGCGGACCAGGCGGGACTTGCGCCGGGCCGCGGTGTTCTTGTGCAGCACACCCTTGGAGGCGGCCTCGTCGATGCGCTTGACGGCCTCCCGGGTCACGGCCTCGGCATCCTCGCCGGAGGCGATGGCGGCCTCGGCCCGCTTGGTGCGGGTGCGGACCTCGGAACGGACGGCCTTGTTGCGCTCGTTGGCCGCCTCGTTCTGGCGGTTCCGCTTGATCTGGCTCTTGATGTTGGCCATGTTCCTGGTGTGGGTCCTGAGTCGGGGGCGTGCGATCGTGGTGGTCCTGGCCGGGTCGTGCTGACCAGCGGCGGACCGCGCCGTCCGGGGACGACCGGTAGAGGATAGCGGTCGGCGGCGCCCAGCGTCAGGTCCGGGGCCCGATGCGGACGGACCCTGCCCGGGCGGGCAGACTGGACCCTCCCGCCCGTCCCCCCGACCCGACCGTGACATGACCCAACTCGCACGCCTCCGCAACCTCTCGATCATCGCCCACATCGACCACGGGAAGTCCACCCTGGCCGACCGGATCCTGGAGATCTGCGGCGCCGTCGACCCCCGGGAGATGCGGGCGCAGTACCTGGACTCGATGGACCTGGAGCGGGAGCGGGGCATCACCATCAAGCTCCAGAGCGTCCGCCTGGACTACCGGGACCACGTGATCAACATCATCGACACCCCGGGCCACGTGGACTTCGGCTACGAGGTGTCCCGGTCACTGGCCGCGTGCGAGGGCGTGATCCTGGTGGTGGACGCCTCGCAGGGGATCGAGGCCCAGACGCTGGCCAACTGCTACCTGGCGCTGGAGAGCGACCTGGAGATCGTGGCGGTCCTGAACAAGATCGACCTGCCGGCCGCGGACCCCGACACCTACGCGGCGGAGATCGAGTCGGTGCTGGGCATCCCCGCGGGGGAGATCCTGCGCATCTCGGCCAAGACCGGCGACGGCGTTCCGGAGCTGCTGGACGCCGTGATCGAGCGCATCCCCGCGCCCGAGGGTGACGGCGGACGCCGCGCTGCAGGGGCTGATCTTCGACTCGCACTTCGACCAGTACCGGGGGGTGGTCAGCTCGGTGCGGGTCATGAACGGCCACCTGCGCTCCGGGGCCAAGCTGCGGTTCATGCAGGCCGGCGTCCACCTACGAGGCCATCGAGGTCGGTGTGCGCCGTCCCGACAACACCCCGGTGGCCGCGCTCGGCCCGGGCGAGGTCGGGTACCTCATCGCCGGCATCAAGGACGTGGGCGAGGCCCGCTCCGGCGAGACCGTCACGGAGGCCGCCCGCCCGGCCGACGCCCCGCTCGACGGCTACCAGGACCCCAAGCCCATGGTGTTCTGCGGTCTGTACCCGGTGGACGGCGACGAGTTCGAGGACCTGCGGGAGGCGCTGGAGAAGCTCCGCCTCAACGACAGCAGCTTCACCTACGAACCGGAGACGTCCGGGGCCCTGGGCTTCGGGTTCCGCTGCGGCTTCCTGGGCCTGCTGCACATGGAGATCGTCCGGGAGCGCCTGGAGCGGGAGTACGACCTGAACCTCATCGCCACCGCCCCGTCGGTGGAGTACCGGGTCATCCGCACCGACGGGGAGGAGCTCACCATCGACAACCCGGCCGACCTGCCGGACCCCGCCGCGGTGGAACGCATCCTGGAGCCGTACCTCAAGACCACGATCATCACGCCGTCGGCCTACACCGGCGCCCTGATGGACCTGTGCCAGAGCCGCCGGGGCGAGATGGTCAAGCTGGAGTACCTGTCGCCGGAGCGTCTGGAGCTCCAGTACCGGATGCCGCTGGGCGAGGTGGTCATGGACTTCTTCGACCAGCTCAAGAGCCGGACCCAGGGCTACGCCAGCCTGGACTACGAGCCGATCGGCTACGAGCGCGGCGGAACTGGTCAAGGTCGACATCCTCATCGCGGGGGAGCCGGTGGACGCGTTCAGCGCCATCGTCCACAAGGAGAAGTCCTACGACTACGGCAAGAAGATGGTGGACAAGCTGCGCGAGCTGATCCCGCGCCAGCAGTTCGACGTGCCCATCCAGGCCGCCATCGGCAGCCGGATCCTGAGCCGCCAGACCGTCAAGGCCTACCGCAAGGACGTGACGGCCAAGCTCTACGGCGGCGACGTCTCCCGCAAGCGGAAGCTGCTGGAGAAGCAGAAGGAGGGCAAGAAGCGCATGAAGAACCTGGGCCGGGTGGAGGTCCCCTCCGACGCGTTCATCACCGCCCTGCGCCTGGAGGACTGACGGGGCCGGCCGGCACGGGGACGAGTTCTGCGGCCCCGGGGTGGATGGCCAGCCAGACGCCCTCCGCCTGGGCGTAGTAGCGGACGCGCAGGCCCCACATCCGTCGGTGGGCGACCTCGCTGCGGAGACCGCCCGGGGAGAGGTAGTACTTGGCCGCCAGTCGGACCAATGCCCCGGCCGGCGGGATCCCGGTGTGGACCTCGGCCGTCCCCCGGAGTCGCAGCAGGTACGCCGACCGGCCGGCCCCCTCGCCGTCCAGCAGGACCGTCACCCTCGGGTCGGCCGCGATGTTGCGGGCGGCCATCGTCGACGCCGCGGTCCCGCTCACCAGGCACCCGCGGTGGAGGACGAACCAGATCGGCGTGAGCGTCGTGGTCCCCCGGGCCGAGGTGGTGGCCAGCCGCATGACCGACGACGTCGCAAGGTGGTGGGCGACCAGCGGGTCGTCGGGGGTCACGTCCCCTCCCGGTGCAGCTGTCCGTAGTCCCAGGCGACCTCTCGGTCGGGGTCCAGCCGGAACCACTCGAGCCCGTCGGCTCCCTCCGGTGCACGGGACAGCGGGCCGCGGCGCACGATGGCCCGCAACTCGAACCACCAGCGCCCGTCGTCGACGACGACGACGGGTCGGTCGGGGGGAGGGGTGGGTACCGCGCCGGGGAGTGCGCCGACCATCAGGCCGTCCCGCGTGCGGCGGACCACGACCGGGACGGCCTCGGGACCGTCGTCGGTGCTGAACGCCAGCGCGGCACGCCCGGGTTCCCGGTCCAGGTCCGCCACGTCGGCCGCCCTGACCCGCTGGGTGACCGGGTTCCCGGGCGGTGTGTCCATGCCCGATCTTCCCGTGCCGGGCTCCCGGTCGCAACGGTGCCCCGGCCCGCCGGCCTGTGGAGGAATTGGCACTCGCGTAGACTGAGTGCCAATGCTCGACGACCGAAAGTCCGCCATTCTCCGCGCCGTCGTGCAGCAGTACATCGAGACGGCCCAGCCGGTGGGCTCCACCACGGTGGCGGCCCGGACCGACGTCGGGGTGTCCTCGGCGACCGTGCGCAACGACATGACCGTGCTGGAACGGGAGGGCTACCTGGTCCAGCCCCACACCAGCGCGGGCCGGGTCCCGACCGAGAAGGGGTACCGGTTCTTCGTCGACGGCATGGCCGGGCCGGGCCAGCTCAGCCCGACCAACGTCCGGCTGGTGCGGGAGTTCTTCGCCTCCGCCCACGGCGAGCTGGAGCAGATGCTGAAGGAGACGACCCACCTGCTGAGCTCGCTGACCCACAGCGCGGCGGTGGTGGTGGGCGAGCAGCCCGAAGCGTCCACGGTGCGGTCGGTCCAGGTCGTGGAGCTCACCCCGCGGGTGGTGCTGGCCGTGGTGGTGCTCAGCAACGGCGTGGTGCTCAAGCGGACCTTCGACACCGCCCAGGACGTGGACGGGGACGAACTGGCCGACGCCCAGCGGGTGCTGTTCGACGGGCTCATCGGGTCCACGCTGCACGACCTGCCGGTCTGGCAGGTCCCCGCCGGGGTGCGGGGCGGCGACCTGGCCCGGGAGGCGGTGTCGGCCATCCACGCCGCCGCGGAGGCCGAGGGTCGCCAGGTCTTCGTGGAGGGCACGTCGCGCATCGCGGGTTCCTTCGATGCCAGGGAGACCGTCGAGAGCGTGCTCGGGGTGCTGGAGCAGCACTTCGTGGTGGTGAGCCTGCTGAAGGACCTGATCGACGGTGGCATCACCGTGGCCATCGGGTCCGAGACCGGCGTGGAGACCCTGGCCGACTGCTCCCTGGTGGTGGCCCCGTACGAGGCGGGGGGCGAGCCGGCCGGCGCCATCGCGGTGCTCGGGCCCACACGGATGAACTACGCGGAGACCGTCTCCGCGGTGGCGGTGGTCAGCCAGCGGCTCAGCCGACTGCTGACCGAGGGGTGACGGGACGTGGCTGACCTGTACGAGATCCTGGAGGTCCCGCGCGACGCGACCACCGACGACATCAAGCGGGCGTACCGCCGCCTGGCCCGGGCCTCCCATCCCGACGCCAACCCCGACGACCCCGACGCCGAGGCGCGGTTCAAGGAGCTGGCAGCGGCCTACGAGGTCCTGTCGGACCCGGAGAAGCGGGACCGCTACGACCGCTTCGGCAGCTCCGACGGGTTCGACCTGGGCGATCCGTTCGGCTCCGGCGCCGGCGGGCTGGGTGACCTCTTCGACGCGTTCTTCACCTCCGGCGGCCCCTTCGGCGGCGGTGGACGGAGCAGGGGGCCCAGCGGGCCACCACGGGGCCCGGACCTGGAGGTCACCGCGACGCTCGACTTCACCGCCGCGGTGTTCGGCGAGCAGACCGACGTGACCGTGCGCACCGCGCTGCGCTGCGAGGACTGCGACTCCACCGGCGCCGCCCCCGGCACCGAGCCCGTGGTGTGCCCCGACTGCGGCGGACTCGGAGAGGTGCGCACCGTGCGCCAGACCGTGCTGGGCCAGATCGTGTCCGCCGCCCCGTGCCGGCGCTGCGGCGGGATCGGGCAGTTCATCGAGACGCCCTGCCCCACCTGCAACGGCGACGGCCGGCTGGTGGAGGACCGCACCTACACCGTCGACGTCCCGCCCGGCGTGGACGACGGGTCCACCCTGCGGCTCACCGGCCGGGGTGCGGTCGGCCCCCGAGGCGGCCCGGCCGGGGACCTCTACGTCCGGCTCAAGGTCCGGTCCCACGACCGGTTCCGCCGGGACGGCGACGACCTGGTCGAGCACCTGACGGTGACCATGGCCCAGGCCACCCTCGGGGCCCACCTGCTGCTGGACACCCTGGACGGGGCGGAGGACCTGGTGATCCCCAAGGGGACGCAGCCCGGGCGCGTGTTCCGCCTCAAGGGCCGGGGCGTGCCCCACCTCCACGGCCGCGGTCGGGGCGACCTGATCGTGGTGGCCGACGTGGCCGTCCCCGACGACCTCACCGCTGACCAGGCTGAGCTGCTCCGCCAGTTCGCGGAGCTCCGGGGCGAGCAGGTGGCCCCGGCCGACGAGGGGATCCTGGCCCGCATCCGCTCCGCGTTCAGCTGAGCGGGCGGCCGTGGCACCCCCGACGCCGGACCCCGACCCGCCCGGGCACCGGGACGCATCGGCCCAGGTGTTCGTCGCGGACCTGGCCCACCCCGTGCTGGACCCGGAGGACCTGCACCACCTCGGCCGTGTGCTCCGGCTCCGCCGGGGGGAGGGCGTGGCCGCGGCGGACGGGGCGGGGTCGTTCCGGCCCTGCCGGTTCACCGGTGACGCCTCGCTGGAACCAGCCGGTGACTCCGTCTCCACCGATCGACCGGAGCCGGCGTTGGCCGTCGGGTTCGCCCCGGTCAAGGGCGACCGTCCGGAGCTGGTGGTCCAGAAGCTCACCGAACTGGGCATCGACCGCATCGTGGTGTTCGGCGCGGCCCGCTCGGTGGTCCGCTGGGACGGGGAGCGGGCGGACCGCCACCTGGAGCGGCTCCGCCGGGTGGCCCGGGAGGCGGCCCAGCAGTGCCGGCGTCTGTGGCTGCCCACCCTGGAGCGGTCCTCGCTGGAGGACCTGCCGGGATGCGGGAGCGGTGCTGGCCGACGTCGGGGGCCGGGCCCCCCGTCCGACCGACCGGCTCGTCCTGGTCGGGCCGGAGGGTGGCTGGAGCGACCAGGAACGCCACGGGATGGGCACGGTGGGCCTGGGGGAGCACGTCCTGCGGGCCGAGACAGCCGCCATCGCCGCCGGCGTGGTGCTGGCCGCGCTCCGTGCTGGTCTGCTGACTTCCGATCTGCCACACTCTGGCTGACCACGCTGCGTGCTCAGCCGGGTACTTTTCCCAGTAGATCGTGTCGGCGATCTGACGCAGAGTGACGGTCAGTGCTGTCGATCCGTCCACCGTGGGCCGATCGAGGACAGCGGCAGAGCGAGGAAGGGCGTTCCCATGAGTGACGACGTGCTGGAGGACGAGGAGCTGCGCGACGGCGGCTACGGCAAGATCGTCGGTGAGCGCCTGCGCCAGATCCGGCGCCAGAAGCACCTCTCCCTGCAGGAGGTCGAGGCCGTCTCCGGCCAGGAGTTCAAGGCCTCCGTCCTGGGCGCCTACGAGCGGGGCGAGCGGGCCATCTCCGTGCCCCGGCTCCACCGGCTGGCGCTGTTCTACAAGGTGCCGGTCGACCAGCTGCTGCCCGGCAACGAGGAACTGGTCGACGAGGCCGCGGGCCGTCGGGACCTGGACGGCGCCGGCGCCAAGATCGACCTCACCCGCCTGGAGGAGCTGGGCGGCGGCGAGGCCGAGATGCTGTCCCGGTACCTGCGCATGATCCAGGTCCAGCGCCAGGACTTCAACGGCCGGGTGCTGACCATCCGCCGTGACGACATGCGGGCCATCGCCTGCATCCTCGGCGTGACCCAGGAGTCGGCGGACCGGCGCCTGGACGAGATGGGGCTCCGGCTGGGCTGAGGCCCGGCGGGCACGCTGCTCAGCAGCCGCGCTCGACGTCGTAGAGCGTCCACTCGGCCGTGCCGGGTTGGCGGGTGACGGCGATGCCGTCCACGCAACCGGCGTCCACCATCCGTTCCAGCAGCTCGGGCTCGTTCGAGCGCGTGTAGCGCTGCGCATAGCTGGGGAACAGCACGACCCGGTCGATGTCGCGCTCGCGCAGGAACCGGGAGTAGGCCTCGGTGGACCGGAACGGCCCGCGGTGCAGGCCCTCCGGGAAGAACTCGGCGTCCAGCACACCGCCGGCCCGCACCACGGCGTACAGGCCGTACTTGCCGTCCAGGCCCGTGAGCACGCGGTAGGTGTCACCCCGCACCACGCCGCTCGAGTTGGCGAAGGCGTCGATGCCCGGGTCCGGGTTGCGGGTCAGGCTGCCCCAGGCGAAGTCCATGCCGAAGGGCAGGTACATGCTGTACTGCAGCGCCACGAACACCACCGACAGCACCGCGGGGGTCCACATCGGCGTCCGGCGCTCGTGCTGCAGCAGCACCAGCACGATGGGGCCCAGCAGCACCAGTGAGCGCATGCCTGCGGTCTGGAACAGGGCTCCGACCTGGGCGGCCAGGGAGATCTGGGCCACCACGGGGGACTGGAACACGGCCCAGACCGCCGGGAGGCTCACCACCAGGGTGACCGACCACAGGCCCACCAGCTTCCGCCGCCGCTCGGGGTCCTCGAAGGGGAGCCAGCCGACCACGACCACGGCCACGATGGGGATCACCACGGCGGGGTGGATGATCTGGGCCACCGCGGTCAGCACGGCGGCCCACACCAGCCGTCCCCGGCGCCACAGGCCCACGGCCACGGTGAAGCAGGCGATCGACCACAGGAACGGCAACTGGCCCAGCAGCGGTGAGATGACCAGGGCCGGGTTGGTCAGCGTGGCCGCGGCCCACCACCCCCGCCGCAGGGTCGGGAACGTCCAGAACGTGGCCCCGACCGTGGCCACGAAGCCGAGGACCAGCCACAGGGTCACCACACGGTCACCCAGGACGGGCCAGAACGCGGCGGCGGTTACCCACGGGATGGACGCGTAGGGGAACGTGAGCGCATCCCCGCTGGCCAGCACCGGCATGCGGAGCGGGATCCCGTTGCCGCTCCACAGCTCGTCCGCGATGAACCACACGTGCACGTTGTTGCTGAGCGAGTCGTGGCTGATGAACACCCGGCGGGTGAGCATCATGAGCAGGATGACGGCCCAGGCCAGGCACACGACGATGGCGGCGATGCGCCCGCTGACCTCGAAGGCGCTCCGCCGGCGGTCGTCGGCAGCGGGTCCGGCGGCGCCGGTGGCGCCGGTGGCGGCGCTGGCTACGGTGGTCGCTGTGATCGGAGTGGGTTCTGCCATGTGGTCCGGCCTGGGGCGGGGATGATGGACGAGCAGGTGCCGACCCGGGCGGGTCGAACGGCGTTCGCGACAGGTTATGGCTTCGCCGTCGTGGGCATGCCGATCCTCACGCTCGGCGGCGGGCCTGCCACCCGGGAGGTGGTGACCACCGTCGTCGCGGTGCTCGCCGCCGCACTGGTGGGTTGGGCCTACCGGCGGTGGGCCGGCGACGGGTCGCGCCGGGTGTGGATCGGACCCGCGCTGGTGGGCATCGCGGCGTTGCTGTACTCGGTCACGCCCGCCGGCGCGGCGACGGTGATCATCGCCCTGCTGGTGGGCGCCGGCGCGGGCCTGGCCACGGGCCACCGCGACGGGCCCGGGACGCGGGGCCTGCTCGGGGCCGGAGCGGCGGCCGGAGCCCTGACCATCGCCGCGCTGGCCGTGCTGCCCTGGCCCCAGGGGGCGACCCTGGTCGTGGCGGTGGCCATGTCCCTCGTGCCGCCGTTGGCCACGCTGGCCGGACGGGCCGGAGCCGGTGAGGCGACCGTGTCGCAGGTGCCGTCCGACGCCGGGGCCGCCCGGCGGGGCCGGGGGCCGCGCCGGGCCCTGACCGGGCTGGCCGTGGCGGGCGCGGTCGCCCTGCTGGCGTGGACGGCGGCCAACGACCCGCAGCTGTCCTGGTTCGGCCCCGTCACGTCCAACGGCCCGCGGGACCGGCCCCAGGTGGCGCTCACCTTCGACGACGGGCCCAACGAGCCGTACTCCATGGACATCGCCCGCCTGCTGGACGAGCGCGGGGTCAAGGGCACCTTCTTCCTGGTCGGCAAGGCGGTGGACGCCCGGCCCGAGGTGGCCCGTCAGCTGCTGGACGACGGCCAGCTCCTGGGCAACCACTCCTACCACCACGACTACTGGCGCTGGCTCGACCCCCGGTACCCGGAGCTGGGCTCCACCCAGGACGCCATCGAGCGCCACGTCGGGGTCTGCCCCCGCTTCTACCGGCCGCCCCACGGCCAGCGCACCCCGTTCATCACCGCCCAGGTCGCGGTGCGGGGCATGGACACCGTGACCTGGGACGTGTCGGGCGGGGACTGGTCCACCACCGACGGCGAGCTGGTGGCCCGCCGGATCCTGTCCAAGGTGGAGCCGGGGTCGATCATCCTGCTGCACGACAGCATCGACGGCGACCCGACGGTGGACCGGAGCGTGATCCTGGAGGCGCTGCCCCTCATCCTGGACGGGTTGGAGGAGCGGGGGCTCGACCCGGTCCGCCTGGATGAGATGCTGGGCGGCCCGGCCTACCTGGAGGACTGCGGATGACCACCACCACTGCCGGCCCGCTGGACGGGCGTGTCGCCCTGGTCACCGGCGCGGGGGAGGGGATCGGCCGGGCCGCAGCCCGGCGCCTGGCCGCCGACGGCGCGGCGGTGGTGCTGGTGGAGCGCAACCCGGCCACCGGGTCCGACGCGGAGCGGGAGCTGTCGGCCGCCGGCGCGTCGGCCGCGCTGGTGGTGGCGGACGTGACCCACAAGGAGCAGGTGGAGGGTGCGGTGGACCTGGCCGTGGAGCGGTTCGGCCGCCTCGACGTGCTGGTCAACAACGCGTGGGGCGGGGGCCAGATGTCCCGGCTCGAGCACAAGACGGACGAGCTCATGGCCCACGGCCTGCAGATGGCCTTCTGGGCCGCGCACTGGTCCATGCAGCGGGCGTTCCCGGTCATGCGCGACGGTGGCGGCGGATCCATCGTCAACGTGTGCTCGCTCAACGGGGTGAATGCCCATCCGTTCACCGCCGAGTACAACGTGGGCAAGGAGGCGCTCCGGGCCCTCACCCGCACCGCGGCCCGGGAGTGGGCCCGGCACGGCATCCGGGCCAACGCCCTCTGCCCGGGCGCGGCCACCGCCGCCTTCGTGGCCGTGCAGGAGTCGATGCCCGAGATGATCGCCCAGGTCCTGGCCCAGGTGCCGATGGGCTACATGGGGGACCCGGACGCGGACATCGCCGGGGTCATCGCCTTCCTGGCCGGCGACGATGCCCGCTACCTGACCGGCAACACGCTGTACGCCGACGGCGGCGGCCACATCAACGGGGTGCCCTGGGCCCCCGACCTGCCGGACTGATGGCGCCGGAGCGCGACCCCGTCGCCTGGCTGGTGGCGCACGAGGAGATCCGCCAGCTGGCCGCCCGCTACGCGGTGGCGGTCGACTCCCGGGACCTGGACGCGCTGGTGGGCCTGTTCGTGGACGACGTGCGGGTCGGCCGCAGCGCCGTCGGCCGGGATGCGTTGCGGGCATCGTTCCGGGAGTCGTTGGCGTGCGGTCGGCGTCACCATCCTGAACGTCGGGCACCCACCGGATCGACGTGACCGGCGCCGACGACGCCACCGGGCTGGTCTACTGCCAGGGGCAGGTGGCCGACGGCGACCGGTGGATCCACCAGTCGATCCTCTACCGGGACACCTACGCCCGTCGTGACGGGCACTGGTTCTTCGTCCGGCGGGTCCACGAGCTGTGGTACGGCCAGGCCCAGGAGCGCAACCCCCGGGACCAGGCGCCGGCCGACTGGCCCCAGCGGGCCGACGGGCGGGGGACCGTGCCGGAGTCGTTCGCCACCTGGGCCACGTTCTGGGACGGCGACGCCCCGGACTGAGGCGACCGGAGCCGATGGCCCGGCTCAACCCCGGACGACCGGCACCGGGCTGTCCACGGTGACGGTGCCGTCGGCCCGGGCCTCCACGGTGACCGGCCCGTGGGGTGTGGGCACGGTGGCCCGGGCCCAGTCCAGTCCGCCCAGGGCGGGCGCCACCCGCACCGCGGCGTAGCCGGGCTCGGCCGGCGTGATCCCCAGGGTGTGCACCACCAGGTCGCGGGTGGGGGTCGAGGACCAGCCATGGCAGCGGGTGCCGCCGGTCCAGCACTCCGGCCACGTGGTCTCGCCCGCCTCCAGGAACACGGTCCAGTCCCGGCACAGGTCCGCCACCAGGTCGGCCCGGCCCGCCCGGGCCAGTCCGTCGTGGAGGACGTAGCGGAAGAACGGCTCGGCCTCCACCATCTGGCGCTCCACGTCCCAGGACGGCTCCGGGTAGCCGGTCACCAGGTGGATGAAGCCGGTGGAGCCGCCGTCCACGGTGACCGGGTCCATGACCCAGGAGTGGCGCACCAGCCGGGAGCGGTCGGTCAGCCCGTCGACGACGCGCGCCACCCGGTCCGCCGGGACGATGCCGGCCGCCAACGCCGCCGCGCCGCCGTGCTGGGCCGCGGCCCGGCGGGGGGAGCCGCCCACGACGTGGTCCACGTACACGCCCCGCGGCTCGTCCCAGAACACGTCGAACGCGCCGCGGACGCCGTCGCGCCGCTCCCGGGCCCACGCCGCGGTGCCGGCGTTGCCCAGCCAGTCCGACATCTCGGCCAGGTCCTCCAGCGCCCGGGCCCACAGGGCGTTCAGGGTGGACGAGCAGCCCTGGGAGTACACGCTGGCCCAGTCCAGGAGCACCCATCCGGTCACGCCGTGCAGCAGCCCGTCGGCGCCCAGGAAGGACTCGAACCACCGCAGGGTCCGCTCGGCCACCGGCGCCAGCTCCGCCACCAGCTCCCGGTCGCCGGTGTAGCGGTAGAGGTTGTGCACCGACCGCACCCAGTGCAGCGACCAGTCGGGCACGACCATGCGGTCGTCGAGCTCGAAGTCCGACGCCGCGGCCATGGTGAGCATCCCGTCGGGGCGTGGGGCCGCGGCCAGCTCCGGATGCCAGCGGGCCATGGCCCAGTCCGGGTTGGCCACCAGGTCCACCATCTGGTGGACCACCGAGTCGCCGGTCCAGGCCCGTTGCTCCCGGGTGGGGCAGTCCACGTAGGCGTCGAGCGCGCACAGGTCCACGGTGCGCAGCCCGACGGCATGGATGCGCTCCAGGTCGGGGTCCGAGCAGGCGAACGCGGCACCCTCGGGCCGGGGGCGGTGGCGGTCGTGGACGGCCAGGGCCAGCTCCGGGTCGCCCGCTCCGTCCGGCGTCCGCACCGTCGCGTGCAGGTGGCGGGTGCCGACCAGGTCGAGTGACTCGAACCGCTCCTCCTCGGTACCGGCGCACACGTAGCGCAGGCCGGCGTGCTGGCCCAGCGTGACCAGCCGGCCGTCGCGGTCCAGGTGCTCCGCCGCGGCCACGTCCACCACGGTGCCCGCGGCCGCGCCGCGGACCACCAGCTCCAGCGTCCCCGCCGCGATCCGGCCGAGGTCGAAGGACCGGACCTGCACCGCACCCCCGCCGTCACCGGGCGGCGGCCCGTGCTCGTCGGACAGCACCTGTGCCACCGGGTCCAGGACCGCCCCGCCGTCCGCTACCACGGTCCGCGCCACCTCGGTGGCCGGGTGGGTGGCCCCGCCGGGGAACGCGGTGCGCACCGGTGGCCGCAGCATGCCGAACGGGTCGCTGGGCGGGTGCGGGTCACCGTGGGCACCGGTGTGGAACGGGGTGAGTTCCACCGCGGGGGTCCATCCGTCGTCGGAGAAGTCGGGCCGCTCCCACCCGTGGGGGTGGGCGCGGGCGTCGAAGGACTCGAGCGGCAGCGAGGCCACGTCGCCGGGCACGGGCACGGGCGACCAGGCCAGGCCGTCCTGGCACCGCCAGGCCCGGTCGGCCACCACCCAGTCGTCCCCGATGCGGGCCTCGAAGGCGACGCAGCCGCCGCCCAGGGTGTAGCTGGGCGGGACCGGCATCCACCACGACGTGGCCGTGCCGAAGTGGCGGGCGGTGATGGCCAGCACGTTGGTGCCCGTCCGCAGGTGGGGGGCCAGGTCGACGACGTCGTAGTGGGCGCGGCGGGGATCGGAGCGCACCGGGCCACGGGCCACCTCGGCGCCGTTGACCCGCAGCACGTAGCGGCCGTCGACCCAGATCCTGGCCGGCGCCGTGGCCGGGACCTCCTCCAGGTGCACCACCCGTCGCAGCAGGGCCACGGTGTCGGTGGGATCGGCCAGGGCGGGACGCGTGGCCGTCTCGGCCACGATGGACGGCTGGCGGTGCCAGATCCACCGGGACCGCCACCGGGCGTCGAACGGTGCCGGGTGGCGGAGGATCACCGGGACGCGTTCGGGGTCCGTGCCGTCAGCGGGAGCGGCGCAGCAGGCGGCGTGCCACCAGCAGCGGCGACAGCGCCAGCGCGGCCAGGCCGGCCGACACGGCCACCGGCGGCACCAGGCTGGGCACCGGCTGGCTCTTGGGTCGCTTGAGGGTGACCCGGAAGGCGGCGGCGGGGATGGCGGCCAGGTCGATGACGACGTCCTTCATGCGGGTGCGGGACCGGAACACCGGCACCGGGACCACCACGTCGTTGCGGACCTTGTAGCCCAGCCGGCACAGCACCACGGCGACCTCGACGGTCTCGGAGTACTTGTAGCCCTGGTAGTAGTCCAGGGCGTCGGCCAGCGCACCGAGCCGGAAGATGCGGTAGCCGGACTCCACGTCCTTGAGGGCCACGCCGCCGGCCCAGATGGTGGCCCAGGTGCTCATGACCCAGTTCCCGACCTGCTTGTAGGGCGGGTAGGTGGACAGGTCCCGCTGGACCAGGAGGGCGTCCAGGCCCTCGTCGGCCATCTGGCGGTGGAGGTCCTCCAGGACGGCCAGTTCGTGCTGGCCGTCGGCGTCGATGGTGTAGATGAAGTCGTCCGGGGACAGCTCGCCTGCCTCCAGGCGGCGGCGGAGGTCGCCGAAGGCCAGGTAGTAGGCCTCGCTCATGCCCTGGTTGACCTCGTGGACCAGCATGCGGGCGCCGGGGCGGCCGGGCAGGAACCGTTCGATCTCGGACCGGGTGCCGTCGGTGGAGCCGTCGTCCACCACCACCAGCTCGTCCACGTAGCCGTAGAGCTTGCCCAGCACGTCGCCGACGGTGGGCTCCTCGTTGTACGCGGGCACGACGGCGACGCGTCGGGCGCGGCGGGGGTGGTGGTCATGGGTCAGCTCCCTGCGCTCGCGCCGCCGAAGCGGCGTTCGGCCTGCGTGGCCCGGCTGGCCACGTACCAGTCGAAGGTGCGGCGCATGCCTTCCTCGATGCCCACCTTGGGCTCCCATCCGAGGAGGGTGCGCGCCTTGTCGTTCAGCACGGTGCGGTTGGCGATGTCGCCGGGGCGGGACGGACCGAAGGTGACCTCGGTGCCGCCGACCAGCTCCGCGGTGAGCTCGGCCACCTGGCGGATGGTGACCGGGGCCGGGCCGTCCACGTTGATGACCTGGTTCTCGGCCTGCGGCAGCAGGGCCAGCAGGTGGGCCCGGGCCAGGTCCTCCACGTAGATGAAGTTGCGGGCCTGCATGCCGTCGCCGTCGATGGTGAGGGCCTCGCCGGCCAGGGCCCGGCGGAAGAACGCGGACATCACCGTGGTCTCACGCATGCGGGGGCCGTAGGGGATCCCGTAGCGCAGCACGGTGTAGGGGCGGCCGTACAGCGTGTGGAAGTCCCGGCACGCGAACTCCGACGCGATCTTGGTGGTCACGTAGAGGTGACGGTCGGTGTCCGGCTCGAACGGCGTGGTCTCGTCCACGACGTCGCCGGTGGTGGCGCCGTAGACCCACACGGTGGAGGCCAGCACCACGCGACCGGCCTCCGTGCGCCGTGCCGCCTCCAGCACGTTGACCGTGCCCTGGATGTTGACGGCGATGGCCCGGGACGGATCAGCGAAGATGTCGTTCACGTCCGCCATGGCGGCCAGGTGGAACGTGGCCTCGGTCCCCTCGACGGCGGACGACAGTGCGTCCACGTCCAGGATGTCCACCGGCAGCCACTCCACGTCGTCGCGGTGCGGGCGCGTGGTGTCGAGCACCCGGACGTGGCGGCCGGCACCGACGAGGGCGTCCACGACGTTGGAGCCGATGAAGCCGGACCCGCCGGTGACGGCGACGGTTGTGGTCACAGGACCTCCTGGAGGGCGGAGACGACCAGGTCGACCTGGTCGTCGGTCATGACCGCCGAGACGGGCAGGCAGACGTGGCGGGCGCAGAGCTCCTCCGCGCCGGGCAGCGGCCCGTCGGCCCAGGGCTCGAACACGCTCTGCAGGTGCAGCGGCGTGTCGTAGACCTCGCCCGACAACCCGACCTCGAACTCCTCCCGCAGGCGCTTCTTGACCGTGGTGCGGTCGGCGCCGTCGGGCAGGAACGCCACGTACTTGTAGAAGTTGCTGAAGGCGTTGGCCGGGGATGGCGAGGGGCCGGACGGGCCCGTCGGCGAGGAGCTCGTCGTAGCGGGCGGCCACGTGGCGGCGGTGGGCCACGAACTGGTCCAGCCGCTTGAGCTGGCTCAGCGCGATGGCCGCATGGGGCTCGCTCATGCGCCAGTTGTAGCCGAGGCGGGTGTGGTCGTTGGTCAGGAACGACGCCTTGCCCTGGTCCCGGTAGATGCGGGCCTCGTCGGCCATGTGGTCGTCGTCGGTGATGATCATGCCGCCCTCACCGCCGGCGATGACCTTGGTGGGGTAGAAGGAGAACGATCCCGCCACGCCGAACGTGCCGGCCATGGTCCCGTCCAGCGAGCTGCCGTGGGCGTGGGCCGCGTCCTCGAACAGCCACAGGCCGTGCTCGTCGCAGATGCGCTGGATGTCGGCGATGTCCGGGGTGACCAGGCCGCCGATGTGCACCACCACCACGCCGGCGGTGTTCGGCCCGATGGCGGCCTCCAGTGCGGCGGGGTCCATGGCCATGGTGGCGGGGTCGCAGTCCACGAACCTCACGCTGGCGCCGGCGGCGATGGTGGCTGCCGCGGTGGCGAAGAACGTGTTGGCCTGGACCAGGACCTCCTTGCCCTGGCACCCCAGGACCCGGAGGGGGATCTCGATGGCACTGGTGCCGGAGCTGACCGAGATGGCGTGGGCGGTGCCGTGGACGGCGGCGAAGGCCGCCTCCAGGTCGCGTCCGATGGCACCCAGGGTGAGCTGTCCGGTCCGGAGGCACTCGTCGATCTGGCGGAGGATCTCCTCCCGGTCTTCGTCGGGGAAGGAGATCGCTGCTGCGGGGACGCGCATGTTGCCAGCGTGCCTTTCTGTGGGATGCCGGTGTGCGGGCGACATTAACCCGCGCCGTCAGGGGAAGGCGCATTCAAGCCCGATCGCCGTGCGGGGACCAACCGGGCCGAGGTGCGCCGACTTGGACCGTGAGGCCACAAGAGACAGAATCTGGGGGTTGCAGGGCATGGGATCCCCGATTCCACACGGCACACTGGCGGGAACCAGGTGGCCGGAACCGGGTTGGGACACCACAGAGGATCCAGCGCCGAGGAGGCATTCCAGAGATGACCAACGTGAGACGTGCCGTCGTGATGTGCTTCGTGGCCGCCATCGCCCTGGTGGGTGTGGGCAGCAGCCCGGCCGGCGCCCAGGACGGGGTGGTCCCGGCCCGGATCGACGTGTCGATCAAGCTGCAGCGGGCCTACGTGTACGGCTCGGACGGGTCGCTGATGCGGGAGATCCCCATCTCCTCCGGTCGCGGCGGACGGACCCCGCTGGGTCGGTTCGCGGTGACCACCAGGTCGGAGTGGACCACCGCCACCTCCGATCCGAAGGTGCGCATGCAGTGGATGACCCGGTTCAACGGCGGCATCGGGTTCCACGGCATCCCCCGCAAGGGCAACACCGCGCTCAGCACGCCGCTGGGCCAGCGGGCCGTGTCACACGGCTGCATCCGCATGTCCGACGAGGACGCCCGCTACATCTACCAGTGGGTGCCCCGGGGCACGCCGGTGAACGTCATCCCCAAGTGAGCGACACCGACGCTCAGGGCAGCGTGAACGTCTGGCCCGGGTGGATCAGGTCGGGGTTCCCGGGTTCCACCAGGCGGTCCCGGTTGGCCTCGATCAGGCTGCGCCAGTAGGGGTCGACCTCCGCGTTCGTGGGCGGGCGTCCCAGCCGTCCCCGCAGCTCGTGTCGGGCGATGCTCCACATGCTGTCGCCCGGCTGCACCACCACGTCACGGTTGACCTGCGTCGGCGGCGGGGGCGGCGGCGGTTCGGGGACCTGGCCCCCGGGTGCCGGCTGGGCTGGCCCCTGCGCCCACGGCAGCGACGTCCGGATCCCGGTGGCCGCGGCAGTGGGTCCGGCGTCGGGATCGACCACCTCCATGGTCGCCCCGGCCCCCGACGCCACCGGCAGCGGGTCGGCCGGCGACTCCGCGGCCAGCGCCGGCCCGGTGCCGATGGTGGCGGTGGCGGCGAGGCCGACCAGGAACTGCGGCCCGAGCACGGCGGCGACCCGCCGCAGGCGGTGGCCGCGCGTGATCACGGCCAGCAGGTGCAGCAGGGTCACGCCCACAACGTAGGCGGCCAGCGCGATCGCGAGGTGCCTTCCGATGCCGGCGGCGGCATCCAGTGGCTCCCGGGCCGCCACCCACCGGCCGCAGGGAGCCGCCGGCCCAGCCGGTCAGGGGAGGGGATCCCGGGTGGTCCCGGCCCACCACCACCAGCACGGCCAGGAGGCCGGCCTCGCCGGCCAGGGCGGTCAGCAGGCGGCGTGCGGCGGTGGCGGTGCCACCGGTCGGGGCGGTGCTGCGGTTCATGGGGTGCCTCCCAGGGCTCGTTCGGTGCCGTCGGCCAGGACGATCCGGACCGGCCCGCACCGGCCCGTTGGGGGCCGGAGGGTCACCGCCCCGGCCACCACCGTGGTGAGCGTTGCGGTGGCGGGTCCGTCCTCGTCGGCCCAGAGGGGGAAGTCGAAGGTCTCGCCGGTCCCGGGCCGCAGCACGGTCACGGTGGACGTGCCGTCGCAGTCGGCGTCGGCCACCACCACGACGTCGCCCGGTCGGCCCACCCGGAAGGTCAGGTCCGCGGTGCGCACGGTGGTGCCGTCGACCTGGACCGGCCCGGGACACCCGGACGGATCGAAGCCAGGCCCGGGAGGGAGGCGGGGTGGGCACCGCTGGGCCGGCGAGGTGGTCACTGTCCGTCGGGCGGCGACGGACGGTCGCGCCGGTTCGTCCGGGCGTCCGTCCGCCGTGGCCAGGGCGAGGGCCACCAGCGCGCCGACGAGGCCGACCGCCATGGCGGCCACCGCACCGACGGTCCGCCGGACGCGTCGGGCCCGGCCGGTCCGGGCCCCGTGCCGTCGGGGGGCGCATCCCCGGATGATCCTGCCGAGTGAGCGCGGGTCGGGTCCGTCCGGGAGGCGGTCGGTGCGCGCCGCCAACCGACGGGCGAAGCGCCGCCACCGCCAGGCCTCCACCGGACCTGACCGGATCGGCCGGGCCCCGGTGCAGGACTCGACCAGGCGGAGCAGCGCGGCCCGGTCCCCGTCGCGGCCCGACGGGTGCTCAGCCAGCGTGCGGGCCCGGGACAGCGAGCACAGGCGGATCCGGTCCCGTGGGCCGACCAGCACGTGGGTGGTCTCGAGGGCGCCGTGGGACCACCCGGCTGCGTGCAGCGATGCCACCGCCTCACAGGTGGCGGACAGCGCGGCAGCCGTCCGGGCGGCGTCGCCGGCGAGGGCGTCGAGCGATGTGCTGCCCGCGTCCGCCATGACCAGGGTCGTCCGTCGGTCGTCCTCCCGGAGCTCGACGAGCCGAACCAGCCGCTGTCCCCGGAGCACGCGCAGGACCACCGCCTCGTGGCGGAGCCGGTCGCGCCCCGGACCGGACGCGGCCTTGACCACGACCGCGCCGTCGGCGGAGGCCTCCCGCCGCACCGTCGGAGTGTCCGCCGCCCGCCGCCAGCCCGGTGGCGCACCGTCCCCGGCTGTCGGCTCGAGGGTGACGTCGCCGCTCACGGTGTCATCCGGGCCCGCACGCGGATGGGCACGGTTCCCGAACCGGGGCCTCCGGGGACGGCGTCGAGGAACACGTGGGGCACCCGGACGCGGAGCACGACCTCCACGGACGAGGCGTCGGAGTGCACCTCCACCCCTTCCACCGGGCCCGGGAGGTCCGCGGTGCGGATCCTGGCCCGGGCCACCAGGTCGGCGGCGACCGGATCGATCCGCACGACCCCGTCCAGCTGGACCGCCCGACGGTCGATCATCCCTGCGGCGTCGTCGGCCGCGGCGGTGGCGACCCGCACCGCCGACCGTTGGGCGGCGTGGGCCACGGCCAGGTCGATCGCGACGGCGCCGAGGACCACCAGGACCAGTGCCAGGGCCGGGACCATCACCAGCGCCGTGCCGCGCTCGCCGACCTCAGCCCGCGCACTCCGTGCTGTCGGGATCGAATGCGGCACCGGGAATCACCTCCCGGTGGGCGTCGACGAGCTCGGTGCCCGTCACGCGCACGGTGGTGGACCCGAACCCGCCGACGAAGGGCACGCTGGCCACCGGGACCACAAGTGACAGCTCCACGGTCGCCGCCGCGCACGGTCCGAACGTCGTCGGGTCCGGGTGTGCCGTGCGGACCGCGGCCGGGTCCATGCCTCGGCCGGCCAGGAACGCCGTCACGGCCGCTGCGCCGGACGACCGCGCAGTTCCGGGGTCCCCGGCCCTCGTGTAGCTGCGCAGGTACTCCCTCGCCGCGCCGTCGAGCGCGGTGCGGCTGTCGATGACGGCCCAGGCGTTCACGATGAGGAGGGTGCCGGCGACCATCACGAGCAGTCCGAACACCAGGCCGTCGAGCCCGGCCACCACGCCACGTTCGCCCCTGCTCATGGGACACCACCCTCCCGGGCCAGGGAGATCCTGCGGTCCAGGGTGCCGACGGTGGGTCCTCCGCGGACCAGGCGGGGTAGGAGCGCTACGCCCGGCGACCGCACGTGCAGGACGACGGTCCGGGGCCCGAGCGACTCGAACGTGAGCTCCGTGTGGGCGCCGTGCGGGCCCAGGAGGCGACGGGCGGTCTCGACCGCTCGCCCGGCCCGGGCCTGCAGGTCATCGCCCTCCGGCGCGGTGGCCACATCGCGGGCGGCGTCGTAGGCGACCGCGTCGACGGTGGTGCGGGTCCACAGGCCGAGCGCGACGTTGGCGGCAACCCCGACGCAGCACATCACGATGGCCACGCCGAACGCGCTGGACAGCAGGCCCGACCCGCGTTCGGGCCGGCGTGCGACGGGCATCAGTTCCCGATCTGTTCGACCTGGTTCCGGGTCTTCTCCGTCGCGCTGTTCATCATGACGTCGAACCCCTTCCACAGGGCGATGCCCAGGAAGGCCACGATCAGTACGGCGATGGCGGTGCTGATCACGCCCTCGGCCCGCTCGGAGCGTCGTCGGTCCGGTCGGGCCGTCGTGGTGGGTTGATGCATGGCTGGTCCTCCTGGAGTGGTCGGTCAGGTCCCGCCGGTCACCTGGGACAGGGCGGAGATGAATGGGACGGCGAGGAAGAGCAGCCCGGGCACGAGCGTGGCCACCGTGACGGGAATCCAGACCAGCTGGCTCCGCCGTTCGATCGACTCCACCAGCTCGCGGTGGGATTCGGCCCGGGTGGAGCGGGCCTCGTTCGCGATCAGGCGCCCGAGGTCCCCCGCCTCCCGGTGCATCGCCAGCACGGCGACCAGGCGTCGGACCGCGTCGACGTCGCACCGGGCGCCCCATTCGGCCAGCGCCTCGTCCTCCGGGACGCCGGAACGGAGTCGGAGCGAGACCTGTTGCAGGTCGTGGGCCACGACGCCGCGTCCCCGACGGCCGAGGCGGGCCAGCGCCGCGGGGAGGGAGGATCCTGCCCCGACCAGGATGGCCAGCTGTTCCGCCACCACCGGCAGCTCGAGCGTGATGGATCGCGCCCGGGCGGACGTCGCAGCGTTGAGCGACTGCTCGTCGACGAGCACGGCCAACGCCGGCACGCCCAGGACCAGGGCGATCCCGATCACGGACCCGGGCCGGAGCAACAGGGCCAGCGTGCCCCCGGCGGCGAGTCCGACCAGGGAATGGGTCAACTGTCGGAGCCGGAACGATGCAGGGGTGTCGTCCCGTCCAGCCCGCTGCAGGCGACGGTCGAGTCCCTGGGTGATTCCGAGGACCCGACCGGCTGCGTGGGTGGCCTCCCGGACCAGGGGAGCCAGGACCTCGCCCGCCGGGGACCAGCGGGAAGGGGTGCCGGTCGCTCCGGGCGGGGCCGGCGGCGCGTAGGGGTGCAGCCGCGTGGACAACGGGCGGCGCCGGAACCATGGGGCATCCCCGAGGACCAGCGTGGCCCCGACCCCGGCCACGCCCAACAGGACGACCTCGAGCGGGCTCATCGGTCGAACACCCGCTCGTCCTCCGGGAGGTGCATGATGCGCCCGGCCCACCACCAGCAGGTGACGACCAACGCGATGCCCGCACCGGCCAGGACCTGACCGGTCGACGTGCGGTAGGCCGCCCGTCCGTCACCGACGGAGAGCCCGGCCAGGGCCATGCCGGCCGGGACCAGGACGACGAACCACCGGGCCACCCGGGCACCTGCCTGCTTGGCGTCACCCTCTCGGCGGTCCCGGAGGTCGGCACGCCGGTCGTCGGCCAGGTCGGCCAGCCGCCGGTCCAGTTCGCCGCCCACTTCCTGGACGACCAGCAGGGTCTCGCACGTTGCGTCCGCCGTCGGGTCGGCCAGCCGGTCCTTGAGCACCGCCACCATCCGTTCGAAGTCGGTGGACAGGACCCACTCGCGCTGGGCGGCCAGGAAGGCGGGGCGGAGCGGTGCCGGGCCCCGCAGGCCGACCTCCAGGAGGGCCTGCGGGACGGGCCGGCCCATGGGCCCGACCAGGATCCGCAGTTCCTCGATCAGGCCGGGCCAGGCATCGCGGGCGGTCCGCCGGGCTGCGGAACGACGCCGCTTCCAGTGCGCCACCGGCGCCGTTCCGGCCAGGAGGCCGACCAGGACGGAGGCCACGCCCGGTCCGAGGACCAGGGCGGTGAGGGCGCCGGCGGTGAGCGCGGTGGTCGCGACGGTCAGGACGAACTGACGGGGGGAGATGGACTCCAGCCCGGCCTGGCGGAGTGCGGCGGTGGCCCGGCGGTGTGCGGTGGTGGCCGCCGCCCCTGCGACGGTCCTTCCCTCGTGGTCCCGGCGGGCGGGCACGACCAGGAGGAAGGTGCCGACGGCGGCGAGGGTGGCGAGCAGCAGGGACGTCACGGGGTGCCCGACCGTTCGAGGAGCGAGCGGATGTCCGTGCCCGAGCGGGCGAAGTGGTCGCCCGCCCGCAGGGGATGCAGCCCCGTCCAGGCCAGCGGCCCGTCGATGCCCTGCCGGGCGAACACGTCGGTGCAGGTGAACTGGACCGACTCCGGCCCGGCCGTGAGGTCCTCCACGGCCAGGATGGAGGTGACCCTCGGTCCCCGGGGGCCGCGCTCGGTGTGGACCACCAGGTCGACGGACTCACTGACGAGCGCGTTCAGGGCGGCGACGGGGAGGTCCCGGGCCGCGTCGGACAGCTGGGCCAGGAACCGCAGCCGGGTGAGTCCCTGGCGGGCCGATCCGGCGTGGATGGTCGTGTAGCCGGTGACGCCGGAGGACAGGGTCAGCAGGAGTGGCAGCGCCTCCCGGTCGCGGACCTCACCCACGATGGCCACGTCGGGAGCCATGCGGAGGAACCCTCCGACCAGCCGCCGGAGGTCCACCTCGGGACGGTCGGTGCGTGATGGGCGTGTCTGCATGGACGCCACGTTGGCCAGCGCGATGTCCGCCTCGAACACCTCCTCCGCGATCACCACCCGGAGCGACGGGTCGAGCTCGGCCGCGCAGCAGGACAGCAGGGTGGTCTTGCCCGCCCCCGGTGCCCCGGCGAACACGATGCTGAGCCTGGCCCTGACGGCAGCCCCCAGGAAGGCCGCGGCGGGCGCCGACAACGAGTCCCGCTCGACCAGCTCGTCCAGGCGGGTGATGGCCACGCCGGTGAACTTGCGGACGTTCACCATCAGGTGGCCGCCCCGGCTCAGGTCGCCGTGGACGATGTGGAGTCGCGCCCCGTCGTCCAGCTGCGCGTCCTGGAGGCCCTCGGTGGGATCCAACTTGCGGTGCGAGGTGGAGGAGTCGTCGAGGAGCTTTGTCAGGGTCCGGATGACGTGCTCGTCGTCGTGGAACACCTCGTGGTGGAAGCTGGAGCCGCCGGAATGCCTGCGGACGAACACGGCGTCGGGGGCGTTGATCATGATCTCCCAGACGTCGTCGTCCTGGAGGAGCTCCGTCAGGGGGCCGTACCGGGCCAGGTTGTGGAAGGCGCGGGTGCCGACACCTTCCGGGTCGGGCAGCGCGAAGGGTCGGCGCCCGCGGGCGTGCTCGTCGGACCACTCCCGGACCGCCTCGTCGATCAGGGCCCGCAGCGCCTGCTCGCCCTCCGGCGCGTCCACGTCCAGGGCCAGCGACGTGGCGCGCTGCTGCACCGTTCGCTCGATCTCGGTCAGCGGTGAGGGTGACGGGGCGATCACGCGGCACCTCCCCGGAGGTCCAGGGCGGCGTCGGAGCCCAGGTCGCCGACCCGGATCGCGGCACCGAGGTCTGCGGCGGTCGTCCGGCGGGGGAGTGTGTCCAACAGGTCGGACACGACCCGGCCGAGCGACCGGGTCAGCCGCTCCGGCAGCCGTCCCGCGGTCCGGTGGGCGTCCTCCAGGCCTCGGACATGGGGCACGAACACGGGCG
Organism: uncultured Actinomycetota bacterium; assembly: GCA_963773765.1. Classification (GTDB taxonomy): domain Bacteria; phylum Actinomycetota; class Acidimicrobiia; order Acidimicrobiales; family Microtrichaceae; genus CAVZCC01. The sequence goes on along the minus strand of CAVZCC010000001.1, from coordinate 909,276 downwards.
GGACGCCCGCTGACCCGCGGGCCGTCCGGCCGACGGTGAGGTCCCTCACGGCCCGGGCCATTTCGGTGCGCCCCGGTCGTGAGCGGGCGGACCCGTCGACCACGGGCACCAGCCGCGCCGCCGACGTCCCCGCGGTGGTGAACTCGTCGAGCAGACGGAGCAGGTCGTGCGCCCCCTTCATGCCCGGTCGCGTCACCAGGAGGACCAGGTCGGCGGACCTCACCACGGCGCGGGCCACTGCGTTGCGGTCCTCGACGTCCACCGAGCCGGTCTCCGCTTCTCCCTCCACATCGGGGTCGTGGTCCACGACCACCAGGTCGTGGGAACGCCGGAGGGACTCGAGCGCGGCGTCGACCGCGTGGGGCCGGAGGCCGGCCCAGTCCCGGGACCGCCGGAGCCCGAGCAGCAGGTCGTAGCCGCGGTCGTCGATGCCGAACAACAGGCTGCGGACCTCCTCCGGGTCCGACCGGTCCCGGCGTTGCAGGTCCACCAGTTCGGGCAGTCCGGGGATGACGTCGCCGACGTCGTGGTAGAGCGCCAGGTCGGCACGCCTGGCCCCGTCCACCAGGGCGACCCTGCCGGAGGTGGGAGCCACCGCCTGTGCCAGGGCCATGGCGACCGTCGACGCACCGCTCCCGCCCGTTCCCGTCACTCCCACCATCCGCCCGGGGGCGGGGTCGTCGGCCAGGTCGGTCCTGGCCACCGGCCGGTGCACGGTCCGGTCGACGACGCGGGCATGGCGGTCCAGGACCTCGACCAACTGGTCCCGGGTGAAGTCCTCCTCCAGGGCTGCCACGCACCCGAGCGACGACCAGTCCCGGCAGTTCCGACGGTCCTCCACCACGATCGTGGGGGCACCGGCCTCGGTGGCGGACGCGACGAGGTCACGGTCGAACCGGTTCAGCCCGCCGTCGACCAGGAAGGCGGAGACCCGACGTCCGGTGCCCATGACGGCCCGGGCCTCCTCGGCCGAGAGGCACTTGATGAACTCGATGGGTGCCACGCCGGTGGTCGACCAGTGGGACAGCTGGCCGAACCAGTTGCACCGGGTCCGGGCCAGGCCGAGGAGGACGTAGCGCTCAGCCATCGCCGGGCTCCCGCGACGGGTCCGGTTGGTCCGGTGACGGGAGCACGAGGGTGAGTTGGGACCGCACTGCGGCATCGACCACGGCGGTGGCCGTGTCCTGGTCCGGGACCGCCAGTCGCAGCCGGACACCGTCCGAGGGACCGATGCCGGCGCCGGTGCCGTCCTCTCCATCGCCGGCGTCCACCACGCGCACACGTCGGGCCAGGACCACCGTTCCCTCCGCCTCCGGGTCCGTCGAGAGCACGTCGACGCGACTGCCCGACTCCAGCGCGCCCGTCAGGGCCCGGGACGCGTCGAGCTCCACCGGCACCTCGACGGACCCCGGCTGGACGAACCGCCCGCGCTGGTACAGGTCCCCGGGTCGGACCAGGTCCAGCTCCGACAACGCGGTGCGGCTCGCACGCGTCCGATGAGCGAGTCCGCCCCCTCGGCCGGGACGGCGGGGACACCGGAGGGGAGGTCCGCGGCCAGCGTGCCCAGGTCCGCCGCGGTCACGGTGTGGCCGGCGGGCAGGTCGCGGACCGCCACCACGTAGCGCGTGGTGGGCGGCCGGGAGGCGGAGCGGTGGGCCACCAGGACTCCCGCGGCTGCGATCACGATCAGCGCGGCGCCGACCAGGGCCCGCCCCGCGGGGAACTGCGGTGCGGTACGGACGCGTTCCCGTCCACCGCTGCGGCCCGGGGGAGGTGCCACGTCCTGACGTGGCCGCCTCCGTGCACCCAGCGTGATCCCCACCCGTTCCCCTCCCTGCCGCTGGGCCTCCCGCCCACGTCCTCCCGGCGCACAAGGTTGTATGACATGGATCAGGAGTTGTCAAACAGCATGAAACATCCCCGTACGTACTGAGGACACAGCACGTCGTACCCGGCCATCGTGTGGAACACACCGAAAGGGTCCGGGTGATTGCCCTGTGTGGTGGCCGCCGGTAGGGTCGCCGACGTGACGACGGCGGACATCCACTGGCTCAACACCGCAGAGACCGCACGGCGGCTGGGGGTCACTCCCCGCACGCTCTACCGCTTCATCGACGACGGCCAGCTCCCGGCGTACCGCTTCGGCCGGGTCATCCGGCTCAAGGAGTCCGAGGTGGCCGAGTTCATCGAGAACTGCCGCATCCAGCCCGGCACCCTGGACAGCGCCATCCTGGGCTCACGGGCCGCCGCCGGTGCCTCCGGGAGCGCAGATCAGGGCAGCTCGGACACGCAGGCCACCGCGTCCAGCGACGCGTAGGCGGTCCTGCCGCCGGGCCCGGTCCGCACCGTGGCCACGTCCCCCACGGCCACCAGTTCGCCCCGGATGGCGGTGCCGCCCACCAGCGTGAGCAGGACCTCGCTGCGCTCCGCCGCCAGGTCCACCAGCACCTCCAGCAGGGTGGTGCCCCCTCCGGACGGTCCCGCCGCCGGCAGCGACGCCCCCACCTCCAGTGCGGCGACGGCGTCGATGGCGGCCCACACGTTGCCGTGCCGGCGGCGCACCCCCACCACGTCGGTGCCCACCAGCGTGAGCGTGCCGGCGATGCGGTCACCCGTCACCAGTTGCAGCGCGACATCCCGTCCCAGGGCCGCGGCCAGCGCCCCCGACAGGGTCGCCTCGTCGGCCAGACGCTGGCGGATCCAGCGCTCCCGGCGCCGGGCCTCCGCCTCCAGGTCGATGCGCACATCGGCCAGGAACTCGTCCGCGTCCACAAACCCGCCCTCAAGGCCATCGGTGTTCACCGGTACACTTTGCCAAACATGAGCTCGAGCGAGACGTCCGGGTCGGCAACGACGGTCACCGCCGCGGATGAATCGCTGCGGACGCTCGTCCGCGTCCCGGGCAACCACCTGATGACGGACCTCCTCGGACCCCGTGACGAGCTCCTCGACCTGATCGAGGACGCCTTCCCCGTACCGCCATCACCGTGCGGGGCAACGAGATCACCGTGGCCGGCCCCGACTCGGACCGGGCCGGGCGCCTCTTCGGCGAGCTGGTGGTGCTCCTGGAGCGGGGCCACCGCCTGGAGGAGTCCGCCATCCGCCGCACCATCGACATGATCCGGGCCGACGAGCGGCCGTCGGAGGTGCTGTCCCACGAGCTGCTGCGCACCAACCGGGGCGGCCGGATCCGGCCCAAGACCAGCGGCCAGAAGCGCTACGTGGACGCCATCGCGTCCCACACCGTCACCTTCGGCATCGGCCCCGCCGGCACCGGCAAGTCGTGGCTGGCCGTGGCCATGGCGGTCCAGGCCCTCCAGCGCAAGGAGGTGGAGCGCATCGTGCTGACCCGCCCCGCGGTGGAGGCGGGGGAGCGGCTCGGGTTCCTGCCCGGCGACCTGATGGCCAAGGTGGACCCGTACCTGCGCCCGCTGTACGACGCCCTGCACGACATGGTGGGGCCGGAGGGGGCCCAGAAGTTCCTGGAGCGGGGCACGGTGGAGGTGGCGCCGCTGGCCTTCATGCGGGGCCGCACGCTCAACGGCAGCTTCATCATCCTGGACGAGGCCCAGAACACCTCGCCGGAGCAGATGAAGATGTTCCTGACCCGCATCGGGTTCGGGTCCAAGGCGGTGATCACCGGGGACGTCACCCAGGTGGACGTCCCGGGCGGGCGGTCCGGACTGGCGGACGTGGAGCGGATCCTGACCGGGATCGACAGCCTCTGCTTCGTGCACCTGACGGGACGGGACGTGGTCCGGCACAAGATCGTGCAGGACATCGTGGACGCCTACGCCCAGCACACCCCATGACCCACCGCCCATGAGCCTGCCCTCCGTCGCCCACTGCGACAGCCGTGATCCCGACACGGCCCGCGCCCTGCCGGTCGACCTGGACCCGCTGGCCGGGCTCCTGGCCGCCGTGCTGGCCGCCGAGGGTGTGCCGGCCCGCGCCGAGGCGTCGCTGCAGCTGGTGGACCCGGACACGATCGCGGCGCTGAACGCGGAGCACCTGGGGGGCGACGGCCCGACCGACGTGCTGTCGTTCCCCATCGACGGGATCGACGGGGTCGCGGACGGTGCCGACACCGGCCACTGGATGGTGGGCGACGTGGTGGTGTGCGCCGAGGTCGCCGCGTCCCAGGCTCCCGACCACGCCGGCACGGTGCAGGACGAGCTGGCGTTGTTGGTCGTCCACGGCGGGCTGCACCTGTGCGGCTGGGACCACGCGGAACCGGCGGAACGGGCCGGCATGTGGGCCCGGGAACGGGCGCTCATGTCCGAACTGGCCCGCCCACCCGCCCGTGACCCGTGGGGTGACGCGTGAACGGCACCGACGTCTGGCTGCTGGCCGTGGTGCTCGTCCTGGTCGCAGTGGCCGCGGTGCTGGCCTGTGCCGAGACCGCCATCACCCGCATGACCCGGTCCCGGGCCGCGGCGCTGGCCGAGAACGACCCCAAGGGCGGCCGCCGTGTGCAGCGGATCGTCGACAACCTGGAGCGGGACCTCAACGCCGTCTACCTGTCGGTCAACATCGTGCAGGTCGTCCAGGCCGCCCTGGTCGGTGTGCTGGCCGGACGGCTGTTCGGCCCCCTGGGCGTGGCCATCGGCATCGTGTTGAACGTCGTGGTGCTCTTCGTCCTGGCCGAGGCCGCCCCCAAGACCTGGGCCCTGCAGCACACCGAGCGGGCCGCCCTCATGACGGCCCCCCTGGTGGAGTTCATCGGCCGGGTCCTGCGCTGGCCCGCCCGCACGCTCATCGGCATGGCCAACGTGGTCCTCCCCGGCAAGGGCCTGAAGAAGGGTCCGTTCGTCACCGAGGAGGAGATCCTGGCCCTGGCCGAGGAGGCGGCGGAGCACTCCGTCATCGAGGAGTCGGAACGGGAGCTGATCGAGTCCATCATCGACTTCGGCGACACGGTGGTGCGGGAGATCATGGTGCCCCGTCCCGACGTGGTGTCCATCGGCTCGGACGCGACCGTCACCGACGTGGTGGAGCTGGCCATCGCCAAGGGCCTGTCCCGCATCCCCGTGTACGGTGAGAACTCCGACGACGTCATCGGCATCGTCTACGTGAAGGACGCCTACGAGATGGAGCGCACCGGTGGTGGAGGGCGCTGCGTCACGGACGTGGCCCGTCCCGCCCACTTCGTCCCCGAGACCAAGCGCGTGGCCGAGCTCCTGACGGAGATGCAGGCCCGCAAGACCCACATCTCGGTCGCCATCGACGAGTACGGCGGTACCGCCGGCCTGGTCACGTTGGAGGACCTGCTGGAGGAGCTGGTGGGCGAGATCCACGACGAGTTCGACACCGACGCCGAGGACTGGGAGCGCCTGTCCGACGGCGACATCCTGGTGAAGGCCACGTTCAACGTGGGCGACCTCAACGAGGAGTTCGACCTGGACCTGCCGGACGAGAACTGGGACTCCGTCGGTGGGTTGGTGTTCGGCACGCTGGGCCGCGTGCCCGTCCCGGGGGACGTGGTGGAGGTGGACGGTGCCCGGCTCATCGTGGAGCGGGTGGACGGCCGCCGGGTCAGCCGGGTCCGCCTGGTCCTGCTGGAGCGGGCCCCGGTGGAGGACGCATGAGCACCGATGCCGGTTCAGGTGCGGATGCCGTCCAGGGTGATGCCGGCGAGGGTGATGCCGGCGAGGGCGAGCTGCACTCGGGGTTCGTCACGCTGGTGGGCCGGCCCAACGTGGGCAAGTCCACGCTGCTCAACCACATCCTGGGCGAGAAGGTCTCCATCGTCTCGGACAAGCCGCAGACGACCCGCCACCAGATCCGTGGCGTGCTGAACCGACCGGGCACACAGATCGTGTTCGTGGACACCCCTGGCATCCACAAGCCCCGCACGCTGATGGGCGAGCGACTCAACGACACGGCCTCCGACGCCCTGGCCGGCGTGGACGTGGTGTGCCTCCTGGTCGACGCCACCCAGAAGATCGGCCCCGGGGACCGCTTCATCGCCGAGCGCCTCCCGTCGGACGCCGTGGTGGTGCTCAACAAGGTGGACCGGGCGGACGACGACCGGATCCTGACCCAGCTGGCCGCAGCCGCCGACTTCCACGCCGAGTCCTACTTCCCGATCTCCGCCCGCACCGGCCAGGGCGTCGACGCCCTGGTGGACCACCTGGCCTCCCGCATGCCGGCCGGCCCGTTGTGGTACCCGGAGGACGAGGTGACCGACCTGGGCGAGGGGTTCCGGGTGGCGGAGCTGGTCCGGGAGCAACTGCTGGCCGTCACCCGCGAGGAACTGCCCCATTCCATCGCCACCCGGGTCACGGAGTGGGAGTGGCCCCGGATCCGGGTGGAGATCCTGGTGGAGCGCGAGTCGCAGAAGGGCATCGTCATCGGCAAGGGCGGTGCGGTGCTCAAGGAGGTCGGCACCCGCGTGCGGGAGCAACTGCCCGAGGGTGCCTTCCTGGAGCTCTTCGTCAAGGTGGACAAGGACTGGCAGTCCCGTCCCGGTTCCCTGGAACGACTGGGCTACTGAGCCCATCAGGTACGGTGCGCACGTGGAGTTGAGCGGCCTGGACGTCAAGCGGATGCCGGTCCACGTGGCCATCGTCATGGATGGCAACGGGCGCTGGGCGCAACGCCGCGGCCTGCCACGCACCGACGGCCACGCCGCGGGCGAGGAAGCCCTCATGGACACCATCTGGGGGGCGCTCGACGCCGGCATCCGCTGGCTCACGGTGTACGCCTTCTCCACGGAGAACTGGCGCCGTCCGGTGGACGAGGTCCGGTACCTCATGAACTTCAACGAGCGCCTGCTGCTCACCCGCCGGGACGAGCTCAACGCCAAGAACGTGAAGCTCCAGTTCATCGGCCGTCGGGACTGGCGGGTGCCCAAGCGCATCCTGCGGCGCATCGACGAGACCCTGGAGCTGACCGGTGACAACACCGCGATGACGGTGTCCATGGCCTTCAACTACGGCGGCCGGGCGGAGCTGGTGGACGCCGTGCGGGACATCGTCCGGGAGGGCGTGCCGGCGGACAAGGTCGACGAGCGCACCATCCGCAAGCACCTCTACGACCCCACCATGCCGGACCCGGAGCTGATGATCCGGACCTCGGGGGAGTACCGCATCTCCAACTTCCTCCTGTGGGAGCTGGCCTACTCGGAGCTGGTGTTCAAGGACGTGCTCTGGCCCGACTTCCGCCGGGGCGACCTGTACGACGCCATCGACGAGTTCCAGCGTCGGGACCGCCGCTTCGGCGGACTGACCGACGCCGACCCCTCCACCGCCTGAGCGGGCGTCGGACCGGTCCCCACCCGACCGGTCGCCGTCGTTCTCGGGCTGATCGAGCCGCTCGGAGCGGCTGTCCCAGCCCGCGTTCGGACCGAAGGGCCAGGTGCGGCATGCCCCTGCCCCGGCGCGCGGGCCCGGCCGCCGCCGGATGGGAGACTCTGCCCGTGGCCCTCTACCGCGACGTCGCCGTCATCCTGCGGACCTACAAGTTGGGTGAGGCGGACCGCATCGTGGTGCTCATGACCAGGGAGACCGGCAAGGTCCGGGCCGTGGCCAAGGGTGTGCGCCGCACCGGGTCCAAGTTCGGGTCTCGCCTGGAGCCCGGTTCCCACATCCAGGTCCAGTTGCACGAGGGCCGGGGGGAACTGGACATCGTGACCCAGGCGGAGTCGGTGGAGGCGTACCACCGCACCAGGGAGGACCTGTCCCGGCTGGGTCGGGCCGCGGCGCTGCTGGAGGCCGTGGACCAACTGGCCCAGGACCGCCAGCCGACGCCACGCCTGTACGAGATGCTCGTCGGTGGCCTGCGCACCGTGGAGGACCGCAACCCGCCGCTGGTCACCGCCGCGTTCTTCCTCAAGCTGCTGGACGTGGAGGGCGTCGCCCCGGGCCTGGAGGTCTGCGTCGACTGCGGCGACGAGGACGGCCCCTTCGGGCTGGCCCTGGAGGCGGGCGGCATCCGCTGCCGACCCTGCGGGTGGGGTCGCCCGATCTCGGACGAGGCCCTGGCCGTGACCCGGGCCATCCTGGGCGGCGGCCTCAACACGGCGTTGACCCTTCCCGAGGGCAAGGTCAGCCACGAGGTGGAGGCGCTGGCCACCGCGGCGCTGGAGTCCCACCTGGAGCGCCGCCTCCGTTCCGTGCACCTGCTCCACGACGGCTGACGCGACCCACCCGGGACGCGCCGAGGGGGCCCCGCAGGGCCCCCTCGGTCGGTCAGTGCGCCATCGGGACGGTCAGGGGACGACGGGCTCCTGGTTGAGCGCCCGGTAGGAGTAGATGATGGCCACGAGCGCCACCGGGATGGAGACCAACAGGCCCACGCCGCAGAGGAGCGCGCCGGCGATGTACACGACCCAGCTGACCAGCAGGATCAGGAACACCTGGCCGAAGTTCTCCTTGACCCAGTTGATGCTGGTGGAGATCGCCTCGCCCGGGCCCATGCCCTTGTCCAGCGCCAGGATCGGCGCGTAGGCCGTGAAGATGATCCAGGCGATGCCGGGGATGATGCACAGGAGGAAGCCGACGAACGCTCCGAGCCCCACCACGATGACGGTGAGGATGTACGGAGCGATGTTGGTCGTCTCGGTGAGCATGCTCACCGACGGTTGCTCACCCTTGGTCACGCCCAGCCCGGCGCGGTAGACGCCGGCCTGGATGATGAAGGTCACGATCATCACGATGATCGACAGGGCGAGGGTCCAGATCAGGGCCAGGAAGCCGGTGCTGTCCGGGGTGAGGATGCCCTGGATGATGTTGAGCACCACGACGGCGACGAACACCGCCAGCACCAGCAGGATGAACGGCCCGACGTTCTCGGTGAACTTCTTCCACCCGTAGGACAGGGCGGAGCCGACGTCGAGCTGCGGCATGTTGGCGCCACCGCCGCCGTAGGGCTGGGCCGGGGGAGGTGCGAACCCGCCGCCACCGCCGCTGAACCCGCCCGGGGGCGGGGGTTGCATGGGGGGCTGGCCCGGAGGCGGTCCGGGCGGTGGGCCCGTGGGGGGACCAGGTGGCGGTGCGCCGCCGCCCGGCGGCGGAGGTGGCGGTGTGCCACCGCCCGGGGGAGGGGGAACGTTGGGGTCACTCATCGGGAAGCCTCCAGGGTGAGTGTGCGGGCGATCATGAGACGTCGACCACGACGGTCTTGGCCGCGAGGTCGAACGGGGTCTGGCGCAACGGGTTGTTGAACAGGTTCACCAGGGCCCAGATCCACAGGCCGAGGGACAGGAAGCTGCCCAGGCAGGGAACCAGGCTGACCAGGTTGGGCAGCCAGCGCATGAAGGCCGGTCCCCAGCCGGGGATCTGCCCGTCGGCGTGGCGGACCACCTTGACCTTCATCAGCATGGCGCCCGGTGTCTGTCCCCGGAGCGCCACGAAGCCGACCTCGTACAGCACCTGGATGGCGGACAGCGCGATCGCCAGCAGGAAGAACCCGCCGAGGCCGAAGGAGCTGTTCACGCCGGTGGTGTTGCCGAACTGGTCGGTGGTGGTGCTGGTCGTCCCGACCCCGACGGCCACGATGACGATCCAGACCGGGATGAAGATGACCGTCAGGATGACCCAGTCGATGATCTTGCCGATGATGCGCTTGCCCGGTTCGGCCAGGTTGGCGCCACCGGGGAGCCCGGACCCGTACTGGTAGGGCTGCGCCGCGGGCTGGAAACCGCCCGGCGGGGGCGGCTGGAAGCCACCGGGGGGCGCGGCCTGGAACCCCCCGGGACCGGGCGGCTGCGCTCCGTACGCTCCCGGAGGCGGTGGCGCGGCCGGCGCGGCGTAGCCGGGGGGTGGCGGCGCCTGTCCCGGCGGCATCGGCGGGGCGGGCGGGACCGGTGGCTGCGCCGGCGGCGGCTGCGGTGGGGGTGCCTGCGGCGGCGCGGGAGGCTGGGCCGGCGGTTGCGGCGGGTACCCGGGAGGCGGCGGGGCGGGCGTGCCGAACGGCTCGGTCGGTTCCGGTGGGACGTTCGGGTCGCTCATCGGGCCTGACCTCGGGCGGACGACGTCCTGGTGGGTTCCATTGCCGCAACGGTAGCGACCACTCTCCGCGTTTCCGCGGATCGCCCCGCCGTCGGACGGGCCTGCACCGGACCGGTAGCCTGCGCGGCCATGTCCGAAGAAGCACAGCCGTCCCCCGAGCTGTTCGACAAGATCGTCAACCTGACCAAGCGGCGCGGGTTCGTCTACCCGTCGGCGGAGATCTACGGCGGGTTCCGGTCCACCTACGACTACGGGCCCATCGGCGTGCTGCTGCTGCGCAACGTGAAGGACGCGTGGTGGCGGTCCATGGTGCAGTTGCGGTCCGACGTGGTGGGCCTGGACGCCTCCATCCTGTCGCCACCACAGGTGTGGGAGGCCTCCGGGCACCTCGCCAACTTCACCGACCCGCTGGTGGACTGCACCAACTGCAACACGCGCTGGCGCCTGGACAAGCTCGACGACCCGGACCAGTGCCCCAGCTGCGGCAAGCGGGGCACCTTCACCGAGCCCCGTCAGTTCAACCTGATGTTCAAGACCCACGCCGGTCCGGTGGAGGAGGCCTCTGCCGTGGCCTACCTGCGCCCGGAGACGGCCCAGGGCATGTTCATCAACTTCAAGAACGTGGTGGACACCACCCGCGTCCGCCCGCCGTTCGGCATCGCCCAGATCGGCAAGTCGTTCCGCAACGAGATCACCCCCGGCCAGTTCGTGTTCCGCACCCGTGAGTTCGAGCAGATGGAGATGGAGTTCTTCGTCCCGCCGGCGGACGCGACCCAGTGGTACGAGTACTGGTGCAACCAGCGGTACCAGTGGTACCTGGACCACGGCATGCCGGAGTCCCGGCTGAGGCTGCGGGCGCACGACGCCGACGAGCTGTCCCACTACAGCTCCGGCACCTCCGACGTGGAGTTCCTGTTCCCCTGGGGCTGGGACGAGCTGGAGGGCATCGCCAACCGGGGCGACTTCGACCTGACCCAGCACGCCACCCACTCCGGCGAGAAGCTGGAGTGGTACGACCAGGCCGCCAACGAGCGCTGGACCCCGCACGTGATCGAGCCCGCGGCGGGCGCCACGCGCACCGCCATGGCCTTCCTCATGGCCGCCTACGACGAGGAGGAGGTCCGGGGCGAGACCCGCGTGGTGCTCCGGTTCCACCCCCGCATCGCGCCGTACAAGGCCGCGGTCCTGCCCTTGTCCAAGAAGCCCGAGCTGACCGGCCCGGCGGGCGAACTGGCCGCGGAGCTCCGGGGCTCGTTCATGTGCGACTACGACGAGACGCAGTCCATCGGCCGCCGGTACCGGCGCCAGGACGAGCTGGGCACGCCGTTCTGCATCACCTACGACTTCGAGTCGCTGGAGGACCACGCCGTGACCATCCGGGAACGCGACTCCATGGAGCAGGTCCGGGTGCCGGTGGCCGAGGTCGGCGCCTGGCTCCGCGAGCGCCTGGTCTGAGCCGCCGTCTCCAGCGGGGTCGCCTCAGCGGATCAGGGCGACCGTCGCGATCATGGAGCCGGCCAGGGCGATCATGGTGGAGATCGTCCACACCAACTGGCGACGCAGCTCCGTGTGCAGCTCCAGTCGCAGGGCGGCCATGTCCGATCGCATCTCGGACCGGAGCGCGGCCATGTCCGATCGCATCCCGGACCGGAACTCGGTCATCTCGGCCCGCAGGAAGTCCTTGGTGACGTACTCGTCGACGTCCCTCGACGGGAACTGGGACAACATCTCCTGCACCGCCTCCTGGTCGTCGATGATGGCCGCGAGGCCCCGGTAGAGCGCTGACCGGCTCCGCTCGCTGAGTGTCATGTCGATCCCTCTGGATCCGTGGCAGCGGGGAAGCACACCCACTGTAAACGGCCCGGGGCCCGACGTCAGGAGGCGCCGGTAGCATCGGCGAGCCGTGACCGACCACCCCGCTGCCTCCCACCGTGACGATCCCCAGGGTGCTGACCTCGTCCGCGCCACCACGGTCGCGGAACTGGAGGCCCGCCTGCACGGTGGGGGGGCGGGGTCGGCGGACCAGCCGGTGCTGGTCACCGGTCAGCCGGCGTCACCGGGGGTCGGTTCCGGACCGTTGGTCGTGTCCGTGGACGGCGCGCTGGACTCGTACGACGCAGGCCTGGACCCGGTGCTGGTGGCGGAACAGACCTCCCCGGCCGACGAGCCGGCCATGCGTGTCGCCGCCGCCGTCCTCACCGCCCGGGGCGGCCTGGCCAGCCATGCCGCGGTGGTGGCACGGGGCTGGGGCCTGCCCGCGGTGTGCGGTGCGGAGTCCGTGGTGGTGCGCACCGACGGCATCTCGGTCGGTGACGACTTCGTCGCGGTGGGGGACTGGATCACGGTGGACGGCACCACCGGGGAGGTCCGGCGTGGCCGCGTGGACGGATCGGGCCCGGTCACCGACCTGCCCGACGACGTCGATGCCCTGCTGGACGCGGCCGACCGGGCCGCAGGCGGCCGTCCGGAGGTGTGGGCCAACGCCGACACCGGCGACGACGCCCGCCTGGCCCGCCGCTTCGGCGCCCGGGGCGTGGGCCTCTGCCGCACGGAGCACCTGTTCCTGGGCGACCGGCTCCCCCTCCTGCAGGAGGTCCTGCTGCACGGCGGGGGGACGGCGCTGGCAGAGCTGGAACGTCGCCAGCGCGCGGACCTGGCGGACCTGCTGGAGGCCATGGACGGGCTCCCGGTCACGGTCCGGCTGCTGGATCCGCCCATGCACGAGTTCCTGCCCCGCGCCGGCGATCCCGGCGCCAGCCCCGACCTGGTCGACCTGGCCGACGCATGGCGGGAGGAGAACCCCATGCTGGGCGTGCGGGGCGTGCGGCTCGGCCTGCTGCGACCCGAGCTGTACCAGCTGCAGATCCGTGCCCTGGTCGGCGCGGCGGCGGACCGGCGGGCCGCGGGCGGGGACCCCCAGCCGCGGGTCCTGGTCCCGATGGTGGCCTTCGTGGAGGAGTTCGTGACGGTGGCGGCCTGGGTCCAGGACGTGGCCGGTGACCACCGGTTGCCGGTCGGGGCCATGGTCGAGACCCCGCGGGCCGCACTGGAGGCCGGTGCGCTGGCCTCCGCGGCGGACTTCCTGAGCTTCGGCACCAACGACCTCACCCAACTGGTGCTCGGCTTCAGCCGGGACGACGTGGAGTCCCGGCTGCTGCCCTCGTACCGTGACCGGGGCATCGTGGACGTCAGCCCGTTCCAGCGCCTGGACCGGGCCGTGGTCGACCTCATGGCCCGCGCCACCGCGGACGCATCGGCCGTCCGGCCCGGGATCGCCGTCGGGGTGTGTGGCGAGCAGGCCGGCGACGAGGCCTCGGTCGCGATGGTCCGCGACGCCGGGCTGTCGTCGGTGTCGTGCTCGCCCTACCGGGTCCCGGTGGCCCGACTGGCCGCGGGCCGGGCCGCACTGGCGGCACGTTGATGGGCACCCGCTGATGGGCATCGTCGACGAGGACATCGCCCGGGTCCGGGAGGCCACGGACCTGGTCGCGGTCGTCACCGGGTACACGCAGCTCCGCAAGGTGGGCCAGCGCTGGACCGGCCTGTGCCCGTTCCATTCGGAGAAGTCGCCCAGCTTCTCGGTCAACCCCACCGAAGGGCTGTACCACTGCTTCGGGTGCAAGGCATCCGGCGACTCCATCACCTTCGTGCGGGAGATGGAGCACCTCGACTTCCCCGGCGCGGTGGAATGGCTGGCGGGTCGTGCCGGCATCACGCTGCGCTACACGGAGAAGAACGAGTCGGAGGGCCGCCGGCGCCAGTCCCGGCTGTTCGAGCTGACCGAGCGGGCGGCGGACTGGTACCACGACCGGCTGCGCACCGGCGGGGACGCGGCCGCGGCCCGCAAGTACCTGCGGTCCCGCGGCTTCGACGGCGACGAGGTGGTCCACTACCGGGTGGGCTGGGCTCCGGATGACTGGGACCAGCTGGTGCGGTCGCTCAAGGCACCCCAGGCGGACCTGGAGGCGGCGGGCCTGGGCTTCCTCAACCGGCGCGGCCGCATGCAGGACTTCTTCCGGGCCCGCATCCTGTTCCCCATCCTGGACGAGCGGGGGCGGGTCATCGGCTTCGGTGGCCGCAAGCTGCCGGACGCCGACGGTCCCAAGTACCAGAACTCGCGGGACAACGAGCTCTACAACAAGTCCAAGGCGCTCTACGGCATCAACTGGGCCAAGGCCGATGCCGTGGCCCACAACGAGGTCCTCATCTGCGAGGGCTACACCGACGTCATCGGCTTCGCCCGGGCCGGGGTGCCCCGGGCCGTGGCCACCTGTGGCACGGCGTTGACCGAGGAGCACGTGAAGCTGCTCAAGCGCTTCACCCGCCGCCTGGTCCTGGCCTACGACGCCGACGAGGCCGGGCAGTCCGCCGCGGACCGTGTGTACGCGTGGGAGAAGGCGCACGAGATCCAGGTGTCGGTGGTCGCGCTGCCGCCGGGCACGGACCCCGACGAGTTGGCCCGGGAGGATCCCGCCGCGTTGCAGGCCGCGGTGGCGGCGGCCCGGCCCTTCCTGGCGTTCCGGGTGGACCGGGTGCTCGCCTCGGCGGACCTGGCGGACCCGGAGGGTCGGGCCCGGGCCGCCGAGGCCACGCTGGAGGTGGTGGCGGAGCACCCCGACGAACTGGTTCGGGACCAGTACGTCATGGAGCTGGCGGACACCTGCCGCATCGACGCCGGCCGGCTGCGTGACCGCCTGGAGGTCATCCGCCGCACCCCCCGGGCCCCGGCCGAGCCCGTGCGGCGCCACCGGGACGAGCCGCTCCCGGAGGAGGCGCCGGTCCGCCGCCTGCCCCGCCTGCCGGAGGGCGTGGAGCGCGAGACGCTCCGCCTGGCCATCCACCACCCGGACCTGGCCGCTCCGTTCCTGGAGGAGTCGTTCTTCCTGCACCCCACGGCGCGTGCCGCCCTGGACGCCCTGGCCGGGGCCGACACGCTGGCCGAGGCCATCGAACAGGCCCCACCGGAGGTGGGCGAGCTCCTGGCGGAGCTGTCGGTGGAGACCATGGAGGCCGAGCCGACCGACGTGCTGGCCCGGCTGGCCACGGAGGTGGGGCGTCGGACCCTGGCCGAACTGGAGTCGGAGGCCCGGGTGGCCGAGGACCCCCTGGCCTACGCAGATCTGGTGGCCTGGCTCAAGGTGACGTTGGACCACCTCCGGCGTCCGAACGCCGAGGTGGAAACGGTGACCCAGTTGCTAGCCTTCCTGCGGGACAGGCAACCGCAGCACGAGCAGGAATGAGGCGCAGTGTCCATCTGGCAGACGGTGCCTGACAACGAGATCCAGGCTCTCCAGCACCGGGCCGATGAACACGGCGGCGTGCTGCAGCTGGACGATGCCCTCAGCGCCCTCCGCCTGGAGATGACCACCGAGGTCGTCGACGAGACCCGTGAGTTCTGGGCCCACCGCAAGGTCGTGGTGCGGGAGGACGTGGAGCCGGAGGTCGATCCGGCCGCGGACCTGCACGTGCACCTGGAGGAGGAGGCCCCGGAGGAGGACACCACCGGAGCAGAGGCCGCCCAGCGTCGCCGGGTCATGCGCACCTCCCGCCGCAAGGGCCGCCCGGTCTCCCTGCCCGGTGGGACCGCCGGCGCCGGCACCGCCGACCCGGTCCGCATGTACCTGCGGGAGATCGGCCAGGTGCCGCTGCTGACCGCGCAGGAAGAGGTGGACCTGGCCATGCGCATCGAGTCCGGCGTCCTGGCGGAGGAGCGCATCGCGGACCTGAGCGCATCCGGCGAGCTGGCCGCCATGGAGCCGGCGGACAAGGCCGTGCTGAACCGGGCCAAGCGGGACGGCGAGCGGGCCAAGCAGGAACTGACCCAGGCCAACCTCCGCCTGGTCGTGTCCATCGCCAAGCGCTACCTGGGTCGGGGCATGCAGATCCTGGACCTCATCCAGGAGGGCAACCTGGGCCTGATGCGGGCCGTGGAGAAGTTCGACTACACCAAGGGCTTCAAGTTCTCCACGTACGCCACGTGGTGGATCCGCCAGGCCATCACCCGTGCCATCGCGGACCAGGCCCGTACCATCCGCATCCCGGTCCACATGGTGGAGTCCATCAACAAGGTGCACCGCCACCAGCGCCAGATGATCCAGGAGCTGGAGCGGGAGCCCACGGTGGAGGAGCTGGCGGTCAAGTGCGACCTCACCCCGCAGCGGGTGCGGGAGATCCTGCGCATCTCACAGGACCCGTTGTCGCTCGACTCGCCGGTGGGCGAGGAGGACGACAGCTACCTGGCCGACTTCATCGAGGACACACACGCCATCATGCCGGCGGACGTGGCCACCGCGAACTCGCTGTCGGAGCAGATCATGTCCGCGCTGGACGAGCTGAGCGACCGGGAGAAGCAGGTCGTGCGGCTCCGCTTCGGCCTGGACGGCGACCAGCCCCAGACGCTGGAGGAGGTCGGCAAGCAGTTCGGCGTGACCCGGGAACGGATCCGCCAGATCGAGTCCAAGACGCTGGCCAAGCTCCGCCACCCACATCGCCGCCAGAAGCTCGAGGACTACCTCAAAGCTGATTAGAGGCCGCGCTGACTGGGCACTATCGTGCCCTCCGCCGGTCCTGCGGATCGGCGCCTTTCCGGGGTAGCTCAGTTGGCAGAGCAGCTGACTGTTAATCAGCGGGTCGTGAGTTCGAGCCTCACCCCCGGAGCAACCAGCGGAAGTCCGGGGGTTTCGGCCCCCGGACAGTCGGCGAGCTGCTGCTGCGCAGTTGCGGTGGCTGCCTGTGCTTGTTGGACCTGCTCGAGCGCGTCGAGGCAGGCAGAGATCGCCTGATCGCCGGATGTCGGTTCGTCCGATGCGCCCGCCGGGCACGCAGCGGAGCACAGGGGTCGTCGCGGTGTCCATCGTTGCGTTCGCCGCGGCGATGGCTTGGTCGACCGCGGCCTGGGCGTCGATCACTGCTTGCTGCAGAGCTGCCAGCTGCGTGTCGGTTCCTCCGCCGGACGGCTGCTGGCTGGTCGCCAGCAGCTCCACATCGGCGCTCGTGGTCGACGAGGACGCCGCTGGCTGGATCGTCGGCGCGTCCGAGGTGGACTCGCCGTCCAACGCCCGACTCAGGGCGAGTTCGGCCTGGGCGAGCGCTTCCTTCTGCTGATTGAGCGCTCGCGTGCGAGCTGCGCCGTGTCCAGCGAGGCAAGCTCTTGACCGACGGCAACGGTGTCACCGACACCGACAGCGACATCGACGGTCGCCACAGTTCCGCCGGCCGGAAAGGCAACGGGCGCTTGGGACACCGGCTCGATCGTGGCGACGGAAGTCAGCTCCGCGTCGACGTCCCGGGCCAGCGCCCACGGCTCCGTACTCATCGACAGAGGGCCGGGGCGGCAGACGGGAATCAGCCTCATTGCAGGAGCGCGTGGTAGAGCGCCTCCCAGGCCCGCGCCCCGGCCTCAATATCGAACCGCTCGCGGCCGATCTCTCTTGCCCGCCTCCCCATGCGGTCCCGGAGTACCGGATCGTCGCGCAGCCGGCGCACAGCTGCGGCCATGGCCTGAATGTCCTCAACAGGCACCACGAACCCGGTTTCACCGTCGTCCACAGCCTCGCGAATGCTGCCGACTTCGGTTGCCACGACAGGAACACCGGCCTGCATCGCCTCTTGGACCGTGACCGGGAACGCTTCCAGCCGTGACGGCAGCAGGTAGACGTCGAAGGTCGGGCAGAAAATGCGGGCATCGTCTCTGAAGGGCAGCAACTCGACGCGTTCACCGACCCCCAGCGTCTCAACCAGGGCCTCCAGGTTGCCGCGCTCCCATCCGTCACCGATCACGATCAGCCGGTAGCCGTCGCCCAGGTCGTCGATCATCCGGATGGCCAGGTCGATTCCCTTGACGGGGTCGTGCCGACTCAGCATCCCAACGGTGAAGTCATCGGTGTGCCGATCCGGTGGTTCCAGATCCACGATCGGAACCCCCGAATAGATCACAGACAGCGAACCTTCCGGAAGGTCTCCCAACTTCTCGATGAGACACGCGGCTCGACGGCCTACGGTGACATGTGCGTTTGCTCGCGCGGAGGTCAGCTGTTTGAGCCGTTTCGACAGAGAAGACCACGTGCCCATCGGGCTGTGTTCCATCACCACGAACCGCTGTCCTGGCACGGTCATGGCCGCCAAGATCGCCCACTGGCACGACGACATGCTCGAAAGGTTGAAGTGGACGACGTCGGCGCCGAGACGCCGGAACGCCGTCCGTGTTTGCCACATGGCGTGCAGGTCCTTTCGGGACCGTACGGCTGGCAGCACGCTATAGCGGGACCCCGGCCTTTGCGAGGCCAGCCAACGCACGATGCCCTCGTCCGGTCCGAGCACTGTGATCTGGATGTCGGGGGAGAAGCGGGCAAGCAAGTTGCCCATGGCACCTTCGGCCCCGCCGCGCTCGTCGGCATCGGTGTAGACGGCCACGTGCATCTCGGAAGCGGTCATCCCGAGTCGCAGCCCTGCCACGGCCGCTTGCCGAAGCGGTCCGGGTGTGCACCTTCGCCGACGGAGGCATTGGTGATGGGTCCCTGGCGACCCCGGCGCCAGCCGAACGGAACGAAGCACGCCGGTTGGAGGTCGAACGGCAACCGAGCAGCCGGTATTGCCGTGCCTGGTTCCGCACGCTCAACGTGATCAACGAGGCACCCATCAACCTGGCCGTCAACAGCAGATCCCCTCTGCTCGACTCCCCGAGCAGTGATCAGCAACCAGTCTGCTCGAAGCTCGCTTGCCTTCGCTCCCCCCGGTCGCCAGACGCGGAGCGCACCGTGTAACCAATCATGGACATTGTCCTGAAATCCGTCTCGTTCGTCCGCCGACGTAGTCGGACGTGAGGCTGTTGCTGACATGGGTGCAACACTGACGAGCGTTGCTCAGAGCGCCCCGAAGGTCCGCTGGGAATTCACCGAGAACCATTCGGGCTCCGAGCCACCCCTCAGCCCGTGACGCGGGCGGCGGTGGGCACTGTTGCGTTGCTTGATCGGGTGGTGCGACGGGGCCCGAATCGCGTGACCGTTGATCAGATCATGGTGGTCAACTCGTCGAATGCGGCAGCGACGCGAAGGTGCCGATCTCGTGCTTCGGCGCCGAGTTCGTCGTGGCCTCGACGCAGGTTCTGCATGAATGCGTGATCGCGTCCCGTGGTGTGGTGGAAGTGAGGGTGTGGCCCTCGGTGTCGCCACCCATGAGCGGGGCGTATGCCTGTTCAACTGGTTGAAGGTCGAACCTGGTGGCGCTCACAAGAGGCCGCCCACCACAGTGTCCTGTTTGCGCGGAGAGGCGCCTAACACGACCCACAGCGTTCCGGGCCGCCCCGACCTGACGACCCGTCAGGAAAATGCTGGCCGCCGGCGGAGATCTGAACTACCCTCAGGCTTGCTGTGTTGCGGGGCGTGGCGCCCCGCGGAGGGGGAGTCATGAAGACCCGTACGCGTCGTGTCGCGTCCATGCTGGTCGGACCGCTGGTGTTGGCGGTCCTGGCCATCTCGTGCTCCACCCCGCCCGGCGTTCCCGTGGCGGGCTCGTCGTTCCGGTTCCGGGCCAACAAGGTCACGGTCGTGAACCACAACGACAGCTTCCTCTACGGCGTCCGGGACGAGCCCTTCGTCTACAACCTGTGGTTCCGGGTCAAGGTCGGCGTGCCCGGATCGGCCCAGGTCGGCCTGGCCGGTGGCCGCGGCAACGCGTTCAACGACCTGGGCGACGGCCAGAGCCACGTGCTCACCGGCGGCGAGACGGCCGAGGTCAACTTCGACAACGTCCAGCTGCTGGACGTGCTGGACCTGGTCAACCCCTCGAACGGCCTGGAGATCGTGGGCACCTGGACCTGGGCCATGGAGCAGGACGACGTGAGCGTGGCCGGGGTGGCCAACGACACCCTCGGCGTGGTCAAGAACGCCCTGAACGCCACCGTGGCGGCCGGCACCGTGCCGAGCGACCCCAACGTCCTGGTCAGCCAGCTCTTCGGCGACATCGGCGACGCGCTCTCGCTCATCGCCGGTGCCCTCTTCGGCAGCATCCCGGGCATCCCCGACGACGCCATCGGCAGCAACTTCTACGTCGGTGTGGCCTCCACGGGTTCCCTCGGCACCATCGTCGACGCTGCGGCGTCCTCGCTGAGCATCCCCAACGTGGCCATCCCCATCGTCACCGTCCCGCCGGACATCAACGGCGGCAAGCTGTTCTCCCTGGGCCAGAACCAGGAGTTCCTGGGCCAGCAGTTCTCCTCGGGCGGTGCCCGGCACGACTACGACCTGGCCATGGTGAACAAGGCCACGCTGAACCAGGCGCCGTTCGCCAACTTCACCGCCACCCCCACCTCGGGGACCCCACCACTGGCCGTCGCGCTGAACGCCGGCCCTTCGGCGGACCCGGACGGCACGATCGTGGCCTACAACTGGAACTTCGGCGACTTCACCACCGGCTCGGGCGCCATCGCCAGCCACGTGTTCACCACGTCGGGCACCTTCCCCGTCACGCTGACGGTCACGGACAACCGGGGCGACTCCACGTCCAAGACCGTGAACATCGCCGTGGGCGGAGCCCCCACGGTGGCACCGGCCAACCTGACCAAGGTCGGCGCCGGGTGCTGCGACACCTACGGCGACTTCGCCTGGACGCCGGTCCCCGGTGCCACGGCCTACGAGATCTCGATGGACGGCTTCTTCCTGGGCGGCTGCGTCACCGACCACAGCGATGTGATCAACGGCCAGACCTCCAACGGACGGGTGCAGGCGGTCGGCCTGTGCCTGGGGTCGCAGTACGACGTGTCCATCCGGGCCCAGGCCAACGGCCAGTGGGGCCCGTGGTCGTCCAGCATCCGCATCACGCTCTGACCTGATCCCTGGAGGGACACATGAAGCATCGACTGCTGGCCGCCTGCGGCCTCCTGGCCGGACTGGTCCTGGTCGCATCGGCGTGCACCACCGCACCGGGCGGCGGTGGCGGGGGCCCGACCAACACCCCGCCCACGGCGATCATGATCGCCAGCCCCACGACCGGCTCCGCGCCGCTCCTGGTGTCCTTCGACGCCACCTCCTCGGTGGACCCGGGCGGCACCATCATCAACTACTTCTGGGACTTCGGTGACGGGACCAGCGCCAACGGCGGCACGGTGGACCACACCTACGCCCCGGGCACGTGGACCGCACAGCTCCTGGTGACGGACAACCAGGGTGCGGTGTCCACGGACTCGGTCACCATCACGGCCACCAACGACCCGCCCATCGCCGCCTTCACCGCCACCTCCACCACCGGGCCCGCCCCGCTGGCGGTCACCCTCGACGCCTCCTCCTCGGTGGACCTGGACGGCTCGATCACGTCCTACGCCTGGGACTTCGAGGAGCTGGGCTCGGGCTCGGGCCAGACCATCAACAAGACCTTCCCGGCCGGCTCGGTCGTGGTGACGCTCACGGTGACGGACAACAACGGGGTCACCGCGTCCACCACCCGGACCATCACCGGCACCGGCGCGCCGGCGGCGCCGACGGGGTTGACCAGGACGGGCCAGGGGTGTTGTGACACCTACGGGGACTTCGCGTGGAACATCGTGCCGGGTGCGGACGGCTATGAGATCTCCATGGACGGGTTCTTCCTGGGTGGCTGTGTGACGGACCACAGCGATGTGATCAACGGTCAGGTGTCCTCCGGTCGGGTGCAGGCGGTCGGCCTGTGCCTGGGTTCGAAGTACGACGTGTCCATCCGGGCGCGGGCAAACGGCGTGTGGGGCCCGTGGTCGGGTTCCATCCGCATCACGCTCTGAGTCCAGAGGGTCCTGAGGGAGCAGCACATGCATCAGCGTCGGATCAAGCACCCGCGTCTCATCGCCGTGGCGATGGTGGCCTTCGTGGGCCTGGTGGCCGCCGCGTGCACCACCACGCCCTCCGGGCGGCGGTGGAGCGACCACCACCGTGCCGGCCCAGGAGCCGGTGGCGGCGTTCGCGGCCAACCCGTCGTCGGGCACCGCCCCGCTCACCGTCGACTTCGACGGCAGCTTCAGCGACGACCCGGACGGCACCATCGTCAGCTACGTGTGGGACTTCGGTGACGGAGGGACCGCCACCGGCCCCTCCGCGACCCGGGTCTACCCGGCCGGGACGTGGATCGCCACGCTCACGGTGACCGACGACTCGGGTCGCACCGACTCGACCACACGGACCGTGACGGTGGCCAGCGCGCCGCCCATCGCCTCGTTCACCGCCGCGCCCAGCACCGGCGCAGCGCCGCTCGACGTGAGCTTCGACGCATCGGCCTCGATCGACGCCGACGGCAGCATCGTCGGCTACGCCTGGGACTTCGGTGACGGCGGCACGGCCACCGGCCCGCTCGCGGTCCACAGCTTCGGCGTGGGCACCTTCACCGTGACGCTCACCGTCACCGACAACGACGGCAACACCGACACCGAGACGCGGTCGATCGGGTCCACCAACGACGCCCCCGTCCCCTCGTTCACGGCCACGCCGTCCACCGGCAACTCGCCGCTGAACGTGTCGTTCAACGCCGGGGCCTCCTTCGACGCCGACGGCAGCATCGTCAGCTACGCCTGGGACTTCGGTGACGGCGGCACGGCCACCGGCGTGACCACCTCGCACGTCTTCGCCATCGGCGTCCGGACCGTCACCCTGACGGTCACGGACAACAACGGGGCGACCGCGTCCACCATCCGGACCGTGACGGCCAACAACAGCCCCCCGGTGGCCTCGTTCACCGCCACGCCGTCCTCCGGGGCGGCGCCGTTGAACGTGTCCTTCAACGCCTCCGGATCCTCCGACGTGGACGGGACCGTGGCGTCCTACTCCTGGAACTTCGAGGAGCTGGGCTCGGGCTCGGGACAGACCATCAACAAGACCTTCCCGGCCGGCACCTTCGTGGTGACGCTCACGGTGACCGACAACCTGGGGGCCACGTCGTCCACGACCCGGTCGGTGACGGCATCGGGCGCGCCGGCGGCGCCGACGGGGTTGACCAGGACGGGCCAGGGGTGTTGTGACACCTACGGGGACTTCGCGTGGAACATCGTGGCGGGTGCGGACGGCTATGAGATCTCCATGGACGGGTTCTTCCTGGGTGGCTGTGTGA
Organism: uncultured Actinomycetota bacterium; assembly: GCA_963773765.1. Classification (GTDB taxonomy): domain Bacteria; phylum Actinomycetota; class Acidimicrobiia; order Acidimicrobiales; family Microtrichaceae; genus CAVZCC01. Next base: position 886,258 of record CAVZCC010000001.1, on the reverse strand, counting down.
CGGACCACAGCGATGTGATCGAGGGCCAGGTGTCCTCCGGTCGGGTGCAGGCGGTCGGGCTGTGCCTGGGTTCGAAGTACGACGTGTCCATCCGGGCGCGGGCAAACGGCGTGTGGGGCCCGTGGTCGGGTTCCATCCGCATCACGCTCTGAGTTCCAGAGGGTCCTGAGGGAGCAGCACATGCATCAGCGTCGGATCAAGCACCCGCGTCTCATCGCCGTGGCGATGGTGGCCTTCGTGGGCCTGGTGGCCGCCGCGTGCACCACCACGCCCCCGGGCGGCGGTGGAGCGACCACCACCGTGCCGGCCCAGGTGCCCATCGCGGCCTTCACCGCGGAGCCGACCTCGGGTCCGGCCCCGCTGGTCGTCGACTTCGACGCCTCCGGGTCCAGCGTGCTGGGCGGGGTGATCGCGGCGTACTCCTGGGACTTCGGTGACGGCGGGGTGGCCTCCGGCGTGGCGCCGACCCACGTGTTCTCACCCGGGACCTGGACCGTCACCCTGACCGTGACCGACAACCTGGGGTCCACGGACTCCGACACCCGCACCGTCACCGCCACCAACGGGGATCCGGTGGCCGCCTTCACACCCTCCACCACGGGAGGCAGCGCGCCGCCTCGCGGTGTCCTTCGACGCCGCAGCGTCCAGCGACCCGGACGGCACCATCAGCAGTTACGCCTGGGACTTCGGTGACGGCGCCGTGGGCACCGGCCTGAACGCGTCGCACACCTACGACAACGGCACCTACACCGCAGCGCTCACGGTGACGGACAACTACGGGCGGACCGACACCGCGTCGGTGCTCATCACCGTGGGCAACCCGGCCCCGGTCGCGGCGCTCAACGCCACGCCCGGCACCGGACCCGGTCCGCTGACGGTCCAGTTCGACGCCACCGGATCCAACGACGCCAACGGTCCCATCGCCTCCTACGCCTGGGACTTCGGCGACGGCGCCAGCGGTTCCGGCCCCAGCCCGCAGCACACCTACGGCGTGGGCACGTACACCGCCACCGTGACCGTGACCGACACCGACGGCGCCACGGACTCCGCCAGCACCACCATCACGGCCACCAACCTGGCCCCCATCGCGTCGTTCACCACCTCCCCGTCCAGCGGCACCGCCCCCCTGGCCGTCGCGCTGAACGCGTCCGGGTCCAGCGACCCGGACGGCTCCATCGCCTCCTACGCCTGGGACTTCGGGGACGGGGACGCCGGGTCCGGTGCCACCACCTCCCACGTGTTCGGCGTCGGGACCTTCACCGTCACCCTCACCGTGACCGACAACAACGGCGCCACGGCCAGCACCACGCGGACCGTGACGGTGGCGAACGCCCTGCCGCTGCCGTCGTTCACCACCACGCCGAGCTCCGGCAACGCACCGCTGACGGTGTCCTTCGATGGGTCGGGTTCGACCGACCCCAACGGCACCATCGCCAGCTACGGCTGGTCCTTCGGTGACGGGGGCACCGCCTCGGGTGCCACGGCCACGCACCTGTTCGGCGTCGGCACGTTCACCGTCACCCTCACCGTGACCGACAACAACGGCGGGACCGCCAGCACCACCCGGACGGTCGTGTCCAACAACGTGGCTCCGGTGGCGTCGTTCACCGCCACGCCGTCCTCGGGGGCGGCACCGTTGAACGTGTCCTTCGACGCCTCCGGATCGACGGACTCGTCGGGATCCATCACCAGCTACTCCTGGAACTTCGAGGAGCTGGGCTCGGGCTCGGGACAGACCATCAACAAGGCCTTCCCGGCCGGCACCTTCGTGGTGACCCTGACCATCACCGACTCGTACGGGGCGTCGTCGTCCACGACCCGTTCGGTGACGGCGTCGGGCGCGCCGGCGGCGCCGACGGGGTTGACCAGGACGGGCCAGGGGTGTTGTGACACCTACGGGGACTTCGCGTGGAACATCGTGGCGGGTGCGGACGGCTATGAGATCTCCATGGACGGGTTCTTCCTGGGTGGCTGTGTGACGGACCACAGCGATGTGATCGAGGGCCAGGTGTCCTCCGGTCGGGTGCAGGCGTTCGGGCTGTGCCTGGGTTCGAAGTACGACGTGTCCATCCGGGCGCGGGCCAACGGCGTGTGGGGCCCGTGGTCGGGGTCGATCCGCATCACCCTCTGACGCACCGCCGGGTCGGTCGACTGGCCGGTGCGGTGCTGCTCGCGGGCCTGGGCGCGCTGGCGCCGGCCTGTGGGTCGGGGACGACGACCCCCAGCACCACGGCGACCGCGTCGACGGCCACGACCGTCGACGCCCCGGCGCCCACCGCCACCGCGACTGCGGCCGACGTGGACCGAGCCGTCGCCGCCGGTGCCGCCTCCGTGGCCCCGCAGCTGGGCTCCATCGACGTCGCCTCCGCCTCCCTGTTCGACTACCTGTACCGGAACTGGGGGGTGGAGGGGTTGTCCGGGGCCCGCCCCCAGGCCGAGCAGCGGGCCGCCGCCGGTGGCCTGGTGGACGACGAGGCGTTGCTGGAGCGGTTGGTCCTGGCCGACGTGCCGCCACCGGGGATCCCCACCGACACCGAGCCGACCACGGCGGTGCTGGCCGACGCCCTGCACTGCGACCGCAGGCCCGTGGACGGCGACCGCCTGGCGGCACTGGCCGCCGGCGGCGGCTACGACACGACCCACGCCGCGCTGGCGCTGGGGTGGATGCAGGAGCTGGGCTGCCCGGTCCCGGCCGACCTCCGGGGTCGGGTGGTCGACCGGATGGCCGACGAGCTGGCCGCCACGTCGGAGGATCCGGTGACCGACCTGGCCGCGGAGCAGAGCGCCATGCTGGTCTACCTGGGGGCGGGGGACCGGGTCCCGGCCGGGTGGGCCGGTCGGCTGCTGGAGGCGCAGCGCCCCGACGGCGGCTGGAGCGAGGGCGACCGGCCGTCGTTCTGGCACCTGACCCTGCTGGCCATGTGGACCCTGGCGGGCCTGTCGGACCCGGGAAGCGGCGCACCGGTGGTGCTGGCGGCGTCCTGAGCGAGGACCGGGCGGCCGGAACGGTCAACCGGGTGCATGCGGGTGCCGATGAGGTACCAGATGGCGACGAATGACGAACGGGTCGTGTCCCGGCCCGAGGACCGCACCTGGCCCGAGGACCGCACCTGGGCCGAGGACGTGGCGGACGTCCTGCCCGATGCCGTCATCGTGGTCGACACCGCGGCGTCGGTGGTGTGGGGCAACCTGGCCGCGGAGCGGCTCTTCGGTCGCGGCCTGGACGAGTCCGTCGGGGTCAGCGGGCTGGACTTCGTCCACCCCGACGACCTGGAGCTGGCCGCGGTGTCGCTGTCCAGCGTGGTGGGCAAGCAGGTCGGCACGCCACTGGAGCTCCGGGTGCGCGGCGCCGACGGCTGGCACCTGGTGGAGATGGTGGGGGCGCCGCTCGGCGACCACGTGGTGCTGGTGCTGCGGGACCTGACCGAACGCCGGCGGTGGGAGCTGGGCGGTGACGAGGTCACCCGCTTCCGGGCCGTGCTCCAGAACGCCGCGCCGGTGACCCTGCTCCTGGGGGAGGACGGCGTGGTGCAGTCCTCCTCCGCTGCGCTGACGCGGCTGCTCGGGGTGGACCAGGAGTGGATGGAGGGCCGGTCGGTGACCGAGCTGGCCGACGGTGCGGACCGGGCGGTGATCGCCGACGCGCTGGCCGGGCTGGTGGCGGGGCCGTCGGGCGGCAGCGACGGCATCCGGGCCGAGGTGGACGTGCGGGTCCACCGGGCCGACGGCACGGTCGTGCCGGTGGCCCTGACCCTGGCCAACCTGCTGGACGACCCGACCGTGGAGGGCATCGTGGCCACCCTCCACGACATCAGCCGGCGGGTCCGGGCCGAGGACGACCTCCGCGAGGCCAACTCGCTGCTGGCCGCCACCCTGGACGCCACCGCCGAGGGCGTCCTGGTGGTCGGGCTGGAGGGACGGATCAGCAGCTTCAACCGGCGCTTCGCCGAGATGTGGCGGATCCCCCAGGACCTGCTGGACTCGGGCTCGGACGAGCAGGTGATGGCCTACGCCATGCAGTCGCTGGCCGACCCGGACGCGTTCCGGTCCCGGGTGGAGGCCCTGTACGCCGATCCGGAGGCGGAGAGCCACGACCTGGTGGAGTTCCGCGACGGGCGTGTGTTCGAGCGGGACTCGCGACCGCAGCGGGTCGAGGGCGCGGTCATCGGGCGGGTGTGGAGCTTCCGGGACGTGACCGCCCACCGCATCCTGCAGACCGAACTGGCCCGGCAGGCGTCCCACGATCCCCTGACCGGACTGGCCAACCAGGTGCTGTTCCGGGAGCGGGTGGGCCAGGCCTCCCGAAGCCTGACCCGGCCCGAGGACCGCCTGGCCGTGCTGTTCATCGACCTGGACGACTTCAAGACGGTCAACGACAGCCTGGGTCACTCGGCCGGGGACCACCTGCTCATCAGCGTGTCGGACCGGCTGCGCCACTGCGTGCGGAACCAGGACACCGTGGCCCGCCTCGGCGGCGACGAGTTCGCGGTGCTGGTGGAGGCGCTCGAGCACGACGGGGAGGCGGTGGACATCGCCCGCCGCATCCTGGCCGTCCTGTCGGACCCCATCAGCGTGGCCGGCCGGCCCATGGCGGCCAGCGCCAGCGTGGGCATCGTCTACGGCCAGGCCGGGGACACCGCGGACGACCTGCTGCGCAACGCGGACCTGGCCATGTACGTGGCCAAGAACGGCGGCCGGAACCGCTACAGCGTGTACGAGTCGGCCATGCACGACGCCGCCCTGCACCGCCTGGACGTGGACTCCCGGCTCCGGGGTGCCGCGGTCCGGGGCGAGCTGGTGGTGCACTACCAGCCGATGGTGGAGGCGCGCACGGGCGACCTGCGGGCGCTGGAGGCGCTGGTGCGGTGGCAGCACCCGGAGCACGGCCTGCTGCTTCCCGCGGAGTTCGTGCCGCTGGCCGAGGAGAGCGGGATCATCGACGAGATCGGCCAGCACGTCCTGGCCCTGGCCTGCGAGGAGGCCCGGGTCTGGGCCGACCTGGTGGGCGAGGACGTGGCTCCCGCCGTGACGGTCAACCTGGCGCCGCGGCAGCTGTTGGACTCGCGCCTGCCGGACCGGATCATGGCCCACCTGCGCCGGTCCGGGGTCGAGCCGGCCCGGCTGGTGCTCGAGATCACCGAAGGGGCGCTCATGCAGGACCCCGACACGACCACGCGGCGGCTGGAGCACCTGCGGCGGGTGGGCGTCCGCCTGGCGGTGGACGACTTCGGCACCGGCCACTCCTCGCTGGCCCACCTGCAGCGCTTCCCGATCGACACGCTGAAGATCGACCGTTCGTTCATCGTGGGGGTGGAGGATCACCCGGGGTCCTCGCTGGTCCGGGCCATCGTGCAGCTGGCCCACACGCTGGGGATGACCCCCGTGGCCGAGGGGGTCGAGACGGAGGCCCAACGGGCGGCGTTGGTGGAGCTGGGGTGCGACCTGGCCCAGGGCTACCTGTTCGCCCGGCCCATGGAGGCCGACCTGGCCCGCGCCGTGGTGGCAGGCTCCAGCCTGGGCGGCCTCAGATGAGCTTGCGGTTGTTGAGGTAGTTGAAGCTCAGCCAGCCCGGCAGGATCGGCAGCCAGAACGTCGCCAGCCGGAACGCCAGCACGGACGGCACCGCGATCGAGCTCGGCATGCCGGCCGCGGTCAACCCGGCGATGAGCGCGGCCTCCACCGCACCCAGGCCGCCGGGCGTGGGAGCGGCGGACGCCACTGCGGCGCCGATCAGGTAGATCACGCCGATGGTGGCGACGGAGGTGTCGCCGCCGAAGGCCCGCACCGACACCACCAGCGAGGCCAGGTACGCAAGCGGGACCAGCGTGCCGCCGCCGAACAGGGCCATGAGCTTGGCCGGCTGGCGGGCCACGGTGCGCAGCCCGTCCCACGCCTTGCGCAGCGTGACCAGGACCTTGTCCAGCACGTTCTTGCGGCCCCACGGCGTGAACAGCACCAGGCCGGACGCCACGCCGACCACCGCCAGCACGATGAAGACCAGTTGGGCCGAGGGCAGGCTGAAGCCGGTCCCGGAGTCCCCGGCCCAGACCACGAACACCAGCGTGACGGCCATGTGGGAGATGAATCCGGCGAACGAGTTGATGCCCAGCGCGGCGACGGCCTGGGTGGGGTCCGTGCCGACCTTGGTCAGGTAGCGGACCTGCACCGCCAGGCCCCCGACGCCGGCCGGGGTGATGCGGTTGGTGAAGGACCCGCCCAGCTGGGCCAGGAGCGTCTCCTTCAACGGCAACCGGATGGGGGCGGCACCGGTGATGCTGAGCGCGGCGCCGGCGTAGGTGAGGAACGAGAACACCACGGCCAGGCCGAGGTAGCCCCAGTTGGCGTCCTTGAGCTGGCGGAACATGCCGGCCACGTCCGCCAGCTGGGGGATGAGGACGTAGATGGCGATGATGGCCGCCAGCAGCATGAGCCACTTGCGGGTGTTGATGCGGGCCAGCGGCTCGGTGACCAGCTCGTCGATGGCGCACTGCTCGGCGATCTGGTCCCGCACCGCCTGCAGCAGCTCGGGCTGCTCCTTGAGGTTGTGGCGGGTGGCGCCGGCCAGCGCCATGGGCTGCAGGAAGAGCTGGGCGTCGGACACCCCTGCGGTCCCCAGCGCCCGCACCGCGGCGCTGACGGCCCGTTCTGCGCCGACCTTGAGCGCGGTGGAGGTGACCAGCTGGGCGACGTCCTGGGCCAGGCGCTCGTCGGTGACGGCCAGTTCGCTGAAGCCGAAGTCGATCATCCACGGCACGCCGTCGTCGGCCAGGAACACGTTGGCCAACCGCAGGTCCCGGTGGGCGATGCGCTGCTGGCGCAGGAGCCCGACCTCGGCCCAGATCCGGTCGAGGACGTCGTCGGTCAGGGTCTCGTCGGGCTGGCCGTCCAGGGAGCTGCCGTCGATGGCCTCGTAGGCCAGGAGCATGCCGTCGGGTTCCACGGTGGCGATGGTGAGCAGGCGGGGGGTGCGGACCCCGCCGTCGCGCGCCTTGAGGGAGATGAACGCCTCGTGCTCCACGGCCCGGCGCAGGGAGGAGAACGGCCGTTCGTCGCCCACGTTCTTGAGTCGCAGGTAGCGGATGACCCGGAACATGAGGTCCGCGCTGCGCTCGTCCCGGCCCAGGGTCTTGACGAACACCTGGTGGTCATCCGCAGTGGTGGCGAACCAAGGGGTGGAGCCGCGGGCGTCCACCCCGGCCCGGGCCAGCGCCTTCAGGTGGATGCCGCCCCGCTCCAGGGCCCGCACCACGTCGGCGCCTCGCGGGTGCAGGTCCGGGGCGCCGAAGGCCAGCATCACCGCGATGCCGATGAGCCAACCGGCCGAGACGCCCACGAACAGGTCCAGCGGCGGGTCGCTCCCGGCCACGATGCGGAACAGGCAGTAGATGGCGACCAGCCACCAGGCCAACCGGCCCCAGCGGCGGCCGAGGTTGGCCCCCAGCGTGGTGGCGATGGCCGCGGCGGAGGCGACCGTGCCGGCGTCGAGGACGAGCTCCAGGGTGACGCCACCGATGGCGACCGTCTCGGCGTCGGCGCTGGACGGCGTGGTGCCGATGAGCCCGGCCAGCCCCCGAGCCGCCAGGCCGGCCGCGGCGGACGCCACGACCATCACCAGCAGTGCCCGCCACCGGCGGGTGACCATGAGGGTGATCAGGATGGCCAGCGGGTAGACGATGGCCAGCATGAAGAAGAAGACGTAGAGGAACCGGGTGGCCCAGTCCGGCAGGTCCTTCCAGTAGTTCAGGACGTCCCGCTCGAAGCCGGCCATCGTCTCCTTGGCCACCACGGCCAGGAGCGTGGCCAACGCCAGGGTGACCGCGGCGATGGCCAGCCGCATGAGGTCGGTGGGGGTGCGCCCGTACTTCTGTCCCTCGGGCTCGTCGATCTCGACGCCGGCGCCGGCATCGGCACCGGGCAGCGCGTCGTCCGCGGTGTCGTCCTCGCCGTCCAGCGTCGCCCCGACGTCCGCAGCCATCGGGGCAGACTACCCAGCAGACGCCGGTAGGGTGGTCGTCCCATGACGCCGGACCTGGCACCCGACACCCCGACGCCCCAGGCCCACGTCCGGCGCCTGGAGGAGATCCCCAAGGCCCTCGTCGCGGCGGGTGTCCTGGTGGGCAGCAGCTGGGTGGCCTCCCAGGGCGTGTCGGTCACCGAGGAACAGGTCTTCGAGCTCCTCAACCGCCAGCCCGGTGTGCTGGAACCGGTGCTGTGGCTGCCGATGCAGCTGGGCAGCCTGTTCGGCCCGTTCGTGGTCGGGGGCCTGGCGTGGTGGCGCTGGCGCCGGTGGCGGCCCGCGGTGGGCTCCGTGGTGGCCGGTGTCGTGTCCTGGCAGCTGGCGAAGGTGGTGAAGAACTACATCGAGCGGGGCCGCCCGCTGGACGAGCTGGACGAGGTCATCAAGCGGATGGGCACCCCGACCGACGGGCTGGGGTTCGTGTCCGGTCACTCGGCGGTGGCGTTCTCCCTGGCAACGGTGGTGTCGCCCTACCTGTCCCGCCCCGCACGGGTCGGAGCGTTCGCCCTGGCCCTGGTCGTGGGCCTCGCCCGCATCCACGTGGGCGCCCACCTGCCCATGGACGTGGTCGGAGGGGCATCGCTCGGCATGCTGGTCGGCTACCTGTGGAACCTCGCGGTGGGGGTGCCGGACGACGCGGACCCGGTGTCCGGGGTGCCCACGCCGTAGCTTGACCGCCATGCTGCTGGCCATCTCGCTCGTCTCCCAGGTGCTCCGCGGTGTCGTGGCCGTGATCGTCGCCATCGGCTCCACCTTCGTGGGCGCCCGCCTGCTGGGCGTGCGCCGGGGCTGGCTGCAGTCCCTGGTGGCCGGGGCGCTGGGCTGGGTCGTCGCCCTGGTCGTCACCGCCGCCATGCTGGACTGGGACTGGGGCGCCACCGGGCTCATCTGGTACACGATCGTCCTGGCCATCCCCATGACCATGACGCTCATGCTGGGCTTCGACCTGTTCGCCCGCCCCGGCACGCTGGCCCGGGGGGACCGGGCCGGGCTGGTCTCCGCCCCCCGTCCCATCGCCGGGATCAAGGCCAAGGTGGAGCCCTTCGGCCGGTACCGGGAGCTGGTCGAGATCCTCCGCCGCCACGGCCTGCTGGGCAAGGTGCAGGGCGGCCACGACGACGACGAGTCCACGCTCGATCCCGCCGGGGTGCGCCTGCGGGAGGCCCTGGAGGAGGCCGGTGGGGTCTACGTGAAGCTGGGCCAGATCGCGGCCACCCGCATCGACCTGCTGCCGCCCGAGGTGTGCGAGGAGCTCGGCCACCTCCAGAGCCGGTCCACCCCGGTGCCGGCCGACGAGGTGCGCGTGGTGCTCGAGTCGGAGTACGGGCAGCCGGTGGAGGACGTGTTCGCGTCCTTCGAGTGGGAGCCCCTGGCCGCGGCATCGATCGGCCAGACCCACACCGCGGTGCTGCGGACGGGGGAGTCCGTGGTGGTCAAGGTGCAGCGACCCGGCATCCGCCAGAACGTGGAGCGCGACCTGGCCGCCCTCAACCAGCTGGCCCGCCTGGCCGAACGCCGCACCGTGACCGGGCGTGACCTGCGGGTCAGCCAGCTGGCCGACGAGTTCGGCCGCAGCCTGCGCTCCGAGCTGGACTTCCGGGACGAGACCAACGCGACCGCCGCCATGCACTCGCTCGTGCCCGCCGACGGCTCGGTCAAGGTGCCCACGGTGTACCGGGACCTGTGCACCCGCCGGGTGATGGTGCAGGAGCGGCTGGTCGGCGTGCCGTTGTCGGAGCTGCCCGCCGATGCCGACGTGGACCGCGACGCCATGGCCCAGGAGTTCCTGGCGGTGAACATCGACCACATCCTGAACCAGGGGATCTTCCACGCCGACCCGCACCCGGGCAACGTCATGGTGCTCGACGACGGCACCCTGGGGATGATCGACTTCGGGGCCACCGGCCGGCTGGACACCATCCAGCAGGAGGCCGTGATCGACATGCTGGTCGCCCTGGTCAAGCGGGACGCCGGCATGCTGCGCGACGGGGTGGAGCGCGTGGCCGACGTGGGCTCGCACGTGTCCCGGGACAAGCTGGACCGGGCCCTGGCCCGGCTCCTGGCCGACCACGTGGGCCCCGGCGGCACCATCGACGTGCGGGCGCTGGCGGACCTGGTGCCGCTGCTGGGCACGTTCGAGATCACGCTCCCCGGCGACCTGGTCGTCCTGATGCGGGCGCTCATCACGCTGGACGGCACCCTCGGGGTGCTCAGCCCCGGCTTCTCGGTGATCTCCGCCGGCAAGCAGCTGGCCCAGGACGCAGCCCAGGAGCAGATGGACGGCGATCCCAACGAGCTGCTGCAGCAGGCGTTGGTGTCCGAGCTGCCGGTCCTGCGCCGGCTCCCGGCCGACGTCGGCCGCACCCTGGCGTTGGCCTCACGGGGGGCCCTGCAGATCCGCACGGTGGCGGCGGAGGACGACCAGCGGTTCGCCCGCACCATGTGGAACCGGGCGCTCCTGGCCGCGGTCGGCTCCGCCCTGGCGCTGGTGTCCGTGCTGCTCATGGGGCTGCAGGTCGGCCCCCGCCTGGGCGGCGACACCCGGCTGGTGGTGGTGCTGGGCGCCGGTGGGCTGTTCTTCGCGTCGGTGATCCTGCTGCGGGTGGTCGCAGCGGTGGTCCGCGACGGCACCGCCTGACGACACCGCCTGGCGTCCCGACTGAACCACGTTCGAGATTCCGCTTGTGCCGGGCACCATCGGCCCGTACGGTGCTCCCACGGCGTGTGGCGATCACGCCGCCTCTTGGGGGGAGAACCATGAAGAAGCGTGTTGCGCTGCTGTGCGCACTCTCGGCCGCGGTCCTGCTGGCTGCGTCCTGTACTGCACCGACGGGTGGCTCCAATCCGCCACCGGTGGCGGCCGTGACGGCCACGCCCAGCGCCGGGCCCGCCCCGCTCGCCGTGGCGTTCTCGGGCAGCGGGTCCACCGACAACGGATCCATCGTGTCCTACGCGTGGAACTTCGGTGACCCGGGCAGCGGCGCCTCCAACACCGCCACCGGCGTGACCGCATCGCACACCTACGCCGCCGCCGGGACCTACAGCGCGGTGCTCTCCGTGACCGACAACGGCGGACTGGTTCGCACCGCGGCCAGGATCATCACCGTCTCGGCGTCCAACACACCGCCGGTGGCCGTGACCTCGGCGTCGGCCCCCACCTCGGGCCCGGCCCCGCTGACGGTGTCGTTCTCCTCATCCGGTTCCTCCGACCCCGACGGCACCATCGAGGACTACCTCTGGCAGTTCGGTGACGGACCGGCCTCCAACTCGTCCCAACCCGACCCGACCCACACCTACGCCACCCCGGGCACCTACACGGCCACCTTGACCGTCACCGATGACGACGGGGCGACCACCACGGAGTCGGTGTCCATCACCGTTGATCCCAACCTGGCTCCCACCGCCGCGGCCACCGCCACGCCCCAGAACGGCACCGTGCCCCTCACCGTCGCCTTCGACGGATCAGGGTCCTCCGATCCGGAGGCCCAGGCGCTGACCTACGACTGGAACTTCGGCGACCCGGCCAGCGGACCCGCCGACACCGCGACCGGCGCGACGCCCACCCACACCTACGGCACCGCGGGCCCGTACACCGCCACCCTCACGGTCACCGACGTCGGCGGACTCACCGACGTGACGACCGTCGAGGTCACCGCCGCACCTGCCAACCAGGCGCCCGTGGCGGACGCCTCGTCCAGCGCCCCGCTCGTCGGCGTCGCTCCGCTGGCGGTGTCGTTCAGCGCAGCCGGCTCGGACGACACCGACGGCACCATCGCGTCCTACGACTGGGACTTCGGTGATCCGTCCAGCGGACCTGCCGACACCGCGACGGGTGCCACCGCGGCGCACACGTACGCCTCGTCGGGCACCTACACCGCCACCCTCACGGTGACCGACGACGACGGTGCCACCGACACCGCCCAGGTCGCCGTCACCGTGGCGGACAACCAGCCGCCCACGGCCATCGCCAACAGCTCGACCAACACCGGCTCGGCGTCGCTGGCCGTGACGTTCACATCGTCCTCCACCGACAACGACGGCACCGTCGCCACCACGGCATGGGACTTCGGTGACGGCTCGCCCGCCGGGTCCGGGGCCACGGTGGACCACACGTACTCACTGCCCGGCACCTACACGGCCACCCTCACGGTGACCGACGACCTGGGCGCCACAGATGCCACCGCGATCGCCATCACGGTGACCGCAGTGGCCAACGCCCGCTACGTGGACACCTCCGGGTCCAACACCGGCACGTGCTCCACCGCCGCCACCGCCTGCCTGACCGTGCAGTACGCGGTGGACCAGGCTGCAGCCGGGGACACCATCTACCTGGGACCGGGGTCCTACCCCGAGCGGGTCGCCCTGTCCAAGGACGTCACCCTCCACGGCGCCAACGCCGGCGTGGCCGGTTCCGCCCCCCGAGCACCTGAATCGGTGGTCAAGGGCGTGAGCAACGCCTGGGCCGGGTCCGTCACCGATGCCAGCAGCACCACCTACTCCGGTGCGGTCACCGCCGCCACCAACACGTCCACCGTCACGTCCATCACCGGGGCGGGCGCCATCAGCGCCGCGTCCGGCGGTGGCGCCATCAGTGGCGTCACCGGGTCGGGCGTGAGCCCGATCGTCATCACCACCGCGGCGCCTCACGAGCTGACCACCGGCAACTCGATCACCGTGTCCGGCGTGGGGGGCAACACGGCGGCGAACACCACGAAGGCCGTGACCGTGATCGACGCCACCCACTTCTCGTTGGACGGGACGACCGGCAACGGCGCGTACACGTCGGGTGGCGCGTACAGGGGCGGGCCGGTGTACATCACCACGTCCGCCCCCCACGGGCTCAACGTGGGCCAGACCTACACCGGCGTCACCATCGCCGGCCTGGTCGGCAACACCTCGGCCAACGGGGTGGGCACCCGGTCCATCACCGTGCTGGACGCCAGCCGGTTCCAGGTCAACAGCGTCACGGCCAACGGCACCTACACCTCCGGCGGCACCTACTCCAACATCCTGGCCGTCATCACCACGTCCGCCCCCCACAACCTGGCCAACGGGGCCAAGGTGAACATCGCCGGGATCCTGGGCACCACCAACCTGAACGGCACCAACCGCACCGTCACCGTGGTGGACGCCAACCGGTTCACCGTGGCCCTGTTGGCCAGCACCGCCTACGCCAGCGGGGGGTTGGTGACGTCGGCCCAGGTCGTCCTCACCACCGACGCACCCCATGGCATCCCGGCCTCCAACGCCCCCATCACCGTCAGTGGCGTCGGTGGCAACACGGCGGCCAACGGCAACAAGACCGTCACGGTGCTGGACGCCACCCACCTGCTGCTCGTGTCCACCGCCCCCAACGGCGACTACACCGGCGGCGGGACGTTCACCTCTGCGCCCGTCATCGTGACCACCGGTTCGCCGCACGGGCTCACGGCGGGCCGGATCGTGGTCCAGGACGTGGCGGGCAACACCGCGGCCAACGGCACGTGGTCCACCACGCTGATCGACTCCAGCCGGCTCCTGCTCAACGGCGTCAGCGCCAACGGCACCTATGCCGGCGGGGGCCACTACGGCAACCCGCTGGGAACACTGGTGAGCGGCGCCACGAACGCCAGCCCCATCGTGCTGACCCTCAACGGCCCGCACGGCCTGTCGACCGGGAACACCGTCACGGTCGCCGGCGCCGTCGGCAACACCGCGGCCAACGGCACGTTCGTCGTGACGGCCGTCAGCCCGAACCAGATCGCACTCAACGGCACCACCGGCAACGGCACGTGGACCAGCGGCGGCACCGTGAGCGGCGCCCAGCTCAACGTGACCATGGACGGCCTGTCCATCGACCCCCAGGGTGACAGCACCCTGATCGCCACCGGCTCCAACGCCCCCGTGCCGCTGGTGTCGCTCTTCGGTGGCCCGTCCGAGACGGTGCGCAACTCGGTGTTCACCGGGGGAGCGTTCGCTCCGGCGTGCTCGTTCACCTGCACGACGAACGTGGACTACGCGTTCCAGGTGCAGACCGGTGCGGTCACCTTCGCCGACAACCTGGTGCGCAACTTCCGTCGCCCCGTCAACATCACCACCAATTCGGGCGGTACCGCACCGACGGTGGCGACGGTGAGCGGCAACGTGTTCTCCGGCACCACCTCCCGGTCCGTGGCGCTGGGCAACGCCACCGGCAACCCGATGCCGGGTGCCACGGTGACCGGCAACACCTTCGACTCGACGGGCAACACCTCGTCGCCGGCGGGTATCACGATCGTCAACGGCGGCAACACGGTGTCGGGCAACACCTTCACGGGCCTCAGCTCGGGTGTGTACCTGTCCCAGTGCAAGAAGTGGAACACCGACAACAACCACATCACCGGCAACTCCTTCATCAACAACGGTGTGGGCGTCTACGTCGCGGCGGGACTCGACGGCGGGCAGTGCACCTCCAGCACCACCGAGGGCACCGGTGGGTGGCTGACGGGTGGTGGCCGGATCAACGGGCTCACGATCACGGGCAACAACTTCACGGGCCAGACCAGCCCCGCGGTGTACCACAACGACTGGCCCGTCGGGGTCACGCCGGCCATCTCCAGCGGCCCCATCGACGTCACCTGCAACTGGTGGGGCAGTGCGGCCGCCCCGGGGACCGGCGCCAACGGGTTGCTGTTCGCAGCCTCACCCGAGCCCGTCTTCACCGCCACGCCGTACCGCACGGCCCCTGCGCCTGACGGGGCCTGCGACGGCGTCTGACCCGACGGCCGGTGCGGGTCGGCACCGCCGGCGGGGGCGTTCGGTACGCTCCCGCCGGGCCGGTAGCTCAGTGGTCAGAGCAGGCGACTCATAATCGCTCGGTCCCGGGTTCGATCCCCGGCCGGCCCACGAAGCCAGGAGGTCCCGTCGAGCAGTCCACCGGCAGGCCGACAGCCTCCACCGGTGGCGGGCAATGATCGACGGATGGGCGCCGGTGAGCCGCAGGACACCGCCAGCCTCTCGGACCGAGCAGCCGGGTCAGCCCGACGGCTCCACCAAGCCCTGCTCCACACATCGGTCGAAGACCCATGTCAGGAATTCGACCTGGTCCTGCCAGTCCCAGGTGCGAGCCCCCTTGGGGATGCCCCTGGTGCCAGCCTCCTCACTCATTCGATCCACGTAGGCCTGCTGCGACTCCGCCGACATGGAAGCCAGGTTGCGGTCGAGGTTCTCCCTACTGAGATGGATCTCCTCACCGGATTCAGGATCCTCGCCCGGTGCGTGCGCAAAGGTGCCCGGGAACACAAAGCACGCTTCCTTGACCTGGTCGGGGTGGCTCCGCCAGTGCGCTGCGGTTTCCTCCGAGACCGTGGTCCCGATGGGCTGAGCCTGTTCTGCAAGCACCTTGGCCACCTTCTGATCGCCGGTGTCGACCAGTTCTGCGATCTGCTGGACGGTGAGTTGGGTGGTCGGAACGAGGGGACTCTGGATTCCGATCACTCCGTAGAGTTGGATGACGCTTCCACTCCGGATGAGCACGAAGTCGATCGAGAGCGTGAGTGGGGCGTTCGTTGCGGTGCCCGTGATGCGGTAGGCGGCCGACTCGCTTCCCGCCGTCGGAGCCGAGGTCTCGACCATGTTCATGTCGAGGGGTTCTCCGTCGATGTCGGCGGTCCAGGTCTCGCCGACGCAGCTCGCGAAGACCGTCTCGACGTCGGCCATGTGGGCTTCGGCATCGGGAGCGGCGATGAGCGCCTGATAGAGGAACGGCCCGTTCTCGGACTGGGAGAACGAAGCCTCGACGCTGTCGTGTTCCTCCTGTCGGAGGGGTTCGGCAGCGGTAGGACACAGGAAGTCCGTTGGGCTGTCGGCCGAGGACTCGGGAGCGGTCGTCGTGGTCGCTGGCTCGGCCGTCCACCCAGGCGGAAGGTCTGCGGTGGTGAGAAGTGCGCTGTCGAGTTCAGCGGTACTCGGTATCGCCGCCGTGGTTGTCGTGGACCGTTCTGCGGATCCCTTCGCCGTGGTGCCCGTATCGTCTCCGCAGGATGTGCCGCTGACGAGCAGTAGAGCGGCCATGGCGAAGACCGCGTACCCCCCACGGACTCGTCGCTGTCGGTAGCCGTTCATCGGTCGCTTCGTCATCATCTGCATCTCTCTCATCGGCAGTAGCTGGTGGCAGAACACCACTGATCTCAGCGTCCCTCCACCGGCGAGAGTACTTGCGGTCACAATGGTTGTGCGAGAGCGGCCTCCACGACAACCCGGGGCCGGTGCCCAGGTGGACCCCGCCGACACGTGCTCCTCTGGATCTTGTCCCGGAGCCGGGCCGACCAGCGCACCGGTGCAGCGAACCGACTCGGGCAGGTCGCACCAGACGGCCCATTCAACGAACGGCGGAGGAGGACAGATCCGGCGCACCGATCGCGCGGCACCGTTACGCTCATCGCCGGGAAGGGGAGGATTGCCATGCTTCGCGCCGCGTTACGGGACCTTGCCTGGCGACGCCGTCGCTACCTGATCTCCACGATCGGGTGCGGCCTGGTGTTCGCCATGAGCCTGCTCATGACCGGCCTCGGCGACGCCTTTCCGGTCGAGCTGGACCATGTGGTGGACCATCTCGGCGCATCCAAGGGCTTCCTGGTCCCCGACGGGGTCTCCGGCCCCTTCACCGGGTTCACGCCGTTCGACTCGTCGGCCCTGCCCGAGGGCACCGAACCCTTCCTGCAGTCCCCACAGACGGCGGATCCTGCACACCCGGTCGCAGTGGTGTTGATGGGCGTCCCACTGGGCGGGCGGTCCGAACCCGAGGTGGCCTCCGGGCGCCAACTGCAGAGCGCCGACGAGGTGTTGGTGGCAGACAGCGCGCCGTTCGCCACCGGCTCCACGGTCGCCGTCGGCGGGACGGACCTGCGGGTCGTGGGCCGGGTCGACCGGCTGACCATGACCGGCGGCATCCCAGGGATGGTGATGGACATCGACGGCATGCGCGGGGTGATGTTCGGCGGCCGACCCCTGGCGACCGCTGCGGTCATCCACCGTGCCGATGTGAGCCCCCCGGCCGGCCTGTCGGTCGTGACCGCGGAGCGGGCCCGCGAGGACGGCCTCCGGGTACTGGCGTCGGCGAAGCAGTCCATCGACTTCGTGAAGGTGCTCCTGTGGGCGGTGGCGGCACTGATCATCGGGTCGGTGGTGTTCCTCTCCGCGGTGGAGCGGACCCGGGACTTCGCCGTGTTCAAGGCCATCGGCACGTCCACGTCCGCGATGGCAGGCGGCCTCCTCCTGCAGGCCGTGCTGCTCTCCGTGCTCGCCTCGCTGGTGGGCATCGGCCTGGCCCTGGTGCTGGCGCCGACGTTCCCCATGCCGGTGGAGATCTCCTGGCGCGCACTCCTGGCCCTGCCCCTGCTGGCCGTCGTGGTGGGGGCGCTGGCCAGCCTCTTCGGCCTGCGTCGCGCCGTGCGGGTCGAGCCCGCGCTGGCGTTCGGGGGTGCGGTGTGAGCGGCACCGACGGGGAGCTTCGTGTGACGGACCTGACGGTCGAGTACCAGAGCGGCGAGGACACCGTCCGGCCCGTCGACGGGTTCTCGGCATCCGCGGCGGACGGGTCGCTGGCACTCCTGCTGGGACCGAGCGGGTGTGGCAAGACGACGCTGCTCTCGTGCCTGGCCGGCATCCTCCGACCGACCGCTGGGGCCATCACCCACCGGGGACGGGAGATCACCGCACTCACCGGCTCCGCCCTGACCGACTTCCGCCGGAACGGGGTGGGCATCGTGTTCCAGGCCTTCAACCTCATCCCCAGCCTGACGGCCCTGGACAACGTGATGCTCCCGCTGCGGTCCGCCGGCGTCCCGGTCCGGACGGCGCGGAGTCGGGCCGACGAGCTGCTCGCCGACATGGACCTGTCCGACCGGCTCCACCACCTGCCGGCCCAGCTGTCCGGCGGCCAGCAGCAGCGCGTTGCCATCGCCCGCGCCCTGGCCCTGGACCCGCCACTCGTGTTGGCCGACGAGCCCACGGCCCACCTCGACTACGTGCAGGTCGAGATCACCCTCCGCACGCTCCGCCGCCTCGCCTCTCCCGGCCGCGTCGTGGTGGTCGTGACCCACGACGACCGGCTGCTTCCTCTCGCGGACGAGGTCATCGAGCTGGTGCCCCACCGTCAGGCCCGGGCCATGGACCCCGAGGTTGCGATCGACCTCACCGACGGCGAGACCCTGTTCCGCCAGGGAGACGCCAGCGACCGCATCTTCCTCATCGAGGACGGCACCGTGGACATCGTCCGCCAAGCACCGGGGTCGGCGCCCGAGACGATCGCCACCCTCCAACCCGGCGACTGCTTCGGCGAGATGGGTCCGCTGTTCGACCTGCCCCGCTCGGCCACCGCCCGGGCCCGCGGCACCGCCCGGGTCCGGGGGTACACCCCCGCAGCACTGCGAGAGGAGCTGGGCGTCGACTTCCTGGAGGGGTTGGTCCGCGGACGATGAGCGTTCGGTGGGGCGACCGGTCCGTGGATCGGTCCGGGATCTCCGACCACGCGATCTGCTCACCCGAAGCTGACCCGCACCACACCTGCCTCCCACACCCGGCCGTCCTCCATGCTCAGGGTGGTGAAGACCACCGCGCCACCGCCCGATCCGGGGCTGGAGAAGGCCACGTCCTTGCTGAACGGCCCGAGCGTGCCGTCGCCACGGCCGGTCACGAAGTCGGTGGCGAGTGGCTCCTCGGTGCCGTCGGCGCGGACCTGCACGTTGACCGTGCCCTCGAAGGCGCGGGCCCGTCCCGCCAGGGTGACGGGACTGCTGATGGTGGCCAACGCGGCCGGCTCGTCCACCTCGATGTTGGCCGTGGCCGACCCCA
This sequence comes from uncultured Actinomycetota bacterium, assembly GCA_963773765.1. Taxonomy (GTDB): domain Bacteria; phylum Actinomycetota; class Acidimicrobiia; order Acidimicrobiales; family Microtrichaceae; genus CAVZCC01. The sequence goes on along the minus strand of CAVZCC010000001.1, from coordinate 867,429 downwards.
GCACCCACCACGAGTCGTCCGGTCCCAGTTGCCGGACGAACACCGTGGTCGCCGGTCCGTTCGCCACGGCCCGGACCTCCACCTCGCCCGAGCGGCTGTCGCCCTGGATGAACTCCCCCATGACGGGGTCGGTGAAGCCCACGTAGTCGACCGCGAAGCTCCGGGCGGCCGCCACCGGGTCCTCGAACCGTTGGGCCGTCGACGCCCACGGCCACACCGCGGTGGCGGTGTCGACGTCGGGTGCCGGCTCGGTGGACGGCGTGGTGTCGGGCTCGGTCGTGGTGGTGGTGGAGGTGGTCGTCGTGGACGTGGTGGTGTCCACGGTGGTCGGCTCGTCGTCGTCCCGCACCAGGTACACCACCAGTCCGGCCACGGCCAGGGCGGCCAGCACCGCGATCACCGCGATCACCGCCTTGCCGGGCCCGCTCGCCGGTACCGGCATCGGTGCCGGCGTCGCCATCGGTCGGGGTGGGTGCGCCTGGGGTCTCGTCCATGCCCCCACACTTCACCCCTGTGGTGCTCGGGACAAGGACCGTCGGAGTGGGTTCCGGCGCTACCCGTTCCCGTCGGCCAGCCGCTCGGCGTACTCCTCCATGGTGATGGTGCCGCCCTCGGCCTCGGCCCGGCCCTGGAAGCGCTCCGGGAGCACGTCCTGGAGCAGGTCGATCTTCTTCCACCCCGGCAGCGGGGCGTGGCCGTCCTCGTCGGGCACGTACGGGGATGCCTCCACCGGCGTGTGGCGGGTGATGTAGCGCGGGCAGTTCACGAACGTCTCGGTGACCGTGGCCCGCACCACCAGGTCCGCACCCGGGTACCCGGCCAGGAGCGGGTCGTCGCTGCGGACCGAGGCGGTGGCGTGGACCCGCACCCGGTGCGGGGTCTCGAAGTCGATGAACAGCATGCCGACCCTGGCGTCCGCCGCGATGTTGCCCATGGACAGGAACATGCCGTTGCCGTCGTAGCTGGGGAACGCGATCGTGGTCGGGTCGAGGACCCGCACGAACCCGGGGGCGCCGCCCTTGTGCGACACCGTGGGTTGGCCGTCGGCGTTGACCGTGGACAGGAAGAAGAACGGCCGGGCCTGGATGAACGCGATGGTCTCGTCGTCGAGGGTGGGCTGGACGATGACCGCCTCCAGCGTGTCGGCCAGCGTGCGGCTGTCGAACTGGTCCTGGAGCTGGCGATGGGTCTCGCCGTAGAGGGAGCTCATGGGCGACTCCTGACGTCGTGTGCCACCGCACCCTAGATTCGCTCCCACACCCGAGGAGGGCCCATGACTGCACTGAACGCCGCCGCCCGTCAGGCCGTGGAGGCCGGGAACCTGGCCAACCTGGTCACGCTCAACGCCGATGGCAGCGCCCAGGTGGCGCTGGTGTGGGTGGGCCTCGACGGCGACGACCTGGTGACCGCCCACCTGAGCCCGACGCAGCAGAAGCTGCGCAACATGGCCCGTGACCCCCGCGTGGCGCTGTCCATGGTGACCGGTGGGCGCAACGAGTACGGCCTGGACGAGTACCTGGTGGTGCACGGCACCGCCCGGATGACCGAGGGCGGGGCACCGGAGCTGCTGCAGCGCCTGGCGCACGTGTACCTGGGGCCCGACGTCCGCTTCCCGCCCATGGACGACCCGCCGCCCGGCACCGTCGTCCACATCACGGTGGACCGGGTGGGCGGCGTGGGCCCCTGGTCCGACTGAACCGCCCCCCGCCCGGGTTCCGCCGATCCGGCGCGGCCCTCCCGTAGCCTGCCGACGTGCCGTCCGTCACCGTCGACGACCTGGGGGACCGGGCCGAGCAACGCGTGGACCACTGGCGCCTGAGCACCTTCGGGCCGGCGGACGAGCACCCCTTCCGGCGCCGCACCAGCGACTGGATCCGCCTGGTGGTCGCCGTCGTCCTGATGGCGGTGCTGGTCGACCGCCACGACCAGGTCGGCTCGGCCCAACGGGCCCTGTTCGAGTTCTTCAACCAGCTCCCCGACGGGCTCAGGGACCTGTTCCGGCTGCTCTACGGCCTGGGCACGTTGTGGGCCCTCGGCCTGGTGCTGGTCGCCGCCCTCATCGGTCGCCGGTGGCGCCTGGCCCGGGACATGGCGCTGGCCGGGGTCCTGGCCTGGCTGTCGGCCCGCGTGATCGGGGCCCTCACCGCAGGGGGCATGGACGCAGCCGACGCGGTGCAGGCCACGGTCCGCCTGGGAGACGCCAGCCCGTCGTTCCCGACCGTCCGCCTGGCCGTGATCGTGGCGGTGGTGGCCACCGCCGCCCCCTACGTCACCCGGCCCACCCGCCGTGCCGGGCAGGCCTTCTCGATCCTGATGGCCGTGGCCGCCATGTACCTGGGCACCGGCCTGCCCAATGCCGTGGTGGCCGCCGCGGTCCTGGGGTGGGGGATCGCAGCGGCGGTCCACCTGGGGTTCGGCTCGCCCGGCGGCCGGCCCACACGCCCGCAGATGCAGGCGACGCTGGCCGAGTTGGGGCTGGTCGTCCGCGACCTGGCCCTGGCACCGCACCAGCCCTCCGACGCCACGCTCATGACCGCGGTGGACGACCGGGGGCCGCTGAGCATCCGGGTCCTGGGCCGCGACGAGGGTGACGCCCAGGTCCTGGGCCGGGCGTGGCGGACGGTGGTCTACAAGTCGCCGCCGGGTCGACTGCACCTGACCCGCGTCGAGGAGGTGGAGCACCACGGCTACACCGTGCTCCGTGCCGCCGCCGCCGGTGTGCACGTACCGGAGCTGGTCCTCACCGGCACCGCCGGGCCGGGGGCCGCGGTCTACGTGGAGCGACCGGTGGCGGGCACCCCGCTCAGCCAGGTGCCGCGTGAGCAGCTGACCGAGGACCTGCTGGAGCGGGTGTGGCGGGAGGTGGCCCGCCTGCACGACGCCGGGATCGCCCACCTGGAGCTGACCGCGGACAACGTGCTGATCACTGCGGAGGGCGCCGCGGTCGTCGACTTCTCGGCGGCCATCGGTTCGGACCCCAAGGACTTCTGGCGCAACGACGTGGCCTCGTTGCTGGTCGGCACCGACGAACTGGTCGGCCCGGACCGGGCCGTGGCCGCGGCCGCGTTCGGACTGGGCCGGGACCGGCTGGCCCGGGCGCTGCCGCTCATCCAGACCGCGGTGCTGCCGTCGTCCATGAAGGCCCACGGCCGGGCCGGGCGCAAGGAGCTGTCCGAGCGCCTGGACCGGCTGCGCACCACGGCCGCGGCCGCGGTGGGGGTGGAGGCCCCGCACCTGACCGAGCTGCACCGGATGTCGGGCACCAACCTGGCCATGGTCATCGGCACCTTCCTGGGCGTGGCGGCGCTGCTGAGCCAGGTCGGCAGCCCCCAGGAGCTGTGGGACACGATGTCCCAGGCCGACTGGTGGTGGATCGGCCTGGCCATCGTGGTGTCGCTGTGCACCAACTTCGCGACGGCCATCGCGCTGATGGGCAGCGTGCCCATCCGGATCCCGTTCGGTCGCACCAGCGAGCTCCAGCTGTCGCTCACCTTCGCCAACCTGGCCGTGCCCACCGTGGGTGGCCTGGCGGCCCAGGTCCGCTACCTGCAGAAGCAGGGCGTCGACCTGGCCGGCGCGGTGGCGGCCGGCGGGGTGGTGTCCGGCGTGGCCAACGTGGTGGTGACCAGCTCCGTGTGCATCCTGGCGCTGTTCCTGTCGCCCAAGCAGGTCGACACCAGCTCGGTGTCCGCCAGCGGCGTGCTCACGGTGCTGGTGATCGCGGCGCTGGTCATCGGTGTGGTGAGCGCTGTCGTGTTCGGCATCCCGGCCATCCGCACCCGGGTCCTGAAGCCGGTCCGGGACGCCTGGGCGGTGATCTCCTCGGCCCTGCGGTCGCCCCGTCAGATCGGCGAGCTGGTGCTGGGCTGGGCCGCGAACGCCCTCATGTACGGCTTCGTCCTCTACTGCTGCGTGGCCGCGTTCGGTCCGCCGGTCAACTTCTGGACCGTCGTGCTGATCAACACCGGCGTCTCCACGTTGGCCTTCGCGGTGCCGGTGCCGGGCGGCGCCACCGCCGTCAGCTCCGTCGGCGTGGCCGGGGCGCTGACCGCGGCGGGGGCCAGCCAGGACGTGGCGGTGGCGGCGTCGCTGGCCTACCAGGTGACGGCGACGTTCATCCCGGCGGTGCCGGGCTGGGTGGCGTTCCGCAACCTGTTGGACCTGGACTACCTGTAGGCGTCAGCCCGCCAGCAGGGCCTGGGTGTAGGCGGTCAGCGTGTTGTTGTCCACGAACAGGTGCTGGGTGCCGGCCGAGATGTCCCGGAAGCACCGGCCCACCACGCTGGGCTGGCGCAGGCCGGTGGAGCCGGCCCACGTGTAGGCGAACCGGGCCGCGTCGGCCGCGACCCGGGTGGCGTAGGTGGTGGCCTGGCGCATGCGCTGCTGCTGTTCGTTGGTGGCCGCCCCGCTGTCCAGCACCGCGGCCTCCGCCTCGGCGAAGGCCTGGTAGGTGAACGCGCTGGCCGCCCGCATGGCGGCGTCCTGCATGGCGAAGTCGTGCTGGAACAACTGCTGGTCCGCGATGGGATCGCCGCCCAGGCGCTGCTTGGAGCGGGCGATGTCCAGCACCTCGTCCAGCGCCCGCCGGCCCACCCCGAGGGCGAAGCCGGCGTGGCCGGCCGCGGTCAGGGCGAACAGGCCGATCCCGTAGCCTGGCCCGCCGCGTCGCGGCGACGCGGTGAGGAGCTGGAAGGTGAACGGGTCCTCCACGTGGCGGTCGTCGACCCGGTAGTCGTAGCTGCCGGTGCCGCCCAGGCCGAGCACGTCCCAGTTGCCGGTGACCTGCACCTGGTCCCGGGGCAGGAACGACACCCGCATGTCCGGCAGGCCGTACTCGTCCACCGCGGGGCCGTCGCCGCCCTCGACCATGCCGCCGGCCGCGAACCAGTCGGCGTGGCCGCATCCACTGCCGAAGGAGTAGTTGCCGTCCACCCGGACGCCGCCGTCGTCCACGGTGAGGGTCCCGATGGGGCCGAACATGCCGGCGTGGATGCCGGGCCGGCCGCCGCCGCGGACCGGGGCGGCGAACATGGCCTCCGCCGCCTCGTCGCCGGTGTAGATGGCCGCGAAGCAGGACGAGGTGGCGTTGGCCATGAGGGACCAGCCGACCGAGCCGTCGGCCCGGGCCAGCTCCTCGAACACCGCCAGCGCGGTCACGATGTCCGCCTCGGACCCACCGAGCTCCTCCGGCACCAGGATCCAGAACAGCCCGGCGTCCGCCAGGGCCTCGACGACGTCGTCGGGCATGGTGCCGAGCTCCTCGGTGCGGTCCGCCGCACCCTCGATCAACGGCGTCAGCTTGCGGGTCCGCTCGATGAGGTCCGCGGTCATCATGTGCCCCCTGTGGTCGAACAGTCCGTAGGGTAACCCCCGCCGTGAACCCCAACACCGTCATCACCGCGCTCGTGCTGGCCGCCTGCCCGCTCCCCATCCTCGCCTCGGTCCTGTGCCTGACGTCCGAGCGCGGACGGACCAAGGCCGCGGCGCTGGCCGCGGGGTGGTTCGGCGTCCTGGCCGTCATCGGGGTCGTGGCCGTCGTGCTGGGCCAGAACCTGGACACCAGTTCGTCCAGCACCACGTCCACCGCCACCGCGTGGCTCGACGTGGTGCTGGGGGTCCTGGCCATCGCCTACGGGGTCGTGCTGCGGGGCCGGGCCCGATCGGGCACGGCGGCCGAGCCGGCGTGGATGGGACGCCTGGACGGGATGTCACCCTGGGTCGCGTTCGGGCTGGGTGCCTTCATCCCGCCCTACATGCTGGTGGTGGCCGGGGCCAACGACATCCTGCGCACCGATGCCTCCACCCCCGCCCTGGTGGCGGGCGTGCTGGTCTTCGCGGTGGTGGGGTCCCTGGGCGTCCTCGTGCCGTTGCTGGTCACGGTGCTGTCCCCGGACCCGGACGCGCTGCTGGCCCGCTGGCGTGCGGTGCTCATGGCCAGGTGGCAGGTCGCGCTGTTCGTGCTGCTGGCGCTGGCCGGCGTCTACCTGGTCCTCAAGGGTGCCTACGAGCTCACGTCCTAGAGCCCGTCGGTGCGGTAGCTGGTCAGCGCCTGGATGTAGTGCGACCGCTCGAACGCCTCGGGGTCCGGTGCGTTGCCGGCCGACAGCGCACCCCGGGCCTGGTCGACCGAGGTGTAGCCGTGCTCGGCCAGTCGCCGTTCCAGGCCGTCGCGGAGCTCGCCGACGTACTCGGGGCCGTGACGGAGCAGCGCCGAGGCGGACATGGCCACATCGGCACCGACCAGCACCGCCTTGGTCACCGCGTCGCCGTCGTGCACGCCGGAGGTGAGCGCCAACGAGCAGTCGAGCTGGGACCGCAGCAGCGCACACCACCGCAGGGGGAGGAGCAGGTCGCCCGGCGTCGACAGGTGGGCCTGGTCCACCACCTCCAGCGCGTCCAGGTCCACGTCGGGCTGGAGGAACCGGTTGAACAGCACCAGGCCCGCGGCCCCGGCCCGGACCAGTCGGGCGGCCAGGTGGGCCAGGGCCGAGTACGCGGGAGACAGCTTGACCGCGACGGGCACGTCCACCTCCGCGCACACCTGGCGGACGAGCTCGGTGAGCTGGTCCTCCACCTGCGCCGCGGTGTGGCGTGGGTCGGCGGCCACGGCGTAGGGGTTGAGCTCGACCGCGGCGGCACCGGAGTCCACCTGCTGGCGGGCGTAGCGGGTCCATCCCCCGGGGGACGCACCGTTGAGCGAGGCGATCACCGGCACGTCCACCGCGGCCACCGCCGCCTCCAGGTGGCGGAGGTAGGGCCCGGGCCCGGCCCGGTAGTCGCCCATCTCCGGGAACCAACCGGTGGCCTCGCCGAAGCTGCCCGTTCCCTGGTGCAGCATCTTCTGGAGCTGCAGCGTGTCGGCGTGGATCTGCTCCTCGAACAGCGACGGCAGCACCACGGCGCCGGCGCCGGCGTCCACCGCTCGTCGCAGCAGGTCCAGGTCCCGGCCGATGGGGGAGGCGGAGGGGACCACCGGGCAGCTCAGCTCCAGCCCCAGGTAGCGGGTGGACAGGTCGACGCTCACAGCACGTCCTCCTCGTCGGACCAGCGTTCCATCTCGCCCATCTGCTCGTAGAAGTGCCAGCGCTCGTCGATGTCGTGCTGGGCCAGCGCGAACAGGTGGTCGGCGTGGGTCGGGTTCGCCCGTTCCAGCAGGGAGAACCGGGTCTGGGACCGGGCGAACTCGGCGAAGGGCACGGTCGGCGCCCGGGAGTCGAGCCGGAGCGGATGGTCGCCGTGCAGGGCGTGGCGGGGGTCGTAGCGCCACAGGGGCCAGTAGCCGGACTTCACCGCCAGCTTCTGGTGCTCGGCCCCCTTGGACATGTCGATGCCGTGGGCGATGCAGTGGCTGTAGGCGAGGATGAGCGACGGACCCGGGAACGACGCGGCCTCCTGGAAGGCCCGGACCGTCTGCAGGTCGTTGGCGCCCAGGGCGACCTGGGCGACGTACACCGACCCGTAGCCGGCGGCCAGCATCCCCAGGTCCTTCTTGCGGACCTCCTTGCCGCCGGAGGCGAACTTGGCAACGGCGGACCGGAACGTGGACTTGGACGCCTGGCCGCCGGTGTTGGAGTAGCCCTCGGTGTCCAGCACCAGGACGTTCACGTCCGCACCGGATGCCAGCACGTGGTCCAGGCCGCCGAAGCCGATGTCGTAGGCCCAGCCGTCGCCGCCCACGATCCACACCGCGGTGCCGACCAGGTCCTGGGCGACGGTGCGCAGCTGCTGGGCCGCGGCGTCGGTCCGGTCCGCCAGCACGTCCCGGAGCTGGCCGACGCGCTGGCGCTGGGCCGCCCGTTCCGTGTCGTCGGCCGGGCGATCGCCCGCCAGCAGGCCGTCGACCAGCCCCGCACCGATGGCGTCGCGCTGCTCCGCCACCAGGCGCCGGGCCATGGCCAGCCGTTGGTCCAGGGCCAGGCGGATGCCCAGGCCGAACTCCGCGTTGTCCTCGAACAGGGAGTTGGACCAGGCCGGTCCCCGTCCATGGCCGTCCGCCGCCCACGGGGTGGTGGGCAGGTTGGCCCCGTAGATGGAGGAGCAGCCCGTGGCGTTGGCCACCACCACGTGGTCACCGAACAGCTGCGTCATGAGCTTCAGGTACGGGGTCTCGCCGCACCCGGCGCAGGCACCGGAGAACTCGAGCAGCGGGATGCGCAGCTGCGATCCCCGGGTGGTGGTCAGGTCGGTGCCCGGCGGGGGGTCGTCGGGCAGGTCGAGGAAGAACGCGACGTCGTCGCGCCGTGCCTCCAGCGCCTCCGGTCCCGGCAGCGGCGCCAGGTCCAGGGCCTTGTGCTTCAGGACGCTGCGGTCCCGGGCCGGGCACACCTCCACGCACATGGCGCAGCCGGTGCAGTCGTCGGGGAACACCTGCACGATGTAGCGGTAGCCGTCGAGGTGCTTGGCCTCCTTGGACGCGAACAGCGTGGGGGCGCCGGCCAGTGCCTCGGGTGTGACCGCCTTGGTCCGGATGGCGGCGTGGGGGCAGACGATGGCGCACTTGCCGCAGTCGATGCAGAGGTCCTCGTCCCACACCGGCAGGTCGGCGGCGATGCCGCGCTTCTCGTAGCGGGCGGTGCCGACGGGGAAGGTGCCGTCGGGCGGGAAGGCGCTGACCGGCAGGAGGTCACCCCGACCCGCCATGAGCTGCGCCGTGACCCGCTGCACGAAGTCGGGGGCGTCGGTCGGGACCGGTGCCGGCCGCGGCCGGCCGTCGGCGGTGGCGCCGTCCCGGGCCAGCGGCCGCAGGTGGTCCAGTGCGGCGTCCACCGCGGCGTCGTTGGGGCCCATCACGGCCTCGCCCAGCTCGCCGTACATGCCCCGCAACGCGTCCTTGATGGCGGTGTTGGCCGCCTGGCGGGGGAGCAGGCCGGACAGCTCCACGAAGCAGGTCAGCATCACGGTGGACACGATGCCGCCCAGGCCGACCGAGCGGGACAGCGCGTGGGCGTCGATCACGTGCACGTCCAGGCCGCGGTCCAGGACCTGTTGCTGGACCTCCCTCGGGAGCCGGTCCCAGGTCCCGTCGGGGCCGTGCGGGCTGTTGATCACCACGGTGGCACCGGGGCGGGCCAGTTCCAGGACGTCGAGACGCTCCAGCGCCGTGTACTGGTGGACCCCGACGTAGTCGGCGCCACGGATGAGCCACGGGGACTCGATGCGGTGGTCCGCGAACCGCAGGTGGGAGATGGTCACGGCGCCGGACTTCTTGGAGTCGTAGACGAAGTAGCCCTGGGCGAAGCGGCCCGACTGCTCGGCCGCGATGTGACAGGCGTTCTTGGCCGCGCCGACCGTGCCGTCGGAGCCGAGGCCGACGAGCACCGCCTGCAGCACGCCACCGGGCTCGGCGAACCGTTCGCCGTCCACCCGCAACGACAGGCCGCCGACGTCGTCGCTGATGCCCACGGTGAATCGGCGCCGGGGCCGGTCGCCGGCCAGCTCGTCCAGCGCGGCGGCGGCCATGGCCGGGGTGAACTCCTTGGAGGCCAGCCCGTAGCGGCCGCCGGTGACCAGGGGCAGGGAGCGGTCGCCGTCCATGGCGGCGGCGGCCAGGGCCGCGGTGACGTCCAGCAGGAGCGGCTCACCGAACGACCCCGGCTCCTTGGTGCGGTCCAGCACCGCGACGGCCCGGGCGGTGCGGGGCAGCGCGGCCAGCAGCTCCTGGGCCGGGAAGGGACGGAACAGCCGGACGTTGAGCACGCCGACCCGTTCCCCCTGCTCCACCATCGCCTCCACGGCGGCCTTCGCCGCCCACACGCCGGACCCGGACAGGACCAGGACCCGCTCGGCCTCGGGGTGGCCGTCGTACTCGACGAGCCCGTAGCGCCGGCCGGTGAGGCGTTCGAAGTCCTCCAGCACGTCGCGGACGTGGCCGGCGACGGCGTCGTGGTACGGGTTGGCCGCCTCCCGGGCCTGGAAGAAGGCGTCGGGGTTCTGCGCCGTGCCCCGCACGACGGGGTGCTCAGGGGCAAGGGCCCGGTCCCGGTGGGCGGCCACGAGGTCGTCGGGGACGAGCGCCCGCAGCGCGTCGTCGTCGAGCAGTTCCACCCGGTTGAGCTCGTGGGAGGTGCGGAACCCGTCCATGACGTGCAGGAACGGCACCCGGGACCGCAGCGTGGCGGCGTGGGCCACCGCCGCCATGTCCTGGGCCTCCTGCACGCAGGTGCCGTGCAGGACCGCCCACCCGGTGGAACGGGCCGCCATGACGTCGCTGTGGTCACCGAAGATGCTCAGGGCGTGGGTGGCGATGGCACGGGCGGCCACGTGGATCACCGCCGGGGTGAGCTCGCCGGCGACCTTGTACATGTTGGGCAGCATCAGCAGCAGGCCCTGGGACGCGGTGAAGGTGGTGGACAGCGCCCCGGCCTGCAGCGCCCCGTGCAGCGCGCCGGCCGCGCCGCCCTCGGACTGCATCTCGATCACGCGGGGGACGTCACCCCACAGGTTGGTCACCCCCTTGGCCGACAGCGCGTCCGCCAGCTCGCCCATGGGTGAGGCGGGGGTGATGGGGTAGATCGCCACGACCTCGCTCAGGCGGTGGGCCACCCGGCCGGCGGCCTCGTTGCCATCCAGGGTCGCGATCGTTGACATGCGAGCATTCTGCCCGCGCTGAGGACCCCGTGGGACCAGAACCCCGTTCAGGCCAGGGTTCCGCGGAGGATGCTCTTGCCCGAGTGGGAGGTGTCGCCGTCGTCGATCTCCTCGGAGATGTCGACCACGGGGAACTGCGCCGTGTCCACGCCGGGGGGCACCACCGCGTCGATCACGCCCGAGCGTTCCTGGAACTTGGTCAGCGACTGGGGGTCGCCGCCGTCCGGCGTGAGCAGCCAGAGCTCGTAGAAGTCGGCCTGTTCGGCCGGGGTGAGGTCCGAGACGTCCACCACCAGGTGGAGGCCGTCGTCCCGCTGGACCAGCTCGGCGGTGCCGGAGCCGCCGCCGGCCAGGACGGCGAGGTCCGTGGAGGCGACCAGCTCGGTGCCGCCGTCGGAGGTCTGGCTGATGATGAGCCCGGCGGCGCCGGCGATGAGCACCACCGCCGCGGCCACGGCGCCCAGCACCTGCCAGGTGCGGCGGCGGGAGTCCAGTGCCACCACCTGGCCGCCGTCGGCCGCCGTCGGCACCGCGGTGGCCGGGCCGTCGCTCACAGAGCGTTCGGTGGCAGGGCCATCAGCGGCAGGGCCGTCGGCGGCGATCTGCTCCGCGATGCTGTCCCACAGGCCGCCCGGCGGCTCGTCGGTGGCCCGGTCCTGGGGGGTGAGGGTGCGGCCGATGGCGACCACGCGGCGGTAGGCGGCCAGGTCGGCCCGGTCCTCCGGGTCGGACGGGACCACGTCCAGGTCGTCCGAGACACGGTCGTCGCGGCCCAGTGCGGCGGCGGCGAGTTCGTCAGGATCGAGCCGCATCGAACCCCTCCAGGTGGTTGCGCAGCCGTTCCAGGCCGCGGCGGATGTCGCTCTTCACGGTGCCGAGCGGTTGTCCGGTGCGCTCGGCGACCTCGGTGTGGGTCAGGTCCTCGAAGAAGGCGAGCTCCACCATGTGGCGGGCCCGTTCCGGGAGCTGCTGCAGCGCGTCGGTCAGCAGCATGCGCAGGGCCAGGTCGTCGGCCTCGCCGGCCGCGGTGGCCACGTCCACGCCGGCGTCCTCGTCGGCCACGTCGGGACGTCGGGCCCGGGCCCGGGTGGAGTCGATCGCCTTGAACCGGGCGATGCCCATGAGCCAACCGGTGAAGCTGCCGGCGTCGGGGCGGAACCGATCCCGGCTGCGCCATGCGGCCAGGAAGACCTCCTGGGTGACGTCGGCCGCGTTCTCGGCGCCGACGACCCGGCGGCAGTAGCTGTGCACCAGGCGGGAGTTGGCCTCGTAGAGGTGCTTGAGCGCGGCCTCGTCGCCGCGGATGAACCCGGCCACGAGCTGCTCGTCCGTCGTCCCCGCCGCGCGGTCCACGACGAGAGTGTAGGTCGCGACGTCCGGGACCCGGCTCAGCAGCGCTGTGCTCATGCCGGCCTCCTCCTCGGTCGCGTCGGCGGCAGTGTCGATGCCATTTCTTCGCTGCGGTGGGAAGGTCCGGATGCACTCCGGGCCGGAGATCTGCCAGGACTGCTGTGACTCAGGTCTCACCATCGAGCCAGGACGGGGCCGAGTCCAGCAGGAACCGGCTGACCTCCAGGCACCGCTCCAGGGTGTCGCACAGCGTCTCCTCGCCCATGTACACCTGGCTCAGGCTCACCTGGACCCGGGCCACCACGGTGAGCGTGCGCTCCGACGGGTCCGTCACGGACTGGAACGAGTCCACCGCGGAGACCTCCAGCGGCAGGTCGGGGCCGCCGATGCCGGCCAGCTCCGTGGCCAGCAGGAGCAGGTCCGGGCAGTGGGGGAGCGGGGGCAGGGACCAGGTGAAGTTGAGCGGGAGCGACAGGAGGTCCTCCGGGGTCTCGCCCTCGGGCAGGTCCATGACCTGGTCCTCGAACGCCAGCAGCGTGCGGGGCTCCACCTCCACCGAGAGGTGGAACTCGAGCGGCCCGCCGCAGGCCTCCTCGGGGTGCAGGTCCACCTCCCATGCCTGGCGCATGGAATAGGTCTCCACGAAGTGCCGCTCGTCATGGATGTGGAACCCGTGGTCCGCGGCGTGGTTCTTGAGGTCGGCCACGAAGCCGGCGACGTCGATGACAGCCATCGGTACCAGCCTGCCAGCACCGGCCGCCCGGCGGGAAGCCCGTTCGGGGAGCACCGGTCCCCGGCGCCGGTACCCTCGGGCCATGGTCGCGCCCGCCTCTGCCGCCACCGCCGACGAGCGGCTGCTGGACCTGCTGGGGCGCACCGCGGACGCGGTGGCCGGGGCGCTGGAGGCCGACCGGGCCACCGACCGGGCCGCGTGGCGCGACGGCGGGCAGCGGCCCGGGCAGTACCGGATCGACCTGGTGGCCGACGCCGCGGCGCTGGAGGTGCTGCGGGCCGGCGGCGTGGGCATCCTGAGCGAGGAGTCGGGCCTGGAGGACCGGGGGTCGGGCCTGGTGGTGGTCGTCGACCCGGTCGACGGCTCCACCAACGCCAGCCGCCACCTGCCGTGGTACGCCACCAGCCTGTGCGCGGTGGACGACGCCGGCCCCCGGGTGGCGCTGGTGGTCAACCTGGCCACCGGCACCCGCTACGAGGCCGTCCGCGGTGGTGGGGCGCGGCGGGACGGCCAGCCGGTGCGGGTGTCTCCGGTGACGGAGCTGTCCCGGGCCCTGGTGGTGCTCAACGGGTACGCGGGCCGCCACGTCGGGTGGCGCCAGTACCGGGCGCTGGGGGCCACCGCGCTGGACCTGTGCGCCGTGTCGGACGGCTCGGTGGACGCCACCATGGACTGCACCGTCGACGCGCTGGGCCCGTGGGACTACCTGGGCGGTGCCCTGCTGATCACCGAGGCGGGCGGCCACGTGGCCGACGCACGGGGCCGGCCGCTGGTGGAGCTGGACCACGCCGCCCGACGCACCCCGGTGTCGGCCGGGACCGAGGAGCTGTTCGGGGCCGTGCTCGCGGCCCGGGCCGCGCTTCCGGCCGGGAAACCCGCCCGGCCCGATCGGCCGGCGTCCCCGTAGGCTGCAGGCGTGCTGGACCGGGCCTACCTCGTGTTCCTGCGGATCTTCCGCATCCTCCCCCGGGGGCTGCGGCGCGTGCTGGTGCGCACCGGGTCCCCCAAGTACACCGTCGGCGCCATCTGCATCGTCCGCCGCCGGGACGGGGCGATCCTCCTGGCCCGGCACAGCTACTGGGACCGGTGGGGCACGCCGGGGGGTCTGGCCAAGCGGGGCGAACGGCCCGACGCCGCCGCCGTGCGCGAGACCATGGAGGAGGTGAACCTGGCCATCGAGGTGGTGGGGGAGCCCGCGGTGGTGGTGGAGCCCGCTCCCCGCCGGGTCGACGTGGTGTTCCTGGCCCGACCGGTGCCCGGCGCGCCGTTGGACGACGTGCGGCCCAGCTCGCCGGAGATCCTGTCCGTGGCCTGGTTCATGCCCACCGAGCTCCCCGAGCTGCAGCCGGAGACGGCGACGGCACTGGTGGCCCTGGCCCGCGACGGCCGGATCGACCTGGCCGGATCCGGGCTCACGCCATCGTCTGACCACCCGACACGTTGACGGCCTCGCCGGTGATGTAGGACGCGTCGTCGCTCAGCAGGAACGCGATGGCGGAGGCCACCTCGTCGGGACGCTGCAGGCGGCCGAGGGGGATCTCCCGGTCCACCCAGCCGCTGAACCCGCCGGGCTGGCTGGCGTCCATGAGCTGCACGAACAGGTCGTCGGGGTTGAGCAGGTCGGTGTCCACCGTGCCCGGGCACACCGCGTTGACGGTGATTCCCGACGGGGCCCACTCCTTGGCCATGACCTGGGTCAGGCCGATGACGCCGGCCTTGGCCGCGGAGTAGGCGCCGAGCATGGGCCAGCCCAGCTTGCCGGCCTGTGAGGACACGTTCACGATGCGGCCGCCGTCGCCGTGCTCGATCATCTGCTCGGCACAGGACCGCGACACCAGCCACGTCCCGGTCAGGTTCACGTCCAGGACCCGGCGGAACTCGGCCTCGCTCACGGCCAGCAGCGGGGCCGCCCCCATGCCGGCGCCCGACCCGCCGGCCACGTTGGCCAGGAGCTGGACGGGGCCCAGGGCGTCGGCCACCTGGTCCACCGCGGCACGGACCTGGGCCTCGTCGCTGACGTCGGCCCGCACCGCGACGGCCTCCGCCCCGGTGGCCAGCAGGTCCGCGACGACGCCGTCCAGGTCGTCGCCGCTGGCCACCGCGTAGTCGGGGAACCCGTCGTAGGGGCGGGCGATGTCCAGGCAGGCCACCTTGGCCCCCTCGGCCGCCAGCCGGTGGGCGGTGGCCCGCCCGATGGACCGGGGGCGCGCCGCCCCGGTGACGAGTGCGACCTTGCCGTGGAGTCCGTCGAGCATGCGGCGAACGTAGCGGCCCGGCCCGGGGCGGGCGGCCTCAGGCGGAACGCACCGTGGGTACCGGGCCGATCGACGGGACCCGGGCCGGCTCCGGTGCGCGCTCCCCGGGCCGTGCGGCCAGTTGCGCCGGATGCAGCACGTGGCAGAACTCCAGGATCCGGTAGGACGCGTCGCGGGTGATGCGGGTGAACTCCACGCCGGCCCGGCGGGAGCCGTCGGCCGCGGGTCCGATGGACCTGATGACACCGGCCACGGTGACGGGGTGTGCGGTCCCGTCCAGTCCGGGAACCCGCAGGGTCAGCACCAGCTGGTCGCCCACGTCGTGGTGGTCGGGGATCAGGACGCCGGCGCCGTGGTGGTTCAGGTCCACCACCCGGTACAGGTGGTCCTCGCTGCGGGCGGTGATGTCCACCGGGAACCGGTAGGCGGTGCGGCGCTGGCGGTGGTGGGCCAGGTGGCGCAGGACCAGGACGATGACCGCCAGCTCGAAGGCCGCGATGCACAGCGTGGCGACGACGGCGAAGCGGGGCATGGCGGGCAGGCTGATCCACCCCGCGGTGCTGAGCAGCCGCGCCAGCGTGGACACCAGGAGGGCCGCGGTGCCGAAGGTGAGCAGGCGGAGGAAGCCCAGCACCCGCAGGCCGCCCTCGTCCACGCCGCCCTTGGGGGTGACCCGGAACCGGCCGAAGCTGGGGAACAACAGGCTCACCACCGCGGTGCTGTAGATGCCCATGGTCATCCAGCCGAACGCGGTGGCGCTGACCGGCCCGACGTAGCCGCGGCCCAGGAGCTTGGTGGCCAGCAGCGACAGCAGCACCCACGGTGCCCACAGGACCAGGAACAGGACCGGCTCACCGTGCAGGGGGAGGATCCCCGTGACCAGGGTGATGCAGAGAACACTGAGCAGGGCCAGGCGTTGGGGCCCACCGAAGTAGTGCCAGAGCGAGCCCAGGTAGGAGAGCCGCTGCGACGGGCTCAGCCCACGGGCCCACACCGGGTTCTGCCGGGTCAGGAAGACCCGCAGGTTGCCCCGGGCCCAGCGGCTGCGCTGGAGCAGGAAGGCGCTCAGGTCGTGCGGGGCCAGGCCCAGGACCAGCGTGCGGTCCACGTACCGGGTGGTCCAGCCCTGCTGGTGCAGCTTGATGGTGGTGTGGAAGTCCTCGGCGATGGTGGTGGTCTGCACGCCGCCGATGGCCAGGAGTGGTTCCCGGCGGATCACGGTGCCCGAGCCGCACCAGAAGACGCTGTTGTTGCGGTCCTTGGCCGGGCACACCACGCGGAAGAACAGTGACTGCTCGTGGACCTCGCCCTCCACGTGCTGGACCGAATCGAGGTTGTAGAACTCATGCGGCGCCTGGACCAGGACGACGTCGTCGTCGTCGAAGTGGCCCACCAGGGCGTCCAGGAACTCCGGCAGCGGCACGTGGTCGGCGTCGAGGACCGCCACCAGCTCGCCGTCCAGGAGGGGGAGGGCGTGGTTGATGTTGCCGGCCTTGGCGTGGGCGTTGTCCGGGCGGGTGACGTACCGGGTGCCCAGTTCCTCGGCCAGCTCGCGCATCTCGGGTCGGCGGCCGTCGTCCAGCAACCAGGTGGTGTGCGGGTGGCGGATGGCCCGACAGCCCAGCAACGTGGCCCGCAGTACGGCGACGGGCTCGTCGTAGGTGGGCACGAGCACGTCCACGGCGCGCTCGACGGTCACCGGGACGTCGTCGTGGGCCTGGGTGCGCCAGGCCAGGAACACGTAGAAGAACAGGCTGGTGAAGCCCACCAGCTCTGCGGCCAACAGCACGCCGTAGAGGACGGGGTTGGTGCCCTGCCACGTCCAGCCGATGCGCCAGATCAGGTACGCGCCGCCCCAGACCAGGGCCGCGACGGCAGCGGTCTGGATGACCCAGGTGGGCCGGGCGCGGGCTGGGGACGCCATGCCCCCTGATCGGCAGAATCCGAACGGGCCTCAAGCAATGGTCGCCACCGGGGGCCAGATCGGGGCCGTTCGGCCCACGGGACCATGCCGTGCGGTGGATGCCCCCGGTACGATCGGCGGCTCCGGGCGTGTAGCTCAGCTGGTCAGAGCACCTGGTTTACATCCAGGGAGTCGGGGGTTCGAGTCCCTCCGCGCCCACTTGTTGTCGTTGAGGTTTGAGAGACGAGACGATGGGTGTCGGCGCCGTCGTTCGGGCTCGTGAGGATCAGCCCCGGTGACGGGTCACCTTCAGCCTTTCTCCGTCGGAGCGTTCTACCTGTTCGGCGACTGGGAGCCGATTGAGTTCGACGCATTCCTGGTCGGTCATGGACGCTCGCACCCGAAGGTTTCGTTCGGCGCCCTGGCCAGTCGGATACCGAAGTTGAGGGCTATCGGTGGTGATCGCGTGTGAAACGCAATCGGCCACGACCGACGGGTCGCTTCCCCGCTCGATGTCATGCATGAGGGTCTGCAGGAACACATCCGTTGCAGGCTGGTACGGAGACGGCGGGCCGAGGTCACCCTTGCCGAAGATCGGCGTGAGGATGACACCGGGTTCGATGATCGAGACCCGGATGCCGAATGGAGCGACGGACGCCGCGAGCGACTCCATTGCTCCTTCGAGGGCCCACTTCGATGCGACGTACGCCGGCATGGTCGCCGGTGCCAACCGGCCGGCCTGGCTTGACATCGCGACGATCGAGCCCGAGCCGCGTTCACGCATCGAGGGCAGCACGGCCTTGACGCATCTGACTGCGCCAAAGAAGTTCGTCTCCATCGCGTCGCGCAGGTCATCGAGCGACGCCATCTCGAGGGGTCCGCCACTTCCGCCTATTCCGGCGTTCGCCACAAGCACATCGACCCGACCATGACGTTCGATGACGTCGCTGAACAGCTGAGCGACCGAGTCGTCCGACACCACGTCGAGCGCTGCCGTTTCGATCGACAGGCTCTCGGACGCTGCCAACTCAGTCAGGTCGGAACCATCGGGCTGTCGCATCGTGGCAACCACATGGTGGCCGTCGCGAGCGAGACGCAGCACCGTCGCGCGACCAATCCCCGTGCTTGAACCAGTGACGACGGCGATGCCCGACGAGTCCTGCTCTCCCATCACAACTCCCGTCCCCCAAGAACGCCCCGGTCAGTGGCGGGACACGGTAGCTCGGTCGGTGATGTGCCTGACGCACGGTCGCGGCGCTGCTGATCGTCGGATCGGGAGTTCCAGCCGTCATCGGCGGAGCTCGTCTCCTACCATGAGCGCGCCGGTGAGGCCGATGGCCTGCTCGGGGGAGGGGAGCCCATGAAGGTTCGACCGTTCGTCGTCGCCGCGTTCCTCGCAGCGATGGTCCTCGCTGCATCCTGTGCACCCGCACCGCCACCGGATCCCGACGCGGCGTGGGAAGCAGCGGAGGGCGAGTGCTTCACCGACCCGCGCTTCGAACCCGCACCGTACGACCTCCGCTATCTCGGGCCGCAGGACACTCCGGGCAACGCCGTGGTCTTCCACTCGCGGGACGGAACCTGTTCCGGCGAGGTCTGGGGACCCCAGTTCATCCTCCGTGCCCCCAGCTACGAGGCGGCGACCCTGAAGTGCGCAGAGTGGGGAGGGTTCGTGTACGGGGGCATCTCCCAGGTCTCGGCCTGGTATCCCGGCTTCCCCGTCGACGGGCACCTCTGCTGGATCCCGGCGTCCGACCCCTGAAGGGGGTTGGGGAATTCCCTACCCCCGAAGTGCCCTTGGCAGGACGTGAACCTCTTCGGCTTGTTGCATCACGCCCAGCCACGCACGGGCAACTGCCGGCCGACCGCTTCGAGCGAGCTGAACCGTGACCCAGTCCATTGGACAGGCGCACGCCCGCAGCGGCTGAGGAGTCTGCTGGACGACTGCTGTTGAACCAGGGCCGCTAGCTTCGGTCGATGTGGCCGATCACTGCTTCGGCGATCGCCTGCCACCGCGCCGGGTCTTGGGGCTGATGGCCCATGCCCTCGAGGGTCACCAGGTCTGCGCGGTCGGCACGCCGCGTAGCCCGGCCTGGCCGAGCAGCGGCCTGGTGGGTCGGATCCGTGCCGAGCTCCCGGCCGACCGCTGCACGACGTCGGCCGCCATGTCGGACAACGTGTAGTTCACGCCCGACAGGTCGCCGCCAAGCACTGCGGCGACGTCCGGTGCGGGCCGTGTCTCGTACGAGGACCGGCCAACGTCACGATTGTCGAACGTCGAGCACGCGAAACCCTGCGGCGGAAAGCGCCGTCGTGAACTCCAAGGGCCAGAGGGTCAGCGACTGGTAGAGCCCAGAGATGAGAACGATCGGCGTGCCGTCCTCTGGACCGTTGAGAACGTACTCAACCTGGATGTCGCCGACCATCACCCGCATCTGTGCCCCCGTGTAGGTGGATTCCCGCAGAGTAACGGCTGCCACCCGCCAGCCATGGCGGGCACCGATCGTCACGCCGGCGAGTGACACCCCGCCTTCGGAACGACGGTGATCGAGTCGTCATGTGGAGCGACTACGCGGGATGAAGGGCAGTCACCGGGCCACGGGCGCGGCGACGAGCAGCTAGGAGGTCTCTCGGGATTGGGTTCCGCTCGAGGTCATCTGGCCAGGGAGTTGCTGCGGGTCATCGGAGGGCCGGCAGCCCTGGCGCGTATCGTCGGGAAGCCATCTCCTCACAACGGGGTGGCGATGACACAGGGGGTTTTCCAGTGACCGACAAGAACGTGATCGACTTCGTCGGGCGCTACGGCCCGTGGGCCGTCATCGCGGGCGCTTCCGAGGGGGTCGGCGCGGCGTTCGCCCGGCAGATCGCCGAGCGGGGACTGAACGTCGTCTTGTTGGCTCGACGTCAGGCTGTGCTCGACGACGTCGCCAGTGAGCTGCGGGGGACGTTCGGTGTTGACGTTCGAGTCGTCGCGATCGACCTCGCGGACGACGACGCGATGACGTCCATTGATGCAGCGACCGACGACATCGACGTCGGGCTCCTCATCTACTGCGCCGGTGCCGATCCGAATGTTCGGCCCTTCCTCTCCGAGCCCATCGAGACCGCAGTGTCGATGGTGCAGCGCAACTGCGTGATGCCGCTGCGTTTGTGCCACCACTTCGCCGCACCGATGGTCGAACGTGGTCGGGGAGGGATTGTGCTGCTCTCCTCGGGTGCCGGGCTTGTCGGTGCGCCGAACCTCGTCGCCTACGGCGCCACGAAGGCGTTCGACATGGTGATGGCCGAAGCGCTCTGGGCCGAGCTGAACGAGTCGGGCGTCGATGTGCTCGGGCTCGTACTCGGCCTCACTGACACCCCGGCGCAACGCCGGATGATGGCCCAGCACGGACAGCTGCCCAGCATCGAGTCGCCTGTCCCCGGAGCAACGCCGGCGGAGACGGTCGCCGCCGACGCGATAGCGAATCTCGCCAACGGCCCGACCTGGCTCGCGGGAGCAGATGTCCGCGTCGGCTTCCCGTACCTCGGCGCGATGCCGCGCAACGACGCCGTGCGCGTGATGATCGACGTCGCCGCCGCCTCGACGGGGAACGCTTCCGACGGATGAGACAAAGCGTCGGCTCAAGCCGCGACGGTCGCGTCGGTTCTGGAGGATCGGGCACACCGTTGACGCCCCGGAAGTCGTGGGAGGCAAGCGGGTAGATGTTCATGGTGCGCTTCGAGATGCGTGCCCCAGCCGCTGGTGCGCCGCCGTCGCCTACGGGCCCAGCCGCCTCGGACGGGCCATGGCCCTGCGGGACCGAGGTCTCGTCGGTTCTGGAGGATCGGCACACCGTTGACGCCCCGGAAGTCGTGGAGGCAAGCGGGTAGATGCTCATGGTGCGCTTCGAGATGCGTGCCCCAGCCGCTGGTGCGCCGCCGTCGCCTACGGCCCAGCCGCCTCGGACGGGCCATGGCCCTGCGGGACCGAGGTCGCTCGCCCTACACCTCCGATGGATCGTCCCATCTCACCAGGACGGCGATGACGGGATCGGCGATGCCCTTGAGCTCGAGCGTTCGCTCCATCGACACGGGGACCCCTCGCCTGCAGGCGGCGACGGCGGCCGCAGCTCGCGAGCACCTCGCCGGCACCGGCGGCGGCCGAGACGCGGGCGGCCCGCGTGACCGCCGATCCGAAGTAGTCCGCATCGCGGGCGGTCGCTTCGCCGACGTGGAGCCCGATGCGGACGCTCGGAGCGAAGCCGTGCTCGGCACGGTGGCGCGCGAGGGCGCGCTGGATCGAAACAGCGCACTCGATGCCGTCGTCGGCATCGCCGAAGGCGACGAAGAACCCGTCGCCCCCGTGCTTGATCTCCTCGCCGTTCCACCGCTCGAACTCGGCTCTCAAGGTGCGGTCGTGCCACTGCAGCAGCGGCTCCCATGCGGCATCGCCCATCGCCTCGGACAGTCGCGTCGACTCGACGATGTCGGAGAACAGGAAGGTGCGGGTGGTGCGGGCCCCCGCGGGTCTCGCCGGCGCGATGTCCAGGTCGACGGCGACGCCGAACTCGTCCACGAGGCGGGCGGCGGCCTTGAGCTCGAGTCGTGCACCTGCGCTGTCTCCGTCGCCGGTCAGGGCCCGAGCGAGCAGCACCCGCGTCTCGGCGGCTTCGTACGGGGCCTCGACCTCGCTCCACATGCGGACCCCCTCCCGCAGCGCAGCGATCGCCGACTCCGTGTCGCCGCGATGGAGCGACAGGCGCCCACGTGCGACGGCAGCCGCGGCGGCCGGTCCACGCGTGCCCAACCGTCGGGCCATCTCGTCGAGCTCCGCCACGCCCTCGGCCGCTGCGTGCTCGTCGCCGACCGCCACGCAGGCGGCGACGTACACGGGGAGGAGGAAGACGCGGCGCTCCCGTGCCACGAACCCAGGGTCCGTGAGCGAGCGGCTGAGGCTCTGGACCGCTGCCCTGGCGTCCCCCTGGGCCAACAACAGGCGGCCCCGCCCCGGCTGGCCGTCGTCGCCCAGAGCGATGGCCTCGGCGAGTGCTTCCTCGGCACCGTCGAGGTCGCCGCGACGCACCCGGATCTCGACCAGCTCGCTGTAGCCCCAGCCGGCGCTGTATCGGTTGATGCCCAGCAGCTCCTGGCACGCTTGCAGGACCCGCTGTTCCGCCTCTGCCAGGTGACCGTGGAGCCGGTCGATCTCACCCTGGTGGAACCGGCACAACCCCGTGTACCCCGCGATCGACTCGCGCTCGCAGTAGCGGGTCGACACCTTGGTCCACTCGGTGGCCCGCCCCCAGTCGCAGAGCGCCCGACAGACCGAGATCACCGCGCAGTACACGTAGCCCGCGTCGACAGGGGCGACCCCGGGTCGCATGGCCAGCGCCGCCGCCTCGTCGAGCAGCGGAAGCACCTCGTCCACCTCACCAGCGGTGGCGGCCACGTGGGCCAGCCCCTGCAACGCCATGGCCTCCATGCCCGGGCTGCTGACCCGTCGCGCGATCGAGCGTGCGTCGAGGAGCGCTGCCTTCGCCGCCGCTAGGTCGCCACCCGCCATCAGCGTGAAGGCCAGCGACCACTGCGCCTGTGCGTGTTCGGCGCACTCCGGCGCCTCGGCCAGGTACTCGGTGGCTCGGACGTAGCAGGTGAGGGCCACCGCGCCGTCGAGCATCATGGCGTGATGGCGGGCCTGCTCCAGTGCCATCCGTGCGGCGCCGGCCATCCCACCGGTGGCGGTGAACGCCACCTCCGCCCGTTCCAGGGTGTTCAGGAACCCACCGGTATCGCTCTCCCAGCGGCATGACCAGGCGAGGCGCTCGAGGTCCTCGGCCCCGAGCGGCTGGTCGGCATCCGCGTCCTCCAGAGCGGACCGAGCCGCGGCCCACCGGCTCTGGCGGTATGCGTCCCGGGCGTGTTCCAGGAGCTCCTCGCGGGTCGACACGCCTCGAGTCTGTCATGCGGCGCGGCGAGTGCGACGGGGGATCGCTGTCGGGTGCGTCAGCGTTCCGGCGAGACCGGGCCGTGGCGGTGAATCCAGTACGGCTTGGCATCGGCCGAGATGTCGTGGCCGGTGAGGCGTCGCTGGACCTGCCTGGTAGCCAATGGTGACCCACACACACGTGGGCGGTCTCTGGCACCGGGAGGATGCATGTTCGAGGGAAAGGTGGTGGTGATCACCGGGGGAGGTTCAGGAATTGGGGCTGCGATGGCAGCGGAGCTGCTTCGCTGCGGTGCGCTGGTGGTCACCGCGGATCTCGTGGGCGGTGACGTCGAACTCGATGTGCGGGATCGGCCGGCGTTCATCGCGGCCATCGACGACGTCGTCGCCGAGCACGGTCGGATCGATTTGTTGTTCAACAACGCCGGCATCTCGACAGGCGGCGAGTCCCACCTGATGGACGGCTCGTACTTCGACCGCGTGATCGACGTGAACCTCCGGGGCGTGGTGAACGGCATCGTCGCTACCTACCCGCGAATGGTGGCCCAGGGCTACGGGCACATCGTCAACACAGCGTCAATGGCTGGTCTGGTGCCCACGCCGATGACCGCCGCCTACGCCATGACGAAACATGGAGTGGTCGGCCTGAGCACATCGCTCCGCCCCGAAGCGAGCCAACACGGAGTGAAGGTGAGCGTGCTCTGCCCCGGAGCAATCGACACGCCGATCCTCGACGCATCCCCACCGGCCGACCTGCCAATGCCACCCCCCGGCACGCTCACCGGGCGCCAGTTCATGGCACTGATCAAACAGAAGCCGATCGCCCCCGCCCGCTTCGCCGGCCCGGCGCTACGAGGGGTTGCTCGCAACAAGGCCGTGATCATCGTCCCGACCAGAGCGAAGGGCCTCTGGTACCTCCAGCGGTTCCTGCCCGGCACCGTTCAAGCGGTCGACCGGTCCGTCGCCAGGCGTGTCCTGCGCACCATCGGCGACGGACGATGAACGGCCGCGACTGCACCTCCGCGGGCTCGAGGGAGTCGACTGAACGACCTGACGAGATCTGATCAGTCGGCAGAGGGACGGCCGCGGCGCCTGATGGTCAGCGTGGGTGGAACCTGAGCCAGGTGGCGGCCATCGTCGCCCGGGTCTTGTCGTCGACGACCAGCTCTGCGTGGACGACGATCGATGACTCGGACACGTCACCGGGCGTGGCCCGGAGCGAGACGGTCGGACCGAGCGGGGTCGGGCGGAGGAACCGGACCTCGAAGCCGGCGGTGATGAACGCGGCGGGGGCGCCCGGGTCGGGCTCCCAGCCCCGCTCGTTGGCCTCCCAGAGGACGACCGCAGCTCCGTGGCAGTCGAGCACGGTGGTGATGATCCCGCCGTTGAGGAAGCCGAACCCGTTGTCGTGTTCGGGGCGGGGATCGAACTCGGCGACGGTGAGGTCGCCGTCCCGGTAGCTGCGGAGATGGAACCCGTCCGGGTTGGCGTGCCCACACCCGAAGCACGTGAGCTCGGGGTACAGCGACTCCTGGATGCTCAACGGAGCAGATCCCACCGGGCCCTCCCTCGCGGTCGCCGGCACCGCTCGGACCTTACGACTGCCGATCCACCTCGAGCACGTCGGCGCGGCCGTAGTGGCCCGCCACGTCGAAGTAGCGCTTGGCGTGCAGCGCGACGCGGAGGTCGCAGTCAGCTGTGACGATGCCTTCCTCGTCGTAGAGCGGACCGCCGATCACCTCGCCGGACGGGGCAACGATGCAGGCCCCACCGCGACCGAACACCTCGGTGTCGGTCGGGAGCGCCAGGGGGAAGTCCGCCGGGAACGCCGCGGCCGGGATGTACTGGGGAACGCTGATGACGAACGCGCCGGCTTCGATCGCGATGTGGCGCATCGATGCGATCCAACCGTCGCTGTCGTCGGCGGTCGGCGCCACCCAGATCTGCGGTCCGGCCTTGTAGACGTGCCAACGGGCGAGCGGCATCCGGTTCTCCCAGCAGATCAGGCCGCCGACGCGGCCGACGCCGGGAACATCGGCCACGTGGAGGTCGTCTCCGGCCCCCACGCCGTGGAACAGTCGCTCGTGCATCGTCGGCATGAGCTTGCGGTGGTGCAGCAGGAGGCCGCTGGGGCCGATGACCAGGAGTGCGTTGTAGAGGGAACCAGGTCGGCGATCCTCCCGCTCGTTCACCCCGATCGCCAGGTGCATGTTCCGCTCCGCGCACGCGGCGCCGAGGCGCTCGACCAGCGGGCCACCGAGGTCGACGCTCGACTCCCACATGCGTTGCCACAGCTCGCCGCACTCGTCGGACCACGAGGTCGCCTGGTCCGCCCACGCCCCACTGGGGTAGAGCGAGATGAAGCACTCCGGAAAGACGGCGAACGTCGCTCCTGCCTCGGCCGCCCGGTCGAGGAGGTCGATCGCCTTGTCGACGGTCGCCTCGGCGTCGAGCACCACCGGCATCGCCTGGACTGCTGCAACCCGTACGGTGTCGAACGTCACCGGCGGACCCTAGCGATTCGACGCAGGTCACGTGGCGAGCACCACCCCGCGTCGGTCCGTCGCGTCCCGAGCACGCAGCTCGGCCCGGGTCGGGTGGCGCTCAGGGGAAGCGGGCCCGGTCGGCCTCGACGTCGGCGAGCAGGTCGTCCGCGTCGGCCCGGAGCATGAACCCGGCAGCGACGGCATCGGCGGCGGATGCCCGGAACCGCGCCAGGTAGGTGTCGGGGTCGCCGTACAGCCGCACGAGGGTTGCCTGGTCGAAGGGGATGGTCTGTCCGAACAGGAGGCAGAGGTCCCCGGCGCCGTCGGCGAGGTCGTCGATGGTGCCATCACCGGCGGGGTCCCCGCTGAGCGCAGCGGTCGGCACGTCCACGAGGGGGTTGCGGACCCCGCCGATGGCGTTGCCGTGTTCGTCCCGGACGATGGTGGCCTCGTCCTCGGTCGAGACCGAGATGCGCTCGGCCCGCGGGGGAGCGTCGCCGCCCGCAACCCAGCCCACGAGGTGGTGCAGCGCTGCCCGCACGACCTCCTTGTGGGGTCCCGAATTGACCGACCCGCACCCGAGCAGGTGACCGATGCGTGGGTCCCTGGGTCCGCCGATGACCGCCCGAAGCGTCTCGGAGTCGGCATGCGCCGTCCCGGCGACCTCCCACGTGCGGACCAGGTCCGTGTCGGGCTGTCGGGCGTGGACGTAGCCGAGCAGGGTGAGGTCCGTCTCGGTCTCGACCAGCATGACGGGGACGTCGAGGTCGGTCCTGATCCGCACCCCCCGCTCGAGCACCTCGGCCGGGGTGCGTCCCCGACGGCTCCGGACGAAGGTGCCGTCCACCGACGACGTCAGCGAGCCCCGGCTGTGGATGAGGAAGCCGTCGAAGGCGGGGGCGATCGGGTGCACCGCGTTGACGAGCGTCGCCAGGAACATCGCGGACTGGGACTCGCCCATGGCGATCACCTGGTCGGGCGCGAGGCCGCCGAGCAGCAGTTCGGGGGTCTCGACGACGGATCGACCGGCCTGACCGAAGATGTCGTACGAGTAGGCGTCCCCGGGATGGACGAGGGTGCTGTAACGCGCCGGGTCGATGTGCTTGAGGCCGCTGGCGTCGACCGGTGCACCGGGCTGCGCCGCCTGTGTCTCGTCGACCTCGACGTCGAGGATGGTGTCGCCGCCTTCCACGCCCTGTGCCTGGGCGCTGACGCCGACGTAGGCGTGTCCTTCCCGCCCGATGGCGCCGGACAGGTAGCCCCAGTCCGGCGCGGCCTCGAGTGCGCTGACGTTGAACCATTCGACCAGGACGGTCCCGCTGAAGTCCTCCGCCCGCGCCGGGCGTCGGACGATCACCCGCGTCCGGTAGTCGGCGGTCCGGCCGGGTCTGGCTGACCAGGACCCGTCGTCGGGTGTGTCGACGGCCTCGAAGCTGCTGGCGGCTCCCGTGAGGAAGTACTCCTCCTGCACGAACCCGTCGGGGAGGGCGGCAGCAGGCTGCGGCAGGTGGACGCCGTTGCCCTCCGCCGGTGGCGGCGTGACCTCAGCCGGCGGGGACGCCACCGAGGGCACCGAGGATGTGGTCCGCTCCGTCATTCCGCTCGCCTCCGAATCGTCGGTGCCGTCGGAGGACGCGCAGCCCGCCAGGGCGATTGCCGCCGCGGCGACCACAGCGACGGCGGGAGCGGCCCATCGCCGCGGTGACCGGCAGCGACCCGCTGTTGGCTCCTTCGCCACGGCGGGACCGTAGCGCGTCGCCTCGCCGCCGACCGGTGCGGGTGCGGAACGCCGGTGCCGGTGAGGACGACCTCGGTGGTCATCGATCGGCGGCATCGGGGCCGGGCGCGACGGGCTGGTGGCCCCGGGTGCCGACGCGGTCGTCACCGGCCGAGCACGGCCTGGGCGAACGCGGTGACCTCGTCGACCCACCCCGGGTCAGGACGTAGCGGTCGGGGCGGATGGCGCACGCCGGCTCGCCGTGCAGCAGCGGCCGGAGCTCCGGATGGGCCGACGCGTCCAGCACCACGCCGTGCCCGTGCCACCAGGCGGCCGCGGCGCCCTGCGGGTCGAGCGGCTCGGCGGTGCAGAACAGGAAGCCGGTCCCGACCAGGTCGTCGAGCCGCTCGCCGCCGAGCCGGGGCTGGCGGCTGAGGTCGCCGCCACCGGCGCCGACGGCCGGACCAGCGGTGAGCGGCGGGATCAGGTTCGGGGCCGCGCCGTCGCCCGCGCCCGCCGCGGTGGCCGACGCACGGTCCGCCAGCATCCGGGCATTCCGCTCCTCGGCCGCAGCCGGGTCGAGCACGCAGATCAACCGGCCGAAGTCGACCGCCACGTCGATGACCGCCTGGGCGTGGGGCTCGCGCTCCAGCTGGTAGGTGTCCAGCAGGGCGTCGGGGGAGCCGGCGGTGGCGGCCGCGAGCTTCCAGGCCAGGTTGGCGGCGTCGCGCATGCCGGCACACATGCCCTGGCCGAGGAACGGTGGTGTCTGGTGCGCGGCGTCGCCGGCGAGGAACACCCTGCGGTGACGCCACCGGGTCGCCACCAGCCCGTGGAACGTGTAGACGGCGGCCCGTTCGATCGTCACCTGCGCCGGGTCGATCCACATGCCCACCAGTCGCTCGATCACCTCGGGTCGTTGGACGTCGTCGGCCGACTCGCCGGGGAGGAGCATGAACTCGAAGCGGAACCGGCGGCCCGGCATGGGCACCAGCGTGTGGGGGCGGGCCGGGTCGCACACCTGGAGGCAACGTGTCGGCAGTCCGGAGCGCGTCCTCGTCCACGAACAGGTCGACGACCAGCCAGGGCTCCTCGAAGCCGGAGTCGCGCAGGTCGGTGCCGATGACCTTGCGGGTCATGGACCGGGCGCCGTCGCAGCCGACCACGTAGCGGGCCCGCACCGGCCCGGCGCCGGCGGTGGACACGGTGACGCCGTCGTCGTCCTGGTCGATGCCGGTGACCTCGTGGCCGACACGGACATCCGCGCCGAGCCTGCGCACCGTCCGGCGGAGGATCTGCTCGAAGCTCGGTTGGTGGAAGAACACCGACGTCGGCCAGCCGGTGGGGGCCATGGCCGGGACGGTGGCGGACAGCAGCACCTCCCGGTCCGCGGACAGGAAGCTGAGCCCGTCGTTGGTGATGGATCCGGCCAGCACCTCATCGGCGCAGCCGAGGTCCTGGAGGATGCGCAGGACCTCGTGGTCGCACTGCACCGCCCGGGGGAGCGGGAAGATCTCGGTGTCGCGCTCCAGCACCATGACCCGCAGCCCGCGCCGGGCGGCGAGGCCGGCCAGCGTGGCGCCCGTCGGGCCGAAGCCGATGACGACCAGATCCGCGTCGACCTCGGTCCCGCTCACCGCCGCCACTGCTCCCACCCCTGCTGCAGTGCGTCCAGGTCGTCGGGCTCGATGAACTCCAGCGGCAGGTTCGGGCCCCAGGCGTTGGCCACGTGGTCGAACGTGAACTCGGTCCGGCCGGTGGCCTCCCACTCCTCGTCATCGAGGATCTGGTCCAGGTCCGAGTACAGCTCGATGAAGCTGCCGGACGGGTCCCGGAGGTACCAGTAGAAGTTGGACCCGGCGAAGTGCCGGCCCATGCCCCAGACCTGCCGTTCCGGATCGTTGCGGTAGAGGGCCGTGGCGGTGTGGCCGACGTGGTCGATGTCGTCGCACTCCCAGGAGTAGTGCTGCAGCTGCGGCACCGGGGCCGAGACCACGGCCAGGTTGTGGTGGTCCGTGGAGCAGCGGAGGAACGCGATCACGCCGTCGATCGTGTCGCTCACCCTGAACCCCAGGCCCTCGGTGAGCAGCGAGACGGTCGCCACCAGGTCCGGGGACCCGATCACCAGGTGGCCGAGCCGACGTGGGGGTCGGGGCCGGCCGAACACCGCCGGCGCGCGCCGGTCGGCCCGCACGACCGCGCCGGGCGAGTTGGGGACGACGAGCGGGGCGGCGACCTGGGGCAGGGCCGGCTCGGCGATGCACACGTCGAAGCGCACCTGGGTGGCGGCGTCCACCACCGACAGGCGATCGTCGCCCACCGTCACGTCGGCGCCGCCCGCCGCGGAGGCGGGCGGCGATCGCCGTGAGGTCCGTCTGGTCGAGGCAGCCGACGGTCACCGATGCGAGTCGCCGGAACGGGCCGTCGTCGACCGTCACGGCCGCGCCGCCGTCGGTGCCGGTGAACCCGCTGCGGGCATCGCCGGCAAGGCCGAGCTCCCGGTAGAAGGCGGCTGAGCCCGTCCGGGTCCGGCACGCTGGTGTGGAGGCCGAGCAGGCGGTGCAGGCTCACAGCGCCACCGGCCCGGAGCCGGGCACGCAGCGGTTGTGCAGCTCGCCGATCACGTCGGCACCGGAGACGACCACGTCGCCGTCCCGGAGGAAGCGGCCCGAGGCCATGCCGACGCCGTCGGGTGTGCCGGTGAAGACCAGGTCGCCGGGTTCGAGCGTGCAGATCGACGAGAGGTAGGCGACGAGCGTGGGGATGGAGAAGATGAGGTTGGCCGAGCTCGACTCCTGCATGCGCTCGCCGGACACGTCGCACCAGAGGCCGATGTCGTCCGGGTCGGTGAAGGCGTCGACGGACACCAGCGCCGGGCCGATGGGGGCGTACGCGGGGAAGCTCTTGCCCAGCGAGAACTGCGGCGGCGACCCGGTCAGCTGGACCAGGCGGTCCGAGATGTCCTGGCCCAGGGTGAGCCCGGCCACCGCGTCCCAGGCGTCGGCGGCGGCGACGTCGACGCACGGTCGGCCGATGACCACGACGATCTCCACCTCCCAGTCGACCATGTCGCCCGACAGCGGGATGTCCGCGGTGGGCCCGGCCAGGCTGCTCGGGAACTTGGTGAACGTGAGGGGCGCCGGGGGCATCTCCATGCCGCTCTCCGCGGCGTGGTCGGCGTAGTTGAGGCCGATGGCGAAGACCTGGCGGGGACGTGGGACGGGAGCGTCCAGCTCGGTGTCGGCCACGTTGCCGCCGGCCCGGTCCGGCGTGCAGCGGCCCATCAGGTCGTGCAGCTCCGCGCTGCGGGCGATGGCGGCCATCGGGTCGCTCAGCCCTTCGTCACCGGAGACCTGCGCCAGGTCGAACCACCGACCGTCGACGTCGAGCGCGGCGCGCCCGGCGATGTTCACCAACCGAAACATGTGGGACCCCCTTATTATCGGACGATAATAAGGGTAGTCTCGTACGGCATGGCGCGCACGACGACGTCCGGTTCGCCTCGGCAGCGCACCCGCCGCACGTCCGAGGACATCGCCGCGGCCCTGCTGGACGCGGCAGCCGTCGAGTTCGCGGCCCACGGCTACGACGGGGCGTCGACCCGCCGCATCGCCGAGCGGGCCGGCGCGCACCAGCCCCAGATCAACTACCACTTCGCCTCCAAGGAGCACCTCTGGCAGGAGACGGTCTCCCGGCTCTTCGCGCTGTTGGCCATCGACGTGCCCGACGACGACCGCAGTGGGCCGGGCGACGGTGGCGACGACCTGTCTGCCGCGCTGGCCACGACGCTGCGCCGGTTCATCCACTTCTCGGCGGACCACCCCGAGCTCAACCGGATCATCAACCTGGAGGCCACCACCCCGTCTCCCCGGCTCGACTGGTTGGTGGCCACCCACCTGCGGCCGCTCTATGAACTGATGGACGGCGTCTGGACCGGGGTCCGGGCCTCGGGACACGGCGCCGACCTGACCACGGCCGAGGTCTGGGAGCTCACCACCAGCTACGGCGCACTGCACTTCGCCAACGAGCCGATGCACGCGGCCCTCGGCATCTCCACGGGGCCGGGACGGACGGGAGCGGACGCGCACGCGGACCGACTCCTGGCCATCGTCCTGCCCTGAGGTCGCGCCGCCAGACCTACGGCCCTGGCCGCGGCTCCAGGACGACGACGGCGGTCTCCATGGACCGTCGGGCCGCGAAGGCATCGAGGTCCTTGTCGATCTGGCGCCAGCGCGACCACAGGCGGTCGCGCTCCTCGCCCTGCGCCGCCCGGCCGGTCACCGGGCGGGTGCCGTCGACCAGGTCGATGGTGGCCTCGGGATGGGCCTGGAGGTTGAGCCACCAGGCCGGCTCGGCGTCGCCCCACCCGTTCATGGCCAGGGTGACGACGTCGGGTCCGTCCTCGAAGTAGCCCACGATCACCGGACGGGCCCGCCCCGTCCGCCGCCCGGTCGTGGTCAGGCGCGCCGTGCCCCACCGGCCGGGCTTGGGTCGCCACAGCCCCAGCCGACCGCCGGTCCAGCGGTACACACGGCGATGCACCGCCCAGAAGAGCCGCATGAACCAGCGGGGAGGGAGTCGCCCCTTGTCGGGTGTCGGGTCAGGCATGGTCGACCTCCGCACTTCGTCTCAGGGCCACACTAGCGCCGCACTTGCAGGCGCAAGGAGGGCGACGTCGACCCATCAGGCGGACGCCGGTGTCTAGGCGAGGTGCACGATGGCCTGCGCTGCGACGATCTTGAGGACCATGGCGGCCGGGTACAGGGCCGTGTAGCCGAGGGCGACCCGACGGTCGTAGGCGGACTGGGTCTCCGCGAAGCCCAGCACGGCCGGTTGTGTCTGTGCGCCGGCGACCGCGCCGGCGAGCGCCACCCCGTCGAGCGGGACGAGCCGGCGGGCGGCCAGGCTGACGGCGAGCATCCCGACCGCGGTGACGACCCCACCGGCGATGACCAGACGGAGTCCCTCCAGGCTGAACACGGACCCCGCGAACGCTGCGCCGGAGCGGGTCCCGACCGCGGCGAGGAAGAGCACGGTCCCGAGCTGGCGCAGGCCCAGCGAGGCCTGGTGGCCGAGCGAGAACCGGATCGGTCCGGCGCGGCCGAGCGCGCCGAGGGCGAGCCCGGTGACCAGGGTGCCGCCGGCGGCCCCGAGTGCCAGCCCGCCGGGAAGGGTGACGGCGCCGAGCAGCATCCCCGCCACCATGCCGACCGCAACGGCGACGAAGTCGATCTCGCTCAGTGAGTGTTCCGAGTCGCCCAGGAAGCGGCTCAACGCCCCCATCCGGTCGATCGGCGCGACGCACCTGACCCGGTCGCCGGCCTCCAGGACGAGGTCGCCCGTGGCGAGCATGTCGACGTCGCCCCGGCGGACCCTGGTGGCGGTGGCGGTGAACCGGTCGGCCAGGTGGAGCTCTGCGATGGTGGATCCGATCACGGTCGGCGAGGAGACGCCGATGCGGCGGAAGTCGAACCGGGTGCGATCGGCCTGGAGGTCGAGCGGGCTCCGGCTGCCGACCGTCTCGGTGAAGACCGCGACGTCGTCCTCAGGGCCGACCACGGTCACCAGGTCCCCTTCGAACGGAAGGAGCTCGTCCTGTGCCAGCAGCACCTCGCCGTTGCCGCGACAGGCGGGTCAGGTTCACGCCGTCGCCGGCGAGGTCTCCGAGGCGCGGCAGTCCGGACCGTCGCACCTCGACGGTCCACACCACGATCGGCGCAGCGGTCGTGTCCTCGAGGGTGCCGGCACGCCGCAGGGCCAGGTGGGCGGCCACCAGGGCTCCGACCACGCCCAGCGGGTACGCCAGGGAGTAGCCCACCGCAGCCGAGGAGGCGCCGGCCGGCGAGGACGACACGACCGCGCCGAGGGCGGGTGTGTTGGTGAGCGCACCGGCGAACAGGCCGGCGGTCCCGGGTCCGCCGATCCCCAGGAGGCGTCCCAGCGCCACGACCACTGCCATCGACGCGGACAGCATCACCGCGACCGCTGCGACCGAGCGCAGCCCCCGGCCGCGGAGGCTCGACGCGAACGCCGGTCCGCAGGCGAGGCCGACGACGTAGGTGAACAGCACCAGGCCGAACGTCTGCAGGTCCTGGGACAGGACGAGGTCGTGGTCGACGGCGCTGACCGCCAGGCCCACGAAGAGCACCGCGGCGGGGCCGAGCGCGAAGCCGGATGCGGACGCGGCCGATCAGGGTCCCGAGGCCGACGACGACGAAGAGCAGCAGGACGGGTTGCTCCTCCAGGAGGGACATCGCTCGGCTCCGGACGGTCGGTTCAGGACGTCCTGTGATGGTGTCGGCGGAACGTGTTGGGCGACGCGCCGGACGATGAACGGACGATGAAGACGCCGACCGCGGTCGCCGCGCTCAGGCCACCAGGGCCTGGAGCTGCGGCCCGGGTGGGCCCGGGGGCCTGGTACCGCTCGTTGGCGGCCGCGACGTCGAGCACCCGCTCCATCACCCCGGGTCGGCCCAGGACCTCCAGCGGATCGGTTCGCATCGACGCGATCTCCGCCCAGGCCCGGAACACGTCCGCGTCGTAGTGCCGGGCGCTGTCCAGGGCCCGGCCGATCTGCACCACCGGGTCGTCGGACTCGGGGACCGGCAGTCCCTCACGCGCTGCTGCGACCTCGGGCCCGCGGGTCAGGTCCACGGCGACCGTGGCCTCGTGGAACGGGGCGGCCCGCAGGTCGGTCGCCTCCTGCCACGCCGCCGGGATCCCGGCCGGGTCGTCGAGACGGCCCGAGACGGCCGACACGACGTCGTCGGCATGCATCAGGCCCAGGGTGATGCCCCGCCCGATGGAGGGGTTCGTGTACCCCCACGCATCGCCGACGGGGACGATGCCCGTCGCCGCCGGAACGCCGTCCACCACGAAGGCCCGCTGGTTGTTGGCCGTGCTCACCATGGAGGCGACGTCGGTGATCGGCTCACCGTCGACCCAGTGGGCATGGAGCGGGTGAGCACGGACGACCCGCTCGAACACGTCGGGATCCCGAACGGACCGCATCGGCTTGTCGTCCGGCGCGTGGTAGATCGTCACGCCCCAGGTGTCACGGTCGCCCCGGAGGGTCAGCATGGAGATCGAGCCGAGCGGCGTCAGCATGTCGGCGCGGTACTCGGGATGCTCCCCCCGGTAGAAGCGGGTGTTGTACGTGAAGCCGGCCTCGACACCGGACTCCTCGGGTTCCCGCGCCCCCACGTCGGCCAGGAGCCGCGGGACCGAGGTGCGCCGTCCGCTGGCGTCCACGACCAGGTCCGCCAGCAGGGTGTCGCCGGTGTCCAGCTGCACGCCGACGATGTGCGGCACGCCGGGGAGGGCCGATGGGCCGGTGACCAGGGCCGTGACCACGCTGCCCCGCCGGACGTCGACGTCCGGGGTGGCGGCCGCGGCCCGGGCGAACGCCAGCTCGATCACCGGCCGGCGCACCGTCGTGAGGGTGTCGTACACCTCGTCGCCCTCCCGGCGTGCGAGGCCCGGCACCACGGAACCGAACAGGTCGACGGTGTTCTCCTGGATGGCACCGACGGCGCGCAGCTCCTCGGCCACGGCGGGCAGCCGCTCCGCGAGGATGGCGTACCCGGTGGGCTGCAGGAAGTGGACCTGGCGGAACTGGGCGACGCTGCGCCGTTCCCAGTCGTCCCACGCGCTCTCCGGGCTGTCGGGGATCCCGGCCGGGTCCCGCTCCAGGACGGTCACCCCGACCCCGTCCCGGGCCAACAGCATCGCTGTGGCCAGTCCTGTCGGCCCGGCCCCGATCACGATCGCATCCGGCATCTGACACCCCTTCCCAAAGGCTCCGCGGATGCTACCGGCCCGCCGTGAGATGTGTCCGGGACAGTGCCAGAAGTTTGAGGAGGGAACGACCACCGGGCCTTCGGCCGGGCTTAGCATCGGCCCATGCAGATCACCAGCGGCCTCAACCACGTCGCCACGCTGACGCCGGACCTCGACCGCCTCGTGCGCTTCTACCAGGACGCCTTCGGCGCCGAGGCCACCTTCGAGATGGCGGCCGAGGAGGGCCACCCCGCGGATGATCATCCTGGACCTCGGCGGGGGTGGGTTCCTCAACGCCTTCGAGGTCGGCCCGGAGGAGATCATCGGCGACCGGCGCAGGCAGGGCGGGCGTGGCGCGATCGACCACTTCGCCCTCGCCGTCCCGTCCCTGGACGTCCTGGAGGCGGTCGGGGAGCGCCTGGTGGCCGCCGGGGCCGAGATCGGCGAGATCCAGCGGCTCGGGAACGAGTGGTCGCTGTTCTTCCGGGACCCGGACGGCATGGAGCTGGAGGTCTGCTGTCCCGCCGACGGCTGACGCCGGTCTACCCGGCGTCGACCCGCCGGACCCGCAGGCACTGGTCGACACCGAACAGGCGCAGGCTCCGGAGGTCCTTGGCCGGGAAGTGGTCCGCTGCCTCCGCCACGGGGATGACCTCGGGCCGATGAACGGCGACGGTGTCTCCCTCGTGGACGATGGTGGCCGTCCCGTCGGCGAGCACGTTGCGGAGCCAGTCCGTGTTCCTGCCGTAGACGAGCGCGATCACGAACCCATCCCCGGTGGGCACCGCCGCGACCGGGGTCTCGTAGTTCGTGCCCGAGGCCCGGCCCCGGTGGTGGATGACGGAGGCGTAGGCCCCCGGGGACCCTGCGGACGACATCTGGCGGGGGTTGAACACCGCACGGTTCACCCGGCGGACCGTGGTGAGCACCCGCGGGGACCTCCTCCGCATCCCGAGCAGGAGCGCGGCGGCGCCGGCCCCCACCGCGAGGGCGACGGCGCCGAAGAGGATGGCGAGTCGCTTGGGCACGGGGAGCGACGTTACCTGCCGCCGGCAGGTGCCACCTCCGCCGTCCCGACCCGTCAGGCCGGTGTCTTGCCCATCCGTCGCAGCACGAACGCTGCGATGGGCAGCACGATCAGGGTGCCGATGATGGCGCCGACGATGCCGCCGAGGTCGAAGATGTCGTCATCGCCGATGCCCAGGAGCTTGGTGAAGATCAGGTAGCCGACGAAGGCGCCGATCAGGCCCAGGATGATGGAGATGCCCCACGAGGCGGGGCCGCTCATGTGCCGGAACACGTCGTGGGGCATGAGCATCCGGGCCACGGCCCCTGCGACCAGTCCGAGGATCAGTGCGCCGATCATCTCGGCCTCCTTTCGTGCCGGTCCTCCGACCGGTCCCAGGGCCGCACGATAGGTGGGTCGGTTCCGGGTGCGTCGGATCGTTCACTCTCCGTGAGCCACGCCGGGACGAGGTGGGGTGCAGGATGGTGGCCATGGACCCCACCCCGGCCACCGACATGCACCACCACGGTGACGACGCCCGTCGGCTGGAGGAACTGGTCTTCGCCTTCGCCGCGGCGCGCATGGCCATGGACCCGCCACCGCTGGACGGGCCCCGAAGCGCCGCAGAACTGGTCGCCGCCACGGGCCCGACCATCACCGAGGCGGGCCTGGGGGCCGAACGGGTCATGGACCTGTTCGAACACGTGCTGGCGCCGGCCTGCGTGTCCATCGACCATCCCCGGTACCTGGCCTTCGTGCCCAGCGCGGCCACCGAGGCCGCCACGATCTTCGACCTGGTGGTGGGCGCCAGCAACATCTACGGCGGTTCCTGGATGGAGGGGGCCGGCGCCGTGCACGCCGAGAACCAGGCCCTGCGGTGGCTCGCCGACCTGGCCGGCATGCCCGCGGGCGCGGGCGGCACCTTCGTGTCCGGTGGATCGCTGGCCAACCTGTCGGCGCTGGCCGTGGCCCGGCACCGCTGGCGGGTGGCGACGGGTTCCGGCCCCGGCGACCGGCCCGGCGTGGTGGTGGTGTCCGACGCCGCCCACTCGTCGATCGCGGCCGCGCTCGACCTCCTCGACCTGGAGCCGTTCGAGGTGGGCACCGACCACGCGGGGCGGCTGCGACCCGACGAGATGGACGCGGCCACGCGGGACCGCCTGGAGGCGACCGCCCCCCGGGTGGCGGCGGTGGTGGGCTCGGCCGGGTTGACCAACAGCGGGGGAGTGGACGACCTGGCCGGCCTGGCCGACCTGGCTGCGTCGCTCGGGGCGTGGTTCCACGTGGACGCCGCCTACGGGGGTGGGGCGCTGTGCTCGCCACGGACCAGGCCGCTGTTCGACGGGATCGAGCGGGTCGACTCGCTCACCATCGACCCCCACAAGTGGCTGTTCGCCCCCTTCGACTGCGCCGCCATCCTGTACCGGCACCCCGAGGAGGCCCGTGCCACCTTCACCCAGCGGGCCGCCTACCTGGAGGCGCTCACCGAGGGCGACGACTGGAACCCCAGCGACTACGGCCCGCACCTCAGCCGCCGGGCCCGGGGCCTGCCGTTCTGGTTCTCCGTCGCGGTCCACGGGACCGATGCCTACCGGGAGGCGGTGGAGGGCGCGTTGGACGTGACCGCGGCCGCGGCGGACCTGGTGGCCGGCTCGGACCACCTGGAGCTGGTCATGGAGCCGGAGCTGTCGGTGGTGCTGTTCCGGCGCATCGGGTGGACCGACCAGGACTACTGGGCGTTCTGCCACCGACTGCTGGCGGACCAGGTGGGCTTCGTGGTGCCGACCCGGTGGCAGGGCGAGACGGTGCTGCGTCTGTGCGTCGTGAACCCCCGCACCACCATGGACGACATCCGAGCCGTGCTCCCGCCCGCCTAGGGCGCCTCCTGGGAGGCCGTCACCCCAGCAGCGCGGCCACGCCGGGCGACACCGGCACCGTGCCCGAGGCCAACTGCGCCCGGTTGGCGGCGCGGTCCTCCGGCTCGTAGCGGTAGTTCACCATCACCCCGAACGACCGGGCCCCACCCCGGGCGGACCGGTCCGCGTCGGCATTCACGCGCCACACCCTGGCGCCGTTGCCCACGTGGAACCGGGCCACCGCGTCGAGCGGGCGGCCGTCGGCCCGGAGCGACGTCAGGTAGGTGGCGCCGGCCCGGAGGAGGGATCCCGGGTCCTCCACGTCGACGTCTCCGGCCCCGCCGGCCTCCACCCAGGCCCGCAACCCCGGCACGGGGGACAGCGTGACGAACACCGACACCTGCGGCAGCTCTGCACGGAGCAGGTCGACCGCGCCCTCGATCAGGGATCGGCCCCGACCCAGCCCGGCCAGGCCCGGGTCCGCGTTCCAGATGGAGTAGAAGACCGCGGTGTCCACGGTGGCGGGGTCGGTCACCGGTGCCTCGGGGTCCAGGATGTCGTCGATGCTGCCCGGCGCGCCCCGCCACAGCGCCACCCACACCACGTTCATGGGCCGACCCGGCAGGACCGGGTGCTCCAGCACGAACAACCGCCGGTCGGCGTCCAGGCGGTCGGCCAGGTCGCGTCCGTCACGGACCGGGTGCACCGGCTCCGCCCCGCCCAGTCGGCCCACCAGGTCGGCCTCCCGGTGGGGATCCACCGCCCGGACCACCGTGTCGGCGTCGGCCAGCACGTCTCGCAGCCGGGCCGTCACGTCGGCCAGCGCGGGGTCGGAGCGGTCGGCGCCGTCCGCCAGCAGTCGGGCCCGGCGGTCGACCAGACCGGCCGCCGACGCGGCATCCTCGGACTCCACCCTGTGCATGGCCCCATTCGACCCGCGGCGTGAGGCGTGGGGCAACCCGGCCGGCAGTACCCTGCCAGGGTGCGCACCCATCTCCGGATCGGCCGGCTCTTCGGCGTCCCCATCGGCATCAACTGGGGTGTGCTGGTGGTGTGCGTGCTCCTGGCGTACAGCCTGGCGGAGGTGTCGTTGCCCACCGTGGCCCCCCGTCACCCCGGCAGCGCCTACTGGTTCGCCGGGGTCATCGGCGTCCTCGCCTTCCTCGGGTCGCTCGTCGGCCACGAGCTCGGCCACAGCTACATCGCCCAGCGCAACGGCGTGGAGGTGCTGGAGATCACGCTGTGGTTGTTCGGCGGGGTGGCCAAGCTGGGCGGCGACGCCGACGAGCCCGGGGCCGAGTTCCGCATCGCCGCCGCCGGCCCGGCCATGAGCGGCCTGATCGCCGTGGCCGCGGGGCTGGGTGCCTGGGGCGTGGACCGGTGGGACGGGTCGCGGGTGCTGTTCGGCCTCCTGGTGTGGCTGAGCGCCATCAACGTGGTGCTGGCCGTGTCCAACCTGTTGCCCGCGTTCCCCCTGGACGGCGGGCGCATGCTCCGCGCCATGCTCTGGCGCCGCTCGGGCCGCAAGCGCCCCGCCACCCGGCAGGCCTCGCTCATCGGCCAGGTCCTGGCCGTGGTGATGGTCGTCGGTGCCGTCGTGCTGATGGTGCGGGGTGCGGTGTGGTCCGGGGTGTGGGTCGCCGCCCTGGGGCTCTTCCTCCTGGTGGCCGCCCGCTCCGAGTGGGCCGTGTCCGCGGCCCGGCCGGAGCTGATGTCGCATCCCGTGGGCGAGTTCGGTCGTCGGCTGCCGCCACCGCTGCTGCCCACGGCCACGGTGGCGGACCTGGAGCGGGTCCTGACCGACGACCCCCGGGCCGTGCTGGTGCCGGTGATCGACGAGCAGGGGGCCATGTCCTCGCTCGTCACCCGTGACGCCGTCTCGCGCATCCCGCCCGCCCAGCGCCGCGTGGTGCCGTTGCGTTCGCTCAGCGAACCCCTGTGGGGCCTGCCCCGGGTGCATCCGTCGGAGACCGTGGACCAGGTCCTGGGCCGGCTGGGCCGCGGGCGGTCGTGGTGGGCGCTGGTGGTGGACGGCAACGGGTTGGAGGGCGTGCTGTGCTCCGACGACGTGGACCTGGTGGTGGAAGCGGCCACGGCCTGAGGTTCTCGGGAACATCTGCCCAGCGCCCGCCCCTATCACCGACGGTGGCCACGTCGTTACCGTCAGGAAGTGCACCGGGCCCTCCTCACCGGCCGCGCCGCCTGGCGGCGGTAGCGTGTCGTCGATGTCCTCCGTCGGTGTGCGCCGGCCCTTCCGTGGTGTGCGGCGTACCGTCGCCGCCCTCGTGCGCCAGCGACGCCGCCTGGCCCTGGCCACGGTGGCGATCGCCCTGGGCGTGGGGTACCTGGCCGGAGCCCTGACGCTCCTGGACCGGGTCGCAGCGGGCCTGGACGCACTGGCGTCGGCCGGTTCGGAACGGGCCGACCTGGTGGTGGAGGGCGGCGTCGCCTACGAGTCCCCGCTGGAGCAGGTCCGCCGGCTGGTGCCCATCACCGTGGGGCAGGGGCTGGACGACATCCCGGGGGTGGAGGCCGTCTCGCCCCGCATCGAGGACGTCGCCGTGCTCATCGGTTCCGACGGCACGCCCCTGGTGGCGCCCGGCCTGTCCGAGCAGCCGCTCGGCGCCAACTGGCCCGACGACGAGGCCGTGGTCCCGTTCGAGTTCGAGAGCGGCGGCCCACCCACCTCGGCCGGGGACGTGGTGATCGACCAGCGATCGGCGGAGCGCGCCGGCGTGGCGGTCGGCGACACGATCGCGGTCGCGGGACGCTCCAAGGTCGGCGACTACACCGTGACCGGTGTGGTGCGCTCCGACGGCGGCGGGCTGCCCGCCGGCTCCAGCCTCGCCCTGTTCACCACCGAGGAGGCCCGGGCGCTGTTCGACCGGGCCCTGGACGACAACGCGGTCGGCGTCCGTCTGGCCGACGGCGCGGACCCGGCCGAGGTGGAGGGTGCGATCCGACGCACCCTGCCGCCGGGCATCGAGGTCGTGGACGGTGCCACCGCCGCGGTCCATCGCCAGGAGGGCCTGACCCGCAGCTTCACCCTGGTGCGCAGCCTCATCCTGGGCTTCGCCGGCCTGGCGCTGGTGGTGGGCATGGTGACGGTCGCCAACTCGCTGGCGCTGTTGTACGGGGAGCGCCGACGCACCTTCGCGTCGCTCCGACTGGTGGGGGCCAAACCCCGCCAGCTGATGGTGGCCGCTCTGGTGGAGGCCGGGATGCTGGCCGTGCTGGCGTCGTTGATCGGGGCACCGCTGGGGCTCCTGCTGGGCCGGCTCATCGAAGCCGCGTTGGGCGCGCTCAACACGTCGGTCCCGGTGTCGGGCTCGGTCGTGTCGTGGTCCGCACTCGGCTGGGCCGTGCTCATCGGCACCGTCGCCACCCTGGTGGCCGCCCTGTTCCCCGCGGCACGGGCCTGCCGGGTGGCTCCCATCGAGGCGGTGACCGAGGCCGAGGTCGATCCCCCCGGTCGGCTCCGCCGCAACCTGCTCACCGTGGCCGCGGTCGCGGTGGTGGCCGGCGCGGGGACCGCGGTCATCCTCCTGCGGGAGGACGTGGGCACCTCGCCCGCCCTGGCCGGGGCACTGGTCGCCGCCGGCATCGCCGTGATCGGCCTGCTCCCGGTGGTCCTGTCCAGCCTGGTGTCCGCCGGCATCCGGTTGGTGCCGTTGCGGCCGCGGGCCCTGCGACGCATCGCGGCCCGCGACGTGGTGCGCAACCGCACCCGGACCGCCGCCACGGCGGCGGCCCTCATCCTGGCCACCGCGGTGGTGTCCGGCCTCGCCGTGTTCCTCTCGTCGTTCACGGCGTCGATCGACGGCGAGGTGGACCAGCTGGTCACCGCGGACCTGGTGGTCGACTCGGGGACCTTCACCCGGGGTGGCCTGCCCGCCGACCTGCTGGAGCAGCTCGGGAACCAGGACGGCGTGGAGTCCGCCAGCGGCTGGCAGGTGGGCCGGGCCAACGTCGGGTTCACCCCCATCCGCCTCACCGGGATCGACACCGGCGCGCTCTACGACGTGCTGTCGCCGGTGTGGGTGGGCGAGCCGCCGGCCTCCGTGGACGACTCGTCGGTGCTGCTGTCCCAGGCCACCGCCCGTGACCTGGGCGTGGGTGTGGGGGACCTGGTGCCGGTGACGTTCACCAGCGGCGGCACCGAGAACCTCCGGCTGGCCGGCATCTACGACTCCGGCTCGGTGCTCCTGGGCGAGGCCGTGGTCGACCGGTCGGTCCTGCTCCGCCAGGTGCCCGCCACGACCGACATCGCGGGGCTGGTCTCGCTGAGCGAGGACACCCCGGCGGTGCGTACCGGGATCGAGGAGCTCGCCGCCTCCTACGGGATCACCGCCGTGCTGGAACCGGACCAGTTCGTGGACACCAGGTCGGACCTGCTGCGCGGCTTCCAGCGGGTCATCGAGTGGATGCTGCTCTTCACCC
The DNA here is from genome assembly GCA_963773765.1 of uncultured Actinomycetota bacterium. Classification (GTDB taxonomy): domain Bacteria; phylum Actinomycetota; class Acidimicrobiia; order Acidimicrobiales; family Microtrichaceae; genus CAVZCC01. Next base: position 825,394 of record CAVZCC010000001.1, on the reverse strand, counting down.
TGGTGCAGGCCCTGGTCGGTGTGGTCAACACCCTGCTGCTGTCGGTGGGGGAGCGGCGGCGCGAGTTCGGACTGCTACGGGCGTCCGGCGCCTCGCGGCGCCAGGTCCTGCGGCTGGTCCTGTTCGAGGGCATCTCGCTGGCGGTGGTCGGCACCGCGGTCGGCCTGGTGCTGGGGATCAGCGGCGCCTGGCTGGCGCTGCGGGCGCTCGGGTCGCTGGGACTGGACACCTTCGTGATCCCGGTCGGATCCGTGATCCTCACCGGCGTGGCCGCCGCCGCGCTGGGCATCGTCGCCGCGATCATCCCGGCTCGGTGGGCCGCGGCCGTTCCCCCGCTGGAGGCGGTCGCCGACGTGGGCGGGTTGCGCATCCGGGCCCGCCGGACCCAGCGCGTGCGCATCCGCCGGCTCGGCCGGCCCGCGTTCCACATGGAGGAGCTCCCCGCCGGAACCCCCCTCCCTGGGGCGGCCCCGGTCCTGCCCGTTGCCGGCACGACACTCCTCCCGCCGCCGCTGCCGGCCGCCATGGCCGCCGCGGTGCCCGGCGCGCCGGAGCCGGTCCCGTCCCCGGCCCCCGTCGCTGCGGTCGCGGCCCCTCCCGTCGCGCCGGTTGCGGCTGCCGCCGTCGCGGCGGCAGCGGTCACGTCCGCGGCCGCCTCCGCTCCGTCCTTCTTCGACCAGGATGCCGATGCCCCGGTCGTCCGACCCGAGGCCGAGGTGCCCCTGGCCCCGGCGGCGTCCGGGGCCCTGTTCGGGATCCCGACGGCGGCGCCCGCCGCGACCCCGCCCATCGCCGCTCCTGTCGCGGCCGCTCCCGCGGCACCGCTGTTCGGCGAACCGTTGGCCGACGAGCCGCTGTTCGGATCGGTGGCGCCGGAGGAGGCACCGCCGGTGGTCCCGATCGCGGCCGGGGCCGGACCGGCCGCACCGCTGTTCGGCGCAGCGACCACTGCTCCCGGTGCGCCCGGGGTCACCCCGCCAGGACCGGTGCCCGCCCCCGGCACACCGCTGTTCGACACGCCTGCGCCGGCACCCGCGCCGGCCGAGCCCGTTGCCCCCGCAGCGCCTGCGGCCCCCGTGTCGGAGCCGGAGCCGGCACCGCTGTTCGCTCCGCCTCCCGTGGAGCCTGCTGCCGCGGCGGCGCCGTTCGGGGAACCGGCACCTGTCGCACCACCCGCGTCGGAGCCGGAACCGACGTTCGTGCCCGCACCGGAGTCCGAGCCGGTGGTCCGGGAGCCGGAGCCGGAGCCGGCGGCGGCGGTGGCCGCGGAGCCTTCGGTCATCGACGAGCCCACGGTCCCGCCCGAACCCGAGGTGGTGCTCCCGGAGCCCGAGGTCGCGGCCGGGACGCCGTTCGCGGCCTCCCCGTCGCCCGTGGCCCGTCGCAAGCCCCGGGTCACCCGCCTGGTGTCGGACACCACGCGCCGTCGCAAGGACCGCAGCGGCAAGGCGACGCCCGGTGTGGTCGAGGGCTGGATGGCGCCGGACCCCGAGTCCGAGGTGCCGGCCGCGTGGGCCACCACCGCCGCGCCGGAGAGCCGGGTGTCCTTCGAGCCGGGCCAGGTCGGGGACCGACCGGTGGGCGGGCTCCGCTTCGGTCCCGGCGCCGCGGCCGCGGGAGCGGCGTCCGGTGCCACCACCGGATCGGGAGGCCCGGGCCGGGGGTCGGGTGGTCCCGACGGTCCGACCCGTGGCGGCGGTTCGGGCCCGGACCGTTCCGGCAGCGGTGACGGTGGCCACGACGCGCCGGAGGACAACGGCCTGGCCGCCGCGGCCGGCAGGCTGTCCCACGAGTCGGTCCGTGACGGTGCGGCGGCCTTCGCCCTGCTCGGTGGAGCGCTGGCCCCCGGGGAGCACGTGGACCACGTGGTGCAGGGCTGGGCGCGGGGGATGGCGTGCGTGGTGGCCCGGACCGAGCGACGGGTCCTGGTCGTGGTCGACCGCCCCGGCCGCCCACTGGTGGAGTCGCTGCACCCCACGCGCACCACGGTGTCGGTCTTCCGGCCCGCCGGCAGCGCCTCGGCCAGCCTGGCCGTGGTCGACGGCCGCCGGGTGCTGGAGGTGGCCGGGGTCCGCGACGAGGACGAGGCGGCCGCCATCAGCCGGTCCGGCAACGCCGGGCCCGGCTACTTCTGAGTCGGTCGGTCCAGCGGGGCCACGGCGACGTCCACCTCGGGCGTGCCGCCATCGCCGGTGGTGACGTCCATGCGCACCGCCAGGACCTGCTCCGCCACCCAGTCCCGGTGGGCCTCCACCGCAGCGGCGGCCTCGGGGCCCAGCACCAGCGTGACGGCAACACGGTCCGTCACCGACAGCGCGGCGTCCTTGCGAGCCTGCTGGATCAGGCGGACCACGTCCCGGGCCGCGCCCTCGGCCTCCAGTTCCGGCGTCAACGTCACGTCCAGCTCCACGACGGCGTCGTTGCCCCGCAGCGGGGTGGCGGCAGCGCCCTCCCGGGGCTCCAGGGCCAGCTCGAACTCGCCCTCGGCCAGCACCTGGCCCGCGACGGTGACGGTGCCGTCGTCCTGCTGGGTCCAGTCGCCCGCCTTGGCCGCCTGGATGACCTCCTGGACGGACCTGCCCAGTCGGGGCCCGAGCACCCTCGCGTTGGGTCGCAGCTGGAACGTCCCGACCGCAGCCAGGTCCTGGGTCAGGACCACCTCCTTGACGTTCACCTCGTCCCGTACCAGGCCGGTGAGCGGCGCCAACCGGTCCACGTCGTGGCCGGCGACGGTGAGGCGCTGGAGGGGGAGGCGGGCCCGCAGGCGATGGTCCTCCCGCAGGCCGAGTGCGGCGGAGCACACCTCGCGGATGCGGTCGATGTCCGCCACCAGCTGGTGGTCACGGGGCAGGGCGTCGGCCGCGGGCCAGTCCTGCAGGTGCACCGAGTCCGTGCCGGCCGCGCCGGTCCCGCACAGGCCCAGGTGGATCTCCTCGGCCAGGAACGGCAGCAGTGGAGCCACCACCCGGACCAGCGTGGTGAGCACCGTGAAGAGCGTGTCGTAGGCGTCGGCCTTGTCCCGGGCGGAGTCGTCGTCGGCGTCGGAGCCCGGCGCCCAGAAGCGCTCCCGGGAACGGCGGATGTACCAGTTGTTGAGCGCGTCGAGGAACGCGACCACATCGGCGCAGGTGCCGGCGATGTCGAACGCGTCCATGCGCTCGGTGCTGGACTCCACCAGCTCACGGGTCTTGGCCAGGATGTAGCGGTCGAGTGTCCCCGTGGCGTCGGTGCGGGCCCGCGCCGTGTAGCCGTCGGCGTTGGCGTACAGCGTGAAGAACGCATAGGCGTTCCAGATCGGGTTGATGACCAGCCGGATGACCTCGCTGATCTCCGAGGCGTCGGTGGCGATGCGCAGGTCGCCGCCCCGCAGGATGGGCGACGCCATCAGGTACCAGCGCAGGGCGTCGGAGCCGAGGGTGTCCATCACCTCCTCGGGGTCGGGGTAGTTCCGCAGCTTCTTGGACAGCTTGCGGCCCTCGTGGTCCAGCACCACGCCGTGGCAGATCACGTTGCGGAACGCGGGGCGGTCGAACAGGGCACCGCTCAGCACGTGCATGGTGTAGAACCAGCCGCGCGTCTGGGCGATGTACTCCACGATGAAGTCCGCAGGGGCGTGGGTGTCGAACCACTCCTTCTGCTCGAAGGGGTAGTGCACCTGGGCGAAGGGCATGGAGCCCGACTCGAACCAGCAGTCGAACACCTCCGGGACGCGGCGCATCATGGAGCGTCCGGTGGGGTCGTCCGGGTTGGGCCGGACGAGCTCGTCCACGGTGGGGCGGTGCAGGTCGTCCGGGCGGACCCCGAAGTCCCGTTCGATCTCGTCGAGCGATCCGTAGACGTCCACCCGGGGATGGGCCGGGTCGTCCGACCGCCACACCGGGATGGGCGATCCCCAGAACCGGTTGCGGCTGATCGACCAGTCCCGGGCCCCCTCCAGCCACTTGCCGAACTGCCCGTCGCGGACGTGGGACGGGATCCAGTTGATCTCCTGGTTGAGCTCCACCAGCCGGTCGCGGATGGCGGTGACCTCCACGTACCAGGACGACACGGCCTTGTAGATGATGGGCGTGTCCGTGCGCCAGCAGTGCGGGTAGTTGTGGTCGTAGGTGTCGTGGCGCACCACGACGTGGCGTTCCTTCAGGTCCGCGATCACGGCCGGGTTGGCGTCGAAGACGTTCTGGCCCTCGTAGTCGGGCACCTCGGCGGTGAACCGCCCGCTGTCGTCCACGGGGCACACCAGCACGATGCCCGCGGCCTCGCACACCCGCTGGTCGTCCTCGCCGAAGCCGGGGGCCATGTGGACGATGCCGGTGCCGTCCTCGTCGGTGACGAAGTCGTCCGAGAGGATCACGAAGCTGTTGCGGTGGCCGGTGAAGAACGGGAACAGCGGCTTGTAGTGCAGCCCGGCCAGGTCCGCGCCGGTGAGGGTGCCCACCACGATGTGATCCTCGCCCAGCTCCCGGGCGTAGCGGTCCGCCGCACCGGCACCCAGCACCACCCGCCGTCCGGCCCGAACTCCGGTGGTGGGCTCCACCACCAGGTAGCTGACCTCGGGCCCCACGGCCAGGGCCAGGTTGGACGGCAGCGTCCAGGGCGTCGTCGTCCAGGCCCAGATCTCCGCGGGGCCACCGCCCAGCAGCTCGCCGGCCCGCCCGGCCCGGGCCGGGTCCAGTTCGAAGGCAACGGTCAGTGCCGGGTCCTGGCGGGGGCGGGTGGCGTCGTCCAGGCGGATCTCGAAGTTGGACAGCGGCGTCTCCGCCCCCCAGGAGTAGGGCATGACCCGGTAGGCCTCGTACACCAGGCCCTGGTCCCACAGCTGCTTGAAGGCCCAGATCACGGACTCCATGTAGGGCAGGTCCATGGTCTTGTAGTCGTCCGAGAAGTCCACCCACCGGGCCTGGCGGGTGACGTAGCGCTCCCACTCGTCGGTGTAGCGCAGCACCGACGTGCGGCAGTGGTCGTTGAAGCGCTGGATGCCGTAGTCGGTGATGGCCACGCGGCCGGACACCCCGAGCTCCTGCTCGACCATCATCTCGGCCGGCAGGCCGTGGCAGTCCCAGCCGAAGCGGCGGTCCACCCGCTTGCCCCGCATGGACTGGTAGCGGGGCACCACGTCCTTGACGTAGCCGGTGAGGAGGTGGCCGTAGTGGGGGAGCCCGTTGGCGAACGGCGGCCCGTCGTAGAACACGAACTCACCGTTGGTGCCGTCGTCCAGGGTGGCGGGGCGCTGCTCCACCGAGCGCTCGAAGGTGCGCTGGTCGGCCCAGCGGTCGAGCAGGCGCCGCTCCAGGGTGGGCAGGTCGGCGCGCGCCGGCACGCTCGGATAGGGCTGGTCGGTGGGCTCGCCGGGCTCGGTCATGACCGGTCCAGCGTAGCGGCGGCGTCAGGACGCCCCCGAAGGGGTTCTACGGTGCCGCGGACCCCTGGGCCCCGGGGTCCTCCGGGCCGCCTTCCTCCAGCTCGATGTCCCACCGGTCGAGGCAGTCCGAGCACCGGTACGACACGATGTCGCCGGCCTGGAAGCCGACGCCGCCGTCCTCGTCCTCGAACGGGCGGCTGAGCAGGTGGCAGGTCCCGCCGCAGTCCACGCACAGGATGCTCTCGGGTGGGGTCAGGTTGTGGCTCAACAGCCCTCCCGCAGGTAGGTCCAGGTGGACTCCATCACCAGGCGGTGGCGGGGTCCCTCCAGGGTGGGGTCGGGCTCGGCCTGCTCGTAGGCCACGTCGCCGTGGTAGAGCGCGATCCACGAGTCACCGACCACCGCCACCCGGGTCGCGAAGTGCTCCACCTCGGCCCCGTCCGCGGCGGCGAGCGCCTCGGCCACGCTGCGGTGGGGGAGCAGCTGCACCAGGGTGATGTACGTGGGCGGGGCCAGGCTCACGTCGCCGGCGTCGCGCAGGGCGATGGCGTCGCCGGGCCGGACCCACCGGTGGGCGCGGATCTCGCCGTCGTCGATCACGATGTCGGCGGTGTCGTCCACGGCGGGGGCCACGAAGAACGCCGTGGTGAACCGCTTGTCCTGGCGTGGCGGGGGCGTCCAGTGCGACCACCGGCGCAGCGCGGCGGGGTCGATCTCGATGCCGGCCTCCTCGGCCGCCTCCCGCACCGCGGCCCGACGGGCCGCCGCCTCCATGGCCTCGCCCGTCGCGGTGGGTGGGGGGTCAGGGTCCTCGGCAGCAGGGTCCTCGGCAGCAGGGTCCTCGGCAGCAGGGTCCTCGGCAGCAGGGTCCTCGGCAGCATGGTCCTCGGGATCGATCCGCCCGCCGGGGAAGACCCACATGCCCCCGGCGAAGCTCAGGCCCTGGTCCCGCTTGAGCATGAGCACCTCGGGGCCGTCCGGTCCGTCCCGAAGCACCACGACGGTGGCGGCGGGCACCGCGTCGGGGTCCCACAGCGGCGCACCGGGAGAGCCGGATCTGGGGGGACGGTCCACGGGGCGCCACCGTAGCCCCCGCGGGGCGCCGCAATGCCGGGCGAACCTCACCGCGCGTGGTGGTGGTGGTGACGCGGAGCGAGGTTGTCTGAAAGCGTTGACAGCCCTGTAGTTACCCGGCTGTAATTACGACCCTGTCCCCAGATCTTGGGGGTCAGCGCAAGTCCAGCCACTACATCTGGTGTCCACCGCACCCTATGTCGGCCGGATAGGTGACCGGAGACACACGTGCGGGGTTCCCCAGGCCCGGCACTCAAGGCGTACACGCAGTGAGGGGGTCGTGAGGTGGCACTTTCGGAGGACGTTCGTCCCGTGCAGATCGTCGGCGACGAGGTCGTCGGCAACCAGAGCGAGCACCCCGACCCGGTCGTGATCGACCCGTCGGACACCGCCACCGGCTCACCCATGCAGGTCCGCAAGCGCGACGGCAGCCTGGAGCCCGTCGACCTGAACAAGATCGTGCGGGCCGTCGCCCGCTGCGCCGAGGGCCTGGACGACGTCGACCCGATGCGGGTGGCCACCCGCACCATCTGCGGCCTGTACGACGGCGCCACCACCGAGGAGCTGGACGACCTCTCCATCCGGACCGCGGCGGCGCTCATCGCGCGAGGAGCCCGACTACTCCCGGCTGGCCGCCCGCCTGCTCGCCACCGTGATCGACAAGGAGGTCCGGAACCAGGACATCTACTCCTTCTCCCAGTCGGTCGCGGCCGGCCACGTGCAGGGGATCATCGGTGACGACACCGCGGCGATGGTCGCCACCAACGCCCGCAAGCTCAACGACGCCGTGCTGGCGGACCGCAACTGGCTGTTCGAGTACTTCGGCCTGCGCACCGTGTACGACCGCTACCTGCTGCGCCACCCGGTCACCCGCCAGGTCATCGAGACCCCGCAGTACTTCCTGCTGCGCGTGGCCTGCGGGCTGTCCTCGCACGCCGGAGGAGGCCATCGAGTTCTACCGGCTCATCTCCAGCCTGGACTACCTGCCCAGCTCGCCCACGCTGTTCAACTCCGGCACCACGCCACCCGCAGATGTCCAGCTGCTACCTGCTGGACTCGCCGCGAGGACGACCTCGACGCCATCTACGACCGCTACCGGCGACGTGGCCCGGCTGTCCAAGTACGCCGGCGGCATCGGCCTGTCCTACAGCCGCATCCGTTCCCGCGGTTCGCTGATCCGGGGCACCAACGGCCAGTCCAACGGCATCGTGCCGTGGCTGCAAGACGCTCGACTCGTCGGTCGCCGCGGTCAACCAGGGCGGCCGGCGCAAGGGCGCCGCCTGCGTGTACCTGGAGACCTGGCACGCGGACATCGAGGAGTTCCTGGAGCTGCGGGACAACACCGGTGACGACGCGCGGCGCACCCACAACCTGAACCTGGCCAACTGGATCCCCGACCTGTTCATGCGACGGGTCGAGCAGGACTGGCAGTGGTCGTTGTTCGACCCCAAGAAGGTCCCGCACCTGCATCGACCTGTACGGCGAGGACTTCGACGCCGCCTACCTGCAGGCGGAGACCGACGGCCTGTACGAGCGCCAGATCCCGGCCCGCGAGCTGTACGCCCGGATGATGCGACGCTGGCGGAGACCGGCAACGGCTGGATGACGTTCAAGGACGCCTCCAACCCCAAGTGCAACCAGACCGGCAGCCACGCCTCGGACGGGACCCCCAACGTGGTGCACCTGTCCAACCTGTGCACCGAGATCCTGGAGGTCACCAACCAGTCGGAGACCGCGGTCTGCAACCTGGGCTCGCATCAACCTCGGTGCCATGGTGCGGCCCGACGGCTCCGGCGCACTGCGGTTCGACTTCGACCGGCTGGCCGAGGTGGTCCGCCTGGCGGTGCCCTTCCTGGACCGGGTGATCGACATCAACTTCTACCCGACCGAAGAGGCCGGGAGCTCCAACGCCCAGTGGCGCCCGGTCGGCCTCGGGCTCATGGGCCTGCAGGACGTGTTCTTCAAGCTGCGCCTGCCGTTCGACTCGGCCGAGGCCCGGGACCTGTCCACCCGCATCTCCGAGGAGATCTACTTCAACGCGCTCGTCGCCTCCGCCGACCTGGCCGAGCGGTCCGGCCCGCACCCGGGCTTCGCCGAGACCCGCGCCGCCAAGGGCGAGCTCCAGTTCGACCTGTGGGGCGTCACCCCGTCGGACCCGGCCCGCTGGGACGCCGCTGCGGAGCGCATCGCCCGGGTGCGGCCTGCGCAACTCGCTGCTGATCGCCATCGCGCCCACGGCCACCATCGCCTCCATCGCCGGCTGCTACGAGTGCATCGAGCCGCAGGTGTCCAACCTGTTCAAGCGCGAGACGCTGTCCGGCGAGTTCCTCCAGGTCAACGCCTACCTGGTGCGGGAACTGCAGGCCCGGGGCCTGTGGACCGAGTCGGTCATCAGCGCCATCAAGCGCGCCGAGGGCTCGGTGCAGGACATCGACGCAGATCCCGGCCGACGTGCGGGAGATCTTCCGCACCGCGTGGGAGGTGCCCATGCGGGCGCTGATCGACATGGCGCGCCGCCCGCGGCGCCTACATCGACCAGAGCCAGTCGCTGAACCTGTTCATGGAGTCGCCGACCATCGGCAAGCTCAGCTCGATGTACGTCTACGCCTGGAAGTCCGGCCTGAAGACCACGTACTACCTGCGGTCGCGCCCGGCGACCCGCATCGACAAGACCACCACCGGCGGGACCGCCGCCACCACGCCCGACGGCGGTGGTGGCGGGACCCCGGCTCCGGAGCCCAAGCAGTACACCGACGAGGAGGCCGTGGCCTGCTCGCTGGAGAACCCCGAGACCTGCGAGGCCTGCCAGTGAGCAGCTGACCGGCCCCACCGCACCCGCCAGAGCACCCGCACACCCACCCCGCCCCAGGAGTACCGCGCACACCATGTCCTTGGACAACGCAGCCCTCGCAGAACCGTCCCCCAACCTCCCCGCACCCCAGCCGGCCGGCGGGGTGGTGGACCTCACCGCCCCCGCACCCGGTTCCGGTGCCCTGCTCGACCCCGGCTTCGACCTGACGCTGCGGCCGATGCGGTACCCGCAGTTCTACGACATGTACCGCGACGCCATCCGCAACACCTGGACGGTGGAGGAGATCGACTTCTCCGACGACCTGGTGGACCTGCAGCGCAAGCTGCTCCCGGCCGAGCGGCACCTGATCAACCGCCTGGTGGCGTTCTTCGCCACCGGCGACTCGATCGTGGCCAACAACCTGGTGCTCAACCTCTACAAGCACATCAACGCGCCCGAGGGCGCGGATGTACCTGTCGCCGCCAGCTCTACGAGGAGGCCGCTGCACGTCCAGTTCTACCTGACGCTGCTGGACACCTACATCCCCGACGCACGACCGAGCGGGCCGAGGCCTTCGCCGCGATCGAGAACATCCCGTCCATCCGGGCCAAGGCGCGAGTTCTGCTTCAAGTGGATCGACTCGATCAACGACCTGCGACGAGCTGCGCACCCGTGAGGACCGCCGGCAGTTCCTGCTCAACCTCATCTGCTTCGCGGCCTGCATCGAGGGGCTGTTCTTCTTCGGCGCGTTCGCCTACGTCTACTTCCTGCGCTCCAAGGGCCTGCTCAACGGCCTGGCCGCCGGCACCAACTGGGTGTTCCGCGACGAGTCGTGCCACATGGCCTTCGCCTTCGAGGTCATCGCCCAGGTGCGCCGCGAGGAGCCCGACCTGTTCGACGACGACGCTGGCCGCCCGGGTGGCGGAGATGATCGACGAGGCGGTGGACTGCGAGTTCGGCTTCGCCGAGGACCTGCTGAGCCAGGGCGTCTCCGGCATGTCCCTGTCGGACATGCGGGAGTACCTGCAGTTCGTCGCCGACCAGCGCCTGATGACCCTGGGCCTGCCCAAGCGGTACGGCTCCAAGAACCCGTTCGCCTTCATGGAGCTGCAGGACGTCCAGGAGCTGACCAACTTCTTCGAGCGGACCGTGTCCGCCTACCAGGTCGCCGTGGACGGCGAGGTCGCCTTCGACGAGGACTTCTAGTCGGCGCGACCGGGACCCGCATGACCGGGATCGGCCTCAACTTGTCGGTGTGCGGCCTCCGGGGCGTCGGATTCCTACAAGTTCGGATTTCGACACGTTCAGCGGGGAGCCCTCCAGAGCTGCATCGGGGTGAGCGTGCGGTCCAGGTCGTTGGGGAGGGGCACCTCCGCACCGCCGGTCCCGGCCGACGCGTAGGCGGCGCAGATGACCTCCAGCACGGTGCGGGCCTGTTCCAGGGTCTGGCTCCCGGCCACGTCCAGCAGCTGGTCCACGTAGCCGAAGCGGACCAGCGCATCGTCGTCGGCACCGGCGCCGTCGGCCCCGGCCCCATCGATGCCGACCGGCTCGCCGTCGGCCTCCACCAGCACCTCGGGGAACAGCTCCAGGCGCACCACGCCGGTGTCCGACGCGGCCTGCACCGCCCAGTGGGGGTCCTCCGCGGTCCACGCCACCTCCAGTTCCGCCACCAGGCCCGAGGCGAACCGGACCCGGACCTCGGCCCGGTCATCGGCGCCGTCGTCCCGGGTGGATGACAGCCCGGCCGACACACCCACCGCCTCCTCGCCGGCCAGCGCCAGGACCAGTGCCACCGGGTGGGGCCCCAGGTCGAACAGCACGCCGCCCGCCTCCAGCGGCCCGGTGAAGTGCCCCCACGTCGGCGGCGGCTGGATGGTCCGGGCCGACAGGTGCCGCAGGGCGCCGATCGTGGCCCGCCGGGCCAGGGCGGTGCGCCACGCCGGGGCGTGCAGCAGGTTCTCCGCCACCCGGACCAGGGGTGCGCCGGGTTCGGCCGCGGCCCGGACCAGGGCGTCGGCCCCCGCCACCGTGGTCGCGACCGGCTTCTCCACCAGGACCTGGGCACCCGCCGCCATCCCCTGCAGTGCCAGGGCGGCATGGGAGTCGGGTGGGGTCGCGACCACCAGGAGGTCGGCGCCGGCCGGCAGCGCATCCGGTGAGACCCGACGTGCGTCCACCTGGCCGGCCAGGTGGCGGGCCGAGGTGCCGCCGGCGGACGCCACCGCCACCACGTCCAGGCCGGCGGCGCGCGCCGCCAGCGCGTGCACGGCGGCGATGGCACCCGCCCCGGCCAGGGCGATGGTCGGCCCCGCCCCCGTTCCCCGACGCCGCCGGGCCACGCCGGCCTAGTTCCCGGTCAGTTCGGCCACGACCGGGGCCATGGCCTCGGCCGCGTCGGCCTGGAACACGTAGTAGGAGAACCCCCAGCGGTCCCGCCGGGCCTGCAGCCGGTCGGTGATCTCCGCCACGGAGCCGGCCACCACGGTGGGGGCCTCCAGCACCTCCTCCGCCGGCGCGCCGAACAGCTGGGCCAGGAAGTCGGCGAAACCGGCGGTGTCGTCGGTGACCGATGCCGCGAACGACAGCACGTTGAGCTCCAGGTCGTCGAAGCGGTCCCCGGCGGCCTGGCGGACCCACTCGACCTTCTGGTCGGTGGCGCCGGCCATGGCGTCCAGGGCCGTCTCCGCGGTGATGGCACCGGCCTTGAGGTTGGGGTTCACGCCGACGATGTCCGCGGTGCGGGCCGCGATGGACAGCACCCGCTTGCCGCCGCCGCCGATCAGGATGGGCGGGCCGCCCGGGGTGTGGGGCTTGGGCAGGCCGTTCAGCCCGGTGATGGTGTAGTGGTCGCCGGCGAAGGTGACCGGCTCCGGGCCGAACAGGCCGGTGATGACGGCCAGGCCCTCCTCGAACCGGTCGACGCGCACCTTGGGCGGGTCGTAGGTGATGCCGGACTGCTCGTAGTCGGTGGCCATCCACCCCGCGCCCAGGCCCAGCTCCACCCGGCCCGAGGACAACAGGTCCAGCGTGGCCATCTCCGTGGCCAGGGTGACCGGGTGCCGGTAGTCGTTGTCGAACACCAGGGCGCCCACCTTCAGGGTGGTGGTGGCCTCGGCGGCCACGCTCAGCGCCGCGATCGGCGCCAACTGGTCGCCGAAGTGGTCCGGCACGAACAGGGTGGAGTAGCCAAGTTCCTCCACCCGTCGGGCGGTCTGGCTCCAGGTGGTGCCGGGGAGGGGCTGGCTGAACTGGACGCCGAAGCGGAAGCGGCGGTCATGGGCCATGTCGGTGCTCCTTGTGGGGACGGCGGAAACCTAGCGTTCCCGCTGCTCCACCTGAGCGTGCTCTCCGCCGCAACGACCCCCGGTGGTGCCGGTCGATGGCCGGGGCCGGATAGCGTGTGCAACGACCCGGCGGCAGCGGCCCAGGGCGACCCCCTCCCAGCCACGAGTGACCCACGAATGAGCCGACCGACCAAGCTGCTCCTGCGCTTCACCGCCATCGTGGCCTTCGGCGTGGTCGCGGTCGCGGTGCTGGGCATGGCCCTCTTCCCGGAGGTGGGCAAGCTGCCGGAGGCGGCGTCGTTCAAGCCGTTGTCCAAGCTGGCCCTGCCCGACCTGCCGGAGTCGTCCAAGATCGTGGACGGCTTCGGGCAGCCGGTGGGGGAGCTGTTCGGCTCCGAGAACCGCGAGATCGTCACCCTGGACCAGATCTCACCCGAGCTGCAGCAGACCGTGCTGGCCGTGGAGGACGCCGACTTCTACGAGCACGACGGCGTGAGCGCCAAGTCCGTCGTCCGTGCCCTGCGGGCCAACAGCGACGCGGGGCAGATCTCCCAGGGTGGCTCCACCATCACCCAGCAGCTGGTCAAGATCTCCCTGGTCGGCAACGAGCGCAGCTTCTCCCGCAAGCTCAAGGAGGCGTCGCTCGCCATCCAGCTGGAGGACCAGCTGTGCGAGGGCGTGCCCAAGAAGTCCTGCAAGGACCGGATCCTGGAGCAGTACCTCAATGCCGTGTACCTGGGTCGCGGCGCCTACGGCGTGCAGGCCGCGGCGGAGACCTACTTCAACAAGCCCGCGTCGGAGATCAACTACGCGGAGGCCGCCATCCTCACCTCCCTGGTGCGGAACCCGACCGGCTACGACCCCATCAAGTACCCGCAGGTGGCGGCGGAGCGGCGCCGGGTGGTGCTCAAGCGGATGGTGGAGCAGGACCTGCTCACCGAGGACGAGGCCACCTTCATCGCGGCCACGCCCCTGCCCACCCAGGCCTACGGCCGGCCCGCGGCCACCACCTCGCAGTCGCTCAGCTACCTGGAGCGCAAGATCCGTGACGAGCTGCTCAAGGCCGAGTGGCTGGCCCCCACCGAGGAGCTCCGCCGCTACCTGATCTTCAACGGCGGCCTGCGCATCACCTCCACCATCGACCCCCGGGCACAGGCCCTGGCCGAGGCGGCCGCGGCCACCAACCCGCTGAAGGCCGCCAACCCCGAGACCGCGGTGGCGCTGGCGTCGGTGGAGCCCTCCACCGGTGCGGTGCGGGCCATCGTGGGCGAGACCGACGTCCCCGGCAGCGGCCCGGTGGAGATCGCGGCGCCCATCGGTGGCCGGTCCTCCGGCTCGTCGTTCAAGGTGTTCACCCTGGTCGCCGCGCTGGACTCGGGCTTCAGCGTGAACAGCACCATCTCCGGCGCCCCCGCACCGGAGAACATGAAGAAGCAGTGGGGTGTCAAGACCAAGGGTCAGTATCCGCAGGACTGCCCGACCAAGGGCATGGTGGACCTGGGCAAGGCGCTGGCCCAGTCCAACAACTGCGCCTTCATGCGCATGCAGGGTGCGGTGGGCTTCGACAAGGTCAAGGACACCGCGGTGAAGCTGGGGATCACCGAGGCCGGCCTGGACCCGGGCCAGGTGGAGCCGGCCTGCTTCACCATCGGCTGCGACGCCCTGGTCAAGCCGCTCGACATGGCCCTGGCCTACGCCACCATCGCCAACGACGGACGCCGGAACCCGGCCCACTTCGTGGCCAAGGTGGAGGACCGCTCCGGCAAGGTCCTGTTCGAGTACACGCCGCCCAACGAGCAGGTCGTGCCCGTGGACGTGGCCCGCCAGGCCGTGGTCGCCATGCAGAAGGTCGTCACCGGAGGCACCTACTCCGCAGGGGCGCTGCCCCAGGGCCGGCCCGCTGCGGGCAAGACCGGCACGACGGAGCTGGAGGGCGGCAAGAACACCGACGTCTGGTTCGTCGGCTTCACCCCGCAGGTCTCCACCGCGGTGTGGATCGGCAACCCGGCGGCCAACACCAACATGAAGGGCGGCAAGGTGCAGGGCGGCGCCACGGCGGCCCGGGTGTGGAAGGCGTTCATGGCGCCGTACCACGACGGCATGCCGGTGGTGCGCTTCGAGGCCCCGGACCGCCTCCCCAAGGCCGCCACCGTGCCGGACCCCTGGAAGGCCCAGCCCAAGTCGTCCAAGAGCTCCAAGAAGTCCGGCAGCTCCAGCTCCTCGAGCTCCTCCAACTCCAGTTCCAGTTCGGGTTCCGGCCGGGGCTAGCCCGTCAGGGCACCCGCCGGTAGGTCTGCACGATCCCGCCCGCGGACACCGTCAACGTGTCGTCGTCGAGGCAGCTGAGCAGGGCGTTCCCGTAGGCGCCACCCGCGGCCAGGGCCACGGACCGCATGTCCGCCCCCGTCATCTCGAGCACCACCTGTCCGCGGTCCACCACCCGGCCGCTCCCGGCCAGACCCGAGCCGTCAGGGTTCTCGATCGGGACGTCGACCGGCGGGGACCCGTCGGCGGGGAGCGTCACCTGGCCGGTGACGAAGCCGGCCGGGCTCATGTAGCTCTTCAGCTCCGGGTCCCGGGTGCTGGCGGCCACCAGGGGCACGTACTCGGAGAAGTCCATCGTCAACAGCCCGGACTCGTCGACGGTGACGATGGTGCCGGTGCCGCCCGACTCCACCTGGAAGGGCTGACCCGTGGGGACGGCGTCCATCTTGAACTTGCCGACGGGACAGCGCCCCCGTCCTCCGCACTCCTCCTCCAGCGAGATGCCCTGGATCGTCAGGCTGGCGGGCTGGGACCCGGCACCGATGGCGACCGCGGTGTTCCCGCCGGGGAGCGGCGGGAAGGTCTCACCGGCGCGCCGGGTCCCCGGCGGACAGGTGCACACGCCGTCCGGGTCCGTGCACCAGGCCGTCCCGGTCAGCTCCGACAGGAGCCGGTCCGACGAGCCGATGCGCACGTGGCCCACGGTGGGGGTGAGGGCGTTGAACCGCGTGAGGTCGGCCTGCAGCGAGGCACTGCGCAGGCCGGTGGCGTACCCGTCGGCGGTCACGCCGGAGGTCTCGCCGTTGCCGAGGGGGCGGTAGGGCGGATCGACCGCTCCCAGGACGGGTACCCCGGGGCCGTCCAGGGCCCACAGCTCACCCCATTGGCGCCGCCCGGCCTGGCTGGAGGCCCACTCGGCGTTGAACGCCTCGTCGGAGGCACCCCCGGTGGCTGCGGCGAACGCCCCCTCGTTGGTGCCGGCCAGCACCACGGGCTGCAGCCGGTCCCACAACGGGCCCGTGCGCTCGGCCAGGAAGGCGAACCAGCCGAATGCGTCATAGGTGCGGCCGAACAGGGCCCGGCCGGGCGTGAGGTGGTACTCGATCAGCCAGGCCCGCAGCGTCCGGTCGGTGTCGCCCCCGAGCTCCGCCATGACCGCGGAGGTCACCCACTCGGCGGTCCCCTCCTGGATCCAGCCCGCCCGTGCCCCCAGCGGCGAGCCGTTCCAGCGTTGCTGGTAGCAGTGGAACAGCTCATGGGCCAGGGTCCCGGCCGGGCCGGTCGGGGGCGGGAAGACGGCGGGGTAGACGCGGATCCGGCAGATGCCGTCGCTCAGCAGCAGCGTGTCGGCCAGGGCCTGTTGGCCCGTGGTCGGTTCGCGCTCGACGGCGTCGCTGGTCTCCAGCCGCACGGTCGCGCCCAAGGGGCCCAGGTGGCGTTCCAGGGCGGGCGCGACCTGGTCCAGGGACGTCTGGTAGGCCGCGGTCGGGGTGTCCCTGCGGGCCGCCGGATGGCGCGGGCCGCCGTTGCCGTCGTCGGACGACGGGGCCTCCGCCGGCAGCGGGGCGGCCGGGTCGTAGCCGTCCGGGAGCTCGAGGACCCGACGGACCGCGTCGCGGGTGTCGGGGTTGAGTGCCGACCAGTTCGCCAGCACGGCCCGGACGGCGAAGGTGCCGGACTGCGCCGGTCCGGGGTCACCGGCCGGAACCGGCACGCCGGGCAGCTCGCCGTACTGCAGGGCGAACAACTGCAGCGCGGACTTGGCGTCCAGCACGCCGTCGGCGGAGACCTGGGCCGCCAGTCGCTGGTACTCGTCGGCCGGCTCCCAGGGGTCCTCCTGGAACGGGACCCCGGCACTGACCTCGTCGCCCACGGCCTGCTCGCCGGCACGGTCGCCGCCGGGTCCGGCCGCACCGCCGGTGCCGCCCGACGGATCGCTGGAACCGCCGCAGGCGGCCAGGAGGAGCAGGGCCGCCAGGGCGGCGGCCGACACGACGGTGGGGAGGCGCAGGGGACGAGGCCCCCGGCGGCGGGATGGACCCATGCAAGAGCATCGGAGGCCCCGGCGGGGCACCTGAACCTTCCGGAACCGTGCCGGGGGCCGACCGCTGGCGTGCCGCTCGACCGTGGGCGGTAGGTTCTGTCCCCGTGGGATCCCTTGATGACCTCCTGGCCGTGCAGGCGCTCGACACCCGGGCCGACCAGCTCCGCCATCGACGGGCCACCCTGCCCGAGCGTGAGGACCTGGTCGCGGCGCAGGCCCGGCGCGGTGCGGCCGAGGCCCAGGCGGCCCAGGTCCGTTCCACCCTGCACGACCTGCGGAGCCGCCAGAAGGCGCTGGAGGACGAGGCCTCCCTGGTGGAGGACAAGGCGGTGGAGATCGACCGCAAGCTGTACGACGGGTCCGTCACCGCCCACAAGGAGCTGGAGGCGTTCCAGGCCGACCACCGCCTGCTGAAGGCCCGCCAGTCGGAGCTGGAGGACGGCGCCATCGAGGTCATGGAGCAGGCCGAGCCGGTGGAGGCCGAGCTGTCGGCGTTGGAGGCCGCGGTGGCCGACCAGCAGGCGGAGATGGACCGGCTCACCACCGCCATCGCCGGTGCGGAGGCGCAGATCGGCGCCGAGTTGGAGGAGACGGCGGCGGAGCGGGAGCGTGCCGCGGCCGGTGTCCCGGAGGACGTCATGGCGGCCTACGAGCCGCTGCGCACCGCACTGGGTGGTGTCGGGGCGGCCAAGCTGGTCGGGGCCCGTTGTGAGGGGTGCCACCTGGAGATCCCGTCGGCCCAGCTGGAAGCCGTCCGCCACGCCCCGGCCGACGCCGTGGTCACCTGCCCGGAGTGCGGCCGGCTGCTGGTCCGCTGAGCCCGGACCGGTCCGTTCGTCGCCCCCATGTTCATCTGGTTCGCCGTCATGAGCGTGGTGGTCACCTGGGCGGTGTTCCAGAGCCCCGCCATCGACTACCGGCTGGTCGCGCTCGGTGCCGTGCTGCCGGTGGTGGAGACCCCGTTCGGGGCCGGGCCGCTGCACACCCTGCTGGCGCCGACCGCGGTGCTGGGTGCGGTGATGCTGCTGACCCGGAACCGGCGGTTGGTGCGGCGGCGCTGGCTGGGCCTGCCCATCGGTATGTACTTCCACCTGGTGCTGGACCTGGCCTGGACCCGGACCGACACGTTCTGGTGGCCGTTCCTCAGCCGCTCCTTCTCGCCGGGGTCCTCCCCGGAGCTCAGCCGCGGCGTGTGGTCCCTGGCCATGGAGGCCGTGGCGGTGGCGGTCGGGATCTGGGCCTACCGCCGCTTCGGCCTGGACGACGCGGCCCGCCGTGACCTGTTCCTGCGCACGGGGCAGCTGGACCGGGTGCAGATGGGCGGCGGGACGGGACGGCCGTGAGCGCAGGGATCCGCGCGTGAGCGAGCTGGTGCTGGTCCGCCACGGCCGGACGGAGGCCAACGCCCGGGGCCTGCTGCTGGGCCGCCTCGACGTGCCGTTGGACGACGTGGGCCGGCGCCAGGCCAGGGCCGTGGCCGAGGCGGTGCTGGCCGGCCACCCGGAGATCGGCGCGGTGGTCTCCAGCCCGCTGCTGCGTACCCGCCAGACCGCGGAGGCGTTCGGCCTGCCGGTGGTGGTGGACGAACGGTTCGTCGAGCTCGACTACGGCACCCTCGACGGCACCCCCATCGCGGATGTCCCGGCGGAGATGTGGGGGCGGTGGCGGACGGACCCGGACTTCTGCCCTCCGGGCGGGGAGACGCTCGGCCAGGTGGGGGAGCGGGTGGCTGCGGCCTGTGCCGAGTGGGCCGTCAGGGCCGAGGGCGGCGCGGTCGTGGTCGTCACGCACGTCTCGCCGCTGAAGGCGGCGGTGGCCTGGGCCCTGGGGGTGGGGGACGGGACGGGGTGGCGGACCCACGTGGATCCGGCGTCCATCTCCCGGGTCGGGGTCGGTGCCCCGGTGCCGGTGCTGCGGTCCTTCAACGAGACCGGGCACCTGCGGGGGATCAGATCGTCTGGCTGATGGAGATGCGGTACGTGCCGGTGGCCGGGTCGAAGTTGAGCCCGACCGACGGGCCGTGGTGGACCGCTGCGGTGCGGGCCCGGCGCTGGGCCCTGGCCACGATGGAGGAGTTGGAGGGGCTGGAGGTGCTGCGGTGTGCGTTCATGTCCACTGCAACGGCCGGTTCCCCCGGGGGCTGGAGTGCGTCGGGACCTGCGCCCCACGGCAACGGTCCGTCGGCCCCAGCGGCCTCGTCCCCGGCCCACGCCGACCGAAGGTCAGGCCCATGCGCTGGGAGTTCCGTACCCACGCCGGCCGGGCCGGACGGCCCCCTCGGGCGGGCCGTCCGGCGGGTCATCCGGCCCATGGGGCGTGTCTGAACAGTGGGTGAATGTCACTCCCGGGGAGTTGCCGGTTCCGGGCACGACGCCTCTAGCGTGGTCCCCATGGATCTGCTCGATGAGGAGTCTCACCGATTGCTGATGTGGGCGGTCCGTCTGCACGAGGTGGGGCATGCACCGACCCGCAAGGAACTGCGTCGGCTCTCGGAGTCCCGTCAGCCCGCGGGACTGGCCGTGGTCATGGGCCTGACCGGTGCCGAGACCGATTACCGGGAGGGAGCGATCGCCTCCCTGCTGCGCCGGGGCCTGCTCGAGCCGGTGGGCGACGACAGCGTGGTGCCCACCGAGTTGGGCCGTCGGGTCATCGACGCCCTGGGCATCCACGGGGACCTGCTCCCCATGTTCGAGGTGCTGGACGTGGACCTGCGTTCCAGCGACCCCCTGGCCTTCGCCCGGGTGGTGGGCCGCATCGCCACGCTGCACCGGCCCATGGTGGTGGACCCCTACTGCCGCCGGGCCGAACTGGAGTACCTCTCGGCGCACACGTCGGTCAGTCGGGTGCTGATCTCGGACCGCCTGGACTCCGACGAGGTGGATGACCTGGTGCGCTTCGTCCGGTCCATCCGGCGCCGTGACTCCAAGCTGCGCCTGCGCATGGCCCCGGGCGAGGAGCTCCGCGACCGCTACGTCGTGTCCAACGACCGGGTCCTGCAGATCGGTGGGGTCCCCAACCCGCTGGGGGCAGGGGCAACCGTCGTGTGCGAACCCCGGGACCTGGGCGAGCAGACGCGGGCCTACTACCGCGGTGTGTGGAAGCGGGCGGAGCGCCTGGCCTCCTACCGGCCCGGCGGCAACAGCGCCGATCCGGGTGGCCTGAGCGGCGTTCACCCGACTCCGTCGGCGCTCCGGGCACCCGGCCACGACCGGCGGGCTGCCACCAGCAGGATGACGCCGGCGGCCAGCACGCCGATGGCGACGCCACCGAGCACGTCGAGGGGCCAGTGCGCGCCGATGTAGACGCGGTCGACCGCCACCATCACCGCGACCACGACCAGGACCACCCGCTGGACCCGGCCCACCAACGGCCACAGGGCGACGGCGACCGCCACCGCGACCGCGGTGTGGGCCGAGGGGAAGGCCGAGCCGCCCGGCGCGCGCGGGTAGGCGTGGGTGAGCACGCCGGGCAGCACCGCGGGCGGGCGGGGCCGGTCGGTCCAGGCCTTCAGGACCCAGGCCAGCGCCCAGGCCAGGGCCGCCGCGGCCAGGCCGTGGCGGACGACGCGGGACCGCAGGGTCGGCGCGGCGGTGGCCACGACCCACACCGTGAGCACCACGACGAGGCCGGCCAGCGGCACGGGCCGGAACAGCGGACCGGCCACCGACCACACCGCGTCCAGGGCCGCCGGCGGGTCGTTGAGCCACCGGAGGAGGGAACGGTCGGCCGCGGCGGGTTCGGCCCGTCGGGCCAACGCAGTGGTGGCGGCCAGCACGACGGCGGCCACGGCCGTCGCCAACGCGGCCGGCGTGGAGGTCCGAACTCCGTCGTCTGCCACCGACGGAGCGTAGGCCAGCGCTATTTCACCCACGTTCAGCTGTGCGCCACCTAGTGTTCGCCTCGGCCCGGGCATCGAAGCCCGGGCATGACACCGGACCCGAGGGGGGTACCTGCAATGCGCAAGAGGCTGACGATGAGTCTCTTCGTCGTCGTGGCAGCACTGGCGCTGGTCGCCGGTGCGTGTGGCGACGACGACGAGACGAGCTCCGACTCGACCACGACCACCGCGGAGGCCAACACCGACCGCGGCAACGTCGGACGGCACGCTCAAGCTGGGGACGTTGGTGCCCCAGAGCGGTGACCTCAGCGCCATCGTGCAGTCGCTGCAGACCCCGATCGACCTGGCGGTGACGGCCATCAACGACGCCGGCGGCGTGAACGGCAAGAACGTCGAGGTGATCCCCGCCGACGACGGCACCAACCCGAACGTGGCCCAGACCAGCTACGCCAAGCTCGTCAACACCGACAAGGTCGACGCCATCGTGGGTCCGGCGCCGTCGGGCGTGGCCTCCAAGCTGGTCGACGGGTTCGAGACCGACCAGGTGCCTGCCTGCTCCGGATCGACCACCGCGGCCAACCTGAGCGGCACCGGCGGCGGCTACTTCTTCCGCACCGCTCCCGGTGACGACCTGCAGGGTCCGGCCCTGGCCACGCTGATCAGCGGCGACAACCACACCAAGGTGGCGATCGTCGCCCGCAACGACGACTACGGCAAGGGCTTCTCGGAGTCGCTGGGCAAGGCCCTGGAGGAGGGCGGCGCCACGGTGACCGCCACGGTGCTCTACAACCCGGAGGGCTCCAACTTCGACGCCGACGTCCAGAAGGCGATCGACTCCAAGCCGGAGGCCGTGGCCGTGCTGGGCTTCAACGACGACGGTGCCAAGATCATCAACACGATGATCGGCAAGGGGGCCGGTCCGGCCGACATCCCGATCTACACCGCGGACGGCATGCAGAGCTCCAGCTTCGCCGAGACGGTGGACCCGTCCGACGTGTCCAAGGTGGCCGGCATCAAGGGCACGGCTCCGGCCGCCGCTCCCGCCGGTGTGGAGAGCCCGTTCACGGCGGAGTTCGCCGCCACCGGGATCGACACGATCTTCTCCTCCTACTACTGGGACTGCACCAACCTGATCGCCCTGGCGGCCCAGGCGGCCAAGAGCGACGCCGGTGCGGACATCTCGGCCGCCTTCGCCAAGAACCTGGAGGGTGACAACGACTGCAACACCTTCGCCACCTGCAAGGCCTTCCTGGAGGAGGGCAAGACCATCCACTACCGCGGTGCGTCCAGCGCCTTCGACAAGTGGAACACCATGGAGCCCGGCACCGGCGTCTACGACGTGTGGGCCTACAACCCCGACGGAACCAATTCCAACGTCGAGGGTGTGGACCAGATCAGCATCGGCTGATCCCGCCCACGGAGTGACCGACAGGGCCCGGGGGCGACCCCGGGCCCTGTCGCGTCCGGGTCGGGCGGCTCAGCGGGGCCGGACGAGCGAGCCGAGGTACAGCTCGACCACCTTGGGGTCGTGCAGCAACTCCGTGCCGAGTCCCGTGTAGGCGTCCACCCCGGCGTCCAGCACGTAGCCGCGGTGGCAGATGCGCAGCGCCTTGTGGGCGTTCTGCTCCACGATGAGCACGGACACGCCCGCCTCGTTGATGGCGGCGATCATGGCGAAGACCTCGTCCTGCATGGCGGGGGAGAGGCCGGCCGACGGCTCGTCCAGCAGCAGGAGCATGGGCTCCATCATCAGCGCCCGGCCCATGGCCAGGATCTGGCGCTGCCCGCCCGACAGGGAGTCGGCGCGGTGGCCCCGCCTGGACTCCAGCACCGGGAACAGCTCGAAGAGCTCGTCCCGGCGGGCCTCGAAGCGGTCGGGCCGGAGGAACACCCCCATGCGGAGGTTCTCCTCCACGCTCAGGGTGCCGAACACGTTGCGGACCTGGGGCACGTAGCCCACCCCGCGCTCCACCAGGTCGAAGCCGGCGACGCCGACGATGTCGGCGCCGTCCAGGACCATGGCGCCGGACCGGACCGGGACCAGCCCGAAGACGGCCTTGACCAGGGTGGACTTGCCCGCACCGTTGGGCCCGATGATGGCCACCATCTCGCCCCGGTCGACCCGGACCGAGGCGCCCCGCAGGATGTCCACCCCCGGGACGTAGCCCGCCACCAGGTCCCGGACGGCCAGCAGCTCGCCCGTCGCCGCCCGTCCCGGGCCCGTCGGTGGCCGAGCCGGTCACGACAGCTCCCCGCCGTCGGGGCCCATCTGGCGGAGGTCGCCGCTGGAGCCACCCAGGTAGGCCTCCACGACCCGCTGGTCGGCGGCCACCTCACCCGCCGTGCCCGATGCGATCACCTGTCCTTCCGCCATGCACACCACCACGTCGGAGACGGCCGACACCACGTCCATGTCGTGCTCCACGAACAGCACGGTGATGCCCTCCGACGGGAGCTCCCTGATCTTCTCCAGGAGGGCCTGGCGCAGGGCCGGGTTCACGCCGGCCATCGGTTCGTCCAGCATGAGCAGCTTCGGTGCCGCCATCACCGACCGGGCCAGCTCCAGGAGCTTGCGTTGGCCGCCCGAGAGCGTCCCGGCGTAGTCGTGGAGCTTCTCCCCGAGGCCGACCCAGCGCACCAGTTCGGTGGCCCGCTCGCCCAGCTCGTCGTCCTGGCGTTGCCACCGCCACGGCAGCAGGGCGGTGCGCAGGTGTTCGCCGCGCTGGTCCTGGGCGGCCAGCCGGACGTTGTCCAGGACGCTGAGGCGGGGGAACACACGCGCCGTCTGGAACGTGCGCACCATGCCGGCCCGGGCGATGGCGTAGGCCTGCTTGCCCTGGAGGTCGGTCCCGTCGAAGCGCCACGTGCCCCCGTCGGCCCGCTCGAAGCCGGTCAGGACGTTGAAGAAGGTGGTCTTGCCGGCCCCGTTGGGGCCGATCAGCGCCACCACCGAGCAGCGGGCCACGTCCAGGTGGTCGACGTCGACGGCCGTGACGCCACCGAAGGACCGGTTGACGCCGGTGACGGAGAGGATGACGTCACCGCTCACCGATCATCGCCTCCTGCTTGTCGCCCAGGATCCCCTGGGGTCTGAACACGAGCAACAGCACCACGGCGACGCCGACCACGACGAAGCGCACCGCGCCGGTGTCGGTCGGGTCGATGATCCACCAGCCGTCGTTGCCGATGGCCTGGGTGAGCAGGCTGTTGAACAGCGAGGTCACGAACCAGTAGATGATCGCACCCACCGGTGGCCCCCAGACGGTGGCCACGCCGCCGAGGATCACCACCAGGTACCAGTTGAACGTGGTCTGGGCCACGAAGAAGTCCGGCTTCACGAACCCGCCGTCGAAGGTGAACAGGATGCCGCCCACCGCGGTGATGACGCTGCCCACCACGAAGGCCTGCAGCTTCATCTTGAACACGTTCTTGCCCAGTGCCCGGGTGGCCTCCTCGTCCTCCCGGACCGCCTTGAGCAGCCGTCCCCACGGGCTGCGGACCAGGCCCCAGACCAACAGGCACGACAGCACGACCAGGGTCCAGCCCACCGACATGGTCCACAGCGTGTTCTGGTTGAAGCTGAACGCCCCCCAGCCGTAGCGGCCGGCCGGGATGGGGTTGACGGAGAAGAAGTCGTCCGCCACCCCCGTGATGCCGATCGGGCCCCCGGTCAGGTCCTGCAACCGGGCCGAGTTCACCACCACCCGGACGATCTCGGCCGCGGAGATGGTGGCGATGGCCAGGTAGTCGGCCCGCAGCCGCAGGGTCGGCAGCCCGAGGAGGAACCCGAACAGGGCGGCGGCCACCAGGCCGATGACCACCCCCAGCCACAGCGGCAGGCCGTTGTCCACCGAGATGGCCGCACCGTAGGCCCCGACCAGTCCGGAGGCGACCGACCCGAAGTTCAACAGCCCGGCGTAGCCGAACTGCAGGTTGAGCCCGATCGACGCCAGCGCGTACACGCACGCGGGCACCGCCACGGCGTCCCGCAGGCCGTCCACCACGGCCGACCCCACGTCCACGGCCAGCATCATGCCGTTCGTGCCCTCACGCCGAAGATGCCCTGGGGCCGGATCAGCAGCACCATGACCAGGGTGGCCAGTGCCACCACGATCTTCAGGTCGGCGTCCAGCCAGAAGGTGGACACGTCCGAGACGATGCCCACCACCAGCCCGCCGACCATGGCCCCGAACGTGGTGCCCAGGCCTCCCAGCACCACCGCGGCGAACATGACCAGCAGCACGCGCTGGCCCATGTTCCACGCCACGGTGTCCGTGCTGCCCAGCATGATCCCGGCCAGACCGGCCATGGCGCCGGCCATGACCCAGACCATCAGGATCACCCGCTTGTCGTCGATGCCCGACGCCACCGACAGGTCGCGGTTGTCCGACACGGCCCGGATGGCCGTCCCCAGCCTGGCCCGCTGCAGGAACAGGCCGACCACCACCAGGCCGGCCAGGGCGATGACGGTCACCACCAGGTCCTTGGGCCGCAACGACACCGGCCCCAGGTCCACCGACGGTGCCTGTGCCGCGTACTGGGAGTACTGCTGGGGGTTGGCCCCGAACAGGATGCTGAACAGGTACCGGAAGGCGAAGGCCAGGCCGATGGACACCACCATCTGGGACACCACGGGCATGCCCCGGCGGCGCAGCGGACGGTAGACGCCCAACTCGAACGTGGCACCGAACAGCGCCGCCCCCGCGATGCCGCCCAGGGCGGCCAGCCACAGGGGCAGGCCCAGGCCGCCGCTGTCGCTGTTGAGGTACCAGGTGACGATGGCCCCGAAGGTGACCAGCTCGCCGTGGGCGAAGTTGGTCAGCCCGGTGGTGCCGAAGATGAGCGACAGGCCCACCGCGGCCAGGGCGATCACCAGGCCGAAGCGCAGTCCGCTGGCGAACAGGCTGGAGAGGCGGTCCACGGTGGTGGGCCCGGCGTCGACCGCGGCGCCGGCGGCGGCCAGGCGGAACACCACGGGCCGGTCGCCCTGGGACTGCACCACGGGCTTGAGGGTGGTGGGGGCGCCCGGCTCCAGCACCACGCCGTCGGGGAGCGATCCCGTGTCCAGGCGCACCTCGTACTGGCCGGCGCCGGGGACCGGGACGGCCACCTTGCCCAGGTCGTCGGAGGTGGCCCGGCCCACCTCGGTGCCGTCCTTGGACACCACGACGACGGCGCCCTCGACCGCCTCGCCACCGGCGCCGAGGGTGGCGACGATGCGGGGGCCAGCGGCCGGAGCCACCGTCGAAGTGGTCGCAACGGTCGTTGCGGTGGTCGCGGGGGGCTCCTGGGCCCCGGCCGGTGACGTGGTCAGCCACAACCCGGTCCACAGCGCGGTGCACAGCGCCACCCCCGCCAGGAGGGACGCGGCGAGCCGGGCGCGGGCTGGGACGGTCACTGGCGCCGCATCATACGGACACGCCCGGTCCGGTTGCCGAATGGACCGGAGGTGCATCCCGGGCGACGGGTCGGTCAGAGGGTGATGGTCTCGCTGCAGGCGTAGGCGTCGGCCGGAACGGTCCAGGCGCTGCCCGTCATGGACGTGGCGGTGGCGCCGGCGCCGAGCGAGTCGCAGGTGGTGCCCGCCGCGGTGGCGCTGGCGGCCCGCACGATGGTGAAGGCGCCCACGGCCAGGCCGGAGCAGGTCCCGTCGCCGGAGATGGAGAACACACCGTTGGCCACCGTGGCCGAGAAGGTGGCGTTGCCCCGCCGGTTGGCGATCCCGCTGTAGAGCAGGTCGGGGGCCACGGCTCCGTCGGTGCCGGCACCGTCCAGGCAGCCGGCGGCGAGCCACTGGCCCGAGGTCGTGGTGGGAGCTCCCGGCGTGGTGGCGGTGCAGGCCCCGCCGGCGATGGCGACGCCCCCCAGGGCGAGCACGAGCATGGACAGACGACGACGCGACATGATTTCCCCCGAACGCAGTTCAACTACAGCGAGCCGAGGGTAGCAGCAGCCGCCGGAGGTGGCGTCGTTGGCTCAGACCAGGGCGGGGGCGAGGTCCAGGTCCCGGCGGTCCGAGGTCCGCAGGTGCACGTTGATCAGCACACTGGTCACCGCGGCCCACGCGCACCACAACGAGATCACGCCGTCGACGGTGAGCAGCGCCAGCACCGAGACCGCAACCAGGTTGAGCACCCCGAAGACGGCGATGCGGCGTTGGCTGGAGGCCAGGAAGGCGCCGCACACCGTGAGCACGTACACGGCGGTGATCGGCCCACCCCGCTCCAGGCCGACGCTGTACGCGATGTGCAGGCCGTGTTCCTCCAGCGTGAGCGGTCCACGGATGACGGCGGCGACGAGCACGGCGGAGACCACCGCACCGACTCCCACCAGGCCGCCCATGACCTGGCGGCGGCGGCGGTCCGGCTCGATGGCCAGGACCGCGAGCGGGACCACCACCGGCAGGGCGAACGCGATCAGGAGGTACACGTAGGCCGCCACCCGGCCCACCTGTTCGCCCACGGTGCCGTCCAGGCTCCACCAGACGAACGCCTCGTCCAGCTGGTGCACGGCGAACAGGAGCGGGAGCGAGGCCAACGGCAGCTCACGACGGTCGGTGACGTGGCGGAGCGTGTCCACGCCGACGACGCCCACCGCCACGCCGATGACCAGGTCCGCCTCGGCGGAGAAGCACACGTCAGTCCTCCTCGGCCGATCGGATGTCCGGTCCGACCCTAGGCGCTGGCGGGTGCCGGGCCGGGGCGGGGCGGTGGGTCCGCCGTGGCGGGGGACCCGTCGGGGCTCAGACCATCACGCCCAGGTCGGCGTCGCGGTGCTCGGCCATGAACCGCACCAGGGTCCGCAGGTAGTCGGGCACCGGGGGGCAGGTGATGCCGCTGCCGGCCAGGTCGGCGGTCGTCCGAGCGGTGTCGTAGTGGGTCGGGTGCACGAAGTACGGCACGGCATCGGCCGGGATGCGGACCAGGTCCTCCAGCGGGCCGACGTGGCGGAGGGCCCATTCGGTCAGCCGGCGGGGGAGGCGGACCCGCAGGCCCCGCCGGTCCGTGGCCCGGCACATCTCGTCCAGGAGCGCGTCCACCGTGAGGGGAGCGGGGTCGGCCAGCTGGTAGGTGCGCCCGGTCGAACCGTCCAGTGCGGAGAGGTGCTCGATGGCGTCGATGACGAAGTCGGACGGCACCATGTTGAACCGCGCCATCGTCGGGTCGCCCACCACCGGCACCAGGGCCCAGTGGGGC
The DNA here is from genome assembly GCA_963773765.1 of uncultured Actinomycetota bacterium. Taxonomy (GTDB): domain Bacteria; phylum Actinomycetota; class Acidimicrobiia; order Acidimicrobiales; family Microtrichaceae; genus CAVZCC01. The sequence goes on along the minus strand of CAVZCC010000001.1, from coordinate 797,540 downwards.
TGGCGCAGCAGCCACTGGGCGAGGAAGTAGGGCCCGTCGAACTTCTGGGTGGCCCCCGTGCGGGAGTCCCCGACGACGATGGCGGGCCGGTACACCGAGGTGGGCAGGCCCCCGGCCCGGGCCGCCGCCACCTCCACCTCGGCCAGGAACTTGGTCTCCTCGTAGAAGTTGTTGAAGGACTGCCCGACGTCCAGGTCGGTCTCCCGGAACGGCCCGCAGTGGCGGCCGCTGACGTAGCAGGTGCTCACGTACTGGTGGCGGCGCAGGCCCGGGCAGTCCTGGGCGAAGCGCACCACGTTGGCCGTGCCCTCCACGTTGACCCGCATGGCCAGGTCCCGGGGCACGGACAGGTCGTACACCGCGGCCAGGTGCCAGACCTCGGTGACGGTGCCGGCCAGGGCCACGGCGTCGTCCAGGCCCAGGCCGACCCGGGTGATGTCGCCCGACACCAGGTCGATGCGGCCCTCCAGCGACGGGTCGGCCGCGACCAGTTCACGGACCCGGGCCCGGGCCACGCCGGCGAACTTGGGCTGGACCACGCAGGCGGCGCGGGATCCCGGCGCCCGCTCCAGGAGCCCGGGCAGCAGGCGGCTGCCGAGGAACCCCGGGAACCCGGTCATCAGGATGGTGTCCATGTCAGCGCCTCCGTGTGCTTGCGTGTGCATCTTCGCACCCGCGGGCGGGGGAGGCGGCAGGCTCAGAAGCCGATGGGGCGGACCGCCACGTCGAACCCGGCGCCGGAGGGGGAGAAGACCCCGACCGAGCCGCCGGTGAGGCCCGACAGCAGCACCCGGCCGTCGGCCAGTGCGGCGATGTTGTCGGCCACGCCCACCGGCGAGGGCCCCACCAGGGTGGTGACTCCCGTGTCGGGGTCCACGGCGTAGACCGCGCCGTTGAGCGCCTGGGCCACGTAGACGGTGCCATCGGGGCCGACGTCCGCGCCGGAGGCGATGTCGAAGCCGGTCCGGCCGGGCTCACCGGGGAAGGTGAGTGGGATCGGGGTGAACGTGCCCGTGGCGGTGTCGATGCGGGCCAGGCCGCCCGCTCCCGGCGTGGGGTCCAGTCCGCCGGTCGGCACGTACAGGTTGCCGTCGGGACCGAAGCCGAACCCGGCCAGTGCCGGGAGACCGGAGGCCACCACCTGGACCGGGCCGCCGTCGAGCGGCACGCGCAGCAGTCGGTCGTCGCCGTCGTAGGTGAAGCCGACCAGCACCGAGGTGCCGGACGGGTCGACCACGATGGGGTTGACGCCGGTGCCGACCGCGGCCAGCACGGAGGCCGTCCCGCCGCGGTGGACCCGGATGACCAGTCCCTGGCCGGGGCAGGTGGCGGCCAGGTCGCCACCGGGCAGCACGGCCACGTCGTCGGGTCGGCACAGGCCCTCCGCGGCGCCGTAGCGCTCGGAGATCACCCCGGTGGCGGGGTCGAAGCGCACCAGCTGGCCGCCCAGCAGGTCCGCCGCCCACAGCTCGGAACCCTCCGGGGCCAGGCCGTGGGCGCTCAGCGGAGCGTTCTGCGGGATCGAACCGTCGGGGTTGGTCGACGGCGGTGTGCAGGCCGTCGCGATGGCCGCCAGGACCGCCCACTGCCGCTGCCATGACCGCGGTGCGGACGTGTCCGCGACTCCGTGTGCCCTGCCCCATCGCCCGAACCCCCTGCTCACCGGCATGCCGTGCCGTCCCGGGTCGGACCCGGGACCGACATCTTGGCACAGCAACCGGCACAACCTCGGGTCGGACTCGGGGCCGGGCTCGGGTCGGCGCCCGTCGATCCCGTGTCGATACGCCAGACGGCGCATTGCCGCCGGGGTCCGGAGCCAACAGGCTGGACCCGGAGGGGAGGGCAGTCCAGGGCCGACGGCCTCGACCACTGGGGTGGCCGGGGCCGTTCGTGCCGAGATGTCGGAACCCCCGCCGGCGGCAATCTCCTTCCCTCCTCGTTCGTCGCAGGGGTCCGACGCGGAACGGCCCCGGTCACCCACGGGTGGCCGGGGCCGGGACGAGCAAGGAAATGTGGCGGCGGTGTCAACGCGACGGTTGCGTCCCACGTTGACCCCGTGGTGATCACATGCAAGGTGGGGTGAACCACCAAGATGCGGCCCGGCTGAAATCCCAGGATTCGGCCGGGCCGTGTCGCGGCTCAGGAGGTGGGCGGCGGGGACGACTCGCACCCGGGCCAGTCGTCCGGTTCGTTCCCACAGACCGTCCCGTGCCACTTCGGCGAGAAGACCGTGGTGCCCCGGTCGAGGATCCCGCCGCCCGATTCAGCCGTGTTCGCCGTGACCGACGACCGGTCCCTGAGGACGATGGTGCCCTCGTTGAAGATCCCGCCGCCCTCCTGGGCCGAGTTCCCGGAGACCGTCGACCGGCCGTTCATGACGAGGGTGCCGACGTTCCAGATCCCGCCACCGGACCCGACGTAGACGAGCGTGTTGTCGGTGACCGAGGAGGAGCCGTTCATGGTGAGGGTGCCGAAGTTGTGGATCCCACCGGCACCGTCCTCGGCCAGGTTCCCCGACACGTTCACACCGCTCAGGGTCAGGTTGCCGAAGTTCTGGATCCCACCACCGGTGTAGGTGGACGATCCGTTGACGATGCGCATGCGCTTGAGCGTGACGTCGCCCGGGTCCACCCACAGCACGATGCCACGACTGCAGTACTCATCGGTGCAGGTCTCACCGTTGAGCGTCGCCGGACCGACCAGCGTCAGGTCCTTTCCGATCGTGAAGTTCCCGGCGCACACGCCCCGAACCCGGAGGGTGTCGCCGGCTGTTGCGGCGTCGATCGCTGCCTGCAGATCGGAGCCGGACGTCTTCGTCGCTCGTGTTCACCACCCGGCAGGCCCTGGGACCCGTCGGACCGGACCCCCCGGCCAGCGCGTCATGGGGAGCGACCATCGGTGCTGCCATCACGAGGCCGAGGGCGACGAGCCATCGGAGCCGTCGTGTCCAGAAGGACGGGTCCGTCTTTCGATGCCGAGTCCGCTCCATGGATCCTCCCCAGATGATTCGTCTATGAAGGATCCTGACATGCCTGCGAGCCCGCCACCAGAGGGCCCTTCGGGCTTCGGGCATCGCGGCCGGCGGTGCTGCTGAGCCTGAGATCGCCGCCGGCACAGCACCCCGGCTCGCACGACTGCTGCGAGCGGTGAACGCTTCATGGGGTCCCCTCCAGGGTGTTCGCCCTCCCGTACGGGTGACACGGCGGCGGGACCGGAGCCACGCCGGGAGCGACGGCGTCGCTGTCGACCTGGCACACAGGCCGAGCGTCGAATTCGGTGCCGGCCCGCCACCTTGAACTCGTTGACTTGGAGTCGGTGGTTCCCTAGATTCCCTCCGAGGGGGTCGTCCGCCGAGGTGGGCGACCAAGGGGGAGGTACCGACGTGAAGATCCGTCGCTTTTCGACGATGCTCGTCTCGCTCGCTGCGGTGGCAGCTGCACTTCTCCCACACACAACCGGAACGACACCGGGCCGCTGAGAACCCGACGCCCGGCGAAGGACCGAGCCCTCGCGGATCGTGGCGGTGCGTTCACCGCGGCTGCCCAGGGGACCGGGTTGCGGCCTGGGACGGTGGCTCCAGGCTGAGTCCGAGTTCCTTCACCAGCCGGCGAACCTGGTAGTTCTCCGTGTCGTCGCGCAGGACGGCCGCGACCGCCTGACTCGCGCCCGTCGTCGGGCGCGTGCAGCAGGGTGACGGTGAACGCGACGAGATCATGTGTCCGTCGTGGTGGCGAGCCGGCACCTGGAGCAGGCGGTCGCCGTCAGCGCGTGGCCCCTGTCGCCACAACCCTTTGCCAGCCGCGCCAGTGCCGTTCCCGGTACCGCTCCGGGATGATCACATCGAGCCTCGTGCCGGGCGCCGGTGCGAAGCCGAGAAGGCGGGTGGCTGCGTCGTTCCAGAACGTGATGGCTCCGGACGGATCACAGACGACGACGGCGTCGGCAAGCTTGGCCATCAGGTCTGCGAGCTCCGCCGGACCCGCCGCTGCGGGAGAATCCGGGGAAGTGTCGTGCATGTCCACGAGGTGCGCCCAGCACGGCGGGTCGCCGCCTTCGTCGGACCGGTCCTCTGGAGCCATCGGACGCCTCCTTGCCTGGCGCGGTGACCGACGACCCTTACCCTCGACCGCCGCGCCCAAATACTCTAGTCATCGACAGATAAAGTCCGCATCAGTGTGGTGTGACGCCAGTCGGGACCGGAGGTCCAGAGATGGGACGAGGTGCAGGGGCCGAGGCGCCCACCGGTGATCTCGACTCGCGGGCCGAGATCTCGGAGATGGTGCGCCACTTCTACCAGGACGTTGCTCAGGACGACCTGCTGGGACCGTGTTCAACGACGTTGCTCAGGTCGACTGGAGTGAGCACCTGCCGAAGCTCACGGCATTCTGGTGCCGGGCGCTGCTCGGGATCGACGGCTACCGAGGGAACCCGTTCCGTGCCCATGCCGAGGTGAGTGCCCGCTCGCCGTTCACGCCTGCACACTTCGAGCGGTGGCTGCAGCTGTTCGGAGAGACCGTCGAGGGCGGCTGGGCGGGCCCGAACGCGTCGCGGGCGCTGGAGCTCGCACACAACGTCGCCCGGGTGCACAGCCACCAGCTCGTCGGGATCCCGCTCGATGTCTGAGCTGCCGGGGATCGTGGCGCCGTCGGCCGATCTGGTGTCGCGCTCCGACGTGCACGACCTGGTCGTCGAGTTCTACCGGGAGGTTGTCTTCGACGAGGTCCTCGAGCCGGTCTTCGGAGAGGTCGCCGAGGTCGATTGGGCAGCGCACATCCCGAGGCTCGTCGACTCTGGTGCCGGATCCTCCTCGACACCGACTGCTCCGCCGGGCATGTCATGGCCGTGCACCGACACCTCCACGGACTTGAGCCGATCCGGGCGCTGCACTGCGACCGCTGGTACTCGTTGTGGTCCCGCTGCGTGGACAGCCGCTGGGCTGGACCGACAGCAGAACACGCAAAGTCCCATGCCCGGACATTGATGGCGGGCATGGCAAGGCGCATCTTCGGCTTCGATTGGAGGCCGGCAGCGCAGCCTGCTACTCCGGGATGACGTGGCCGCGGAGCCGGCAGTGTGCGCGGCGGGGGTCCTTTGGGACGAGCTCGTCCACCTCGATGTCGCCGACCGCTGCTGCGACCCCGTGGGCGAGACCAGGTGGAGCTGGCAGACGGTGTCCGGGTCCACGAGGACCGCGGAGGTGAACGGGCACGCTCTGGAGCGTCACGTCGAACCGGTCGCCGCGCCTGCGAACGTCAGGTTCGAAGCCCTGCCGCTGCATCTGCTCGACGAACCGCTCGAGCGGTTCCTGTTCGCTGTAGTCCGCGAGGCGAAGCCGCCGCCCGGCCCGTCGACCGACTTCGACGGGCCCGTCGCCGCTGCGGACCATCTCGGTCAGCAGCACCGAGAGCCGCTCGTACGGGCCGGTGACGCCCCAGCGGCTGTCGGTGGTCGGGTCGATGGTGTACTCGAGGCGGGGTCGGCCCCGTCCCGACGGTGGCGCGGACGACTCGATGACGAGTTCGGCGTCGACCAGTTTGGCGAGGTGCTGGCGGATCGCGTTGTGGTTCAGTCCGAAGTGCTTGGTGAGCTCGGCCACCCCGATGGGGGCGTCCGCGTCGACGAGGTACTGGAAGACGGCATGACGGGTCGGGTCGCCGAGCGCCCGCGCCTGAACCTGCAACTCGATCACCGTCGCCGCGTCGGTTGGGGCCATGTCACGTGGATAACTCTACTCGCTGGTGTAAGTCCGGCAGCCCGCACGGTATCCCCCTGACCGACGGTGACGAGTTGGTCGAGTCGTTCGACTTTGCCATCGGATGCTCAACCGGCGGCAGAGTCGGTTCCACGACACCTGGGGCGTGTCGGACGAGCGCCACTCCTGGGACGAACGGGCGCCGCGTATCGACGTGTCCGACGACCGACGGAACCTTCAGCACCGCCGTGCTGTGGCCGACAGGTAGTTCAGCAATCGGGAGTGGCCGGCAGAAAGGGCGCCGACCACCGTGGGCATCCGGCACGGCCCGAGTCCGGCTGGGACTCCGGCTGTGTCGCGTACGAACCTCCCGAAAGGCCGGCCGCAGCGGCAGTCCCGACTCTGGTTCCCTGACGAACGTCGATCGGAGTGACCGCTGGCGGATTGGCCGGTCTCACTGCGGAAGCGTCGGTCCGTTGGACGGACGGACGTCGGTCGGGCGGGAACCAGACCGGCAGCACCGATTTGTCCGACGCGCGTCGCAGCCCGTAGTCGCCTTCGCCGATGGCCGCCACCGAGAAGCCGTCGGACCAGTACGGTTGGAGTAGTTCCACACCTCCACCGGGGTCCCAACGTGCAACTGAAGTTCGCCTGGCGGGTTGCTCGCTCAACGGCTCAGGATCGCGGCGTGCGACCCGACAGATGGGGTCGCAAGGTTCGCGTTGCATCGTGACGGCGCTGGGAACCTGGACACGACCCGAGTGCGGTTGGGGTGCCGACTCGAGGTTCCGTCGCGTTGGTCACCATCTTCGGGCCGACGTTGTCCCAGCCCGTCGGGACCGTCGGAAGGGGAAGGGCTACATCACAGCACTAGCAGGGGTTCGGCCTGAGTCCGCCTGTCCCGGCGCGGCTACCAGGATCGCTACCGGAGGCGGGCCCAGTAACCACGGCAACCGTCTCGCGTCGACCGTCATGAGCACCCGATCGGACCCGAGGTGACAGCGCTTTGACCGACGACAGCACGACGGTACCGACGACACGAGAGGACCGGCAAGCGGTGCTGGATCCATGATCCAGCACGAAGATGTCCTCCGTGACCAGCGGATCACTTGGTTGTTCACGCTCAACGGGTTTCTGTTCGCAGCCCTCGCCTTCGCATGGGACGGAGTTGAGGCGTTGGTCTACATCTTCGCGGCCCTGGGAATCGCCACGGCACTTAGTTCCTGGGCGGGTCTCTATGCAAACGCACTTGCGATCAGGAATCTGCGGGACGAGAAATGGCTGGCGACAGAACCGCCGATCGCGGTCTTGAGAGCTCTGAGATCCCGGCGCTGATCGCGCAGATCAAGCAGACGGACGACCCTAGACGGGACACGACGCCCGAATCGCCGACTCCGCGTGGTGCAGCGTCTTTACCCGTGGCGTGCAATTCCCTTGATCATTGCGCTTGCCTGGCTGGGCGTGGTCAGCGTGCGGGTCTTCATGGACCTCGCCTGAGCCAGGTGGCACGCGGGCGCCGTGGGCCGGTCCCGGTGGTCGAGACTGGAGGCATTGCACCAGCCCGATCTGGGCGCACCCGGACATGGGCAGGTGCCGAGCGGTGATGGTTGGAGCACTTCGTGTTGACGGACAGACCTGCCGGGGCTCCCTTCGAGCCAAGTCGCCGGCGGCGGGGCCAACTGCATCCGAAGTTCCAGATCGCTTCGTACGGTGCGTCAGCCGACCCCCCTGTGGCGACGGACCGAACAGAGGGCCTTCTGGAGCGCCCCGACACAGTGCCCTGGGAAGCCTTCCGCCGGTCAGACCGGCCTTGCACTGCAGTGGCGGAAGGGTGTTCCTATCGAGTGTCGGCTGAGGTGAGCGAGTCATCGATGATCTCGAGGACCGCAGGTCCACCGACCGCGGGCTCGGAGTCGATCACGCCGTCACCGTTGACCCGGACGATTGTTGGGGTGCCGCGTGCGCCGAAGTCGAGGCCGACCGAAAGGCATCCTCCAACAGCACCGGCGAGGTGAAGCCCAAAGCGCGGTTCTCCTCGACACCGCCGGCGGACACGATGAGGAGGTCGACGCCAGCATCGCGGAGTGCTGCCTCGCGTTCGGCCACATCGTCTCGCACCTGCTGGCAGAAGCCGCAGCCCGGGTTCCAGAAGAGCAGTAGCACAGGGGTGCCGCGGTGATCGTCGAGCCTGACCGTCGTGCCATCGAGGTCGGGTAGCTCGAGCGCAGGTGCCGAGCGTCCAACCAGGGAGGGTTCGACCGCGTAGACCGGGATGGGATCACCGCTCCGGCCGCCGTCGGCACCTCGGCCACCCTCTCGGGCGTAACGGCTGACAAGAGCGTGGATCGGTTCGGCGCCGATGTGCATCGGGCTGTCGATTCGTCCCTGGGCGTCGACGACCAATGCGGACGGGGTCCCGACGAACCGGTAGGCGGAGCCGACCTCGTCGTCCTCCTGGACCAGAACATTGGAAACGAGGTGCTCGCTGGTCTTGGCCAGGTTGGCCTCGCGGGTCCCGCGGCTCACCACCGCAATGGTGAGCACGCCGGCGAGATCGGCCTGCCAGCGACCCACTTCCGGCATGAGAGCCTGACACGGGCCACATCCGGGGTCCGTGAACAGCAGCATCACAGGCCGCCCCGGCGCCCGCAGTGCGTCAAGGGTCGTGACCTCACCGAAGAGGCCAGGAAGGCTGAATGGTGGCGCGATCGAGCCAATGGGAAGCCCCACTTCGGGGACGTCACCAACATTGGACCTGGTCCCACGCTCAGACTGCTCCAGCTGGTCGAGCCGGGCCAGCACCCCACCGTGGCCGGCCACCAGGTGGTACAGCACGAAGCCTTCGATGCCGACGACAATCGCCATCACGAATGCGGCGATAACAGCCACCACCGCCACAACGGGGGCGTCATTGGGCACCAAGGACGCCCCGGCTTCGGGTCGTCCAGCGATCACCACGAACGCACCGAGCCCGACGAGGACGGTGTTGCGCAGGAGCGTGCGCCAGCCGACAGGCTCTGAGTGGAGCTGGCCGAAGCAATGACAGTCGGGGCGTTCTCCGGCCGCCATCAACCGGACGATGGCGGCGATGAAGCCGAGCAGGAGGAGGGTACCGGCAGCTGCGGCCCACCAGGCGGTACCGACGGGCACCAGGCAGACAGCGATCACGAGCTCGACCACCGGTAGGAGCACACTGGCGGGGCGGGCGAACCGCTGGGGCACCCCGAAATCCCGGACCGCGGTGCGGGTTCCGGTCAGGTCGAGAAGTTTGGCCACGCCCGACACGGCGAACACCGCCGCCAACACGAGCCGGGCCACGAGAAGGGCGTTGTCCACAGTCGCGTCCCGTCAGTTCATGCAGCAGGCCGGCGACGCAGGTCTGCGCCCGCAGCGCATCGACCTGCCACATGCCCCGCAGTTCCTCTGGGTCGCTGCTCAGGCTTGACCTCACACCCGTTGACCAGGAAACACGGTCGCAGTCGCCGTAGCCAGTGTTGCAGGTGCCGATCTGGCACTGGCCGGAGACACAGATGCCGGTCGCGTTGAAGTAGGTGCAGGTCGTGCCGCACCTCCCGCAGTTGTTCGGATCCGTCTGCAGACTTCCGGCAGGTGCCGTTGCAGTTCGTCTGCCCGGCCGGGCACACGACGGTGCAGGTGCCGTTGACGCAGGTCTGACCGGCTCCGCACACCGTGCCGCACGCCCCGCAGTTGTTGACATCAGCAGCTGTGTCCACACAGGTGCCGTTGCAGTTCGTCTGCCCGGCCGGGCACACGACGGTGCAGGTGCCGTTGACGCAGGTCTGACCGGCTCCGCACACCGTGCCGCACGCCCCGCAGTTGTTGACATCAGCAGCTGTGTCCACACAGGTGCCGCTGCAGTTCGTCTGGCCCTCAGTGCAACCGACGGTTGTCGGCGGTGGCCCAGGGTCCGGTGCGCATGCAGCCAGCGCCGCTGCCCCTGCCCCTGCCCCAAGCGCAGCCAACGCCTGGCGGCGGCTTACTCGCTCGTTGGCTCGACGCGCGACTCGCTCCAGATTGAATCCCATTGTCTGACTGCCCTCCCTCAGAACCAGTGCATCGAGACGGCAATATAGCGATACACATTTCGCCCTGCAACGGCTTCGTTGCGCTCGCAGCGCAGCGACAAACGCGTGCGAGTTGCAGTTCGCAGCGAGAACGCCACTGCACCTCACGGCGAGGACAGCGTGGCATCCGACGGACCCAAGCCAGGCAGAGTTCGTCGCGACTGCGCCCCGCGCTTCGGGATAGGACGATCCGCAGCGGGTCTGTAGGCGAAAATCGGCCCTCCTGGAAAACGGGGGCCGCTTTCAGGGCCGGCCTGGCCCAGGAGCGCGAGCTCCGTGGGGGCGATGTCCGGCGGGGGGTGCGTGACCGAGGTCCGGGGCAGCGACCGCCGAATGACCCCGCCGCACCCCTCCCGACATCCCTGCCCTGTGATTCGCCACGGGCCGTGGCGCTCGGGGTGTGTGCTGGTGAGCCGGCCTGTAGGCGGGATTCTGTTCCCCGGTCCCTCGCGGGGGTCCGGTTCGGTGACCATCCATCTCTGCGGCCTACCCGAGGAGTGCCCCTGACGGGGCGGACGGGCCGTCCGTGTCCTCTGCTCGGCCTTGCTCCGGGTGGGGGTTGCCAGCCGCCGGGGTCACCCCCGACGCTGGTGCGCTCTTACCGCACCGTTTCACCCTTGCCTGTGCGACGTCCCGGAGGACCCCGCCATCGGCGGTCTGTTCTCTGTTGCCCGTTCCGTCAGGTCTCCCCGACCTGGCTCTCGCCAGCACCCTGCCCTGTGGAGTCCCGACCTTCCTCGACCCCGCCGACCACCCCAGATGGTCCTGCGGAGCCGCGGTCACCCGGCCGACTCACCAGCCCCACCAGTGTCGCACTCCCGGAGCGGCTGCGGCTCATCGGCTCCGGCCCCGTCCCGCCGACCGCCGCCCCGGACGCGACGATCCGGCCGACGGGGTCGACCGGACCATCACATGGATGCAGCACCTGTTGGTTTTGGGTTGGTTGGGTGGGGCGGGGACCCCGGTTGGGAACAGTTCCCCCGGGACGGGGCGGGCGGGGAGGCGCCGTCCCGGGGGAAGAACCGATCGGCGACGGGCGGCCGCGCTCCGCCCGTCGCCGATCAGAGCTGTCAGAGCATCGCCAGCCGGTAGGAACCGGTGGACCCGTCGAAGGCCAGTTGCAGGCGGGGCTCCGTGACCATGGCCGCACCCTGCGCCCGACGCAGGATCCGGGCAGAGTTCTGGTTCCCGGAGGCCCGTCCGGGGCGGTTGGTTGCGGTCGTGTCGTTCATGCCCTTGGTTACGGAACGGCCCGGGAATCCCTGAAGCCCAACGGGACCAGCGCCCCAGAGCGATGAATCGTTCGGCCCAGCCGTGGGCCACCGAAACCGGGGGCTCGGCCCGCCCGCCTCGACGGGCGGCCGTGCGGGGTCCGGTCAGAAGTCCAGGGCGGACAGGTCCGGGTGCCAGTTGGCGGCGCGCTCCACCGCGTCCTTCCAGCGGTCCCGGTCCGTGGCCGCCCCGGGCTCCACCGCCACCACGGGGCGCCACGTGGCGGCCAGGTCGCTCCAGCCGTCCCACGTGCCCACGGCCAGCCCGGCCAGGAACCCGGCCCCCAACGTGGTGGCCTCCTTGACGGGGGAGACCTCGACCGGCTTCTGGGTGGCGTCGGCCAGGTGCTGGACGAACACCGAGTTGGCCGACATGCCACCGTCGATCCGCAGCGCCTCCAGCGTGACGCCGGAATCGGCCTCGGCTGCCTCCACCAGGTCCGCGCCCCGCTCGGCCACGCCCTCGAGCACGGCCCGGACCACGTGGGCCCGGCCCGAGCCCCGGGTCAGGCCCAGCAGGGCGCCCCGTGCGCCGTAGTCCCAGCGGGGCGTGCCCAGGCCCAGGAGGGCGGGCACGTACACGACCCCGTCGGTGTCCGGCACGGACCCGGCCACGGCCTCGGACTCGTCGGAGGTGGCGATCAGGCCCAGGTCGTCCCGCAGCCACTCCACGTTGGTGCCGGCCGACAGCATGACGGCCTCCAGGCCCCAGACCATCTGGTCGTCGTGACGCCAGCAGACGATCGGGAACGTGCCGGCCCCGCCCCGCCGGTCGAACGTGGGGCGTTGCGGCCCCAGGCACATGTCCAGCATGCCGCCGGTGCCGAAGGTGATCTTGGCGCTGCCGGGGGTGACGCAGCCCTGGCCCACCAGTGACGCCTGCTGGTCGCCCGCGATGCCGCAGATGGGTGGGGCGCCCGGCAACGCCGTGGCCTCGCCCACCACACCGGTGGAGTCCACGATGCGGGGCAGCATCGACGCCGGGATGTTCAGGCGCTCCAGGACGGCGGCGTCGAAGTGGGTGGCGTCGCCGCGCAGCAGGCCCCACACCGCGGCGTTGGACAGGTCCGACACGTGGTGGGCGCCCTCGGTGAGCTGCCACACCAGCCACGAGTCCGGCGTGCCGAAGCACAGGTCGCGGCCGACGCTGTGGGTCCACCGTGTCCAGGATGTTGGCCAGCTTCGTGGCGGACTGGTTGGGGGCCAGGCGGATGCCCTCCGCCCCGAGCACCAGGCAGTCCCCGACGGTGCGCAGGTCCTGCCACCCCTGGGCGGGGGCGACGGGCTCGCCGGTGGCACGGTCCCACACGATGGTGGAGGCCCGCTGGCTGGAGATGCCCACCCCCTCCACCGGGCCGTGGGCGGCCAGCACCTCCCGGGCACAGGCCAGCGCGGCCTCGGCGTCGGCCAGGGCGTCGTACTCCACCAGGCCTGGGACCGGCGAGTCGGGCAGCGTCTCGCGCCGCACCTCATGGGTCACGGTCGCGTCCGGATGCACCACGGCCGACCGCACCGCGCTGGTCCCCACATCGATCACGAGGATGCTCACCCGTGCCCCCTGTCCGTCGGTGCCGGTGGACTCAGTCCCCGGCGTCGTCGGGCGGAGCGTACCGACGCACGGTCCGCCTCGCGAACATGCCGCCCAGCATCCCGCAGGTGGCCATCAGCAGCGCCAGGAACGGGAAGGCGAGCCAGCTGATGTTGTCGCCGGTCACGAGCCGGCGGACGACGCCCACGGACTGGACCACGCCGTACGCCAACGCGGCGGCGCCCGCGGCGTGGGCCAGGGTCGCGGTCGGGGCCAGCCGGACGACCGTCCAGCCCCCGGCGGCGCCACCCAGGAGGATGAGCAGCCAGAACAGGATGGCGAAGGGGGACCCGGCGGAGATGTCGCCGCTGTCCACCAGCACCTGGTTCATCACCCCGGCCGGCAGCGCCACCACCAGGGCGGTGACGGTGCCCCGCCAGAAGGCCTGGCCGGGCGTGAGCTCGGGGAGCGGTTGCAGGCTCGGTTGCACGTCAGCCTCCGTCGGCGCCCTGGTGGCGGATGCGGTCTCGGGTCTCGGCCCATGCGGTGGTCTCGTAGGCCACCAGGAGGGCGAGCACCGCAGTGACCAGCAGCAGCGTGACCCAGGCGGCCAGCACCGTGCCGAGCGGGACCGCCGCCGCCAGCAGCACCGCCACCGCCAGCCGCTCCCGGGCGACGGAGTGGGTCATCCGCCACCGGAACAGCACGTGGCCCAGGAGGTACAGCGCCGCCCCGCCGCACAGTGCGGCGGCGATCTCCAGGTGGAGCGGGTCGGTGACGTGGGCGATGGTCTTCTTCAGGCCCAGGGCCACGAGCACGATCCCGGCCACCATCACCAGGTGCAGCATCGAGTACCCGTCGCGGGCCATCTCGTTCTGGGCCCGGCCCTCCGGTGCCTCGGACAGGTGGCGTTCCGCCGCGACGGCGGTGACGTCGAAGTAGACCCACCACAGCGCCGCGGCCAGGAACACGCCGAGGACCGCCACCCCGATCACGCCGACGTCGACACCGGCGGCATCCGCGGCCGACGCCGATGGCCACGATCGACTCGCCCAGGGCGATGATGATGATGAGCCCGTGCCGCTCGGCGAAGTGGCCGGGCACCAGCTTCCAGCCCGTCGGCGCCGAACAGCAGCGGCCCGCCGAAGTCCAGGACGATGGCCAGCGCCCACATCGCGCCCTGGGCCACGCCGTCCAGGAACGATGCCGCCGACCAGGAGGGCGACCGCCACGGCGGAACTGGCGGCAAGTCCGCAGCACCGACCGCCGCAGCTGGGGATCGCCGGGACTGGCCAGCACGAACAGCACGATCTGGCCGAAGCGCACCACGGCGTAGGCCAGCGCGAAGGCCAGGCCCAGGTCGCCGAAGGCCTCCGGCACGCAGATGGACACGACCAGCAGCGCCGCCATGGCCACGAAGATGGCCAGCCGGACGGCGTCCTCCTCGGGGTCGATCACGCTGGTCAGCCAGGCGTAGCCGACCCAGGCCCACCACAGCACGGCCAGCACCAGCAGGCCCCGGGCCAGGCCCGTCCAGGTCGGGCTGGGCGGCCATCAGCGCGGTGCACTGGGTGATGGCCAGCACGAAGACCAGGTCGAAGAAGAGCTCCAGGGGCGAGACCCTCGCGTCGCTGCGGCGCAGGATGCCGCGCCGCCGGGACGGCGTGTCCGACATCAGGGCACCGTCGGGGTGCCCCACGGGGACCCCAGACCCATCTTGCCGGGGTTGAGCACGCCGTTGGGGTCCAGGGCGTCCTTGACCGCGACCAGCACGTCCAGTCCGCCGCCCAGTGCCTCTGCCATGTACCGGGCCCGGTTGAGCCCCACGCCGTGGTGGTGCGACAGCGACCCGCCCGCTGCCAGCACGGCCCGGGTGCCGGCGTCCCACACGTCGCGGTAGAAGGCGTCCTTGGCCTGTGGTTCCGGCTTGCCCGCGAAGGTGAAGTACAGGCACGCGCCGTCCAGGTAGCTGTGGCTGCAGTGGGCGGAGACGGCGAGCGTGCCGGGCACGGCGGCGATGGCGTCCAGGGCGGCCCGGTACACGCCGGCCAGCACCGACCACGGTCCGGACACCTCCATGGTGTCCACCACCAGGCCGCCCGAGATGAGCTGCTCCAGTGCGGCCACGTCGTTGCGCTTGTGCATCCAGTGCTCGACCAGCTCGGTGTCCAGCACCTCGGCGGCCCGGCGCACTCCTGTCCCACCACCTGCCACATCCCGTCCACCACGGCCTGGTCGCCCTCGTCCAGGACCAGCAGGACGTTGCGGTCGGTGCCCACGTGCGTAGCTGCGGTCCGACTCGATGCCGTCGTAGAGGCGGAGCACCGCCGGCGTCGCCCCCCGGCGCAGGATGCGGCGCGATGCCTCCAGCCCGGCGGCGAAGCTGTCGAAGGCCCACGCACCACGGACGCTCGTGGGTGGGGGCGGGACGGGCCAGCAGGCGCGCGCCGGTGATGATCCCGAGCGTGCCCTCGGAGCCGACGAACAGCTGGTTCAGGTCCGGCCCGGTGGCCTGGCGGGGGTGCCCGCCGGTGGTGATCGTGCGGCCGTCGGCCAGTGCCACGTCCAGGCCCACGACGATGTCCTCGATCTTGCCGTAGCGGGTGGAGAGCTGGCCGGCGCCGCGGCAGGCGATCCAGCCCCCCACGGTGGACAGCGTCATGGACTGGGGCCAGTGTCCGCAGGTCAGGCCGTGGTCGCGTCGCAGCTCGTCCTCGAAGCGGTCCCCGAAGGTGCCGGGCAGCACGTCCACCAGGAGGGACGCGTCGTCCACGTCCCGGATGCCGGCCAGCCCGCACAGGTCCAGGACGACGCCGCCGAACACGGGCACCGATGCCCCGCAGACCCCGGACCGGCCCGCGGCCGCGGTGACCGGGATGCGGGCGTCGTTGCAGGCGGCCAGGACCGCTGCCACCTCGTCGGGGGAGCCGGGCCGTGCCACCACGGCGCCGCGGCCGGGCAGCTGGCCCTGGACCGCCCAGGTCATGGCCAGGGGCCACCAGTCACGGGATGCCTCGCCCACCACGGCGGGGTCGTCGGTGACCTCGGCGCACACGTCGCGGAGCCGGGCCAGCAGGGTGTCGGAGACCTCCACCCGTGTGCCGCCGGGACGGGCCGCGGCCGCGGCGGCGCCGCCCGCGAGGGCGATGGGTGGGGTGGGTGCTCCGGGTCCGGTCTCCATGGGCGCCGAACCTACCGGCCGCCGGCGTCCCGGTCAGCCGGTCGGCGGCCGACTGGTCGACTACCGGCCGCCGGCGTCCGCGGTCAGCCGGACGTCGGCGGCCGGGCCCGAGCGGCTCAGGCCCCGAGCAGGGTCTCCAGGTGCGTCTCGGGCAGGCTGGCCGAGGTGCGCTCGTGGGTGACCGACGACTGGTACTCCTCCGCCGAGCGGTCCAGGTCCACCGCGGAGCGGTCCAGTTCGGCGCCGATGATCCGTCCCACCTCCGGCGCGGCCAGCGCGGAGTCGTCCCGGGCCAGCAGCCGGGACCGGGTCCGCCGCGACAGCACGTCGTCGACCTCGGTGGCCATCTCGTGGCGCACGGCGAACACCGCCTCGGCCCGCACGTAGGGCAGGCCGGGCACGAGCGGCTCGGCCTGGGCCGGGTCGGCGGCGATGGCGGCCATGAGGACCCGGGCCTCGCCCCCGTAGCGGTTGCCCAGGTGCTCCACCAGCCCCAGCGGGAGGTCGGGGTAGGCCCGGGCCGCGTCGCCCAGGGTGTCGTAGCCCGCCGCGCCGCGGAGGGCCAGCTTCTTGGTGGTGCTCCTGTCGAAGCCGGCGTAGCCGGGCCGGGCCGACAGCACGGTCTCGATGACCTCGTCCACGGTGTCGGCAGCCATCTCCCGGTAGGTGGTGAGCTTGCCGCCGGTGATGGTGACCACACCGGAGTCCGAGCGGGCCACCTTGTGCCTGCGGGAGAGGTCCGCGGTGCGGCCGCTGGTGGCGGACTTCACCAGCGGACGCAGGCCGGCCCACGTGCCGACCACGTCGTCGGTGGTGATCTCCGACGTGCAGGAGAAGTTGATGGCGTCCAGCAGGTAGTAGACGTCCTCGGGGGTGCACTGGGGGTCGTCGACGGGACCGTCGTAGTCGGTGTCGGTGGTGCCGATGTAGGTGAACTGCCCGTTGGGGACCACGAACACGCGTCCGGCGGTCCTGGGGGACCGGGACCACCACGGCGATCTGGTTGCGGACCTTGGACCACGGCACGGTCAGGTGGATGCCCTTGGCCGGACGGATGGAGTCGGGGTCGGTGCCCTCGTCGAGGGTGCGGACGTCGTCGGCCCAGACGCCGGCGGCGTTGACCAGGGAGCGGGTGCGGATGGTGAAGCGCTCGCCGTCGGCCTCCACCTCCACGCCGTCGACCATGCCGGTGGCGTCCTTGGACACGCCGACCGCGGCGACCCGGTTGGCGACCACCGCGCCGTGGTCCAGCGCCGCGGTGCGCAGCACGGTCAGCACCAGCCGGGCGTCGTCGGCCGCGGCGTCGTAGTAGAGGTACGCCGACACCAGCCGCTCCGGGGGGAGCGTGGGCATGTAGGCGAGTGCCTCGGCCCGGTCCAGCCGCTCGTGCCGCTTGCCCACCCGCCAGCCGCCGGTCAGGTCGTAGCCCCACATGGCCGCGCCCAGGATCCGGGAGATCTTGGCCGGGATCACGCCGCCCTTGCCGAACATGGGGATGAGGAAGGGGAGCGCCTTGACCAGGTGTGGCGCGTTGCGGAGCAGCCGCTGGCGTTCGGACAGGGCCTCGTAGACCAGGCCGACCTCGCCCTGCTGCAGGTAGCGGAGCCCACCGTGGACGAGCTTGGAGGACTTCGAGGAGGTGCCGGAGGCGAAGTCGTCCCGTTCGATGAGGGCCGCCTTCATGCCCCGGGCCGCGGCGTCCAGGACGACGCCGGCGCCGGTGATGCCCCCGCCGACCACGACGATGTCGAAGGTCTCGGACCGGAGGGCCTCGAGGGAGGTGGATCGGACGAACGGTCTCGGGGTCACGGCGTCAGGTTACGGCGCGGAAGTTACCGATCGGTAGGTGGCCTCCGGGGCGGACGGGCCCACCGGGCCGTCCGGGCGCACTGAACAGGAATTTCTGTTCAACAATCCTTGCAAGTTGGGTGGGGGAGGGCTAGGTTGATCGCTGTGCGGACACCCGACGAGCTCACCAGGCGGTTCAGGGACCGTGGCCTCAAGGTCACACCCCAGCGCCAGGCCGTGTTCCGGGCGCTGCACGACAACCACACCCACCCCAGTGCCGAGTCCGTGTATGCGGAGGTGTCCGAGCAGATGCCGACCATCTCCCTCCGGACCGTGTACCAGACCCTCAACGACCTGGCCGAGATGGGGGAGATCCTGCACCTCGAGCTGGGTACCGGGTCGGCCCGCTTCGACGCCAACGTCGAGGATCCGCACCACCACCTGGTCTGTGACGGGTGCGGGCTGGTCCGCGACGTGCATGCGGACGTGGGGTCCGTCCGGTTCACCGACGCCCTCCCCCCGGGGTTCCGGGTGTCGGGCACCGAGATCGTCGTCCGTGGGCGCTGCGAGCGCTGCGCGACGGCCTGACAGCCAGCAACAGATCCAACCGTTCCAGCAACCACCAAGAAAGGGCATCACCATGCCGAGCCTGCAGGGCAGCAAGACCGAGGAGAACCTGAAGGAGGCGTTCGCCGGCGAGAGCCAGGCCAACCGCCGTTACCTGTACTTCGCCCAGAAGGCGGACGTCGAGGGCTACCCGGACGTGGCGGCGCTGTTCCGCTCCGTCGCCGAGGGCGAGACCGGGCACGCGTTCGGTCACTTCGACTTCCTCGCCGAGGTGGGCGACCCCGCCACCGGCGAGCCCGTCGGCCCCACCGAGGACAACCTCCGCTCCGCCATCGCGGGGGAGACCTACGAGTACACCGAGATGTACCCCGGCTTCTCCAAGACGGCGCGGGACGAGGGCTTCGACGAGATCGCGGAGTGGCTCGAGACCCTGGCCAGGGCCGAGAAGTCCCACGCCGGCCGCTTCACCGAGGGCCTCAGCTCCGTCAGCTGAGCACCCGGTCCACGGACCGTCCACGGGTCGCCCGGAACCGCAGCGGTTCCGGGCGACCCGGGTCCGGCCACCACCCCGGTCCCGTCCCCGCCCGGTCCCGTCCGGGCCCCGCCACGACCTCGCGCCCGTCGCCATCGCCCCCACGCCACCGGAGCAGCTGTGACCACCACCTACGACCCGTTCCACCCGAAGTACTTCGACGAGGCGGATCTGCGGCAGGAGCTGACCCGGGTCTACGACCTGTGCCACGGGTGCCGGCTCTGCTTCAAGTTCTGCACCGCGTTCCCCACGCTGTTCGAGTACATCGACGCCGACCCCGGCCAGGACGCCGCCACCATGACCCCGGCCCAGCAGGACCAGGTGGTCGACGAGTGCTTCCAGTGCAAGCTCTGCTACATCAACTGCCCCTACATCCCGGGCCAGTCGGAGTGGGAGCTCGACTTCCCCCGCCTGATGATGCGGGCCGACCAGGTGCTGCGCACCACCCGCGCACGGTCGCTCAAGGACAAGATGACCGACGCCGCGCTGGGCCGGACGGACCTGTCCGGCACCGTCGGCTCCGCCCTGGCCCCGCTGGCCAACAAGGCCATCGGGACGCCGGGCTCCGGCCCCCGCAAGCTCATGGAGCGGGTCACCGGCATCGCGGCGGAGCGGGTCCTGCCCCCGTACCAGCGGGTCCGGTTCTCCAGCTGGTTCAAGCGGCGCACCCCTGCGGTCGGGGCCGCTCGTCGGGGCAAGGTGGCCGTGTTCCCGACGTGCCTGGTGGAGTACCAGGACACCCGCACCGGCAAGGACCTGGTGCAGGTCTACGAGCGCAACGGCATCGCCTGTGACCTGCCCGAGGGCCAGGTCTGCTGCGGTGCGCCGGTGCTGCACCAGGGCGACGTGGACGGCTTCGTGACGTCCGCCCGCAAGAACATCGCGGTGCTCGCCGCCTGGATCCGCACCGAGCGGGGCCGGGGTGGCACGCCGGCGGTCGTGGTGCCCCAGCCCACCTGCGGCTACATCCTCAAGAAGGACTACGTGGACTACGTCGGTGGACCCGACGCACAGCTGGTGGCCGAGCACACCTACGACGCCGCCGAGTACCTCATGAAGGTCCACAAGGAGGACAAGGACGCCGGGGGCGGGGGACTGGACACGGACTTCCCCGGCGCCGTGCCGGCCACCACCACCTACCACGCGCCCTGCCACCTGCGGGCCCAGAACGTGGGCCTCAAGAGCCGCGACCTGCTCAAGCTCACCGGGACCAAGATCACCCTGGTGGCCGAGTGCTCCGGCATCGACGGCACCTGGGGGCTCCGGGAGGAGAACCTGGAGATCTCCCGGAAGGTGGCGTCCAAGATGGCCAACGCCATCGAGAAGGCCGACTCCGAGGCCGTCGCGGGCGACTGCTCGCTGGCCAACGGCGGCATCGTGCTGGAGACCGGACGCCAGCCCGTCCACCCCCTGAGCCAGATGGCGCGCGCCTACGGCCTGCCCGAGGACTGACCCGCCCCCCCGAGTCGAGGAGACCCCCACCATGAACGCCACGTCCGCCCGCAAGCTCACCCTGGACGACATCGCCGACCTGCGCGCCTACGAGCGCGAGCGCGAGGAGTTCCGGACCCACATCATCGCCCTCAAGAAGCTGCGCCGGAACGGCGTGGGGCCACACATCACCCTGGTGTTCGAGAACCGTGACACCGTCCGGTTCCAGATCCAGGAGATGGCCCGGGCCGAGAAGATCCTCTCCGACGAGGGCATCCAGACCGAGCTGGACATCTACAACGCGATCATCCCGGAGCCCGGCTCCCTGTCCGCCACCCTGTTCATCGAGCTGGTCAGCGACGCCGAACTGCGGGAGTGGCTGCCCAAGCTGGTGGGCATCGAGCGGTCCATCGTGCTGCGCTTCGGCGGCTTCGAGGTCCGGTGCCGGCCCGAGGCCGACCACGAGGCGCAGCTGACCCGCGACGAGATCACCGCCTCGGTCCACTACGTGTTCTTCGACTTCTCCCCCGAGCAGGTCGAGGCCTGGGGCACCGGCCCGGTCGAGTTGGCCGTGGACCACCCTGCGTATCAGTTCGCGACCACTCTCCGTGAGGAATCGGTGGCCGAACTGGCGACGGACCTGCGCGACTGAAGGCCGTTCGGCGGGATCCGCCCGGCGACGGATCTCCTTTGGACATGGGGGACCAGTACGGGCAGAATCGCCCGCCATGGAGCGCGATTGGGTGACCGTGGCCGCCTGCAAGGGCCTCGATCCTTTGATCTTCTATCCCGCCACCGACGAGGAGGCGGAGACCGCCAAGGAGATCTGCGCGGCCTGCCCGGTGCAGGAGGAGTGCCTGGAGCACGCCATCGGCCAGCGGGAGCACAACGGAGTGTGGGGTGGGGCCACGGAGCGTGAGCGCCAGCGCATCATCCGTCGCCGCCGTCGCCTGCGGGCCATGGCCAACGCCGGGGTCAGCTGACCCCGGGTCACCGGGGGGACACGACGTGGGTGCATTCGCAGAGGCCGGGGCCTGGCCCGGCGTGATCCGCCACCTCGTGGCCGGCGAGGACCTGGATCCCGCCGTCGCCCGCGGGGCACTCGACCGCATCCTGGGCGGGGAGGCCACCGACGCACAGGTCGCCGGGTTCCTGGTGGGGCTGCGGGCCAAGGGCGAGCGCCCCGACGAGGTGGCGGGGATGGTGGACGCCATGCTCGCAGCCGCCGCCCCCCTGGACCTGCCCGACCCGGACGCCACCGTGGACATCGTGGGCACCGGCGGATCGGCCGCCCTGGGGGGTCGGGCCTTCAACGTGTCGACCATGGCCTCACTGGTGGCGGCCGCGGCCGGTGCCACCGTGTGCAAGCACGGCAACCGGAGGGCATCGTCCACGTCCGGCTCCACCGACCTGCTGGAGGCGCTGGGCGTGGAGGTGGACCTGGACGGCCCGGGCGTGGCCACCTGCGTGCGGGAGGCCGGGGTCGGGTTCGCCTTCGCCCGCATGTTCCACCCCGCCATGCGCCATGTGGCGCCCGTGCGCACCGAACTGGGCGTGCCGACCGTGTTCAACCTGCTGGGCCCGCTGTCGCACCCGGGGCGGGTGGGCCGCCAGGTGCTGGGCGTGGCCGATGCGGCCCGGGTGGACCTGGTGGCCGGCGTCCTGTCCCGACGTGGCGTGCGCCACGCCTGGGTGGTCCACGGCGCCGACGGCCTGGACGAGATCACCACGACCGACACCACCGAGGTGGTCCGCATCCGCGACGGCGAGGTCGACCGGTTCCAGGTCACCCCCGAGTCGGTCGGCCTGGCCCGCGTCTCGCTGGACGACATCGCCGTCGGGGACCCGGCCCAGAACGCCGCGGCCGCCACCGCGGTGCTGGAGGGTCGGCCCGGCCCGGTCCGGGACATGGTCCTGCTGAACGCGGCTGCCGCCCTGGTCGTGGCCGATGTGGCCACGGACCTGGCCGACGGCCTGCACCGGGCCGCGGCCGCGGTGGACGGCGGTGACGCGGCCCGGACGCTGGGCGAGCTGGTGGCCGTGACCCGGGCCCTGACCAGCGCCGACGACTGAGCGCCCGGGGCCGACTCAGGAAGCGAGCGCGCCGGTGCGCCGGGGCTGGAAGTCCGGCAGGCGCGGGAACGCGGAGGCCATGGGGCCCTCCACCACCTCCACCCGGATCCGGCCTGCGTAGCGGTCGAGCCACGCGCCGACACAGGTGAGCTCGTCGGCCAGCTCCCGGGTGACGGGGAGGTCCGGGTCCGGCGGTGCGTCGGGCTGCATCTCCACCGCTCGGACGGGCACGCAGCCGCCGTCCGGGGCCGAACCGTCCCACAGCTCGTGGGCGCCGCCGGCCCGGGCCGCCTCCCACATGCGCCACAGCACCCCGCGCCGCAGCTCGGCCCGCTCGCCGGACTCCACCGTGACCACCAGCCGCTCGCAACCCAGGAGCTGCTCCATGCGCCGTTGACGCCGGAGCGCACCGGTGAGGGCCTCCAGGCGCCCGCGGGTGAGGGCCGCCTCCTCGAAGCGTTCGTCACGGGCCAGCGCCGCCATGCGTTCCCGCAACGGCTCCAGCAGCAGTTCGGGACGGCCCCGCAGCCCGTCCACCACCCGTTGCACGTGGCGGTGGTAGTCCGCGGCGTCCACCCCACCTGCGCACGGGCACAACGACACCCCCAGCTGCGCTGCGGCGCAGGGGGCGCTGCGGGTGGGGGCCGCGCGGACCGGCTGCGTGCAGCGCCGCAGTGGGACCACGGACTCGATGGCCTCCGCCACCGCCCGCGCCACGGAACCGGACCGCAACGGTCCCAGGTAGAGGGCGCCGTCGTCCTTGACCACGCGCACCACCGACAGGCGGGGGTAGGCCTCGTTGAGGGTGAGCTTGAGGTAGGGGTAGCGCTGCCAGCGGGTGCCCTGCGCGTTGTAGGGCGGGGTGAGGGCCCGGATGAGGCGCGCCTCCAGCACCGCGGCCTCCAACGTGGAGGGGCAGACCTTGTGGTCCACCCGGGCGGTGTCCCGCAACAGCGCGCCGACCTTGCGGCGGTCGTCGGTGGAGAAGTAGCTGCGGACCCGGCTCCGCAGGTTGGCGGCCTTGCCCACGTACAGCACGCGGCCCGATCGGTCCCGGAACAGGTACACGCCCGGGCGGCGGGGGAGTCGGGAGGTGAGCCGGAGCTTGTCCGCCTGCGGGTGCCCGGCCATGCCCGGCAGCGACGTGAGGTCGTCCAGCCCGGTGACGCCGAGTGACCCGGCCCGCTCCAGCAGGACGTGCAGCAGGTCCGCGGTGGCCAGTGCGTCGTCCAGGGCGCGGTGGCTGGGTTGGTGCGACAACCGGAAGCAGCGGGCCAGGGTGCCCAGCTTGCAGTTGGGGACCTCGTCGCGGACCAGCCGCCGGGCCAGGGCGACGGTGTCCACCGTGGGAGCGGTCAGGGGCGGCCGGCCGTCCCGCTCCAGCGCCGCGGCCAGGAACGACACGTCGAAGCGGACGTTGTGGCCCACGACCACCGCGTCCCCCATGAACTCCAACAGGGCGGGCAGCACGGACTCCACACGGGGGGCCCGGGCCACCATGGACTCCGTGATGCCGGTGAGCACGGTGATGGTGGGAGGGATGGCCCGTCCCGGGTTGACCAGGGTCTGGAACGTGCCCAGGCACTGGCCGCCCCGGACCTTGACGGCGCCGATCTCCGTGATGGTGTCCGTGCCGGGGGAGCCACCGGTGGTCTCCAGGTCCACCACCACGAAGGTGGTGTCCACCAGCGGGGCCCCCAGGTCGTCCAGACTGAGTTGCACCGCACGGAGTGTGTCGAACATGTGTTCGACTGTCAAGGATCCGGTGGACGCCGGGTAGGCTCGCCCCGATGTCGAGCGATGCCACCTCCACCGTTCCCCGGTACCGCTGCACCGCCTGCGGCAACCTGACGCGGTTCGACGTGACCACCACCCGTCGGACCCGGGCGTTCCACCACTACTCCGTGGGCGGGGAGCTGACCGTGGAGGACGTGGAGGTCCTGGGCGAGGACGTGGAGGAGGTCCTGTGCCGCTGGTGCGGGACCGCCGGCACCGTGGTCCCGTTGGAGGCATCGGCTCCCGATCCGGAGGCCTGATCCGTGGACGCCTCGCTCGCGCTCGTCGCGGAGGCGTCCGAGGTGGCCGTCGCGGTGGCCCGTCGGGACGCCGGAACCCCTGACGCACCCCCGCCGCCCGCCGCGCTGCGCCCCCTCCTGCGGTTCAACCGTCGGCTGCCGGCCCGGGCCCTGGCCACGGTCCGCGACGTCCTGGACGCCGACGAGGCGTTCCGGTCCCGTGTGGCCGCAGAGGTGGACGAGGCCTCGGCCGAGCGTTCCACCTGGCTGTTCCTGACCCGCCCGGACGGGTGGGAGGAGGAGTACGCCCTCCTGTTGGAGGCCGAGTCGGAGGGCCGGGCCCGCCAGGACGCCGACCGGGACGAGCAGGCCGCCGTCCGCCGGGTGGAGCAGCTGCAGCAGGCACTGGACCGGGCCCGGCTGGAGGTCGACCGCCAGGGGCGGGAGACGGCGGACGCCCTCGCCGTCGCGGAGGGCGAACGTGAGCTCCGCCGCCAGGCCGAACGCCGGCTGGCCGACGCCCAACAGGCGTTGGCCGACACCGAGTCGGCCCGACGCACCGCGGTGCAGCAGCTGTCGGAGGCCCGGTCCCTGGCCGAGGCCCGCCTGGAGCAGCTGCGGGGGGCGGAGGTCCGCACCACCGAGCTGGAACGGGAGCTGGACCGGGCCCGCACCGAGGTCGGCGCGCCCGCCGCGGCAGGGCTGGCAGAGGCGGCAGAGGTGCCGGCGGTGCCCGGGGCCGGTCCGGGCGCGTCCGCAGCGGTGGTCCGGGCGGTGCACGCCGCGTCCGCCGCGGCAGCGGAACTGGGACGGGCGCTGGACGAGGCGGCGTCGCTGGTGGGGCCCGTCGGTCCTCCCGACGGTGCACCCGGACCGGGGTCCGCGGGGGCGGTCCGTGCCGGTGGCGGTGGCACGGCCGGCGTCGCGGTGCGCCGGCGACGTCCCGTCCGACTGCTCCGCGGGGCCATGGACGGAACGCCGCAGGCCACGGACCAGATC
This sequence comes from uncultured Actinomycetota bacterium, assembly GCA_963773765.1. Taxonomy (GTDB): domain Bacteria; phylum Actinomycetota; class Acidimicrobiia; order Acidimicrobiales; family Microtrichaceae; genus CAVZCC01. Next base: position 772,378 of record CAVZCC010000001.1, on the reverse strand, counting down.
CTGCGCACGCCGGGAGTGGTCGTGGTCGTGGACGGCTACAACGTGTCCATGCAGGGCTGGCCGACCCTGGGCACCACCGCCCAGCGGGACCGCCTGGTGGCCTTCCTGTCCGACGTCCGCAGCCGGAGCGGGGCCGACCTCCACGTCGTGTTCGACGGTGACGACGACGGCCGCCGCCCCGCGGTGAGCACCCCCTTGCCGGTCCGGGTCCACTTCAGCCGGGCCGAGGTGGAGGCTGACGACGTGGTGCTCGACTTCGTCGACCGGTTGCCCGCGGACCGTCCGGTGGCCGTGGTCAGCTCCGACCGGCGGGTCCAGGACGGGGCCCGGGCCCGCGGCGCCAACGTGATCGGCTCCGGGGACCTGTTGGCCTGGGGGCGGCGGTGAGCATCCTGGTGCACATCATCGGTCGGGAGGACTGGGACCGGGCGGTGGCGTCGGGGTCGGACTACCGCCCCGACGACGTCGACCAGGTCGGCTTCATCCACCTCTCCACCCCGGAGCAGGTGCTGGTCCCCGCCAACCGGTTCCACGCCGGGCGCACCGACCTGGTGCTGCTGGTGATCGATCCCGATCGCCTGGCCGGGGAGGTCCGGTGGGAGGAGGGCGTGCCGCCCGAGGGCGACCTGCGCTTCCCGCACCTGTACGGCCCCCTGGAGCTGCACGCGGTGCGGGCGGTCATCGACTTCCCACCTGGCCCGGACGGCCGGTTTCAGCTCCCGGAACGGCTGTCGGCATCCGCCGGCACGGACGGTCCCGCGGGCTCGACGGCTCCCGGGAGCTGACCGCCGGGGAGGTGGGGGTCCGGGCCGGGCGCGGCATCCGGGGTCCCCAGTCCGACCAGCAGCGACTCACCGGATCGAACGGCCTCGTGCAGGGAGGCCAGGAGCATCCCCACCGGTTCGGTCCACGCCGTGTCGTCCAGCTGTGGTCGCACGGCCTCGACCGCCTGCGCCATCCGGGCTGCGGCCCCGGGGCGGACCACGGCGGGCAGCGACCGGCTCAGCTCCCACCAGGACAGCAGGCCGGTGAGGGTGGCCTGCTTGACCGGGCTCCGGGCCACACCCTTGGCCACGTCGACCGAGGGTTGCAGCGTGACCCAACTGGCCCCGCCGTCGCGGGCCGACAGCAGCTCGGCCACCCGCGACGGCTTGCCCCGCAGCTGTACACCGGCCGGGAACCGGCTCGGGTCCAGCGACGGGGGTGGCGCGGCGGCGGTGACCCAGGCGGCGGCCCGGTCCGCCGCGGCCCGGCGGGAGGCGGCGTAGGCCGCGAACAGCAACCCGGCCAGGACGTCGGCGGTGGCGGCGTCGCGGATCTGCAGCGAGCCTGCCCCGGCCAGGAGCGCGCCCTCGGGCCGTCCGGCCGGTGGAGGGGACAAGCCGACGACGACCGGATCGTCCGCGTCGACGTCCATGTGGGTGTCCGTGTCGATGTCCGTGTCCGTGTCGATGGCCGTGTTCCCGGCGGTGTCGTCGTCGGTGCCGTCGAGTGCCAACTGGGGCAGGGGCTGGATCAGTCGGGACCAGTTCTCGACCGCCATGGTGAACACCACGAGGGCGGCCATGGCGCCGACCAGCACCAGGCAGGCGACGACCGTGTTCATCGTGTGTGTCCGAGCAGGGGGCTGGTCCCGGCCATCGGATGCTCCTCCTGAGGTGCGCTCTTCCCTCGGGCACCCGGGGCACAGGCGTCCGTTTCCAGTCCTTCCTTCGGCCGTTCGCCACAGAAGTTGAGCGCGGTGACAGCCCGCCCGGGCCGCCACTGTCACACCCCCTCCCTAGGGTCCGCTCCATGGAACGCGTGCTCCGCATCGACTGTGACCAGTGCGACCACCAGCACTCCGACGTGTGCCAGGACTGCCTGGTCACCTTCCTGTGCCGCAAGGAGGAGGACGGCGCCACGGTCATCCCCCTGGAGGAGGTCCGCTCCGTGCGGCTCCTGCAGGGTGCGGGCATGGCGCCGCAGGTCCGTCACCGGCGGCGCGTGGGCTGACCCCGCACCGCTCCCGGGCCGGCCGCGGTCACTCCTGGGCCGGCCGCGGTCGCTCCTGGGCCACGATGGTGCCGTGCCTGCAGACGATGGACTCCGGGACCGGGTGCTGGCGGCAGGCCATGACGCCGGCCTGGACCAGGTCGGGGTGGCCGGGGCACAGCCGTTCCTGGACGCCCGTCGTGCCCTGGTGGAGCGCCGGGCGGGGGGACTGCACGGCGGCATGGAGTTCACCTACCGCAACCCGGAGCGCTCCACGGACCCGTCGGCCACCTTCGAGGGCGCCCGCTCGTTGGTGGTGGCCGCGCTCCGCTACCCCAGTGACCAGCCCGGTCCGGACGGACCCGGTCGTCCGGAGGGGCGGGTGGCCCGCTACGCCACCGCGGACCACTACGGCCGGCTGCGCGCCGGGCTCACCGCCATGGCCGACCAACTCCGGGCCAGCGGGTTCCGGGCCCTCGTCCTGGCCGACGACAACGCGCTGGTGGACCGGGCCGCGGCGCACCGAGCCGGGCTCGGGTGGTTCGGGAAGAACGCCAACCTGCTGGTGCCGGGTCGGGGCAGCTGGTTCGTGCTCGGTTCGGTGGTCACCGACGCCGCGCTGGAGCCGGCCCCGGAACCGGTGCAGGACGGGTGCGGCTCCTGCCGCCGGTGCCTGGACGGCTGTCCCACCGGTGCCATCGTCGCCCCCGGGGTGGTGGACGCGGGACGGTGCCTGTCGTGGCACCTCCAGATGGAGGGGGACTTCCCCAGGCAGTTCCGTGAGGCGCTGGGGGACCGGTTGTACGGGTGCGACGAGTGCCAGGAGGTGTGCCCCCCCAACCGGCGGGCCGACCACCTGGGCCAGGGGGCCCCGGCCGACCCGTCGGCCCCCACCCTGGACCGGGTCGACATCCTCTGGGTGCTGACCGCGCCCGACCAGGACCTGCTGGACCGCCTGGGCCGCTGGTACATCCCCCGGCGGGATCCCCGCTACCTCCGGCGCAACGCACTCGTGGTGCTGGGCAACACCGGCGCGGACCACCGCGGGACGGTGACGGCCGAGGTGCAGGCCGTCCTGCTGACCCACCTGGCGGGCCCGGACGACCTGCTGGCCGGGCACGCGGCCTGGGCCGCCCGGCGCCTGGGCTGTGACCACCTGTTGGACGCCCCCGGCGTGTCCGGGCGGGACGCCGTCCGGGCCGAGGTGTCGGCGGCGGACCGTGCGGGCGATGATGGTGGTCCATGGCCGGTGAACGCGTGACGCCACGGGGCGGGGCCCCGGAGCAGGAGGCATCCCCACCGACGGCGGCCCAGGCCCGGGCGGAGGTCGAGGCCCGACGCGCCCAGGACCGCGGCCGACCGGGAGGCCGCCTTCACCCGGGCCTGGGGCGACCGACCGTCCCGGGCGGTGGATCGTGCGGGCGTCATGGGCCGCCACGGCGGTGCTGGCTGCGGTCACCCTGGCCGCGGCGGTCGACCCCGACGCCTTCATCGGCGTGTTCTTCGGCGTGGCCGTCTCCTGGTTCTTCGCCGGGTCGGCACTGTTCGCCCTGGACGTGGTGCTGGCCGCGGGCCGGAGCCGGGAGTCCGCCATGGGCATCGGCGGGTTGTTCTTCCTGGCCGGGTCCGCCCCCCGTCGCGTCCAGTGGCTGCTGCTGGGGTCCCTGGCGGTGCAGGTCGCGGTGTCCGTGGCCGGCGCCGCGGTCCGCCCCTTCACCCCGCTGGCCTTCGGCACCCTGGCGCCGGTGCTGGGCCTGGCGCTGTGCGGCCTGTGGGGCGTGCGCCACGGCATCTTCCCCGACCGTCCCACCGGCGTGGGAAGCAGTTCCCGGGCCCGCGCCTAGGGTTGCCCGGCGCCGCGGGACCCGCCCGTCGGGCGCGGCGCGGAGGCGTTCCCATGGCAGACGAGGGTCGGGGTGAGGTGACCATCGACGCCCCCATCGACGCGGTGTGGGCCGTGGTCACCGACCTGGAGGCCTACCCGGCCTGGGCGGGCGACATCAAGGACGTGGAGGTCCTCACCACCGATGCCCACGGCCGCGCCGCCACCGCCGCGTTCCGGGTCGGCGGGTTCGGGGTCACCGTCGGCTACACGATCGAGTACGACTACGACCCGCCGTCCACCGTGCGCTGGCACCTGCTGAGCAGCAAGGAGCTCCGACGCATGGACGGGGAGTACCTGTTCTCCGGGGACGGGAACGGCGGCACCAGGGTGGAGTACCGCCTCACCGTCGACCTCAGGATCCCGGTCCTGGGCATGGTCAAGCGCAAGGCGGAGCGGACGATCATCCACCACGCCCTCTCCGGGTTGAAGCAGCGGGTGGAGGAGGCGTCGGGTTGAGGGTCCTGCTGTTCACCGGCAAGGGCGGCGTGGGCAAGACCACCTCCGCGGCCGCCACGGCGCTGCACCTGGCCGACGCCGGGCTCAGGGTGGTGGTCACCTCCGCGGACCCGGCCCACTCGCTGGCGGACTCCTTCGACGTGGAACTGGGCCCCGAGCCCCGGGAGGTGGCGCCCCGGTGCCACGCCCAGCAGATCGACGCCCGGGACCGGTTCGAGGAGAGCTGGGCCGAGATACGCGACTGGCTGCTCGAGGTGTTCGACTGGGCCGGCGTCCGTGCGGTGGAGGCGGAGGAGCTGTCGGTCATCCCCGGACTGGACGAGCTGTTCGCCCTGACCGAGCTGGAGTCGCTGTGCGGCACCGGTGACCACGACATCGTGGTGGTGGACTGCGCCCCCACCGCAGAGACCATCCGCCTGCTGTCCCTGCCCGACGTCCTCAGCTGGTACATGGAGCGGCTCTTCCCCATGTCCCGGCGCATGAACCGCATGGTGGGCCCCGTCCTGTCCCGGCTCACCAACCTGCCCGTCGCCGACGACACGGTCTTCACCGTGGGGCAGCGGTTCTACGAGCGGCTGGACGCGGTGCACCGGATCCTGGCCGACCCGTCGGTCACCTCGGCCCGCCTGGTGGTCAACCCGGAGCGCATGGTCATCGCCGAGGCCCGCCGCACCTACGCCTACCTGTCCCTGTTCGGGTACCACGTGGACGCGGTCATCGTGAACCGGGTCCTGCCGGCGGCGGTCTCGGACCCGTGGTTCGACACGTGGCGGGAGACCCAGACCGCCCACCTGGCCACCATCGAGGACGACTTCGCCCCCGTGCCCGTGCTGCAGGCCGGCCTGGCCCCGTCGGAGGTGGTGGGCCTGGACGCCCTCCGGACCCTGGCCCGGGACCTGTGGGGCGGGGTCGATCCGTCCCGGCGCCTGGTGGCGGGCCGACCGTTGCGGGTGGACCAGGAGGGGGACGAGCTGGTCCTCACGGTGGAGCTGCCGTTCGCGGAGCGGGGTGAGGTGGACGTCAGCCGGTCCGGCGACGACCTGCTCATCACCCTCGGCCCGCACCGCCGGAGCCTGGTGCTGCCCGACTCGCTCCGCCGGCGGGAGGTCGGGTCCGCCGCGCTGGCCGACGGTGCGCTCCGCGTCGTGTTCACCGAGCGGCCATGATGGGGAGATGAACGACGAGCGCGCCGCCGAGGGACTGGACCACCTGCAACGGGCGGCCCGGGAGATGGTGGCGGCGGCCCGGTCCTTCCTGGACGTGGTGGAGGAGCTGGTGGAGGACCGCACCGCCCTGGCCGAGGCTGCCGCCACCGTGACCGGCCTGGCCGGGGCGGTCACCGACGCCGTCCGGGGCGGACTGGGTGCCAGGGGCCCGGCCGACCGCCCCGAGCCGTGGGAGACCGCGGCATGGGGGGACCCGCCCTTCGAGCACGACGTGGCCCCCGAAGCCGATGAGACCGACGCCGGTGAGTCCGACGCCGGTGAGTCCGGGGCCGGATGGCGATCCGGGGCCGATGCCGGTGCCGGCCCGGCCCCGAGCGGCGATGACGTCGTCGGGAACGACCCCGGGGTGACCGACCTGAGGGAGCAGCCCCGTCGGCCGTCGCGGGTCCGGCGCATCGCCGTGGACTGAATCCTCACGCTGGGCCCGTTTCGGGCCGACAGGGACGTTGGACCATGAGACTCGTACGGATCGACGGCCTCACTCCGGGCGGGAGGGCACTGGACCTGCACCCCCGCCTGAGCGTGCTCGTTGGCGCCCCGCCGGAGGTGCGGGCGCAACTCGCCGCGCTCTTCGCCGCGCTGGTGGACGGGACCGAGCTGCCCCTGCCCGGCCAGATCGAGGTCCACGGGGTGCGCATGGCCCTGGACGGTGCCGCCCTGGAGATGCTCGACACGACCGCCGGGATCGACCCGGTGCTGGACCTGGACGCACCGGCCCCGGTGCGGCCCCTCCCCGAGCTCCCGCCCACGACGGACCCGGTCGCCACGGGCACGGGTGGCCCCGGCGGTGACGGACCCCGGGTGGAGATGGCCACGACGATGCCGTCCATCGGGGCGGCCCCCGGGAGCGCGGGTCCCGACGACACCCCGGAGGCATCCGCCCCGGACCCCATGGACCCCGCCCGGGGCACCCGTGAGATCGCCGAGCGCGACCTGCGGGAGCTCCGCGACCACCTGCGGTCGGTGACGGGGGAGCGTTCGGTGCTGGCCCGGCGCATGGACGAGTCCCGCGCCGACCTGGACTCCTTCGCCGCCGCCACCCTGGAGGTGGCGCGGGGCCAGGCCGACGCCCTGGCCGAGCGCCGCACCCGGGCCCTGGTGGACCACGAGGAGTGGGCGGTGGCGGCCGAGGAACGCCGCACGCAGCTGGTGCTGCGCCTGGAACAGCTCCGCGCCGAGCGCACCCGCCTGGAGTCGCTCGACCCCGCGGTGGTGCGCGACGCGGCCCAGCAGCTGGCCGAGGTGCTCGACCCGCCCCGCGAGCTCGACCCGGAGGCGCAGGCACTGGCCCACCGCCTGGAGGACGTCGTCCGGGCCGGTGAGGAGCTCCGGGCCCGCCGGACGGCGGCCGAGGGGCTGCTGGCCGAGTCCGAGCGCCGGCTGGCCGACGCCCTCGCGGACGTCGAGGAGGCCCTGGAGGCCTACCGCTCGCCGTCCGCCGACCCCGCCGTGGTGTCCCAACTGGAGCGCGTCCGGGACGAGATCTTCGAGCTGGAGGAGCGGGGCGGACCGCTGGCCGCCATGCGGTCCAAGCGCCGCATCGACGAGCTCCGGGCCGAGGAGGCCGAGCTCCTGGACCGGTTGGGGTTCGACACCTACAGCTCCTACGTGATGGGCATCCCCACGGCCCGGGCCGAGGCCGAGCGGGCCATGCGGGTGGACGTGGCCCAGTCACGGGTCGACCTGCTCCACCAGGAGGTCGACCGCCTCCGGGCCGACTCGCCCGGTGGTGCCGAGGACCAGTGGAGCGAATCGGAGCGGGCCCAGATCGTGGCCGAGGCGGCCGCCCTGGTCGGCACCACCACCGAGTCGCTGTCGCGCCTGACCAGCGCCGAGCTGGGGGAGCTGCTCCGGACCCGCCAGGTCCCGGCCCCGCCCGAGACCTCGGCCGAGATCCTGTCCGCGGCCGGTCGCCTGGCCGCGACGATGACGGCCATGGGCGCCCCCGCCCCTGCCGCGTCGGAGTCGCCCCGGGCCATGCTGGCCTCCGCCGACGACTGGCTGGAGCGGACCGGTGACCGCGACACGACGTTGTCCGCCCTGCGCCAGGAGATCGACGAGCTCCACGCCGAACTGGCCGTGCTGGACAGCGACGTCCGGCGGGCCGACGACGGCGGGCGCCTGGCCGACCTGGAGGCCGAGCTGCTGGCCGCCCAGGAGCGGGTGGCGTCCGGCGAGGAGCGGGTCCGGGGCCACCAGGACGCCATGGCCCGCCTGGCCGACCTGCGGGCGGAGGAACTGGACCTGCGGGACCGGGAACGGGACCTGCTCAGCCGGATCGCGGACAGGGAGCGACTCCTCACGGTGCTCGGGGCCGAGATCCCGCCGCCGGCACCGCCTCCGGTTCCGGCGGACCTGGACGGGCCTGCCGCCGCGCCGGACCTGCCCGAGCCGGCCCCCGTGGCCGGACGGTCGATGGTGGCCGTCGACGATGCCCCGGCCGGGGACGACCTGGCCGCGCTGGCGGCCCAGGTGGCGTCGTCGGCCCAGCCGGCGGCGGTGCCCGTCGACCGCGAGTGGCGCCTGCTGGCGAAGCTCGGTGACGTGCGGTCGGTGTCGTTCGTGGGTCCCGTCCCGCTGCTGGTCACCGGCCTCAGTGTCCGGGCCGCCGGACACCGAGGCGCTGCTGCACCGGGTGCACGGCATGTCCGAACTGGTCCAGATGCTGGTGCTGACCGACGACGAGCGCGTCGCGCGGTGGGCCGAGGGCCTGGGGTCGGAGGCGTCGGTCGTCCACTGGTGATCCGGTGGGTCCGAGATGGGCCACACTGCTCTGCATGACCAGGAGCGTCCCGTGACCCGGCCCGACCGCCTGACCGGGAGCGACCATGCTGCCTCCCTGGTCGTCGGCGTGGACGTCGGCGGGACCAAGACGCTGGCCATGACGGTGCGGGTGGGCCCCGGGCCGCGTCCCGCGACCGAGGTCCTGGACCGCGAGCTGGCGCCGTCCGGGGCCGGGACCGCCGTGGTGATCGACGGGATCGACGCCGCGGTGCACGCCCTGCTGTCCCGGGCCGGGCCGGATCCGGTGCGCTCCGTCGGGGTGGGACTGGCCGGCTTCGTGGACACCGGCGGTGTGGTGCGCCGGGCCCCGAACGCGGCGGGCCTGGTGGGCCAGGACGTCCGGGGCCGGCTGGAAGCAGCGCTGGGACTCCCCGTGGTCGTCGACAACGACGCCAACTGCACCGCGGTCGCGGCGCACCGCCTGTTGGCGCCCGATGCCCGGCACCTGGTGGCCATCACCTTCGGCACCGGCATCGGCGGTGGGCTGGTGGTGGACGGCCACCTGGTCCGGGGCGGCCGGGGCTTCGCCGGGGAACCGGGACACATGGTGGTGGACCCCGACGGCCCGCCGTGCCCCTGCGGCCAGCGGGGGTGCTGGGAGCGCTACGCGTCCGGGGCGGGACTGGCGTGGCTGGCCGAACGGGCCGTGGAGGAGGGCCGCGCCCCCGGGCTGGAGGCCGTCCGTGGGCCGGGTGGGCTGCGGGGCGAGGACGTGTCCGCCGGCGTGGCAGCGGGCGACCCCGGTGCCATCGCGGTGTTCGACGAGTACGCGGGATGGGTGGCACTGGGCGTGGCCAACCTGGTGGCGCTGCTGGACCCGGAGGTCGTGGTGCTGGGCGGGGGCCTCATCGCCACGGGCGACGAGATGCTGGCCCGGGTCCGTTCCCACCTGGAGGAGCGGTTCCCGGCCGCCGTGGCGGACCGGGACATCCGGCTGATCGCGTCGCCGGGCGGTCCGGAGTCCGGGGCCCTGGGGGCCGCGCTCCTGGCCGCCGGGGCCGGGCCGGCGGAAACGGATCCGGGGGGCCCGACGGCCGGGCAGTAGTTTGGGGCGATGGAATTCCGCCGGATCAACTCGTTGCCGCCGTACGTCTTCACCATCATCGATGGCCTGAAGGTGGCGGCGCGTCGGGCCGGCGAGGACGTCATCGACCTGGGGTTCGGCAACCCGGACCTGCCGTCACCCGGGATCGCGGTGGAGAAGCTGTCCGAGGCCGCCCACAACGAGCGGAACCACCGCTACTCCGCCTCCCGGGGCCTGCCCAAGCTGCGGGAGGCCGCAGCGGGGTACTACAAGCACCGCTTCGACGTGGACCTGGACCCGGACACGGAGGTCATCTCCACCATCGGGGCCAAGGAGGGCTTCAGCCACCTGATGTGGGCCATGCTCCAGCCGGGCGACGCCGCCCTGGTGCCGTCGCCCAGCTACCCGATCCACATCTTCGGCCCGTTGCTGGCCGGAGCGGACGTGCGGGAGATCCCCCTCGGCACCGGTGACGAGTTCTTCGAGAACATGGTCTCGGCCTGGGAGTACTCCCATCCCAAGCCCCGGGTCATCGTCCTGTCGTTCCCCCACAACCCCACCACCACGTGCGTGGACCTGTCCTTCATGCAGCGGGTGGTGGACTTCGCCCGGGAGAAGGAGGTCGTGCTCGTCCACGACAACGCCTACGCCGACCTGGGCTTCGACGGGTACCGTCCGCCCTCGATCCTGCAGGCCGACGGGGCCAAGGAGGTGGCCGTGGAGCTGTACTCCATGACCAAGTCCTTCTCCATGGCCGGCTGGCGGGTGGCGTTCATGCTGGGCAACCCGGAGGTCGTGGCCGCCCTGGCCAAGCTCAAGTCGTACCTGGACTACGGCACCTTCCAGCCCATCCAGATCGCCGCCACCGTGACCATGAACGAGTTCCCGGACTACCCCCGGGAGGTCAACGCGATCTACCAGGCCCGGCGTGACGCCCTGTGCAGCGGCCTGAACCGCATCGGCTGGGAGATCGAGCCACCGATGGGCACCATGTTCACCTGGGCCAGGATCCCCGAGCCGTACCTGGAGATGGGCTCGGTGGAGTTCTGCTCGTTCCTGGTCAAGGAGGCCAACGTGGCGCTGTCGCCCGGGGTCGGGTTCGGCCCCGGCGGCGAGGGCCACGTGCGCTTCGCCCTGATCGAGAACGAGCAGCGCACCAACCAGGCCATCCGCAACCTCAGGCGGGCGCTGACCAAGCTGGGTTGAGCGCGGCCGGCATCCCGGCGGCGCACGGCTCAGCGTCGACCGCCGATGCCCTCCATGCAGAACGCCACCACCAGGTCGGCGACGTGCTGGGGGTCCTCGTGGCGCTCGTCGATGTACACCGTGGTCATGACGTTGGTGACGCCCAGGATCCCCAGGGCCAGGGACTCGGGGTCCCGGTCCGGGATCCCGCCCTCGCACGATCGCGGCCTTCAGGTGCTCCACGGCGTCGCTGACCAGCACGGCCTGGCCGGCCCGCATGGCCTTGGCGAAGGTGGACTCGGTGCGGGCGAACTCGAACAGGCGCCGCAGGTCGTTGTGCTCCGCCATCCACAGCACGCCGGCGCGGATGCCCAGCTCCAGGCGCCGGACCGGGTCGTCCACGTCCTCGATGGCCCGCTGCTGGCGGCGGCGCAGGTCCTTCTGGGAGGTGCGCAGGATCTCGATGAACAGCTCCTCCTTGGAGGAGAAGTACCAGTAGAAGACGCCCTTGCCCACGCCCAGTCCGTCGACGATGTCCGCCACGGAGGTGGGGTGGTACCCGTCGGCCGCGAAGCGCTCGGTCGTGTACGCGATCAGCTGGGCGCGACGCTCCTTGCCCCGGGGAGTCAGGCGTCGTGACATCCGTCCCACGCTAGCAAACGTTCTTGACCGCCCGGTCAAGGAACGGCCCCGGCCCGGCAGTTCACGGGCATGACACAGCCTCGACACACGGCGCCGGTACGTTCGCCGTCGTGGCCACCCTCGTCATCCGCGTCTGGCTGCCCGACCGTCCGGGTGCGCTCGGAGCCGTCGCCTCGCGGGTCGGCGCGGTGCGCGGCGACGTGATCGGCATCGACATCATCGAGCGCGGCGCCGGCCGCGCCGTCGACGAACTGGTCGTGCACCTGCCCGAGGACGGCCTGGTGGACCTGCTGCTGGCCGAGATCGGCCAGGTCGAGGGCGTGCGACGTCGAGGACGTGCGGCCCCTGGACGGCCCGCCCGAGGACCCGACGGTCACCGCGCTCGGAGGTGGCCGTCGCGCTGCACGGCACGGCCGGCACGGACCGCCACGGGCCGCTGGTGCGGGGGGCCCGTGAGTTGTTGCACGCCGACTGGGCCGCCGCTGGTGGACCGTCACGGCGGGGGTGTGGCGGCGTCGGACGGCGTCGACGTGCCCGGCGACGGTGGCTGTCGGCGTTCGTGCAGGGAGCGCTCACCGGCGGGGGACCGGCCGACCTGGCGGAACTGGCCGTGCGCGCCCCTGGCCGACGGTGGCCTCGGCCTGGTGGTGTCGCGGGCGCACCTGCCGCTGCGGGGCCGCGAGCGGGCCGTGCTCGAGTCGCTCGCCCGCCTGGCCTGAGGGCCGGAGCGCGCTCAGTCGTCGGGGCCCAGTCCCGGGACCGCTCGACGGCCCGCGCCACTGGGCGTAGGCAGCGGCGATCGGCCGCCGGGTCCTGTCCCGACGGCTCCACCCGGGCGTCGACGGCCCACGCCGCCGACACCTCCTCCGCGGTCGACCACACGCCCGGCGCCCAGGCCGGCCAGGTAGGCGGCGCCCAGCGCCGTCGTCTCCGGCGATGGCGGCGCGGGCGACCGGCACGCCGAGCTGGTCGGCCTGCAGCTGCAGCAGCAGGTCCATGGCCGACGCGCCGCCGTCGACCCGCAGCTCGCCCAGCTGGCGTGCCGGATGCCGCGGTCATGGCGTCGACCACGTCCCGGGTCTGGAACGCCATCGACTCCACGACGGCCCGGGCGAGGTGCGCCCGTCCCGCGCCGCGGGTGATGCCCAGCACGGTGCCGCGGGCGTACGGGTCCCAGTACGGGCTGCCCAGGCCGGTGAAGGCCGGCACGACGACGACGCCCGCCGGTGTCCGTCGACCGACTCCGCCAGCGGCCCGACCTCGGCCGCGTCGTCGATGATGCCCAGCCCGTCGCGCAGCCACTGGACCGCGGCGCCGGTCGACGAAGATGGCCCCCTCCAGGGCGTAGTGCGGTGACGGTGCCGCCGCCGAGCGGCCCACCGCTGCGGCCGGGACCTCCCACGCCACCGTGGTCAGCAGTCCCTCGGCGGGGTCGGGGCAGGTCTCGCCCACGTTCATGAGCACGAAGGAGCCGGTGCCGTAGGTGTTCTTGGCCATGCCGGGCTCGCAGGCAGGCCTGGCCGAACAGGGCCGCCTGCTGGTCGCCGGCGATCCCCGACACCGGCACGCCGGCGGGCACCGGCAGTCCGTCGGCGGTGACGCCGAACACGCCCGACCGACGGGCGCACCTCGGGCGAGCGCCGCCGATGGGCACGCCGAACAGGTCGCACAGCTCCGGCGGACCAGCGGCCGGCGCGGATGTCGTACAGCATGGTGCGGCTGGCGTTGGAGGGGTCGGTGGCGTGGACCGCGCCGCCGGTCAGGTTCCACAGGAGCCAGGTGTCGATGGTGCCGAGCGCAAGGTGCTCGTCGGCCACCACACCGCCCTCGGTCAGCAGCCACTCGAACTTGGACCCCGAGAAGTACGGGTCGAGCACCAGGCCGGTGAGGGCACGGATGCGGGGGAGCTCGCCCGCCGCCGCCAGCTCGTCGCAGCGGGCCGCGGTGCGACGGTCCTGCCACACGATGGCGCGGTGGCGGGGCACGCCGGTGCGCCGGTCCCACGCCACCACGGTCTCGCGCTGGTCGGTGATGCCGATGGCGGCCACCGGCTGGTCCAGCGCGGCGACCGCCTCGCCCAGCACGGTGAGCGTGGCCTGCCAGATCTCGGCCGGGTCGTGCTCCACCCACCCCGGTCGGGGGAAGTGCTGGGTGAACTCGCGGTAGCGCCCGCACCACGGGGCGGCCGGCGTCGTCCACGACGAAGGCCCGGACCCCGGTGGTGCCGGCATCGATCGTGATCACGACGGACATGGCCGGGGACGATGGACCGTGACGCCGTGCGCATCGGGGTACTGACCTCGGCGGGGACTGCCCCGGGCTCAACGCGGTGATCCGCGCCGTCGTCCGCAAGGTCGAGCGCGTCCACGGCGGCGTGGTGATCGGCTTCCGCGACGCGCTGGCGGGGCGTCCTGGAGGACGACTGGGAGGTCCTGGACGTCGACCGGTGCCGGGGCATCCTCCCCCGGGGCGGGACGATCCTGGGCACCTCCCGGGTGCAGCCCTACCAGCTCCCCGACGGGGTCGAGCTGGTGCGGGCCGCCGTGGCCCGGCACCGCCTCGACGGGTTCGTGGTCATCGGCGGCGACGGATCGCTGGGCGCCGCCAACGACCTGCAGGCCGACGGGGTGAACTGCATCGGCGTGCCCAAGACGATCGACAACGACATCGCGTCGACCGAGATGACCTTCGGGTTCGACACGGCGGTGCACATCTGCAGCGCGGCGATCGACCGGCTCCACACCACCGCCGAGGCCCACGACCGGGTGATCGTGGTGGAGGTGATGGGCCGCGACACCGGGCACATCGCGGTCCGGGCCGGCCTGGCCGGCGGCGCCACCATGACCCTCATCCCCGAGGTGCCCTTCGACGTGGCCGAGGTGTGCGAGGCGCTGGAGCGCCGTCACGCCGGCATGTCCTACGCCTCCATCGTGGTGGTGGCCGAGGGGGCCCGTCCCGGTCGAGGGCACCCTGGACCTGCCCGCCTACGAGGTGGACCGCTTCGGACACGAGCGGCTCGGCGGCATCTCGCAGCTCCTGGCCGCCGAGATCGAGGGGCGCACCGGGATCGAGACCCGGGTCACCATCCTGGGCCACGTGCAGCGGGGCGGCACCCCGACGGCCTTCGACCGGATCCTGGCCACCCGGTACGGCATCGCCGCGGCGGACGCCGCGGCCGACGGGGACTGGGGGACCATGGTGGCCCTGCAGTGCGACCGGATCGTGCGGGTCCCGCTCGGGCAGGCCGTGGGTGGGCTCAGGACGGTGGACCTGGACCTCTACGAGAGGTCGCCCGCCCGTTCTTCGCCGGCTGAGCGCTCACGCGGCCGGGATGGGCGGCTGCGGGGTCAGGACCGGGCCGTGGTGGGCGTGGGGCAGCGGTCCTCCAGGGCGGAGCGTCGGAGGTCCAGCCGTTCGGTGGTGGCCGCGTCCAGCCCCAGGAGGCGGGCCTCGTCCGCCGTGGGCAGGAAGCGACTCGAAGTCGCAGTCGCCGACGGTGGTGGTGTCGCCCTGGGTGGGCGAGGTGACCTGGATCTCCTTGCCCTCCACCCGGAACCGCAGGTTGCGGACGTCGGGGAACTCGGTGGCGGTCATGACCAACTCGGCGAAGGCCTGCTGGCGGCTGGTGCCCGACCACGTTCTCGAACTCGCTGGGACAGGTCGATGTCCACCGTGTCGCCGTCCACCTGCAGCCCGAGCAACTCGGTGCCGGTGGGGATGGACGAGCCCAGGCCCCCGATGCGCTCGATCGGCTCGGGCGGTTCCAGCAGGGCGTTGATGACGGTGCCCAGCCGGCGGTCGGGCAGGGACCGGGTCACGGGGATGAGCTTGCCCTCCCGGACGTAGTACAGGACGGCGGCCGCCCCGCCGCTGGTCGGCGCGGACTCGGCCTCGGTCGTCGTGGTGCTGACGGCCAGGGCCCGGGCCGAGTCGTCCGCCCGGATCCCGCACGCCGCCATGGCCAGGACCGCGACGAGCAGCCCGAGCGGCGGCGAGTGCCGCGGCGCAGGGCCGGACGTCGGGAGCGGGGAGCGCCGGTGCTCATCGGGCCGGGGCCCCGTGGTCGTCCGTGGCCTCCGCCAGCACCAGGGCCTTGTGCTCGCCCGTGAGGGTCAGCGCGCTGGCGGCCTCCGGGGTGGCCTGCGGACAGGTCGTCCTCGTCCTCCTCGTCGAACGGTTCGAGCAGGGGCAGCTCCACCACGAAGCGGGCGCCCTGGCCGCCGTCGTGGCGGTCCTCCACCCACACCCGTCCGCCCTGGAGCCGGGCGTGCTCGGCGGCCAGGGCCAGGCCCAGGCCCGACGCCCACGTCCGCGCCGCGGCTGCCGCCCTGGTCGCCGCGGTTGAACCGGTCGAAGATCCTGACCGCGCTCGCTCTCGGGCACCCCGGGCCCGGCGTCCTCGACCCCGATGCGCACCGTGCTCTCGTCGGCGGGGTCGTCGCGCTCGGGCTCGTGGCGCTCGACGAACACCCCGGTGGCGCCGTCGGCGTACTTGTCGGCGTTGTTCAGGAAGTTGGCCAGGATCGCGCGACCAGGCGGCGCTTGTCGCAGGCCAGCACCAGGTCGTCCAGGTCCGGGTCCGCCTCCACCGGCACGGCGCCGTTGGTCAGGTTCGCCACGGTGGTCTCGCACCAGGGGCACCAGGGCCACGTCGTCCAGCTCCAGGCGCACGGCGCCGGCGTCGAAGCGGGAGATCTCGAGCAGGTCCTCGACCAGCTGGGTGAACCGCTCCACGTCCAGGGTCGAGCAGGTCGAGCGCCTGCCGGGCCCGGTCCGGCAGGTCGTCGCGGTTGTTGGCCAGCACCTGGATGCCGGCGTTCAGGGTGGTGAGCGGGGAGCGCAGCTCGTGGCTCACGTCGCTGGCGAAGCGGGCGTCACGGTCGATCCGTTCCTGCAGGGCGGAGACCATGCCGTTGAAGTTGGCCACCAGCGGGGCCAGGTCGGCGTCCCGGGCGTAGTCGTCGTAGTCGAGGCGGGTGTCGAGCTGGCCCAGCGCCACCGCCTCGGCCGCCTCGCCGATGCGGGTCAGCGGGGTCAGGGTGTACCGGCTGGCCCAGTAGCCGAGCGCGCCCGCGGCCGCGGTGGTGATGACGGTGGCCACCGAGCAGGGTGAGGGCCAGGGTGCGCAGCCCGGAGTCGATGTCGTCCAGGCGGTAGACCTCGAAGTAGGAGGCGCCCCGGTCCGGGCAGCGGGACCCCGATGGCCACCAGCGGCTCACCGTTGGCCCGGAACCGCATGATCCCGGTCTCGCCACTGGTCACCACACGGTCCTTGAGGTCCCGGGGCAGGGCGTCCACGCCGTAGCGGGCGTCCAGGCTCACCGTGACCGGCTCCCCGGTGTCGGTGCTCAGGATGAGCGACGGCTTGCCGGCGTCCGACAGCGACGACAGGACCGCCTGGAGGTCCTCGGCCCCGGTGCCGCTGAGCGCGCCCTCGATGGTCTGGGCGTTGGCCAGGGCCCGCCGGGACACGGACTCCTCCCGCTGGTCGATCAGCGTGCGTGCGGGTGACGGTCAGCGTGGTGATGGCCAGCACGACCGACAGGAGCAGCGTCACCAGTGCCACGGCGATGGCGATGCGGGCCCGGAGCCCGAGGTGGAAGCCGTGGCCCGGTGGTGGCCTCGCGGCCAGGTCCTCGGTCATGTCACGTCAGGGCTGCAGCTTGTAGCCCAGCCCGCGCACGGTCACCACGTAGCGCGGGTTGGCCGGGTCGCTCTCGACCTTGGTGCGCAGCCGGCGGACGTGGACGTCCACCAGCCGTCCGTCGCCGAAGACGCCGTGGCCCCACACCTTCTCGAGCAGGTCCTCCCGGGAGAACACCGTGCCGGGGTGGTTCGCCAGCTCCACCAGCAGGCGGAACTCGGTCTTGGTCAGGTGGACCTGCTCGCCGTCGCGGGTGACCACGCCCTCCTGCGGGACGACCTCGAGGTCGCCGAAGCGGAGCCGGGGGTTGCCGGGGACGGTGGGTCGGGCCCGGCGCAGCAGCGCACGGATGCGGGCCGAGAGCTCCTTGGGCACGAACGGCTTGGTCAGGTAGTCGTCGGCCCCGGCCTCGAGGCCCGGCCACCACGTCGTGGGTGTCGACCCGGGCGGTGACCATGATGATGGGCACGTCGCTGAGGCGGCGGATGGACCGGCACACCTCGAAGCCGTCGATGCCGGGCAGCATGATGTCGATCAGGACCACGTCGGTCGGGCTGTCCGGGTGAAGCTGGTGATGGCGTCCTCGCCGGTCTCGGCCTCCTCGACCTCCCAGCCCTCGTCCTCGAGCGCGAGCTTCACGGAGGTGCGGATGCGTTCGTCGTCCTCGACGGTCAGGATGCGGGTGCCCACGCCACATTGTCCACCATCTCCGCCCCCATCGTGGGCCATGCCCCGCCCGGACCGACCGAGGTCGCTCAGGTGCCGGTGGCGCCGAGCTGCGGCGAGGAGGTCGCGGAGCGGCCCGAACAGCTCCGGATGGGCGGCCAGCACCGAGCCGGGACGGGCCGGGCCGCCCTCGAGGGCGCCCGAGCCGGGCGCCGGCCTCCTCCGCCACCAGGGCGCCGGCGGCCAGGTCCCACATGGAGCAGGCCGGACTCGTAGTAGGCGTCGACCCGACCGGCGGCGACCGAGCACAGGTCGACCGCGGCCGCGCCCATCCGGCGGATGTCGCGGACGCGGGGGAGGAGCTCGGCCACCACGCGGCCCTGTTCGCCGCCGGCGCGTCGGCGTCGTAGCCGAACCCGGTGGCCACCAGCGCCTGCGGCAGCGGGGGAGGGCGGCCCGCAGGTGGAGCCGTCGGTCGTCGCAGAACGCCCCGCCGCCCCGGACGGCCCGGTAGGTGCGGCCGTGGGTCGGGTCGGCCACCACGCCGACCAGCGTCACGCCGTCGAGTGCAGCAGCCATCGGAGACCGTGTAGCCGGGGTGGTCGTAGACGTAGTTGGTGGTGCCGTCGATCGGGTCGACCCACCAGGTGACGGTGTCGGCGTCGGAGGAGCGCGGTGCCGTCGCCGTCCTCCTCACCCACCACGACGTCGTCGGGTCGGCGCCGCGGTGATGATGCCGCGGATCAGCGCCTCCGAGGCCCGGTCCATCTCGGTCACGTGGTCGGTGGCGGTGGACTTGGTGTCGACCTCGAACGTGCTCGGGTCGCTCGGTCGTGGACCAGGTCGACCGCGGCCGCGGCGGCCTGCGTCGCCACGGCGAGCAGGTCGTCGGCGAGTGCGGTGGCGACCTCGGGAGCGGTGGGTGCCACGGCGCGGCGATCAGCTCCGGGCCGGGCCCTGGCGCCGTCCGCCGGTGGCGGCGGCCTCCGGGTCCCGGCGCCGGATGGTCTCCCACTCGCCCAGCGCCCGCAGCGTCAGCACGGCCACCACGGCCACCCCGCCCGCTCCCATGAGGGCGCACAGGAACGTGATCAGGCCCACGGAGGCCCCGCCGTACCCGCCGAGGTCGGCGAAGGCGTAGCCGATGAACCCGCCCGCCACCCCGCCGACCAGCACCGACAGCGAAGGCCAGCACGCGGGCCAGTGACGGAGGGGAGGGCCGACTCGGGGTCGGCTGGCAGGTCATCCGGGGCGGGGCTGATCGCCTCCGATGAGACGGCTGCGGGTGCGGCGGTCCCCATCCGGACACGGACCGCGAATGCTCAAGGAGCCGGGGGCTGGGGCCGATTGGCAGGCAAGGACTTCCGTCCGTGCCACAGGGGCAGGACGTCCCTGTTCGGGAGGAACCCAGACCGTGTACCCAGAGGACCTTTCCATGGAACTACTCGTGCCGCCCCGCCGACTCGGCCGGCTCCTGGCCCAGGCCCGCGTGGCCCGTGGGCTGAGCCTGGACGACGTGTCCGACGCCCTCGCCGGGCGCCTGTCCGACCTGGACCTGCTGGAGGTGGAGACCGGCCGCCGGCCGGTCGACGACCAGGAGCTGCAGTCACTGGCCGACCTGTACGACGTGGAGACCTCCACGATGGTGCCGGGCCGCAGCGTGCTGACCGTGGACCTGACCGAGGGCGTCATCCGGGCCGGGAGCACCGAGGCCGAGGTGCACACCCCCGGGGAGCGCCAGGTGGTGCTGGCCAAGTACCTGGCGCTCGTCTACTCCATGCGCAGTGCCGAGCCCGGCACGGTCGTGCCGTTGCGACTGGCGGACCTGGACGTCCTGGCCGAGGCGTTCTCCACCGACCGCCGCACGGTGGAGGACGAGCTGCACGAGCTGATGGCCCGGCCCGAGCCGGTGAAGAAGCGGTTCCGCCTGCTGCGGGGCCGGGTGATGGTCCCGATGGTCGGGGTGATGGTGGCTGCCACCGCCATGGGCACGCTGGTGCTGGTCCCGGCCAGCGATTCCTCTGCGGAGGACGGCGACGTCGCCGTGACCGAGGCGCCGGCCAACCCCGACGTGCAGATCGGTGACGCCGTGGTCCAGGAGCGCAACGCCGACGGCACCTCGGGCGTGGTCCGGATCCGCTCCTGAGGCCTGGTCGCCTGAGGACCGCGGCCGCGGCATCGGTCGCCAGCAGCCAGACTGGTGGGGTGCGTGACTGGGTCGTCGGCGGTGCCGTCATCGAGGTGCGGGCCTGGGACGGGACCGGGCCGGACGGTCCGCCCGACGCGCTGCTGCTGGTGGAGAACCGCCGCGCCAACGGGACCTCGGACTGGACCCCTCCCGGCGGGGTGATCGACGAGGGCGAGTCGGTGGTGGACGGGCTGACGCGGGAGGTCCGGGAGGAGACCGGGCTGACCGTCGAGCGGTGGCACGGCCTGCTGTACGAGATCGAGGCGTCCGCCCCCGGGCTGGGCTGGAACCTCCGGGTGGAGGTCCACCGCGCCGGCGCGGTGCTGGGTCCGCTCCGCACCGGCGCCGACCCCGACGGGATCGTCGTCGGCTCCGCCTGGGCGGCCGGACCCCGTTGCGTCGACCTGCTGGGCGGCACCCACCCCTGGGTGCGCGAGCCCCTGCTGGAGTGGATGGCGCAGCGGTGGGACGAGCCACGCCGGTTCCGGTACCGCATCTCCGGCTCCGGGCGGGACGACCTGACCGTCGAGCGGTGGTGAGCGGGCCGCGCACCATCCTGCACCTGGACATGGACGCGTTCTTCGTGTCGGTCGAGCTGCTGCGGCGCCCCGAACTGCGGGGACGGCCGGTGGTGGTGGGCGGCACGGGGGACCGGGGGGTGGTGGCCGCCGCGTCGTACGAGGCCCGGTCGTTCGGGGTGCACTCGGCCATGGCCTCGGTCCGGGCCCGCCGGCTCTGCCCCGACCTGGTCTTCCTGCCCGGTGACCACGCCCACTACGGGGAGGTGTCGGGCCGGATCATGGACCTGTTCCGCTCCGTCACGCCGCTGGTGGAGCCCCTGTCCCTGGACGAGGCGTTCCTCGACGTGTCCGGGACCGAACGCCTGCACGGGTCAGCCCCCGCCCTGGCGGCCCGGGTCCGGGCCGACCTGTCCGCACAGGAGTCGTTGACGTGCTCGGTCGGGGTGGCCCCCAACAAGTTCCTGGCCAAGCTGGCCTCGGAGGCGGCCAAGCCCCGCGTCACACCCCAGGGACCGGCGGAGGGAAGCGGTGTGCACGTGGTCGAGCCCGGCGCGGAACTGGCGTTCCTGCACCCCCTGCCGGTGCAGGCCCTCTGGGGGGTGGGGCCCGCCACCCTGGCCCGGCTGCAGCGCCTGGGCGTCCGGACGGTGGCGGACCTCGCGGCCCTGCCGGTGGAGGCCCTCACCGGCGCCGTCGGCCAGGCCGCCGGCACCCACCTGCACGAGTTGTCCTGGGCCCGCGACGACCGCCCGGTGGTGCCGGACCAGGAGCCGAAGTCGATCAGCCACGAGGAGACCTTCTCCCACGACCGGTTCCACACCGGCGAGCTCCGGGCCGACCTGGTGCGCATGGCCGACGCCGTGTCGGCCCGGATGCGGGCCCACGGGTACCGGGGGCGGACCGTGCAGCTGAAGGTCCGGTACCGGGACTTCACCACCGTGACGCGCTCGCACACCCTGTCCCGGCCCACCGACCGGGGAACGGACCTGGTGCAGCACGCGTGGGCCCTGTTGGAGGCCCTCCCGGTGGCCCGGGGCGTGCGGCTGCTCGGCGTGGGCATGTCCAACCTGGGCCGGGGCGTGGTGGCGGAGCAACTCACGCTGGTCGGCCCCGACGGCGGTGACGGTCCCGACGCGGCGGACAGCGACGGAGCCGGCGCCAGCGACGCGTCGTGGGACGCGGCCTACGGGGCGGTCGACGCCATCCGGTCCCGGTTCGGCGCCGGGGTCATCCGCCCCGCCCGTCTGGCCGCACGGCCCGGAGCACCGGGGTCCCGCCCCTGGGGTCCCGACGCGCCCGCTCCCGGGGAGCCGGCTCCCGACGGGGCCGGCCCGGGGGCCGGGGCAGGCGGCGCGGGGGCCAGAAAACCGCAGGGCTGACGGGGCGGGTCGTGACGGATGCCGGTAGCGTATGGAATCATGCAGGAGGCACTGACCACGGGGGTTGAGGCTCATGCCGCTGTCTGAGGACGAGCAGCGAATCCTGAGCGAGATCGAGAGCCAGCTGCGCGCCACGGACCCGGACCTGGCCCGGCAGGTCGGTTCCACCACCGTCTACTCCCACGCCCTGCGCCAGGTGCGTTGGGGCGTCGTCGCCTTCGTCGTCAGCCTGGTGCTGTCCGTGCTCCTGCTCACGGTCAACTACGTCTTCGCCTTCGGCGGCTTCCTGGCCATGGTCGGCTCCGCCGTCGTCATCGAACGGGCCGCCCGCCGCATGGGCCGGGCCGGCATGAACGAGGCCAGCCAGGCGCTCCGCTCGGGTGGCATCAAGGGCTACTTCAACAACGCGGGCCAGAAGGCGCGCGAGCGGCTCCGCAAGCCCGACGACGAGCAGTGAGCCCCGCCGGCCGTCAGGGCCGGCACCGCCCTCCCGGGCTCATCCCACCAGGTGCTGCACCTGTTGGCGACGCGTGGCCCGGGCCCGCACCACGTCCCGGAGCTCCGACGCGGCCTCCTCGGCCCGTTCGCACTGCTCCTCGGTCGGGTCCCCGGACCCGAAGCGCCGAACGGTCTCGGCCCAGGCGAGGTCCGTGACGGCCCGGGTCGCGACGGCCACATCCTGAGCCTCGGGTCCGTCCACACCGGCCATCGGTCCGGCCCCCAACTGCTGACCGGCCCGGGACGCGAACTCCAGTGGTGTCTCGCCGGGGCCGGGGTGGATGCCCACCGCGGCGAGCCACCCCAGCGTGTCGGCCCACGCCGCGGCCACCCGCCCGCCGTGGGGGTCGTGGCGCAGCCGGGCGCCGCGCCGTCGGCGGGCCAGGACCCTGGCCCCGAGGGCGAGCACCGCCACCGCGGGGAGCAGGGCCAGGGCCCACGGCCAGGGCGGGGCGTCGTCGCCGCCCGCCCGGTCCTGGGTGGCACGGGGATCCGCCACGGCGTCGACACCGCCCCCGGCAGGCGTGGTGGTTGCCGGGGTGCCGGGGGCCTGCGTGGTCGAGGGCGTGGTGGTGGTCGCGGCCTGGTCCGGGGGTGCCCCGGCCTGTTCGGGCGCCACCCCGGTGTAGGACGTGGCCTGCGGGTTGCCCCGGCCGGGCGTGGGTTCGAACGGCACCCAGCCCACCCCGTCGAAGTACACCTCGGGCCAGGCATGGGCGTGTCGGCCACGGACCACGAAGCCGGGCCTGGCCCCGTCCGCCGCGCTCCCGTCCGTCCCCGCGGCGTCCGTGTCGCCTCCCGTGACGTCGGCGGCCAGGTTGACCGGGTCGCCCGGGGTGAACCCGACCGCCACCCGGGCGGGCAGCCCGAGCGAGCGGGCCATGAGGGCGAAGGTGGAGGAGAACTGCTGGCAGAACCCGGCCCTGGCCTCCAGGAAGGCGGCCACGGGGTCCTCCTCGTCGCGGAAGTCGACGGCGGTGTCGTAGGTGAAGTCGGCCCGGAACCAGTCCTGCAGGGCCAGCGCACGTTGGTACGGGGTCGCGGCGCGCTGCGTCACGTCCGCAGCCACCTGCTGGACGTCGGGGGAGAGATCGGGGTCCTGGAGGTACACCGGGTCGACCCGGTCGCGCTGCTCGGCCATGGACAGCGCCGCCGCGGTCACGTCCGGCAGCGCCGAGGTGACCGAGTAGGCGGTGTCGACGTCCAGCGAGGCGTCACGGACGATCACCGAGGACGAGCCCTGGTCGTAGCTGATGCCCGTGTCGCCCTCCACCCGGACCGGCTGGTACGCCGCCGGCATCCACAGTCCGCCGAGCCCCTCGATCTGCACCCGTTGGTCCAGCGTGGTGGTGTCCACGTTGCGGGACACGGTGGGGTCCAGTTCGTCCTCGACGCGGCGGTAGGTCCCCCGTGACACCCAGATGTCGCGACCCGGGTCGTACTGCTCCAGCGACGTCAGCCTCCAGTAGGCCCCCGTCGGGCTCTCCACCGTGAACAGGATCTGGTCGCTCTGGTCACCGAGCAGGGACCGCACCCCGACGAACGGGCTGACCACGGTGCGCGAGCCGCCGCCCTGGCCCAGGGACCGCAGGTCCACCACGGCCTCGGTGTCGCCCGGCAGCCGAGGGCCGAGCACCACACCGGCCAGGACCGCGACGATCGCCAGCAGGCCGCCCGCGACCGCCACCGACCAGGAGCCCCGGCCGGACTCGCCGCGGATCCAGCGCCGCTCGGACGCCTGCAGCGCCCGCTGCGTCACCGCGTACACGCCCATCCCGCCCAGGAAGCACAGCGCCGCGCCGGCCCGACCGGCGTCCCGGGCCAGGATCCCGCTGGCCACGAACGTGGAGGCGTACGGGATCACGGCCTGGACCGGCCCGCGGTAGCGGAAGGCGGCGGTGTCGGCGAAGAACCCGAACACCCAGAGGATCGCGGCCAGCACGACCATGAAGCCGTCGGTCGACTCCACGGGGGCGACCAGGCGGGAGAAGTCCCCGAACGAGGCCTCCAGCTGCTGGCGCAGCACGTCCACCGTGGCCCCCGTGGGCAGGCCCAGGAACGAGGTGCCGGGGGCGAACCGCCACGTCAGCACCACCACCGCCACGGCGGTCGAGACCAGGGCCGCGATCCCCACCGGCACGTTGCGTCGCCGCAGCAGGAGCGACGACGCCCAGCAGGCGACGAGCGGGACGGCCAGCGACCCCAGGAACGACCAGCCGAGGAAGAGGCGGGAGAAGCCGGCGGCGGTGCCGAAGGCGGCGGCCAGCAGGCCGGTCTCGGCCAGGAACAGGAAGATGCCCGGGCCCGTTCCGGCTCCGGACCGTGCGGCTGGGCCTGCGGCGGACGGGCCGCCGGTGGGTGGGACCCCGGTGGGTGGACGCGTGTCCGCGACGGGGGTGCTCACGGGGCCACCCGCGGACGGTGGGAGGACCGCGACGCGGCGGATGCCGCGGCCGAGGCGGTGAGGGCGCCGACGCCGTCCTCCCAGGCCCGGCCCAGGTCGGTGCGGCCGTCCCAGGCCACCACCACCGAGGCGCCGAGGGCGTCGGAGGCGACCAGGCGGCCGGTGACCACGAGGACGTGCAGGCCGAACCGCCGCGACCCCCGCACCAGGCCGCCGTGCTCGGCCGCCTCCAGGTTGCCGACGCAGGTGACCAGCCTGCCGCTGGGCCGGCGGGCCAGGTGGGCCACGGACCCCGTGAGCGATCCCTGGCTGTCCGGTGCGAGCTCGGCGAAGCGGTCCATCAGCTCGTCGAGCCGGTCCCGGGCCGGCACGAATCCCGAGTCGGACCCTCCGGTGGTGATCAGGCGCACCAGCTCGTTGCGCCGTGCCGCCAGCATCACCACGCTCGCCGCGGCGGACACGGTCCGCTCGAAGGAGTCCTCGTCGTGGGCGGACCGGCGCACATCCACCAGCACCGTGGTGCGGTGCTGCCACGGTTGGTCGAACTGCCGCACCACGGGCGAGCCCAGACGGGCCGAGCTGCGCCAGTGGATCCGCCGGATGTCGTCGCCGGGTTGGTACGGCCGCAGCGCCGCGAACTCCTCGTCCACGGTGGAGTTGGAGGTCAGGGCCCGGATGCCCCGTTCGGGCTCGTCGCCGGGCGCCGGCGGCAGCGGGCTGAGGGTCCAGGTCCGGGGGAGCACGATCACGGTGCGCACGCCGGGCTGCACGGTGCTGGACCGCACCAACCCGAACGGGTCCTCGATGTCCACCCCGAGGGGGCCGACGGTGTGCATGCCGCGGCGGTGCGTCGGGAACACGTACGCCGCGTCACGGGTGGCGCCGGAGGCCAGCGGGGCCAGCTGCAGCGACGCCTCCCCGAAGGGGCCGACGTCGTCGCGCAGGGCCAGGACCGGGGACCGGACCCGGGCCACGTTGCGGACCCGGAGCACGACCTGGCACGGGTCGTCCACGGCCAGGCGGCCGGGGCGGATGGAGCGGCTGACCTCCAGCCGCAGCGGCGCGGCACGGACCACCAGGGCCGCGATCCCCACTGCCGCCACCGCGGCCATCCCCACCGCGGACAGCTCGGGCTGGCCGAACAACCAGCCGAGCAGCGCCAGCACCGGCGCCAGCACCAGCACGACGACTCCGTTGCGGGTGGGTCGCACGGCGCGGCGGTTCAGTGGGGGACCGGTGTGGTCCGGAGCAGGTCGGCCACCGCGTCGGCGGCCGAGGTGCCGCGCAGCTGGGCATCGGGGGCCAGGACCATGCGGTGGGCCAGCACGGGCTCGGCCAGCCGCTTGAGGTCATCCGGTGCGACGAAGTCCCGGCCCTCCGCCGCGGCCCACACCCGGGCCGACCGCAACAACCCGAGTGACGCCCGCGGCGACATGCCCAGCGTGAACAGCGACGAGTTCCGGCTGCGGTCCGCCAGGTCCACCACGTAGGCGCCGAGCGCGGGCGACACGTGGACCTGTTCCGCGGCCCGGCCCATGGCCACGATGTCCTGGGCGGAGGCCACCGGCCCGAGCTGGTCCAGCTGGCCGTCGTGGTCCTCCTCGCGCAGCAGGGCGAGCTCGGCGTCGCGTGACGGGTAGCCGACCGACAGCCGCATGAGGAACCGGTCCAGCTGCGACTCGGGCAGCGGGAACGTTCCCTGGTGCTCCAGCGGGTTCTGGGTGGCGATCACCATGAACGGCCTGGCCAGCGGGTAGGTGGCGCCGTCGACGGTCACCTGTTCCTCCGCCATGGCCTCCAGCAGGGCGGACTGCGTCTTGGGCGACGCCCGGTTGATCTCGTCGCCCAGGAGCAGGTTGGCGAAGATCGGCCCGGGCCGGAACTCGAACGACCCGTCGTTCTGGTTCCACACCGAGGATCCCAGCACGTCCGACGGCAGCAGGTCGGGGGTGAACTGCACCCGGCCGAAGCCGGCGTGGACGGACCGGGCCAGGGCCTTGGCGATGGTGGTCTTGCCCACCCCCGGCACGTCCTCCAGCAGCAGGTGCCCGTGGGCCACCAGGCAGGTGACGGTGAGGCGGATGACATCGTCCTTGCCCCGCACGGCCCGGCCGATGTTGGAGCACACGGCGTCGAAGATGCCGGCGAACGTCCGGGTCTGCCCGGGATCCGTCGTCGTCACTCCGGCTCCTTCCTCTGCCCCGCGGGTCGGGATCCGCTGCAGTCTGCCACCCCGGCCCCGATCCACGGTCGCGCACGGAGCCGGCCCCGGCCCCCACACCGGCGGGGTACCGTCGCCCCCATGCCGACGGCCCTGGCGCTGGACATCGGTGGCACCAAGCTGGCCGCCGCCATGGTGACCGACGACGGCACCGTGCTGCACCGCGCCCGGCGCGACACCGCGGGGGCGGACGGGGACGAGCTGTTCGCCACCGTGACCGCGCTCCTGGACGAGGTGTTCGCCGGTGCCGACGTCCCGGCCGACGTCATCGGCGTGGGCTGTGGCGGCCCCATGGGGCCGGGCGGCGAGCGGGTGTCCCCGCTCAACATCCCGCAGTGGCGGGGCTTCCCGTTGCGCTCGTCGCTGGGGGAGTGGGCCCGGCTGCCGGTGTTCGTGGACAACGACGCCAAGGCGCTCGCCCTCGGGGAGGGGTGGCAGGGGGCGGCCCGGGGCTGCCGCGACTACCTGGCCATGGTGGTGTCCACCGGGGTCGGGGGCGGGATCGTCCTGGACGGCCGCCTCCTGGACGGCGGCGCCGGCAACGCGGGCCACATCGGCCATGTGGTGGTGGACCCGTTGGGACGGCGCTGCGTGTGCGGCGGTCGGGGGTGCCTGGAGGCGGAGGTGTCGGGGACGGCCATCGCCGCCTTCACCGGCCGGCCGGCCCAGCACGCCCCACGGGCGGTGCGGGTGCGCTCCGGCCGCCTGGTCGGTCGGGCCGTGGCTTCGGTGGCCAACCTGTTGGACCTCCGCCTGGTGGTCGTGGCCGGGTCCGTGGCACTGGGGTTCGGCGACGACTTCTTCGACGCGGCGCAGGCCGAGGCCGACCGCTGCGCCCGGTTGGACTTCTCCCGCGGGCTCCGGGTCGTCCCGTCGGGGTGCGGCGGCGACGGTCCCCTCCTCGGTGCGGCCGCGGTCGGCCTCCGGGGGCTCGGATCGCTGCCCTGACGGACTGCAGGACCCGCGCCGGCCCGCGTCAGCGTGAACGGCATGGAGCCGACCTATCCCCCCGAGGCCGAGGCGTTCCGGCAGCGCATCCGGACCTTCCTGGCCGACCACCTGCCCGCGGGCTGGAGCGGCATCGGCGCCCTCCCCCGGGAGGACGTCATCCCGTTCATGCAGACGTGGCGCAAGGTCCTGGCCGACAACCAGCTGCTCGCCGCGTCCTGGCCCCAGGAGTACGGCGGCGCAGGCATGACCCCCCTGGAGTCGGTGGTCATGGCGGAGGAGTTCTACAAGATCGGCGCGCCGCTGGTCGGGCCCAACGACGTGTTCAGCATCCAGATGTTCGGCAACACCATGCTGATGTTCGGCACCGAGGAGCAGAAGCGGCACTACATCCCCCGGATCCTCTCCGGCGAGGACGTGTGGTGCCAGGGCTACTCCGAGCCGAACGCCGGCTCGGACCTGGCCAACCTGGGGTGCCGGGCCGAACTGGACGGCGACGAGTGGGTCATCAACGGCCAGAAGATCTGGACGTCCATGGGTCACCTGGCCAACAAGATCTTCGTGCTCGGTCGCACCTCGAGCGACCCGGTGAAGAAGCACGTGGGCATCACGTTCTTCATGGTGGACATGGACCAGCCCGGCGTGGAGGTCCGGCCCATCGAGATGATGTCGGGCGAGAGCGAGTTCAACGAGGTGTTCTTCTCCGACGCCCGCTGCCCCAGGGAGAACGTGCTGGGCCAGGTGGACGGCGGCTGGACCGTGGCCATGGGCCTGCTGGGCTTCGAGCGGGGCGAGGCCGCGGCGACGGTGCCGATCATCTTCCGCAACGAGCTGGACCGCCTGCTGGAACTGGCCCGGGAACACGGTCGGACCGACGACCCGATGATCCGCCAGCGCCTGGCCGCGGCCTACGCCGAGGTGGAGATCATGCGGTACCTCGGCATGCGCACCACCACGGACTTCCTGGCCGGCAAGCATCCCGGGCCGGACGCCGCCATCACCAAGCTCTACTGGTCGGAGTACCACCGCCGGGTCACGGAGCTGGCCGTGGACATCCTGGGCCCGGAGGCCATGGTGCCGGACGGACGGTGGCCGTCGAGCGCGTTCCAGGCGGACGACCCCGGGGCCCCCAACGACTCGGCGTCGTGGGTCGGGACCTTCTTCAACGCCCGGGCCGGGACCATCTACGCCGGCACGTCGCAGGTGCAGCGCAACATCATCGGCGAGATGATCCTCGGCCTGCCCAAGGAGCCGAAGGCTCCGGTCAGGTGAGGGCCGAAGGCTCCGGTCAGGTGAGGGCCGAAGGCTGCGGTCAGGTGAGGGCCGAAGGCGCGGTCAGGTGAGGGCCGAAGGCTCCGGTCAGGTGAGGGCCGAAGGCTCGGCTCCGTGAGCGTGCCCGGCCTGCCACCGGGGGCGGTCGGCGCCGTGCTGCGCCGCCCCGACCTGTGGCCCACCGCCCTGGTCCAGGCCGTCCGGCTGGCGCCGCGGGGATGGTGGCGGCGGGCGCCCCACCTGCCCGTTCCCTCCGCGGACTACCTGCGGTTCCGGATGCTGACGCAGTACGGCGGAGAGGGCACCGTGGCGGACGCCCGGGCCGAGGACCTGGTCACCTACCTGGAGTGGTGCCGGGAGTGGCGCACGGCCCGGTGAGCGCGGCCCGATGAGCACGGACATGGTGGGTGCTGCCCGGTGAGCGTGGTCGAGGCGCCGCTGGCACTGCGGTTGGTGCGGGTGCGGGTGCCGTTGGTGCGTGCGCACCGCAGCGCGAGGGGGACCGAGGAGGTCCGTGACTCGGTCCTGGTGGGCTGGACCGGTCCGGACGGGGTCGAGGGCTGGGGGGAGTGCCCGACCCTGGCCGGCCCGGGGTACGCCACCGAGACGACGGACCGGGCCTGGGCCGCCCTGGTGGGCGAGCTCGGCCCGGCCGCCATCGCGGGCCGGGGGTGGTCACCGGCAGGGGCCGTGGCCGCGTCCGCCGCGCTGGCCGACGCGGCGCTGGATGCCCGGCTGCGGTCGTCCGGGGCGTCCCTGGTGGACCACCTGGGCGGGGTCCGACGGCCGTTGGCGCGGTGTGCGGTGCTGGCCGGCGTGGGGGACCCTGCGGCGGACCTGGCGCTCGCCGCCGTGGACGCGGTGGCGGACGGCGCGGCGCTGGTGAAGGTCAAGGTGGGCCCCGACGGCGCGGTCGACGTGGCGCGCGCCGTGGTGGAGGCCGTGGGCGGCCGGGGCAGTGTCGCCGTCGACGCCAACGGGAGCTTCGCCGATGCCGACGCGGTGGCTGCGCTGGACGGGCTGGGCCTGGCCTACATCGAGCAACCCCTGGCCGCAGGCACGACCTGGGACGAGTACGCCGGGTTGTGCGCCCGGCTCGACACGCCGGTGGCGCTCGACGAGTCGCTGACCTCGCCCGACGCGGTGCAGGCCGCGGTGCGGGCGGGTGCGGCGGACGTGGTGTCGGTCAAGCCGGCGCGCCTGGGCGGTGTGGCGGCGGCGGCGTTGGCCGTGTCGGCAGCGTCGGCGGGCGGCGTGGACGCGTTCGTCGGGGGCATGTTCGAACTGGGCATCGGCCGGGCCGCGGCGGCCGCGGTGGCCACGCTGGTGGGCTGCACCCTTCCCACGGACCTGGGCCCGAGCCGGTGCTACGTGGAGCTCGACGTGTGCGAGCCCGTGGTCACCGACGGATCCGGGCTGCTGGTGGTGCCCGACGGCGCCGGCATCGGACGGGTGCCCGATGCGGCGCGCCTGGCGGAGGTCGCGGTGGAGCAGGTGGTGCTGGGTCGCTGACGGTGTCCGACGGGCTCAGCCCGTGGTCCAGCCATGGGCCTGGAGCGCCTCGGTCCAGGTGCTCGGGCGGTACGGGATGAAGTGGGTGATGCCCCAGGTGGGATCGGGTGCCTCCAACTCGTCGGCGGACAGGCGGAGGTCGGTCGAGTCCCGGCGCAGGTGGATCCGGCGGGTCGGTGTGTGGAGCACGATCTCGCCGTCGCCGACCAGTGCCTCGGAACCGACGCCGGCGGTCAGTGGCCCGACGCGCAGGATGCCGTGCACCTTGGTGTGGTCCCGGTGTCGCATCGGTCCAGTGTGCCGTGGCGTGGCCCGGACCCGGCGCGGGTCAGTCCGGGGCGTGGCGGCGACGTCGGACGAACGGCACCACGCCGATCAGCACGGCGGCCGTCAGGTTGACCGCGAGCAGGGCCACCATGGCCCACCTCTGGATGCCGAGGAAGTCGAACTCGTCGGCCGCCCCCACGGCGAACGCACCTTCGGCCCCGCGTTCGGTGGTGCCGCTGACCGCGATCGTCAACTCGCCGGACATGCCGCCGAGCGGGATGTCGAACTCGGCCACCACGTCGGCCTGGCTGCCGCCCCGGTCGTAGCCGGCCCCGGTCGGGGAGTGCTCGGTC
The DNA here is from genome assembly GCA_963773765.1 of uncultured Actinomycetota bacterium. GTDB lineage: Bacteria > Actinomycetota > Acidimicrobiia > Acidimicrobiales > Microtrichaceae > CAVZCC01. Next base: position 741,329 of record CAVZCC010000001.1, on the reverse strand, counting down.
ACCTTCACGGGGCGCCCGTCGTCACGTGTGACGGTGACCTCCTGGACGGTAACGGGACCCTCGGCGTAGACGTTCCAGGTCCCGGGACGGAGGTCGGTGGTCAACTCGCCGGGGACCTCCGTCCGCAGGAACGAGTCCGCGGTGGCGTCCGTGGCGACCCTGGCGAGCACGGCCCACAGCACGAAGGTGGCCAGAGCGACGAGCACCAGCGCGGTGGCCAGCAGCCACCGGGACCGGAGGGGTGGGAGGACGGTCGCGCCGACCGCCGGTCGGGCCTGGCCGCCCTCCTCGCGGACCCGGGGAACGGCGGTGCTCACGGTTGCACCGTCGGTGACGGGCGCCGTCGACCGACCAGGACCAGCGCCGTGAGGGCGGCTCCGACCACGACCACGTCGACCAGGATCGCCACTGGCCAGCCCACCAGGCCGCTGAGGAAGAGCGGGAGCCCCAGGGCGACGAGCACCCCGACCGAGAGGCCCGCCAGGATGGCCGGGACGGCACCGACCTGCCGCCCGCCCCGGACCGCCCGCTCGCCGAACCACACCGACGCGGCGGCGGGCACGAGGACGATGGCGACCAGGATGAGGAACGACACCATGCCGAGGCCGGGGGGCTCCGACTCGTCGGTGCTGTAGCCGCGGGACGACAGGAAGGCGATCGAGGCGGCACGTCCGAGCAGCACCGCCACCGGGACGCAGGCTGCGGACACCCAGGCCAGGACCAGGTCGACGAGCGATGCACCGGGCGGCGGCGGTGGCGCCGGCATCACCTCGTTGCGGTCGGAGAGTGCGGACATCGTCGACCTCCCGTCCTGGCTTCTGGGTCGATCCTACCAAGGTCCTTGCGGTTGCACGGAGGTGGTGGGGTGGCCGGGCGCGTCAGGCGTCGTGGGCGCGCCAGGCCTCGATGTGGTGGTCCTCGGGGGTGATGTCGATGGGCTCGGGCGGAAGCGTGCCCGACGCCAGGTCCTCCAGGAACTCCAGCATGCGGTACGGGATGGTGCGGGGGCCGTGGTCCAGCACGTCCTCCACCGCCCACCACCGCTGCTCCCCGAAGGCCATGGCCTCCAGCATCTCCAGGCCGCGTGGCCCCAGGCTGGTGCCGTCGCAGCGGGCCACGTGGATGTACTCGTCCTGGTCGAAGTGCCAGCCACCGAAGGAGTACTGCACCCGCTGCACCCAGACGCAGGGGCCGATGTCGGCCTCGCCGATGCCGGTCTCCTCCCACAGCTCGCGTCGGGCCGCATCAGCGGTCTCCTCGCCCGGGTCGATGCCGCCCCCGGGGATCTCCCACCAGCCGGTGCCGGCGCGCCGGGCCGGATCCCGGCCCTCGATCAGCAGCACGCGGTCCGACGGGTCGAACACCACCACCCGCGCCGCCCGGCGTCGTCCCCACGGTTCCATCGTCGTGAGGTTACGCGGCGGGCACGACACCGGGCGGAGCCTCCACCGGCGGGAGTGGCGCGGCCGGTGCCGGAGTGGTCGACACTGGTGGCGTGGACTGGACCGTGGAGCATCGCAGCGGCAGCGCGCAGGAACTGCACGACGCCCCGGTCGACGCGGGCGGCCGTCGGGTCGTGGTGCACCGGGTGGCCGGGCCCGCGCTGGTCCTGGGCAGCACCCAGGACCGCTCCGTCGTGGACGCTGACGTTGCGGCCGCCGCCGGCGTGGAGGTGGCGCGCCGTCGGTCCGGTGGGGGCGCGGTCCTGCTGGTCCCCGGCGCCCACGTCTGGGTGGACGTGTTCGTCCCGGCCGATGACCCCCTCTGGGACCACGACGTCTGCCGGGCCTCCTGGTGGCTGGGGGAGGCGTGGGTGGCCGCACTGGGTGGCGGCGACGTCCACCGGTCCGGTGTGACCGACCGGGCCGCGGCACGTGTGGCGTGCTTCGCCGCCGTGGGACCGGGGGAGGTGGCCCGGTCCGGGGCCAAGGTGCTGGGCATCTCCCAGCGGCGGACCCGGCTGGGGGCCCGGTTCCAGTGCGTGGCCTACCGGTCGTGGGACGGCCGGGACCTCCTGGGCCTGCTCCACCTGTCGGACCTGGACCCGCTGGTCCGATCCCGGGTGACCGTCGCCCTCCTGGATCGCACCGCGGCAGCGGTCGAGCCGGGGTGGGGCGTCGTGGAGGACCTCCTCCCGCATCTGCCCTGATCCGGACACGTCCCGTCGGCCCGGAGCACCGAATCCACGTCCTGGGCCGACCCGTCGCGCCCGGAATCGCGCGGATCGCGCGAATTACACCGCTGTAAACGTTGTCTGGTGGCGCGGAGTGGAATATGGTGGCTCGAAGTGGAGGAAAGGGGGGCAACGTGGCTCCCCTCACCTCCCTCCGACCGACCGGGTTCCTCCAGTCCCACCGGGGTGTGGCACACGTGGACTTCTACGACACCTTCGAGCACACGATCGACGGCAAGGGCCGTCTCGTGCTGCCCGCGTCGTTCCGGTCCGCCTTCGCCGACGGCGGCTTCGTCACCTACCTGGGCAAGTACGCCGCCCTGTTCACCACCGACGAGTGGCAGAAGTACCGCCGTCGCCTGGAGCAGAGCGGGCAGTTCACCCGGGAACAGCTCCAGTACCTGTTCTCCTTCGTCACCCCCTTCCAGCCCGACGCCCAGAACCGCATCGGCATCAGCCAACGACTCCGGGACAAGGTCGGCCTGGACCGCGACGTCACGATCGTCGGCTCCGGCTCCCACGCCGCCCTGTACGCGCGTGAGGCATGGCGGGTCCTGGAGGAGTCCATCGAGGAGCCCGCCGAGGACGGCACCTCCATCGTGGACAAGTTCTCCGAGCTGGAGTTCCTGTGATCACGGGAACCGTGGCTCGTCCCGTCGCAGCAGCAGTCGTGTCTCCACCGGTCCGGCCGGTGGACGATCTCCCGGTCGGCGTGAGGGTTGGCCCAGCACTCCGTCCGCGTCCATCCGTGCCGACCGGGGAGACATCCCGGCGGCGGTCGCGCCATCGGGAGATCGTCCTCCGTCCGGACCGGCAGGCAGTCGGGGAGATCCGTGGATGAGGCCTTCGTCCACGTCCCCGTCATGCTCGACCGGATCGTCGAGATCCTCCGCGGCGTGCCCGACGGGCTCTACGTGGACGCCACGCTCGGCGGGGGCGGGCACGCCGCCGCCGTGCTGGACGCCCATCCGGGCCTCCACCTGCTCGGGCTGGACCGCGACGACGTCGCCATCGCGGCGGCGTCACACACCCTGGCCCGCTTCGGGGACCGGGTGGAGATCGTCCGGTCGGGGTTCGACCAACTGGAGCGTCTCGTGAACGAACGAACCACAGAAGGAGCGAGTGCCGTGCTGTTCGACCTTGGTGTCTCCTCGCCGCAGCTCGACGTGGCGGAGCGTGGGTTCTCCTACCGCTCCGGCGCGCCGCTGGACATGCGCATGGACCGCAGACAGGCGTTCTCCGCCCTGGACGTGGTCAACCAGTACTCCTTCTCACAGCTGGCCCGCGTCATCCAGACCTACGGCGAGGAGCGGTTCGCCCGCCGCATCGCCCGGGCCGTGGTCGAGGCCCGCCCCATCGCCAACACCAACGAGCTGGCCGAGATCGTCCGCACCGCCATCCCCGCCGCGGCCCGCCGCACCGGCGGCCATCCGGCCAAGCGCACCTTCCAGGCCATCCGGATCGAGGTCAACCGTGAGCTCGACCAGCTGGCGGAGGCCATCGACGGTGCGCTGTCGGTGCTGGTCCCCGGCGGCCGCATGGCCGTGATGTCGTACCAGTCGCTGGAGGACCGTCTGGTCAAGCAGGCGTTCCGCGATGCGGAGACCGGGGGCTGCACGTGCCCGCAGGGCCTGCCCTGTGTCTGCGGTGCCGTGCCCACCGTCCGGCTGCTCAAGCGGGGCGCCTGGACCGCCTCCGACGACGAGATCGCCGCCAACCGACGCGCCGAGAGCGTCCGCGTCCGCGCCGTCGAGCGCATCGCGGAGCCTGCGTGAGCGCAGTCCCCGCCCTCCGGCGCCCCGTTCGCTCGGCCCGGCCGCTCCCCCAGGAGTCGGCCGGGCCGCAGCTCCGCGTCGCCGCCGGCCCGGAGACGGGCTGGCGGTCGATCATGGTGTGCTGCGTGGTCGCCTTCTTCCTCACCCTGGTCCTGGCCGTGGCCATCCAGGGCGAGCGCATCCGGGCCCAGGAGCGCTCCGACCGCATCGCCTCGCGCACCGCCGTGGAGCTGGAGCGCCAGCGGGAGCTGCGGGTGTCCGTCGCCGAGGCGGAGTCGCCGGGTCGGATCCTGGAGGCGGCCCGGGCCCTGGGCATGGTCGAGCCGGGGCCGATCGCGGCCGTTCCCGCCGGCCCGAAGCCCACCGTCGCTGCGCCGGACTCCGCCGCCCCGGACGACACGGGCGCATCCGGCGGCACAGGCGCATCCGAGCCCACCGTTCCCTCCGCTCCATGACGGCCCGCCGCCCCGGCCCGCGGTCCGGGCGACCCGCCCGGCCCGCGCCGCCACGGTCTGCTCGCCCGGCGGCCCGGCAGGTCACGACCAAGCCCAAGCCCAAGCCCAGCCGGGTCCACGGCGACACCCAGGCCCAGGGCCCGGCCAGCGCCGCGCCCCAGGCCGAAGCCGACCGCGGCGGTACGGTCCCGGACCGAGGAGCGCGGCGACGCCATGACCCGTCGCCGGCTCTACCTGGTCGGTGCGTTCCTGGGCGTGCTGGCGTTGCTGCCCCTCGTCAAGCTCGTCGGCGTGCAGTTCCGGGACGCCTCGGAGCTGGCCCGCAAGGGCGTGGAGCAGCGTCGGGACACCGAGGTGATCCCGGCCCAGCGGGGGGCGATCCTTGACCGCAACGGGGTGGAGCTCGCCATCTCCGTCCCGCGGTCCCGCATGGCGGTGAACCGGATGCTGCTGGCCGACGCGGGCGTGGACGACGAACCGTCCCTGCGGGAGTTCGGCACCCACCTGGCCGGCCTCCTCGGCGTGGAGCCGGCCGGTGTGGTGGAGGCACTGGTGGCATCGGAGCCGTCGTCGCGGTGGGTGGAGGTCGCCGACATGGTGGATCCGGACCGCGCCGCTGCGGCCCAGGAGACCCTGACCCAGGAGGACAAGGCGGGTGTCCTCATGAGCGACGACGTGACCGAGCGGGTGCACCCGGCGGGGGAGTCCGGCCTTCGGGTCATCGGCACGCTGGGCCGCGACGGGCCGGGCCCCGGCGCCGGCGTGGAGAAGGAGTACGACGACGTCCTGCACGGCCGACCGGGCAAGCGGGTGGTGGAGCGTGGCACCGACGGCGAGACCATCACCGGGGGGGACCGGGTCGTCACCGAGCCCCGTCCCGGCTCCGACGTGCAGGTCACGCTGGACCGCACGCTGCAGTACGAGACCGAGCGCATCCTGGCCAAGGGAGCGTCCAACGCCCGGGCCCGGGGAGGCATCGCCGTGCTCGGCCGTCCGGCCACCGGCGAGCTCCTGGCGGTGGCCGGCGTGGAACGGGACGAGGACACCGGCGAGTTGAAGCTCGCCTCCACCCCGCTCGCCTTCACCGACGCCTTCCAGGCCGGGTCGGTGTTCAAGCTGGTCACGGTGGCGGCCGCCTACGAGGCCGGGGTGGTGGACCGGTCCTCCACGTTCCCGGTGCCGTCCAGCATCCAGGTCTACGACCGGAAGTTCTCCGACCACGAGGCCCATGGCACCCAGCAGATGAGCGTCGACCAGATCGTCGCCGACTCATCCAACGTGGGGACCATCACCATCGGCCAGAAGGTGGGCGCCCAACGGCTCCACGACGAGCTGGAGGACTTCGGCTTCGGTCGGACCACCGGCGTGGGCCACCCGGCGGAGAGCTCCGGCATCCTTCCCAAGGAGGAGGCCTGGACACCGCCCGACCTGGCCGCGGCCTCCATCGGCACGTTCCAGTCGACCACCGTCCTGCAGCTGTGGGCCGCCTACAACGTGATCGCCAACGACGGACGCTACGTCCCGCCCCGCCTGGTGGACGCCACCGTGGACGCTTCCGGCACCAGGACCGCGGTGCCCGCGGCCCCGACCCGCCAGGTCATCTCCCCGGCGTCGGCCGGGCAGGTGGAGGAGGCGCTCCTGGCCGTGGTCCGGGAGGGCACCGGCAAGCAGTGGGACCTGCCCGGCTTCCCGGTGGCGGCCAAGACGGGCACGGGCCGCATGCCCAGCCCGGAGAAGGTGGTCGAGGACGACGACTACATCTGGCCCGACGGCATGTACCACCACGTCACCACGTTCGCCGGCTACCTCCCCGCCGACCGCCCACAGGTCTCCATCACCGTCATGCTGCTGGACACCGCCCAGGGCCTGACCGGGTCGTCCTCGGCCGGACCGGTGTTCAGCGACCTGGCCCGCCTGAGCATCCGGGAGCTGTCGATCGCCCCCACCGCCACCGAGTCGGTGGCCGGGAGCGACGCCACCGCCACCCCCACCACCCAGGCCCCTGTCCGGTCCGCCCCGGCCACTGCCGGGTCCGGTGCGACCGAACGGCCGGTGGTCTCCACCGGCACCGGTGCCCCGGCCGGCACAGGAGGCTCCACCCGTTCCGGCTCCGCCTCGACCACCATTGCTCCCGCCAAGGGATCATCGCGGGCTTCCCCCGGAACGGGATGATCCCATCGGATGGACGCGGAAAGGAAGCGGTGTGGCAGGAACGACGGTGACCGCAGGGGCCGTGGCCGCCCTGGTCGGCGCGCGCACCGTCGGTGACCCGGACGTCCCGCTCACCGCCGTCACCCACGACTCCCGCCGGGCCGGTCCCGGGTCGCTGTTCTGCTGCGTCACCGGGCTCACCGCCGACGGCCACGACTTCGCCCCGCAGGCGCGCGATGCCGGCGCGGCAGCCCTCCTGGTCGAGCGGGAGCTGGACCTGGACCTCCCCCAGCTGGTCGTCGACGACGTGCGGGCCGCCATGGGCCCCGCCGCGGCAGAGGTCCTGGGCCGACCGGCCGAACGCCTCCGCATCGTCGGGGTCACCGGCACCAACGGCAAGACCACCGTGGTGTCCATGATCGGCCACGTCCTGGGTGCGGCGGGCCGCCGGGTCGGGGTGATCGGCACGCTCACCGGGCAACGGACCACACCGGAGGCGCCGGACCTGCAGGCCCGCCTGGCCGACTTCGTGGCCGACGGCGTGACGGACGTGGCCATGGAGGTCTCATCGCACGCCCTGGCGCTGCACCGGGTCGACGGGGTGGTGTTCCAGGTGGCGGTGTTCACCAACCTGGGCGTGGACCACCTGGACTTCCACCGCACCCCCGAGGCCTACTTCTCGGCCAAGGCGCTCCTGTTCGAGCCGGGCCGCACCCGGACCGCCGTGGTGAACCTGGACGACGTGCACGGGCGCCTCCTGCTGGACGCCGCCGCCTACGAGGCCGTGGGGTACTCCCTCGACGATGCGGTCGGACTCGTCACCGGTCCCGAGGGGTCCACCTTCACCTGGCGGGGACGGTCCGTGGCACTGCCGGTGCCGGGCCGCCACAACGTGTCCAACGCCCTGGCCGCGGCAGAGGCCTGCGTGCTGCTCGGGCTGGACCCGGCCGAGGTGGCGGCCGCGCTGGCCGGCGTGCCCACCGTGCCCGGGCGGTTCGAGGCCATCCGGGCCGGGCAGGACTTCACCGTGCTGGTCGACTACGCCCACACCCCCGACGCCCTGGAGCAGGCCCTGGACGCGGCGCGCGGGTTGGTCGCCCCCGGTGGCTCGTTGACCGTGGTGTTCGGCTGTGGTGGGGACCGTGATCCGGGCAAGCGTCCGCTGATGGGCGGGGTGGCGTGCCGGCTGGCCGACCGGGTGGTGCTGACCGACGACAACCCCCGCTCCGAGGACCCGCTTCGCATCCTGGAGGAGATCCGTGCAGGATGCGTCGATGCCCGCGGAACCGGCGCCCCGCAGGTCCAGCCGGACCGACGCCTGGCCATCACCGACGCCCTGGGTCGGGCCCGGCCCGGCGACGTGGTGCTGATCGCGGGCAAGGGGCACGAGACGGGCCAGGTGTTCGGGTCCAGGACCGAGCCCTTCGACGACCGTGAGGTGGCCCGCGAGGTGCTGGTCGCCCTCGGCCACGGGGCTGGGACCGCATGATCCGCCTCGTCCTGGCCGCCGGCATCGCCAGCCTCGTGTCGCTCGTCGGCGCCCGGGTGCTCATCACCTGGCTGACGCGGCGGTCCATCGGCCAACCCATCCACGAGGACGTGCCGGAGGGACACACCATCAAGGCGGGGACGCCCACCATGGGCGGGCTGGCCATCGTGGCCGGCGGCATCTGCGGCTACCTGGTGTCGGACCTGTACGACGGCGTGTTCACCTGGACCGGCCTGGCCACCATGGGGGCGATCGCCGGTGCCGGCTTCGTCGGGTTCCTGGACGACTGGATCAAGATCGCCAACGAGCGGAACCTGGGCCTGAACAAGCGGGCCAAGATGATCGGCCTGCTGGTGGTGGCGATCACCTTCGCCCTCCTGATGCTGTGGAAGACCAACATCCACACCACGATCAGCTTCACCCGGTGGAACGACCTGGGCTGGGGCATCGGCAAGGCGGCCTGGGTGGTGTGGGCCGTGCTCCTGATCGCCGCCACCGCCAACGCCGTCAACCTGACCGACGGCCTGGACGGCCTGGCCGCCGGGTCCAGCGCCCTGGTGTTCGGGGCCTACGTGTTCATCGGCTACTGGATCTTCCGCCATCCGGGCACGTACGGGATCAGCGTGGGCCTGGACCTGGCCGTCGTGGCCGCCGCCATGATGGGGGCGTGCGCCGGGTTCCTGTGGTGGAACGCGGCGCCGGCGCAGATCTTCATGGGCGACACCGGCTCGCTGGCGATCGGGACCGGACTGGCCGCGCTCGCGCTGTCGTCGTCCACCGCGCTGCTCCTGCCCATCATCGGGATGCTGTTCGTGCTGGAGACGGTGTCGGTCATCCTCCAGGTCGTGTCGTTCCGCACGACCGGCCGCCGCATCTTCCGCATGGCACCGATCCACCACCACTTCGAGTTGATGGGCTGGCCCGAGACCACCGTCATCATCCGGTTGTGGATGCTGACCGCCGGGTGCACCGCGGTGGGCCTGGGCCTGTTCTACCGGGAGTTCATCCAGTCCGGGGGCCTCGGGTGACCGGCGGCGACCGGCTGGACGAGCGCCGCTTCCTGCTGCACGGCATGGGGGTCACCAACCGGGCCGCGGCCCGCGCCCTGGTCGCTCGCGGCCGGGAGGTGGTGCTCTCCGACGACGGCGACCCGCCCGGCCTGGACGACCTGGCCCGGGAGCTGGGGGCGGAGGTGTTCCGTTCCCCGGAACCGTCGGTGCTGGACGCACTGGTGGACGGCGTCGATGCCGTCGTCCCCGCTCCCGGGTTGCCGGAGGACCATCCCCTGTTCGCCGCCGCGGCGGCCGTGGGCCGTCCGGTGCTGAGCGAGTTCGACCTCGCGTGCGCCTGGGACGACCGACCGGTGCTGGCCATCACCGGCACCAACGGCAAGACCACCGTGGCCACCCTGGTGGAGGACATGCTGGTGCGTTCCGGCCGCCGCACCGCGGCGGTGGGCAACCTGGAGGTGCCCCTCGTCGCCGCCATCGACGACCCCGGCCCGGAGGTGTTCGTGGTGGAGGCGTCGTCGTTCCGCCTGGCCCACAGCCGCCGGTTCGCCCCCCGGGTCGCGACCTGGCTCAACTTCGCCGAGGACCACCTGGACGTCCACCGGACGCTGGCCGACTACCGCCGGGCCAAGGCCCGCATCTTCGCCGACCAGGTGGCGGGCGACACCGCGGTGCTGAACGCGGAGGACCCGGTGGTGGCGGCGGAGGCCGACGCCCTGGACCTGGCCGGCCGACCCGCCGTGGTCCGCTTCGGCCTGTCCCCGACGGTGGACGACCACCACTGCGACTACCACCAGGACGGTGACCGGCTGGTGGGACCGCACGGGCTGGAACTGGTCGCCGTGACCGACCTGTGGCGCGACCTGCCCCACGACCGGTCCAACGCGCTGGCCGCGGCCGCCACGGCGCTGGCCGGTGGGGCCACCGCGGACGGTGTGCGGGCTGCACTGCGGGCCTTCCGGGGGTTGCCCCACCGGGTGGAGCTGGTGGGGGAGCGCGACGGGGTCCGCTGGTTCGACGACTCCAAGGCCACCGCGCCGCACGCCACCCTGGCGGCCCTGTCGGGGTTCGATTCCGTGGTCCTGGTGGCCGGCGGCCGCAACAAGGGCATGGACCTTGCCGCCCTGGCCGGTGCCGGTGACCGGGTGCGGGCCGTGGTGGGCATCGGCGAGGCCGGACCGGAGGTGGTCGGGGCCTTCCCCGGACTGCCGTCCCGCACCGCGGGGTCCATGGCGGCGGCCGTGGCGGCCGCGGCCGAACTGGCCCGTCCCGGCGACGTCGTGCTGCTGTCGCCGGGCTGTGCGTCCTTCGACTGGTACGGCTCCTACGCGGAACGGGGCGACGACTTCTCGGCCAAGGTCCGTGAGCTGGTGCTGGGGGCGGCGACGTGACGACCTCCCGGACGGGCCGCGCCCGCACCACGACCTCCTCCCGCAGGCCCGCCCCCACCCGCAAGCCGGCGGCGAAGAAGCCGGCCGCGAAGAAGCCGGCCGCGAAGAAGCGCTCGACCGGGGCGCGGAGCACGGCGGAGATCCAGGTCGTGCGTCGCGGTCCGTCACCGGAGACGGTCGTGATGGTCTCCGTCGGGCTCCTGTGCGGTCTGGGCCTGGTGATGGTGTACTCCGCCTCGTCGGTCATCGCCGTGGAGCAGAGCGGGTCGAGCTGGTCGATCGTGGCCCGCCAGGCCGGCTGGTTGGTGGCCGGTGGTGCGGCGGCGTGGGGCGCGTCGCGGGTGTCGATGAGGACCTGGCGGGACCGCGTGGCGGGGCCCCTGCTGCTGGTGGCCATCGCCATGCTGGGGTGGCTGGCGGCGTCGGTGGTCCTGCGCAAGGCCGGCGGTCCGGCCCTGCCGTTCGTGGTGGACGTCAACGGCGCCACCCGCTGGCTCGGCGTCGGGTCGTTCCAGGTCCAGCCGTCGGAGATCGCCAAGCCGGCGCTGGTGCTCTGGCTGGCGAAGCTGCTGTCCGAGCGGCGCCGGAACCTGGGCACCTGGGACGGCATCAAGCCGGTGCTGGCCTGCTCCGGCGTGACCGCGGCACTGGTGCTGGTCGGCGACGACCTGGGCACCACCATGCTCCTGGGCGTGGTGCTGCTCACGATGCTGTTCCTGGCCGGGTCCCCGGTGGGCACCGTCCTCGGGCTGGGGGCCGGCCTGGCCACCGTCGCCGCGGGCTCGTTGCTCTTCCTGGAGCAGTTCCGGGTGACCCGGATCATGGCGTTCCTCAACCCGGACCAGTACACGTCGGGCGCGGGGTACCAGCTCCACCAGGCCCAGATCGGGCTGGCCTCCGGGGGGTTGTTCGGATCCGGGCCGGGGTACTCCAAGGCCAAGTGGGGGTTCCTGCCGGAGGCCCACACGGACTTCATCCTGGCCGTGATCGGCGAGGAGCTGGGCCTGATGGGCAGCGTGGTGGTGATCGGCCTCTTCGTCGCCTTCATGGTGGCGGGCTGCACGATCGCCCTGCGCACCCGGAACGCGTTCGGTCGCCTGGTCGCGTTCGGCGTCACCACCTGGATCGGCGTGCAGGCGATGATCAACATCGGGGTCACGGTGGGCACGCTGCCCACCAAGGGCATCACGTTGCCGTTCGTCTCCTACGGCGGGTCGTCGTTGCTCATGTCCCTGTTCGGCGTCGGCATCCTGCTGTCGGTCGCCCGGGCCCGATGACCGCGCCGCCCGGACCGATCTGGGCCGTGATCGCGGGCGGTGGAACGGCCGGCCACGTCCTGCCCGGCCTGGCCGTGGCCCGGGCCCTGGTCGAGCGCGGCCATCCTGCGTCGTCCATCCACTTCGTGGGGGCGGAGCGGGGGATCGAGGCCACGCTGGTGCCCGGGGCCGGGTTCGACATCACGCTGCTGCCGGGACGGGGCATCCAGCGGCGCCTCACGTGGGACAACGTCGCCGCGGTGTGGGGGTTGATCCGGGCCACGGTGCTGGCCGTCGGCCTGGTGCGGCGGACCCGGCCTCACGTGGTCCTGGCCCTCGGCGGGTTCGCCAGCGCGGCGTGCGCGCTGGCCGCCGTGCTGTGGCGGGTGCCGCTGGTGGTGGCGGACCAGAACGCCCGGGCCGGGGCCGCCAACCGGATGGTGGCCCGCTTCGCCCGGGCATGTGCGGTCCCGTTCCCGGAGACGGACCTGCCCCGGGCCGAGGTGACCGGCAACCCGGTGCGCGAGGAGATCCTGGCCGTGGGCCGGGACCGGGACCGCGCCGGCGCCCGTGGTGTGCTCGGGTTGCCGGCCGACGCCGACGTGGTGGTGGTGTTCGCCGGTTCGCTGGGGTCGAGGAGGTTGAACCAGGCCACGTACGGGGCGGTGGAGCGCTGGGCCTCCGGACGGCGGCCCCGGCCGCTGGCCCTCTACCACGTGGTCGGGGCCCGGGACTGGGACGACCGCCCGCCGCACGCGCGTGACGGCCTGCCGGCCGGGTCCGGGGTGGACTACCGGGCGGTGCGCTACGAGGACCGGATGGACCTGGTGCTGGCCGCAGCCGACCTGGCCGTCTGCCGGGCCGGGGGCACCACCGTGGCCGAGTTGGCCGTGATCGGCGTGCCGTCGGTGCTGGTCCCGTTGCCCATCGCCACCCGTGACCACCAGACGGCCAACGCCGGGCCCCTGGTCCGGGCCGGGGCCGCCGTGCTCGTCCCCGACGACGAGTTGGACGCCGATCGACTGGCGGTGGAGGTCGAACGCCTGCTGGACGGCCCCTCCGCCGGTGCCGACGCAACGCTGGACGACATGGCGTCGGCGGCCCGGTCCCTGGGTCGTCCCGACGCGGCCGCCGCCGTGGCGTCGCTGCTGGAGCGACATGCCCGCTGACGTGCTCGACCTGTCCCGGCCGCGGTCGGTGCACCTCGTGGCCGTGGGCGGCGCGGGCATGAGCGGCATCGCCACCCTCCTGGTCCAGTCCGGGCACCGGGTGACCGGCAGCGACGCGGTCGACTCGCCGGTGCTGGACCGCCTGCGGTCGATCGGGGTCACGTGCTGGGTCGGCCACGACGCGTCCCAGGTCGGCGACGCCGAGGTGGTGTGTGCCAGCACCGCGGTCGGCGAGGACAACCCGGAGGTCGCCGCGGCCCGGGCCCGGGGCATCCCGGTGCTGCGCCGCATCGACCTGCTGCCCGCCCTGGCCGCGGTCACACCGCTGGTCTCGGTCGCGGGCACGCACGGCAAGACGACCACCACCTCCATGCTCACCGTGGCGCTGCGGGGGGCGGGGGAGGATCCGTCGTTCCTCATCGGTGCCGCCGTTCCCGCCCTGGGCGGCGCCGCGGCCCGCCGTCCCGGCCGGTGGCTGGTGCTGGAGGCGGACGAGAGCGACGGGTCGTTCCTGTCCGGTCCCCGGGTGGCGGCCGTGGTGACCAACATGGAGCCCGACCACCTGGAGTTCTGGGGCGGGTGGGACGAGCTGCGGGAGGGGTTCCGGGTCTTCCTGGACGGTACCGACGGTCCACGCGTGGTGTGCGCCGACGATCCGGGGGCGTTGGCCCTCGGGCGGGAGGTCGGCGCCGTCACCTACGGGACGTCGGAGGGTGCCGACCACCGGATGGTCGGCCTGGAGCTGGGTCCGGACGGCTGCCGGTTCACCCTGCGCAGCCGAGGGTCACGGGGCGGTCGCGGCGGCGACGTGGAGGTGGTGCTGCCCGTCCCCGGGTTGCACAACGCCCTCAACGCGGCCGGAGCCCTGGCGGTGGTGGCGGAGCTCGGGCTGGACGTGACCGGTGCCGCCGCCGGGCTGGCCGACTACACCGGCGTGGCCCGCCGCTTCGAGCGGCGCGGTGCCGCGGCGGGGGTCACGGTCGTGGACGACTACGCCCACCTCCCGACCGAGGTGCGGGCCGCCCTGGCGGCCGGCCGCAGCGGTGGGTGGGACCGGGTGGTGGCGGTGTTCCAGCCCCACCGGTTCTCCCGGACCCAGGCGCTGTGGCAGGAGTTCGGGGATTCGTTCGACGACGCCGACCTGCTGGTGCTCACCGACATCTACCCCGCAGGTGAGCCGCCGCGGCCCGGGGTCACCGGCAAGCTGCTGGTCGACGCCACCCTGGACCGACACCCATGGCGGCGGCTGGCCTGGATGCCGGCGCTGGACGACGTCGTCGACTTCCTCGCCACCGAGCTCCGCACCGGCGACCTGTGCATGACGGTGGGGGCCGGGGACGTGACCACGGTGGGTGACCGGGTCCTGGAGCGGCTGCGGGCCCGGGGCCCGGCATGAGCGTGGACGAGGCGCTCTCCTTCCTGGGCGACCGCCTGGCCCACGACGTGCCCATCGGCCCCATGACCACCTACCGGGTGGGCGGCCCGGCCCGGTGGTCGGCCCGGGTCGACGATCCCGGCGAGCTGGTGCGCACCGCCCGTGCCCTCGCCGGGCTCGGCCCGGAGGTGGCGGTGCCGGTCCTGGTGGTGGGCCGGGGCAGCAACCTGCTGGTGTGCGACGAGGGGTTCCCCGGCCTGGCCCTGCACCTGGGGGAGGGGTTCGCCACGGTGGAGGTCGACGGCACCGCGGTGGCTGCCGGCGGTGCTGCCAGCCTGCCCGTCGTGGCCCGACGGACCGTGGCGGCGGGCCTGGCCGGCTTCGAGTGGGCCGTGGGAGTGCCGGGGTCGATCGGCGGGGCGGTGCGCATGAACGCCGGGGGCCACGGGGCGGACATGGCGGCGTCGCTGGTGGGGGTCCGCTTGGTGGACCTGGCCACCGGCGAAGATACCGAGGTGGCAGCCGCGGACCTGGACCTCTCCTACCGTCACTCGGCCGTGGGCCCCACCCAGGTGGTGGTCCGGGCCGACCTGCGCCTGGCCCCGGGCCCGGTGGCCGACGGCGAGGCCCAACTGGCGGAGATCGTCCGGTGGCGGCGCGAGCACCAGCCCGGGGGGCAGAACGCGGGATCCGTGTTCACCAATCCCGACGGCGGGTCCGCCGGCCGCCTGATCGACCAGGCCGGTTGCCGGGGCCTGCGCATCGGCACCGCGTCGGTGTCCACCAAGCACGCCAACTTCTTCCAGGCCGACGCCGGGGGCTCGGCCGACGACGTGTTCGCCCTCATGGTGGAGGTGGCCCGCCGCGTCCGGGCCCATGCCGGCGTCACCCTGCACCCCGAGACCCGCATGGTCGGCTTCGGTGACTTCCTCGACGCGGTGGGCCCGTGACCGGCACCGTCACCCGGCCCCCCCGCCCGCCCCGTCCGGCCCGCACGGCCCGCACGGCCCAGGACGACGGTGCTCCTGACCCGCGCATGCTGCGCCGGCGCCAGCAGGTGCAGTTCCAGGCCCGTCGCCGCCGGACCAAGGCGGTGGCCGCGGTGTTGGCCGCCGTCGCGCTCACCCTGGGGGTCGTGCTGCTGACCCGCTCCCCGGCACTGGACGTGGACCGCATCGTGGTGGGCGGGGCGGACCGGGTGGGTCGGGACACCGTGATCGAGGCGTCGGGCGTGTCCACCGGTGATGCCCTGGTGGACCTGGACCGGGCCCGGATCCGGGAGCGCCTCATGGCCACGCCCGGCATCGCCTCGGCCCGCGTGGACATCACCTGGCCCGACACGGTGCGCATCGCCGTGACCGAGGAGCAGGAGTTCGTCGTCGTCTCCACCCCTGCGGGGTCCGTCGTGGTGGCCCGTGGCGGTCGGGTGCTGGAAACCGCCGACGCCACCCCCGGAGCGACCGCTGACACCACCGCTGACCACCACCGACGCGACACGACCGGCGACACGATGCCCGTGCTCACGGTGGAGGGGGGCCCGGCCGTCGACCTGCGCCCCGGGAGTGCCGTCCCGCCGGCCGTGCGGGATGCCCTGGTCGTGCTCGAGCAGGTGCCCGCCTCCCTCGAGGAGGAGCTGGCCAGGGCCACGATGACCGCCGACGGGTCGCTCACCTTCGCCCTCGACGACGGCGGGTCGGTGCACTTCGGGCCCCCCGAGGAGGTGCCGGCCAAGCTCCTGGCCACCGCCACCGCGCTGGGGGGTCGCATCGACCGGGCGTGCCTGGACGTCCTGGACGTGCTGGAGCCCACACGCCCCACGATCAGCCGTCGTGACGGCTGCGTGGTGGCCCCGCCGACGGTCGGCGCGCCGACCACCACGACGCCCCGGGGGGGTGCTTCCACGTCCACCTCGACGCCCCGGAGGACGGGCTCCGGGGCCCCGTCCACGACCGCGGCGGCCGGTGGTCGTTGATTCACCCTCTCAGGGAGCCGTAACCTCACGGTTCTCACGAGGTTCAGGTCCGTTCGACCTCCACTGCAGGTTCACCGCTGGGTGGCCCTGCGGCGGCGGCCGGTGTGGGCCGCACGATCCCATCGTGGGTATCGCATCACCGGGGGGCGACCGCTCCCGGGTACCTGGAGGTGGCTAGGCCATGGCCCATAACCCGCAGAACTATCTCGCCGTCATCAAGGTGGTCGGCATCGGTGGCGGTGGCTGCAACGCCGTCAACCGCATGATCGATGCGGGTCTCAAGGGTGTGGAGTTCATCGCCATCAACACCGATGCGCAGGCGCTGCTCATGAGCGACGCCGACATCAAGCTGGACATCGGGCGTGAGCTCACGCGGGGGTTGGGTGCCGGATCGGACCCGGACGTGGGCAAGCAGGCGGCGGAGGACCACGCCGCGGAGATCGAAGAGGTGCTGCGGGGTGCGGACATGGTGTTCGTGACCGCGGGCGAGGGCGGCGGCACCGGAACGGGGGCCGCACCCGTCGTGGCGGAGATCTCCAAGGCCCAGGGTGCGCTGACCATCGCGGTGGTGACCCGGCCCTTCAACTTCGAGGGCCGGCGGCGGGCGGTGCAGGCCGACCAGGGCATCGGCAAGCTCAAGGAGAAGGTCGACACCCAGATCGTCATCCCCAACGACCGGCTGCTCACCGTCGCCAACGACAAGACCTCGGTGCTGAACGCCTTCAAGATGGCCGACGAGGTCCTCCTGCAGGGCGTCCAGGGGATCACCGACCTGATCACCACGCCCGGCCTGATCAACACCGACTTCGCCGACGTGCGCATGATCATGAACGACGCCGGCAGCGCGTTGATGGGTGTGGGCTACGCCAGCGGTGAGGGCCGGGCCCTGCATGCGGCCCGCCAGGCCATCTCGTCGCCCCTGCTGGAGGCCGCCATCGACGGCGCCCGGGGCATCCTGCTGAACATCTCCGGTGGGTCGGACCTGGGCCTGTTCGAGGTCAACGAGGCGGCCCAGGTCATCCACGAGGTGGCCCATCCCGAGGCCAACATCATCTTCGGCGCCGTCATCGACGACGAGCTGGGCGACGAGGTCCGCATCACCGTCATCGCCGCCGGGTTCGAACGCTGGGACGAGACCAAGGCGCCGCGCCGGGCCTCGGGCGGCGCCACCGCCAACGCGCCGGGGCGCGACGACGGCGCGGAGACGTCGGTGACCGACGTCTTCGCCGATGGGGACGAGGACGAGCTCTTCGGCGGCGACGACGACTTCGACGTCCCGTCGTTCCTCAAGTAGCCGATCGCCGTCACGGGTCGTGCCCCGACGGGAGATCATCCACCCACCCGCCGGGGCGCCGGTCCACCTGGCGTTCACCGACGCGGCCGACGGCGACCTGGCCGTGGACGGTGCCGGTGCGGCCCTGGACGCCCGGCGGCGGCGGATCGCCCCCCACCCCTGGACCTGGCTGCACCAGGTGCACGGGACCCGGGTGGTGGAGGTGGACGCGCCGGGGGAGTGGGCCGGTGCGGAGGCGGACGCCGCGGTGACCACCACCGAGGGCGTGGTGCTGGCCGTGCACACCGCGGACTGCGCCGGGGTGCTCCTGGTCGGGACCGGGCCCGACCCCGCCACCGGGGAGCCGGTCACGGTCATCGGGGCGGTCCACGCCGGCTGGAAGGGACTGCGGGACGGGGTGCTGCAGCACACCGTCGACGTCATGCGCCGCTTGGGAGCGGAGCACCTCGACTGGGACCTGGGTCCCTGCATCTCCGCCGCGGCGTACGAGTTCGGCGAGACGGACCTGGACGTGCTGGCCGAACGGTACGGCGACGCCGTGCGGTCGACCACGCTCGACGGTGCGCCGGCGCTCGACCTGCGGGCCGCGGTGCGGGCCGCGGCGGCGGAGGCCGGCCTGGACCCGACGTCGGTCCCGCACGGGGTGCCGTGCACCGCGTTGGACGAGGGCTTCTACTCGTGGCGCGCCCGGCGGGACACCGGCCGCCAGGCCGCCGTGGTCTGGATGGCCCCTGACGACATCGACCGGACGAGGGTCGGGTGACCCCCGGGTGAGCGCTCCCGACCCGGACCCGGAACTGGTGGAGGCGATCTCCCGCCGCGGCGAGGCCGTGCGCCGGCGGATACGGGCCTGCACCGACCGCGAGGTCACGGTGGTGTGTGTGACCAAGGCCCATCCGGTGGAGGTGGCCCGGGCCGCGCTGGCGGCGGGCTTCACCGACCTGGGTGAGAACTACGCCCAGGAACTGCGGGCCAAGGCCGTGGAGCTGGGAGGCGCCGGGGGAGTGGGGCCCGCCCCGTTGCGTTGGCACTTCATCGGCCGCCTCCAGACCAACAAGGTGCGCCAGATCGCCCAGCTGGTGGACCTGTGGCACACCGTGGACCGCCCCGGGCTGGCGGTCGAGATCGCCAAGCGGGCGCCCGGCGCCCGCGTGCTGGTGCAGCTGGACCTGGCCGGGCTGGCCGACCGCGGGGGCTGTGACCCGGCCGAGGCCCCGGCGCTGGTGGACCGGTGCCGTGCCGAGGGCCTGGTGGTGGAGGGCCTGATGGGCGTCGGCCCACCGGGTGAGCCGGAGACTGGCCCGACCCGGGTTCCGGCTCCTGGACGCCATGGCCACGGACCTCGGGTTGCAGCGAGCGGTCCATGGGCATGAGCGCCGACCTGGAGGTGGCGGTCCAGGAGGGTGCGACCATGGTCCGGGTCGGATCCGACCTGGTGGGGATGCGGGAGAACCGGCGGTGAGCTGCGAACTACACTCGCCCGGAGGAGCAACGCGATGTCCAACTTCATGAAGAACGCCCGGACGTGGCTCGGCCTGGGGAACGACCCGTACTACGACGACGAGTACGGCGATCCCGAGTACGACGACTACGACGACGGGGACGTCCCGGAGGACGCCGGCGCCGAGGACGCTCCCGCGCCCCGCCCCGCCGCCCGCCCGGCGGCGCGCCCGGCCTCTCCCGGCGGAGGGCGCGTCCAGAGCGTCGGCAACGCCCGGGCCCTGCCCGGTCGCTCCGGCGACTGGGACGAGGGCGACGGAGGCGTGCGGGTCATCTCCGCTCCGGCACCCTCCGCCACCGAGCCCGAGAACCGTGGTGTGGTGCGTCCGCTCCCGTCGGCCTCCAAGCCGCACGTCGTGTCACCCACCACCTTCAACGACGTGCAGGAGGTCGCCGACTCCTTCAAGCGGTCCCAGCCCGTCATCGTGAACCTGCAGGGCGTCGACCGTGACCTGTCGCGGCGGCTCATCGACTTCGGCAGTGGCCTCTGCTACGGGCTGGAGGGCAACATGGAACGGGTGGCCGACCAGGTCTTCCTGCTCACGCCCGCCGGCGCCCAGATCTCCGATGACGACCGCCGCCGCATCCGTGAGGGCGGCCTGGTGGGCGAGGACCACTGACCCTCCCCGCCGCCCGTCCCCGACCGCCCACCTCTGCCCCCGGACGTCTCCCCATCCCATGATCGGCCTGCTCCTCTGCTACGCCCTGACCGCCCTGCTGGTCCTGGTGTTCGCCCGCATCATCCTGTCGTGGTTCCCGCCCGGCGGGTCCACCTTCGAGGCCATCCAGGGCTTCGTCTTCGCCTCGACCGAATGGCTCATGGCGCCGCTGCGCCGGGTCCTGCCGCCCCTCCAGCTGGGGGGTGCCGCGCTGGACCTGTCCCCGCTGGTGGTCATCCTCGTCATCGGTTTCCTGCGGGGCATCGTCTGCTGATCGGTGGGGCCGGGATCCCGTCCGGCCCGTGCCGGAGGGCTACCATCTGTGCCCATGGAGCTGACGCCTGAGCTGTTCGAGAAGATCGAGTTCACCGAACGCCGCAAGGGGTACGACACCGAGCAGGTGGAGACCTTCCTGGAGGAGGCGGGGACCGCACTGGCCCAGCTCCTCGCCCGCGTTCGACACACCGAGGAGCGGGCCGCCCACGCGGAGGCCCGGCTGAACGACGCCGATGCCCGCCTGGCCTCGGCCGAGGACCGGGTGAACCAGGCGGAGGCCCAGGCCCGCCAGGCCCAGGCCAACGCCTCCGCCGCCCGCTCGGCCGCTGCGGTCAGCGAAGAGGTGGAGGTGGAGCAGGCGGCCAAGACCCTGCTCATGGCCCGCCGCACCGCGGAGGCGATGGAGAACGAGGCCCGGGGTCAGGCACAGTCGCTGCTGGGTGAGGCCAAGACCCGCGCCGACCGCCAGTTGGCGGAGGCCCAGGCCGAGGCGGAGGAGCTGATCCGCCGGGCCCGCTCCCAGGCCGACTCGGAGTACGCCGAGCGCCGCATCCGGGCCCTGGACGAGGTCCAGGGCATGGAGGAGCGCCGGGCACAACTGGCCGACGTGATCACCCAGCTCGAGGCCCGCCTGGCCGGCTACCGGGAGGACCTCACCCGGACCGCGGAGGAGCTCACCCTCCTGGCGTCGGACCCGGACCGGCTGGGGGCGCGCCCCACGCTGTCCATCCCGCCCGACGAGGTGCTCGCGCCCCGGGCCGCCACCGACGAGCCCTCGGGCTTCGATCCCGCTCCCCGGCCCGAACCCACGCCGGAGCCGGTGTCGGAGCCGGCGCCCCAGGCCTCGTCCCGCGTGGTCGACCTGGGCGACGACGGGCCGCCCACGGAGGCGCTGCAGATGGACACCGAGGCGTCCGGCTCCTGGGGTCCGGGCAGTTGGTCCCGCCTGGAGGCCACCGCGACGGCCGAGGGCGCCGACGAGCCCGAGGCACCGTCGATGGGCGCCACCACGGTGATCGGCGTTGAGGACGAGCCGGTGCTCGAGCGGAGCCCGGAGATCGAGACCATCTCCCTGCAGGACGACGCCGCCGGGACCACCGTCGGCGCCAGCTCGGACCGGGTCGATCCCGCCCACCGGGGACCGGTACCTGAAGGACCTGGATGCAGCCGTCAACGAGTCCGACGCCGACGACGAGGCCATGACGGCGTTCTTCGAGGGCTCCGGGGACACCCGCAACCGCCGGTTCGGCTGGCGGCGCTGAGCCGGACCGGCGCGGGACGCCGGGCCTGCCCGGCGGGATGACGGCCGGTGGCACGCGCCGCGGCTAGGGTGCGTCGACCATTTCGACCCCACCCGGATGGGACGTGGGAAGGAGGCCGATCATGGCGACCAAGCGCGCCGCATCGACCACGAAGAAGGCCCCGGCCAAGAAGGCCCCGGTGAAGAAGGCCCCTGCCGCCAAGAAGGCACCCGCCAAGAAGGCACCGACCAAGAAAGCGCCCGTGACCAAGAAGGCACCCGCCAAGAAGGCTCCTGTGAAGAAGGCCCCCGCCAAGAAGGCCGCCACCGCCAAGGCTCCGGCCAGGAAGGCACCGGCCAAGCCGGCGGCCGCAAAGGCACCGGCCAAGAAGGCCCCCGTCAAGAAGGCCGCCGTGAAGAAGGCCCCGGTCAAGCAGGCGGCTGCGCCGACCCGTTCGGCCGCGGCGACCAAGAAGTCCTCCGCGCCGTCCAAGAAGGCCCCGGTCAAGAAGATGAAGTCGCCGTTCGACAAGGCCTTCCTGGACCAGCAGAAGCAGTCCCTCCTGGAGGAGCGGGTCACCCTGTCGGAGCAGGCCGAGGCGCTCAAGGCCGAGGCCGACTCGCTGGCGTTCGACCGGGAGCCGGGCGACGTGCAGTTCGACGACGAGTCCGGTGAGGGTGACTCCCTGGCCGTGGAACGGGACTTCGACCTGGCCCGCGCCGCCCAGGCCCGCCAGACCATCGACGAGATCGATGCGGCGCTCGAGCGCATCACCAAGGGCACCTACGGCATGTGTGAGTACTCGGGGGACCCGATCCCCAAGGAGCGGCTCAAGGCCATCCCGTGGGCCCGGGAGCGGGTGGAGTACAAGACCCGCAGCTTCCGCTGATCCGGGCCATGACCGCCGTCCGCCGCTGGAGCACCGTCGGCCTCGCCGTCGCTGTCGTCCTGGTGGTGGACCAGCTCACCAAGCGCTGGGCCGTGGACCGGCTCATGGGCCAGGCCCCGATCGACGTGGTCTGGACCCTGCGGCTGGTCTACGCCGAGAACACCGGCATGGCGTTCTCCAAGGGCTCCGGCATGGGGAACCTCATCGCCCTGGTGGTGGTGGCCATCGTGGTCGTCCTGGTGGTGGTCGCCCGGAAGATGACCTCACCGCTGCAGCTCGTCCTGGTCGGCGTGGTGATCGGCGGCGCGCTCGGCAACCTGGCCGACCGCGTGTTCCGGGCCGAGAACGGGTTCCTCTCGGGCGGGGTGGTCGACTTCATCGACGTCCAGTGGTGGCCCATCTTCAACGTGGCCGACGCCTGTGTGGTCGTGGGCGGCATCGCACTGGCGCTGACCGGCCTGCGTGAGCCCACCACGGAGGACGAGTCGGCCGACGTCGCATCCGGTGAGGCCTCCGGGCAACCGGAATGAGCGACGGCCCCGCCGCCGACGCCTTCCTGGTCGAGGAGATCCCCGACGCGCTCGACGGCGAGCGCCTGGACCGGGCCGTGGCCATGCTGGCGGGCTGCTCGCGGGCCGAGGCGGCCGACGTCGTCGCCGCCGGGACCGTGAGCGTCGGCGGGCGGGTCGTGACCAAGGCGTCGCACCGCCTGGCGACGGGGGACCGGGTGGCCCTGGCCGCCGATCCGCACCGGCCACCGGTGGAGGTGACCGCCGACGACGACGTCGAGTTCACCGTCGTGCACGCCGATGACGAGGTGATCGTGATCGACAAACCGGCCGGGCTGGTGGTGCACCCCGGGCCGGGCCACGCCGGGTCCACGTTGGTCCACGGACTGCTGGCCCGCTTCCCGGAGCTGGCCCCCGAGGGCGGCGAGGCCGTGGGGGAACGGGACCGCCCCGGCCTGGTCCACCGCCTGGACCGGGGGACGTCGGGCCTGCTGGTCGTGGCCCGCACGCCGGAGGCCTACGAGTCGCTGGTGTCCCAGTTGGCCACCCACGCCGTCGAGCGCGTGTACACCGCCGTGGTGTGGGGCCACCCCGAGCACCCCCACGGCGTCATCGACGCACCCATCGGGCGGTCGCGCCGGGACCCCCTGCGCATGACCGTGGCCGTGGACGGCCGGCCGGCCCGCACCCACTACGACGTGGATCGCCTGTTCAACGACCCGGTGGAGGCAGCGTTGCTCACGTGTCGGCTCGAGACGGGGCGGACGCACCAGATCCGGGTCCACCTGTCCTCCATCGGGCATCCCGTGGTGGGCGACCCGCTCTACGGCGGCAAGCGGCAGAGCTTCCCCATGCCGCGCCCGTTCCTGCACGCCCGTCGGCTGGTCTTCGTGCACCCCGGCACCGGCGACGAGGTGGCGTTCGACTCACCGCTCCCACCCGACCTGTCCCGGGTGCTGGACCGCCTGTCCTGACCGACGCCCCGCCGGGTGGTGTCATGCCCCGGCGTCGCCGGGTGGTCTCATGAGCCCGCTTCGCCGGGCCAGGGGAGGTTTCCCTGGGTCATGCCCGACAGGTCGGCCAGGGTGTAGGCCTCCAGCAGGGCCTTCATGCGCCCGCCGACGTCGCCCCAGATGGCCAGGAGGACGCACTGGCCCTCGTGATCGCAGGCGCCGTCGGTGTGGGGTTGGCCGAAGTCGCCGGCCTGGATCGGCCCGTCCACGGCGGACACGATCTGTGCCAGGGTGATCTCCTCCGGGGCCCGGGCCAGGACGTAGCCGCCCCCGACCCCCCGCTTGGAGCGGACCAGGCCGGCGCCCTTGAGGGCCAGCAGGATCTGCTCCAGGTAGGGCTGGGGGAGCCCCGTGCGCTCCGCGATGTCACGCACCGAGGTCGGCCCGTCGCCGTGGTGCAGGGCCAGCGACAGCAGGGCTCTGCTGGCGTAGTCACCCCGGGTCGAGACCTTCACGGCGGTCATCGTACGCACGACCGGCCAACGGGGTGGTGTCTGCCACCGGCGGGCACCCGGATCTCGGTAGCGTGGAGGGGCGTCAGAAGGAGACAGCCCGGTGGGCGACGAACACGGGGCCGGCCCGGTGGGGTCGGCGACAAGCGATCCGGTCCTGCCCGACTACGAGGGCGCGTGCACCAGCAACGTGATGCGCCCCCTGGTGGAGGACCCGGACGGTGCGCCGGACTGGTTCCCCGCGGGGCTGGAGGGGGCGGACCAGGTGGTCCTGCTGGTGCTCGACGGCCTGGGCTGGAACCAGTTCCAGGCCCGGCGCGAGATGCTGCGGGGCCTGACCCAGATGCACGCCAGCCGGATCACCACGGTGGCCCCGACCACCACCGCCACCGCGCTCACCTCCATCTGCACGGGCCTGGCCCCCGGCGAGCACGGCGTCATCGGCTACCGCATGAGCGTGGGCGACGGTGACGACGTGTTGAACGTGCTGCGGTGGTCCACCTCCAAGGGGGACGCACGGGAGAGCATCCCGCCCGAGTCCATCCAGCACGACGTCGCCTTCGAGGGCCAGCGCCCGCCGGTGGTGGTGCGGGCGGAGTTCCGTGACTCCGGCTTCACCCGGGCCCACCTGGGCGGCTGCCGCCACGTCCCCTACCGCATGCCCTCCACCCTGGTGGCCGAGATCATGCACCAGCTGCAGGCCGGCGAGCCGTTCGTGTACGCCTACTACGACGGCATCGACAAGGTCGCCCACGAGTACGGCCTGGACTTCTTCTACGACGCCGAGCTGGTGTTCGTGGACCGCATGGTGGAGTACCTCATCCAGGAGCTGCCGCCGGGTGCCGCCCTCGTCATCACCGCGGACCACGGCCAGGTGGACGTGGGGGACCGGGTGCTCCCGCCGGACCCTGCGGTCCTGGCCCACGTGAGCCACCAGACCGGAGAGGCCCGGTTCCGCTGGCTGCACGCCCTCCCCGGATCGGAGGCCGCCCTGTACCGCGCCGCCCAGGAGCACCACTCCGACGTGGCGTGGGTGGTGACCAGGGACCAGGTGCTGGACGAGTGCTGGTTCGGCCCCAAGGTGCTCCCCGCCTCGCTGGCCCGGCTGGGCGACGTGGCGCTGGTGACCTTCGAGCCCGTCGCCTTCGAGGACCCGGCCGACACCGGCCCGTTCCACCTGCAGGGCCGCCACGGCTCGCTCACCGCGGACGAGGTCTACGTGCCGCTCCTGGTGTCCCGCGGCTGAACCGCCACCCGGGGGCCACGGGTAGGATCCGGGGATGTCCGAACCCTCCACCCCCGCTGCCCCCACCGACGGCGAGCCCGCCGAGGTGCTGGCCCCTGACACCGTCGAGGGACCCCAGGACGGGTCCGAGGCCCCCGGCGGTGGCGACGAGGAGATCGAGGTCGAGTCCCCGGCCAAGATCATCCGCATCGGCGCCATGGTCAAGCAGATGCTGGAGGAGGTCCGGGGCACCACGCTGGACGAGGCCTCCCGCACGCAGCTCAAGGAGATCTACGAGCGTTCCATCGAGCAGGTGAAGACCGCCCTGTCGCCGGAGCTGGGCGCCGAGTTGGAGGACCTCTCGTTCGACTTCTCCGGCGAGGAACTGCCCTCGGAGGCCGAGCTGCGCATGGCCAAGGCCCAGTTGGTGGGCTGGCTGGAGGGCCTGTTCCACGGCATCCAGGCCACCCTGATGGCCCAGCAGATGGCGGCCCGCCAGCAACTCGAGGGCATGCGGGGCCAGCTCCCGGAGCGGACCGGCCCCGGTGCCGGTCCCGGCCCCGGCCCCGGCTACATCTGAGCCACTTCAGGCGGCGTCGCTCGCGGGCGACGCGCGCCGTCGCAGGGGCGCGCGATACTCGGTCGAATCACAGCCGTGTCGTTCGGCCGGACCCGTCCCGGGGCCCGGCCCGGGCCGGGGAGGAGCGCACAGGGTGCCGGACTCGTTCGTCCATCTGCATCAGCACACCGAGTACTCGATGCTGGACGGGGCCGCCCGGATCGGTGACGTGGTGGCCTCCGCCGTGGCGGACGGCCAGCCCGCCATGGGGATCACGGACCACGGCAACATGTACGGGGTCCTGGACTTCTACAAGGAGTGCCGCAAGCAGGGCGTGAAGCCCATCATCGGCACCGAGGCCTACATGGCCCACGACGCCCGGTCGGAGCGGCCGCCCCGCCGGGGCCGTCAGGACGACTCCGGCGGAGAGGTCGACGGCGGCAAGAAGCTCTACTACCACCTGACGCTCCTGGCGGAGGACAACACCGGCTACAAGAACCTCATCCAGCTGGCCAGCCGCGCCTACCTGGAGGGCTACTACTACAAGCCCCGGGTGGACTGGGAGCTGCTGGAGCAGCACCACCACGGCGTGATCGCCACCACCGGCTGCCTGGGCGGCCACGTCCTGCAGTCGCTCATGACCCAGGGCTTCGACGCCGCCCTGGAGAAGGCGGCGCGCCTCCAGGACATCTTCGGCCGGGACAACCTGTTCGTGGAGATCCAGGACCACGGCATCCCGGAGCAGCACCGCACCAACCCCCAGCTGTTCGAGATCGCCCGCAAGCTCAAGGCCCCGCTGCTGGCCACCAACGACAGCCACTACGTCCACCAGGGCGACGCCGTGGCCCATGACGCACTCCTGTGCGTGCAGACCGGGTCGCTCATGAGCGACCCGGACCGCTTCAAGTTCCACGGCGACCACCACTACCTGAAGACCGCGGGGGAGATGCGCCGGTTGTTCGCAGAGGTCGAGTCCTCCTGTGACAACTCCCTGTGGATCGCCGAGCGGTGCGACGTGGAGATCGAGTTCGGCAAGCCGCAGCTGCCCAACTTCCCCCTGCCGGAGGGCTTCGCCACCGACGCGGACTACCTGGAGCACCTGACCTTCGCCGGCGCCCGGGACCGCTGGGGCGACCACCTGCCCGACGACGTCGTGGAGCGCCTGGCCTACGAGCTCAAGGTCATCGGGGACATGGGGTTCAGCTCCTACTTCCTCATCGTGTGGGACCTCATCCGCCACGCCCGGGACACCGGCATCCGCGTCGGTCCGGGCCGCGGCTCCGCCGCCGGGTGTGCGGTGGCCTACACGCTGCAGATCACGGACCTGGACCCGATCAAGTACGACCTGCTGTTCGAGCGGTTCCTCAACCCCAGCCGCATCTCCATGCCGGACATCGACATGGACTTCGACTCCCGCTACCGGGACGAGATGATCCGCTACGCCGCGGAGCGCTACGGCCGGGACCGGGTGGCGCAGATCGTGACCTTCTCCACCATCAAGGCCCGGGCCGCGGTGCGCGACGCGGCCCGCGTGCTGGGCAAGCCGTACATCCTGGGTGACCGGGTGGCCAAGGCCATGCCGCCGCTGGTCATGGGCCGGGACACGCCGTTGTACGCGTGCATGGAGCCGCACCCCAAGTACGAGGACGGCTACAAGATGGCCTCCGAGCTGCGGGAGATGTACGCCGCGGACCCGGAGGCCAAGGAGGTCATCGACGTCGCCAAGGGCCTGGAGGGCCTGCGCCGCCAGGACGGCATCCACGCCGCCGCCGTGGTGATCACCAAGGAGCCCCTCACCGACTACCTCCCCATCCAGCGCAAGCCCGAGTCGGGCCAGCCGCCGGAGGAGGCCCCCGTCGTCACCCAGTACGAGATGCACGGCGTGGAGGAGCTGGGCCTGCTCAAGATGGACTTCCTGGGCCTGCGCAACCTGGACGTCATCTCGGACACGTTGGAGCTCATCCGGGCCGGCCGCGGGGTGGAGGTGGACATCGACAACGTCCCCCTGGACGACGCCCCCACCTACGAGCTGCTGGCCCGCGGCGACTCGATCGGCGTGTTCCAGCTGGAGTCCGGCCCGATGCGGGCGCTCATGCGATCCCTGGCCCCCACCGAGTTCGAGGACGTCGCCGCCCTGGTGGCCCTGTACCGGCCGGGGCCCATGGCGGCCAACATGCACAACGACTACGCCGACCGCAAGAACGGCCGCAAGCCGGTGGAGTACCTGCACCCCGACGCCCAGGAGGTGCTGGGGGACACCTACGCGCTCATGGTGTACCAGGAGTCGATGATGCGGATCGCCCAGAAGTTCGCGGGCTACTCCTTGGCGGAGGCGGACAACCTCCGCAAGGCGTGCCTGCCCGCCGGCTCGGCCATGCTCACCCGATCCCGCGGCTACATGCCCATCGAGCGGGTGATGGCCCTGCGCGACCGGCGTGTCCAGGTGATCGACGAGCGCACCGCCACCACCCGGTTCGACGAGGTCGAGGACGTGTGGTCGGTGGGTCCCAAGCCCGTGTACCGGTTGACCACCTCGACCGGGTACACGATCGAGGCGACGTCGAACCACCCGTTCCTGGTGGGGGACCGCTGGGTGGAGCTCGGTCGGATCGCCCCGGGCGACCTGGTGGGCGTCGCCGGGATGACCCGGACCCACGGCGGCAGCCGCATCAGTGACGCCGAGGTCGACCTGGCGGCGTTGCTCATCTCCGAGGGCTTCACGCCGGACATCCGGGTCTCGTCCGCCTCCGCCCACTTCTGCAACACGGACCCGGAGTTGCTGGACACGTTCCGCGCCGCGTACGCCACTCGGTTCGGCCGTCCGCACCCGGCGTCACGCCAGGAGACCTTCGCCGGTGTCACCCGCCTCCGCCTGCGCCGCCAGGAACTGCGGGACCTCCGGCCGATCCTCGGCAGGCTCGGCCTCGCCGGCGACAAGTCGATCCCGCAGTGCGTGCTCAACGCACCGCTGCGGAAGGTCGAGCGCTTCCTGGGCCTGTACTTCTGCGCCGACGGGTGGGCCGAGAGGAACGGACTGGCATTCGGATCCAAGAGCCGGGACGTGTGCGCCGGGCTCAAGCGGCTCCTGCT
The DNA here is from genome assembly GCA_963773765.1 of uncultured Actinomycetota bacterium. Taxonomy (GTDB): domain Bacteria; phylum Actinomycetota; class Acidimicrobiia; order Acidimicrobiales; family Microtrichaceae; genus CAVZCC01. The sequence goes on along the minus strand of CAVZCC010000001.1, from coordinate 712,406 downwards.
CCGGCTCGGCGTGGTGTCCAACCTGTGCCACCGTGACATCCCGGGCCACGGCCGCCACTGGACCCTGGACGTGGCGGACAAGGACATGGCCCGGCGGCTGGCGGCCGCCATCGAGCCCCACCTCACGGCCGTGAAGCGGGAGAAGGTCCATCGGTGGGCTGCCACGTGGGTTTCCGGGGCCAGCGCCACCAACATCGGCGTCCCGGCGCAGTTCGTGCAGTCCGAGCTGGAGCGCCGTCAGGCTGCGACCGGCCGGTCCTGGCGGGACCTCGGGGTCGACTCGGGCGCCTACACGCGCTGCTCGGTCCTGCACCGCCGCACCATCCGCGGCCTGATCTACTCCGAACGTCTGGAGGACGTGGCCACGGGCGACCTGCTGTGGGACACGGTGGTCGACGTCGAGTACGTGGGCGAGAAGGAGTGCTTCGACTTCCGGATGGCGAACCCTGACCGGCCCTACGCCGTCGTCGAGGACTTCCTGGTCCACAACTGCGGCAAGAAGGACAAGGCGCTCATCGCCAAGGAGCGGGTCAAGTTCACCGAGGGCTGCGAGCGCACGGGCTACGGCGTGGACCTGGGCACGCAGTGGTTCGACATCATCGAGCCCTTCGCCGACTACGCCTTCAACAAGTCCCACGCCTACGGCTACGGGTTCATCAGCTTCCAGACCGCGTACCTCAAGGCCAACTACCCCGAGGAGTACCTGGCCGCGCTGCTCACCAGCGTCAAGCAGTCGCTGGAGAAGGCCGCCATCTACCTGGCCGAGTGCCGGACCATGGGCATCGAGGTCATCGTCCCGGACGTCAACCGCTCCGCGTCGGACTTCACGCCGGTCACGGCGGAGGAGGGCCGGGGCCAGATCCTCTTCGGGCTCTCGGCGGTGCGCAACGTGGGCGAGGGCCTGGTGGAGCTGCATCGTGGCGGAGCGGGACGCCAACGGTCCCTTCGCCGACTTCTACGACTTCTGCGAGCGGGTCAACACCGGGGTGCTCAACAAGCGCACCATCGAGTCGCTCATCAAGGCCGGCGGATTCGACTCCATGGGCCACCCCCGCCAGGGCCTGCTCACCGTGTTCGAGCAGATCGTCGACGCCACCGTCGGCGCGCCGCAAGGAGCACGACATGGGCGTCATGTCGCTGTTCGGGGAGGCGGAGGACGGCCCGGCCTTCGACGAGCGGGTCCGCATCCCCGACGTGGAGTTCGACAAGAAGCTCCGGCTCACCTTCGAGAAGGAGATGCTGGGCCTGTACGTGTCGGACCACCCGCTCCTGGGCGCCGAGCAGGCCCTGAAGCGCAAGGTCGACTGCACCCTGGCGGAGCTGGCGGAGGTGGACGAGGGGGCCCAGCGCACCGTCGGTGGCGTCATCACCGGCCTCCAGCGCAAGTGGACCAAGAAGGGCGACCTCATGGCCGTGCTCACCCTGGAGGACCTCCAGGGCACGGTGGAGGTCATGGTGTTCCCCAAGACCATGGCCCAGGTCGGTCACCTGCTGGCCGACGACGCCGTGGTGCTCATCACCGGCCGGGTGGACAAGCGGGAGGACACCGTCAAGTTCATCCCCCGGGAGGTGGAGCTGTTCGAGCCGATGGCGGACATGACACCGCCCCTGCGGCTGCACCTGCCACCGGCCCGTCTGGACGACGCCATGGTGGACCGGCTCAAGGAGCTGTTCGCCGACTTCCCGGGCGAGTCCGAGGTCCACATCCTGCTGGGCGAGCGCCAGGTGCTCCGGCTGCCCGACCAGTTCCTGGTCAGCACCCGGAGCGGGCTGGTGGGCGAGCTGCGGGCCCTGCTGGGCCACGAGGCCGTCGTGGTCTGAGCCGGGGTCCGACAGGCCCGGATCCCGCTCCCACCGCCCGGTTTGCGCCGGGCGGCGTCAGGGAGTGAACTAGTGGGACCACTTTTGCACCCTTTTTCAGGAGCCCGTCGCCGTCCGGGGCGGGCCCCTCCCCGAGGAGAGAATGCATGGCGCTCGACGTCACGACCAAGGACTGCACTGCGCTGAGTGATGCGGAACTGGCCGAGATGGCAGACCTCTGTGTCGACGGTGGCATCTGCTACGAAGTCGGCACCCTGTCCAAGCAGACCGAGGAATGGGTCCTGGTGACCCTGGTGCGGGACGGCAACCACCTCCGGGGGTTCTCGTTCTCCACGCTGGAGCGCATCGGGGGCACGCCGTGCATCCTGTTGGGCCTGGGGGAGGTCAAGCGGACCTCCAAGCGTGACAGCGTCCTCAAGGCGGTCATCGGCGACAACCTCCGCCGCGCCCTCATGGCGTTCCCGGACGAGGACGTGCTCATGGGCACCCGCATGAACGACGCCGGCGCCTTCGAGGCGTTCAAGGTCGTGTCGGACATCGTGCCCCGCCCCGGCCACAAGGCCTCGGGTGAGGAGCGGGCCTGGGGCCGCCGGCTGGCCAAGCGGTTCGGCATCGAGGCGTCCCGCTACGACGACCAGAACTTCACCATCACCGGGGACGGCACCCACCCGCTGGTGTTCGACCACCACTCGCTGAAGCCCGAGAAGATCGACGCCCAGGTCGCGGCGCAGTTCGGCCACCTCGACCTGGACCGGGGCGACTGCCTGGTGGCCTGCGGCTGGGTCATGGCCGAGGAACTGCTGAAGCACGGGTGAGTGCCCGGGGGGCCGCCGGCCCCCGCTTCGCCGAGGTGCTGGCGGCCCGGCGCATGTGCCGGGACTTCCTGGACCGTCCCGTGGACCGGGACCGGTTGGCCACCGTGCTGGACGCCGCCTTCCGGGCCCCGGCCGCCGGCAACACGGCGGCGCTGGACCTGGTCGTGCTGTCCGGCACGCACACCGCCCGGTACTGGGACGTGACGCTGCCGCCGGAGCGTCGCGACGGGTTCCGCTGGCCCGGGTTGCTGCGGGCGCCCGTGCTGGTCGTTCCCGTCGTGGACCCCGGTGCCTACGTGAGCCGCTACGGGCGGCCCGACAAGTCCGCCACCGGGCTGGGTGAGGGCCCGGAGGCGTGGCCGGTGCCCTACTGGTTCATCGACGGTGGCGCGGCGGTGATGGCGCTGCTGCTGGCGGCGGAAGCCGGCGGCCTGGGGGCGCTGTTCTTCGGCCAGTTCGGCCACGAGCCCGCCGTCCTCGCCGCCCTCGGGGTGCCGGCGGGACGCCGCTCCCTGGGGACCATCGCCCTGGGCCACCCCGCCCCCGGGGGCCGCACCCCGTCGTCGTCGGCCCGTGCCGGGCGGCCCGGTCCGGCGTCGTCGGTGCACCACGACGGTTGGTGAACGGGCAGCGACGACGCAGCGACGGTGCAGCGACCTGTTTGCGGCGTGTAGGTTTCGCCCGCACCACGCGCAGTGGCACGGGTCTCGAGGGGGTTCCAGATGATGCAGCGGTTCTGGTCGTGGCTGGCCGTCAACCTGGGCAAGCACGCCGGGGTCGTCACCGTCGTCGGGTTGGTCTTCACCGTCGTCATCGGCACCGGCATCACCCGGCTCGAGTTCGCCACCGGCCAGGACAGCTACCTGAACAAGAACGACGTGGTCTACAAGGACAACACCGCCTACCAGAAGCTGTTCGGCGGCCAGGCCATGTTGAGCGTCATCTCCATGGAGGACGGGAAGAAGATCGACTCGATCTTCACCCCGGAGGGCAACGAGACCTTCACCAAGGTGGCCGACGAGCTGAAGCAGGTCGACGGCGTGCAGGGCGTGATCTCGCCCCTCACCGCCCTCGAGTTCTCCGCCACCCTGGTCAGGGCCCCGGAGGGCGGCACGGTGTTCGACGCCGTTGCGGCCAAGGCCCTCACCCAGGCCCAGGCCGCGGCGGAGGCGGCGGGGGACACCGAGAGCGCGGAGGCCCGGGCCGCGGACACGGCGGAGACCGCGTCGCGGCTGCTGGCCATCCCGCCGGACCAGCAGACCCTGGACAACCCGGAGTTCGTGCAGTTCCTGCTGTACGACAACCAGGGTGAGGTCCGCAAGGCCCTCCGCCCGTTCTTCCCGGACGACACCCACGCCCAGATGATCACCCGCCTGGAGGGCAACCTGTCCATCGAGGACGAGGGCGCCGCCTCCGACGCCGTGGTGGAGATCACCAAGGCGCTGGAGTTCCCCGACGCCCGGGTGATCACCACCGGCGCCCCCATCCTGCTCAAGGGGATCAACGACTACCTGCGGGGCGGCATGCTCACCCTGGGCGGCATCGCGGTGGCCGTGATGCTGGTGATCCTCATGCTGTTCTTCAACGTCCGGTGGCGCCTGCTGCCCATGGCCGTGGTGCTGATCGGGGTGATCTGGGCCTTCGGCCTGGCCGGGTTCATCGGCATCCCCCTCACCCTGGTGACCATCGCCGGCCTGCCCGTCATGTTGGGCATCGGCATCGACTACGCCATCCAGATGCACTCCCGGATCGAGGAGGAGGTGGTCATCGACCACTCCCCCCACCCGATCCAGGAGGCGGCCCGGGGGCTGGGCCCGGCCCTGCTGGTGGTGACCTTCGACGCGGTGTTCGCGTTCCTGGCCATCCAGATCTCCCGGGTGCCCATGGTGCGGGACTTCGGCTGGCTGCTCACCGTCGGCATCATCGCCATCTGCATCTCCTCCATCGTGAACCCCCTCGCCGTCCTCGGTATCCGGGAGTTCCGCAGCCCCACCCAGACCGGTGACTTCAGCGAGGGCAAGCTGGGCCGCCTGGTGGTGTGGCTGGGGAGCCTGCCGGGGGCCTGGGCCCTGCCACTGGCCGCGGTGTCGGTGCTGGTGTTCGTCGTGGGCAGCGTGGTGGAGCCAGACATCAAGCTCGAGACGGACCCCATCAACTGGGTCAACCAGGACACCCAGGTCATCAAGGACCTGCGCGCCGTGGAGGAGGAGATCGGCGGGTCGTCCGAGCTGGGCGTGTTCGTCGAGTCCAAGGTGGGCCAGAGCCTGTTCGACCAGCCGGTGGTCGACTACGTGGACGACTTCACCACCCGGGAGCTGGAGCGGAACCCGGAGGTCCTGCTCATCGGCTCCAGCATCATCAAGACGGTGGCGGACCTCACCGATGTCCCCGGGGCGGAGCACGTGACGCCCAGTGCGGAGGCGGTGCAGGAGGCGTGGGACGTGGCCCCGGAGGACATCCAGACCTCCACCGCGTCACCGTCGGGCGAGGCGCTCAACATCGTCTACCTGACCAAGCCCACCTCGTTGGAGGAGCGGTCGGTGGCGGTGAACGCCATCCGTGAGGACGCTGATCCGCCCGAGGGCACCAAGATCACGCCGTCGGGCCTGGCCGTGGTGGGCGTCGGCCTCCTGGAGAACCTGGAGGCCAACCTGACGCAGCTGACGTGGCTGGCGGTCGGGCTGGTGTTCCTGTTCCTGCTGGTCCGGCTGCGCTCGTTCACCCGGGCGCTGCTGTCCATGGTGCCGGTGCTGGTGGCGTCGGGAGTGGCCACGATCGCCATCTGGGCCCTCGGCATCGAGCTCAGCCCCATGACCGCCGTCGGTGGCCCGCTCGTGGTGGCGACCTGCACCGAGTTCACGTCGCTGATGCTGTTGAGGTACCTGGAGGAGCGACGGCGCGGGCTGGAGCCGCGTGCCGCCATCGACGTGACCGCGGCCCGCACCGGCCGGGCCTTCATCGTGTCGGCCATGACCGCGGTGGCCGGCGTGGCCGTCATCTCGTTCTCGTCACTGCCGCTGCTGCGGAACTTCGGCATCTTCGTGGCGCTCAAGATCACCATCGCACTGCTGGCCGCCCTGGTGGTCCTGCCGCCCATGATCATCTGGGCCGACAAGCGGGGCTGGGTGTCCAAGGGCATGCTCGACCACAAGGTGGAGCCCTTCATCGAGGTGCCCGACCACAAGGTCGGCGCACACCCCAAGCACCGGCGGGGCGAGCCCGGCATCCACGAGGTCCCGGCTCCGGCGCCCGGCGGCGGATCGGGCTACGCCGGGACCGACGGCAAGGGATGGCCGCCCGACCCCGGCGCGCCATCCGCCTGACGCTGCAGCAACCCGGCCACCAGGAGCAGGGCGCCGACCAGCGCCCCCGGGGTGGACACCGCGACCACGGAGGCCATGGCGCCGCCGGCGCCGAGCGCGGCCAGGACCGGTGGGACCACCGACGCCGCGAGCAGGAGCACGCCTGCGGCCAGCGGCCGGGTGCGGCCCAGCACCGCCATCGGGAGGAGCAGGGCGAACGCGGCGATGCCGCGCACCGGGCCGACGTCGTCCTCGAAGCTGCGCCACGCCTCGGGGTCGACGGCGTACCAGAGCCCGAGGCCGACCACCGCGCCGGCCAGCGCGCCCAGGACCCACGTGGCCGGGCCGGGCCGGAACCAGGCCAGGAGGGACAGCACGACGAGCGGCACCACCCACGTGGCGGCCAGTCCGACCGCGGCCCACCCGCCGGGATCCGTGAACGTCTCACCGAGGATGAACAACCCGACGAGCACGCCCACCACCCCGGCCAGTCCGAGGGCCGTCATCTGGACCAGCCGTGCGGGCTGCGGGTCCCGGTCTCCCCGGCGCAGGACCAGGACCACCACGGTGCCGACGAGCACGAGCGGGACGATCATGACGAACACCATCGTCCTCACCTCCCTCTGACCTCTGGGGCCAGTCTACGCCGGTCATTGCGACAGCAAGGAGCGGTCGTCGACCTTCGGCCGACCGGGACCACTCACCCCAGGGCGACGGCCAGGGCGTCGACGTCGTCCACCGGGGCCAGGCAGGCGTGGTTCCGGCACACGTAGGCCCGGCCGTCGGCGCCGTCCCCGGTCCGGCCCTCCCACAGCGGGCCCGTACCCCGCTCGCCCCAGGCCAGGACCGTGGTGGGTCGGAACCGGCGCAGGACGACGCCGACCAGGTCGGGCCGGTCACCGGTCACCACCACCTCCGTCATGCCCTCGGCCTCCATGGCCACCGCCCACAGCAGGTTGCCGAACCCCAGGGCGTGGCGTCCCACCACCGCGCCCAGGGACCGGAGGATGGTCCGGGCGTGTTCGCCGTAGCGGGTCTCGCCGGTGAGGGCCTCCAGGCGCAGGAACCCGGTGGCGGCCAGTGAGGCCGCCGACGGCGTGGCGTTGTCCATCACCTCCTTGGGTCGGGTGAGGAGCGCCTCGGCGTCGTCGCCGGTGGTGAACACCCCGCCGGCCGGGTCCCAGAACAGGTCGATGAGGCCGTCCGCCGCTGCGACCGCCTCGTCCAGCCAGCGCCGCCGGCCGGTGGCCTCGTACAGGCAGAGGAACCCGTCGAGCACGGCGCCGTAGTCGGAGGCGTAGGCCAGGTGCTGGGCTCCGCCCCGGCCGCCGTCGGCATCGGCCTGCCAGGACCGCAGCCACCGGCCGGGCCGGCCGTCGGGACCGGGCCGGCGCAGCCGTCCGCACAGGAACGCCGCGGTGGCCTCGGCCTGGGCCAGCCAGTCCCCCCGCCCGGTGGCGGCGGCCGCCTCCGCCAGCGCGGCGAGGAAGAGGCCGTTCCACTCGGTCAGGACCTTGTCGTCCAGGCCCGGTCGCGGCCGACGGCCCCGTGCCTCCACCAGCACGGCCCGGGCCGCCTCCACCTCCGCCGGGCGGGCCAGGTCGCCCCGGGCGTGGAGCCGGTTGGGGATGGACGCCCCCTCGAAGTTGCCGCCCTCGGCGATGCCGTACCAGTCGCACACCGCCTCGGTGTGCTCGGCCATGCCCGCCGTGGCCAGCACACCGGCCACCTCGTCGGGGGTCCACACGTAGAAGGCACCTTCCTCGGCGTGGTCCGCGTCGGGGGAGGGGAGTGAGTCGGCGTCCTCGGCGGAGTAGCGCCCGCCGTCGGGGTGGGACAGGTCGCGCAGCACGTAGTCGATGGTCTCGGTCGCGACCTGGAGGAAGCGGGGCTCGCCCGTGGCCTGGAACGCGTGCACGTAGAGCCGGGCCAGGAGGGCGTTGTCGTAGAGCATCTTCTCGAAGTGCGGCACCAGCCAACGCTCGTCCACCGAGTACCGGGAGAACCCGCCGCCCAGGTGGTCGTAGATGCCGCCGGCGGCCATGGCGTCGAGGGAGGTGACCACCGCGGCCAGGGCGGTGGCCGACCCGGTGCGCCGGTGCTGGCGCAGCAGGTGGTCCAGGCTCATGGCCTGGGGGAACTTCGGGGCCCGCCCGAAGCCGCCCCACCGGGCGTCGTGGGCGGCCAGCATGCCCATGGTTGCCTCGTCCAGGTCGGCCGGCCCCGGCAGCCCGGCACCCTCTGCGACGGGCAGGCCCCGCTGGAGCGCCTCGGTCAGGCGCCCGGCCTGCTCCAGCAGGTCCCCCCGCCGCTCCGTCCAGGCCTCGTGGACCGCGCCCATCACCTCCGTGAAGGACGGGTGTCCGCCCCGCCGCTCGTCGGGGAAGTAGGTGCCGCAGAAGAACGGTGCGCCGTCGGGCGTCATGAACACGGTCATGGGCCAGCCCCCGGACCCGGTCATGGCCTGGGTGGCCTCCATGTAGATGGCGTCGACGTCCGGACGTTCCTCCCGGTCGACCTTGACCGGCACGAACCAGTCGTTCATGAGCTCGGCGGTGGCCTGGACCTCGAACGACTCGTGCGCCATCACGTGGCACCAGTGGCAGGACGAGTAGCCGACCGACAGCAGGACCGGGCGGTCCGTCTCGCGGGCCAGGGCGAAGGCCTCCTCGCCCCAGGGGTGCCAGTCCACCGGGTTCCCGGCGTGCTGGCGCAGGTAGGGGCTGGTCTGGTCCGCGAGTCGGTTCGCCATGGCCGGAACCTAACCGCGCTGCACCCCCGGGCCGGGTCGGCCCGCCGGTCCCGGTCGGCTCCGAACGGTCAGGTCCGGACGGCGGTCATCTCCGGTGGCGACACCAGCGTCTGGAACACGACGCAGTAGCGCTCCGTGAGCTTCATGAGGGTGTCCAACTGCTCCTCGGTGGCGTCGCTGCGCAGGTCGAAGCCCAGGCGGATGGCGGTGAAGCCGACCGCGGCGCCCTTGTCCACCGCCAGGGTCCCCCGGAAGTCCAGGTCGCCCTCGGCCTGCACGGTGCCGGCCACGTCGATGCCGAGGGAGGTGGCCACGGACCGCATGGTGACCCCGGCACAGGCCACCAGGGCCTGGAGCAGCATGTCACCGGAGCAGGCGAAGGACCCGTCCCCGCCGGTGGCCGGGTGCAGGCCCGCCTCCACCAGGGCGGCACCGGTCTGCACCGAGCAGCTCTGGCCCGCACCCAGTTCGCCCTCGGCCCGCAGCGTGACCACCGCAGAGCCGGGGGTGTCGCGGTACTGCTGCTTGAGCGGGGCCTGCACCGCCCGGAGTTCGTCGGCATCCATCGGGCTGTTCTACCAGGCGGGTCCCCGCCCCTGGCCCGGTCAGCCGTCCAGCAGTTCGGCCTCTGCCCGGTCCATGACGGCAGCCACGAACTCCACCACCTCCGCCGGTGCCTTGGCCGGGGTGCCGGCGTCGAAGGGGGGCTGGGGGTCGTACTCGATGCCGAGCTGGATCGCCTCGGCCACCGTCGCGCCCTGCAGCTCGGCGGCCAGCGTGAGGGCCATGTCGATGCCGGCGGACACGCCGGCCGCGGTCATGACCTTGCCGGCCGTGACCACCCGGTCGGTGGAGTACGTCGCGCCGAACGCCTCCAGGTGGCGCACCGCGTTCCAGTGGGTGGTGGCGGCCAGCCCGTCCAGCACCCCCGCCGCCCCCAGCAGGAGCGACCCGGTGCACACCGACGTGGTCCAGGTGGTGCCGCGGTGGGCGGCCCGGATCCACTCCACGATGTCGGTCCCCGGTCGCATCAGCCTGCGGGTGCCCAGCCCCCCGCCCACCAGCAGCACGTCCGGCGATGGCACGTCCGCGAACGTGTGGTCGATGTCGAGGTGGACCAGGCCGTTGTCGTCGGAGAGCCGTCCCCGCTCGGCGGCGCAGATCACGACCTCGGCGTCCGGGAGCTGGCTCAGGACCTGGTAGGGACCGATCACGTCCAGGACGGTCAGGTCGGGGTAGAGGCCGATGGCGATCTGCATGGTGGTGCGGCTGGTGCATGGTGGTGTGCTCCGTTCGGGATGGCGGTTCGTCGTGACCGGCTTCTAGGAGGGACTGCGGGCGAAGTGCTGGCGGTAGCGGTCGGGGGTGGTGCCCAGGCGTCGGCGGACCGCGCGGTGCAGTCGCTCCGGGCTGCGCAGGCCGACGTCGCGTGCCACGGCCGCCACGGTCAGGTCCGTGGTCTCGAGCAGGGCCCGGGCCGCCTCCACCCGCAACGCCTCCACGTAGGCCGCGGGAGTGGTGCCGGTCTCGTCCCGGAACGCCCGGGCGAAGGTCCGCTCGCTCATCCCGGCCCGTCGGGCCAGGGCGGCCACGCCCAGGTCGCCGGCCAGGTGGTCGGGCATCCAGCGCTGCAGCTCGCGCAGCTCCTCGCGCCGGGCGGGCCGGAGCGAGAGCTGGGCGCTGAACTGGGACTGCCCACCGGGGCGACGGGTGAACACCACCAGCCAGCCCGCGACCGCGTGGGCCAGGTCCGGCCCGTGGTCGGCCTCCACCAGCGCCAGGGCCAGGTCGATGCCGGCGGTGACCCCGGCCGACGTCCACACGTCGCCGTCGCGGACGTAGATGCGGTCCGCCTCGACGGTGACCGCCGGGTGGCGGCGGGCCAGGGTGTCCACGTCGGCCCAGTGGGTGGTGGCCCGCCGGCCGTCCAGCAGGCCGGCGTCGGCCAGGAGCAGGGCACCGGTGCAGACCGACGTGACCCGCCGGGACCGTGCGGCCAGGCGTCGCAGGCCGTCCTGCAGGCCGGGGTCGCCCAGCGCGGCGTCCACGCCGATGCCGCCCACCGCCATGAGGGTGTCGACGGCCGTCATGTCGGGCACGGTGTCGTCCGCCAGGTCGGCCAGCGACGCGTCCGGGGTCAGGCGCACACCGCTGTCGGAGGTGACCGGTCCGCCGTCCGGGGTCACGACCACGTTGCGGTACCGGGGCCGTGCCCCCAACAGGTTGGCGGCCCGGAACACCTCGGCCGGTCCGGCCAGGTCCAGCAACTGGAGCCGGTCCACCGTCACCAGCACGACGGTTCGCTCGTGGTCGGGTCCGGCCGTGCTGGTCATGACGCCATCGTGACGGGTGGAGCGGGTGGCAGCAAGGACAAGGTACTGACGAATCCTGCCATCGGTCCCCACGGCCGCCCGCTTGGCTACGGTGCGCCCATGGAAACGGACGGACTGCGGCTGGACGGAAAGGTGGCCCTGGTGACGGGCGCGTCACGTGGGATCGGCAGGGCCATCGCCGCCGCCTACGCCGCGGCCGGCGCCTCCGTCATGCTCAGCTCCCGCAAGGAGGACGCCCTGCGGGAGGCTGCCGGGCAGATGTCGCCGACCGGTGACGCGGAGGTGGACGTGTACGCCGCCAACGCCGGCGACCCGGAGGCCGCGGCGGCGTGTGTGGCCGCCACCATCGGCCGCTTCGGGGGCCTGGACATCCTGGTGAACAACGCCGCCACCAACCCGTACATGGGGCGGATGATCGACATCGACCTGCCCCGCCTGGACAAGACCTACGACGTCAACCTGCGGGGGGCGTTCGTCTGGGCCCAGGAGGCGTGGCGCCAGGCCATGTCGGCCCGGGGCGGGAACATCATCAACATCTCCTCCATCGGGGGGCTGTCGGTGGAGACGTCGATCGGCCACTACAACGTGACCAAGGCCGCCCTGATCCACCTCACCAGGTCACTGGCCAAGGAGCTGGCCCCCACCGTGCGGGTCAACGCCATCTGCCCCGGACTGGTCAAGACCGACATGGCCCGTGCCCTGTGGGAGGCCAACGAGGACGCGGTCTCCCACCTGGTGCCGCTGCAGCGGCTGGGTGAGCCGGAGGACATCGCCAACGCCGCCCTCTACCTCGCCTCGGAGCTCTCCTCCTGGGTCACCGGCACGACGATCGTGGTCGACGGGGGCATGTTGCTGTAGGCGGGCGTGCTACCGGGCGGTGGAGACGATGACCAGTCGTGTGCCGAGCACGTCGTCCGCGTCCACGACCCAGCGGCCCTCGGCCACCCGGTGGGCACCGGGGACACGGGCCGGCTCGTCGAAGCTGAAGTACAGGTGGCGCATGCGCCCCGGTCGGTCACCGATCCACTCCGCGATGCCGGCGTGGGTGCCCTCCAGCAGCCGGAGGCGACCCGGGCCACCCCAGGCCAGCTCGACCCAGTGGTTGCCGTCGACGGCGGCTCCGGTGCTGACCACCCGGCCCCCGAGCAGGTCGCGGAACAGGCCGACCGCACCCTCCAGGTCCGCGACGGCATGGACGACGCGGCCGAGCGAGGCCACGGGGTGGTCGAAGGGCAGCTCGGGGAACCCCTCCGGCTCCGGGGGCGGGGCCAGGGGCTGGGACCCCACCTGGGCCAGCTGCACCACGATTCCGTGGGCCTCCCTCGGGTGCAGGAACGCCTCGGCCCACGCCGGGTCGTCGAAGTTCTCTCCCACCGGCGCGTACCCGGCCTGACGGGCCCGGACCAGCAGGCCGGCCAGGTCGGGCACCTTGAACGTCAGGTGGTGCGGTCCCGGGCCGCTGCCGGAGAGGAAGCGGTTGAGGAAGTCGTCCTGGTCGGTGAGCTCCGGATGCAGCCCCTCCACCACGAAGCCCTGCGCGAACCGGAGCTGGGTCCAGCCGAACCCCGGGTTGATGCCCCGGTCCAGGTAGCGGCCGCCGAGGGCGTCGGCCAGCACGGGCCAGGGATCGGTCATGCGCTGCACCGCCAGCGCCACGTGGTCGAAGACGATCACGTCCTGATCAGCCATGTCCCGCGCCACCATCTCCCGCGCCACCATCTCCCGGGTCGGACGGTCCGCCCGACACCGCATGCCTCGCGAGTTTGCCGATCGCCGTGCGGGGGAGCGAATCGACCAGCTCCAGCTCCTTGGGAGCGGCCGCCACCGGCAGGCGCTCCCGCACCCGTGACCGCAGTGCGGCCAGCGTGGGCGGGGCGGCCGGATCGGTGGGGACCACCATGGCCACCACCCGGTGGCCCCACTCCGGGTCGACCCGGCCCACCACGGCCACGTCGGCCACGCCCGGAGCGCCCCGGAGGACGTCCTCGACCGGTTCGGGCCACACCTTCTCACCGCCGGTGATGATCAGGTCGTCGGCCCGGCCCTCCACGGTGAGCCGACCGGTGGCGGCGTCGACGTGGCCCAGGTCCCCGGTCCGGAACCAGCCCCGGGCGTCGGTGGGGTCGGTCCCGTCGCGGTAGCACCGCAGCAGGGTGGGCGAGCTGACCTCGATCGGCCCCGTCCCGGCACCGCCCGCGCCCTCCTCCGCGGCGATGCGGACCGCCACGCCGTTCAGGGCCAGGCCGTCGTAGACGACACCCCCGAACGTCTCGGTCATCCCGTAGGTGGCCACGGTGTTGGCCGGCCGGTCGGCCGGGATGGCCGAGCCCCCCAGCAGGATGACCCGCCACCGGGCCGGGTCGATCCGCCGGAGCACGGTCGGCACGAGTGACACGTGGGTGGCGCCCCGGCGCGCCGGCGTCGTCGATGGCGGAGGGATCCCCGGGGGCGATGACCTCCAGGCCGGCACCGGTGAGCAGGGCACGGGTGATGACCGAGCACCCGCCCACGTGGGACAGCGGCAGGCAGGCCAGCCACCGCACGTCGGGACCGACGCCCAGCGCGGTGGAGGTGGCGTAGGCGGCGTACTCCACGGCGGCATGGGTGATGACGGCACCCTTGGGGGTCCCGGTCGTCCCCGAGGTCGCCACCACCAGGGCGTCGCCCTCCTCGACGGGCAGGCCGCCGTCCAGGCGGGTCCGCTCCCCGGTGCGGTCGATGATCGCCCCCGGCCGCAACGCGCGCAGGACCGTCTCGATGTGGCTGTCGGGCGCGGCCGGGTCGAGGGGCAGCACGGCATCGCCGGCGTCCCAGGTCCGCCGCAGCGCGGTGACGAAGCCGGGGCCGGGGGACACGCGGAGGGCGACGAGGTCGGCCACGGTGGACCACTCTGCCGCGTCACGGTGCCCGGCGGGTAGCGTCGGCCGCCGTGACGACCGGGTTGGAGATCGCCGTGCGGGTGCTGGCCGCCGCGGCCGGTGTCTGGTTCGTGGGCTACGTCGTGCTGAGCGCGGTGCGGACGGTGGTGGTGCCCCGGGGCGAGCAGGTGGCGTTGACCGCCCTGGTCTTCCTGGTCGGGCGGAGGATCATCGCTCCCGCCCTGCGGCGGGCCTCACCCGAGCGGGCGGAGCGGATCCGGGCCCGGTTCGCGCCGGTGGCCCTGTTGTGCCTGGCCGCCGCCTGGGCCGTGCTCGCCATCATCGGCTACGTCCCCATCTACTGGGCCCTGGGCGTGGACTCGCTGCGGGACGCGCTCGTCATCTCCGGGTCCTCGCTGACCACCCTGGGCCTGGCGACGGCCACCGCCACGCCCCCCACGCTGGTGGAGGTGACCGAGGCCATCGTGGGCCTGGGCCTGGTGGGCCTGCTCATCTCGTTCCTGCCCACCATGTACGGGGTCTACAGCCGGCGGGAGTTGCTGGTGGCCCAGATGTCCAGCCGGGCCGGCCAGCCGCCGACCGCGGAGACCTTCATCATCCGCCTGCACCGGATCCGTGGCCTCGACGACCTGGACGACCTGTGGCTGGAATGGGAGAACTGGTTCTCGGAGCTGGAGGAGACCCACACGTCCTACCCGGCGCTGGTGGACTTCCGCTCCGGCGGCGGCCGTTCCTGGCTGACCTCGGCCGGGGCGCTGCTGGACTCCGCCGCCATGATCACCGCCGCCGTCGACCTGCCCCGCAGCCCGTCGGCGCAACTGTGCCTCCGGGCGGGGTTCCTGTCCCTGCGGGAGATCGGCTCGTTCTTCCGGGTTCCCTTCGACCCCGACCCCGCCCCCGGCGACCCGATCTCGGTCACCCGTGAGGAGTTCGACGTCGCCTGGGAGGCCCTGGCCGCGGCCGGGGTGCCGCTCCTGGCCGACCGCGACCGGGCGTGGCAGGACTGGGCGGGGTGGCGGGTCAACTACGACGCCGCCCTCATCGGGCTGTGCTCGGTGGTGCAGCCGCCGCCGTGCCGGTGGTCCTCGGACCGGGCTCCCGTGGTGCGCCGCCCCATCCTGCGCACCGTGTGGCGGTTCACCCGACCGCCGGTGGCGTCATGACCGGCGTCCCCCCGGTGGTGTCATGACCGGCGTCCCGCCGATGCCGGTCGGCATGACGCTGCGGCCCGGCCCGCCGGCGTGGGCCATGGCCGCGGCCATCCCGACGCTCGCCGTCGGGCTGGTGGTGTACCGGGCCGCCACGTCGGGACTGGCCGCCACCGCGGACGACCCGGTCCCGCCCTGGGTGCTGGCCGTCCTGACGGTCCTGGTCGGCTGCGGCCTGGCCTGGCGGGCCGTCACCCAGCGGGCGGACCTGGACGAGGGTGGGCTGGTGTGCCGCAACCTGGTGACGACCTTCCACGTCGGATGGGACCGCCTCGACCGCCTGGAGGTCGTGCGCCGTCCCGGCCTGGTGGTCGTGGACGTGCACGTGCACGGCCTGCGGCGACGCCACCGGGTCGGCGCGGCCACGCGGTTCCCGGGCGACGAGTCCGACGCCGTGCTGGACGTGGTGCGGGCCCACCCCCGGGCCGGTGCGCTGTTGGTGGACGACGAGCCGTAGCATCACCGGGCCATGGCTGACACCCGACCCGCCGGACCGCCGCCGCTGCCGACCGACTGGCGGAAGTGGGTCCTGGGCGCCCGGCCCCGCACCCTGCCCGCCGCGGTCGCCCCCGTGCTGGTCGGCACCGCCGCTGCGGCCGGACTGGTGCTGCGGGACGGGCCGAAGGGCCTGGTGGTGTGGCGGTTCCTGTGTGCGCTGGGCGTCGCCCTGTTCGTGCAGGTCGCCACGAACTACGCCAACGACTACTCCGACGGGAAGCGGGGCACCGACGACCCCGGCGCCCGGACCGGACCGCCCCGCCTGGTGGGCAACGGACTGGCCACCCCGGGCCAGGTCAAGCGGGCCATGCTGGCCTGCTTCGGGCTCACCGCGGTGTGCGGCCTGCCGCTGGTGCTGTTCGTGGACTGGAAGCTGGTGTTCGTGGGCCTGGCCGCCATCGCCGCCGGATGGTTCTACACCGGCGGGTCCCGGCCCTACGGCTATGCCGGCTTCGGCGAGGTCGTTCGTGTTCGTCTTCTTCGGCCTGGTGGCCACCGTCGGGTCCTTCTACGTCCAGACGCTCACCGTCACCTGGCTGGCGGTGCTGTCCGGCGCGGCCATGGGCTGCCTGTCCACCGCGCTGCTGGTGGTGAACAACCTGCGGGACATCCCGGGCGACACCGCGGTCGGCAAGGTCACCCTGGCGGTGCGGCTGGGGGACCGGCGGACCCGGATCCTGTACGTCGTCCTGGTGGTGCTGCCGTTCCTGGTGCTGCCCCTCATGGCCGGCCTGGGGGGCCGACCGCTGGCCGCCCTCGGCTTCGTGGCCCTGGTCCTGGCCCGTCCGCCCGATCATCGGCGTCCTGAGCGGCGCCCGGGGCCCACAGCTGATCGCCGTGCTGGGCGAGACCGGCCGGGTGCAACTCGTCTACGGCGTGCTGGTCGCGCTCGGCTTCTACGTCGGCGGCTGAGCGGCGCGCCGGTCAGCCCGCGGACCACCGCCGTGACGGCGTCCGGGGCCTCCAGGTGGGCGGCATGGCCGGCGCCGGGGACCACCACCGACGTGGCGCCGGGCCCGATCGAGCGGGCCAGGCGATCGGCCAGCTGGCGGAACTTGTCGTCCCGTTCCCCCGCGACGCACCGCACGGGCACCTCCACGGCCCCGAGCCGGTCCCACAGCGGCTCCATGGTGCCGGTGCCGGCATGGCGCAGGCTGCCGGCCAGTCCGGCCGCGGTGTTGGCCCGGCGCTCCTCGTCGAAGCGGGCCCAGGGCGCCAGTCCCGCGAACAGCGGGAGCGCCAGCCACTCGTCCACGAACGCGGCCACACCGATCGCCTCCAACCGGTCGGCCAGCGCCCCGTCCGCGGCCCGCCGCGCCGCCCGCTCCCCGGCGTCGTCGATGCCGGCCGTGCCGCCGACCAGGACCATGGCCGCCACCAGGTCCGGTCGGGCCAGGGCCAGGTGCAGGCCCACCCGGGCGCCCATGGAGTAGCCCAGGACCAGGGCCGGGCCCTCGGGCCCGACCGTGGCGGCGAGCAGGTCGGCGGCCCCGGGCAGGTCGGACCCGGCGTGGCGGGCGGACCCCCCGTGGCCGGGCAGGTCCACCAGGAGCACCCGGTGGTCCCGGGCCAGGTCCGCCACCGCCGGCCCGCCGCAGCGGCCGGTCTGGGTGAAGCCGTGGAGGAACACGACCGGTGGGGAACCGGTCGGCCCGGTGGGGGACACGGCCAGCGTGCGGTCGGAGGCTTCGTTCCGGGGCACCCCCTCACCGTAGGCTGACCCGGCCCATGAGTGACCCCGGCCCAGCGACCCCCGAACCCACCGACACCGCTCCCACCGACACCGTCCCGGATCCGACCACGGGCGACGTCGCGGCCACCTACTGCGCCACGCTGGTGGACCAGTGGGTGCGGCTCGGGCTGGCCGACGCCGTGGTCGCGCCCGGCTCCCGCTCGACGCCCATGGCCCTGGCCCTGGCCACGGACACCCGGCTACGCCTCCACGTGTTCCACGACGAGCGATCGGCCTCGTTCTCGCGCGCTGGGCCTGGGCCTGGCCACGGGTCGGCCCGCCCTGCTGCTGTGCACCAGCGGCACCGCCGCGGCCGAGCTCCACGCCGCGGTGGTGGAGGCCCACCAGGCCGCGGTGCCCCTGCTGGTGGTCACCGCGGACCGGCCCCCGGAGCTGCAGGGCGTGGGCGCCCCCCAGACCATCGACCAGCGCCAGCTGTACGGCCGGGCCGTGCGCTGGTTCTGTGAGCCCGGACCGCCGGCGGCCGGCGGGGCGCCGTCGTGGCGCGACCTGGCCCGGGACGCGTGGAGCCGGACGCTGGGCACCACGCCGGGGCCGGTGCACCTCAACCTGGCCTTCCGGGAGCCCCTGCTGGGGACCCCCGGCCAGCTGCCCGCCGCCGGACCGCAGGAGCCACCCTCCCCGGCCGGCGCGTCCTGGGGCCTGCTGGACGAGGAACTCGGCCGGCTGGCCCCGGCCCTGGCCGGTCGCCGCGGCGTGATCGTGGCCGGTGCCCGGGCGGCGCTGGGCGCGGCCGACGGTGACGCCGTGCTGGGCCTGGCCGACGCACTCGGCTGGCCGGTGCTGGCCGACGGCCCGTCCGGCTGCCGCCGGGACCACCCCGCCGTCGTGACGGCCTTCGACCCCATCCTTCGCCACGAGGCGTTCGCCGCCGGGCACCGGCCCGAGGCGGTGCTCCGCCTCGGCGGGCTGCTGGCCTCCAAGGTCACCAACCAGTGGCTGGCCACCAGCGGTGCGCTGCAGGTGGGACTGGACCGCTTCGGCCTGGTCCCGGACCCCGACCAGGTCCTGGCCCGCTCCCTGCCCGCGGACATCGCGACCGCGTGCGCCCAGCTGACCGGTGCGCTGCAGGCGGGCGCGGAGGGGCCGGCTGCACCGTCGGGGTGGCGCAGCGGCTGGGCCGACGCCGAGGCGGCGGCCCGTCAGGCACTGCAGGACACGCTGACCCGGCAGGGCCGGGCGGGCGAGCCGGCGGTCGCCGTGGACGTCATGGGCCTGGTCCCGTCGGGCGGGACCCTGGTGGCGTCGTCGTCCATGCCGGTGCGGGACCTGGAGTGGTTCGCCCCCGCCCGGGACGACGTCCGGGTCCTGGCCAACCGGGGGGCGAACGGGATCGACGGCGTCACCTCGACCGCGGTGGGCGTGGCCCTCACCTGGGCGCCCACGGTCCTGCTGGTCGGCGACGTCGCCTTCCTGCACGACACCAACGCCCTGTTGGGCCTGGCCCGCCGCGGCGTCACGCTGGTGATCGTGGTGGTGGACAACGACGGCGGGGGCATCTTCTCCTTCCTGCCCCAGCGGTCCGAGGTGCCCGCCGACCGGTTCGAGCGCCTGTTCGGCACCCCCCACGGCGTGGACCCCGTGGCCGTGGCCCTGGCCCACGGCGTGCCGGCGGAGCGGGTGTCGAGCCGGGGCGGGCTGCACGCAGCGGTCACCGGCGCCTTCACCCGGGGTGGTCCCCGGGTGGTGGTCGTCGGCACCGACCGCGACGACAACGTGGCCGTGCACGCCGAGTTGAACGCCGCGGTGGGAGCGGCCCTCGACCGGGTCGCGGACTAGCGTTCACGGCGATGGGTGACAACGGCGTGGGGGAGTTCGACGGTCCACCGGTGGTGGAGCTGGAGGAGGCCATCCGGGAGCTCGGCTCACCGGTGCCCCGACAGGTCGGTGAGGCCACGGTGGCCGACGGCCGGGTGCTGGGATGGGCCGAGTACGGCCACCCCGAGGGCGACCCCATCCTGTGGTTCCACGGCACGCCGGGGGCCCGCACCCAGGTGCCGCCCTCCATCGACGAGGTGGCCCTGCAGCGCGGCTTCCGGGTCATCGCGGTGGAACGCCCCGGCACCGGACGCTCGACCGACCACCGCTACCACCGCATCGTGGACTTCGCCGCGGACATCGAGGCACTGGCCGACGAGCTGGGCCTGGACCGCTTCGGCGTGGTCGGCCTGTCGGGCGGCGGTCCGTACACGCTGGCCGTGGCCCACCAGCTGCCCGACCGGGTCGTGGTGGCCACGTTGCTGGGTGGGCTGGGCCCCACCCGGGGCGAGGACGCGGTGTGGTCCTACACCCGGGTCATGCGCTTCGGTGCGCCGGTGTTCGAGGCCCTGCGCACGCCGATCGGCTCCTTCCTGGGTCGCGCCATCCAGCGCGTCGAGCGCTACGCCGATCCGGTGTTCAGCGCGTACGTGGCGCTCCTGGGCTTCGCGGACAAGCCGGTGCTGGGCAACCCGCAGTTCAAGGCCATGTTCCTGCAGGACCTGCTGACCGCCGGGGAGCTGCGGTCGGTGGCGCACGACTTCGCACTGTTCAGCCGGCACTGGGGCTTCGCCCTGTCGGAGGTGCAGCCGCCGGTGGTGGTGTGGCAGGGGCTGGCGGACACGATCGTGCCGCAGAGCCACGGCCACCACCAGGCGTCGCGGCTGCCCCGCGGGGAGCTTCGGGTCCGGCCCGGCGAGGGCCACTTCGCCGGCTTCGCGGACGTGGTCACCGTGCTGGACAACATCCGCGAGGTGTGGGCCAGGGAGACCTCCGAGCCCGTGAGAGGCACCTGACGGGCACCACCCACCGAACGTGCGTCACCTTTCGGTGGCAGCGACCGATCGGTGACGCCGGATCCGCCGGCGGTCGAGCCGGTCAGGGGCGGATGAGGGCCCCGAGGACGGCCTGGGCCTTGGCCCGGGTCTCCTCCAGCTCGGCCTCGGGATCGGAATCGGCCACCACGCCCACTCCGGCGAACAGCCGGGCCGTGGTGCCGTCGACCTGCACACCCCGGATCCCGACGCCCCACGCCCCGTTCCCCGCGGCGTCGACCCAGCCCACCGGCCCGGCGTAGCGCCCACGGTCCACACCCTCCAGCTCCGCCTGCAGTGCCAGGGCCTCGGCCCGGGGCCAGCCCCCCACCGCGGGGGTGGGGTGCAGCGCCGCCACCAGTTCCAGCACCGACGGGGCCGGGTGCGACAGCCGGCCCTCCACCAACGTGGCCAGGTGCTGCACCGGGCCGGCCGCCACCACCGACGGTTCCGGCTCCGCGTCCAGGTAGGAGCACCACGGCAGGAGCGTGTCGTGGACCATGTCGATGGTGATCTGGTGCTCCACCCGGTTCTTGGCCGACCCCAGCAGCTCGCCGGCGCGGCGTCCGTCGGCCTCGGGGTCACCGGTGCGGGGGGTGGTGCCGGCCATGGGATGGGCCCGCACCACGTCGCCGACGCGTGACACCAGCAGCTCCGGGGTGGCCCCGACGAAGCCGTCGATGCAGTAGCACATCGCCGCCGGTGCCACGGCCCGGAACCGCCCCAGCAGGGAGACCGGATCCAGCGCCACATCGGTCTCCACCAGCAGCTCGCGGGCCAGCACCACCTTGGTCAGTCGGCCGTCGACGATGGCCTTGGTGGCCACCTCCACGCCGTGCTTCCAGTCCCCGTCCCTCCGGGCGCTGCGTACCGTGATGACGGAGGGTCCCGGCGGGGGCGCCGATGCCGACGTGGCCGGCGCGGGGACCGTCCCGTCGGCGCCGATGGTCGTCGTCCATCGCGTCCCGTCCGCCGTCCGGCCGTGGACCACCCGGGGTACCACCAGCGATGCCGCCGCCGTGCGGTCGTAGGGCAAGGCGCCGAACGCGACCGGGCCGGCCCCGGGCTCGTCGTCGGCGCCCTCGGACCGGATGGCTCCCAGCGCGTCGGCCACCCGGTCCACGTGGTCGGGCCACGGGGCCGGGAGCTCGAGACGCAGCGCCTCGCCCACGCCCCACAAGGACCGTCGGGGCGAGCCGAACGCGCTGGCCGCCACCCCCGGCGGTGGGTCACCCGCGGCCGGGTCGCCCGGGGTGGTGCGGGCCACCAGCTCCTGGGTCACCGGGCCGACCGGGTGGCGGTGATGAGCTGGGCGATCCCGCCCGACAGCAGCGTGCGCCGCACACCCGAGAAGCCGGCCCGTTCCACCATGGCCACCAGCTCGGCCGGCTCGGGCAGGTACGCGACGGAGCGGGGCAGGTAGCGGTAGGCGTCCCCGTCGGACAGGAGGCCACCGATGCGGGGCACCACCTGGCCGAAGTAGATGCCGTGGCCGAACCGCATGATCGGGTTCGGTGGCTCGGCCACCTCCAGCAGGGCGATGCGGCCCCGGTCGCGCACCACCCGGCCCAGTTCGGCCAGCGTCGCTCCCAGGTCGGTGAAGTTCCGCAGCGCGAACCCGCAGGTCACCCCGTCGATGCTGCCGTCCGGGAGGGGAGCGCGGACCCGTCGCACTGGATGCGGGGGAACGGCACGGGGGCGGCGGCCAGCATGCCGAAGCTGAGGTCGGCCCCGATGGGCACGAGCTGCCGCTCGGCCAGGTCGCGGGCCAGGTCACCGGTGCCGCAGGCCAGGTCCAGGACCACCGAGCCGGGGGTGAGGCCCAGTGCGCCGACGGTCCGGCGCCGCCAGCCCACGTCCATGCGGAACGTCATGACCCGGTTGACCAGGTCGTAGCGGGGGGCGATCACGTCGAACATGGCCTGCACCGACGCCGTCTTGTCCGACCCGGTGGGCAGCGGTTGGTCGGAACGGGGGATCAGCGTCCTGGCGTCGTCGGGCACGGCGTCAGCCTACGGCGGGCGATCAGCCCGGGAGCAGTCCCCGGGCCACCACCGCGGCCCGGGCCGCCTCCGGGGTGGTGAACAGCTCGGCGTCCCATCCCGCCGCGGCCGCCCCGGCCACGTTGGACGCGCTGTCGTCGAAGAACAGCGCCTGGGTCGCGGTGAACCCGAACCGCTGCTCGCACCGCCGGAAGATCTCCGCCTCGGGCTTGCACACGCCCTCCTCGCCGGAGATGACGATCCCCTCCAGGCGCTGGAGCACGGGGTAGGCATCCGGGATGCCCTCGAAGCAGATGGCGGACCAGTTGGACAGCCCGACGCAGCGGACGTCCGCGGCCAGCAGGTCCTCGATGAGGGCGGCGGTGCCGGGGATCGTCTCGCCCAGGCTGTGGCGGAAGTGCTCCACGTAGCCGTCCACCACCCAGCCGTGGCCGGGGTGGCGCTCCTCCATGACGGCACGGACCTGGTCGATGGTGGAGCCCCGGTCCAGGTGGAGGTTGGCCTCCAGGTCGAAGACCTCGTCGGCCAGGCGCTGGACCTCGGCCGGGTCCTCCACGAACCGGGAGAGGGCGGCGCGCCGGTCCCAGGGGATGACCACGTTGCCCAGGTCGAACACCACGACGGTGCTGTCGCCCGCGGACCATCCGCCCGGCCCGGCCGTGGCGCTCATTCGGCGGTGGCCTGCGCCTTGGCCCAGCGGTAGTCGGCCTTGCCCGACGGGGAGCGCTGGATCTCGGTGCGGCGGACGATCGCCTTGGGCAGCTTGTAGCGGGCCACGTGGCGGGCGGCCTCCTCCAGGAGGTCCTCGTCGGAGGCGTCGGTGCCGTCCGCCAGCTGCACCACGGCGACCACCTCGTTGCCCCAGCGTTCCGACGGCCGTCCGGTGACCACGCAGTCGAAGACGGCGGGGTGGCGCACCAGGGCCTGCTCCACCTCCTCGGCGAAGATCTTCTCGCCGCCGGAGTTGATGGTGACCGAGTCACGGCCGTAGAGCTCCAGCCGGCCGTCCGCGGTCACCCGGGCCCGGTCACCCGGCACCGAGTAGCGGACGCCGTCGATGGCCGGGAAGGTGCGGGCGGTCTTGGCGGCGTCGCCCAGGTAGCCGAGGGGCACGCGCCCCGTCTGGCCCAGCCAGCCCATCTCGTCGTGGCCGGGCTCCAGCACCTCGGTCAGGTCCTCGGACAGGATGCACATGCCGGGACCGGGGGTGAAGTCGCCGGTGGAGGTCTCCTGGCCGGCGGCGGTGAGCTGGCTGCCCTGCTGGCCCGTCTCGGACGAGCCCAGGCCGTCCAGGACCATGATCGACGGCAGCGCCTCCAACAGCCGGGCCTTGATGCCGGCGGACAGCGCGGCGCCGCCGGACACGATGGCCAGCACCGAGCTCAGGTCGGCACCGCCGGCCTCGATGCCCTCCACCAGGGGGCGGCCGAAGGCGTCACCGACGATCAGGACGATGTTCACGCCCTCGGCGGCGATGGTGGCGCAGCAGGTCGTCCACGTCCAGGCGCTCCACCACCGACGGCAGCACCAGGGTGTTCGCGTTGGTGAAGGCGTTGAACGCCATCCAGTGCGCGGCGCCGTGCATGAACGGCGGGCCGGGCAGCAGGCGGGCCCCGCCGTTGGCGGTGTTGGCCACGATCTCGTCGATCGAGGCCCACTCCTCCTGGTTGTCCAGGCGCCGTCCGCCCATGGCGGCCACGAAGATGTCGGCCTGGCGCCACAGCACCCCCTTGGGCATGCCCGTGGTGCCGCCGGTGTACAGGATGTACAGGTCGTCGGGCGACCAGGAGGCCACGAGCTCGTCCGGCAGGGTCGTGGGCTGGGCCGCGAGCGCCTCCTCGTACCAGACGGCGCCGGGCAGCAGTCCGTTGCCGGAGTCGTCGGCGACCTGCAGCAGGACCTCCAGGGCGGGCAGGCGGTCGCGGACCTCGGCCAGGGTGGGGGCGAAGGCGGAGTGGAACACGACGGCCCGGGCCCCGGAGTCGTTCAGCAGGTACTCCAGCTCCTCCGCCACGTAGCGGTAGTTCACGTTGAACGGCGCGACCCGGGCCTTGTAGGAGCCGACCATGGACTCCAGGTACTCGGGGCAGTTGTGCAGGTAGATGGCCAGGTGGTCCTGGCCCGACTCGTGGCCACCCAGCCCGGCGCGGTCCGTCACCCCGCCCAGTCCCCGGGCCACCAGGGCGTTGGCCAGTTGCCGGGTCCGGTCGCCGAACTGTCGGTAGGTCAGGCGCCGGTCGGGGGTGACGATGCACTCCCGGTCGGGGGCCGCGGCCTCCACGGCCTCGTGCACGGCTGCCAGGTTGTACTCCACGTGTTCCCCCCGGGAATCCGCCTCGGTGTCTCGGACGGGCCGGATCGTAGGGGATGGGCCGGGTTCACCCACACCGGGGATCGGCCGGTGGGACCGTCAGGTCGATCAGGTACCGGTCCACCACCCGGGTCACGCACCGGTCGATGCCGTAGGCGGTGTGGCCGTCGATGTCTGCGGTGACCAGCACCCCGGAGGACAGCTGGTCGGCCACGGCCACCGCGTTGTCGTAGGGGGTGGCCGGATCGCCGGTGTTGCCCACGACCAGGATGGGGGGTGCGCCCGGGGCGGTGATGGCGGACGGGGCCGCCACCGGGGGCACGGGCCAGGTGGCGCAGGGCAGGAGCTCGTTGGCCACCTGGCCGCCGAAGCGGGGGGACACCCGGCGGGCCTCGTCGGCGAACGCCCGGTAGGCATCGGCCCCGGCGGGCGGGGGCGTGTCGATGCAGACCACGGCGGCGTAGGCGGTGAAGCCCCCGAAGTCGTAGTAGCCCTGCGCCAGGTCGGACAGCGCCTGACCGTCGTCGTCCTCGATGGCCTGCTGCAGCGCCGGGCCCAGGTCGAGCCAACCGTCGGCGGAGTACGACGTGTACACCGCGGCGACGGCCAACTCCGCAGGGCCCACGTCGGGGCCGTCGGCCGGCAGCCTCGTCCGCTCGACCCGTTCCCGGACCTGGTCGTAGGCGGCCGGGAGGTCCTCCACCCCGCACTCGTCGGGACCGGCGTCGCGGCACGCGGCCGAGTTGGCCCGGAACGCCTGCTCGAACGCCGCGGTCTGGCCCAGCAGGAACTCCGTGTAGCCCAGGGCGGGGTCGACCACGCCGTCCAGGACCATGGCGCGGATGCGGGTCGGGAAGAACTCGGCGTACTGCTGGCCGATCTGGGTGCCGTAGGAGAAGCCCACGTAGGTGAGGGGTTCGTCCCCCAACGCCCGGCGGATGGCCTCCAGGTCCCGGGCCACGTCCCGGGTGCCGACGTGGGCCAGCAGGTCCAGGTCGTCGGCCCGGCACTCCTCGGACACCGCGGCGGCGTCGGCGTCGAGCGTGGCCTGCTCGCCCGCGTCGTCGGGGTCGGGGTCGTCGTCCAGGAAGTCCGAGACGGTGGAATCGCCGCAGGTCACCGCGGTGGAGTCGCCCACGCCACGCGGGTCCCAGCTCACGATGTCGAACCGGCGGCTCACCGCCGTGCTGAACGGCTCGTAGGACAGGAACTCCAACCCGGACCCTCCGGGCCCGCCGGGGTTGGCGATCAGCGATCCGATCCGGTCGCCCGTGGCCGGCAGCCGGCCGAGGGCCAGGTCGACGGTGGGTCCCGCCGGGTCACCCCAGTCGAGGGGCACCGTGAGCGTGGCGCACCGGGCGTCGACGCCCAGGTCACAGTCCCGCCACCGCAGCGTCGGTGGCGTCCAGTCCTCCGGGAACCCCGTGGCGACCGCGGTGCCGTCCGGGGAGGTGGTCGGGGCGGGTGCCGCGGTGGTGGCCGGGGGTGCCGCCGTGGTGGTGGGCCGCGGGCCCGAGTCGGCCCGGGGCGCCGCGTCGCCGCCCCCGCAGGCCGTCGGGCCGAGGGTCACGGCAACCGCGACGACCGCGGTCAGCAGCACCCACCTCGCTCGGGACACCGGGGCAGCCTAGGGGCGGGCCCCCGCTGGGCCATGGCACCGGGACCCTCCTCCCACGGCCGGGATGCCCATCTCCGGGGGGGACGAATCGCGGGTCGCGCCGGCCTGCCCGCGGGCAGCGGTCGTGGCCGGCGTCGCGGTCGCGACCCGGGACAACCTCCGTACCGGCGACCCGGGGACAACCTCCCCGTACCGGAGGGAAGTCCGATGCCCGGTCGGCTACCGTGCGCGGCGTCAGGGACTGCGCACTGCGGCTGTTGGAAGGAGCCTGATGATCTTCGGCGTGTTCGCCCCCCAGGGATGGAAGATGGAGCTCGCCGGCATCGAGGACCCGCAGGACAAGTGGGCCACCACCGTCCGCACCGCCCGCCTGGCCGAGGAGCTGGGGCTCGACTCGGTGTGGGTCTACGACCACGTCCACAACGTGCCGGTGCCCGCCCACGAGACCGTCTTCGAGTGCTGGAGCACCATCGCGGCGCTGGCCGCGTCCACCTCCACCATCCGCCTGGGCCAGATGGTCAGCTGTGCCGGCTACCGGAACCCGGCCCTGGTGGCCAAGATCACCTCGACCGTCGACGTCATCTCCGGCGGCCGGCTGGACTGGGGCATCGGTGCCGGGTGGTACGACCAGGAGTACCGGGCCTACGGCTACGACTTCCCGTCGGCCGCGGACCGGATCCGGGTGCTGCGCGAGACCGTCGAGATCGTGAAGCTCATGTGGGCGGAGCCCGACGCCACCTACGACGGCCGCCACTTCCAGGTGGCCGGTGCCCAGTGCGACCCCAAGCCGGTGCAGGACCCGCACCCGCCGGTGTGGATCGGCGGCGGTGGTGAGCAGCTGACCCTGCGGGTGGTGGCCCGTCACGCGGACCGGTCCAACTTCGGGGGCAAGCCCCACGAGTGGAGCCACAAGTGCGAGGTCCTCCAGGAGCACTGCCGTGCCGTGGGCCGGGACTACGACGAGATCACCAGGACGTGGTCGCCGGAGGTCTTCATCCGCGAGGACGAGGCCGAGATCATCGCAGGAGGCACGCGGCAGCTTCTGGGGTGAGGAGTTCGACTCCTGGCGCGACGGCAACCTGGTGGGGACGCCCGAGCAGGTGTGCGAGAAGCTGGCCGAGTACCGGGAGCTGGGCTGCGGGGGCATCGTGCCGTGGTGCTCGGACTACCCCGAGGACGAGACCCTGCGGCTGCTGGCCACCAAGGTGATGCCCGAGTTCAGGTAGTCATGGCAGCGTCCGGGTGGACCCGCCCGGGCCCGGGCTGGCTACTCGGCGTAGCGGAAGATGATCTCGGCCACGCAGGCCGGCTTGTCCGCCCCCTCCACCTCGAAGGTGAAGGTCATGGAGATCTGGGCCCAGCCACCGCCCAGGTCGTCCACCGCGTCCAGGTGGGCGCCGAGGCGCAGGTTGGACCCGACCGGCACCGGCGAGGGGAACCGCACCTTGCCGCAGCCGTAGTTCACGCCCATCCGGGTGCCGTTGACCCGCAGGATCTGCGGCATCAGCACCGGCCCGAGCGACAGGGTCAGGTACCCGTGGGCGATGGGCCCGCCGAAGGGCGACTCGGCCGTGGCCCGTTCCGGGTCCACGTGGATCCACTGGTGGTCCCCCGTGGCGTCGGCGAAGGTGTTCACCCGCTCCTGGGTGATCTCCAGCCAGTCGGAGTACCCCAGATGGGTCCCGACCAGTTCCTTCAGTCCTGCGATCCCGTTCACCTCGGTCGTCATGGCGCGATCATGTCAGCGGTGTCCCACCATCGGCCAGCCCGCTCAGGAGAACCAGACCCGCTGGTACTCCCGGGACTGCGTGTGCAGCAGCAGGGCGATCAGGGCGTAGACGAACATGGCGTTCAGGATGCCTCCCGGGATGAAGATGAATCCCAGGTTGCTCATCACCGCTCCGGCCTCCAGGGCCACCACCAGCCGCACCGCGATCGGCAGGAACGACGCCACCACCGCCACCTGGTAGCCGCGCTTCATCTCGTTGGCGATGCCCCAGGCGCCGTACACGTTCGCCGCCAGGCTGCCCAGCAGGAGCACCGCCCCCAGGAACGACGACAGCAGCCCGCCGGTGAGCAGCCCCAGCGCCAGGAACACGGCGTTGAAGTAGAGCAGGAACTGGCTGATCACCAAGGTCTGGGGGAGTCGTGGGTTGTACCAACGGCGCTCGGACATGGCTGACAGTCTGGCAGGAGTCGTTCTGGCCGCCGGTGCGGGGACCCGGCTCCGCCCGCTGAGCCTGCTCCGGCCCAAGGCGTTGTGCCCGGTGGGGGATCGTCCGCTGGTGGACTGGGCGCTCGCCGCCGTGACGCCGGCCGTGGGTCCGGTCGCGGTCAACGTGCACCACGGTCGCGACGCCATGGAGGCGTACCTGGCCGGGCACCCCGACGTCCACGTGTCGGTGGAGGAGCCCGTGGCGTTGGGCACCGCAGGTGCGCTGTCCCGGCTGCGGGGGTGGCTGGACGGCCGGTCCGCGCTGGTGGGCAACGCCGACACCTGGCACACCGAGGACCTGGCCGCCTTCGTCCGGGGCTGGGACGGCGAACGCATCCGCATCCTGTCGACCGGACCGCTGCCGTTCGGGCCCCGCAGCGGTGTGGTGGCCTCCATCGTGCCGGCACCGATGATCGCCGGCCTGGACGAGGAGCCGTCGGGGCTGTGGGAGGTGCTGTGGCGGGAGGAGGCGGCGGCGGGCCGGATCGACGCGGTGGCCGCGGCCGGGACGGTGGTGGACTGCGGCACCCCGGCGGACTACCTGCGGGCCAACCTCGCGGTGTCCGGCGGCCGATCGGTGATCGGTGCGGGGGCCAAGGTGGAGGGGACGGTGCAGCGCTGCGTGGTGTGGTCCGGCAGCGAGGTGGCGGCGGGGGAGCACCTGGTGGACGCCATCCGGGCCGAGGGCATCACGGTCCTGGTGCGGTGAGCGGTCCGGACGGTCACCCGGGTCCGGTCCGGGTCCTGGTGCTGGCGCCCATGCGCATCGAGCTGCGGCCGGTCGTGTCCCGGCTCGGCCTGGCGCCGGCGGGGACGGGTCCCGACCGGCACTGGGGCGGTGCCCGGGACGGCCGGACCGTCACCGTCGTGGCGGCCGGGGTGGGGACCGGCCCGGCCCGGGAGGCGACGCTCCGGGCCATCGACCGGTTCGGCCCCGACCACGTCGTGGTCACCGGTGTCGCCGGCGCCATCGGTGCCGGGCTCGCCGTCGGTGACCTGGTCTCACCCGCCTTCGCGCTCGACGCCCGAACCGGCCGGTCCTTCCCGGCCACCCGGCTCGGTGCCGTCGACCCGGCGGGCGGGGTGGTGACCACCGACGGTTGGCTCGAGCCCGCCGTCCTGGACGGCCACCGGCGCGCCGGCGTGGTGGCGGTGGACATGGAGACCGCCGCCGTGGCGGACATCTGCGACGGTGCCGGGGTCCGGTGGTCGGCCTTCCGTGGCATCAGCGACCGTCCGGCCGACGGCCTCGTGGACCAGGACGTCGCGGGCCTGGTGGGGGCCGACGGCAGGGCCGACGTCCGCGCCCTCGTCCGGTACCTGGGCCCGCGCCCGTGGCGGGTGGCCCGGCTGGCACGGGTGGCCCGTGACACCGGCGCCGCCACCCGGGCCGCGGCGGACGCGGTGGCGGCGGCGGTGGGTTGGTGAGCGCTGCCCGTCCGGTGCCGGCGGACGATCTCAGCGGTCGCGCCGGCGTGGGGGAGGCACGGGTCGGGCCTCGTGCCCGGCCCGCAGCTGGCCGCAGGCGGCGTCGATGTCCGAGCCCCGGGTGTCCCGGACGGTCACGTTGACGCCGCGGTCGGCCAGGTCCTGGGCGAAGGCCCGCACCCGGTTACCGGAGGAGCCCTGCACCGCGTAGCCGGGCGTGGCGTTCAGGGGGATCAGGTTCACGTGCGCCCGCAGCCGCAGGGCCAGGCGGCTGAGGCGCTCGGCGTCGACGAAGCGGTCGTTGACGCCGCTGATCATCGCCCACTCGAAGCTGACCCGGCGGTGGGTGGCCGCCACGTACTCCTCGCAGGCGTCCATCAGGTCCTCCAGCGGGTAGCGCCGGTTGATCGGCACCAGGTCGTCGCGGAGGGCGTCGTCCGCCGCGTGCAGCGAGACGGCGAGGTTGACGGGGAGGTCGGCCGCGGCGAGCAACCGGATGCCGGGGATCAGGCCGACGGTGGAGATGGTGAGGTGCCGGGCACCGATCCCCAGGCCGTCGTGCATGCGGTGCACGGCGGCCCACGTGTTGTCGAAGTTGGCCAGGGGCTCGCCCATGCCCATGAACACCACGTTGGCCACCCGCCGGTCCCCGGCGGCACGCTGGGCCGCCACCACCTGCTCCACGATCTCGCCCACGGTGAGGTGGCGCTCGAAGCCGGCCTGGCCGGTGGCGCAGAAGCCGCAGGCCATGGCGCACCCGGCCTGGGTGGACACGCACACGGTGCTGCGTCCGGGGTAGTGCATGAGCACGGTCTCCACCCGGGCGCCGCCGTCGAGCTCCCACAGGAACTTGGTCGTGTCGCCGTCGTCGGCCACGACCCGGGTCACCTCGGTGAGCGCGGAGGGCAGCTCGACGGACAGTCGGTCCCGCAGCCCCTTCGGCAGCGTCGTCAGCTCGGACGGCTCGCGGGCCTGGCGGTAGAGGCCCTCCCACACCTGGTCCACCCGGTAGCGGGGCTCGCCCTCCAGGAGCGCGGCGAGCGCGTCACGGTCCAGGTCGTAGCGGGTCGGGGGCACGCCCGGAGCCTACGGTGCGTAGGCGGCGTCGCTGTGGTGCACCGTGAAGCCCAGCCGTTCGTAGAGCCGGAGCGCGGGGGCGTTGTCCGACTCCACGTACAGCATGGCGGTGCCCAGCCCTTCCCGCGCCAGGTGGTCCAGGCCGGCCAGGACCAGCGCCCGGCCCAGGCCGGTGCCGTGGCGGGCGGGGTCGGCGGCGATGACGAAGATCTCGCCCATCGGAGCGTCGCCCGACGCGGCCCCGGGGTGGATCCGGGTCCAGCAGAACCCGTCAACCGTCCCGTCCGCGCCCTCGTGGACCAGGAACCCGTCCAGGCGCACCCAGTCCTGGGCCAGCCCTGCCCGCAGCCGGTCCCGGTCCCATCCCCCCTGGTCCGGGTGCCAGTCGAAGGCCCGGTTGTTCACCTCCAGCACGGCGGCGTCGTCCACGCCGGGCCGGAACGCCCGCACCTCCAGCGGCGGAGCGGATCCGCGCAGGTCGGTGGCCACCGGGAGCGCGCGGCGCATCTGGTGCAGGGTCCGGACCCGGGTCAGTCCCCGGCCCGCCATGTCGCGGTCGGAGGCGGCATCGGCCCCGGTGACCCACGTCAGGCCGGGGCTGTGCTCGGGGGAGTCGTCGGGCGGGCGCACCGGATGCGGAGGCTACCGTGCGCCCATGGGCACCCCCCGATCACCCAAGGGCCGAGCCCGGCTCACCCATGAGCGGCTGGCCGGCGAGTACCCCGAGGCGGAGTGCGAGCTGGACCACACCACGGCGTTCGAGCTGCTGTGCGCGACCATCCTGTCGGCCCAGTGCACCGACGCCAGGGTGAACCTGGTGACGCCGGTGCTGTTCGGGCGGTACCCGACGCCGGTCGCATTGTCCGAGGCCGACCCGGAGGAGCTGGAGGAGGTGATCCGCTCCACCGGGTTCTTCCGGTCCAAGGCCAGGAACCTGATCGGCATGGCCTCCGCGCTGGTGGACCGCTACCACGGCGAGGTGCCGGGGCGGATGGCGGACCTGACCTCCCTCCCCGGGGTGGGACGCAAGACGGCCAACGTCGTGCGGAGCGTGGCGCTCGAGCTGCCGGGGCTCCCGGTGGACACCCACGTGCTGCGCCTCTCCAAGCGGCTGGGACTGACGACCGACACCGATCCGGTCCGGGTGGAGCTGGAGCTGAACCCCATGGTGCCGGCGGCGGAGCGGGGTGAGTTCAGCCTGCGGTTGATCCTCCACGGACGTCGCGTGTGCTTCGCCAGAAAACCTGAGTGCGCGCGCTGCGTGCTGGCCGATTTCTGCCCGTCGGCCCACCTCGATGCGCCCTGACCGGACCGCCACACGTGGCTGCTGACCTGTCAGGCAATGGAATCCGACCGCTTCGGAGGTGACGCTCGACACGTCGCGTTGCCCGTCGGTGCGACCACGTAGCGTGTGAGAGTGATCGCGGCAGGTGAGTGCGCCGACACGGAGCGTGGCCACTCTGGTCGTCGGATCACCGTTTGCGCCCTCAGGATCGTGGACAGTGATCGGTCCGTGTGCTGAACTGCACCTACCAGGTTCCCGCCACCTGGTAT
Organism: uncultured Actinomycetota bacterium; assembly: GCA_963773765.1. GTDB lineage: Bacteria > Actinomycetota > Acidimicrobiia > Acidimicrobiales > Microtrichaceae > CAVZCC01. Next base: position 680,047 of record CAVZCC010000001.1, on the reverse strand, counting down.
CGGCGTTCCGGGCTCCCGCCGCTCGGTTCGCCCGTCCGGCGCCCTTCGGGGCGCCGGACGTCTTTTTCCACCCGGGTCTGAACCAGGCTCAGGACGCCGGGGGCAGTGCCGCCAACGCACGCGTCAGGCGCCGGGCGGCGGCCTTCAGGTGGCGCTCGATCTCGTACAGGTCACCGAGCAGGTCGTCCCGCTCCGTGCCGCGGACCACCTCGGTGGCCTCGTCGAGTCGGTCCAGGACCTGGTCCAGGGTGGACTGCATGGAAGCGAGGTCGGCATGGAGGCTCACGGCGAGTTCCTAGCACCGCGCCCCGATGCTCCCGCGGTCGGCACCGGCGCACCCCTGTCCGGCACGGCGCACGACTGTCCGGCAACGGCGCACCCCTGTCCGGCAAACGGCGCAATTGCGTTCCGGGACGGCCGGGAGCGCGGGGTACCGTGGCCGCCGTGCTGAACCGACTCGACCTCCGTGGGGTGGAACGCCCCGGGGACCGGCTTCCCCGCCCCACGGTCGACGGCGACGAGCCGGTGGCCGTCGTGCGGGAGGTCCTGGCCGCCGTCCGCGAGCGGGGGGACCAGGCGCTGGTCGAGTACACGGCCCGATTCGACGGCGTGGAGCTGGGCGCGATCCGGGTGCCGGCGGAGGAGATCCGGGCCGCCCTGGCCGCCACCCCGGAGCCGGTGCGACGCGCGCTGGAACTGGCCCGTGACCGGATCCGGTCCCACCACGAGTCGCAGTTGCGGGACGAGGTCCGCCATGACACCGACGGCGTGGTCATCCGCTCCTACTGGCGGCCGGTCGACCGGGTCGGCTGCTACGTCCCCGGTGGGCGTGCCGCCTATCCGTCGACCCTGCTGATGACCGCGGTCCCGGCGCAGGTCGCCGGGGTGGCCCAGGTGGCGGTGTGCGTCCCGCCCGACCGTGCCACCGGCCACGTCACCCCGGTCACCCTGGCCGCCGCGGCCGTGGCCGGCATCGACGAGGTCTACGCCATCGGCGGGGCCCAGGCCATCGGCGCCCTGGCCTACGGCACGGCGTCGGTCCCGGCGGTGGACGTGATCTGCGGCCCGGGGAACAAGTACGTGGCCCTGGCCAAGGCCGAGGTGTCCGGCACCGTCGGCGTGGCCGCCGCCTTCGCGGGCCCGAGCGAGGTGGTCGTCGTGGCCGACGGGTCCGTCCCTCCCGACTTCGCCGCGGTGGACGTGATCCTGCAGGCCGAACACGGCCCCGACGGCCTGGCCTGGCTCATCACCTGGGACGAGGACACCGCGGACGCCGTGGTCGCGTCGGTGGAGCGCCTGACCGAGGCGGCCCCCCGCCGGGAGGAGATCGCCGCCACCCTGGCCGATGGGGGCTACGCCGTGCTGGTGGACTCGCCGGAGGCCGCCATGGAGGTGGCCAACCGCGTGGCGCCGGAGCACCTCGAGCTGTTGTGCGCGGAGCCCGAGCGGCTGCTCCCACTGGTGCGCAACGCCGGTGCGATCTTCGTGGGGCCGTGGTCGCCGGCGTCGATCGGCGACTACGTGGCGGGTCCCAGCCACGTGCTGCCCACCTACGGCACCGCCCGGTTCGCGTCCGCCCTCACCGTGGACGACTTCCTCAAGCACCACCACGTGATCTCCCTCGACGGTGAGGCCTTCGACGCCGTGGCGCCCGCGGTGGAGGCACTGGCCGTGGCCGAGGGCCTGGAGGCCCACGCGGAGTCCATCCGCCTGCGCCGGGCGCTGCGCTCCGAGCGCCCGGCGGGCGAGGCGGAGTCAACGTGAGCCGGCCCACGGTGCGCGACGACGTCGCCCTGATGGCGGGCTACCACTCCCCGCAGGTGGACGTGCGGGTCCGGCTCAACACCAACGAGGCGCCCGAGCCACCACCGGAGGCCTTCCTCGCCGCGCTGCGCACCGCGCTGGGCGGCGTGGCCTGGCACCGCTACCCGGACCGGGGAGCCACCGCGCTCCGGGCCCGCCTGGCGGAGGTGGAGGGCAGCCATGTGCCCGGGGGCCTGCGGGCGCCGCAGGTGTTCGCGGCCAACGGGTCCAACGAGGTGCTCCAGACACTGTGCCTGGCCTACGGCGGCGCGGGCCGTTCCGTGGCCGTCTTCGAGCCCACCTACGCGCTGCACGGCCACATCGCCCGCGTGTGCGGCACGGCGGTGGTGGAGGGGCCGCGCCGGGAGGACTTCACCCTGGACCTGGACGTGGTCCGCTCCACGCTGGCCCGGCACCGGCCCACCGTCACCTTCCTGTGCTCGCCCAACAACCCCACCGGCCGGGTGGAGGACGAGGGCACCGTCCGCGCCGTGCTGGACGCGGTCGAGGGCATCGACGGGCTGCTGGTCGTGGACGAGGCCTACGGCCAGTTCGCGCCGTGGTCGGCGCTGTCCCTGGTGGCGGAGGACCGTCCGGTGGTGGTCACCCGCACCTACTCCAAGACGTGGTCGGCCGCCGCGCTGCGGCTGGGCTACCTGATCGGCCCGACCTGGGTGGTGGAGGAGCTGGAGAAGGTCGTCCTGCCCTACCACCTGGACGAGCTGACCCAGTTGGCCGGTGAGCTGGCCCTGGACCACGAGGCGGAGATGCACCAGCGCGTGGCCCGCCTGGTGGAGGAGCGGGGACGGGTGGCCCGCGTCCTGGCGGAGCTCCCGGTGCAGCAGTGGCCCAGCGGGGCCAACTTCATCCTGTTCCGGCCGCTGACCAGGGACGGCGACACGGTGTGGCAGGAGCTGGTCGACCGGTCGGTGCTCATCCGCAACTGCTCGTCGTGGCCGGGCCTGGACGGCTGCCTGCGGGTCACCCTGGGCACGGCGGAGGAGAACGACGCCTTCCTGGCCGCGCTCGGCGCCGTGCTGGGCTGAGCTCAGGCGGGGCCCGACCGGCGGTTGGGCCAGGTGACCGCGGTGCGGCCGTCGTCGGTCACGGTCAGGATCTCGGACCCGTCGGCGGTGACCACCACCGTGTGCTCGAACTGGGCGCTCGGGAGCAGGTCCTGGGTGATCACCGTCCACCCGTCGTCCCACTGGCGGTGGTGGTGGGTGCCGGCGTTGAGCATCGGCTCGACGGTGAAGGTCATGCCCTCCACCAGCCCGAAGGAGCTGTCGCGGTCCTCCACGTGCAGGACGTGGGGATCGGCGTGGAACACCTCGCCGATCCCGTGGCCGCCGTAGTCGCGCACCACGCCCAGTCCCCGGGCGCACGCGAAGGCCTCGATGGCGCGGCCCACCTCCACCAGGTCGCCGTCGGCGCGCACCGCGGCGATGCCCCGGTAGGTCGCCTCGCACGCCGCGTCCACCAGCGCGTCCGTGGCCGGGTCCAGGTCGCCGACGGCGAACGTGGCCGAGGTGTCCCCGTGCACACCGTCGACGTAGGCGGTCACGTCGATGTTGACGATGTCGCCGGGCGCCAACGGACGTCCGTCGTCGGGGATCCCGTGGCACACCACCTCGTTCACCGAGGTGCACACCGACTTGGTGAAGCCGTTGTAGCCCAGGGTGCTGGGATAGGCGCCGAGCTCGACGTAGGCGTCGTGGGCCACCTCGTCCAGTTCCTCGGTGGTGGTGCCGGGCGCCACCGCGGCCCCGGCCCGCAGCAGCACCTCCGCCGCCACGGCGCCGGCCCGGCGCATGCGCTCCAGGTCCGCGCCCCGCATGACCTGCAGGTCCCGGCCCCCGGCGGGGATGCCACCGGTGTGGAGGTAGGGGGGCCGGGCGATGGCGGCGGGCACGGGACGGGGCGGGGTCACGACTCCCGGGGTCACGGGACTGCGGCGGGCCGACCGGTGGTCGCCGTGGCACCGCTTGAGCTTGCGCCCGCTGCCGCACCAGCACGGGTCGTTGTTGCGGAGGCGGGTGGGGGCGGGAGGCACGGGGACCAAGGCTAGGGCCACCAACCCGTTCGGGAGCGGGCGGCCACCTGTGCGATCCTTGGGGCCGTGAGCCCCCGAACGGCAACGTCGCAACGCACCACCAAGGAGACCGACATCTCCGTCACCGTGGCCGTCGACGGCAGCGGCCGCACCGACTGCAGCACCGGCCTGCCCTTCTTCGACCACATGCTGGACCAGCTCGGCCGCCACGGCGGGATGGACCTGACCGTGCAGGCCACAGGGGACCTGGACATCGACGCCCACCACACCGTGGAGGACACCGGCATCCTGCTCGGCGCCGTGCTCAAGGACGCGCTGGGCGACAAGCGCGGCGTGCGCCGCTTCGCCTCCATCCGGGTGCCGCTCGACGAGGCGGTGGTGGAGGCGGTCCTGGACCTGTCCGGCCGCCCGTTCCTGCACTACGAGGTGGACTGCCCCGGCGTGAAGATCCTGGGCGACCCGCCGTTCGACCCCCAGCTGATGGAGGAGTTCTGGCGGGCGTTCGTCACCTCGGCCGGCATCACGCTGCACCTGACGCTGGTGCGGGGGCGCAACACCCACCACATCATCGAGGCGTCGGTGAAGGCCACGGCGCGGGCCCTGCGTGACGCCGCGCGGGTGGAGGGGGCCGAGCTGCCCTCCACCAAGGGAACGCTCTGAGGTGGCCGACCAGCAGACCGCCCCGCCGGTGGTGGCGGTGCTCGACTACGGCATCGGCAACCTGCGCTCGGCCGAGAAGGCCATGCAGCACGTGGGCGCCGATGCGGTGCTGACCGCGGACCCCGCGGTGGTGGCGCGCGCCGCGGGCGTGGTGCTGCCCGGCGTGGGGGCGTTCGGCCGGTGCCGGGAGGCCCTGGCCGACACGGGCCTGGACGACGTGGCCCTGGAGGCGGTCGCCTCCGGCCGCCCGTTCCTGGGGATCTGCGTCGGCATGCAGCTGCTGTACGACGGTTCCGACGAGTCGCCCGGGGTGACCGGGCTGGGTGTCCTGCCCGGCATGGTCCGCCGGCTGCCCGACGGCGTGAAGCACCCGCAGATGCAGTGGAACCAGCTGGACCTGCGCACGGCGTCGCCCCTGTTCGCCGGGCTCGGTGATCGGCCGTGGATGTACTTCGTGCACTCGTTCGCCCCGGAGGTGGGCCGTGACGTGGTGGCCACCTGCGACTACGGAGGGCCGGTGACGGCGGCGTCGGCCCGGGAGAACGTCATGGCCACGCAGTTCCACCCGGAGAAGTCGGGTGGCCCGGGGCTGGCGTTGCTCGGGAACTTCGTGGCCATGTGCGCCGCGGCGGACCGCGACCGGCAGCGGCAGGGGACGTGATGGAGCTCTATCCCGCCATCGACCTGCTGGACGGCCGCTGCGTGCGGCTCTACCAGGGGGACTACGACCGGGAGACCGTCTACGGCGACGACCCGGTGGCCCAGGCGCTGGCGTTCCAGGCCGAGGGCGCGTCATGGATCCACGTGGTGGACCTGGACGCGGCCCGCACCGGCGAGCCCCGCAACCGGGGCGTGGTGGCCGCCATCGCGGCCGCGGTGGACGTTCCGGTCCAGACCGGGGGTGGCATCCGTGACGAGGTCGCGGCCGACGCCCTGTTCGACGCCGGCGTGGCCCGGGTGGTGCTGGGCACCGCCGCGCTCGGAGGACCCCGGCCTGGTCCGGCGCCTGGCGGCGCGGCACCCGGTGGCGGTGGGACTGGACGCCCGGGGCCGGGACGTGGCCGTGCGGGGCTGGCTGGAGGGGTCCGGCCAGGACCTGCTGGAGCTGGCCGCGGCCTTCGGCGACGCCGGGGTGGCGGCACTGGTGGTGACCGAGATCAGCCGGGACGGCACGCTGGAGGGCCCGGACCTCGCGGGCCTGGCCGAGGTGGTGGCCGCCACCGCCATCCCGGTGATCGCCTCAGGCGGCGTCGGGACCCTGGACGACCTGCGGGCGCTGGGCGCGCTGTCCGCCGGCGGTCGTGCCCTGTCCGGGGCGATCGTGGGTCGGGCCATCTACGAGGGCGCCTTCACCGTCGCCGACGCCGTGGGTGCGGTCGCCGGGGGTGGGGCATGAACGTGGCCCGGGTCATCCCCTGCCTGGACGTGGACGCAGGTCGCGTGGTCAAGGGTGTGAACTTCGTGGAGCTGCGCGACGCCGGCGACCCGGTGGAGCTGGCGGCCCGCTACGACGCCGAGGGCGCCGACGAGCTGGTGTTCCTGGACATCACCGCGTCGTCCGACGCCCGGGAGACCACCATCGAGATGGTGCGCCACACCGCGGAGGAGGTCTTCATCCCCTTCACGGTCGGGGGCGGGATCCGCTCGGTGGAGGACGCCCGGCGCATGTTGCGGGCCGGGGCGGACAAGGTCGGGGTCAACACCGCGGCGGTGGACCGACCCGAGGTCATCTCCGAGATCGCGGAGGAGTTCGGGGCCCAGTGCGTGGTGGTGGCCATCGATGCCCGTGGCCGCCGGGACGGCGCGGGGCCGGAGTTCGAGGTGTACACCCACGGCGGGCGCACCCCGACCGGCATCGACGCGGTGGAGTGGGCGGCCCGGGTGGTGGGGTTGGGGGCGGGCGAGATCCTGCTCACGTCCATGGACCGGGACGGCACCCGGGACGGCTTCGACGTGCCCGCTCACCTCCGCGGTGTCCGCCGCTGCCACCGTGCCGGTGATCGCCTCCGGTGGGGTGGGCAGCCTGCAGGACCTGGTCGAGGGCATCACCCTGGCCCACGCCGACGCGGTGCTGGCGGCGTCGATCTTCCACTTCGGCGAGCACACCGTGGCCGAGGCCAAGGCCGTCATGGCCGACGGCGGGGATTCCGGTCCGCCCGGCCTGAGGGCTGCGACCACCAGGTCGGCGACGACCGAGGTCCGGCCGGCCAGGAAGTGGTCGGCGCCGGGGACCACCTCGATGGTGGTGGCGGCCCACCCCTCGGTGGACACCTGCGCCACCGACGGGTCGCAGAACTGGTCGTGGGCGGGGACCAGCACCAGCTTGGGGCGGGGATCGTCTGCTGCGGCCATGCGTTCCACGGGGACGGACCGCAGCGGGGGAGCGACCAGCACCCAGCCCGCGATGGCCCGGTCCACCACCTGCAGTGCCACGTCGGCGCCGAAGGAGTACCCGACCACCCACAGCGGCACCCCGGGTGCGAGCTCCCGCAGGCGGTCCACCGCGGCCCGGACGTCCAGCGCCTCCGCCTCGCCCCCGTCGTGGGTGCCCGAGGACCGGCCGCCACCCCGGAAGTCGAAGCGGAGGACGGCGATGCCGCGTCCGGGCAGGGCCCGGAACAGCGTGTCGGGGACGGGCGTGCGCATGTCGCCCCCCATGAGCGGGTGGGGATGGGTGAGCACCGCGGCGGCCGCGGCGTCGTCGGGCACGGACCACTCCGCGGCCAGGTCGGTGCCGTCACCGGTGGTGAGCGTGCCCGCCCCCTGCTCCGCAGGGCGATGTCGGTCCATCGGTGCGACGCTACCGTCCACGCATGGAACTGCGGATCTTCACCGAACCACAGCAGGGCGCCACCTACGACCAGCTCCTGGCCGTGGCCCTCCGAGCCGAGCAGTTGGGCTTCGACGCCTTCTTCCGCTCCGACCACTACCTGAAGATGGGTGACGTGTCGGGTGACCCGGGCCCCACCGACGCGTGGACCACGCTGGCCGGCCTGGCCCGGGACACGGAGCGGATCCGCCTGGGCACGCTGGTCACGGCGGCCACCTTCCGCCTGCCGGGCCCGCTCGCCATCTCCGTGGCGACGGTGGACCAGATGTCGGGCGGTCGGGTGGAGCTGGGCATCGGCGCCGGCTGGTACGACGACGAGCACACCGCCTACGGCATCCCGTTCCCGTCACTGGGGGAGCGGTTCGACCGCCTGGAGGAGCAGCTCGAGGTCATCGACGGGCTGTGGACCACGCCGGCGGGCGGGACGTTCTCGTTCACGGGCGGGCACTACACCGTCACGGACTCCCCGGCCCTGCCCAAGCCGGTGCAGCGGCCCCGGCCGCCGATCGTCATCGGCGGCTTCGGCCCCCGCCGCACGCCGCGACTGGTGGCCCGCTTCGCGCGACGAGTTCAACGTGCCCTTCGCCGACGTCGACGTGACCGCGGGCCTGAACGCCACGGTCGACGCCGCCTGCCGCGCCGCCGGCCGCGACCCCGCGACCGTGGTCCGGTCCGTGGCCCAGGTGCTGTGCTGCGGCGCCGACGAGGCCGACGTCGCCCGTCGGGCCGGCGCCATCGGCCGGGAGGCGGGCGAGCTGCGGACCAACGGCCTGGCCGGCACCCCGTCCGAGCTGGTGGCCAAGCTCGGTGCGTTCTCCGCAACGGGGATCACCCGGGTCTACCTGCAGGTCCTGGACCTGGACGACCTGGAGCACCTGGACCTGGTCGCCGCCGAGGTGCTGCCTGCGGCCGGGACGCTGCCGGGCTCGTGACGGCGCCCGGGGCCGGCCCGGGTGGGCCGCTGGTGGAGCGGATGCGGCCGTTCGTGTCCAACATCTTCTCCGACATGTCGGCCCTGGCCGCAGCGACCGGGGCCATCAACCTGGGTCAGGGCTTCCCGGACACCGACGGGCCGCCGGAGGTGATGGAGGCGGCGGTGGCGGCCCTGCGGGCCGGTCACAACCAGTACCCGCCCGGCGCGGGCCTGCCGGAGCTGCGTCGCGCCGTGGCCCGTCACCAGCTCCGCCACTACGGCATCGACCTGGACCCGGCCACCGACGTGGTGGTCACCGCCGGCGCCAGCGAGGCCCTGGCCGCAGCGGTCCTCGGCCTGTGCGGCCCGGGGGACGAGGTGGTCACCTTCGAGCCCTTCTTCGACCTGTACGCCGCGGTGATCGCCCTGGCCGGCGCCACCCGGCGCTGTGTCACGCTGCGGGCCCCCGACTACCACTTCGACCCGGACGCGTTGCGGGCCGCGGTGACCGACCGGACCCGGGTGCTGCTGCTCAACTCGCCCCACAACCCCACCGGCAAGGTGTTCAGCGACGCCGAGCTGGAGGCGGTGGCGGAGGTCTGCGTGGAACGGGACCTGGTCGCCGTGACCGACGAGGTGTACGAGCACCTGACCTTCGACGGCCGGCCCCACCGCCCGTTGGCCACCCTGCCCGGCATGGCGGAGCGGACCCTCACCATCTCCTCCGCGGGCAAGACGTTCTCCTTCACCGGCTGGAAGGTGGGGTGGGCCACCGGCCCCGCTCCACTGGTCACCGCGGTCCGGGCCGTGAAGCAGAACCTGTCCTACTCGGGGGGCACCCCGTTCCAGGTCGCCATCGCCGCCGCCCTGGACCTTCCCGACGCGGTCGTGGCCGGCCTGCGGGACCGGCTCCAGGCCAAGCGCGACCGCTTGTGCGGCGGCCTGGAAGCGCTCGGCCTGGAGGTGATCCGTCCTGCCGGCACGTACTTCGCCACGGTGGACGTGCGGTCGGTGGGGGCGGATGACGGGTTGGCCTTCTGCCGGGAGCTGCCGCACCGGGCCGGGGTGGTCGCGATCCCCAACGTCGTGTTCTACGACGACGTCGACGAGGGCCGCCCGCTGGTCCGGTTCGCCTTCTGCAAGCGTGACGAGGTGCTGGACGAGGCCGTCGGGCGCCTGGCCCGGGCCCTTGGGTGACCCGCCGGGGCCCGCGGTACCGTGGGCCGTCGATGGCCGAACCCGACACCACAGCAGCAGATGACGCGGCCGGCAGGGCCCGGCTGGACAAGCTGCCGATCCGCATGCTCAACGACCGGATCCTGGTCAAGACCGACACCGGCGAGGGCGACCGCCGTTCCACCGGCGGCATCCTGATCCCGGCCACGGCCCAGCTGGGCAAGCGCCTGGCCTGGGCCGAGGTGCGGGCTGCGGGGCCCAACGTGCGGGCGGTGGAGGTGGGCGACCACGTCCTGTTCAACCCCGAGGAGGTCTACGAGGTGGAGGTCCGGGGCGAGACCTTCATCATCCTCCGCGAGCGCGACATCCACGCCCTGGCCTCGGAGCGCCTGGAGGAGGGCCACACCGGGCTCTACCTCTGACGGTTCGGGCTGCTGCTCGACCGACTACCCGCCCCAGGGGTCGGTCCAGTCCGCAGGGTCGGGCTCGCGTTCGAAGTTCCGGGGCAGCTCGGTGACGGGCCGGCCACCGCCGGTCACGCCCATCTGCTCGAAGACCGAGTGCCAGTCGATGATGCGGTGGAAGGCCGGGTCGTCCTCGCCGCCGCCGACGATGGTCACTCCGTCCACGACGATGGTCCGGCCCGTGGGTTCGTGGCCCAGGAACCGTTGGGTGTGCCGTCCGGTGTAGCGCCACACCACCGCGCCGTGGGTGTCGCTGCGCAGGGTGCCGAAGTCATCGAGGATCTTCACCGCGGCCCGGCCGCCCTTGGGCGGGAGGCTGGTGCCCACGTCCTCGACTCCTTCCCGGGCGGCGAAGGCCTCCAGCAGGTCCTGCCGCACCAGGTTGTTGAGGGTTCGGTCTTGTGCCATGGGTCCTCCTCAGGCGTCGTAGGTCCGGCCACCGGGCAGCACGCCACCGTCGGGCTCGCTCGGCATGACGCGCACGACGGGGCCGCATCCCTGCCAGTAGGACACCGGCACGGTGAGCACGCCCCGGGTGCCCATCGCCTGCACCGGGTGCTGGGCCGGGCCCTGGACCCGTTCGTGGTGGTGGTGGGTGACCACGACCATGCCCCGGGACCTGCCCGACGGCTTCGGCTTGTCGCTGTAGGGCGGGGCCTGCGCACGGCCCTTCTCGTGGGGCGGCGCCGCCGAGGCCAGGGGCGACGGACGGATGGGGGTCCCGGCGGTGGGGGTGCACAGGAGCACGGTGACCTGCCCGCCCGGGCCGTTGCGGCGCCACGTGACCCATCCCTCGAACCAGTTCTGGCCGCAGTGCCAGAACAGCTCGATGGGCCACGGGTCCTTGCGGCCGGCGGTGCGCGGATCCTGGCCGGGTTCGATGCCGAGGGACACCTCCGCCGCGGTGATCATGGTCTGACGCATGATCTCGTAGACGTCGCCGGCGTACCCGTGCCACCAGTTCCAGTGCCCGCTGGCGGACACGGCCGGTGTGGACGGCTGCGGGTCCCGGACCCATCGCTTGGCGGCCTTGTCGTAGTGCTGCTCGAACCAATGGGCGTTGAGGTGCTTGACGCGTTCTTCGGCGGTGTTGGCGCCGGCGTCCAGCGACTGCGTGGTCAACCCGATGCTCTCGGCGATCACCGACAGCGAGCTGGTCCCCCCGGCCCGGAGGTCCTCCAGCAGGTCGATGCCCCGCTCCCGGTCGTCGAGCACGTAGCTCTCGATGACGGAGAACTGCGGCCCCTTCTCCACATAGAACGGCATACCCGGCATGGTCCCCTCCCGATGACTGACCCGCCCGACGGCCCGCGACCGGACCGTAGCGCGACCAGGTTCAGGTCGGTCGGGAGTTCACGCGATAGACACCCACGGGCTCGGGGAGCCCCTTGAGCCGGACCTGTCCCACCAGCACCGCCCGGTACCGGTCGGCCGAGAGGTGCCCGACCACCTCCTCGGCGGCCAGGACCTGGCCCGCCCCGGCCCGGTCGCACACCCGCGCCGCGCGCACGACGGCCAGGCCGAACAGGTCCCCCTCGTTCTCCAGGGGCACGCCGGCCGCCAGGCCCATGCGGACCCGGAGCCCGTACTCCGGCTCGGCCCGGGCCAGCGTGTCCAGGTCGGCCTGGACGGCCAGGCAGCAGCCGGTGGCGTCGTCGGGGTTGCGGAACCATGCCGCGATGCCGTCACCGGTGTGCTTGAACTCCGCGCCGGAGAACTCCCGCAGTCGACCGCGGATGAGGTCGTTGTGGGACCGCAGGACCTCCAGGAAGGTGGTGTCACCGAGTTCGGCGTTGCGCCGGGTCGAGTCCACGATGTCGGTGAAGAGGATCGTCCGGGTCAGCGGGCTGGCCGACGCGGCCGGACGGTCGGAGCCGACCAGGTCCTGGGCCAGCCGCTCGGCCCGGATGGCCAGGCTGAGGGCATCCATCCGGTGGAAGTCCTCCAGCGCGGCGGCGGCCAGCGACGCGGCCCGGTCCGGTTCCACCTCGCGGAGGACCTCGGCCTGGTCCAGCGTGCAGCGGGCCGCCTCCACCTTCATGCCCAGGTCCGCGGCCCGGGCCGTGGCCCCGGCCAGGCGGTCGGCGACGGCAGTCGGGGGTGTGTCGGCACCGGCGTGGGCGCTGAACCGGTCGAGGAACAGGCTGACCAACGGGGTGACGCGGGTCCCGCCCGCAGCGGTGGCGGCCAGCGTGCCCGCGATGTCGGCCAACGCCGAGCGGTCGCCGCGGGCCCGGGCCAGTTCGGCCGCGCCGGCCAGGACGAACACCGAGTTGATCGTCACCGGTCCTTGGGGGGCCCGGATGAACGCGGCCCGCTCGTCGTCGGGCGTGAGCGCGGCCCGGATCACCCCGTGGGCCAGGCGGGTGCCCCGGGCCCCGAACGTGGCCCAGTCCGCCAGGGCGTCCTCGGCGCCGGTCCAGTCACCCCGGACGGCGCGGGACCAGGCCAGCTGCGGGAACACCATGAGGGGGCCGAACGCGTAGTCGGAGCGGTGCACGAACTCGGCGGCCTCCAGCGCCTTGGCCTCCGCGTCGGCGAAGTCGCCCCGGAGGTTGGCGGCCCAGGCCGAACAGGCCAGGGCGATGGCGTGCTCGGCCCAGTTGCCGAGGGTGGCCGACACGCCGGCCGCGGCGGCGGCGGCCTCGGTCGCCGGCCCGACCTCGCCCCGCAGCAGCTTCAGCAGCGCCAGCCTGGTGAGCCCCCAGGTCGCCACCCACGGGTTCCCGGCGTTGGTGGCGTGGTCCCGGCTGGAGCGGAACAGCTCCTCGGCCCGGTCGATCTGGAGTGCCCCCATGAACTGGAGGCCCTCGGCGAAGTCGACCAGGGCCAGGACCTGGTCCGACCCGCCGGCCAGGTCCCGGGCCCGTTGGGTGCAGGCGAACCCGTCGCCGTAGTCCCCGGCAGTGAAGGCGATCTCGGCCAGGAGCTCCTGGCACTGGGCCGCCAGCTCGGAACGGTCCGAGCCGACCTCGGACACCAGGGCGTGGAGCTCGTCGATGGGGGCGCGCCGGAAGACGTGGTCCTGGCCGGAGGTCAGCAGGGCCCGGCCCAGACCCAGCACGGCACGGCCCCAGCGGTCGACGTCACCCGCCGGCCGGGCCACGTCGATGGCCCGCTCGAAGTGCTCGGCCGCGGTCCCGGCGTCGTGGTCGTGCGCGGCCGCGGTGCCGGCCCTGACGTGCAGCTCGGCCAGCGTGGCGGCATCGATCCCCAGGCGCTCGGCTGCCAGCGCGGCCCGTTCGTAGGCCCGCGCCGCGTCGGCCCAGGCCGCGGTGGCCAGGCTGTGGTCGCCGACCTCGCGGGCCACCCGGTACACCAGCGCGGGGTCCACGGCGTCGCCACCCAGGCGCAGCTGCCGGTCGATGAGCGCGGCGTTGTCGCCCCCGGGAGCGAGCCGCTCGGCCAACCGGACCGCAACCTCACAGTGACGTTCGCTGCGCCTCCGGCGACCATCGGAGCGGACCACGGCGCGGTGGACCTGGGGGTGTCGGAACTCGAAGGTCTCACCGAGGCTGACCAGGCGCTGTGCGGCCGGGGCCAGGGAGACCGGCTCGCCGGCGGGATGCTCCAGTGCGAGGGCCAACGTGGACGCGGCGCCGGCGGTCCCCAGGCAGGCGGCGACGGCCAGGACCTCGCGGTCCTCCTCGTCGATGCTCTCGAGCTGGTCGGCGACCTCGTCCTCCAGCGAACGGTGGGCGGCCTGGTGACGGAACCCGGGCCCGTCGACCAGGGTCCCGCCCTGCTCGACGACCTCTCCCCGGGCCAGGGCGCCCTCCAGCATCATCTCTGCGTGCAACGGTCGGCCGCCGGTCGACTCGTGGACCTGGCGCAGCAGGCGGGGCGACAGGCGGGAACCGAGCCGGGTCGACAGGATCTGGCCCAGCGAGGCCTCCGACAGGGCCTGCAGGGTGAGGCGGCGGCTGCCGGGGAAGCGGCGCAGCGAGGACAGGCGGCTGGACGCCGTGGAGGACTCGTCCGCCACCCGGCCGGTCATGAGGACCATGAGCGGCACCTGACCCGACGTGGCGGCCTGGGCCACCGCCACGAACAACAGACCCAGCAGGTCCACCGACGGGCGGTCGGCCCAGTGGAGGTCGTCGAGGGTGAGCACCACCGGCCGGGTCCGGCAGGCCTGCACCAACGTGGCGCCGGTCCCGTTGAACAGCTCGGCCATGAGCCGTTCCGGAGGCACGTCGGCGGCGTCGGCCGCGGCGTCCGGTCCGGCGCCCGGGATGCCGGCCGGCCCGGTCGGGAGCGAACCGGGGGGCACCACGGCGGACAGCGCCTCGGTCACGGCGCGGTGGGCCAGGTCCTCGGGCTGGAAGGTCCCGGAGCCGACCTGGGCGTTGCGGGCCCCGGCCGCCTCCTGCACCGCCCGCAGCAGCGTGGTCTTGCCCACGCCGGCCTCACCCTCGACCAGGACGATCCGGGGCTGGCCGGCCGCAGCCTCGCCCAGCCACCGCGTACAGAGGTGCAGTTCCTCGTAGCGGCCGGCCGGGGGTACCAGCCGGATCGCAGGCTCGGCGTCCATGTCGTCCCCATCCCTCGTGCCGGCAACAGCGTACCGTCGGTCCTGCCAACCCATTTCGGGGGCGCGACGGACACCTCCTACCATGGCCGCCATGCCTGATGCCCCCGCCGTCACCCCCATCGCGGTCCGCGACGAGGACCTGGAACGAGTGACCTTCAACGAGGACGGCCTGGTCGCCGCCGTCGTGCAGGACGTGGAGACCCGGGCCGTGCTGATGATGGCCTGGATGACCGCCGAGACGCTCCGGATGAGCCTGGAGCAGGGCCGCACCGTGTTCTGGTCCCGGTCCCGCCGTGAGGTGTGGCGCAAGGGCGACACCTCCGGCGACCGCCAGTTCATCCGCTCCGCCCACGTGGACTGCGACGGCGACACCCTGTTGTTCCTGGTCGAGCAGGAGGGCAACGGGGCCTGCCACACCGGCAGCTACACCTGCTTCTTCCGGGCCTTCGGCTCCGACGCGGAGACCACCGACCGCCCCGGCCCGGTCTGAGCGCCGGCCCGCGCCCCATGGTCGTCCCCTCCCGAGAGCACTTCCGCACCCTCGCTCGCTCCCACCGGGTGGTTCCGGTGTGCGAGACGCTGCTGGCCGACCTGACCACGCCCCTGGCCGCCTTCGCCCGGCTCTGCGGCCCGGACGACGCGAGCGGCCGGACGGACGCCGACGGCACGGGCAGGACCGGGTTCCTGCTGGAGTCGGTGGACCACGGCGGAAGGTGGAGCCGGTGGTCGTTCATCGGCCGGGACCCGCGGGCGCGGCTGGTGGCCCGCGGCACCCGGGTCACCCTCACCGGCGAGGTCCCCGATGGCATCCCCACCGACCGGGGGGTGCTCGCCGCGCTGGAGGCGCTGCTGGGCCACTACCGCTCGCCCACACCGGAGCAGTTCGGGGCCGACCTCCCGCCGCTGCACTCCGGCGTGGTCGGCTACCTGGGCTACGACGTGGTGCGGGAGGTGGAGCGCCTGCCCGACGTGCCGGAGGACGACAAGGGCTGGCCCGACGCCGTGCTGTCGGTCATCGGCGAGCTGGCCGCCTACGACCACTGGTCCCAGCAGGTCACGCTGGTGGCCAACGCCTTCGTGGAGCCCGACGCCACCGACGCCGAGCTCGACGCCGCCTACGACGATGCCGTGGCCCGGCTGGAGCGCATGGCCGCGGACGGCGCCACCCCGCTCGACGAACCGCTGGTGACCCCGCCGGAGCGGGCCGACGAGTCCGTGGCGGTGGAGTCGTCGATGGCCGCCGGCATGTACGAGGCCGCGGTGACCGCGGCCAAGGAGCACATCCTGGCCGGCGACATCTTCCAGGTCGTGCTGGCCCAGCGGTTCGGGTTCAGCACCACGGCGGACCCGCTGGACGTCTACCGCACGCTGCGCCAGGTGAACCCCAGCCCGTACATGTACTTCGTGCGGGAGGACGAGCTGACACTGGTCGGGTGCTCGCCCGAGCCCATGGTGCAGCTGCTGGACGGCCGGGTGATCTCCCGACCCATCGCCGGCACCCGGTTCCGGGGCCGCACGGACGAGCACGACCGCCAGCTGGCCGCCGAACTGCTGGAGCACCCCAAGGAGCGGGCCGAGCACATCATGCTGGTGGACCTGGCCCGCAACGACGTGGGCCGGGTGGTGGAGTTCGGGACCTGCCAGGTGGACGAGCTCATGACGCTGGAGCGCTACAGCCACGTCATGCACCTCACGTCGCAGGTGTCGGGCCGGCTGGCCGCGGGCCGCACCCCGATCGACGTGCTGCGGGCCACCCTGCCGGCGGGGACCGTGTCCGGGGCACCCAAGGTGCGGGCCATGGAGATCATCGACGAGATGGAGCCCACCAAGCGGGGGCCCTACGCCGGGATCGTCGGCTACATCGACTTCTCCGGCAACATCGACACCGCCATCGCCATCCGCACCATGGTCATGGAGCCCGCGGGTCCCGACGGCACCCGGCGGGCCACCGTCCAGGCCGGTGCCGGCGTGGTGGCCGACTCCGTGCCTGCGGACGAGGAGCTGGAGACCCGCAACAAGGCCAAGGCCCTGCTGTCGGCGGTGCCCGCGGCGGAGCGCATGACGGCACAACGGCGGGGCGGGCGGGTAGACCCGGTCACATGACGGACGTGACCGCGGACTACCTGGCCCTCCGACGCGAGGTGGCTGCGTTCCCGTTCCCCCGGGACGTCCTGTCGGTGCAGGGTGCGGACGCGGTGTCCTTCCTGCAGGGCCAGCTGTCGGCCGACGTCGCCGCGCTGGCGGTCGGCAGCTCGGCCTGGTCGCTGCTGCTGGAGCCGCAGGGCAAGGTCGACGCCTGGATCCGCGTCACCCGCACCGCCGGGGACCGCGTGGTCATCGACGTCGACGGCGGCTGGGGTGAGCGCGTGGTGGCGCGGCTCAACCGGTTCAAGCTGCGGGTGGACGCCACCATCGAACCGCTCGACTGGGCCTGCGTGGCGCTGCGCGGCCCGGGCGTTCCTGGCCCGGACGTGTCCGGCGCCGGGGCCGAGCTGGTGCTGGAGGTGGACTGGCGGGGCCTGCCCGGCGTGGACCTGCTCGGTCCCGAGGTGACGGTGCCGGACGGCGTGCACCGGGCGGGCGAGGTCGCGGTGCACAACGTCCGCATCGAACAGGGCTGGCCCGCCATGGGCCAGAGCTGGACGACTCGGTGATCCCGGCCGAGGCCGGCCAGTGGCTCATCGACCGGTCGGTCAGCTTCACCAAGGGCTGCTTCACCGGCCAGGAGCTGGTGGCCCGCATCGACAGCCGGGGCGGCAACACCCCCCGGCACCTGCGGGGCGTGGTCATCGGCGCCAACGTGCTGCCCCCCGAGGGCGCCACCGTGCAGGTGGACGGCCAGGACAAGGGCACGCTGACCAGCGTGGGGGAGTCGCTCGACCTGCGGGCCCCCGTGGCGCTGGCCTACGTGCACCGCACGGTGGATGTGCCCGCCGAGGTCACCGTGGCCTGGGACGGCGGCGAGGCCCCGGCCCGGGTCGTGGACCTGCCGTTCCTCCCGGCCTGACCCGCCCCTCGCGCTGGCACGACAGGAGGCATTGTCCTCTCGTTCTCGTGACATCCGAAGTTGCCGGGCCGTACGAGATGTCACGACTTCGCGGGTGCCGCCCGGCGGAGTCGATGGGCCGGTCTCCACCGTCCACGGACGCCCTCCGCCGGAACAACGGCGCAACCTGCGGTCCCGTCAGGCCGGGCCGGCCGGCAACCTGAACCAGACGGTGGTGCCGCCGGTGGGGGGCGACGTCACGCCGACCTCGCCGCCCATGGCTCCCACCAGGTCCCGCACGATGGCCAGGCCCAGGCCGCTGCCGGACTCGGCCCGCACCGGCTGGTCCGTCGCCCGGTAGAGCCGCTCGAACACGTGGGGCAGGTCCGCGGCGGGGATGCCGGGGCCGTCGTCGGTGACCTGCACCAGCACCGCAGATCGGTCGTCACCGATCTCGGGCCGGACGTCGATGACGATCCGGGTCCGGGCGTAGCGCACCGCGTTGGCCACCAGGTTGCCGACCACCTGCGCCACCCGGTCCACATCCGCGTCGCCCGGCGCGGACCCGCCCCGTTGCACCACCAGGTCCAGCCCGGCGCCCTCCACCTCGGCCCGGAACGCCTCGGCCGCACCCGCCGCCACCTCGGTCACGTCGGCCGGGACCGGGCGGAGGGTGAACTGGTTCGACTCCAGGCGGCCCAGGTCCAACAGGTCCTGCACCAGCCGCTCCAGGCGGGCGGACTCCGACAGGATCACCGCGGCAGCGGATGCGGGCTCGTCCACCGCACCGTCGGCGATGGCCTCGGCGTAGCCCCGGATGTTGGTCAGCGGCGTGCGCAGGTCATGGGAGATGGACAGCAGGAACTGCTGTTCCAGGCCGCGGGACCGCTCCAGGGTGTCCGCCATGGTGTTGACCGACCGGGACAGCACTGCGAGCTCGTCCCGGTCGGTCGGCCGCGGCTCGGGCAGGCGGGCCGACAGGTCCCCGCCCGCGATCCGTTCGGTCACCACGGTGGCCTCCCGCATGGGCCGGGCCAGCGCACCGCCCAGGCGCCAGGCCACCACGACGGCCAGCAGCACCACGAACGCGGCGGCCAGCAGGAACCAGCCGCCGGCACCGCCCAGGAGGGAGCGGGCGTCGCCGGTGAGGGCGACGATCACGGTGTTGCGGCCGGAGGACCGCCCCGCCGCGGCGTACAGCACCCCACCCCGGTCGACGCCGCTGACCTCACCCCCGGCCTGCAGGGTGTCCACCTCCTGCTGGGTCAGGGACAGCTCGGCCGGGAACGAGCCCAGTTCCCGGCCGTTGGCCGTCACCAGCACCAGGCCGATGTCGCGGACGCTGAACGACCTGGAGATCCGCTGCAGGGCCTGTTGGGGGATGCGGGGTGCCTCTGCCCTCGGCCTGGCGCCGGGGGGTGGCCACGACCGCCACCAGCTCGGCGATGGCCTCGGCCTGGCCCTGCAGCTCGTCCAACGCGGCCCGCCGCGCACCGGCCCGGGTCAGCACCAGCGTGCCCAACCCGGCCAGCAGGAGTGCCACCACGACCGAGCCGATCACGGCGAGCGCGATGCGGCGCTTCATCAGTCGAGCCGGTAGCCGACGCCCCACACCGTGGTGAGGGTCAGGGCGTCGCCGAGCTTGCGGCGGAGCTGGCGGACGTGGACGTCGACGGTGCGCTCGTCGCCGACCCAGTCCTCGCCCCAGGCCCCGTCCAGGATCTGGCGCCGGGTCAGGGCCAGGCCGCGGTTGGCGCACAGGTGGGCGAGCAGGTCGAACTCCTGGGTGGCCAGGGGCACCGGCGTGCCGCCGACCCGGACCTCGTGGCGGCCCAGGTCCACCTCCATCCCGTCGACCGCCAGCACGGTCGCCTCCGCCGGTGCCGCGGCGGCGTCGTTGCGACGGAGCCGGGCCTTGACCCGGGCCACCATCTCCCGGGGCGAGAACGGCTTGGTCACGTAGTCGTCCGCGCCCATCTCCAGCCCGAGCACCCGGTCGACCTCGTCGTCCCGTGCCGTCAGGAAGATCACCGCCACCGCGGCGTCGCGGGCGCGGATGCGGCGGCACACCTCCAGTCCGTCGATGCCGGGCAGGCCGACGTCCAGGATCACCACCGCGGGGTGGTGGGTGGCGATCAGGTCCAGGCCGGTCTCGCCGTCGGGCGGCGAGGTACACGCGGTGGCCCTCCCGGCGCAGGTACAGGTCCAGCAGGTCCGCGATGGAGGGGTCGTCCTCCACCACCACGATGGTGGTCCCGGCAGCAGCCCCGTCGGACATCCCACCGTTCTACCGGCACCGCGTCGGGAAGCGGCGCCGTGATGCCGCCCCGAAGCGGCCGCAGTGCGACGCCGTTCGTAGCATGTGGGCCGTGACCCACTACCAGGCCCTGGGCGTCGCACCCGACGCCTCACCGGAGGACATCCGGCGCGCCTACCTGCGCCTGGCCCGGGAGCACCACCCCGACCGTCACGCCGCCGCCGGCACGCCGGCGGGCCGGGACGGCGCCGAGGCCCGCATGCGGGAGGTCAACGCGGCGTGGGCCGTGCTGGGCGACGAGGCCCGCCGGGCCGACTACGACCGGCGGGTCCTGCGGCGGGAGGAACCGGACGCGGCGCCGGTGGTGCACCGTCCCTCCACCGACTTCACCCCCATCCACGAACACGACGAGGACGACGACGACTCCTGGCGCTACGAGCCCGACGAGTACGACCCCCGCACCGCGCTGGGGCGGTTGCTCACCATGGGGCCGCCGCTCCTGGTGGTTCTGGGCCTCGGGCTCCTGGCGGTGAGCCTGGTGGTGGGCCTGCGTCCCCTGGCCGCGGCCGCCCTGGCCTGCCTGTTGCTGGCCGGGGTGCTGTTCGTCGGGGCGCCGATGGTGGCGGTGTTCAAGAGCCAGATCAACGAACACGACCGCGGGCCGGGGGACCGGTAGGGTCCCGGCGCCATGGCCACCTACCTCGACGCCATCCTGGCCGCACACCGCGCCGTCGCCGCGGCCGACACCCGCCCCACCGGTCGCCTGGCCGAGGCGGCCCGGGCGCTGCCGCCCACCCGCGGGTTCCGTGACGCCCTGGCCGGGGGCGACCGGCTGGCCGTCATCGCCGAGATCAAGCGCCGCTCGCCGTCCAAGGGCGACCTGCACCCCGACCTGGACCCGGCCGGGCTGGCCCGGGCCTACCGCGACGGTGGTGCGTCCTGCCTGTCGGTGCTGACCGACGAGGACCACTTCGGCGGCTCGGCCGCGGACCTGGCCGCGGCCCGCGCCGCGGTCGTCCTGCCGGTGCTGCGCAAGGACTTCACGGTGTCGGCCAACGACGTGTGCGACGCCCGCCTGATGGGGGCGGACTGCGTGCTGCTCATCGCCGCCGCGCTGGACGACGCCGAGCTGGCCGACTTCTCGGCCCTGGCGGCAGACATCGGCCTGGACGTGCTGGTGGAGATGCACGACGAGGAGGAGCTCGAACGTGCCCTCACCAACACCGCCGGCGACCTGATCGGCGTGAACCAGCGGGACCTGGTCACCTTCCAGGTCGACCAGGCCCGGGCGGTGCGCCTGGCCGGGGTCATGCCCGGGGGCACCGTGCGGGTGGCGGAGTCCGGGGTGCGGGGCCCGGACGACGCGGTGGCGCTGGCCGCGGCGGGCTACCACGCCGTGCTGGTGGGGGAGCACCTGGTGACCTCCGGGGACCCCGCCGCGTCCCTGGCCGCGCTGCGCGTCCCCCGCCCGCCGGAGGCCCACCGGTAGCCTTGCGCCGTGTTCGTCAAGATCTGCGGCATCACCAACGAGGAGGACGCCCTCATGGCGGCCGCACTCGGTGCCGACGCCGTGGGCTTCGTGTTCGCCCCCAGCTCCCGCCAGGTGAGCGTGGGAACCGTGCGTGACATCGTCAAGCGCCTGCCGCCGGAGATCGTCACGGTCGGCGTGTTCCGGGACCAGTCGCCCAAGCTGGTCATCGACACCGTCCTGGACGCCGGGCTGCGGGCCGCCCAGCTCCACGGCCACGAGTCGCCCCAGGACGCGGCGGAGATCCGCCCCTACTGCCAGGCCCTCATCGTGGCGCTGGCCGCGGGCGACCCGGCCCTGGCCCACGTGGACGCCTACGGCGCCGACGCGATCCTGTTGGACTCGCCCACGCCCGGTGCGGGCAAGGTGTTCGACTGGTCGCTGGCCGAGGGGCTCCCGATCGGCCGCCGCCTCATCCTGGCCGGCGGACTGACCCCGGAGAACGTGGCCGACGCCGTGGCCGAGGTGCAGCCGTGGGGGGTGGACACCTCCACGGGCGTGGAGGTGTCGGGAGACCCGCTGCGCAAGGACGCCCGCAAGGTGCAGGCCTTCATCCGGGCCGCCCGGGCCGCCGCGCCCCGGCCGTACCACCCGGAGGGCCACGGCCCGTTCGACTGGGCCGAGGCCGGCCTCTGAGGGCGCTCCCCGGCGCGAACGCGTTGGGGACCTGATCCGTACCGGGGGTACCTTGCGCTCGTGACCGACCTCCCCGTGACCGATGCCGCACCTTCCGGGGCCTCCGGTGATGGGTGAGCCCGACGGGACCGGTCGCTTCGGCGGCTTCGGCGGGCAGTTCGTGCCGGAGTCGCTGATGCCGGCGCTGCAGGAGCTGGACCGGGCGTTCCGGGAGGCGTGGGCCGATCCGGCGTTCCGGGCGGAGCTGGACGGGCTGCTGGCCGACTACGCCGGCCGCCCCAGCCCCCTCACGGAGTGTCACCGCCTGTCCGGGGAGCTGGGGGTGCGGATCCTGTTCAAGCGGGAGGACCTGAACCACACCGGGTCCCACAAGATCAACAACGTGCTGGGCCAGGCGCTCCTGGCCCGCCGCATGGGCAAGTCGCGGCTGGTGGCGGAGACCGGGGCCGGCCAGCACGGCGTGGCCACGGCCACCGCGGCTGCGCTCATGGGCATGGAGTGCCTGGTGTACATGGGCGAGGTGGACATGGCCCGCCAGGAGCTCAACGTGTTCCGCATGCGGCTGCTGGGCGCCGAGGTCACCCCGGCCCTGTCCGGCAGCCGGACGCTCAAGGACGCCGTCAACGAGGCCATGCGGGACTGGGTGGCCACGGTGGAGCACAGCCACTACTGCCTCGGCTCGGTCATGGGGCCGCACCCGTACCCGTGGATGGTGCGGGAGTTCCACCGGGTCATCGGCACGGAGGCCCACGCCCAGAGCCGTGACCTGCTCGACGGCGGCCTGCCCGACGTGGTGGTGGCGTGCGTGGGGGGCGGCTCCAACGCGGCGGGGATCTTCTCCGGCTTCGCCGAGGAGCCCGGGGTGGAGCTGGTGGGCGTGGAGCCGGCCGGCGGCGCCGCGGTGGGCCACGGCGTGCCCGGCATCGTGCACGGCATGAAGACGCTACCTGCTGCAGGACGAGTTCGGCCAGGTCCTGGAGGCGCAGTCGATCTCGGCCGGGCTCGACTACCCGGGCGTCGGGCCGGAGCACTCGCACCTGGCCGACTGCGGCCGGGCCCGCTACGAGCAGGTGTCGGACCAGGAGGTCATCGACGCCTTCGTGCTGTGCTCCCGCCTGGAGGGCATCATCCCGGCCCTGGAGCCGGCGCACGCCCTGGCATGGGTGTCCCGGGAACGCAGTGCCCTGGCGGGTCGCACGGTGCTGGTGAACATGTCCGGCCGGGGCGACAAGGACGTGGCCCAGATGATGGACGTCCTCCGGGACGAGCTCTCGTGACGGCCCGGTCATGAGCCTGCAGGCCGCACTGGAGGCCCGCCGGTCCGCCGGCGGCAAGTGCCTGGTGCCGTACCTGACGGGCGGGCTGGGGGACTGGACCACCCTGTTGGGCGCCGCGGCCGCGGCCGGCGCCGACGGCATCGAGGTCGGCATCCCGTTCTCGGACCCGGTCATGGACGGCCCGGTCATCCAGGAGGCCTCGGACCGGGCGCTGGCCGCCGGTGCCACGCCGCCGGGGATCCTGGACGCGCTGTCGCGGGCCGACGTGGGCGTGCCCCTGGCGGTGATGACCTACGTGAACCTGGTCTACCGGTTCGGCTACGAGCGCTTCGCCCGCACGATGGTCTCGAGCGGGGTCTCCGCCGCCATCCTGCCCGACGTCCCGCTGGAGGAGTCGGCGGAGTGGTGCGCCGCGGCGGACGCCGCCGGCGTGGAGACCGTGATGCTGGCCGCCCCGACGGCGTCGGACGAGCGACTGGAGCGCATCGTGGCCCGGTCCCGCGGGTTCGTCTACGCCGTCGGGCTCATGGGCGTGACGGGGGAGCGGGCCGAACTGGCCGGGTCCGCAGCGGTGATCGCGTCCCGCCTGAAGGCGGTGACCGACCTGCCGGTGCTGGTCGGCGTGGGCATCTCCACGCCGGCACAGGCCGTCGAGGTGTGCGAGGTGGCGGACGGCGTGGTGGTCGGTTCCGCGGTGGTCCGCAAGGTCCTGGAGGAGGGCTCGGCGGAGGCCGTGGCGGACCTCGTGGGCACCTTCCGGGACGCTCTCGACGCCGGTTGAGGCGGTCGGGACGATTCGCGCGGAGCGCGCGAATCCCTGAAATATCAAGGGATAAGCTTTCTTCTCCCCCCGGGGCGTGATAGTTACATCAGTGGAATTTGACGTCGAGTCGACCGTTCCACGGGGGGTCGACCAGGAGGAATCATGAACAAGACCGAACTGGTGGAGACCATCGCCCAGCGAACGGACATCTCCAAGAAGGACGTGCAGAGCGTCCTCGACAACTTCGAGGAGATCGCAGGTGATGTCGTCGCGAAGGGCAAGGAGGCCCTGACCATTCCGGGCTTCCTCAAGTTCGAGCAGACGCACCGGGCCGCCCGCACGGGTCGCAACCCGCAGACGGGTGAGACCCTCCAGGTCCCGGCGGCCAACGCGGCCAAGGTGTCCGCGGGCGCCAAGCTGAAGGCACGGGCCAAGTCCGGCAAGTGATCCCGGGTCCCAAGGGGCCCGAGCGTGCAGTCAGCAGTCCTGACCAGCAATCGAGAGCAAGCAGACGGGGCCGTCCTGCGGGGCGGCCCCGTCCGCGTATCCTGCCCGCATGCCTCAGCTCAGCGTCGGTGACAAAGCCCCAGCGATCTCGTTGAAGGACCAGCACGGCCAGACCGTGAAGCTGTCGTCGTTCAAGGGCCGCCGGGTCCTGGTGTTCTTCTACCCCAAGGCCAACACGCCCGGCTGCACCACCCAGGCCTGCGGCCTGCGCGACGTGGCGGACCAGGTGGGCGACACCGCCATCCTGGGGATCAGCCCTGACGCCCCGGCCAAGCAGGAGTCCTTCGACCAGAAGTACTCCCTCGGCTACCCGCTCCTGGCCGACGAGGACCACGCCGTGGCCGATGCCTTCGGCGTGTGGGGCGAGAAGAAGCTCTACGGCAAGACGTACATGGGCATCGTCCGCTCCGCGTTCCTGATCGACGCCAAGGGCAAGGTGGAGCAGGCCTGGTACAAGATCAGCCCCAAGGACACCCCCAAGAAGCTGCTGGCCGCCCTGGCCGACTGAGCCGGGCGGTCCGTGCCGGCTGCCGGTCGGTCCCGGTGGTCGGTCAGTCCCGGTTGTCGTCGGCGCTGCGGAGGCGCTCCTCGAACTCCTTGTCGGCGGACCCGAGCGCCAGCTTGCGTCCGGCCACGATGGCGCCGATGGCCAGTGCGATCAGCACCAGCCAGCGCAACCAGTGGGATCCGCCGGAGGTTCCGATCTCGGTCGAGGTGGTGTCGTCGCTCATGGGCCCACGCTACCGGGACGGCGCTAGAGTCAGCGTCCGGCCCGGGTGGCGGAATGGCAGACGCGGCGGACTCAAAATCCGCTGTCCGAAAGGGCGTGTGGGTTCGAGTCCCACCCCGGGCACGTCAGGTGTGCCGCAGGTTCACCGGCCCTCGACCGGTCGGGCCGCGGCCAGCACGCCGGCCAGGGCGTCGGCTCCCTCGGCGCCGTAGTCCTCGATCGCGACGGGCAGCGCCAGCAGCCAGTTGGGGTGCTGGTCCACCGTGCCCGGCAGGTTGGGGCGCTCCACCACGCCCAGGGCGTCCTCCAGCGTGGCGACCACCAGGTCACTGCCGGCCCCGGCCAGCGCCCCGTAGGCGGCCAGGGTGATCGCCCGTGGGTCCGGCGCCGGGTCCGCGGCGGCGTCGCCGGCCAGGCGGGTCAGCCGTTCGTGGAGCAGCCGGTCCCCGTCCGGGTCGGGGGCGACCCCCGCCGCGTCCCGGGCCCCGGCGTCGTAGCCGCTCCACAGGCCTGCCGCGGTCGGCAGGTCGTGGGTGGTGAGCGAGGCCAGGCTGAGCGCCGGCCAGTCCTCCGGGGAGCCGTCCTCGAACCAGCCCACCCGGTAGCCGTAGACGCCCCGCTCGGACATGGCCTCGCGGACGCCGCCCTCGACGGTGCCCAGGTCCTCGCCCACCAGCACGGCGTCGGCCCGGGCCGCCTCCAGGCAGGCCAGGTCCAGCAGCTCGGAGCCGTACTGGTACACGTAGCCGCCCTCCCGCGGGCTGGCGCCGGGCGGGATCAGGTAGAGCCGGAACAGCCCCATGACGTGGTCCACGCGCAGCGCCCCGGCATGGCGCAGGACCCGGCGCAGCGTGTCCAGCCACGGGGCGTAGCCCGCGGCCCGCAGCTTCCACGGGACGTACGGTGGCAGGCCCCAGTCCTGGCCCGCGGTGTCGAACTCGTCAGGGGGCGCCCCGATCCGGCACCCGCCGGCCAGCAGGTCCTGGTCGGCCCAGGCGTCGGACCCGTCCGGGTCGAACCCCACGGGCAGGTCCGCCATCAGCGGCGCACCGGCCGACGCGGCCCGGCCCAGTTGCTGGTCGGTGCCGTGGTGGACCCAGCGCCAGAAGTCGACCCGGTCCGCGTGGTCGCGGGCGAAGTCGGCGACCGCGGGCCCGTCCGGGTGGGCCACGTCGGCCGGGAACGTCGATCGGCCGCCACCGTGGTGCTCGGCCAGGGCACAGAACACGGCGTGGCGGGTCAGTCCCTCGTCCCGGGGTGGCACGGCCAGCCGGTCACGGCCCTGGTCCCAGATGGCCTCCAGTGCGGCCAGCTTCAGGCCCCAGACCCGGTCCCGGTCGATGCGGCGCTCGCCGTCCAGCGCCCGTCCGGCCGCGGCGGCACGGGCCACGGCGTCCTCGGCCAGTTCCGCCCCGGCGACGTCCTGGACCCGGAGGTAGAGCGGTGACCAGAACCGCCTGCTCGACGCGTAGTACGGCGACGGCTGCTGCGGCAGGACCGGGAGGGTCGCCCCCAGCGGGTTGTGGGCCAGCAGCGACGCGCCGCCGTCCCGGGCCCAGCGGGCCAGCCGGGCCAGGTCGCCCAGGTCGCCGTGGCCCCAACTGGCAGCCGACCGGCAGCCGTAGAGCTGCGCCGACCAGCCCCAACCCCGGCCGGCCCGGCGGCACGGGCCCGGCAGCACCGCCACCTGCGTCTCGTGGCCGTCCCGGGACACCAGGCGGTGGATCCCGATGGGGACGTCGGGCGGGACGGCGTCGGTGACGGACACGTCGGTCCCGTCCTCCAGCACCAGGGTGCCGGGGGACCACACCGACCGGTCGCCGTCGGGCCGCAGGAACCACATGGCCGGCCCCGGTGGTGGCCCGTCCGGGTGCTCGGTCGCTCCCAGGGCCTCCCGCAGCGCGCCGCGGGCATCGTCGTCCACGGCGTGCCAGTCGCCGTCGGTGCCCCACCAGCCGTCGGCCACGCCGAACTCATCCTGTTCCTGCACCGGCCCAGTGTGGCACTCGCCGCAGGGGGTCCCGACCGTTCCTAGACTGCTCCGGTGGCCCTGTTCGTCGACCGTCGCCTGCGCCTGGTGAGCCGTCGCCTCGGCGCACTGCGCCAGGAGCTGGCGGTCGCGGACGAGCAACTGGCGCACTTCGCGGACCTGGCCGACGACTCACGGCTGCGGTCGCTCGTGTCGGAGACCCCGCTGGCCGACGAGGACCACCGCCAGGCCGAGCGGACCTCCGCCGCCATGGCCCGGCACCGGGCCGACCTGGTGGAGCGCATCGCCCGCCTGGAGGTCGAGCAGGACGACCTGCTCGACCAGCGTTCGGCCCGCCACCGGGCCTGACCCGCCGCCGCGACGCGTACACTGCGTCGTCGGCCGGAACGGACCGGCCGTGGAACCCCCAACCGCCGCAAACGGCAGCAACAGGACGGAAGGCAACGGTGCCAACCCGAGTCGTGGTCGCAGAGGACGAGGCCATCATCCGCATGGACCTCCGGGAGCTCCTCCAGGAGGAGGGCTACGAGGTGGTTGCCGAGTGCGGCCGCGGCGACGAGGCGGTGGAACTGGTGCGGGAGCACCGGCCCGACGTCGCGCTGCTGGACATCAAGATGCCCGGGCTGGACGGCATCTCGGCCGCCCGGGAGATCTCCGGTG
Source organism: uncultured Actinomycetota bacterium (assembly GCA_963773765.1). Lineage (GTDB taxonomy): Bacteria > Actinomycetota > Acidimicrobiia > Acidimicrobiales > Microtrichaceae > CAVZCC01. The sequence continues at coordinate 652,280 of CAVZCC010000001.1, read as the reverse complement.
ACCGCCTGGCCGCCGTGGTGCTGGTGACCGCCTTCTCCCAGCGCGAGCTGATCGAGGAGGCGGGCGACGCCGGCGTCCACGGCTACGTCGTCAAGCCGTTCGAGCGCCACGACCTGGTGCCCGCCATCGAGGTCGCCATCGCCCGGTTCCGGTCCGAACAGGCCCTGGTGGACCAGGCCGTCGGGGCGGAGGAGCGACTGGAGTCCCGCAAGCTGGTGGACCGGGCCAAGGGAAAGCTGATGGACACCCACGGCCTGAGCGAGCAGGCGGCGTTCGACTTCGTCCAGAAGACCGCCATGGCGAACCGGCGCCCCATGCGGGACGTGGCCCAGGAGATCCTGGCCGGGACGCTCACCCCCTGAGGCCGTCCCGCCCCGGCAGTACGCTCCGGTCCGTGCCGACCGTGATGCTCATCGACGGGAACTCGCTCACCTACCGAGCCTTCTTCGCCCTGCCCACCGACCTGATGACGGCCTCCGGCCAGGTCACCAACGCCGTGTTCGGGTTCACCTCGATGCTGCTCAACCTGGTGCGCGACCACCGGCCGGACCGGGTCATCGTCACCTTCGACCGCCCCGAGCCCACCTTCCGCCACCGCCAGGTGGAGACCTACAAGGCCAACCGGGAGTCCGCCCCGGACATCCTGCGGGAGCAGATGGGCCTGGTCCGCCAGGTGGTGGAGACGCTGCAGCTCCCCATCGTGGAGCTGGTCGGCTTCGAGGCCGACGACGTGATCGCCACCCTGGCGGAGCGGGCCGTCGGGGACGGTGACGACGTCATCATCGTCACCGGTGACCGGGACAGCTACCAACTGGTGAGGGACCCCCACGTCCGGGTGCTCTACAACAAGCGGGGCGTGTCGGACTACGCCCTCTACGACGAGGCCGGCATCCAGGAGCGCACCGGTGTCCGCCCCGACCAGTACGTGTCCTACGCCGCCCTGCGGGGTGACCCGTCGGACAACCTGCCCGGCGTGCCCGGCGTGGGGGAGAAGACGGCGGCCAAGCTCGTCACCACCTACGGCGACCTGGACGGCATCTTCGCCCACGTGGCCGACCAGACCCCCAAGCTGCGGGCCAACCTGGCCGAGTACGAGCAGCAGGCCCGCACCAATGCGCAGCTCATGCGCCTGGTGCGGGACGCCCCGCTGGACCTGCACCCGGACCAGCTCGTGCAGGGAGAGGTGGACACCGACGCGGTGCTGGAGCTGTTCGGCTTCCTGGAGTTCCCCAGCCTGGTGCCGCGCCTGGCGGAGGCGTTCCCGGACCGCTTCGGGGACCGGGCCGTGGCCGTGGAGGACGCCCCCGTCCTGGAGGCGGAGGTCACCGTCGCCGCCGACGCGACGCACGCGGCCGCGCTGCTGGGCCCGCTCGCGGCGCTGGACACGGTGTCGGTGGCCGCGGGCTGGACCGGCACCCCCGGCCGCAGCGCCCTCACCGGGGTGGCCCTGGTGGCCCACGCCGAGGACGCGGAGGTGGTGTTCCTGCCCGCGGACGTGCTGGCCGCGGCGTCCGGGCCCCTGGACGCGGTGCTGTGCGGGTCGCCGGCCGTGGTCGGCCACGACGTCAAGCCGCTCATCCGGTCCCTGCTGGACCTGGGCCTGGACCTCACCCGCCTCACCCTGGACACCAAGTTGGCCGCCTACCTGTTGGACCCGGCGGACACCGCCTACTCCCTGACCGACCTGTTGCGCCGCCATGCGGGCATGGAGCTGGCCGGCGACGGTGACGTCCCGGAGGGACAGTTGGACCTGACCGGCGACGCCGTCGACCCGTCCCAGGTCATCGGCCGGGAGGCCCTGGCCGTGGCCCGGGTGGTCCCACCGCTCTCGGAGTCGCTGGCCGCCCAGGGGCTGACCAACCTGAACGACACGGTGGAGGTGCCGCTGGTGCGGGTGCTGGCCCGCATGGAGCACCTCGGCGTGGGCGTGGACGTGGAGGTGCTCCGCAAGCTCAACGACGAGCTGACCGCGGAGTGCGAGTCGGAGCGGGCCGCCATCGTCGGGGAGGCCGGTGAGGAGTTCAACGTCAACTCCACCCCGCAGTTGCGGGCCATCCTGTTCGACAAGCTCGGCCTCACCCCGCAGAAGAAGACCAAGACCGGGTACTCCACGGACCAGTCCACACTGGAGAAGCTGCAGGGCGAGCACCCCATCATCGAGCACCTGCTGCGCTACCGGGAGGTGGAGAAGCTCCGATCCACCTACGGCGAGGGCCTGCTGGCGGAGGTGGCGCCGGACGGCCGCATCCATGCCACCTTCAACCAGACGGTGGCCCGCACGGGCCGGTTGTCCTCCGACGCCCCCAACCTGCACAACATCCCCGTGCGCTCGGAGGAGGGCAAGCGCTTCCGTGAGGCGTTCGTGCCCGCTCCGGGCTACGAGTTCCTGGTGGCGGACTACAACCAGATCGAGCTGCGCGTCATCGCCCACCTGGCGCAGGACCCGGGCCTGATCGAGGCGTTCACCGCAGGTGAGGACATCCACAACACCACCGCGGCCCGCGTCTTCGGCGTGGACCCCGCCTCGGTGAGCACCGAGCAGCGCTCCAAGGCCAAGATGGTCTCCTACGGCCTGGCCTACGGCATGGAGGCCTACGGCCTGGGCCAGCGCCTCAACATCCCCACCGGAGAGGCGCAGGAGATCCTGGACGCCTACTTCGTGGCCTTCCCCAGCGTGAAGGCCTTCATGGAGCGCACCGTGGCGGAGGCCCGCGACCGCGGCTACACCGAGACGGTGTTCGGCCGCCGGCGCAAGATCCCCGAGCTGTCCTCGGGCCAGCGCAACGTGCGCATGGCGGGGGAGCGCCAGGCCATGAACGCCCCCATCCAGGGCCTGGCCGCGGACATCTTCAAGGTGGCGCTGGTCCGGCTGGACGCGGCCCTGCAGGAACGGGGCCTGGACAGCCGGCTCATCCTGCAGGTCCACGACGAGGTCCTGGTGGAGGTGCCCCCGGCGGAGCGGGAGCCGGCGGAAGCCGCGGTGCGCTTCGCCATGTCCGGGGCGTTCGACCTCCGGGTCCCGCTGGAGGTCAACCTCTCCCACGGCCCCTCATGGGCCGCGGCCAAGGGCTGAACATGGACGGCACCCATCCGGACGACGAGGGCGGTCCCACCCCGGGCCGGCACTGGTTCGAGGACGTGGCGGACCACCTCGGTCCCGCCTACCTGCGGTACTCGTTCACCAAGGGCACCGACCAGGAGGTCGACTTCCTGGTGGAGACCCTGGGACTGGAGCCGGGCATGCGGGTGCTCGACGTGGGCTGTGGGCCGGGCCGGCACGCCATGGCGCTGGCCCGCCGGGGCATCGGCTGCGTCGGGGTGGACATCAGCGAGCGCTTCATCGAGGTGGCATGGGAGGTCTCGGACCGGGAGGGCCTGGGCCACCTGGCCTCCTTCGAGCGGGCCGATGCCCGGACCATGGTGGGCGATCCCCGCTTCGACGCCGGGGAGCACCCGGGTGGGGGGTTCGACGCCGCCATCTCGCTGTGCCAGGGGGCCTTCGGCCTGGGTGGCCCACCGGACGTGGGCGACCCCCAGAACCTGGCCGCCGACGGAGCGGTCCTGGCCGGCATCCGGGCCGCCCTCCGCCCCGGCGGGCGGTGTGCGGTGTCGGCCTTCTCGTCGTACTTCCAGGTGCGCTGGCTGGAGGACACCGACGACTTCGACGCCGCGGGCGGGGTCAACCACGAGCAGACCGAGCTCATGGACGACGACGGCATCAAGGCCGACGCCGAGCTGTGGACCACCTGCTACACGCCCCGGGAGCTGCGCCTGGTGGGCGAACGGGCCGGTCTGGTGGTGGACCACGTCTGGTCGGTCACCCCGGGCGGCTACGCCATGGCCGCCCCCACCATCGACAGCCACGAGTTCCTGCTGGTGGCCCGCCGCCCGGCCTGAGGCGGCTGCCGCCGGGGGTTTCGTTTCCGGCCCACCCCACGAACTCGTGACATCCGGGGTTGCCCCGCCGTAGCAGACGTCACGAGTTCGGAGCAGGGGCCGGGGCTTTCGGTGGTGGGGCCCACTCGGGTAACGTTTCCCGGTTCCGCTGGGCGCGTCGCGCCCATCGCAACGTCGTCCGTATCCCCTACGAGTGAAGAGTTCCACGTGTCAGACACCACTGCCGAGGCCCAGCCGCAGGATTCTGCGGTCGCAACCATGGGCGAGTCCGAGTACACCCCCCGCCAGATCATCGAGGACGACCTCGGTGGGATGTCGCTGGACGATGCCTACGCCGCCACCATGGTGGACGTCGAGGACGGCCAGCTGGTGACCGGAACGGTGGTGAAGGTCGACCGGGACGAGGTGCTCCTGGACATCGGCTACAAGTCGGAGGGCGTCATCCCCAACCGGGAGCTGTCCATCCGCAACGAGGTGGACCCCAACGAGGTCGTCTCCATCGGTGACGCCGTCGAGGCCCTCGTCCTCCAGAAGGAGGACAAGGAGGGCCGCCTGATCCTGTCCAAGAAGCGGGCCCAGTACGAGCGGGCCTGGGGCACGATCGAGAAGATCAAGGAAGAGGAAGGCGTCGTCTCCGGTCCGGTCATCGAGGTCGTCAAGGGCGGCCTCATCCTGGACATCGGCCTGCGCGGCTTCCTGCCCGCCTCCCTGGTGGAGCTCCGCCGGGTCCGGGACCTGCAGCCCTACGTGGGCCGCAGCCTGGAGGCCAAGATCATCGAGCTGGACAAGAACCGCAACAACGTGGTCCTCTCCCGCCGGGCGTGGCTGGAGGAGACCCAGAAGGAACAGCGCGAGGACTTCCTGGCCAACCTCAAGCCGGGCGAGCGCCGCAAGGGCGTGGTCTCCAGCGTGGTCAACTTCGGTGCCTTCGTGGACCTGGGCGGCATGGACGGCCTCATCCACGTCTCGGAGCTGTCCTGGAAGCACGTCGACCACCCCGGCTCCGTCGTCGCCGTCGGCGACGAGGTCGAGGTGGAGGTGCTGGAGGTCGACCTGGACCGCGAGCGCATCTCGCTGTCGCTCAAGGCCACCCAGCAGGACCCGTGGCAGGAGTTCGCCTCCAACCACCAGGTGGGCGAGCTGGTCTACGGCCGTGTCACCAAGCTGGTGCCCTTCGGGTCGTTCATCCAGGTGGGTGACGGCATCGAGGGCCTCGTCCACATCTCGGAGATGTCCGCGCACCACGTGGACCTCCCGGAGCAGGTCGTCACCCCCGGCGAGGAGCTGTGGGTCAAGATCATCGACCTGGACCTGGACCGCCGCCGCATCAGCCTGTCCATCAAGCAGGCCGCCGAGGGCGGCATCGTGGCTGCGGAGTACCAGGAGCACTTCGGCGAGCAGAACTACGACTCCGAGGGCAACTACATCGGTGCGCCGCCGATCGAGGGTGTGGTCGAGGGCGAGGGCAGCACCGAGGGCCAGGAGGCCTGGGAGCAGTACTACGCGGAGCAGGGCTTCGACGCCGAGGGCAACCCGGTGGCCGGGACCGCGGACGTGGCCGGCGCCGATGAGCCTGCGGCCGAGGAGGCCGCCGTGGAGGTGGCCGACGCCGAGGGCGCCGTGGCCGCCGCGGCAGAGGAGGACGGCTCCGTCTGAGCCCGTTCTCCCGCAGAACCTGACGAGCCCCGCCCTTCCGGGCGGGGCTCGTCCGCGTAATCCGCCGGATTGTTAAGCCCGGGTGGGTTTCGGCCGAGTGAATCAGGAGCGGATGCCGCGCCTGGATCGCAGCCGATGACCCCTCGGGTCGGAGGTCGTGCTCCCGTCCGTGCCATCCGTTGCGTTTTCCCTACGCGTACGGAGCGGAGAAAAGTGAGTTCACGCAGAACGTTGATCCTCATCGGAGCAGTGGTCATCGGGGGCCTCGCCGCGTTCCTGACCTTGAGCTACGTCCGGGGGGTGGAGAACCGCTCGGACGAGGCCGGCCAACTGGTCGACGTCGTGGTCGTGGCGGGACCCATCGCCAAGGGCACGGAGGCCAACACGGCCATCGACTCCAAGCTCATCGTCATGGACAAGCGACGCCGAGACGACCTCCCGGCCAACCCGGTCCGCCGGTTCGCCGACATCAAGGGCCAGGTCGCAGCGCTGGACCTGGGCGGGGGCGAGGTGGTGACCACCTCCATGTTCGTGCCCAGCACCGCGCTGAACGGCTCCAAGTCGTCCAGCCTGGACAAGGGCAACGTCGCCATCACGATCAACGTGGACGAGGCCGCCGGCGTCGCCGGACTGGTCCAGCCCGGTGACTCCATCAACATCCTGGCCAAGTACTGCGCCGTCGACGGCACCGCTCCGGCCGCCGAAGGTGGCGACGCGCGGCGACTGTGCCCTGCAGCGGGGCAACGCACCCGCGGGCATCGGTGACGTGACGCTGGGCAGCCCGGCGTCCTACCTGTTCCAGGACGTCAAGGTCATGGCCGTGGGCCAGTCGCTGGGCCAGCCCGTGGCCGCAGCGGCCGAACCGGCCGACCCCGCGGCGGCGGCCGAGGCGCCGGCCGACCATCCCGGTCTCGCCCCTCATCACGGTGCAGCTCCCGCCGGCCCAGGCCGCCATCCTGGCCTCCCTGCGGACGGCGGACCTGTACCTGACCCTCAACCGGCCCGACTACGACCCGATCCCGGTGCCGTTCACCAACCAGCTGCCGAACCTCCCCGGTGAGGAAGGCGTGTCCCCCTACCCCGCCACCGCCGACGGGACGACCGGGCAGTGAGTGAGTTCACCATGACCCCTGGCGACCTGGACCCGATGGAGGGCATGAGCGCCCCTCCGGCAACCCAGCCGGCCATCCGCGTCTCCGTCGCCGTGGTGGAGGCCCACGCCCCCACCCGCGAGCGCATCATGGCGCTGCTGGGTGACGGCGTGACGCCGTTCTCCTCCCTGGAGGAGCTCTCCGCCCGACTCACCGGCGCCGTGCCGGTGGTCGCGGTCATGGGACCTTCGTGCAGCAGCGAGGAGTCCCTCGCCCTGAGCGAGCGGATCATGCGGGAGTACCCGCTGATGGCCAGCATCCTGGTCGTCGACGAGCTCACCACCCAGCTCCTGCAGCAGGCGTTGCGGGCCGGCGTCCGCGACGTGCTCGCCCTCACCGGCGAGTCCGGCGCCCTGGCGCAGGCCGTGCAGCGGGTGGCGGTGACCCTGGACCAGGCTCCCCGGTCCGCGGCAGGTGCCGGCACCGGTGACCCCGGTGGACGACATGGGCGTGACGCCCACGGTCAACGGCCAGGTCATCACCGTGTTCTCCACCAAGGGTGGGGCGGGCAAGTCGATGCTCGCCACCTCCCTGGCGGTGGAACTGGCCCGCCGGTCCAACGAGCCGGTGTGCCTGGTGGACGCGGACCTGCAGTTCGGGGACGTGGCGGTGATGCTCAAGCTGACGCCGCACCACACCATCGTCGACGCCGTGTCGGTCCTGGACCGCATGGACCCGCCGCTGCTCGACAGCCTCCTGGTGACCCACGAACCCTCCGGCCTGCGGGTCATGCCCGCTCCGCTGGAGCCGGCCTTCGCCGACCAGGTGGGTGCGGCGGAGATGGTGGCCATCGTCGAGATGCTGCGGTCCTTCTGCTCCTTCGTGATCGTGGACACCCCGGCCTACTTCAACGACGTGGTCCTGGGCCTGGTCGAGGTGTCGGACCGGGTGCTGCTGGTGGCCGGCATGGACATCCCCAACATCAAGAACGTGAAGATCGGCCTGCAGACCCTGCGGCTGCTCAACACCCCGATGGACAAGCTGCTCCTGGTGCTGAACCGGGCCAACAGCAAGGTGAAGCTCGACGTCGGTGAGGTGGAGCGGACGCTCCAGGTCAAGGCCGACATCCTGATCCCGAGCGACATCTGCGTCCCCCAGGCGGTCAACAAGGGTGAACCGGTGGTCCTGCACGCCCCCAAGTCGGGCGTCACCAAGTCGATCCAGCAGTTGGCCGACCGGTTCCTGCCCCAGGAACAGTCCAAGAAGCGCAAGTGAGGGAGTGAGACGTGTCGCTGTACCAGCGCATCAACGAGCAGCAGGGCGGACAGCCCGGCCAGCCGGGCAAGCCGGGCACTCCGGGAGCCCCGGGTGCCCCCGCGGGCCCGGGAGGCCCCGGTGCTCCCGGGACGCCCCCCGGGGCCGGCCAGCCCCCGGCCGCGCCCCTGCCACGGCGTGACCCGGCGCTGGCCGACCTGCGCCACCGGGTCCACCAGCAGCTCATCGACGAGCTGGGCCCGATCCTGTTCGACAAGCGCCTCTCGGAGGAGGACCTGCGTCGCCGGGTGCTGGAGCAGCTCCATGCCGCGCTGGCCGCCGAGCGGGTGCCGCTGTCCGCGGCGGACAAGGCCCAGCTGATCCAGGACGTCTCCGACGACATCCTGGGCTACGGGCCGATCGACAAGCTGCTGCGGGACGAGGACGTCACCGAGGTCATGGTCAACGGGCCGGACCTGGTGTTCGTGGAGCGCAACGGCAAGCTGACCAAGGACGCAGCGGTCCGGTTCATCGACACCGACCACGTGCGCCGCGTGATCGACAAGATCGTCTCCGAGGTGGGACGCCGCGTGGACGAGTCCACGCCCATGGTGGACGCCCGCCTGCCCGACGGCTCCCGCGTCAACGCCGTCATCTCGCCCCTGTCCATCGGCGGACCCTTCCTCACCATCCGGAAGTTCGCGGCCGATCCGCTGCAGATCGACGACCTCATCCGCTTCGGCTCGGTGAACGCCCACGCCGCCCGGTTCCTGCAGGCCTGCATCCTGGGCCGGCTGAACGTGATCGTCTCCGGCGGTACCGGCACCGGCAAGACGACGATGCTCAACGTGCTGTCCAGCTTCATCCCCGAGGACGAGCGGATCATCACGGTGGAGGACGCCAAGGAGCTCCAGCTCCACCAGGAGCACGTGCTGTGCATGGAGTCCCGTCCCCCCAACGTGGAGGGCCGGGGCGAGGTCACCATCCGTGACCTGGTCAAGAACTGCCTGCGCATGCGGCCCGACCGGATCGTGGTCGGGGAGTGCCGTTCCGGCGAGGCCCTGGACATGCTCCAGGCCATGAACACCGGCCACGACGGCTCGCTCACCACGGTGCACGCCAACAGCCCCCGTGACACGCTGGCCCGTCTGGAGACCCTGGTCCTGATGGCGGGCTTCGACCTGCCGGTCCGGGCCATCCGGGAGCAGATGGCCTCCGCCATCGACGTGATCGTCCAGCTGTCCCGGCTCCGGGACGGCACCCGCCGGGTGACCCACATCACCGAGGTGCAGGGCATGGAGGGCGACGTGATCACCCTCCAGGACATCTTCCTGTTCGACTTCGCCGCCGGCGTGGACGAGAACGGCCGCTACCGCGGCCAGCTCCAGGCCACCGGCGTCCGCCCGAAGTTCTCCGAGAAGCTGGCCGACCAGGGCATCCGCCTCGGCCCGGAGGTCTTCTCGCCCGATGGTGGTCGCAAGGCGGTGAACCGGCCGTGACGGCACGGGTTGGCGGGTTGGGAACCCATCGAACGACGCGCCCGGGGGTCCGTCGTGGCCTTCGCCACCGGGGCCTCGCCCTGTGGGCGGGGCTGACGGTCACCCTGGTCCTGGTCGGCGCGGCCGGGCTGGCGTCCGGCTCGGCCGGCGCGGCCGGGGCGAAGAAGGACGACACCGCCATCGCGGTGCACCAGGTGGACGCCACCGGTGACCAGGCGGTGGCATCGGGGACGATCCTCAACGGTGACCCCACCGGCATCACGGCCACCGTCGACGGCAAGAAGGTCGACTCGACCACGGTGGGAGCCGACGGCGTTCCCCTCGACGCCGTCGTGGTGCTGGACAACTCGGTCGCCCTCGGCAACGCCACGGTGCAGCTCTCCAAGGAGGCCCTCGCCCCGCTGCTGCCGGGCGCGGGCGTGGTCAGCCGGATGGCGCTGGTCACCACCGGCGGCGGTGCCTCGGTGGAGACCGGGCTCACCGCCTCCGCGGCACAGATCACCAACGCGCTCGACAGCGTCGACCCCTCGGGCCAGTCGGCCACCTGGGACGGCCTGGTCGACGCCGCCAACCTCCTCGACGACGACCGCTCCGATGACCGCGGACAAGGTGGTGGTGCTCTTCACCGCCGCCCCCAACGGCATCTCGAGCGCCACACCGGCCCGGGCCGAGACGGCCATGCGCCAGGCCGGCGCCGAGTTGGACGCCGTCTACATGCAGCGCGGTGCGGACGTCGAGGCCGTGGTGGAGATGGTCGCCACCCTGGGCGGCAGCTCGCTCGAGGTGGTCTCCGAGGAGGACCTGGACAAGGGGTTCGAGCAGGTCGCCGACCAGCTGGCGGGCCGCTTCCGCACCACCTTCTCCGCCCCGGCCGGCAACGCGAAGACCCAGGAGCTGACCCTGGCCAGCGGCAAGGCCTCCACCACGGTGGAGTACGCACCGGGAGCGGTCCGCGCCGGCGCCGCCAATCTGGCTCCCTCGGTGGCAGCGGACGGTGGCTTTCTCGACGGGCTGACGTCCAGCTCCTGGTTCATCTGGTTGATCGTGCTGTTGGGGGTCGCCGCGGTGGTGCTGGCGGTCTGGACCCTGCTCACCATGATCCTGCCCGACGACGACAACCTGGTTCGCCGGCTCAAGCACTACGAGGACCCCTACGGCGAGAACGCCGACGGGGACGAGGCACGCGGAGACCGGGGTCACGGTCCCCATCCTGAAGCGGGCGGTGGACTTCACCGGGGACATGGCCGAACGCCGGGGCATCCTGGAGAAGCTCGAGGCCGACCTGGAGCGGGCCAACCTCCCGCTGCGGGCGGCCGAGGCCCTGTTCTTCGCCGCGGTCGGTGGCGTCCTGCTGGGCGTCCTGGTGCTGGCCATGACCCGCAGCCCGATCATGGCCCTGGTGGCCGTGCTGGTGGCGGTCTTCCTGCCCCGGGCCCTCGCTGAGCTTCCGCATCCGCAAGCGCCAGAAGGCCTTCGTGGGCCAGCTGCCGGACATGCTGTCCCTGATGGCGGGCACGCTGCGGGCCGGCTACTCGATCGGGCAGGGCTTCGAGGCCGTGTCCCGTGAGATCGACGATCCCATGGGTCGCGAGCTCCGCCGGGTGGTCACCGAGAACCGCCTGGGTCGTCCCCTCGACGAGGCGCTCGACTCCGTCGCCGACCGGATGGAGTCCGACGACTTCGCCTGGGCGGTCATGGCCATCCGGATCCAGCGCGAGGTCGGCGGCAACCTGGCCGAGCTCCTGCTCACCGTGGCCGACACGATGACGCAGCGGGAACGCCTGCGCCGCGACGTGGCCACCCTCACCGCGGAGGGCCGCGTCAGCGCCGTGGTCCTGGGCCTGCTGCCCCCCGGCCTGGGCGTGGTGATGTGGGTGATGAACCCCGAGTACATCAGCGCCCTGTTCAGTCCCGGGTTGGGCTACACGCTGTTGGGCCTGGCCGCCGTCTCCATGCTGATCGGGTTCGCATGGATGAAGAAGATCATCACGATCGAGGTATGAGGCGATGTCACCGATGCTCCTGATCTCCTCCCTGCTGATCGCGGGCGCCGTCGGCGCCGTGGTCTTCACGGTGCTGGCCCAGCTCGACGAGCGACAGGTGGTGCGCGAGACGCTCCGCCAGCTCGACGGCTACGAGGTCGAGAACGAACGCGACAAGCAGATGCTCAACCCGCTCAAGGAGCGGGCGGTCCAGCCCCTCATGGAGGGGATGACCAACCTGGGTCGACGGCTCACCCCGGTGGGCTACGTGGACAAGGTGAAGCAGAAGTTCGTCTACGCCGGCATGCCGGACCAGACCGCGGTGGACCGCTTCATGGCGTTCCGGGTGGTCACGGTGGTGCTGGCGGCGCTGGCGTTCCTCCTGCTGTTCGTGTTCAACATCCTGGGCATGCAGGGGATGCTGCGCCTGGCCCTGCCCGGCGTGGTGATCCTGATCCTCATGCTCGGGCCCGACTCGTGGCTGAACCGCAAGGTGGAGGCCCGCCAGCACGCCATGCAGATCGGCCTGCCGGACGTGCTGGACCTGCTGGTCATCTCCGTCGAGGCCGGCCTGGGCTTCGAGCAGGCGCTGGACCGGGTCATCAACTCGGTTCCCGGACCGCTCACCGACGAGTTCTCCCGGATGCTCGGTGAGACCCGGGCCGGAGCCGCCCGGTCCGACGCCCTGCGGGCCATGGACGAGCGCTGCAACGTGCCGGAGCTGCGGTCGTTCGTGATGGCCATCATCCAGGCCGACACCTTCGGTGTGTCCATCGGCCGCGTGCTGCGCTCGCAGGCCGAGGAGATGCGCATCAAGCGTCGCCAGCTGGCCCAGGAACGGGCCCAGAAGGCGCCGGTCAAGATGCTGATCCCGATGGTGTTCTGCATCTTCCCCGCCCTGTTCGTGGTCGTGCTCGGACCCGCCATCCTGAACATCCGCGAAAGCCTCTGACATGACGGCCCTGGCCGGCCCCGACACCTCGGCCCCGGTCCAGGACACCGGGCGGCAGGCGTCCGGCCCCACCCGTGGACCGTCCGACGGGCTCGGCCTCCTCCTGGCCGGCCTGGTGGGCCTGGTGGCGGCCCGTCCCATCTCCGACAACAGCTTCCTGACCCACCTGGCCACGGGCCGGGTGCTGCTGGAGGACGGGTTCCCGTCCACCAACCCGTTCCTGTACTCGACGACCGAGTTCCCGATCCCCAGCTGGTGGTGGTCGGGCGTGGTGGGCCTGGCCGACCGGGTGGCGGGCGCACCCGGCATCCGGATCGTCACCGTGGTGCTGGCCGCGGCGCTGGGAGCGGTGATCGTGCGGCTCACCCGTCCGGTGGACGACAGGGGCCGGCGGATCACCGATCCGCGCCAGCACCTGCTCTCGGTGGCGGTGCCGGCCGCGCTGGCCAGCCTGTCGCTGATGCCGTTCCTGAACTCCCGGCCCCACCTGCCCGGGTTCCTGCTCCTGGCCGTCGCCATCCTGGTCTGGCGGGAGCACCGGTCCGCGTGGTGGATGGTCCCCATCTTCGCCACCTGGGTCAACGTGCACGGCTCCTGGATGTACGGGCTGGCGGTGCTGGGCCTCTTCGCGGCGTGCGAGGCGGTGGACACCCGCCGGGTCGACCTGCGGCGGTGGGCCGATGTCGGCACGGCCGCGCTCGGGGTGGCCGTGGGGGGCCTGCTGTACCCGGAGCCGATGGGCCTGGTCCTGCTGCCGCTGGACCAGTTCGGCGACGACCGGGCCCGCCAGGCCCTGTCGGCCTACCTGGAATGGGCGCCCGCGGGCTGGGACCACCCGTTGACCTGGGCGCTCGTGGCCATGGGCGTGGCCGGCCTCTACGGCGCCGTGCGCCGGCGCTCGGTGGTGTCGGGGCTGGGGGTGGTGGTCCTGGTGGCCATGGGGCTCTCGGCCGGCCGGCTCATGCCCATCGCGGCCATCAGCGTGGTGGGCCTGGCCGCCCAGGGCCTGGACGGTGTCGGGACGCTGCGCTGTCCGACCGGCCGATCGGCGCGGGTGGTCCGGGGGGTGGGAGCGGTGCTGCTGGCCGGCGCGCTGGTGTGGTCGGTGGTGGGCCCCGGCTACGACCTGGAGCGCTACCCCCGCGACGCCGTGGACTGGCTGGACGAGCGGGGCCTGGTGGCCCGGCCCGACGTCCGGGTGGCGTCGCACGACTACGTGGGCAACTACCTGGAGTGGCGGTTCGGTCCCGAGGCCAACACCTTCGTGGACGACCGGGCCGGGGTGGACAACGTCCTGGACTACCTGGCCATGTTCTACCGCCGCGACGGCTGGCAGGACGCGCTGGAGCGGGCCGATCCCGACGTGGTGGTGTGGTCCTCCAAGGCGCCGTTGGCCAAGGAGCTCTCCCGCGACGACGGGTGGTACAAGGCCATGTCGGCCGACGGCTTCACCGTCTTCTGCCGGGCCCCCATCGCGGACCGCTGTCGCTGAGCCGGGGCTGGCGGTCCGGCGAGCGCCAGTCCCGCCGCCAGCCGTCGTCCGGGCCCTGCAGCGGCGGGGTGTCGCCGGCATGGGCCCGCCGCCGGGCGGTCCACCAGTCACCGGATGTCTCGTCGGCCAGTTCGGCGATCATCCGCTCCAGGCGCACCGCGAAGCGGCGTGCGTCCTCTCCGTCGGCCGGGCGCAGGGGAGCGCCGACGTTCACGACCACCCGCTGGGGCCGGGGCACGGTGGCACCCCGGGGCAGCACCCGGCCGGTGCCGTCCAGGTGCACCGGGACCACCGGCACGCCGCAGCGGACGCCGAGGTAGGCGGCGCCCCCCTTGTGGGGCTGGCCCCACCCGTCGGGGCTGCGTCCGCCCTCCGGGAAGATGAGCAGCGACCACCCGTCGTCGATCAGGGCGGCCGACGTGTCGGCGGAACGTCGGCTCACCTTCTGGCGTTCCATCGGGACCGCACCGTAGGCCCATGCGGCCAGTGCGGCCTTGGGCCGGGTGTCGAAGAAGTAGTCCGCGGCGGCGGCCACCACCATCTCGTTGCGCCACGGCAGCGGGAGCGAGGTGAGCAGGAGCGTGGTGTCCAGGTGGCTGTGGTGGTTGGCCACGAACACGGCGGGCCCGTCCAGGTCCTCCAGCCGGTCCAGGTTGCGGACCTCCGGCCGGCACAACACCGCGCAGGCGGCGCGCCCGGCCGTGTCCAGCGCGGCCCGGCGGCTCCAGCGGGCCACCGGCCGGCGGGCCCACTCGGTGTCGTAGCGGTCGCCCAGGGTGTCGGGCACGACCGGCGGATCCACCGCCGCGGGTGTGGGCGCCGCGGTCCACGGGAACCCGGCCGACCGCACCCGTGCCACCGGGTCCGGGATCCTCACGGCGCCACCGCCGTCACGTCACGTCCGCCATGGCCAGGGGCGGGTTCTTGAAGTACGTGATGGTGGGCCGGGGGCCGACCACGTCCGATGCGATCTCCAGGGCGTCGGCCATGGTGGACGCGGGACGGAAGCCCAGCCGCCGCACCGTGGCCGGGTCACCGCCCACCACCACCACGCCACCGAGGTGCTCCAGGGCGTGGCTGCCCCAGTACCACATGTAGAACGGGTGCACGCCGTGGTACGCGTAGCTGGTCCGGTACAGGTGGCGGTACCAGTCGTCCTCGGCGAACCTGCGCTCGTAGCGCTGCTCCATCTCGATCGGGTCGGTGGTGTCGGCCAGGACCTCCTCGAAGAAGTCGATGTACGACGGGTGGTGCACCGGGTGGAAGTCCGGCGTGGTGGGGTGGCTCATGATCAGCACGCCACCCTCCCGCACCAGCGGCCGCCCCTTGTACAGGTTGAAGAAGTACCCCAGGCCCAGGCACATGACCAGGATCGGGTTCATGATCGAGTTCACGTTGTAGGGGCAGATGTAGGGCAGTCCCAGGGCCAGCACGTCGGTCTGTCCCTCCACCGGTACCAGCTGCTGGTCGTACACCGCCGCGGTGGTGAGCTTGTGCACGGCCTCCACCTCGCCGGCCTGGACCGACGTCATGGCGTACGGGGCGCGCCAGCCGTGCAGGATCCGGCGCCGGTTGGCGGGGGAGAGGCGGTCCAGCCCGGCCTTGGCCGCCATGAACGTGGCCCGGTCCCTGGTGGTCCACTCCCACTCCCGCTTGGCCAGGACCGACAGCGGGCCGTCGCCGTACAGGTCGTTGTTCACGGTGGTCTCGATCTGGAACACCTTGATGCCGGCGTCGCGCAGCACCTCGCCCTGGCGCCAGTTGCGCTTGTGGAGCTCGGAGTTGTCCTGGTCCATGAACGACTTCGACGCCCGCATGGTGGCGACGTTGTGGTGGTGGCGCAGCGCCTGGTAGCCGGACAGCCCGGTGGCGGTGGACTTCCAGCCCCCGTCCATGGCCACCAGGTTGATGTTGACGTAGACGATCAGGTCCGACCGGGCCGCCCGGGTGGAGATCTGGACCTCCTCGCCGTGGCGGGTCTCGCCGATCAGCGTCATCCCGTCGGGGTCCTCGGCGTCGTGGTTGTACAGCTGGCCCCGGGGCGCGAACGCGTCGTAGATGCGGTCGCCCAGGCAGTGGCGCAGCTCGTCCTCGGTCATGCGACGGTGCAGGGCCAGGGCCGCGATCAGGTGCACGTCGTCCACGCCCGCCTCCGCGGCCAGGTCCAGGACGGCCTCGATCACCCGCTGGCGGATGTCGGGCCGGCGCATCTGGGGCAGCGGCAGGGAGATGTCGTCGAAGGCGATGGTCAGCTTCATGCCCGGGAACAGCAGGCTGGGCAGCGGGTCCTCGTCGACCGGTTCCAGCAGGGCGTGGCGGATGGCCGCGTCGGGGTGGGCCAGGCCCGGCAGCGGCTCGGGCGGGTAGATGATCCTGCTGCGGTCGGCGGGAAGGCGCTCCAGGCGGAGCTGCTCGCCGTGGTGGAACAGCACCGGCGGGGTGGAGCGGTCCACGTCCAGGACGAGGCCGGGGCGCGGCGTGGGCCGGTCGGTGCGTCGTCGGGTCGCGTCCCGGCGGGACGGCGGGTGGGAGGGGCTCAACGTCGTGCTCTCTTCTGTCGATCGGGACGGTCACGGAGGTCGAAGGCGATCTTCACCGCGCCGCGGGACCCGGCGGCCGCGGCATGGGCCAGGGCGTCCGTGTAGCGGTCCAGGGGGTAGGTCGCGGTCACCAGTCGGCCCAGGTCGGCCGCGGCCACCAGCTCTGCGGCCAGCTCGAAGGTGCGCACCGCCGCGCCGTCGACGGTCTCGGTGCCGTAGGCGTAGGCGCCGGCCAGCTGGATCTCCCGCTGCCACAGGGGGGTCAGGTCCACCCGCTGCACGCCGGGCATCCCCACCAGCACGGTGCGGCCCCGGGGCCGGGTGACGGCCAGCGCGGTGGCCAGGCTCTCGGCCGAGCCGACGCAGTCGATCACGACGTCGGCACCGCCGGTCAGGCGGTCGGGTGGGCCCAGCGCCTTGGTGCCGGTGCTGCGTCGCACGGCGCGGGCCACCTCGTCGGGGTCCACCACCACGGTGTGCTCCGGCCCCAGGGCGCGGGCCCACCGCCGTTGGTGGTCGTGCTTGGCCCCCACCACCAGGCGGCCCGGTGGGGTCCAGCGGGCGAGCGCGGCCACGGTGAGCAGGCCCAGGGTGCCGGCACCCAGGACGACGACCACGTCGTCGGGGCCGACCCCTGCGGCCAGCGCGGCGTGGACCGCGCACGCAGTGGGCTCGACCATGACCGCGGCCCGGTCGTCCAGGTCGTCGGGCACGGCGTGGAGCTGGCTGGGGTGCGCCACCATCTCGGTGGACCACCCGCCGCCGGTGTCGCAGCAGTAGCCGGACTGCAGGCCGGCGGCCAGCGCTCCGTGGGCCAGGTGCTCGCAGTTGCCCAGGTGGCCGGTGGCGCAGGCGGGGCACACCGGCGAGATCCCCCGGGCCACGCAGCCCAGGACGGGCTCGAGCACGACCCGGGCGCCGTCGGGATCCTCCGCCACGACCTCGTGGCCGGGCACGAACGGGAACGACACGATGGGCTCGAACCACCGCGACGACCTGCCGTCCACGGTGGCCAGGTCGGAGCCGCAGATGCCGGCCAGCAGGGGCCGGATCCGCACCCAGTCCGGGCCGGGCAGGTCCGGCGGATCGTCGTCGGCCAGCGCCAGCGGGCCGATCCGGGCCCCCGCTCCCGGCCGCAGCGAGCCGGCCACCCGGGCCGCGCCGAACCGCACCACGTCACGGTCGTACTGCAGCGCCCTCACGGTGTGGTCCCGTCCACGGGGTCGACGACACGGCCGGCCGGGGTGTTGCGCCACGTCGGGGCCAGCGGCAGGAGGCGGTGACGGAACCCGGGGGAGGTCCCGAAGTCCTCCACCAGCCAGCCCCGCCGTCGGGCGATGGACGCCAGGCGGGGTTCGGGGTTGACCGCCACCGGGAACCCGACGGCCTCCAGCATCGGCAGGTCCGACGACGAGTCCGCGTAGGCCACCGACTCGGCCGGGTCCAGGCCGTGTTCCCGGCACAGGTCGACCAGGATGCGGGCCCGGGCCTCCGCCGTGGGCGGGACCTCCTCCAGCTGGCCGGTGAGCACCACCTCGCCGTCGTCGTCCACCGTGGTGCCGAGCCGGGCGCACACCACGTGGTCGAACAGCGGTCGGAGCGGTTCGATGACCACGTCCAGGGCGCCGGTGATGAGGACGGTCCGGTGGCCCAGGGCACGGTGCTCCCGCACGCGGCGCACCGCGTCCGGGAAGGAGCGGGTGAGGAGCAGGTCGCTGAAGGCCTCCCGGGCGTCGGCCTGCACCTCGGCCAGGGGGGCGCCCTCGTAGCGGCGGTAGAAGGCCCGCAGGAAGTCGGACCGGTCCTTGCGGTCCTGGGCCAGCAGCCCGGGCGCCTCGGCCAGCGTGCGCAGCACGAACCGGGCCCGGTCCGCCCCTCCCAGGCGACGCGTGGCCAACCACGAGTACGACGCGACCACGTTGGAGGCGATGAGGGTGTTCTCCAGGTCGAAGGCCACCAGTTGCCGGTCGGCGGAGAGCACCTGGCCCCGCAGCCGGTCCCTGCGGGCGTCCGCGTTGCGCCGGGTCGGCTGGGACCGGGCCCGGCCGTGCTCCACCACCGATGGCAGGTGGGTCCCGGTGATGTAGGAGTCCCAGTCGATGACCCGTGGGTCCAGGCAGAACTGCCGGCGTTCCTCGTCGTCCATGGCCGCGTCCAGCGCCAGCAGGTTGCCCACGCCGTAGACGGCCTCGCACTCGGTGTAGGCGCCGTACAGCTCCACGTAGGTCAGGGCGCGGTCGGCCTGCTCCCGTCGTTCCTCCAGCTGGGCCCCCCACTGGGCGGCCCGGCCCCGCAACGGCAGCGAGGCCACCACCCGTTCCGTGCGGCCCAGCACCGCGGTGGCCCGTCGGAGCTGGCCCTCCACCCGGCCCCGGCCCGGGAAGGACCAGTCCGGCACCACGATGGGCTGGCCGTTGCGGTCGTAGAGGGGGTGCTCGGTGAACCACTCGCGGGTCCGGTCCACCAGGCGCTGGTAGCGCAGGGGGTTGGCGGCGCCGGTGGCCACCTGCACGATCGTCGGGCGGGCCCTGCGGCGGGGGCTGGGCCGCGGTGGCGATGATGGCGGCCACCACCAGGTCCACCGGGATGACGTCGACCACACCCTCGGGCACGCCGGGGAACTCCCGGAGCAGGCCGCGGGCGTAGGAGAGGATGATCGGCTCCGCCATGCGGAAGCCCCGGATCCATCCCGGCCGGGGCTCGGCCAGGGCCGACTCGATGATGGAGGGCCGCACGATGCTGACCGGCACGTCGCCCCGGCGCTGGCCCAGGGCCACCTCGCCCAGGGCCTTGGTGAAGGCGTAGGCGTCGGGCCAACCCACCGAGGAGGCCCGGGAGCGGCCCAGCTCCACCATGTGGTCGTGCACCCAGTCCCGGCGCAGGGACTCGGTGCGCTCGGCCAGGAGCGGCCCACCGGCGGGTCCCAGCTCGGCCCGGGCCCGGGACCGGAACTCGGCCAGGCGCTCGGGGTCCCGGCTGCGGGCGTCGGTGTCGGCCCGGGACCGACGTGCCGCGGCCACCTCGGCCCGCCAGTCCAGACCGGCGGAGAACGGGTTGGCCTCCACGGGTTCCTCCGGGGCCGAGCCCCGGCGGTTGCCGGCCACGTAGCAGGTGCTGACCGACACCAGATGGGGGGCGACGCCCAGGTCGGCCAGGGTCTCCACCAGGCGCACCGGGCCCATCAGGTTGACCTCGACGGCCCGGTCCAGGGGCGAGTCGAACGCCACGGAGGCGGCGGAGTGGATGACCACGTCGGACTGGGCCAGAGCGACCCTGCCGTCGCCGTCCAGTCCCAGTCCGTCGGTGGAGACGTCGCCGGCCACGGCCCGGACCCGCCCGCACGCCGCGGCGAAGCCGTCCGGACCGAGCTCGGAGCGGAGCCGGTCGAAGCAGTCGTTGCGCAGGATCTCCCGCTGGAGGCGCCGCTGGGCGTCGGAGCGCCGGCCGTCGCGCACCAGGAGGGCGAGCTCCACCTCGGGGATGGTGCGCAACAGGCGCTCCACCAGTGCGGTGCCCACGAATCCCGTGGCGCCGGTGACGAAGATGCGCTTGCCGGCCAGGGCGTCGGTGATCACGGTGCCCCTGTCTAGCAAGTGTTCCCGCCCCGACCTGACTGGGCGGGGTGTGCGCCGTGCAGCGGGCTCAGCCCGCCCGGCCCGGACGGTGCTCCACCGACCGCCCGCTGCGCCGGCCGTGGCGTTCCAGCGCCAGGCGGACCAGCTCGTCCACCAGCGCCGGGTACGACAGCCCGGAGGCCTGCCACAGCATCGGGTACATGGAGATGGGCGTGAACCCCGGGATGGTGTTGATCTCGTTCACCAGCGCCCCCCGGGCCGGTCCGCCGTCCCGGGACTCCTCCCAGAAGATGTCGACCCGGGCCATGCCCTCGGCCCGCAGGGCACGGAAGGTGCGCAGGGCCAGGTCCCGGACCTCGTCCGCCACCCCCTCGGGCAGGTCGGCCGGCACCACCGTCTTGGCCGCGCCGTCGGCGTACTTGTCCTCGTAGTCGTAGAAGTCCGCGGCAGGGACGATCTCGCCCACCACCGAGGCCCGGGGTGACCCGTTGCCCAGGATCCCGCACTCCAGCTCCCGGGCGACGACCCCCTCCTCCACCACGACCAGCTCGTCGTAGGCGAACGCCAGGTCCAGCGCCTCCCGCAGGGTGGTGGCGTCGGTGGCCCGGGAGACCCCGATGGAGGACCCCATGTTGGCCGGCTTCACGAACACGACCGGCCCCAGGTCCTCCAGCAGCTCCGCGGCCAGGCCGGGGGCGGCGGCCCCGGACCGGTCGAGGGCCCGCCACCGGGTCTGGGGCAGCCCATGGGCGTCCAGGACGGTCTTGGCCATGGCCTTGTCCATGGCGACCGACGAGCCCAGGACCCCGGCACCGACGTAGGGCAGCCCGGCCAGTTCCAGGAGCCCCTGCACCGTGCCGTCCTCGCCGTTGGGGCCGTGCAGGATCGGGAGCACCACGGTGGGGACCGCGTCATCGCCGGGACGCACGCCCAGGGGGCGCTCGGTCAGGGTGGGGAGGGGGTCGACGTCCGGTCCCGCGGTGGGGATGGACCCCGGGAGCTCCGCCACCAGTCCTCGCCCCAGCAGCTCGGCGGCCTGTTCGGCCAGCACCCACCGGCCCTCGCGGGTGATGCCGATGGGCACGATGTCGTAGCGGTCCGGGTCCACCGCCCGCAGCACGTGGCTCGCCGACACGCAGCTGACGTCGTGCTCGGCCGACCGCCCGCCGAACAGCACCACCAGCCGGATGCGGGGCGGCAGGGGGGTCTCGGGCGGCACGGCATCCATGGATGGCGAGTGTAGGCACCCCAGGCGTGTGAGAATCCGGACCCATGAGGTTCACCACGTCCTCCCTGGCCGCGGATCTGGGCGGCCGGCTCCATGGCCCGGACGTCACCGTGGACGGCGTGGGCATCGACACCCGCCGGCTCCGTCCCGGCCAGCTGTTCGCCGCGGTCCGGGGGGAGCGGGACGGCCACGACTTCGTGCCGGTCGCCGTCGCGGAGGGGTCGCCGGCCTGCCTGGTGGAGCACCCCGGGCCCGCCACCACCTCCGTGGTCGTGCCCGACGTCGCCCGTGCCCTCATCCGCCTGGCCGGCGTGGCCCGCCGTCGGCTGCCCGACCGGGTGGTCGGGATCACCGGGTCGGTGGGCAAGACCAGCGCCAAGGACCTGCTGGCCTCCGTCCTGGCCGAGCGGTTCGTGACCGCGGCGTCGGAGGGCTCGTTCAACAACGAGCTCGGGCGTGCCGCTCACGCTGGCGAACGCGGCGGCCGACACCGAGGTGTCGGTGGTGGAGATGGGGGCCCGCGGCCACGGCCACATCGACGTGCTGTGCTCCATGGCCCGCCCCACCGTGGGCGTCGAGCTGGCCGTGGCACCGGTCCACGTGGAGCACATGGGCGGCCTGGACCAGATCATGGTGGCCAAGCGGGAGTTGGTGGAGGCCCTGCCCGCGTGACGGCGTGGCCGTCCTGAACGCGGACGACGCACGGGTGCTGGCCATGGCATCGCACACCCCGGCCTCGGTGCTGACCTTCGGCCTCGGCGGGGAGGGCCCCTCCCGGACGTCACCGCCACCGACGTCACCATCGACGACGAGCTGCATCCCACCTGCACCATCCGCTCGCCGTGGGGCACCGTGACGACCCGCCTGGGGGTGCGGGGCCTGCACAACGTGTCGAACGCGCTGGCGGCGTCCGCGGCGGGGCTCTGGTTGGGTGTGCCGATCGAGGCGGTGGCGGCGGGCCTGGCCGCGCCCTCGGTGTCGGCCTGGCGCATGGACCTGGTGCGGTCGCCATCCGGGACGATCGTGCTGAACGACGCCTACAACGCCAGCCCCACCTCCATGGCTGCCGCGCTGCGGGCGCTGGCCTCCCTGCCCGGCTCCCGCCGGATCGCGGTCCTGGGCTACATGGCAGAGTTGGGCGAGACCGAGTCCCGGGACCACCGGGCGGTGGCGGCGTTGGCCGACGAGCTCGGCATCGAGCTGCTGGCGGTGGGCACCGACCTGTACGGCCGGCGCAGCGTGCCCGACGCGGACGCGGCGCTGGCGGAGCTGGGCGACCCCGGGGCCGGCGTGGCGGTGCTGGTGAAGGCCAGCCGGGTGGCCGGCCTGGAGCGCGTGGCCCACGGCCTGGCCGGGGACTGATGCTCAGGCCGCGCCGACGGCCCGGAGGTCCGGCTCGCGCAGGTTGACCACCAGGGCCAGCACCAGCGCGACGGCGGCGCCGAACAGCAGCACCGGCACGAAGCCGATGGCGTCGATGACCGGCCCGGCGATGAGCCCGCCCACCGGGACCAGGCCGGCCCAGCCCATCATCCACAGGCCCATGACGCGGCCCCGCACGTCGTCGTGGACCCGCATCTGCAGCGTGGTGGAGAGCGCGGTCACGATCACGAAGTAGGCGCCGCCGGTCACGAACATGGCGGGATAGGCCACGGCGGGCAGCGTGGTCAGGGCGAAGGCGGCCAGCGCGGCGGCGAAGACCAGGAGCCCGCCCCGGGTCATGGTGGCCCGCTCGACGTTGGCGAACCAGGAGCCCATCGACAGGGCGCCGAGGGCGGCGCCCAGTGCGAAGCCGGCGAACAGCAGCGTGTACGCCAGGCCGCTGAGGCCGAAGCGCTCCTCGGCGATGAGGGGCATCTGGTAGATGAACACGAGCGAGCAGAGCGAGAACACCGCGATGGTGACGAGCACCCGTTCCACCACCCGGTCGGCGTGGGCGGCCCGCAGTCCCTCCCGGATCTGCTGCAGGGGCGTGGTGCCCCTGCGGCCCTTGGGGGAGAAGTCGGCGTGCACGGTGGCCACGGCCCAGATCACGAACAGGTAGGTGGCGGCGTTCACGGCGAACACCAGCGACGCCCCGCCCAGCTCCAGGACGAGTCCGCCCAGGATGGGCCCGGCCACCCGGCTGGCGTTCATGGCCGCCGAGTTGAGCGCCACGGCGCCCTGCAGGTCCTGGCGACCCACCAGGGCCGGCAGCGTGGCCGCGGCCGCGGGTCCGTTGAGTGCGCCGCCCACGCCGATGCCGAACACCAGGAGCACCAGCGCCACCCGGTTGGGGGTGTCGGCCAGGGCGACCGCGGCGAGGGCGAGGGAGAGGACGGTCTGGGTGGCGGCGATGCTCACCATCAGGACCCGGCGGTTGACGCGGTCGGCCACGGCCCCGCCGATGGGGGACAGGATCAGCATCGGGCCGAGCTGGGCGAAGGTGATGACGCCGATGAACCACGCCTCACCGGTGAGCTGGTACGCCAGCACCCCCAGGACGATGTTCTGCATCCACGTGCCGATGTTGGAGGCGAGGCTGCCCAGCCAGACCCGGCGGAAGGGCTGGTGGCGGAGGGCTGCGCCCAGGCTCCCGGGACGGGGTCCCGACGGTGGTTCGCCAGTCAAATCTTTCGATGGCCGAACGACTGTCACGATGACAGGGTAGCGCCCCGGTCCGTGGCCGTCAGACGACTTCGGGGCGGGGGAGTGGGCCTCAGGCGGGGTCGATCAGGACCCCGGGGTTCAGGATGCCGGAGGGATCCAGCGTCGACTTGGCCGCCCCCAGGGCGAGGGCGAACAGGTCCGGTCGCTGGCGGTCGTACCAGGGCCGGTGGTCCCGGCCGACGGCGTGGTGGTGGGTGATGGTGCCGCCGGCGGCCAGGATCGCCTCGGCGGCCGCGGCCTTGACCTCGTCCCACATCCGGAGCTGCTCGCCGTGGGTGCTGGGGGCCAGGACGGTGAAGTAGGGCGCCACCCCGTCCGGGTAGACGTGGGTGAAGCGACAGGTCACGGTGCCGCCGCCGCAGACCTCGGCCAGCGCGGCCTCGGTGGCGTCGACGACCCCGTGGTGCAGCTCCTCGAAGCGGTCCCAGGTGACCGCGGTCTCGAACGTCTCGGCGATGCAGCCGAGGGCCACCATCGCGTCGCGCAGGTAGGGGGCGCGCAGGAACGACGAGCGCCACGCCTCTGCCGCGCCGGCCGGCGCGCTGCCACCGTCGCGGATGCTGGAACGGCTGACGGCGCCGACCACGACCCCGCGGTGGTCGGCGCAGACGGTGAGGGCCTCGTCGATGTCGGCGTCGACGGGGTGGTGGGCGGACTCGAAGCCGAGGACGAGGATGGCCTCGCCCGTCGCCGCCGGCGTTGGCCGCGGCCTCGCCGGGGTCGAGGAGCCGGCAGTTGGTGGGTTCCAGGCCGGACTGCCCGAGGGCGCGGCACGCGGCGACGCCGGCGGCCATGGTGGCGAAGCGGACCGATGCGGTGGCCTTGTGCACCGGGCGGTCCTGCAGTCGCATCCAGGCCTCGGTGATGACTCCCGAGGGTGCCCTCCGAGCCGATCACCAGACGGTCGGGGGACGGGCCGGCGCCGGAGCCCGGCAGGCGGCGGGACTCCATCACGCCCCGGGGGGTCACGGTGCGGGTCGACTCGACGAAGTCGTCGATGTGGGTGCGGTTGGTGGCGAAGTGTCCGCCGGACCGGGTGGCGATCCAGCCGCCGAGGGTGGAGAACTCGAAGGACTGCGGATAGTGGCGCAGCGTCAGGCCGTGGGGCCGGAGCTGGTCCTCCAACAGGGGGCCGGTGGCGCCGGCCTGGATGCGGGCGGCCCGGGACGTGCGGTCGATCTCCAGCGACCCGGTCCAAGGCGGTCAGGTCGATCGACACCACGGCGGCGTAGCCCCGGCGCCAGTCCCCGCCGGTCTCGACGCCGCCGACCACGGACGAGCCGGCGCCGTAGGGGATGGCGGCCAGGTGCTCGGTGTCGCACCAGTCCAGGACGGACACGAGCTCGGCCTCGGTGCGGGGCCGGGCCACCACGTCCGGGGGCTCGGCCACGTCGCCGTGGAAGCCCCGCACCACGTCCCGGAACGGACTTGCCGTAGGCGTGCCCGGCCCGGTCCCGGTCGTCGGTGCTGCAGATGGGCTCCAGCGCACGTGGGGTCGGGACGTGTGGCGGCGGGAGGCGGAGGTCCTCCACCCGGGCCGGGTCCCGCCGCTCGACCGGCCGGCCGAGCCGCTCGGAGATGACGGGGGCGAGGGCATCCAACTGGGAGGCGGGCACGGCCTCGTCCTCCCAGCCCCACCCCCACCACGACCGTCGACGCCGTCGGGGGCTGGGCTGGTGGTCCATCGCCGCATCGTAGGCAGACGACCGGACCGCCCGGTCCGGCGACCGTACGCTGGGGGCGATGGCCGGCCCGGAGGTGCGAACCCACTACCAGGTGCTCGGGGTGCCCCGGACCGCGGGAGCGGCCGAGATCCGGCGAGCCCACCGCCAGCTGGCCCAGTTGCTGCACCCGGACCGCCAGGGCGCGGCGTCCGGCGCGGAGCAGGTGTTGGCCGAACGACGGATGCGGGAGGTCAACGCGGCCTGGACCGTGTTGTCCGATCCGCTCCGTCGCGCCGACTACGACCGGACCCTTGCCGTCGCCGGGGGGCGGTCCGCCGCAGCCCGTCCACCGACCGCCTCCGGGGCGGCGTCCCGCCCGGCGGAGGCCAGGGGTTCCCGGCCGGAGGACAGCGACGACCCTGACGCCGCCCTGGCCCGGGCCCGGCTGGCGGAGCTGGATCCCGACGAACCCGACCTGTCCGCAGGCCACTTCTGGCTCCTGCGCCGGGTCCCGGTCATCCTGGCCCTGGTGGTCGGAGCCGTGCTGTTCATCGCCACCGCGTATGCCGGGGGGCGCAACGAGACACCCGGGAAGGTGCCGGGCCTGGCCGACGGGCCGGCCAACTGCATCCGCCTGGTGGAGGGGCGCAATGCGATCGCGGCCGACTGTGCCCAGCCCAACGACGGCGAGGTCGTGACGCGGGTGGCCCAGGTGCTGGACTGTCCCGATGGCACCAAGTACGCACTGTTGAACAACGAGTTCGTGTGCGTCCGGGGAGGAGGAGGGTCATGAGTGCTCGACCGCCCGTGCAGGTGACGGGGCTGGACCACCTGGTGCTCCTGGTGTCCGATCCCGAGGTCTCGGTGCAGTGGTACCGGGACACGCTCGGCCTGCAGCCGGAGCGCCTGGAGGAGTGGCGGCGGGGCGAGGTGCTGTTCGTGTCCGTGCGCGTGGACGACTCGACCGTGATCGACCTGCTGCAGGGTGTGCCGGACGGCAGGAACGTGGACCACGTGGCGCTGGTGGTGCAGGACGTGGACCTGGAGGCGCTGGCCGGCTCCGGGAAGGTGCTGGTGGTGGGTGGTCCGGCCCGCGTGTGGGGTGCCCGGGGCATGGGTGAGGGCCTGTACATCGCCGATCCCGACGGCCACACGGTGGAGTTGCGCACCTACCCGGGTGCCTGACCGGGGACCTGGCCGGCACGGGCCCCACCACGGCGGTCCCACACGGTGGAGGAATTCCGCCCCATCGCTGCGGGCGCTAGAGTTCCCGGCTCCGGGCGTATAGCTCAGTTGGCTAGAGCGCTGCCTTCACACGGCAGAGGTCCACAGTTCGAGTCTGTGTACGCCCACCATCGAAACAGCGACGAGACCCCTGCAACGGCAGGGGTCTCGTCGTTTTCGGCCGCCCGGCCGGGACTCGGGCGGCGCAGCTCTATCGCGCGCGATTTCGCGCGTTCGGATTCGCCGGCAACGCTCAGCGAGGCGCGCCA
Source organism: uncultured Actinomycetota bacterium (assembly GCA_963773765.1). Taxonomy (GTDB): domain Bacteria; phylum Actinomycetota; class Acidimicrobiia; order Acidimicrobiales; family Microtrichaceae; genus CAVZCC01. The sequence continues at coordinate 625,308 of CAVZCC010000001.1, read as the reverse complement.
GCGACGCCGCGGCATCGAGCGAGTCCATGACGGGGTCCTCGCCGCCGGGAAACAGGTGGCCGTAGCGGTCGAACACCGTCGCGACCGACCGGTGACCCGCCCACACCTGGACCTGCTTGGCCGAGGCACCGTGGGCGATCCACAGCGAGACGGCCGTGTGGCGCAGGTCGTGCATACGCAGGCCGACCAGGTCGGCTGCGGTCGGTCGCCGGCTTCCAGAAGCGTGCCCGGAACGAGCCGGCTCGGATTGGTGCGCCGTCGGCATCCGGTGAACACGAACGCGTCCGTCGTCGAGGCCTCGAACTGCGAGCTCGAGCGTGGCGGTGACGGTCCGGGGGAGGGGCACCGAGCGAACGCCGGCGGCGGTCTTCGGTCGGCCCGGGATCAGCTGGCCTCGCACCTCGGTCAGGGTGGAGTCGACCCTGACCACGCGTCGTGCTGTGTCGATGCGGTTACGGCGTAGGCCGGCCAGCTCGCCGAAGCGGAGACCTCCGTACCCACCGAGGATGACCAGCGCCGAGAACCGCGCTGCAACCCGTCGGATGGCCGCGTCGTCGCTGCGGGTGCCTTGGAGGCGTCGGCCCAGGCGTTCCGTCGTCACGTCGAACATGGCGTCTGCGAGGCGGAGGATCTGTTCGGGGTCGATGACTCCGCATCTCGGCCCGGTCGACCGTCGGCAGGTTGTCAGTATCGGCGCAGGGGTTGCGTGCGATTCTCCTGGACCGCACAGCGCCGGCCAGGAGCTTGGACAACAGCAGGTGGCAACGTCGCACCGTGGCGGGTGCGAGCCCCTTGTGCTGCAGCTCGGCGATCCATGCAGTGACCAGTCCGTAGTCGATCGCTGCGAGCGGGAGATCGCCGAACTTCGGGAGCACGTGATTGCGGTAGTGCGACTCGTCGCGAGCCGCGGTCGACGGTCGGAGGTCGGTTCGAGTCGGCCACCACTCCTCGAACCAGCCGCTCAGTGGCTGTCGGCCGAGACGGCGGTCCACCCACGACCCGTCGTCTCGAGCGGCCAGCTGATCACGCTCCCACCGCTCGGCAGCGCGGCGTCTCGCTGAAGGTCTTCGTCACGACCCGTCCGTTCGATCCCCGCAGGCGGACGTCGTAGCGCTTGGTGCCGTCCGCGTTCTCGCGCACCCGGATCATCGTGTGTCACCAACCTCAACGTGAGATGGGAGGCGGTGACGGCGCTGCCTCGACGCGCTCCGAGGCTACCGCTGTGCCGTCGGTCGCCCGGTTCAGCTGACGCTCGACGTAGCGCAGCGCCGACGCCGTCGTGATCCGCACCGACCGCCCGATGTGCACGACATCGAGGTCGCCGTTCGAGATGAGCACGTAGAGGGTGCTGCGTCCGATCGCGAGCAGCCCGCAGGCCTGCGGAACTCGGAGCAGCAGCGAGGTGGAGGGCAGGTCGTGGTCCATGACCGACCTGAGCGCGCGCGAGCTGCGACGCCAGTTCGCTCAGAGGGCGATGTCGTGGCGTGCTGCGACGCGTCCGCAGATGTCGGCGACGGTGGTCCCGGTGTGCTCGGCGGCGGCTCGTGCGTAGACCACGACGGCTTGCAGCGCCCAGAGCCAGAGGTCGTTCGCGTGCCACCAGGACACGGTGTCGTCGAGTGCGGGGTCGACGCCGGCTCGAACCATCGCGGCGGCTCTGATCGCGAACTCGGCCTTCAGGTGCTGGGCCTTCGTGTGGGCCCGGTCCTCGGGGAGGAGGCGCCGGCGGATGTCGGTGGTGTCGATCGGATGCTCGCGGGTCGCTCCCGATGCCTCGATGACGTCGGCGGCGAGGTGGATGAGCGCGTCGCCGGGGAACAGGCTGCGTTCGGACGCCAGCGCCGCGACCTGCGGGGCGATGTCGTCCAGGTCGACGCCGTTGGCGAGTCCGGACAACACGAGCTGGATCACCTCGTTGGCGGGTTCGTCCGTCGGGTCGGTCGCCATGGCTCGAACGCTACGGGACCTCGCCGCTCGTCGACGAGAGGTTGCGCGTCGTTGCCCGGCAGCATCGAACTGCGGATCGGAGCAGATGTCGAGCCGGCTGCTCGCGTCGCGGGTCGATGCGACGGCTGCAGGTGACCCCGAGACACGATGGTCAGGGAGTGGCACAGACTGGCTTGTTGCGCAATGCGCAACAAGCGGACGTCAGCGGACAGCTCTGTGGTAGGCGCGGACCTCGGCTGTGGGATGGCCCGTGCGGGCGACCGACCGGCAATCTCGGCGACATGTCGATGGCGTCGCTCGTCAGCGCGTCAGATCGACCGGCGACCCGGTGGCACCCGGTTCGAAGCGCTCGCCACCGGCTCAGCTTGTTCCGCTTGCGGAACAAGCCAGTCTGTGCCGATGCCTGACCACGTCGCTCCGCGGAAGGCCGCACGCGACACGGCGGCCTCGAGTTGGAGTTTGACGCGGCTCGCACCTGATGTGGCGATCGTGATGGAACGACATGAATCGGTCTGGCTGCAGGTCGCCGATGGCGGGCCGCGGGTCCCGTCGGTGCTCGCCAGCGACAACCCCACCAGCTGCCCGCCGCGGCGGCCCCGATCGACCCCGATCGGGGCCCAGGACCGAGTGTCCGCCCTCGGTAGCGGCATAGGCGATCGAGGAGCCTTCGGTACCCGGGACGACGCTTGACAGGTCGTGCCAGCCACCCGGTGACGCCGCCGGACCGCGGCCCATGTGCCGAGCTGGTCAGCCCTGACCAAGCGATGAGCGAACAGAGTGGTCAGCCCTGACCACGCCTAGAGACCCTCGCTGCCAGCGCCCTGAACACCCAACTCAGACCGCCCCCTAACGGCACTTCTGCCACGGTGCGGGGTCTGGCTCAGCCCGAATCATCGGGCGCGGTCCACTCGTCGCTGGCCATCGTGTACATCCGTGCCTCGACTCCGTCCCGGCGGTCCGTCGCTGGGCAGTCCACCGTTCGCCGATACGTCATGCCGATCCGCTCACAGACACTGGACGAGCGTGGATTGGCTGATTGCGGGAGTGAGCAGATCTCCGACAAGCCCAGTGTGGTGAAGCCCTCGCGCAGCGCCGCTCGTGCACCTTCACTCGCAAGGCCCTGACCCCAGAACGCGGGGTCGAACCGCCATCCGACCTCCACTGCCGGAAGGATCTCGGGAAGGAACATCGGCACGGAGAGCCCGACGTAGCCGATCGGCTCCTGGGAGGATTCGAGCAGGGCGATCCAGCAGCCGAACCCGCACTCTTCCCATTCGGCCATTTGAGCTTCGAGGAAGCGCGCCGTTTCGTCCCGCGTGAACCCGCGGCCGTAGGGGAACTCCCAGACCTGACGCTTGGCGAACACTTGGGCGAGCCCGTCGAGGTCCATCTCCTCGAACCGACGGAGGTGCATCCGAGCCGTGCTCACCGCCCCGAGCGGAGCAGAGATCTCCGGCGGACGAAACTGCTGCATGCCGAAACGGTACAGAGGAGCAGACCCCAACTGCCCCTGATCGCCGGGCTCCGTGGCGTTCGCGATCGGGGGCGATTCAGTCGCGCGCCGACCGACTCGGAGGTCCGGGACTATGGGGCGGTTGAAGGCGCGCTCTGGCGACCGACTTCGCCGGACGGGCTGTGCGTCAGCCTTCTACTTCTGCGAGACCGTTTCCGGCGGGGTGAACATGGCGTTGTCTTCCCCGATCTCCTCCGCGATCAGCGCGTTGAGCTTCTGGTTCATGGCCGACAGCAAGGCTTCGTCGTATCTGGGATGGGCCGGGTCGGCCAGGTTGTCCATCTCCTCGGGATCCGACTGCAGGTCGTAGAGGGCGACATCGTTGTCGGCCAGAAGCTGCTGGACCGATGTCGGCAGGTGGTAGTGGCCCATCCCGAAGTAGCGGACCAGCTTGTAACGGCCGTCGAAGATGCCGCGGAACAACTCGCGCGCTTCGAGGTTCGGCACACCGATCTCGTGGACGAGGCCTTTGAACTCCTCCATGCCGCGATGGAACTCCTGTCCGGCGGCGGCGGCGGCGGCGTCGAACACCTTGGTCACGTTGCGGACGAACCATTCCGCGTCGATGGTGGCGATCATGTCGTAGGTGATCAGGCTCCCCTTGCCGGGTGTGGCACTGCTGCCGCGGGGTCCGGCCGAAGCGGGATCGCTGCACCACGCCCGAGAGGTCATGGCCTTTCAGGAGCGGGTAGCGCTTCCGCCGTTCGTCCTCCGACAGGCCGGCAAACGCCAGGATCGTCGGCACCAGATCGAGATGGGAACCGACCGCATCCGACCTGTTCGCGCTCGGGGTGGCGCGGATCGGCGATCACCAACGGCACGTTGACGGATTCCTGGAACGCCACGCTGCCCTTCTGGCGCAGGTGATGGGCGCCACCCTGCTCGCCGTGATCCGCGGTGAAGATGACGATCGTGTTGTCCGCCTGACCGCTTGCTTCCAGCGCATCCAGCACCGCTCCGATGTGCCGATCAACGTCGAGGATGCAGTTGAGGTAGTAGTTGACGTGGTTGTGCCACATGTCCCGGCGATCCATCGGGATCCGGCCGTAGTACATGTCGCACAGGCGCTTGTAATCGCGCGACTGCCGGCGGCTGCCCCTCCAGGTCGTCGAAGAACGAGGCCGGCAAGGTCGTCTGCCATTTCTGGTGGTAGAGCGGCGTATCGGGCGCATCGAAGATCGGGAACATCGCCTTGACCTGGACCATCTCTTCCGCGTCGGTGTCGAAGAACATCACATCGTGAGGGTTGACGAAGTTCACGGTCATGAACCACGGCGTGGCGGCGGCGACTTCGGGAGCGCGCGTCGCCAGCCAGTCGACGGCCTCATCCGCGATCTTCGGATCCTTCAGCGCCCCATCCATCGGGCCGCCGATCACATCGCCGAAATCCTGGTACTCGGAGAAGCCGTAGGGCTCCATCGCGTCGCGGGTCCCCTCCGTCGGAAGCTCCGAGAGGTGCCACTTGCCCTTGTAGACGGTGTGGTAGCCCAGATCGCGCAGCATGTGGCCGATGGTGGGCAAGGTCTCCGGATCGGCCTTCATGTCGTCGATCCAGGCGAAGTTGGTGTTGTCGAACATGCGGGTGTGCGGCGTGTGCTGCCCGGTGTACATCACCGAGCGGGAGGGCGTGCACACGGTGGTGGTGCAGTGGTGGTGGTTGAACGTGACGCCCCGGGCGCGAATGCGGTCCCTGCTCGGCAAGGCGAAATCCGCCGGCATGGGCTGGTGTGCATATTCCTGATCGGTCACGATCATCAGAATGTTGGGTTGCTTGGTCATGATTCGTTCTCTTCTCTAGATGAGGTCACTCGGGTTCGTTCTGGAGAACCCCTGTGTCTGTTGACCCTACGAGCACGTGCGAGTTGCTGGTTCGGTCCCGCCCGATGTGGCGGTACTCGAGGTGCTTCGCCGTCAACCCGAACGCCACCACCGTCGGCGGTGATCCCGCGGTCGCCGACCTGGCGAGCGTGCCCTGCGAGCTCAGCCAGCAGTGGGCCGCTCGGAAGGCCGTGGGCCGCGGGCAATGGGCACGGGTGGGTCATGCTGTTCGACGCACTCGTCCTTCGAAGCTGCAGGAGAGGTGGGACATGACCGAGGTGACCCTGGCGGTGCTCGGGCTGCTCGTCTTTGCGTGGGCGGTGCTGTCGGGGGCGGCGGAGCGCCGCAACGTCACCGGGCCGATGGTCTTCGCCGTGGCGGGCTACGTCCTGTGCAACCCGGGCTGGGGTGTGCTCGAGCTCGATGTGGAGACCGCTGCGGTGCAGTCACTGGTCGAGGTGACGCTCGCCTTGCTGTTGTTCTCCGACGCGGCGCGGGTCAACGTGCGCGAGCTGCGACGCGACATCGGGCTGCCGGTGCGGCTCCTCGGCATCGGCCTGCCCCTGTCGGTGCTCGCGGGTGCGGGCCTGGCCGCCGGTCTGATGCCGGAGCTGCCCTGGGCCCTTGCGGGTTCCTCGGCGCGGCGCTTGCGCCGACCGACGCGGCCCTGAGCGTTGCGGTGATCAACGACGAGCGTCTGCCGATCCGGTTGCGCCGTTCGCTGAACGTGGAGAGCGGGCTGAACGACGGCATCGCTACCCCGATCGTGACGGTGATGCTGGCGGTCGCCGCGAGCCAGCTGGGAGAGGCGGGCGGCAGCGAGGCCTTCCAGGCCGGCACGGCGCTGCGTGAGCTGGGTGTGGGGGTCCTCGTGGGCGCCGGAGCGGGGATCGGCGGGGCATCGGCGGTCAACTGGGCGGCACGACGAGCGTGGATCGCGCCCGGCGGCCGACGGCTCGCTGCACTTGCGCTCGCCCTGGGCGCCTTCATGCTCGTCGACCGCGATCGACGGCAACGGGTTCGTCGCTGGCGTTCGTGGCCGGCATCGCGTTCGGCGCGGTGCTCGCACCCGAAGTCGCGCACGTCGCCCGTTCGGTGGAGCTGCCAGAGCTCGGCGGCGAGGTGCTCGCGCTGGTGGTGTGGTTCCTCTTCGGCGGCGCGCTCGTCCTCATCGCCCTCGGCGACCTCGACGCACGCCTGGTGCTCTACGCGACTGCTCAGCCTCACCGTCGTCCGCATGGCCCCGGTCGGACTGGCGATGCTCCGCTCCGGACTGGACCGATCCAGCGTCGTGTTCCTGGCATGGTTCGGCCCCCGCGGGCTCGCCTCGATCGTGTTCGCGCTGCTCGCCGTCGAAGCGCTCGGTGAGGCCACCGAGACCCGGCGAGCGGTCGCCGCCGTCACGCTCACCGTGTTGATGAGCGTCGTCCTCCACGGCATCACCGCCACCCCGGGGGCCCGCAAGTACCTCGAGAGCGAGAAACACTCCGCACACGATGCGCCCCGATCACGCTCCAAGGGATTCCTCAGGCACCACCCAGCCGGCTGAACTGCCCCGCGACGGGTGGGTCGTGCCGACGCAGCAGTCTTCCGCACGCCCGGGGCCATGGCGCTCGCACAGCTGCGGCGAGCGTGATCGACCACGTCGATCAAGCCTTCAGCGTCATGTCGACGGAAGCCCGCTCGAGCGCGGATCACCACAGCGGCCGGCCACCCCTGAAGCGCCGGTAGGGGGCAGTCTCGGCGGTCTGCGCAGGTGCCGGCTGCGAGGGTCGAGCTGGATGGTCAGGGCTGACCACGCCGCTTGATTCGGTCTTGGTCAGGGCTGACCACGCTCGACGCATCGCACGAGCGGTGCCTCGCCGGCTCAGGGTTCGATGCGGTCCACGGTGTCGACTCGGTCGATCGAGCGGTCGAACGAGGCGACGCGGTCGATGCCGGTGCTCTCGGCGCACGCGACGAGGTAGGCCTCGGCGAAGTCGAGCCGATCGGTCTCGTAGACCTCGATCGCTCGGAGCAGCAGAGCCGGGTCCACCGTCACCACCGAACGCATCGACACGAGCGAGCGCATCGCGGTCGGCGACCTGCTCGCGTGGCGCCTCGTAGAACGACTCGAGCACGTAGACCGTCTCCGCGACGATCAGGTCCGCTAGGTACAGCTCCGCAGCTTCGGCCAGGTAGGCGGTCGCACGTGCCGCCATGTCCGCAGGGTCGCCCGTCAGGTGCCGGACGAGGATGTTCGTGTCGACGAACGCGCTCACCGGGCCGTTGCGGCCCGGCCGGCGCGCGTCGAGCGGATGACCTCGTCCCAGGCGACGTTGCGCTTGGCAGCGGGGACGGCGATGGTGCCGCCAGCGAAAGGAACTCCGGGGTGCGTGCGAGCACCGCTCGGTCGCCTTCGACGCGGAACACCACGTCGTCGCCCTCGCCGAGCCCGAGCGCCTCACGCACGGCCTTCGGGACGGTGACCTGCCCCTTGGAGCTCATCCTCGCTGCGATCTCCATCGGTACTCCTTACAGTGGAACTGATGTAAGGATAGCGCCGGGCGATGACGCTTGCGGTTCGGAGCGACCGCCGCTCAGTTCACCCGCAACGGACGTTTCCATCGCGCGATTTCACTGCGTGATCCGGCGTTCGCGGCCATTCGCGGTCGTTTCGGCCGACAGCGACCAGGAGCCGAGTCCCGGGAATTGCAGGGATCTGGGTCCGCGGTCGTCCACGGGTGTCCGGCCGAGAACCCCAAGGATCGGGTTCACACGGCAGAGGTCCACAGTTCGAGTCTGTGTACGCCCACTCACGAAACCCCTGCAACTGCAGGGGTTTCGTCGTTTCCGGGGCCAAGCCTGGAACGCCGAATCGGCCCCAACCCCACACCAACCCCACAGTTCTGTCGCCGATCACTCGGAGGACGGGCGCCGAAGGCGTGGCTGTGTCGGTCGAGAACATGGCGCCGAGGACGTCGGTCACGCGGTCCTCTTGGCCGGGCAGCCGATGCCCGTAGCGGTCGAGCACCGTGGCCACCGAACTGTGACCGGCCCACGTCGCGACCTCCTTCGGGGATGCCCCGGCCGCGATCCAGAACGTGACGGCCGTGTGCCGCAGGTCGTGGATGCGCAGGCCTGTGTACCGGTTGACTCCGTCGTCGCCCTTCACCAGTTCACCCAGGCCGGCCTTGACGACAGTACAAGTGCTCCAACCGGCACCGCTCACACCGGCCCAGGCACGGGTGCGCCCACGTCGGCTTGCGGAGCGCCTCCAGCCACTCGACCACGACGACCGGCCCGCCGCAGTGAGGAAAGGCCGGCACCCGGTAGTCGCGCGATCGCGCTGCGGGGCATCGCCGGCTGGGGCACGACGACGAACCTACGCCGCGGCCTATCCCTCCGACCCCGACCCGACTAGCGTGTGAGCACAAGGGTCCTGGCCGGCAGGTCGGACTCGACAAGGGAGGCGTCATGTCGCCAAGCGTCACCGTCATCCGGAGCGGTCCGGGTCACCGCCGCTCACCGGGCACCGTGGTCGCCGGGCTGGTCATGGTCCTGGCGGTCACCGGTCTGCTCGGCGGCTGCACCTCGACCCCGCAGGCCGTGCTCAACGTCCCCGGCAGCTACACCGCCGACTTCACACCGTCGCTCCTCAACCCGAGCGGCGAACCGAGCGCCACCGTGCTGATGTGCCTGGACCAGGCGTCGGCCGTGCGCCTCGACTTCAGCCAGGGCGCTGGCTACAAGCTTGACTGGAACGGCGTGATCTACAGCAACTGGTTCGGGCTGCCCTACCTGACGGCGGCCACTTCGGTCACCCTCCCCGTGCTGCAGCCAGGGTGTGGGACGCTGGGCTTCGGCCTGACCCCATCGTTCACGGGCCAGCCCCGACCCTGGAACCTGACCGTCACCGCCACGAAAGTCTGAGCCGCTGCGATTCCCAGGGGCAGCCCTGGGCAACAACAGCGGACGGCCTTGGCGCGTTGCGCGGCGGCGGTGACGTCCAAGGCGAGGTGGGCGTTGGCGTCCACGGGCACCATGATCCCAGACCGCGCTGACGCCAAGGAACAAGGCAAGCACGTCACGGTGAACCCGGCTGCCGAGGTGTTCCCCCGACCCTGAGGGCGGCCCTGGCGGCGAGCGGTGGCGAACTGGAAGCCGATGGTCGAACGTGACGACGACTGGATGAGCACTGCTGCCGCGGACCGCTGTCTCGGGCTCACGCAGCGGACGCTCGGCAACTACTGAGCGGTCGGTGGAGGGCCAGCCGACGGGCAGAACAGATGCACCAAGGCACCGATGGCACAGGTTGTCAGGTGGCGACGGTCTCGCATCCGAGGATGGTGTTGTCGCCAGGGGTGCCTCGCGGTTGATGGCTACAGCGCACACCACGGCGGTTGAGTTGGGGATTGTCGGAACCCGCATGACGTATCCGTGGCCTGCCGGATCCCGTTCGAACCACGGGTGTACGGGTCTCCGGGAAGGCGGCGTCGACATCGGGGCGGGGCTCCGCAGGCAAAGTTGCCCCGCATCCAAGTGAGGCGGCCGTTCTGGATAACGGCGGGGAGGACCTGTACCCCCCACAAGGGGGCGTCCCAGTCGATGGCCCATCCCCGCACGACGACGACTTTGGCCGGCCCCGGCCACGGCCAAGGCTCCAGTCCCATCATCAGGCCTTCGGGTTCGGTCACGGGCATGCCTGAGTTGTCGACGCTGTCGAGGTAGCCCGACGGGCTGTGGGAGGTGCGGGGCGGCGGGGCCATCTGGCAGCCAGCTGCCAACCCGATGACCGCCAACATCGCAACGGCCACCAAGCCCTTGCGACGCCGGTGGAGGCGTGGGTGAGTGCTCATTGCTCCCTCTCCCGTCCCGAGTGACCGCCCTCGCCGTCCACCGGCAAGGTGAAGGCCCTCGCTCCACCTCCATTGTCCTCCCAACTGATCGACGTTGCACCTACAAGTACGTCACAAGAGTGGCCTCGGCGTCGGCACGGTCATGGAGGGCCTCGGCGCCGCTGAGCGGTCGGTGCCGGCCAGCACGCCGGGCAGAACAGATGCACCAACGACCCGTCGACAGCGTGTGGCACGTCGGGGTCCGCGGGCACCAAGCCCTTCGGCATCTTCACCACGTCGAGCCGGCCGAAGTCGACCGCCTTCCCGCACCTCGCACACCGCGTTGTCCGTCATGGCGGCGACGGTACGGCCACGATGTGACGGTGAGCCGTCCAGGGCGTCCGCCTTCAGGCCACCAGATCCACGATGCTGTGCGTCGGGGAGCAGCTCAACCCCACGCCAACCCCACAGAACAACGCGAAACGGTGGGTTCCTGCGCGTAGCCGTGAGTAGCCAGGTCCCATACAGAACAGGGGATCGCGGCCGGTACGCCTACTGCCGCAGGGACCCCGTCGCCCGGCTCAGGGCACGGCGTCGGCGGGGTGACACCTCCGATGTTCCAGCAGTGCCCGACCGTCTATCCTCGCGGTACCGCAACAGCGGTCCGGCACCGTCTGGGAGGTCGTCGAACGACGGCTGCGGCGTCGGTGGGGAGGGAACCATGCGCTCTTTCGACGGACCTCGGCCGTGTTCGGCCTGGTCGTGGCATTCACCGCCAGTTCGGTGGCCTGCCGCGCCAGAACCCCCGCTGCCGCCGAGCACCGACCTGCAGCACGTGACGACGTGGCAGTCCGACATCGCGTACGCCGACACCCTCCCCGCCATCGTCGACTGGGTGGGCTACGGCTCGTTCGCCTACAACGAGGGCCTGGGCGGATGCAACATCGTCGACGGGGGTGCCGGGTGGACCGAGTCCTTCACCCGGATCGATCCCCAGACGGTGCGTGTGCGGCTCACGCTCGACTGGGTCGAGGGGGACAACGGCGTGGACGGCTACGGCTGCGGCGTCAATGACGTCCTGAACGCGGGCCTGCTCGATGGTGGTGGGACAGAGGTGGCGTTCGAGTTGATCGCGCTGATCTCCCACACCTGATCCGCGGGCTACTCATCCACAGGACGTCCACCCAGTGGCTCCGCGTCCGTCGCGACCGTGGTGGACCACCCGGGTCCCGTGACCGTGGCGCTCACCTCTGGGCAGCCAGTCCGGGACGCCGCCGAGGTCGTGATGGTCAGCGGGCCATCAGCGGGTCATCCGGCTCGCTCTGGGTGGCCTTCGGGCCGACCACGTCCAAGACCCTGCTGGTCAGGATCGCGGGAGCGTCGAAGTCCATCAGACTGCGGTCTGGCCCCGGCGACGTGATCCCCGGGACCCCGGACGCATCGACCGAGCCCTCCCCACGGTTCGTTCGGTCGCGCCTCAGGCAGCGGTGACGGTCGAGCGCGTCCCAGTTCACCGTTGCGGTCCGGGCCTCGTTGTCGCCCAGCTGGACCGTGGCCACGGAGGTGGTCCCCGTGTTGGTGGTCCACGACCCGACGGTGGCCCCGTCGACCCGGAGCGACAGCGAGCCGCTGGCTCCCACTGAGGCACACAGACCCAGTCGGTGCCAGGTTCCCGGCGCCAGCACGGAGGTGGTGGCGAACTCGGTACCGGTCACGTCGGCCCGGATCCGCAGCGCCCCGGTACTGCTGATCCAGATGCGCCCGATCGATGACCCGCCGGTGTTGCGGAGCTTGATCAGTGCGTAGTTGGCGCCCGAGGCCACGCTGGTTGCCCGGACGTCCACGTCGGCGCACACGGCGGTCGATGCGGAGGACAGGGCCAGGCGACCGGTCGCGACCTGGTTCACCGGCTGGGCCCGGAGGCTGGGCGCCTCGTCCGTCGGCGAGCCGACCGAAGTGTCCACCGTCAGGTTGCTGACGCCGGTCCATCCCGTGAGCCCGTTGGTGAAGTCGGTCTGGGCCAGCACCGTGGGCCCGGTACCACCTGCGATCGTCACGGGCTCCGAGGTTGGGCTGTAGGGCCCGGTGTTGGGGCCGTCGGAGGCGCGCACCCTCCAGGTGTGGACCGACCCGGGGGTCAGTCCCGTGTCGTTGAAGGACACGGTTCCGGTGGTGCCCCCGGTGACGGTGCCGACCGGCGTGGTGCCGTTGTCCCGGTAGACGGAGTATGTGAGCGAGGTGGCGCGGTCGTCGGTGGCCGCGGCCCACGACACGGTCGCCCGACCGGAGACGGTGCTGGTCGCGGTCGGCTTGCCCGGGCGCGGAGGGAGCGGTGGTGTCCGGGTTGGGGGCACCGGGGCCCTCGATCCGCACGTAGTCGATGTCGCCGACGAAGTAGTCGCACGTGACGGTGATCTGGTCGCAGCTGACCTTGCCGGCGATGGACAGGGGCCAGGTGTTGGAGATGGTCCCGGTCACGCCCTTGAGGCGCTGGGTCACCACACCGTCGACGGTCATCGTCACCCAGTACTGGGTCCGCTCGCAGCGGATGGTGTGCCACTGGCCGTCGTTCAGGTTGCGCAGCGAGGACACGAGGTTGCTGCCCGCGGACCCGCGGTAGAGGCAGGTGACGATCCCGTTCGGGTTCTCGAACTTGAAGTAGCCGCCAGCGTGGCCGGACTGGCCCTTCTGGACGATGTTGCCGAACGTTGCGTGGTCCGCATGCGGACCGTGACGGTGTAGTCCCCGGTCCCGGGGTTGAGCTTGGCATTGTGGGGCACCGTGTCGAGGTGGCCGGGGTGGGCCGGCGGGGTGTTGGGGGTCAGGTAGGCGAATCGATGTCCGGTGGCGCCGCCGAGTAGGTCGCCCCCGTGGTGACCTCGGTGCCGATGGTCCCGTTGAGGCCGTTGCCGCTGCTGTCGACCAGCGTTCGGGCGCCCGCGGGCTCGTTCATCTCCCACAACCCGATGGTGTTGGTCGCGTCAGCGCCGGCGGGGCTGCTGTGCAGCCCCATCACGACGAAGGCAACGGTGAGGACTGCGATGACCAGCTGCTTCGTTTTCATTGGACCCTCCCAGGTCGTCGTGAGTGCCTGACCTGCCCCAGTGGTTCAGTTGTGGAGATGTCATCGGACCGTGGTCCGGGGGAGTTCAGCAGGCGCCGGCCCACGAGATGGCGGCGTCCAGGAGTGCGTTGCCCTGGGCGGTCGCGGTGGCCAGGTTCTGGTCCGAGAACGGCAGCGCCACACGGCACGAGGCTGCCGCCGACCCGTCGGTGAGGACGTCACCCGCCTCATAGGCGAAGAGGGTGGCCCGGCCCGAGGCGGTGGCGACCACCTCGGCGGAGGCCGCCGGGGTGCCGTACCCGACCGGACCGCTGGTGGTGGTGATCGGCACCGTGCCGCTCAGTCCCGCCGCCAGTGGGCTGGCCGGGTTCGCGATGCTGACCGACGTGCCGCTGGCCGACCCGAAGGTGCCGGCCAGACCCATGTTCCCGTAGATCCACGGCTTGTAGACCAGCACCGGCACGGGGGTCAGGCCGGTAGGTGCCGGCCACGGTGGACGACGACACGCTGGAGGAGACCACGACCACGTCCTCGGCGACGGTGGGTGAGGCCGCGCTGTCGTCCAGCACCCGGACGTTGTACCCGGCGGCCACCAGACGGTTGCGGGCTGCGGTGTCCCCGGCGTTGAGCGTGGTGCTGCCCACGACCAGGAGCAGCGTCCTTGCCGCCGGGCAGCGTCGTGGTCGTCGTCGTGGTGGTCGTGGTGGTCGTGGTGGTGGGTGGCGGGGCACCGCCGAACGCGGTTCCGGCGTAGAACGGGTCGAGCGCCATGGCCTTGTAGCTGGCGAGGGACCCGGCGGTGGTGTCGGTGAACCAGTAGCAGACCGTCTGGCCGCTCTGGGTGTGGGTCGAGTTGAAGTAGAGAACGCCCTCGAACTGCTCCCAGCCCGGCTGCTTGAACAGGGCCCGGGCCCCGTCGATCCAGGCCGCCTTGCGGCCGGCGACGGCGGCGTCCTCGGTGCTGGCGAACTCGGCCAGCCACAGGGCGCTTGTCCGGGTGCAGCGCGCCGAAGGCCCGGAAGGGCTCGATGATCTGCTGGAGCGACTTCCACGAGTTGTTGATGCCGGGGCGGCAGGTGTGCCAGTTGTAGGGATCGGTGGCGATGGAGTCGACCCAGGCGTCGCCGGGGTACCACTTGGGTGCGTAGCGGCGGTCGGTGGTGGAACGAAGAACGAGTAGTCCGTCATGATCCACATGAACTTGGCGTTGGTGACGCCCTCCTCGCGGAAGACGTCCACCCAGTGGCGCCACGCCGCGATGAACTCCAGGTTGGTCCCCGAGTTCGAACTGGACTCCGGCTCGTGGTTCAGGGTCACGTGGACGGGAACCCCGTAGGCCTTGATCCGCCGGGCCCAGGACCGGATCTCGTTGTCCACCTGGCTGCCCGGTGCCGCGGTGGCGATGCTCGACCACGTCACCCGTGGTCCCGTTGGCCCGGATACGGCTTGACCGACAGGATCATGGGGTGGGCGCTGTCCTTCAGCCACGTGTGGTACGAGTCCGGGGAACGGCTGGTCCCAGGTCTCGAAGACGCGCGACCACGGCGAGCTTGCGGCCGATCTGCGCCTCGAGCGCCTCCACGGCCTGCCGTTCGCTCTGGCCGTTGCGGGGTTTGGCGTAGGCGCCGAACGCCAGCGGCTCCGGGGTGGTCTGCTGGGCGGAACTCGGTGGAGCGCCCAGCAGCTCCCGCCAGCAGGACGGCGACGAGCGCCGCTGCGATGACAGCCCCAACGCGACGCTGACGAACCGATACCTCACCCATGTGCTTCCTCCCACGCCCACTGCGGACAGTGTTTCCCGTACGGAACGTAGGTGATCGCGTGCCCGTTTGCACGTGAAGCACCGAAGTACCTTGCTGGGTGGTTCCGGGGTGACCGAGCGTGGCTGATCAGGGGGAGGCGACCACCGTGAGCCGGTCCCAGTGGACCGTTGCCGTGCGGGGGTCGTTGTCCCCGATCTGCACCGCGCGTGTAGGGCGACGTGCCGGTGTTGGCCGACCAGGTGCCGACGGTCGTCCCGTTCAGGACGAGCCGGAGCGAGCCCTGTGTGCCCACGGTGACGCAGAGACCCAGCCGGTTCCAGGTCCCCGGGGCGACGGTGGCCGCAGTGGTGAACTGGGCCCCGGTCACGTCGGCCCGGACGCTGAGCTGGCCGGCGCTGCTCACCCAGATCCGCCCGATGGATGATCCGGCACCGTTGCGGAGCTTGAGCGGTGCGTAGTTGACGCCCGTCCCCACGGACGTGATCCTGACGTCCACCTCGGTGCACGCGGCCGTGGACGGCGTCGACAGCGCCAGGCGCCCGGTCCCGATTGCGTTGGTGACCTGGACCCGTGCGCTCGGCGGCGCGTCGGAAGGTGATCCGGTGGCGGAGTCGACGGTCAGGTTGGACACGCCGGTCCATCCCGTCAGGCCGTTGGCGAAGCTCGTCTGGGCCAGGACGGTGGGCCCGCCACCCCCGGCGATGGTCACCGGCGCCGACGACGCGCTCGTCGGTCCGGTGTTGGGCCCGTCCGAGGCCTGGACCCTCCAGGTGTGCACCGACCCCGGGGTCAGTCCCGTGTCGGTGAAGGACACGGTGCCGGTGGTCCCGCCGGAGACGGTGCCGATCGGGGTGCTCCCGGCGTCCCGGAACACCGAGTACGTGAGCGTGGTCGCCCGGTCGTCGGTGGCGGCGGGCCACACGACGGTGGCCTGCCCGGACACGGTGCTGGTGGCCGTCGGCGTCCCGGGTGCAGACGGCGGCACCAGGTCGGGATCGGACACGCCGGGCAGGAAGACGGTCATGGCCCGGCCACCCTGCGCGGCCACGATCCCGTTCAGGGAGGAGATCCGGACCGGCGACAGCCGGTTGGTGGTGGTGCCGTCGCCGAGCTGGCCGGAGTCGTTGTGGCCCCAGGCCCACACGGCGCCGGTCGAGGTGAGCGCGAAGGTCTGGTCCCTCCCGTCGCCGACCTCGACGATCGCCGGCAGCCCGGGGACCACCGCCGGGGACGTACGGGTCGCGGTGGTCCCCAGGCCGGTCTGGCCGCGCTGGCTCCGCCCCCACGTGCGCACGGTCCCGTCGGTCGACACGACCACGGAGTGCTCCGCCCCGGAGTCCACGTGGCGGGCGCCGGACGTGATCACCCGGACCGGCACCAGCGACCGGGTGGTTGAGCCGATCCCGAGCTGGCCGTAGTCGTTGGCGCCCCAGGCCCACACGGAGCCGTCCGAGCGGAGGGCCAGGCCGTGGTTGCGGCCGCCGGCCAGCTCCACCACCGAGGTGAGCCCCTGGACCGCCACCGGTGCCAGGCGACGGGTGGTGGTGCCGTCGCCGACCTCGCCCTCGGCGTTGGACCCCCAGCCCACCACGGTGCCATTGCTGCGCACGGCGTAGGACATGTCGCGGCCCGCCGCCACCTGGGTGATGCCGGACAGTCCGGGGATCTGGGTGGGAGTCCGTCGGTTGGCGGTGTCGCCCAGTCCCAGCTGCCCCAGGGCGTTGTAGCCCCAGGTCCACACCGTCCCGTCGGAGCGCAGGGCGACGCCGTGGTAGTGCCCGGCCTCCACCTGGATCACGTTGGTGAGTCCGAGCAGCACGGGCGTGGGCTGGTCGACGGTCGAGTTGTTGCCCACCGCGCCCTGGGTGTTGTCGCCCCAGGCCCGGATCCGTCCCTGGTCGGTGAGGGCATAGGCATGCTCGCGGCCACTGGCGATGGCCACGGTGTCGGTCAGGCCCGTCGTCGCACCGGGCGTGGTGCGGCTGGTCGTGGTGCCGGTGGCCAGTTGGCCGTCCGCGTTGAGCCCCACCGACAGCGGCGACGCGCCGACCGCTCCGGCCGGGACCGAGGACAGCACGGTGCCCAGCACTGCCAGCGCCAGCGCGACCAGGGCTCCCAGGGATCGTGCCGACGGCCCGGTTCGACGCCGGTGCGCCGCATCCGGACGACCGCGTCGGTGGTGACCGGACCGGTGTGAGATCGCCATGACTTCCCTCCCATGTCCCGGACCCAGTGGGCCGGTTCGTCAGCGAGCTTAGGTCCGGGGCCCGGGTGTCACCCGATGGCGGGAGGCGTGGAGCCGGGCAGCGTCAGCGTGGCGACCACCGGGCGGTGGTCCGACGCATCCGAGGCGATCACTGCGGCGGTTCGCGCGGGTCACGTCGCGTGAGGTGAGCACGTAGTCGATGCGGCTGGTGGGGGACTGGGAGGAGAAGGTGTTGCCGTCGCCCACCCCGGCCGACACCCATGCATCGGTGAGCTGGTCCACCAGCGCGGCCACCTCGGGGGTGTCCGGTGCCGCGTTGAGGTCGCCCAGCAGGACCACGCTGGACTCCGGGGTCCCGATGGTCCCCAGGATCGCCTGCACCTGCTGGAGCCGTTCGGCCGGCGAGTCGAACTGCAGGTGGGTGGCGTACGCCTCCACCGGTGTGCCGTCCACGTCGACGGTGGCGTGCAACAGGCCGCGCTGCTCGCTGGTGGGGAGGCGGGGCAGCAGCGTGTTGTCCCACCCGGTGATGGGATGCCGGCTCAGGATGGCGTTGCCGTACTGGCGGCGGGCCTCACCGGGCGCCAACGGGTCCAGGTCCAGGTTGGCGCCGAAGACGACCTCCATCCCCAGGGCGTCGGCCAGGTAGGTGGCCTGGTCCACGAAGTTGCTGCGCGAGCCGAAGTGGCGGTCCACCTCCTGCAGGCCCACCAGCTCCGCCCCGGAGCCGGCGACGACGCGGGCGATCCGGTCCAGGTCCAGGAGGTTGTCGGTCCCCACGCCGTGCCGGATGTTGAACGACATGACCGTCACCGATCCCGGCGACGGGGGTGGTGGTGTCCACGGTGCGGGGGCGGCGCAGGAGGCCAGCACCAGGACCGCGGCCAGCGCCACCCCGATCGACCCGGCCCGTCCCACACGCCCCATCCCACAAGGGTTACCACGCCGGTGGGGGCCTGCCCATGGGTGGATCATCCGGATCGGGGCGACCGGCGCACCCGGCGACGGGCGGACTGACGGCCGTGTCAGGTCGCAGGTACGGTCCTGGGATGACCGACCTGGGCCGGCGCACCGGCGATGATGCGGACCTGCCCGTGATCGATCCCGAGACGGTGGGCTGCTTCACCCGGCCCGACTACTTCGAGGTGCTGCGCCGTCTCCGGGCCGGGTCCCCGGTGCACCCGTATGCGCCCGGCGCCTGGGCGGTCGCCCGGTACGCGGACGTCCGGGAGGTGAGCCGTGACCCCGAGCGCTTCTGCTCGTCCCGGGGCGTGCTGATGAACGACCCGCTGCGGCAGGGTGCCGAACTGCCGGGATCGATCCTGCACATGGACCCGCCGCGGCACGCGGCCTGGCGGAAGGTGGGGTCACGCTGGTTCACGCCCAGGTCCGTGGCGACGTTGGAGGCCCAGGTGCGGGCCGTGACGTCCTCCGCGCTGGACGGCCTGGCCGCCGGGGACCGGATCGACCTGGTCGGCTCGGTGGCCGCGCCCATCCCGGTGCTGGTGATCGCCGAGCTGCTCGGTGTCGGCGACGCGGACCGGGCCGACCTCCGACGGTGGTCCGACGCCTGCATCGAGGGCGCCGACGAGGACGACGCCGCGGCGGCGGAGGCGGACATGGTGGCCGTGGGGGAGTTGCTCGGATACCTGAACGACCATGTTGCGTCGCGACGGGCCGCGCCCCGGGACGACCTGCTCTCCGCCCTGGTGGAGGCGGAGGTCGAGGGCCGTCCGCTCGATGACGCGGAGGTGGTCATGTACTGCATGTCCCTGCTGGTGGCGGGCAACGAGACCTCCCGACACCTCATCTCCGGCTCGGTCGCGGCGTTGTCGGAGCACCCGGACCAGCGCAGCGTGCTGGTCGGTGCCGACGAAGGGGCGCTGGCGGTGGCGGTGGAGGAGTGCCTCCGCTGGGTGACTCCCATCCAGGCCTTCGCGCGGACCGCCACGGTCGACACGGAACTTGGTGGCCGCCGCATCGGCGCGGGTGACTGGGTGGTGCTGCTGTACGCCAGCGCCAACCGGGACGAGGAGGTGTTCGGACCGGATGCGGACCGGTTCCTGGTGGAACGACCACCCAACCCGGCCCACCTGGCCTTCGGCTTCGGGGAGCACCTGTGCCTGGGGGCCAGCCTGGCCCGGCTCGAGGCCCGGGTGTTCCTGGACGAGTTCCTGCGTCGGTTTCCCGCCGCAGAGGTCAGCGGCGAGCCGACGTGGACCCGTTCGACGCTCGTGCGGGGCCACTCGACGCTGCCGGTGGTGCTGGCCTGAGGTCCACCTGCGCCTGCGCAGCTGGTCCCGTGCCGGGATCCTCTCCCCGGGCCAGGCCGAGGGAACGCCAGTGCACCGCAGTCAGGAGCACCGCAGGGACCCCGATGACGAGCGTGGAGCCGGCCAGCGCGTCGGCGACCGCGACCACGGCCGGGTCCGGGTCGCGCCGGGCCACCACGAACGCCGTGACGGTCATGAAGGTGACCTGGCCCAGGAACCCTCCCAGCGCTCCCAGCCGGGGGTGGTGACGGAGGTGGTCCACGGATCGGGGTGCCTCGTCCCGCATGAGCCAGGTGAGGACGCCGATGAGGATGCCGGCGGTGGCGGCGAACCCGACCTGGCTCCCGAGTGGCAGACCGAACCAGAAGCCGGGGCCGTCGTATCGGAACAGCTCGCCCAGGAAGAAGTGGGACCCGAGGCGGCTCACCGGGTCCACCACCCACAACGCCCACACCCCGAGCATGACCGCGGTGAGGTACTCGAGCACCGGCATGGCTGAGCGGGTCCGGTGCGGGCCGCCGACCACCAGGCGGGCCGCGGCGAAGGCGAAGTACGACATGAACGTGTAGCTGAGCGACACCATCAGCGGCACGTCCCCCACGAACAGCTCCGTGCCCCGGAGCTCCTCGTTGAACGCGTACCGCGTGTACGGGAGCCCGACCCGGACCGAGCCGTTCTCGGCCACCACGCCCACGACCAGCGCGGCGGCGGTGTACACCGCGGTGCGCCGCCAGCCCATGTGTCGCACCGCCAGGACGACGAAGGCGATGCCGAAGGCCGTCACGTACCAGCGTCCGACGACGGTGCCGATGATCTCCTCACCCATGACGGCCACGCTCCTCCCGCCGGGTCGGGGACGATCCTAGGAGGTACCTGACACGCGTGTCAGGTGGGCGGGTGTTTCCGGGTGGTGACAGGTCCGGGGCTGGTCTGTGAACAAGGGCACAGAACCGGCGGTGCTTGCAGCGGGCACGAGTGCCGATGGCTACGCTGCGCGGATCGAACGCCATTCGGATGACGACAGGTTCGGGCTCCGGTTCCGGACCATCCACGGCTACCGCAGGGCCTACCGCACGGCGGGCTCGGGACCGGCGCTGCTCCTCGTGCACGGCATCAGCGACGATTCCTCCAGCTGGCTGCCGGTCATGCCCGCGCTGGCCGAGCACTTCACGGTCGTCGCCCCCGACCTGTTGGGCCACGGCGCGTCGGACAAGCCCCGGGCCGACTACTCGGTGGCGGCGTTCTCGAACGGGATGCGGGACCTGCTCGACGTGCTGGACATCGACACGGCCACCGTGGTCGGGCACTCGCTCGGCGGCGGGGTGGCCGCGCAGCTGGCGTACCAGTACCCGGACCGCGTCGACCGGTTGGTGCTGGTCTCCACCGGCGGCGTGGC
Organism: uncultured Actinomycetota bacterium; assembly: GCA_963773765.1. Taxonomy (GTDB): domain Bacteria; phylum Actinomycetota; class Acidimicrobiia; order Acidimicrobiales; family Microtrichaceae; genus CAVZCC01. Next base: position 604,511 of record CAVZCC010000001.1, on the reverse strand, counting down.
CCGCGAGGTCTCGCCCGTCCTGCGCGCCGCCGCCGTGCCCCTGGCGGAGCTGGGCATGTGGCCGCTGCGCCTGCCGGGAAGCGGTGTCGCCACCCGATCGGCACTGCGCCTGCTGGGGGTGCTGGGCAGCGACCTGGGCCGGGACGCCGATGAGGTGGCCCGGGTGCTGTCCGCTCACGTCGACGGTGCCGCCCGCGGCGCGTTCATCCGGACGTTGCGGGCCGTGGTGGACTGGCGTGGCCAACTGGTGACCATGCTGGACCGTGCCTACCTGGCCGAGCGCATGCCCACCATGGTCATGTGGGGGGACCACGACGGGATCATCCCGGTGGAGCACGCACAGCTGGCCCACGAGGCGATGCCCGGGAGCCGGCTGTCGGTGTACGAGGGGGCAGGACACTTCCCGCACCACTCCGATCCCGACCGGTTCGTGGCCGAGGTGTGCGACTTCGTGGCCACCACCGAGCCGTTCCCCCACGACCACGCCCTCCGCCGCGAGCTGTTGCGGCAGGGCCGCCCCCAGCCCGTCCACGAGCCCCACGAACCAGCCCTCCTGGGCTGAACCGGTCGGGGCGTCCCGGCCCCCGGTGCCATGGTGTGGGAGCATCAGCGCCATCCCAGGAAGCACCCGGAGGGCAGGTTGCGGGCCTCACATCGATCATCGGCCCGCCGGGCCGGCCGGACCCTGGCCGTGCTCCTGGCCTGTTGCCTGGCCGTTGCGGCATGCACCACCGACCCGGAACCGGAGGCTGACGCCGCCCCCGGGGCCGCCGGTCCGGACCGGGACGGCCCGGCTCCCGACGCCACGGCGGCGCCCTGCCAGGTGGAGGGCGTGGCCCGGCCGGTGGCGGCCACGGCCGTGGCCGGGTCCGACAGCGACCTGGACCTGGTGTCGTTCGACGGCACCAGGCTGCGCCTGCACTGGTTCCCGCTGGGCGGCGCCACCGAGGACGACCCGGCGCCGACGGTGCTCATGGGTCCGGGGTGGGGGCTGGCCGGTGACGAGGACCCGGACGCGGTCGGCGTGCTGGGAGCGGTCAACATCGCGTCGCTGCAGGAGGCCGGGTTCAACGTGCTGACGTGGGACCCCCGTGGATTCGGCGCCTCCGAGGGCGCGGCGCAGGTCAACGATCCCGCCTTCGAGGGCCGGGACGTGCAGCAGCTGCTGGAGTGGGTGTCCACCCAGCCCGGCGCGCAGCTGGACGGTCCGTCGGACCCCCGGGCCGGCATGGTCGGGGGCTCCTACGGCGGCGGCATCCAGTTCGTGACCGCGGCCCAGGACTGCCGGGTGGACGCCATCGTGCCCATCATCGGCTGGCACTCGCTGGAGACCAGCCTGTTCAAGGGCAGGGTCATCAAGGAGGGGTGGGCCGGGTTGCTCACGGGGGTCAGCGCGCTCGAGTCGGTGAACCCGATCGTCAACGACTCCTACCAGCGGGGCCTGGCGACCGGCGGGGTCACCGATGATGCCCGGGAGTGGTTCATCAGCCGGGGGCCGGGCGACCTCGTCGAACGGATCACGGTGCCGACCCTGATCATCCAGGGCACCGTCGACACCCTCTTCACGCTCGACGAGGGCGTGACCAACTTCGCGATCCTGCGCGGCAACGACGTCCCGGTCGCCATGGTCTGGTTCTGCGGGGGCCACGGCGTCTGCTACACGGACCCCGGCCAGCAGGGGCGGGTGTCCGACGCCGCCATCGCCTGGCTGCGGCGCTACGTCGCCGAGGAGGACGTGGAGCTGGGCCCGGCCGTCGACCTGCTGGACCAGAACGGGGTGTCGTGGACCTCCGACGAGTTCCCCGAGCCGACCGGCGACCCGGTCACGGCGACGGGGAGCGGCACGCTCCGGCTCACCGACGGGGGCGGCGCCGGTCCCAGCACGGCGGAGCCGTCCGCGCCGGACGTGGTGACGGGCCTGGCGGGTTCGATCATGCCCGGGAAGGCGACGAACGCCGTGGACGTGCCCATCACCTTCGACCGGGCCGCCCTGGTGGTGGGCGCGCCCACCCTGGCGCTCACGTACACCGGCACGGTCCCGGTGGGGGAGCGGCCGACCGCGGTGTTCGCCCAGTTGGTGGACGACGCCACCGGCCTGGTGCTGGGCAACCAGGTCACGCCGGTGCCCCTGGTGCTGGACGGGGCCGAGCACACCGCCACCGTCCCGTTGGAGGTGGTGGCCTTCGACGGGGCGGAGGGGGCCGGCGTGACGTTGCAGTTGGTGGCGACCACCGTGGCCTATGCCGAGCCCCGCCTGGGTGGCCGGGTCGACTTCCGCACCATCGACATCTCGCTGCCCACGGTGGAGGGCATGGCGGCAGGTCGGTGACAGGTCCGGCCCCGGCAGGGCCGACCGGCCCGGTCGGGACGAGTTGCGGAACACCGTTCCGTAAACAAAGATCGGGGCGGGCCGGCAAGGGGGTCGGTCCGTGGGAACCCCGGGAGCGCACATGCGGCCGCACGTGGAGATCATCGACGAGCAGGACCTGATCTGGCATCAGGCCGAGTTCGTCCACGCCACCGGCTCCGCCGAACAGCGGAACCTGTCCTACGACGAGGAGGACGGGTCCCTGTCGGCCAAGGTCCGCTTCAGCACCGACTGGACCCGGCCCGCCGGCGTGCACGGTGCGGAGACGGAGTGGTTCGTGCTCGCAGGTGAGGTGCGCCTGGGGGAGGAGGTCCTGGGCGAGGGCGGCTACTGGATGGCGCCGACCGGCGTGTGGACACCCCCGCTGTCGGTGGCCGCCGGCACGGAGATCCTGCTGTTCCGCGAGTACGGCGACTGGTCCTTCGAGCCCGCCGACGCGGACCTCGACTCGGTGCGACCGGACCAGGTGCTGGTGGTGCACCACACGGCGCAGGAGGAGTGGCTCCCGGTGGAGGTCGGCAGCCCCATGCGCTTCGACCTCGGCGGCACGCCGCAGCCCGGCCTGTTCATCAAGATGCTGCACCGGGACGAGCTCACCGGGTTCTACTCCCGGCTCATCAAGGCCAAGCCCGGCTGGCGTGAGCATCCCCTGGCCCACCATCCCGTCTACGAGGAGGCGTACTGCCTGGAGGGTGGCTTCGAGTACAACTTCGGCACCATGTGGGCCGGCACGTACTTCTTCCGGCCGGCCCTGGTGCGCCACGGGGACTTCACCGCGGCGGACGACGTGGGCTGCACGTGGCTCGTCCGTTGTGACGGCGACCTGGTCGACTGGTACACCGACGACGGACGCATCGAGATGCACGGCACCCCCACCAACTGGGGTGAGCACCTGGAGCACACCATGGCCCCGGTGCTGCCACAGCCGGTCCGGTCCCGTTCCGTGGGCGACATGGCCGACCGGGGCTACCAGTAGGGCGACGCCCCGGCGGGCAGGTCAGGACCGACCCGCACGTCCGGGGTCAGGACTGCCCGGGGTAGGCGTTGGCCGGTGTGCCGGTCCCGCCCTCGCGCACCGAGGCGGGCGCGTGGATGGCGTGGGTCTGGAGGTACTCGGCCAGGCCCGCCTCGCCGAACTCCCGGCCGTACCCGGACCGCTTCATGCCGCCGAACGGCGCCCGCAGGGACATGCCGGCCCGGTTGTGGCAGTTGACGAAGGTCATGCCAGCCTCCAGGTGCCGGGCCACGGCGAAGGCGCGGTCCTCGTCCGCCGACCACACCGAGGAGGCCAGCCCGAACTCGCTGTCGTTGGCCCGGGCCACGGCCTCGTCGACGTCGTCGTAGGCCAGCACCGGCACCGCCGGGCCGAACTGCTCCTCGCGCACCAGCGGTGCGTCGTCGTCCAGCCCGACCACCAGGTGGGGCCGGAGGTACCAGCCCCGGTCCAGGTCCGTGCCGTGGGCGACCCGGCCCAGGTCATGGACGGTGGCACCCCGGTCCCGGGCATCGTCCACCAGGGTCCAGACCCGCTCCCGCTGGGCCCCGGACACCATGGGGCCCATGGTGACGTCGGGGTCCAGCGGGTCACCCACCACCAGGATGCGGTCCGCCGCCTCCCGGTAGGCGGCCACGAAGTCGTCCAGCATGGGCCGGGGGACGTACAGGCGCTTGGCCGCCATGCAGACCTGCCCCGACGTCAGGAAGGTGCCGAACACGGCGCGCTCCATGAGGCCGGGGGACAGGTGGACGTCGTCCAGGAAGACCGCGGCGTCGTTCCCGCCCAGCTCCAGCACCAGCGGGGTGACGGCGACGGCCGCGGCCCGGGCGACGGACACCGCGGTGGGCTCGCCGCCGGTGAAGGCGATCTTGCGCGTGAGCGGGTGCGACACCACGGCCTGGCCCACCTCGGCGTCGCCGTGGACCACGTTGAGGACGCCGGGGGGAAGGGTGTCCGCGATGGCCCGCAACGCCAGCGTCACCGCGAGGGGTGCCAGGGGCGAGGGCTTGACCACCACGGTGTTCCCGGCGGCCAGGGCGGGGGCCACCTTCAGGATGGACAGGATGAGCGGCGCGTTCCACGGCACGATGGCCACCACCACCCCGAACGGTTCCCGGGTGACGACCAGGCGCCCGGCGTCGTCGTCCACCTCCACCTCGGCGCACATCGGTCCGGCGGCCTCCGCGGTGGCCCGCAGGCAGCCGGCGGCGAAGCCCATCTCGCCCCGGCAGTCCGCCACGACCTTGCCCAGCTCCCGGGCCAGGAGCGGGCCGAGGCCCTCAGCGGTGGCGGCCACGGCGTCCGCCGCGACGCGCAGGAGCCGGACCCGTTCCGCCACCGGCACCGTCCGCCAGGTCCCGAAGGCGCGGTGGGCCCCGTCGATGGCCTCGGCCGCGGCAGCCGCGTCCACGGTGCGGGCCCGGCCGACCACCCGGTCGGTGTGGGCGGGGTTGACCCGCTCGATCCATCCGGAACCGACGTCGCTCCCCCCGGCGAAGGAGCTGACCTCCACCGGAGCGGCGTCGGTGGGTGGGACCGGCACGGCTCAGCGGGGCCGGTGGCCCAGGCGGACGGACAGCTCCTTGGTGGCCTCGGTGACCGCCAGGGCGGTCTCGGCCACGGCGTCCCGGAAGCGCTGGATCGGACCGGAGACGCTGATGACCGCCACCGGGCCGTCCGCGTCGAACACGGGGGCGGCCACGGACGCGGCATCGGCCTGGCGTTCCCCCATGGAGACGGCGAAGCCCTGCTGGCGCACCTGGTCCAGTTCCCGGCGCAGCACGGCCACGTCGGTGATGGTGTTGTCGGTCAGCGGGTCCAGCACGGCGCGGGTGAGGTAGTCCTCCCGCTCCTCCTCGGGGAGGAAGGCCAGGAACGCCTTGGACGAGGCGCCGGCGTGGAGGGGGTAGGGACGGCCGAGCTGCACCGTCATGCGGACCTCCCGGTCCGGGGTCACCTTGTCCACGTAGATCCGCTGGTCCCCGCTGCGGATGGACAGGGTCGCGGTCTCGTCGGTCTGCGCCGACAGCTTGCGCATGGTGTCCTGGGCCAGGAGGCGCAGGTCGATGCGGTCGCGGTAGGCGTCGGCCAGGCGGAGCACGGCAGGACCCAGTGCGTAGCGGCGGTTCTCGGCGTCCAGCATGACCAGGTCCCGGTCCCGCAGGGACGTCAGGATGCGGTGCACCACCGCCTTGGAGATGTCGAGCGAGTTGGCGATCTCGGTCACCCCCAGCGTGGGCTGGGAGCTCTCCGCGAACAGGAACAGCACGTCGACGGCACGTTCGATGGTGGTGACGCTGCGCCCGGCCGTCGGTTCGGCGGCGTCTCCGGAGTCCTGAGCCACACGGTTCCTTCCCTGGCGACCCGTGGTCGCCGACCCGATCGTTCCGTCCCGGCCCCTTTCGGCCGGAACTGTTCCGCCCAGCGGAACTCCTTGGCACTGTACCGTCGTGATGGGGCGGCTTGCGGCTTCTCGGCGAGGGCGGGGTAGACACTGCGCTGGATCCGCAAACGAAATAGTGTTCCACTGAGGGGAACACAAGGGGACAGGGCCGTGGGGGAAGGAACACCAGCGCAGGGAACGGGAGCGGTGGCCGACGGGCCCCTGGCCGGCCTGCGCGTCCTCGACGTCTCCACGGTGCTGGCCGGACCGCTGAGCTGCCAGATCCTGGGCGACTACGGCGCCGACGTCATCAAGGTCGAGCACCCGGGCAGGGGCGACTCCTTCCGGACACACGGCCGCCAGAAGGACGGCCAGGGCCTGTGGTGGAAGTCCGTCAGCCGGAACAAGCGCCACATCGGGCTGTACCTCGGTGACCCGGACGGGGCCGAGGTGTTCCTCCGCCTGGCCGACACGGCCGATGTCGTGGTGGAGAACTTCCGGCCCGGCACGCTGGAGAAGTGGGGCGTGGGGTGGGACACGCTGCACGCCCGCAACCCCCGGCTGGTGCTGGCCCGGGTCACCGGGTTCGGCCAGGACGGCCCCTACCGGGACCGGCCCGGCTTCGGCACCCTGGCCGAGGCCATGAGCGGGTTCGCAGCCGTGACGGGCGAGCCCGACGGCCCGCCCACGCTGCCGTCCATGGGCCTGGCCGACTCGATCGCCGGCATCACGGTCGTGGCCGCGGTCATGACCGCCCTGTGGCACCGGGACCGTCCGGGCGGCTCCGGCCGGGGCCAGGAGCTCGACGTCTCGCTGTTGGAGCCGATCATGTGCGCGGTGGGGCCGGGGCCCACGGTGTACGACCAACTGGGCGAGTTGCAGGCCCGGACCGGGAACCGCTCCTCCTCCAACGCGCCCCGGAACACCTACCGCACCTCCGACGGCCACTGGCTGGCGTTGTCGACCTCGGCCACGTCCGTCGCGGAGCGGGTCCTGCGCCTGGTCGGCCACCCGGAGGTGATCGACCAGGAATGGTTCGCCTCCGCCCACGGCCGGGCCGCCCATGTGGACCTGCTGGACGGCTACGTGGCCGAGTGGGTGGGCGCCCGCACCCGGGCCGAGGTGGTGGAGGCCTTCGAGCGGGCCGACGCCGCGGTCGCCCCCGTGTACACCGCGGCGGACCTCCTGGCGGACCCCCAGGTGGAGGCCATGGACATGCTGCCCGTCGTGGAGGACCCCGACCTGGGGCCCATGCGCATGCAGAACGTGCTCTGGCGCATGGCCGACACGCCCGGCGCCATCCGTTCCACCGGACCGTCCACGATCGGCCCCGACACCGACGCGGTGCTGGCCGACGCCGGCATCGACCCCGACCGGATCCGCGAGCTGCGGGAACGAGGAGTGCTCCGATGACCACCACTCCGGAGGCACCGATGGCCCAGACTGCAGCGGTGTCGGATCGCCATGACGCCCTTCTGGCCGCGCTGGGCGCGGGGGTCCGGGTCTACGACCTGGCCCGCCCGATGGAGGTGGGCATGCCCCAGTCGCCCAACCACCCCCAGTTCCGCCTCACCATGCCCCGCCGCCACGGCGACATGGTCCGCGACGACGGCGGATCCGCGGCCAACGACCTGCTCGTGACCGGGACCCACGTGGGCACCCACGTGGATGCCCTGGGCCACGTGTCCCACTGCGGCGAGCTCTACGGCGGCGTCTCCGCGGAGGAGACCCAGCGGGGCGGTCGGCTCAACACCCACGGCGTGGACACCATCCGCCCCGTGGTGTGCCGGGGCGTCCTGTTGGACGTGCCCGCCGCGCTCGGGCGTGGAGTGCTGCGCTCCGGGCCAGGAGATCACCGCTGCGGACCTGGATCGGGCCGTGCAGCGGCAGGGCACCGTGCCCGGACCCGGCGAGGTCGTCCTGGTCCGTTCCGGCTGGGGCAGCCGGTGGGGCAGCGGGGCGGCCTACGTCGGCGCGCAGTCCGGCGTGCCCGGTGTGGCGGAGGAGGGGGCGCGGTGGCTGGCGGCGCACTCGCCCCGCGCCGTCGGCGCGGACACCATCGCGTTCGAGCGCATCGTCCCCGGCGCGGGCCACGCCCTGCTGCCGGCGCACCGCGTCCTGCTGGTGGAGTCCGGGGTCAACATCATCGAGACCATGGACCTGGAGGTCCTGGCCGCCGACGCCGTGCACGAGTTCCTGTTCGTGATGACGCCGCTGAACCTGGTGGGTGCGACCGGCTCGCCGGTCCGTCCCCTGGCGCTGGTCGCCACATGACGCTGGTCGGCGCCCTCGGCGTCCATGGCCGCGGGGCTCAGCGCGTCCGGCCTCCCCGGCGACGTGGTGGCCTCCGTCCCGCAACGGGTGCTGGACGTCCTGGGCATCTGCGTCCGGGCCACGGAACTGGACACATCCGCCGGCGTGCTCGGCTTCGTGTCCGACCAGGGCGGGGCGCCGCACGCCTCCGCGGTCGGGCTGGAGACCCGCCTGCCGGCGCCGCTGGCCGCGTTCGCGAACGGCGTGCTGGCCCACAGCCTGGACTACGACGACACCCACCTCCCGTCGATCCTGCACCCGTCGGCCCCCGTGGTGCCCGCCGCGCTGGCCGCGGCGGAGCACTCAGGCGCCGACGGGGCGGCCGTCCTGGCCGCGATCGCGGCCGGGCTGGAGATCACGGTCCGCCTGGGCATGGCCGGCTACGACGAGACCGCGGCCGGAGGCGGCCAGTCGGCGTACTTCGAGCACGGCCAGCACGCCACGTCGATCTGCGGTGCCATCGGGGCTGCGGCGACGGCGTCGGTCCTGGTGTCGCCGGGCGACGCGGACCGGGCCGCCAACGCCATGGCCGTCGCCTGTTCCATGGCGTCGGGGATCATCGAGGCCAACCGGACCGGCGGCACGGTCAAACGCATCCACTGCGGCCTGGCCGCCCAGTCCGGCGTGAACGCGGCCCAGCTGGTGGCCCGGGGCCTGACCGGGGCGCCGACCGCGCTGGAGGGCCGCTTCGGCTTCTTCCAGGCCTGGCTGCGCGACGAGTGGCGGGCCGAGGCCGTGACCGACGGGCTGGGCACGGACTGGTGCGTGGCCGACATCTTCTACAAGCCGTACCCGGCCAACCACTTCACCCACGCCGCCATCGACGCCGCGCTGCGGCTGCGGGCCGCGGGCCTCCGGGCCGAGGACGTGGCATCGGCCCACCTGGGTGTGGCGGGGCCCACCGTGCGCACCATCGGCGAGCCGTTGGAGGACAAGCAGCGGCCGGAGACCGGCTACCAGGCCCAGTTCTCCGGCCCCTTCACGGTGGCCGCGGCCCTGCTGGGCGGCTCGGGGCTGGGGCTGGGCCTGTCGGACTTCTCCGACGAGCGGGCCCGGGACCCCGCGCCACCGCCAGCTCATGGCCCGCATCACGGTGGGGGCCGACGAGCGCTGCGACCGGATCTACCCCCACCAGTTCCCCGCCGTGCTCACCGTGCACACCGTGGACGGCCGGACCCTGGTGGAGGAGGTGCTGGTCAACCGCGGCGGACCGGACGCGCCGATGGACGAGGTCGAGCACGCCACCAAGTTCGCGGACAACGTCGAGGGGCTGCTGGACGACGTGGCGGCCAAGACCGTGGTGGACGCGGTCGGCCGGCTGGCCGAGCTGGACTCCGTCGCCCCGGTGATGGCACCGCTGCGCGACCTCACCGACGGGAGGGGCTGACATGGCCCAGGCAGACGGCGCCGACGGAGGCGCAGCGTTCGATCTGGTCATCACCAACGCCCGCGTGGTGCGCCCGGAGCTGGACCGCACGGACGCCGGCGTGGACATCGGGGTGCGTGACGGCGTGGTGGCGGCCCTCGGGCCCGGCCTGGCCGCGTCCGCCGTGGGCACGTCCACCGAGGTGGTGGACGCGGGAGGTCTGCTGGCGTTCCCGGGCTCGGTCGACGCCCACACGCACATGGGGCATCTACCAACCGCTGGACGACGGACGCGGTGACCGAGAGCCGGGCCGCCGCGGTGGGGGGCACCACCACGGTCCTCAACTACATGCGGACCGGGCAGTACTACCTGAACCAGGGCGGGCCGCTACGCGGACTTCTTCCCCCAGGTGCTGGACCTCGATCGACGGCCGGTCGCACGTGGACTACGCCTTCCACCTGGCTCCCATGCAGGCCGAGCCACATCGACGAGATCCCGCTGCTCATCGAGCGGTTCGGGGTGACGTCGTTCAAGATCTTCATGTTCTACGGCGCGCACGGCCTGCACGGCCGGTCGTCGGACCAGGCCGAGTTCCTGATGACGCCGCCGGGGGAGCGCTACGACCTGGCCCACTTCGAGTTCGTCATGCGGGGGATCGCCGCGGCGCGGGAGCAGTTCCCGCGAGCACGCCGACACCATCTCCCTGTCGTTGCACTGCGAGACGGCCGAGATCATGGCGGCCTACACCAAGCTGGTCGAGGAGGACGGCTCGCTCACCGGGCTGCACGCCTACCACGCCGCCCGACCGCCGCACTCCGAGGGCCTGGCCGTGACGATCGCCTCCTACCTGGCCCACGAGACCGACCTGCCCACCATCAACCTGCTGCACCTGTCCTCGGCCAAGGCGATGGACGCCGCGGTGCGCATGGCCGGCGCGTTCCCCCACGTCGACTTCCGCCGCGAGGTGACCATCGGGCACCTGCTGGCCGACGTCGACACCGCCGGCGGGCGTGTACGGCAAGGTGAACCCGCCCATCCGTCCCCGCGAGGACGTCGAGGCGCTGTGGGGCCACGTGCTGGCCGGCGACGTCGACTGGGTGGTGTCCGACCACGCCTGCTGCAAGGCAGGAGTCCAAGGTGTCCGCCGAGCACCCCGACGACATCTGGCTGGCCAAGTCCGGGCTTCGGCGGGACCGAGTACCTGCTCAGCGGGCTGTACAGCGAAGGGACCCGGCGGGGTCTGTCACCCGCCGCGGTGGCCCGGTTGGTGAGCACCAACCCGGCCCGGCGCTACGGGCTGGTGGGCAAGGGCAGCCTCGAGGTCGGCTTCGACGCCGACGTGGTCCTGCTGGACCCCGACGTCACCTACGTGGTGCGGGCGGAGGAGTCACCGTCCAGCCAGGGCTACACGCCGTTCGAGGGCCACGAGCTGACCGGCCGGGTGCGACGACGTGTGGCTGCGGGGGAGCCGGATCCTGGACGGCGGCAACGTGGTCGGCCAGCCCGCAGGGCGCTACCAGGCCCGCGGGCCGGCCCGGGCCTGACGGACGGCCCGGCGCCCGCGCCGGGCCCCGCTGGGCGGCGCCGGTGCGCCGCGCTACCATCCGGGACACTGTTCCGCTGAGAGGAACACTGTTCGCAACGACGGGGGAGCCATGGAGACCACGCAGAGCATCGTCGACATCCACGACACGGCCGGCCCGACCGACACCACGGCGGAGTTCGACCAGCTCCAGGCCGCCATGGCCACCATGTTCGAGCGGGTCCAGGCCCGGTTCGAGCTGGAGCCCGACCCCTCGGTGGAGGAGTTCCACACCTACGGCGTGGAGGACGGGCCCACGGGGTCGATCAACGCCTACGCCGGGCCCGAGGTGGACTGGTGCATCCACAGCTGGATCGGCAACCCCGCGGCCGGGTTCACCAACCTGCACCTGACGGTGTGGAACGGCCCCCAGACGCTGGTGCCGCACTTCGGCATGGCCTGGGGCACGCTGCCGGACTACTGGTACTTCGTGGACTACGTCCCCCGCGTCGACCTGCTGGCGAACCCCGACTACCTGGACCGCTACTACGAACCCCACAACGAGCAGTTCATGGCGCTGCGCTCCGAGCCCGGCTTCTCGCCCTTCGTGAGCCAGACCCTGTACATCCGCCAGTCGGTGTCGCACACCGCGCTGTGCTTCGTGTGCGAGCGGACGCCGGAGAGCGCGGCCCGCATGATCGAACTGGCCGACGGCCGGCTCACCGACTGGCTCGCCTTCCACGACGAGGGCCACCCGGTGCCGCCGTCGGAGCGGGCCGCGCTGGCCGAGCGGGACCTGTTCGTGCGCCGTACCGTGGCCGACCGCGACCCCGCCAACGTCATGGGCGTGCGATTCTTCGGTGAGGACATGACCGAACGCCTCGTCCGCTCCCTGTGGGGCGGCGACCGCGTCCTGCCCCGTCCCACCTGACCCACCACCCGATCCGAACGCCCGAGCCGGAGGCCCCGACATGCTCAAGAACTACTGGTACGCCGTGGAGTTCGGCGCTGCCGTGCAGGACACCCCCGTGCAGGTGCGCGTGTTCGACCAGGACCTGGTGCTGTACCGCAACAGCCAGGGCGAGATCGTCTGCCACAGCGACATCTGCATCCACCGCGGCGGGTCCCTGGCCGGCGGCAAGGTGCACGGCGACTGCATCAGCTGCCCGTACCACGGCTGGCAGTTCGACGAGCAGGGCGCCTGCGTGAAGATCCCGGCCAACCGTGCCGGCCTGCCCATCCCCAAGAAGGCCCGGGTGGACACCTACCCGGTGGTGGAGCGCTACGGCTACGTGTTCGTCTTCCTCGGCGACCTGCCGGAGGCCGAGCGCCCGCCCATGCCGGTGCTGCCCCTGCTGGAGCCGACCAGGGATGCCCGGGCCACCGACAACCGGATCATCACCGGCCAGTTCGAGTGGAAGGCCAACTACGAGCGGGTGCTGGAGAACGGCGTGGACGCGGCGCACGCCCCGTTCGTGCACTCCACCAGCTTCGGCAACCCGGACAAGCCGGAGATCGAGGACTTCGACCTGCAGGAGTCCGTCGTCGGCGGCCACCTGACCTCTGCGGTCTACACCGTGCACCTGGAGCCCCCGGAGCCCAAGGGCATCTGGAAGCTGATCGCCAAGAAGAACGCGGTGCGGCCCCCCATCGAGACCGGCAACGGCCTGTACTTCCCCAACGTCACCTTCCTGCAGGTCAAGCTGCCGCTCGGGACCATGACGCTGTTCACCGCGGTGGTGCCGGTGGACGAGACGCACTCCATCTCCAAGTGGACGATGTGCCGCGACTTCTTCACCAAGCCGTGGCAGGTGGCGCTGCTGCGGGCGGACAAGGACTCCTACAAGCGGACCATGAAGATCTTCTACGAGGACCAGCCCACCGTGGAGGGCCAGCGCCCGGAGCTCATCCCGGTCGACCTGTCCTCCGAGCTGCAGGTCAAGAGCGACGCCGTGCAGCTGGCCTACCGCCGGTGGCGGCTGGAGGCCCTCAACCGGGGTTGGGGCATCGACGAGCACCTGGTCGGCCTGCGGGCCCGCTACCAGGGGGCCAGGGTCATCCCGTCGCCGGCCCGCCGGGAGCACCCGGAGCTGGCCAACGCCTGGGTGCTCAAGGAGATGGAGTCCAACCAGGCCCAGCGCGAGCAGGCCGCCGCAGAGGAAGGTCAGAACGCATGAGCCCGTCGTCGAACGGCCGGGCCGCCGGCCCGACCCGGAAGGGACAGAACGCATGAGCCTGTCGGGGGAGCTGTGCCTGGGCACCGTCCAGGCCATCGTGGACAAGCTGGGCCTGGAGGAACAGCCGGGCGGGTCCACACCGGAGCGCATGGTCCTGCACAGCCCGATGGTGCCGGACGCCCCGGTGGGGTGCATGCGGCTGTGGCGTCGGGCCGGTGTGGCCGACCTGGTCTACGTGGCGCTGACCGTGCCCATGATCCAGCTGGACAGCCACATGCTGTTCGCCTTCACGCCGCCGGAGTCCCCCGTGCCGCACTTCACGCTGGACTCCATCGCCGGTGCCCCGGGCGAGGACGGGGACCCGACGCTTCGTGTTCCACCTGGACCTGATCCCGAAGGCGGACCTGGGTGCCCACCTGGGCTACCTGCGCCACTGCTTCGAGCCGCTGAGCCCCATCCGTGAGGAGGCGGGGGCCAACCCCGGCCTGACCGCGGCCCACCTGTCGCCCACCCAGTACGCCGTGATGTCGGCGTGGATGCTGGTGCACCGCGCCACCGAGGACGCGTTCCGGGGCATCGGCGACACCGTCGCGGCCTACCGGGACCACTGGTTCGGGCTGGTGGCCGACGGCATCCCGGCCGACGTCCTGGACGGCCTCACGCCGGCCCAGATCGCGGCGCGGGACGTGGCCAACCGGGCCATCGTGTTCGACCCGAGCGTGGACCCGGTGTGGGCCCGGGTCACCCAGCTCGTCGGTGAGGAGCAGTCCGAGGCGGTGCGGTCCACCCTGGCCGCGCCGCTGCCCTGAGAGCCCGTTCCCGGAAGGGGAGTGCGACGATGAACGACGAAGCCGGCGCCAGCACCTGGCAGCAGCAGATCGAGGGGGAGTGGTACGGCAACCCCTCCGTGTGGGACCCGGACGGCAACCACACCGGGTGGATCAAGGTGGCGCGGTCATCGGTCCACGAGGACGGGCGGACGACCTACTACATGGACACGCGGTTCGACAACGACGGGCCGCTCCGCAACCGGTTCGAGTTCAGCGAGTTCGCCTTCGCCCTCAACGACGACGACAAGAACCGGGTGTACCTGGGGCCGGACTTCATCGGCGCCGGTCATCCGTACGGGACGCTGGTGGACGCCCACTACTACTCGCCGGCGTGGCACGCCGACCTGCGCACGATGGTGCACATCCTCGACGACGGCGAGACCCAGGTGTACTCCTCGCTCCTGTACGACGGCCCGGCCATCTGCGCGGTGTTCAACGGCGTGTACAAGGTCGCCTTCGACTACGACACCAACCCCGACACCAAGGAGCGCATCGACGCCTTCTGTGCCGTCGAGCGACAGGCCGGGCGCAGGCCCCACACGCTGCCGTCCAAGGAGGCCGGGACGTGGGTGGGGTCCATGGCGGTGTACGACGCCGGCCAGGAACCGGCGGGGAAGGTGGACATCAGCATCCGCCACGAGCCGACGTCGCTGCTGCGGGCCCGCCAGACGGTGGAGCTGTCCGGCACCATCGAGCGGACCTACTCCTTCGACCGCTACCACGACGGCAACCACCACACCTACGACGGTCCCGACCTGTACGGCAACGCCCGGGCCTACGGCCGGGCGCTCTACACCACGCAGCACATGTTCGGCTCCGCGGAGAAGGTCAGCGGCCGCGAGTTCCTCTACGACGACGAGCTGTCGCTCTCCGCGTGCTGGAAGTGGTCCGACGGGGACCGCATGGCGTACCTGCTGTACGGATCCCTGGAGTGGCAGCCGGCGTGAGCGGCTCCGCCGTCGCCGTGACGGTGGCGACCACCGACCGGCGGGCCACCGCAGGGTTCCTGGCGCTGTTCGGGTTCCGCTCCGACGGGGACGACCGGCTGGTGGTCCCGGGAGGTGCGGCCGTCGCGGTGGAGCTCACCGGTGCCACCGGCGCGGGACGCGCCCCGCGTGACTTCGAGCAGGGGCCCCGGGCGCTCGACCTGTACACCGTCGACCTCGACGGCGTGCTGGGCGACGCCGCCGCGGCGGGGTGGGCGACCAGTGGGCCGGGGCACGGTTGCGATCGGCCCCGTGACCATGCGCCAGGCCATGGTGGTCGGACCCGACGGGCTGGCCGTGGTGCTGGTCGAGTCGACGCACCGGCGGTCCTCGCTGTTGGACGACGAGCCCGGGCGGCGGTGCTCGGAGCCCCACTCGGTGGTGTGGTGCGTGCCGGACCTGGACGCCGAGTCGTCCCGTTGGGAGGCGGCGGGATGGACCAAGGGCATGGACCTCGCCTTCAGCGAGCCGGCTGTCAGCGACTACCTGGGCCTGCCCCGTTCGCCGGTGCCCATCCGCATGACCATGCTGTCGGGCCCTGACGTGGAGCCGGTCCGGCTGGAGCTGCTCGAGTTCCCCGACGACCCGGGGCCCGCAGCCCCCGGCCACGGAGCGGCCGGGCTTCGGGGGTTGGCCTTCGTGGTGGACGAGCCGGAGGTGGTCGCCGCCGCGTTGCAGATCGACCCGGCGACGGGACGCACCCCGGGCGGGATCCAGGTGGCGCTGCGCCCCGGTTGAGCGTCGGCGACCGGGTGCGGGTGGTCCTCAGTCCGCCAGGAGCCGGCGGGCGCTGCGGATGACGGCCGCGTCGACCATGCGGCCGTCCGGGCCGACGAAGGCGCCTTCGCCCCGGGCCATGGCCGTGTCGTAGGCGTCGAGCAACTCACGGGCCCGGGCCAGCTCGTCCTCCGCCGGTGTGAACACCTCGTTGATGACGGGCACCTGGGACGGGTGGATGGCGGAGCGTGACCCGAAGCCCTGGGACCGCAGCGCCTCGGTGGAGACCCGGAGCGCGTCCAGGTCCCGGAACTCGGTGGAGACCGGTCCCGTGGGCGCACCGATGCCGGCCGCGGCCGAGGCCACCACCACCTGCAGGCGCAGCGGGACCAGTTCGGGATCGCCGGCGGACGGATGCAGGCCCAGGTCCGCGGTCAGGTCGGCCTCGCCGATGGCGAGTCTCCGGACCGCGGGGTGGGCGGCCATGGCCGGGGCGTCGAGCAGGCCCCGGGCCGACTCGATGAGCGGCGCCACGGGCAGCGAACGACCCAGGGAGGACAGCATCTGCACCGCCACGGTCAGGGCGGCGGACGTGGCCTTGGGCAGGATCACGCCGTCGACGTCGAGCCCGGCGACCACCTCCAGGTCCCGCTCCAGGGACCGATCGCCGTCGATGCGGACCCAGACCGCGCAGCCAGCGGCCGGCCGGTCGCCCAGGATGCCGGGGAGCTCGGCCCGGGCGGCGTCCTTGGCCGACGGGGCCACGCCGTCCTCCAGGTCCAGGATCACGGCGCCCGGAGCCGCCCCGCCGGACAATCCGAACGCCTTGGCGGCGCGGTCGGGACGGTCGGCCGGGACGTAGAGGAAGCTGTGGGGCACTGGGCAATTCTACGCATTGTGACCAGGGTGTTAATCGGTGTTCACTTCCTTGACCGTTGGCGGCTCACGTCTGTAGCGTTTCGTCCAACGGATTACCGTTCCGCCCAGCGGAACGAATCGGGATCGAGTTGGGTGGGCCGAACGGCCCATGGCGAGCCGGACGGCGTGGGGCCGTCCGGGCACCAGGTGCAGGTCAGGGAGATCGGTGGGACGGATGGTTGGAGTGGGGGAGCGACATGAGGGTTGAGCGCGCCGGCGCACTCGCGCTGTTCCTGACCCTGGTCGCAGCCCTGCGTCGTGCCCAACCTCGGCGCGGACGTCCCCGCACCGGTTCCCGTGGCGGACACGGTGTCGACCGACGTCGTCTACCAGTGCACCGGCACCGGGATCATCGGTCCCATCGGCGCGGCGCCGGTCGGCCCCATCGCCAACCAGACCACCCCCGTGGCCATCACCCTGCCGTCCTCCGCCCAGCCCGGTGTGGCCTTCACCGTCGGTGTGGACATCGGAAACCTCACGCTGGCTCCGGCGCCGTCGTTCCTGGACCTCAACGGGGCCGGGATCGTCGCCACGATCTACATGACCGGATCTCCCAACATCCAGGTGCCGGCCAACAACTTCGTGGGCAACGGGGCCTCGCTCAACCTCAACGCGGGCTCGGCCACCGTGACCGCTCCGGCCGGGCCGTTCACGGTGTCCGTGGGCAAGGTCGACATCGTGTCGGGCTCGACCGGCTTCTCCTGCACCCCGGTGACGCCGCCCAGCCGCACCTTCACGGTCGGCACCACCACGACGACCACGACGACCACCACGACGACGACCACGACGACGACCACGACGACCACCACGACGTCGACGACGGTGCCTCCGACCACGTCGACCACGACGTCGACGACGTCGCACGTCGACCACGACGTCGACGACGACCGTCGACGACGGTGCCTCCGACCACGTCGACCACGACGTCGACGACGGTGCCTCCGACCACGTCGACCACGACGTCGACGACGGTGCGCCCCGACCACGTCGACCACGGTCGACCTCCGACCACGTCGACCACCACGACCACTCCGCCGGGTGGGACGGCCACGATCGTCACCACGACGCGCACCGTGAACTACTCCTGCAAGCTGGTCGACCCCGGCCCGCCGGAGAAGCCGTTCGGCTCCGGCAATGCGCCGGACTCCGTGGTGACCGCCGTGATCCAGGTCCAGGACATCGTCGGCGTCGACGGCACGTTCCCGATCAAGGTGAAGCTGAACCCCGGCCCTGCGAACGGCCCCATCAAGCTGGACCCGGGCAACCTCACGTACAAGGTCCAGGTCCTGCTGTCCGGTGCCACGGCGCAGTCGCTCACGATGTCCGGCGGCCCCAACACCGTCGTGGTCCCGCCGAACGCGCTGCCGGTGGTCCCCGACGTCGGCACCCTGGACGGAGAGATCCGTGCCGCGGCGCCGGTCGACGGCAAGGTGCTGGTCTCCCTCGGCCAGGTGGACCTGATCGGATTCGTCGGTGGGCTCACCGTGGACACGCGGTGCGTCCCCTCGCCCAAGGAGGGCCAGTCGGCGGCAGACGTCGCGTCGGTCACGGTCGTGGCCGGCACGGTGGACAACTCCAACATCCCTCCGGCCTCGGCACCCTCGGCCACCGCTCCTGCCGCGTCCAAGTCCGGCACCTACGCCAGCTGTGCGGAGGCCAAGGCCGCGGGGCGGGGTGTGATCCCCAGGTCGAGCCCCGCCTACAGCGTCAACCTGGACGCGGACAAGGACGGCCTGGCCTGTGAGGCCAACGAAGGGTCATCGAGCACCAGTACGAAGGTCCTGGCCGCCACCACCTCCACCACGTCCAAGGCGCTGGCACTGACGGGCCAGGCGTCGTTCCGGGCCGCCCTGGCGGGCCTGGCCATGCTGGCGGGCGGCCTCCTGATCCTGGGGACGGTCGGCTGGGTCCGTCGTCGATCGATCGCCCGCTGACGGCCGAGCACTGGACCAGCGCCCTGACCCTGTACCAGCTCCTCCTGTGGCTCCACATCGCCGTGTTCGGCGTGTGGTTCGGCACCGACCTGGCGACGTTCCACCTGAGCCGCAAGGTCACCGACGCCGACCTGGCCGTGCCGTCCCGGGCCACCCTGGCCGGCGCCATGATGGGCGTGGAGGTCCTGGCCCGGCTCTCGCTGCCGACCATGCTGGCGCTCGGGGTCGCCCTGTCGATCGAGGTCGGCTGGCTGGCCGTCGACCATGTCTGGGTCTGGGTGGTCCTCCTGGCCGGTGCGGCCTGGGTGGCGCTCGTGTGGTCCATCCACCGCAGCGGCAGCGCGGAGATGACCGGGACCCTGACCATGGTGGACCTGGTCGTGCGGGTTGTCGTGTGTGCGGTGCTGTGGGTGGTCGGGCTGTGGTCCGCCTTCGGCTCCGGCCCGTTCACCGCCGACTGGCTCGGGGCCAAGGTCACCCTGTTCGCGTTGATCATGACCTGTGGGATCGCCATCCGGTTCATGCTCCGGCCCTTCGGCCCGGCCTTCCGGTCCCTGGTGCAGGACGGGCCGAGCGGGCCCGCCGAGGAGGCCATGTCCGGGTCCGTCCGCCGGGCCCGGCCGCTGGTGGTGGTCATCTGGGCCTGCCTGTTGGGATCCGTGGCGCTGGCCGTCACCCAGGTGACGCCGTGGTCGTCATGAGCACCGGTCGTCATCGGTCGGGACGGGAAGATCTGCCCGGTGGCCGCAATGCGGACCTGGGATACGTTCGAGCGGATCGGGACGGTGTGCGGATGCCGCACGCCCTGGGGAACGGGGAGCAGCCATGAGGACCTTGGGCGCCGGCGTGCTGGGCAGGGCGGGGGCCGCGATCGGGGCGGTCGCCCTGGTGGCGCTCCTCACGGTGGCACTGGCCGGGCCCAGCGGAGCCACCCATGCCGGTGAGGCCATCCAGGTGTCCAGGACCACCGGCCTGGCTGACGGCGACGTGGTGACGGTGAGCTTCTCCAACTTCACGCCGGCCGACGCCGGTGGCAAGCCGGTCAAGATCGTGATCGCAGGCCAGGGCGTGCTCACCACGATCCCGGACAAGCTCAACTTCGAGGAGTACGCGACCACCACCGAGGTGCCCGTCGCACCGGACGGCACCGGAGTGGCCGAGTTCGTCGTCTTCGCCGACCACGGCACCGTCAACGACGGGACCACCATGGACTGCACCAAGCAGGACTGCTGGATCGTGGCGGTGCAGGAACCGTTCCTGCCCCAGCCGAACTACGCCACCCAGCAGATCAGCTTCGGCGCCGCGCCGGCACCCGTGGCCGCGCCCGCCGCCCCTGCCGGGCCTGCGGCACCGGTGACCACCGCCCCGCCGGCCACCGTGGCTCCCGAGACCACCGTGCCTGCCGCCACCGTGGCACCGGCCACGACCATCGCCACCACCACCACGGTCGCGACCACCACGACGGTGAAGGAGCGGGTGGAGGCGGCCGCGGCCAGTTCGGTGAAGGACGCGGGCACGGACACCGGCGCCGTGTTCGGGATCATCGGGGTGCTGGCCGTGCTGGTGGCCGGGGGCGGCTTCCTGGCCACCCGCAAGAAGGCCTCGCTCCCACCGATCGGCTGACTCCGGCTTCTCGGCGTTCGCGGGTGGTGGGCGCCCTCAGAGGGCCGCGAGGACCCCTCTTCGTCAGGCGGTGAGCTCCGACGCGAGTTGCCACGGTCGGCCGTCCACCAGGTTGGTCCCCTTGGAGATCTGCCGGTTGAGCGCCCGGGACGGGTGCACCGGGCCGGATGCCCGCCCTGATCCGTCGGCCGCGGTGACCTCGGGCTGGTTGATGGTGCCGTCGAAGGTGCGTTCCCTCGACGGCGCCCACAGGGTGAAGTCGGGCGGGAGCGTCACGATGCGCCCCGAGCCCAGCGGCCCGGGCCGGGTGGACGCCACCAGGCACACCCGGTTCTCCGCGGCTCGCTCCACCAGGCCCAACTCGCACTCCCAGCGCTCCTGGACGTCGAACGGCACGGCCAGCACGTCACAGCAGGCGAGCGCAGCGAGGCGGGCCACCTCGGGGTAGACCGCGTCGTCACCGACCACGATGGCGAGCCGGCCCCACGGGAGGTCCACCGGGGTGACGGCGTCGCCCAGCTCCGTCTGCCACTCGGCATGGCGGGCCACGGCGTGCAGCTGGACCTGGCTGCCGACGACGCCGGAGCGGTCCACGGCCACGCCCCGGTGCGCGCCACCGTCCCGGAGCGAGCCGACCACCACCGCGCCGTCCGGGCCGCGTGCCGCGACCGCGGCCAGCTCGTCGACGGTCCCGACCAGCTCCGGCAGCACCACCAGCGTTGCCCCACCCGCGGCAGCGGCAGCGGCGTGGTCCAGGTCGGCCGCCACGGCGACCATGACCTCGTCGGCCCGGGCGTGGTCGTCCAGTGCGGGGGTCGGTGCCGCGAGGGGTGCGTACAGGCCGGGGCGACGTGACCCGAACACGTCGGTGCCGTCGGGACGGCGCTTGTCCGCCGCCCGTGCCAGGTCCAGGTCCGCCACCACGATCGCCTCGCCGGTGCGGGGCCCGATGGCCAGCACCGTGCCGTCGGGGCCCACCACCTGGCTCTCGCCGGCGCCGGCCAGGAACTCGCCGGGGACCTGCATGGCCGTGCTGAACGCGGCCACCTTCTCCGGCGGGAGCAGCGGACCGACCTTGCAGCACGCCACCACGAAGGCACGGTTCTCCGCGGCGCGGACCGGGACGTGCAGCGACGCCTCGTCCAGCGCGAAGGAGTTCAGGCTGTTCAGCAGCAGCGTGGCGCCCCGCAGGGCGACCGACCGGGGCACCTCGGGCACCACGCCGTCCATGCAGGCGTAGGTGCCGATGGTGCCGAACGGAGCGTGGACCAGGGTGGAGGGCTCCGTCGCGGCGGACAGGTGGTCGCCCTCGGCCCCCATGAGCACGGTCTTGTCGTTGTCCGCCACCAGGGTGCCGTCGGGGGCGAACACCAGGTTGGTGTTGGTGATGCGGCCCGGGGTCGGCTCCCGTGACGTGCTGGGCCCGTCGCGGCGCACCGTGCAGTTGACCTGGAGGTAGGCCCCGATCCGCCGTGCCGCGGCGCCCACCGCCTCGGTCCACGGGCCGGGCACGTCGATGGCCACGGCCCAGGCGTGGTCACCGTCGTCGTAGATGGAGAGGTGGTTGCAGAACTCCGGGAGCACCACCACGTCGGGCCGCTCGGCCCCGGCCCGGTCGATCATGGCCAGGACCGTGGCCAGGTTGGCATCGACGTCGGTGCCGACGGGGAACTGCGCCGCGGCGACGCGGACCGTCGTTCCGTCGCCGCCCATCAGTGCTCCGCCCCACGGGCGCAGTCCGGGAAGATCCCGGCCTTGGACAGGTAGCCGGGCACCGGGTGCTCCACCGTCTTCTCCAGCCACGGGACGATGTCGCAGGCCGCTCCCAGGTCCACGCCGGTGCGGTAGCCCATGCGCTCCAGCAGGTAGGCCAGGTCCTCGGTCGGGATGTTGCCGGTGGCGTTGGGGGCGAACGGGCAGCCGCCGATGCCACCGAGCGACGCGTCCAGCACCGTGACGCCGGCCTCCACCGCGGCGGTGGCGTTGGCCAGGCCGGTGTTGCGGGTGTTGTGGAAGTGGCACCGGAGGCTGGTTCCCGAACCCGCCACCACCTCCCGGGCCAGGGCGATGCGCCGGCGGACGTCGACCGGGGTCGCGACCCCGATGGAGTCGGCCAGGGCGATCTCCGCCGGCCCGGCCCCGGCCACCTGCTCCAGCACCCACCGGACGCGATCCGCGGGCACCTCGCCCTCGTAGGGGCAGCCGAAGGTGGCGGCGAGCGTGACCGACGCCGGCACGCCGGCGGCCCGGGCGTCGGCGCAGATGGCGGCGACCTCGGCCAGGAGGCCGGCGGTGTCCTGGCCCTGGTTCCTGCGGGCGAACGTGTCGGTGCACACCACCACGGCGTTGACCTCGTGGACCCGGGTCTCCAGGGCCCGGTCCAGGCCCCGGCGGTTGAGCACCAGGCCGATGTAGCTGGGGTCCAGCGCGGCCAGGTCGGCATCGGCGTGGAGGGCGGCCATGACGGCCTCGGCGTCCGCCATCTGCGGGACCCGCCTGGGGTTCACGAAGCTGACCGTCTCCACCCGTCGCAGGCCGGCCCGCACGGCCCGGCCGATGAGCTCGACCTTGTCCCCGGTGCCCAGCATGGTGGGGTCGGACTGCAGGCCGTCGCGGGGAGAGACCTCCACGATCTGCACTTCGGGGAGTGGCGTGTTCGGATGGCTCGTCACCTCGACAGTCTGGCAGGCCTCCGGTAGCGTCCGCACACGAATGGAGACAGCGTTTCGCTGAGCGGAACGCTGGGGTCCTGATCCGGAGCCGGTGAACGGGGGAGCTGCAGTCATGACGGCGTTGGACGACCTGCGGGTCGTGGAGATGGGACAGTTGCTGGCCGGGCCCTTCTGCGGGCAGCTGCTGGCCGACTTCGGCGCCGACGTGATCAAGGTCGAGCCACCGGGCCAGGGCGACCCCATGCGGGAGTGGGGCCGTGAGAAGTCCGGGGGCACGTCGCTGTGGTGGCCGGTCGTGGCCCGGGGCAAGCGCTCGATCACCCTGAACCTCCGGGAGGCCAAGGGCCAGGAACTGGCCCGACGCCTGCTGGAGGACGCGGACGTCCTGGTGGAGAACTTCCGTCCGGGCACCATCGAGCGGTGGGGCATGGCACCGGAGGAGCTGTGGGCCATCAACCCCCGGCTGATCATCGTGCGGGTCTCGGGCTACGGCCAGACCGGCCCGTACGCCGACCGACCCGGCTACGGCGCCATCGGCGAGGCCATGGGCGGCCTGCGGGCCGTCATCGGTGAGCCGGACCGCCCGCCGTCGCGTGCCGGGATCTCCATCGGTGACACCCTGGCGGCCATCTTCGCCTGCGTGGGCTGCCTGGTGGCGCTGCACGCCCGGGAGCGCACCGGCAGGGGCCAGGTGGTGGATTCCGCCCTCTACGAGGCGACCCTCGCGGTGATGGAGTCGCTCATCCCCGAGTACTCCATCACCGGCTACGTGCGGCCCCGCACCGGGTCCATCCTCCCCAACGTGGCGCCGGCCAACGCGTACCCCACCAAGGACGGCAAGGAGCACCTGATCTCCGGCAACCAGGACACGGTGTGGAAGCGCCTGGCCGAGGCCATGGGCCGGCCGGACCTGGGCGACGACGAGCGGTACGCCACCCACAACGCCAGGGGCAGGAACCAGGCCGAGCTGGACGAGCTCATCGGCGCGTGGTCGGCCACGCTCACCGCGGCGGACCTGGAGGCGAGGCTCAACGAGTTCGCGGTCCCGAACGGCAAGATCTACACCGCGCCGGACATGCTGGAGGATCCGCACTTCGCGGCGCGGGAGGCCATCATCAAGCTGGCCCACCCGTTGCTGGGCGAGTTCCCCATGCAGAACGTGGCGCCGCAGCTCTCCGACACGCCGGGTGAGGTGCGCTGGGTCGGCCCGGAGCTGGGCCAGCACACCGAGGAGGTGCTCTCCGGCATGCTCGGCCTGACGGGGGGCGAGCAGGACGCCCTCCGCGACGCGGGGATCATCTGACGTGCGGGCGCGGCGAGGGGAGCACTGATGCTGGGACAGCGCCAGCGGTTCGGGGTGATCATCCCCTCCACCAACACGGTGGTGGAGCACGACTTCACCATGATCCGGCCCGAGGGGGTCACCTTCCACTACGGGCGCATGTTCCTGCCCCGTCCGAACCTGGCCAGCGACGAGGACTTCCTGGACCTCATCGGCCAGATCCGCGAGTCCATCGGCACCGCGGTGCGCGACGTGGTGACCTGCAACCCCACGGCGCTGCTCATGGGGATGTCGGCGGAGACCTTCTGGGGTGGCGTCGAGGGGAACCTGGCCTTCATCGACCGGATCTCGGCCTCGGCCGGGGGCCTGTCGGTGTCCACCGGCGCATCGTCGTGCCGGGCCGCCCTGGAACGCCACGGGGCGCGGCGCATCTCGGTGTTCTCGCCCTACCAGCCGGTGGCCGACGTCCAGGTCGGCACCTTCTTCACCGAGGCCGGGTTCGACGTGGCCCACGTGACCGGCCTGCGGTGCCCGTCCGCCACCGCCATCGCCGAGGTCACCCCCGACCGGTTGGAGCAGGTCGTGGCCGAGCTCGACGGCGACGACGTGGACGCCATCGTGCAGGTGGGCACCAACCTGAGCTTCGTGCGCCAGGCCGCAGACCTGGAGGAGCGGCTGGGCAAGCCGGTGATCGCCATCAACGCGGCCACCCTGTGGTACGGATTGCGCATGAACGGCATCGACGACCGGATCGAGGGGTTCGGGAGCCTGCTCCGTGACCACTGACCGGGAGGGCGGGCCGGACCCGCTCGGACGTGTCGACCCCGCCGCGCTCGGCCGGCTGGCGTCGGCCGGGGGCGTGGAGCGGACCGACGCGGTGGTGGTGTGCGGCGCGGGGCCCACGGGCCTGGTGGCCGCCCTGACCCTGGCCCGGGCCGGCGTGCCGGTGCTGGTGCTGGAGAAGGGCGAGGGGCTCAGCGCGGAGTCGCGGGCGTCCACCTTCCATCCCCCCACGCTGGAGCTGTTGGACGAACTGGACCTGGCCGGACCGGTCGTGGCCTCCGGCCTGCGGGCGCCCACCACCCAGTTCCGGGACCGGCGCGCCGGACCGGTGGCCACGTTCGACCTGGGCGTGCTGGCGGACCTCACCCCGTTCCCGTTCCGGATCCAGCTGGAGCAGGACAAGTTCACCGCGCTGGCCCTGGCCGGCCCGGTGGCGGACCCGGCCCTGCCGATGGAGGTGCGCTTCGGGCACCGGGTCCACGGCGTGGTGGGCCAGGACGAGCACGGCGTGCGCCTGCTGGTGGGCACTGCGGACGGGTTCACCGAGTTCCGCTGCCCGTGGGTGGTGGCGGCCGACGGGGCGCACTCACCGGTCCGCACCTCGCTCGGCGTCGAGATGCTGGGCGAGACGTACCCGGAACGATTCCTGGTGGTGTCGATCGGTGACGAGTTGGGGGATCTGCTCCCGGACCTGGACCTGGTCAACTACGTGGCCGATCCCGAGGAGTGGTTGGTCCTGCTGCGGACGCCGGACCACTGGCGGGTCTTGTTCCCGGTCCGCACCGAGGACCCCGACGCCGAGCTCACGCCGGCCGCGCTGGGCCGCAGGCTGGACGGACTGCTGGACGCGGCGGGCGGGACGGACGGGACGGGGCAGCGGTCGCCCCGTGACTGGGAGATCCTGTCCGCGTCGCTGTACGAGGTGTCCCGCCGGGTGGCGGCCACGATGCGGGTCGGCAGGGTGCTCCTGGCCGGTGACGCCGCCCACCAGAACTCGCCCCTGGGGGGCATGGGCATGAACTCCGGCATCCAGGACGCGGTGTCGTGCGGCCGACGCCTGGCCGCGGTGATCGGGGGCGCCCCCGACTCGCTCCTGGACGAGTACGACGAGCGGCGTCGGCGGGTCGCGGTGGAGTTCGTCCAGGCCGACGCCCACGCCAACTGGCTGGCGCTGCGGGAGGCGGACCCGGACCGTCGTGCCGCGCTGCAGGCCGACCTGCGGGCGGTGGCCGGCAACGAGGAGCGCCACCGGGAGCGGATGCGCCGCACGGCGATGCTCGACGCGGTACGGGGGAGCCTGTGACGGAGACGGGATGGGCGGGGTGGGCAGGATGAGCGATGACCTGGACGCCGACTACCGGGCCGCCGGGTTCAGCGGCCGCCTGGGCTGGGGGGAGCGCCCGGCGCTGGTGGTGGTCGACGTGTGCATGGCCTACCTGGACCGCGCGTCGCCCCTGTACGCCGGGGTGGAGGACGCGGTCGCGTCGGCGGCCCGGCTGGTGGACGCGGCCCGCTCCGGCGGCGCCCCGGTGGTGTTCACCCGGGTGGAGTACGAGCCCGGTGGCGCGGACGGCGGGCTGTTCTACGCCAAGGTGCCCGCGCTGGCCTCGTTCGACCGGGGCAACCCGCTGGCGGACTGGCCGGCGACGCCGCGGCCCAGGGACGGCGAGGTGGTGGTGACCAAGCAGTACGCCTCGGCGTTCTTCGCCACGTCACTGGCCCCGACGCTGCACGCCTGGGGCGTCGACACGGTCGTCCTGTGCGGGTTGTCCACCTCGGGATGCGTGCGGGCCTCCGCCCTGGACGCGCTGCAGCACGGCTTCCGGCCGATGGTGGTGGCGGAGGCCTGTGGCGACCGCGCCGCCGGACCGCACGAGGCCGCCCTGTTCGACCTGGACGCCAAGTACGCCGACGTGGTGGGCGAGCGGGATGCCGTCGGCCGCCTCTCGACCTGGACCAGCACCTCCGGCTAGTCTGCGGAATACCGTTCCGCTCGGCGGAACAGTTGCGGGCACAGGACGGCAGGGACGAGGGGGACGGATGGGAGCACAGGGCACAGGGCTCACGGCCGAGCTGTTCCTCGACCGGCTCACGCCGGAGGAACGGTCCCGGGCCGAGCGTGTGGAGTCGGTGCTCCCGGCCCTGCGCGACGCCGCGGCGGAGGCCGACCGGCTGGCCGAGTTCCCCATGCAGCACGTCAAGGCACTGAGCGAGGCCGGGTTGCTGGGGCTGGTCGTGCCCGAGGAGTACGGCGGCCTGGGCGGTGGCCTGCGGGACCTGGCCGCGGCCACCTTCGCCATGGGCACCGCGTGCCCGTCCACCGCGCTGGCCTACTTCTTCCAGTGCAGCTCCACCTCCCGGGGGCTCCTGCCGCTGGAGGCCATCGACGCCGGCCTGTTCGCCGAGGACGAGGTGCCCGTCGTGCGCGCCTTCGCCCAACGGCTGCTGCGCCGCCTGGGCCAGGACGGGCGGTGGACGGCCAACTTCGCGTCGGAGTCGGCCAAGTCGTCCGCCGCGGCCATCACCATCTCCACCCGGGCCGAGCCCGCGGAGCGTGACGGTGTGGCGGGCTGGCTGCTCAACGGCGTGAAGTCCTTCGGGTGCGCCACCGGTGTGGCCGACGACTACCTGGTCTCCGCCATGTTCCCCGGTGGCGACACCGCCGAGTTCCTGGGCACGTTCATCGTCGCCCGGGACAGCGAGGGCGTGAGCGACCGGGCCCGGTGGGACGCCATCGGCATGCGGGCATCGGCCACCCACGGGATCGTCCTGGAGGACGTGTTCGTCGCCGGGGAGGACGCCCTCACCGTGCCGGGGTCCTTCCCCCGCATGACCAGCATGAGTCGGGGGAGCTTCGTGGGCAGCCAGCTGGCCGGCACCGCGGTGTACCTGGGTGCGGCCCGCGCCGTGTACGACTACGCGCTCGGGACACCTCACGTCCACCACCTTCATGGACACGGGCGAGCCCATCGGGACCGCCCCGTTCCAGCAGCAGCTGGTGGGACAGATGCGCATGCACCTGGAGACCGCCACCCTGTGGCTGCAGCGCCAGCTGGAGCTCGAGACCTCCGAGCCGCCGCTGTTGGCCAAGGACGAGGTGGTGGCCCAGTGGCGCATCGCCAAGGGCACCATCGCGGAAGAGGCCTTCGCCGTGGCCACCAACGCCATGAAGGCGTGCGGCACGTCCAACACCGCCAACTCGGGGATGGTCGCCCGGTCGCTGCGCGACCTCTCCATGGGCCTGGTGCAGGCCTTCCCGGCCGAACGGGGACGACTGGAGGCAGCGTCCATGATCGTCACCGGACGGGCCCAGGCCAGCTTCGGGGGCGCCACGTGAACCCGCTCGACCGCGACCTGTTCGCCATGGTGGGGGTGTGGCACGACCACCTGACGGCCTGGGACGTGCACGGTCGGGCCGTGGACCACGACCCCTTCGGCGGCGTGCCGGGGCCGTTCCCCTACGACAACCTCGTCTACTGCGACTTCGACGGTTCGGTGTGGACCCAGACGAACGTGACCTTCCGGGGTCGTGAGCCCGCCGTGCGCACCTTCGAGGCCGACGTGGCCGACGGCGTGCTCACCTTCCGCCGCCTGGGGCCCGAGGCGCCCGAGCACGTCGGCGTGTCGGGCGGGCCGGGGCTGATCTGGTTCGTGTCCCGGACCATGTCCGAGCCGGGGCTCCAGCGCTACTGCGAGCCGGACCTCATCCGCCTGGAGCTGCCCGCCGACGGCTCCCCGGCCCGGCGGTGGCGCACCACGGTGCTGTGGCGCGACGCGGAGCTGGTGCGGCCGATGCTGGTGGAGGGCCTCCGGATCAGCCACGACACCTCCCGTCCCCACGAGTGGGACCCCCGCGGCGCCGATGCCCCGGTGCACCAGGCCCGCTCGGTGACCCAGCACTACCTCGACCACGCGGGGGAGGCCCGATGACCGGGTCCGTGGCACCCACGGCGGCCGGCACCCCGGCGCTGCCGGCGCAGCGGGACTTCATCGCAGGAGCGTGGGCGGAACCGGCGCTGCACCGCAGCGACTGGGTGGAGGACCCGAACACCGGCGAGCGGCGCCAGCGACAGGCCCGCACCGATGACACCGGCGTGGAGCGGGCCCTGGCCGCGGCGGCTGCCCTCCACGCCTCCGGCGACTGGAGCGGACGCCCCGCGGCGGAACGGGCCGAGGTGCTCCTGGCCTACGCGGACGCACTGGAACCGCAGTGCCCGACCATCGCCGGCCTGGAGGCGGCCACCACCGGTGCCACCATCACCACCACGTCGATGCTCAGCTTCATCGTGCACGCCGCGTTCCGGCTGGCCGCGGCACAACTGGCCGACGGCGTGCTGTCGGCCCGGTTCGAGGGGCCGACGGGGAGGGACGTGGAGGTCGAGCGGGTCGGCTGGGGACCCGCCGTCCTGCTCGTGCCGTGGAACGCGCCGGCTCCGATGGCCGCCCACAAGGCGGCCTCCGCCCTGGCCGCCGGGTGCCCGGTCATCATCAAGCCGCCGGAGCGTGCTCCCCACGGCACCGCGGCGCTGGCCGGGCCGGCCGATGAGCTGGGACTGCCGCCGGGCCTGGTGCAGGTGGTGCACGGCGGCCCCGAGGTGGGTGGCGTGCTGGTGCAGGACCCGCGCTGCCGGGCCGTGTCCTTCACCGGCGGCGTGGAGGGCGGCCGGGCCGTGGCCGTCGCCTGCGCCATGGGGCTCAAGCCGGTCCAGCTGGAGCTGGGTGGGCACTCGCCACTGGTGGTCCTGCCCGACGCGGACACCGACGCGGCTGCGGAGGCGGCGGCGTCGCTGCTGACCACGCTCAACGGCCAGTGGTGCCGGGCCCTGGGACGGCTCATCCTCCCGTCGGCCCGCCGGGCCGAGATCCTGGACGCCGTCCTGGACCGCCTGGCCGGCGTGCAGGTGGGCCACTCGTGCGAGGACGCGTCGCAGATGGGGCCGATCGTGCACAGCACCCACCTGGGGATGCTCCGGGACCGCATCGGGGAGCTGGTCGCGGCGGGCGGCACCGCCCACGCCCCGACTCCGTTGCCGGAGCGGGCCGACCTGGCCGGCGGCAACTGGCTGGCCCCCACCCTGGTGACCGGCGTGGACCCGGCCGTGACCGCCACGGAGATCTTCGGTCCGGTGGCCACCGTGCACGCCTACGACGACGTGGACGGGGCGCTGGCACTGGCCAACGCGACCGAGTACGGGCTGGAGGCCTACGTGGTGGGCGCCGACGAGGACGCGGCCATGGCGGTGGCCCGTCAGGTGGTGGCGGGTGGGGTCAAGGTCAACGGTGCCAGCCCCATCAGCCTGCACCTGATGGCGCCCCGACCGGCGTGGGGGATCTCCGGCCTGCACGACGAGGGCACCACCGAGACCATCGAGTTCTTCGGCGGCAACCGGGTCGTCGGGGTCGAGGGGAGCCTCTGACGTGGCGCCGGACGATCGGACAGCGACGAGCACACCGCGTTCCGGACGCAGCAACACGGCGAGAACGCAGTCCGCAGCAACACAGGACGCAGCAACACAGAACAAGGAGTGCGTGACATGGGATTCGGCAACGTGGCCAACGGTGAGGTCCCCGACCGGGACGTGCTGGGCTGGCGCAAGAAGTTCGGCGTGATCATCCCCTCCACCAACACGGTGGTGGAGCCCGAGTTCCACGCCATGTCGGTGCCCGGCGTGACCGCGCACACCGGCCGGATCCACATCCGCAACCAGCACCTGGCCTCCGACGAGGACATGGTGGGGCTGCTGGAGCAGATCCGTGACGAGATCGGCTCCACGGTGGAGCGCGTCGTCACCGCCGAGCCCGACTACATGGTCATGGGCATGTCGGCCGAGACGTTCTGGGACGGCGTGGAGGGCAACCGCCGGTTCAAGCAGCAGATCAAGGAGACCTCCGGCGGCCTGGACGTGGCCACGGGTGCCGAGGCCTGCGAGCGTGCCCTCAAGCTGTTCGGGGCCAGGAAGATCGGTGTGGTCACGCCCTACCAGCCCATCGGTGACGAGAACGTCGTGAAGTTCTTCGGCGACCTCGGCTTCGAGGTGACCGCCATCAAGGGCCTCAAGTGCCCCAGCGCGGTGGCGATCGCCCACGTCACGGAGTCCGAGCTGCGCGACGCCCTCATCGAGGTCAACGACACCGACGTCGACGCACTGGTGCAGTGCGGGACCAACCTCTCCATGGTCCACCTGGCCGACGAGGCCGAGCGCTGGTTCGACAAGCCGGTCATCGCCATCAACGCCGCCACCTGGTGGATGGCGCTGCGGGACAACGGCATCGACGAGCAGCTCCACGGCTTCGGTTCGCTCCTCCGGGAGCACTGACGCTCGAGCGCGCAGTGGCACCGGGGGTGAGCCAGGGCTGGCGGATGTCCAGGTACCGGTCCACCTTCATGACCTGTTCCCACTCGCCGAACGCCGCCGCCGCCTCCGGGGGCATGTCCCGGCGCTCCGCGTCGCGGGCCTCCTGCTCGGAGGTGAAGTAGGCGATGTCGGCGAAGTCGTCCGCCCCGAAGTAGGCGGTGATGGTGCCGAGCAGGTCGGGGCGGACCCGGGCCAGGACCGGGTCCGCCTCCCGCTCCAGCGCGTCGGCCCGCGCCCGGTCTGCCACGTGGCCCTCCATCACCTGGACGAAGCCGGCCTCCTCGAGCGGTCCGTGGGCCATGACGTGGACGTCCTCGGTGTCGTGGAAGGTGGCGGGGCCGTCGAAGCACGCCTCGGTCTCGCCCCACCACGCCGTCTGCTCCGGCCGCCGGCTGTTGCGCATCGCCGCGTCGCGGTCCTCGAACCTGGCCGCCAGGAAGAACGACCCGTCGGACGTGCACCCGCCCGCCGAGCCGAGGTACCCGGTCGCTCCCGGTCGGAGCTCCTGCTCCCAGACCTCCACGCGGCGCCGCAGCGCTTCGGGATCCGCCGTTCGACCTTGGATCACCTGGATGAACATGTCCGACCTCCTTGCCCTGCGGAGCGCGTGTCGCTCCTTCCTGCCAGCGTCGGCCGTCCGCCCCGGGCCGTGCCAGTGGTCAAATGGCGTACGTCGACGGCCCGGCGATCGCCCGGCTCAGCGCGAGGGCGGGGGCAACAGCACGTCCTGGTCCGGGACGTCCACCGGCATCGGCGGCGCTGCGGCGCCGGGAGCGGTCGGAGACGTCGGGCCGGAACGCTCGACCGCCACCAGGTTGTCGCCCAGGTAGGACGCCACGACGGCGGGGTCGGCCTGCACCTCGGACGGGGTGCCCACCGCGATGACCCGGCCGACCTCCATGGCCACCATGCGGTCGCAGATCCCCGTGAGCAGCGGCATGTCGTGCTCGATGACCACGAAGGTGATGCCGTAGGCGTCCCTGATCGCCTCCAGCACCCGGCCCAGCTCCTCGGTCTCGGACTGGGCGATGCCGGCGGACGGCTCGTCGAGCAGGATCACGCGGGGCTCCAACGCCACGGTGCAGGCCAGCTCCACCAGCCGTCGGGTGCCGGTGGGCAGCACCCGCACCGGCATGGCGGAGAACTCGCCCAGGCCGAACAGCTCGATGATGGCCGCGGCGTCGGCCTCCCGGGCCCGCTCGCCGGCCTGCAACCCCAGTGAGGACTCCAGCACGTTGCTGCGCCGGGCCCGCTCCCGGGCCACCATCACGGTGTCCAGCAGTGACAGCGTGGGGAAGAGCGTGGCGCTCTGGAACGAGCGCACGATGCCGATCCGGCTGCGGTTCTCGGGCCGGAGGCCGGTGATGTCGATGCCCCGGTAGAGGATCTCGCCCTCGTTCGGCCGCACGAAGCCGGAGATCATCTCGAACACGGTGGTCTTGCCCGCGCCGTTGGGCCCGATGAGGCCGAGGGTCTCGCCCCGGTGCACGTCGAAGGTGACGTCGTCCACGGCCACCAGCTCACCGAAGCGCTTGGTCAGCCCCCGGATGGACAACATCACGTCCTCGCCCACCGTGCGGGTGACGCCCACCGCGCCGCCGGCGAGCGGCAGCTCCTGGAGGTGGGGGTGGACGTGCTCGGCCTCCTCCCGGTCCACGGTGTCCTCACCGGCGTGGGCCCGGGCCGGGTCGATGCCGTGGAGGCGGGCGATCAGGTCGCGCAGCCGGTTGGTGAAGCCGCGGGCCACCCCGGCGATGCCGTCGGGCTCGTAGGTGAGCAGCACCAGCCAGATGGCGGCGAAGGCGGCGAGCGCCTCCGAGTTGTCGATGCCGAGCCAGGCCGGGATGCCCAGGATGTAGATGGCGCCCAGGATGGGCCCGGCCAGCGACCCGATCCCACCGATGACCGCGATGATCACCACGTCGATGCTCTTCTGCACCGGGAACGACACCACGTCGACCTTGTCGAAGGAGTTGGCGTAGATGGCTCCGCCGAGCCCGGCCAGCATGCCCGCCACCACGTAGGCCTGGATCTTGGTCCGGGTGGCCGGGACGCTGAACGCCCTGGCCGCGTCCTCGTTGTCCCGGACCGCCTCCAGCTTCCTCCCGAACGCGCCGTGGCGCAGGCTGCGGGCGACCATGAGCGACAGCACCGAGCGCGGCCAGGGCGATCCAGAAGTAGTTGCGGCTGGCGCCGTCCACGATGTCCAGGTCCGGGGGAGCGGTCTCCAGGCCGTTGCGGCCCAGCATCCACGGCTGGCGCAGCAGCCACGACGAGCACACCAGCGCGAACGACAGCGTGATCACGCCCAGGAACAGGCCCTTGACCCGCAACGCGGGGATCCCGATGGCGGCGGACACCAGGCCGCCCACGACCATGGCGGCCACCAGCCCCACGACGAACAGTCCGGTGGCGTCGGTGACGTTGATGGCCACGGCGGCGGCCACGCCGCCGATGGCGAACTGGCCCAGCGACAACTGGCCCGCCAGTCCGGAGATGACCGTGACCGACACGCCGATCAGGGCCACGGCCAGGACCTGGGAGCCGGTGGCGGCCACCGAGTTGGACATGAAGAACGGCAGCACGACCGCGACCGCCAGGACCACCCCGGCGGCCACCCTGGTCAGGTTCCGGATGAGCCACACCCGCCGGTACGCCGCAGGGAGGCGGACCGAGGCCGACTCGAGGTGGCCCCACGGCTCGGGCTCCTCCCGGCCGCCCCGGGAGGTGAGCAGCAGCGAGATGACCACGGCGGCGAAGATGACCACGTCGGCGTAGCCGTTGCCCCGCTCGCTGGTGGCCAGGACCTGCTCCACGATGCCGATGCCGACCGCGGCGGCCAGCGCTCCCCACAGGCTGCGGAACCGGGCGATGGCGGCGGCGGCCAGGGCCCGCAGCAGCAGGTCGGGACCGATGGATTCCGGGTTGATGGCGCCCTTGGAGGGGATGAGCATGGCGACGGCGAAGCACGCCACCGCCCCGGCCAGTCCCCAGCTGAGCATGGCCATGGCGCCCGGCGGCACACCGGCCAGGGCGGCTCCGTCGGCGTTCGACGCGGCACCGCGGATGGCGACGCCGTACTTCGAGCGCCACAGGAACAGGCTGAGCGCGATGAGCAGTCCGATGCCCACCGTGGCCTGCGCGGTGGCGTAGGTGTCGACCAGGAGCGAGTCCACGTTGAAGGTGGGCAGGCCGTCCGGCTTGGGGAAGTTCAGGCCCTGGAGGCCTTCGGGGTTGAGGGCCAGGGCCACGAAGAAGAAGAACCCGGCCATGCCCAGGGTGGCCACCATGGACAGCACGCGGGGGGTGCCCTGCAGCTTGCGGACGATGGACGACTCGGTGATGACCGCGGCCGACGCCGAGACCAGCATGCCGATCACCATCGCCGGCCAGTAGGGAAGGTCGTAGTCCCGCACCGCCAGGGACAGCACCGCGGCGCCGAACAGGCCGATGCCGATGTGGGCGAAGTTGATGAACTTGGAGGACCGGTAGACCAGCACCAGGCCGATGGCCAGCATCCCGTAGGTGAGGCCGGTGAGGATGCCCAACAGGATGACGCGGCCGCCCAGGTCGAAGCCGCCGAGGGTGAGGTTCCAGGTCTCGATGGTCGAGGTGGCCAGGTGCACGGCGCCACCGAACGGGGCGGTCATGACGTGACCGCCCGGGAGATGCCCTCCAGGTAGACCGACCGCAGCAGGTCGGGCTGGTCCCGCAGGGCGGCGGCGGGACCGTCGTAGACCATCTCGCCCTTCTCCATGCACACGGCGTGGTGCGCCACGCTGAGCGCCACGTTGACCGACTGCTCGACGAGCAGCACGGAGGTGCCGGTGGCGTTGAGCTGCTCCACCACCGGGAGGAGCTCGCCCACGATCTTGGGGGCCAGGCCCAGGGAGAACTCGTCGATGACCAGCAGCCGGGGGCGGAGCACGAACGCCTTGGCCAGGGCCAGCATCTGCTTCTCGCCGCCGGACAGGGTGGAGGCGGGCTGGTTGCGGCGTTCGGCCAGTCGGGGGAACTGTTCCAGGGCGGCGTCGATGCCGGCGTGGGCGCGCTGGTGGCGGCGGCCCAGCGAGTAGCTGAACATGCGCAGGTTCTCGGCCACGGTGAGGCCGGGTGCCAGCGACTCGCCGCCGGCGATCTGGTTCATGCCCAGCCGGACCCGCCAGGTGGGGTCGTAGGAGGTGATGTCCACCCCGCCGAAGGTGACCGCGCCCTCGGTCGGCGCCAGCAGCCCCGAGATGACCCGGAGCAGCGTGGTCTTGCCCGCCCCGTTGGTCCCCATG
Organism: uncultured Actinomycetota bacterium; assembly: GCA_963773765.1. GTDB lineage: Bacteria > Actinomycetota > Acidimicrobiia > Acidimicrobiales > Microtrichaceae > CAVZCC01. The sequence continues at coordinate 569,001 of CAVZCC010000001.1, read as the reverse complement.
AGGGCCACGATCTGGCCCTCGTCCACCCGGAGGTCCACGTCGAAGAGGACCTGCACGCCGTCGTAGCCGGCCTGGATGCCCCTGCAGTCCAGGAGCGGCACGGCACGGCGCGGCGTGGGCGGCGGAGCCAGGCCGGGGCCGTGGTGCCCGTTCGTGCCGTTCGACCCGTTGAGCACGGTGGCCGCGCCGGCACCGTTGAGGCCGTTGGCCGCGACCACGGGCGCGCCCGTGGGGGCGCGCCGAGACGCGCCGCGGCGTCATCGGGCTCCGTCACCGCCGCGGCCCTGGGCCCGCGTGGCATGCCGTCGGACGGATTGGCCAGCATGACGGTCCACCCCAGCAGCGCGGCAGGCGCCGCGGCCGCGGCCAGGGCCCACGGCCGCCCCACCACCTCGACCACCCAGGGGGCGAGGGCGATGCCGGTTGCGCCCGCGGCCGCGGCCGCGATGAGGACGGCACCGCGGTAGTGGCGGGCCTGTGGTGGTCCGGGGCGCAGCATGGAGACGTCGGCGCAGACGGCGGCCAGGGCCAGGGCGGTGCCGGCCACGACCCAGGCCAGGATGATGCCGATGAGGGTGTCCGACGCCGCGCCCCCGGCCAGCAGCAGTCCGGCGACCAGCGAGGCGGCGCCGGCGGCCCCGGTGAGGTGGATGGGGGAGCGGGTGGCCAGGTGGTGGTACCAGTGGCCCAGGCCGCAGAAGGCGGCCACCAGGAAGCCCCCGAGCGTGACGATGGCACCCACGGCGGGCCGCCCCAGGCCCCACGAGTCGACCAGCAGGTCCAGCGCCGTGGGGGCGGCCGCCCCCAGGGCCAGGCCCCCGGCGACGGCCAGGACGGCCACCGGTGCCAGCTCACCGATCGGGATCTCGCGCCGCCGTCCGTCCGTGCCGGGGGTGGCGGCCCGAACCGGCCCCGGCGGATCGGGGCGCGGTCCTGGGTCTGCTCCTGGTCCAGGCCGTGGACCACCGTGACCATGGCCGTGGGTGGGAGCTCACCGGAGCGTGGGGCACGGGGCAGCAGGGCGGCCCCGACCAGGGAGATCACGCCGAACACCGCGAGCTCGTAGCCCCAGTTGGGGAAGTTCCAGGTCCACTCGATGAGTCCGACCACCATCACGCCCGCGCCGGCGGCGGCCCACAGCGCGGCGGCGATCCGCCAGCCCCCCTCCGGCCCGTAGACGTCGTACGCGTAGCTGCGCAAGAGCGCGAACGGGACCCCGGTCAGCACCAGGACGGCGAAGGTCATGACCTGCAGCCAGGTGGCATCGGCCACGCCCGCTGCCACCAGCGCCACCACGCCGGAACCGACGGCCCCGGCCCGCAGCAGCGACGCAGCGTTGCCCGGTCGCACGGCGAGCGAGGCCACGAAGGCGGCGACGATGACGCCGACCACCGCGAGGCCGGCGGCGCGGTCCAGGTCGGTGGCGGACAGGCGGAGGTCCAGGCGGAGGTCGACCCGGTGCAGGACCAGCACCACGAAGGGCGCGACCGTGGCCATGGCCAGGAGGCACAGCGACAGGAGCGGTCGCCACCCCGCGGAGCCCAGGAACGGGAACAACGGCGGAGGCGGATCCGCAACCGCACGTTCGGTCGGCCCGGGGTCGGGACCGACGGCGAAGGGGACCTGGGTGGTGGTCACGGTCAGCCCGCCTCGAACGTCCGCGTGCCGCCGTCGAGGCGCATGCAGTTGCAGTCGGGGTCGTAGACCATGCGCCGGAACCCGGTGGCGCCGGTGAACCGACCGGGGGCGAAGCCCGAGGCGTAGCCCGAGGCGGACACGAAGTCGTCGCCGAGCTCCTCCACGCCGGCCTGGAACTCCACCGCGTTCACCGGCCCGTCGGACCCCTCGAACGCGTCGCGCAGCAGGAACGCGGCGTCGCAGTAGAGGAGCTGCTGGCGCACGTTGGCCCTGGTCTCGAACGTGTCGCCGCTGCGCTCCAGGACCTCGACGCAGTCCTCCTCGCCTCCAACGGCCGGGAACTCGTACTCCTCGTCGGCCACGTCGAAGCCCGGGACCAGGCTCACGCCGGCCGCGCCCCTCATGGACTCGGGGTAGTTGCGGATGCCGAAGTCGGGGCTGTCCCAGGTGGAGAGCGCGAACCGGGGGTACCAGTCCTGCTTCTGCGCCGTCGCCATCATGAACGACGCCAGCCGGCTGCCTCCCACCACCAGGAGCCGGTCCACCCCGGCGTCCTTGAAGGCGAGCACGGCCTGGTCCTGGCCGCTCTGGAGCGAGGAGCTGCTGGATCCGTCGATCCAGCGCACGTCCTCGGGCTCGGCGTCGACGTCGGTCAGGGCGGGACCGATCTGCTCGTCGTACACCCGGCGGTTCTGGTCGTTGTCGATGCCGATCACGCCCAACGTGGCGCCCTTGAAGAACCCGCTGGCCCCCAGGTCCTTGACCATGGCGGCATTGAGCTCGCCGTACTCCGGGTAGCTCGGCTGCCAGAGGTACGGCTCGTACTGCTCGAAGCTCTCCTGGTCCAGCGGGAACGCGGTGGTGTCCAGCATCAGGGTCTCCGCCTGCGCGTAGCAGGAGCGGGCGGTGGACTGGAACTGCCCCACCAGCACCACGGCGAAGACCTGGTCGTCCTGGGTGAAGGCCTTGCAGAGCTTCTCCTCACTCGCCTGGCTGTCGGTCAGGGCCTCGAAGGGACGGATGACCGGGACCATCCTGCGGCCGGCGATGCCACCGGTGCGGTTGACCTCCGCCGCGATCTCCCCGATCTGCGCCTCCAGGTCGCCCGGCGGGGGCAGGGTGAGCCCCAGGGTCTTGGCCAGCTTGTCGGTCTGCAGCAGCACGAACCCGACCTTGACCTCCTCGGAGGTCACGCCCGGGCCGTCCTCGGCGGACACCTGGGCCTGCTCGGCCTGCTTCGCCGAGGCCTTGGCCGCCACCTCCGCGCTGGGCTTGGCGCCGCAGGCCGCGGTCGGGACCAGCACCAGCACGGCGAACGCGAGCGCGGCACGATGTGCCGTGCGGCGCCGCTGTGCTCGTCTGCCCATCCCTCGCCGCCCTTCTCCGTCCACCGGACCGCTGTTGCACGGGACCTCGACAGAACGTACCCACCCCGCCGGGCCGCCGCACCGTTGAGGAACATTGTTTCGCTGAACGAAACAGACGTTACCAAGTGCCGGTGGTCACGTTCACGTCGGGGAGGGGGCGGGCGACGCGACCACCCCCACCGCCAGATCAGGCGGTGAGGGTGGAGGACACCGCGTCGGTGTCGTCCAGCAGCGTGGCCAGCTGCTCCCCGGCCCCGGGCCGACCCAGCACGTAGGCGCCGAGGAAGGCCGTGACCAGGCCGGCGATGGTGTCCCGCAGGTCCCGTTCCGGGCGGCCCGGCTCGGGGTCCAGGTAGCCGCGGGCGGTGGTCGGGTCGTGGGGGCTGAGGATGGAGGTGTGGGTGGCGCCCCGGAGGATGGCCAGGTGGCAGTCGCCCCGCCCGGTGGTGATGCCCTCCGTGAACGTGCGCGTGACCGGGTCATGCGGGGTGCCGGCGTGGATGTCGCGTCCGTAGCGGTCCGAGGACGACGCGACGACGCCGTCGAGCTCCGCCCCCATCACCAGCTTGGGCACCGTCCCGGGCACGGCCAGCACCGTGCCGTCGTCGTGGCCGAGCGAGGTGGAGCCCATGGTGTGCGCCGCGAAGCTGACCGCCGCCACCACCGGGAACCACGCCGCGGTCGCGTTGTGCAACGTGAGCGTGCCGCCCGCCGAGTGCCCCAGGAGCACCACCCGGTCCAGGTCCAGCAACCCGGCCAGTCGGCCGTCCGCGTCGATCCGGCCGAGGGCCTCCAGCAGCGGCGCGAGGGCGAGGCAGGTGGGACGGGTCCCGTAGGTGCCGGCCCGGCAGGCATCCAGGTCCACACCGGGGGTGATGCCCACCGACGCCGGGCATGATCTCGCCCACCAGGGCGTAGGTGACCACGGCGCATCCCAGCCGGGCCAGGTCCTCCGCCAGCCACCGGTAGCCCTCGGGGCCGATGTTCACCCCCGGCAGCACCAGGACCACCGGCCACGGCGCGGCGGAGGTGTCGGCCGGCAGCTCGCCGGTCAGGCGTTCGCGGTCGCTGCCGGTGGGGGCCGCGGGATGGAAGACCCGGAAGTGGATGGTGTCACCGGGCTCGTCCAGTCCTGGGACGCGGACGGACCCGTGCAGGGCCCGGACGTCGGGGTTCACCGCGGCGCGGTGAGGGGCTGCGCCGCCGGGGCGCCGGGCCCCGCGTCGCCCAGGTTGCGGGCGACCTCCTCGCCGGCCCGGGCCAGTTCGGCCCGCCGGCCGCGGGCCCGCAGGACCAGCACCAGGGCGATCACCGCCACCAGGCCGGCCAGGATGGCCAGTTGGGCCGACGGTGCCAGGTCACGGAAGCCGGACAGGATCGGGTCCAGCACGAGCTTCTGCAGGCCGGTCACGTAGGCGGCGAGGCCCAGGATGAGCCCGACCACGCCGGCCCGGGTCATGGTGTCCGAGGAAGCTGCCACGGCCGGGAGGGTAGCGTGCCCGCCCGTCAGCTGTCCGGTGCGACGTTGGGGAGCAGGTCGGCTGCACCCGCCGTCCCCGGTGCCGGGCCGGGCAGCGGGCGGTGACCGCGTCGGTCGAGCGTCCGTTCGATGCGGGCCCGGTTGTAGCGCTGGATGCAGATGAAGGGCAGGTGGGCCACCCACCCGAAGGCGACCATGACCAGGCCCAGGCCCCAGGGGCACCAGATCAGGAACACCGGCCCGGACACGGCGTTCATCCAGTGCACCAGTTCGGCCCGCCGGGTCTCCGCCGCGAACCGCTCCAGGAAGGCGTCGGAGCGGCTCCTGATGTGCCGCTTGGAGAAGCCGCCCCTGAACAGGTCGCCCTTCTCCGGCAGCTTGTCCTTCCACCGGCGGATGTGGAGCCGTCGCTCGTAGAACCGCCCGCCGTCCTCGAAGGAGCGGGGCCGGGTGAGCCAGGAGTCGTGGTCCAGGCGTCGGATGCCCAGGCGGTGGACGAAGAACCCCGTGAGCAACCCGATCAGGATCCAGGCCAGGCACGAGACCAGGATGGCCCGGTCCAGGGAGAGGTCGACCAGCACGTCAGCCCCGGGTCGCGCCCACCGGGACCGCGCGGCCCCTCCAGCGGACCGTGCGCCGCACGTGGGTGAGCCAGGTCGACCGGAGGAACACCGCGAAGAAGAAGACCACGAGCCCGGGGAACAGCAGGGCGGTCGGGAGCCCGAAGCTGCCGACCTGGCGGAACATCACGAACAGTTGGGCCACGAACAGACCGTAGATGGCCACCGCGACCGCGACCGGGAGGTCGCCCTGGACCGCATCGAGCGCGGCCAGGCCGCCGCTGCCCAGGCTGGTGACCCACACCACGATCGCGGCCAGTCGGACGGGTCTGGTGGAGCCGGCGCCCGAGGCGAAGTTCTTGGTCCAGCCCTGCACGAGCTGGCGGAACCCGGCCGGGTACATGCGGAACCGGACGCCTCCCGAGCCGGCCAGGACCTCCACCGGGATCCCGACCGTCCGGTAGTTCCGGGCCAGGGCCAGGTCCTCCACCACCTCGTCGGCCACCGCGGCGTGCCCGCCGACGGACCGGTAGTCCCGTACCGAGGTGACCAGCACGGGCCCGAACGCACCCGAGGACCGACCGCGGCTGCCCGCACCCGTGCCCATGACGGCGATCACGTTGAACAGCGCCGAGAGCTTCTCGTAGGGGCGGCGGGCGTCGTGCCACGGCTGCACCGACAACAGTCCACCCCGTTGCTCACGCTCGGCCACCAGACGGGCCAGCACCCCGTGCGCCAGGCGCACGTCGGCGTCCAGGAACACCAGGACACCGTCCTCCGCGTCGGAGGAACCCACGTGGCAGGCCCAGCACTTGCCGGTCCACCCCGGCGGCAGGTCGGGTGCGGACAGCACCTCCACGAAGTCGAACGACCGGGCGATCTCGGCCGTGGCATCGACCGAGTGGTCGTCCACCACCACCACCCGGGCGTTGGCCGGACGGTCCGCCTCCAGGTCCTCGAGCAGCCCCCGCAGGCTCAGCTCCTCGTCCCGGGCCGGGATCACGATGGTGAGCGCCCCCGCGGCGACGCCGGTCGGCGCGGGCGGCAGGTCCGCCACACGGCGCAACCGGCCCAGGGCCCACCAGCCCAGCAGCCAGCCGGCCGTGCAGAACAGGATCGTCGCCGTCACCTCATGTCCCTTCGGTCGGGTCCCATCCAGGGTTCGTGCGGGGAGAGGTCTCCGGATGCACCGACAGTCTCCCCCAACCCTGGCCGGGCCCGACGGATTCCTCCCCCGGCCGGCTCGGAGCGGGGTCGGCGCCACGGGTACCCTGACCGACGTCACCGCGAGCCGGGGAGAAGCAGTGCTGCGATTCACCGAGGAACACGCGCTGTTCCGCCAGACCGTCCGGGACCTGGTCCAGAAGGAGATCGATCCGTACGCGGACGACTGGGAGCGCACGGGGGACTTCCCGGCCCACCAGGTCTTCCGGCGCTTCGGCGAGCTGGGCCTGTTGGGGCTCGAGTACGACCCGGCCTTCGGGGGCGGCGGAGCGGACCACGTCTACACGATGATCATGGGTGAGGAGGTGGGGCGGTGCGCCTCGTTGGGCGTCGCCATGGCGCTGTCGGTCCAGACCGACATGGCGACCCCCGCGCTGGCACGGTTCGGGTCGCCGGAGCTCAAGGAGCGGTACCTCCGCCCCGCGGTGGCGGGGGAGATGGTCACCTCGATCGCGGTGTCGGAACCCGATGCCGGCTCCGACGTGGCCGCCATCCGGACCCGGGCGGTCCGCGACGGTGACGAGTGGGTGATCAACGGCACCAAGATGTGGATCACCAACGGCACCCAGGCCGACTGGCTCTGCCTGCTGTGCCGCACCTCCGACGAGGGTGGCTACCAGGGCATGTCCCAGGTGGTGGTCCCCACCGACACCCCCGGGTTCTCCGTCAGCCGCAAGCTGGACAAGCTGGGCATGCGGGCCTCGGACACGGCGGAGCTGGTGTTCACCGACCTGCGGGTCCCCGTCGGCAACACGATCGGCGAGATCGGCCGCGGCTTCCAGCAGCAGATGGCCCAGTTCCAGAACGAGCGCATGATCGCCGCCTACCAGATGGTGGGAGCGACGGAACTGGCGCTGCAGCGGACCATCTCCTACCTGAAGGAGCGCAAGGCGTTCGGCGCCCCCCTCCTGGCCAACCAGGCGCTGCAGTACGAACTGGCCGACATCGCGGCCGACCTGGACCTGATGCGGCACCACAACTGGGCCGCGGTCGTGGCGTACCAGAACGGTGAGGACATCACCCGCCAGGCCACCGTGGCCAAGCTCAAGGCGGCGCGCCTGGCCCGCCGCATGGCGGACACCGCGGTGCAGTTCCACGGCGGCATGGGCTACGTGGAGGAGAACTGGCCGGCCCGTTTCTTCCGGGACACGCGGTTGTGGTCCATCGGCGGTGGGGCGGACGAGGTCATGCTGCGCACCCTGGCCCGCATGAACGGCATCATCGGCGACTGAACCCGCTCCCGGGCCCTGGCCGGGCCCGGGTAGTGTGGCCGCGACAACCGAATCCGGGGAGCTCGGACGACCGGGCTGAGAGGGTGGCTGACCGTGCCACCGACCCGCCACACCTGATCCGGGTAATGCCGGCGGAGGGAGCTCACATGCACACGTCGGTCGTGTTCGCCGGGGGACCGCCCCCGGACCCCGGGGTGCAGCAGGCCTACGGCCGTGTCCTGGCCGGCCTGGGCGCCGACCTGGTGGTGGCGGCGGACTCGGGCCTGCACGTCGCCCAGGACCTGGGCGTCAGGGTCGACCGGGTGGTCGGGGACATGGACTCGGTGGACCCGGCCCGACTGGAGGCGGCCGTCGCGGCGGGGTCCGTCGTGGACCGCCACCCGACGGACAAGGACCTCACCGACCTGGAGCTGGCGCTGGACGCGGCGCGGGCGGCGGGCAGCGAGCGCATCGTGGTGCTGGCCGGCCCGGCCGGACGCCTGGACCACCTGGTGGGAGGGATCGGGGTGCTGACCGCACCGTCCCTGGCCCCGGTGGTGGTGGAGGCCTGGCTGGGCCGGACACGCCTGACGCCGGTGCACGGCGGGCAGGGTGGACGCCGCATCGCCGGGCCGGCCGGGACCACGGTGTCCCTGGTGCCCATGCACGGACCCGCGGTCGGCGTGGCCACCACCGGCCTGAAGTGGGCCCTGGAGGGCGACACGCTGGCAGCGGGCTCGGGCCGGGGCGTGTCCAACGAGTTCAGCGAGGACACCGCGGTGGTGTCGGTGGACGCCGGGTGCCTGGCCGTGATCGTGCCGGACCCGGCGGGCGACCGATGACGGGGCGTCGCACGACGGGGACCCGGCGGTCCCCGCTGGTGCTCGCCCTGCTGCTGGCGGTGGTGGCGGTCGTGGCCGGGTGCGGCGGCGGCTCCGAGGACACCGGGAACGGCACCGACGGCGGGAGTGCCGACGAGGTGGTCCTGGTGACCTACGACGCCTTCGCCCTTCCCGAGGCGGCGGCAGCGGCGTTCGAGCGGCAGACCGGCGCCACCATCAAGGTGGTGGCCTCGGGCGACGCCGGGTCCATGCTCACCAAGGCGCTGCTCGCCGCCGGGGCTCCCGAGGGAGACGTGCTCTTCGGGGTGGACAACACCCTGGCCGGCAGGGTGATGGCGGAGGACCTGCTGGAGCCGTTCACGCCGGAGGGGGCCGACGCCGTGCCCGCCGAGCTGCGCCTGTCGGGCGACCTGGGCGCGCTCCTGACGCCGATCGACACCGGCGACGTGTGCGTGAACGTGGACGCCGGGTGGTTCGCGGAGAAGGGCCTGGCGCCGCCCACGACCCTCGCCGACCTGGCCGACCCCGCCTACCGGGACCTGCTGGTGGTGCAGAGCCCGGTGACCTCCTCGCCCGGGCTGGCGTTCCTGATCGGCACCGTCGACGAGTACGGACCGGACGGCTGGGAGGACTACTGGGCGGCGCTGCGGGCCAACGGCGTACGGGTGCGCCCGTCCTGGGACGACGCCTACTTCACCGACTACACGGTGTCCGGCGGTGACCGGCCGCTGGTGGTCTCCTACGCCACCAGCCCGCCGGCCGAGGTGGCCCTGAGCGAGACGGGGGCGACCGCGCCGTCCTCCACGGTCATGACCGACACGTGCGTGTCGCAGGTCGAGTACGCCGGGGTGCTGGCCGGTGCCGAACACCCGGACCTGGCCCGGACGCTGGTCTCGTTCATGCTCACCCCGGCCTGGCAGGCCGAGCTGCCGCTGACCAACTTCGTCCTGCCCGCTGTGCGGGGCACCCCGTTGCCGTCGGAGTTCCAGCAGTGGGCCGCGGTCCCCGGGTCGCCCCGCAGCATCGACGCCGAGGTGATCGACGAGCAGCGCGACGCCTGGGTGGAGCAGTGGCGCAACCTGATGGAGTGAGGCAGCCCACGGGTTCGGGGCCGTCCCCGCGGCTGGGCCGGCTGGCCGTCGCCGTGGTGTTCGTGGCCGTGGCCGTCCCGGTGCTCGCGGTGTTGGCCCGGGCGGTGCGGGTGGACGGCGGATGGAGCACCGAGGCGTTGGACCGGGTGCTGTCCTCGTGGCGGACCTGGCGGGTGGTCGCGGTCACCGTCGGCCAGGCCGCGGTGTCGTGCGGTCTCACGGTGGCGGTCGGCGTCCCGGTGGCATGGGTGCTCGCCCGGTTCCGGTTCCGGGGCCGCGGTCTGGTGCGCACCGCCGCGACGGTGCCGTTCGTGCTGCCGACGGTGATCGTGGGCGCTGCGTTCGCGTCGCTGCTCGGGCCCTCCGGCCTGGCGGATGCCCGGGGCACGTGGTGGGCGATCCTGGCTGCGCACCTGTGCTTCAACCTGGCGGTCATGGTCCGAGTGGTGGCGGCGGCCCTGGCCGACCTGGACCCGGACCTGGAGGCCGCGGCACGCGTCCTGGGGGCCACGCCGGTGCAGGCGGCCCGCCGCGTGCTGCTGCCGGCGGTGGCCCCCGCGGTGGTGTCGGCGGCGGTGGTGGTGTTCCTGTTCTGCCTGACCAGCTTCGGTGTGATCGTGGTCCTGGGCGGGGGACCGGTGACGACGGTGGAGGTGGAGATCTGGGTCCGGGCGACCCGGCAGTTCGACCTGTCCGGTGCCGCGGTGCTGGCCGGCCTGCAGGTGGTCGCCGTGGTGGCCACGTTGGCCCTGCATGCCCGCCTGGCCCGACGCACCGTGTCGCCGGGACGGCGGACCACCACCATGGCCCGTGCTCCCCGGGGGCCACGGGAGTGGACCGAGGTGGTGGGCGCCGTCGCGGTGGTGGGGTTGGTCAGCGTGCTGCCCCTGGCGGCCCTGGCCGAACGGTCCCTGCGGGTGGGGGACGGGCACGGCCTGGAGCACTGGACCGGCCTGGGGTCCGCCGCCGCGGGAACGGGGCTCGCCGTGTCCCCGTGGGACGCCCTGGCGGTGTCGCTCGTGACCGCGACGCTGGCCGCCACCGTGGCGGTGCTGGTGGCTGTCCCCGCGTCCGCCCTGGTGGCACGCCGTCCCGGCGGGGCGGCGGACCGGGTGCTGCTGCTCCCGCTCGGGGTGTCGGCCACGACCGTGGGCCTGGGGCTGCTGTTGGTGGCGGGCCGCCCGCCGTTGGACCTGCGCCGGGCGTGGTGGCTGGTGCCCGCGGCCCAGGCGTTGGTGGCGGTGCCGCTGGTGGTGCGGGTGGTGGGACCAGCGCTGCGGGAGCTGCCGTCGTCGGTGTCGGAGGCGGCCGCGGTGCTGGGCGCGGACCGTCGGGCCCGGTGGTGGCGGGTGGAGCTGCCGATGGTCCGGGGTGCGGTGGTGGCCGCGGCGGGTCTGGCCCTGGTGGCGTGCCTGGGTGAGTTCGGTGCCACCGTCTTCCTGGCCCGGGCCGACCGCCCCACGGTCCCGGTCGCGGTGGAGCGCCTGCTGTCCCGGCCGGGGCCGGCGGGCTTCGGCCAGGCCATGGCGCTGAGCTGCATCCTCGTGCTGGTGTGCGGGGTGGTGCTGGCGCTGGTGGACCGCTGGGCCGGGCCCCGGTGGATGGAGCGGTCCTCGGACGGGGTGCGCCTGGGCCTGTGACGTCCGCGCCGTGCCGACCGGGCGGAGCCGGAACCCGGGCGGGGTCGGAGCAGCCTGGCGGGCGGGGCAGACTGTCGGGGTGGACGTCACCGCCACCCTGACCGCGGACGTGGGACCCGACGCGTTGTTCGACGTGGTCGAGGACCTCGGGACGTACCCGTCCTGGCTGGACATCGTCCCCCGGGCCGATGTCCTGGAGCCCGGCCCGGACGACGACGGACCGGCCTGGTCGGTGGACCTCCGGGGCCAGATGGGTCCGTTGCGGCGCTCCAAGCGGCTGCGCATGGTGCGCACCGTCAGTGACCGTCCCGGGCGCGTCCGCTTCGAGCGCCGGGAGCTGGACGGCCGGGCCCACAGCCCGTGGGTGCTGGACGCCACCGTCCGCCGGCTCGGCGACGGCGGTGGAGCGGGGAGCGAGCTGACGATGGGGCTGCACTACGGCGGGTCGCTGTGGATGCCGCTGCTCGACCGGCTCCTGTCCGACGAGATCGAGCGATCCCGCCCCCGCCTGCTCACCGTCCTCGGAGCGGCGGGGTGATCCGGGCCGGGGCCCAGGTCCGGGTCTGGCCGGGACGGCCGTCACCCCTGGGGGCGACGTGGGACGGCGCGGGCACCAACGTCGCGGTGTTCTCCGAGGTGGCGGAGTCCGTGGACCTGTGCCTGTTCGACGAGGACGGCGAGGAGATCCGGGTCCGTCTGCCCGAGTGCGTCGGGTACGTCTGGCACGGCTACCTGCCCGACATCGGGCCCGGCACCCGGTACGGGTTCCGGGTCAACGGCCCGCACCGGCGCCCCGGTGACCTCCAGCAGCCGTCCAAGCTCCTGCTGGACCCCTACGCCAAGGCGGTCGCCGGCTCGGTGCGCTGGACCGACGCGGTGCTGCCGGAGGCCGACGCCGACTCGGCCCCGGACGTCCCCCGGTCCGTGGTGGTGAACCCCTGGTTCGACTGGGGGTCGGACCGTCGTCCGGACACCCCCTGGCACCAGACCGTGCTGTACGAGGCCCACGTGCGCGGCCTCACCAAGCTGCACCCGGAGGTCCCCGACCAGCTCCGGGGCACCTACCTGGGCCTGTGCTCGCCGCCGGTGCTGGACCACCTGCACCGCCTGGGCGTGACCGCGGTCGAGCTCATGCCCGTGCACCAGTTCGTCAACGACCGCCGACTGGTCGAGATGGGGTTGCGCAACTACTGGGGCTACAACTCCATCGGGTTCTTCGCGCCGCACAACACCTACGCGGTGGGCGGCGACCGCGGCGCGCAGGTGCAGGAGTTCAAGGTGATGGTCAAGACCCTGCACGAGGCCGGGATCGAGGTGATCCTCGACGTGGTCTACAACCACACGGCGGAGGCGGGTCGGGGCGGACCGGTGCTCAGCTTCAAGGGCCTGGACAACTCCGCCTACTACCGGCTGGACCCGGAGGACCCGTCCGCCTACGTCGACTACACGGGCACCGGCAACAGCCTCAACATGCGCCACCCCCACGTGCTGCAGCTGATCATGGACAGCCTCCGGTACTGGGTGCAGGAGATGCACGTGGACGGCTTCCGCTTCGACCTGGCCGCCACCCTGGCCCGGGAGCTGCACGACGTCGACCGCCTGTCGTCGTTCTTCGACCTGATCCAGCAGGATCCCGTGGTCAGCCAGGTCAAGCTCATCGCGGAGCCGTGGGACGTGGGGGAGGGCGGCTACCAGGTGGGCAACTTCCCGCCGCTGTGGTCGGAGTGGAACGGCCAGTACCGGGACTGCGTCCGGGACCTGTGGAACCTGGACCGGGGGGTGCTCGGCGAGTTCGCCTCCCGCCTGACCGGCTCGTCGGACCTGTACGAGGACGACGGCCGCCGGCCCCACGCCAGCATCAACTTCGTCACCGCCCACGACGGCTTCACGCTGGCCGACCTGGTCAGCTTCGAGCACAAGCACAACGAGGCCAACGGCGAGGACAACCTGGACGGCACCGACGACAACCGCTCCACCAACTGCGGGGCGGAGGGCCCCACCGACGACGCCGTGGTGCACCGGGCGCGGGGCCGGCTCCGCCGGAACCTCATGACCACACTGCTGCTGAGCCAGGGCGTTCCCATGATCCTGCACGGCGACGAGATCGGCCGGTCCCAGGGCGGCAACAACAACGCCTACGCCCAGGACAACGAGATCTCCTGGGTCGACTGGGACACCGTCGACGCGGACTTCCTGGGCTTCTGCCGGCGGCTGGTGGCCCTGCGCCGTGCCCATCCGGTGCTGCACCGTCGCCACTTCCTGACCGGAGTGGCACCGGCGGAGGGCGTGCTGCCCGACGTCGCCTGGTTCCGCCCGTCCGGGGAGCAGATGGAGTGGCAGGACTGGAACGAGTCGGCCCGGCAGGTGGCCATGTGGCTCAACGGGGACCTCACCCAGACGGGCCCCCGGGGGGAACCGGTGCGGGACAGCACGCTGCTGGTGTGCATCAACGCGGGTCGGGACCAGGCCAAGCAGACCCTGCCGCCCGCGCCCTGGGGCCGTGTGTGGATCCTGGTCCTGGACACCGCCGTGGTGAAGGAGCCTCTCCCGACGCGCCACCCGGCCGGTGGGGTGCTGCAGATGGAACCGTGCTCCATCGCCGTGCTGGAGCTCCAGGACACCTGACCGTCCCGTTCCGGCGGGCTGGTGCTGCTTCAGGCCCGGCGGGCTGGTGCTGCTTCAGGCCCGGCGGGCCGTCCACCGGTCGCCGTGGCGGCCCACCGTGAGCGCCATGCCGAACGTGTCGGTGAGCAGGTCGTCGTCCAGGGTCGTCGCGACGGGCCCCCGGGCCACCACGCGGCCCCCGGCCAGCGCCAGCAGGTCGGTGAACGTGGGCGGGATCTCCTCCACGTGGTGCGTCACCAGCACCATCGGCGGGGACAGGGGATCCCGGGCCAGGGAGTCGAGGCGGTCGACGAGCTCCTCCCGTCCCCGCAGGTCCAGGCCCGCGGTCGGCTCGTCCAGCAGCACCAGGCCCGGCTCCGGCATGAGGGCCCGGGCCAGCAGCACCCGTTGGCGCTCACCGGAGGACAGCGACCCGAACGCTCGGTCGGCCATGGCGGCCACGCCCTGGTCGGCCAGGAGGGACCGGGCCCGATCGCGGTCGGTGTCGTCGTAGCGGTGCCACCACGGCTCCAGCGCCGCGTGCTTGGCCGACATGACCACCTCCGTGCCGGTGAGCGCGGGCCGGATCATGTCCACCATCGCGGGGCTCACCAGGGCGACGCGCCGCCGGAGGGCCCGGACGTCGGTGCGCCCCAGCGTCCCGCCCAGGACCCGGACCGTCCCGCGGCTCGGGTGCTCGTACAGCGCGGCGATGCGCACCAGGGTGGTCTTGCCGCTGCCGTTGGCGCCGAGGACCACCCAGCTGTGTCCGGCCCGCACCTCCCAGTCGACGCCGTCGAGCAGGTCGCGGCCGTGACGGGTCAGGCCGACGCCCTCCATCACGAGGGCCGGGGGCTCAGGCGGCACCGGAGCGCTCCCCCTCGGTCAGGTGCTGCTCCCACGTGGCGTACATCGAGGCGTAGCGCCCACCCCGGGCGACCAGTTCGTCATGGGTCCCCAGCTCGACCACCACCGCGGCACGGCCCGGGGCGGGCCGGTCGACGACCGCGATGCGGTCGGCCCGCCGGGCGGTGGCCAGCCGGTGCGCCACCACCACCGCGGTCCGGCCCTCCAGCAGCGCGTCCAGCGCCCGCTCCACCCGTTGCTCCGCGGACGGGTCCAGGTTGGAGGTGGCCTCGTCCAGGATGAGCACCCGGGGCCGGGCCAGGAACGCCCGTCCCAGTCCCAGCAGCTGGCGCTCACCGGCGGACAGCGACACCCCCCGTTCGTGCACCGGGGTGTCCAGGCCGTCGGGCAGCCGGTCGACCAGGTCGTCGATGCCGACGGCCCGGCACGCCGCCATCACCTGGTCGTCGGGGGCGTCGGGCCAGGCGAAGCACAGGTTGTCCCGCACGGTGCCGTGGAACAGGAACGCCTCCTGGGGCACCACGCCGAGTTGGCGGCGGAGGCTCCCGAGCGTGACGGTGCGCAGGTCGATGCCGTCGATCAGCACGGCCCCGGCGGTGGGGTCGTAGAAGCGGGCCACGAGCTTGGCCACGGTGGACTTGCCGGCGCCGGTGGGGCCCACCACGGCGAGGGTCTCCCCGGCCTCCACGACCAGGTCGAGCCCGCCCAGCACCTCCGGGCCCAGGCCGTCGTGGGCCGTGCCGCCCTCGGTGCCGCCCGGTCCGGTCCCGTCCCCCGCCCCGTCCTGGTCCGGTCCCACCCGGTAGGCGAAGTGCACGTCGCGCAGTTCGATCCGCCCGCTGATCTCCGGCAGGGGCACCGCGTCCGGGGCCTCCTGCACCCCGGGGGTGGTGGCCAGCAGCTCCGCCAGCTTCGACACCGACGACCTGCCCTGCTGGTAGGTGGTGTAGAGCTGCACCAGCTGCTGCACCGGGGCGAACAGCATGCCCAGGAAGAGCAGGAAGCTGAACAGGCGGCCCAGGCTGAGGTCGCCGCTGCGGACCATGAGCCCGCCGACGGCCAGGATCACCACCTGGCCCAGGACCCCGAGCGTCTCGCCGATGGACCCGAAGACGGCACCGGTGCGGGCGGTGACCAGGTTGGCCCGGTAGTAGTCGTCGGCCAGTCCCTCGTGGTGGTCGATGTTGCGGGCCCCCCGGTCGTAGGCAGCCACGGTGCGCACGCCCGACAGGCTCTCCTGGAGGTCGCTCAGCAGGTCGGCGATCCGGTCCCGGACCTGGTCGTAGCCGCGGGTCGACGCCCCCCGGTACCAGATCGAGGTGGCCACCAGCACCGGCACCACGGCCAGCAGGATGACGGCGCCCAGCCGCAGGTCCAGGCTGAGCATGATGCCGGCGATGATCACCACGGTCAGCCCCTGCACCGCCATCTGCACCAGGCCCTCCTGGAAGAGCGCCGTGAGGTTCTCCACGTCACTGGTCATGCGGGTCATGATGACCCCCGCCTTCTCCCGCTCGTAGTAGTCGAGCGAGAGCCGCTGCAGGTGGGTGAACACGCGGAGCCGGAGCTGTTCCATGAGTCGCTCGCCCAGGCGCGTGGTCCAGCCGCCCCGCAGCCACCCGAGCGCGATGTTGGCCACGATCACCAGGAGGTAGAGCCCGGACACCACCAGGACGACCTGGAAGTCCTTGGGCGTGATGCCGCGGTCCACGCCGGCCTGCACCAGGAGCGGCCCGGCCAGCAGGCTGAGTGTCTCCAGCGTCACGAGGACCAACGCCACGGCGAGGCCGGCCTTGTGCGGGGCCAGGAACCGGCGCAGCGTGAAGGGGCGGGTGTCCTCGGTGACGTGGGCGAAGTCGATCCTGGGGACGTCGTGGTCGGGCTCGGCGTCCAGGATCCGCTGGGCCCGCTCGGCCAGTTCCGGTGGGATGCCGGCGAACGGCAGGCCGGACCCGGTCGGGCCGGCCAGGGGCGAGCCGGGGGGCGGCCCGAAGCTCATGGCCCGCTCCCGTCCTCGGCCGCGGCCCGGTCCTCGGCGTGGCCGACGATGGTGGAGGCCAGGATCTCCCGGTAGCGCGGCACGGTGTCCAGCAGCCCGGCGTGGGTGCCGTCGGCCAGGATGCGGCCCTGGTCCAGCAGGACGACCCGGTCGGCCAGGGTGATGGTGGAGAGGCGGTGGGCGATCAGGACGGTGGTCCGGCCCGACCGGCGTGACCGGAGCTCGTCGTGGATGCGGGCCTCGACCTCCACGTCGATGGCGCTGGTGGAGTCGTCCAGCACCAGCACCGGCGGGTCCATCAGCAGCGCCCGTCCCAGGGAGATGCGTTGGCGCTGGCCGCCCGACAGCGTGTAGCCGCGCTCGCCGACCACGGTGTCGTAGCCGTCGTCGAGCCGTTCCACGAACTCGTGGGCGTCCACGGCCCGGGCCACCGACTCGAGCTCCGCGTCGGTGACGTCGGGCCGGCCGTAGGCCAGGTTGTCCCGCAGCGGCACGGAGAACAGGAACGGCTCGTCGGGGACCACCACGACCGCGCCCCGCACGTCGGACAGCCGGAGGTCCCGCAGGTCCACCCCGTCCAGGGTGACCGACCCCTCCCGGGGGTCGTAGAAGCGCGACATCAAGCGGGCCACGGTGGACTTGCCGGAGCCGGTCGCGCCCACCAGGGCCACGGTCTCGCCCGGTTCGATGCGCAGGTCGAGCCCGCGCAGCACGGCGGGTCCGCTCCCGTAGCCGAAGCGGACGTCGTGGAACTCCAGGTGGCCCTCCGGTGCCGGCAGGTCCACCGGCTCCTGCGGGTCCACGATCTCCGGCGTCTCGTCCAGGACCTCGAAGATCCGTTCGGCCGAGGCACGGGCGCGCTGGCCCAGGATGAGGAAGAACCCGAGGAACCGGAACGGCACCTGCAGCAGGACGATGTAGGAGTTGAACGCGATGATCGAGCCGATCTCGAGCCGACCCTCGATGACCAGCCACCCGCCGTAGGCCAGGACGAGCAAGGAGCCCAGCCGGGGGATGTTCTCCAGCAGCGGGGCGTAGCGGGCCCGCACCAGACCCTGCTGCACGTTGGCCCACCGCAGCCGTCTGGCCGCGGTGGCCATCTCCTGGACCCGGGCTCCCTCCGCCGCGAACGACTGGACCACCCGGACCCCGGCGACGCTCTCCTCCACCACCGTGGCCACCTCCGCCTGGCGGCCCTGGATGATCCAGGACAGCGGGAAGAGCCGGTTGCGCAGGACCACGCCGACCACGTACACGCCGGGCAGGGCGATGACCGCGGCGATGGTGAGCCCCACGTTGGTGTTGAGCATCACGGCCACGGCCACCGCGAAGCTGACCACCGAGGTGGCGATCAGCGGTGCCACGGCCAGGAAGATCTGCACCGCCCGCACGTCGGACTGGGCCCGGCTGATGAGCTGGCCCGACTGGACCCGGTCGAAGAACGAGAACGACAGGCCCGAGAGGTGCTTGTACAGCGTGGTGCGCAGGTCGAACTCGATCTGGTACGCCATCTTGTACAGGCCGTACCGGTACACCACCACCAGCAGGCCACGACCCACCGCCAGGATCGTCAGCGCGACCAGGAAGGGCTGGATGGCGGATGTCGGAGCCGCGCCGTCCGGCCCCGGCGCGATGGCGTCGTCGATGGTGCTGCCGACGATGGTGGGCACGGCCACCTGGATGACCAGCGCCACCAGGGCGATCCCGAACGACAGGACGACCGAGCGCCGGTGGGGACGGAGGATCGGCCACAGGCGGCGCAGCCACCCGAGCTTCAGCCCCTCGGCGGCCCGGACCGGTGGCAGTGCCCCGCCGGCGGCGCCGCCGGCGCCGCCGAGCGCGGTGTCGGTCACGGGTGCGGGCCGCCGAACTTCTCCGCCAGGAAGGACTCCATGGCCCGGTTCAGGTGCTCCAGGCCGGCGAGGGCCTGCTCGGCCTCCTCCGGCTCCAGGCGCTCCAGCAGGTGTCCCAACCGCTCACCCACCACTTCGTCCCCCCGGGCGAGCATCCGGTGGCCCTCGTCGGTCAACGACAGCACGACCCGACGCCGGTCGGACGGATCGGCCCGGCGCGACACCAGGTCCCGGGCCGTGAGGCCGTCCACCACGGAGGTGACGGTGGAGGGCGTGACGCCGAGCAGGCCGGCGACGTGGGTGGCGGGGCGGTCGGTGCCGTCCAGGAACACCAGGACCCGGTACTGGGCCAGGGTCAGGTCCGCCTCACCGAGCGCGGTGCCGGCCACCTTGGCCAGGCGGGCGGCGGCGCGCACCGCGTCGGCGTTGCGGTGGTCGAGCGGTCGGGGGGAGGGCGTCCCGGTCATGGGCGGGCATGCTAGCGGCGTCGTTTCGATCATCGAACTACCGGGCCGGGCGTGCCGGCCTCCACCGTGGGGGTGTCGTCGCGCCGGTAGGATCCTGACCGTGTCGGCCGTGACTCCCTCGTGAGCCAGTAGTGCCGTCGTGAGCACCGCCGCCGGCCTGGTCGCCGTCCTCGTCCTCATCCTCGCCAACGCCGTGTTCGTCGCGGCCGAGTTCGCGCTGGTGGCGGTGGACCGCACCCAGGTGGACCTCCGGGCCGAAGAGGGCAGCCTTGCCGCCCGCACCGCCTCCGGCGTCCTCAAGCGGTTGTCCTTCTACCTGTCGGGCGCGCAGCTGGGCATCACCCTGTGCAGCCTGGGCCTGGGCGTCCTGGCCGAGCCCGTGGTGGCACCGCTGTTCGAGCCGCTGCTGGGCGGACCGCTCAGCGACAGCGCCGCGCTGACCTGGTCCGTGGTGCTGGCCCTGCTCCTGACCACGGTGGTCCAGATGGTGGTGGGCGAGTTGATCCCGAAGGGCATCGCCGTGGCCCGGCCGCTGAGCACCGCCCTCACCCTGGCGGGCCCGTTCCGGATCTTCGCGGTCGTGTTCAAGCCGGTCATCTTCTTCTGCAACGCCACCGCCGACGGCCTGCTGCGGCTGGTGGGCATGGAGCCCACCGAGGAGCTGTCGTCCGTGCGCAGCCGCGAGGAGCTCCAGCGCCTGGTCCGGACCTCCCAGGAGGGCGGCACGCTGCGTGACCAGGCCGCCGACATCCTGGAGCGGAGCTTCCGGTTCCGGGAGAAGACCGCGGCCGACGCGCTGACGCCCCGGATGGCGGTGGAGGCACTCCCGCTGGGGGCCAGCACCGGCGACCTGCTGGACCTGTCGCAGTCCACCGGGCTGTCCCGGTTCCCGGTCACCGGCGAGGACCTCGACGACGTCGTGGGCATGGTGCACGTCAAGGACGTGCTGGGGCTGGCCCCGGAACGCCGGCGGGCCGAGCCGCTGTCCCGCCTGGTGCGTCCGGTGGTGGTGGTGCCGGAGTCCAGGGAGCTGGGCTCGCTCATGGTGCAGCTGCAGGACGAGGGCGGCCAGCTGGCGGTGGTGCTCGACGAGTACGGGAGCACCGCCGGCATCATCACGCTGGAGGACCTCGTCGAGGAGATCGTCGGGGACATCGCCGACGAGCACGACCCCCAGTCCCTGGAGCCGGCGGTGCGCACCTGGGCCGGGGCCCACCTGCTGTCCGGACGCCTGCACCCGGACGAGGTGCGCGACGCCTGCGGGTTCGAGATGCCGGAGGGCCGCTACGACACCCTCGCCGGCTTCGTGCTGGACCGCCTCGGGCGCATCCCCGCCGTCGGCGAGGGGATCGAGCACGAGGGCTGGGCGCTGGAGGTGGCCGAGATGGACCACCGGCGGGTGGCGGTGGTCCGGCTGGTGGCACCCCCGCCGACCTGGGAGTCCGAGCCGGACGGGGTCCCGTCGTGACCTGGTACACGGTGCTCCTGGTCGCGGTCCTGTTGCTGGTGGGCAACGCGTTCTTCGTGGCCGTGGAGTTCGCCCTGCTGGCATCGCGTCGCGGCCGCATGGAGCTGTGGGCCGAGGAGGGCCGGCTCGGCGCCACGATCGCCCTGCGCCAGATGCGCAACCTCAACCTCCAGCTCGCCGCGTGCCAGCTGGGGATCACGGTGATGTCGCTCCTGCTGGGCTGGCTGATCGAGCCGTCGGTGGGACACGTCATCGAGGGCTGGGTGTCGGCGGGCCCGTTCCCGGAGCAGGCCTCGGCCGTCATCGGTGTGGCACTGGCCCTGACCATCGTGGCGTTCTTCCACATGGTGCTGGGGGAGATGGTGCCCAAGTCGGTGGCCCTGACCGCGCCGGAGCGCACCGCGGTCGTCCTGGCGCCGCTGCAGGCCGGCATCGTGTTCCTGGTCCGGCCCGTGGTGGTGGTGCTGGACAAGCTGTCCCGATGGGGCACCTCGCTGCTGCGGGTGGAGACGGCCGACGAGCTGGCCCAGGCCCACACCCCGGCCGAGTTCGTGGCGATGATGGAGGAGTCCCGGGCCGGAGGAGAGTTGGATGCGACCGAGCACGTCCTCCTCTCCGGCGCCCTCGGGTTCCTGGGGATCCGGGTGTCGGAGGTGATGGCGCCACGGGACCAGTTGGTCACGGTGCCCACGACGGCCACGGTGGCCCGGGCCGAGGAGCTGGTGCACCGGTCCGGCCACTCCCGGGTGCTGGTGGTCGGCTCCGGACCGGACGACGTGGCCGGCTTCCTGCACGCCAAGGACCTGCTGCGGCTGCCGGCGGAGCAACGCGACGGGCTCCTGCCCCCGGGACTGGTCCGGGTGGCGTTGCGGGTCCGACCCGACGAACGCCTGCCGGACCTGCTGCCCCGCATGCGACGGGCCCGGCGCCACGTGGCCGTCGTGGCCGAGGCCGACGAGCGGGGTGTCAACCGTGTGCTCGGGCTGGTCACGCTGGAGGACATCCTGGAGGCGATCGTGGGTGACATCCGCGACGAGAGCGACCGGGGCGACCGGGGGAGCGGCAGGCGATGAGCACGACGGGGACCGGGGGTCGGGTGGCGGCGCTGGCACGCGGCCTGGAGGTCGTGCTGGCGGACCGGACCGGCTCAGCGGTCGCGGTGGAGGGGGTGCACCGGTTGTCCGGCGGCGCGTCCCGGGAGACCTGGGCCTTCACCGCGGTGGCCGCCGACGGCGGGCGACGGGAGCTGGTCCTGCAGCGTGAGCGGCCCGGCGGCATCCGCACCGGTGGAGGCATGGCGGCCGAGGGGGGCCTCCTGGAGGCCGCGGCCGCGGCCGGCGTGCCGGTCGCCCCCGTGGTGGCCACCGACGGCGGTGGTGACGAGCTGGGGGCGCCGTTCATCGTCATGGAGCGGGTGGACGGCGAGACCATCCCCCGCCGACTCCTCCGCGACGACGCCTACGCCGACGCCCGCCCGCTGCTGGCCCGCCAGGCCGGTGCGGCCATGGCGGCGGTGCACCGCATCGACCCCGACACCGTGGAGGGGCTGCACGAGCAGGACCAGGTCGAGCAGTTCCGGCAGTTGCTGGACGCCCTGGGGGAGCCCCACCCCGCCTTCGAGCTGGGGCTGCGGTGGCTCGGGGCCAACCGCCCGGAGGGCGCGCGGCGCCGGTCCGTGGTCCATGGCGACTTCCGCACCGGCAACCTCATCGTGGGCCCGGAGGGGCTCCGGGCCGTGCTGGACTGGGAGCTGGCCCACCTGGGTGACCCGGTGGAGGACCTGGGCTGGTTCTGTGTGCGGGCCTGGCGGTTCGGCTCACCGCACCGAGCCGGCGGGTTCGGGTCGGTGGAGGACCTGGTGGGCGGCTACACCGAGGCCGGCGGCCCGGCGGTCGACCCTGCTTCGATCCGGTGGTGGGAGGCGATGGGGACCCTCAAGTGGGGGGTGATGTGCATCGTGCAGGCCGCCACCCACCTGGGCGGTGCCACCCGTTCGGTGGAACTGGCCGCCATCGGCCGCCGCACCGCGGAGAACGAGG
The DNA here is from genome assembly GCA_963773765.1 of uncultured Actinomycetota bacterium. Classification (GTDB taxonomy): domain Bacteria; phylum Actinomycetota; class Acidimicrobiia; order Acidimicrobiales; family Microtrichaceae; genus CAVZCC01. The sequence goes on along the minus strand of CAVZCC010000001.1, from coordinate 546,651 downwards.
AGGACCTGCTGGCCGTGATCGCGGGTGCGGACCCGTACGTTCCGGCCCTCGCCACCGGCGCCGCGCCGGCCGGCACGCCGCACGACCGGCCCTCGGCCACCGAGCTGCTGGAGGCCGTGGGGGAGTACCTGGTGGAGGTCCGCGACGGGGTCGAGGGCCGGTTGGGCTTCCACGCCCGCGTCGCGGCCAACGTGGTGGCCGTGGTCCGTCGCGAGCTGGAGCTGGGCCCCGCCCAGGCCGCCGCCCACGCCGCGCGCCTGGCCCGGCTCGGCGTGGCCGACGACGCCGCGCTGGCCCGGGCCATCCGCGACGGCGGGCTCGACGACCGTCTCGACGAGGTGACCCGGGCGGTGCGGGCGTCGGTGCGGGACAAGCTGGCCGTGGCCAACCCGGGGTACTGGGAGGTGGAGGCGTGAGCCGCCGGGGCACCCCCGGGGTCACGATCGTCTCCCCCCACTTCGACGACGCCCCGCTGTCGCTGGGGCAGTCGATGCTGGACGGCGTGCTGTCGCACTGCCGGGTGCGGGTGGAGGTGGTGTTCGGCCGCACCAACTGGGTCCGCTGGGTGCACCCCACCGCGGGCCGGGCGCCCGCCATCAGCCTGTGGCGCCGGGCCGAGGAGGCGGCGGCAGCGGTCCGCTTCGGGTACCGGGTCCGCACCGACGCCTGGGAGGAGGCGATCCTGCGCACGGGCGACCTGGACCCCGACGTCCTGCGCGACGCCGGGCCCGGGGCGGAGGAGGATCCCCTGGTGGAGGAGGTGGCCGATCGACTGCGGCGGGTCCGGGGCAGCGGCGACCTGGTGTTGTTCCCCGCCGGCCTGGGCAACCACGTCGACCACCGCATCGTGGCCGCGGCCGGTGTGCGCCTGGCCCGCCAGCACCACCACCACATCGGCTTCTACGAGGACCGCCCCTATGCGTCGTTCCTGGAGCCGGGGGAGCTGGAGGCGCAGCTGGGCCGCCTCGGGCTCGCGCTGTCCCCGGTGGCCCTGTCCGGTCCGGTGACCGAGGACCTGCACCGGTGGTTGCGGCGCTGCTACCCCAGCCAGATCGACGGCCTGTTCGTGGACGCCATGGACCGCGACCGGGCGGCATCGGCCCGGGAGCGGGCCTGGTTCCCCACGGGCGGGGTCCCGGCGTGGTTGCGAAAAGTTACCGACGGGTAGCACACTCAACCGATGCAGATCGGTGTGCTTGGTGGAACGGGTCCGGCCGGCAGTGGCTTGGCCACGCGGCTGGCATCGGTGGGGTTCGACGTGGTGATCGGCTCCAGGTCCAAGTACCGGGCCATGGAGGTCCGGGACAAGATCGTGGCCAAGTGGCCGGACCGGCAGCTGTCCATCACGGCGGGAGACAACCACGAGGCCTCCTCGGCCGAGGTCGTGTTCATCGCCACCCCGTGGGACGCGGCCGCGTCCACCGCGTCGGAGTGCGCCCGGGAGCTCAAGGGCAAGGTCGTCATCTCCATGGCCAACGCCCTGGCCCGCGTCGGCCACGAGTTCCAGCCGCTGGTGCCACCCCGGGGGTCGGTGGCCGCCTCGGTGCAGGCCGCGGTGCCCCGGTCGCTGGTGGCGGCCACCATGCACCACGTGCCGGCCAAGGAGCTGGGGGACATCGCCCACCCGGTCGAGTCCGACGTGCTGGTGTGCTCGGACCACCCCTCGGCCACCGCCACCACCATCGACATCGTGCAGAAGATCCCGGACCTGCGGGCCGTGGACGCCGGCGAGCTGTCCAACGCCGCGCCCATCGAGGCGTTCGCCGCCGTGCTGCTGCAGGTCAACGTGAAGTACAAGGCACGCGTGGCCATCCGCTTCACCGGCCTGCCGCAGTAGCGCGGCCGGTCCCGCGACCCCGTCCCCACCGGTAGCCTCCGCCGCCGTGCGCCTGTACGACACCGCCCGACGGGAGATCGTCCCGTTCGAGCCCGCGGACCGGGTGGTCACCATGTACACGTGCGGGATCACCCCGTACGACTCCACCCACCTGGGCCACGCCGCCACCTACCTCACCTACGACGTGCTGCAGCGCCGCCTGCGGGACATGGGCCACGAGACGCGCTGCGTGCGCAACGTGACCGACGTGGACGACAGCATCCTGCCCAAGGCCCGGGAGCTCGGCGTGCACTACCTGGACCTCGCCGCCGGTGAGCTGGCCCGCTTCGACGCCGACATGGAGCGACTCGAGATGCTCCCGGCGTGGTCCGAGCCCCGGGCCACCTCCGCCATCCCCGACATCCGCGGCTTCATCGGCATGGTCCTGGACCGGGGCTTCGCCTACCAGGCCGGAGGATCGGTCTACTTCGAGGTCTCGAAGTTCCCCTCCTTCGGCAGCATCAGCCACTACACCCGGGACGAGATGCTGGCCCTGGCCGCGGAGCGGGGCGGCAACGTGGACGACCCCCACAAGCGGGACCCGCTCGACTTCGTGCTGTGGCAGCCGTCGCTGGCCGACGAGCCGTCGTGGGACACGTTGTGGGGACCGGGTCGGCCGGGATGGCACATCGAGTGCTCGGCGCTGTGCCTGCGCGAGCTGGGAACCACCATCGACCTGCACGGCGGCGGCAGCGACCTGATCTTCCCGCACCACGAGTGCGAGGCGGCGCAGTCGGAGGCCGCCACCGGCGAGCCGCTGGTCCGGCACTGGATGCACCAGGCCATGGTCCGCATGGACGGCGAGAAGATGTCCAAGTCGCTGGGCAACCTGGTGTTCGTGTCGGACCTGTCGCACTACTGGGACCCACGGTCCATCCGTCTGGCCTGCGTGGCGCACCACTACCGGGACAGCTGGGAGTGGCACGGCGCCCTCATGCCGGAGGCCGACGAGCGCCTGCGGCGCTGGGTCGCGGCCGGCACCGGCAGCGGCGCCCTGGACGAGGTGCGCGGTGCGTTGGACGAGGACCTCGACACCCCGGCCGCGGTGGCGGCCATCGACGCCGCCGCGGCCGCCGGCGTGGGCGTGTCGGACGCAGCCGCACTGCTGGGCGTCATGGTGGACCGTCCGGTGCTGGACCTGTCCCACCCGGACCAGGCAGCCCATCCGGACCGGGCTGCCCGTCCCGGTCCGACGGCCTGAGCGACCGTCGCCGATCCTCAGCAATGCTCCGGCCCGGTGTCGGACCCTGACGATATGATCGCTGCCACATCGTCAGGGAGGGAACGTGAGAGGCAACCGTCGTGGAGCGTGACGCAGGGCAGCTGCAGACGCTGGCCCGCGCCGTCCTGACGCCCCCGTTCCGGTTCTTCTGGAAGGTCACCACGGAGGGCATGGAGCACCTCCCGGCCACGGGCGGCGCCATCATCGCCCCCAACCACATCTCGGTGCTGGACTCCTTCTTCGTCCCGCTGGTGCTGCCCCGCCGCATCACCTACGTGGGCAAGGCGGAGTACATGGACGACTGGAAGACCAAGTACCTGTTCCCGGCCATGGGGATGATCCCCATCGACCGTGCCGGCGGTGACGCGTCTCGAGCCGCGCTGGACGCGGCGGCGGGCGTCCTGGCGGCCGGTGAGTTGTTCGGCATCTACCCGGAGGGCACCCGGGCCCGGGACGGCCTGCTGCACAAGGGCCACACCGGCATCGCCCGCCTGGCCCTGCGCACCAACAGCCCCATCGTCCCCGTCGGCATCATCGGCACGGATGCCGTGCAGCCCGCGGACGCCCGGTTCCCGGCGCCGTTCCGGCGGGTCCACATCCGCTTCGGCCGGCCCATCCCGGTGGACCGCTACCTGGACCGGGCCGACGACCGCATGATCCTGCGCCAGGTCACCGACGAGGTCATGTTCGAGATCCGCAACCTGTCCGGCCAGGACTACGAGGACACCTACGCCACCAAGCCGTCCCGGCCCGCCCCGGCACCGACCGGGATCGCGCCGGTGGTGCCGTTGCCGGAGCGCCGTGCGCCGGAGCCGGCGGCAGGGCCCGCAGCGGCGTCCGGTTCGCCCCGGGAACGTCCGGCCATGGTCGTCGTGTCGGCCGCGGCCGGTCCCACGCAGGTGTCGGTGGAGGCGGACGGTGTGGAACGGCGCTCCTCGGCGTCGGTGCTCCGGTCCCGGCCACTGGACCTGGACCTCGCCCTCGCGGGCGCCTGACCACGCGCCGACCGGCACCGGTATGCGGTTCGGGGCGCGGACGGCCCCCCGGTAACCTTCGGTCCCATGTCAGACATCTCCATCGTGCTGCCCGACGGCTCCGAACGCTCCCTCCCGCAGGGCGCCACCGGCGCCGACCTGGCGGCGTCGATCGGACCACGCCTGGCCAAGGACGCCATCGTCGTGGTGGTGGACGGCCAGGCCCGTGACCTGTCCCGGCCCCTGGACGACGGCGCGGTCGTCCGCATCGTCACCGGCAGGGACGCCGACGCCGCGGAGTTCCTGCGCCACTCCACCGCCCACGTGCTGGCCCAGGCCGTGCTGGACCTGTACCCGGGGGCCACGTTCGCGGGTGGCCCCGCCATCGAGAACGGCTTCTACTACGACTTCGAGCTGCCGGGCGGCGGCACGTTCGACGACGACGACCTGGAGCGCATCGACGCCAGGATGCGCGAGATCATCAAGGCCGACCAGCCCTTCGAGCGCTTCGAGCTGCCGCTGGACCAGGCCAAGGAGCTGATGGCGGACCACCCGTACAAGCAGGTCTTCATGGACCTGGCCGCCGCCGGTGACGACGCCGACGGCGAGGTGGCCGGTGGTGAGACGATCAGCTTCTACCGCAACACGCCCGCGTTCGTGGACATGTGCCTGGGCCCGCACGTCCCGTCGACCGGCCGGCTCAAGAACTTCCGCCTGACCCGCCACGGGGGTGCGTACTTCCGGGGCAGCGAGGCCAACCCCATGCTGCAGCGCATCTACGCCGTGGCCTTCCCGACCAAGGCCGAGCTGGAGGAGTTCCTGCAGCGCCAGGCCGAGGCGGAGAAGCGGGACCACCGCAAGCTCGGCGCCGAGCTGGACCTGTTCAGCTTCCCCGACGAGGTCGGCTCCGGCCTGGCGGTGTTCCACCCCAAGGGCGGCATCATCCGCCGGCTCATGGAGGACTACTCCCGCACCCGGCACGAGGAGGCGGGCTACGAGTTCGTGTACTCGCCCCACATCACCAAGGCCGAGCTCTTCGAGACCTCCGGTCACCTGGACTGGTTCGCGGAGGGCATGTTCCCGCCCATGGAGCTGGAGCACGACCACGGCGAGGGATCGACCCAGTACTACCTGAAGCCGATGAACTGCCCGTTCCACATCCTGATCTTCCGGTCACGGATGCGGAGCTACCGGGAGCTCCCGCTGCGGATGTTCGAGTTCGGCACCGTGTACCGCTACGAGAAGTCCGGTGTGGTGCACGGCCTGACCAGGGTCCGGGGCATGACGCAGGACGACGCCCACATCTTCACCACCAAGGAGCAGATGGGCGACGAGCTGGGCTCGATCCTGGTCTTCGTCCTGGACCTGCTGCGCGACTACGGCCTGGACGACTTCTACCTGGAGCTGTCGACCAAGCCCGAGGGCAAGGCGGTCGGCACCGACGAGGAGTGGGACGAGGCCACCGAGGTGCTGCGGTCCGTGGCGGAGTCGATGGACATCGAACTGGTCATGGACCCGGGCGGCGGGGCGTTCTACGGCCCCAAGATCTCGGTCCAGACCCGTGACGCCATCGGGCGGACGTGGCAGATGTCGACCATCCAGGTGGACTTCCAGCTGCCGCAGCGCTTCGACCTGAACTACATCGGCCCCGACGGGGAGCGCCACCGGCCGATCATGATCCACCGGGCCCTGTTCGGATCGGTGGAGCGGTTCTTCGGCGTGCTGGTGGAGCACTACGCCGGGGCCTTCCCGGCGTGGCTGGCGCCGGTCCAGGTCAAGGTGCTGCCGGTGGCGGACGCGCACGCCGACTACGCCCACGAGGCTGCGGCCGAGCTGAGGGGCCACGGGTTCCGGGTGGAGGTCATGGCCTCCGACGAGACGCTTGGCAACCGGATCCGTCGGGCCAAGGGCGAGAAGGTGCCCTACATCCTGGTGGTCGGCGACGACGACGTGGCCCACCGCACCGTCGGGGTGAACCCACGCAGTCGTGAGGGCGAGCGCGGTGACGTGGAGCGCAACGTGCCGCTGGTGTCCTTCGCCGAGCGGCTGGGCGCGGACGTCGCGGGCAAGCGGTGAGCGCCGCCGGGGGCACTCGTGCCACTTGACCAGCTGTGGGCCACCTGGCGGTCCAACTACGTCCAGGGCGTGACCGACAGCCGGTTCACCGTCCCGGACGGTGAACCGGCCGACGGCCGGTCCCTGTTCGAGCGCATCGCCCAGTCCGGGGCACCGGACGCTGAGACCCTCATCCTGGTGAGGGGACGGCGCTGCTTCGCCATCCTGAACCGCTTCCCCTACACCTCGGGCCACCTCATGGTGCTGCCCGACCGGGCCGTGGCGGACCTCGAGGAGCTCGACGACGACGAGTACACCGAGCTCTGGGCCCTCGTCCGGGACGCCGTGGTGGCCCTCAAGGCGGCGCTGGGGTGCGAGGCCGTCAACGTCGGCGTCAACCTGGGCGCGGCCGCCGGCGGCTCCCAGGCCGACCACCTGCACGTGCACTGCGTGCCCCGCTGGACCGGCGACGCCAACTTCATGTCGGTGGTGGGGGAGATCCGGGTGCTCCCGGTGTCCCTCGACGAGTGCTGGGAGCGTGTCCGGGCCGGCTGGCCCGCTTCCTGAGCGCCGCGGCCACCGAGTACCGTCGTCGCCGTGACCGAGCCCGACGATGAGCTGCGCGACGACGAGATCGTCGACGAACTGCCGGAGGACCTCAACCTCTCGGAGTTCGTGGGGCCCTACACCTTTCCCAACAACAACCGCCGCCGCATCCCTGCCGCCATCTACCTGGTCATGGGAGCGGCCTGCATCGCGGTGTTCGCCACGTCCGACGGGTCCAGCCCACTGGTGAACGCCGGCACCCTCTGGGCCGGTGTGGGCCTGGTGGCGTTCGGGGCCTACGGCATGGTGGCGGGCTGGACGCTCAAGGTCGAGGAGTCCGACGCCCTCGCCGCGGCCTCGACCCAGGTGGGGTTCGCCGTGGGCCATGCCTCGGCCCAGATGGCGTGGCGGGGGTGGCTGTCGCGGCCCATCTGGCGCATCCTGTGCTACTCGGCGGAGAACCCGCCCCAGCGGCGGGGGATCGTGCTGGTGGACGGCGTGAACGGGTCCGTCATCGAGTGGTTCGCCGAGGACAACCCCGAGGACTGGTCCGACCTGGACGGATCGCTCACGGCCTGACCGGGCCCGGCGGCCTGCCTGAGGAGCCCACGGCCGTGCACGGGGCGAGGTGCTTCACTTTTCGCCGGTGTCACGGTACGGTGTGCTAACTCTAGTTAGCACCCGCTCCCGGACAGCAGCTGTTCCGGGTCATGGCCGGTGCGAGAACGAGGCCAGATGTTCGACGGCAACTTCCGCAGCCAGATCGAGGCCGGGCTCAAGCCCGTGGGCAACAGCATCAAGAAGATGGGCATCACGGCGGACATGATCACCGCCGCCGGCGTGGTCATGGCCGTCGGCGCGGCGGTCGCCATCGGTGCCGGTGCCCTCAGCCTGGGGTTGCTCCTGCTGGTGCTCACCGGCATCCCCGACCTGATCGACGGGGCCGTGGCCAAGGCGTGGGGGACCGCCTCGCTCCGGGGTGCGTTCTTCGACTCCGTGTCGGACCGGCTCACCGACGGGCTCCTGTTCGGCGGCGTCACCTGGTACCTGTCGGCCAGTGGGGAGCCCACCTGGGTGGTGCTCCTCCCCGTGGCGGCCTACGTGACCGCCTCGCTGGTGTCCTACATCCGGGCCAAGGCCGACGCGCTGGGCTTCGACGCCACGGGCGGCCTGGTCGAGCGGGCGGAGCGCTTCATCCTCCTGGCCCTGGGCCTGCTCTTCAGCAGCCTGCTGATCCCGGTGCTGGCCCTGATCGTGGTGCTCAACCTGATCACCGCCGGCCAGCGGTTCGTCAAGGTCTGGCGCCAGGCCACCGACCAGACCCCGGCGCTGTCGGACCGTCGCCGTCGTCGCTCCCGGCGCACGCCCCGAGCCGCGTCGCTCCGTTCCGCACCGCGGACAGAGGCCGGCACCCGCCAGCGCACCGTCCGCCGACCCCGGACCTGACCCGGCGCCGGTGGAGCTCTCGGTCACCGGCCTCCGGGCCGCGTCCGTCCTGGCCCGACACGTCCCCCGCCCCCTCGCCTCGGGGGTGACGCGCGCCCTCAGCCTGGGTGCGGCCCGCTTCTCCCCCGAGCAGCGGCTGATGGCCGAGCGCAACCTCCGCCGGGTCCACGGCGCGGACTACCCCGATGCCGACGTGCGCCGTGACGTGCAGCGCGTCTTCGACTCGTACGCCCGGTACTGGCTCGACTCGCTGCGGCTGCCGTCCCTCGCTCCCGACGAGGTGGACCGAGGGTTCTCCCACGCCGACCTGGACCCGTTGTTCGCAGCCCTGGACCGCGGTGTGGGGCCGATCCTGGCCCTGCCGCACCTGGGCGGATGGGAGTGGGCGGCCCGCTGGCTCGTCACCGTCCGGGGCAAGGCGGTGGCCGCTGTGGTGGAGCAGCTGGAGCCGCCGGAGCTCTACGAGTGGTTCCTGGACTTCCGTCGGGACCTGGGGATGCACATCATCCCGTTGGGCCCGACCGCGGGCACCGAGACCTCCGCAGCGCTCGCGGCGGGCGAGATCATGTGCCTGCTGTGCGACCGGGACATCTCCGGTTCCGGCATCGACGTGGAGTTCTTCGGGGAGCGCACCCGCCTCCCCGGGGGACCGGCGCTGATGGCGCTGCGCTCGGGATCGCCGCTGCTGCCCACCGCGGTGTACTTCGAGGACGACCACTGCCACGCCATGGTGCTGCCGGCGCTGGACACCGAACGACGGGGCAAGCTCCGCGCCGATGTGGCCCGGGTGACCCAGGACCTGGCCCACGCCCTGGAGGTGCTCATCCGTCGGGCGCCGGAGCAGTGGCACCTGCTGCAGCCCAACTGGCCCAGCGACTACCAGGCGCTGGGCCGCACACCGCCGGACTGAACGACGCCCCGACCGCTGCCGCGGACCGACCCCCGGCCCACGGCCTACAGTCCGACGTCGTGCGCATCGGCCTGGTCTGCCCCTACAGCCTCAGCCTCCCGGGTGGCGTCCAGGGCCAGGTGCTGGCGCTGGCCCGCTCACTCCGGAGACGGGGCGTGGAGACCAGGGTCCTGGCCCCGTGCGACGGCCCGCCCCCCGAGCTCTTCGTCACCCCCCTGGGCAACAGCGTCCCCATGGCCAGCAACGGTTCGGTCGCCCCGATCGCCCCCGACCCGTCGGCCCAGCTCCGGACGATCCGGGCCCTCTGGGACGAGGGTTTCGACGTGGTCCACCTCCACGAGCCACTGGTTCCGGGGCCCACCGTCACCGCGCTCCTGGTGAAGCCGGCGCCGCTGGTGGGCACCTTCCACGCCGCCGGATCCCAGCCCTTCTACAAGCTCATGGCCCCCGTGGTGCAGTGGGGGGCGTCCCGTCTGGACGTCCGGGTGGCGGTGTCCGGCGACGCCAGGGACCTGGCCGAGCAGCACCTCGGCGGTGAGTACGAGGTGCTGTTCAACGGCATCGAACTGGACCGCTTCCGAGCCGCGGAGCCGTGGCCCACCGACGGCCCCACCGTGTTGTTCATCGGCCGCCACGAGCCCCGCAAGGGGCTCGAGGTCCTGCTGGAGGCCGTCCCGTCGCTGCCGGCGGAGGCCCGGGTGTGGGTGGCGGGCACCGGGCCGGCCACCGAGGAGCTGCAGGCCCGCCACACCGACGGCCGCATCGAGTGGCTGGGTCGGATCGACGACGACGAGCGCGACCGCCGGCTGCCGTGCCGCCACGGTGTTCTGCGCCCCGTCCCTGGGTGGGGAGTCCTTCGGGGTCATCCTGTTGGAGGCCATGGCCGCGGACACGCCGGTCGTCGCGAGCGACATCCCCGGCTATGCCAAGGTGGCCGCGCGCGCCGGCGCCCGACGGCTCCGTCCCCGACCAGCCGGTGGCCGTGCTGGTCCCGCCGGGCGAGCCGGGGCCGCTGGCCACCGCCCTCACCCGTGTGCTGACCGACGGTGCCGAGGCGGACCGCCTGCGGGACGCCGGCCGGCGCCGGGCCGCAGGCCTTCGACCTGGAGCGGCTGACCGACGCCTACGTCGGGATCTACGAGCGGATGCTGGGCCGATCGTCCTGACCGCCGGCCGCGGACCCGCGCCGGCGGAGGCGGTTCCGGCCGGCGCCGGCCGGGGCGGTACCGTGGGCGCCATGCAGAGCCGTCCACCGTTCGACCTGGCTGCGGACCGCGTGATCCGGGCCCTGGTGCTGTTCGGGGTCATGCCCGCCATGGTGGTGGCCGTCGTGGTCGCCGTCCTGGTGGCACCCCTGGTCGGCCTGCTCGCCCTGTTCGTGGTGGCCGGCGCCTGGGCCGCACTGGTGCAGTGGCGGGCCCGGGGCGCGATGGACCGGGTGCTGGCCCGGTCAGCGGCGCGGCACGGTCCACCGCCGGCAGCGATCCCCGGTGGGAGAACGTGGTCGACGGTCTGTGCGTGACCAGCGGCGTGAGCGGAGCCGGAGCTCTGGATCCTGGACCGGCCGGAGGCCAATGCCCTGGCGGTGGCGGATCGTGACCGTGTGGTGCTGGTGGCGACCACCGGCCTGCTGGAGGCGCTCGGACCGGTGGAGCAGGAGGCCGTCGCGGCCAACCTGTTGGGCCGGGTCAAGGACGGCTCGGCCCGCTACGGCACCGTGACCGCAGGCCTGTTGGGGCCGTTCCTGGGACGGGTCGGTGCCGCCGGACGGGTGGTGGCCGACGGCCTGGGCGACCAGCGGGCGGTCCGGTCCGACCTGGCCGCGGTCGACATGACCCGGTACCCGCCCGGACTGTCCGCCGCCCTGGTGCGCATGGACCAGGTGGGCACGGCCGTGCCCGGGGTCGACCCCACCACCGCCCACCTGTGGGTCGCTCCCGTGGTGGCGTCCGGCGCCGGCGTGGACGAGGCGGTGGCGGACACCGCGCTCCAGCCGTTGAGCCTGCGCATCGCGGTGCTCGACGAGCTCTGAGTCGCGGGATCCCTCGCCCGGGGTGGCAGCGGTCACGGATCTCGTGGGTTTCCCGCTTCCGGTCCGGTGGGGGAGCGTCGGTAGACTGGGGCCATGACCCAGTCGTCCCCGTCCCACGAGACCGGCTCGCAGCTCGTCAAGCGCGGCCTGGCCGAGATGTTCAAGGGCGGCGTCATCATGGACGTCGTCACGCCGGAGCAGGCTCGGGTGGCCGAGGACGCCGGGGCCTGCGCGGTCATGGCCCTGGAGCGGGTCCCGGCGGACATCCGCGTGGACGGCGGCGTGGCCCGCATGAGCGACCCCGCCATGATCCAGGGCATCCAGGAGGCGGTGACCATCCCGGTCATGGCGAAGGTCCGGATCGGCCACTTCGTGGAGGCACAGATCCTGGAGGCGCTCGGCGTCGACTACATCGACGAGTCGGAGGTCCTCACCCCGGCCGACGAGGCCCACCACATCGACAAGTGGGCCTTCACCGTGCCGTTCGTGTGCGGCGCGACCAACCTGGGCGAGGCGCTGCGGCGCATCTCCGAGGGCGCCTGCATGATCCGTTCCAAGGGCGAGGCCGGCACGGGCAACATCGTCGAGGCGGTGCGCCACCTCCGTTCCATCCTCGGCGACATCCGCAAGCTCACCCAGGCCGACTCGGCGGAGCTGTTCGAGTGGGCCAAGCACCTGCAGGCCCCGTTGCCCCTGGTGCAGGAGGTCGCCGAGGCCGGCTCCCTGCCGGTGCCGCTGTTCTGCGCCGGCGGCATCGCCACCCCGGCCGACGCCGCGCTGGCCATGCAGCTGGGGGCCCAGGCGGTGTTCGTGGGCTCGGGCATCTTCAAGTCCGACGACCCCGCCCCCCGGGCCAAGGCCATCGTCGAGGCCACCACCCACTTCAACGACGCCCACATCCTGGCCAAGGTCAGCCGTGGCCTCGGTGCCCCCATGACCGGCATCGGCATGGACGAGCTGGACGTCAAGCTCGCCGATCGCGGCTGGTGAGGGCCCGGGCGGGCCGGGCGACGGCCGGCCGATGAAGGTCGGCGTGCTGGCCCTGCAGGGCGCGTTCGGGCTGCACACGCAGGTCCTGGCCGGCCTCGGCGCCACCACGTCGGAGGTCCGCCTCCCGGACCAGTTGGCCGACGTGGACCGTCTCGTCGTCCCCGGTGGGGAGTCGACCACCATGTCCATGATGGCGGAGCGCTCCGGTCTGCTGGAGCCGCTCCGGGAGTTCTGCGCCTCGGGCCGGCCCGTGTTCGGCACGTGCGCCGGCGCCATCCTGTTGTCCTCGGAGATCCTCGACGGCCGGGCCGACCAGCGGTGCCTGGGGGCGATCGACCTGAGCGTGCGCCGCAACGGGTTCGGCCGCCAGGTGGACTCCTTCGAGGCCGACGTGGAGGTGGCCGAACTGGGGCGGGTCGGCCTGGGCGACGCCCCGTTCCACGCCGTGTGCATCCGGGCACCGGTGATCGACCGGGTCGGCCCGGACGTGGAGGTGCTGGCCACCATCGACGGGCGGCCCGCGCTGGTCCGCTCCGGCGCGATCATGGTCTCGATCTTCCATCCCGAGCTGGCGGGCGACACCCGCCTCCACCAACTCTTCCTGCGCTGAGCCGCAGGGTCCGCGAACAGGAGCACCATGTCCGGGCATTCCAAGTGGGCGACCATCAAGCACAAGAAGGGCGCGGCGGACGCCAAGCGCGGCAAGTTGTTCGCCAAGCTGATCCGCCAGGTCGAGGTCGCGGCCAAGAACGGGGGCGGCGACCCGGACATGAACCCCACGCTGCGGACCATGTTCCAGAAGGCCCGTGACGCGTCCGTCCCGCTGGACACCATCGAGCGGGCCATCAAGCGGGGCACCGGCGAACTGGAGGGGGTCACCTACGAGGAGATGACCTACGAGGGCTACGCCCCGCACGGCGTGGCGGTCTACGTGGAGGTCCTGACCGACAACCGCAACCGGACCGGCCCGGAGGTCCGCACCATCTTCTCCAAGATGGGCGGCTCCATGGCCGAGCCCGGCGCCGTGGCGTGGCAGTTCCAGCGCAAGGGGCTGATCCTGGTCCCGTCGTCGGTGGACGAGGACGACCTGATGCTGGCCGCGCTCGACGCCGGGGCCGACGACGTGGAGGCAGCAGGCGACTTCTGGCAGGTCACGTGCGAGGCCACCCTCACCAACTCGGTCCGCCAGGCCATCGAGGAGGCCGGCATCGCGGTGGAGTCCTCGGACCTCACCATGCTGCCCACGTCCACCGTCGCGCTGGAGGATGCCGAGCGCGGCCAAGGCGGTGCTGCGGCTGATCGACGCGCTGGACGACCACGACGACGTCCAGGACGTCTACGCCAACATGGACATCTCCGACGACGTCCTCGCCGCCGTCGAGGGCTGACGCCCGGTGCCGAGCATGCTGCCCGTCGGTGCCACTGCGCCGGACTTCGAGCTCCCGGGCGTGGACGGACGGACCGGCGACTTCCGGCAGTGGTCGTTGGGCGAGTTCAAGGGCCGGCCGGTGGTCCTGCTGTTCTATCCCGGCGACGGCTCGCCGGTGTGCATGCGCCAGCTGACCGAGTACACCGCGGGGATGGGCGCCTTCGAGGACCTCGACGCCCAGGTGCTGGCCCTGTCGCACCAGTCTCCCGAGTCGCACCTGGCCTTCGCCGAACGCAACGGCGGGTTCGGATTCCCGATGCTGGCCGACGAGGACAAGGCGGTGGCCCGGGACTACGGGGTGCTGGGCCTGCTCGACCTGTACCGGCGCTGCACGTTCGTGGTCGACGCCGAAGGCATCATCGCCTACTCCCACCGCTACGTCGGGCCCGGCCTGGGCTACCGGCCGGTGGAGGAGCTGGTCGGTGCCGTCGCCGCCCTCGCCCCTCCCCGGACGGACGAATAGGGGTCCTCACCGACCCCGGAGGGCCGTCAGGACCCGCGAACGGTCGGGGCGCTACTGGGCGACGCCGAGGAGGCGGGCCCGGGTCACCGAGCGCACGCCCCGATGGAGGCTGAACGCCGCCACCAGCCACGCCACCCCGCCCAGGATCCAGCCTGCGGTGGCCCCGTTGCCCATCAGGGTGCCGGTGGACTGGCTGTAGGCGATCCCGATCAGGGGCAGGGTGATCAGCCCCGACGCCTGCTGCGCCGCGGCGGTCGACTTGACCCGGGCCGAGAGGCGCAGGACCAACGACAGCGTGAGCAGCAGGAACGGCGGGATGATCCAGAGCATCATCACCCACCACTCCTCGGTCGGGAAGAACCAGCCGCCGACGTCGGGACCCACCACCAGGTTGACGACCAGGGAGTAGCTGCCGAAGCCGACCAGCGTGGTGAGGTAGCCGGGCACGAAGCTGGCCAGCAGCTTGCCCAGGTAGATCTCGCGGACCGAGGCGGGGGAGTGGGCCAGGAACTCGCCGGTGCCCACGCTCCCGCTCACCCACCAGGGTGGCGGCCCCGACCGCGGTGGAGATGGTCAGCGGGACCACGACGGCCACCGGGGCGAACAGGTACACCGCCAGGGCGTAGGCGGTGCGGCCCTGTGGGGTGGCCCCCTGGATCTTCTCCTGTGCCGCCGGCGGGAGGATCTGCAGTGCCTGGCTGGCCTGCTGGACCACGTTGATGTCACCGATCCGCGTGATGGTGAACAGCAGGATCGTCGGGATCACCAGGAAGAACAGCGACCCCAGGGCCACCATCGGGATCCAGTAGTCCTTGGACTGCGCCAGTTGCCGGAGGTCCGTCCGGGTGACGATCCACATGCGGTGGCGGTCGAACTGCCGGGCGGCCCGGGTGCGGTGGGTCCCGGCCCGCTTGGACCGTCCGGGGCGGGCGGTGCCCCCGTCGGTCGGGACGGCGGTGGCGGTCACGGGGCGACTCCCTCGTCGGTGCGTTCGGTCCTGGTTGCCGTCGGGCCGGTCCCCAGCGGGGGCAGGTCGCCGTGGCCGGTGGCGATGGGAGCCAGTGGCTGGCCCGGTCGGTCGCGGCGCCCGGCGACGATCTCGGTGCCGCCGTCGTCCATCCTCCGGGTGGTGCCGGAGCCGGCGACGCCGGCCTGGCGCCGGATGGTGAAGTACAGGTCCTCGAGCGTCGGCTCGTGGGGCTCCACCCGGGTCAGGCGGACGCCGTCGGCCACGAGCGACGCCACCATGTCGGGCAGGCGGCGGAGGTCGTCGAGCTCGATGCGGACCCCGGACGGGTCCCGGCGGTAGCCCGCCACCCCCGGGAAGCTCGACACCCGGTCCAGCAGGCGGGGGTCCTCGGCGTCCAGCGTGACGATCGGGTGGGGCCAGAAGCGCCGGGTCAGCTCCAGCGGCGAGCCGGCCACCAGGTCGGTGCCGCCCTCCATCACCACCACGTGGTCGGCCAGGCCCTCGGCCTCGGCCAGCAGGTGCGTGCACATGACCACGGTGTGGCCGTGCGAGGTCATCTCCCGGATCAGGTCCAGCACGGCGTAGGACGACTCGGGGTCGAGGCCCGAGGTGGGCTCGTCGAACAGCAGCAGCTCCGGGTCGTGCAGCACGGAGCGGGCCAGGGCGAGTCGGGTCTTCATGCCCGTCGAGTAGCCCCCGACGAGCGCCTCCAGGGCGTCGGCGATGCCGAAGCGCTCCGCGGCGGCGCCGATGCGGGCGTCGACGTCGCCGGTCACGCCGTAGAGCGCGGCGGAGTAGGCCAGGTTGTCACGCCCGGACAGTCGGTCGTAGAGGGCCGGCTTGGCCGAGACGACCCCGCAGCGGGGGCGGACCAGGTGGCCGTCCTCGTCGGGGTCCAGCCCGAACGTCCGCACCGTCCCCCACATGGGGGCCAGGGCCCCGGTGATGGCCCGGATGGCGGTGGTCTTGCCTGCTCCGTTCGGGCCCAGCAGCACGGTGATCCGCCCGGCCGGGACCTCGAAGGAGAGGTCGTGCAGCGCCTCGACGGAGCCGAAGCGGTGCCCGATCCCCTGGATCGTGACCAACGGCCCGGGTGCCGTGGACGCGTCCGTGGCTCCGGTGGCGGCGTCGGACGGTGCCGGTGGGGGCGCGGTGGCGCCGGAGGCAGCGTTCTGGGGGCGTCACGCTGTTGGTATCGGCCGGTCCGGCCCGTCCTGTAGGGATGAGGTCCATTCCCGGGCAGTTGCGTCCGCACGCCTGCATCCACCACTCCGCGCCGGGTCCGTCGCTACGATCGAACCTGTGTTCGTCCTCGGCGTCGACCCCGGCCTGTCACGGTGTGGCTACTGCGTGGTCCGCGTGGGCGGCCGCCACCCCCGGGCCGCTGCGCTGGGCGTGCTGCGCACGGACCCCGGCCTCCCCGTGCCCAACCGCCTGGCCGAGCTGTCGGCGGACTTCCGGTCCCTCCTGGACGAGTTCTCCCCCGTGGCCGTGGCGGTGGAGCGGGTGTTGTTCCAGGTGAACGTCCGCACCGCGATGGGCGTGGGCCAGGCGTCGGGCGTGCTCATGGCGGAGGCCGCGGGTCGGGGCATGGACGTGGTGGAGTACTCGCCCAACCAGGTCAAGGACGCCGTGGCCGGCCACGGCAACGCGGACAAGAAGCAGGTGCAGCGCATGGTGCAGATCCTCCTCGACCTGGCCGAGCCGCCGCATCCGCCGGACGCCGCGGACGCCGCGGCCATCGCCCTGACCCACGTGGCCATGCACGGTGCCACGTTGCGGCCGTCGGGGGTGGCGTCGTGATCGGGTCGCTGCGGGGCGCCCTGCTCGACCGCTCCCACACCGAGCTCCTCGTGGAGGTCGGTGGCCTGGGCTACCGGGTGCAGGCCACGCCGTCCACCATCGCCGGGGCCGGTGACGTGGGCCAGGAGGTCGTTCCTGCACGTCCACCACCACCGTCGGGAGGACGCCGAGACCCTGTACGGGTTCACCTCCGCGGACGAGCGCCGGGTGTTCGAGACGCTGATCGGCACCCACGGGGTCGGCCCCGCCCTCGGGCTGGCCATCCTCGGGGTGCACACCCCGATGGGGCTGCGCCACGTCCTGGCCACCGACGACGTGGCCGCCCTGTGCCAGGTCCCGGGGGTGGGCAAGAAGACCGCGGCCCGGCTGCTGGTGGAGCTCAAGTCCCGCCTCGACGTGCCGGACGTGGACATCTCGGCCACCGCCATCGCCGCGGCCGGCGGGGGTGCCCCCTCGGTGCGCTCCGACGTGCGGGACGCCCTGGCCGAGCTCGGCTACGGCTCCGACGAGATCGGGCGGGCGCTGGCGGACCTGCCGGACAGCCCCGACTCCTCCGAGCTCCTCCGCGAAGCGCTCCAGCGGCTGGCGGTGGCATGAGCGCCACGGCACACGACGCCGGACGGGGAGCCTGAGCCGTGGCCCGGGAGGAACTGCTGGACCCCGCCCCCCACGAGGGCGACGACACCGTCGACCCGACCGCCGTGGGCGCACCCGCGGACCCGGTGGTCGGCCCCGACGTCGCGGAGCCCGAGCTGGTCTCCACGCTGCGGCCCCGCACGTTGGACGAGTTCGTGGGCCAGACCGAGCTGAAGCGCCGCCTGTCGGTGATCCTGGAGGCGGCACGGCGCAGGGGCCAGGCCGCCGACCACTTCCTGTTCGCCGGCCCGCCCGGACTGGGCAAGACCTCCCTGGCCGGCATCGTGGCCACGGAGATGGGCGTGGCCATGCACGTGACCTCGGGGCCAGCCCTGGAGCGCCCCGGTGACCTGGCCGCCATCCTCACCAAGCTGGGGGAGAGCGACGTCCTGTTCATCGACGAGATCCACCGCCTGTCCCGCTCCGTCGAGGAGGTCCTCTACCCCGCCATGGAGGACTTCCAGCTGGACATCGTCCTGGGCAAGGGTCCGGCGGCCCGCTCCATCCGCCTGGACCTGCCCCGCTTCTGCCTGGTCGGTGCCACCACCCGCACCGGCCTCATCACCGGCCCGTTGCGCGACCGCTTCGGGCTGGTGGCCCGGCTCGACTACTACGAGCCGGCCGACCTGCGGGCCATCGTGGCCCGTGCCGCGATCATCCTCGGCGCCGACATCGACGGGGCCGGCGCCGAGGAGATCGCCGGGCGGTCCCGGGGCACGCCCCGCATCGCCAACCGCCTGCTGCGCCGGGTGCGGGACGTGGCCGAGGTGGAGGGCGACGGCCACATCGACGCGGCCATGGCCCGGGAGGGCCTGGAGCTGTTCGGCATCGACGCCCTCGGCCTGGACAAGGTGGACCGCTCCATCCTGTCGTCGCTGTGCCACCGCTTCGGCGGAGGGCCGGTCGGCCTGTCCACGCTGGCCATCGCGGTGTCGGAGCCGACCGAGACGGTGGAGGACGTCTACGAGCCGTACCTGATCCAGCAGGGGCTGCTCATCCGCACCCCGCGGGGACGGGTGGCCACCGCGGCGGCCTGGCACCACCTCGGCCTGGTGCCGCCGCCGTCGGCCATGCCGGGGGCGGACCCGGCCCTGTTCGACTGAGCCAACTACTCAGGTCCCCCCGGCGCGTGGGATTCTGGTGACGGACCAGCGTGTGGCCCGCACATCCCCTCGGCCGCACCCGACACCCGGAGACCCACCGTGGACCGCACGATCTTCGACGAGGAGCACGAGATGTTCCGCAAGGCCTTCCGCACCTTCGTGGAGCGGGAGATGATCCCGCACCGTGACGAGTGGGACCGGGCCGGGCTGGTGGACAAGGACCTCTTCGCCAAGGCCGGCGCGGCCGGGTTCATCGCCATGGACGTGCCGGAGACCTACGGCGGGGCGGGGGTCAAGGACTTCCGGTACAACCTGGTCGTCATCGAGGAGCTGACCCGGGGTGACGTGTACCCCCACGGGATGGGCCTGACCCTGCACTCCGACGTCTGCCTGCCCTACTTCCTGGAGTACTGCACCGACGAGCAGAAGGACCGCTGGCTTCCGGGGATCGCCAGCGGCGAGCTGGTGACCGCGGTGGCCATGACGGAGCCCGGCATCGGCTCGGACCTGGCGTCGATGTCCACCACGGCCGAGCGGGACGGTGACACCTATGTCCTCAACGGGTCCAAGACCTTCATCACCAACGGGATCAACTCGGACCTGGTCATCGTGGCGGCCAAGACCGACCCCACCCAGCGCCACGCCGGCATCTCGCTGATGGTGGTGGAGGCGGGGATGGACGGCTTCGAACGGGGCCGCAACCTGGACAAGATCGGCATGCACGCCCAGGACACCGCCGAGTTGTTCTTCACCGACGTCCGGGTGCCGGTCGCCAACCGCATCGGCGACGAGGGCGAGGGCTTCCTGCTGCTGGTCCGGAACCTGCCCCAGGAGCGCCTGAGCATCGCCATGGCGGGCGTGGCCCACGCCCGGGCCATGCTGTCCTGGACCGTGGAGTACGCCAAGGAGCGGACCGCGTTCGGCCAGCCCATCGGCAGCTTCCAGAACAGCCGGTTCAAGCTGGCCGAGATGGAGACGGAGATCACCATCGCCGAGGTGTTCGTGGACCGCTGCGTCGCCGCCCTCAACGACCGGGCGCTCACGGCGGAGGAGGCCGCGATGGCCAAGTGGTGGTGCACCGAGCTGCAGAAGCGTGTGGCCGATGCCTGCGTGCAGCTCCACGGTGGCTACGGCTACATGCACGAGTACGCCGTGGCCAGGGCCTATGCCGACGCCCGGGTCACGTCCATCTACGGCGGCACCACGGAGATCATGAAGGAGATCATCGGCCGCTCCATGGGCTTCTGAGCGACCACGCCGGGCCCGGGGACGGAACCGGCCCCGCGCCACGCCCCATGCGCACCGACGACCTCGACTACGCCCTGCCCCCGGAGGCCATCGCCCAGACGCCGGTGGAGCCCCGTGACCGGGCCCGGCTCCTGGTGGACCGGGGCCCCGGGGTGGAGCCGGAACACCTCCACGTCAGCGACCTGCCCCGGCTGGTGGGTCCGGGTGACCTGGTGGTGCTCAACGACACCCGTGTGCTGCCCGCCCGGGTGCCCATCACCCGTGACACCGGCGGGGGTGGTGAGGTGCTGCTGCTGGAGGAGCGTGAGCACGGGTGGTGGGAGGTGCTGTGCCGGCCCGCCCGCAAGCTGCGCCTGGGTGACGTGGTGGAGGCGGCCCGGGGCGGCCTGCGCTTCGAGGTCGGCCCCGACCTGCCCGGCGGCCGCAAGCTCGTCCTGCCCCGCCACGAGGGCGACCTCCTCGCCGCCCTGGAGGTGGCCGGGGAGGTGCCGTTGCCTCCCTACATCACCGCGGCCCTGGCCGACCCCGGCCGCTACCAGACGGTCTTCGCGGAGCGCCCGGCCTCCGCGGCCGCTCCCACCGCCGGGCTGCACCTGACCGAGGGGTTGCTGGCCGGGCTGCGGGAGGCCGGAGCGGGGGTGGCCACCGTGGAGCTGGTGGTGGGTCTGGACACCTTCCGTCCGCTGTCGACGGAGCTGGTGGAGGACCACGTGATCCACACCGAGCACTACGCGGTCCCCACCGCGACCTGGGACGCCGTCTCCGCGACCCGGGAGGCCGGCGGGCGGGTCCTGGCCGTGGGCACCACCACGGTGCGGGCGCTCGAGTCGGCCGCGGCGCGTGGTGAGCTGGAGGGCCGCACCGACCTGTTCATCACCCCCGGCTTCGGGTTCCGGGTGGTGGACCGGATGATGACCAACTTCCACCTGCCCCGGAGCTCGCTGCTGGCCATGGTGGAGGCCTTCGCCGGGCCCCGGTGGCGGGACCTCTACGGCACGGCACTGCAGGAGGGCTACCGGTTCCTGTCCTTCGGCGATGCCATGTTGCTGGAGCGGGAGTTGCTGGAGAGGGAGTTGCTGGAGCGGGAGTTGCTCGAGCGGGAGTTGCCGGAGAGGCAGTCGCCGGGCAGCGGGCCGCCAGGGCGACCGCCGGGCCCGGGGGAGCGGACGCCGTGAGGCTGCAGCTGGAGGTCGAGCACCGGGACGGTGCCGCCCGGACGGGCACCGTGCGAACGGCCCGGGGCTCGTTCCGCACCCCGGTGTTCATGCCCGTGGGCACCCGGGGCAGCATCCGCGCCCTCATGACCCACGAACTGTCGGGGCTGCGGTCGGCCGACGGCACGACGGCCGAGGTCCTGCTGGCCAACACCTACCACCTGATGCTCCGCCCCGGTGCGGAGGCGGTGGCCGCGCTGGGGGGCCTGCACCGCTTCACCGGCTGGGACCGCCTGATGCTGACGGACTCGGGCGGGTACCAGGTGTTCTCCCTGGACCCGAAGGTGTCCGACGCCGGGGCGGAGTTCCGCTCCACCTACGACGGCAGCACGCACCTGCTCACGCCGGAGGGCGCGGTGGCGACCCAGGAGTTGCTGGGGGCCGACATCCAGATGGTGCTCGACGTGTGCGCGCCCCTGCCGTCGGAGCCGGCGGTGCTGCGGGAGGCGGTGGAGCGGACCGCGGCATGGGCGGCCCGGGCCAGGGCGGCCCGGACACGGACCGATGACCAGGCCCTGTTCGGCATCGTCCAGGGCGGCACCGACGACGCACTCCGGCGGGAGTCGGCGGCACGCACCGTGGCGCTGGACCTGGACGGCTACGGCATCGGCGGGCTGTCGGTGGGGGAGAGCCGGGACGAGATGCTCCCGGCGCTGGACGCGGCGCTGTCGGGACTGCCCGGGGACCAGCCCCGCTACCTGATGGGGGTGGGCGACCCGGTGTCCATCGTGGAGGCCGTCGCGCTGGGGGTGGACATGTTCGACTGTGTCATGCCCACCCGTCTGGCCCGCCACGGGACCCTGCTGACCGACCAGGGGCGCCTGAACGTGAAGCGGGCCGAGTTCGCCACCAGCGACGACCCGGTGGACCCCACCTGCCCGTGCGCCACCTGCACCCGGTACAGCCGGGGCTACCTGCGCCACCTGGGCTCCGTGGGTGAGCCGGCGGCGGCCTCGCTGTGCACGGTGCACAACCTGACCTGGATGCTCACGCTGGTGGGACGCATCCGGTCCGCCATCGTCGCCGGCACCCTGGACGCCCTGCGGGCCGAGGTCGCATCGGTCTGGTCGGCCACCGGACCCGGACCGACCCCGGGCGGGGGCGCCGGTCCACGCTCCTGAGGATGGGCCGGGGACCGATTCCCGCCGCGGCGGTGGGACGCCTAGCATCCACAGACTGTGAACGCGCTCTCCACCCTCTACGCCGCCGACAGCCAGGGGAGCCCCCTGGGGCTGCTCATCATCCTGGTCCCCTTCGGCCTCCTCATCTGGCTCATGGTCGTGCCCCAGCGCAAGCAGCGGGCCCGCCAGCAGCAGCTGATGTCCAACCTGGAGGTGGGTGACGAGGTCATCACCGCCGGGGGCATCGTGGGCGTCATCACGCTCATCGAGGACCAGCTGATCCACCTGGAGGTGGACCACGACGTGGTCATCCGGGTGTCCAAGACCTCCGTCACCCGCTCCACCGCCGAGCCGGACCCCGACTCGGCCCCGTCCCGGTCACGGGGTGGCCTGCTGGGCGGCCTGCTGGGCGGCGGTGCTGCCGCCGCGGAGGACTCCACCCCCGCCGGTGGCGCCACCAAGGGCCCGTCGGGCATGTCCGGTGCCGGCGCCAAGTCCACGACCAAGAAGAAGTAGCGCCCGACCAACTGACGCACGGGCAACGGGGGGATGGCGGGTGGTGACACGCAGCTGCGTGTCCGGAACGGCCCGGTCCGGCCGCTAGCCTGACCCGGCCCCCTCCACGAGGAACGCATGCGCAAGCACCCGCTCAGACTGATGATCGCCACGATGGTGGTGGCCTACGGGCTGCTGTTGATCACCGTGGTCTCGGGCAAGAGCCCCACCCTGGGCCTGGACCTGCAGGGAGGTGTCTCGGTCAACCTGCAGCCGGTCAAGGACGGCAAGGTCACCGACGACGTGTCCTCCGAGACCCTGGACCAGGCCATCGGCATCATCCGCAAGCGCGTCGACGCGCTCGGCGTGGCCGAGCCGGAGGTGTCCCGCCAGGGCAACAACATCCTGATCCAGCTGCCGGGCGCCAAGGACCAGCAGGAGGTGCTGCAGGTCCTGGGCAAGACCGCCGAGCTGCGCTTCCGGCCCGTGCTGCAGGAGGTGGGTACCGTCCCGACCGGTGACGCCCGCACGAAGGCCGAGGAGCAGGTCGCCCAGCTCCGCACGGACCTGGCCATCCCCGAGTCGGTCACGGCGGCCCAGATCGCCACCGACGAACAGGCCAAGCAGGCTGCGGCCAACCCCGCGGCCGCCACCCCGGAGGCGACGGCGACGACCGCCCCGCCGGCCACCACCGCGGCCCCGGCCACCACGGCGGCACCCGGGACCACCATCGACCCGACCGCCGGCAACGGCGGCAGCCGTTCGGTCCGGCCCCGGGCCCAGGGGGACAGCACCACCACCGTCCCGGTGGACGGCGCGACCACGACCACCGTGCCGCCGACCCCCCTCAACCAGTACGGCGTGAACGTCTACGACGAGAAGTTCGCGGAGCTGTACCAGC
The DNA here is from genome assembly GCA_963773765.1 of uncultured Actinomycetota bacterium. GTDB lineage: Bacteria > Actinomycetota > Acidimicrobiia > Acidimicrobiales > Microtrichaceae > CAVZCC01. Next base: position 523,217 of record CAVZCC010000001.1, on the reverse strand, counting down.
TGGAGTCCCAGCTGGAGGCCAAGACCACCGCCGCCACCGACGACAAGGCCGAGGCCGAGGTCACGCTGGTGGACGAGGACGGGAACCTCTACAAGCTCGGGCCGACCCTGCTGACCGGCAAGGCGGTGGAGACCGCGACGGCCAACCTGGGCCAGGACGGCCAGTGGACGGTCAACCCGGTCTTCCGTCCCGGCGCCGACGGCATCGACAAGTTCAACGAGGCCGCGGCCAAGTGCTTCTCCGGCGCCCCCGAGTGCCCGGCCCAGGCCGGTGGCAAGGGCCGCCTGGCCATCGTGCTGGACAGCGAGGTGCTCTCCGCCCCCTCGATCAACGAGTCCAACTTCGCCCGCGACCAGATCCAGATCTCGGGGTCGTTCACCGAGGACGAGGCCAAGAACCTGGCCGTCGCCCTCCGGTTCGGCTCGCTCCCGGTGGAGCTGCAGGCCCAGCAGGCAGAGACCGTGTCCGCCACGTTGGGCCAGGACGCCCTCACGGCGGGCCTCATCGCCGGTGGCATCGGGCTGTTGCTGGTCTGTGCCTACCTGCTGCTCTACTACCGGCTGCTGGGCCTGGTCACCATCGGCAGCCTGTCCATCTCCGCGTCGTTGCTGTGGGTGATCATGTCCAACCTCAACGCCACGGTCACCCTGGCCGGCGTGGTGGGCATCGTCGTGTCGATCGGCATCTCGCTGGACTCGTCCATCGTGTTCTTCGAGAGCCTCAAGGAGGACGTCCGCAACGGCGCCAGCCTCCGCACCTCCGCCGACCGGTCGTTCTCCACCGCCTACGCCACCATCGTCAAGGCGGACATGTCCTCGCTGATCGGTGCCGGCGTCCTGTACTGGCTGTCGGTCGGTCCGGTGCGGGGGTTCGCCTTCTACCTGGGCGTGGCCACCCTGTTGGACCTGGTCTCCGCCTTCTTCTTCCTGCGACCCGGCGTGGTGGTGCTGTGCCGGTCCAGCCAGGGCGAGCACCCGAAGCGGTTCGGGATACCCATGGACGACCTTCCCGAACCCGGGGGCCGGACACCGGCCTCCGCACCGGCGCCCGCCGGTTCCTCCAGCGCCGCCACCGCGGTGGAAGGGGCCTGAGATGGGCATGTTCCGACAGCTCTACCGCGGCACGAACGACTTCAACTTCCCCCGGCTCTGGTGGCGGGTGGGCATCGTCTCCACCGTGCTGGTGATCATCTCCCTGGCGTCGTTGTTCACCCGCGGCCTCAACCTCAGCATCGACTTCGAGGGGGGCTCCATCTGGGAGATCCCCTCCACCACGTTCACCGAGGAACAGGCCAAGGAGGCGTTGGCGCCCTTCGGTGCCAACGCGGCGGAGAAGACCCAGGAGGCCACCACCGCCGACGGGGGACGGGTGCTGCGGGTGTCGGGCCGCATCGACAACGTCGCCGAGGGCGCCAAGGCCGGCGACGCGCTGGCCGAGGCCGCCGGGCTGCAGCCGGGCGACGTCACGGTCAACACCGTGGGCCCGTCGTGGGGTGAGGACATCACCGCCCAGGCCCGGCTGTCGCTCATCGTGTTCATGGTCCTGATCGCGCTGTACATCTCGTGGCGCCTGGAGACCCGCATGGCCGCCGCCGCGTTGTTCGCAGTGGTCCACGACATCATCATCACCGTCGGCGTGTACTCGGTGTTCCAGCTGGAGGTCACCCCGGCCACGGTCATCTCGTTCCTGACCATCCTGGGGTTCTCGCTCTACGACACCATCGTCGTGTACGACCGCGTCCAGGAGAACGGCAACCGCCTGTCCCGGACCGGGCAGTACACCTACGCCGCCATCATGCGGCGCTCGCTCAACCAGGTGTTCATGCGTTCGCTCAACACCACCATGGTGACCATCCTGCCGGTGCTGTCCATGCTCGTCGTGGGCCAGTACCTGTTCGGCCAGGCCACCCTCGGCGACTTCTCCCTGGCGCTCCTGATCGGGCTCGTGTCCGGCACCTACTCGTCGCTGTTCGTGGCCCCGCCCCTGACCGTGTGGCTCAAGGAGAAGGAACCCCGTTGGCGGGAGATCCGCTCCCGGCTGGTGGCCAAGGGTGTGGACGTGTCGGACACGTCGTGGCACGGGATCGCCGGCGCCTCGGCCGGGACCGCTCCGCGGCCGTCGGCCACCCGGGCCCCGCGCAGCCGCTCCACGGCTCCGGCCGGTTCGGCCACGGCGACGGCCACGGTCGAGGAGGGCTCCGGGAACGACGCGGCGGCCACACCGGCTCCCGCCCCCACCTTCGGCGGCCATCCTCCCCGGCCCCGCAAGAAGCGGAAGTAGACCGGCCCGACGCAGCGCGGGCCGGCCCCCGGGGACCGGACGCGTTCGTCGGGGCGCGTGGCATCGGTAGCGTGGGGACATGGAACGCCCGTCCGTCGAGCCCCGCCCCCGGGGGTGCACATGCCGACGGTGACCCGCGTCCTGCCCTGGCGGCGCCACTCCCAGCCTCCCGCGATGGAGGTCCAGGAGATCATCGAGCAGTACCGGCGGTTCCACCCCAAGCGTCCCACCGACGCCATCACCGAGGCGTACCGGATCGCGGCGGGGTCCCACAAGGGCCAGCTGCGCCGGTCGGGTGAGCCGTACATCACCCACCCGCTGGCCGTGGCCGGCATCGTGGCCCGCTACGGCATGGACGACGTGACGATCTGCGCCGCGCTGCTGCACGACGCGGTGGAGGACACCGTCCTCACCCTGGACGAGGTGGAGGAGCACTTCGGCCCCGAGGTGCGCGAGATCGTCGACGGCGTCACCAAGCTGGAGCGGATCCACTTCGACTCCAAGGAGGCCCAGCAGGCCGCCACCATGCGCAAGATGCTGGTGGCGATGGCCAAGGACCTCCGGGTGCTGGTCATCAAGCTGTCGGACCGCCTGCACAACATGCGGACCCTGGCCGCGCTGCCGGCCTGGAAGCAGGAGCGCACCGCCCAGGAGACCCTGGACATCTACGCCCCGCTGGCCCACCGACTCGGCATGCAGGAGATCAAGCAGCAGCTCGAGGACCTGTGCTTCGCCGCGTTGCACCCCAAGCGCTACGCCGAGATCGACCACATGGTGGCGGACCGGACCCCGGAGCGCGACGCCTACCTGCAGGACGTGCTGGACGAGGTGCGGCGCCGCCTGGCCGACGTCAACATCACCGCGGACGTGACCGGCCGGCCGAAGCACCTGTGGTCCATCTACGAGAAGATGGTCGTGCGGGGCAAGGCCTTCGAGGAGATCTTCGACCTGGTCGGCCTCCGGGTCGTGGTGGACAGCTCCAAGGACTGCTACGCCGCGTTGGGGTCCATCCACGCGCTGTGGACGCCGGTGCCGGGCCGGTTCAAGGACTACATCGCCATGCCCAAGTTCAACCTGTACCAGTCGCTGCACACGACGGTGATCGGGCCGGGGGGACGGCCGTTGGAGGTCCAGATCCGCACCCCGGAGATGCACAACCGGGCCGAGTGGGGCGTCGCCGCGCACTTCTCGTACAAGGAGGGCCACTCCGAGGACGTGGCCTGGCTCAGCCGGATCGTCGACTGGCAGCAGGAGATGACCGACCCCGGCGAGTTCATGGCCAACCTGAAGATCGACCTGGACCAGGACGAGGTCTTCCTGTTCACACCCAAGGGTGACGTGGTGACCCTGCCGATGGGGGCCACCCCGGTGGACTTCGCCTACGCCATCCACACCGAGGTGGGCCACCGCTGCATCGGGGCCCGGGTGGGCGGTCGCCTCGTCCCGCTGGACAGCCAGCTGACCTCCGGTGACACGGTCGAGATCTTCACCTCCAAGGTGGCCGGTGCCGGCCCCAGTCGCGACTGGCTCGGCTTCGTGGCCACCCGGTCCGCATCCAACAAGATCCGCCAGTGGTTCTCCCGGGAGCGGCGGGAGGACGCGCTGGAGTCGGGACGGGAGGCGCTGGTCAAGGCGCTGCGCCGGGAGGGCCTGCCCACCCAGCGGGTGATGGGCGGCGCGGCGGTGGCGGACGTGGCGGGCCAGCTCAAGTTCCAGAGCGTGGACGCCCTGTTCACCGCCATCGGCGACCACCACATGTCGGCGGAATCGGTGGCGGCCCGGATCGTCAAGGTCATCCGGGACGCCGAGGGGGAGCGGGAGGAGGTCGTGTCGTCACCGGCGGTGCGCACCACCGGCCGCCGGCGCAACCGTCCCGCCGGGGTGCACGTGGAGGGCTACGACGACGTCCTGGTGCGCATGGCCCGGTGCTGTACGCCGGTGCCGGGCGACGAGCTCATGGGCTTCATCACCCGGGGCCGGGGTGTGTCGGTGCACCGGGCCGACTGCGCCAACGCCTCCTCGTTGGCCGACGGCCAGGCCGAGCGGGTCATCGACGTGGACTGGGACACCGAGTCCTCCGGCGATTTCGTGGCCCTGGTGGAGCTCAAGGCGCTGGACCGGCCCCGCCTCCTGCAGGAGGTGACCGCCACCCTGTCCGAGCACCACGTGAACATCATCAGCAGCACCAGCCACGCGGGCGGGGACCGTGTGGCCAAGATGCGCTTCGAGTTCGAACTGGGCGACCCGTCCCACCTGGACACCCTGCTCAACCGCCTGCGCTCCATCGATTCTGTCTACGACGCCTACCGGGTGGTCCCCGGTCATGGTTCTTGAGGCGAAATCCCCTCGAGATGGCAGGGGAGACGTGGGTGGCGGCAACGAGAGACGTGGTGCCCTTCCGCTCCAACGTGGAGCGGACGGCGGGGAAGCGCGCTCCTGGGTCGCGTCGAGCGACGGTGAACGCGACCGGCCGCCCGCGGGCGGGACGTCAGATGATCCCGGTCGCACCTGAGCGGAGCGGGGCGTCCCAGGCATCGCCCAGTGCAGTGGGAGAAGGCGGTCGGGCGGTCGAGCGAGGAGTGGAGCCTGAGAGCACCCTCGTGAGCTCGGACGCGCCGACGGGGCGGCTGTAGAGGAAGCCCTGGATCACCCTGCAGCCAAGGCGTTGGAGCTGGTCCGCAGCGCGCTCCGTCTCGACCCCCTCTGCGATCACGTCGATCCCGAGATCCCGGCCGAGTCCGATGATGGACGCCACGACGGCAACTGCACGAGGGTCGCTGTGTTCGATGGCAGCGATGAAGGACCGGTCGATCTTGATCTCGTGGCACGGAAGGGAGGTCAGGTAGGCAAGCGATGAGTGGCCGGTGCCGAAGTCATCGATCGCCACGGTCATCCCGCGTTCCGACAGATCGTGCAGCACCGCTGCGGCGCGGCCCGGATCAGCCATCACCGTGGTCTCGGTGACCTCCAGGCGCAGGAGTCGGGGGTGCAGCCCCGCGAGGTCGAGCAGGTCCGTGATCAGGTCGGCGAAACCGGAGTCGAGCAGGACCCGAGGTGCGATGTTGACCGAGACTCGGACGCTGGTTCCATGCACCTGCCAGCGGGTGCACTGCTCGATGGCCTCGGTGAGGACCTGTCGGGTCAACAGCCTGATGAGGCCGGTGCTCTCGGCGATGGGAATGAATTCGGCCGGGGGAATCGGTCCGATACCGGGGAGCGACCAGCGGGCCAACGCCTCGGCTCCGACGACGCGCTCGCTCTGCGTGTCGAACTGCGGCTGGAACGCGACGTGCAGCTCGCCGTTCTCGATCGCCCCACGGAATCGCGAGACCAGTGAGAGCGCCTCTGGTCGGTAGTGGTCGAGTTCGGACGTGTACAACTCGACATCGGTCCCGGCAGTCTTGGCCTGGTACATGGCCACGTCGGCCTCGCGCAACAACGTGCTGATCGACCGATGATCGGGTGACGGAACCGCGACGCCGATGCTCGCTCCGACATCGACCGCAACCTCACCGAGCTCGACCGGTCGTTCGAGATCGCCATGGAGCTGACGTGCCCACTGCTGGATCTCGGCCTCCGTCCCTGGTGGAAGGAGCACGGCGAACTCGTCCCCCCCGAGTCGGGCGATCAGACCGCTGTCGCCGGCCGAGACGCGGAGACGGTTCGCGACTTCGACGAGGAGTTGGTCGCCGGTGTGATGGCCGAGTGTGTCGTTGACCTCCTTGAACCGGTCGAGGTCGATCAGGAGCACGGCGCCGGCTTCGGCGTTCCAGATGGCCCGGCCGGCTTCGTCTCGGAACCTGCGACGGTTCGCCAGGCCCGTCAGAGGGTCATGTGTGGCGAGGTGCTCGAGTGCGTCGGCCTTCTCCCGGAGTTGGCCGAGGAGCTGCATGTTCTGAAGTGCGACGTCTGCGAAGGTGAAGACGCTTTCGAAGAGGGAGCGGGCACGTTCGTCGAACGGTCGGCGACCCCAGCGTGAAACCGAGAGGGTCAGGCATTCACTGTCGGCATGCGTTCGTTCCGCGATGAGGGCATGACCCACGGCTCCGTTCACGGTGAACTCGTGTTGCCGCGCGATCGACCGGGCGGCCGTGTCCGGGTCCGGGCTGGAGTCGGCGACGCCGACGATCGGTTCCACCGAGAGGCATCCATCCTCGAAGGTCCACGTGCCGCCCAGTCCGCCGCTCCCGACGACCAGGCGCGCTGAGTTCGCTCCCAACAACGCTGATGAGTGTTGCAGGACCACGGGGATCACGTCGCCGGTCATCGTCGCCCGGCTGAGGGCGAGCATGAACTCGTCGAGACCCCGTGTGAGTGCAGCCGATCGCCTCATGTCGACCGCCCCGGCGGGTCACCGGCGCTGAGTTGTGCAGTGGACCCCATGAACCCCCATCCCCTGGTGCTTCTCGCCGACAGGGGGCTGGACCTGTTCGGAACTGCGTGGGCGTGCGTCACATGCGACCGTACCGACCGCACGAGCGCTGCTGAATGGGCCGTTCGGTCCAACCTGCGGGCCCGACTCGGGCACGACCCGACGTGCTGTCGGAGAGGTCGTCTGGGGGAAGGGCCCACACCGCTCACGGCCGCACCGCCGTCCATGCGACTATGGTCGGCGGTCTCCACGGGAGGGTCAGATGGGGCGACGTTCGTCGACAGTGGTGCTGGGGGTGCTCGGTTGCCTGGTCGCAGCCGGGTGCACGCCCACCCCGACCGTCCCTCCGGGCCCCGCCCAACCGTTCATCGGCAGCTTCACCGCGGCCAGCCCGACCGGGCCGGCGCCGCACACCACCGCATTGCGGTGGGCCGTCTCCGACGCCAACGGCGACACGCTCACCTGCGCGCTGGACCTGGACGGCAACGGGTCCGACGACGTGGTCGTCACCGCGTGCACGTCGTCGTCGGTGCGGTCGGCCACCTTCGCCACCCCCGGGACGACCACGGTCCGCCTGACCGTGTCCGACGGCACCACCGTGCCCGTCACCCGCACCCTCGCCGTCACTGCCGGGGCTGCCTCCGCCGACACCTTCGGGATCGATCTGCGCTTCGATGCCGCGCTGACCCCGTCCCAGGTGGCGGCATTCGATGCCGCGGCCGTGCGGTGGGAAGGCGTGATCGGCGCCGGGCTGGGCGACATCGCGCTCAACGTGCCCGCCGACGACTGCCTTGCCGGCCTGGATCCTGTGTCCACCGTCGTGGACGACCTGCTCATCGACGCGGACGTGACCGCCATCGACGGGCCGGGTGGGACGCTGGCGGTGGCGGGGCCGTGCTACGTCCGGTCCACCGACGGCCTGCCGCTGTACGGCGTCATGCAGTTCGACTCGGCCGACCTGGCCTTCCTGGAGGGAGCCGGGCAGCTCAGCTCCACCGTGGTGCACGAGATGGCCCACGTGCTCGGGTTCGGCACCCTGTGGGACGGGGCGGTGCTGACCGGAGCAGGTGGCCCGGACCCGGTGTTCACCGGGATGACCGCGGTGGGGGCCTGGCAGGGCCTGGGGCGCACCGGCTCCGTGCCGGTGGAGAACTCCGGTGGTCCGGGGACGGCGGATGCCCACTGGCGCGAGTCCGTGTTCGGCAACGAGCTGATGACGGGCTACCTGGACGCCGGCGCCAATCCCCTGAGCACGGTCACGATCGGATCCCTCCGCGACCAGGGCTACGTGGTGGACCTGGGTGCGGCCGACGGGTTCGGCCTGCCCGCCCGCCGCGCCGGACCGTCTGCACCGCCGGTGCAGCTGCGCACCGTGCTCCTGGCTCCGAAGGGGGCCCGGTAACCCCGGCCGGTGGACCGGAGTCGGACCAGATCATGGCGACGGACCGGAACGCGGCGGATCGGCCTACGCTCCATCTGGTGAGCCAGGCCGAGGACAAGGACCCGAATCCCGACGGCGGTGACCCCGCTGCGTCGCAGGCGACCCCTCCGACCTCCCCGCTGGAGGAGGCCCGGGCCATCCTTGCCGCGATCGACCCGGTCACCTACCACAAGACCCTGTCCGGCCTGGCCCGACAGGGACACCACTCGGTCCTGCAGGCGCTCCCGTACTCGCCGGCGCTGGAGTTCCATGACCCGACCTGTGTCGTGGTGGAGCCCAAGCCGGCGGGGGTGGACACCATCGAGCTGTACGCCCAGGCCGCCTACCCGGCGTGGCAGGACGTGATGCTGTCCGCCTTCCAGAGTCCGGTGGTGACCGAGCAGCTCACCGACCTGTACCAGATGGTCTTCGGGGAGGGCTGCAACGTGGCGGTGGTGACCAACCACGGCCAGATCATCGACATCGCGCTGGTCATGGGGGCGATGATCTACGCCATGTGCGAGCCGGGCCGCACCTTCGGCGTCCTCGACGACCACATCGAGGTGGAGGACCTCGCCCCCCGTGTGAACGTGGTGGTCAGCCGCATGGTGGTCACCCGCCAGGCCTTCAACGTGCCGGCCCTGCAGGTGCTGCAGTGCGGGGCCCGGACCTTCCTCAGCGTGCCCCAGACCCACTCCCGGCGCCGGGCCAAGCTGGAGCCGGCCCAGGTGCGGGCCAACAACCAGCTGATGCGCCACGAGCTGGACCTGCGCATGTCCGAGGGTGGCCAGATCCTGGCCATGGCCGCCAGCGGCAGCCAGGACCTGTCCCTGGCGGCCGGGCTGATGCAGAAGGTCCGGACCCAGTGGCGCCAGCGCCGGGGTGTGGACCCGGCGGAGGACACCGACACCCTCCACCTGCAGCCGCTCTACGACGGCACCATGCAGCTCATGCTGAACTGCAAGTACGTGCTCCCGATCTCCATCTCGCTCGATCCGGCGTCGCCCGCGCTGGTGGTCGGGTCCATCACCCGGGTCCGCGAGAAGAACGACTGCCACCGGGTGATGGAGTGGATCGCGGAGGCGTACCAGAACGCCACCGGGACCCCGGCCATCTACCACCGCCAGGAGGACGACCTCCTCACCCAGGTCCGGGCACTCGTCACCCGCTGAATCCGGGTTCCGGGACGTGCACGGGCCTCCGGTACCGTGGGCGACCGTGACCGACGCCCCGACGGAGCACTTCCAGACCCTGACCGGCATGCGCGACGTGCTGTTCCCGGAGTCGTCCCGACGGCGGGAACTGGTGTCGCTGTTCGCCCGGGTGGTGGAGCGGGCCGGGTACCGGGAGCTGCGTCCGCCGCTGCTGGAGGACCTCGGGGTGTTCCTGCGGGTGGGCGAGACCACCGACGTGGTCACCAAGGAGATGTACGACTTCACCGACAAGGACGGCAGCCGCATCGCGCTGCGGCCCGAGATGACCGCCGGTGTGGTCCGCGCCTTCGTCCAGCACAAGCCGTTGTTGCCGTGGAAGGTCTGGTACGAGGGGGCGAACTTCCGCCACGAGCGCCCCCAGAAGGGTCGTTACCGGGCGTTCGACCAGGTGGGGGTGGAGGTCCTGGGCGTGGACGACGCCGACCTGGACGTCGAGGTCATCGCCCTGGCCTGGGAGTTCTACCGCGAGCTCGGGCTGCGCCAGGTCACGCTGTTGCTCAACACGCTGGGCGAGCACGACGACCGACGGCGCTACACCGAGGCCGTCCGCGATCACTTCAGCGCCCGCTCCGGCGAGTTGTCGGAGGCCTCGCTCGTGACGCTGGGGCGCAACCCGCTGCGCGTGCTCGACTCCAAGCGGCGGGAGGACCGGGCCGCCATCGCCGACGCCCCGGTCATCACCGACCACCTGTCCGACGAAGCGGCCGAGCACTACGCACGGGTCCGGGCCGGCCTGGACGCCCTGGGCATCCCCTACGTCGAGTCACCCCGGCTGGTCCGGGGCCTCGACTACTACCGCCGGACCACCTTCGAGTTCGCGGCCGAGGCCCTGGACGCGGCGCAGAACGCCATCGGCGGCGGAGGCCGCTACGACGGCCTGGCCGAGGACCTGGGCGGCCCGCCGACGGACGGCATCGGCTTCGCCCTCGGGGTGGACCGCATCCTCCTGGCCTGCGATGCCGAAGGGGTGTTCACCGCGCCGGAGCCCGCACTCGACGTGTTCGTGGTGGACCTGGTCGGCGGCGTGGTGGCCAGGGACCTGACCCACGCGCTCCGGGCTGCCGGCATCTCCTCCGACCGGCGCTTCGGTGGTGGGTCCATGAAGTCCCAGATGAAGGCCGCGGACCGGTCCGGGGCCCGCTTCGCGGTCCTGGTCGGCAGCGACGAGATGGAGGCGGGCGAGGTCACCCTGCGACAGCTCCGGGGCCACGACCCCGGCGGGGCCGCGGCCCCGGAGCAGGCCGGCGGCGACGAGGGTCCCGTCCGCAGGGACCAGCGCCGGGTGCGGCGAGACGTGCTGATCGATGAACTGAGGAACGAACTGTGAACGAGCAACCCCCCACCGAGATGCGGACCCACTTCTGCGGTGACCTGCGGCCCACCGACGTCGGCCGCACCGTGTCGGTGTGCGGATGGGTGGCACGGAGGCGGGAGCACGGCGAGCACCTGGCCTTCGTCGACCTCCGGGACCACACCGGCATCATCCAGTGCGTGGTGGACGGCGCCCACGACCTGCGCAGCGAGTACGTGCTGCGCGTCACGGGAACCGTCCGGCCCCGGCCCGACGGCACCGTCAACGCCAACCTGGCCACGGGCGAGGTGGAGGTGGGTGACTGCGAGGTGGAGGTCCTGGCCCAGGCCGAGCCGCCGCCGTTCCCCCTGGACGACCGCGCTGCTGAGGTGGACGAGACGGTCCGACTGCGCCACCGCTACGTGGACCTGCGCCGCGACGAGATGCAGCGCAACCTGCGGACGAGGGCCAAGGTGAACGGGGCCCTCCGCCTCGCCATGGACGCACAGGGGTTCGTGGAGGTGGAGACCCCGATGCTCATCGCCTCCACGCCCGAGGGGGCACGGGACTTCGTGGTGCCGTCACGTCACCGGCCCGGCACCTTCTACGCGCTGCCCCAGAGTCCGCAGCTGTTCAAGCAGCTGTGCATGGTCGGTGGCATCGACCGCTACTACCAGATCGCCCGCTGCATGCGCGACGAGGACCTGCGGGCCGACCGGCAGTTCGAGTTCTCACAGCTCGACGCCGAGATGAGCTTCGCGGGCCAGGAGGACGTGCTGGCCTGCATCACCACTGCGGTCGCCGCCGCGGTGGAGTCGGTCACGGGTGAGCGCATCGGGGAGATCCCCCGCATGACCTGGCAGCAGGCCATGGACCGCTACGGCTCGGACAAGCCCGACATCCGCTTCGGCATGGAGCTGGTCGAGCTGACCGACGTCTTCGGCGACACGGACTTCAACGCCTTCAAGGCTGCGTCGGTCAAGGGCATCCGGCTGGCCGGCGGGTCCGGGGCCACCAGCCGGAGCCGGCTCGACGACCTGACCGACTCGGCCAAGCGCTGGGGGGCCAAGGGCCTGGTCTGGATGCGGGTGGAGGCCGGCGACGGCGGCGCGGTGACGCTCAACTCGCCCGTGGCCAAGTTCCTGTCCACCGAGGAGCAGGCCGCACTGGCCGAGCGCATGGGTGCGGAGGACGGCGACCTGCTGTTCCTCGTGGCCGACGAGTGGGCCCGGGTGGTCCACGTCCTGGGCCTGCTCCGTCTGGAGCTGGGCCGGCCCCCGGTGAACGAGGGTGGGCTGCAGTTCCTGTGGGTGGTGGACTTCCCGCTGTTCGAGGCCGTGGACGACGCGACGGGCAAGCCGGTGCCGGCGCACCACCCGTTCACCATGCCCCACACCGAGGACGTCGACCTGCTCGACGGCGGACCGGAGGACCTGCTCCGGGTCCGTTCCCAGGCCTACGACCTGGTCCTCAACGGCTGGGAGCTCGGCTCGGGCAGCGTCCGGATCCACCGTCCCGACGTCCAGCGGCGGATCTTCGACCTGCTCGGCATCGGTGAGGCGGAGGCGCAGGCCAAGTTCGGGTTCCTCCTGGAGGCGTTCCGCTACGGCGCCCCGCCCCACGCCGGGTTCGCCTTCGGCATCGACCGGATCGTGGCCATGCTGGTGGGCGAGGAGAACATCCGTGAGGTCATCGCCTTCCCCAAGACCCAGTCGGGCACCGACCCGTTGACCCTGGCGCCGACCGCCATCGACGGCGCGCAGCTGGAGGAGCTCGGCCTCCGCCTCCTGCCGCCCCGGACCTGAACGGACCCGGTGCTTGACAGGCCTCGGGCCGCCGTGGTCGGGTGGAGGCGCAATCGAGCCCAGTCACCGAGTGGGGGAAGTCCGGTCCAAGTCCGGCGCTGACCCGCAACCGTAGGTGCGGCACCCCCGGGTGCCCACGAGTCGGAACACCCACCCGGCGGTTGGCTCCAGGACACCGTCGAGGTCTGCGGTGCGGAGCCGGGGATGCGGGACCTCCCGTGTCATCCGTCCTCGCGTCGTGTCCCGGCCCGGGATGGGAGCGACAGATGGGGACAGTCCGAGCAGTGAAGCGGCGGGCCGCGGCCGCCCTCGCGCCGGCCGTCGCGCTGGTGCTCGTGCTGGGGCCGGCGATGGCGGTCCGGGCCGAGCCCAGCCCTCCCGCCGGTCCCCCCACCGCCGACGGCGCCACCGGCGCCTCCCTCGGCGCCGCCTGGCTGGCCGGCCAGGTCGACGCCGCCGTCCCCCTCCAGGTGTTCGGCTCCGACGACTGGGGGACCACCGCGGACGCCGCGCTGGCCCTGGCCGCCACCGGGGTCGGCAGCGGGCGCGCCGCCACGGTGTGGGACGCCATCGTGGCCAACCGGGAGACCGTCGTGGCCCCCGACGACTTCTCGGGCGCCCCTCCCTTCCCCGACAACCCCGGCGCCCTGGCCAAGGTCATCCTCCTGGCCCACGCCCTGGGTGAGGATCCCCGGGCCGTCGGCAGCGCCCCGGGCGCCGACCTGGTGGCCCGCCTCCAGGCCACCCTGCGCACCTCGGGACCCGATGCCGGCCTCTACGGCAGTGCCGACCCGACCTACGACGGCGTGTACCGCCAGGGGCTCGTGCTGCTCGCCCTGACCACGGTGGGGGAGTCGGTGCCGGCCGAGGCCATCGGCTGGCTGACCGGCCAGCAGTGCGCGAACGGATCCTGGATCGCCTACCGGCCGGACGCCTCCGTGCCCTGTCCCACCGAGGGGTTCCCGTCGCCGGAGACGAATGCCACAGCGTCGGCCGTCGTGGGTCTGGTGCGGGCCGGCGTCACCGAGCCGGTGACCCCCGGCCTGGACTGGTTGGCCTCGGTGCAGAACGACGACGGCGGCTGGGGCTTCCTGGCCGGTGACGCCACCGATCCCAACTCGACCGCCGTGGTCCTGATGGCGCTGGCCACCGCCGGCGTCGCCGAACAGGACCGCTTCGACGGCGGCACCGCGGCGCTGCTCTCCTTCCAGCTGGGCTGCGCCTCCGCAGCAGCGGACCGAGGGTCGTTCACCTTCCCCGACAACGGGGGCGCCGCCAACCTGTACGCCACCGTCCAGGCCGTGGCCGGTGCGCTGGGCCGGCCGCTGCCGCTGACCGCGGCCGAGGAACCGGTCCCGGGGCTGCCGACCGTGGACTGCACGACGACCACGACGACGACCAGCACCACCACGTCGACGACGTCGACCAGCACGACGTCCACCTCGACGACGACCTCGCTCCCGTCGGTCACCACGACGAGCACCCCGGTCGCCACCGTGCAGTCGGCCACCGAGGTCAGTTCCGGTGCCGGGACGTCGACCACGTCGAGCGGGTCGAACCTGGCCCTGACCGGCAATGGCACTGGACCGCCGGTCGCCACCGGTGTGGTGCTGCTGATCGTCGGCGCCCTGCTGCTGGCAGTTCGACGCCGCACCGGGGCCCGGTGAGCCGGACCCGTTCGGCGTTCTCCGGGCGCTGGGCCCGGACGGCGGCCGCCGGCCTGGTGCTGGCAGCCGGAGTGGTCGCGTCCGTCGGGTCGGCGACCCCGGCGGGGGCCCAGTCCTGCGGCCCGGCCCCTGCGGACCATGTCGCGGTCGCCGTCGTGGTCGACGCCGGGTCGGGGTCGCCGCTGTTGCGCTGTGTTGTTCTCCCCGCCGGGTCCAAGGGCGCCGATGCGCTGGCCGCGGCCATCGGCTCAGATCAGGTCCGCGTCGGTGACGGCAGCGGCGGCAAGCCCGCCGGGTTCGTCTGCGGGCTGCTCGGCGTGCCCGCCACGGGGTGCACCAGCACCGGGACCCAACCCACCTGGAACTACTGGCACGCCGCTCCGGGCGGAGCGTGGCGCTACTCAGGTACCGGGTTCGTCGACTATGCGGTCCCGGACCGGTGCGCCATCGAAGGGTGGAGCTACGGCCCGCAGTACACCACGCCGCGGATCCCACCCCCGGCCGTGACCTGTCAGTCGGCCCCGACCGCCACCGCCGCCCCGCGACCGACGACCCCGCCAGCGGTTCCCGCCGGCGGCAGCGGATCGACCCGGCCGCCGAACGCCGCCGCGGGCGCACCGGCATCGGCCTCGGGAGCCACCACCGCCGGGCCGGCAGCCGCGTCGGGATCGCCCGTCGGCCCCGTACCGGGCGCCGGCGCCATGGGGGCGACATCCGTCCCGCCTCCCGCCGACCCGGCCGCCGCCGTGGCCGGCGCGTCCACCGTCCCCGCCTCGACGGCCACCACCGTCGCGCCCCCCAGCACCACGAACCCCGGTGAGGGCCGCGAGGTGGCGGCGACACCGCTGGACGCTCGCCCGGGCCCCCGGTCCGGCCCCGGGCTCGGACTGGTCCTGGGCCTGGGCGCGGCCGGGGCCCTGGCCGCGGTGGCCATCGCCCGGTCCCGCCGCACCAGGATCGCGGCGGAGCAGGGCGTGTGAGGACGGCCTCGTGGCGGGACCCCCGCCCGCTGCACCCCGTCGCCTGGTGGCTGTGGGCCATCGGCGTGGCCACTGCCGCGGCACATACCCGCAACCCCGTGCTGCTCCTGCTCCTCGGCGGCGCCGTCGCCAATGTGGCCGTGGCCCGGCGCCAGCCCGGACCGGCGGGTCGGGCCGTCGGCGTGTTCGTCCGCCTCGGCCTGGTCGTCATCGCCGTCCGGGTCGCCCTGACCGTCCTCATCGGGGCCCGCGTGCCCGGCACCACGTTGTTCACGCTGCCCTCGGCGGACCTGCCCGACTGGGCCGCGGGGGTGAGCATCGGAGGACCCGTCACGGCCGAACAGGTGGTGGCCGCCGTGTACGGCGGGCTGCAACTCGCCGTCATCCTGGGCTGCTTCGGCGCCGTGAACGCGGTCTCGAGCGCCTACCGCCTCCTGCGGGCGCTGCCGCCGGTCCTGCACGAAGCCGGCGTCGCCGTGGCCGTGGCGGTGTCCCTCGCCCCCGAACTGGTCGTGTCGGTGGGCCGGGTGCGGGCCGCCCGACGGCTGCGCGGCCGGCCAGGCGGGATCAAGGGCGTGCGGGGCACGGTCATGCCGGTGCTGGAGGAGGCCCTGGAGCGGTCGCTGCACCTGGCCGCATCGATGGACGTCCGGGGCTACGGCCGCCGCGACGCCGTGCCCGACGCGACCCGCCGCCTGGCCACGGCCACGCTGCTCGCCGGCATGACCGGGCTGGTCATCGGCAGCTTCGCCGTGCTCGACGGATCGGCGCCCGCGGTCCTGCGCCTGCCCCTGGTGGCGGCCGGCGCCGCCTCCTGCGTGGTCGGCCTCAGCGTGGCCGGGCGGCGCATCCGCCGCACCGTGTACCGCCCCGACCCGTGGCGGGTGCCCGAGTTCCTGGTCAGCGGCTGCGGCATCGGCACCGCCCTGTCGGTCTCGTTGGTCGGGACCACGGTGCTCACCCCGTCGACCCGACCGCTGGTGTGGCCCGCCGTGACCCTGGTGGCCGCCCTGCCCGTGCTCTTCGCCGTGGCGCCCACCTGGCTGTCCCCGCCGCTGCCCACCGCCGGCGCCCCCCGCGCCACCGCCGCCCCGCTCCTGGTGGGGGCGGCATGAGCGCCGTCGTCACCTTCCGCCAGGTGGGCTTCACCTATCCCGACGCGGCCCGGCCGGCGTTGGCGGGCATCGACCTGGACGTCGACGAGGGCGAGCTGTGCCTGGTCGTCGGCCCCACCGGCAGCGGCAAGTCGACGCTGCTGCAGGCCGTGTCGGGCCTGGTGCCCCGCGCCACCGGCGGGCTCCTCACCGGCGAGGTGCGCGTCGCCGGGCGCAGCACCGCCGAGTACCGGCCCCGCGACCTGGCCGACGTCGTGGGCACGGTGGGCCAGGACCCGGCCGCCGGCTTCGTGGCCGACACCGTGGAGGACGAGGTCGCCTACGTCATGGAGAACCTGGCCGTCCCGCCCGCCACCATGCGGCGCCGCATGGAGGACACGCTCGACCTCATGGGCCTGGCTGAGCTGCGCCACCGGCCGCTGTCGGACCTGTCCGGCGGCCAGCAGCAGCGGGTGGCCATCGCCGCCGTGCTGGCCGCCAACCCCCGGGTGCTGGTGCTCGACGAGCCGACCTCGGCGCTCGATCCCGCCGCGGCCGACGAGGTGCTGTCGGCGCTGTCCCGCCTGGTCCACGACGTCGGGCTCACCGTCATCGTGGCCGAGCACCGGCTCGAGCGGATCGTGCAGTTCGCCGACGTCGTCGTCCACGTGCCCGGTACCGACGGGACCATCCGGGTGGGTGACCCCCGCGACGTCCTGGGCGGTCCCGCCCCCGCCCCGCCGGTGGTGCGCCTGGCCGAGGCGGTCGGGTGGTCGCCCTTGCCCCTGACCGTGCGCGAGGCCCGGCGCAGCGCCGGTCCGCTCCGGGACCGCATCGGCGCCGACGGACAGGAGCCCGGGGGAGCGCAGCCCGGGGGAGTGCCGGCCGGGGGAGCGCCGCTGGCCGAGGTCCGGGGGTTGCGGGCCCGTTACGGGGCGGTCCCCGCGCTGGCCGGGGTCGACGTCGACCTCCACGGCGGCGAGGTGTGCGCCGTGATGGGCCGCAACGGCGCCGGGAAGTCGACGCTCCTGGCCCATCTGGCCGGGCTGCGGGCCCCGGCCGCCGGCACCGTCACCGTCGACGGCGCCGCGCCCCACGGCCGGGCCCCCCGCCGCCTCGTGCGCAGCGTCGGTCTGGTGCCCCAGGACTTCGCCATCCTGTTGTTCGCCGACTCGGTCGCAGACGAGTGCGCCACTGCGGATGCTGATGCTGGCCTGCGAGCCGGCACCACGGCGGCCGAGCTCGACCGGCTGGTGCCCGGGATCGACCCGGCCCTGCACCCCCGCGACCTGTCCGAGGGCCAGCGGTTGGCCCTGGCGCTGGCCGTGGTGCTGGCCCCCGGGCCCCGGTTGGTGTGCCTGGACGAACCGACCCGGGGCCTCGACTACGACGCCAAGGCCCGCCTGGTGGGCCAGCTGCGCGGCCTGGCCGCCCGGGGCCACGCCGTCGTCCTGGCCACCCACGACGTGGAGCTGGTGGCCGAGGTGGCGGACCGGGTGGTGGTCCTGGCCGACGGTGAGGTCGTCGACGACGGACCGGTGCGCCGGGTGGTGTGCGGGTCGCCGGTGTTCGCCCCCCAGGTGGCCCGCATCATGGCTCCCGCCGAGTGGCTCACGGTGGCCGAGGTGACCGGGGCGCTGGCCGGGATGGGGTCGTGAGCACCACCGCGCCGGACGCCGTCCCAGCCCCCGGGCCCGACCGGACCGCCCCCGGCCCGGTGGGGGACGGCACGGCGCCGGGGACCGTCCTCCCCCTCTCCGGTCGCACTGCGGCGCTGATCGCGGTGACGACCCTGGTGGGACTGGCCGGGTTCTGCTGGCCACTGCTGGCCAGCCCCACCGGCGACGCCGTCACCGCGCATGCCGGCGACGCCCCCTGGCTGTTCGTGCTGCTCGTGCCGTTGCTGCTGGCCGTGGTCGTCTCCGACATGGCCGACGGCGGCCTCGACGCCCGGTCCGTGGCCCTGCTCGGCGTCCTGGCCGCCTGCGGGTCGGCGCTGCGCCTGGCCGGCACCGGCGTCAGCGGGTTCGAGGCCGTCTTCTTCCTGCTGATCCCGGCCGGACGGGTCTACGGCCGGGCCTTCGGGTTCGTCCTCGGCGCCCTCACCCTGTTCGCCTCCGCGCTGCTCACCGGCGGCGTGGGGCCGTGGCTGCCCTTCCAGATGCTCGGTGCGGCGTGGATCGGCTTCGGCGCCGGCTGCCTGCCCCGGGCCCGCGGTCGGGCCGAGATCGCGCTGCTCGCCGGCTACGCCGTCGTCATCGGCCTCGCCTACGGGCTGCTGCTCAACCTGTGGTTCTGGCCCTTCACCGTGGGAGCCGAGTCGTCGCTTGCCTTCGTGGCCGGCGATCCGCTGGTCGAGAACCTGCAGCGGTTCTGGGCCTTCCACCTGGCCACCAGCCTCGGCTGGGACCTGCCCAGGGCCGCCGTCAACTGCTTCCTCATGGTGCTCGCCGGTCCCGGCATCCTGCTGGCCCTCCGCCGGGCCGGCCGCCGGGCCGCCTTCGGGGCCGCCGTCGCCTTCGGGCCTGCACCGTCACCGGAGCCCAGGCCGTTGCCGGAGCCAGGGTCGTTGCCGGAGTCAGGGCCGTCGCCGGAGGCCGCTCCCGGCGCGGAGGCCCGCGGGTAGCGTCACCCCGATGGCAGCGGATCGCACCGGGGACCTGTTCGCGGCGGCCGCCGAGGAGCGCCTGGGACGCCGCGGCCCGCTGGCCGACCGGTTGCGCCCCCACACCCTGGACGAGGTGGTCGGCCAGGAGCAGCTCCTGGGCCCCGGCCGGCCGCTGCGGGCGCTGGTGGACACCGACCGGCTGAGCTCGGTGATCCTGTGGGGGCCACCCGGCACCGGCAAGACCACCATCGCCCGACTCATCGCCACCGCGTCGTCCAAGGCGTTCGTGCCGCTCAGCGCGGTGAGTGCGACGGTCAAGGACATCCGTGAGGTGGCGGCCTCGGCCCAGCAGCGCCTGGGTGCCCACGGCGAGGGGACGATCCTGTTCCTGGACGAGATCCACCGATTCACGAAGTCCCAGCAGGACGCGCTGCTGCCGTCGGTCGAGACCGGACTGCTGGTGCTCGTCGGGGCCACCACGGAGAACCCGTACTTCGAGGTGAACCCGCCGCTGCTGAGCCGCTCCACGTTGTTCCGCCTGGAGCCGCTCGGACCCGTTGCGCTGGGCGAGCTGGCCCAGCGGGGCCTGCAGGCCGAGGGTGCCGAGGCCGACCCGGAGGCCGTCGCCCACCTGGTGGATCGCTCCGGTGGCGACGGTCGGCACCTGCTCACCAGCCTGGAGGTGGCACTGGCGTTGGCCGCGGGCCGGGTCGAGGAGGGCCGGCCCGTCCGCATGGAGCTGGTGGACGCGGAGGGGGCGCTGGGCGCGTCACCGGTGCGGTACGGACGCGACGACCACTACGACGTGGTGTCCGCCTTCATCAAGTCCATCCGGGGCTCGGACCCGGACGCCGCGCTGCACTGGCTGGCCCGGATGCTGGAGGCGGGGGAGGACGCCCGGTTCATCGCCCGCCGACTGGTGATCTCGGCCTCCGAGGACGTGGGCATGGGCGATCCCCTGGCCGTCGTGGTGGCGGACGCCGCGGCCCGGGCCGTGGAGTTCGTGGGCCTGCCCGAGGCCCGGATCAACCTGGCCCAGGCCACCGTGCACCTGGCCCTGGCCCCCAAGTCCAACACGGCCTACGCCGGCCTGGACCGGGCGCTGGCCGACGTGCGGTCCCGTCCGGTGGGTGAGGTCCCGGCCCACCTGCGCGACGCGTCCTACCGCGGGGCGGTGTCGCTGGGCCACGGCTCGGGCTACCGCTACCCCCACGACGAGCCGCAGGGCTGGGTGGACCAGCAGTACCTGCCCGACGAGCTGGTCGGCACCCAGTACTACCGGCCCGGCGGCAACGGGGCCGAGGCCCGCCTGGTGGCGCGGTGGCGCGAGCGCATGGCGGGCCCGGAAAGCCCGCCCGGAGGCTCCCCGGTGGGCGACAATGGGGACCGATGACCGCGCTCGACCTGCTGACCGTGCTGTGCGGCGTGCTCGCGCTCGGTGCCGCCTGCTTCCTGGCGGTGGTGTCGGCCCGGCTGCTGCGGTCGGCCCGGGCACTGGAGTCGGCCACCGAGGCCTTCGAATCGGAGGCGACGCCGGCCGTGGCCGAGTTGCGGGAGGCGGTCCGGCGGGCCACCGGTGAGGTGGACCGCATCGATGACCTGCTGGAGGTGGCGGGGTCCATCGGCGAACGGGTCGACACCGCCACCGAGGCCACCTACAAGGCCCTGACTTCGCCCGTCATCAAGGGTGTGGCACTGGCATCCGGGACCCGTCGGGCGGCCCAACGGCTGCGGGGCGGCACGCCGTCGCGCTGAGCGGCCCGTGACCGTGCACGACCCGGACGGTGCCCAGCGGGCATGATGGGGCGGTGATGAAACGTCTGGTGTGGCTGGGGATCGGTGCTGCGGCCGGGGCGTCGGGCACCGTGTGGGCCCAGCAGAAGGTCCGTCGGCGGCTCGACGCCCTCGGTCCCGACCACCTGGTGGTCACCGCCGGCAACACCGCCAAGAAGGTGGGCCGCAACGTCCGCGACGCGGTGTCGGAGGGCCGGTCCACCATGCGGGACCGCGAGGAGCAGTTGCGGGCCCAGCGCGACGGCACGCCGGTGGCCAGGACCGTGCACCGGACGTCCGGCCCGGCGCGGCCCACCCGTCCCGCCTCCTGGTGAGCCGGGAGCGCCGGCGCTGACCGCAGAGGCGCTGACCGCGGAGCCGCCGGGGTCGGGAACCGCCTCATGGACGCGGCCCGGCCGCCGGTACGATGGCCGGACCATGAGTGCCGACCCCCCACGCATCGCCACGGCCACCGACCTGCGCCGGGCCTGGAACGACTTCTTCTCGTCCCGTGGGCACACGCTGGTGCGCTCGTCCAGCCTGATCCCGAACCACCCCTCGGCCCCGATGTTCACCAACTCCGGGATGATGCCGTTCGTCTCGCTCTTCCTGGGCGAGGAGCCGGTCCCGTACCAGCCGCCGCGGGCCGCCTCCATCCAGAAGTGCGTGCGCGCCGGCGGGAAGCACAACGACCTCGACGCCATCGGGCGCTCGCCCCGGCACCTGTCCTTCTTCGAGATGATGGGCAACTTCAGCTTCGGCGACTACTTCAAGGCCGAGGCCATCGCGTGGGCCTGGGAGTTCTCCACCGAGGTGCTCGGCATCGACGGCGACCGGATCTGGGTCACCGTGCACACCTCCGACGACGAGGCCGAGGAGATCTGGGCCGACGCGGTGGGCGTGCCCCGCGATCGCATCCAACGCCTGGACAAGGACAACTTCTGGGAGATGGGCGAGACCGGTCCGTGCGGTCCCAGCTCCGAGCTGTTCTACGACTACGGACCGGAGGTGGGCCCGGACGGGGGCCCGGCCAACCCTGCTGCGGAGTTCCGCTACGTCGAGTTCTGGAACCTGGTGTTCACCCAGTACTTCCGCGGTGACGGCGGGGGGCTGACGGACCTGCCCACCCGCAACGTGGACACCGGCGCGGGCCTGGAGCGGATCCTGGCCGTGCTCGCCGGCAGCCCGTCGCTGTACGCCGCGGACGTCCTGGCCGGCCTGGTGGACCAGGCCCAGGCGGTGACGGGGCGAACGGTGGAGGATTCGGAGCTGGCCGGGATCGCCCTGCGGCTCCTGGCCGACCACACCCGCACGGCGGCGTTCCTCGTGGCCGACGGCGTCATCCCGTCCAACGAGGACCGGGGCTACGTGCTGCGCCGCATCATCCGCCGGGCTGTGCGCTTCGCCTACATGCTCGACGTGGAGCGACTGGTCATGCCCGACATGGTGCAGCGCTGCATCGCCATCATGGGTGACGCCTACCCGGAGCTGGCCGAGCAGCGTGACGGGATCGTGGACCTGATCGGGCGGGAGGAGGAGCGGTTCCGCCAGACCCTGGCCCGCGGGTCGGTCCTGTTGGACTCGGAGCTGGACGCCCTGCCCCCCGGGGGCGAGCTGGACGGCCGGGTGGCCTTCGAGCTCCACGACACCTACGGCTTCCCCCTGGAGGTCACCGAGGAGATGGCGGAGCTGCGGGGTGTGGCCGTGGACGGTGCCGGCTTCGACGCCGCCATGGGGGAGCAGCGCCGGCGCTCCCGGGCCGCGGGTCGCCGCACCGGCGTGGCCCACGGCGACGAGGTGGATGCCGAGCGGTCCGTCCTGGCCGAGTCCGGCGCAACGGAGTTCACCGGCCGGGAGGAGGACACCTCCAAGGCCGTCGTGCTGGCCGTGATCGGCGACGGGGTGTTCCTGGACCGCACGCCCTTCTACGCCGAGTCCGGCGGACAGGTCGGCGACACGGGCACCATCACCACACCCACCGGGACGGCCCGGGTCCTGGACACCACGTACGCCCTGCCCGGGCTCCACCGCCACACGGTGGAGGTCGTCGAGGGCACCGTGTCCGCCGGGCAGGAGGCCACCGCCGCCATCGACGTCGAACGGCGGACGGCCATCCGACGGAACCACACCGGGACCCACATCCTCCACTGGGCCCTCCGGGAGGTGCTGGGCGACCACGTGAAGCAGCAGGGGTCGATGGTGGGTCCGGACCGCCTCCGGTTCGACTTCGCCCACTACGCACCGGTCACCCCGGAGGAGCTGCGCCGCATCGAGGACCTGGCCAACGCGGACATCCTGGGCAACGCCCCGGTCCGCCACTTCGAGACCACCATGGACGAGGCCCGTGAGCTGGGCGCGATCGCCTTCTTCGGCGACAAGTACGGCGACGTCGTGCGGGTCCTGGAGGCGGGTGAGCACAGCACCGAGCTGTGCGGCGGCACCCACGTGCGGGCCCTGGGCGACATCGGCCCCCTCAAGGTCGTGTCGGAGGGCTCGATCGGCTCCAACATCCGCCGCATCGAGGCCGTCACCGGCACCGGGCCGGTGGACCGCCTGCGCATGGAGGAGGACCGGGTGGCGGCCGCGGCCGCCCTCCTCGGCGTGCCGGCCGACGACCTGGTCGACGGCATCCAGAAGCGACTGGGGGAGCTGAAGGGCCTGCGGGACGAGGTCAAGGTCCTGCGCCGCCAACTGGCCGGCGGCCAGGCCGAGGACCTGTCGGCCCTGGCCACCGACGGGCTCCTGGTGGCCCGGGTGGAGTCGGACAGCCGGGACGAGGTCCGTGACCTGGCCGTGGCCCTGCGCGACCGGCCCGGCATGCGGGCCGTGGTGCTCGGGTCCTCACCCGCCGGCAAGGGTGTCGCCCTGGTCGCGGCCGTGGCGCCGGACAGCGGCCTGAACGCCTCGGAGCTGATCGCGGACGCGGCGAGGACCGTGGGCGGCGGCGGGGGCAAGGGCGCGGACCTGGCCGCGGCCGGGGGTCGGGAGCCCGAACGGCTGGACGAGGCGTTGGACCAGGTGCGGGCCCAGCTGGGCCTGGCCTGAGACCGGGCACCCGTGCGGGCCATCGGGCTGGACCTGGGCAGCAAGCGGATCGGCGTCGCCCTGTCGGACTCCCGCGGCGCCCTGGCGCTGCCCTACGAGGTGGTCCAGCGCAGCGGTGACCGGCGCCGCGACCACCGCCGGATCGCGGAGCTGGTGGCGGAGGCGGAGGCGGAGGTCGTGGTCGTCGGCATGCCCTACTCGCTCGACGGCTCGGTGGGTCCGACCGCCCGCCGCTACCTGGCTGAGAGCGAGGAGCTGCGTGCCACCCTCACGGTCCCGGTGGAGACCTACGATGAGCGCCTGACCACGGTCACCGCCGAGCGGTCCCTGCGGGAGATGCAGATGAGCGCAGGCGCCCGGCGCCGGGTGGTGGACAAGGTCGCCGCCGCCGTCATGTTGCAGAGTTGGCTCGATCATCGGGCCGGAGCCGAGGAACCCCCCGAGTGACTGAACCCCAGGAACGCGCCCCGCAGGAGCGTGTGCAACGACGTCGGCCCGCCGACGCGGACCAGCCCCCACGCCGTCCCCGCCCCCAGGAGGACGACGACGACTACGTCCTGCTCCCACCTCCCACCCATGGTGGCCGCAGGCTGCTGGCCGTGGCCGGGGTGGTGCTGGGCCTGGGCGCGCTCCTGGTGGTGGCGGCGGTGCTGTGGGGGGCCCGCCAGATCAACCCGTCCGGTGAGCAGGGCGACCTGGTGGCCGAGGTGGTGGTCCCGTCGGGGTCCGCCACGGACTCCATCGCCACGCTGCTCGGCGAGGCGGACGTCATCACCAACCCCCGGCTGTTCTCCTGGTACGCGGGCTGGAAGAACGCCGGGCCGTGGGAGGCGGGGAGGTACGTCGAGTTCCACGAGAACTCGTCGTTCGACGAGGCCATCGCCGTGCTGGACGACGGCCCGGTCCCGGTGAACGCCAACACGGTCCGGATCCCGGAGGGCAAGCGCCTGATCGATGCCCTGCAGATCGTGTCCGAGTCCATGCCGGACACCTCCGTGGAGCAGCTCCTGAACGCGCTCGCCTCCGGGGAGGTCACCTCCAAGTACAAGCCGGCCGAGGTCAGCAACTGGGAGGGGTTCCTGTTCCCGGACACCTACGAGTTCGCCGACGACGCCTCGCCGGTGCAGATCCTGCAGACGATGGCCACCAAGATGGACAAGGTGCTGGACAGCCTCGGCTACGACAAGGCGGAAGCGCTCCAGGGCCGGACCGCCTACGAGCTCGTGACCGCGGCGTCCCTGGTGGAGCGGGAGGCGGGCACACCCGAGGACGAGCGGGGCAAGGTGGCCCGGGTGATCTACAACCGCCTCGACGCCGGCGAGCCCCTCGGGATCGACGCCGCCAACCTGTACGGGCTGGGACGGGCGTCCGGCGGCCTGACCAAGGCCGACCTCGCGGTCGACTCGCCCTACAACACCCGCAAGAACCCCGGACTGCCGCCCACGCCGATCTGCCTGCCCGGCAAGGCGGCGCTGGACGCCGCCATCAACACCCCGCCCGGGCCCTGGAAGTACTACGTGCTGGTGTCGAACGACCCGCCGACGCACCTGTTCACGGATTCCTACAAGGAGTTCCAGCAGGCGAAGGCCCAGGCCCAGGCCCAGGGGGTCTTCTGAACGCCGGCGGCGGGGGAGCGGGCGTCCCCTCCGGACCCCTGCCCACCGGGTCGACGCGGGTGGTGGCGGTGATCGGCGACCCCATCAGCCACTCGCTGTCGCCCGTGATCCACAACGCCGCCTTCGGCGCCATGGGCCTGGACTTCGTGTCGGTGGCCTGCCCCGTCCCGGACGGGGCCGCTCCGACGGCCGTCGCCGGAATGCGGGCGTTGGGGCTGCGAGGGTTGTCGGTGACCATGCCGCACAAGGCCGCGGTGCTGGCCGAACTGGACCGGTTGACGCCGGTCGCCACCGCGTTGGGAGCCGTCAACTGCATCTCCCGCGACCCCGAGGACGACGCCGTGCTGGTGGGGGACAACACCGACGGTGACGGGTTCCTGCGGGGCCTGCAGGCCGACTTCGGGCTGGATCCCGCCGGCGCCCGCTGCGTGGTCCTGGGGGCGGGAGGAGCGGCGCGGGCCGTGGTCCTGGCACTGGCCGGGGCCGGTGCGGACCTGGTCGCGGTGGCCAACCGCGACGACGGACGGGCACGGGCCGCCGCAGACCTGGCCGGCGCCCGGGGCCGGGTCCTCGCCCGTGCGGACGTGGCTGCGGAGCTCGCCGCCGCGGACCTGGTCGTGAACGCCACATCGGTCGGGATGGGAACGGATCGGTCCGTCCCCTGCGACACGGAGCTGCTGCACGAGGGCCAGGCGGTGGCGGACCTGGTGTACCACCCGCTGGAGACGACGCTGGTCCGTGACGCGACGGCCCGGGGCGCCAGGTCGGCCAACGGGGTGTCCATGTTGGTGCACCAGGCCGCGGTGGCGCTGGAGCGGTGGACGGGTCGACAGGCTCCGGTGGGGGCCATGTCCCGGGCCGTGGCCGCCGCCATCCGCTGACCGGTCGTCAGTCGCGTGGTGCCGATCTGGGTCATTCGGCCCAGATATTTGTGAACCCGGGCGCCCCGACTGCCGAAGACCCTCCGTAGGGACGGTCGCACCGTCCCACCGCGACCGACGCACTGGTCCCCGGAGCCGCACCCCCAGGTGCCCGTCGGGGATGGAAGCAGGAGGAAAGCACGTGGCACTTCAGGGAACGATCGACGCCTTCCCGTTGGTCGACGTACTGCAGCTGCTGGCAGCGTCGCGCAAGACCGGCCGCCTGGTGGTGGAGGGCGACCGCGGCCTGGGTCAGCTCTTCGTGGTGGACGGCCTCCTGGTCGGCGGTGGGGTGAGGGGGCGGGAGGAAGGCGATCCCGACGCGACCGTGTTCGAGCTCCTGCGCTTCGGTGACGGGTCGTTCCTGTTCGAGTCCGGCGCCGATGCCCCCGAGGCGCCGTGGGAGCCGGTGGAGCTCCCGACGGTCCTGGAGGCGGCCACGGCCCTGCTGCAGGAGTGGGCCGCGATCGAGGAGGTCGTGCCGTCCCTGTCCCACCGCGTGGCCATGGCAACGACCCTCGGCCAGGAGAGCGTGAAGGTCGACGACGCGGAGTGGGCCCTGCTGTCCGCCAGCGGGACCCGTCCCGATGTGGCCACGGTGGCAGCCGACCTGGAGCTGACCGAGCACGAGGCGTGCCGCCGGGTCGTCGCGCTCGTCCAGCGGGGACTGATGGTGGTGGACGAGCCGGATCCCGCGGGAGCGGGACCGCAGGCGGACCCGGTCGCTGCCGCGGCCGGGACCACGGTGCCGGAGCTCCCACCGGGGCCGGCGTCGGACGAGTCCGTTGCGGCGGAGCAGGCGGCGTCGTCCGACGGTGCCGCCGCCGCGGTCGCCATGGCCGATGACCGGGTCGAGCTGATGCTGGACGAGGAGGCCGCGGTCGCCGCCGGCGGGGTGGACGGGGAGCAGTTCCCGGAGCACTTCCCGATCGACGACCTGCTCAGTTCGGACGAGACGGTGGACGACCCGTGGGTCACGCTCGAGGGTGAGGCCTCCGACCACGACCGGTTCGCCGCGGCGCAGGCCTTCCAGGACCCCGGGGGCGAGCCCGTCGCCGGGTCGCCCTTCTCCAACCCGACCTATGCCGACGGCGGCTTCTCCGACCCGGCCGTCGTCGAGGTGGACCACGGCACCGCGGGCGACACCGCGTCCAGCGTGGCGGCGTTCAACGACGCCGCCTTCTCCGCCGACACGTTCGCTCCCGACACGCTCGCTCCCGACACCTATGGGGAGCCGGCCACCTCCACGGGGCCCGACGAGCCCGCCGCCTTCAGCGACCCGGCTCCCGGAGCTCCGGCCGCCTTCACCGAGCCGGCGGCGTTCACCGAACCGGCCCCCTACGTCGAGCAGGCCGCGTTCGAGGCGGTGGCCCCGGCGGAGGACGGCACCGACGAGGTCCTGCGCCAGATGTCGAAGCTGAGCCCGAAGGCCGCCGAAGCCATCGCCGCCGCCCTCGGGACGGCCGCCGATGAGCCGGTCGACCCGCCCGTCGAGGGTGGCGCCACCTTCCTGCGGTCGTTCTGAGCCATGTCCACCCCGATGTTGGAGCAGGGGTCCGGCGCGTCCCGACGGCCCGGGGATGGGGTGGATGCACCGGTTGTCGGTGCGCGGGCCGGTACGGTGGAGGCCCCAGAGTGGTGTCAAGAGGGCCCGGGCGGTGCATCCGCGGGGCCCGGAGGTCGGATCGACGTGTCGTCAGGAGCAATCGGGCCGGGTCAACCGCCCAGCGAGGAAGAGCCGGACGCGGTTGCCCGCGGATCGGTGCAGTACGCGGGTGGGCCGCGGGAGTCGGCGTTGTTCGTGCTGGCCGGCGGGTCCCTCGGCGTGGGCCGCACCGACCACCCGGACCCGCCCATCTGGATCGAGTTGCAGTCGGTCAAGGGGCTCGACGCCCTGGGCGACACCGTGGACGGCGTGCTCGAGGTGGAGATGGCCCTCGACGACGGCCGGGTGTTCCAGGCCTCCTGGCCCGAAGCATTCTGCGACCGGGTGGTGGAGACCCTGGTCGGCCAGGCCGACGGCGGCGCCCCGGCACCTCCCGCCGCTCCCGTCGCCCCCCCGACCGTTCCCGTGGCTCCGGTCGCGGCCGAGCAGTTCCCGCCGCCGGAGGTCGTCGCCATCGTCGGAGGTTCCCGCGGCCCTGGAGTCCCGGCCGTCGCCGTTCGGTGCCGAGCCCACGCCGTTGCCGGGTGCCGCCCCCGGATCGCCTCCCGCCCCCGGCGTTGCACCGCCCGGTGCCGCGGTGCCGCCGCCCTTCGCCCCGGAGGGGACCGTGCCGGCCCCGGTCGATCCTGGATCCCTCCCGGCACCCGGGCAGCCGGGCCCGCCCGCCGATGCACCGGTGGTGACACCGTTCGGTGACGTGGCGACGCCCACCGAGATCGGGGCGTTCGAGCCCCCAGCGGCCGCAGCACCGGCCTCCGCGGCACCGCCCTCTGCCGTTCAACCCTCTGTCGCTCAACCCACTGCCGCTCAACCCACTGCCGCTCAACCCACTGACATGTTCGCCCCGTCCGAGCCGGCTGCACCCGTTGCGGCTACGCCCGCCGCCGCGCCGGACGGGCCGGCTCCCGCTCCGGAAGTCGCCGCGGCCGCCGGCGCCGCGGTGGGGGCGAACGTCGCCACCGCCGGGGTCGGCTCGCCGCCCGCCGGCTCCACCGCCCTGGTCCTGGAGGACGTGGTGTACCTGGGCGGCTACCCGGGACAGACCAAGAAGCGCAAGAAGTGCACCGCCACCCTCACCCGTGAGGGTCTGGAGGTGACCGGGCCCAGTGGCCTGAGCTTCCGGGTGTCCTGGGACGTCGTGCGGACCGTGGAGACCCAGAATGCCGACGAGGCACGGTTCCGCATGAACACCAAGGTCCACCGGGACGCCACCGCCCTGGTGGTCGAGTGCCAACAGGACGTCACCATCCTGTTGGAGGCCCGGGACTGCCCGACGATCCCCCTGCGGACCGCCATCGCGCAGCTGGTGTCGGACCTGCGCGTGGTCGTCGTCTGACCGGGTGGGGATCCCGGTCCGCAACCACATCGCGCTGGTTGGCCTGTCCGGGACCGGCAAGTCCACCATCGCCCCCCTGCTGGCGGAACGACGCGGCCTGCCCTGGGTGGACCTCGACGCCGTGATCGAGACGGAACAGGGCATGACCGCGGCCGAGCTGTTCGCCGCGGACGGGGAGGCCTCCTTCCGGGACCTGGAGGCAGGCCTCCTGGCCAGGACGCTCGACGGTCCACCGTGCGTGGTGGCGACCGGCGGCGGCGTCGTGGTCCGGCCCGCCAACCGGGTGCTGCTCAAGGAGCGGTGCCGGGTGGTGTGGCTGCGGGCGGATCCGGACGTCCTGGCCCGGAGGGTCGGGGAGTCGGACCAGGACCGCCCGCTCCTGGCCGGCGACGCGGCAACTGCGTTGCGCGCCCTGGGGCGAGAGCGGGAACCTCTGTACCGCGGGGTCGCCGACCTGGTGGTCGACGTGGACGCCGGTTCGCCGGCGGAGCTCGCCCGGACGGTGGACCAGGAGCTCCCCCATGGCTGATGTGACGATCACGGAGGAGGTGGTGCTGCCCGACGGCCGTGCCTACCCCGTGCTGATCGGCGAGGGTGCCCGATCCGAACTGGCGTCGGTGGTCCCGGAGGGGGCCCGCCGGGTGGCGGTCGTGACCCAGGAGGCCGTCCCGGTGGAGGTCGACCCCGGGCGGGAACACCGCGTGTTCACGATCGGGACCGGCGAGGCCCACAAGACCATGTCCACCGTGGAGGGCCTGTGCTCGGCCTTCGCCGGCTGGGGCCTGACCCGGGGGGACTGCGTGGTCGGCCTGGGGGGCGGGATGGTCACCGACGTGGCCGGGTTCGCAGCCTCGGTGTACCACCGCGGACTGCCGGTGGTGCACGTCGCCACCACCCTGCTGGCCCAGATCGACGCCGCCATCGGGGGCAAGACCGGCGTGAACCTCGCCGAGGGCAAGAACCTGGTGGGCACCTACTGGCAGCCCACGGCGGTGATCTGCGACACCGGGACCCTGGGCACACTGCCGCCCCGGGAGTGGCGGTGCGGCCTGGGGGAGCTGGCCAAGTACCACTGGCTGGGTGGCGGCCGGCTGGACGAGCTGGACCTGGACGAGCGGGTCGCCCGCTGCGTGCGCATCAAGGCCGACGTCGTCGCGGCCGACGAGCGGGAGTCGGGCCGCCGGGCGCTGCTGAACTACGGCCACACCCTGGCCCACGCGCTGGAGATCGGCGGTGACCACGACCTGCGACACGGCGAGGCCGTCGCCATCGGCCTGGTGTTCGCGGCCGAGTTGGCGCGGGCGATGGGCCGGATCGGGCCCGACGCCGTTGCGGAGCACCGACGCGTCGTGTCGGGCTACGACCTGCCCACGGACCTCCCGCCCGGCCTGGACGACGACCGCCTGCTCGCCCTGATGGGGCGCGACAAGAAGGTGCTCGGGGGCGGCCTCACCTTCGTGCTGGACGGCCCCCACGGCGTGGAGGTGGTCCCGGACGTGGACCCGGACCTGGTGCGACGGACCCTGGAGGCCCTCCGATGACCGACCTGCCCACCGTGCTCCTGCTGTCCGGACCCAACCTCAACCTGTTGGGCGACCGGGAACCGGACGTCTACGGGACCGCCACCCTGGCCGACCACGTCGCGGCGGCCCGGCGGCGGGCCGGGTCACGCGGGCTCGCCCTGGACCACCTCCAGACCGACCACGAGGGGACGCTCGTGGAGGCCATCCATGCCGCACGGGGGACCGCGGCCGCCATCATCATCAACCCCGCCGCCTTCACCCACTACGCCTGGGGCATCCACGACGCCCTGGCCGCCTACGACGGCCCGGTGGTGGAGCTCCACCTCTCCAACCCCGCCCGTCGGGAGTCGTGGCGCCACGACTCGGTGGTGTCGCCCGTGGCCGACGTGGTCATCGCCGGCGCCGGCGCAGCGGGGTACCCGTTGGCGGTGGACGCGGTGGCCCACCTCCTCGGCCTGCCACCGGTCTGAGGGTGCGGCGGGTCACCGGCCGGCTCGGGGCGGCCCTGGTGGTGCTCGCCGTGGCCGCGGCCGGCGCCGTGGTGCTCGCCCGGTGCACGGCCGTCCAGGAGTGGGACCCGCTGTGGCTGGCGTCGGCCGCCCTGTCCGGGGTGGCCACGGCACTGTTGGCGTCGGCCGCGCTGGTCGGCGGACTGGCCGCCGCGTGGGGCGGAGCACCGGGTGGGCGCCGGTGGCTCCTGGCCGCCCCGGTCCTGGCCGTGGCCGCGCTCCAGATGGCCTGGCCCACCGCGTGGGGCCTGCTCCGGCCGGAGGACCCCGTGGGTGGTGCCCGGATCTCCGTGCTGGCCCAGAACGTGTGGCGGTCCAACCCCGACCCCGGCGCCGCGGCCCGGGCCCTGGTGGCCCAGGACGCCGACGTGGTGGTCCTCACCGAGTTCACCCCCGAGTTCCTGGTGGCGTTCCGGCGGGCGGGGAGCGACCGGGCCTACCCCCACCGGATCCTCCGGGACCGTCCCGACACCCAGGGCATGGCCGTGTTCAGCCGGGTGCCCATGGACACCCCGGCCCGCCAGGCCAGCCTGTACCGCACCGAGGCGACCCTGCGGCCGGCCGGCTCGGCCCCGGTGCACCTGGTGG
This sequence comes from uncultured Actinomycetota bacterium, assembly GCA_963773765.1. GTDB lineage: Bacteria > Actinomycetota > Acidimicrobiia > Acidimicrobiales > Microtrichaceae > CAVZCC01. The sequence goes on along the minus strand of CAVZCC010000001.1, from coordinate 491,510 downwards.
CCGTGCACGTCCCGGCGCCCACCACCAGCGGGGTGCAGGGCTGGGCCGAGGAGTTCGCCCGGCTGACCGGGCGGGTGGAGGACCTGGACGGCCCCGTGGTGGTGGCGGGCGACTTCAACGCCACCAGCGGCAACCGGCCGTTCCGGCACCTGGCGGCCTCCGCCGGGCTCCGCGATGCCCAGGACGCCGGTGGCGGCGGTTTCGGGGGTACCTGGTCGCTGGAGTCCGCGGGGCCGCCCATGCTCCGCCTGGACCACGTCATGGTGGCGCGGTCGGTGGGCGTCGCCGCCTTCGGGTTCGTGCCCCCGCTGGGCTCGGACCACCGTGGGGTCCTGGCCGAGCTGAGGTTCCCCCGGGAGTGAGCCGGGGGCGCCGGGCCGGGGCGGATCGGTCCCGAGGTGGTGCCGCCGTAGGCTGGCGGCCATGACCGTGACCGAGTCCCTCACCCCGGTGCATGCACCGGACGCGCTGCCCCCCATGGACATCGGGTCCCGGTTGGGGCGACTGGCCGGGCTGCTCGACGACCACGACTGTGACGCACTGGTGGTGTCGGAGTTGACCAACGTGCGGTACCTGACCGGCTTCACCGGTTCTGCCGCTCTGCTCCTGGTGACCCGGACCGGCACGGTGTTCGTGACCGACGGCCGGTACCGTGACCAGTCCGCCGACGAGTTGGCCGCCGCCGGGGTGGAGGCGACCATCGACGTGGTCCCCGCGGAGCCGGACGCAGCCCTGGCCCGGGCTGCCGCCGACGCCGGGGTGCTCCGCCTGGGGCTGGAGTCGGAGGCCGTCACGTGGGCGGCGCAACGGCGCTGGGCGGAGACCCTCATGCCGGGGGCGGAGCTGGTGCCGACCGCAGGCGCGGTGGAGGGCCTGCGCCTGGTCAAGGATGCCGGCGAGGTGGCGCGCATCCGGGCCGCCTGCGCCATCGCCGATGCCGCCCTGGCGGACCTGCGCCCCAGCCTCGGGGGGTCGCCGACGGAGGCCGCGTTCGCCCTCGCCCTGGACGGGCGCATGCGTGAGCTCGGTGCCGCCGACGTGAGCTTCGAGACGATCGTGGCCGCCGGGCCGAACGGGGCCAAGCCCCACCACCGCCCCTCGGACCGGCGCATCACCCCCGGGGACCTGGTGGTCATCGACTTCGGCGCCCTGGTCGACGGCTACCACTCGGACATGACCCGCACCGTGGCCGTGGGCGACGTCGGGCCGGACCGCATGCACATGCTGGAGGTCGTCCTGGCCTCCCAGCGGGCCGGGGTGGAGGCCGTCGGGGCCGGGGTGGAGGCCAAGGAGGTGGACCTGGCCTGCCGCGAGGTGATCGACGAGGCCGGCCTCGGGGACGCGTTCCTGCACTCCACCGGCCACGGTGTGGGCCTGGACATCCACGAGGAGCCTCGGGTGTCGGCCCGTTCGGCTGCTACCTTGGTCGCCGGTCACGTGGTGACCGTCGAGCCGGGTGTGTACCTGCCCGAACTCGGTGGGGTCCGCATCGAGGACACGGTCCTCGTCACGGACGGCGGGTGCGACCGCCTCACGCTGGCTCCCAAGGATCCGATCCTCGCCTGATCGCGTGCCGCCGCCGGCGGGCGCCGGGCGGACACACAGACAGGCCTCAGACATGCCACAGATCGCCACCGCCGACTTCAAGAACGGGATGACCCTCGACCTGGAGGACGGCCTGTTCACCCTGGTCGAGTTCCAGCACGTCAAGCCGGGCAAGGGCGGGGCCTTCGTGCGGACCACCCTCAAGAACGTGCGGAACGGTGCCGTGGTGGAGCGCACGTTCCGCGCCGGTGAGCGCATGGAGCGGGCCATCGTGGACAAGAAGGAGATGCAGCTCCTGTACCGGGACGGTGCGGACTACGTCTTCATGGACAACGGCACCTACGACCAGATGAACGTGCCGGAGTCGACGCTGGGCGACGTGGTGAACTACCTGGTCGACTCGGCCACGGCCCAGATCATGATGTACGGCGACGAGATCATCGGCGTGGAGCTGCCGGCGTCGGTCGAGCTGGACGTGGCCCAGACCGAGCCGGGTGTGCAGGGCGACCGGGTCTCGGGGGCCAAGAAGCCGGCCACGCTGGTCACCGGCCTGGTGATCCAGGTCCCGCTGTTCATCAACCCGGGCGAGAAGGTCAAGGTGGACACCCGCTCCGGCGAGTTCATCTCCCGGGCATGACGCCACCGGCCGGCCAGGACGCCCCTCCACCCGACGAGCTCCCCGAGTTCCCGCCCGACGACTCACCGCTCGAGTTCCCCCCGGAGCTGCCCGTGGTGGCCGGCGGCCGCCATGAGGCCCGGGAGCGGGCCGTGCACCTGCTCTACGAGGCCCGCATCAAGGAGCGGACCCCGGCCGGGACGCTGTCGGACCAGGTGACCGCGCCCGACCCCTACACCGTGGAACTGGTGCGGGGCGTGGCCGCGCACGCGGTGGAGCAGGACGAGCTGATCGGACGCCTGGCCCGGGGCTGGACGCTGGAGCGCATGCCGACCCTGGACCTGGTGGTGCTCCGGGTGGCCTGCTTCGAGCTGGCCCACCGGCCCGACGTGCCGACGGGCGTGATCCTGTCCGAGGCGGTGGACCTGGCCGGCCGGTACGGCACCGACGACTCGTCCAAGTTCGTCAACGGCGTCCTGGCCGCGGCCGCCGCCGAGCTCCGGCCGGCCCCCGCCGGCGAATAGGGGTCGTCACGGACCTCCCGGGTCGCCGGGTACCCGCGAACGAGGGGCTGGTCCCGCCGGGGAGCCGGCCGTGGTACGGTCCGTTCCTGACCGTGAAGGGGGTCCCGAGAGGCCCCTACGGACAGAAAGGACCCTGCCGGTGGCAGAACGCGAGCGACGCCTGACGCGCCCCTACGGGGGCGTTTTCGTTGCCAGGTCACGGGTGATGGACGCGGAGGACATCCACCGGGCGTTGCGCCGGATGGCGCACGAGGTCCTCGAGCGCAACCACGGCCTGGACCAACTGGTGCTGGTCGGACTGCAGACCGGCGGCGTGGAGCTGGCCCGGGCGCTCGCCACCTGCCTGGAGGACATCGAGGAGCTCACCGACGCGGACCCCAAGGTCCCCGTCGGCACCCTGGACGTGGCCCTCTACCGCGACGACATCGGCATCCGCCCCGTCCTGCCCGAGGAGGTCACCGACATCCCGGTGGACCTCGACGGCCACACCGTGGTCCTGGTCGACGACGTGCTCTTCACGGGCCGGACCATCCGGGCCGCGCTGGACGCCATGTGCGACTACGGCCGGCCCCGGGCGGTGCAGCTGGCGGTCATGATCGACCGCGGCCACCGGGAGCTGCCCATCCGGCCCGACTACGTGGGCAAGAACCTGCCCACCCGGCGCGACGAGTTGGTGGACGTGACCATGACCGGTGTCGAGCTCGGCGAGTTGCAGAAGCCATGACCCGGAACCTGTTGTCCGTCTCGGACCTGACGCGGGGTGAGATCGAGGAGCTGCTCGACGTCACCGACACCATGGTGGAGGTCAGCGGTCGGGCCATCCCCAAGGTCCCGGCCCTGCGGGGCCGCACCGTGGTGTCGCTCTTCTACGAGGACTCCACCCGTACCCGTCTCAGCTTCGACACCGCGGCCAAGCGGCTCTCGGCCGACACCATGAGCTTCGCGGTGTCCTCGTCGTCGGTGAACAAGGGCGAGTCGGTCCGGGACACCATCGAGACCATCGAGGCCATGGGCATCGACGCCGTGATCGTCCGTCACCGATCCTCGGGGGTCCCGGCCCAGATCGCGGGCTGGACCGACGCCGCGGTCATCAACGCCGGCGACGGCTGGCACCAGCACCCCACCCAGGCCCTGCTCGACGCCTACACCATCCGGTCCCACCGGGGCTCCCTCGACGGCCTGCACATCGGCATCGTCGGCGATGTCAAGCACTCCCGGGTGGCACGCTCCGACATCGAGGCCTTCACCGCGCTGGGGGCCCGGGTCACCCTGGTGGCGCCACCGACGCTGCTCCCGCCCAGCCTGGAGCCGTGGGACGTGGAGGTGTCACACCGGCTCGACGACGTCCTGGCCGACCTGGACGTCTGCTACCTCCTGCGCATCCAGCAGGAACGCATGACAGAAGCCCTGATCCCGACGCTCCGGGAGTACACCGCGACCTGCGGCCTCACCTCGGAGCGGGCCGACCGGCTGGCCAAGGACGCCCTGATCATGCACCCCGGGCCCATGAACCGCGGTGTGGAGATCGCGGGCGAGGTGGCCGACCGCCCCAACGCGGTGATCACCGAGCAGGTGGCCAACGGGGTGGCGGTGCGGATGTCGGTGCTGTTCATGCTGCTGGGCCCGGGGCGCCATGCCTTGCCGGACCAGCAGGACCGGGTGGGCGCGGACCACGACGGCGGAGCCCGGACGGGCGGGACGGAGTCATGACCATGCAGGGCGAGGAGCGCTTCGGTGCCGCACCGGAGGAGACCGTCGTCATCAAGGGCGGGACCATCGTGGACGCCACCGGCGAACGGTCCGGCGACGTCGCCGTGTCCGGCGGCCGTGTGGTGGCCGTGGGCCCGGACCTGAGCGGGGAGCGGGTGCTGGACGCCTCCGGGTGCCTGGTCGCCCCCGGGTTGGTGGACCTCCACACCCACCTCCGCCAGCCCGGCAAGGAGGAGGCCGAGACGGTGGAGACCGGCGGACGCGCCGCCGCCCTGGGCGGCTACACCGCGGTGCTGGCCATGCCCAACACCACGCCACCCATGGACTCCGCGTCGGTGGTCCGGGAGGTCCTGGAACTGGGTCGGGCGTCCGTGTGCGACGTGCACGCCTCCGGGGCCATCACGGTGGACCGCGCCGGTGCGCAACTGGCCCCCATGGCGGAGCTGGCCGACCTGGGCGTGAGGATCTTCACCGACGACGGGACGGGGGTCCAGGACGACCGGCTCATGCGCCGGGCCCTGGAGTACGCCACCGGCCTGGGGGTCACGCTGGCCCAGCACTGCGAGGTGACCTCGCTGTCCGAGGGCACCTGCATGAACGAGGGCGAGTGGTCCGCCCGGCTCGGCCTGCCGGGCCAGCCGCCGGAGGCCGAGGAGCTCATGGTGATGCGGGACATCGCGCTGGTCCGGCTCACGGGTGCCCGCATGCACTTCCTGCACCTGTCCACCGCGGGGTCGGTGGCCATGGTGGCGGCGGCCCGTGCCGCCGGCCTGCCCGTCACCGCGGAAGCGGCACCGCACCACTTCACCCTCACCGACGCCTGCTGCGCCGGGTACGACGCCACCTTCAAGGTGCACCCGCCGCTGCGGTCGGACAACGACGTGGCTGCGGTCGTGGCCGGCCTGGCCGACGGCAGCATCGACGCCATCGCCACGGACCACGCCCCCCACGCCCCGGAGGAGAAGGAACGTCCCTTCGACCAGGCGCCACCGGGCATGCTGGGCCTGGAGTACGCCCTGGCCCTGGCCCTGACCCAGCTGGTGGACGGCGGCGTCCCCGGTGCCGGCGCCGGTCCGATGACCGACGCGGACGTCCTGGCCCGCATGTCGTGGCAGCCGGCGGCGATCGCCGGCATGGAGCACCACGGCGGGCCGGTGGTGGAGGGCGCGGCGGCCAACCTGTGCGTCATCGACCCCGCGGCGCGGTGGACGATCGACGGCACCGGCGGAGCGTCGCGCAGCCGCAACGTGCCGTACGTGGGACGCGAGGTGCGCGGCCGGGTGCGGCACACGCTCTGCTTCGGAGAACCGGTCGTGATCGACGGAGAGGCCCAACGATGAGCAGCGGGAACGGCATCCGGGAGGCGGCCATCGTGCTGGCCGACGGGACGACCTTCGAGGGTGAGGCCATCGGGGCCGAGCCGGAGGGAGGGGTGAGCGCCGGCGAGTTCGTGTTCAACACGGTGCTGTCCGGCTACCAGGAGGTGATCTCCGACCCGTCCTACGCCGGGCAGGTCATCACCTTCACCTACCCCCACATCGGCAACTACGGCGTGAACCCGTCCGATGACGAGTCGGTCGCGCCCCGGTGTGCCGGGGTGGTGGTCCGTGACCTGGCCCGCCGTCACAGCAACCACCGCGCCACCGGTGACCTGGACGCCTACCTACGCGGTCACGGCATCGCCGGCATCGCCGGGGTGGACACGCGCCGCCTGACCCGGCACCTGCCGCGACCACGGTGCGATCCCCGGGGTGTTCGGCACCGCGGACGAGGCCACCCTCAAGTCGGCGGCCGTGGCCGCGGCCGGCACCGACGGCATCGACCTGGTCCGGCTGGTGACGTCATCCGGGGTGAGCGTGACACCGTCCAGCACCGGGCGCGGAGCGACGGATCGTCGCCATCGACCTGGGCATCAAGGCCACGATCGTGCGCAACCTGGCCATGATCGGGTCGGTGGAGGTGGTGCCGGCCTCCACGTCGGCGGCGGACATCCTCGGCCGCGACCCGGACGGGGTCTTCCTGTCCAACGGCCCCGGCGACCCCGGCGCCGTGGGCACCGTCCCCACGACGGTGCAGGAGCTGCTGGGCAAGGTGCCGGTGTTCGGCATCTGCATGGGCCACCAGATGCTGGGCACCGCGCTGGGTGGGACCACGTTCAAGCTGCCGTTCGGCCACCACGGCGGAAACCACCCCGTGCGGGACCTGGCCACGGGCCGGGTGGAGATCACCAGCCAGAACCACAACTACTGCGTGGACCCCGACTCGATGGACCGCATCGAGGTCACCCACGTGAACCTGAACGACGGGACGCTGGAGGGGTTCCGGTGCCTGGACGTGCCGGCCTTCGCGGTGCAGTACCACCCGGAGGCCGGTCCTGGCCCCCACGACAGCCGCTACCTCTTCGAGCGGTTCGCGGACCTGATGGACGAGGTGCGGGGTTGACGCGTTCGTCAGGCCAGCCGTTCCGCCACCGCGTCCGCCTCTGTGTCATGGGCTCTTCGGCTGACGCCTCATCGCTCGGCGGTGCGTCAGGCCAGCCGTTCCGCCACCGCGTCCGCCTCTGTGTCATGGGCTCTTCGGCTGACGCCTCATCGCTCGGCGGTCCGTCAGGCCAGCCGATCCGCCACCGCGTCCGCCTCCTCTTCGAGGTGGCCGCCGATGCCGTCGACGATGGCGTGCTCCACCTTGCCGCCCACCAGGGGGATGCGGACCTTGAGCTCGCCCTTGACCTCACGGGTGGTGTCGGCGCCGTCGGCCAACAGGTCGGCGCTGGCCGAGGCCTTCATGAGGCCCGCGGCCTGCTCCGGCAGGAACCGCACCGACGCCGTGCGTGCCGTCAGCTGCCAGGTCGTCTCCTCCACCCACGCCACGTCGTCGGGGTCGATGAAGCGCGTCGCCTGGGACGGCAGCTCCACCGTGAGCACGTAGCGCAGGCGGACCAACGCCGTGTCACCGGTCCGCTTCACCTCCAGGACGTCCGGCGCGCTCGTCTTGGTCAACCCGTCGAGCGACGTCCAGAAGTCGCTGTCGATGTAGACCGCCAGCACGTCGTCGGCGTCCGCTTCCCATCGTTGTTCGAATCCGAATCTCACCCGACCAGCGTCCCACACCCGTCCCCTCCCAGGAGTCACTGATGCCCCGCCGCGACGACCTCGAGTCGATCCTCATCATCGGGTCCGGCCCGATCGTGATCGGACAGGCCTGCGAGTTCGACTACTCCGGCACCCAGGCCTGCCGCGTGCTGCGGGAGGAGGGCTACCGGGTGATCCTGGCCAACTCCAACCCGGCCACGATCATGACCGATCCCGACTTCGCCGACGCCACCTACGTGGAGCCACTCGTGGCGGAGGTGCTGGAGAAGATCCTGGACAAGGAGCGACCGGACGCCGTCCTGCCCACCCTGGGCGGCCAGACCGCGCTGAACCTGGCCATGGAGCTGTCCGACTCCGGGGCCCTGGCCGATCGTGGCATCGAGCTGATCGGGGCCACGGCCGAGGCCATCAACACCGCGGAGGACCGCGAGCTGTTCAAGCGGGCGATGGTGGAGATCGGCCTCACCGTGCCGGCCTCCGGCACGGCCCACGACATGGCCGAGGCCCGGGTCGTGGCCGGCGAGCTCGGCCTGCCCGTGGTCATCCGCCCCGCCTTCATCCTGGGAGGCAAGGGCACCGGCATCGCCGCCACCGTGGAGGAGTTCGAGCAGATGGCGGCCCGCGGCCTGGAGGCCAGCCCCATCACCGAGATCCTCATCGAGAAGTCGATCGCGGGGTGGAAGGAGTACGAGCTCGAGGTCATGCGCGACCGGGCCGACAACTGCGTGATCATCTGCTCGATCGAGAACGTCGATCCCATGGGCGTGCACACCGGCGACTCCATCACGGTCGCACCGGCCCAGACCCTGACCGACGTGGAGTACCAGGAGATGCGCGACGCGGCCTTCGCCTGCATCCGGCGGGTCGGGGTGGAGACGGGTGGCTCGAACGTCCAGTTCGCCGTGCACCCGGACACCGGCGAGCAGGTCGTCATCGAGATGAACCCGCGGGTGAGCCGTTCCTCCGCGCTGGCGTCCAAGGCCACCGGGTTCCCGATCGCCAAGATCGCGGCCAAGCTCGCCGTCGGCTACACGCTGGACGAGATCCCCAACGACATCACCCGCAAGACGCCGGCCAGCTTCGAGCCGGTCATCGACTACGTGGTGACCAAGATCCCGCGCTGGGCCTTCGAGAAGCTGCCCGGCACCGAACCCCGCCTCGGCACCCAGATGCAGTCCGTCGGCGAGGCGATGGCCATCGGCCGGACGTTCCCGGAGTCGTTGCAGAAGGCGTTGCGGTCCCTGGAGCAGGGCCGGGCCGGCCTGAACGGGGACCCGGGCGAGGTGGAGTTCGACAAGGTCCCGGTCCCGGAGCTCCTGGAGCGGGTGTCGGTCGCCACCCCGGAGCGCATCTTCGGCGTGGAGTCACTGCTGCGCCGGGGAGCCACGGTGGACGAGGTGTTCGCCGCCACCCGGATCGACCCCTGGTTCCTGGACCAGATGCTGGCCGTGGTGGAGGAGCGGTCCCACCTGGAGTCCCGGGGCCGTGGTGAGGGGGCCCTCGGTGCGATGACCCGCCGTGACTGGCGACGGGCCAAGCGGTTGGGCTTCGGGGACGCGCAGCTGGGCTGGTTCTGGGACCTGTCCGAGGACCGGGTCCGGGCCGCGCGCCTGGCCGCCGGTGTGGAGGTGACGTACAAGACGGTCGACACCTGCGGCGCCGAGTTCGAGGCCGAGACCCCCTACCACTACGGAACCTACGAGGACGAGACCGAGGTCCGGCCGTCGGGCCGGGACAAGGTGATCATCCTGGGCTCCGGCCCCAACCGGATCGGGCAGGGCATCGAGTTCGACTACTGCTGCGTGCACGCCTGCTTCAGCCTGGCGGAGGCCGGCTACGAGACCATCATGGTCAACTGCAACCCGGAGACGGTCTCCACCGACTACGACACCTCCGACCGGTTGTACTTCGAGCCGCTCTCGGTGGAGGGCGTGCTCAACGTCATCGACGCCGAGCGGCGCTCGGCGGAGGAGGGCGGCGGCCGCCTGGTGGGCGTCATCGTGTCGCTCGGGGGCCAGACCCCGCTCAAGCTGTCCGGGGCGCTCCCTGCGGACCTGGTGCTGGGCACCTCCTCGGCCAGCATCGACGCCGCGGAGGACCGCGACCTCTGGGGTGCGCTGTGCGCCCGGTTGGAGATCCCGCAGCCGGCCGGCGGCACCGCCACCACGCTGGAGGCGGCCATGGAGGTGGTCGACCGCATCGACTTCCCGGCGTTGGTGCGGCCGTCGTACGTGCTCGGCGGCCGGGCCATGGAGATCGTCTACGACCGCGAGGACCTGGCCCGGGCCTGGTCCGCCATCGCGGAGTCCGGTTCGCTGGGCCGGGAGGGCGGGTTGTCCGCGGAGCGCCCGGTGCTCATCGACCGCTTCCTGGAGGACGCCACCGAGGTGGACGTCGACGCCATCCGCGACCACACCGGCGAGGTCCTGATCGGCGGGATCATGGAGCACGTGGAGGAGGCCGGCGTCCACTCCGGTGACTCCGCCTGCGTCATCCCGCCCGTCGGCCTGTCCGACGCCACCATCGCGGTCATCGAGGACTACACCCGCCGCATCGCGGAGTCCCTGGAGGTGATCGGGCTCATCAACGTCCAGTTCGCGGTCAAGCGCTCCGGCGGCGATCCCGGCACGGGCCAGGTGTTCGTGATCGAGGCCAACCCGCGGGCCTCGCGCACCGTGCCGTTCGTGGCCAAGGCCACCGGCGTGCCGCTGGTGAAGGTGGCGGCCCGGGTCATGTGTGGCGCCACGCTGGAGCTGCTGCGGGGCGAGGGCCTGCTGGTCCCGATCGTGGAGGGGGACCACGTCGCGGTCAAGGAGGCCGTGCTGCCCTGGAACCGCTTCCCGGAGGTGGATGCGCTCCTGGGCCCGGAGATGCGCTCCACCGGAGAGGTCATGGGCATCGACACCTCCGTCGGCATGGCCTTCGCCAAGTCGCAGTTGGCGGCGGGGGACCGGATGCCGGTGTCGGGGACGGTCTTCTTCTCGCTGGCGGACCGGGACAAGGCGGTCGGCCTCCGCGCCGCGCAGCGCTTCGTGGAGCTCGGGTTCTCGGTCGTGGCCACCTCCGGCACCGCGGACCACCTGCGTCGGGCCGGGGTCCCGGTGGACGCGGTGGTGGCGAAGCTGCACCGGGTGGAGGGCGACGGCCCCGACGGCGTCGACGGCGGTGGTGCGGACGGCGTGGACCTGATCTCGTCCGGCCGTGTGGACCTGGTGGTGAACAGCCCCCGCGGCCGTGGTCCCCGGGCCGACGGCGCCCACCTGCGGCGGGCTGCGGCGGAGGCCAAGGTGCCGCTCCTCACCACGGCGGCGGCGGCGCTGGCCGCGGCCAACGGCATCGGGGAGTGGACCACCCGCGAGCTGGCCGTGCGGAGCCTGCAGGAGTACCACGCCGGCGTCCGCGACGGCGAGGGCACGTGAGCCGTCGCCGCTCCCACGGCCGGATCCCGGTGGACCTGGCCACGTCGGTCGGCCCGGTCAGGCTGGCCAACCCGGTGATGACCGCGTCCGGCACCGCGGGCCACGGCGACGAACTGTCGGCCTACGTCGACCTCGGCCGTCTGGGCGCGGTGGTGGTCAAGTCGCTCTCGGCCGACCCCTGGCCCGGCAACCCGGCACCACGGGTGCACGCCACGCCCTCGGGGATGATCAACAGCGTCGGCCTCCAGGGCCCGGGCGTGGAGGCATGGCGCCGCCAGGAGCTGCCGGCGGTGCTGGCCACCGGGGCCACCGTGGTGGCCAGCATCTGGGGGCGCCACGTGGAGGACTACGCCCGCGCCGCCGAGGCGCTGGCCGGCTGTGACCCCCGGGTGGTGGCGGTGGAGGTCAACCTGTCCTGTCCCAACCTGGACGGCGGGGCCCACCTGTTCGCCCACGACCCGGACGCCGCGGCCGAGGTGGTCCGGGCCTGTGCCGGTGCCGGCCTGCCCCGGTGGGCCAAGCTGAGCGCCAACACGGACCGGGTGGTGGAGGTGGCCGAGGCGGTGGCCGGGGCGGGGGCGGACGCCGTCACGTTGATCAACACGCTGCTGGGGATGGCGATCGATCCCGGCACCCGACGGCCGCGGCTGGGCGGCGGTGGAGGTGGCGTCTCGGGACCCGCCATCCACCCGGTCGCGGTCCGGACGGTCTATGACGTACACGCGGCGCTGCCCGACCTGCCCATCGTCGGGGTCGGTGGCGTGGCCACGGGAGAGGACGCGGTGGAGATGATGTTGGCCGGAGCGTCGGCGGTCCAGGTGGGAACGGCCACCTTCGCCGATCCGCGTTCGGTCGCCACCGTGCTCGAGGGTCTGGAAACATGGTGCGGTCGGCACGGCGTCCGGCGGGCACGCGAACTGATCGGAGGAGCGCATGGCTGAGGCCGGGGCCGCAGCGAGCATCGACGGGACGGTGGCGGACGACGTCCGCCGGCGCATGGCGCTGGTGCTGGACGTGGACGACCTGGTCGAGGCCATCCGCCTGGGTCAGAGCCTCCGCCCCTGGTTCGGGGTGGCCAAGGTGGGACTGGAGCTGTTCAGCGCGGCCGGCCCCGACGCCATCGGTGCGCTCCGGGACATGGGGTACCAGGTGTTCCTGGACCTGAAGCTGTTCGACATCCCCACCCAGGTCAACCGGGCCTGCCGGGTGCTCGGCGCCCTCGGGGTGGAGTACCTCACGCTGCACGCCACCGGCGGTGTGGACATGCTGCGGGCCGGGGTGGAGGGCCTGACCGACGGCGCCGAGCGGGCCGGGCTGCCGACGCCCATGGCGTTGGCGGTGACGGTCCTGACCAGTGACGACTCGGCCCCGCCCCACATCGTGCCCAACCGGGTCCGGCTGGCCCTGGAGGGCGGCTGCGGTGGGCTGGTGCTGGCCGCGGAGGACCTCCAGACCGCCCGTGAACTGGCCCCTCGCCTCAAGCGGGTGGTGCCCGGCATCCGCCTGGCCGGCGGGCCCCGCCACGACCAGGCCCGGGCCGCCAGCCCCCAGGAGGCCGTCGCCAACGGCGCGGACCTCCTGGTCATCGGCCGAACCGTGACCAAGGCCGAGGACCCGATGGTGGCGGCTGCGGCCGTCGCCGCGGCCATCTGACCGCCGGCCGTGGAGGCGGAGGAGGCGGACCACGAACGGCGCGCCGCGCTGGACTGGGCGGCATCGGTCCGCCGGGCCCGGACGGACCTGCGCGACGCCCTCGGTTCGGGACGGGTCCACCTGCCGGACGTGCTGGAACAGCCTGGTGAACTGGTTGCCGGGGTGACGGTGCAGTACGCGCTGGAGTCGCTGCCGGGTGCCCGCAAGGTGGACACCCGCCGGCGTCTGGCCGATCTCGGCCTGGACCCCGCCACGGCGCTGGAGGACCTGACTCCGGAGGTCCGGTCCGTCCTGACCGCGACGTTCCCCCTGGAGCGCCGGTGAGGCCGGCCCGTGGGCCGGCCCTCCCGGCGGGAACCGTCGTCCTGGTGGTCTCCGGTCCCGGTGGTGTGGGCAAGGGGACACTGGTGGCGGAACTGCTCCGGCGGGACCCCGCACTCTGGCTCAGCCGCTCGTGGACCACCCGGTCGCCCCGGCCGGGGGAGTCGCCCGACGCCTACCACTTCGTGACCCCCACGGCCTTCCAGGACCACATCAGCGCCGACGGGTTCCTGGAGTGGGTCGACTTCCTGGACTACCGGCAGGGCTCCCCGGTTCCCACGCCCCCGGTCGGCAGCGACGTCCTGTTCGAGATCGACGTGCACGGCGCGGCCCGGATCAAGGAGCTGTACCCGGAGGCCCTCCTGGTCTTCGTCGACGCCCCGGACCGGTCCGTCCAGGAGGAGCGGCTCCGCGGCCGCGGGGACGACGAGGCCCGGATCGCGCAGCGGCTGGCCAAGGCCGACGAGGAGGTGGCCACGGCCCGGGGGCTCCCGTTCGTGCACCTGGTGAACGACGACCTGGACCGTGCCGCCTCGGAGCTGCAGGAACTGCTCCGCCACGCCCGGGCCGACGCCGGCCCTGGCTGAACCAGGTTCAGGTGGTTCCCCACCCGGCCCGGATGCGGCCGGGCCGGGCCGGGGGCTGGTAGCATGTCGGGCCGACCTCCTTGAGGTCGGCGCCCACCCGGACGGCTGCGGCCCGCCGGGTGCCCCCGTTGCCCGCACCTACCACGGAGCCTGAATGGCCGAGCGTTTCGACACCATGATGCAGCCCCCGGTCGAGGACCTCCTCGACAAGTGCGGGTCCAAGTTCTCCCTGGTCACCGTGGCCGCCCGGCGTGCCCGGCAGATCAACACCTACTACAACCAGCTGGGAGACGCCCTGGGCACCGTGGTCCCGCCCCAGGTGACCTCCACGGCCCGCAAGCCGCTGTCCATCTCCTTCGAGGAGATCGAGGCGGACAAGATCGAGGGTGTCGGCGGCGCCACCGGCCGGCCCATTCCGGAAGCGGTGGTGGCCGAGGTGGCGGAGATCGACGTCGAGGTCGATGTCGAGGGCGGACCGCCCGCCGACGGCCAGGGCTGATCGGCCGCACACCATGTCGGCCCTCGCCGGCCGGAGGGTCGTGCTCGGAGTGTGTGGCGGCATCGCCGCCTACAAGGCGGTGGAGGTGTGCCGCCGGTTGGTGGATGCCGGTGCCCACGTCGTTCCGGTGATGACCGACGGCGCCACCCGCTTCGTGGGCGAGGTCACGTTCTCCGCCCTGGCCTCGGAACCGGTCCGTCGGTCCCTGTGGGACGACGACGACCCCATCCCCCACACCACCCTGGGCCAGACCGCCGACCTGGTGCTGGTGGCCCCCGCCACCGCCCGGCTGCTGTCGGCCTACGCGGCGGGCTACTCACACGACCTGCTCACCAACGTCCTGATCGCCACCAGGGCCCCCGTGGTGGTCTGTCCCGCCATGCACACCGAGATGTGGGAGCACCCGGCCGTGCAGGACAACCTGGCCCTGCTGCGGGCCCGTGGCGTCCACGTGGTGGACCCGGAGGCAGGGCGCCTGGCCGGTGGCGACGTCGGTGCCGGCCGGCTGGCCGACCCGGCCGCCATCGTCGCCGCGGCCGAGGCCGTCCTCGACACTGCCGGGGGCCCGGCAGCCGGGTCGGTCCCGGGCGACCTGGACGGCCTGCACGTGCTGGTCACGGCGGGCGGCACCCGGGAGCCCCTGGACCCCGTCCGGTTCCTGGGCAACCGGTCCTCGGGCAAACAGGGCCACGCCCTGGCCGAGGAGGCCCACGGCCGCGGGGCCCGGGTCACGTTGGTGACCACGACCGCGCTGCCGGTCCCCCCAGGGGTCGACCGGGTGGCGGTGGAGACCGCGGCCCAGATGCACGGGGCGGTCATGGACCGGGCCGCCGGCGCCGACGTGGTCGTCATGGCCGCTGCGGTGGCGGACTTCACCCCGGTCACGGTCGCCCCGCACAAGCTGAAGAAGGCCGACGGTGTCCCCGTGGTGGAGCTGCGCCCCACCGTGGACATCCTGTCGGAGCTGGGCCGGTCCAAGGCGCCGGGCCAGACCGTGGTGGGCTTCGCGGCGGAGACGGCGGACGTCGCCCCCAACGCCGCGGCCAAGCTGGCGGCCAAGGACGCAGACCTGCTGGTGGCCAACGATGTGGCCGCCGAGGGGGTCGGCTTCGAGCACGAGACCAACGAGGTCTTGATCTTGTTCCCCAATGGCGACCAACATCATGTGCCACTCACCGACAAGCGGTCGGTGGCGCGCGCGGTGTTCGACGCCGTGATCGCCGTTCGGTCGGCGGGCAACACCCAACCAGGGAGATGACATGAGCAAGTGGACGTTCACCTCGGAATCGGTGACCGAGGGACATCCGGACAAGATGGCGGACCAGATCTCGGACTCCATCCTGGACGCCATCCTGGCCCAGGACTCCGAGGCCCGAGTGGCGTGCGAGACCATGGTGACCACCGGGTTGTGCATCGTGGCGGGGGAGATCACCACCTCGGCCTACGTCGACATCCCGTCGATCGCACGCCAGACCATCTGCGACATCGGCTACGACCGGGAGAGCTTCGGCTACGACGGCCACACCTGCGGTGTGATGGTCGCCATCGACGAGCAGTCGCCGGACATCGCCCAGGGCGTGGACGACTCCGAGGAGGTCCGCTCCGGCTCCGCCGGGGAGGAGGACCAGCTGGACAAGCAGGGCGCGGGCGACCAGGGGATGATGTTCGGCTACGCCTGCGACGAGACCGACGTCCTCATGCCGCTGCCCATCCACCTCGCGCACCGCATGGCGGAGCGCCTGGCCGAGGTCCGCAAGGCCGGCACCGTGCCCTACCTCCGGCCGGACGCCAAGACCCAGGTCACCTTCGAGTACTCCGACGGGAAGCCCGTCGCACTCAAGACGGTGCTCGTGTCCACCCAGCACAACGACGGCGTGGACCGGGACACCGAGATCCGCCCCGACCTCATCGAGCACGTGATCCGGCCCGTCATCCCTGCCCAGTTCGCGGACGACGACTTCGAGGTGTTCGTCAACCCGACCGGCCGGTTCGTCATCGGCGGCCCCGTCGGCGACGCCGGCCTCACCGGACGCAAGATCATCGTGGACACCTACGGCGGCGCCGCCCGCCACGGCGGTGGCGCATTCTCCGGCAAGGATCCGTCCAAGGTCGACCGGTCCGCCGCGTACGCCGCCCGCTGGGTGGCCAAGAACGTGGTCGCCGCCGGTGCCGCCACCCGCTGCGAGGTCCAGGTGGCGTACGCCATCGGCGTGGCGCACCCCGTGTCCATCCTGGTGGAGACCTTCGGCACCAACACCGTGGACCCGGCCAAGCTCGATGCCGCCGTGCGGGAGGTGTTCGACCTGCGCCCGGCCGCCATCGTGCGGGACCTGGAGCTCCGCCGCCCCGTGTTCCGGGAGACCGCGGCCTACGGCCACTTCGGGCGGACCGGCGACGGCTTCACCTGGGAGCGCACCGACCGGGTCGACGCGCTCACGTCACAACTCGGCCTCTGACCGGGGTGGGCCGGGTCGCCAGGGTCCTGCCCGACGTCCCCGCCATCGACCGCGCCTTCGACTACTCGGTCCCCGACGCCCTCGGGGACCGGGTGCGCGTCGGGGCCATGGTCCGCATCCCGTTGCACGGCCGTCGGGTGGCGGGGTGGGTGGTGGACGACGACTCCACGCCGCCGCCCGGGGTGAAGCTGGCGCCCATCGCCCGGGTGTCGGGCATCGGTCCCGATGCGGACGTGATCGAGCTGTGTCGGTGGGCCGCCTGGCGGTGGGCCGGCCGGCTCCCCACCATGCTCCGGTTGGGCTCGCCCGACCGCGCGGTGGGGTCGCTGCCGTCGGTGAGGGTCCGGGCCGCCACCGGTGGCGACGCCGACGTCCTGGCCGCGGAGGCGTTGGCCCTGGGGCCAGGAGCGCATGTCGTGGAGGTGCCGCCGACGGCGGACGCGGTGGCCGTGGCCATCGCCGCCGCGCGCCTGGGCCAGGTGCTGGTGGTGCACCCCTCGGTCGTGGGCGTGGACCTGGTCGCCCGGGGCCTGCGCCGGGCCGGGGCGTCGGTGGCCCGCTGGCCGTCGGACTTCGCCGCGGCCGCGGCGGGGGCCACGGTGGTCGGGGGTCGGGGTGCGGTGTTCGCCCCGCTGCCCGCGCTGGCCGCGGTGGTGGTGTGGGACGAGCACGACGAAGGCCTCCAGAACGAGTCCTCGCCCACCTGGCACGCCCGCGAGGTGGCGGTGGAACGGGCCCGCCGGGCCGGCGTGCCCTGCCTGCTGGTGTCGCCGTGCCCGTCGCTCGAGGCCCGCTCGGCCGCCCGTGGCCCCGTGGTGTCGCCCGGCCGGGCCGCCATGCGGGCGGGGTGGGCGCCGCTCGTGGTGGCCGACCGCCGCCAGGAGGACGTGGGCCGCACCGGCCTGTACTCCAGCGCCCTGGTCGACGCGGTGCGGGAGACGGCTCGGGCCGGTGACCGGGTGGTCTGCGTGCTCAACCGCACGGGGCGGGCCCGCCTCCTGGCCTGTCGGTCGTGCGGGACGCTGGCCGAGTGCGAGGCCTGCGGGGCCGCCGTCCACCTGACCGACGCACTGGATCTGGCCTGCGGCCGGTGCGGCACCCACCGGCCGTCCATCTGCATGGAGTGCGGGTCGATGGCGTTGTCGGTCCTGCGGGCGGGGGTCACCCGGGCCCGGGAGGAACTGGAGGCCCTGGCCATGGAGCCGGTGCGGGCCGTCACCGCCGGTGGGAACCGGGCCGCTCCGGCGGCCACCGAGGACCTCACGTCGGCCGACGCGGAGCGGGCCCGGATCCTGATCGGCACCGAGGCCGTCCTGCACCGTGTGCCCGACGCCGGCCTGGTGGCCTTCCTGGACCTGGACCAGGAGCTCCTGGCCCCCCGCTACCGGGCCTCGGAGGAGGCGTTGCACCTCCTGGTGCTCGCCTCGCGCCTGGTCGGCGGCCGCTCCCGGGGCGGGCGGGTGCTGGTCCAGACGCGCCGACCGGACCACGAGGTGGTCCAGGCCGCGCTCCACGCCGACGGGGACCGCGTGGCCGCGGTGGAGGCGGGGCGGCGGCGCCTGCTCGGGTTCCCGCCCGCGGCCACGATCGCGGTGGTGGGCGGCGAGGCGGCCGGCGCGTACGTGGAGCGGGTGGGCAACCCGCTGGGGGTGGAGGTCCAGGGTCCCGACGACGGCCGGTGGCTGCTCCGCTCCGACGAACCGTCGGTCCTGCTGGACCACCTGGCGACCGTCGACCGTCCCCCGGGCCGGCTCCGGCTGTGGGTGGACCCGGCCCGCATCCGCTGACGGAGGGCTGCCGGGTGCCTAGCGCAGCGTGTACCGGACCGGCAGGTGCTTGACGCCGCTCACGAAGTGGGCGCCGGTCCACTGCGGCTCGCCGTCCAGCTCGATGGTGTCGACCCGCTCCAGCACCTTCGTCAGCAGGGTGCGCACCTCACGGCGGGCCACCTGGGACCCCAGGCAGTAGTGCATGCCCAGGCCGAAGGAGAGGAGCTTGTCGGCGTCGGGCCGGCGGATGTCGAAGGCCATGGGGTCCTCGAAGACCTCCTCGTCCCGGTTGGCCGACGGGTACGACGGTCAGCACGACGTCGCCCTTGGCGATCCGCTGGTCCCCCAGGTCCACGTCCTCCTGGGCCCAACGGAAGAAGCTGCGCACGGGGCTGGTCCAGCGGATCATCTCCTCCGCGGCGTTGGCGGCCAGGTCTGGGTCGGCCTGCAGGTCCCGGAGCTGGTCCTGGTGGCGGAGCAGCTGCTCCATGCCGCCGGAGAGGGCGAAGGACGTGGTGTCGTGCCCGGCGGTGGCCACGATGATGTAGTACCAGAGCCGCTCCAGCTCACCCAGGGGCTCGCCGTCCACCGTGCCGTTGGCGATGACCGTGGCCACGTCGTCGGTCGGGTGGGCCCGGCGCTGGGCGGTGAGGTCGTCGAAGTAGGCCTCGAAGGTGTTGATGGAGTTGGTCACGGACGCCAACGGGTCCGAGAAGTCGCCGAGGTACTCGGGATCCGCCGCACCGAAGAGGCCCTGGGTGAGCTCCAGCATGAGCCGCTCGTCGCTCGGCGGGACCCCGAAGATGCTCATGATGACCCGGATGGTGAAGGGCACGGCCAGGTCGGCCGCGAAGTCGCAGGTCCCGTCCAGCTCCAGCAGCCTGTCGGCGTACTCGTCGGCGATGGCGTCGATGGCGGGCTGCAGGCCGCGCACCGCCGCGGGCTTGAACCAGTCGTTGGTCACGTTGCGGTACTTCTGGTGGATGTCGCCGTGCAGGTGGACCAAGGTCCGGGGGAGCTGGATCCCCAGTGCCTGCATCATGTCGTACTGGACCTCCGGCCCGGGGGCGGACTTCTCGGTGTTCCAGAACACGTCACTGCGCCGTGACACCTCGAACACGTCCGCGTGGCGGGTCACGGCCCAGAACGGGGTCCAGCCCTCCGCCTCCACCCGCAGGATCGGCGCCTCCCGTCGGAGCTCGGCCGCGGTGGCGTGCCACTGCTCCATGTCCGCGAACGCCTCCGGCGTGATGAAGATGAGCCCCGGGGATCGGTGGTCACGGTGGCGTCGGTGTCGGTCACGGAGTTCCTCCGGGGGTCGGGTGGTCATCGTGTCCTCCGGCCGTCCCGCAGGGCCGAGGTGTGCTTGCGCCCGCACAGTGTGTCCCGTGGCGGGGCATCCGGGCCACCTCGCTCGTCACGCGCCCTTCACCAGCCCCCACCACCGTCAGCCCCCGGTCGTGACAGCGGCGCGGTGGACGCGCAGCAGGCGGTACCCCTGCCGGGACCGGGCGCGCTCCACGGCCCAGCCCCTGCCGCGGAGCCAGTCGGCCAGCGAGTCGGCTCCCAGGTGCTTCTGGACCACGAGCCAGGCCTCGCCCCCGTCGGCCAGGCGGTCCAGCCAGCAGGCCAGCAGGTCGTGCAGCGCCGCCTTGCCGATCCGGATGGGCGGGTTCGACACGACCAGGCCGGGCCTGAGTGCGTCGGGGACCTCGTCGGGTGCCGCCACCGTGACCGCCACCCCGGCCGCAGCCGCGTTGGCCCGGCACAGCTCCCGGGCCCGTTCGTTGACCTCGACCGCCCACACGTCACGGCCGGGGTCGCGTCGGGCCACGGTGCAGGCGATGGGCCCGTACCCGCACCCCACGTCCACCACCGGCCCCGGCGGCCACTCGGCGGCGGGCGGCAGCTCCAGGAGCAGCAGCTTGGTGCCGGGGTCCACCCGGTCGGCGGAGAACACCCCGCGGTCGGTGGCCAGGGTCAGGCTCAGGTCCGGCAGGACCAGCGGGACCGACGCCGGCCGGGAGGCCGCGGTGGGCCGCGAGCTGAAGTACTGGTCCGACCCGTTCCCGGGGCCCGGCGTGCCGCCGGTGCCGTCGGGCACGTCGGGGGACCCCCGGCCGGGGCTGCTCGGGAGGGGCACGACGCCCACGGTAGCCTTGGTCCCCATGTCGGCCCCGTACACGATCCGCATCGTCGGTGATCCCGTGCTGCGCAGCGCGCGGCCGAGGTGGACGAGATCGACGGGCGCCTGGTCAGGCTGGCCGAGGACATGCTCGAGACCATGTACGACGCCCCCGGGCTGGGCCTGGCCGCACCCCAGGTCGGGGTCCAGAAGCGGTTCTTCGTCTACGACCTGGGCGCCGGTGACGGGCCGCAGGCCCTGGTCAACCCCGTCATCACCGAGTCCGACGGCGAGTGGGAGTTCCTGGAGGGCTGCCTGAGCGTCCCGGGCATGCACTTCGACATCGTCCGGCCCCGGCTCATCCACGTGACGGGGCTCGACCTGGACGGCAACGAGGTGTCCTTCGAGGCCGACGAGCTGTTCTCCCGACTGGTCCAGCACGAGCTGGACCACCTCGACGGGATCCTGCTGCTGGAGCACCTCGACGAGGACCAGCGGAAGGACGCCAAGCGGGCGGTCCGGCAGCTGCAGATGGGCGCCGTCGACGCTCCGGATCCGGAGCCCAAGCGGTCGTTCTTCCGGCTCCGGTGAGGATCGTCTACCTGGGCACCCCGGACATGGCGGTGCCACCCCTCCGGGCGCTGCACGCCGCCGGCCACGACGTGGCCCTCGTGGTGTCCGGCCCGGACAAGCGCCGGGGCCGGGGACGGGCGACGTCCCCCAGCCCGGTCAAGGCCGCGGCCCAGGAGCTGGGCCTGGCCGTCAGCGCGGACCCCGACGACGTCCTGGAGGTCGGTGCCGGGCTCGGCGTGGTGGTGGCCTACGGCCGCATCATCCGACCCCACGTCCTGGCCCGGGTCCCCATGGTCAACCTCCACTTCTCGCTCCTGCCCCGCTGGCGGGGTGCCGCCCCGGTGGAGCGGGCCATCCTGGCCGGGGACGACCGCACCGGGGTCTGCGTCATGGACGTGGAGGAGTCGCTCGACACCGGCGGGGTCCACGCCCGGGCGGAGGTGCCACTGGACGACCGCATCACGGCGGCCGAGCTGCGCGCCGAACTGGTCGGGATCGGCACCGACCTGCTGGTCGCCACCCTCGATGCCGGACTGGGCCGTGCCGAGCCGCAGTCGGAGGAGGGCGTCACCTACGCGGCCAAGCTCACCCCGGCCGACCTGGAGCTGCACTGGGACCGGCCGGCGGCGGAGCTGCACCGGATCGTCCGGGTCGGCGGTGCCTGGACCACCTTCCGGGGCGAACGGTTCAAGGTGCTGGACGCGGACCTGCTGTCGGCCGGCCCGGCGCTGTCGCCCGACGGCACGTCGGCCGTCCCGCCACCCGGATCCCTCCGGGGCACCGCCGTGTGCTGCGGGGACGGGTCCTTCCTGGGACTGCGGTCGGTGCAGCCGGCCGGCCGGGCACCCATGGATGCCACGGCGTGGGCCAACGGGGCGCGGCCCGGACCGGACGACGGGCTGGGCCGGTGAGCACCGTTCCCCGACGGGGCGGCGGTGCCCCGTCGCCCGGTGCCGCCACCCGGCGCACGGCGCTGGAGGCCCTGGCCCGGGTGGAGGACGACGGTGCCTACGCCAACCTCGTGCTCCCCACGGTGCTGGAGCGCTCCGGGCTGTCCGACCAGGACCGGGGCCTGGTCACCGACCTGGTGTACGGCTCCCTGCGCCGGCTCCGGTCCTGCGACCACCTGGTCGACCGATTCCTGGGCTCCGACCCACCGCCGGCGGCGCGTCGCGCCCTGCGCCTCGGTGCCTACCAGCTGGCCTTCCGTCCCGACATCCCGGCGTATGCCGCGGTGGACGCCACGGTGGAGGCGACCCCCAAGCGCTTCCGTCCCCTGGCCAACGCCGTCCTGCGCCGCGTGTCCGACGCGGTGGCCGCCGGCCCGGTCGAGTACCCCGACGACGCCACCCGCCTGTCCTATCCGGACTGGGTCCTGGACCGGCTGGTCACGGACCTGGGCCGTCGGGACGCGCTGGACGCGCTGGAGGCCATGAACCGGTCGCCCCAGGTGACCCGGCGCGACGACGGCTACGTCCAGGACCTGGCCTCGCAGTGGGTGGCGGAGCTGGTGGGCGCCCGCGCCGGCGAGGTGGTGGTGGACCTGTGCGCCGCTCCGGGTGGCAAGGCGACGGCCCTGGCCCGCTCCGGAGCCGCGGTGGTGGCCGCGGACCTGCAGCCGCACCGGGTCGGTCTGGTCGTGGCCAACGCGGCCCGCACCGGCGTCACGGGCCTCTCCCCGGTCGTCGCCGACGCCACCGCCCCGCCACTGCGGCGGGCATCGGCGGACCGCGTCCTGGTGGACGCGCCGTGCTCCGGCCTCGGGGTGCTCCGTCGTCGCCCCGACGCCCGCTGGCGCATCGACCGCGACGCTCCGGACCGGTTGGCCGCGTTGGCCCGCTCCATCGTGGACGCAGCGGTGCCACTGGTGCGCTCCGGCGGGGTGCTCGTGTACAGCGTGTGCACCCTGACCGCGGTGGAGAGCCTGGGTGTGGACGACCACGTGGCAGCCACGCACCCCGCCCTGGAGGCGCTGGACCCCCCGGGTGACCCGTGGCGGCCGTGGGGGAGGGGCGCCATCCTCCTGCCCCAATGGGCCGACACCGACGGCATGTGCATCTTCCGGTACCGCGTTCCCTGACCCCGCTCGCAGGACCCGTCGGCCGGGCCGGTACCCTTGCCGCCCGGGCCGGAGATGCCCACACCCCCGGAGGTCCAGATGCCCGATCCAGAGAGTCCCCGCCACTACGCCAAGGTGCTGACCGTGTCCGACGGTGTCGTCGCCGGTGTCCGTGAGGACCGCAGCGGTGTCCTGCTGGTGGAGCGACTGGACGCGGAAGGCTTCGAGGTGATCGAACACCGGGTGGTGTCCGACGGCGTGGAGGAGGTGTCCAACGCCCTCTCCTACATGGCCTACGGCTTCAACGGGCTGATCGTCACCACCGGTGGCACCGGCTTCGGGCCCCGGGACCTGACCCCGGAGGCGACCAAGCGGATCCTGGACCGGTCCGCACCCGGGATGGCCGAGGCCATGCGGGCGGTCAACCCCCTGGGGCGGCTGTCCCGCAACATCGCCGGGATCCGCGGCGCCTCGCTGATCCTGAACACCCCGGGCTCGCCCGGGGGAGCGGTGGAGATGCTGGAGGCGGTCCTGGACGTGGTGCCCCACGCCATCGCGCTGATGGCGGGCTCGTCCGGCGGCCACCCGATCCCGGCCGAGTGACGCCTGACGGACAGGTCTTCGGTCGAAATCACAACGGCCGGTCCGCATTCGACCGACGGGGGGTGCGGGCGCTACCATGGACCCCTCCCCGGGGAACCCCTCCGGTGGAGGCCCTGCGCCCATGACCACGCTCCCCACCAGCTCCCCGGCCATCGACGCCGTCGACCGTGAGTGCATGACCCGTGCCATCGCCGAGGCGGCCGGGGTCCGCTGCATCACCTCGCCCAACCCCTGGGTGGGTGCCGTGGTGCGGACCGCCGACGGCCGCATGTTCGCGGGTGCCACCCAGGAGCCGGGCCGGGCCCATGCCGAGGTGGTGGCCCTGGGGGCCGCGGGTGACGCAGCACGGGGGGCGACCCTCTACGTGACGTTGGAGCCGTGCAGCCACGTGGGCCGGACCGGGCCCTGCACCGAGGCCATCCTGGACGCCGGGGTGGAACGGGTGGTGGTGGGCAGCACCGACCCGGACCCGTTGGTGGCGGGCTCGGGCCTGGAACGACTGCGCGCTGCGGGCGTGGAGGTGGCCCTCGGCGTCCAGGGGGAGAAGGTGACGGCCCAGCTCGCCCCCTACCTCAAGCACCGGAGCACCGGCCGACCGTGGGTGGTGCTCAAGCTGGCGGCCAGCATGGACGGTGGGACGGCCGCCCCCAACGGCTCCAGCCAGTGGATCACCTCGCCGGCGGCGCGGGCCGACGGCCACCGATTGCGGGCCGAGTCCGATGCCATCCTGGTCGGTGCCGGCACGGTGCGGAGGGACGACCCGTCGCTGACCGTCCGCGACTACCGGCCGCCGGTGCTCCCGGAGCAACGCACGGTCGACCCCCGCCGGGTCGTCCTGGGCCGGGTGCCGGACGAGGCCCGGGTGCGCCCGTGCACGGAGGCCTCCGGCGACCTGGGTGACCTCCTGGACGGCCTGGGGGCCGAGGGCGTGCTGCAGCTCCTGGTGGAGGGTGGAGGCTCGGTCGCGGGCGACTTCCACCGCGCCGGCCTGGTGGACCGCTATGTGATCTACCTCGCGCCGGCCCTGTTCGGCGGCGAGGACGCCAAGGGGCTGTTCGCCGGCTCCGGGGCCTACGACATCGCCGACGTGTGGCGGGGCAGGTTCGTGTCGGTGGACCGGGTCGGCGACGACCTCCGGGTCGAGCTGGCCAAGGCCGAGCCCCGGGACGAGGACGAGGACTGAGCGGGTGTTCACCGGGATCGTGGAGGAGTTGGGGCAGGTGGGCTCCCTGGACGGCCCGCGCCTGCGCCTCCGGGCCGCCACGGTGCTGGGCGACGTGTCGCCCGGGGCGTCCATCGCCGTGAACGGCTGCTGTCTCACCGTGGTCGCCTGGGGCGACGACTGGTGGGAGGCCGACGTGAGCGAGGAGACCTTCGCCCGCACGTCACTCGGCTCCCTCCGTCCGGGTGACCCGGTCAACCTGGAGCGGCCCGTCCGGCTGCAGGACCGCCTCGGGGGCCACCTGGTGCAGGGCCACGTGGACGCGGTGGGCCGTGTCGCCGCCCCCGTGCCGGACCTGCGCGTCGCCATGCCCCCCGGCCTGCTCCGCTACGTGGTGGAGAAGGGGTCGATCACCGTCGACGGGGTCAGCCTGACCGTCGTGGAGGTGCTGGAGGACGGGTTCACCGTCGCCGTGATCCCGCACACGTCGGAGGTGACCACGCTGGGTGTCCGCCGCGTCGGGGACGCGGTCAACCTGGAGGTCGACGTGATGGCCAAGTACGCCGAGCGGCTGCTGGCGGGGTTCCTGCCCGCCGCCGCTCCGACCGAGGAGAACGACCGTGAGTCGTGAACCACTGGAAGAGCAGGGGGGTGCGGGGTCGGACTTCGCCTCCATCGAGGACGCCGTGGCCGCCATGGGTCGGGGCGAGATCATCGTCGTGGTCGACGACGAGGACCGCGAGAACGAGGGCGACCTGATCATGGCCGCGGAGGCGGCCACGCCGGAGAAGATCGCGTTCTTCGTGCGCCACACCTCCGGGGTGATCTGCGCGCCGCTCCTGGGTGAGCGCCTGGACGAACTGGAGATCCCGCTCATGGTGCGGGAGAACACCGAGAGCCACCGCACGGCCTTCACGTACTCCGTCGACTACATCCACGGCACCAGCACCGGCATCTCCGCGTCGGATCGTGCCTCCACGCTCCGGGCCCTCACGGACCCGGCCACCACCCCGCTGGACCTGGCGCGGCCCGGCCACATCTTCCCGCTGCGCTACTCCGACGGCGGCGTGCTCAAGCGGGCCGGCCACACCGAGGCCGCGGTGGACCTGGCCCGGATGGCCGGCCTGTACCCCGCCGGCGTCCTGTGCGAGATCGTCAACGACGACGGCACCATGGCCCGCGTGCCGGACCTGGTGGAGTTCTGTGCGGAGCACGGGCTCCTGATGGTCTCCATCGCCCAGCTGATCAAGTACCGCCGCCAGAACGAGAAGCTGGTGAAGCGGGTGGCGGAGGCACGGATCCCCACCCCCTGGGGAGACTTCACCTGCTACGTGTACGAATCGGTGCTGGACGGCGAGCAGCACGTGGCCTTCGCCCGCGGCGCGGTCCAGGGCGAGGGCGATGTCCTGGTCCGGGTGCACTCCGAGTGCCTGACCGGGGACGTGTTCCACTCGCTGCGCTGCGACTGCGGGGTGCAGCTGCACGCGGCCATGGAGAAGATCGCGGCCGACGGCCTGGGGGTCCTCGTCTACCTGCGGGGCCATGAGGGCCGAGGCATCGGGCTGGGCCACAAGATCCGGGCCTACAGCCTCCAGGAGGAGGGCCACGACACCGTCGACGCCAACGTGGAGCTGGGCCTGCCCATCGACTCGCGGGAGTACGGGATCGGGGCGCAGATCCTCAACGACCTGGGCATCACCACCATGCGGTTGATGACCAACAACCCCGCCAAGTACGGCGGCCTGGAGGGGTTCGGCCTGGAGATCACGGAGCGGGTCCCGGTGGAGTCGGTGCCCAACCCGGAGAACATCGACTACCTCCGGACCAAGCGGGAGAAGATGGGCCACCTGCTGGACGGCCTGGACTGAGGGCGGGCGGACATGGGCAAGGACTTCCGTTCACCCGATGCCGACGGCGGCGCGGTCCCGGACGGCACGGGCTGCCGCATCGGCATCGTCGTGGCCCGCTGGAACGACGCGGTCACCCGTCGCCTGCTGCGGGGAGCGCACGAGACGTTGGCGGAGCGGGGTGTGTCCCCCGACGACGTCGACGTGGCCTGGGTGCCCGGCGCCTTCGAGCTGCCGCTGGCGGCCCGGGTCATGGCCGGGACGGGCCGCTACGACGCCGTGGTGGCCATCGGCTGTGTCATCCGCGGCGACACGGCGCACTTCGAGTACGTGGCCGGGCCCGCGGCGGAGGGGATCATGTCCACCCAGCTGGCGTGCGAGGTGCCCGTGATCCTGGCCGTGCTCACCACCGAGAACCGCCGGCAGGCGCTGGTCCGCTCGGTCGTGGACGGTGACGTGGTGGGGGACAACAAGGGCGCCGAGGCGATCGACACCGCGTTGGAGATGGTCGCCGTGCTGCGCGACATCCGAACGGGCTGACCCGGTCCCACCTCAGGCCCAGCGGCGCCGGGCGGCCGCGAAGGCGGCCACCACCGCCAGGGAGGTGGCGACGTTGAGCGAGTCCACGCCGCGGGCCATGGGGACACGGACCCGCACCTCGCACGCAGCCAGGGTGGCCGGGGTGAGCCCGGGTCCCTCCGCTCCCACCACCAGCACCACGGGATCGTCGAGCAGGCCCCGGGACGCGGCCAGGTCGACGTCCAGCGCGTCCCCGGCGGGGGTCAGGGCCACGGTGCGGAACCCGGCGTCGGCCACCGGGACCAACCCGGCGGGCAGGGGTCCGACCCGGGCATGGGGCAGCACGGCGGCCCACCCTGCGGAGACCCGGACCGAGCGTCGGTAGAGGGGGTCCGCGGTGCGGTCGTCGAGCAGGACCGCGTCCAGGCCCAGCGCGGCGGCGTTGCGGAACAGTGCCCCCAGGTTCTCGTGGTCGTTGAGCCCCTCGGTCAGGACCGGGCGTGCACAGCGGGCCAGGACGACGGCGGGATCAGGGAGGGGCTCGCGGGCCACCGCGGCCAGGACGCCGCGGTGGACGTCGAAGCCGGCCACGCCGGCCATCACGGGACGCTCGGCCACCAGGACCGGAACGGCCGGGGGCACCTGCGGCCAGCAGGTCGGCCAGCGCGGTGGCGCGGGATGGGGTGACCAGCACCGAGCGGAGGCGGAGCCCGGCGGCGAGCACCCGCCGCAGGGCGAGCACCCCCTCGGCGATGAACACGCCTCCACCGGTCCCGGACTCGACCAGGCGGCGGGCGTCGGCGTCGGTCAGGTCCCGGTAGTCGGCCAGGACCGGGTCGTCCGGGTCGGTGACGTGGAGCACCGCCCGAGTCTGGCGCTGTCAGCCGACGGTGGTGTGCTGGCCGGTCAGCAGCTTGCGGAACTCCAGCTCGGGGACGGGCCGGGAGTACAGGAACCCCTGGCCGTAGGTGCAGCCCAGCTCGACCAGCGCCGCTTCCTGCTCCACCTCCTCGATGCCCTCGGCCACCACCCGCACGCCCAGCTCCCGGGCCAGGTCCAGCACCGCGGTCACGATCTGGCGGTTGGTGGTGCGGTCGAGCCCCTCCACGAAGCTGCGGTCGATCTTCAACACGTCGAAGGCGAAGCGCTGGATGTAGCCGAGCGACGAGTAGCCGGTGCCGAAGTCATCGATGGCCAGGCGCGTCCCGAGGGAGCGGAGGCGCTGCATCTTGTCCTGGATGACCTCGGTGTCGCTCAGCAGGTTGGACTCGGTGACCTCCAGGACCAGGCGGTCGGCGGGGAGCCCGGTGCGGCGCAGGATGTCGGTCACCGCGGGGACGAGCCGCTCGGCATGGACCTCCTGGGCGGACAGGTTGACCGAGATCGTCAGGTCGGCGGCGAGGTCGGACAACGAGTCGCGCCATCCGGACAGGTCCCGGCAGGCCCGCTCCAGGATCCACTCGCCCAGCTGGCCGATCATGCCGGTCTCCTCGGCCAGGGGGACGAAGATGGCGGGGCTGAGCAGGCCGCGGCGCGGGTGCTGCCAGCGGATGAGGGCCTCGGCGCCGATGATCCGGTGCGTGGAGATGTCCAGGATCGGCTGGTAGTGGGTCACGAACTGGTCCGTGTCCAGGGCCCGGGCCAGGTCCGCCCGGAGCTCCAGGCGGTCGAAGCTCGCCGTGTGCATGTGGGGCTCGAACACCACGGCCTGACGCTTGCCGAGCTGCTTGGCCCGGTACATGGCCGTGTCGGCGTTGCGGAGCAGGACCTCGGCCGCCGCACTGCGGTCGTGGTCGTAGGCGACCCCGGCCGAGGCGGTGAGCGTGAGCTCCCGGCCGTCGACCACGAACGGCTGCTCCAGGGAGTGCAGGAGGTTCTCCGCCACCTCGAGCACGCGGTCCTCGCCGTGTGAGCGCTCGAGGACGACGACGAACTCGTCGCCGCCGGCCCGGGCCGCGATGTCGCCGAAGGCCAGGGACTGCTTCAGCCGGTCGGCCACCGCGAACAGCAGCCGGTCGCCGAAGCCGTGGCCCAGGCTGTCGTTGATGTCCTTGAAGTCGTCCAGGTCGAGCGACACCACCGCCACGGTGCTGGCGCCCGCGTTGCGTTCCAGCATCCCGCCCAGCTCCTCGGACGGCCAGGACCCGGTTGGCCAGCCCGGTCAGGCTGTCGTGGGTCGCCTGGTACCGGAGGCGCTGCATCATGTTCTTGCGCTCGGTGATGTCGCGACCGTTGAGCACGAACCCGCCGACGGCGGGCTCGGCCCGGAGGTCCGTGACGGTCGCCTCCAGGTGGATCCAGTCGCCGCGGGTGTTGCGGAACCCGAACTCGAGCAGCTCGGGGTGCTGGCCCGCCAGCGTCGGGCCGGCCCGCAGGGCGTGGTCCCAGTCGACGCCGCTGTTGCGGAAGATCCCCTCCAGCGAGCGGCCCAGGAGGTCGTCGGGCGCCTCGCCCACCACGTTGGCCGACGACGGGCTGGCGTAGCGGACACCGTCGTGGGAGTCGACCACGAGGACCAGGTCGTTGGAGTACTGGACCAGCGACTTGAAGCGGGCCTCGGACAGCTGCAGGCGCTCCTCGGCCGCCTTGCGGTCCCCGATCTCGCGGGCGTTCAGCACGATCCCGCCGATGTTGGGGTCGCTCTGCAGGTCCACGCCCACCACCTCGAACCAGTGGTACGTGCCGGCCAGGTGGCGAAGGCGCAGCTCGGTCGCCTCCCGGGTGCCGAAGCGGACGTCCTCCAGCAGTTCGCGCGCCGCCTCCCGGTCCTCGGGGTGGACCAGGTCCATGACGTCCAGGCCGGAGCCGTAGTTGGACGGGTAGCCGAGCAGGCGGATGGCCACGGGTGACACGTAGGTGAGCGCCCCGGTGGGGCCCAGGACGGCCACGATGTCCGAGGAGTTGTCCACCAGCGAGGCGAACCGCTCCTCGGAGCGTTGCTTGACGTTGATCTCGGTCTGCTCCACGGCGCGCAGGGCGATCGAGGCCTCCCGGCACAGGGCCTGCACCGCCTCGACCTCCTCGCCGTGGAGCCGACGCCGGAGCACGATGACCAGCGCACCGCGCACCTCCCGGCGGACCACCACCAGGCCGGCGATCCAGTGGCCCGCCACGGGGTCCTCCCGCAGCGTCACCAGCTGGCCGGTGGTGGGGTGGTCGACGTCCTGCAGCGCCAGGTCCAGGCCGGCGACGGCGGGCATGAGGTCCCCGGCGTCGCGCCAGGCCGACTCCGCGGTCGGCTCCAGGAGCAGCCCGCCGGTGATCAGCTCGCCGTCCAGCAACTGCTCCGCCCCGACGGTGATGACCCGGGCCACGTCGTCGGGGGTCTCGGTGGCGACCAGGCGTTCACCGACGCTGCGCAGGCTCTGCTCCCGGACGGCGAGGCGCTCACGGTCCCGGACCAGCCTGGCCATGCGGATCACCACCAGGGGTGCCAGCGCCAGGGAACCGGCCGCGGGGAGGAGGATGCGGTCGTAGGACTGCTCGATGGCGAACCACAGCAGGAGCAGTGGCGGTCCGACCAGGGCGGCCGACAGCACCGCGATGCGCTTGGTGGTCAGCCGCCGCAGGGCGGACAGGTCGGTGGGCCGGCTGGTCAGGAGCTTGACCGACGGGTGCAGGATGCCGCCGCCGCCGAACACGTAGATCAACGGCGCCAGGGCCAGGAGCTGGGCGGCGTCCTCCCGCTGGCCCGACAGGTAGGTCCCGTAGGTGTCCACCAGGACGGTGGTGACGAAGGCCGCGGCCAGGAGGCGGTTGCTGGTGGACCGGTGCCCGCCCGCCACCAGGGTCATGGTGGCCGCCATGAACACCAGGAGCCCACAGATGCCGTACAGGACCTGGATGACGTGGGCCGACGTGGAGAACGAGGGATCCTGGAGGAACGGGTAGAGCACCAGGGTCCACTGGACGATGGCCGCGGCGGCGCCGGCCACCCCCGCGTCCAGGGCCAGGTCGGTGTCGAAGCGGCCCAGCCGCTTGTGGACCACCACCAGGATGGCCACCAGGATCAGCGGATAGGTCATGAAGGCGAACAGGTCGCCGGGCGACGGGAACGGGAAGGCCTCGCCCACCGACTCGCCGTAGAGGAACCGGACGATCACGCCGATCAGGGAGGTCACGGCCCCGCCCCAGGCCGCGATGGCCGGGAGCCGAACCGGGCCCCGCAGGCGCCAGGCCCGCATGCCGACGAAGACCAGGCACGCGAACGCCCCCAGGACGTAGACCGTCCCCTGGGCGTCGGCCGGGGACACCACCACTGCCAGCGTCCAGGCCACCGAGGCGGCCAGGTACGCGCGGAAGCGCCGGATGTCGCCCGGGGATCGGTCGTCCCGCCGGATCGTCTGTTCAGTCACGACCCGTCTTGGATCGGCCGTCCGGGCCGGAAATGAAGAAATCCCGGTGGGAGGCGGGGATCCGACGCCGTCGAGGTGGCGACGAGTAGGTTCGCCCCCGGGAGCGTGCAGCGCACGGGGGAGTCCGTAGGCCGAGGACCGCAGGCTGGAGGCTGGTCGACGATGGAACCGGAACCCTCAGGCCCGTCGGCCTGGCAGCAGCGCCTGTGGTCGGTCTACAGCAAGGCCTACGACGGCCTCCTCGACCTGGTGCCGTACCGCCGGCTGCTGGACCTGGTCACCAAGCACCTGGACGTCCGGCCCGGGCAGGAGGTGCTGGACCTCGGGTGCGGGACGGCCAACCTGCTGGTGCAGTTGCGGTCCCAGGCCCCCGGTGCCGTGCTGGTGGGGGTCGACTCCTCCCCGGAGATGCTGGCCATCGCCCGGCGCAAGCTCGGCAGCGACCCGTTGCACCGGTTGGTGGAGGCGGACCTGCTGGACCACATCGAGTCGCTCGAGCCGCACTCCGTGGACCGCGTCGTGAGCGTCAACGTCCTCTACACCATGCACGCCGCCGACCGGGCCCGGTTCTGGGCCGGGGCGCTTCGGGTGGTGCGCCCGGGGGGACGGCTGGTCGTGGTGACCACGGACCGTGCCGGCGTGGGACCCGTGATGCGGGAGCAGATCGACGAGGTGGGCCTGCTCCGGTGCATCACGCCCCGCATCGCCGCGGTCACGGCGCTGAACATGGTGATCTGGGCCATGGAGGTCCGGCAGGTGTTCGACCCTGCTCCACTGGAGACGCTGGTGGAGGAGGTGGAGGCGGCCGGCGGAGGCGTGGCCGCCACCGAGCGCTGCTACGGCGGGGAGGAGTCCGGGGTCGACGTCCTGCTGTCGGTCGAGCCGGTGGTCGACCTCACGACCCGGGCCCGGCCCGCGGTGGAGCGCATCGACCTCCGGGCCGGCTCAGGCCAGGCGGATGGGGAGGTCCAGCTCGGCCCGGACCTCGGGCTCGACGCCCTCGAGGATCCAGTCGAAGACGTACGGCCGGATCCGGATCGCGGTGCTGAGCATGTCCTGGAAGGTGGCGAGGACGGGAACCGTCTCTGACCCCAGGTACTCCTGGGCCGGCGCCGTCTGGATCAGCGGGAGGCCGTAGACCTCCCGGAAGAACCCGACCGACCATGGCTCCATCAGCATGCACAGCCCCCGGGCGCCGGCACGGAGGGCGAACTGGAAGGAGCGGCGGTGGAGCTCGTTGACCACGCCCAGGCCCCGCATGGAGGGGCCGACCGCCAGTGATCCGACCTCGGACATCATCCCGGCCGGCACGACGACCTCCGGGCGGAAGCGGCCGATGGGCAGCTCGTGGTAGGTCCCGAACATCGATCGCGCCGTCCCCACGATCGTGTCGCCGTCCATCGCGACGTGGAGGGTGGTGCCGGCCCGGTGGGCGTCGATCTCCTCGACCCAGCCCCGCGGTGACTCCTCGCAGAACCCGGACAGCCGGTAGATCTCGTACAGGAACCGCTCCGCCCGTTCCCAGAGCTCGGGCTGGTCCTCGGTCACCGTCCGCATGCGGATCGCGGGGTCCGGTGACTCGGGCCGGAAGTCGTAGTGCGGATCGGTGTCGGCCTGCCGGGGAGCATCGTCCACCAGGGATCGCTCGGTGCGGCGATCGTCGCGTGCCAGCATGGTTGCCCCTTGGTGACACGCCCTCCCCAGGCGGCACCGCTGCGGTGCCGGGCGTCCGGCTAGTCAAGCACATCGGGGTTCCGGCGCCCAGAGGTGACCGTCGCCGGTGAGGTGGGCCTCAGGCGTCCGGGGGTGCCGGGTCAGGGACGGGTTCGGTCATGTTCCACACGACGCCCTCCACCGCGATGGCGTAGAGCGTCCACGGGATGTCGGCCCCCTCCGGCCGGAGCCGGGGGTCCCAGTCGATCGGTCGGGTGACGCTGCCGGCGTCGAACATCTCGTTCAGGATCATCCCGTCGGAGAGCGACCCCAGTGTCTGGGCCAGGTCGGTGCTGGTCAGCGGGGCACGGAGCCGGAGGCCCAGGCGGGGCAGCATGGCCTCGTAGACCCTGGCCATCCCCTCCGTCGAGGCCCGGACCTCGTCGGTCACCTCGGCGTGGTGGGCGGTCATGGCGAGGGTGGCCCGCCACGATGCCTCCGCCGGGCCCGCGGTCCGCCGGATCACCTCGAAGGCGGTGAGCGCCAGGACGACGTCGCTGACGTTGGGGGGGAGGGACAGGGCGACGAGGGTGAGGTCCTCCAGGCCCGTCGAGGTGTCCCACAGGCTCTCGGCCAGCTCGTCGAGGAACCGGCGGAACGGGGTGGCCGCATCGGTCGAGGCCGCAGGGTCCCCCGTCGACCGGTCCGCGGTGTCCCCCCAGTAGTGGTAGAGGGACCCCCGGCTGACCTGGGCCCGCTCGGCCACGGCCGCCGGCGTCAGGTAGGACAACGCGTCCGCGGGGCTGGTGTCGCCTGCGAACCGCTCGAGCACCATCTCCCGGGCCGCGGTGAGCAGCTTCTCCCTGGTGGACTGCCGGCCTTCCCTGTCGACCATGGGTGAACCCTAGGGGAACGTCCGGTGACCCCGGTGGTGACCGGGGCCGGGTCCTCCGACCGGCGCGAACCCGGTTCCCGGACACCGCGCCGGCACGGCTACCCTCACCCCGTGCTCAAGCTGGTCCTCCCCAAGGGCTCCCTCGAACGGGCCACCATGGACCTGTTCGAGGCCGCCGACCTGACCGTGCGTCGCAGTTCCGCCGTGAACTACAAGGCCGAGATCGACGACCCCCGGATCGAGTCCGTCCGCATCCTCCGGCCGCAGGAGATCCCGTCCTACGTGGCCGACGGCCTGTTCGACCTGGGCATCACCGGGCGTGACTGGGTGGAGGAGACCGGGTCCAAGGTCGAGTCGCTGGGGGAGCTGCGCTACTCCAAGGCCACCACCAACCCCATCACGGTGGTGGTGGCGGTACCCGGTGACTCGCCCTACCAGCAGGTCACCGACCTGCCGGCCGGGGTCCGGGTGTCCAGCGAGTACCCGGAGCTGACCAAGCGGTACTTCGCCGACAAGGGTGTGGACGCGGACATCCGGCTGTCCTACGGCGCCACCGAGGCGAAGGTCCCCGACATCGTGGACTGCGTGGTGGACATCACCGAGACGGGCTCGGCCCTCCGGGCCGCCGGACTCCGGATCATCGACGTCATCCTGGTCTCGTACACCGAGCTGGTGGCCAATCCGGCGGCCTACGCGGATCCGGCCAAGCGCCACGCCATGGAACAGGTCATGACGCTGCTGCGGGGGGTGCTGGAGGCCCGGGGCAAGGTCCTGGTCAAGCTCAACGTCGCGGCGGAGGCGCTGGACGCCGTGATCGGGGTCCTGCCCGCCATGAAGACGCCGACGGTCAACGAGCTGTACGGCTCCGCCGGGTACGCGGTGGAGACGGTCGTGCCCAAGCACGAGATCAACATCCTGATCCCGGAGCTCAAGGACGCAGGGGCCACCGACATCATCGAGCTCCCGCTCTCCAAGATCGTCCACTGAACGGAGCACAGCGGCCGTGGCCACCGACCTCCTCCGCACCGGCACCGTCACGGACTTCGACGAACGTGTCGGCCTGGGCACCGTGACCGATGGCGGCGGCGACGTGTTCCCGTTCCACTGCACCGCCATCGCGGACGGGACCCGCACCATCGAGGTGGGGACCGACGTCGCGTTCCGGGTGGTCGCGGGCCGGACGGGCCGCTGGGAGGCCGGTTGCCTGGTCCGTCCCGGGGACTGAGCGGGGCTCGCCTCAGGCGTCGGGAGCGACGGAGGCGTGGGCCTCCTTGACCTGGACGAAGATCATCTGGAGCTGGCCCAGGGCCTCCCGCAGCAGCGGCTCGTTCTCACCGAGGCGGTCGCCGATCCCCTCGAGCAGCACGCGGAAGGCCTCGATCACCGTGGCGGCCTCCGCGAACGCCGGGGGCTCGCCCTCCAGGTAGATCGTCGCCAGGTCGAAGAACCGCATGAGGTAGTTGGTGAGCATCTCGGCGGCCGGGGTGCCCGCCACCTCCCGGCGGACCCGCATCATCTCGCCCAGTTCGGCCTGGAGCTGCGCCCGCTCGTCGTCGGTGAGGGAGTCGAGGTCCACCCCCATGGCCTTGGCCGCCTCCCGCAGGGGGTCGCCGGCTCCGACCGGCGTCTGGGGCGCCGGTTCCCGCTCGACCGGTCGTTCACCGTCAGGCGTCCACAGCGAGCTCATGATCCGTGCCTCCAGGGGGTGGGTGGACGTCCACCGGGGTCGATGCTGACCCCGGGCGGTCCGGCTGGTACGGTAGTCGCCACAACTGAGCAAGCGGGCTTCCGCCCCTCCCGGCCACCACCGTCCCCAACGGGACCACCGTGCGTCCGGGATCGTAGATCAGGCCCTCGGGCCCGTTCCGCGTCGGCGGGTGCCTCTTGTCGTGGCACCCGCCCGTTCCGTTTCGGGAGCGTGCCCAGGCGTTTCGGAACCACTGTCCCAGGAAAGGACGTGCTGTTGAGGAGTGATCGGCCATAGCTGCTGCACCGACTGACGAGCCCCGGATCAATGAACGGATCCGGGCGCGGGAGGTCCGACTGATCGGTCCCGACGGGGACCAGTTGGGCATCAAGCCGCTTCCCGAGGCCCTGTCCGCGGCCAGAGCCCTGGACCTGGACCTGGTGGAGGTGGCGGCGGAGGCGAACCCTCCGGTGTGCCGCATCATGAACTTCACCAAGTTCAAGTACGAGGCACAGCAGCGAGCCAAGGAGTCCCGCAAGAAGGCCACCAACATCACCGTCAAGGAGATGAAGTACCGCCCCAAGATCGGTGGCGGCGACTTCGACACCAAGACCCGCAAGGTCGCCCAGTTCCTGGGTGAGGGCCACAAGGTGAAGGTGACCATCATGTTCCGGGGTCGCGAGATGCAGCACCCCGAGCTGGGGCGCCGCATCCTGGACCGGGTGGCCGAGGAGGTCGCCCACCTGGGTCGTGTCGAGGCCATGCCCAAGCAGGACGGCCGGAACATGACCATGGTCCTGGGACCGGACAAGAAGGCCCAGGCCGCACACGCCAAGAAGATCGAATCGGAGGTCGCGGCCGACACCGCCGGCAACGGCGCCGACGGGGCATCCGTCCCGGCGGAACCCGTGCCGGAGGCACCGGTCGAGGAAGCACCGGTTCAGCAAGCCCCATCAGCTCCTGCGGCCGCAGCACCGGAACCCGCCCCCGCCGACGCGGTGGTGGCGGACCCGGAACCGGTGGCCGAGGCCGCAGCCGACTGAGGCCCGCCGTCCGGGCCCCACCGCCCGGACGAGCACACGAGGAACATCCCACCAAGGACACTGACATGCCCAAGATGAAGACACACCGTGGCGCCAAGAAGCGCTACAAGGTCACCGGCACCGGCAAGATCCTGCGCCGCAAGACCAACCGCAGCCACATCCTCGAGAAGAAGTCCGCCAAGCGCAAGCGGCGCCTGGCCGGGACCACCGAGGTGACCGGCGGCGACCGCGAGCGCGCCCGCCGCCAGCTGGGCATCTGACCACTCTCACCTGATCGCCCCCTGAAAGGAGCGAACCGATGGCACGCGTCAAGCGAGGCGTCCACGCCAAGAAGAAGCGCCGCGCCGTACTCGGCAAGGCGAAGGGCTACTACGGCAACCGCAGCCGGTCCTTCCGTTCGGCCAACGAGGCCGTCATGCACGCGGGGCAGTACGCCTTCCGTGACCGCCGCGCCCGCAAGGGCGAGATGCGCAAGCTCTGGATCCAGCGGATCAACGCCGGGTGCCGGGAGCAGGGCATCAGCTACAGCCGGTTCATCAACGGCCTGAAGCTGGCAGAGGTCGAGGTCGACCGCAAGGTCCTGGCCGACCTGGCCGTCCGGGAGCCTGCCGCCTTCGCCGCGCTGGTGAAGGTCGCCCAGGAGGCGGTGGAGACCGCCGGGACCGGAGCTCCGAGCTGAGTCCGGCCGGCCCGCCCGCGGGCCTCAGTCCCTCCAATCCCGGAGTCCAGCACCTGCGGCGCCTGGCCAGGCGCCGCAGTGCGCGTTCGGAGTCGGGGACCTACCTCGTGGACGGACCGGTCCTGCTGGCGGAGGCCGTCGCTGCCGGCGTCGCGCTGGACGCCGTCTACGCCGAGCCCGGCGGCATGGACGATCCGGGTGTGGAGGCGGCCCGCGCCGCGGGCGTCGCGGTCCATGCCGTCCAGGACGGCGCACTGGCCAAGGTGCTCGACGTCGTCACGCCCCAGCGCGTGGTCGCCGTGGCCCGCCAGCGCGCCGCCACGCTGGATGCCGTGGTGGGCGCCGCAGCCGCTTCCGGGCGACCGGTGCTGGTCCTGGTGGAGATCCAGGACCCCGGCAACGCCGGCACCCTGGTCCGCGTGGCCGAGGCGGCCGGGTGTGCCGGGGTGGTGCTGACCGAGCGCTCCGTGGACCTCCACAACCCCAAGACCGTCCGGGCCACCGCCGGAGCGCTGTTCCGTGTGCCCGTCGCGGAGGGCGTCGCTCCGGCTGAGGTGTTGGCGGGCTGCCGGGCCGCCGCGTTGCCGACGTGGGCCCTGGTGGGTGGCGGTGGGTCCCCCGTGGACCAGGTCGTGTTGGCCGGTCCGGCCGCGTTCCTGGTGGGCAGCGAGGCCCACGGGCTGCCGGACGGCCTGGCGGCGGCGTGTGACGGTCGCCTGACGGTGCCCATGGAGGGCGGTGTCGAGTCGCTCAACGCCGGCGTGGCGGGTGCCCTGGTGGCCTTCGAGGCGGCCCGCCAGCGACGGGCGGCCGCCGCGCTGGGCGGCGCCGGGCGTACCGGACCGGGGCCGGCCGGAAATGGGCCCATCGGGCCCGGATCCCACGACCACACTGGGGCTGGGCCACAATGACCGACTCGACCGGAGGACCAGGACCGAGCGTGGGACAGAACGTGGAGACACTCAGCCAGGAGGCCGCGGCGATCGCCGAGGAGGGCGCGCGCGCCCTCGCCGCGGCCACGGACCTGGACCACCTGCGGGCCCTCGACGCCGAGGTCCTGGGCAAGAAGTCCCGGTTGTCGGCGCTGAAGGCCGGCATGCGCGACCTGGACCACGAGCAGCGCAAGGCGCTGGGGGCGGCCCTGAACCAGGCCCGCACCGGCCTGGAGGCTGCCTCGGAGGCCCGGCGGGCCCAGTTGGTCGCAGCCGAGCGGAGGGCCCGGCTGGCCGGGGAGCGACTGGACCTGACCGAGTACCTGGGCCGGGACGCCGCCTCACGCGTGGGCCACGCCCACCTCATCACGCAGACGTGGGAGCGGCTGGAGGACGTCTTCGTGGGGATGGGCTTCACGGTGGAGGCCGGTCCGGAGGTGGAGACCGACTGGTTCAACTTCGAGGCCCTCAACCTGCCTCCCTCCCACCCCGCCCGCTCCCTGTGGGACACGCTGTACCTGGACGCGTCGGCGCTGCCCGGCATCGGGCCCGACCAACTGCTGCTGCGGACGCACACCTCGCCGGTGCAGATGCGCACCATGCTGCGCCGCGTGCGTGAGCGCACCGGGCCGCCCATCCACGTGGTGTGCCCGGGCCGGGTGTACCGCCAGGACACGGCGGACGCCACGCACCTGCCGGTGTTCCACCAGGTGGAGATGCTCGTCGTCGACCGCGGGGTCACCATGGGCGACCTGGCCGGGACCATCGAGACCTTCACCAAGGCCTACTTCGGCCGGGAGATGACCAGCCGGCTGCGTCCGTCCTACTTCCCGTTCACCGAGCCGTCGGCGGAGGTGGACATCTCCCAGCCCGACGGGTCGTGGTTGGAGGTCGGGGGCTGCGGCATGGTCCACCCCAACGTGCTGCGGGCGGGCGGGCTGGATCCCGAGGAGTGGTCGGGCTTCGCCTTCGGGTTCGGCATCGACCGCCTGGCCAAGATCCTCCACCACGTGGAGGACCTGCGGGACTTCGTCACCAACGACATGCGCTTCCTGGAGCAGTTCTGATGAGAGTGACCCTGTCCTGGCTGCGGGAGTTCGCGCCGATCCAGGGCGACCCCGCCGCGATCGCCGACCAACTGTCGGACCTCGGCCTGGCCGTGGAGGAGCAGTTCACCGTCGGCGAGGGCCTGGACGGCGTGGTCGTGGCCCGCGTCCTCGATGTCCGCCCCCACCCGGACGCGGACAAGATCCAGCTGGTCGACGTCGACCGGGGTGACGGCAACGTGTTGCAGGTCGTGTGCGGGGCGTTCAACATGGCCGCCGGTGACCTGGTGCCCCTGGCCACCGTGGGCACCACCATGCCCAACGGGATGGAGATCGCCGCCCGCCGGATGCGTGGCCAGATGAGCAACGGCATGCTCTGCTCGGCCCAGGAGCTGCAGCTGGGCGACGACCACGGCGGCATCCTGGTCCTCCCGGACGACCTGGAGCTGGGCGCACCCGTCACCCAGGCCCTGGGCCTGGACGTCGACGTCGTCTACGACCTCGACGTCCTGCCCAACCGGCCGGACGCCCTGAGCGTGGCCGGGGTGGCCCGGGACCTGGCCGCCCGCCAGGGCGTGCCGTTCGCCATTCCCGGGCCCGACGTGGCCGAGGAGGGCGCCGAGGCCGCGACCATCACCTCGGCCCGGATCCTGGCACCGGACCTGTGCGGTCGCTTCGTGGTGCGGGTCCTGTCCGGCGTGGAGCTGGGACCGTCACCGCGCTGGCTGGCCCAACGCCTGCTGGCCGCCGGCATGCGGCCCATCAACAACGTGGTCGACGTGTCCAACTACGTGATGCTGGAGCTGGGCCAGCCCAACCACACCTACGACCTGGCCAAGGTGCCGGACGGCGTCCTGGGGGTGCGCATGGCCCGCGACGGCGAGACCGTGGTCACCCTCGACGGCGTGCTCCGCACGCTGACCGCGGCCGACGGCGTGATCACCGACGGGGCGGACCAGGCCATCGGCCTGGCCGGGGTGATGGGCGGGGCGTCGACGGAGATCTCCGACACCACCACCGACGTCCTGGTGGAGCTGGCGTGGTGGGACCCGCTCACCATCGCCGGCACCGCGGCCCGCCTCAACCTGCACTCGGAGGCGTCGCTGCGCTTCAAGCGGGGCACGGATCCGGAGCTGCCGCCACTCGCAGCGCGTCGTTTCGCCCAGCTCCTGGGCCAGGTGGGTGGGGCCAGGCTGCACCCCGGCGAGGTGGACGTCGCCGGCCACCTGCCGGCCCGGGAGACCATCACCGTCCGCCCGGACCGGGTGAACGCCCTGCTGGGCACCTCGCTGGACCCGTCCCAGATGCGCGACCTGCTGGAGCCCATCGGCTTCACCTCGGCGGAGTCCGGTGCGGACCTGGAGGTGACCGTGCCGTCTTGGCGGGGCGACTCCTCGATCGAGGTGGACGTGATCGAGGAGGTGGCCCGCATGTACGGCTACTCCCGCATCGAGCGCACCGTCCCCGTGTCCTCGCACCCCGGGGCCCTGTCGGCGCACCAGCGGGCGCGGCGGGCCGTGCGTCGGGCGTTGCTGGGATTCGGCGTGAGCGAGGCCATGCCCATGCCCTTCCTGGCACCGGGGGACCTGGAGCGCTGCGGCCTGCCGGCCGACGGGCTGGTCCTGGCCAACCCGCTCGCGGCCGAGGAGTCCGTCCTGCGCACCTCGCTGCTCCCGGGCCTCCTCGGGGCGGTGGCGTACAACGCCAACCACCGGCGCACCGGGGTGTGGCTGTCGGAGATCGGGCGGGTGTTCGGCCTGGGTGATCGCGGGGTGGTGGTGGACACCGGGGCCTCGGAACTGCTCGGCCGGGTGCTGGACGGCGAGCGCGAGCACCTCGGGGTCGCCCTGGCGGGCGCGATGGCGCCCGTGGCGGTGGAGCTGCTCGAGGTGGTGCTCGGCGCCATCGGCGCTGCGCCCCTGGTGCTCCGTCCGGAGGAGCTGGCGGGACTGCACCCCGGTCGGGGAGCGGTGGTGGAGGTGGCCGGCGCCGAGGTGGGCCAGGTGGGGGAGGTGGACCCCGGGGTGCTGGAGGACCTGGGGATCGAGGAGCGGGTGGGGTGGCTCCAGCTGGATCTCAGCACCCTGTTGGACCTGCCGGTCCCCGTTGCCACGGCCCGCCCCGTCAGCCGGTTCCCCTCCACCGACATCGACCTCGCCTTCGTGGTGGACGAGGTCACCCCGGCCGCCGCGGTGCGCAGCACGATCCACGCCGCCGGCGGCGACCTGTTGCGCAGGGTGGACCTGTTCGACGTGTTCCGCTCCGACCAGCTCGGGGAGGGGCGGCGCAGCCTGGCCTACCGGCTCCGGTTCCAGGCCGCCGACCGCACGCTGACCGATGCCGAGGTCGCCCGGGTCCGCCAGGCCGTCATCGACGAGGTCCAGTCCACCCATGCCGCCTCCCTGCGGGGCTGATCGCAAAGCTATGCAGCATCGTGCATGAAGTTGCGCTACGATGACCCTCCATGGTCGCCGTGGGCATCATCGGGGCATCGGGCTACACCGGAGCGGAGCTGTTGCGGATCTGCGCGTCCCACCCGGAACTGGAGGTCCGCTTCGCCACCGGTGACTCCCAGGCCGGGAGCCCGGTGGCAGCGCTGTACCCGGGCCTGGCCGCGGCGTACCCGGAGCTGGTCTTCCAGCCCTGGGACCCGGCGCTGCTGACCGCCGGGGGAGCGGGCCCGGTGGACGGTGTGTTCCTCGGCCTCCCGCACGGGGCCAGCCAGGCCATCGTCGGCGACCTCCTGGGCCGGGTGGGGGCGGTCGTGGACCTCGGGGCCGACTTCCGCCTGCCCGACGCCGCCACCTACCGGCGGTGGTACGGCGACGAGCACACCAGACCCGACCTGCTGGGCCGGTTCGCGTACGGGCTTCCCGAGCTGCACCGCGACGCCATCGTCGGCGCAGGAGCGGTGGCGGTCCCCGGCTGCTACCCGACCGCGGCCACCCTCGCCCTGGCCCCGCTGGTGCGGGCCGGGCTGGTGGAGCGGAGCGGCATCATCGTCGACGCCGTGTCCGGCGTGTCCGGTGCGGGCCGGCCCCCCAAGCCCACCACCACGTTCTGCGCCGTCGACTCGGACGTGACCGCCTACGGGCTCCTCGACCACCGCCACACCGCGGAGATGGAGATGAACCTCGGTGCCTCCGTGCTGTTCACCCCACACCTGGTGCCCATGAGCCGGGGCATCCTGGCCACCTGCTACGCCAGGCCGGCCCGGCCCGGCCTCAGCACGGAGGCGGTGCTCGCGGCCCAGGCGGAGTTCTACGAGGACGAGCCCTTCGTCGTGGTGTCCGAGCGGTCACCCTCCACCAAGGCCACCCTCGGGTCCAACACGGCGCACCTCACCGCCCGCTACGACGCCAGGACGGACACCGTCCTGGCCATCGGTGCCATCGACAACCTGTGCAAGGGCGCGTCGGGGCAGGCGGTGCAGTGCATGAACCT
Organism: uncultured Actinomycetota bacterium; assembly: GCA_963773765.1. Classification (GTDB taxonomy): domain Bacteria; phylum Actinomycetota; class Acidimicrobiia; order Acidimicrobiales; family Microtrichaceae; genus CAVZCC01. The sequence goes on along the minus strand of CAVZCC010000001.1, from coordinate 448,697 downwards.
CGCCCTCGGCCTGCCCGAGACGGCGGGGTTGTCACTCGTGGGGACCACGCCGTGAGTGCTCCGGGGTCCCCGCCCATGGACACCGACCGGGACCCGGCGGTCGCGGTCGACGTGCTCCTCCAGGCCCTCCCGTACATCGAGCGCTTCCGCGGCTCGGTGGTGGTGGTGAAGTTCGGCGGCAACGCGATGACCCACCCGGACCTCTTCGCCGACTTCGCCAAGGACGTGGTCCTGATGCACCGGGTCGGGATGCGTCCCGTCGTGGTCCACGGCGGCGGCCCCCAGATCGGCGAGTGGCTGGCCCGCATGGGCAAGGAGTCGGAGTTCGTGGGTGGACGGCGGGTGACCGACGCCGAGACCCTCGAGGTGGCCCAGATGGTCCTGATGGGCAAGGTCAACGCGGACATCGTCACGGCGCTGAACGCCTTCGGGCCGGTCGCGCTGGGGCTGGCCGGGACCGACGCCCAGATGCTGGAGGCCGCTGCGCACGACCCGGAGCTGGGGTTCGTGGGTGCGGTGACCAAGGTGAACCCGGAGCTCATCCGGCGCACCCTGTCGATGGACCTCATCCCCGTCATCGCCACGATCGGCGTGGACGGCGCGGGCCAGACGTACAACATCAACGCGGACGACGCCGCCACCGCGGTGGCCGAGGAGCTCGGCGCGGAGAAGCTCATCTTCCTGACCGACGTGCCCGGACTGCTGGCCGACGTGGACGACCCCTCCAGCCTGGTGCCGCGGGTGGAGCCGGACGAGGTGGCACGGCTCATCGGCAACGGCACCATCTCGGGCGGGATGGTCCCCAAGATGTCGGGCTGCGTGCGGGCCATCGAGCACGGCGTCGGGTCGGTCCACCTGATCGACGGGCGCCGCCCCCACGTGCTGCTGCTGGAGCTCTTCACCGACGAGGGCGTCGGGACCATGGTGGCCGGCTCGCCGGAGGCGCCCGACGCACCTCCCGAGGTCCGGGACGGGGACCAGCCGTGAGCGCCCCCGACGTCGGGCGCGCCCACGCCACGGCCATGGGCGCCGCCGAGGACCTGGACCGGTGCCCGATCATGGGGACCTACGGACCGCCGTCGGTCCAGTTCGTGCGGGGGGAGGGCTCCTGGTTGTGGGACCGGACCGGCACCCGCTACCTGGACCTGCTCTCCGGGCTGGCCGTGACGTCCCTCGGCCACTCCCATCCGGCCGTGGCCGACGCACTGTGCGCGCAGTCGCGCACGCTGCTGCACGTGTCCAACCTGTTCGGCACCGAGCACAACGGCCCCGTCGCCACCACCCTGGACCGGCTCCTGGGGGGCGGGGGCCAGGTGTTCTTCGCCAACTCGGGCGCAGAGGCCAACGAGTGCGCCATCAAGCTGGCCCGCAAGTGGGCCGGGGCGCCCGCCGGCCGTTTCAACGTGGTGTCGGCCTACGGCAGCTTCCACGGCCGCACCCTGGCCACCCTCCACGCCACCGGGCAGCCGGCCAAGCACGAGGCCTTCCAGCCCCTGCCCGAGGGCTTCCGCCACGTGGCCTGGGACGACCTCGACGCGCTCGCGTCCGCACTGGACCAGACCGTGGCCGCCGTCCTGCTCGAACCGGTCCAGGGCGAGGGTGGGGTCAACCCGGCCACGGCCGCCTACTTCCAGGGTGTGCGCCGGTTGTGCGACGAACGCGGTGTGCTGTTCATGGTGGACGAGGTCCAGACCGGCCTCGGCCGGTGTGGGCGGTGGTTCGCCCACCAGCACTTCGACGTGGTGCCCGACGTGGTCACCATGGCCAAGGCGCTGGGCAACGGCGTCCCGATCGGTGCGTGCTGGGCCCGTGCCGACGTCGCCGCCGCCTTCGAGCCCGGCGACCACGCCACCACCTACGGCGGCCAGCCCCTGGCCACCGCCGCAGCCCGGGCCGTGCTGGCGGTCATGGAGGCGGAGGACGTGCCGGCCCGTGCCACCCGGTCCGGGGGCCGGTTCGCACACGGGCTCCTGGCCGTGCCCGGTGTGGTCGCCATGCGGGGACTCGGCCTGCTCCTGGCGGTGGAACTGGACGTGGACGCCCGGGCCGTGGCGGCCCGCCTCCTGGCCGACGGCGTCGTCGTCAACGCCGTCACGCCCAGTGCGTTGCGCCTTGCTCCCAGCCTGCTGATCACCGACGACGAGATCGACCGCGGCATCGCCGCCATCAGCGACGCCATCACCGCGGTGGCACTGGCCTCCGAGGAGGGCAACCCGTCATGACTGCCGCGCCCACCGTGCGCCATCTGCTCGAGGTCGACGACCTGAACGCATCCGAGCTGGCGGAGATCCTGGACCGCTCCGAGGACCCGGCCCCACCCCGGGTGCTCGAGGGGCTCGGTGCCATGCTCCTGTTCGAGAAGCCGTCGGCCCGCACCCGGTCATCGATGGAGATGGCCGTGTTCCAGCTGGGCGGCCACCCGCTGACCCTGCGCAACGAGGAGGTCGGCATCGACACCCGTGAGTCGGCCGAGGACCTGGCCCGTCTCCTGTCCGGCTACGGCGCGGTCATCGGCGCCCGCGTCTTCGAGCACCACAAGGTGGAGCGCCTGGCCGCCGCGGCGTCGGTTCCTGTGGTGAACCTGCTCTCCGACGACGCCCACCCCGTGCAGACCCTGGCCGACCTGCTCACCCTCCGCCAGGCCTTCGGAACGCTGGCGGGCCGTACCGTCGCCTACGTCGGGGACGCCAACAACGTGGCCCGGTCGTTGGGGATCGGCTGCGGCCTGGCCGGGGTCGGGTTCCGCATCTCGAGCCCGCCCGGCTACCGCTTCGACGAGCGGTCCCTGGACCGCATCCGGGCCTCCGGTGCGGACGTGCAGGTCCTCGAGGATCCGCTCGAGGCGGTCCGGGGAGTGGACGCGGTCTACACCGACGCCTGGTACTCGATGGGCCAGGAGGAGGAGGCGCGCCACCGCCGGGAGGCCTTCGCCCGCTGGCGGGTGGACGCGGCGCTGATGGATGCGGCCGGGCCGGACGCGGTGTTCCTGCACTGCCTGCCCGCCCACCGCGGCGACGAGGCCACCGATGACGTGCTCGACGGGCCGTCGAGCCGGATCTGGGCCCAGGCCCACAACCGGATGCACACCGCCCGCGGCCTGCTCACGTGGCTCCTCGACGGACCGGCGGGGGCGTCCTGATGGCCACCAAGCAGCAACGCCAGCACCGCATCGCCCGGCTGCTGGAGGAGCACCGGGTGACGAACCAGTCCCAGTTGGCAGAGCTCCTGGCGGCAGAGGGCGTCACGGTCAACCAGGCCACGGTGTCCCGGGACCTGGAGGAGCTGGGCGCCATCAAGGTCCGTGTGCCCGGCGGCGAGACCGCCTACGCCATCCCGGAGCTCCCCAAGGAACAGGTCGCCCCGGAGGACCACCTGCGGCGCGTCCTGGGGGACTGGGTGGTGGAGGTGGAGCGCTCCGGGGACCTGGTGGTGCTCCACACCCCGCCGGGGTCCGCCCACGTGGTGGCATCGGCCATCGATCGAAACGGCCTCGACCGGGTGATCGGCACGGTCGCCGGAGATGACACGCTGTTGGTGATCGCCACCGAGCGCGCCGGCGCCAAGGTGGCCCGGCACCTCGAGTCCCTCGCCGGGCTGGCCTGAGCGGGCCCGGCACGACGGTCACGAGCACGACGGTCACGAGCACGACGGTCACGAGCACGACAGTCACAAGCACGACAGTCACGAGCACGACAGAGACACGAAAGCGAGTGGAACAGATGGCGAAGCGAGTGGTGCTGGCCTACAGCGGAGGCCTCGACACCTCGGTGGCGGTGCGGTGGATGATCGAGCACCTCGGGGTGGAGGTGGTGTGCCTGTCCGCGGACGTGGGACAGGAGGGGACCCTGGAGGGCAACCGGGAGAAGGCCCTGGGAGCCGGGGCCATCGCCTACGAGGAACTGGACCTCCGCGACGAGTTCGCGCGGGACTTCCTGGCTCCGGTGATCAAGGCCAACGCCATGTACGAGAACAAGTACCCGCTGGTGTCGGCGCTGTCGCGGCCGCTCATCGCACGCAAGCAGGTCGAGGTGGCCCGCAGGTACGGCGCCGACGGCGTGGCCCACGGCTGCACCGGAAAGGGCAACGACCAGGTCCGGTTCGAGGTGTCCTACATGGCGCTCGCCCCGGACCTGGAGCAGCTCGCCCCCGTGAGGAACTGGGGCTTCACCCGGGAGGACTCGATCGAGTACGCCGGTCGGCACGACATCCCGGTCGGGGCCACCAAGGAGAAGCTCTACTCCATCGACGACAACCTCTGGGGCCGTGCCATCGAGTGCGGGGAGATGGAGGACCCCTGGGCCGAGCCGCCCGAGGGGGTGTGGCAGATGACCAGGCGGACGGCGACCGAGCCCAGCGAGTTCACCATCGCCTTCGAGGCCGGGGTGCCCGTGGCGCTCGACGGTCGCGAGCTGCCCCTCTACCAGCTGATCATCGACCTCAACCACATGGTCGGCCCCTACGGCTGGGGTCGGCTGGACATGGTGGAGAACCGTCGTGTCGGCATCAAGAGCCGGGAGACCTACGAGGCGCCGGGCGCGCTGGCGGTGATGATGGCCCACGCCGACCTGGAGTCGATCACGCTGGAACGGGACCTGCAGCGGGAGAAGATCCGCCTCGAGCACCGCTACGCCGAGCTGGTGTACGACGGCCTCTGGTACTCGCCGCTCAAGGATGCCCTGGACGCGTTCGTGGACTTGTCCCAGGCCCACGTGACCGGTGAGGTGCGGCTCCGGTTGGAGCCCGACCGCTGTTGGGTGGTCGGCCGTCGCGCCCCCCGGTCGCTGTACGACTACGGCCTGGCCACCTACGACGCCGCCGACCGGTTCCGCCACGCGGACTCGGAGGGGTTCGTCCGGCTCTGGGGCCTGGGGGTGCAGACCTGGTCCGACATCCAGGGCCCGGGGTCGGCCCGGTCATGAGCACCGCTGCGGGCGACGCCGGCGCCGGGACCGACGACCGGGGCCAGCTCTGGCACGGGCGGTTCCAGGTCGGTCCGGCCGAGGAGCTGGTCGCCTTCACCGAGAGCCTGAGCTACGACCAACGGCTGCTGTTCGACGACGTGGCCTGTTCCAAGGCCCATGTCCGGGGCCTGCACCGGGCCGGCCTGCTGAGCGAGGAGGAGCTGGGGGCGGTCCTGGGTGGCCTGGACGCGGTGGAGATGGAGTACCGGGCCGGCGAGCTGGCCTTCGTCCCCTCCGACGAGGACGTCCACACCGCCATCGAGCGCCGGGTGACGGAGCTGGTGGGCGCCGCCGGCGGCAAGATCCACACCGGGCGCTCCCGCAACGACCAGGTGGCCACGGCCTTCCGCCGCTACGTGGTCCGGGAGCTGTCGGTGGTGGCGCGTCGTGTGCTCGACCTGGTCGACGTGCTCGCGGCCCGTGCCGACGAGTCGCTGACCACCGGACCGGCCGGTGGTCCCGCCTACCTGCCGGGCTACACCCACCTCCAGCAGGCACAGCCCGTGCTGCTGGCCCACCACCTGCTGGCCCACGCCTGGGCGCTCCTGCGCGACCTGGACCGCCTGGCCGACTGCCGGCGGCGGGTGGACGTCTCGCCCCTGGGTGCGGGCGCCCTGGCCGGGTCCTCCCTGCCGCTCGATCCGGATGCCACGGCGGCCGACGCCGGGTTCGGGGCCCGGTTCGAGAACTCCCTCGACGCCACGTCGGACCGCGACTTCGTGGCGGAGTCCCTGTTCGTGTGCTCGGTGGTGGGCCTGCACCTGAGCCGCATGGGTGAGGAGGTCGTGCTGTGGACCACCGAGGAGTTCGGCTTCGCCCGCCTGGACGACGCGTACGCCACGGGGTCCTCCATGCTCCCGCAGAAGAAGAACCCGGACATCGCCGAGCTGGCCCGGGGCAAGGCCGGTCGCCTGATCGGTGACCTGACGGGCTTCCTCGCCACCATGAAGTCGCTCCCCCTCGCGTACAACCGGGACCTCCAGGAGGACAAGGAACCGCTCTTCGACGCGCTGGACACCGTCCGCCTGGGGTTGGGCGCGATGGCCGGGCTCTACCGGACGCTGGACTTCCGGACCGACCGCATGGCCGCCGCGGCCGACTCGCCCCATGCCGCCGCCACCGACCTGGCCGAACTGCTGGTGCGGGACGGCGTCCCGTTCCGCACCGCCCACGCCATCGTCGGCGCGCTGGTCCGGCGCTCCCTGGACGAGGGCCTGCCCCTGGACGACCTGGTCCGGGCGGAGCCGGAGTTGGGCGAACGTGGCCTGGCCCTGCTGGAGCCGGGACGCTCCGTGCGACAGCGCACCAGCCCCGGAGGCGCCGGCCCGGAGGCGGTGGCCGTCCAGCGGGCCCGCCTGGGGGAGCGCGTGGTCCTGGAGCGGGCCCGCTGGACCGACGCCGGGGACGGCGCGTGACCTTCCCGTTCACCCACCGGGTGGACATCCGCTACGGCGAGTGCGACCAGCAGGGCGTGGTCTTCAACGCGCACTACCTGGCCTTCGTCGATGACGCCATGGACCACTGGATGCGCTCGCTGGGCGGGGCGGCCTGGGTCGCCACCTGGGACGTCATGCTCAAGACGGCGCGGCTCACCTGGCACGGCCCCGCCCGCTGGACCGAGGAGCTCTCGGTGGACTGCGGGGTGGCGCGGTGGGGCCGCACCAGCTTCGACGTCGCCTACCGGCTCCGGGTCGGGGAGCGGGCCGTGGCCGACGCCCTCATCACCTACGTGTCGGTGACCGTGGAGGACCACCGGCCCACGCCGCCCCCGCCCGATGTCGTCGACGCCATGGGTGACCTGGTCCCCGTGCCGGAGTCGCTGGTCCGGCCGTGAGCCGTCGCCCGATGCTCCGGACGACGCTGGCCGGGGGGTCCCCCGGCGTCGCTCCCCTCCTGCTGAACGCACTCCTGGTCGTCGACGGCCGCTCGGGCCGGATCGTGGAGGTGGAGGCCTACGGCGGTGCCGACGACCCGGCCAGCCACGCCCACCGGGGGCCGACGTCGCGCAACGCCGCCATGTTCGGGCCGCCGGGCACGCTGTACGTGTACCGCTCCTACGGGATCCACTGGTGCGCCAACGTGGTCACGGGCAGCGCCGGCGACGGCCAGGCCGTGCTGATCCGCGCGCTGGAGCCGGTCGATGGCATCGGGGCGATGCGTGGTGACCGTCCCGCGGCCCGCTCGGACCGGGACCTGGCCAACGGCCCGGGCAAGCTGTGCCAGGCGCTGGGGATCACCGGGGGCGACGACGGCACCGACCTGTGCGACCCGGCTTCGCGGGTCCGGCTGGTGAGCGACGGCATGGCGCCACCCGGGCATCCGGTGGTCACGACCCGCGTCGGCATCAGCCGGGCGGCCGATCGACCGTGGCGGTTCGCGGTCCCGGACCATCCCGGCGTGTCCCGGGGCCGACCGTCAGGTGTGCCAGGGTGAGCAGGTGACCTCCTCCAGCTCCCGGCCGTCGGATGGAACGGCGTGGACCCTCCTGGGGGCCGGGGATCCCCGGCTGCGGCCGGCTCGCGACGCGGCCCGTTCCCGTGCCCGGCTGGAGCAGGCGGACCTGCCCTCCCCGGACCCTGCCGCCGAGCGGGAACGGGTGCTGGCCCTGCTGGAGGCCCACGGCGACGAGCTGGCCGACCGGACGACGACCCCTGGCCACCTGACCGGTTCGGCACTGGTCGTCGACGCGGCCGGGGAGCGGGTGCTGGTGCTGCTGCACGCCAAGCTGCACCGCTGGCTGCAACCCGGCGGCCATGCCGACGGCGACCACGAACTGGCCGGCGTGGCGCTGCGCGAGGCCACCGAGGAGACCGGCATCGACGGGCTGGAGGTCCTGGTCCCGGCGGTGGACCTGGACGTCCACGCCGTCGACCACGGCGACGCCCTGGGCGAGCACCTCCACCTGGACCTGCGCTTCGTCGTGGTGGCGCCGCCGGGAGCGGTGGAGCGCGGCAACCACGAGTCGCTGGGCATGCGGTGGGTGACGCCCGCGGAGCTCGAGGGCCTGGCCGACGAGGAGGGCCTGGTGCGACTGGCCCGGGCCGGGATGACGGCACTGGACGAACTGCGGGCGATGGACCGGACCTGAGCGGGTCGGCGTCAGATCCAGTCGCCGGTGATGCCCAGGACGGCCTCGCCCGTCGGATCGGCCAGCTTCGGTGCCACGAACGCCGCGGCCGCGTCGGAGCTCAGCCAGCGGAAGGCGGGCCTCGGGTCCCGGACCATGGCCAGGACCACCCGGGCCACCTCCTGGCCCGTCTGTGCACCGGCGAAGGTCTGGCCGGTGCGCCCGAGGTAGTTGGCGAACCGTGACGCGTAGGGGTCGTCGGGGTCGGCGGCCCAGTCCCCGATGGTCGCTCCCGCGGTCGCCACGAACTCGGTGGCGACGGGACCCGGCTCCAGCACGGAGAGGTGCACGCCGAAGCTGCGCAGCACGGGGGCCAGGGACTCGCTGAGGCCTTCCAGGGCGAACTTGGCCGCGCAGTAGGCGTCGTTGAAGGGCTGGCCCAGGACCCCGCCGACGCTGGTCACGTTGATGATCCGGCCGGCGCCCCTGGCCCGCATGGCCGGGATCACCGCGCGCATCGTGCGCACGGCACCGGTGAAGTTGAGGTCCATGCATGCCGCCAGGTCGTCCTCGGTGAGCTGCTCCAGGGTGCCGACGGTGGCAGCGCCGGCGTTGTTGACCAGGACGTCGACCGGGCCGTGGGCCGCTTCGGCCGCCGCGAACGCGTCGCGCACGGATCCCGGGTCGGTGACGTCGAGCGGGGCGACGTGCAGGTCCACGCCCGCAGCGTCCGCCGCGGCCCGGAGCCCACCGGCACGGCTGGTGTCCCGCATGGTGGCGATGACCGTGTGACCGGCCCCGGCCAGGGCGACCGAGGAGTGGAGCCCGATGCCGGAGGAGGTGCCGGTGACGAGTGCGATCATGGCCGCAACCTAGCGGCGCCCGCCCGACCGCAAGGCCACAGGGCCACAGGGCCGCAGGGCGTCAGCCGACGTCACCGGGCGTGCTGCAGCTCTCCATCCGGTTCACCTCGGCGAAGCCGTCGATGGCGCGAGACCTGGCGCCGGCCCTTCCTGGTCTCGAGGAACCGGGCGTCGGTGTCCTGGCGGAGGGCGTCGGCGTAGGCGGAGCGGTCCTCGATGTGGGTCTCCCAGTCCGACAGCCAGGTCTGGACCCCGGTCCGGACGTTCTCCGGTCCCTCGGGCACCAACGGCTTCAGGTCGGCCACCATCGTGGAGAGGATCGCGTCGGCGCGGTCGATCACGTCGGCCCGCTCCACCGCGTCCTTGGCGGTGTTGGCGGGAGGGAGCGACTCGAGCTGGGCCTCGGCCGCGGCGCACACCTTCTCTGCCGCGTCGGGAAAGGTCCGGTCGGCCAGTTCGTCCACCATGAGGCCGGGGTCGTAGATGAAGAAGGCGTAGATCCACAGCACGAAGGTGACCACGGTGAAGGCCGCGGCAGCGGTGAGTGCGATGCGACGGCGGAGCGGGGACCGGTCGTCGTGTTCGAGACCGGGCGCGTCGGGCAGGGTGGGAGCGGGGGAGTCCGGCACCGTGCCAGCTTGCCAGTGGGCCCGACCGGAGTGCGAGCGGGCCCGCCCGGGGACGGCATGAGCCGGCGTCGGGGGAGGGCCGGGTCAGTCGTTCGGGGTCGCGGCGGGCGCCCGGGTGGTGGGCGGCGTCGTGGAGGGCGTGGTCCCGCTGGCCGTGGCGTAGGAGATCACGACCCTGCCGTCGGGCGAGCGGCTCCCGGCCGCCGGCGTGGTGCGCCAGACCTGGCCGGCCTCGTAGGGCAGGCCGTCCGGCCGCACGGTGCCGGCGGGGGGTGCGACGGCCTCGGAGGTCACGGTGAAGCCCAGCGCGGACAGCTGCGCCTCTGCCTGGCCGGCACCGAACCCGCGCACGTCCGGGATGGCGTCAGGGGGCACGAAGGACCCCGGCGTCGCCTCCACGTACACCGTCGAGCCGTTGCGGGCCGATGCTCCGGGTGCCGGGCTCTGGCCCACCACCACGCCGGTCCCGACGCCCGCCACCGTGGCATCGACGCGCTGGGGGGTGAATCCCGCCGAGCGCATCCGGGCCAGGGCCTTGGCCACGTCCAGCCCGCCGACGTCGGGCACCGTGGTCTGCGCCGGAGCCTTCATCGGGCCCAGCAGCTCGGTGTTGGAGGGCGGAACGGTCGTGGTGGCGACCGGTGCGGTGGCGGGGTCCACGAGCGGCAGCGCGGGCTGGGCCTTGAGCGCCTTCTTCATGAACGATGCCCAGATCTGCGCGGGGTAGGTGCCGCCGAACACGGTGATCCGGGTGTTCGGGGACTGCATGGACACCGGCTGCATCTTCCCGTTGCGGTCGGGGCGGGGTTGGGCGAAGCCGACCCAGACCGCGGTGGACAACTGCGGGGTGTAGCCGCAGAACCAGCCGTCCACGTTGTTCTGCGACGACCCGGTCTTGCCGCCGGCCGGCCGGCCGATGTTGGCCCGTTTGCCGGTGCCCCGCTCGATGACGCCGGGCAGGATCCCCGACACGGCCCGGGCCACCTCCGGCTCCAGGACCTTGGTCTGGGTGTGCTGGTGCTCGTACAGGAGCGTGCCGTCCGCCCGCTCGATCCGGGTCACGTAGGTGGGGGGGACCTGGACCCCGTCGTCGGCGAAGGTGGCGTACACCGATGCCATGTCCTGCACCGTGGCGTTGTTGGTGCCCAGCACCGCGGCCGGGTTGGCCGTCAGCTCCGTGTCGGTGATGCCCAGCTTGGCCGCCATGTCGACGGCCTTCTCCGGCCCCACCGCCGGGTCGAGGATGATGTTGGCGTAGCAGGTGTTGGACGACGCCACCGTGCAGTCCTCCAGCGTGCCGGACCCCAGCCCGCCGCCCTTGACGGACCAGACCACGCCACCCGGGAGGCGGTGGACCTCCGAGCCGGGTGCGTTGAACCGCTTGTCCAGCGGCACACCGTTGGCGATGGCGGTGGCCAGGACGATGGGCTTGAAGGCGGACCCGGTCTGGCGCCCACGGCCCTTGGCCAGGTTGGTCTGGCGGTAGTCGTGGGTGCCGAAGTAGTCGTAGCCACCGACCATGGCCCGCACGAAGCCGGTCTTGGGCTCGATGGAGACCAGGCCTGCATCCGGCGTGCGGGGGTCCGAGCCCTGGTTGGGGAGGACCTCGGCCACCGACTGCTCCGCCATGGCCTGCATGTCCAGGTCGATGGTGGTGGTGATCTTGAGACCGCCCCCGTACAGGTTGTTGAACCGCTGGGCCTGGGTGGTGCCCAGCACGTCGGAGTCCTTCAGCAGCCAGTCCTTGACCGCATCGACGAAGTGGGCCGCGGGGTAGGGCTGCTGCTCGGGAAGGGGCTGTGGCGGCGCCAGCTGCACGGGGGCGGCCGCGGCCGCGGCCCGCTGCTGTTCGGTGATGTAGCCGAGCTCCAGCATCCGCCGGAGCACCACGTTGCGCCGCTCGACCGCGGCGTCGGGTCGCTTGCGGGGGTCGTAGTTGGACGGCGACCGGATGAGGCCGGCCAGCATCGCCGACTGGTCCAGGGTCAGCTGGGGGGCCGGCACACCGAAGTACGTGCGGGCCGCGGCGTCGATGCCGTACGCCCCGGCGCCGAAGTAGATGGTGTTGAGGTACAGCTCGAGGATGAGTTGCTTGGAGTAGTTGCGCTCCAGGGAGATCGCCAGGGACGCCTCCTCGATCTTGCGGCTCAAGGACCGCTCGGGACTCAGCAGTGCGTTCTTGACGTACTGCTGGGTGATCGTGGATCCGCCCTGGGAGACCTCGCCCTTGTCGGCGTTGGAGGAGGCGGCGCGGGCCACGGCCCGGGGGTCGACCCCCTTGTGGGACCAGAAGCGGGCGTCCTCGATGGCGATGACGGCGTCCTGGGTGATCGAGGGCACCTGGTCGAGGGGGATGCTCGAGCGGTTCTCCTCCCGCAGGACGGTGATCAGGCGTCCCTGGGCGTCGTAGATCGCCGACGGGGCGGTGTTGACCGGCAGCAGCAGGGGAGGGGCCTCGCGGGACGCGCCGCAGCGAGGTCGCCAGCACGGCGACCGCGACGAGGACGGCGAACACGCCGGAGTGGCGTCGGGAGGGGGTCATGGCTCGCACCATTCTCGCCGCGGGCGCACCGAAAGGGGTGACAGCTTCCTGAGAACGGCGGTGTACGCTCCGACACCGATCCCAGGGAGGTGGCCATGGCGAGTGCCGGTCGACCCACGGGTGAGGCCCTCCTCGACGACCTGGAACGGCGGGGCCTGATCCATGACCACACGGAGCGCCGGGCGCTGGCCCAGCGCCTGGACGACGGCCCGACCCCGCTGTACTGCGGGTTCGACCCCACCGCGGACTCGCTGCACATCGGCAACCTGCAGTCCATCATGCTGCTTCGACGCTTCCAGGACGCCGGGCACCCACCCATCGCCCTGGTGGGAGGCGCCACCGGCATGATCGGGGACCCGTCGGGGCGGAGCGAGGAGCGCCAGTTCCTCGACGCCGGCGTCCTCGACGCCAACCGGGCGGCCATCGGGGCCCAGCTGCAGCAGTTCCTCGACTTCGGTGCCGGGGTCGGCTCAGGCCACCCTGGTGGACAACCGTGCCTGGACCGAGCCGGTGGGCGTGCTCGACTTCCTGCGGGACGTGGGCAAGCACATGACGATCAACACCATGCTGGCCAAGGACTCGGTCAAGAGCCGGATCCAGCGGGAATCGGGCATCTCCTTCACGGAGTTCGCCTACATGCTCCTGCAGGCCAACGACTTCCTGGTCCTGCACCGGGAACGCGCCTGCGACCTCCAGGTCGCGGGATCGGACCAGTGGGGCAACATCACCGCCGGCATCGACCTGGTGCGCCGCTGCACCGGTGACGCCGTGCACGGGCTGACCGCCCCGCTGATCGTCCGCTCCGACGGCACCAAGTTCGGCAAGAGCGAGGGCCAGAACCTCTGGCTGTCGCCGGAGCGCACCAGTCCGTACCAGCTCTACCAGTACTTCCTGAACGCGGCCGACGACGACGTCCTCCCACTGCTGCTGCGCCTCACGACGGTGCCGGTGCAGGAGTGCACCGCCGTGGCGGAGGCCCACGCCGGGGCCCCGGAGCGACGCGACGGCCAGCGTCGCCTGGCCAGGGAGGTGACGGGGCTCGTCCACGGGTCCGAGGTCGTCGGGCCCATCGAGGCCGCGGCCGAGGTGCTCTTCGGCCGGCCGATCGCGGACGCCGCCCCCGCCACGCTCGAACTGCTGGCCCGGGAGATCCCGACCACGAACGTCCCCCGTTCCGAGTTGGTGGGAGCGGACCCGGTGGACCTGCTGGACCGCTGCGACCTGGCGAAGTCCAAGGGCGAGGTGCGGCGGAACCTGGCCGGGTACTCCGTCAACCAGGAGGGCCTGGTCCGGCGCGAGGGCCGGCCGATCGGGCCCGAGGACCTGCTCGAGGACCGGTACCTGCTCCTGCGCAGGGGCCGCTCCGCCTATCATCTGCTGGTCGCCGCCGGCTGACGGGGTCCCGTCGGGGCCCCCAGGACCGGCGGCGCCGGGCACGTGACGTGCGTCTCGCGGTTCCGGGTTGACGGCCCCGACGAGTCCAACTATCGTGTCTCTTCGCCCCGCACGGCCGCTTCGGCGCCGGAACGGGGCCACCGGAACCCCTGGTCCACGGCTCTGCCGGTTCCACGTTCCCGCTCGTGCCCCCCTCGTGGAGGCCAGCGTTCCTTGACAACGGAAGACAGGATGCCAAAAGGCGAGTGCGGGCGACCGCATGCCGGGAAACCGGTACGTGAGTCGACCCATCAATTCAGCAATACCAAATCAATGCACTTTCCGGATGACCCCTCGGCTTCGGCCGGGGGAGACGCCAGTCTGTGCCAGTCGGCCAAGGGTAGCCACCCGAGGCCGGCTCTCCGATCGAACGATTCACCTCTTCGGAAGTGAGTCCGAGATCTTTGATGGAGAGTTTGATCCTGGCTCAGGACGAACGCTGGCGGCGTGCCTAACACATGCAAGTCGAACGAGATCCATGGGAGCTTGCTCCCGGAAGATCTAGTGGCGAACGGGTGAGTAACACGTGAGAAACCTGCCCTGGAGTGGGGAATAACTCGGGGAAACTCGAGCTAATACCGCATACCCTCAGTTGGTCGCATGGCCGACTGAGGAAAGAATTTCGCTCTAGGAGGGTCTCGCGGCCTATCAGCTAGTTGGTGGGGTAACGGCCCACCAAGGCTACGACGGGTAGCTGGTTTGAGAGAACGATCAGCCACACTGGGACTGAGACACGGCCCAGACTCCTACGGGAGGCAGCAGTGGGGAATCTTGCGCAATGGGCGAAAGCCTGACGCAGCAACGCCGCGTGCGGGATGACGGCCTTCGTGGTTGTAAACCGCTTTCAGCAGGGACGAAAATGACGGTACCTGCAGAAGAAGCCCCGGCTAACTACGTGCCAGCAGCCGCGGTAATACGTAGGGGGCAAGCGTTGTCCGGATTCATTGGGCGTAAAGAGCTCGTAGGCGGTTCAGTAAGTCGGGTGTGAAAGCTCCGAGCTCAACTCGGAGAGGCCACCCGATACTGCTGTGACTTGAGTCCAGTAGAGGAGCGTGGAACTCCTGGTGTAGCGGTGAAATGCGCAGATATCAGGAAGAACACCTGCAGCGAAGGCGGCGCTCTGGGCTGGAACTGACGCTGAGGAGCGAAAGCGTGGGTAGCAAACAGGATTAGATACCCTGGTAGTCCACGCCGTAAACGTTGGGCACTAGGTGTGGGGAGCCGTCAACGCTCTCTGTGCCGTAGCTAACGCATTAAGTGCCCCGCCTGGGGAGTACGGCCGCAAGGCTAAAACTCAAAGGAATTGACGGGGGCCCGCACAAGCGGCGGAGCATGTTGCTTAATTCGAGGCAACGCGAAGAACCTTACCTAGGTTGAACTACGCAGGAAAAGCCACAGAGATGTGGTGTCCTTCGGGGCCTGCGATAGGTGGTGCATGGCTGTCGTCAGCTCGTGTCGTGAGATGTTGGGTTAAGTCCCGCAACGAGCGCAACCCTTATCCTATGTTGCCAGCGCGTAATGGCGGGGACTCGTAGGAGACTGCCGGGGTCAACTCGGAGGAAGGTGGGGACGACGTCAAGTCATCATGCCCCTTATGTCTAGGGCTGCAAACATGCTACAATGGCCGGTACAGAGGGCTGCGAAACCGCGAGGTCGAGCGAATCCCAAAAAGCCGGTCTCAGTTCGGATTGAAGTCTGCAACTCGACTTCATGAAGCTGGAGTCGCTAGTAATCCCGGATCAGCAACGCCGGGGTGAATACGTTCCCGGGCCTTGTACACACCGCCCGTCACACCACGAAAGTTGGCAACACCCGAAGTCAGTGGCCGAACCCCTCGGGGACGGAGCTGCCGAAGGTGGGGTTAGCGATTGGGGTGAAGTCGTAACAAGGTAGCCGTACCGGAAGGTGCGGCTGGATCACCTCCTTTCTAAGGAGTCCATTCCATCTGGTTCACGGACATTTGTCCGTGCCGGATTTGGACACCCAGTTGACGCACTCGCCGGCATCCGGATCACTCGCTGGTCACCGCCCCTCAAGGAGGGGTGCTGGCCTGGGAGCCCCGGGTGCCCGTCCTGTCTTCCGTTGTGAAGGTGCGCCGCCCCACTTGGTGGGCGTGGCACGAGCCTTCTTCCCCGACGAGCACGTTTCGTCAGCGCGCCCCTTGAGAATTTCATAGCGAGCACGAGCATCTTTGTAATGCGATACCCAAGCTACAAAGGGCCAACGGTGAATGCCTTGGCGACAAGAACCGATGAAGGACGTGGGAGGCTGCGATAAGCCACGGGGAGGTGCCGACCTACCGTCGATCCGTGGATGTCCGAATGGGGAAACCCCGCACCCGTCATGGGGTGTGACTCCCGCCTGAACACATAGGGCGGGTAGAGGGAACCAGGGGAACTGAAACATCTAAGTACCCTGAGGAATGGAAAGTAACAACGACTCCGTAAGTAGCGGCGAGCGAACGCGGATGAGCCTAAACCGAACTGGTGTGATAGCCCGACGGCGTTGCCAGTCCGGGGTTGTGGGACTTGATAGGGGGCGCGTCGGCCCCCCACAGAGTTACAAAACTGCTACGTAGTGGAATCGTCTGGAAAGTCGAGCCACAGAGGGTAACGGCCCCGTACACGAAACGTATGCAGTCTCTGATCGATGTTCCCGAGTAACGCCGAATCCGAGAAAGTCGGCGTGAATCTGCGAGGACCACCTCGTAAGGCTAAGTATTCCTTGTCGACCGATAGTGAACTAGTACCGTGAGGGAAAGGTGAAAAGTACCCCGGGAGGGGAGTGAAATAGTCCCTGAAACCGTTGGTCTACAAGCAGTCAAAGCCTGGCTTCGGCCGGGCGATGGCGTGCCTTTTGAAGAATGAGCCAGCGAGTTGCGGTATGTGGCGAGGTTAACCCGTGAGGGGAAGCCGGAGCGAAAGCGAGTCTGAATAGGGCGTACAGTCGCATGCTGCAGACCCGAAGCCGAGTGATCTATCCATGGGCAGTGTGAAGCGGGGGTAAGACCCCGTGGAGGCGCGAACCGACCTAGGTTGAAAACTGGGCGGATGACCTGTGGATAGGGGTGAAAGGCCAAGCAAACTCGGTGATAGCTGGTTCTCCGCGAAATGCATTTAGGTGCAGCGTTGCGTGTTCATCCATGGAGGTAGAGCACTGGATGGGCTAGGGGGCCCACAAGCTTACCGAACCCAACCAAACTCCGAATGCCATGGATCCAGAGCGCAGCAGTGAGACCCCGGGGGATGAGCTTCGGGGTCGAGAGGGAAACAGCCCAGACCGTCGGCTAAGGTCCCGAAATCCAGACTAAGTGGTAAACGATGTGAGATTGCGAAGACAGCCAGGAGGTTGGCTTAGAAGCAGCCACCCTTGAAAGAGTGCGTAACAGCTCACTGGTCGAGTGGTCTTGCGCGGACAATGTAACGGGGCTCAAGTCTGGTACCGAAGCCACGGGTTCGATCTTTGATCGAGCGGTAGCGGAGCGTCGATCTCGCAGTGAAGCGGCAGGGTGACCGGTCGTGGAGCGTGGTCGAGTGAGAATGCTGGCATGAGTAGCGAAAGAGGGGTGAGAAACCCCTCCGCCGGATGTCCAAGGGTTCCTGGGGAAGGCTAATCCACCCAGGGTGAGTCGGGAGCTAAGGCGAGGCCGAGAGGCGTAGCCGATGCACAACCGGTTGATATTCCGGTACCACCACATGCGCGCCCATTCCAATTTCGAGTTGCTAAGGGGCTGTGCCGGCTTCGGCCGTCACGAACCGACCCACTTGTAGGCGGAAAGCCGTAGGGGGACGCAGGAAGGTAGATGATCCCGGGCGATGGTTGTCCCGGGGTAAGCGAGTAGGACGAGGACCAGGCAAATCCGGGCCTCATGATGTCTGAGACGTGATACGGACCCGCTTCAGGGGAAGTCATTGATCCTATGCTGCCGAGAAAAGCCTAGCGGTGAGTTCATGTGGTGCCCGTACCCCAAACCAACACAGGTGGACAGGTAGAGAATACCAAGGCGATTGGGAGAACAGTGGTTAAGGAACTCGGCAAAATGCCTCCGTAACTTCGGGAGAAGGAGGACCTCATTAGGGTGAAGGCACTTGCTGCCGGAGCTCGAAGAGGTGGCACAGAATTGTGGGAAGCGACTGTTTACTAAAAACACAGCAGCGTGCGAAGCCGTAAGGCGCTGTATACGCTGTGACGCCTGCCCGGTGCTGGAAGGTTACGGGGAAGGGTCAGCCTTCGGGCGAAGCTCTGAACCTAAGCCCCAGTAAACGGCGGCCGTAACTATAACGGTCCTAAGGTAGCGAAATTCCTTGTCGGGTAAGTTCCGACCTGCACGAATGGCGTAACGACTTCCCAACTGTCTCAACCACTGACCCAGCGAAATTGAAGTACGAGTAAAGATGCTCGTTAGCTGCAGAAGGACGGAAAGACCCCGTGGACCTTTACTGCAACCTGATGTTGGGTTTTGTTATGCGTTGTGTAGGATAGGTGGGAGACTAGGAAGCATTGGCGCTAGCCAGTGTGGAGTCAACCTTGAAATACCACCCTGCGTATGGCGAGGCTCTAACCCAGGTCCGTTATCCGGA
Source organism: uncultured Actinomycetota bacterium (assembly GCA_963773765.1). Lineage (GTDB taxonomy): Bacteria > Actinomycetota > Acidimicrobiia > Acidimicrobiales > Microtrichaceae > CAVZCC01. Next base: position 430,621 of record CAVZCC010000001.1, on the reverse strand, counting down.
CCGGGAACAGCGTCAGGCGGGTAGTTTGACTGGGGCGGTCGCCTCCTAAAGAGTAACGGAGGCGCCCAAAGGTTCCCTCAGCCTGGTTGGCAATCAGGCGTCGAGTGCAATGGCAAAAGGGAGCTTGACTGCGAGACTGACACGTCGAGCAGGAGCGAAAGCTGGGCATAGTGATCCGGCGGTTGCGTGTGGAAGCGCCGTCGCTCAACGGATAAAAGGTACCCCGGGGATAACAGGCTAATCTTCCCCAAGAGTCCATATCGACGGGAAGGTTTGGCACCTCGATGTCGGCTCATCGCATCCTGGGGCTGAAGCAGGTCCCAAGGGTTGGGCTGTTCGCCCATTAAAGCGGTACGCGAGCTGGGTTTAGAACGTCGTGAGACAGTTCGGTCCCTATCCTCTGCAGCCGGAGGTGGATTGAGGAAAGCTATCCCTAGTACGAGAGGACCGGGATGGACGTAGCTCTCGTGTGCCAGTTGTCCTGCCAAGGGCACGGCTGGTTAGCGACCTACGGACGGGATAACCGCTGAAAGCATCTAAGCGGGAAGCCCCTTCCAAGATGAGTCCACCCACAGGGTTAACCTGGTAAGGCCCGTGGTAGACCACCACGTTGATAGGCCGGAAGTGTACGCGCAGTAATGCGTTCAGCTGACCGGTACTAATCGGCCGAGGGCTTGGGTTCGTACAAAGCCGTTCGTGCTCGCTATGAAGTCCTCGAGTGTGCGCCGGCCCCTGCGTGGGGCCCCCGCTCGTCAGTTGACAACAGATTTCGGTGGCCAGAGCGGAGGGGTCACACCCGTTCCCATCCCGAACACGGAAGTTAAGCCCTCCAGCGCCGATGGTACTTGGGACGATTGTCCCTGGGAGAGTAGGACGCCGCCGGATTTCTCGCAGGGGGAGGTGGAAACACCTCCCCCTGCTCCATTTTTCACGTCGTGGTCCGGGTGCCCGGTCCCGACTGCACCGGCAGCGCCCCGGTCCCTGTACCGTGGCCGCTCCGATCCCGTTCCGAGGTGTTCCTGCCATGCCGTCCGATCGTCCCCCCGCCCGTCGGTCCTCCGGCCCGGCCGGGCCGCGTCGTGGCAGCGCCAAGCCCGGCGGGTCGCGTTCCGGGGGACCGTCCCGTTCCGGGGGACCGTCCCGTTCCGGGGGACCGTCCCGCTCCGGAGCGCCGTCGAGTCGCAGTGACCGCCGGGCGGGGACCGGTCGGCCCTCGGCCGACCGGCGTCCGGTGCCGCCCCGGGGACCACAGCGCTCCAAGCCCCAGGGCCCTCCGGCCCCCAGCATCCAGCCGGAGCCGGAGGTGTGGATCGACGAGGGCTCTGTGCAGCCCGGGCGCAAGCCGCGGCGATCCCGGCCCCGGAAGCCTGCCGGCGCGGTCACCGTGAAGGCGCCGCAGCTGGTGGGCCTGGTGGGCGCCCAGCGTGCCGCCCGCCTGGAAGGTCGCCTCTCCGACGCCGCCACGGCGTTCGCCGCCGAGCGCTACACCGACGCCCGGAGGATCCTGGCCCCCATCGTCGAGGAGGTTCCCGACCTCCCCGAGGGCCGTGAGCTCCTGGGGCTCACGCTGTACCGACTCGGCCGGTGGAGGGATGCTGCGACCCAGCTGGACGCCTTCGTGTCACTGACCGGGGGCAGCACCGAGCAGCACCCGGTGCTGGCGGACTGCCGGCGGGCGTTGGGTCAGTACGGCAAGGTCGAGGAGCTCTGGGACGAGCTCCGCACCGCGTCCCCGTCGGGTGAGCTGGTGGTGGAGGGCCGCATCGTGGCCGCCGGGGCGCTGGCCGACCAGGGGAAGCTGGCCGACGCCATCGCCCTGTTGAGCAAGGGGTTCCGGTTCCCGAAGCGCCCCATGGAGCACCACCTCCGGCGCGCCTACGCCCTGGCGGACCTGTACGAGCGTGCGGGTGACCTGCCCCAGTCCCGTTCGCTGTTCGCCCAGATCGCCAGGGCCGAGCCCGACTTCCTGGATGCGGCGGAGCGCGCCTCCAACCTGGACTGAACCAGCCTCAGGTGGTGGACGCCTGGAAGATGCTGCCGATGGACGCGTCGAGGGCGGCGTCGAACTCGGCGTCGCTCTGCTGGGCGGACAGGCCCTCGGTCAGGGCACGGGAGAAGCTGGCGATCATGCCGTGGTTGCGGGCCAGGCGCTCGTTGGCCTCGGCCCGGCTGTACCCGCCCGACAGGGCGACCACCCGCAGGACGCCCGGGTGCTCCACCAGCGAGGTGTAGAACCCGTCCGTCTCCGGCAGGGTGAGCTTCAGCATCACCTGCTGACCGTCGGTCAGGGCGTCGAGCTGGGCCAGGATGGCGGCCTCCAGCTGCTGCTCGGCCTCGGCCTTGGTGGCGCTGTGGATGTCCACCTCGGGCTCGATGATCGGGACCAGGCCGGCGGCCAGGATCTGGCGGCCCACCTCGAACTGCTGGTCCACCACGGCGGCGACGCCGGCGGCGTTGGCCTCCTTGATGACGGAGCGCATCTTGGTGCCGAAGACGCCCTTGGCCACGGCCCGGGCCAGCAGGGCGTCCAGGTCCGGCATGGGCTTCATGAGCTGCACGCCGTCGGCCTCGTCCTCCAGGCCCTTGTCCACCTTGAGGAACGGCACGACGTGCTTGACCTCCCACAGGTACTGGGCGGTGTCCTTGCCCTCCACCTGGCGGTCCATGGTGGCCTCGAAGAGGATGGCACCCAGGACCCGGTCCCCGTCGAAGCTCGGGCTGGTGATGATCCGGCTCCGCATCTGGTGGATGAGGTCGAACATCTCCTCGTCGCCGGAGTAGGCGTCCTCCTCGATGCCGTAGAGCTTGAGGGCCTTGGGCGTGCTGCCGCCGCTCTGGTCCAGCGCCGCGATGAATCCGGCGTCGTTCTTCACCTTGTTGAACTGCTGCTCGTCCATGAGAGCTCCTCCCGGTCCCCTGCTCCGGGCACGTTCCCCGTGCCCCGCGATCGGGCGACAGGATTCCACAGGACCGCGGGCGGTGACCATTCCGCCGGCAACCGTTGGCCGGCCGGCCCGGGGCGGTGTGCGAGGGTGGGCACCGTGACGAACTGGGTGATCGACCTGGACGGCGTGATGTGGCGGGGCCGGGTGCCGATCCCGGGATCGGCCGCGGCGGTCGGCCGCCTGCTGGAGCGGGGTGACCGCGTGGTGTTCTGCACGAACAACTCCGCCGAGTCCGGACGCCGCCGGGCGCAGCGCCTGGTGTCACAGGGCGTGCCGCCCGGATGCGAGGTGGTCACCTCCGCGGACGCGGTGGTCGCCCTGGTGTCGGCGGGCGAGCGGGTCCTGTGCCTGGGCGGGGCCGGGCTCCGGGACGCCCTTGCCGACGCCGGGGCCGAGGTGCTGGACGCCGGGGACCCGGCGACCGGGGGCGAGGCCGTCGACGCGGTGGTCGTGGGCCTGGCCCGCGACATCGACTACGGCCGGCTCGACCGCACTGCGGCCGCTGTCCGCGCCGGCGCCCGGCTCCTGGCGTCCAACGACGACCGGACCTTCCCCGGAGCAGAGGGCATCCATCCGGGCTGCGGCGCCATCCTGGCCGCGGTGGAGGCTGCGTCCGGTGCCGTCGCGACCGTGGCCGGGAAGCCCTACCCGCCGATGGCGCACCTGATCCGCTCCCGGTTCCCGGGCCACGGCGTGGTGGTGGGGGACAAGGGCGGCACCGACGGCCGGCTGGCGCTGGAACTGGGATGGGACTTCGGGCTGGTGCTGAGCGGGGTCACCACGGAGGCGGACCTGCCGCTGGACGTCGACTGTGCCGCCGTCGCCCCCGACCTGGCCCGCCTCGTGGACCAGCTGGCCCGTTAGGCTCCAACGGTGCGCCGACGCCTGGACGCGGAACTGGTCCGCCGGGGCCTGGCCACCGGCCGGACCCAGGCCCGGGAGTTGGTGGAGTCCGGCCGCGTCAGGGTGTCCGGAGCTCCGGCGCTCAAGCCCGCCCGCCTGGTCGATGCCGGTGAACCGGTGCTGGTCCAGGGTGAACGGCCCCGCTTCGTGGGACGGGGCGGGGAGAAGCTCGACGGTGCGCTGGAGCGGTTCGGCCTGGACCCGTCCGGGCCTGCGGGTGCTCGACGCCGGCGCGTCCACCGGCGGCTTCACCGACTGCCTCCTGCAGCGGGGCGCGGCCCACGTGGTGGCGCTCGACGTCGGCCACGGCCAGATCCACGAACGCCTCAGGGGCGACGACCGGGTCAGCGTCGTGGAGCGCACCAACCTGCGCCACGTGGACCCCGAGGTGCTCGGTCCGTTCGGGGCCGCCGTTGCCGACCTGTCCTTCATCTCCCTCACCACCGTCCTCGATGTCCTGGTCCGGTGCTGCCGACCCGGGGCCTGGCTGGTCGCTGCTCGTGAAGCCGCAGTTCGAGGCGGGGCGGGCCGAGGCCAGCAAGGGCCGGGGCGTCATCACCGACCCGGCGGTGTGGCGGTCGTCCCTGGGACGGGTGCTGGACGCCGCGAACGAGGCAGGAGCGTCCATGATGGGGGTGATGGTCTCCCCCCTGCGCGGCGCCGACGGCAACACCGAGTTCCTGCTGCACCTGCGTCGGCACCGGCCCGGCCCGGGCGACGGCCACGCCGACCTCGCCGCCCTCGACGGGGTCGTGGACCTGGCCGCGGCCACCGACGGGTCGTCGTGAGCGCCATCGGGCTGGTCCTGCACCGGGGCCGGGCCGCCGAACTGGCGGCGACCACCATCGACTGGCTGCTCGAGCGCGGTCACGAGGTCCGGCTGGGGACGGAGGACGCGCAGGACGTCGGGCGGCCCGACCTGGGCGTGCCGGGGCCGGACCTGGCGGCCGGGCTGGACCTGGTGCTGAGCCTGGGCGGCGACGGCACCATGCTCCGGGCGGTGGACCTGGCCGCGCCGGAGGACGTCCCGGTGCTGGGCGTCAACCTGGGCCAGCTCGGCTACCTGACCGAGGTGGAGCCGTCGGGGGTCACCGTCGCCCTCAAGCGGTTCCTGGCCGGTAGCTCGTCCCTGGAGGAGCGCATGCGCCTCGACGTCACCGTTCGCCGGGCCGGGGCCGAGCCGGAACGACTGGGCGCCCTCAACGAGGCCGTGGTGGAGAAGTCCGAGATGGGCCGGACGGTGCGCCTGGACGTGGAGCTGGACGGCCGGCCCTTCACCTCCTACGTGGCCGACGGTCTGATCCTGGCCACGCCGACCGGTTCCACCGCCTACGCCTTCAGCGTGCGGGGCCCGATCGTGGACCCCCGTCACCGTGCCGTGCTGATGGCACCGGTGGCGGCGCACATGCTGTTCGACCGGTCGATGGTGCTGCGTCCCGACTGCCACATCCGGGTCACGGTGGCCGGCGACCGGGACGCCGGGGTGTCCGTGGACGGCCGGGCCGGGGAACGCCTGTCGCCCGGCGACGTGGTGGAGTGCCACGCCAGCGACCGTCCGGCCCGGCTGGTCACCTTCGGGGAGCGGGACTTCCACGCCGTGCTCCGCACCAAGTTCGGCCTGGGCGTTCGCTGAGGACGTCCCCGGCCCGGCCTCCGGGGTACGGAAGGCCGTGCCTGCGGTCCTCTACGCTCGGGCGGTCATGCTGGTCGAACTTGCCGTCCGCAACCTCGGTGTCATCGCCGAGGCCCGGATCCCCGTCCAACCGGGCCTGACCGCGCTCACGGGAGAGACCGGCGCCGGCAAGACGATGGTGGTGGAGGCGCTGGAGCTGCTGGGCGGGGGACGGGCCGACCCGACCCGGGTCCGCACCGGCGCCGACGAGGCCGTGGTGGAGGGGCTGTTCGCGGTCGGGGACACCGAGTGGGTCCTCAAGCGGGTGGTTCCGGCCCAGGGCCGGTCCCGGGCCTACGTGAACGGCGAGCTGAGCACCGCCGCCGGCCTGGCCGAGCTGTCGGCCGCCCTGCTGGAGATCCACGGCCAGCACGCCCAGCAGTCCCTGCTGCACACACGGGCCCAGCGTGAGGCCCTGGACCGCTCCGCAGGCGTCGATCCCGCCCCGCTGCGGGCGGCGCGGCGCCAGGTGCTGGACCTGCGGCGACGGCTCGAGGACCTGGGCGGCGACGAGCGAGCACGGGCCCGTGAGATCGACCTGCTCCGCTACCAGTTGGACGAGATCGACGCCGTGGCCCCCGAGGTCGGCGAGGACGAACGCCTGGCGGCCGAGGAGGACCTCCTGGCCGATGCCGTGGCCCACCGGGAGGCCGCGGAGCAGGCGCAGGACCTGCTGGGTTCGGAGGGCGGCGTGCTGGACGCGCCTGGCCCGCGCCCTCGCGTCGCTGGACGGCCGCCAGCCGTTCGCGCCGCTCGTGGACCGCCTCCGTGACGCCGAGGCGGAGCTGTCCGACGTCGCCTCCGAGCTGCGCTCGGTGGCCGAGACGGTGGAACCCGACGACGAGCGCCTGGACGAGGTGCGGTCCCGTCGCCACGCCCTGGTGGAGCTCCGCCGCAAGTACGGCGAACGGGTGGAGGACGTGCTCGAGCACGCGGCACGCGCCGGGGAACGCCTGGAGGAGCTCACCTCGGTGGACGCGGCGCGGGCCGCCGTCGAGGCGGAGATCGTCGCGGCGGACGCGGCGTTGGCCGAGGAGTCCGAGCGGGTGGGCCGGGCCCGGCGGGCAGGTGCACCGGACCTGGCGGCCCAGGTCGCGGGCCTCCTGGGGGACCTCGCGCTGCCCGGCAGCCGGGTGGAGATCGAGGTGGCCGACACCCCCGAGCTCCCCGGCGCGGGCGACGCGGTCGAGTTCCGCCTGGCCACGAACCCGGGCACCGAGCCCGGAGGACTGGCCCGCGTCGCCTCCGGTGGCGAGCTGAGCCGCGTCATGCTGGCGCTGCGCCTGGTGCTGTCGGGCGGGCCGCCCACCATGGTCTTCGACGAGGTCGACGCCGGCATCGGTGGCGAGGCAGCCCTGGCCGTGGGTCGCTCGCTGGCCCGCCTGGGCAGGGACACCCAGGTGCTGGTGGTCACCCACCTGCCCCAGGTCGCGGCCTTCGCCGACCACCAGCTGTGCGTGACCAAGCGCAGCGACGACACCACCACGGTGACCGACGTGGAGCCGCTCGACGACGCCGGCCGCGTGGTGGAGCTGTCCCGCATGCTGTCCGGCTCGCCCCGGTCGGCCACCGCGCGGGAGCACGCCGAGGAGTTGCTCGGCACCGCCGCCCGGCAACGGGGGCGTTGATGGCCGGCATGTTCCGCCGCCGGGGGACCGCGGGCACGGCCGATGGGCCGGGCACCGTGGTGGGGCCGGTCCGCATCGACCACCGGACCAAGCGGCTGGTGACACGCCTCCGCCCCGGCGACATCGCCGTGATCGACCACGAGGACCTGGACCGGATCGCGGCGGAGAGCCTGGTGGCGGCCCAGCCCGGCGCGGTGCTGAACGTGTCGTCGTCATCCACCGGTCGGTACCCGAACGACGGACCGTTGCTGCTGTTGCGGGCCGGGATCCCGCTCGTCGACGACCTCGGCCCCGCCGTCATGGAGCGGCTGGCCGAGGACGACGTGGTCACCGTGGCCGGGGGCGACGTCCTCCTCGGCCAGGACCAGGTCGCGTCCGGGCATGCGCCAGGACGAGGCCGTCGATGCTGGCCGTCCACGAGGTGAGCCGGAGCCGGATGGGCGCCGAGCTCAACCGCTTCGTCGAGAACACCGTCGAGTACGTCGAGCACAACCGCGACCTGCTCGAGGACGACCTGGAGATGCCGGACCTGGGCGTCGACTGGAACGGTCGCCAGGTCCTCATCGTGGTGCGGGGCAGCGACTACAAGGAGGACCTCGTCGCTGCTGCGCCGGACGGGCTACCTCGCGCGAGATGCGACCGGTGCTGATCGGCGTCGACGGCGGGGCCGACGCCCTCCTCGACGAGGGGCGTCACGCCCGACGTGATCATCGGGGACATGGACTCGGTGTCCGAGCAGGCCCTGCGCTGCGGCGCCCAGCTGGTGGTGCACGCCTACCGCGACGGACGGGCGCCGGGGGCCGAACGCCTCGACGAGCTCGGCCTGGACCACCACCTGTTCCGGGCGTCGGGGACCAGCGAGGACATCGCCATGCTGATGGCCTTCGAGCTGGGTGCGGAGCTCATCGTCGCCGTCGGCACCCACACCTCCATGGTCGACTTCCTCGACAAGGGCCGCGCCGGCATGGCCTCCACCATGCTCACGCGGATCAAGGTCGGCCCGATCCTGGTGGACGCCAAGGGCGTGAGCCGGCTCTACCAGCGACGGGTGCGCAAGCGTGACCTGCTGCTGCTGGTCTTCGCCGCGCTGTTCGCCATGGCCGTCATCGTCCTCATCAGCGAGCCCATCCGCCTGCTCATCCGCGCCAACTGGGTGCTCCTGACCGGCATGGCCGGCAGTGCACCCGGCCTGCTCGGCAGCGCCGTGGGAGGAGTCACGTGATCAACTTCCGGTTCCACCTCATCAGCCTGGTGGCGGTGTTCCTGGCCCTGGGCGTGGGCGTGGCCATGGGTGCGTCGTTCGTGGACCGTGCCACGGTGGACTCGCTGCGGGGGCGGGTGGACGACCTGGACGAGGGGTACCGCCGGCGTGGTGCCGAGCTGGATGCCACCGCGGACCAGCTGAGCGAGGTGGACGGCCAGGCCGGCGCGCTGTCCGGCCCGGACAGCGAGGCCGTGGCGGGCCGGCTCAGCGAGCAGCCCGTCGTGATCGTGACCTCGGACGGGATCCCCGGCGACGTGCTGGACAGCGCCCGCACGACCCTGGCCGCCTCCGACGCGGTGCTGAGCGGAACGGTCAGGCTGCAGCCTGCGATCGGGCTGGAGGACGAGGGCGTGCTCCGGCGGGTGCGGGACCGGCTGGGGTTCCGCACCGGCGAGGTGGGCGAGGTCCGCGATGCGGTCGTGGACGACCTGGGCACGGCCCTGGCCCTGCTGGCCGCGGAGCCGGGTGGGGCGGGTGGGGGAACCACCACGACGACGGACGCCGGCGCCACCACGGTGCCCCCGACCATCCCGACCACCACGCCGGACGGCACCGTGGTGGTGGCCGGTCCGGAGGACGTCGCCTCGGCGCGTGCCTACCTGACGGCGCTGGCCGACCTGGGGCTGATCACCGTGGACGCCGCCGGCGCCCCGGCCGACGCCGCCTTCCCCGCCGTGACCGGGGTGCGCTACGTGATGGTGCTGGGCGACGACACCGTGGTGGACGCGGCCGACGTCATGGTGCCGCTGGCCACCTCCACGGCCCGGACCGCACCGGCCACGGTCACCGTGGCGGAGGCGTGGCCGAGCCGTGCCGACGGCGAGGCCACGACCACCACCGAGGGCCAGCCCGAGCGCGGCGCGATCCTGACCGACCTGCGGGAGGGCGACCTGGCCGACCGCCTGAGCACCGTGGACGACCTCGACGAGGCGTTCGGCCGGTTGTCCCTGGTCTACGCCATCGCCCAGCAGCGCGACGACGGCCTGGTGGGCCACTACGGCACCGGGACCGCGGCCACCGCACCGTTCCCGACGGTGCCCGCCGGATGAGTCCACCTTCCCGTGGAGCGGGCCTGAGGTGGACCGGGAGGGAGGGTCGGCGGACGCCGTCCTGGCCAGGCGGAACCGGGACGCGGCCCGGATGTCGCTGCTGACGGTGGTGAGCCGGGCCACCGGGTTCGCACGCGTCGTGGTGGTGGCCGCGGTGCTCGGCACCTCGTACCTGGGCAACACCTACCAGTCCGCCAACACGGTGCCGAACATCCTGTTCGAGCTGTTCGCCGCCGGTGTGCTGCAGGCGGTCCTGGTGCCGGTGATGGTCGACGCGGTCGACCGCACCAGCCGGGAGGAGGCGGAGCGGACCGCGGGCGTGGTCCTGGGCGCCATGCTGTCGATCCTGGCCGCCGTCGTCGCGGCCGGGATGATCGCCGCCCCCTGGATCATGCGGCTCCTGGTCTCCGGCGTGGACGATCCCGCGGTGGCGGAGGCCCAGGTCCAGCTCGGGACCTTCCTCCTCTGGTTCTTCCTGCCCCAGATCCTCTTCTACGCCGCCAGCCTGGTGGCCACCGCCGTCCTGAACGCCACGGGCCACTTCGCCCTGCCGGTGTTCGCCCCGACGGTCAACAACATCATCGTCATCGGGGTCTACATCGTCTTCGCCCTCATGCGCGGCGGCGCACCGCCCAGCCTGGACCTGACCACACCCGAGAAGCTCGTCCTGGCCGTCGGCACGACCCTGGGCGTGGTGGCGTTCACCCTGGTGCCGGTCATCGGCGCCCGGCGCGTGGGGTACCCGATCCGCCCCCGGCTGGACCTGCACCACCCGGTGCTGCGCCGGCTCGCCCGCCAGGGCCTGTGGGCAGCCGGGTTCCTCGCCGTCACCCAGATCCTGCTGGTGGTGGTCCTGTACCTGTCCAACGGCGTGGAGGGCGGCGTGGTGGTCTACCAACTGGCCTTCGTCCTGTTCATGCTGCCCAACTCCCTGTTCGCGGTGCCCGTGTTCACCACCGCCTTCCCGGCACTCACCCGCTACGCCCACGGTGCCGAGTGGCAGGGGTTCGGCGACGAGGTCGCCCGGGCCACGCGCTCCATCGCCCTCTTCACGGTCGCCTCCGCGGTGGCGCTGGCCGCCCTGGCGGTGCCGTTGTCCCAGCTGGTGGCCCTCGGCAACGCCTCCGGCCGCTCGGCCGAGGTCGCCGGGGCGATCGCCGGGTTCGCGGTCGGCCTGCCCGGGTTCTCGATGCTGCTGTTCCTGACGCGGGTCAGCTACGCCTACGGCAACACCCGGACCCCCACCCTGGCCAACGCCGCGGCGGGAGTGGTCGGCACCGTGGCCCTCTTCGGCCTGGTCGCGGTGGCACCCCGGGCGGACCGGATCACGGTCATCGGCGTGGGCTACGGCCTGGCCCAGACCGTGGGGGCCGTCCTCCTCGCCGTCGCCGTCCGGAGCAGGGTGCACGAGGAGGGCGCCGTCGTGCCCCGGGTGGGCATCCCGCTGGCCCGCACGGTGGTGGCAGCCGCCCTGGCCGGAGCCGCGGCGTACCTGGCTGGTCCGATCGGTCGATGCCACCGGCACCGTCGGCGAGGTGCTGTCCCTGGTGGCCGGCGCGGCCGTGGTGGCCGGCGTGACCCTGGCGGCGATGTGGGCGCTCGGCGGGCCCAGCCCCACCCGGACGCTGCGCTCGTTGGGTGGCGACCCGGGACGCCCGGGGGTCACATGAGGGCGCTGCAGGTGCTCGGGCCGTCGACCGGTGGGATCCGGGTCCACGTGGCCACGCTGGCCACCGGGCTGGAGGAGCGCGGCGTGGCGGCCCCCGTCGTCGGGCCGGCCGGCGTGATGCAGGGGCTCGGTCCCCAGGCCGCGGTCGTACCGGTGCCGTCCGGGATGTCGCCCGCCGGCCTCCTCGCCGCCCGCCGGGCGCTGCGCGGTCCCGCAGCCGACGCCGACCTGGTGCACGCCCACGGCCTCAAGGCGGGATGGGTCGCGGTCGGGCGACGCGTGCCGGTGGTGCTGACGCTGCACAACGTCGTCCTGGACGAGGCCGCCGGTCGGGCCGCCGGCCTGCAGCGGGTGCTGGAACGGGTCGTGATCCGCCGGGCCGACCGCGTGATCGCACCCACGCCGGCCATGGGCGACGCCCTGTCCGGGGTGGTCGGCCCGGACCGCCTTCGGGTGGTCGTCCCCGCCTCCCCGCCGCCCGTACCGGGCCGCTCCCGGGCCGAGGTCCGCCATGAGCTCGGCGTCAGCGACGACACTCCTCTGGTGGTGTGCGTCTCCCGACTCCATCCCCAGAAGGACCTGACCACCCTGGTACGGGCCTGGGCCGCCGTCGCGGCAGCGCGTCCGGAGGCGCGTCTGGCGATCGTCGGGGACGGTCCGCAGCGGGCCGAGCTGGAGGGGCTGACCGCCCGGCTCGGCGTGGCCGACTCGGTGATCCTGGCCGGCTTCAGCCCCCATGCCGTCGACCAGATCGCCGCGTCCGACGTGATGGTCCTCACCTCGGTGTGGGAGGCCATCCCATTGGTGCTGGCCGAGGCGATGCAGCTGGGCGTGCCGGTGGTGAGCACGGCGGTGGGGATGGCGCCCGACCTGCTGGGCGACGGCGCCGGTGGAGCGGTGGTGGCCATCGGCGACCACGACGCCGTGGCCACCGAGCTGCTCGCTCTGCTCGGGGACCCGGAGCGGGCCCGGGCCACCGGTGCGGCCGGGAGCGGACGGGCCCGTGCACTGTTCGACCCCGACACGCTGGTGGACCAGGTGCTGGCCGTCTACCGGGAGCTGGCGTGACGCGCCGGCCGGGACGGACCGCAGCGCTGGTGGGCCTGATCGTCGCCGTCGCCGTCGCCGCCCTGGGCCCCGCCCCGGCCGGGGCCGGCGAGCCCCGGGCCGGCGAGCCCGGGAAGGTGTTGGTCGTGACCCTGCCCCGGGTCACGTGGGACCAGCTCGACCGCTCCCTCACCCCCGAGCTCTGGGAGTTCCTGGACGGCGCCGCGGTGGCATCGCTCAGCACCCGGACCGTCGGCCCCCGCACCGACAGTGCCGGCGCGTACCTGACCATCGGTGCCGGCAACCGGGCCGACAGCCTGGACCCCGCCAGCGCCGGAGAGGCGGCCAACGCCGCGGAGTCAACCCCCGCCGGTCCCGCCGCGGCGGTGTTCCAGCGCCGCACCGGTGAGGTGCCGAGCGGCGAGGTCCTGGCCCTGTCCATGCCGGAACAGGTCACCAGGAACGAGGACCTGCTCTACGGCGCGGTCCCGGGTTCACTGGCCCGCGCCCTGGGGGAGGACGGCCGGACCACCGGCGTGGTGGGCAATGCGGACGAGACCCTGGTCGACGGCGTCCGGCGTGACGTCGCCCTCGCGGCGGCCGACAGCTCGGGCCAGGTCGCGGTCGGCAACGTCGGGTCGTCCCTGCTGGTGGCCGACGAGACCGCACCCTTCGGCATCCGGCTCGATCCAGCGGCCTACCTGGCCTCGGTGGGGGAGGCGTGGCGGACCGCGACCGTGGTGGTGGCGGAGCTGTCCGACCTGGAGCGGGCCGAGCAGGCCCGGGCCCAGAGCACCGCCGAGCAGGGGGACGCCCAGTTCCGGCGCGCGCTGCAGGACAGCGACGCCCTCTTCGGAGCGCTGCTGTCGAAGGTCGACCTGGACTCGGACCTGGTGATGGTGGTGGCCCCGACCGCCCCGCTGGAGAAGGAACAGCTCACCGTGTTCGGCATGCGTGGACCGGGCCTGGACCGGGGATGGTCCCAGTCACCCACGACCCGGCGCGACGGGTTCATCACGCTGACCGACCTGGCCCCGACCATCCTGGCCCGCCTGGGCCTGGAGCGTCCGGACGCCATGAACGACACGCCGGCATCGACCACGGCGTCCGACGCGTCGCTGCAGGACCGCGTCGATGCCATGGTCCGGGCCAACGAGCGGGCGGTCTTCCGTGACCAGGCCACCGGACCCGTCACCGTGGGCTTCATCCTGCTGCTCGTCATCCTGCTGCTCCTGGTGACCTGGTGCATCAGCCGGCGCAACGACTGGGCACCGCAGCTGGAGGTCCTGGCCCTGGTGGTGATGGCGGTCCCGTCCGTGGCCTACCTGTCGGGCCTGGCGCCCTACGGCCCGTTCGTGCCCGCGTCCTTCGGCCTTGCCATCCTGGCCGGGTCGGTGCTGGTGGCGCTGGTGGCGCGAACGGGGCGCCGGGTCGATCCGCTGGTCCCGCCGTTGTTGTTGGCGGGCCTGTGCGTCGGGGTGCTCGCGGTGGACATCGTCGCCGGCGGCGGCCTCCAGCTGAACACCGTGTTCGGCTACTCGCCCATCGTGGCGGGACGGTTCGCCGGGTACGGGAACCAGGCCTTCTCGTTGCTCACCATCTCCACGCTCGTGGTCGCCACCGCCGGGTGGGAGCTCTGGGGCCGCCTGCGCCCGGCGACCGTGGGCCGGGGTCGGACCGTCGTCCTCGTCGTGTTCCTGTCCGCGGTCGTGGTGCTGGACGGTGCGCCCATGTTCGGCGCCGACGTGGGTGGGGTGCTGGCGTCGGTCCCGGCCTTCGCCGTGTGCACGCTGCTGCTCTCGGGCCGGCGCATCAGGCTCCGCCTGGTGGCGCTGATCGGCGTGGGCACGGTGGCGGTGCTGGTGGCGTTCGCGCTCCTGGACCTCTCACGCCCACCGGAGTCGCGGACCCACCTGGGCCGGTTCGCGGCCAAGGTCGCCGACGGTGACATGGCGGTGATCCTGCAGCGCAAGCTGGAGGCCAACATCAGCATCCTCACCTCCACCGTGTGGACCCTGGTGATCCCCGCCGCCCTGTTGTTCCTGGCCTACCTGACGTGGCGTCCCAACCGCATGCTCCGCCGGATCAACGAGCGCCACCTGTCGTTCCGCGCCTTCGGGATCTCCGGCCTCACCCTGGGCATCGTGGCCTGGGTCCTCAACGACTCCGGCGTGGCCATCCCGGCCATGATGCTGACCGTCGCCCTGCCCTACACCGCCTACCTGGTGCTGGACACGCTCCGCTCGCCGGAGGCGACCCGGCGGTCCGGGGACACGGCGTTGGTGGAGGCATGATCTCGTCATTGGTGGGGGTCGCCATCGGCGCGGTGCTGGCCGGCCTGCTCTGGACCGCCGGACAGGACCTGTTCGCCGCCGACGGGCTCCAGCGGACGAACTACCGGGGAGCATCGCTCGTCACCGGCGTCGGCGTCCTGATCCCGGTGGTCCTGGTCCTGGTGGCCGGCGCCAACCGGCTGCTCCTCCTGGGAACCCGCACCAATCCCAGCTGGGACCAGCTGATGGGCTCCGCCCTGGTCACCGCCATCGGGTTCAGCCTCCTGGGCCTGCTCGACGACATCGCCGGTGTGGGCCAGTCGGGAGGGTTCCGGGGTCATCTCCGCGCCCTGTCCCAGGGCCGGATCACCTCCGGCATGGTCAAGCTGCTGGGCGGTGCCGCACTGGGGGTCGTGGTGTCCGCGTCCCTGGCCCGGGGCGATGAAGGGGTCATCGGTGCGCTGCGCGACGGCGCCATCGTCGCGTTGGCCGCCAACCTGGCCAACCTGTTGGACCGGGCCCCGGGGCGGGTGATCAAGGCGACCTCGGTGGCATTCCTGCTGACCGCGTTCGTCGCGGGGTCACCCACGCTGCTCGGCCCCGGCATCGGCATCGGCGCCGGGCTGGGGCTGCTCCCCGCGGACCTCAGGGAGCGCTGCATGCTCGGAGATGCCGGCGCCAACCCGCTCGGGGCCCTGTGCGGGTTGGCCGCACTGGCCGCCGGGCCCGCGGCGTGGGTGCGCTGGGTGGTGCTCGGCGCCCTGGTGGGCCTGAACCTGCTCAGCGAGGTCGTCTCCTTCAGCACGGTCATCGACCGGGTCGCCCCGCTGCGGTGGTTCGACCGCCTCGGGTCCGTCCGCCCCGACTGAGCCGGCGGCGGCGTCTGCGCCCTGCCCGGCGGTGCACGGCCGGGGGAGCACCCCGCGCTACCCTCAACAGAACCGACCAGCAGGAGAGGCTGTGGCAAAGCACATCTTCGTCACCGGCGGCGTGGCGTCGAGTCTCGGCAAGGGGCTCACCGCCTCCTCGCTCGGACGACTCCTCAAGGCCCGGGGCCTGCGGGTGACGATGCAGAAGCTGGACCCGTACATCAACGTGGATCCGGGCACCATGAACCCGTTCGAGCACGGCGAGGTGTTCGTCACCGAGGACGGTGGCGAGACCGACCTGGACCTCGGCCACTACGAGCGGTTCATCGACGAGTTCCTCACCCGGGACTCCAACGCCACCACCGGGTCGATCTACCAGGCGGTGCTGGCCGCCGAGCGGCGGGGCGAGTACCTGGGCAAGACCGTGCAGGTCATCCCCCACATCACCGACGAGATCAAGCGCCGCATCTCCCGCCTGGCCCTCGATGGGACCGACGTGGTCATCACCGAGATCGGTGGCACCGTCGGCGACATCGAGATCCTCCCGTTCCTGGAGGCCATCCGGCAGTTCCGTCTGGATGTCGGCCGCCAGAACGTCTGCTACGTCCACGTCACGCTGGTGCCGTTCATCGGGCCGTCCGGCGAGCAGAAGACCAAGCCCACACAGCACTCGGTCACCGAGCTGCGCAGCCGGGGCATCCAGCCCGACGCCATCGTGTGCCGGTCCGAGGTGGCGATCTCCGCCGACCTCAAGCGCAAGATCTCCTCCCTGTGCGACGTGCCGGTGGACGCGGTCGTGAACGCCGCGGACGCAGACAGCCTGTACGACATCCCCCTGGTGCTCCACGAGGAGGGCCTGGACCGGGTGGTGTGCGACATCCTGGGCCTGCCGGTGGTGGAGCCCGACCTGACCGAGTGGAACGACCTGGTGCGCCGCGTCGGTGCGGCCACGTTCCCGGTGCGGGTGGGGATCATCGGCAAGTACGTCTCGCTGCCCGACGCCTACCTGTCGGTGGTGGAGGCACTCAAGCACGCCGGCTTCCACCACGGGGCCGACGTCCAGATCGAGTGGATCCAGGCCGAGGAGGTCGAGGGGTTGCTCGCCGCGGACCGGTTGCGGGACCTGGACGGGATCGTCATCCCGGGCGGGTTCGGCGAGCGCGGGCGTGGAGGGCAAGATCACCGCCGCCGGCCACGCCCGGGAGCACGACCTGCCCTGCCTGGGACTGTGCCTGGGCATGCAGGTCATGACGGTGGAGTACGCCCGCAACGCACTGGGCCTGACCGGGGCCAACTCGACCGAGTTCGACCCCCAGACCCCCCATCCCGTCATCGACCTGATGGACTCCCAGCGTGACGTCACCGACAAGGGCGGCACCATGCGGCTGGGGGCCTACATCGCCCAGCTGGAGACCGGTTCCAAGGTGGCCAAGGCCTACGGCACCACCGTGGTGTCCGAGCGCCACCGGCACCGCTACGAGTTCAACCCCGTCTACCGGCGGCGCTTCGACGGGTCCGGGTTCCGGTGCTCCGGGACCTCGCCGGACGGTCGTCTGGTGGAGTTCATCGAGCTGGAGGGCCACCCCTTCTGGGTCGGCACCCAGGCCCATCCCGAGTTCAAGAGCCGTCCCACCAATCCCGCGCCGTTGTTCCGGGACTTCGTGGGTGCCGCGCTGGAGCGGGCCGAGGGGCGCCACCCCCACCTGATCCCCCTGGCCGACGACGCGTCGCACGAGCCCTCGGCCGTCGACCGGTCCGCGGATGCCGCTCCCGCGGGGGAGCCCTCCGCCGGCGCCGTCGCCCGCGAGGCGTGACCGGGGCCGACGTCCCGCCGCCACGGGACACGGGCTTCCGCCACCTGGGTGACGAGGTCCTGCACCGCGGCCACATCATCACCCTGTGCCGGTCCGACTTCGAGGCGCCCGACGGCACGAGGTTCCAGCGTGACGTGGTGCGCCATCCCGGCGCCGTGTCGGTGGTCCCCGTCACCGGGGACGGCCAGGTGGTGCTGGTCCGCCAGTACCGGGCCGCGCTGGACGCCCACCTCCTGGAGATCCCTGCCGGCAAGCGCGACGTGGCCGACGAGCCACCGGAGGAGACCGCACGCCGGGAGCTGGCGGAGGAGGTCGGCCTGGTGGCGGGGGAGTTGCGGCTCCTGGCCCGGTTCCACAACTCCGTCGGGTTCTCCGACGAGGAGAGCCTGGTGTTCCTGGGCACCTCGCTCACCGCTGCGGCCACGGACCGCCAGGGGATCGAGGAGGAGTACCTGAGCGTCGAGCGGTTCGCCCTGGCCGACGCGCCGGCGATGATCGCGGCGGGTGAGGTCACCGACGCCAAGACCGTGATCGGCCTCACGCTGGCCCACCAGATCCTGGCCGGCCCGCCGGCATCGTCCTGATGGTGGCCCGGGAGTCGCCGTGGGCCGGCATCGACCTGCCCATCGAGGCCGAGGCGTTCCTGACCCACCTGACGGTGGAGAAGGGCCGCTCGACCCACACCCTGTCGGCGTACCGACGCGACCTGCGCCGGTACCAGTCGTTCCTGGTCGCCCGGGGGTCCGGGTTGGGCACGGCCGGTCCCGCCGACGTGGAGGCGTTCGTGGCGTCGCTTCGGGCCGAGGGTCTCTCGGCGGCGTCGGTGACCAGGACGCTGGTGGCAGTGCGTACCATGCACCGCTTCCTGGCCTCGGAGGGCGTGCTGGTCAGCGACCCCGCCACCGACGCGGAGGCCCCCCGCCGCCCCGACTCGCTGCCCAAGGCCCTGTCCGAGCACCAGGTCACCGCCCTGCTGGACGCCCTGGCCGCCGCCGAGCAGGACGACCCCGTGGTCCTGCGGGACCGGGCCCTGCTCGAGCTGCTGTACAGCACCGGGATCCGCGTGTCGGAGGCGTGCGGCCTGGGGTTCGGCGACGTGGACCTCGACGCCGCCCTGGTGCGGGTGTTCGGCAAGCGGTCCAAGGAACGCATCGTCCCGCTGGGCCGGCCCGCGGCACGGGCCATGGCCGAGTACCTGGACCGGGGCCGCCCCGGTCTGGTGCCCGTGCGCTGGGCCTCCAGGGACGACGCCGACGCGGTGTTCCTGGGCAGCCGAGGCCGGCGGCTGGGCCGTCAGGCCGCGTGGGAGGTCCTGCAGCGCCGGGGCCGGGAGGCCGGGCTGTCGGTCCACCTGAGCCCCCACGTGCTGCGCCACTCGTGCGCCACCCACCTCCTCGACCACGGGGCGGACATCCGCACCGTGCAGGAGCTCCTGGGCCACGCGTCGGTGAGCACCACGCAGATCTACACCCGGGTCGCCACCGACCGGCTGTTCGAGGCCTACCGCGCCGCCCATCCCCGCTCCGGCGCGGCGCAGGGTGGCGACGTGAGCCTGCACCCGCTGCACCGGGCACGCCGGTTCGGACGGTCCCTGGTGTCCTCCGCCCCGTCGGCGGAGGACGTGGCATGGGCCCACGGGTACCTCGGCGAGGCCGAGGCCAGGCTGTTCGACAGGATGTCCTCCAACGACCGGCGCCACTCCATCGGGGTGGCGCGGGCGGTGACGGCCCACCTGGACCGGGTCGGCCTGGCCGAGGGCGATCCCGACGCGGCGTGGATCCTCGCCGCCGCCCTGACCCATGACGTGGGCAAGACGGTGCCGGGCCTCGGCACCTACGGCCGCGTGGTGGCCACGCTGTCGGGCTGGGTCGGGGGTCGGGACATGGCGGAGCACTGGGCCGACACGCGGGGCTTCACCCGAAAGGTCGGCCTGTACCTGAAGTACGAGGAACTGGGTGCGGACCTCCTGTCCCTGGCGGGCTCCGACCCGCGGGTGGTGGCGTGGGCGGCCCAGCACCACCTGCCGGAGGAGGACTGGACCGTTCCGGTCGACGCCGGCCGCCTCCTGGCCGCCGCCGACGACGACCGGCTCTGACCTGACCGGCGAAGAGGGGTCGTCGCGGCCCTCTGAGGTCCGCGACGACCCCTATTCGCCGGGGGTGGACGGCTACGCCGAGCAGCCGACGGCTGGTGCCGGTGTGCCGGAAGCCCGTCCGCTCGTACAGCGACCGGGCCGGGTTCCCCTCGGTGACGGCCAGTCCCAGGCTCGCCTCACCAGCTGTCGCCAGCACCGCCAGGGCGCGGCGCAGCAGGATGCCGCCGAGCCCGGCCCCGTCGGGCCCGGGCTCCCGGAACAGCTCGGTTCCCCACGGCCCACCGGACGCGGGGTCACCCGGGATCCGGTTGACCAGGGCCACGGCCACCACCCGGCCGTCCCGGATCGCCAGTCGGCTGGGGGCGGGCATGAACCCGCCCACCTCGGTGCCGTCCAACAGGGGCCGGAGTTCGGCGGCCGCCCCCGCCACCGTCGTCGCGTGGTGGTCGGGATGGCCGGGTGGGTAGGCCCGGACCGAGAGCGCGGCCAGTTCCTCCACCGGACGCTCGACGGGGACCAGCGTGACGCCGTCGGGGAGTCGGGGATCGGCCCACCGGGGGTCGGGCGGTCTGGAGGCGAGCTCCCAGCGGTAGGTGTGGGCGTGGCGGGCCAGGGTGGCTCCGGCCGCCACCAGCGCGGCCTCCAGTTGCGGGTTCTCCGTGGTGACGTACCAGCCCGCCCAGGTCACCAGGAGGTGTGCTGCGACCACCCCGACCGGTCCGACGGGCTCGACGTCGCGGGCCGCGGCACGGTCCTGTGCTGCATCCGGACGGTAGGTGGCGACCAGGTCGCCATCGACCTCCAGGGCAGCAGCGGGACCAGCCGTCGCGTCGGGCATGGCCGGGACACTACGGGGTCCCACCGGCTCCGGACGCGGGTCGGCCGGTCCCGCACCGCCCAGCCAGCGGTCCCCCGCGGATGCAGGCCGGTCCGGGGTCAGCCCCGGGGCAGGAGGCCGATGTTGGCCTTGGCCCGGGCCAGCACGCCTGCGGCGACCGACTCGGCCTTGGCCGCGCCCAGCGACAACAGCGCGGCGGTGTGCGCCGGGTCGTCCTGCAGCGCGTGGAACCGCTCCTGGACGGGCCGGAGCACCTCCACCACCGCGTCGGCCGTGTCCGACTTGAGGGGGCCGTACTGGGTGTACTCGTCGGCCAGGTCCTGGGGTGGGCGGCCGGTGGCCGCTCCCAGGATGGACAGCAGGTTGCTCACCCCCGGCTTGGTGACGGGGTCGAAGCGCACCTCGCCGTCGGAGTCCGTGACGGCCCGCTTGAACTTCTTGGCCACGGCGGACAGGTCCTCGGTCAGGTACACGGTGCCGGCGTCGGTGGTGGCGGACTTGGACATCTTGTCGGTCGGCTCCTGCAGGTCCATGACCCGGGCCCCGGACGCGGGGATGGTGGCTTCCGGCAGGACGAACGTGTCGCCGTACCGGCTGTTGAAGCGCTCGGCCACGTCGCGGGTGAGCTCGATGTGCTGGCGCTGGTCCTCGCCCACCGGCACCTCGTCGGTGTCGTACAGCAGGATGTCCGCGGCCTGCAGGGACGGGTAGGTGAACAGCCCGGCGGAGACGAAGTCCTGCCGCTCGGACTTGTCCTTGAACTGGGTCATGCGCCGGAGCTCCCCGAAGCTGGTCACGCACTGGAGGATCCAGCCCAGCTCGGCGTGCTCGGTCACGTGGCTCTGGACGAAGAGGGTGCAGACCTCCGGGTCCAGCCCGCAGGCCAGCAGCACCTGGGCCAGCTCCAGGGTCTTGTCCCGCACCTCGCCCGGGGCCTTGGGCACGGTGAGGGCATGGAGGTCCACGATGCAGAAGAGGCTGTCGGCCCGGTGCTGGTCGTCGACCCAGTTGCGCACAGCCCCCAGCAGGTTGCCGAGGTGGAGGTCGCCGGTGGGCTGGATCCCTGAGAAGACGCGGGGCATGGGCGCCGATCGTACCGACCGGACGGGGTGCGGCCCGCACCCCGTTTCCCGAAATGACACGCGTGTGACTTGACCCCCCGCCCACGGGCTACGCTGGTCCCGATGGGTTACGCCGTCCAGACCCCGGTCTTCGAAGGTCCCTTCGACCTGCTGCTGCACCTCATCCTGCGCGAGCAGGTCGAGCTGTACGACGTGTCGCTGTCCTCCATCGTCGACGCCTACCTCACCGAGCTGGCCAAGCTGGAGACCCTGGACCTGGAGGTCGCCACCGAGTTCCTGCTCATCGCCGCCACCCTGGTGGAGCTCAAGACCAAGCGGCTCCTGCCGGGCGACGACGACGTGGACATGGACGACGAGCTCGGCCTGTGGGAGGAGCGCGACCTGCTCCTGGCCCGGCTGCTCGAGTGCAAGACGTTCAAGGACGCCGCCGGCATGCTGTCCTCGCTGCACGCGGCGGCCGCCCGCTCGGTGGCCCGCACCGCGGGACCGGACGACCGTTTCTGGGACCTGGCGCCGGACATGCTGGAGGGCGTCTCGCCGGACCAGCTGCTGGCGGCCTACCGGCGGGCCATGCAGCCCCGGCCGCAGCCGACCATCGACCTGTTCCACGTGGCCCCCATCCGGGCCAGCGTGATCGACGCCGTGGCCGAGCTGTGCGAGGAGCTGCCCCGCCTCCAGCGGGTCTCGTTCCGGGACCTGACCGCGTCGCTGGTCGAGCGCCTGGAGGTCGTCGTGCACTTCCTGGCCATCCTGGAGTTGTTCAAGCAGGGCCTGGTCGACCTGCGCCAGCCCACCACCTTCGGTGACATCGAGGTCGTGTGGATGGCCGTGGACCTGGTGGGCGCCGAGGCCCTGGAGGCGGTCGATGTCTACGACGGCTGACCCCCACGGGGCCGAGGAACTGGGGAGCGGAATGATGGACGAGGCCCGACGGGCGCTGGAGGCCGTGGTGATGGTGGCCGACCAGCCGGCGGACCCCACGCTCCTGGCCCAGCTGCTGGAGATCAGCCCCACCCAGGTGGAGGACCTCCTGCAGGGCCTGGCCCGCACCTACGAGGAAGAGGGCCGGGGCTTCCAGCTGGTCAAGGTCGCCGGAGGCTGGCGCTACCAGAGCCACGAGGACTGCGCTGCCTACGTCGAGCGGTTCATCCTCACCGGCCAGTCGGCCCGGTTGTCCGCCGCCGCGCTGGAGACGCTGGCCATCGTGGCCTACAAGCAGCCGATCTCGCGGGCCCAGGTCGCCGCCATCCGCGGCGTCAACGTGGATGGCGTCATGCGGACCCTGCAGCAACGGGGCTACATCGACGAGGTCGGGCGGGATCCCGGCCCGGGCCAGGCCACCATGTTCGGTACCACCGGCCTGTTCCTGGAGAAGCTGGGCCTCAACGAGGTGGACGAGTTGCCCTCGCTCGGTGACTTCATCCCCGGCGCCGACGTGGTCGAGATGCTGGAACAGGGCCTCCGGGTGGACGCCGGGGACGACGACCCCGCCACGGTCGCGACCCCGGCGGATGCCGACGACACGGGTCGACGCGCGACCTGGGTGACGAAGACGCGGTCGTCCCCGACGACACGGTGGGGGAGGACCGGACCGATGCTGTCCCGGCCGCGGCTCCGGACGCGGTCATCGACCTGGCCCGGGACGACGACCTCGAGCTCGACATCCCGGAGTGAGCAGCGCCGAGCCTCCTGGCGGCGGTGAGGACGAGGGCGAGCGGCTGCAGAAGGTCCTGGCCCGGGCCGGCCTGGGCAGCCGGCGGGTGTGCGAGGACCTGATCGACGAGGGCCGGGTGACCGTCAACGGCGTGGTGGCCATCCTGGGGGCCCGGGTCCGTGCGGGCACCGACGTCGTGGCGGTGGACGGCACGCCGGTCGGGGTCGCCCCGGGGCTCGTGTACTACCTGCTCAACAAGCCGTCCGGCGTGGTCACGACCGCCGAGGACACCCACGGGCGACCGACGGTGCTGGAGCTCGTGCCCCACCAGCCCCGGGTCCACCCCGTCGGGCGGCTGGACCTGGACACGCAGGGTCTGCTGCTGCTCACCAACGACGGGGCCCTGACCCATCGGCTGACGCATCCGTCGTTCGGGGTGGAGAAGGAGTACGTGGCCGAGGTCCGGGGGACGCCCCGCCGGGGTGCCCTGCGACGCCTGCGGGAGGGGATCGACCTGGACGATGGTCCCACCGCCCCGGCCAGGGCGTCGCTGCTCGGGCCGAACCTGTTGCGGATCACCATCCACGAGGGCCGGAACCGACAGGTGCGTCGGATGTGCGAGGCCGTCGGCCATCCCGTGGTGCGCCTGGTCCGCACCCGCATCGGCCCGCTGCGGGACACCCACCTGGGCCCGGGGGACTGGCGGGAGCTCACCCAGGACGAGGTGCGGGCCCTGGAACGGGCCGTCACCGACGTGGACCCGGCCGCAACCGGGTCCGGGACGCCGGATGACGCCGGGTAACCTCCCCCGGATGCCACCTTCCGTGCTGGGCCTCCGGGGTGCGACCACCCTGGAACGAGACGAGGCGGACCACCTCAAGGAGCGGGTCCGGGACCTCCTCACCGAGATGCTCGACCGCAACGACGTGGCCCACGACGACATCATCTCGATCATCTTCACCGCCACGCCGGACGTGCACAGCTGCTTCCCCGCCGTGGCCGCGCGGGAACTGGGCCTGGGTGACGTCCCGCTGCTGTGTGCCCAGGAACTGGACATCGAGGGTGGGATGGCGCTGTGCATCCGGATCCTCATGCACCTGTACTCGGACCGTCCCCGCTCGGAGATGCACCACGTGTACCTGGAGGCGGCGCGCAGCCTGCGTGACGACCTGCCCCGGTGAGCACCGCCACCCCACCCGCGCCGTCGGGGCCGGCCCGGCGCGCCGCTGTGGTCGGCACCGGGCTGATCGGCGGGTCGGTCGGGATGGCGCTGCGGGCCGCGGGCTGGCACGTCACGGGGTGGGACCGCGACGCCGCCAGCGCGGCCCGGGCCCTGGAGCTGGGAGCCCTCGACGAGGTGGGGACGGACCCGGACGCGGAGTTGACCGTCGTGGCCGTCCCCGTGGGAGCAGTGGCCGAGGCGGCCCTCGCCGCCCTGGCGGGCGGTGGGGTGGTGACCGATGTCGGGAGCGTCAAGCAGCCCGTCGTGGCCGCGGTGGACCATCCCCGCTTCGTGGGCGGCCACCCCATGGCCGGCTCGGAGGCACTCGGGGTGGACGGCGCGCGGGCCGACCTGTTCGACGGCGCGGCCTGGGTGCTCACCCCCACCGACACCACCGACCCGCAGGCCCAGGCCCTGGTCCACTCCGTGGTCCG
This sequence comes from uncultured Actinomycetota bacterium, assembly GCA_963773765.1. GTDB lineage: Bacteria > Actinomycetota > Acidimicrobiia > Acidimicrobiales > Microtrichaceae > CAVZCC01. The sequence continues at coordinate 406,163 of CAVZCC010000001.1, read as the reverse complement.
GTCCCTGGGCGCGGACGTGGTCACCCTGGACCCGGGGGACCACGACCGGCTGGTGGCGACGGTGTCCCACGTGCCGCACCTCACCGCGGCGACGCTCATGGGCCTGGCGGCGGACCGCTCGGAGGAACACGGTGCCCTCCTGCGGCTGGCCGCCGGTGGGTTCCGGGACATGACCCGCATCGCTGCGGGCGACCCCGGCATCTGGCTGGACATCTGCGCCGACAACCGCACGGCCATCCTGGACGTGCTGGACGGTCTCATCGAGTCCCTCGGCTCCATCCGGTCGGTGGTGGACGAGGGGGACACCGAGGAGCTGCGCGATCGCTTGGTGGCCGCCCAGGAGGCCCGCCGCAACCTGCCCTCCGGAGCTCCGCCGCCGGAGGAGCTGGCCGAGGTCCGGGTGTCCATCCCGGACCGGCCCGGCGAGCTGGCCGCGGCCACCACGCTGGCCTCGGAGCTGGCGGTCAACCTGTACGACATCGAGGTGGCCCACGCCGCCGGCGAGCAGCGGGGCCTCCTGATCCTGGTGGTGGCCGCGGACCGCGCCGCGGACCTGGCCGCGGCCCTGGGTGAACGGGGCCGGCACGCCTCGGTCCACGAGCTGGCATGAGTGACGCCGCCTCCGGGCCGACCGTCGAGCTGGAGGTGCGGCCCCTGCAGGGTCCGCTCGATGCCACGGTCCGACCACCGGGCTCCAAGAGCATCACCAACCGGGCGCTGGTCTGCGCCGCCCTGGCCGGCGGGCGGTCCGTGCTGCGCGGCGTCCTGCTGGCCGACGACACCGCCGCCATGGTGTCGTGCCTGTCCGACCTGGGGGTGGGGATCCAGGTCGCGCCCACGGGCCCGAACGGTCCGGAGGTCCAGGTCACCGGCGTCGGCGGCCGGCCACCGGCGCAGGGCGCCGTGCTGGACGCCCGGCTGTCCGGTACGACCTCCCGCTTCATCGCCCCCGTGGCGGCCCTGGGTCACGGCACCGTGGTGCTGGACGGCTCGGCCCCGCTGCGGGCCCGTCCCATGGGCGACCTGCTCGACGCCCTGGGTGAGCTCGGCGCCGAGGTGGTGCCGCTGGGGGAGCCCGGCCACCTTCCGGTACGGATCACCGCCCGGGGGCTGGCAGGGGGACCGGTGTCCGTGGCGGGCGACGTGAGCAGCCAGTTCCTGTCCGGCCTGCTCCTGGCCGGACCGTGCATGGCCGAGGGGCTGCAGGTGACCGTGACGACGGACCTGGTGTCCCGGCCCTACCTGGAGCTCACGGTGCGGGTGATGGAGGCGTTCGGGGCCGCCGTCCGTGCCGAGGACGACCACATCATCTCCGTGGCCCCCACCGGGTACCGGGGGACGGAGCTCCGGGTGGAGCCCGACGCCTCCGCCGCGTCGTACTTCTTCGCCGCCGCGGCGCTCTGCGGGGGGCGGGTCCGGGTGGACGGGCTCGGCGCGGACTCCGGGCAGGGTGACGTGGCCTTCGTGGAGGTGCTGGAGCGCATGGGAGCCGAGGTGCAGCGCGGCCGGGACTGGACCGAGGTGCGGGGAACCGGCCGACTGGACGGCGTGACCGCCGACTTCGCCGACATCTCGGACACGGCCCAGACCCTGGCCGCGGTGGCGCCCTTCGCGTCCTCGCCCACCACCGTGACCGGCATCGGGTTCATCCGGGGCAAGGAGACCGACCGGATCGGAGCGGTCGTGACCGAACTGGTCCGGCTCGGCATCGGCGCCACGGAGGACCCCGACGGGTTCACCATCCGGCCCGGGACCCCCCGGCCGGGGGTGGTGCGCACCTACCACGACCACCGCATGGCCATGAGCTTCGCCCTGATCGGACTCCGCTCGCCCGGCATCCGGATCGCAGATCCGGGCTGCGTGGCCAAGACCTATCCGGGGTTCTGGGACGACCTGGAGCAGCTCCGCGGCGGCACGGACACCGGTCGCGGCCCGGGGACTCCCTAGGATCGCCCACCGTGGACCGACCAGACAGCCCTGTGCCCGGCGATTCAGTGCCGGGCGAACCAGTGCGTGACCTCCGGGTGATCGCCATCGACGGGCCCGCAGGTTCCGGCAAGTCGACCGTGGGGCGGCGCCTGGCCGCGACCCTGGGACTCGAGTACCTGGACACCGGGGCCATGTACCGGGCGGTGGCGTTCGCGGCCATCCAGCGCGGGGTGGACCCCGTGGACGAGGACCCGGTCGCCCAGATCGCCCGGGACATGGACCTGCAGGTCGGTGACCGCGGCGTCCTGGTGGACGGCCTCGACGCCACGGTGGAGATCCGGGGCCCGGAGGTGTCCCGGGCCGTCAGCGTGGTGGCGGCCAACACCGGGGTACGCCAGGAGATGCGCACCCGCCAGCGGGTGTGGGCCGTGGAGCGGGGTGGGGGTGTGATCGAGGGCCGGGACATCGGCACCGTGGTGTTCCCGGACGCCGTGCTCAAGGTGTACCTGACGGCGGACCCGGCGGTGCGGGCCCAGCGCCGGGCCCAGGAGATGACCGACCTGGACTACGACGGCGTGGCCGCCGACATCGCGCGACGGGACGCGGCGGACCAGGGACGAGACGACAGCCCCCTGCGGGAGGCCGACGACGCCGTGGTCATGGACACCACCGGCCTGGGCATCGACGAGGTGGTCCAGCAGCTGGTGGACATGGTCGAGGCGCGGTCGTGACCGCGGTGACCGGGCCCCGGCCCCGGTACCGCATGCGCCGGATCACCCCGGCCGGACGGGCAAGCTACCGCTTCTTCCGCGGCGTGGGGGTGGTCGTCACCACCCTGCTGTGGCGCATCAAGGTGGAGGGCCGGGACCGGCTGCCGGTCGGCGTTCCCTACGTGGTGGCCCCGGTGCACCGCTCCTACGTGGACTTCCTGGTGGTGGCGGTGGCGATGCCCGGCGTGGTGCGCTTCATGGTCAAGGACACGGTGTGGAAGCGACCCCGGCTGGGCAGGTTCATCGAGTTCAACGGCTCCTTCCCGGTGGACCGGGAGCACGCTGACCGGGAGGCGCTGCGCCAGTGCGAGGACGCCGTGCAGCACGGCGACCCGGTGGTGATGTTCCCCGAGGGCCGGCGCAAGGACGGACCGGTCGTGCAGGACATCTTCAACGGGCCCGCCTTCGTGGCCTGCCGGAACCGCGTGCCCATCGTGCCGATCGCCATCGGCGGCTCGGACCGGGCCATGCCCATCGGGCGGCGCACGATCCGGCCGGCCGCGGATCCGGGTGGTGATCGGTGAGCCCATCTACCCCGACGTGCCGGTGGGCGGCCGGGTGCCCCGCCGGGTGGTGACCGAGAACACCGAGATCCTGCGGGGCGAGCTCCAACGCCTGTACGACGGGGTCCGCGCCACCTGACCTGGCGGAGTAGGGGTCGTCGCGGCCCGCTCAGGTCGGTCACCACCCCCGGACGGGGCAGGCGGCCGCGGACGACCCCGGATCAGGGGACCGGGGTCACCAGGAACGCCAGCCACATGGCGGCCACCGCGAACAGGCCGGACATGGCACCGCCGACGGCCAGCATCGCCTTGTTGCCCCGGGCCACCTGGTGCACCGCCGCTCCCACCCCGGACAGCAGCACCGCCAGCACCTTGAGCTCGATCCACGGGTGCTGCAGGGCCTCCAGGGGGAGGACGAACACGTTCCACAGGCCGGTCACGCACGGCGATGCCGTAGCGCGGGCCACGCGATGCGGTTGAAGGCCCGGGCCACCCGTCGGGGGGCGTCCGGGCCGAGCTCCCGCACGGTGGGCACCAGGCCCACCAGGACGATCTGGCCACCGACCCAGACCGACGCCGACAGGACGTGGACGAACAGGCGGAACGCGGTCACCGGGGAAGCTTGTCAGGCCAGGTCGGCCAGACCGCACTGGCCGGGACCGCCCGGTCGTTGGGTGCGGGCCGCGAGCCGGGGTCGGCGCCCAGGCCGAGGACCCCGCCGCCTCGATGGCCGACGAGCAGGTCGCGCAGGTTGCGGGGCGGCGGGAAGTACTCGTCCTCGTCGGTGACGCGCACCTCCTCCACGCCGTGGACCGGGGCCAGGGCGTCCAGGACCTCCTCGACCAGTTCCTCCGGTGCCGACGCCCCGGCGGTGACGCCGACGACGCCGTGCAGGTCGACCGATCCGTCGGCGGTGCGGGGCAGCTCGGCGGCGGCGTTGATCCGGACGACCGTGGCGCAGCCCGCCTCCCGGGCCAGCCGCTCCAGGGCGAGGGTGTTGGAGGAGTTGGCGGAGCCGATCACCACCACGGCGTCGCAACGCTCCGCGATCTCCAGCAGGGCGGACTGCCGGTTGGTGGTGGCGAAGCACAGGTCCGAACGGCCCGGGGTCCACATGTCCGGGAAGCGCTCCCGGGTGGCCTCGGCGACCTCGGCCCAGTCCCGGTGCGACAGCGTCGTCTGGGCCAGGAGGGCGACCGGGGTGCCGAACCGGGGGAGCGCGGCCACCTCCTGCACCGACTCCACCCGGTACGTGGCGTCGGGGGCGACGGCCATGGTGCCGACCGCCTCCTCGTGGCCCTCGTGGCCGATGTAGACGACCGAGTAGCCCTTGTTGGCCCGGACCTTGACCTCGTGGTGGACCTTGGTCACCAGGGGGCACACCGAGTCCACCACGAAGCCTCCGCCGGCCCTGGCCGCGGCCACCACCTCCGGGGCGGAGCCGTGGGCGGACAGCATGAGGGGCCGGCCGGCGGGGACCTCGGCCACGTCGTCGACGAACACGACGCCCTGGTCCTCGAAGCGCCGGACCACCGAGTGCGTTGTGCACGATCTCGTGGTAGCAGTACACCGGCCCGTCGAAGGCACGGACCATCCATGCCAGCGCCTTGATGGCCATCTCCACGCCGGCACAGAAGCCGCGGGGCGCGGCCAGGAGCACCAGGTCCACCCCTGCCCCGGCCGTCACGGGCGGGGGGTTGGCCGCCGGGAGGGGGTCGGTCCGCTCGTCGCTCACGGCGGTGAGCCTACGGTCGGACCGACCCGCTCATCGGTCAACCAGGTCCGGCTCAGGGGGCGTGGGAGTAGGCCGCGACGTTGGGCAGTGCGGCCGTGACCTGGCTCCCCAGGCCGACCGGCAACGGATCGATGCCCGACCGGTAGCGCATCTCCGCCACCAGGAAGTGGGCGACCTGCGGCCAGAGGACGGGTGAGTCGGCGAAGGGCGGGCTGACACAGCCGTCGCCTCCCAGGTTGAGCAGCGCCCCGGGCAGCACGCCCTCCAGGCCGACGGCGTACACCAGGCCGATCAGGCCCACACCACCGATCTCGCAGATCTCGGTGAAGCCGTTGTTGTGGCCGCCCCCGCTGAGCTCGACCAGCTTCTTCTGGCCCTGGGTGTAGTCGTAGCCGTTGCGGACGTTGCCGATGCTGGCCACCCCGTCGCCCTGACCGCCGATCCAGGTGATCGACTCGCCGGGCGCCAGGGGCGTGTTGGTGCCGTCGGCCAGGCTCTGGGCGGAGATGCCCGCGGCCATGGGGATGGCAGTGTCCACGTCGGCCCGGCCCAGGAGCCGTAGCGACGTGCCACCACCCGCGGAGTGGCCCCACGGGTAGACCTTGGTGCTGTCGACACGGCCCTCGAGCAGGCCACCCGGGACCAGGTTGGCCGCCTTGGCGGCGTCGATCGCCTCGCCGGCCACGACGGTGTCCGGGCGGGGGTTGCCGGGCGGGGTGCCGAGGGCGTTCAGGAGGCCCCGCTCCAGGTAGTCGGGCGACACCACGATGAAGCCCCACGACGCGACCCGGGTGGTCAGCTCGGTCGAGGTGAGCCGGTACCCGGCGGCACCGTGGCTGAAGATGGAGAGGGGGAAGGGACCGGGCGCAGCGGCCACGTCGCGGTGGGCGTCGGTCTCCACCGTGGGCACCACCCACGGGAAGTTGGCGAGGTACGCGTTGAGGAGGTCCGGCAGGAAGGTCCGCACGTCGTACACCTCCTTGGGGACGCTGCCGATGACGCGCGTTGTCCGCCGGGTACCAGACCTCGACCATGCGGTCGCCCAGGGACATGGTGGTCACACCCACCTCGTAGGGACCGTCCGTGGCGTAGGCGGCATCGCCCGCCTGCGGCGCGTCGTCGGGGTTGTAGCCCGTGGCCAACGGTGGCTTGGGCGGCAGGACGGGGGTGGGGGCGGGCGTGCAGGCCGCCGCGACCAGCGCCACCAGGCCGGCCAGCGCCAGCACCGTCCGGACGGAGCGGCGGGACGCAGCGGCGCCACGCGTGTGGGATCGTGACATGGGTTCCTCCCTCAGGACGCCACCCCGCCGACGGGTCGTCGGCCTCAGCCCGGGGTGACAGGCTGTCCGCAGTTTGGCACACCCCTGTGACCGATGACCGGGCGCTCCCCCCTGCAACGATCCGGACCCCCTGGCACCGGTAGCATGGGCGCCCATGTCCCTGGCCAGAGTCGTTGCTGTCGCGCCCGGGTCGCCCGGCCCAGGAGGCCGGGGTGCTGCCGGGGGACGAGTTGGTCGCCATCGCCGGCCGCCCGCGTCCGGGACGTGATCGAGTTCCGCGTCCTGTCCGACGAGCCCGAGGTGACCCTGGACCTGCTCCGGGGCGGCATCGAGCTGGCACTGTCGAGGTGGCCAAGGACGACGGCGCCCCGCTGGGGTTGGAGGTGGACTCACCGGTCTTCGACGAGGTGCGAACCTGTGACAACCACTGCGAGTTCTGCTTCATCTACCAACTGCCGCCGGGCATGCGGCGGAGCCTGTACCTGAAGGACGACGACTACCGACTGTCGTTCCTGTACGGGAACTTCACCACCCTCACCAGGTTCACCGAGGCCGACCTGGAACGGGTCCTGATCGAGGGACTGTCCCCGCTGTTCGTCAGCATCCACGCCACCGACCCCGCGGTCCGGTCCGACCTGCTGCGGAACCGCCGGGGAGGCATGAGCCTGCGCTGGCTCCGCGCCCTGTTGGACCACGGCGTGGAGGTCCACGGCCAGGTCGTCGTCTGTCCCGGCCTGAACGACGGCGCCGTGCTCCAGGACACGCTGTGGGGGATCCTCGACGAGTACCCCGAGCTGGCCGACGTGGCCGTGGTGCCGCTGGGGATCAGCGCGTTCAACACCGAGCCGCGCATGCGGGCCCACACCCAGGAGGAGGCGGCGTTCGTGGTGGACGACCGTGGAGGCCGCGCAGTCGGTGTTCCAGGCCACGCTCGGGTCGACCGCATGGTCTACGCCGCCGACGAGTACTACCTGTTGGCGGGCCGACCCTTCCCCGACGCCGCGACCTACGGCGACTTCGCCATGCACGAGGACGGCATCGGCATGGCCCGGGCCTTCGAGCTGGAGTTCCGGGGCGACGCCGACGACGGCATCGGCGTGCAGCCCGGCTTCTTCTCGTGGGTCGACGGTGCCCCTGCGGACGGCTACCGGGCCCCGCGGGGCGAACCGGCGGCTGCGGGCTGCGGTGCCTCCGCCGGCGTCCCGGCCCTGGCCGGTGCCCCCACGCCCGGCCGGCACCCCGGACCGCCCCGTCGGCACCGCGGTGGCACTCGGCGCCCGGGCCGATGCCCCCGTCGGCATCCTGACCGGCACCTACGGTGCCGCCGTGCTGGAGCCGCTCGTGGCCGGACTGGACCGCGACGACGTCCGCGCTGATCCCGGTCGAGAACCGCTTCTTCGGCGGCAACATCGGCGTCACCGGCCTGATGGTGGGCGAGGACCTGGCCCGGGTGCTGGCCGAGCAGCCCGCGGGCCACCGCTACCTGCTGCCCGACGTCTGCCTCTCACGCGGCGTCTTCCTGGACGGAACCTCCCCTTCGGACCTGCCCCGACCGGTGGAGATCGTCCCCACCGACGGCATCGCCCTCGCGCCTGTGCCCGCGACACGGTCCCGCCCTCGACGGAACCGGAGCCGGACCATGGCCGCTGAGCTGCCGCTGGTGGCCATCGTCGGTCGCCCCAACGTGGGCAAGTCCACGCTGATGAACCGCATCCTCGGTCGCCGGGTGGCGATCGTCGAGGAGAAGTCCGGGGTCACCCGGGACCGCAAGGAGGTCGAGGCCGAGTGGCTGGGCCGGCCGTTCCGCCTGGTCGACACCGGCGGCTGGCTGGCCGGCGGGTCCCAGCTGGACAAGAAGGTCTGCCGCCAGTCCGAGCAGGCCATCAAGGACGCCGACGTCATCCTGTTCGTGGTCGACGCCACCGTCGGCGTCACCGACGAGGACGCCCGGGTGGCCGACCTGCTCCGTGCCGTTCCGGCGCCGGTGCTGCTGGTGGCCAACAAGATCGACGACGCCAGCCACGAGGCCCGGGTCTGGGACCTCATGTCGCTCGGGCCTCGGCGACCCGTTCCCGGTCTCCGCGCTGCACGGCCGGGGGACCGGGGACCTGCTCGACTGGATCATCCGTCGATCGGTGCCTTCCCCGACGTCGAGGAGGACCACGAACTGGTCGAGGAGGTCGACGAGAGCGGCGCGATCTGCTCCATCGCCCTGGTCGGCCGCCCGAACGTGGGCAAGTCCACCCTGTTCAACCGGCTCATCGGCGAGGACCGCTCCGTGGTCCACGACATGCCCGGCACCACCCGCGACGCGGTCGACACGGTGGTGGAGACCGACGTCGGGCCCGCTGCGGTTCATCGACACCGCCGGGATGCGCCGCAAGTCCCGCATCGACGACGGCACCGAGTACTTCTCCATGGTGCGCGCCCTCAAGGCGGTCGACGCGGCCGACGTCGCCCTGCTCGTCATCGACGCCACCGAGGGCATCACCCACCAGGACCAGCGCCTGGCCGAACGGGTCGACGGTGCGGGCTGTCCCATCGTGGTGCTGCTGAACAAGTGGGAGCTGCTCGACGAGGACGAGCGCAAGGACGTGCTGTACCAGCTGGGCCAGAGGCTGCACTTCCTGGGCGACTCGGCCGTGCTGCGGATCTCGGCGCTGACCGGCCGGGGGGTGCACCGGCTGCTGCCCGGCGCTCGAGAACGCGATCGACGCCTACCACACCCGCATCCCCACCCGGCAGGTCAACGACGTCATCCGGCGGGCCCAGCAGGCCCAGCCCGGCCCGCACGGCGGGCGCATCCTCTACGCCACCCAGGGCGCGTCCGACCCGCCGACGTTCACCCTCTTCACCAACAAGACGATTCCGGCCAGCTACCTGCGCTACATCGAGCGGCAGCTGCGGGAGGCGTTCGACCTGGAGGCCACCCCGATCAAGCTGCGGGTGCGTCGCCGGGGGAACTGAGCGCCCTACGCTGTCCGGCCGGAGCCGGCCGGCCCCACCAACGCCCCAGGAGGCACCCCGATGAGCCAGGTACGTGACGAGATCGAAGCCCGCGGCAAGCCCCAGCTGGCGGCCACGGCACCCGTCTCGGAACTGATCATCACCGACGAGGTGGAGGGCTCCGGTGACGAGGTCACCGCCGGGGCCACCGTGACCGCGCACTACGTGGGCGTCTCCGCCTCCAGCGGCGAGCAGTTCGACGCCTCATGGGACCGCGGCGCACCGATCCGCTTCCCGCTCAACGGCGTGATCCAGGGCTGGAGCGAGGGCCTCGTCGGCATGAAGGTCGGCGGCCGGCGCACGCTCGTCATCCCCGGTGACATGGCCTACGGCGCCAACCCGCCGCCCGGGGCCGGGATCGCGCCGAACGAGACGCTGGTCTTCACCGTCGACCTGGTCGACGTCAGCTGGCGCTGAGTTCGGCAGCAAGGTGATGTGAACGTGTACACGCGGTGGCGCGCCAAGGGCGTCGATTCCCGCGTCGGCGACGGTGCCATCTGGTTGTGCGTCGAGCACTGGCGCATCGTCGGCCACGACGGCCGGGCCAACCACCTCGCGCAACTCGCCTGGGATGTCGGCTGCCGCCACCCTGATGTCGCCGGCCAACTCGCCGGTCGGGAGCGTCGCCTGACCGTCGCTACACCGGACAGTACGACGCTGACGGCAACCCCATCCCCGTGCGGCCCCACGAGGCACCGAACCCACACCGCGTCCGCCAGCCCAGGTTCCTGCGGCACCGACCAGCGGGCGTCCATCCCCCTCGACCTCCGCCCGGGCCGGACCCGCACGAACACGGTCCGCGCGCCCGCCGGTGCTCTGGCGGAACGCCAACTCGCTCATCGCTGACAGGAACCGGCGCAACTACCATCCGGGCGTGAGCACCGGAGAGTCGGGCCAAGACCTTCTGGGACGAGTTCAGCAGGTCGGAGGCTGGCGCCACCGAATCGACCTGGGTGGCGTCGTCACCCCCGGCAGCGAGGACACCGCGGCGGAGTGGCAACGGCTTCGGGTGCCTCCACTGAAGGGCAGCCGCGTGCTCGACATCGGATGCTCCGATGGGTACTACTCGTTCCGATGCGAGAGCCTCGGCGCGTCGGAAGTCGTCGCCATCGATGACGAGAGCTCGTTCCTGGCGCCGACGAACGGCTTCCGGGTGGCGGCCGAAGCCCTGGACTCCAAGGCGAGGTACCTGGTCCGGGACGTCGAGACCCTGTCGTCGGAGGAAGACGGCCAGTTCGACCTCGTGCTCTTCATCAACGTCCTGTACCACCTCCCGAATCCGGTGCTCGCGCTGCGGCGCATCGCTGACGTCACTCGGCCGGGAGGGACCCTGATCCTGAAGACGTACTACCGGACGGACTTCAGGGTCTGGCTGCGTGGCAAGTGCTACGGGTTCGACTTCGAACGGCGGCCCAAGTGGTGGTACTTCCCCGGGTCGGAGCTGGGCGGCGACCCGACGAACTGGTGGGCGCCGAACCGGTCCGGCCTCGAAGCACTCCTCCAGTCGACCGGCTGGGGCAACCTGCAGAACATCACAACCTGGCGCGACCGGCTCTACTACCACGCAACTCGCACGGAGACGCCGTGATGCGGCTGCAGCAACCCGGCTCCGACGCCATCAACAGGCGGATGCGCCAGGGTCTGGAACGCATTGCGACGGCCGCGCCCGCACGGAGACGCGGGCATCCACCGCTGGGCTGGCGTGACCCAGAAGGATGGAGCCGACGAGGCCGCCAGCACCACCCCTGAGACGGGGTGATGATTGCACCATTCATGTCACCTTGCTGCCGAACTCAGCTGGCGCTGAACCCGACCGACCCGCCATCCGAACGACCCGTCAACAGAACGACCGAGGAACTCCCGTGAACCTCCGCCCCACCCGGCCCCACCTCCGCCCGCTCGCCGCCGTCGCCGCGCTCGCCCTGTCCTTCTCCATGGCTGGCCACCGCCTGCGGCGACGACTCGGGGGACTCCACCACCACGACCACCGCCACCTCCGGCGCCGACGGCGGCAGCAACGGCACGGGAGGTGCCGAGGCCTCCACAGCGGAGGCCAAGGCCGTGGAGGAGCGGGGTGAGCCGACGGTCGAGGCGGTCGAGGGCCCGGTGACGGAGCTGGTGGTCATCGACGACGTGGTGGGCACCGGCACCGAGGTCCAGCCCGGCGACACCGTGACCGCCCAGTACGTGGGAGCGGTGGCCGAGACCGGCGACGTGTTCCAGTCGTCCTGGGAGCTGGGAGGTGCCATCCAGTTCCCCCTGGACGGGGTCATCCAGGGCTGGAGCGAGGGACTGGTCGGCATGAAGGCCGGGGGGCGCCGCACCCTGGTCATCCCGGCCGAGATGGCCTACGGGGCCACGCCCCCGGGCGGGTCGGGCATCCCGGCCGACGCCGCCCTCGTGTTCACGATCGACCTGGTGTCGGTGAACTGACCGGGACCGGAACCTGACGCTGCCGCCCCGGCTCCGCGAGACTGCGGCCGATGAGCGATGAGCAGGTCCCGACCGATCCCGGCGCCGACCGGTTCGGCCCGCTGAACCAGCGGGCCCTGGAGGGCAACCTGGCCGCCGGTGGGGAGAAGCTCGCCGCCCAGGGCAAGTTGTTCGTCCGGGACCGCATCGCGCTCCTGGTGGACGAGGGCTCCTTCGTGGAGGACCAGCTCCTGGCCAACGCCCCGTACCGCGACGGCATGGCAGCGGACCTGCCGGCCGACGGCGTGGTCACCGGCGTGGGGGAGATCGACGGCCGCCCGGTGTGCGTGATGGCCAACGACCCGACCGTCAAGGCCGGTTCCTGGGGCGCCCGGACGGTCGAGAAGATCGTCCGCCTGACCGAGACCGCGCTCCGGGACGAACTGCCGGTGGTGTGGCTGGTGGACTCCGCCGGCGCCCGCATCACCGACCAGGTGGAGCTCTTCCCGGGCCGGCGGGGAGCGGGGCGGATCTTCTACAACCAGGTCCGCCTGTCCGGGAAGGTCCCGCAGGTCTGCTGCCTGTTCGGCCCGTCCGCGGCCGGCGGTGCCTACATCCCGTCGTTCTGCGACCTGGTGGTGATGGTGGAGGGCAATGCCTCCATGTACCTGGGGTCGCCCCGGATGGCGGAGATGGTCATCGGTGAGGTGACCAGCCTGGAGGAGATGGGCGGGGCCCGCATGCACGCCACGGTGTCCGGCTGCGGGGACAACCTGGCCGTCGACGACGAGGACGCCATCCACCAGGCCCGGGCCTACCTCACCTACCTGCCGACCCGATGGACCGAGAACCCGCCCCGCTACGAGCCGGTGCCGCCGGCCCGTCCGGTGATCCGGGGCATCGTCCCCGACGAGGAGGCGCAGGGCTACGACATGCACGACCTGCTGGACGGCCTGCTGGACGCCGAGTCGTTCTTCGAGGTCAAGCCGCTGTTCGCCCCCGAGATGCTGGTGGGCCTGGGCCTGATGGAGGGACGCCCGGTCGGCATCGTGGCCAACAACCCCATGCACAAGGGCGGGGTGCTGTTCGGCGACTCCGCGGACAAGGCCGCCCGCTTCATCTGGCTGTGCGACGCGTTCGGTGTCCCGCTGGTGTTCCTGGCCGACGTCCCGGGGTTCATGATCGGCTCCCAGGTGGAGCGGGAGGGCATCATCCGCCACGGGGCCAAGATGATCACCGCCGTGTCCGAGGCGACCGTGCCGAAGATCTCGGTGATCGTTCGCAAGGCCTACGGGGCCGGCCTGTACGCCATGTCCGGGCCCGCCTTCGAACCGGTCGCCACCCTGGCCCTGCCCACGGCCAAGATCGCCGTGATGGGGCCGGAGGCCGCGGTCAACGCCGTGTTCGCCAACAAGATCGCCGCGATCGAGGACGAGGCGGAACGGGCAGAGTTCGTGACCGAGCAGCGCGGGATCTACGAGGAGGACGTGGACCTGCTGCGCCTGGCCTCCGAGCTGGTGGTCGACGCCGTGGTGGAGTGGGAGGACCTCCGCGCCGAGATCCACCGCCGGCTGCTCCGGGCCGAGGGCAAGGACCGTCACTTCTCGTCCCGGCGCCACGGCGTCCCACCGGTGTGACGGTGGAGAGAGCGGGGCCACGTCGTGCCGTGGTGTGAGGACTGCAGCCGCTTCTACACGCCCTCGACGCTGTCACCGGAGGGGGACTGCCCGGAGGGCCACCACGTGGCCGACCCCGAGGATGCCCATGCCGTGGTGCAGTCGGGGGCCGAGCCCAGGGAGGAGGACGACGTCAAGGCCCCGTGGCACTTCTGGGTCCTGGTCGCGGCCGTGGCGATCTACCTGGGGTGGCGCCTGATCCAGGGGATCCAGCTCCTGGTGGGGTGAGCCTCAGGCCGGCGCGGCACTGAGCACGATGGTGTCGCCCCGGTGCACCACCGGACCGGCCAGGGCCAACGGTGCGAACACCGCGGTGTAGGCCAGCCGCTTCGGGTCGGTCAGCACGGTGCCGGGGGAGCCGAAGGTGTAGCTGATCGGGATGCGCTCGTGGTCCACCGCGATGGTGCGGAACCCGGCCCGGGCCAGCGTGGAACGGATCGTGTCCACGGAGAACTGGACCAGGTGGTACGGCGGCTCTGGGTGGGGCCAGCGGCCGACCCTGCCCGCCACCTTCAGCGACGCCCGCGGGAACAGCCCGTCGATGTTGGGCGTGGCGAGCCACAGGCGACCGGTGGGGGAGAGCAGGCGGTGGGCGGACTCCAGCAGGCCGACGGGGTCCGGCACGTGCTCGATCACGTCCCACAGCGTGACGGCGTCGAACGTGCGTCCCTCCAGCGCCGGGTCGTCGGCCATTCCCGTGGTCACGTCCAGGCCGAACCGCTCCCGGGCGATGCGGGAGGTGTCCGGATTGAGCTCCACCCCGTGGGCGGACCAGCCCCGGGAACGGGCCTCCACCAGGAAGTGTCCGGCCGCGCACCCGATGTCCAGCAGCTCACCGGGCGCCTGCCCGGCCTCCATGAGGTCCAGGTGGGCCTGGTACGCCTTGCGCTCGGACGGATCGGCCTGGCCGCCGTCGGCGTACTGGGTGTGGAACTCGCCCTCGAAGGAGTACAGGGCCCGGAGGGCCTCCTCGTCGGGAGGGTTGCCCAGGAACGTCAGGTCGCATCCGGCGCACCGGACCAGCTGGTAGCCGTCCTCGTCCCAGACCGGGGTGGAGCGTCCGGAACCGCAGACCGGGCAGGGAACGGCGGATGTCGGCTTCCTCACCATGGCGCGGCGACGTTAATCGGGCCGCCACGGCGCCGACAATCAGGTGGGTCGGGGTTTCTGCGGTGCCGGGCCGGTCGGCTATCGTCGCCGTCTCCGGGCTGTGGCGCAGTTTGGTTAGCGCGCTTGACTGGGGGTCAAGAGGTCGGGAGTTCGAATCTCCCCAGCCCGACGGTACGAATCCCCTGCCACGGCAGGGGATTCGCCGCTTTTCGGCTTCCACCAACGGAGGCCTCGGAACGGCCCTGGTCACGAGATGGTCACAGAAGTTCCGAGACCGTCTGCGCGTCGCGATCGCTGGCAGCTGGATCTCCGTTGGGTCATCTGGTTCACGATCGCGGCTGATGCGGATCTCTCCGCCGCAAACCTGAGCGGCCTTGACCTGCGGACGACGAACCTGTCGGACGCCCGGCTTGTGGCAGCCAATCTGACGAACGCGAACCTCGCAGGCGTCACGCTCGGGGGATGCGGCTCGTCAGACATCAAAGCAGCGTCAGGGGTGAACCTTGCTGGCGCTGACCTCACCGGCACCCGATGTGCTCCTATCGGCTCGCGCATGTCGACCTCCAAGGACGCGATCTTTGATTGGCTGGTGACGGCCCCCAGGTGCTGAGTCCCAGATGGCTTCGCTCGGCTCCATGAACCGCCCACGTAGACCCAGCACCGGCCGGCGGGCACAGGCACTCCATCGGAGGCCGGCCACGGGCATCGATGACCTCACCGACCTCGGCCGGCAACCTGAAGTGGTGACCAGACCGGGGGTCCGTGATGGGCGGGGCCGGCTCGGACCTGGGAGCGGCAGCCCGGCTCGGGATGGCCATCCTGCGTAGACTTGCGTGTACAAGAAGAGGGTGCGTCGCTGGATCGGTGACGGCACCCCCAGCGAGGGGAGTGGGTCATGTCGGGACAGGCCGACGTACACCCGGAGCCGCTCTCACCGTCGCCGCTCGACACGAACGATGGTCGCGGTCGCGTTCACTGTCGCTCTGCTCGGTGGCGTACTCGCCGGCTGTGCGAACCACGCCGCGGGCTGTGCTCAACGTCCCAGGCAACTACGTCGCCGACCTGTGGGCCCCGGTTCTCTTCAACCCCGCCGGTACCGGATACGCAGCGGTCCTGATGTGCCTGGACGAGACTTCCGCCGTGTTCCTGGAGACCGGCGATGGGAGCGAAGGGGCGGTCGGCCTTATCAAGCTCGACTGGGCCGGGACGCTCTACGAGGCGTTCAACTCCGTCGGCGGAGCGGTGACGCTCACGACCCCGGTACTTCAGCCGGGATGCGGGACGCTGACCTTCGGCGTGGACTGCTGCCACGTCGACCACTACTTGGCGATAAAGGCAACGAAGGTCTGACGATCGACGTCGTCGTCGACCGCGCCGTTCGAGGTTGTCCGCTCGGCCGGTGACACTCGGCTGGCACCAGTCGTCGTGCTCGACGGTGACGTGTGCCCCGTAGTCGGTGTGCCTGAGCTTCACGTCGGACTCACAGGTGCAGCCGTGCAGTCCGCAGGAGAATGCGGCGGCCACTTCGGCGGTGGCCCGGTCGACGGTGGGGCGGAGTCGGCGGTGGTGGCGGGAGCGGTGGCTCACGACGCCCGTTCCTCGGTGCAGTGGATGCAGTAGGGGGCGAACGGCGAATCCCCTGCCACGGCAGGGGATTCGCCTCTTCTGGGCGCTGTTCAGCGGCTCTCGACGCCGGAGCCGGCGCCGGCTCGGCAAATTACGTAGGTGTTACCCACGAGGTTTTCCGTTGCGGGGCCGATAGTTCTGGAGTGTCGGCCGGACGGCCGTCGCAAGCCCCAGACGAAGGAACGGAAGGTTTCCCCATGAAGCGTGCACTCGGTTTGATGTTCGCCGTGACCCTGATGGCCGGCGTGGCCGCCGGTTGTGGTGGTGACGACGAGAAGTCCGACAGCGGCTCGGCCACCACCGCCGCCTCCGACTCCGGCAGCTCCGACTCCGGCAGCTCCGACTCCGGCGGCGGCAGCGACACCGGCAATGCCAAGGTCGACGCCTACTGCGACGAGGTCGATGACGTCGTGGCCGCACTGCAGGAGGTCAAGGACGACCCGACCTCGGCCGACGCCCAGGCCGCGTCGCAGCAGGCCCAGGAGCTGTCCTCCAAGGCGACGGCGCTCATCGGCGAGCTGGTGAGCGACCCGGACCTGGCCACCGCGGTGACCGACTGCACCAAGAAGCTGCAGACCGTCGGCTGACCGACGCCGGCGACCCTCGACCCCTCGCGCGGGCGGGGGACCGGGCAGGGCCCCCGCCCCGGCGGGGGTCCTGCCGCGTCCGGGCCTCCTACACTCGGGCCCATGGAGGGGAAGGAGGCGTCGGCCGACGCCCCGGGAACGGGCGCACCAGCACCGTCTCGGCCGGCGGTGCCCGGCGTGCGGATCGACCGCGTGCTGGGCCGCGGCGCGTCGAGCGTCGTCTACCTCGGCACCCAGACCCGCTTCGGCCGGGAGGTGGCGGTCAAGGTCCTGGACCTGCCCGGCCAGCCCGAGCTGGAGGAGACGCTCTTCGTCAACGAGTGCCGCACCCTGGGACGGTTGACGCCGCACCCCAACATCGTCACGGTCTTCGACGCCGGCCTGTGCGACGACGGGCGGCCCTACCTGGTGGCGGAGTACCTGCCCGGCGGCACCCTGGCCCAGCGACTGGAGGACACCGGTCCGCTCCCGGCGGACGAGGTGCTGCGGATCGGCGTGCGCCTGTGCGGGGCGCTGCAGACCACGCACCTGCACGGGATCATCCACGGCGACCTGAAGCCGCAGAACGTCATGACCGGCCGTTCCGGCGAGCCCGCGCTGGCCGACTTCGGCGTGTCCCGGTTCCTCAGCACCGCCGGCGCCTCCACCCGGCTCCCCGCGCTCACCCCGCTCTACGCCGCACCGGAGCTCTTCGACGGCTCGGGCCCGTCGCCGGGCACCGACATCTACGGGCTGGGGTCGACCCTCTTCGAACTGCTGGACGGTCGCCCCGCCCTGGGGGAGCCGGGTGACAGCCCGCTCCTGATCGTCGGGCGGCTCAGCCGGGGGGAGCGGCGGGAGCTGGACCGCACGGTCGTGCCCGGCCCGCTGGCCGACCTCATCGCGGACGCGACCGCCACGGACCCGGGAGCCCGTCCCGCGTCGGCCCAGGAGTTCGGTGACCGCCTCCGGGCGCTGCAGCGGGCCGCCGGCTCCACGGTGGACGAGATGGTCGTCTTCGACGACCTGCCTCCGGCACCCACCGTGGAACCGGGTGAAGCCGCCGGCCCCGACACCATCGAGCCGGCGCGTACAGCGGTCAGGTCCGGTGAATCCGGGGTGGGCCGCCGACGGTGGACCCGGGGGGCGGTCGGCGCCGCCCTGGCCGCCGTCGCGCTCGGTGGGCCTGCTGTGGCTCGTCCGGGACGACGGCCGGGGTGGTGCCGGAGCGGACGCCACCAGCACCACGACGACCGCGACCGACTGCCCCTCCCACGACGTCCGGCTCGCCGACGGGCGGCATCCAGCCCGACGTGACCTACGACGTGGACGGCATCGAGTCAGCCGACGGTGACCTGGACGCCCGCCTGGCCGACGCCGAGGCGATCATGCAACCGCTCGGCCCCCAGGTGGTCACCGCCGACCTGCCCACCAGGGAGTTCACCGCCTTCCCGGCCGTGGCGCGGTACCAGGGGTTCAACCCCGTGGTCGGGGCCGCCGGGTGCGCCGGCATCATGACCAGGCCCCTGACGGTGACCGGGTCCTGGGAGAAGACGGCCAGCTCCGGGGAGCAGACGGCCGTGGTGCTGGTGGGAGCGTTCGACACGGAGCGGGACGCGGCGGAGTGGGCGGTCGCGCTGGCCACCGAGGCCGGCCTCCAGGACGACGAGTGCACCGGGTTCGACCTGCCTCCCGACCGACGGAGCCCGGAGTCGCTCCAGGTCTCGCACCAGGACGTGGAACTGCCCGGCCTGCCCGACGGCGCCACCTACAACACGTGGGTGCGCCCGCCGGCCCGTGACGTCGGCGGCACCGTGTGGGAGGCCTCGGCCCTGCTGGTCCGGGGCCGGTACACCATCGTGGTCTCGGTCCGCTACGACGTCACCGACGGATCACCCCCCGACGCCCTGGCCGCCATCGCCGCCAACGTGGCCTCCCGTCTCTGAGCCGGCCGTGGCCACGGGGCACCAGAGGTGCCACACTGCTGTGCGACCCGGTCGGGCTGTGGCCGGGTCGAAGGGGAGGCGGCCATGTCCGGGCGATCACGGACCCAGGTGGGATCCAGGTCGCGTGCGCTGAGTCGACGCGAGCTCCTCGTCGCGCTGGGCTTCGGCTCTGCCGCGGCGGTGGTCATCAACGGGTGCACGGTGCCGGCACCGGGGACGACCCCTCCCACGCCGCCTGCCGGCGTGCCCGACCCGGCCCCGTTCCTGGACGGCGTCAAGGCCGGGGACCCCCTCCCGGACCGCGGCGTCATCTGGACGCGGCTCCAGGCCCCCGCCGGTGGCGCCGACGTGCCCGTGCTGTGGACGGTCGCCGACGACGACGCCTTCACCTCCGTCCGCGCCGGTGGGCTGGCCGTGGCCACGGCGGCGACGGGGCACACCGTGACGGTCCCGGTCCAGGACCTGGACCCGGACCGCTGGTACGCCTACCGGTTCGAGACCACGGGCGCAGGGGCGACGGTGAGCCGGACCGGACGCCTCCGCACCGCCCCCGCACCGGGGGCCGGCCCGGACCGCCTCCGCTTCGCCTACGCGTCCTGCCAGCAGATCAACGACTCCTGGTTCGTGGCCCACCGGGCTGCCGCGGCGGAACCGGACCTGGACTTCTTCATGCACCTGGGCGACTACGTGTACGTCTCCGACGACGCCACGATCACCCTGGACGACTACCGGGACGTCTACCGGCGGTGGCACGCCCAGCCCCTCCTCCGGGACCTGCACGCCACCCTTCCCATGGTCACCATGTGGGACGACGGCGAGTTCTACAACGGCATCGACCGCACCGGGCCGCCCGACCGACTGGCGGCGGCCAAGCAGGCGTACTTCGAGCACTTCCCCCTGCTGGATCCCGGGGACCAGCGGCTCCACCGCCAACTGGGATGGGGAACCCTGGCCGACCTGACCATGATCGACGTGCGGGCCTACCGGGACCCCGCCGTCGACTCGGTCGTGTACACCTCCGGTGGCGGCGCCTACGAGCCGACCCGCACCACCCTGGGCGCCGAGCAGAACGCCTGGCTGCGCCGGGCGCTGGCCGCATCGGGCTCCGTGTGGCGCCTCGTCGGCAACCCGTACAACATCAACCCCTGGCGCCTGGTCAACCTGGAGTTCCTGCGGGCGTTCCGGCCCGACCTGCCCCCCAACCCCGGGATCTACGCCCCGAACGAGGCGTGGGACGACTACATGGTGGAGCGCCGGGACCTGCTGCAGTACCTGGTGGACAGCGGCATCACCGACACCGCCTTCCTGAGCGGGCACACCCACGTCTACCTGGCCTCGGACCTGCGACCCGACCCGGACCTGGCCGGCTCGCCCACCGCGGCGTTCGACTTCTGCACCGGGTCGCTCACCGCGGACCCCGATCCCCGGAGGTCGTTCCTGGGCGACCTGCCCACGATGGTGGCGGAGGAGGTCCTGCGCACCGCCGAGCGCTACGTCCTGACCCAGAACGAGGGCTCGCTGCGCTACATGAACCTGATCGACCAGGGCTACACGGTGGTGGACGTGACGCCGGAGGAGCTGGTGGTCACGGTGCGCCTGGTGGACACCACGGATCCGGACGCCGGTGCCGTCGACGGTGCCCGCTTCCGCCTGACCCCGGGGGCGGATCGCATCGAGATCCTCCCCGCGTCCGGGGCCAGGGGGTCCTTCGCCTGAGCGTGGCGGATGGAATCGCGGGCCCCGGCGCCCTCTACCATCGGAGGATGGCCGTGACCGACGAACCAGGTTCCGAACCCACCCCGGCCGACGCCTGGCGGGCGTGGCAGGACTCCTTCGACTCGTCGCCGCGCCGGGAGGTGGAGGCCACCACCATGTCCGGGATCCCGCTGGAGCCCGTGTACGGCCCGGACGACCCCGGTCCCGGCGAGCTCCCCGGACAGTTCCCGTACACCCGCGGCCCCTATGCCTCCATGTACCGGACCAAGGTCTGGACCATGCGCATGTTCGCCGGGTTCGGCACGCCGGTGGACACCAACGAGCGGTTCCGGGACATCCTGTCCCACGGTGGTGACGGGCTGTCGGTCGCGTTCGACCTCCCGACCCTCATGGGCCGCGACTCCGACGACCCGCTGTGCCTGGGCGAGGTCGGCCGCTGCGGGGTGGCGGTCGACTCGCTGGCCGACATGGAGGACCTGTTCCGTGGCATCGACCTGGGGGCCGTGACCACCTCCATGACGATCAACTCGCCCGCGGCGCCGATCTTCGCCATGTTCATCGCGGCAGCGGAGGCGGGCGGGACGCCCAGGGCCGCGCTCGGCGGCACCCTCCAGAACGACATCCTGAAGGAGTACCAGGCCCAGAAGGAGTTCCTGTACCCGCCCCGGCCCTCCATGCGCCTGGTGGACGACACCGTCCGGTTCTGCGCCGCGGAGATGCCCCGGTGGCACCCGATCTCGGTGTCCGGGCTACCACATCCGCGAGGCCGGGTCGACCGCGGCCCAGGAGCTGGCGTTCACCCTGGGCAACGGGTTCGCCTACGTGGAGCAGGGCATCGCCGCCGGCCTGGAGGTGGACGCCTTCGCCCCCCGGCTCAGCTTCTTCTTCAACGCCCACATCGACTTCTTCGAGGAGATCGCCAAGTACCGGGCGGCCCGGCGGATCTGGGCCCGGTGGATGCCCGAGCGCTACGGGGCGACCTCGGAGCGGTCCCTCCAGCTGCGGTTCCACACCCAGACCGCAGGCGTGTCGCTCACGGCGCAGCAGCCCGAGGTCAACATCGTCCGGACCGCCATCGAGGCCCTGGCCGGCGTCCTGGGCGGCACCCAGAGCCTGCACACCAACTCCATGGACGAGACCCTGGCGCTCCCCACCGAGAAGGCGGCGCGCATCGCGCTGCGGACCCAGCAGGTCATCGCCAACGAGTCCCGGGTGGCCAACGTGGCGGACCCACTCGGTGGCTCCTGGTTCGTGGAGTCCCTCACCGACGAGATGGAGCGCCAGGCCCTGGAGCTGCTGGCCCACGTGGACGGCCTGGGTGACGGCTCCATGCTGGAGGGCGCGATCCGGGGCGTCGAGGAGGGATGGTTCCAGGCCGAGATCGCCGAGTCCGCCTACGACCTGGAACGCCGGCTGAACGACGGGCGCTACCTGGTGGTCGGGGTCAACTGCCACACCGAGGGCAACGACGAACCGCCGCCCGAGACCCTGTACATCGACCCCGCGGTGGAGGACCTCCAGCGCAAGCGACTCGCCGAGGTCCGCGCCGCCCGCGACGACGGTGCCGTGGAGCGGGTCCTGGCCCGGGTCCGCGCCGATGCCGCCGACCCGACCGTCAACCTGATGCCCACGCTGCTGGAGGCGGCCCGGGCCGACGCCACCCTGGGCGAGACCATGGCGGCCATGGGTGACGTGTTCGGCTGGTGGGACGAGAGCCCGGCCATCTGATGCTCCCGAACACGACGCGGGCCCGGGGTCGGGTGCTGGTGGCCAAGTTGGGCCTGGACGGACACGACCGTGGCGTGAAGGTGGTGGCGCGGCTGCTCCGCGACGCCGGCTTCGAGGTGATCTACACCGGGCTGCGCCAGACACCGGAGATGGTGGTGGCGGCGGCCCGGGACGAGGACGTCGACGCCGTCGGGCTGTCCATGCTGTCCGGGGCGCACCTGGCCCTGGCCCCGCCCGTGGTCGCCGGGCTGCGGGCCGAGGGCCTGGACACCCCGGTGGTGGTGGGTGGGATCGTGCCCGACCAGGACCTGGCCGTCCTGCGGGAGGCCGGCGTCGCAGAGGTCATCGGCCCCGGTGCGACCGCAGAGGAGGTGGTGGCGGCCATGGACCGCGCCATCGCCGGCCGCGGCGCCTGAGCCCCAGCGGGCTCAGCGCAGGCGTCGCCGCCACAGGTAGGTGGTGTTGAGGTACCAGTTGACCACCAGCGCGACCAGCGCCCCCATGAGGTTGTGCACCACGCGGGCCGGGTCCTGGCCCAGCACGCTGAGCAGGAAGCCGATGCCCTGCAGGTAGGTGAAGATGGCCACGTGGACCAGGGTCCCGACCAGGGACATGAGCCAGAAGACGATGAACGCGGGGAGGAGCCGCCAGCCCCGGTAGCGCTGCTCCCAGAAGGTGAACTCGTTGTTGAGCACGAACAGCACGAGGATCGAGACCATGACGCTGAACACGAACGACGTGTAGATCGGGTCGACGGCGTCGTTGAGCCCGGTGTTGACCCGGGGGAACCCCAGCGCCTCGGCCAGGGTGAACATCAGCGAGTTCACGCCCAGGCCCACGATGCCCACCAGGACGTAGAGCAGGAACACCGGGTCGATCTGTCGTCCCAGGCGCAGCTCCGCCACGGCCAGGAGGTAGGAGCGGATCACCGAGCGGTTCAGCTTGGTCTCGCCGTGGACGCGGGTGCGGAACTCGTAGCCGACCTCGCCGACGCGGAGGTCACGGTCCCGGCCGATGAACTCGAGCAGGATCTTGAACCCCCGGGGGTTGATGCGGGGGGCTGCGTCCTCGTAGGCGCGCCGCGACACGACGAAGAACCCGCTCATGGGGTCCGAGACCGGCACCCGGAGCAGCACCCGGGCGATGAGGGTCGCCACCCAGCTGACGAAGCGGCGCGACGCGGACCAGTCGCCGTACCCGCCCCCCTCCGTGGAACGCGACCCGACACACACGTCGACGGTGTCGCCCCGGACCTGGCCCAGCATGACGGGCAGGACCGTCGGGTCGTGCTGCAGGTCGGCGTCGATGACGGCCAGGTACTCGCCCCGGGCGATGGACATGCCGTCCAGCACTGCGGCGGACAGGCCCTTGTCGTGGAACCGGCGCATCACCCGGACCGACGGGTCCGCGGCGGCGATGCCGTCGGCCACCTCCCAGGTCCGGTCCGGGCTGTCGTCGTCGGAGATGATGATCTCGTGGGGGATGCCGTCGAGCGCCGCGTGCACCTCCCGGACGAGCTCCGGCACGTTGGCGGCCTCGTTGAAGGTGGGGGTGATGACCGACAGGACCGGCACGCCGACCTGTCGTGGGGGTGGGGGCTCCACCGGGGGATCGGCGCTCATCGGAGGCCCGATCGTACCGGCGACCACCCTCGGTTCCGGGGAGCGTGACGGACCGGGCGACCGACCCGCCCCGCCTAGGGTGATGGGCCATGTGCGGTCGGTTCGTGTCCTCCTCGCCCCCGGACGAAGTGGCCCGCTACTTCGACGTCGACCAGACGGCCGAGCAGGCGCTGGAGCACCGGCCCAACTTCAACACCGCTCCCACCACCGACGTGTTCGTGGTCTACGAGGACGGGTCCACCCGCCGTCTGGACACGTTCCACTGGGGCCTGGTGCCGGCCTGGGCCAAGGACCTGTCGGTGGGGAACCGCATGATCAACGCCCGGTCCGAGACGGTGGCGTCCAAACCGGCGTTCCGGCGCGCCTTCGCCAGGCGGCGCTGCATCGTGCCCGTGGACGGGTTCTACGAGTGGAAGGCCGTGCCGGGCCAGAAGCGCAAGCAGCCCTTCTTCATCCACCGGCCGGACGGGGAGCCGTACGCCTTCGCCGGGCTGTGGGAGCAGTGGCGGGGGACCCCGGCCGCAGCCGGATCGCCCGAGGACGGCCAGGGCGAGGAGGTGACGGTTCGGTCCGTGACGATCATCACCGGTGCGGCCAACGAGCCGATGTCCGCCATCCACGACCGCATGCCGATCATCCTGGCCCCGTCGGCATGGGCCACGTGGCTGGACCCGGAGATGCACGACACCGAGCAGCTCGGCCGGTTCCTGGTGCCGGCCCCGCCGGAGCTGATCACGATGCACCCCGTGTCCACCGACGTGAACAGCGTCCGCAACAAGGGCGAGCACCTGGTGGACGTGGTGGACCCGGTGGCGGAGGACGGCCGGCTGCTCTAGGCGGTGCGCGCCGGGGACTCCGGCCGCTCAGGGATCGGGAACGTGTTCGCCGTGGCCCGCGGCCACCAGGGCGGCCCGGATCCGTGAGGCGGCGGCGTCCAGGGCGTCCGCCGTCGCCCCCGGGTCGGCCTGGGCGAAGCTGAGGTCACCCTCGGTGTCGATCGGGACCAGGTGCACATGGCAGTGGGGCACCTCGAGGCCAGCCACCATCACGCCCACCCGCTCCGGCCGGAAGGCCTCCATCAACGCCCTGCCGACGGCGAGCTGGACCTCGCCCACCCGGGACCACAGGCCCGCCGGGACGTCGGTCCACTGGTCGATCTGGGCCACCGGCACCACCAACGTGTGACCCGGCCGGATGGGGGCGATCGTCAGGAACGCGACCACGTCGTCGTCCCGCCACACGAACCTGCCGGGGATGCGGCCGGAGATGATCATGGTGAACACGGAGGGCTCGGGGCCACCGTTCTGAGCGTCCATGCGCCCGAGGCTACGCCGCCTACCATGGCGACGATGGCCGACGCGACCACCACCCCGGCCGAGGCCGGTGAGGACCGGATCCTGACGGTCCCCAACCTGATCACCCTGGTCCGCCTGCTGTGCATCCCGGTGTTCCTGTGGCTCTTGTTCGCCCAGGACGCACGGGCCTGGGCCGCGCTGCTCCTCGCCTTCCTCGGGGCGACGGACTGGGTCGACGGCTACGTGGCCCGCCACTTCCACCAGGTGTCCACCCTCGGCAAGGCCTTCGACCCCATCGTGGACCGGCTGCTGTTGATCGTGGGGGTCCTGTCGATCATCGTCGCCGACGGGTGTCCCCGCTGGTTCGGCCTGGTGGTGGTCGTCCGGGAGGTCATCCTGTCGGCGTGGGTGGTGGGCATCACGGCCCTGGGGGCGAAGCGCATGGACGTGACGTGGTACGGCAAGGCCGGCACCTTCGGGATGATGGTGGCGTTCCCCGCGTTCCTGGCCTCCACCGACACCGGCCTGTCCGACACGGCCCGCACCTTGCTGGAGGTCATCGCCTGGGGGGCGGCGATCCCCGGCCTGGCCTGCTCCATGATCGCGTTCGTCGGCTACTTCCCCATGGGACTCCGGGCCCTGCGGGAGGGACGGGCCGGGCGCGAGGCCGCACCGGCGGCCTGATCCCGGGCACACGGCCCCGGAGCCGGCCCGGCACATCGTTGCGCCGCGACCGATCCGCCCGCCGGAGCGGTAGGTTCATGGGGTCCGATCGACCCCCGGCGAGGGGTCGCGAGCGAGAGGGAGTGCCGTGAAGGCCGTCATCATGGCCGGAGGTGAGGGCACGCGACTGAGGCCCCTGACCTCCAATGCCCCCAAGCCCATGCTCCCCCTGGTCAACCGGCCGATGATGGAGCACATCGTGGACCTGCTGAAGGGCCACGGCATCGAGGACATCGTGGTGACGGTGGCGTTCATGGCCAACGCCATCCGCAACTACTTCGGCGACGGGTCCGAGTTCGGCGTGCGCATGGTGTACGCCTCGGAGGAGACGCCGCTCGGCACCGCCGGGTCGGTCCGCAACGCCATGGACGAGTTGGACGACACCTTCGTGGTGATCTCCGGTGACGTCCTGACCGACATCGACCTGGGCGCCATCATCAACACCCACCAGGAGCGGAAGGCCCTGGCCACCATCGGCCTGGTCCGGGTGGAGAACCCGCTCGAGTACGGGATCGTCATCACCCAGGAGGACGGCACGATCGAGCGCTTCCTGGAGAAGCCCACGTGGGGTCAGGTGTTCTCGGACACCATCAACTCCGGCATCTACGTGTTGGAGCCCCGCATCTTCGACTGGATCGCCCCGGACACCTCGGTCGACTTCTCCTCCGACGTGTTCCCCCGCCTCCTCGACGACGGCGAGGCCCTGGTCGGCGCCGTGGCGGAGGGCTACTGGGAGGACGTCGGCACCCTGCCGGCCTACGTCCGGGCCCACAAGGACATCCTGGACGGCAAGGTCAGCGTCAGCATCCCCGGCTTCGAGGTCGCTGACGGCGTGTACGTGGGCGAGGGCGCCGAGGTCCACCCCCAGGCCGTGCTGACCGGCCCCGCCGTGATCGGTGACAACTGCTTCGTCGACGCCGGGGCGCGCCTGGGCGAGTACGTCGTGCTCGGCACCGGTGTCCGGCTCCGCAGCAACGCGGAGCTGGAACGCACCGTGGTCCACGAGAACGCCTACCTGGGCGAGAGCGTGAAGCTACGGGGAACCGTGGTGGGCCGGGCCTCGGACCTGCGGCGCAACGTCCGCTGCGAGGAGGGCGTGGTCCTGGGAGACGAGGTGTTCATCGGCGAGGACGCCGTGATCTCCAGCGACGTCAAGATCTACCCGTTCAAGACGGTGGAGGGCGGCGCCGTCGTCAACTCCTCGCTCATCTGGGAGTCGCGGGGAGCGCGCAGCCTCTTCGGCCGCGGTGGCGTGAGCGGCCTGGCCAACGTCGACATCACCCCGGAGCTGGCGGCCAAGGTGGCGCTGGCGTTCGCGACCTCGCTCAAGAAGGACGCCACCGTGGTGGTGTCGCGCGACTCCAGCCGGTCGGCCCGCATGCTGAAGCGGGCGATGATCGCCGGCCTGAACGCGGGTGGCGTGAACGTCATGGACCTGGAGGTGGCCAGCGTGCCCCTGACCCGGTTCCACTGCCGGGCGGCCCAGGTCTCCGGTGCGGTGTCGCTGCGGCTCAGCCCGGACGACCCCGACGCGGTGCTCATCCGGTTCTTCGACAACGACGGCGCCGACATCCTGGAGGAGCAGCAGCGCAAGATCGAGCGGCTGTTCGGACGGGAGGACTTCCGCCGGGTCCGCCCCGCGGACATCGGTGACATCGACCTGGTGCCGAGGGCACTGGAGCAGTACGCGGTGGCGCTGGAGCAGACCATCGACGTGAAGGCGGTGGGGGACCGGCACTTCAAGGTGGTGATCGACTACTCCTACGGTTCCACCAGCTTCGCCATGCCCAACGTGCTGTCCAAGCTCCGGGCCGAGGTGCTGGCGGTCAACCCGTTCGCCTCCACCGCCGGGCTCATGGAGTTCGACCGGGCGGCCCATGCCGCCGGTGTGGCCGCCCTCGTCCGGGCCTCGGGCGCCGACCTGGGCGCCGTGCTCGACCCGTCGGGCGAACAGCTGACCCTGGTCGACGACCAGGGCGCGGTGCTGTCCGACGAGGAGCTCCTGTTCTCCTTCCTGGACCTGGTGTGTGACCGCCTGGTCGGCGACGCCGTGGCCCTGCCGGTGACCGCGCCGCGGGCTGCAGCGGAGATCGTGCACTCCCGCGGCTACCAGGTGCACTGGACCAAGACCTCCGCCGCCGCCCTCATGGAGGAGGCGGCCGAGCCCGGGGTGGGCTTCGGCGCCAACCGGGAGGGTGGCGTCATCCTGCCCGGCTTCCTGCCCGCCTTCGACGCGGCCGGCGGCCTGCTCAAGATGCTGGACCTGCTCGCCGCCCGGGGCGTGCAGCTGTCCGAGGTGCGCGCCGCTGCCCCCACCGCCTTCCTGCTCCACGAGGAGGTCGTGACCCCGTGGGAGCAGAAGGGAACCGTCATGCGCTCCCTGGTGGAACAGACCCAGGGCCGCGACGTGGACCTGATCGACGGCGTCAAGGTGAACCACGACCGGGGCTGGGCCCTGATCCTGCCGGACCCCGAGGAGCCGGTCACCCACCTGTGGGTGGAGGGAGACTCGCTGTCGGAGGCCCGGACGCTCTCCCAGGAGTACGCCCGCCGCATCCGCCAGATGCTGCGCTGAAACGGTCCACCGACGCGGATGCCGGCCGGGCGACCGCATCCGCCAGATGCTGCGCTGAAACGGTCCGACCCGGACCGCGGAGCTGCCGCGCCGGCGGACCGCGCCAGCGGGTTCCGGGGTCGGGTAGCGTTCGTCCCCATGAACGTGCCGGACGATCTCAGCTACTCACCGGAGCACGAATGGGTGCGCGTGGAGGACGGACGATTCCGCGTCGGGATCACCGACTACGCCCAGGACGCCCTGGGTGACGTGGTCTACGTGCAGGTCCCGGACGTCGGCACCGACTTCTCCGCCGGTGCGGTCCTGGGCGAGATCGAGTCCACCAAGTCCGTGTCGGAGATCTACGCCCCGGTCCAGGGTGTGGTGGTGGAGGTCAACGCGGAGCTGGAGGCCAGCCCAGAGCTGGTGAACTCCGAGCCGTACGGGGCCGGATGGCTCGTGGTCATCGAGCCGGTGGACCTCACCTCCGTCGAGAACCTGCTCGACGCCGCCGCCTACCGGCAGCTCACCGAGGCGTGACCGGTTCGGCCCCCATGTCCCCGGACGGCCAGGTCTGCCCCCGCTGCAGCGTGCTCAATGCCCCCGGGGCCAACTTCTGCACGGCCTGCGGCGCCCCGCTCCCCATGGAGGAGGAGGTGGCCACCGGCAACTACCCGCAGCTGGGCGTGGACGTGCCGGGTGCGGGCGAGGTCGGCCAACTGGTGGTGACCCGCGGCTCCACCGCCGGGTCCCGCTACGCCCTGGACGACGACATCACCTCGATCGGCCGCCACCCCGACAGCGGGATCTTCCTGGACGACGTCACGGTGTCCCGACGCCACGCCGAGGTGCGCCGGGGCCCGGACGGGCAGTACGTGCTCTCCGACGTCGGCTCGCTCAACGGCACCTACCTGGACGGCGACCGCATCGAGGAGGCCGCGTTGCGGGAAGGCGCCCAGATCCAGGTCGGCAAGTTCCGGCTGGTGTTCGTGATCGGCACGCTCGGGGGACACGCGTGAGCTCGGGCCCGGACACGGAGGCCCACCTCTCCATCGGGGAGGTCCTGGCGCTGATCCAGGAGGAGTTCCCGGAGGTCACGATCTCCAAGATCCGGTTCCTGGAGAGCCAGGGCCTGATCCAGCCCGACCGAACCGCATCCGGCTACCGCAAGTTCTACCGGGCCGACATCGAACGCCTGCAGTGGATCCTCCGCCAGCAGCGGGACCACTTCCTGCCCCTCAAGGTCATCCGCAAGATGCTGGACGAGGGTGTCGACCGGTTCGATCCGGGCGGCGGGGAGCAACCCACGCTGTGGACGCCGACCGAGGACGGCGCAGCGGAGGAGGACCCTGCGGGCGACAGCGGTGAACCCGCCATGGTCGGGGCCCGGAGCGGCGCGGCCACGCCCCGTTCGTCGGCCCATCCCGCCGTGGCCTCCGCCGGGCCGGGCCGGTCCCGTGCCGATGGACCGTCCCGCCGACCGGAGCCTCCGGCCGCCTCCCCACCCGGCCCCGCCACCGAGGACGCCACTGCGGGCGGGAGCGGTCCCGACAGGGCGCCGGAGCCCACGGCCGCACCGTCGCCGACCGATGACCCACCGGCCCGCCCCGTGCACGAGACGCCCGCTGACGTCGTCGCGGCGCTGCAGGAGGATCCCCGGCGTGACGCAGCCCGCGGTGCACCGCCGGAGCGCCCGGCCCGACCGCCGCGCAAGCGCAAGCGACCCGCCCGCCAGGGCACGGAGGAGGCTGTCGTGGAGCACACCGGCGCCGAGTTGTGCCAGGCCACGGGCATCGACGAGGCACTGCTGGACGGCCTGGTGCGGTTCGGCCTGGTGGAGGGCCAGGCCCAGGCGGGCGAGACCGTCTACGGCGCCGAGGCGGTGGCCGTGGCCCGCCTGGCGGCACGCTACGCAGAGCTGGGTGTGGAGCCCCGGCACCTGCGCATGTACCTGGTCTCCGCCGAGCGTGAGGCCGGCTTCGTCGAGCAGTTGGCGATGCCGTTGCTCAAGCAGCGCAACCCGCAGGCCCGGACCCATGCCGCGGACCTGGCCGACGAGCTGGCTGCCATGGGTGCCGAGTTGCACGGCGCGCTGCTCCGCCGGGAGCTCGGGCCGGACCTCGGTTCCTGAGCGTGCCTGCCGCCCCTCGGCGGTGGTCCGCTGGCGTAAGCTCGCCGCCGTGATCGAACTCGAGCTGATCGGCGTGCGGGTCGAGCTGCCCAGCAACACCCCGGTGGTGGTCCTGCGCGAGCTCTCGGGCCGCCAGCGCCAGCTCTCGATCTTCATCGGCGGCCCGGAGGCCACCGCCATCGCCTTCGCACTGGAAGGTGTGGACACCCCCCGGCCCCTCACCCACGACCTGTTCTGCAACGTGCTGGGGGAGTTGGACACGTCACTGGAGCGGGTGGTCATCACGGAACTTCGTGACACCACGTACTACGCGGTGCTGCACCTGGTCAGCGGGGAGACCTCCACGGACGTCTCCAGCCGGCCGTCGGACGCCATCGCCCTGGCCGTGCGGACGGGCTGTCCGATCTTCGCGGAGGAGCAGGTGCTGGACGAGGCCGGCTTCGTGGAGGAGGTCGGCACCGACGAGGAGTCACCGGACGACGTCGTGGAGGAGTTCCGCCAGTTCATCGACAACGTCTCCCCGGAGGACTTCGCCTCCTGAGGTGGTCGTCGCGCCCTGCGGGGAGTGCGGTCGCGACCGATCCACACGATCGGTGCGACAACGCGGTACTTTCAACTGTGCAACTTGCTGAACGCGCGCGGGGCGCGCGTGGTCTGAGTCGGAGCGTGAGATGACTGCCATCGGGAGCAACGCGGGCAACGGGTCCGCAGGCGACATGACCGTGGATCCCACGGCTGCGGACCGGCCCACCGGGGAACGTGGCTACACCGGCCGGCGGACGGCCGAGATCGTGGGCATCTCCTACCGCCAGCTGGACTACTGGGCCCGCACGGACCTGGTGCGCCCCTCCCTGACCGACGCGTCGGGCAGCGGGAGCCGGCGCAGCTACTCCTACCGGGACCTGCTGGAGCTGAAGGTCATCAAGACGCTGCTGGACTCGGGACTGAAGCTGGAGTCGGTGCGCCAGGTGTTCACCTACGTCCGTGAACAGCTGGGCGAGGACATCACCTCGGCCAACATCGTCATCAGCGGAAAGAAGTCCGTGCTGGTGAAGAGCGGCGAGGAGCTCATCGACGTGCTCCAGCAGGGCCAGGGCGTGCTCAACGTCCTGCCGCTGGCGGGGGTCAAGGACGAGATCGACGCCAGGATCGTGGAGCTCTTCCCGGCCGTGGACCTGGCCGAGGAGGCCCGCTCCCGGTCGACCCATCCCACCGCCGGCGCCGTCTGAACGGCGTGAGGACCTCCTCACTCGACGCCGTCCACCGCTCGCTCGGGGCCAAGATGGTCCCGTTCGGCGGTTGGGACATGCCCCTGTCCTATCCCGACGGCACCCTGGAGGAACACCGGGCCTGCCGGGCCGGGGCCGTGGTGTTCGACGTCAGCCACCTCGGCACGGTGCGCGTGGAGGGACCGGACGCCCTCGACCGGCTGCAGGCGGCCCTCACCAACGACCTGACCAAGGTGTCACCGGGCCGGGCGCAGTACACCCACCTGCTGGACCCCGGCGACGCCTCCGTGGTGGACGACATCATCGTGTGGTGGCTGCCGGACTCGGAGCTGCGGGGCGGGTCGGTGTCCTTCGACGTGATGCCCAACGCCTCCAACACCGATGGCGTCGTCTCGGCGCTCGGTGCCGGCGCCGTCGACACCACCGACACCCGCGCCATCCTGGCGGTGCAGGGCCCGGCGGCGCGGGAGCGCCTGGCCACCGTGGCTCCCGAGGCGGCTGCCGTCGGCCGGTTCCGGGTCGCCGACTTCACCTTCGCCGGTCACGCCTGCGTGGTCGCCGGCACCGGCTACACCGGCGAGGACGGTGTGGAGTGCGCCGTGCCCGTGGCGGTGGCCGAGGAGTTCTGGACCGCCGTGACCGGCGCCGGGATCACCCCCGCCGGCCTCGGGGCCCGTGACACGCTCCGCCTGGAGGCGGCACTGCCCCTGCACGGCCACGAACTCGGCCCCGGCATCACCCCGCTCAACGCGGGGCTGGGCTGGGTCGTCAGCTGGGACAAGGGCGACTTCCGGGGCCGCGAGGCCCTTGCCCGCCAGCGCGACGCCGGGGTCGCCCCTGTGCTCCGCGGGCTGCGGTCGGAGGGTCGCCGTCCGCCCCGGGCCGACCAGGACGTCCTGCGGGACGGCACGGTGGTGGGCACGGTCAGCTCCGGGAACTTCTCACCCACCCTGGAGTGCGGCATCGCGCTGGCGTTCGTGGACCCGTCGGTGCAGGTCGGAGACGACCTCGCCATCGACGTCCGGGGCGTGCCCATGCCGGCCCGCTGCGTCGAGCTGCCGTTCCTGCCCAAGCACCGCTGACCACCTCCGGCCCTCGTTCTGTGCTGCGAGCCGCGACCCATAGGTCGCGGCTCGCAGCACAGAACGGCGGGCAGGGGAGGGTGGGGCGGCGGGGACCGGCGCCTCAGTGCTCGGCCAGGTCCTCCAGTGGCGGGCAGGAGCACACCAGGTGGCGATCGCCGTAGCCGCCGTCGATGCGGCCCACCGGTGACCAGTACTTCCACTCCGTGGTGGCACCCGCGGGCCAGGCGGCGAGGGAGCGGGGGTAGGCCCTGTCCCATTCGTCGGCCCCGACCACGGCGGCGGTGTGGGGGGCGTTGACCAGCGGGTTGTCCTCGGCGGGCCACTCACCGGCGCCGACGCGGTCGATCTCGCCCCTGATGGCGATCATGGCGTCACAGAACCGGTCGAGCTCGGCCAGGCCCTCGGACTCGGTCGGCTCCACCATCAGGGTGCCGGCCACGGGGAACGACATGGTCGGGCGCGTGGAAGCCGTAGTCGATCAGGCGCTTGGCCACGTCCTCATTGGTGACGCCCGTGTCCTTCTCCAACGGGCGCAGGTCGAGGATGCACTCGTGGGCCACCAGGCCGTTCGACCCCGTGTAGAGGACGGGGTAGTGCGGCGACAGGCGGGCGGCGACGTAGTTGGCAGACAGGATGGCCAGCTCGGTGGCCCGCCTGAGCCGGTCGCCCATCATCGTGATGTACATCCACGGGATGGGCAGGATGCCCGCAGAACCGTACGGGGCCGACGCCACGGCCCCCACGCCGCCCTCGGCGGGTTGGCCCTGGGGCCCCTGGCGGTGCCCGGGCAGGAAGGGCGCCAGGTGTCCCCGCACCGCCACCGGGCCCACCCCGGGCCCACCTCCACCGTGGGGGATGCAGAACGTCTTGTGCAGGTTCAGGTGGCTGACATCGGCGCCGAAGGCGCCAGGACGGGCCAGGCCGACCAGGGCGTTGAGGTTGGCGCCGTCCACGTACACCTGGCCGCCGTGGTCGTGCACGATGCGGCACAGCTCACCGACTCCCTCCTCGAACACGCCATGGGTGGAGGGGTAGGTGATCATGGCCGCGGCCAGTCGGTCGCCGTGCTCGGTGGCCCTGGCCGTCAGGTCCTCCAGGTCCACGTTGCCGTCGTCGTCGGTCGCCACGACCACCACCCGCATCCCGGCCATGACCGCGCTGGCGGCGTTGGTGCCGTGGGCGGAGGCGGGGATGAGGCAGACGTCCCGGTCCACGTCACCCCGGGACCGGTGGTAGGCCCGGATGGCCAGCAGCCCGGCGAACTCGCCCTGGCTGCCGGCGTTGGGCTGGAACGACACTGCGTCGTAGCCGGTGATGCGGACCAGCGCTGCTTCCAGTTCGTCGATCAACCGCAGGTAGCCGCGGGCCTGCCCGGCCGGGGCGAAGGGGTGGATGTCGGCGAACTCGGGCCACGTGACGGGGATCATCTCGGCCACTGCGTTGAGCTTCATGGTGCAGGACCCGAGCGGGATCATCGTCCGGTCCAGTGCGAGGTCGGCGTCGGCCAGGCGGCGGAGGTACCGCATCATCTCGGTCTCGGACCGGTAGCGGTGGAAGGTGGGGTGCGTCAGGAACGCCGACGTGCGGCGCAGGCCGGCGGGCAGCCCCGACGGTGCATCCAGGTCGAGCTCATCCGGCGCCGACCGTCACCCCGAACGCGGCCAGGACCGCGCTCACGATCTCCGGTGTGGTGGTCTCGTCCAGGGAGAACCCGACGGCGTCGTCGGAGCTGCGGCGGAGGTTGATGCCCGAGGCCAGCGCCGCGGCCACCACCCGGTCGGCGCCGCCCGGCACCCGCACGGTGACCGTGTCGAAGGCGGTGTCCGCGGTGAGGGCCAGCCCGGCGCCGTGCAGGGCGGCGGCCGCCGCCGCGGTCAGGCGCTCGACCCGGCCCGCGATGGCGGCCAGGCCGTCGGGCCCGTGGTACGTGGCGTACATGGCGGCCATGACCGCCAGCAGCACCTGAGCCGTGCAGATGTTGGAGGTGGCCTTCTCCCGCCGGATGTGCTGCTCCCGGGTCTGCAGCGCCAGCCGCAGGGCCGGGTTGCCCTGGGCGTCGACGGACACGCCCACCAGTCGGCCGGGCATGGACCGGCGGGCCCCCTCCCGGACCGCCATGAACCCGGCGTGGGGACCGCCGTAGCCGAGGGGCACGCCGAAGCGCTGGGCCGAGCCGACCACCACGTCGGCCCCCCACTCGCCGGGCGGGGTGAGCAGGGTGAGGGCCAGCAGGTCCGCGGTGACGCACACGATGGCGCCCGCCGCGTGGGCCGTCTCGACCACCGGGCGGTGGTCCGGCACCGCCCCGGACGAGCCCGGGTAGGCCAGCAACACGCCGAAGCACTCATGTCCGTCCAGGTCGAGCGCCGGGTCACCGACGACGACCTTCACGCCCAGCGGCTCGGCCCTGGTCTCCACCACCTCGATCACCTGGGGGTGGCAGTCCCCGTCGACGAAGAACGTGGTGGCGGCGGACCGGGACTGGCGCCGGGCCATGGTCATGGCCTCCGCCGCCGCGGTCGCCTCGTCCAGGAGGGAGGCGTTGGCCAGGTCCATGCCGCACAGGTCCGAGACCATGGTCTGGAAGTTCAGCAGCGCCTCCAGCCGGCCCTGGGAGATCTCGGGCTGGTACGGCGTGTAGGCGGTGTACCAGGCCGGGTTCTCCAGCACGTTGCGGAGGATCACGTTGGGCGTGCGGGAACGGGAGTAGCCACAACCGATCAGGCTGACCATCGGCTGGTTCAGGTCGGCCAGCTCACGGATGCGGGCCAGGGCATCGGCCTCGTCGGGGATGGCGGCCAGCCCCAACGGTTCGGTGATCCGGATGGCGCCGGGGACGGTGGCGTCCACCAGTGCGTCGAGCGAGTCGTAGCCGACGGTGGCCAACATGGCGTCGATGTCGTCGGCGTCGGGACCGAGGTGGCGGTCGGCGAAGTCCTCGACTGGCAGCGGGCGAGGGGGACACATGGGCTCCTGGTGGCGCGGAGGGGCGGGATTCGGTGCCCCCGTCTGTCGCGTGACCTGAGAGTTTCGCCGCCGGTCCCGTGGGACCGGTGCGGCTTTCCCCGTCGGTGAGCCCCACCACGGTGTGCGGACTGCTCTCCAGAGGTGCCTGTCCCGACCGGTACGGAGGCCTGAGAGATTCCGGGGCGGTTGCTCCTTCGGCGCCCGACGCTGGCTGCGTCGGGACTCTCCCGGTCGGGATGCGGCGTGAGTTGTGCCCGAAGGGTACCCGACGGCCTCCGGCCCGGTCAGCCGCCGTCGGCGGGCGACCCGGCGACGTCGCTGCGGGCGGGGCCGCCTGCTCGTCCGCGTGCTGCTGGATGGCGGCGCCGATGGCGTTCATGGCCGCACCCATGTGCTCGGGTCGGTTGGCCATCACCCGCTCCATGGAGGAGGTGGTGCTGGCGGTGTGGCTGTCGAAGTGGGGGAGCACGTACTGGGCGAACAGCTCGTAGCTCCGGCGTGGTGGCGTCCGGGTTGGCCCATTCGTGGGCCTGCAGCAGGATCGTCCCGAACCCGCCGTTGGACTCCTCGACCAGCTGCTCCACCAGGGCGATGGCGTCGTCCGGGGTGCCGATCACCGCAGCGCCGGTGCTCGTTGAGCTGGTCGGCCAGCTGGTCGGCGGGGCTGTCGGGGAAGATCGGCAGCGCCGCGACCTCCCGGAAGTACCGGGCGTAGTCGCCCAGGCCGCACTGCACGTCCTGGTAGGCCTGCTCCTTGGTCTCGGCCAGGTGCATCATCGTCACCAGGCGCCACTGGCGACGGTCGGCGGCGCTGGTCGAACTGCGCGGACCGTTCCTCCATGACGTCCCAGTGCTGGGAGAGCAGGTCGATGCCGGTGCGCTGGGTGGCGCCGATCGACAGCAGCGAGCATCCGTAGCTTGCCGGCGGCCCGCGGGCCGGAGGGCGAGATCATGGCCGCCACGGCCACCTCGGGGTGGGGGTGGGTGTAGGGGCGCAGGTGGAGGCGTGCGTCGCGGAGGGTGAACCAGTCCGACTCGTGGGTGACCGGCTCGTCGGTGCGCAGCAGGTGGAGGATGACCTCGAGCGCCTCCTCCATGCGGTCCCGCTGCACCGACGGATCGATGCCCAGCATGAAGGCGTCCGACGGGCAGCGCCCCGGGCCCGACGCCCAGCATCACGCGGCCCGTGGTCATGTGGTCGAGCTGCACGATGCGCTGGGCCGTCATGAAGGGGTGGTGGTACGGCAGCGACACCACGCCCGTGCCCAGCCTGATGTGCTTGGTGCGCTCCGCTGCTGCGGCGATGAACAGCTCCGGCGAGGCGATGATCTCGTAGCCCGCGGAATGGTGCTCACCGATCCAGGCCTCGTGGAAGCCCAACCGGTCCAGGTGCTCGACCAGCTGGAGGTCACGCTCCAGGGCGAGGGTGGGGTTCTGCCCGTTCGGGTGGAACGGGGCCATGAAGATGCCGCAACGCAGGGGCCAGTCCATGGTCGGGGAGGATACTTGACCGACCGGTCAAGAGACGGGCCGATGCCCGCTCAGTCCAGGAGGTCGGGCTCCTCGGCCACGATCCAGGACCACAGCGGGTGGAAGTTCACTGCGCCGGCGATCTCGGAGCCGACCTGGGAGTGGGTGAGGCGGGCCTGGTCGTGCGTCGATGGAGATGGGCTTGCCCGCGGCCATGGCCGCCAGCTGGGCCTGGCACGATGCGCTCACCGGTGATGAACCACCAGGCCGCTGCGTCCACCGTGGTGCCGACGGTCAGCAGGCCGTGGTTGCGCAGGATGGCCAGCTTGTTGGACCCCAGCGCGGTGGCGATGCGGGCGCCCTCGGCGGTGTCGAGCACCACGCCGGTGTAGTCGTCGAACAGGGCCTGGTCCTCGTAGAAGGCACACGCATCCTGGGTGAGGGGGTCGAGCAGCGCACCGAGGGTGGAGAACGTCTTGCCGTGCACCGAGTGCGAGTGCGCCGCGGCCTGCACGTCCGGCCGGGCCGCGTGCACCTGGGAGTGGATGGCGAACGCCGCGGTGTTGACGGGCCAGTCACCCTCGACCACGGCCCCGGTGTGATCCACGCAGATCAGGTCCGACACCCGGATCTGGCGGAAGTTCATGCCGAACGGGTTCACCCAGAACCGGTCCGCGTGCTCCGGATCACGGGCCGTGATGTGGCCGGCCACGCCCTCCTCGAACCCGAACCGGCCGAACAGCCGGAACGCTGCGGCCAGCCGCTGCTTCAGGTGCAGCCGCTCTGCCGCGGGGTCGTCGAACTGGGGGATCGTGAACTTCTCCGGGCGCATGGCCGGAACGGTACCGGGCGCTCAGGCCGTCGTGTCCCCGGGCCTGGCCGAGGGGGGTACGGCGGTGCGGTCCAGCTCCTCGTCCGCGAACGACCTGGGGTCCTCCAGCGGCTCCACGTGTGCCACCACCGTCAGGTCCGGCACCTCGGCCCGCAGGTCGGCCTCCACCCGCTCCACCAGGTCGTGGGAACGCTGCACCGTCCACGCGCCGGGCACCAGGACGTGCAGCGACATGAACGACCGCCGTCCGGCCTGGCGGGTCCGCAGGCCGTGGAACTGGGTGTCGGCGCGGGTGTACCGCTCCAGCACGGCGTGCACGGCGTCCAGCTCGTGCTCAGGGAGGGACGTGTCCATCAGCCCCTGGACCGACCGGCGGACCAGGACCACCCCGGACACCACGATGTTGGCCGCCACGACGAGGGCGATGATGGGGTCCAGCCGGTCCCAGCCGGTGATGGCGACCAGCGCGACCGCGACCAGCACACCGACGGACGTCCACACGTCGGTCATCAGGTGCTTGCCGTCCGCCTCCAGGGTGATCGAACGGAACCGGCGACCGGCGCGCCCCAGCACCAGGGCGACGGCCAGGTTGATGCCCCCGGCCACGGTCGAGACCGCCAGGCCTGCGGCCACGTCGGTCAGGGGCTGCGGATCCAGGAGCCGGGGGATGGCCGACCAGACGATCAGTGCGGCTGCGATGAGGATCATGCCGCCCTCGGCCCCGGCGGAGAAGTACTCGGCCTTGGCATGGCCGTAGGCGTGGGTCTCGTCCGCGGGTCGGGCCGCGACCGACAGGGCGACGAGCGCCCCGATCGCCGCCACCAGGTTCACCGTGGACTCCATGGCGTCGGACAGGAGGCCGACCGATCCGGTCAGGAGGTACGCGACGGTCTTGATGGCCATCGTGGAGAGCGCCGCGGCGATCGACAGCCATGCGAACCGGGTGAGGGGGACGTGCACGCCACCCGATGCGGTGGTTCCCGGTGCCGTCATGGCCGGAAGCAGTCCAGGACGTCGAAGAAGAACTGCTCACGGTGCGGCTTCAGCTCCGTCGGGGTCCTGCCCAGGCGCACCACGACCAGGTCGAGCGCGGGGACGCAGGCGATCATCTGGCCCTCGTAGCCATTGGCCCAGAACGTGCCGACGTCATCGCCGCGGACCCACCAGTGGTGGCCGTGGAACCAGCCGTCGTCAGGATCCACCGATCGGATGGTGCGGGCCGAGTCCACCCAGCCCTCGGGCAGGAGCCGGCGGTCGTCCCAGACGCCGTCGCGCAGGTACAGCAACCCGAACCGGGCGAAGTCCCGCGCGGTGGCGTAGAGATACGAGGACCCGACCCAGGTCCCGGCCGCGTCGAAGCGCGGCTCGGCCGAAGCCATGCCGAGCGGGCCGAACAGCCGGTCGGCCAGGAACGCCCGCATGCCTGCCTCGCCACCCCCCACCCGCGCCCCGATCAGCCGGCTGAGGATGTTGGTGGTGCCGCTCGAGTAGTTGAACACCGTGCCGACCGGATGCTCCAGCGGCTGGTCCGCGGCGAAGTGGGCCACGTCGTCCGCCCCGGACCCCCACAGCATCTCCAGGCAGTCCGACACGGTGTCGTCCACGTAGTCCTCCACGAAGTGCAGCCCGGACCGCATGGCCAGCAGGTCGTCCACGGTGATGGCGGCGCGGGGGTCGCCGTCGCCGGACCATTCCGGTGCGCCCACAGGAGCCGCGGGGTCCAGCGCTCCGTCGGCCACCAGGATCCCGAGCGCGGCGTGGGTCATGGACTTGGCCGTGGACCACGACAGCAGCGGGGTGGTGGACGACACGCCCGGGCCGTACCGTTCGGCCACGACCCGGCCGCCCTGCACCGCGACGAAGGCGAGCGACTGGCCCAGGGTCGGGGTGGACGCCACGGCGAAGGGTTCGTCGAGGAGGTCGGCCAACCGGTCCGCGTCGCCCGTCAGCTGCTCGCCGGTGGCCCAGCCCATGGTGGGCCAGGACACCCCGGCCGGCTGCGGGGGGAGCGGGAACGAGGTGCTGGGCACGGGATCCCCCGGCGCCGGGGCGGACGGTGTCTCGCTCACGCCAGTGGCCGGCCGAAGGGCAGCTGGTCCTGCCACGTCCGCAGGAACTCCTCGGACCGGTAGCAGGCGGCCAGCAACGGGCCTTCGTCGTGGTCCAGGACATCGTTGGTCAGGGCGTCGACCCGGTCCCTGGCCGCGTCCAGCAACCGGCCGGCCGTGGCCTCACCGTCGGGACGGAACCCCAGCAGCGGGCCCAGCGGTGGTGAGGAAGTCGGCCAGCACGATGATCTCCCGCCTCCGGGCGACCGCCAGGCCCCGGGCCGTGACGGGGACCGGCCCGCAGGGGACCACGACACGCTGGGGGAGCATCGCTGCCACCTCGTGGTCCACCAGCCCGAGCCTGGACCCGCACACCAGCACGTCGGCGTCCTGGCCCAGGACGTCGCCGGCGCGGAGCTCGGATCCCATGGACGCCGGAAGCCCCTCACCGTGCTCTGCCCAGGCCGACGAGAGCGCCTCGGTGTCCGCGTCGGCCGGGACGAGGACCGTGCCCGAGGTGGTGCCGATGGCGACCACGCGGGCACCGACGCCCACGAAGGACTCCACCAGGGCGGGACCGGCGGACCCGGCGCCCTCCAGCACCACGGTGCGGCCGTCCAGGCCGCCCAGCGCGGCGCCGGCCGCCGCGGTGACCCCGGCGGCCAGGAGGGCGTCGGCCAGGGTGCCGATCGGTGTCGCGGAGCCCAGCAGCGGGGAGCGGGTGTCCACCGCGGCCAGCGGAGCCAGGTCAGCGGGCGCCAGCCCCTTGCCCGGGTCCAGCGACAACGCGCCCGATGCGACCCGCTCGGACAGCTCGGCGCTGAAGGCGGCGACCGCCTCGGCCCGGCCCTCGGGCGGGGCGCTGATGCCGGCGGAGGCGCCGCTGACCTGCTGTTCCAGCAGCGCCCACCCGTAGGTGCGGGAGCGGGCCATGGTGCGGGCACCGTCGACCAGCACCTTCTTGGCCCAGCGGGCCACGCCGTCGGCCGTGGAGGCCCCGTCCAGGTCGGTCACGACGAAGGCGTCGGTGGTGGAGAGCTTCTGCAGCGGCACGGCCACAGTATGGGCGAAAAACGCCGGAGGCCGGGTGGAACGGAACCCCCCGTGCCCGTTCCACCCGGCCTGGCCGGACACCCGGGAGCGGTACGGCGAACCGTGCCACTCGACCGGGACCAGCTCTCGCTGGTTGACCTGAGCACCATACGCGCAGGCGGTGACCGCTGTCACGCGAAATGTTGAACGAAAGTGAACGGCGGCCCACCGACCGGTGTCGTGGACGCCCGGCCGGGCCCACGTCCCGGGCCGGCGACACGCGTCGGTACCATGACGGCGGCCGGCCACCGCGGGCCAGGGGGGACCGATGGACAGCACGTCGCAGGGAACACCGAACGTCCTGGTGCACGGGGGACGCGTCATCGACGGGACGGGGTCCGAGCCGTTCGCGGCCGACGTGCTGCTCTCCGGTGACCTGATCCTCGCCGTCGGGGGCGACGGTGTGGCGGCGGGGGAGCCGGGGACACTCCCGGGCGACGTCACCCGGATCGACGCCACGGGCTGCACGGTCATGCCGGGCCTGATCGACGCCCACTGCCACCTGACCTTCGGCGAGCCACGGTCCAACGACGAGCTGTTCTTCCACCGGGACCCCACCCTGGCCGCCCTCGTCACCGCCCACCACCTGCCCAAGCTCCTCCTGGCCGGGGTCACCTCCGTGATGGACCCCGACACCATCTTCCGCATGGGGCCGGCGATCCGGGACGCGGTGGCAGTCGGGCCTCATCGACGGCCCCCGCATCTCCACCGGCGTCGCCGCGCTGCTCACCTCCGTGGGGGGCACGGCCGGTCGCCTGATCCCCGACGAAGGAGAGGTGGGCTACGC
This sequence comes from uncultured Actinomycetota bacterium, assembly GCA_963773765.1. Classification (GTDB taxonomy): domain Bacteria; phylum Actinomycetota; class Acidimicrobiia; order Acidimicrobiales; family Microtrichaceae; genus CAVZCC01. The sequence goes on along the minus strand of CAVZCC010000001.1, from coordinate 364,325 downwards.
CGAGGTGGTCCGCACCCGGGACGAGATGGTGCTCGCCACCAGGCGCCAGGTGAAGGAGGGGGCGGACTGGATCAAGGTGCACGCCACCGGGTCCATCCCCACCCACACCGGTGAGCTGCAGGTCTGGACCCTGGACGAGATGCGGGCCGTGGTGGACACCGCCCACGACCTGGGGGTGCCCGTGGTCGCCCACTGCCGGAACGCGTCGTCCACCGCGGATGCGGCCCTGGCCGGCTGCGACCTCATCTACCACGCCAGCTTCATGGACGAGACGGCCCTGGACGCCGTGGTGGCGTCCGGCGCGGCGCTGTGCCCCACGTTCACGTTCCTGGCCAACCTGTGCGACCACGGGGCCGAGGTCGGAGCCGCGGTGCACATGGTGGACATCTTCCGGGGCGAGATCGAGGCCACCGCCGCCATGATGCGCTCGGCGTTCGATGCCGGCGTGCCGCTCCTGTGCGGGTCCGAGACCGGATTCGTCCTCACCCCGTACGGGCACTGGCACGCACGCGAGATGCAGGTGTTCGTCGACGAGCTCGGCCTGACGCCGCTGGAGGCGATCCGTTGCGCCACCGCCACCAACTCGCTGGCCATGCGCATGGAGGGCGAGCTGGGCATCATCGCCCCCGGCTACCGGGCCGACGTGCTGGTCGTGGACGGTGACCCCTCCGTCGACGTGTCCGTCCTGGCCGACCGGTCCAACCTGCGGGCCGTCATCAGCCGGGGCGAGCCGGTGGACCTGGCCCGTCCCTGGCCGCAACGCAGCCCGCTGCCGGGGGAACGGGTGGGCAGCTGGGCCACCGACACGCTGACCTGGGACCTCGTGAACCCATGAGCGCAACCCGACCCCGGGGGACCACCATCACCGTGTCCGACTACGGCGTGGTCCGCGACGCGTTCCGCCGCAAGGAACTCCGTCAGGCCCTGTACGACGACGGGGCCGATGTCATGGCGGACTGCCTGCTGACGTTGCACGGTGACTCCCACCGGGCCCGCCGCCGGCTGGAGAACCGCCTGTTCCGCCGCGACGTCTTCACCCGGTGGGAGCGCCAGGTCCTGGGCACCACCGTCGACGACGCACTCGCACCCTTCGTGGCGGAGGGCCGGGGCGACCTGTTGCCCATCGGCTACCGCACCACCATGAACCTGACCGCGTTCATCGCCGGGGTGGACCGGCCCCACGGCACCCCGGACGAGACCGAGGAGCTGTACCGCATCGTGCGCACGTTCTCCGAGGGGGCCACCGCGGTCCACTCCACCCGCGACCGAGCTGCGCTGTCCGCCGAGGTGCAGGCGGCCATGGACCTGTTCGACCGGGACTTCTTCTCGCCGTCCGTGCGGCGCCGGGAGGCCACCCTGGCCGCCGGCGGCGATGCGCCCGACGACGTACTGGGCACGTTGCTGGCCCACCGCGACGAACTCGACCTGCCCACCGACGTGATCCGCCGGGAGGTGGCCTTCTACCTCCAGGCCGGCTCCCACTCCACCGCCAACGCCTTCACCCACACCGTCGACGAGCTGTTCGGCTGGGTCGGGTCCCGTCCCGAGGACCTGGAGCGGGCCCGTCGCGACCTCGGCTTCCTCCAGCGGTGCGTGCACGAGACCCTGCGCCTGCACCCGGCCAGCCCGGTGGCATGGCGGCGGGCGGTGGCCCCGGTGGACCTGGCCGACGGCACCACGGTGGGCACCGACGACCTGTTGGTCCTGGACCTGGAGCAGGCCAACCGGAGCACCGACCTGTTCGGGGAGGGCGCCGACCGCTTCGACCCGTGGCGGGTCCCCGCCGACGGCGTCCCGGCCTGGGGCCACAGCTTCGGGGGTGGCGTCCACGCCTGCATCGGCATGGAACTGGACGGCGGCCTGGAGTGCCCGCCCACCCCGGACGACTCCCACCTGTTCGGCACCGTGGCGGTGATGGTGTCCGCCTTCCTGGCCCACGGCGGCCGGCCCGACCCCGACCACCCACCCACGGTGGACCGGGCCAGCTCCCGGACCCACTTCAGCGCCTATCCGGTCCTCTTCGACGGGATGCACCCGTGAGTGGGAGCGTGCGGCCGGCCGCGGTCGTCACCGGCGGGGGACGCGGCATCGGCGCAGCCATCTGCCGCATGGCCGACGCCCGCGGCTACCGGGTCGGGGTGCTGGACGTGGACGGCGACGCCGCGGCGTCGGTGGCCGCGTCCCTGGACGGGGGCGTCGCCCTTCGCGCCGCGGTCAACGACGAGGCCGCCGTCACCGAAGCCCTGGACCGCTTCACCGCCACCGCCGGCGTGCCGGCGCTGGCGGTGAACAACGCCGGCATCGTCCGGTTCGGCCCCCTGGCGGACCTCTCGGTGGAGGACTGGCGGGACACGGTGGACGTGAACCTCACCGGCACCTTCGTGGTCGGCCGCGCCGCCGCGGTGCGCATGGCGGCCGCGGGCCGGGGAGCGATCGTGAACCTGACCTCGATCAACGGCGTGTCGCCGGGCCCGTACGCGGGCGCCTACGGCTCGACCAAGGCCGCCATCGCCCTGCTCACGGCGCAGATGGCGATCGAGTTCGGCCCGGCCGGCGTGCGGGTCAACGCGGTGGCCCCCGGGCTGATCGACGGCGGCATGTCGGAGCCGATCTACGCCGACGCGGAGATCCGGGAGGCCCGCGCCGCCAAGGTGCCCTTGGGACGCCTGGGCACCGTGGACGACATCGCACGCGTGGTCCTGTGGCTCGGATCCGACGAGGCCGCCTACGTGACCGGCCAGAACCTGGTGGCCGACGGCGGCGTGGTGATGTCCATGATCGCCAACCTGCCCCGACCCCGCTCCGTGGACAGCGTGGGCCCGGACACGTCCGTCGACCGGGGCGGCGGGTGAACGCACGGTGAGCACGGCCCTCGTCCTGTCCGGCGGTCCGCACCCGTTCCACGAGACGACGCCCCGGGTGGTCGCCCTGTTGGAGGATGCGGGCTATGCCGTGGACGTGGTGGACGACCCCGACGTCGCGGCCCGGCGGCTGGCGGAGGATACACCGGACCTCCTGGTGATGAACACGCTGCGGTGGCGGATGCTGGCCCCCAGGTACGACGACATCCGGGACGAGCACGCCTACGCCACCTCTGACGAGGTCCGGACGGCTGTCCCCGCCTACGTCGCCGGTGGGGGCCGCCTGCTGGCCCTGCACGGCGCGCCCATCTGCTTCGACGACTGGCCCGGCTGGGGCGAGGTGGTGGGCGCCCGCTGGGTGTGGGACCGGAGCTCACACCCACCGGTGGGCGAGATGAAGGTGGAGGTGGTGTCGGACCACCCGCTGACCGCCGGCCTCGACGGCTTCTCCATCGTGGACGAGGCCTACGGGTTCATGGACCTGCAGCCCGACGTGGTGCCGCTCACGGTGTCGACCCACGGCGGCGTGGACCACCCCACGCTGTGGGTGCGAACGGTGGGTACCGGTGTGGTGGTGACCTCCACGCTCGGCCATGGACCGGAGTCCTTCGACCACCCCGTGCACCGCGAGCTCCTCCGCCGTTCCATCGCACTGCTGTTGGATCCCGGCGCCGCACCGACCACGGCGGCCGACCGATGAGACCGATCGAAGGGATGTCGGTGCTCATCACCGGGGGAGGATCCGGCCTGGGCGAGGGGACGGCGCGGCACTTCGCGGACCGGGGGGCCCGGGTCACCATCACCGGTCGCCGGGGCGACAGGGTCGCGGCGGTGGCGGGGGAGCTGGGCGAGGCCGGTCGGGCCGTGGTGGGCGACGTCACCGTCGACGCCGACCGCCGGGCCATGGTCGACGCCGCGGTCGAGCACGGTGGCGGCCGGCTGGACGTGGTCATCTCCAACGCCGGGAACATGTACCGGGCGCCGGTGGAGGACCTGGACGAACAGCAGCTGCTGGAGGTCTTCCACACCAACGTCGTGGGCGGGATGATGCTCACCGGCCTGGCGGTGCCACACCTGGAGCCGGTCCGCGGCTGCGTGCTGTTCGTCGGGTCGGTGCACACCCAACGCGCCTTTCCCGGGGCGTCCCCCTACGCCGCCACCAAGGGCGCGTTGGAGACCCTGACCGGGGTGCTGGCCGCGGAACTGGGCCCGCGGGGGATCCGCGTGGGATGCATCAGGCCCGGTGCGGTGCTGACCGAGATCAACGTCCGGGCCGGGCTGTCCACCCCGGAGGAGGCGGCCGAACGGCTCGAGGGCCTGGGTGGCGCCCATGTCCTGGGCCGCATCGGCACCGCCGCCGAGGTGGCCGAGGCGTTCGAGTACCTGGCCCGGGCCGAGTGGACCACCGGGTGGGTCCTGACCGTTGACGGCGGCCTGGGCCTGGGCGTCACCAACGCCTGAGCCCGGCGGAAACGGTCGGGCACACTGGGGCGATGCAGCTCGCGCTCGCCACACTCCTGGTCCACCACTACGACGAGGGGATCGCCTGGTTCGTGGACGTACTGGGCTTCCACCTGGTGGAGGACACCGACCTGGGCAGCGGGAAGCGGTGGGTCGTGGTGTCGCCTGCCGCCGACGGCGGGACCGGGCTGCTCCTGGCCCGGCCGGGTGACGACGGCCAGTCGGCCCGGGTCGGGGACCAGACCGGTGGCCGGGTGGGGTTCTTCCTCCGGTCCGAGGACTTCGAGGCCGACCACGCCCGCATGGCCGCCGCCGGCGTCCGGTTCCTGGAGGAGCCACGACGCGAGCCCTACGGGACCGTCGCGGTCTTCCTGGACTGCTCCGGCAACCGCTGGGACCTGGTGCAGCACGCAACCTGATCCGCCCACGGTGGCGACAGCATCAGGAGCTCGAGGAGCCCGGTCCCGGGCACCTGGGGTGAGCCCGGAGGAGCGGATGGACGATCGAAGCAGCGGCTCCCGGCGTGGTCCCTCCCAAGCACCGAGAGCCGCTGGCAACATCCACTGTACGGGGGTCACCCATCAGGTCAACGGGGCACGCCGGTCCATTCCGCGCACGTGGACGACCGGCAATAGACTTGTGCTCGCAAGGAGAGGCCCGGTCCCCCGTTGGTGATGGGCCCGACAAAGGGAGTCGGTCACGTCTGGACAGGCCACGAGCGCCCGGGGCAGGTCCCGCCGGCGCCGGTTGACAGCAGCGTTGGCGGTTGCCTTCACGGTCACGCTGCTGGCGGGCTGCAGCCCCGCCACCACGCCACGGGCCATCCTGAACGTCCCGGGTGTCTACGTCGCCGACCTCTGGGGCCCGGACCCCGGCACGACGTCGTCCCCGAATGCCACGGTCATCATGTGTCTCGACACGCCCTCGGTCGTGCTCCTGGAGACCGGTCCCGGTGGAGAGGGAGACGTGGGGATCATCAAGCTCGACTGGGCCGGGACCCTCTACGAGGTGTTCAACCCTGGCGGGTGGGGAGCAGTGACGTTGACGACACCCGTGCTCCAGCCCGGATGCGGCGCCCTCACCTTCGGCGTCGATTGCTGCCACGTCGACCACTACCTGTCGATCAAGGCGAGCAAGGTCTGACGTCTCCCGATCCACGAGCAGGCCGCCGGACCTAGGGTCGGAAGAACAGGTTCCATCGGAGGTCCGCGCCGTTGCAGTCGTCGCGCCGTCGATCCCTGCAACGGCACCGCCTTTCGCTTCCAACAGTTGCCGTCGTTGTCGGTCCGTATTCGACGTCCTGTGTACTGGATGTGTACCGCGAACAAGTCGGACGACTGACCGTCACACCTTCGCCGCACCGTCACCGCCATGACGGACAACGCCCGGTGTGCGAGGTGCGGGAAGGCGCTCGACTTCGGCCGGCTCGACGTGGTGAAGATGCCGCGGTCGCTGGTGCCCGCCGACATGGACGTGCCGCACGCGGTCGACGGGTCGCTGGTGCATGTGTTATGCCCGTCGTGCTGGCCGGCGCCGGCCGTTCGGTAGATGTCGAATGGATCGGGGCCGACCTGGGTAGGTGGTGCGGAGCGATGGGGCAGCCACCATTGAGGCCGTCGCCGGGGTCTGGAGCCCCGGCGGCGGCCTCAGTCGTCTATCAGGTCGCAACGTTGGCAGCCGGATGCGCTGCGCGGCCCCAGCGCCCCGCTCCACCAATTGCTGCGAATCCGCCGATAACATTCATGGGGCATTCCTGTGGATGGGAACGATCCGCAGCCAGACACGGCCCCCGCACCTACCTTCCTTCCTCTCCCTGGTGCGGGGGCCGTCGTCGCGTCCACGCCCACGCTGTAGCGCTACGCCCCCGTGACACGATCTACGGTGAACGATGTATACGCCGGTCATCGGTGGAGAGGAGCCTGGGCTTATCGAATGGTGAAGCCCGAGCGAGCCCACTTCTGTGAGGCGTGCGGTATCGCGCTCACCGACGATGACGCATTGGTTGAGGCGTTCTTCATCCGTCACGGTCTCGACAACCCGCGACGGACCTGGTTCCACGCCACCTGCTGGGTGTCCGACGAACGCCACTCCTGGTACGAGCGGGCACCACAGATCGACCTGTCCGACGACTGAATCGTTCAGCACCGACAGTTCTGTGACCGACAGGAAGTCAGCAAGGCGGGGAGTGGTCGGCACAACGGGGCGCCGACCACGGTGGGGCAGTACCGACACAGCCCGAGTCCGGCTGGGACTCGGGCTGTGTCGCGTCCGACTTCTCCCGACATTCCAGCGAGCGTCGTCGTAGTGTCAATCGTGCCAATGAGCGGACAGCGGTCCGCTCCGGGCGAGGCACGGCCCCTGACTGCAGCCACCGTTCTGGTCAGGGGCTGTGTCGCGTTGCTGGCCGAACGCGACGGCGCCCCCGTCGACCTGGCACACAGGCGAGCAGGGGCGCCGCCAGAAGGACCGGGTCCTGGACCCCGCTGCACAGCGAGCCAGGACCCGGCGAACTACGGGATGGTCGGCGCAGCCAGGCCGGTCCCCGAGATGACGACCACGGCGGATTCGAAGCGGTCCGACGAGAACGATGCGTACTGGCTGCAGATGACCCGGACCTCGGAGGGGCCGAGCGACGCATCGCGCTGAGTGAACATCGACACCGGGGACGTGTGCAGCACCAGGTCCGACCGGCGCAGGGCTATGACGACATCTTCCGTGCCGCCACCGGCGGTCAGGGGGATGGACGGGTCGGTCAGCACGTCCAGGCCGCAGATGTTGCCGACCACGCCGGCCTGGGCCCGGTCGTCGGCGCTGTCGATGAACAACGGGTCGGCGAGCACCCACCAGGCGCCGATGCCGCCGCCGGTGTGCAGCGTGAACGTCGGTTCCGGTCCGACGCCGTCGACAACGGCGTGAGCTTCGTCAAGGTCGTGCGGGTAGTCCTTCTCGGACTTGTGGTTCGGCCCCGCGATGTCGACGTCCGCGATGACGGCCACCACAGCCGCCACGTCGTCGTCTCCACCGCGGCGGCCCTTCTTGTGGAGTCGGCGCAGCCGGTCGAGTTCGACGGCGTACACGCCGATATAGACGTTGCACTGGTCCCGGTAGCGGGCCACCGCGTCCACGGCCTTGCCGATGTGACCGTGGCGGCCTGCGCCGATGATGACGGGCGCACCGTTCGGGAACGCGACGACTGGCACGGCGAGGTCGTCAGGCAGCTGGCTGGTCAGCGCCAGCAGATGGGCTTCGGTGGCGTCACTCATCGTCCGTTCCGAACTGCGGGACCTGTGCGTCACCGAAGTGGGCGAGCACGGCCATGTCCTCGTACAGGGCGCCCTCGGCGTCGGCCTGGGCAGCGGCGGGGATGTCGCCGACCAAGAGCGCCACGTCCTTGGCGACGTAGGCGTCGGCGGATGCGTCACAGGCGCTGCACTCACGCTGCTCGACCTGTCCGGGCACAGCGGAACGGTCTTGCCGATCACGCTCAGCGGCGGCGATCTCGACGGCCGGCCCTTCACCGGGGGCCGGTCGTCTCGCGTCAGGGCTCACTCAGCGGGGCCGAAGTGGGAATCGACCCAATCCAGGAGGTCGCTCCGCTTGTAGAGCAGCTTCCTGCCCACTCGGGCGGCGGGCGGCCCTTCGCCGTTGTGCCGCCAGCCGTACAGGGTGCTGCGGGGCGTGCGGAGCAAGGCCGCCGCCTCATCAATGAGCAGGTACTCGGGGTCGCTCATGGCGGACCAGTCCTTGTTCTCGACAATCAGCGCAGGCGGCGGTCAGCCGCTACCGCACGGCTCGGAAGGTCGACGCCGAGCAGTACCTGACGTCGGTGGGGCACAGGATGCTGCTGGGGGAGTACGTCGACGCCGACGCCGGCCGGTTCACGGTGCGGGAGTGGCTGGAGGACTGGCGCCAGCGTCAGGTGCACCGGCAGTCCACACAGGACCAGATCGAGCGGTACTTCCGACTCCACGTCTACCCGACGCTGGGTACCCGCGAGCTCCGCTCCCTGCGACCGTCTGACCCTGCAGGCGCTCGTGACCGAGCGGTCCCAGACCTTGGCGCCTGCGTCAGTGGCGCTCGTCTACGGCCACCTGTCAGCGGCGCTCAAGGACGCCGTGCGGGACCGTGTGCTGAGCCGCTCACCGGCCGACGGGATCAACGTGCCGCGGAAGGTCAACACCGAGGTGAGCCCTCCGACGGTCGCCCAGGTCGAGACCATCGCTGATGCCATCGACGCGAGGTACAGAGCAGCGGTCGTCGCCGCTGCCGGTGTCGGCTTGCGCGTCGGGGAGGTGCTGGGACTGCACGCCGACCGGATCGACTTCCTGCGTCGGACCTTTCGCGTCGACCAGCAACTCGTTGGGGACGCTCGCGGAAGCGCGACTGTCCTGGGGCAGCCCAAGGCAGCCAGTTCGGTTCGCACCGTGCCGATGGCCGATGTGGTGGCGACTGAACGTGCCGCACACATGCGCCGGTTCCCGCCGGTGGACGGATTCGTGTTCAGTGCTCCATCGGGGCTGCCGGTGCCCCGGTCATCGCTGCAAGGGGCCTGGGCCCGCGCAACGAAGGCAGCGGGGTGCACCGGCGTCCGGTTTCCACGACCTCCGACACTTCTACGCCTCGGCGTTGATCCAAGCCGGCTGCTCCGTCAAGGCCGTGCAGGCGGCGCTCGGACACGCGACCGCAACCGAGACGCTCAACGTGTACTCCCACTGTGGCCCGATGATAAGGACCGGACTCGGGCCGCGATCCAGGCCGTGTTCACCGCTCCCGCCGACGCCGGATGTGTACAGCGAGATGTCCGGCCCGGTCTGAGCGGTCCCGGAACCCCTGCAACTAAAGGGATGTCGCCGTGCTGCCCCGACCTACGGCCGGAAGAATGGGTTCCAGACCCCGTCCCGGGCGGCCAGCACGTCCGCAGCGGGCGGGTAGCCGACCGCTCCGGCCCGGAGTGCGTCGAGGGTGGCCTGGCGGTTGTTGGCGCACACCAGCGCCGGGTCCCGTGCCGCCGGGTCGACCCACACCGCGCACACCAGCACCACGCCGATGAGGTCGCCCTCGGCCAGGATCCCCTCCGCCAGGGCGTCGATGACGCCGCCGGCCACACCGGCCTGGGCCGGGCCCCACGTCATCCGGGAATGGGCGTCGCCCTCGATGCGCGACTTGTTCACGAACAGGGTGGGGGGCTGCACGGCCAGACCGGGCTGGGCCACCACCAGGAACGGGGCATGACCGGCGGACGGGGTGGCCAGTGCGGTGGCGAAGGCGGCGCCGACCGGTCCGTCCCGGTCGCCCAGCACGGTGTTGACGTGGGCGGCCTCCACGCCGCTGCCCGTGAACCCCTCACCGACCAGGTACACCGCCCACCTCCCCCTCGGGGAGGCGACCGTACCGGACCAGCTTCGACAGGTCCGACGAGTCGGTCCCCGGACGTGCGTCGTAGGCCAGCAGCGCGACGTACCGCGGGATCGGCCCGGCAACGGGCGTGACCCGGTGCATCGAGAACCGGCCGGCGAAGATCATCAGGGCCCCGGGCTGGAACGCGACGTGGGTCACGGCGCTGCGGTCGCCGTCCAGGACGGCGGTGACCCCGCCATAGCACTCGTCCTCGCTGTGGCGGAGCCCCCTGGCCACCTCGAAGTCGCCGCCGGACTCCGCCGACTGCACCGCGATGGAGGTCACGAAGTCGCTCTGGTCGAAGTGCCAGCCCAACTCGTCGCCGTCGGACATGGCGGCCACGTTGAGCGCGCCCAGCGGGTCGGCGTACGGGTGGATCTCGTCCAGGCCCACCACGTCCCGGACGAAGCCGGCCAGCGGCGGCCACTCGTAGAGGGCCCGCAGCGTGGAGCCCGGTCCGAAGCGGTCGTAGGCCACCGCGGTGAGGGCGCTGCGCACCAGACGACGCCGGGGATGACCGTCCGGGAAGGCGTCGTCGGGCAGTGCGAGGTAGGGGGTGTTCTCCACCCGGGAGAAGTGGCCGTCCGGCACCAGCTGCTCCGCCTCCGCCACCACCGCGGCCAGCGCGGCCGGTCGCACGAAGCCGGGCAGGACCACGATGCCGTCACGTTCGAGCATGCGCCGGGCCGTCGCCACCAGGTCCGCCCGGCCCTCGCCCTCCACCGGGTAGCGGTCCAGGTCCAGGAGGAGCGCCGGCGGGCCGGCGTCGGGTGACGGCACGGCCGGATCGTACCGGCGGGCCCGGTCCGGGGACGGCCGGCCCTGTGGTAGACCCGGCCGGTCGTCCGTCGAGTCCGGGGGGATCCAATGAGCGAGCCGGTCGTCGTCACCGTGACCACCTACGAGGAGGCCAGGGACGCCTACCGCCAGAAGGCGCTGCGCCAGGCGTTGTACGACGCGGGGGAGGTGATCATGGCCGACGTCATCGTCAACCTCCACGGGGACGAGCACCGGGCCCGGCGCCGGCTGGAGAACCGGCTGTTCCGACGGGACCGTATGGAGGCCTACGAGCGGGACCTGTTCCCCGCCACCATCGCCGCCACCATCGGACCCCACGTGGAGGCGGGCGGCTGCGAACTGGTCACGCTCAGCCACCAGCTCATGATGAACCTGGCCGCCCAGACCGCCGGGATCGACCGCCCGCTCGGGACGCCGGAGGAGACCTTCCACCTCTACCGATACCTCATGTGCTTCATCGAGGGCGCCACGTTGGCCCACTTCACCGGGGACCGGGACGCCAAGCGGGCCGAGGTGGCCGACCAACTGGAGCAGTTCGACGCCGAGTTCCTCACCCCGTCGATCGAACGACGCCGCGCCGCCCTGGCGGCCGAGGCGGACGGGGGATCGGCCACCGCCCCCCCTCCGGCGGACGTCCTCACCACGCTGTTGCGCAACACCGACGGCCTGGAGCTCACCCACCCGACCATCCGCCGGGAGACCGCGTTCTACCTGCTGGCCGGCGCACACACCTCGGCCACGGCGTTCACCCGGACGTTGCACCGCATCTTCACCTGGTGCGCGGACCACCCCGAGGACCGCGAGCGTGTCCGCACCGACCCGCTCTTCGTGCAGCGCTGCATGCACGAGACCATCCGGTTGGAGCCGTCCTCCCCGGTCGCCATGCGCTGGGCGCTGGAGGATGTGGAGCTCCGCACCGGCACCAGGGTGCCGCGCGGCGGCAAGGTCGTGATCGACCTGATGTCCGTCAACCGCGACCCCGCCGTGTTCGGTGATGCGGCCGACGCCTTCGACCCCACCAGGGTGCTGCCCGACGGCGTCGCCCCCTGGGGGCTCAGCTTCGGCTCCGGCATGCACGCCTGCATCGGCCAGGACCTGGCGGGGGGACTGCCGGCCGACGCCGACGGCGCCGGCGAGGAGCACCTCTACGGCCTGGTCCCCGTGGCGGTGCAGTGGATGATCGACCATGGCGCCCGCCCCGATCCGGAGGACCCCCCGCAGATGGACGCCACGACCGCCCGGCCCTACTGGGGCCGCTACCCCGTCCGCTTCGGCTGAGACCCGTGGTCCTGACGGAGCGGACCGACGTGCTGCACCGGTCAAAGTGATCGACCTCCACGCCCACGTGGTGCTGGATGGCGTGATGGGACGCGCCGGCCCCTACGGCCCCGAGCTGCGGGACGCTCCCGACTGCCCGACGTTCCGCGTGGGGGGCTACCAGCTCACCGGCGTGCGGTACCGGGACTCGCCGTTCATGGACCTGGACCTGCGGCTGGAGGCCATGGACCGCCTCGGCATCACGTTCCAGCTGCTGTCGCCCAACCCGCTCACGTACCTGCACCACGTGGAACCGGCCGTCGCGGTCGAGTTCGCCCGGTGGCACAACGACGAGATGGCCGCGCTGGTGGCCCGCCACCCGGACCGGGTGGCGGGCACGGCGCAGCTCCCGCTCCAGGACCCGCTGGCCGCGGCGACGGAACTGCGCCGTGCCGTGGGTGAGCTGGGGCTGCGTGGTGGCTACGTGGGCACCGACGCCGGTCACGGCGAGCAGCTGGTGCTGGACGACCCCCGCATGGACGCGCTGTACGAGGCCTGCACCGCACTCGACGTCCCCCTGTTCCTGCACCCGGCGCCACCCGGCATCGACGCCCCGCTGGCCGACCCACGGGTCCGCCGGTTCGACGCGGACCTGTGGCTGTCGTTCGCGTACGAGGAGACCCTGGCCCTGGCCACGCTCGTCTTCGGCGGGGTGCTGGACCGCCACCCGGACCTGGACGTGTGCCTGTCCCACGGCGGGGGCTCGCTCGTGTCGCTCATCGGCAAGCTCCGGCGTGTGGCCACCTCCCGGCCCTGGGTCCCCGAGGAGCTGCGCCCGCCCGGTGCCCTGGAGGAACGGTTGGGTCGACTCTGGTACGACGCCCACGTGAGCGATCCCGGGGTGCTGGGCATGTTGCGGGCCGTGGTGGGCGCCGACCGTGTGGTGGGCGGCACCAACTTCGCCGGGTGGGACCAGCCCGCAGCGCTGCCCGCGCCCATCGAGGTCGCCCAGCTCGACGCCAACGCCCGCCGCCTGCTCCGCATGGGAGCGGCGGTCTAGGCGTGCCCCGCTAGGTCTCGACCTCGGCGCCCGAGTCGTCCGTGAGCCGGATGGCCCCGGACGGACAGCGCCGGGCCGCCCTGAGCAGCTCCTCGTCGGAGAGCAGCGACGCGCCGGCCAGCACGACCGCCAGCTCCTCGTCGTCGAACCCGAACGCAGCAGGGTGGTCCGCCACGCACTTGCCCGCGCTGACGCACTCGTCGGTGTCGATGCGCACCCGGAGGCCCACGGTTCCCGTCTCCCGTCGCCCGGTCAGAACTCGTACTGGATGGCCGACCGGCCGGCCAGGACCGGGCGGATGTAGGTGGCGATGACGTCCTGGTGCGCCTGGTGGTCGCGGTACTCCAGGTAGCCCGCCACGTCGTCGAAGTCCGCCACCGCCGACAGGTGTGCGTTGCCGTCGGCCAGGCCGGCGTCGCGGCCCACCGTGTAGGAGCGGATGGCGGGGATGCGTGACGGCAGGGTGCGGAGTTGGTCCACCACCTGCTGGACGGCCTCGTCGCCGGTGTCGTCGGTGAAGGTGAGCAGCACGATGTGACGGAACATGCGCGGATCGTAGGCCGCGCCGGAGGCCGTGAACACCGTTCAGCCCGGGGGTGCCTGTGGTACGGTCCCGCCGCCGGTCGAGGTGGCACCGCAGGGGCGGGCCCCCTCGAGGAGAACGGGGTCCAAGGGGGGACACATGTCGCTGGTCGGTGCTGCCGTCAGACGCAAGGAGGACCCGAACCTCCTGCTGGGCAGGGGTCGGTTCACCGATGACCTCGCACCGCCCACCGCAGCGTTCGCGATGTTCGTCCGCTCCACCGAGGCCCATGCCCTGATCGCCTCCGTGGACACCGCCGACGCCGCCTCCATGCCCGGTGTGCTGGCCGTCTGCACCGCGGCGGACCTGGCCGGGCTGCCCCCCATCCCCAACCTGCCGGAGGAGGTGGGCCTCCTTCGCCGGCCGCTCCTGGCCTCGGACCGGGTCCGGTTCGTGGGGGAGCCGGTGGCGGTGGTGGTGGCGGAGTCCCGGGCCGCCGCGGCGGATGCCATCGAGGCGGTGGTCGTCGACTACGAGCCGCTCGAGGTCCTCCCCAGCATCGAGGCATCACTGGCCGCCATGGGCGACGAGGGCGGCACCCGGATCTTCCCCGACCTGGGCACCAACGCACTGCCCGCCATCCCGGAACCGGACGAGGTGGCCCCCGAGTTCACCGCAGCGCCCCGGCACGCCAGCCTGCGCATCCGCAACAACCGGTGTGCCGCGGTGCCCATCGAGCCGTTCACCTGCCTGGCCGACTGGGGCCCCTCGGGCCTGGTGCTCACCGCCAGCGTGCAGGCCCCCCACTTCCTCCGGGCCAAGGTGTGCGAGGTCCTCGGGCTGGGCCTGCACGAGTGCCGGGTCATCGCCCCCGACGTGGGTGGCGGCTTCGGCAACAAGATCGTGCTCTACCCGGAGCTGTTCATCGCCCCGGAGCTGTCCCGGCGCCTGGGACGGCCGGTGAGGTTCACCCTCACCCGGTCCGAGGCAATGGTGCTCATGTCGCACGGCCGGGCCCAGATCAACGACGTGGAGGTGGGCTTCGACGACACCGGCAAGCTCCTGGCCCTGCGCGTCCACACCATGCAGGACGAGGGGGCGTACCCCGACACCACCGGCATGGGGCTGGGGGTGCTCACCAGTTGGATGTCCGGCGGCTGCTACGCCATCCCGGTCATCCAGACCTGGCTCACGAACGTGATCACCAACACCACCCCGGTGTCGGCCTACCGTGGCGCCGGCCGGCCGGAGGGAGCGTTCCTCATCGAGCGGGCCATCGACCTGGTCGCCGACGAGACCGGCCTGGACCCGGCCGAGGTCCGACGCCGCAACTTCATCCAACCCGACCAGTTCCCGTACAACACCGCAGCGGCCCCCGACGCGGTCTTCTACGACTCCGGCAACTACCCGGCCGCCCTGGACCAGCTGTTGCTGCGGATGGACTACGACGCCCTCCTCGACCGCCAGCAGTCCCGCAACGCGGACCCGTCCCAGCCCCTGATGGGCATCGGGCTGTCGTGCTGGATCGAGATCGCCAGCTTCGGACCCAACGGATCCCTGGAGGGCTTCGGCCACCTGGCGTCGTGGGAGTCGGCCAACCTCCGGGTCCAGCCCGACGGCTCGGTGCTGGTCTCCTCCGGCGCGGCACCCCACGGCCAGGGCACCGGGACCTCGCTGGCCCAGATCGCTGCGGACGAGCTGGGCATGGACTTCGACACCATCGACGTCCGATTCGGTGACACCGAGACCGTGCAGCAGGGGATCGGCACCATGGGATCCCGGATCATGGCCGTCGGCGGCGACGCCGTGCGCCGTGCCGCCGCGACGGTGAAGGAGCGGGCCGTGCAAATCGCCGCCCACCTCCTGGAGGCAGCCCCCGAGGACATCGAGGTGGCCGACGGGACCTTCTCGGTCCGGGGCACGCCCAGCCGGTCCACCACCTGGGCCGACGTGGCCTTCGCCTCCTTCCGGCCCCTGGACGTGCCGGAGGGCTTCGGGGCCGGCCGCCTGGACGAGACGGTGTACAACGAGGTGCCCAACTTCAGCTTCCCGTCCGGCGCCTACGGGTGCGTGGTGGGCATCGACCGTGACACCGGCGAGGTGACCGTGGAGGACTACGTCTGCGTGGACGACTGCGGCACCGTCATCAACCCGCTCCTGGCCGAGGGCCAGGTGCAGGGCGGTGTGGCCCAGGGCATCGCCCAGGCCGTCTACGAGCACTTCACCTATGACGACGCGGGCCAGCCCCGCACCGGCACCCTCATGGACTACCTCGTGCCGGCCGCGCCGGACCTGCCGCACTTCGGGGAGATGGGACGCGTGGTCACCCCAACGGAGAACAACTCGCTGGGGGCCAAGGGCATCGGCGAGTCCGGCGCCGTCGGCGCCCCTCCCGCGGTCGCCAACGCGGTGGTGGACGCGCTGAGCGGGTTCGGCGTCAAGCACCTCGACATGCCCTACACACCGGAGAAGCTGTGGCGCGTCCTGTCCGGCGCAGGCACCGCCACCCAGGGAGGATGACATGGACGTGAACATCACGGTCAACGGAACGGCCACCAGCCGCGACGTGGAGCCCCGCACCCTGTTGGTGCACTACCTGCGGGACGAGCTCGGCCTCACCGGCACCCACGTGGGCTGTGACACCTCCAACTGCGGGGCGTGCACCGTGCACCTGGACGGTCAGGCGGTGAAGTCCTGCACGGTCCTGGCCGCGCAGGCCGACGGCCGTGCCGTCACCACCATCGAGGGCCTGGCCGACGGCGACACCTGGCACCCGGTCCAGCAGGGGTTCCACCAGTGCCACGGCCTCCAGTGCGGCTACTGCACCCCCGGCATGGTCATGGCCGCAGTGGCGCTGCTGGAGGACAACCCCGACCCCTCCGAGGCGGAGATCCGCCAGAACCTGGAGGGCAACCTGTGCCGCTGCACCGGCTACCAGATGATCGTCGACTCGGTCCGTTGGGCCGCCGAGCACCCGGCCTGAGGAGGGCAGCATGATCCCGCCCAGCTTCGACTACGTCCGGGCCTCCTCCGCGGAGGAGGCCGTGGCTGCGCTGACCGAGCACGGGGAGGACGCCAAGCTCCTGGCCGGCGGACATTCGCTCATCCCGCTGCTCAAGCTCCGTCTGGCCCAGCCGTCGGTCCTGATCGACATCGAGCGCATCCGGGACCTCTCCTACATCCGTGACGCCGGCGACCACGTCGCCATCGGCGCCCTGACCCGGCACCGCGACGTGGAGCGCTCCGAGGTGCTGGCCGGGACCAACCCCTTGCTGGCGCACGCCGCTGGTCACGTCGGGGATCCCCAGGTCCGCAACCGGGGCACCATCGGGGGGTCGTTGGCCCATGGTGACGGTGCATCGGACCTTCCCGCCGTCGTCCTCGCCCTCGGCGGCACGCTCGTGGCCCAGGGACCGGGCGGGACCCGGGAGATCCCCGCGTCCGAGTTCTTCCAGGGGTTCCTGGAGACCGCGTTGGCCCCCGACGAGCTCCTGGTGGAGATCCGGGTGCCGCGCTCGGGTGGCGCGGGGTGGTCCTTCCAGAAGTTCAACCGCCGGGCCCAGGACTGGGCCATCGTCGGCTGCGCCGTCACCCGGTCCGATGCAGGCACGGGCGTGGCGCTGGTCAACATGGCCTCGGTGCCGGTGCGTGCCACCGCGGTGGAGTCGGCCCTGGCGTCGGGGGCGTCGGCCGCGGAGGCGGCGGACCTGGCCGCGGAGGGCACCGAGCCACCGTCGGACATCCACGCCTCCGGTGAGTACCGCAGCCACCTGGCCCGGGTCCTGGTCCGGCGCGCCCTGCAGCAGGCGGGCCTCTAGGAGCCGGCGCGGCACCCGGGCCGGAAAAGGGGCCGAGGGCCCCGGTGGGGGCCCTCGGACTTGAGCACTCGGGGAAATCTCTGTTGAAGCACCAGCAGGAGACGGGGAGTGCGGATGGTGCCGTCCGGGAGGTCCGGTTGCGGCGTTGTCATGGGTACTGACGCACCAGCCTGCCGAAAGTCGCGGGGAAATCCGTCGGATCCTCGCGAATGGGCCCGATGACCCACCTCGGGTTCAAGGCCGGACCGAGAAGGGCTGGTCCAGCAACTGGCGGTTCGGCACGTGCAGGTGGGCCCCGTCGGCCAGTTCCACCTCCACCGAGGTGGGGTGCAGCTCCACGATGCGCCCGACCACGGCGTCGTCGTCGGCCCGACAGGACAGCGTCCACCCCTCCCGCAGCTGGTGGCGCAGGGCCCGTCCGGCCGCCAGCTGTGAGGCCACGTCCCGACCACCGAAGGCGGACAACATGGCCATGGCGACGGCCGGGGCGGCCACCAGGACCGTGAGCAGCACGGCCAGCATGGCGTCGCTGACGCCGACCTGGGTGAGGGCCAGCACCGCGGCGGCCACCATGATCAGGAAGCGGAGCAGGCGCTCCAGGTTCTTCTGGCGCACGCCACTGGCCCGGCGGGCCGACTGGCCGACCGCGGCGGCGACCGCCACGGCCACGGCGTAGCCGACGATCAGCATCACCAGGGCGAGCAGGATGTTGGGCAGCTCGTCGCTCAGCACATCGCCGAGGTCCTCCAGCACGGAGACGTCGAGGATGCCGACGGCGATGACCATGCCGATGGCGGTCGACGTCCAGAACACCAGGCTGCCCACGGTCCGGGCGGTGGAACGCACCGCCGGGGAGCGGTCCGGGCCACCCCGCGCCGCACGGACCAGGCGTCCGCCCAGTTCTCCCAGCAGCAGGCCGCTGCCCAGGGCGACGAGCGCCCAGATCCACTGTTCAGTCTTCATCGCGGTGTCCTTCCCGTACCCCGTCGGCAGGAGCGGGGTCGTCGCTGAGGATCGTGCGCAGGGTCCAGAACCCCAGCCCGAAGAGGTCCATGCCGATGCTGAGGGCCGATCGACCCTGCAGGGCACGGTTCACCACCTGCGTGGTGCGTTCGTTGATGTCCTCCGGTGGTTCCAGGAGGGCGCGGAGGGAGGACCCCAGCACGGCGTCCTGCTCCGCCAGGAGGGCGTCGAGGGCATCCTCGTCCAGCTGCTCGGGATCCGGGCTGTCGGGCGCGTCGGATGTCATCGTCGCTCCTCCTCGGTGGGCTCGACCGCGGCCTGCAGCGTGCGGCGGGCACGCAGGAGACGGGTCTTGACGGTGGGCACGGGCACCTCCAGGGCGTCCGCGATCTGCTGGTAGGAGAGGCCCTCCACCTCCCGGAGCACCACGATCGACCGGCTGGTCTCGTCCAGTGCCTCCAGGGCGGTGCGGACCTGGGCCAGGTCGTTGCGGCCGTCGGCCCGGCTGGCGGTCTCGTCGCCGGACGGGCGGTCGGGCAGGTCCTCGGGGGCCATCGACTGGTCCCGCCGCCGGCGCAGGGCGGAGATGGAGGTGTTGTGGGCGATCCGCAGCACCCAGGTCCGGATCGCGGCCTCACCCCGGAAGGAGTCCAACGACTGCCAGGCCTTGATCATCGTCTCCTGCACCACGTCCTCGGCCAGGCCACGGTCGTGGAGGATGCCGTAGGCCAGGTGGAACACGGCATCCGCATGTTGGTCGATCAGCTCCCGCAGCTGACGGTCCAGCACCGGGGTCTCCTCGGCCTGCGGGCGTCGGCGGCGGCGGGGGAGTGGGAGCACGATCTGGGTCTCGGCGGTCGGGCGACGGCGTGTCGTCGACCCAGTCTGGGGGTGCCGGAGGCGAAAGCGTCGCGGTTGCGGTCCCCGCCGCCGCCCCACAAGAGTGCGGGGATGCAGGACTTCGACGTGGGCACCGGCGTGCTCGTCGCCCTCCACGGCCACGGCGACGAGCCGGGCTCGGCCCGGGCATGGGCCCGGCGCCTGGTGCCGGCCGGGTGGGAGGTGGTGGCGCCGGGGGCGCCCACGGGACCGGACGGGACCAGGAGCTGGTTCGGCACCGGGCCCCGTGGTCCGGAGCCAGCGGAGGTCCGACGGGCCGCCGGACGCGTCGGTGAGCTGGTCGCCCAGTTGCGCGGCACCGGCCGCCCGGTGGCGGTCGCCGGCTTCTCCCAGGGCGGTGCGGTCGCGCTCGCCCTCGGGGCGTCCGGTGTCCAGGCCGATGCCGTGGTGTCCATCTGCGGCTTCCTGCCCGACGTGGACGAGGACGACTGGGCCGAGGCCCTCCACCGGGCCCCGCGGTCCGGTCCCCGGCACCCTCCCACCCTGGTGGTGTCCGGGGCCGAGGACGAGGTGGTGCCCGCCTTCCTCGGGGAGGACGCGGCTGCGGTCCTGGGCCAGGCCGGCCGGGACGTCACCTCGGTGGTCCTGCCCGGCGGGCACGCCGTGTCGCCGGTGATGGCGGAACGCACCCTGGCCTGGCTGGTGGAGGCGCTGGCCCCCGGCATGCGGGTGTCGCTCGGCCTGCCGGTGGACCGGGTGGACACCGGCGCCGAGCTGGTGTCCGGCGACGCCATCGCCGACCTGGCCGTGGCGTACGAGCGACTCGGCTTCCACGCCGCCTACGTGACGGACCACCCCGCACCGGACGACCGTTGGCTGGCCGGTGGCGGCCACCAGGCCATGGAGCCGACGGTGGCGCTGGCCGTGGCCGCCGCGGCCACCCGGCACCTGCTGGTGCACACCAACGTCTACGTGCTCCCGTACCGCAACCCGTTCCTGGCCGCCAAGGCCCTGGCCTCACTCGATGTCGCCAGCGCCGGGACGGCTGATCGTGGGCGTGGCCGCCGGCTACCTGCGCCCGGAGTTCGCGGCCCTGGGCGTGAACTTCGACGACCGGACCGACCGCCTGGAGGACGCGCTGCAGCTGCTGCCGCGGATCTGGGGCGAACGGTCGCTGGCCGCGGAGGGGCCCGGGTACGACGCCCGTGGGGTGACGGCGTTGCCCCGGCCGGCCCACCGGCCCCACCCGCCGATCTGGGTGGGAGGCAACAGTTCGGCGGCGCTCCGTCGGGCCGTGCAGTACGGACAGGGCTGGTCGCCGTTCCCCACGCCGGGCGGTCTGGAGCGCGCCGTGCGCACCACCGCCATCACCTCGCTCCAGGACCTGGAGACCCGGCTCGTCCGGGCCCGTGAGCTGTGCGAGGCGGCGGGCCGGGCCGACCCGCTCACCATCTGCTTCGTGCCGTTCTCCCTGGGCGCCTACCTGGCGGACCCCGTGGGGTCCCTGCCCGCGCTGGTGGAGGAGGTGGAGGCGCTGGCCTCCATCGGGGTGCACTGGGTGGCACTCTCCGTTCCCGGCCTGACCCGCGGCGAGGTGCGTGACCGGGCCGCCGCCCTGGCCGCGGGGCTCCGCCTGGGCTGAGGTCCGCGGCACCGGGCCAGGTCACGGTCGACGGTGACCACCGCCCGTTCTTGCGTCACTTCTCGGCGGTAGGCACCGGTTTCTGACGCCGAAACCCTTCGGGGGGGCGGGGGAACGCTTCGGGAGCGGACCGGACCGCCCTTGCTCAACCCCAGGAGGCGAGCAGGTCGTCCACCGTGCTGAGCGTGGCGACCATGGCCAGGGTGTTGGCCAGGACGTCGTCGCCGTAGCCCACCGGCACGCCCACCACCGCGTCGGTCGGCACGACCACGCGGTAGCCGAGGTCCGCGGCCGTCAGGCACAGGCCGAGCACCCCGACGTTCAGCGACACCCCGCAGGCCACCACCGTGGTGCACCCGAGGGACCGCAGGACGGCGTCCAGGTCGGTCCCCGTGAACGGCGTGAGCCCGTGGTGGCGAACGCTGCGGAGGTCTCCGGTGGTGTCGCCCAGTTCGGCCACCAGCTCCACCGCCGGCGACCCGGCCAGGATCTGGTCCGGGTTGCGGGCCAACGCGGACGTGAGGGGCGTGTTGAGGGCGGTGCCCCGACGGTCGGCCCGCCACTGGGCGATGGCGTGGACCACCGGCACGCCGGCGGCTCGTGCACCGTGCACCAGGCGGCCGCAGGACGCGAGCGTGCCCCGTTCCCGGGCGGCATCGGCCAGCGCCGGGAGCGTGGCCAGGTCGCCCACCACGCCCCGCTCCAGCTCCATGGTGACCACGCCACATCCGTCCGGTCCGGTCCCTGCTGACACGGCGGCGAGCGTAGCGGTGGTGCAGACTCCGACCGTGCCCGACGCCGTGCCCGCTGAGCCTGCTGTGCCCCTGGTGCTCGCCTCCGGGTCCCGGTACCGGGCCGCCTTGCTGGCCGAGGCCGGGATCGACGTCACGATCGACCCGCCCGACCTGGACGAACGTGCCCTGGACCACCTGTTCAGCGACCTCGGCCCCGAGCCCTTCGCCCTGGACCTGGCCGCCCGCAAGGCCATCGCCGTGTCACGGAGGCACCCGGGGGCCGTGGTGATCGCGGGCGACCAGGTCGGTGTGCTCGAACAGGTGGCAGGTCCGCCCCGGATGCTGACCAAGCAGGCGGACGCCGCCGGCGCGGTGGAGCAGCTGATGGCCTTGTCGGGCTCGACGCACCGCCTGGTCAACGGCCTGGCCGTCCTGGACCTCCGTGACCGTGACGCCCCCCGCCTGGTCGACGGCCTCGACGTCCAGGTGGTGACGATGCGGTCCTTCACCCGCGCCGAGGCCACGTCCTACGTGGACCGGTTCGCACCGTTCGACTCCTCGGGCTCCTACCGGCTGGAGGACCAGGACGCGCTGGCCCCGGGGCAGGGGTTCGTCCTGTCCGTCCGGGGTGAGGACCGCAGCGGGGTCCTGGGACTGCCGCTGCCGCTCCTGCGGCGCCTCCTCGGACAGCTCGGCGTCACTCCGGCGGGGCCGTCACCCCCACGGTGATGCTCTGGTCGATGTCCCGCGACGACCGTCCGAGGTGGACCTGGAACGTGCCGGGCTCCACCACCCACGAGGACGTGGCCGGGTCCCACGCCGCGAACGAGCGCAGGTCGAGTTCCAGCTCCGCGGTGGCCGTGGCGCCGGGGTCGAGGTGGAGCTTCTGGAACGCCTTGAGCTCCTGTGGGGGCCGGCGCAGGGTGCTGGCGTCGTCCGCGACGTAGCACTGGACCACCTCGGCCCCTGTGCGGCTGCCCGAGTTGGTCACGGGCACCGACACGGTCACCGTGGAGCCGGCCTGCAGATCGGCGAGCTCGACCAGGGTGGCGGATGCGCTCGCGGCACCCCAGGTGAAGGTGGTGTACCCCAGGCCGTGACCGAAGCAGAACGCAGGGTCGGTGCCCCGGGCGTCGAAGCCGCGGTAGCCCATGAACAGCTCCTCGCCGTACAGGACCTCGCCGTGCTCGCCCGGGTAGTTGAAGAAGGAGGGCCAGTCCTCCGGGCGCCGGCCCAACGTGGTCGGCAGGCGACCGGACGGGGACGCGGCACCGGTGAGCACGTCGGCGACCGCTCCGGCGGTCTCCTGGCCCAGGTACCAGATCTGGGCCAGCGCGGGGGCGTCGTCGGCACACGACAGGTCGACCGGTGACCCGGCGTTGACGAGGACGACCGTCCGGGGGTTGGCGGCGACGACGGCCCGGACGAGATCGCCCTGGCCACCCGGGAGGTCCATCGAGACGCGGTCCTCACCCTCGGTCTCCCAGTCCGAGTTGAGCCCCACCACCACCACGGCCGCGTCCGCCCCCGCCGCGGCCGCGACGGCGCGCGCCACGGCATCGTCGGGCAGGGGAGCGAGGTAGCCCACCTGCAGCGCGCCGGCGGCGAAGCCCTCGAAGGAGATGAACTCCGCCACCAGCTCCCGCTCCTCGCCCTCGGCCAGCTCGACGGTGGTGCGGATCTCCTCGGAACCCAGGCCGAAGAAGGCGGTGCCGGGGCGTCGGTCCTCGGTGTTGTCGAGGACGACCTCCCCTCCGAGGAGCAGCCGGCCCGTCCCTCCCGTGACCAGCCCGAAGGTGTGGGCGCCGCTCTCGGCGGCCACGAAGGTGCCGGACAACCGGGCGCTGAAGCCGCCCTGGGGCACGGCGTCGTCATCGAGCCACACCAGCCGCGTCCCGGCGGCGCGTTCGACCAGGAAGGGCGCACCCGACAGGTCCCGCTCCGCGAAGTACTCGAGCGTGAGCCCGTGGGGACCGTCCTCGGGGCGGGCCGGGCGCAGCTGCCGCTCGGGGACCGGATGGGCGCTGCGGGTGGCGTCCACACCGCGTTCGTGCTCGATCCGGACGCGGTCACCCAACGCCCGGCGCAGGCCGTCGAGCACCGACTCGGTGCGGTGCAGGTTCACCGCCGCGGAGCCGCCACCCAGGAGGGCGGTGGCACCCGCGTTGGGCCCGATCACGGCGACCGAGGCCAGCGAGTCGGCGTCCAGGGGCAGCACCGGCGCGCCGTCGACGTCGTCGTTGCGCAGCAGCACGATCCCCTCGGTGGCCGCGCGACGCAGCACCGGTCGGTGGGACGGGTCCTCCTCGGAGGACTCGGGGGCGTTGGGTTCGTTGCGGAACACCCCGGTGCGCTCGGCCATGACGAGCAGTCGCCGGACCTGGGCGTCCAGCACCGACTCCTCCAGTTCGCCGTCACGGACCCGCTGGGCCACGTGGGCGCCCATGTGCACCGCCGGGCCGGGCATCTCCAGGTCCAGGCCGCCCTCCACCGACGAGGGGCTCTGCGCCCCCCACCAGTCGGAGATGACCGGGCCCCCGAAGCCCCACTCGCCCTTCAGCAGGTCGTTCAGCAGCCATGGGTGCTCGGCGCAGTACGTCCCGTTGAGGCGGTTGTAGGCGGCCATCACCGCGACGACGTCGGCCTCGGCCACCGCCGCCTCGAAGGGCACCAGGTAGAGCTCGCGGAGTGCCCGTTCGGTCACCTGGGACGAGATGGTGTGGCGTTCGAACTCGCTGTCGTTGGCCACGAGGTGCTTGATGCAGGCCCCGACGCCGGTGGACTGCACGCCCTCGACGTAGGCGACGGCCAGGCGGGCCGTCAGCCAGGGGTCCTCGGAGAAGCACTCGAAGTTGCGTCCTGCCAGAGGGGAGCGGTGCAGGTTCACCGTCGGGGCCAGGAGCACGTTGGCTCGCTTGGCGGCCGCCTCCTCGCCCAGCACCCGGCCCACCTCGCGGACCAGGTCCGGATTCCAGGTGGCCCCCAGCGCGGTGCCGCACGGCGCGCAGTCCGACGTGGTGCCGACCCAGCGCGCCCCCGGGCACCCACCGGGCCGTCGGTGACCTTCACGGCGGGCAGCCCGGCATGCTCGACGGCGGCGCCGTGCCACATGTCGACCCCGGCCGTCAGCGCCGCCTTCTCGTCGAGCGTGAGGCGGCCCAGCAGTTCGTCGATGTCTGTCACAGAGGTCCCCCGGGTGAACGTGGCCTGACGTGGAAACCCGGTCCAGGAGGACCCGGCATGTACAGTCTCGCCCACAGCGGGGGGCAGGCGAGACACGAGCGGTACGGGGGGACGATGCGGTACGAGATGGTCCGGTTGGCACAGCTGGTGTTCGCCCTGTCGCTCATGTTCGCGGCCTTCCTGGGTGGCCTGGCCATCGGGTGGCTCCGGTGGGGACGGGTCCCGGTGGAGCCCGACGGGCCCTCCGACCGGGCGGTGCCCAGGCCGGAGCCGGTCATGCCCCGCATGGTCAAGCGTGACCTGTTCTCACCCCAGGGCGACGGCCCCGTGATCGACATCGCCGAGCCCTTCCAGCCGGCGCAACTGGCCCCGTCGAGCGCCGACGGCCCCGGCGGAGGAGACCGATGACCCCCGACGACCTGGTCGACATGGAGCTGATCAAGCGCACCAAGTACGCCTACCTGCGCTGCCTGGACCAGAAGGACTGGGCGGGCCTGGCCGAGGTGCTGTGCGAGGACGCCACGGCGTCCTACAGCGGGGGCAAGTACACCTACACCGGCCGCGACGAGATCGTCGGGTTCATCAGCCGGAACATGGGCCGCGAGGCCTTCCACTCCAGCCACCGGGTGCACCATCCCGAGATCGAGCTGGACGGGGACGTCGCCACCGCCACCTGGGCGCTGGAGGACACGGTCCTGGACACCGACTGGAACTTCCTGTTGGCCGGCGCCGCGTTCTACGAGGACGTGTACCGACGCGACGACGGCCGGTGGCGGATCCAGCACACGGGCTACCGACGCAGCTTCGAGTACATGGTCCCCACCACCTCCATGGAGGGGTTCTCGGTCACCGCCAGCTGGTGGGCCACCGGCGGACAGAGCTCCCTGCCGGTCACCTGAGCCCCTCGGGGGTACTATCTGACGACCCGTCAGATATGGATCGACGGGTCCGAGGAGGAGCGATCGTGGCCATCGTCGAGGAGCGAACGGAACCCGCCGGCACCGAGGGGGACCTTCCCATGATCGTCAGCGTCGACGACCACGTCGTCGAGCCGGCCCACGTCTGGGAGCGCTGGCTGCCCGCAGAAGTTCCGGGACCGACGGTCCCCGCGTCGAGCGGCGGGGCATCGGCGCCATGAAGCACATCGGCGGCGGCACCTACGAGCAGACGTTCGACCCCGACGGCCGCCCAGGCCGACTGCTGGGTCTTCGAGGACCTCGTCTACATCCACAAGCGCCACGTCGCCGCCGTCGGCTACTCCCGCGACGAGATGACGATGACGCCGATGACCTACGACGAGATGCGCCCGGGCTGCTACGACCCGCAAGGCCCGCGTCGAGGACATGGGACGAACCACGTCGAGGTGTCGCTGTGCTTCCCGACGTTCCCGCGGTTCTGCGGCCAGACCTTCACCGAGGCCAAGGACCGGGAGCTCGGCGAGGCCTGCGTCTACGCCTACAACGACTGGATGGTCGAGGAGTGGTGCGGCGACTCCGGCGGCGCGCTGATCCCGCTGATCATCGTGCCCGCTGTGGGACGCCGAGCTCGCGGCCGCCGAGGTGCGCCGCAACGCCGCGCGCGGCGTGCCACGCCGTGTGCTTCTCGCGAGATCCCCGCCCACCTCGGGCCTGCCCAGCATCCACACCGGCTTCTGGGATCCGTTCTTCGCAGGCCTGCGAGGAGACCGAGACGGTCGTGTGCATGCACATCGGCGTCGTCGTCGCGGATGCCGGCCACGTCGCCCGACGCGCCGGTCGCGGTCGCGGCCACGCTGAGCTTCGGCAACGCCATGGCCGTCGCTGACCGACTTCCTGTTCTCCGGCGTGCTCGTGCGGTTCCCGAACCTCAAGCTCGCCTACAGCGAGGGCCAGATCGGCTGGCTGCCCTACATCCTCGAGCGGGCCGACGACGTGTGGCGCGAGCACCGGGCCTGGGGCGGCGTGGCCGACCTCATCCCCGAGCCGCCGTCCACCTACTACTACCGCCAGGTCTTCGGCTGCTTCTTCCGCGACCAGCCACGGCCTCGACAGCCTGGACCGGGTCGGCGTCGACAACATCACCTTCGAGACCGACTACCCGCACACCGACTCCACCTGGCCCGCACACCAAGCAGGTGGCCCAGAACATGATGGGGCACCTGCCGGCGGACGTGATCTACAAGATCATCCGCGGCAACGCCATCCGCATGCTGTCCCTCGACATCGTGCTGAGTGCGGTCGCCCGGCCCGGACGTCTGGCAGGCTGACGCGGTGGAGTCCTCGGCGCAGTTCCAGTTGCTGGTGTCCGTCCCGGACATGGGCGACGACAACTTCGACCAGACCGTCGTCTACGTGGTGGAGCACAACGACGAGGGGGCCCTCGGGCTGGTCCTGAACCGCCCGTCGGAGACCCCGGTGGCCGAGCACCTGCCCGAGCTGTCCGACCCGGTGGTGAGCCCGGCGGTGTTCTTCGTCGGCGGCCCCGTGGCCGTGGGCGGCCTGCTGGCCCTGGGACGCCGACGCCTGGACGCCGAGGTCCAGCACGTCGCCCCGCTGGCCGGCCCGTTGGCCCTGGTGGACCCCGAGGCGCTGGTGAACGGGGAGGTGGAAGGCGTCGACGCCGTGCGCCTCTTCACCGGCTACTCGGGGTGGGGTCCCCGCCAGCTGGACGCCGAGCTCGCCGCCGGCGCCTGGCACGTGGTGGGGGCGATGCCCGACGACGTGCTGTGCTCGGACCCCGACGGCCTGTGGCGCGCCGTCATGCGCCGTCAGGGCGGCCGGCTGGCCAGCCAGGGCCTCTACCCCGAGGACCCCTCGGTCAACTGAGGGCCAGGCCGCGCGGCCTACGCCCTGGATGACGATCATCCGGCGCTCGGTCATCTCCTGCACCGTGAACGGCGGGCCCTCCCGGGTGTTGCCGGAGTCCCGCACGCCGCCGTAGGGCTGCTGGTCGGCCCGCCAGGTGGGGACCTCGTTGATCAGCACCCCACCGAAGTCCAGGCGGTCCGCGGCAGACAGCGCGGTGGACATGTTGGAGGTGAACACGCCGGCCTGCAGGCCGTAGCGGCTGTCGTTGGCCAGGGCCACGGCCTCGTCGAAGGTGTCGTAGGCGGCCACGCCGACCAGCGGCCCGAAGACCTCGGTCCGTGACACCTGCATGTCCGGGGTGACGTCGTCCAGGAGCGTGGGCATCGAGCACGTCGTGCTCGGCCCGGGTGCCTCCCACCACCACCCGGGCACCGGCGTCCGCCGCCTCACCGATCCACGCCGCCACCCGGTCCGACTCCCCGGGGTTGATGAGCGAGCTGACCTGCGTGGCCGGGTCCGTGGGGTCACCGACCCTGAGTGCGGCGACCTGCTCCGCCAGTGCGGCCACGAACCCCTCGTGCAGCGAGCGATGCACGTAGACCCGTTGCACCGAGATGCAGGACTGGCCTGCGAACGAGTAGCCGCCGACGGCCACCTTGGCCGCCGCCGCCGGCCCAGTCGCCGTCCGCCTCGATGATCACCGGGGCGTTGTTGCCGAGCTCCAGGCTGACCCGCTTGCGGGCGGCCCGGGCCCGGATGCCCCACCCGACCTCCGGCGAGCCGGTGAAGGTGATCATCGCCACGTCGGGGTGCTCCACCAGGTGGTTGGCCACCGAGCCGCCACAGGTCACCACGTTGATCCAGCCCGGCGGCAGGCCGCACTCCTCGAACAGCCGCACGATCCGCAGGGCGGACAGCGGCGTGGCGGAGGCCGGCTTGAGCACCACCGGGCACCCGGCCGCCACCGCCGGGGCGATCTTGTGGCAGACCAGGTTGAGCGGGAAGTTGAACGGGCGAGATCGCAGCCACCACGCCGATGGGCACCCGCTTGGTGAAGCCGAGCTTGCCCACGCCGGCCGAGCTGGCATCGAGGGGGATCATCTCGCCGGTGAAGGTCCGGGCCACGGCCGCCGCGAACCGGATGGTGTCCACCGCGCGCTGGGCCTCGACGGTTGCCGTGGCGATGGGCTTGGCCGACTCGGCGGTGATGGTGGCCGCGAACTCGTCGATGCGCTCCGCCAGCGCCGCGGCGGTCCGGTCCAGGATCTCGGCCCGCTGGTGGGCGGGCATGGCGCCGGCCCGGTGGCGCTGGAGCGCCACCGCCACCGCCCGGTCCAGGTCGTCGGTGGTGCAGGCCGGGACCTGGCCGACCAGCGCACCGTCGTAGGGGGAGTGGACCTCGCTGACCCCGGAGGCCAGCACGTCATCGCCGTTGATGAGCGCGGGAGTGGTGTCGGTCATGGGGCGAGGTTATCCCCGGCGCTAGCGTCCGGCCCGTGTCCGGAAGCCACCTCGCATCGTCCAGCCCCTCGGGCGGCAGCTTCGCCTCCCTGGACGTGCCCCTGTGGGGGTGGGCCGCGTTCCTGGCCCTGATCGCAGCCCTGCTCCTGGTCGACCTGCTGGTGGTGCACCGGGACGCGCGACGTGCCCAGCTTCCGCCGCGCCGCGCTGGAGTCCGCGGTGTGGATCACCATGGGCGTGTCCTTCACCGGGGTGATCTTCGCCATGGGCGGCGGTGACGCGGCAGGGGAGTACCTGACCGGCTACCTCATCGAGAAGAGCCTGTCGGTGGACAACGTGTTCGTCTGGGCCCTGATCCTCAGCTACTTCCAGATCCCCCGCGCCTACCAGCACCGCGTGCTGTTCTGGGGCATCTTCGGCGCCCTGGCGCTGCGCGCCGTGTTCATCTTCACCGGCATCGAGTTGCTGAACCGACTGGAGTGGGTGATCTACATCTTCGGCGCGTTCCTGGTGGTCACCGCGCTGCGCCTGGTGGTGGGGGGCGACAACGAGTTCGAGCCGGCGGAGTCCCGCGTGCTGCGGACCTTCCGCCGTCTGGTGCCCTCCACGGACGACTTCGACGGCCAGCGGTTGTTCACCGTCCGCAACGGCGTCCGGCTCGCCACCCCGCTGTTCTTCGTCCTGGTGGTGGTGGAGGCCACCGACGTGGTCTTCGCGGTGGACTCCATCCCGGCCATCCTGGCCGTGGCCCGGGACCAGTTCATCGTCTTCTCGTCGAACGCCTTCGCCATCCTCGGCCTCCGGGCGCTGTACTTCCTGCTGGCGGACCTGCACGGCCGGTTCCGGTACCTGCAGACCGGCCTGGCGGTGATCCTGGCCTTCGTGGGCGTCAAGATGATCCTGGGAGCGGGCCTCCCCGGCATCGACTGGGACTGGCATCCGCCGACCTGGGTGTCGCTGGCGGTCATCACCGTCGTCCTGACGGTGTCCATCGTGGCCTCCCAGGTGGCGGAGCGACGTGAGGTCACTCCGGACGGGGACGACGCTCCTCGGTGACGGACCGCTCCACCACGACGGCGTCGACGATCTCCGCATCGGACACGACCCGCAGGTGGGACCTGGTGGCGGTCTCCACGACGTCCGCGTCGACCACCTCCGCATCGACGATCTCGGGATCCTCGTCGGTCACGTCCTCCACCAGCACCGGCCCGCCGGCGCCCGCCACGGAGGCGGGTGCGGGGCCGTTGGCGAAGTACTGCTTGGCCGCCCGACCCACGGACTGGGCCAGCACGGCGTTGCCGGCCGCGCCCACCCCGGCGCCGATCCCGTAGGGGATCAGCGCGGCCAGGCTCCAGGGGCCCTTGCCCGTGGACAGCCTGGCCATGGCCCGCCGGCCACGGCCGGCGGTCGCCGCGGTCGCGGTCCCGGACGGCAGGCGGGCCAGCATGCGTGCCCCGCCGCGGGAACCGGCCCGTGCCGCCAGGCCGGTGAGGCCGACCGCTGCTCCCTCCGAGATGCCGAGGACCGCCACCACCCACCCCGCCCGTTCCTCGCGCGGTGTTGTGTTCGTGGCCGTAGACCAACCCCAGCCCCATGATCATCTCGCCCAGGCGGCCCACCGAGTAGGTGGCATCCGCACCGGCGGAGGCTGCTGCCACGGTCATCGCCCGCAACGGGCGACGCCGCGGCACCGCCCGTCACGGCACCGCCCAGGGCCATCTCCTTGGCGCACTTGCGGATGAGGCGGTCGGCCAGTTCGTCGGGCGACGCGCCGGGGTGCTCGGCCCGCAACTGGGACACGGCCTGGACCGCGGCTGCGTAGCGCTGGTCGACCAGGCGGTCGACGATGGGGACGAGACTCCGCTCGTCAGGACGACGTCGTGCCACGGCCGTCACCGTACCGGCGGGCGGGCCGCCCGGAGCGGCGGCGGGGGAGCGGGGCAGGTGTGGCGCTCAGGCGTTCTGCAGGAGCGCTTCGGCCTCCACCTTGCGGCGACGCTCGTTGGTCCGGCGCTTCCAGAAGGACTGCTTCCAGTGACGGATGCGTCGCTGGGGACGCTGGACGGCGTGGGGCTCCGGTGCCTCGTGCTCGTCGGTGTACCCGTGGGTGGGGTGGGGAAGCTCCAGCACCAGGCCGTCGTGGTCCTCCTCCAGGGAGGCCACGTGCAGCGCCTGGTTGACCGTCCGGCGCACCCTGCGGTGCTCCGCCTTCCTCTGCTCCCGGACCTCCTGCAGCGCAGAAGACGGTCCGGACCGACGAGTACGGTGGCGGGTGGACATCGGCACCTCCCTGGGTTGTGGAGGCGGCCCGGGAATGACGCCGGGTCGCATGTGTATGAGACACCTTCGGTGCGCCGGTGTAAAGGACTTGAGGCACCCAGTTCATCCGACCGGGGTGGACGGGCCCGAAGCTTGAGGAGCGGTTCAGGTGGAACAGCGAGCGGCCGGGGTGACCGGGTTCCGGCGGATCCCCCGCCAGGAGTGGGCAGCACTGGGCGGCGGTGGACGCACGGGGTTGCACGACGGGGAGCTGGAGCCGCTGCTGGGGGTGAACGAGTCGCTGGACCTGGACGAGGTCCGGGCCGTGCTGCTGCCGCTGGCCAACCTGTTGCGGCTCCGGGCCGAGCACGAGGTCGCCCGACGGCTGGACACCTCGGAGTTCCTCGGCGTGCCCTACGAGCCGGCGCCGATCGTGCTGGGCATCGCCGGCAGCGTGGCGGTGGGGAAGTCCACCCTGGCCAAGGTCCTGGAGCTCCTGCTGGGGCGGGCCGTGGAGCACCCGAGCGTGGCCGTGGTCGGCACCGACAGCTTCCTCTACTCCAACCACGAGCTCCAGCGGCGGGGGATCCTCCACCGCAAGGGGTTCCCCGAGACCTACGACTGGGATGGCCTCCTGGGGTTCCTGCACGGCGTGCGGTCCGCCGCAGGGCCCTGCCAGGTGCCGGTGTACTCGCACCTGCGCTACGACGTGGTGGAGGGGCGAGCACCAGCTGGTGGACCGGCCCGAGATCGTGATCCTGGAGGGCCTCAACGTGCTCCAGGCACCCCCGGCCGGTTCCGGCACCACGCTGCCGTCGGACCTGATGGACCTGACCGTCTACGTCGACGCGGCGGAGACGGACATCCACCGCTGGTTCGTGGAGCGGTTCCTGGCCCTGCGGGGGAGCGTGTTCAGCGATCCGGAGTCGTTCTTCCACGAGTACGCGGCCCTCACCGACGAGCAGGCGGTCCAGATCGCGGAACGGGTGTGGAGGAGCATCAACGGCCGGAACCTGCGGGAGCACATCGCCCCCACACGCAGGCGGGCCGACCTCATCCTGGGCAAGGGGCCGGACCACCGGGTGGAGGAGATCCACCTGCGCGTGCCCTGATCGCCGTATCTTCTGTCACTGTGACGGAAGATACGCGAGTGGGGCGGGGGACCGCCACCGGGGAGCGACGGTGTGCATGGTGCCGTCGGTCCCTGCCGCCGCCGGCGACGACCGGCCGTCCCAGGGAGTACTGCCGGCGCAGTTGTCGCCAACGGGCGTTCGAGGCCCGTCGGCGCCTGGGAGAGCTGTCATGGGGTGAGTCACGGGTCCAGGACCTGCTGGAACGCCAGGACGACGTCCAGGTCGCCATCGAGGGCCTGGTGGACCTGGTGGGAGAACTCCGGGCCGACGTGGAGGACGACCACCCGTGGAGCGCCGACCAACGCAGCGCCCACGTGGAGCGCCTGGCGGCACTGGTGGACGACCTGCGCGCCAGACGGTGAGACCGGGCCCCATGGAACGGGCCGACCGGCGAGACCGACCGGCAGAAGGATCCGCCTGACCGGATACCAGCCAACCGGACATAATCAGGATTTCCGGCGGTTCAGGGAACCAGGCTCGTCGCCGGGACGGTCACCCGCTCCCGGCCGTTCACCCCGCTCGGCACCGCAGTCCGACGCTGTCCGGACGGCGTCAGTCCGACTCGGCGCCCACGATGACGACCGGGCACGGCGCGTTGTTGGCCACGAAGGTGCTGACCGAGCCGAGCAACGCTCGCTTGAGCGCCCCACGACCGCGGGAGCCGACCACCACGACGTCGGCACCCTGCTCCCCCGCCAGGCGGCAGATCACCGAACCGGCCTCACCGTGCTCGATCAGGCGTTCGACCGGGGTTCCCGCCGGGAGGGCGGCCGCGGTCCGGTCGAGCGCAGCTTCCGCCTCGCTGTTGGACGAGGCCCACGCCGCATCCACCTCGGCCGGCTCCGCCATGCCGCCCACGAACCCCGACTCCATGCCAGCGGTCGCCTCGGCCGGCACCTCCATGACGCACACCACGGACACCACGTCGGGCGCCGCCAGCACGTCCAGTGCCTGCCTGGCGGCATCCACGGCGTGGTCAGAACCGTCGGTACCGATCAGGATGCGCATGTCCGGGTCCTCCTCCGTGTGGCTCGTGCGGCCCCACAGCCGGCTCAGCGTAGCTGCGCCGGGCGCTCACCCGGCCGAGGTGCGCAGGACGCGGTACAGGACCAGGACCCCACCCACCAGTGCGATGGCACCGGCCAGCCGCAGCAGCTCCTCGGTGTCCGGGTTGGAGAGGACCTGTTCCACGAAGTACACCCCCAGCACCAGCAGCAGGGTGTCGATGAGCTTGTCCTTGAGGTCCGACAGCGAGCTGATGGCCAGCCATCCGGGCAGGTCGAGGTCCTCCACGAACAACTCCCAGAAGCCGACGCCCACGATCAGGAACACGATCCCGATCAGGAACAGGTCGGTCACCTTGAGCAGGTCCGCCACCAGGTCCAGGTCCTCGCTCGACCCGATGATGTCGGCCGTGACCGAGACTCCCGTCCAGACCCCCCACGCCACCACCGCCAGCGACAGCAGCACCATGCCGAGGGCCGGGACCGCCGCGACGTAGCGGGCCTTCTCCATCGCCCTCCCGGCCACGCTGGGCCGTGGGAGGGGCAGATCTGCGGGGAGGGACCTGTCGGGACGGCCTGCGTTCACGACGTCATGCTACGGCCGCACCGCCTGTGCCAACCGCCACTGCCCCATCGGCGATGAATCGGCGGAAACTGCCCCGGGGGTGACGCTGCGTGGTGTTACGGTCGTGTGACGACGCAGGGCGCGACGAACCGGACCGACTGGCCGGACGCGTGGGGAAGGTCAGGTCCGACGGGCATGACGGCAGAGAGCAGGTGCCCGTGGTGGGCTCCACAGCGGTGAGGACCCCCCAGGTCCCCTCGCGGGTGCGGAGCTGGGCCGGTCGCCTGGGCGGATCACGCCGTTGGCCCCGGACCGTGCCCGCCACCGTCCTGCCCGGCACCGAGCTGATCCACCTCGGTGGCGGCGAGTCGCTCCCCTGCCCGGACGCGGGCCGCCTCCCCCTGGACGACGCGGCCCGCCGGCTGGGACTGGGAACCACCACCTTGGCCCTTCCCCCGGCCCGGGTCCACGTGCTGCGCGACGCCGTCGTGTGCCCCTCCAGCGGGGTGGTCCGTTCCGCGGACGGACGCATCGTGGCGGAGTCGGTCACCGCGGACATGGTCGGCACCGTCACGTTGGACCGTTCCGAGTTCCGGAACCCCCCGGAAGACATCGAGGGCACGGTCGCCGTGTTCCGGTCACCGTACCGCTCGCGCTACCACACCCTCCTGGACCACCTGCCCCGCGCCGCGCTGCTGATCCATCCCGCGATGCACCGGGTCGGCCCGCTGACGCTGGTGCACGACGGAGGGCTCACGCCGCTCGAGCAGTGGCTGCTCCCCCACCTCTCCGGCCGCAACATCCGGCTCCGACAGGTGGAGCCGGGCACGCCGATCCGGGCCGAACGCGTGGTGATCCCCGGCTACGTGACCCGCCCCGGCGCCGGCGCCGTGCCCAGCTGGTACCGCCGCTGGGCGGACAAGGTGGGCGAGGAGGCAGCCGCGGCGACACCGGCCTCCGACGGTCCCCGCCGCCTGTACCTGGACCAGCGCACCAGCCCGTCCACCATCACCAACCGGGCCGAGCTCGACGCCGTGCTGGCCGCCCACGACGTGGAGGCCATCGATCCCGAGGCCGTGCCCGTGGCGGAGCTGTTGGCCATGGTCCAGGACGCCGAACTGATCATCGGCGCACACGGCAGCGGCCTGTCACACGCCCTGTTCAGCCGGCAGGCCCGGCTGGTGGAACTGCTGCGGGGCCACACGGTGCTGCCCCACATCTACTACCTGGCGTCCAGCAAGGGCCTTCCCTACGACTTCGTGCCGGCCGTCTCGGCGTCGGACAGCCACGGCACCAGCGGACCCCTCACCGTGGACACGGGCTGGCTGGACAGCCTGCTCACCCGCACCGACTGACCGGTCCGAACCGGATCAGACCGGTTCGGACGCGATCACCTCGCCCAGGGCCAGGAGCTGGCGGGTGGTGCCGCCCAGCTGGAGCTCGATCTCCTTGGCCTGCAGGAAGCAGCGGTGCAGCGGGTAGTCCCGGTCCACGCCGACCCCGCCGTGCAGGTGCTGCGCCGCGTGCACCACACGCTGACCGCCGAAGGCGGCCCAGTACTTGGCCGACGCCACCTCCGCCGCAGCCGGGAGCCCCTCACCCAGGCGCCACAGGGCCTGGCGACTGGTCAGGCGGATGGCCTCGGTGTCGATGTAGGCGTCGGCCGCCCGGTGCGACACCGCCTGGAACGAGGCGATGGGCACGTCGAACTGCTTGCGCTCCTTGGTGTACTCCGCGGTCAGGCGCAAGGCCTCCGCGGCCACCCCCACCGCGACCGAGCACTGCGTGCCGACCGCCCGCTGGTAGGCCCAGCGGAGGGCGTCGGAGCCCTCGGCCACGAGGTCGGCGGGAGCGTCGGCCAGCAGCAACGCGGCCTGAGGGTCGCCCAGGGTGGTCACCAGCGGCTCGACCCCGACGCCCTCACCACCCGCGCGCACCAGGAACAGGCCGACCGAGCCGCCCTCGATGGCGGCCGGGACCACCACGGCGTCGGCGATCACGCCGGCCGGGACGCAGATCTTGGTCCCGGTCACCGACCACGAGCCATCGGTCCGGGTGGCCACGGTGGTGGGAGCGAGGGGCTCCCCGCCGTCCTCGTGCCAGGCCGCCGTCAGCACCAGGTCGCCGGCGGCGACGGCCGGCAGGATCTCCGACGCCAGCGCCTCGGGGGCGAACTCGGCGATGGGCAGGGCACCGAGGCCAAGCGTCTCCCACAACGGCACCGCCGCCGCGGTGCGACCGGCGGCCTCCAGCACGCCGCCGAGGGCGACGAGGTCCAGGCCCGCCCCACCGTGGGCCTCGGGCAGGCTGGCGCCCAGGATGCCGAGGTCGGCCAGTTCCTTCCACAGGTCACGGTCGAACCGTGGGGCGTCGGAGGTCTCGAGCTCCCGGAGGCGCTCGTGGGTGGACCGGTCGCCCAGGACCTGGTTGGCCAGGTCCGAGATGGCCTGCTGCGCTTCGTCGAGTCTGAAGTCCATGTCTGGTTCCCCTAGTTCCGCAGCGCGCGCGGCAGGCCGAGGCCGAACATGCCGATGAGGTCGCGCTGGATCTCGTTGGTGCCGCCGCCGAAGGTCAGGATCAACAGGCTGCGGTAGTTCATCTCCAGGCGACCCTGCAGGATCGACCCGACGGAGTCCCGGTCCAGGTAGGCCCGGGGGCCGAGGACCTCCATGAGGAGGCGGAACGCCTCCAGGTAGAACTCGGTGCCGAACGCCTTGATGGTGGACGCGTCGGCAACGTCCAGGTGGCCCTCCGTCGCGGTCCAGGCCACCTTCCAGTTGATGAGCTTCAGGAAGTCCAGCCCGGCATGCACCTTGGCCAGGTTGAGGCGCACCCACTCGTGGTCCACCGGATGCGAGCCGTCCGCGTTGGTGAAGGTCTGGGCCCAGCGCCGCACCTCGGTGTAGCTCTGGTCCAGGAGCCCGGGCGAGCACAGCGTCACCCGCTCGTGGTTGAGCTGGTTGACGATGAGCGTCCAGCCGTTGTTCTCCCCGCCGACCAGCCACGACGCCGGCGTCCGCACGTCGTCGTAGTAGGTGGCGTTGATGTCGTGCGTGGACAGCAGGTGCAGCGGGTCCACCGTGATGCCCGGGGACTTCATGTCCACGATCACCATCGAGATGCCCTTGTGCTTGGGGGCGTCGGGGTCCGTGCGGACCGCGAGCCAGCAGTAGTCCGCGTCCGAGGCGAGCGAGGTCCACATCTTCTGGCCGTTGATGATGTACTCGTCACCGTCGCGAACGGCCCGGGTCTTCAGCGCGGCCAGGTCGGTGCCGGCCTCCGGCTCGGAGTACCCGATGCAGAAGTGCAGGTCGCCGGCGAGGATCTTGGGCAGGAAGAAGTCCTTCTGCTCGTCCGTGCCGAACTCCATGATCGTGGGGCCCACGGTGTTGATCGTGAGCATGGGCACCGGTGCGCCCATCCGCATGGACTCGTCGAAGAAGATGAACTGCTCCATCTGGCTGCGGCCCTGCCCGCCGTACTCCTTGGGCCAGCCGATGCCCAACCAGCCGTCCGCCGCCATCTGCTTGACCACCTGGCGGGTGACGGGGCCGACGCCGTGCTCCTTGTGCAGCTGCGTCCGCAGCTCGTCGGTCAGGAGCCCGTCGTAGTACTCACGGAGCTCGTCCCGGAGGGCCTGCTGCTCCTCCGTATAGGCGATGTGCATGGGTCCCCCTGCGATCGTCCGGACGTCCGGCCCCGGCCGTGCCGGCGGCGGACCGGGAAACTGTAACGCGTTCTAGTGACGGGCCGGAACCGCTGTGGCGGGCCGTAGTCTCGGGCCATGGCCGACCTCGACCTGCTCATCATCGGCTCCGGCTCCGGGAACTCCATCCTCACACCGGAGTTCGAGGGCTGGCGCGTCGGCATCGTGGAACGCGACGTCTTCGGCGGCACCTGCCTGAACCGGGGCTGCATCCCGTCCAAGATGCTGGTGGTGCCCGCCAACCGCATCGTCGAGGCGGCCGGGTCGGCCCCGCTGGGCGTCGACCTGGAGTTCCGCGGCGCGGACTGGCCCGCCATCCGGGACCGGATCTTCGGTCGCATCGACCCCATCGCCTCCGGCGGTCGGGCCTACCGGGCGGGCCAGGACGGCGTGGACCTCCTCCTGGGCGATGCCCGGTTCACCGGCATGCACACCGTGCGCGTCGGCCACGGCCCCGACGCCACCGAGGTGGTCGCCGACCGCATCGTGCTGGCCGCGGGCGCCCGGCCCTACCTGCCGCCCGTCCCGGGCCTGGCCGGTACGCCGTTCCACACCTCGGACTCGATCATGCGGGTCGACCGGCTGCCCGAGCACCTGGTGATCCTGGGCGGCGGCTACATCGCAGCGGAACTCGGCCACGTGTTCGCCGCGCTCGGGTGCCGGGTCAGCATCGTGCACCGTGGCGACCGGCTCGTCCGCCACGAGGACACCGAGGTCTCCGCCCGCTTCACCGAGGAGTTCGGCCGCCGGGCCTACCTCCACCTGAACAGCGAGGTCCGCTCCGTGGCCCACGCCGACGGGGAGTTCACCCTGGAGCTGGACACCGAGCACCCCGGCCGCGCCGCCGGCCTGGAGGTGGTCACCGGTGACGCGCTCCTGGTCACCACCGGGCGGGTGCCCAACGGTGGCCAGCTCAACGTCACCGCCACCGGCGTGCGCCTCGACCCGGGTGGGTACGTCATCACCGACGACACCCTGTCCACCGGCGTCGAGGGGATCTTCGCGCTGGGCGACATCCGCAACCCCCTCCAGCTCAAGCACCTGGCCAACCAGGACGCCCGGGTCGTGTCGCACAACCTGCTGCATCCCGAGGACCCCGTCACGATCCACCAGGACGTGGTGCCCCACGCCATCTTCTCCCACCCGGAGATCGGCTCCGTCGGCGAGCGCGAGGTGGACCTGCTCGCCCGGCGCCACCCCTACCGGGTGGGCCGGTGCGACCTCGCCGGCGTGGCCTACGGCTGGGCGATGGAGGACACCTCCGGCTTCGCCAAGGTCCTGGTGTGCGAGCACACCGGGCTCCTGCTCGGGGCCCACGTCATCGGCCCGCAGGCCGCGACGCTGGTCCAGCAGGCCACCCAGGCCATGCAGTTCGGCATCACCGCCGAGCGCCTGGCCCGGGAGCAGATCTGGTGCCACCCGGCCCTGCCGGAGGTGCTGGAGAACGCCCTCCTGGACGCCCTCGGCTGATCACAGCGCCGTTGGGCGCGGTCACATCACGCGCCGTTCGGCGCGGTCACATCACGCGCCGTTCCGCGCATTCGGCGCGGTGATCACCGACTCCACCAGGTGGATGATCCCGTTGCTGGCCGGGATCTCGTCGCCGATCACCTTGGCGCCGCCCACGATCAGGTTGCCGTCGGCATCGACCTCCACCAGCAGCGTGCCGCCGGCCGCGGTGGTCAGGCTCGTGCCGGCCGCGGCCTTGAGGTCATCGGTGGTGTAGAGGCCCGGGACCACGTGCAGGGTCAGGACGGTCGTCAGCGTCTCCCGGTCCTCCGCGACGGCCATCAGGGTGGCGGGGTCCACGGCGTCGAACGCGGCGTTCGGCGGGGCGAACACGGTGAACGGACCCTCACCGGCCAGGGTCGGAGCGAGTCCGGCCAGCAGCACGAGACGGGTCAGGGTCGACACGTCACCGGTCCCCGCCGCGATCTGCACGATGTTGAGGTCCTTGGTGTCGGTGCCCGCCGCAGGGGGCGATCCCATCGGGGTGCCGGTCATGGCCGCCGGAGCCGCCGTGGTCGTCGTCGCCTCGGTGGTCTCGGTGGTGTCGGACCCCTTCGACGAGTCATCGCCACTGCAGCCGGCCACGGCCAGGGCCACAGCCAGGGGGACGATGACTGCTGCCAGCACCTGCTTGAACTTCATGGGGGCTCCTTCGTGGCGATCCCGAACTGCGCTGCACGAGAACATACCGAACGCTCCTTGCGATACGCACGTTATACACACGCAACCGAGGTGACATACGACCGTACCGTCGGGCCGTGTCAGGACGAAGCGGCCCGGTGCGCCCGGGCCAGGGCGGTGAATCCGTCACGCCAGGACACCGCGGTCGGACCGCACAGGCCGGCCATCCGCGTGGTGTCCACCGTGACCCCACCGATGGTCTCCTCGGTCTCCTCGAAGCCCACGTCGTATCCGCACTGGTCACCCAGGAAGTGGCACCACTCCTCCAGCGAGACCTGTTCGGATCCGGCCCAGTTGACGATGGTCGCCGGCGTGGTGGCACCGGAGAGGAGGCCGGGGACGGTGGCGGCGATGTCGGCCAGGTCGATCGGGTTGAACAGGTTCGGGCGGTCGGGGTGCACCGGGATGGGCATGCCGGCCTCCATCATGGCCAGGTGGAACGCGGGCCAGCCCCGCGCCGAGCCGTCCGGGCCCACCCCGTAGGGAACGTTGAGGCGGGCGATGGTGGTGGGGACGTCCAGGTACCGGCACATGGTCCGGACCACTTCTTCCGCCGCGATCTTGGAGATCGAGTACGTCGGCATGATCGGTCGGTGGTTGTCCCCCAGCGGCGCCGACTCGTCCAGCACCGTCGACCCGGCGGGGTCGTACACACCGGTGGAGGAGCAGTGCAGCATGCGGGCAGGGCGCACGTGTGCCATCAGCAGGCCCACGCCCTCCGCGTTGGAGCGCAGGTCCAGGTCCCACCGGCCGGACTTCACCACGGCGAAGTTCAGGAGGGCGTCGGCCCCCGTGGGCACCGCTGCGAAGTCCGCGGACGCCAGGTCCGCCACCACGCACCGGACGCCGGCCGCCTCCAGGCGGTCCCGGGCGGCGGCATCGTTGAACCGGGCCACGCCGGTCACCTCGTTGTCCACCGCCAGCGCGGTCGCGACCGACTCCGCCACCTGGCCGGTGACACCCGTGATCGTGATCGTGGTTCCCGAGAGCTGGGCGGCCATGGGTTCCTCCAGGGGTCGTCGGGCCGACACTCTTGCACGCAGGCCGGCCCGGGGCCGGTTTCGGGGGCCAGCATGCCGTTGGGTACGGTTGGGACCCTTATGTCGCGCCGTCTCGAGATCGAGCTCACCAGCGAACGCCCGGACGGGACCTGGACGTGGCGCGCCGCCGGCGCCCGCCAGCCCAAGGGCGAGATGGCCGGTGACGTCCTCCCCGGTGGGGCCAAGGTGGGTGACGTCCTGCGGGCCGATGCCGAGTTCATGGTGGACGGCATCGAGATCGTGTCCGTGCTCGCACCCAAGGCCGCCCGCAAGGAGCCCGAGCTGCTGGAGATCATCGGGTCCGGCAAGGAGGAGCCCCTCGTCACCACCCAGCTGGCCAAGAAGGGCCGCCGGGACGACGACCGGCGTGGCGGCGGACGGCGCCGCGACGGTGACCGCGACCGCGGCGACCGTGGTGACCGCGGCCCCCGCCGTGACCGCAACGAGCGGGGTGAGCGCGGCGACAGCCGCCCCCGCGGCCCGCGCCCGGACCCGGTCCCGGAGCGACCCAAGCCCAAGCGCCTGCGCCCGGGCCGCGCCTACCGGGCCGCGGTCCTGGACGAGCTCCCCGTGGAGCAGCGCCCGATCGCCGACCAGGTCCTGAAGGGCGGTGTCCCCGCCGTCCGCGAGGCGATCGCCAAGCAGAACGAGGAGGCCCGGGCCCAGAACCAGCCCGAGGTGCCGTCCGAGCAGCTGGTGGCGATGGCCGAGCAGCTCCTGCCCCGCCTCCGTGCTGCCGAGTGGAAGGACCGTGCCACCGCGGCCCTGGCCGACCTGGACGAGCTGGATCTGCGCGACCTGCGGTCCGTCGTGGTTGCGGCCGATGGCGTGGCCCGCGACGACGAGTCCAAGGCCCTCAAGGAACAGCTCCAGTCCGGCCTCACCCGCAGGGTCGAGGAGGAGCACGTCAACTGGGTCACCGACATCACGGCCAACCTGGACGCCGGCCGCTTCGTCCGGGCGCTGCGACTGAGCTCCCGTCCGCCCAAGGCCGGCACCCCGGTCCCACCGGAGTTGTCGGCCCGGCTGGTCACGGCCGTCTCCGAAGGCCTCACCGCCGGCACCAACCAGGAGCTGTGGGCCGCCGCGGTCGACGCCCTGGCCTTCTCCCCCGTCCGCATGCAGGTGGTCCCCGCGGCCAAGCCGGCCGAGCCGACCGAGGAGCTCATGGAGGCCGTCCGCCGCGTCGCAGACCGCGTCCCCAAGGTCGCCGAGCTCTTCGGCGTCGACCCGTCGGAGGCCGCTGCGGCCAAGCGTCGCCGCCCGCCCCGCGGCCGCGGCGGCAAGCCCGGTGGACCCGGCGGCAAGCCCGGCGGGCCGGGCGGCAGGCCAGGGCCCGGACCGACCCAAGGCGGACCGGCCCAAGGCAGACCGACCCAAGTCAGACCGGCCCACGACGCAGGAACCCGCCGCCGAGGCACCGGCCGAGGCTCCATCTCCCGACGCACCGGCCGAGGCTGCATCTCCCGACGCCGCCGGCCGAGGCTGCAGCTCCCGAGACCCCAGCTCCGGAGACCCCTGCTCCCGACGCACCGGCCGAAGCCGCAACTCCCGAGACTGAAACTCCCGAGACCCCAGCTCCCGAGACCGCTGCTCCCGACGCACCGGCCGAAGCCGCACCCGAGCCGCGCTCCCGAAGCACCGACCGAAACCGCCTCAGCCGAACAGGCCGAGTAGCTCCTCGGGGTCCTGCAGGACCCGCCCGGACGGCCCCGCCGCGGCAACCCGCGGGTTCCAGCCGGCCCAGACGAAGCCGCACCCCACCTCCTCGGCGCACCGGACGTCACCCTCGCTGTCGCCCACCATCACCACCGCGTCCGGCGGGAGGTCCAGGAACTCCAGCACGGGGGCGATCGACTTGTGCTCCCAGTCGAAGTGGTCCGCGAACAGGGCGACCTCGGGCTCCCACCCGAGCCTCCGGAGCTCCTCCACCCCGGACACCGGGTGCTTGTTGGAGCACAGCGCCCACCGCGGGAGCCGGGGCACCACTGCGGCCACACCGGGGAACGGCTGCACCACCGTCTGGTCATAGAGCTCCACGTAGTGGTCCATGGAGATGCCCAGCCGTTCGCACTCGGTGGCGATGGCGTGGCCGAAGCTGATCTCCTCCCGCGGCACGCCCAGCGCCTCGAAGGGGGCGACGAGGGCCGCGTCGGAGTCGACCAGCGTCCCGTCGAAGTCGAACACCAGGGCCTGGACGGTGTGCTGCACGACCGGCACGGTAGCCCCGGCCACCACTGCGCCCGTGAGACCCGCCCCAAGTAGACCGACCGGTCAAGAGCTGCACTAGATTGCCCCGCCATGAGCGTGGACTACGAGAAGCAGGGCAACGTCGGCATCATCACGATCAACCGACCCGACGCCCGCAACGCCGTCAACAGCGACGTGGCGCAGGGCATCGAGTCGGCCATCGACCAGATCGAGGCCGACGACGAGGTCTGGGTGGGCATCCTCACCGGTGCCCGGACGGAGAAGGGCTACATCTTCTGCGCCGGGGCGGACCTCAAGCAGATGGCGGTCGATCCCGGCGGGATGCAGACGGCCAAGGGTGGCTTCGGCGGCTTCGTCACCCGGGAGCGGACCAAGCCCATCATCGCCGCCGTCGACGGACCGGCCCTGGCCGGCGGCACCGAACTGGTGCTGGCCGCGGACCTGGTGGTGGCGTCCCGGACCGCCGTGTTCGGCATCCCCGAGGTGAAGCGCAACCTGGTGGCGGCCGCCGGCGGCCTGTTCCGGCTGCCGCGCAAGATCCCCCGCAACATCGCCATGGAACTGGCACTCACCGGGCGCCTCGACTTCCCGGCCGAGCGGGCCTACGACTTCGGCTGGGTCAACCGACTGTGCGAGGAGGGCGAGGCGCTGGAGACGGCCAAGGGCCTGGCTGCGGAGATCGCCGAGAATGCGCCGCTGGCGGTCCGGGAGAGCCGCAAGATCGTGCTCGAGGCCACCGACCAGCCCGACGACGTCGGCTGGAAGATGTCCGGCGACGGCATCATGAAGATGTTCGGCACCGAGGACTTCGGCGAGGGCCTCACCGCGTTCGCGGAGAAGCGCAAGCCGGTCTGGAAGGGCCGCTGAGCAACGGGGCGGGGCCGCTCCCCGCCCCTAGGTCAGGGTCTCGATCACGCCGTGCTCCGACAGGAACTCGGCCATGCCGTCCACCAGGTTGAGCTCGGGGACCTCCCAGACGGGGACCCACCGCGCCTCGGCCGCGTCACTGCCCGCGGTCGGCGGGTCCGGGGACAGGACCACCACCTCGAAGTCCATGATCACGAAGTGGGCGTCGTCGTCGAGGCGCTCCACCCACCCCAGGAACGGCCCGCACAGGCCCTCCAGACCGGTCTCCTCCTCCAGCTCCCGCACCACGGCCTCGGCCAGGGTCTCTCCCCGCTCCACCCGGCCGCCGGGAACGGACCACTGGCCCGCCCCGGGGCCGTGGCCGCGCCGCACCATCAGCAGGTCGTTGCCGCGGACGACCACCGCGCCGACGCACACCTCCGGACGCCCGCCGGTGGTGGTGCTCACGCCGGGTCGCCCGCGGGGCCCAGGCGGCGGTGCACCGTGATGCGACGGGCCACCAGACCGAAGCTCTCGAAGAAGTTCTTGGTCTCCCGGTCCCCGGGCAGGGCGGTGGCATCGATGCCGGTGCACCCCTGCTCCACCGCCCACCGGAGCAACTCGGCCATCAACACGTTGCCCACCCCGACGCCCCTGGCCTCGGGCTCCACGAAGAGGTCGCCGATCACCGCCAGATGCGCACCGCGGGTGGGTTCCACGCCGGCGACGGCATAGCCGACGGGAACACGGCCGAGGCAGCCCACGAGCACGAGCCGGCCCCGGTCGGCCAGGTCCGCCCGCAACGACGGCTCCGTGGGCCAGGGGCGGGCCTCCCGCTGCAGGAAGATGTCGCCACCCCGCTCGGCCTCCACGTGGGCCCGGGCCAGCGTGGCCAGACGGGCGAGGTGCTCCAGGTCGTCCGGTCCGGCCGCTCGCACCTGGGGCTCGTAGCCGACGGCCACGGTGGTCTCCGATCGATCGGGGCCCGGTGTCACCGGGCCTGCAGCTGGGCGACCTTGTTGAGGATCGTCTGGCGGTTGCGGTGGGCCCGCTCGTAGGCCTGCACCTCTGCCAGTTCCTGCTCGTTGAGCGCGGCCAGGCGCGGCACCACCTGGGAGGCGGCGAGGCTGTCGTAGTCCGGCACGGCCAGGCTGGACTCGCTGGGCCCGGCGACGGCCGTGGTGTCCGGAGCTGCCGCCGGAGCGTCTCCGGACGGCTCGTCATGGAGGGC
This sequence comes from uncultured Actinomycetota bacterium, assembly GCA_963773765.1. Classification (GTDB taxonomy): domain Bacteria; phylum Actinomycetota; class Acidimicrobiia; order Acidimicrobiales; family Microtrichaceae; genus CAVZCC01. Next base: position 319,356 of record CAVZCC010000001.1, on the reverse strand, counting down.
CACGACCTGCAGCACGTCGATGGGCTGGGGGGCCTCGTGGGCCGGTACGGGCACCGTCGGGTGCGGGGCCAGGAGACCGCCGATGCAGGGGAGGTGCGACGCCAGGGACCGGGCCAGCTCGGTCTGGGAGCGGGTGCGGTCGATCAGGCGCGGCACGACCCTCATGACCTCGTCCAGCACCACGAGGGGCAGTTCCAGGAGGCCGCCGGGACCGGCGGGCCGTTCGTCCTCGCTCATGGTTCCAGCATGCCCGCAGGACCGGGGGGCGCGGTAATCGGCCGGGCCGGACCGGCCGACCGCTCAGCCCTTCCTGGCCCGCTTGTTGATCTTGTTCACCACCGCGATGCTGCCGCAGGGGTCGTAGCCCTCCGGACAGCTCAGGGCGCCGGGGCGGCCGAACTGCCGGGGGTGGACGATGAGGAAGCAGGTCTGGCAGGTGAACTCGTCGGCACCCTTGGCCGCCACCCGCTCACCGGGCTCGGCCGTGCCGTCGTCCACCTCGTCCTCGTCCTCGTCGTCGTCCCCTGCCGCGATGCGGTCCTTCAGGATGGTGTCGAGGTCCGCCTCGACGTCGTCCGGGTCGACCTCGTCGTCGTCCTCGTCGTCGTCGTCGCCGGCAGCGCGCTTCTTGCGTGCGACGGGAACCTCGTCCTCGTCGTCCTCCTCGACGACGACCACCACCTCGGCGTCATCCTCGACCTCGTCGATGGGGACTTCCTCGAGTTCCTCGTCCGCGAGGACCTCGTCCTCGTCCTCCGCGAGCTCCTCTTCCTCGAGTTCCTCTTCGATCAGCTCGTCGTCGTCCATGCTTCCTCTGCGCCAGGGGTCACTGCGGCACTGCTCCAGCCGAAGTCCGGCGCATCATAGACACGCCTGCCGGACCGTGGTGCACTCCGTTGCAGGAGGTCCTCAGCCAGGGCCCCGCCGGGCGGCTCAGCGTGCGGCGTCCCGACGGGACTCGGCCTGCCGTTCCGACGCCAGGCGCTCCAGCTCGCCCTCTCCGGAGTGGTCCACGAAGGTCATCATCTCGGCGATCGTGCGGTGACCGGCCTTCTCCGCGATGAGCCGGTGCATCTGCTGGCCCACCCGTCGATAGCTCTGGTGTCCCTGCACGGAGGTGCGCAGCTCGATGAGGTGCATGGCCTCCCGGGCGTTGAACTGCATCACGTAGCGGATCCGGTAGGCCAGTGACACGGCGTAGGTGGCCCGTTCCGGGAACTGCTCGGCCAGGGCCGACCAGAGGCCGGCCGAGGTGGCCATGGCCTCGTCGAAGCGATCGGTGAACCCGCCCTCGTCGATGGCCTCGGGACGCGTGTAGCCGTGCAGCGGGCTCAGCTCCTGCCACTCCACGGTCATGAGCCGGTGGCGTTGGAGGTCCCGGAAGGCCCCGTAGTCGGACACCACGTCGAAGCGGTAGTCGGTGCGCTCCAGGGCCCGGCCCGGCTTGTGTCGCCGGTTGGTGCGGTCGCCCACGTAGGCCCGGGCCACGGCCAGGCGGTCATCCACCGACATGGCCCGCACCCGCTCCAGGAGCTTGGACTCGGCCAGTCCCGTGTAGGGGTAGAGCATGGCGGCGATGACCTTGACCTCGCCGTCGGGGTCGAAGTCGACCAGGTCCACGTCCGGGTCGGTCGGGCCCACGACCTGGTCCCCCGAGAGCATCTCGTAGGCCACGGTCTCCATGGCCTCCCGGTTGTGCTGCAGGTACTCGCTCCAGGCCACGCCCCGGTCCGGGAGGTCCACCCGCTTGAGGAAGCTGGGGATGACCTTGCGCAGCTCCTCCAGCATGAGCCCCGCGTACTGACGGGCCTCCGGCAGGGGGTGGGCCCGCATGCGCAGCAGCAGCGACTCGAACCCCTGCCCCGAGCCGTAGATGCCCACGTTGGACAGCGACGCCGCGGGCAGGATGCCCCGGACGGCGTCGAACGCCTTGGCCCGGATGGCCTGGCGGTAGACGAAGTCGGAGTCGGTCTCGCTCTTGGGGAACCGGTCCCGGAAGTGGTCCTGGATGTCCCGGGCCAGCCCCGAGTAGGACTCGAACAGCCGGTCCATGTCCCCCACGTAGCGGGCGCCCAGGTTGGAGGCGAGGATCTCCGGGTCCCGGTGGTAGCGGTACCGTCCGCCGAGCCGTTCGTCGTAGGGGATGTACCGGGTCGACTGCTCCAGGTAGGACATCAACCGGCCCCACTCCAGGACCTTGGTGAGCAGGTTGGAGGCCTGCTCACAGGCGAGGTGCACCCCGCCCAGCTGGGCGACGCTGTCGTCGCCGTACTCGAAGAACACCCGGTCGTAGAGGGACTCGGCCCGCTCCAGGCCGATGGTGGCGTCCACCGACTCGTCGCCGGTGGTGTCCAGCTCTCCCACGAACTCGTCCAGGAAGAGGCGCCGCAGGGACTTGGCCGAACGGGAGTAGCGGGCGAACAGCGCTCCCTTGACCACCTCGGGCAGGTTCACCAGGGCGAACACCGGTCCGTCCAGATTGGTGAAGTAGCGCCGCAGGACCGCCTGCTCGTCGTCGGTGAACTGCTCTGCCACGTAGGTCGGGACGGGGGTCATCGGGGCCGACATTAGAGGCGACGGGGCACCACCCCGGGGATCGGGACCGGGACCGCTCAGGAGGCCGGGTGGGGGGCGGCCCAACAGTCGATCACCGTCGCGGCCAGGGCCTTGGCCCCGTCCAGGACGGCCCGGTCCCCCGCCGGGCCGCGGGCGTGGCCGGCGAACTCCGGCGTGTGGATCGACACCCCCGGCGGTGCCACGGCGATCATCGGGTGGATGGAGGGCACCTCGTGGCTCACGTTGCCCATGTCGGTGCTGCCCACCACGTCCCCGACCTGGTCGGGGTCCTCCGGGGGCCGCCCCAGCGCCGTGCTGTTCTCCGCCCAGCGGGCCAGGAGCCAGGGGTCGTCCACCAGGTCCGCGTAGGCCGGGTCCAGCCACTCGTGGCCGAACGAGCAGCCCGCCGCGGTCGCTCCGCCCTCGATGCAGGCCAGCACCCGGGCCTTGAGGGCCTCCAGGGAGTCCAGGTCGGTCGAGCGCACGTACCACTGCGCCGCCGCGGTGCGGGGCACGATGTTGGGCTTGTCGCCGGCCTTGGTGAAGATGCCGTGGATGCGCTCGTCGGCCCGGATGTGCTGGCGCAGCGCGGCCACGTTGACGTACCCGAGCACGGCGGCGTCCAACGCGTTGCGGCCCTGTTCCGGCGCCGCCGCGGCGTGGGACGCCCGTCCCTCGTACTCCACCAGGAGCTGCTGGATGGCGATGGCCCGCATGGTGGGCAGGTCCCGGTCCGCGGGATGCACCATCATCGCGGCATCCACTCCGTCGAGCGCCCCCTCGCGGATCATGAACACCTTGCCGCCCCCACCCTCCTCGGCCGGGGTGCCCAGGATCCGGACCCGGCCGCCCAGCTCCTCGGCCAGCGCGGCGGCGGCCAGCCCTGCGCCCAGCCCGGCGGCGGCGATCACGTTGTGGCCGCAGGCGTGGCCGATGTCGGGCAGGGCGTCGTACTCGCAGATCACCGCGACGCGGGGACCGGACGAGCCGGCGTCCGCCACGAAGGCGGTCTCCAGGCCGTAGGCGTGACGGGTCGGGTCCAGGCCCTCGGCCGCCAGCACGTCGCACAGCAGGTCATGGGCGTTGTGCTCCTGGAAGCACAGCTCCGGGTCGTCCCAGATGCGGTGGCTCACGTCCAGCAGGAGGCCGGCGCGCCGGTCCACCTCGGCCGCGGCCCTGGCCTTGGCCCCGGCGAGCGGGTCGCTGTCCGGCGAGCTCATGTCGCCACCCTACAAGCGGCGCCGCCGCGGCCGGCCGGACAAGCGGCGCCGCCGCGGCCGGCCGGAGCGTGTCACTCCGGGTGCTCGAGGACGATCTTGCCCAGCTGGCTCGCGGTCTTGAGCCGCTCCAGCGCCCGCGGGTACTCCGACAGGGGCAGGATCTCGTCGATCACCACGGGCAGGCCGTCGGCGATGAGGTCGGTGACGTACTCGAACTCCACCTGGCTGCCACAGCTGGCTCCGATGATGTCCAGCTGCTTGAAGAACAGCCGGGGCAGGTTGAGGCTCACCTTGGGGCCGGAGGTCCCCCCGCACACGCACATCCGGCCCCCGTGGCGCAGGGTCCGCAGCGAGTTGTCCCAGGTGGCCGGACCGATGCTGTCCACCACGATGTCCGCGGTGACCGGGTACGGCTCCTCCGAGTCGAAGGCGTCCTTGGCCCCCAGCTCGATGGCCCGGTGCCGCTTCTCCTCCTCCCGGGAGGTGACGTAGACGCGGGCACCCAGGTGCTTGGCGATCATCAGGGCGGCGGTGGCCACGCCCCCACCGATCCCGGTCACCAGCACGGTGTCACCCTCCTTCAGGCGGGCCCGGCGCAGGAGGCGCCAGGCCGTCGTGTAGCAGACCGGGTAGGACGCGACCTCGGCCCACGAGCGGTTGGTGGGCTTGCGGACCAACTGGTGCGCCGGCACGACGCAGAACTCGCCGTGCCCGCCCCAGCACGCCTCGCCCAGCAGCTGCATGCGCGGGTGCAGCACCGAGTCGATGCCCTGGGCCAGCGCCTCCTCGGGCACCACCGCGGTGTTGATCACCACCTCGTCGCCCGGGACCCATGCGGTGACGCCCTCCCCCACCGACTCCACCACGCCGGCCACGTCGTTGCCGGGCACGTGGGGGAACAGCGGGGGCTTGGGCAACCCGGTGGTGAGCCACAGGTCCATGTGGTTCAGCGCGGTGGCCCGGACCTTGACCCGGACCTCGCCGGGGCCGGCCACCGGGTCGGGGACCTCGCCCCACACGTACTGTCCGGGTGACTCGGGAAGGTGCCAGGCATCCATCCCGTGAGGGTACCGACCCCCGGACCGGTCCGGACCCCGTGGCGGACGGCGCGGCGGGACGCCGCTCAGGCCACCACCACCGCCGCATCGGGCTCGCAACGGATGTCCAGCACCAGGGCCGTCCCGGCATCCCGGCCGTCCAGGCGCACGTGGACCGGTCGGTCCGACTCGAACCGGTAGGAGGCGGTCCGCCGCTCCCGCAGGTCCGGGTGCGGCACGTGGGTCCCGGTGGTCGCCCGCCTGGCCGCGGCCCGTCGGTCGGTCCAGCCGAGGGAGCCCTCCGTCACGTCCAACAGCCCGTCGTTCGGATGCGCCCGGGGCCCCAGGTTGGCCTCCCCCAGGAAGGAGGCGTTCATGACCACCAACGTCCGCCCCGACCACAGCCGGGCGCCACCCGCCACCAGGTGGGCCAGGAACCGTCGCCGCTCCACGGTCCCGTCGGGACGGGTCAGGTCCACCAGGCCCAGGTCCACCGGGAACCGGGTGCCACGACCGGCCCGGAGGTCCGCCTCGTCGTGACGGGGCGAACCGAGCGTCCGGTGCAGGTCCCCACCCACCACACCCACCTCGACCGGGCCGGCGCCCGCCTCCGGCCCACCGCCCAGGAGGTCCGCCGCGGCGGCGTCGGAGTCCAGCACCACGCCGTCGTCGGCCAGCGCACCCGGCTCACCCCACGGGGCACCCCGGCGGATGGTCATCCCGGCTCGCTCCCGGCCTCCACCACACCCCGGTGCAGCGCCTCGGCGGCCCGACGGCAGGCCCGGGCGGTGGCCGGTTCGGCCACCACCTGTCCCAGCTGGCGCAGCAGGTCGATGAGCTGCTTGGTGTTGCGGACGAAGTCACCGCCGGTCAGGTCGTCGTCCAGGACCTGGTCCAGCGGCTGCCCCGACGCCCAGGACCATGCCGCGGCCACGAACCCCGGCTCCGGGGTCCGGGTCTCGTTCAACTTGGACCCACGCTCCCGCTTGTTGAGCCGGTCGGCCAGGTCCTCGAGCCGCCGGAACCGCCGGCGGAGCTCCTGGGTGGGGAACAGCGGAGGTGGCGGTGCCTCCGCGCTGCGGTGCTCGTAGGTGATGCAGCTGACCAGGCCCGCCACCTCGGCCTCGTCCAGGCCGTCGAACACGCCGTCCTCGATGGCCAGCGACAGCAGCAGGTCGCACTCGTGGTAGATGCGGCGCAGGCGCTCCCCGGCCGGGGTGAGCTCCCAGTCCTCCACGTGGCCCGTGCCCCGCAGCACGTCCAGCACGGCGTCGAAGCGGCGCACCACTCCCGAGCCCCGCCGCTCGACCTGGCGCTCCACGTCGGCCAGCTCGTCGCGGAGGCGGGCCTCGGCACGGTGCTCGGTGACCAGCCGCTCCCGGTCGGGGTGGGCGTGGAGGGGATGGGACTCCATCTCCTCCACGGCCTGGAGGAACGCGTTCTGCTCGGGCTCGGGACGGCGCCGCCCCTTGGGCCTGGCCCGGCGGATGTTGGCCCGGCGCAGCACGGCGGCGGCCTCCCGTCGGTACCCGGGATCCTGGGGGAGGAACGGCACCGGCAGGTCCACGGTGGCCAGGCGCTCCAGCGGCGTCCCGGCGTTGGCCACGTGGATGCTCACCTGCTCCCCCTGGGCCGTCACGGTGCGCACCCGCACCGACCCGCCCTTGCGGTAGGCGACCGAGAGCACCAGCAGGAGCCGACGGCCCCGCTCGGTCCGGCGTTCGATCACGTCACCGGGACGGAGCCGGGACAGCGACTCCTCGATGGCGGCGCGGCCACCGGGGCGCAGTCGCCGGGTGGCACGGACCCGCTCGGCCAGCTCTGCGTAGCCGGCCACGTCGAAGACCTGGGACCCGGTGGTGCGGCCCGCCTCCAACTGGGCCAGGTCCGCGGCCACCCGGTCGGCACGGGCCCGCAGGCGGACCGCGGCGCGGTCGGCCTGGAACTGGGCGAAGGACCGGGCCAGGACCTCGTGCGCCCGCTCGCGGTCGTAGCGGTGCACCAGGTTGGCCGCCATGTTGTACGTCGGCCGGAAGGCCGACGCCAGGGGGAACTCCCGGCTGGCGGCGAGCGTCGCGACCTGGGCGAAGGTGGTGAACGGTGACCACAGCACCACCGCCGAGCCCTGGGCGTCGATGCCCCGTCGTCCCGCCCGCCCGGTCAGCTGGGTGAACTGCCCGGGGGTCAGGAACTCGTGGGACTCGCCGTTGTACTTGGTGAGCCGCTCGATCACGACCGATCGGGCCGGCATGTTGATCCCGAGGGCCAGGGTCTCGGTGGCGAACACCGCCTTGATCAGGCCCTCGTTGAAGCAGTCCTCCACCGCCTCGCGGAAGGCCGGGATCATCCCGGCGTGGTGCGCCGCCACCCCCTGCTCCAACGCGGCCAGCCAGCGGTCGTAGCCCAACACGTCCAGGTCGGCGTCGGTCAGGCCGGCGGTCCGTGCCTCCGCCAGCTGGCGGATCCGGCGCCGCTCCTCCGCGTCGGTGAGGCGCAGTCCGGCGTCCAGGCAGTGCATGGCGGCGTCGTTGCACGCGGCACGGCTGAAGATGAAGTAGATGGCGGGCAGGAGGTCCTCGTCGTCCAGCCGTTCGATGGTCTCCAACCGGCGCGGTGTGAAGAACCGCCGCCGCCCGCGCTGGTGGCGTTGGCCCGGATGGCGGGGCTGCTCGGCGTCGAACCGGGCACCCTCCGGGTTGGGCCGGCCGTCCACGACCAGTGGCACCAGGTGGTCACGGTCCGCCGACCGGTCCCCCACGAAGTACAGCGGATCCAGGCGGATGGGGCGCTCGTGCTCCACCACCGTGGCGGTCGGGCCCCGCAACGTGCCGATCCAGTCGCCCAGCTCCGTGGCGTTGGACACCGTGGCGGACAGGCACACGAAGCCCACCTCCGGTGGCGTGTGGATCAGCACCTCCTCCCACACCGGGCCCCGGTAGGCGTCCTGGAGGAAGTGGACCTCGTCCAGCACCACCCACTGGAGGCCGTCCAGGGTGGATGACCTGGCGTACACCATGTTCCGAAGCACCTCGGTGGTCATCACCACCACCGGGGCGTCGCCGTTGATGGCATGGTCCCCGGTGAGCAGCCCCACCCGTTCCGTTCCCAGCACCTTCACCAGGTCGCCGTACTTCTGGTTCGACAGCGCCTTGATGGGCGCGGTGTAGAAGGCCTTGCCACCGTCGCGCAGGGCCAGCGCCACGGCGTGCTCGCCCACGACGGTCTTGCCGGACCCGGTGGGAGCGGACACCAGCACGTTGCGCCCGGCGTCCAACGAGGCGATGGCCTCCCGCTGGAACCGGTCCAGGGCGAAGTCGTGGGCGAAGGGCCCGGTCAGGCGTCGCTCCCGGGGTCCGTCCCGGGCTGGCCGGGACCGTCGTCGGGTGTCGTGGGGGCGGGGGTGCCCGCGGTGTCGGGCGGCTCCGGCCCGTCCGCAGCCCGGGCCGCCACTGCAACCTCACGGGCGGCGGTCGCCGCGGCCGCTTCCTTCCTGGCCCGCCTGGCCCGGCGCCTCAGCATGAGCCGGCCGATCAGGATGCTGATCTCGTAGAAGACGTACATGGGGAGGGCCAGGGCGAACATGGAGAACGGGTCGCCGCTGGGGGTGATGCCCGCCGCGATCACCACGATCAGCAGGATGGCCTGCCGGCGCCAGGACGCCAGGCGCTGCGGCGTGACCACCCCCACCATCTGGAGCGCGACCATCAGCACGGGGAACTGGAAGCCCACCCCGAACGCCAGCATCATGAACAACGACAGCTTCACGAAGTTGCCGATCCCGGAACGGATCTCGATCTCCGGGCCGCCGATGTTGACCAGGAAGCTGACCGCCCTGGACAGCGTGACGTAGGCGATCGACGCCCCCATGACGAACAGGGTGAAGCTGGACAAGGTGAAGGCCAGCGCGTAGCGGCGTTCCTTCTTGTAGAGACCGGGGGCGATGAACCGCCACAGCTGCCACAGGATCACCGGCATGGCCAGGAACAACGCCCCGTACCCCGCCACCTTGAGCCGCAGGGCGAACGGGTCCAGGAGGTTGGTCTCCAGGAACTTGCAGTTGGCCAGCGGATCCTCCTGGCGGAGGGCATCGCAGTAGGGCTGGTTCAGGAACTCCGTCATCCACGGGTACAGGAACCAGGCCGGGATCATGGCGGCCAGGATCGTCCCGACGCAGATGAGCAGGCGCGTGCGCAGTTCCCGCAGGTGGTCGCTGAGCGACATCTGCGACCCCTCGCGCTCGGCGCCCTTGAGCATCGACCCCCGGAGCTTCACGGGTCAGGCGGACTCACGCTCGGGCGTCTCCGGCTGGTCGTCCGCGGCCTGGGCTTCGATCGGGGTGCCACCCGGCAGGGGCGACGGAGCGGGCGGGTCCGCCGACGCGCCGGCGTCGGCGGAGTCCCCGGCCGCATCCGCCTCGGCGGCGGCGACCACCTGGGCCGCAGTGGCCTCGATCGACGCCTGCTCCTGCTTGGCCCGCTCGTCGGCCTCCGCCTCCAGGGCGTACTCGGCCAGCTTCTGGCGGGGCCTGGCCGCGAACTCCCCCAACTCCTTGATCGGCTGCATGGCCGGGTCGTCCATCACGTCGGACACCTGCGACTGCAGGCCCGCGGTCATGGTCTTGAACTTGTGGAGCATCCTGCCGGCGCTGCGGGCCATCTCCGGCAGCCGATCAGGGCCCAGCACCACCAGCGCGACGATGATGACGACGATGATCTCGCCGCCCCCGAAGTTCTGGATGAAGCCGGTCACGAGACCGGGAAAGCCGCTGGCGGCCATGGATCAATGCTACCGGTCGAGGTGCTGGGCCACGGCACCGCGCAGGGGATCCGTGAGTCCGTCCAGCTGATCCACGGCGGCCCGCCAGCGCCCGGGACCGATCCGGCCGAGGACGGCCGCGGTGTGCTCCACCCGGCGGGCGCCGGCCACCAGGGCGGCAGCGGCGACGGCGACAGAGGCGAGGGCCACGAAGGCAGGGAGCACGGAAGCACCGTAGACCCCGACCAGCCCGGCCCGAGGGCAGGGTCGGCGGTCAGTGGTCAGCGGTCGGTCATCGTGTCCAGGGTCACGAACCAGTCCGGGGTGGACAGGAGGTCGTGGAAGTCCAGGACGTCGTCATGGTCGATGGGCTCGCCGACGTGGCGCTCGTTCAGCTCGGTCGGGAGGCTCCACTCGGTGCAGGAGACGCCGGCGGCCAGGAGGACGTCCACGACGTGGGCCTCGGCCGGGCGGACCTCGATCATGCGGCACACCGGGCACCGGAACAGGTAGGTCGCGGATTCATTGTCCTGACACAAGCGCACCTTCAGGTCACGGGAACGGAGTTCCACGTCACCACAATCGCTACATGTCGCTCGGATGAGTGCCATTGACGTCTCCAACGATCAGCTACGTCACTCTCTTTCGGTCGCACTCCCGTCGGGGTTGACCTTTCTTGCACAAATGGGAGGTGTCTGGGACCGCCGTCGGCGGGCCCCGGTGCCACAATGGCGGCCCGATGTCCCCCGCCTGTCGCCGCTGCGGTCCCCCGCCGTCCTCTTCGCCCACCGCGGCGCGCGGGCCCATGCCCCGGAGAACACCCTGGAGGCGTTCACGTTGGCCCTCCGCCTCGGGGCCACCGGCCTGGAGAGCGACGTCTGGGTCACGGCGGACGGCCAGGCCGTGCTGGACCACGACGGGCTGGTGGGCGGGACGTTCCGCCGCAGGCCCATCCGCTCGGTCGACCGGGACGACCTGCCACCGCACATCCCCACCCTGGCCGACCTCTACCGGACGTGCGGGACGTCCTTCGAGCTCTCCCTCGACGTGAAGGACGACGACGCCCTCCCCGAGGTGCTCCGCTCGGCCAGGACAGCGGGGGCGGTCGAACGGCTGTGGCTGTGCCACCCGGACGCCGACACCCTGGAGGCGTGGCGGCAGGAGTCCGGAGCCGCACGCCTGGTCCACTCCACCCGCACCGCCGCCATGGAGGGTGGGGTGGAGCGTCATGCGGCACGCCTGCGGGCCGCAGCGATCGACGCGGTGAACCTGCACCAGTCGGAGTGGTCCGGGGGCGGTGCCACGCTCTTCCACCGGTTCGGCCGGCTGGCCCTGGGTTGGGACGCGCAGCACGTCCGGGTCATCAGCTCCCTGCTGGACCAGGGCCTCGACGGCGTGTTCAGCGACCACGTCGACCGGCTCGTGGATGCAGCCGGGGCGGTCGGCCCCTAGGGCTCAGAGGCTGCCGAACCGGTTGAGGGGCCACATCAGGAGGAACGCCCGGCCCACGATGGACGACTCCGGGATCGTGCCGAAGACGCGGCTGTCCTGGGAGTTGCCGCGGTTGTCCCCCATGACCCACACCTCGCCGTCGGGAACGGTGACCGGCTGGTCCATGTTCACCGTGGTGGTCCCGTCGGGCAGGTAGGGCTCGTCCAGCGGCTTGTCGTTCACGAACACGGTGCCGTCCCGGGCGTAGACCGTGTCCCCGGGCAGGCCGATCACCCGCTTGATCAGGTCCTTGGGGTCATCCGGGCCGCCCGGCAGGGAGTCGGGGCGCTCGAAGACGACCACGTCACCCCGGTTCACGTCGTGCAGCCGGTAGCTCAGCTTGTTGACCAGCACGCGGTCGCCCTTGATCAGCGTGGGGTCCATCGATTCGGACGGGATGCGGAAGGCCTGCACCAGGAACGTCTTGACCAGGAGGGCCACGACGATGGCGCCGACGACCACCGCCACCCATTCGATCGCGTTGCGGGTGGACGACCGTCGGCGGCGCGACCCGTGCCGGACCGGCGGCGGCGGGGCGATGGGCTCGCCGGGGGTCGGATCGGTCATACCGTGACGGAGGCTACTCGGCGACCGGTGGGACCGGACCCGCACCGGTGTACCGGCTCAGGACGCGGCCCGCGGCCCGGGCCGCGAGCCCGGCCAGGTCCCGTCCGTCGTCCAGGTCACGGCCGGTCGCGTCCGGACCGAGCCGGAGGAGCAGCCGCTCCAGCCAGGGCGTGGCGGTGACCTGCAGCACGATCCGCATCCGACCGTCCGCCAGGACCTCCGACTCCACCGTCGGGTACATGTCCGCCACCCAGGCATCCGCCGGTGCCACCACCAGTTCCACGGTGCGGTCTGCGGCCGAGAGGTCGAACCCGGCCCCGTCCTCCTGGCCGTCGGGGTCGAACCGCACCTCGGTCGCCCCGACGGACGCGATGCGGTCCACCCGGAACGATCGGGGCGCCCCGGCCAGGTGGCACCAGCCGAACAGGTACCAGTGGCCGTCCTCGGCCACGACCCGCCGGGGGTCGACCTCGCGGTGGGTGACCGCGTCCCGACCGAAGGACCAGTAGTCGATGGCGACGCGCCGGTGGTCCCGGGCCGCGTCCTGGACCGCGGCCAGGATGACCGGGTCGGCGTCGCCCAGCGACACCCCGACCGCCTCCGCCGTGCCCGAGCCCAGGGCGTCGCCCAACTTGCCCACGGCCCGCTGCAGGGTGGGATCCGGGTCGGCCCGGTCCAGGAGGGCGGTCCCGGCCGCGAAGAGCGCCACCGCTTCCTCATGGCTCAGCCGGAGCGGCCGGCGGAAGTAGTCACCCAGGGTGACGTAGATCCGGTCGTCCTCGAACAGCACGTCCACCCGGGCGTCGGGGGTGAACGGATGGATCCCGACCTCGTACATGAGCAGGTCCAGGTCACCGATCAGCTCGCGCTCGGAGAGCTGGAACCGCTCGCAGACCTGGGTCACCGTCGCGCCCTGCTCCTCCACGATCCACGGGAGGACCGACAGGATCCGTTCCACCCGCTCCGCCGCGGTCGCCCGGCTCATCGGTCCGTCCCGGACCCGCGGCGCGGACCGACTCCAGCCACGACACCAGGTCCGCCCGGAGCTCGGGCGGGTCGAGCAGCTCCGCCCGTTCCAGGAACGACAGCACGAACCCCCGCAGCCCGGCGGGGTTGCGGACCTGGAGGCGGACCTCCACCGAGCCGTCGTCCCGTTCCGCCACGACCTCCAGACCGGGGTCCTCGGCCAGGACGGCGCGGGCGATCGGCCCGTCCAGCAGCAGCCGGGCCGCCACCGGCTCGGACGTGCCGAACTCCCAGGGCCGCAGGCGCACGTCCGGCAGGTCCCCCGGTGGGGAGAAGGAGGACTCCAGGTCCACCTCGACCGGACCGTGGAACCGGTCGACACGGAAGCTGCGCAGGCCGTCCCGGTCGGTGTCCAGCCCACTGACGTACCAGCGGCCCCGCTCGTACTGCAGCCGATGCGGCTCCAGGTGGCGGACCACGCCGGCGGCGCCGTAGCCGAAGGCGATCCGATGGTGCTCCAGCACGGCTCCGAACAGGTCGGGCAGCTGTGCCGGCGCCTGGACCGCGCCGACGGTGGCGGTGGATCCCGACCCCTCCATGCCTCCGAGCTTGCGCAGGGCGTCGGCCACCTCGTCCTCACCGATGCCCTCGAGCCGCACCGCCGTCGCGGCCAGGTGCAGGGCGGCCAGCTCCTCCGGGGTGAGGCCCGGATCAGGGAGCTCGTAGCGGTCACGGCGGATGCGGTAGGCGGACCGGGCCTGCTCGACGTGCTCCACGCTCACGGTCTCGATGGGGACACCGACCTCCCGGAGGTCGTCCTTGTCCCGCTCGAAGGTGCGCCGGAACGTGTCGTCGGTCTGGCCCTCGTAGCCGGGAACCCGTTCGCGCAGCTCCTCCGCCGTCAGCGGGACCGACGCGGCCTGCAGCGCGGCCACGATGTTGAGGAGACGGTCGACCTTGGCCACGGGACCGCAGTCTACGGGCCGGGCTCAGTCCTCCGGACCGGGGACCTCTCCCGTGACGAACCCGGCCGCGACCGCCCCGGCCGCGGCGGCGGCCCGGAAGAACAGCGGGTCCTGGTCCACGTCCCGGCCCATGGTGGTCACCCGCAGGCCGGCCCGGTCCAGCAGTGCGGCGGGGTCGACGGGCCCGACCGATGACGCCACCCGCACCCCTGGCAGCGCTGCGGCCTCGGGCGGCACCGCCGCCACCCACGGACGCGATGCGGTGAGGCGGGCCACGGTCCCGGCGTGGTGGGACACGCCGCGGTGACGGGGGCGGGCGTCGCCGTCGGAGGCCCGCACGCACAGCACCGGGGTGCCGCCCAGGGCCGCGACGGCGTCCAGCACGGGTGCCGCCTCGATGGCGGTGGTCCCCAGGGCGGTCCCCGTACCGGCCACGCCCGGGCCCATGCCCACCACCACCGCGTCGGCCCCGAGGGTGTGCACCGCCAGACCCAGCGCGGCGTGCACGGTGACGGCCTCCAGGTCGCCACCGAAGGCGTTGCCGGCGGTGACGGTGCCCACCAGCAGGCCGCGGCCGACCAGGTCCACCACCAGGTCGGACAACGCCAGGGCGAGTGCCGCGCCGTCGGTCATCACGTAGGCCAGGCGGCGGCCCGGGGCTCGATCGGCGAAGGCCAGCGCCACCATCGCCACCTGGCTGTGCACGGTGCAGGCCACCACGGGCACGCCACCCAGGGCCCGGTCGGCCTCCGGGTGGGCGAGCTCGGAGGTGCCGGCATCGAACTGGAGGCTGGTGTACCGGAGCTTCATGACGTGGTCGGGGCCCGGCCGTTCGAACCCGTCGCGGGCCAGGTTCCAGTGCACCACGTGCCATCCGCCCGTCCCCAGCGACAGGTCCACCGCGGTGGTGTTGAGCACCACCCGGTCCCCCACCGCGCAGTCGCCGGTCAGGTCGGTGAGCGCGTAGGCGCGGGCCGGGGCGCCATCGGCCATCTCCACCGCCAGGCGCTGGAGCCCGGGCCGGTCCTCCAGCACCTCGGTCACCTCCGCGGTGCGGAACGTGGGCATCAGGGCGTGGCGCTGCCGGCCAGGGGGACGTCCGGCCTGGACGGTTGGCCCCGGAGGGAGTCGGGCCCGGGATGGTCCACGGGGTGGTCGAGCTCCACGTCCCACACCGGCAGCACCAGGGCCGACCCGTGCTCGCCGCCCCGGCCGACGTCGTGGCCGGCACCGTCCTGCACCGGGTTCTCGAAGCACCAGAAGGGGTGGTCCCGCCCCGGCGACGACAGCTGCAGGCGGAGGCGGGACCCGGTCCGGAAGACGTGGGTGACCGGGTGCAGCGGGAGCCGGAAGTGGAGCCACTCGCCCACCACCAGGGGCTCCCGGTGCTCCGGGAGGAACGTGTAGTCGACCCGCAGGTCGTCGCAGCGCTCGTCCTCCACGCGGTGCACGGGACGGTGCCAGCCGCACTGCACCCGGAGCTCGGTGCCGTCGGCGCGGACCTCGGTGAGGGTGGCCTGGACCGCGGTGTCCTCCGTGCCGGGGCGGAGCCACAGGTCCACATGGCCCGCTCCGGCCACCACCAGCGGTGCCTCGAGCTCGGCGGTCTGGTACACCACGCGGTGCTCGTCGGCGAACCTCGTCCAGTCCAGCGGCAGCTCGGGACCGGGACGGGTGAACCGGTCCAGGTCGCTCAGCAGGTCCATGGCGTAGGCCAGGTCCCCCGCGTCGGGATCGTCCAGGTACCGGTCGCTGCCCGCGGACGCCGGCTCGTCATCGACCAGTCCGCCGTCGGCCAGGAACCAGCGCCGCGGGGCCACCCCCGGCGGCGGGAACGTCTCGGTGCCGACCTCGAACCGGTGCGCGGGCGCCCCCGGGACCTCGTGGCCTGCGCCGTTCTCGAACAGGATGCGGACCCGGGGCTCGGCCCGGTACTCGGCCAGCGCGGACTCCACGTCGTCGCCGTGGTGGGTGAAGCGATCCGCCTCCAGCTCCGGTGCGTAGCCGAACACGGCCTCGAACTGGAGCGGGGCGAAGGTGCGGATGACCTCCGGGACCCGCGGCACCCGCCGGGCCACGTGGAACGAGAGGAACTCGAACCAGCGCATGATCACCATGGGGCTGTAGCCGTCGGGGTGGTGGCCGTTGAACAGCACGAACCGCTGTTCGGGGCTGGCCGCGAAGTCCTCCAGCATGAGGGCGAACCGGCTGCCGGTCTGCTCGTCCTGCCAGGCACCGGTCAGGTACACCGGGACCTGGATCCGCTCCACCAGGGCACCCGAGCGGCGGGGCTCGAGCATGGGCCGGAAGGTCTCCAGGGAACGGCCGAACCGCTCGAAGTCCAGGTTCTGGGAACGGATGCGCTGGTTCTCACGCGCGACCTCGTCGCCGGCATCGATGCGCCGCTGGTCCCAGGCCTGGCCCCCGGCCCTGGTCTGCATGTCCCTGGCCGCGACCCAGGCCCGCGTGAAGCCCGAGTTGTAGATGCCCCCGGGCCACTGCTGGCGCCAGGGGTCGTCGATGACCGACAACGGCGTGATGGCGGCCAGGCTGGGCGGCTGCGTGGCCGCCACGTAGAGCTGGCTGATGCCGGGGTAGCTCAGTCCGACCATCCCGACGTGGTGGTGCAGCACCCAGGGCTGGCGGGCGACGGTCTCGATGACGTCGTAGCCGTCGGCCGCCTGCGCGGGGCTGAACAGGTCGAACACACCGCCGGAGCACCCGGTTCCCCGCATGTTGACCCCCACCACCGCGAACCCCATCAGGTTGGCCAGCAGCGTCCCAGGCTGGGGGGCGTCGGGGTCCGACGGGCTGTAGCCGGAGTACTCCACCACGGTGGGCCACGGGCCCGGCCCGTACAGGTTCTCGTCCGGGAAGCGGACCATCACCGACAGCTGGACGCCGTCGCGGACGGTGAGGTACCCGTAGCCCTCCGCCAGCTCCTGGTCGTACAGCTCCGGGCGGGGGTGCTCGTCCAACGCCAGCACCCGGACCGGCGCGCCGTCCACGGTGTAGTCCCCCGGGGCCAGCGTGTCGCCCGAGGCCAGGGCCTCGGCCAGGCCGTCGGCACCGGCCAGCACCATCGGCTGGGCGGGGACGAAGCCCAGGAACGCATTGCCCGATGCGTCCGCCACCAGGGTGACCAGCTCTGCGCCGTCCGACGTGCACACCCGCAGGTGCGCTCCGGGCTCGGCCCCCGTGACGGTCAGCGTCTCGACCCCGCCCGTGATCTCCATCGTTCCCCCTGTTGGTGCCGACCGCCGCTCTGCGCTGCGGGTCGCGACCTATAGGTAGCCCCTCGCAGCACAGAACGGGTAACCGGGGCGGGTCAGAGGGAGTCGATGAGGCGCTCGACCCGCTCGTCGTGCGAGCGGAACGGGTCCTTGCACAGGACCGTGCGTTGGGCCTGGTCGTTCAGCTTCAGGTGGACCCAGTCGACGGTGTAGTCCCGCTTGCGTTCCTTGGCCCGGCGGATGAACTCGCCCCTCAGGCGGGCCCGGGTGGTCTGGGGGGGCAGGTCGACGGCCTCCGCGATGTCCGCATCGGTCACCACCCGCTCCACCCGCCCGGCCCGCTGCAGCTTGTAGAACACCGACCGCTTGCGGCTGATGTCGTGGTACTGCAGGTCCAGCAACGCCACCCTGGGGTGGCTGAGCGGCAGGTCGTGGCGCCCCCGGTAGGCCTCGATGAGGTTGTACTTGGTGACCCAGTCGATCTCGCGGTCCAGGCTGAGCGGGTCCCGCTCCAGGCCGGACATGACGTGCTCCCACATGCCCAGGGCCTGCTTCTCCTGCGGGTTCAGGTCATGGTTGTCCGCGTAGCGCAGGGCCCGGTTCAGGTACTCGGCCTGGATCTCCAGGGCCGAGGCCTCCCGTCCGTTGGCCAGGCGGACCCTCCGGGTGCAGGTGATGTCGTGGCTGATCTCCCGGATGGCCCGGATCGGGTTCTCCAGCGTCATGTCCCGCAGCACCACCGACGGGTCCTCCAGCATGCGCAGGATGAGGGAGCAGGCGCCGACCTTCAGGAACGTGGCGTACTCGCTCATGTTCGAGTCACCCACGATGACGTGGAGGCGCCGGTAGCGGTCCGAGTCGGCGTGGGGCTCGTCGCGGGTGTTGATGATCGGGCGGGACCGCGTGGTGGCGGACGACACGCCCTCCCAGATGTGCTCGGCCCGCTGGGCGATCGAGAACTGCGCGCCCCGGGCCGTCTGCAGGACCTTGCCCGCACCGGCGTAGATCTGGCGGCTGACCAGGAACGGGATGAGCACCTCGGTGTAGTGGGTGAGGTCGTCGTGGCGGCTCGTCAGGTAGTTCTCGTGGCAGCCGTAGCTGTTGCCGGCCGAGTCGGTGTTGTTGCGGAACAGGTAGATGTCGCCGCGGATGCCTTCCTCCGCCAGCCGCTGTTCGGCGGAGTCCAGGAGCTGTTCCAGGATCCACTCCCCCGCCTTGTCGTGCGCCACCAGGTCCGTGAGCGAGTCGCACTCCGGCGTGGCGTACTCGGGGTGCGAACCGACGTCCAGGTAGAGGCGTGCGCCGTTGGCCAGGAACACGTTGGAGGAGCGGCCCCAGGACACGACGCGCCGGAACAGGTAGCGGGCGACCTCGTCCGGGCTCAGGCGACGCTGGCCGCGCAGGGTGCACGTGACGCCGTACTCGTTCTCCAGGCCGTAGATCCTCCGGTCCATGACGGGGTCAACCTACCCCCGGATCGCGCCGGAGCGGCGGTGGGTCCCCAACTAGCCTGCCGACGGTGAACATGGTGGTCGTCGCCACGGTCAACACCCGCTTCGAGGCCGAGCTGCTGGCCGCCAAGCTGGGGGCCCACGGCGTGCTGTGGGCGATCCGGAGCCGGGAGCTGGTGCCCACCACCCATCCCATCGGCTTCCTGGACGTGATGGTCCCCGAGGAGGAGCGCGAACTGGCCCAGGAGGTGCTTGCCCCCGACGAGCTGCCGGTGATCGCGGAGGACGGCACCACCGTGCCGCCCCGCGCTCCCGGTCCCACCCCGCTCACACCCGCCATGCGATCCCTGCGGATCATGCTCGCCCTGGGGCTCCTGGTCCCGCTGGGCGTGTTCCTGGCGCTCTGGGTGGCCGACGCACTCCGTTTCCTGGACGTGGTGCGCTGAGCGGACGGTCAGCCCGCCAGGAGCTCGGAGACCTCGTCGTCCTCGATGCGCTGGAAGCACCGCCGTCCGTCGCCGCGCACCAGGACCGCGACCTCCAGCTCTTCGGCCGGCAACGTCCGGTCCGGCCCGGCCAGCGCACCGACGGCGGCGGCCAGCGCACGGCCCAGCGTGCCACCCTCGGACCACGCCGCGCCCATGCGCTCACGGATGGCCTCGGCCTCGCCGCCCAGCACGGCCCAACCGGTCTCGTCCACCAGGGTGCCGTCGTAGAGGATGTGGAACAGCTGGTCACCCTCGGGCTGGTGGCCGACCTCTGCCACCAGGATCTCCACCTCCATGGGCTTCATCTCGTGGGTGAAGACCTGGCCCAGGATCTGCGCGTACTGGTTGGCCAGGCTGCGGGCGTCCACGTCCTCACGGCTGAACGAGAAGCCCTTCAGGTCCGCGTGGCGCACCCCCGCGATGCGGAGCTGGTCGAACTCGTTGTACTTGCCCACCCCGGCGAAGCCGATGCGGTCGTAGATCTCCGACACCTTGCGCAGCATCCGCGACGGGTTCTCCGCACAGAGCAGGATGCCGTCGTCGTAGGTGCAGGCCACCAGGGCACGGCCCCGGGCGATGCCCTTCCGGGCGTAGTCCGCCCGGTCCTTCATCATCTGCTCGGGGGCGACGTAGAACGGCATGCTCATGACGCACCTCCACGCTCGTTGGCCACCCGTTCCAGGAGGGCGAGGTACCGGACCCGCAGGTCCTCGTCCGGCAGGCGCTCGAAGCCCCGGTCGGTGATGGTGGCCACCACCGGATAGATGCCCCGGACCAGGTCCGGCCCGCCGGTCGCGGAGTCCTCGTCGGCCGCCTCGTACAGCGCCCGCAGCACCAGGTCCACCGCCGCGGTCTCGTCCAGGGTGTCGCGGTAGCCCAGCTTGATCACCGTGGTGGCGTGCAGGCTGCCCGAGCCGGTCGCGGCGTGGTCGTACTCCTCGTACCGGCCGCCGGTCACGTCGTACTGGAACAGGCGACCCTCGGCCCGGGCGGTGTCGTAGCCCGCGAAGATCGGCACCACGGCCAGTCCCTGCATGGCGGCGGGCAGGTGGTTGCGGACCATCTGGGACAGCTGGTTGGCCTTGCCCTCCAGGCTGATGGGCGAGCCCTCGACCTTCTCGTAGTGCTCCAGCTGCAGCTGGAACAGGCGCACCATCTCCACCGCGGGCCCTGCGGCACCGGCGATGGCCACACCGGAGTGGCGGTCGGCCGGGAAGACCTTCTCGATGGTGCGGTGGCTGATGAAGTTGCCGGAGGTGGCCCGGCGGTCACCGCCCATGATGACGCCCTCCGCGTAGCGGACCGCCACGCAGGTCGTGCCGTGGGTGATGGCCAGCCGGCTGTCCAGCAGGCCCTCGGGGACCGGCGGCACCAGGCCGGCCCGGCGCACGAGCTCTGCGAAGTTGGGCCCCGGGTCGTCCTGGGGTTGGTAGATCGGGAGGTTCACGTCCGGGAGGCTACCCGGACGTGCGCCGGGCCCCGCGCCGGGCAGGGGCGGCTACTGGCCGCCCTTCTGGATGTAGGACTTCACGAAGTCCTCGGCGTTGGTCTCCAGGACGTCGTCGATCTCGTCGAGCAACTCGTCCAGCTCGGCCTTGATCTTCGCTCCCGCCTCCGTGGACGCAGGTGCTTCTTCCACCTCGTCCTCGCGACGCTGGGGAGCCGACTTCTTCTTGAGCTCTCGCTCTGCCATTTCAGAACCTCCGCGTCCCGGTCACCGTACCGCGGCCCCCGACCGATCGGTGGGCACTTCCCGTGGCAACCGGCACTCAGCGCCCGAGGCGTGCCAGCAGGTCCGCCGAGGAGGTGGCGGAGCGCAGGAGGTCCCCGACGTGGGCCTCCGTGCCCCGGCCCGGCTCCAGCATCGGCACGCGCTGCAGGGAGGAGTCGCCGGTGTCGAACACGATCGAGTCCCAGTTGGCCGCGACGATGTCCTCCGCGAACCGTGCCAGGCACGTTCCCCGGAAGTAGGCCCTGGTCCCGTCGGGTGGCTCGGTGACCGCTGCCATGACCTCGTCGTCGGTGGTGAGGCGTTCCAGGCCCACCCGGCGGGCCAGGCACGAACCCGGCCGCAGGTCGTGGTACTGCAGGTCCATGGCCACCAGGCGGGGGTCCGACCAGTCCATGCCGTCCCGTTCCCGGTAGGCGGAGAACAGGCGGTACTTGGCCACCCAGTCCAACTGGTCCGCCAGCGTCATGGGGTCGGACTCCAGGCCGCTCAGCACGGCCTCCCACCGGGTGAGGATCGCCTCCCCCACCTCCTCCGGGCCCAGGGGCTCGAGCCCCCGCGACGCGGCGTAGTCCCGGGCCGCGCCCAGCAGCGCCCACTGGACGTCGAGCGCCGTCATGGAGGTGCCGTCGGCCATCTCGATCGGCTGGCGCAGGGTCAGGTCCCAGGACACCTGGTGCATGGCCGGCACGGGACGGGCGAACGTCATGGGATCGCCCAGGGCGTCGTCCTCGATCATGGCCAGGACCAGCGCGGTGGTCCCGAGCTTGAGGAAGGTCTGCACCTCGCTCAGGTTGGCGTCGCCGGTGATGACGTGGAGGCGCCGGTACTTCTGGGCGTCCGCGTGGGGCTCGTCGCGGGTGTTGATGATCGGACGCTTGAGCGTGGTCTCGAGGCCCACCTCCTCCTCGAAGAAGTCGGCCCGTTGGGTCAGCTGGAACGGCACGTCGTCGGTGCGCATGCCGGGCGCCTCCGAGCCGACCTTGCCCGCGCCGGTGAAGACCTGGCGGGTCACCAGGTGGGTGGTGGCGTGGGCCACGATCCGTCCGAACGGCACCGTGCGGTCCACCAGGAAGTTCTCGTGGCAGCCGTAGCTGTTGCCCTTGCCGTCGGAGTTGTTCTTGTAGACGACGATCTCCTGGCCCTCGGGCAGCAGGCGCCGGGCCGCGTCCATGGACCGGACCAGGACCTCCTCCCCGGCCCGGTCGTGCACCAACGCGGTGCGGGCGTCGGGCGCCTCCGGGCAGGAGTACTCGGGGTGGGCGTGGTCCACGTAGTAGCGGGCGCCGTTGGTGAGCACCGCGTTGACGAGGTGCGTCTCCACCTCCGGGGCCAGGCTGAGGAGCAGGGCCTCCTCCCGGGCGTCGTTGCCGGGCGACTCGTCCTCGAAGTCCCATCCCACCCGCTGGGCCCGCTGCACGCCCCGGGCCGCGTCCAGGGCGGACAGGTACGCGTTGATGAGCATGGAGGAGGCAGAGATCGGGTTGGACTCGCCCGCACCACGGACGAGGATCCCGTACTCGGTCTCGATGCCGCAGATCTTCGGGATGGCCACTACAGGTACTGGCCGGTGGCGACGGCCTCGATGGACCGACCGCCGGCGGGGTCCTGGGACTCCGTGTGGTGGACCAGGGTCCGTACGTAGACGATCCGCTCGCCCTTCTTGCCCGAGATCTTCGCCCAGTCGTCCGGGTTGGTGGTGTTGGGCAGGTCCTCGTGCTCCTTGTACTCCTGGTGGATGCTCTCGATCAGGTCCTGGACCCGGACCCCGCGGGTGCCGGCGGCCAGTTCACGCTTGATGGCCAGCTTCTTGGCCCGGCGCACGACGTTCTCGATCATGGCCCCGGACGAGAAGTCCTTGAAGTACATGATCTCCTTGTCGCCGTTCTGGTAGGTGACCTCCAGGAACTGGTTGGCCTCGTCCGTGCGGTACATCTCCTCCACGGTGCGCTCGATCATGGCGGCCACGGCCTTGTCCGCGTCGCCGCCGCCGAGGGACTCGATCTCCGCCGCGTCGAGCGGGATCCCGGTGGTGAGGTACTGGGAGAAGATCTGGGCCGCCGCCTCCGAGTCCGGGCGGTGGATCTTGATCTTCACGTCCAGGCGGCCGGGGCGCAGGATGGCGGGGTCGATCAGGTCCTCCCGGTTGGAGGCCCCGATGACGATCACGTTCTTGAGCGTCTCCACGCCGTCGATCTCGGCCAGGAGCTGCGGCACGATCGTGGCCTCCATGTCCGACGAGATGCCGGTGCCCCTGGTGCGGAACAGCGACTCCATCTCGTCGAAGAACACGATCACGGGCGTCCCGTCCGCGGCCTTCTCCCGGGCCCGCTGGAACACCAGCCGGATGTGGCGCTCGGTCTCGCCCACGTACTTGTTGAGCAGCTCCGGGCCCTTGATGTTCAGGAAGTAGCTGCGGGCCTCCTTGCCGGTGGCCTCGGTGACCTTCTTGGCCAGGCTGTTCGCCACGGCCTTGGCGATGAGCGTCTTGCCGCAGCCCGGGGGGCCGTAGAGGAGGATGCCCTTGGGGGCGGGGAGCGCGTACTCCCGGAACAGGTCCTGGTGCAGGAACGGCAGCTCCACCGCGTCGGTGATCTGCTCGATCTGCTCGTCGAGGCCGCCGATGTCGGTGTAGGCGATGTCCGGCACCTCCTCCAGGACCAGCTCCTCCACCTCCGGCCGGGGCAGCTTCTCCAGCAGCAGGCCCGAGCGGGCGTCCATGAGCACGTTGTCCCCGGCCCGCAACGACTCGTCCAGCAGCTGGTGGGCCAGTTCGGCCACACGTTCCTCGTCGGCCCGCCCGACCACCAGGGCGCGCCGGCCGTCGTCGAGCAGCTCCTTGAACGTGACGATCTCGCCCGACTCCTCCGACTCCCGCACCAGCACGACGTTGTAGGCGTCGTTGAGCACCACCTCGGCGCCGCGCCGCAGCTCGTCCTCGTCGATGCCGGGTGAGACCTCCACCCGCATCTTGCGGCCGGCGGCCTGGACGTCCACGGTGCCGTCGTCGTTGAGGCCCAGGAGCGTGGCGTAGGCCGACGGAGGCTGGGTCAGCTTGTCCACCTCGTCGCGGAGGGCGGCGATGTGGTCGCGGGCCTCCCGCAGGGTGAAGGTGAGCTTCTCGTTCTGGCTGACGGCCTGGGCCAGCTGTCCCTTGGTCTCCAGGAGGCGCTCCTCCAGGGTCCGGACCCGCTTGGGAGCGTCCTGGAGCCGGCGCACCAGCGAGGACACCTCGTCCTCGAGCTCGCGCACCTGGTCCCTCAGGGCGGTGTTCTCCTCGTCGACGCTGTCGAACTCCTGGCCCTCCACGGCACCTCCCGGTAGGAACGGGCGCTGCACCCGTGCGACTGTTCTACCCCTGCGGCGGCACGTTCCGGCGCCACCGGGGTGGATCATCCCGCCCTCACCCGACCCTGTCCAAGAATTTCCACCGCGATTACCGTGCAAATTCTCCGACGCGTGTAGAATGCGTGTGTCGAGAGTGTCCGAGGCCCGACCGACGGGCCGATCCGAAGGCAGGTCAAACACCATGGGCATGAAGGTCTGGATCGACCAGGATCTCTGCACCGGAGACGGGCTGTGCGAGGAGATCTCGCCCGCCGTGTTCACGTTGCTGGACGATGGGCTCGCCTACGTCAAGGAAGGCGACAAGGTCTACAGCGACCCCGGCGGAGCGGAGGGCATGGCCCCCATCCCCGACGGGGAGCTCGAGGGTGTGATCGAGTCCGCCGAGGAGTGCCCCGGCGAGTGCATCTTCATCGAGGCCGAGTAACACCGACGTGACCCCGGCACCACCGGGGCCACGGCAACGACACAGGACGCAGACGGACGACGGGGGCTCCGGCCCCCGTCGTCCGCCGCGTCGCGGGCCTACGGCGCCGCGGTGGTCTCGGTGGTCGGCGCCGTCGTCGGCGCCGTGGTGGGTGCGGTGGTGGGGGCCGTGGTGGGCGCCCGTGTGGTGGGAGCCGCCGTCGTCGGTGCCCTGGTGGTGGGCGGCCGGGTGGTGGGCGCGGCCGTGGTCGCCACGGTGGTGGAGGTGGTGGTCGTCGTGTCGTCGGTGGAGCCGTCGTCCCGCAGCAGCAGGAAGGCCACCAGGCCGACCAGCACCACCAACAGGACGATCACGCCCACGGCCCATCCCGGCACCCCGCCGGAGGGCGGTGGGGGCTGCTGGTACGGCGGCTGGGCCCCGGGCGGCTGGCCGCCGGGCTGCTGGTAGGGGGCGTTCGGGTCCGCCCCCGGCTGTTGGGCCGGGGTCTGCGGCATCATGCGGGTCGGGTCGTTCTCTGGGCCCGGTTGCTGTGGGTACTGGTCGGTCACGACGGCTCCTCCTGGGACGGGGACCCGACGCTAGTGACCGGCACTCCCCGGCGCGGGGACCCGGCCTCAGCGCAGGCAGGGACCGGTGTCGACCGGACCGGCGGCCACCGAGGCCAACAGGTCGGGCAGTTCGGCCTGGTCCAGGGCGTAGGCCACGCCCTCCCGGTCGGGGGCGATGGCCACCGCCACCCCGATGACGGACCCGTCGGCCCGCACCACCGCGCTCCCCGAGTCACCGGGAGCGAGGTCGCTGGCCAGGACCATGAGGCGCCGGTCCACGACCTCCCGGTCGTAGATGTCGTAGCCCCGGGCCTGCAGGAGCTCGCCCACCTCGAACGGCGACGGCGCCAGCGGGCCGCCGCCGGGGAAGCCGAGCACCAGCCCCCGGTCGCCGTCGGCCGGGCCGGCCAGCGGCAGCACGGGCCGGTCCAGGTCGGTGGCGATCAGGGCCAGGTCCACCTGGGGATCGAACGCCACCACCTCGCCGTCGGCCCTCCGGCCGTCCGGTGTCGTCAGCTCGACCGACCGTGTCGCCGCGACCACGTGGGCGTTGGTGGCCATCAGGCCGGGGGCGATCATGAACGCACTCCCCGACTGCACCACGTCGCAGGCCTGGCCCTCCACCCGGGCGGTGCTGGCCGCCAGGCGGTCCAGTGCCTCCTGGGTGATGGGGCTGTCGGTCGGCGCGGGCGGGAGCTCCGGTGCGGGCTGCAACCCGGCGAACAGCTCGGGGAAGTCCCCGCCGGCCAGGTTCCGTTCCAGCTCGGCCAACTGGTCCGGCGGGTCGGGCAGGTGGTCGATGGTGAAGCGGGCCACCACGGAGTTGCGGGCCGCCGAGGAGGGCCAGCCGTCGGCCTCGGCCATGACCGGCAGCACCAGCCAGGCCAGGACCAGCACGCCCAGGATGCCGAGCAGGGATCCGCCGGCGGAGTCCACGGCGCGGCCCACCTCGCTGTGCACCGGGGCCCGCATGCGGCTCCCGATGGCGGCACCGATGCCCTGGCCGATCGACGCCAGCAGGACCAGGGCCCCGGCGCCGAGCAACAGCGTGGCCGTCTCCGAGGAGAGCTCCAGGCGGTTCAACAGGCGCGGCACCACCAGGACCGCCAGGGCGAGGCCCAGCGCGGCGCCGACCCAGCCCATGGCCCGGGTGACGAACCCGAGGCGCCACCCACCGACCGCGGCCAGCAGGGCCAGCAGGATGAGCACCACGTCCAGACCGTTCACGACCCGTCCAACCTAGGGGCGGCCGGCGCGGTTCAGGCGCCGAGGCGGGCCGAGGTGAGGAAGCCGGTGTGGGCGACCATGCGGTGGTCGGGCCGCACGGCCTGGCCCTCCACGTACCAGCCCCGCTGCAGCACCTCGAGGGTGTCCAGGCCGAAGAACCGGGAGTGCTCCAGGGTCTCCCGCAGCTGCATGACCTGGGTGACGCTCGGCGTGTAGGCGAGGATCAGATGCCCCCGGGACGGAGGGCCCGTCTCCGCGTGCGGGACCACCTGCCACGGCTCGGGCAGGTCCAGCACCACCCGGTCCACGCCGACCTCGTCGATGCCGTCGTAGCAGTCGCGCAGCTCCACCCGGTACCGGGTCGAGGCCTCCGCCCCCAGGAACCGCTCGACGTTCTGTCTGGGCCCGGTCGGCGAAGTCCTCCCGCAGCTCGTAGCCCACGATGTCCACGCCGCAGCGCAGCATGGCCATGGACAGCGCGCCCGACCCGACACCGCTCTCCAGCACCCGCACGCCCGGGAGCGATGTCGGCCAGCATCAGGATCGGGCCGATGTCCTTGGGGTAGATGACCTGGGCGCCCCGCGGCATCTTGAGGACGAACTCGCTCAACGTGGGCCGGACCACGACGAACGCCTGGCCCTTGGTGGTCCGCACGGTGGAGCCCTCGGGCAGGCCGATGACGTCGTCGTGCTCGATGAAGCCGGAGTGGGAGTGGAACTGCTTGCCGGCCGCGAGCGTGGCCTGGTAGCGCCGGTCCTTGGCGTCGATGAACTGGACGAGGTCGCCCCTCGACGAGCTGGCCGGTCACGTGGTCGGTGTGTCTGTCGAGTGTTGGCCTCGCGGCGCGATCTCCACCGGCTGGCGCCGTCGGATGCCCGTTCCGCCAGGCGACAGAAGGCGCACACCTCGGCCGGGGTGGGGGCCCCGCAGCGGTCGCACGCCCGCAGCGCCTCCCGTTCCTCCTCCGCCTCCGCCTCGAAGCGGTCGGCGGCCCGGCGCAGGAAGCCGAAGTAGAAGTCGGCCTTGGAGCCGGGTGACTGCACCTCGATCTGCGTTCAGCGCCTCCTTGTACCCGAGGTGCTTGTTGCCGGCGGCCATGGGGCACTCGTCGACGAGGTAGTCGATGCCGACCACGATGCAGTAGGCGGCCATCTCCCGCTCCGACGAGGCGCACCAGCGGCTTGACCTTGCGGGGGAACCCGTCCCGGGCGGGCAGCACCGGGCGCTGGCGGCCCAGGTACTCGGTCTGCCAGTGCAGCACGTTGCCGAACAGCACCGCGGCCTCGTCGTCGAGGTTGTGGCCGGTGACCAGCACGTCGTAGCCGCCGTCGCGGCGCCGCCTTGTCGAACAGGTGGCGCTTGGACAGCCCGCAGGCGGAGCACGGCGCCCGCCGGGCGGCCCGGGAGCCGGTCGGGATGTCGTAGCCGTACTCCCCGGGGAGGTCGACCTCGATCAGGGTGGCGCCCCGCTGCTCGGCGTAGCGACGGGCGTGGTGGCCGGAGGTGTCGCTGTAGTCGCCGATGCCCAGGCCGATGTAGAGGCCGTCGGCCTGCGTAGCCGAGGTCCAGCAGGATGTCCCACACCGCGAGCGAGTCCTTGCCGCCCGACACGGCGACCAGCACCCGGTCGCCCGGGGCGATCATGTCGAAGTCGTCGATGGCCCGGTCGACCTGGTCACGGCAGAACTTGGTGAAGTGGTCCGGGCAGAAGTTGGAGTTGTGGCGCCGGAGGTCGATGACGGCCGGGCCCCGGCAGACGGTGCACTTCATGCGGGCCCCCCCTCATCACGCGCCCCCGGAGATCACGGGCCGGACCTCGACCACGTCGGTCGGGCTCCAGGCGCTCGTCGCCGGGGACGATCGTGCCGTTGCGCACCACCAGGACCGACTCCCGGTTGATGCTCCAGGCGGTCCAACAGCACCGACACCAGCACGGGCGCGGCCATGTCCACCTCGCGGGTCGGATTGCGCAGGCGGACGAGCACGCCGTCCATCATGGAGGACGACGCGCCGCGGAAGCACTTCGCGTCGTGCGCGGGCAACTGCCTCAGTCGTAGACAGCGGGACCGCTCCCGGCGGGGCCGGCGCCTCACGCCGGCCCGGGCCCGGCGCAGGGATCGCGTCCCGTGAGTCGTCCAGGCGCCGGGTGACCGACTCCAGGTCGGCGTGGGCACGGCGCCTGGCGCCGCGTGGGCGCCATGACCTCGTCGAAGGCCCGGGCCCGCTCGGACTCGGCCCGGACGGCCCTGGCGTACCGGCGCCCGCCGGGGCGGCGACGGTCCAGGCGACGTTGGGCGGCGTCCGGAGCTTGCGCGCCGTGCGCAACTGGCGCCGGGTGGGACGGCTCAGGTGGTCGTCGCGGGCCTGGAGCCTGGCCTTGGCCGCGGCCAGGCGCCGTTCCTCACGGGTGGCGGGCGGCCGGGCGATGACGGTGTAGGACTCGCCGGGCCGGAGGCGGACCGTGGTGAGCCGCTCCGGTTCCTTGTCCAGCGACCTGCGGACCTCGTCGGCCAGGTACACCGACGCGCGACCCGCGATGTCGGCGCCGAGGCCGTCGCCGAACAGCCTGGACAGGGCGTTGGCCCACAGGGACTGCCACATGGAGGGGGCCACGTCAGGCGCGGCGGACCTCGATGACGGCCGAGGAGCGCCTGCCGCCGCGACGGCCCAGCAGGAACGCCACGACCAGGATCAGCAACCCGATCAGGACGCCGGCGGCCAGGATCTGGTTCTTGGCCCCCTCCACCTGGTCCTGGGCCTCGCCCTGGATCTCGCCCAGCTTGGACTTGATGTCGTCACGGGAGATGGTCGTCGGGTTGGAACGGGTGCTCATCGGGTCATCCCCTGCTTCTGGGTCATCTTGTACAGCGTGCGCAGGAACAGGCCGGCGATCACCAGCCCCACCAGCATGACGATGAAGTACGGCGCCCACGAGAACGTGCCGCCGTCCAGCTCGGCCGGGTCGTTGAAGACCTCGATCTGCTGCAACCCCCGCAGCAGGGCCAGGAGGAGGAGCGAGATGCCGGCCCCGATGCACACCGACCCCGCCAACCCGTAGCCCATGTAGCTGCCCAGGGTCTTGAGGGGGTCGACGGTCTCCTGCTTGGCGTAGGAGACGACCAGGTCCTTGAGCTCCGTGACCTGGACCGCCGGTCCCTTGGCTTGTGGTGGAGCGGACCACGGTCGGGTCCGGGTCGGTTGAGCGGCCACGGGCAACCTCCTGTGTCGGCGCTCCTTTGTAGCACCCTCACGGCCGGGGGCCGTCCGACCCGTCCGGCCCGACGGGGCCCTCACCCCCGCCGAAGGCCAGCTGGGCCCGGAGGAGCTCCTCCTGCTCGACCAGCATCCCGTCCACCAGCTCCAGCCGGTGCCGGGGCCCCACGGCGGACAGGACGTGCAGCCGGTCGAGGGGGCCGAGCGGTGCGAGGACGCCGAACTGGAACGTGCGCAGGCCCGGGTCGTCGCTGAACTCCACGTCGCCGGGGAGTCCCGGCCCGCCCAGCTCGCTGGCCAGCGCCGCGACCCGTCGGAGCCGCGCCTCCACCGCGTCCAGGGCGTCGGCGTCCTCGACCGCCTGGTCCGGCCCCCCGTCGTCGGGCCAGTCCTCCACCACGGCCAGGGGGTAGGGGTGGTCCGGTCGCCACTCGCGGACCCTGATGCGCCGGGTCCCGACGGTGACCAACGCCCATCGGCCGTCGTCGGTCCGGCCCGCCTCCAGCACCCGGGCCACGCAGCCGACCATGGCACGGATGTCGCCGCCGCCGACCTCGCTGCCCCGCTCGATCAGCGTCACGCCGAACTCGGGCTCGTCGGCGTCCAGGACGTCCTCCACCAGTTGGCGGTACCGGGGCTCGAAGACGTGCAGCGGCAGGACCATGCTCGGCAGCAGGACCGACCCCAGCGGGAACATGGGCATCGGGCCGGCCATGGGTTCAGTCTCCCCCGGCAGGGGCGACCGGCGCGGTCGGCACCAGCTGCTCGGACGGCGGCGCCTGGGGGTAGGCGAGCAGCGCCCGCAGCAGGTCGCCCTGGACCGCGGTGTCCGCGGCCTGCACCTCCCGTCCGCCGGTGTTCTGCACCATGGCGAACTGCAGGCGCCGGCCCGGCACCGTGTCCAGCCATCCGGACAGCGCGGTGACGTTGCGCAGCGTGCCCGTCTTGGCCCGCACCCGGTCCCGCAGGTCGTCCCCGGTCAGGCGGTCCTCCAGCGTGCCGGGCCGACCCGGCCGGGCCAGGCCCTGGGCCAGGGTGCCGTCCGGGCCACCGGCGCGGAGGACGTCGCCGAGCAGTGAGCAGGTCACCCGGTTCTGGTCCGAGAGGCCGGATCCGTCCACCAGCACGACACCCTCGGTGGGCAGTCCGTTCGCCTCCAGCCACCGCTGCACCGCCGCGGTGCCGGCCTGGGTGCTGCCGGCTCCGCCCGATGCCCGGCCCATCTCCTTGAGCAGCAGCTCGGCGGAGGTGTTGTCCGAGAAGGCCAGGGTCTCCCCCACCAGCTCGGCCACCGTGAGCGAGGGCACGTCCAGGACCGTCACCGCCCCGGCCGGGGCGGTGCCCGAGCGCGGGGCGCCGTCCACCTGCACGCCCCGGGCCTGCAGGAGGGAGGTGAGCACGGCGGCGGCGTGGGCGGCCGGGTCCGGCGCCGGCGCACCGGTCGGGCCGCCCGGTGTGACCGGGTCCACCGTCCAGGCGTCGTTCGCCACCAGGCCCCCCAGGTTGCCCACCACGCCCTGGCCCACGAAGCGGTCGGGCCACGACGCGACGACCCGCTGGTCGTCGTAGCGGGTCCCGTCGCCGACGACGGAGCCGGTGATCGCGCGTCACGCCGGCCGCCACCAGCTGGTCGGCCACCGCCTCCAGGTCCGTGGCCGGGGGGACACCGTTGGTCTGGCGGGCCGCGTACGTGTCGGTGGTCAGCAGCGGGTCACCGCCACCCACCACGAACAGGTCCCCCGCCACCGTCCCGCCCACCGGTGCTGCCGCCGCGGCGAAGCGGGTGCTCAGCCGTGTGTCCGGGCCCAGGACGTCCAGTGCGGCGGCCGCGGTCAGCAGCTTCATGTTGGACGCAGGGGCCAGCGGGACGGTGTCCTGCTGGGCCACCAGGGCGGTGGTCCCGTCGGCGACCTCCACACAGGCGTCCGCCGGGAACCTGGCCAGCACGGGGGCCACGGCGGCCTGCAGGTTCCGGGCCGCCACCGGCCGGGCCAGCAGCTCCGGGGCCCGCCGCACCGACAGGACCGGCGTGGATGCCACCAGGTCCGGCCCGGTGCCGTCGGCCACCGCGGTCTGCTCCGGGAACACGAACGCGGCGGCGCCCACCGCCAGGCCGAGCACCGCCAGCACGCCGGCCGCGACGAGCCACCGGCCGCGGTGCCGGCCACCCGTGGAGGTGGTGACACCGCCACCGGGCCGGTCGGCGGCGGCCCGGTGCCTGGCCCGCACCACGGGCGCGACGACCTCGTCGGACAGGGGGTCGGGTCCGTCGGTCATGTCAGGGGCAGGCCCCGCCGCTGGCGGTACCGGCTGCGTCGCCACAGGTGACCCAACGCCGCGACGGCCCGGTCCGCGGAGGCGTAGCAGAGCCGTCCGGTGGCCCGCACCGTCGCCGGTCCGGGGTTGTCCGGGAACGCCACGGCCAGCTCCGTGGCGGTGAGGATGGGCTTGCCGGTGGCCACCGAGATGTCGTGCGGCGGCCTGGGCGAAGCGGGCGTCCTGGCGCTCGTGGTAGGCGACGATGCGCTCGATGCCGTGGTCGGGGTGGAAGCGGACCGTCGCGCAGCATCCGGGCCTGGTTCGACTGGATGCCGAGGCCCAGGTACACGATGGCGTCCACGTCGGGGTGGGCCGCGATCAGCTCCATGACCTCCGGGATGGTGTCCCGGGTCTCGCCGCCGGCCAGGTCGACCGGGTTGTTGCGGCTCCACCGGGGCGGGAGCTTGGTGTCGATCGCGTCGCGCAGGTCCTCGGGCAGGGCGGCAAGCTCCAGGTCCGGATGGCGGGTGATCGCGTCCGCGGTGACCACGCCCCAGCCTCCGGCGGTGGTCATGACCACCACGCGGTTGCCGGTCGGCAGGGGCTGGGTGGCGAAGGTGGCCGCGGCCTCGAACGCCTCCTCCACCGTCGCGGCCCGGGTCACCCCCGCCTGACGGCACATCCCGTCGAAGGTGCGGTCGTCGGTGGCCAGCGACCCGGTGTGACTGGCCGCGGCCCGGGCCCCGCCTGCGGTGGCGCCGCCCTTCATCACCACGACCGGCATGGCGGCCGCGGCCTCCCGCAGTGCGTCCGCGACGTCCCGGCCGTCGGTGATGCCCTCGATGTAGGCCAGGCCCACGGACGTGGCCGGGTCCCCGGCGTAGTAGCGCAGCACATCGGTCACGCCGGTGGCGGCCGCGTTGCCGGCCGACACCGCCCGGGAGATGCCGACCCCGGTGGCGCAGGACCAGTTCATGAAGCTGGACACGAAGTTCCCGCTCTGGCTGGCCACGCCGATGGTGCCGGCCGGCGGGTACGGCGCCACGATCTGGGCGCACAGGTGCGACGGCGTGGACACCACGCCCTGGCCGTTGGGGCCGACCAGCAGGATGCCGAGCTCCCGGCACAGGGCGATCAGCTCGTCCTCGTCCCGGCGGCCGGCCTCGCCGGACTCGCCGTAGCCGGCCGACGTCAGGAACGCGGCGCGGATCCCCTTGGACGCCGCCGTGCGCAGCAGGTCCGGGTTGGCGGCCTTGGGCGTGCACACGAAGACGAGGTCGGCCTCGCCCTCCGGCAGCTCGTCCAGCGAGCGCAGCGTGTCCACGCCCAGGACCGGCGTGCCCTCCAGGTTGGTGGCGAACACCCTGCCGGTGTACCCGGAGGCCAGCACGTTGTGGAGGCTGACGAAGCCGAACTTGCCGGGGTGGGTCGAGGCCCCGGCCACCACGATGCCTCGGGGCTCGAACAGCGCCAGGAACTGCTCGGTCGTCGGCGCCGGGGTCGGTGCACTCATGACGGGTCCCCCGCCAGCTCCACCAGGGCGTCGACGGCCACCGGGCGGCCGTCGTGGACGATCAGCGGGTTGAGGTCGGCCGACACCAGGCCGGGCGTGGCCTCCGCCGCGGCGGACAGGCCGACCAGGACCTCCACCAGCGCGCCACGGTCGACCGGTGGCTCACCCCGGAACTCGCCGAGCAGGGCCTGGGAGGACAGGTCCTCGATCATCTCCTCCGCGTCCAGCGCCGGTGATGGGCACCAGCCGCACCGAGACGTCGGCCACGGCCTCGGCCAGCACGCCCCCCACGCCCAGCAGGATGGTGGTGCCGAACTGCGGGTCGGTGGCCAGCCCGGCGATGAGCTCCCGGGAGCCGGAGACCATCGGTGCCACCAGCACCCCCGTGACGGCGTCCTCCGGCCGGGCGGCGGCCAGGAGGTCCGCGGTGGCGGCCTCCACCGCCGGGGCGTCGGCCAGGTTCAGCCGCACCAGGCCCCGCTCGGTCTTGTGGGCCACGTGGTCCCCGCACAGCTTGGCCACCACCGGATAGCCGAACTCCGCGGCGGCCTCCGACGCGGCGGCCGGGGTGTCCACCAGGCGTTCCGGGGCGACCGGCACCCCGCAACCCCCCAGCAGCGCCTTGGACGCGGCCTCCGAAAGTGTGTGTGACATGCTCGGAACCCTAGGCAACGGGCGACGTCGCGCCGAAGACGGCCCCGCGGGAAGGAGACCGGGTGCGCGGAATCATCGAGGGCTTCTACGGGCCGCCGTGGGGCTGGGACCTCCGCCGGGAGCTGTGCTCGGTGCTGGCCGACGCCGGCATGGACACCTACGTGTACGCCCCCAAGGACGACCCCCTGCACCGGGACCGGTGGCGTGAGCCCTACCCGCCCGGCGTGCTGGAGGACTTCGCCGCCCTGGTCGAGGACGACACCCTGCGGGTCGGCTTCTCCCTCTCCCCCGGCCTGAGCATCGACACCGACTCCCACGACGACCGTGCCGCCCTGCTGGGCAAGATCGACCAGGTCCTGGACGTCGGGGTGACCCTGGTCGGCCTGCTGCTGGACGACCTGCCCCCGGCGGAGGGGATCGGCACGCGCCACGCCGAGCTGACCCTGTGGCTCCGCGACGCGCTCCCGGCCGAGGTGGAGCTGTTCATGGTGCCGCTGCACTACACCGGCACCGACCGCACCCCCTACCTGGACGCGCTGGCCCGGCACGTCCCCCTGGAGGTGGCCATCGGGTGGACGGGCCCCAAGGTGGTCAACCGCTCCATCACCTCGGCCGACGCACGGGCCTGGGCCGACGCCATGGACGGCCGCCGGCCCCTGTTGTGGGACAACACCCCGGTCAACGACGCCCTCATGGCCGACCGCCTGTCCTGCGGGCCGCTGCGGGGACGCGACGAGGACCTGCCCGACCACATCGAGGGCTACCTGGCCAACCCCATGGTGCAGGCCCGTGCCTCGGTCCCGCCGTTGCTGTCCGCCGCGGCCTGGCTGCGGGGGGACGACCCGACCGAGGCGTGGGCCGCGGCGTTGGGCCCGGCCCGGGTGCTGGCCCAGGGGTGTGACGGCGCCCACCCCCGTGACCTCGCCGACCGGGCCCTGTCCGCCGACGGCACGACCGTGGCCGACGCCGGCGCAGCGGACGCGCTCGACGCCTGGCTGGAGCAGGCGGCCGGCTGTGACGACGGGGGCTGGGGCCATGACGTGCAGCCGTGGGTGGACCAGCTCCGGGTCGAGGCCGACGTGGCCCGGACCGCGCTCCGGGTGTTGCGGGCCGACGACGACGAGGCGGGTCGCCTCGCCCCCGTGCTGATGCTGACCTGGCCGGCTGCCCGCACCCTGGACACCGCGGTCCTGGGGGGACGGGGCGGGGTCGTGCCCGCGCTGGCCCAGGCCGCCGACGGGCACTGGCTCGCCACGTCGTCGTCCGCGGTCGAGCCGGACAGCCTCACCGACGACCTGGTCCGCGCCGCCTTCCGCCGGCTCGCCCCCTGACCCCGGCCGGGCGGGGCCCGGCGCCGGGCCGCCGTAGGCTCGGCACCATGCAGATCGTCTCCGCCCTCTTCGCCGACGACATCGAGCTCCGCCAGGCCGCAGGCAACGCGGCCCGGATCGACCTGACCGGCATCCAGTTCTCCGCCGCCGCGCCGGGCCCCTTCCCGGTGACGGTCACGCCCCACCTGGTCATCATCGTGCGGTGCGGGCCGGACGAGGCCGGGACCGGCGCGCTGGAGGTGGTGTTCATGCGCGACGGGGAGCAGATCGCCCGCAACGTGCAGCCGCTCCAGGTCGAGCCGGGGAAGTTCGCCTACCGCCTGGTGCGGGGCGAACTGGAGTACCCGGGCACGGGCACGGTGGAGGCCCACTGCCGCATCGACCTGGGCGACGCCACGGTGGTGCCGTACACGCTGCTCCCACCCGTGGACTGAGCACGACGTGAGGACCGCGGCCGCGCTCTCCGAGCACCCGCTCGCCACGCACGCCGTGGGCGAGTGCGTCGGGCACCTCCTGGAGTCCGGCGGACCGGGCCCGGACCTGGTGTCGGTCTTCGTCACCGCTCCCCTGGCCGGCGCCATGGAGGACATCGTCCGGGCCAGCCGGCAGCTGCTGGAGCCGCGCACCCTGGTCGGGACCACCGCGGTGTCGGTCCTGGGCGGGTCCCGGGAGGTGGAGGACCACGCCGCCCTGGCCATGTTCGCAGTCTGGCTCGACGGCCCCTCGGTCACGCCGGTCCGGATGGACACCGTCCCCGGTCCGGAGGGGCCCGAGCTGGTCGGGGCGGACCGCCTGATGGACGGCGCCGCCGGGACGCTGCTGCTCCTGGCCGACCCGTTCAGCCTGCCCGTCGACCGGGTCCTGGCCCAGCTCGCCCACGCCTCGCCGGACCTGCAGGTCATCGGCGGGCTCGCCTCCGCCGCGCGCCAGCCCGGCGGCAACCTGGTGGTGCTGGACGGTGCGCTGCACCGACAGGGCGCGGTCGGGGCGCTGCTCCCGCCGGAGGTGGCCGTGACCCCGGTCGTGTCCCAGGGCTGCCGGCCCATCGGGGAGCCGCTCACCGTGACCCGGGCCGAGCGCAACGTGCTCTACGAGCTGGCCGGACGGCCCGCGCTGGACCGCCTCATGGAACTGGTCGGGTCGCTGGACGACCACGAGCGGGCCCTGGCCGCCCGGGGCCTGCACATCGGCCGCGTCATCGACGAGCACCGGATGGACTTCGGGCGGGGGGACTTCCTCATCCGCGGCGTCCTGGGCGGGGACCGGGAGGCGGGCGCGGTCGCCGTGGGGGACGAGGTCGAGGTGGGTGCCACCGTGCAGTTCCAGGTGCGCGACGCGGCGTCGGCCGACGAGGACCTCCGGGTGCTCATGGCCGGCCGGGCGGCGGCCGGCGCCCTGGTCTTCACCTGCAACGGCCGGGGCTCGGCGTTGTTCGGCGTGCCCGACCACGACGCCGAGGTGGTCTCGGAGTCCCTGGCCCTGGCCCCGGTGGCGGGCATGTTCTGCGCCGGCGAGCTGGGCCCCGTGGGCGGGCGCAACTTCGTGCACGGCTTCACCGCCTCGATCGCCTTGTTCGGCTGAGCGCTGTTCTGCCGGGTGCTGTTCTGTCGGGGCCGTGTGGCTGGCTACCATCGGCCGGTCGTCGACCGGACAGGAATTGGCACATGGCTGCACCAGCGTGGGACCCGGAGCTCGAGCGCCGGGCCATCAACGTCATCAGGGGGCTGTCGCTGGACGGGCCCGCCAGGGCGAAGTCCGGCCACCAGGGCACGGCCATGGCACTGGCGCCGCTGGCCCACGTGCTGTGGACCCGGATCATGCGCTACGACGCCGCCGCCCCCGACTGGCCGGACCGTGACCGCTTCATCCTGAGCTGCGGCCACGCCTCCATCCTGCAGTACGCCATGCTCCACCTCACCGGGTACGGGCTCACCCTGGAGGACCTCGAGGAGTTCCGCCAGTGGGGGTCGCGCACGCCCGGCCACCCCGAGTTCGGCCACACCGTCGGCATCGAGGTCACCACGGGCCCCCTGGGCCAGGGCTTCGCCAACGGCGTGGGCATGGCCATCGCCGAGCAGTCGCTGCGGGCCCGCTTCGGCGAGGACGCCTGCGACCACCAGATCTACGCCATGGTCTCCGACGGCGACCTGTCCGAGGGCGTGAGCCACGAGGCCGCCTCCCTGGCCGGCCACCTGGGCCTGGGCCGACTCGTCTACGTCTACGACGACAACCACATCTCCATCGACGGCCCCACCGAACTGGCCCTCACCGACGACGCGGTGAAGCGCTTCGAGGCCTACGGCTGGCACGTGCAGCACCTCGGTGAGGCGTCCGAGGACCTCGATGCGCTGGAGGCGGCACTCGAGGAGGGGCGCTCGGTCACGGACCGGCCCTCGCTGATCGTGATGCGCAGCCACATCGGCTTCCCCTCGCCGACCCACACCGACGACCCCGCCGCGCACGGCCTGGCCTTCGGTGCGGAGGAGATCCGGGCCACCAAGGAGGTCATGGGCCTGCCCGACGAGGCCTTCCACGTCCCCGACGACGTCCTGGCCGCCTACCGGGAGTCCGGCGCCCGGGGCCGTGTGCAGCGCGAGGACTGGGAGCAGCGGGCCGCCGGCGCGCTGGCCGGCCGGGAGGCGGAATGGGAGGCCTCGCTGGGGGCCCGGGGCCTGCCGGGCTGGCAGGACGCCCTGCCCACCTTCACCACCGAGGACAAGCCCGCCACCCGTGTGGCGTCCCAGGACTGCGTCACGGCCCTGGCCGGCAACGTCCCCGGCCTCATGGCCGGCGCGGCCGACCTGATCGGCAACACCGGCACCAAGCTCCCGGGCCGGCCGGTGCTGGAGCCGGGCACGCCGGATGGTGAGCAGATCCACTTCGGCATCCGTGAGCACGCCATGGGGTCGATCCTGGTCGGCGCCGCCCACCACGGCGGCGTGCTGCCCGTCGGCGGCACGTTCCTGGTGTTCAGCGACTACATGCGGGGGGCGGTGCGGCTGGCCGCGCTGAGCCGGGCCAAGTGCGTGTTCGTGTGGAGCCACGACTCGGTCGGCGTGGGCGAGGACGGCCCCACCCACCAGCCCATCGAGCACGTGATGTCGCTGCGCCTCATCCCCGACCTGACCGTGATCCGCCCCGCCGACGGCAACGAGACCGCAGCTGCCTGGCGGCTGGCGGTCGAGGGTGACGGGCCGGTGGCCATGATCCTGTCCCGCCAGAACACCCCGGTGCTGGCCACGACCGCCGAACGCGCCGCCGACGGCGTGGCCCGGGGCGGCTACACCGTGCTGGACGCGGAGGACCCCGACGTGGTGCTGGTCGGCACCGGCACCGAGGTGGCCGTCGCCGTCGACGCCGCGGCCCAGTTGGCCGGCGACGGCAGGTCGGTCCGGGTGGTGTCGCTGCCGTGCTGGAGCCTGTTCGACGCCCAGGACGGCGACTACAAGGAGTCGGTCCTGCCGTCGGGCGTGCCGACCGTGTCGGTGGAGGCCGGGGTCACGATCGGCTGGGACCGCTACGCGGACGCCACGGTGGGCATCGACCGCTTCGGTGCCTCGGCGCCGGGCGACGTGGTCATGGCCGAGCTCGGCATCACCCCCGAACACGTGGCCGCGGCAGCCCGGGGGCTCCTGGCGTAGGTCCCCTCCCCGGTGCGGCCGGCCGGGAGGGCCCCGACGCTAGGTTGGCCCGATGGGACGTCTCCAGGACCTGTACGCCGCCGAGGGCCAGAGCCCGTGGCTGGACAACCTCAAGCGCGGATGGATCGCCGACGGCGAGATCCAACGGTGGATCGACCGCGGCGTCCGGGGCATCACGTCCAACCCGTCGATCTTCCAGAAGGCCATCGCCACCGGCGAGGAGTACACCGAGCAGCTGGCCGACCTGGTCCGGGGCGGGGCCGGCATCGAGGACACCTACTGGGACCTCGTGACCGACGACATCACCGCCGCGCTGGGGCTGCTCCGCCCCCTCTACGACAGCTCCGCCGGCGGTGACGGCTACGTGTCGGTGGAGGTGGCGCCCAACCTGGCGCGGGACACCGCCGCCACCATGGACGCAGCCCGCGTGCCTGTGGGACCGCATCGACCGGCCCAACCTGTACGTCAAGATCCCCGGAACCGCGGAGGGCGTCCCTGCCATCCGCCAGATGCTGGCCGAGGGCCGCAACATCAACGTGACGCTGATCTTCAGCCTCCCCCGCTACGCGGACGTGATGGAGGCCTACGTGTCCGGCCTGGAGGACGCGGCGGTCGCGGGCCTGGACCTGTCGGGCATCTCGTCGGTCGCCAGCTTCTTCATCAGCCGTGTCGACACCGAGGTGGACCGTCGCCTGGAGGCCGTCGGCACCGAGGAGGCGCTGGCGCTGCGGGGCACCGCGGCGGTGACCCAGGGCCGGTTGGCCTACGCCATGGCCATGGACGTGTTCTCGGGCGACCGCTGGGCCGCGCTGGAGGCCAGGGGTGCCCGCCTGCAGCGGCCGCTGTGGGCGTCGACGTCCACCAAGAACCCCGCCTACCCGGACACGCTCTACGTCGACGACCTCATCGGCCCCCACACCGTCAACACCATCCCCGACGCCACCCTGGAGGCCTTCGACGACCACGGCACCGTGGCCCGCACCGTGGACGCCGACCTGGATGCGGCCCAGGACACCTGGGCCCGACTGGGCGGGTTGGTGGACATGGCCGACGTGGCCGCCGTGCTGGAGGCCGAGGGCGTGACGTCGTTCGAGAAGAGCTTCGACGAGCTCCTCGGGGTGCTGGACAACCGGGCCGCCGAGTTCCGCCCCGCCTGAGGCGGATCCGGCGTCGCGGCGTCTGAACTCCACGTTCTCGTGACATGCCGAGGTTGCCGGGCCGTACGAGATGTCCACGAATTCGGGGCGGGCGTCGGGCGCCGCCGGAACAGACCGTGGGTTCGTTTTCCGAATGCACTTGGTTCGGGATCTGAACCGAACTAGCTTCTGGTCCCGATGGGGGCACCGGCGGAGGACCTGAACCTCGCAGGCGATGCGGACAACGCGTGCTCCATCGCGAGGTCCCTGGACATCGTCGGTGACCGCTGGACCATCCTGATCCTCCGGGACGCGTTCCGGGGCCTGCACCGCTTCGACGAGTTCCGCCGGGACCTGGAGATCCCCCGGGCCGTGCTGGCCGACCGGCTCCGCAAGCTCGTCGACGCGCGGCGTCATGGTGAAGCGGCGCTACCAGGACCACCCGCCCCGTGACGAGTACCGCCTCACCCGCATGGGCCTGCAGCTGTCCCCCATCCTGGTCAGCCTCATGCAGTGGGGCGACCGTTGGCTGAGCGGCGAGGACGGCCCGCCCACCCTCCTGGTGCACGAACCGTGCGGCACCGAGGTGGACCTCGGGTTCCACTGCTTCACCTGCGACACGCGACTTCGACCCCACCGACATCGCCAGCCGTCCCGGTCCGGGCACGGCCTGACGCCTCACCGCCCACCCAGGAGCGCCCCCGTGCACGACCGACGCGACCTCTTCGAACTGCCGGCTCGACGAGCTGGTGGCCGCGGCCCGGGTCGTGCGGGACCGCGGCCCACGGCACCCGGGTCACCTACTCCCCCAAGGTGTTCATCCCGCTCACCATGCTGTGCCGCGACCGCTGCGGCTACTGCACCTTCGCCCAGCCCCCGGCCCGGCTCGACTCGCCCTACCTCTCGCCCGGACGAGGTGCTGGCCATCGCCCGTGCCGGTGCCCGCGCCGGGCTGCCACGAGGCGCTGTTCACCCTGGGCGAGCGGCCCGAGGACTGCGCTACCCGGTGGCGGCCGAGTGGCTGGCCGGAGCACGGCTACGCCTCGACGGTCGACTACCTGGCCGCCATGTGCCGCGCTGGTGCTGGACGAGACCGGCCTGCTCCCCCACGCCAACGCCGGCGCGCTCTCGGCCGACGAGCTGGCCCTGCTGCGCACCGTGTCGCCGTCGCAGGGGATGATGATCGAGTCGCTCAACCCGGACCTGGACTGCCACCGGGGCTGCCCCGGACAAGACGCCCGGGCGCCGCCTGGCCACGCTCGAGGCCGCCGGCGAGCTGCGGCATCCCGTTCACCACCGGCATCCTCGTCGGCATCGGCGAGTCCCGGCCGGACCGGATCGACGCCCTGGAGGCGATCGCCGGCGTCGCACCGACGCCACGGCCACGTGCAGGAGGTCATCGTCCAGAACTTCCTGCCCAAGGACGGCACGGCGATGCACCTGGCGCCGCCCTGCCCGCGAGACGAGTACCTGGACGCCATCGCCCTGGCCCGGCTGATCCTGCCGCCCGAGATCCACCTGCAGGCCCCGCCCAACCTGTCCGACGACTTCGGCGTGCTGCTCGACGCCGGCATCGACGACTGGGGCGGCGTCTCGCCCGTCACCGCGCGACCACGTCAACCCCGAGCGACCCTGGCCCGCCCTCGACCGCCTGCGCGAGGTGACCGAGGCCCGCGGCTTCGCCCTCGCCCCCCGCCTGACGATCTACCCGGAGTACGCGCTCGACCCCGAGCGCTGGCTCGACGACGGCCTGCGCTTCCCGGTGCATGGACCGCTCCGACGCCGAGGGCCTCGGCCGCGACGACCCGGGCGCGGTGTTCCCGCAGAAGATCGGCCGCGATCACCGACGGTCGGCGACGGCGCCGAGGTGATACCTCGATCGGGCACCGCTCCACGCCTGGTACTCCGGGCGCCGGCGTGACGCCCCCGGTGCTGGTGCCCGCCCCGTCGGACCGCGCGTCCGGGGCGCCGTGGCCGAGGTGCTCGACGGCGTGCTGGCCGGCCAGGAGGTCGGGCGACGACGAGATCGTCACCCTGTTCTCGCGCCCGCGGGCCCGAGGTGGCCGCGGTGGCCGAGGTCGCCGACGAACTGCGCCGGCGAGGCCGTCGGCGACACCGTCACCTTCGTCCGCAACCGCAACATCAACTACACGAACGTGTGCACCTTCAAGTGCCGGTTCTGCGGGTTCTCCAAGGGGCCGCTGAGCCTGAACCTGCGCGGCACGCCCTACCTGCTCACGCTCGAGGACATGGCCGGCCGGGTGCGGGAGGCCTGGGACCTCGGGCGCCACCGAGGTGTGCCTGCAGGGTGGCATCCACCCCGACTTCGACGGCGACTACTACCTCGACGTGTGCCGCGCGGTGAAGGAGGCCGTGCCCGGACATGCACGTGCACGGCTTCACCGCGCTCGAGGTGACCGAGGGCGCCAAGCGGCTGGACGAGCCGCTCGACGCCTACCTGCGCCGGCTCATGGACGCCGGCCTGCGGACCGCTGCCGGGCACCGCGGCCGAGATCCTCGACGACGAGGTCCGGGCCATCCTGTGCCCGGACAAGATCGACACCGAGGAGTGGCTGCGACGCCCACCGCACCGCCCACTCCGTCGGCCTGCGCTCGCAACGTGACCATCATGTTCGGCTCGATCGAGCAGCCCCGGAGCTGGGCCCGGCACCTGCTGCGTCACCCGCGAGCTGCAGACGGAGACCGGCGGCTTCACCGAGTTCGTGCGGCCTGCCGTTCGTCCACATGGCGGCGCCGATCTACCTGCAGAAGAAGTCGCGCCGCGGCCCGACGTTCCGCGAGGTGCTGCTGATGCACGCCGTCGCCCGCATCACCTACCACGGGCTGATCGACAACATCCAGGCGTCCTGGGTGAAGCTCGGCCTGGCCGGGGTCCGCCAGCTGCTGCAGGCCGGCGTGAACGACCTGGGCGGCACGCTGATGGACGAGAACATCTCCCGGGCCGCCGGCGCCGTGCACGGCACCGACATCACCCCGGAGGACTTCCGGGCCCTGCGTCGAGCCCCTCGGTCGCACGCTGGTGCAGCGGACCACGCTCTACGGCGCCACCGGTGCCGTGGCCGCAACACACGCCTGATCCAGGGCAATCGCGGTACCGCTCAGGCTGACCCCTCGAGCCTGTCCCGAGAAGCAGGATCCTCCGGCAACCACGTCGATCCGGCCCTTGAATCCCGTCGGCACGAGCACCATGGTCACCGGCGCAGGTGGGGAATCGGTGCTGACCTGACCCAGGCCTCCGAGCGGTGACACCGTCGTCGGCGAACCTGACTCGGGTACGAGCGTGAACGTGGCTGCATCCAGCGACGGCACCCCCGGCGGCGCCTTCAGGACGACCACCCGGTCGACGGCTCGTTCGCTCACGGTGATCTCGGCGGTGAGGGTCCGGTCCTCGGCATAGTCGCCCACGCCATCGCACGAGGAGACCTGGATCGAAACCGTGTAACGGCCCGGCGCGGGAGCTGGCGTCGCATACCGGAAGTTCAACGGAATGGTCCCGGAACCCGGCAGGCCGGGGGCCTGACACGGCGGTCTGCCCTCCCCGCTGACCGGGAAGGTGACGGCGGGGTCACCCCACACGCTGGTGGTCCGCACACCGAGCGGGTCAGCGATGTCCGGGTCGGACCACAGCACCTGGACCTCGGCGGTCTGGCCCGCTTCCACCGAGGGCGTGACGACGTTGAGCGTCACGGACATGGGCTGGTTCGGGGGCACGGTGGTGGTGGCGATGGTGGGGGGCACGGTGAGGACGGGGGCCTTGACGGTGCTGGTGGGGGCGACGGTGGTGGCGGGCACGGTCGTGGCCGGGACCGGGACCGTCTCGGCCACGGCCGCCGTCGTGGAGGTCACGATGCTGGAGGGAGCCTCGTCCCCGTCGGCGATGACGTCGTTGGGTTCGTCGGTGTCCACGGCCAGGACCAGGCCCGCCACCAGCACCAGCGCGGCGCAACCCCCGAGCACGCCACGCCGGAACCGCACGCGACGGCCGGCGCGGGCGTCCACCACGGCGCGGGCCGTGCGCAGGTCCAGGCCCGGCACGGCCAGACCCGCCGCCACCAGCGAGGTGGGCGACAGGGGCACGGGGGGTCCGTCGGCGGACGGCTCCGAGGGGGTGGGCCCCGGCGGGCGGGTGGCCGTGCTGGTCATGCCACGTCCTCGGCCGGCGCGTCGGCCGGAGCGAGGAGGCCGGAGTCGATCCGTCGGCGGTCGGCCAGGCGGGTGCCGACCCGACGGAGGCTGCGCC
Organism: uncultured Actinomycetota bacterium; assembly: GCA_963773765.1. Lineage (GTDB taxonomy): Bacteria > Actinomycetota > Acidimicrobiia > Acidimicrobiales > Microtrichaceae > CAVZCC01. Next base: position 275,342 of record CAVZCC010000001.1, on the reverse strand, counting down.
CGACCGCCTCCCGGTCCATCCCCAGGGCCGCGGACGCCTGGAGCGGCGTGAGGCCGGCTCCCAGGCACACCAGTCCGACCCGGCGGTCGACCCGACGCGACCCCGACAGCGCCACCTGCAGCTCTGCCAGCGGCAGGCCCCGCAGCCGCCACTCCGCCCCGATGCCCTCGTCCAGCAGGTCCTCCGGCAGCAGGTCCGCGGCCTGGGCCCCCTGGGGCAGCGCCACCCGGCCGGGGTGGCCCACCAGGTGACCCACGCACAGGTCCGCGGTCCAGGCCAGCACCTTGTTGATGGAGGCGTCCGTGTCCGGCAGGCGGCGCACCCTGGCCCGGGTCAGGGCCTCGGTGGCGATGTCGGACGCCAACGCCGCGGACCCGTCGGGCACCACCCGGTCCCGGTCCAGCACCCGTTGGGCCAGGCCGACCGCTGCGGGGTACGCCCGCAGGAAGAACAGGTCGAACTCCGACGGTGGGGCCGGCGACCGACGCGTCGGGGTGGTCGGGGTGACCGCTGTGGGGTGCGGCACGTCCTGATCAGCATCCCCGTTCCGTCCCGACCGCACGCCACAGTGTCCCACGGCCGCGCCTCCGGTCGGTGGAGCACCCCGGTACGGTGACCCCGTGACCGACGACCTCCCCCGCTACCGGACCGGTGACCCTGCTCTGGACGCACGGATCGCCGACCTGCTGCACGCCGCAGGGGTGGAGGCCGACCAGGACCTGGTCTTCGAGCTGTTGACCTCTGCCCTGCGCATGGGACGCGAGGGCGTCGACCGGGGCGACCTGAAGATCGCCAACTCCACCCTCAAGGAGATGCGGTACGCCTTCCACGTGTTCGACCCCTACCGGGGCGTGCGCAAGGCGGCCGTGTTCGGTTCCGCCCGCACCGGACCGGACGAGCCCGCCTACACGGCGGCCCGCCACGTGGGCCGGGCGCTGGTCGACGAGGGCTGGATGGTGATCACCGGTGGTGGCCCCGGCATCATGACCGCGGGCGTGGAGGGCGCCGGCCCCGAGAACAGCTTCGCGGTCAGCATCGTCCTGCCCTTCGAGCCGGCGGGCGGCGGTGCGCTGGTGGACGACGGAAAGGTCATCAACTTCCGGTACTTCTTCAACCGGAAGCTCACCTTCATGAAGGAGGCGTCCGGCTACGTGCTGTTCCCCGGTGGGTTCGGGACCATGGACGAGGCGTTCGAGCTGCTGACCCTGCTGCAGACCGGACGGGAGGTCCCCGCCCCCGTGGTGCTGTTCGAGCCCGCGGGCGACGCCTACTGGAGGAGCTTCCGGCACTTCCTGGAGGTGGAGCTGCTGGACGCCGGGCTCATCCGGCGTGAGGACCTGGACCTGTTCCACCTGACGTCCGACGTGGAGGACGCGGTCGCCTACCTGGCGCGCTTCTACCGGGTGTTCCACTCGCTGCGCTACGTGGGCGGCCGCCTGGTGCTCCGGCTGGAGCAGCCGGTCACGGACGAGGAGCTGGCCCGCATCAACGAGCAGTTCGCCGACATCGTCGCCACCGGCGAGATCGAACGGTGCGAACCGGCCAAGGTGGAGCTGGACGACGGGGACGCCCTGGACAAGCACCGGATCCGGTTCCGGTTCATCAACGCCCAGTACGCCCGGCTCCACGCCCTCATCCGCACGCTGAACACCTTCGGCGGCGACTGACTCACGGGTGGTCGTCGGGCTCCTGCAGCAGCACGACGGCCTTCTCCACCGCGCGCCGGGCCCGGGTGAGGCGGCGCTCGTCCACGGGCAGCTCTCCGCCCCCGGCATCGATGGACTCCCGCAGGCGGATGATGGCCAGGTCTGCCAGCTCCTCCGCGATGCCCTCCAGCCGGGTCCGGATGTCATCGAACTCACCTGCCATGGCCACCCTCCTGAACGATGGTCCTTCCCGCCGCTGCCGGTCCGCAGTCACCTGCCACGGTCACCCCTGATCTCATCGTCGATGATCTGCACCGGGTGGCGGACCACCAGGCCCGCCGCCTGCAGGTGCAGCGCGCACCCCGGGTTGGCCGATGCCACCACCGGGGCCCCGCTGCGCTGCACCGCTGCCACCTTGCGGTCGCGGATGGCGGCTGCCTCCGTGGGGTGCAGCGAGGCGTAGGCGCCACCCGCGCCGCAGCAGAGGCCGTCGTCGTCCAGCTCGCGGAGCTGCGCGTAGGGGGCCAGCACCGTCGCGCACCGCCAGGTGGGAGCGCTGGGCGTGGCGCAGGTGGCACGGGTCCTGCACGGCCACCACCGGGCCCGGACCGCCGGATCGCGGCGGTGGCAGGTGCTCCAACCGGGTGGCGAGGAACTCCGACACGTCCTGCACCCGCGCCGCGAACGCCGCCGCCTCCGGCGTCCCCAGCAGGTGCCCGACGTCCTTGAGGGCCGCTCCACAGCCGGCCGAGTCCACCACCACCGGCACGTCCGGCGGCAGGGCCGCCATGAGGTGGCGGACCTGCGACGCCGCGACCTGCGTCAGCCCGGCGTGGGCGGCGAGCGCGCCGCAGCACCCGGCCGACGGCACCACGGCGACGCCCACACCGGAGGCGGTGAGCACCCGCACGGTTGCGGCGTGCACGTCCCGCTGCACGGCATCCATGACGCACCCGCTCAACAGCACCACGTCCGAGCCGGTGGAGCGCAACGCCCTGCGCCTGAGCGGCAACCGGGGCAGGTTCCGCCGGCGCAGCGCGGGGCCGGCGCCGACCCGTTGGCCCACCGCGACGGCCAGGGCCCCGGCCCGCACCAACGCGGGGTGCGACAGGGACCGGAGTCCCAGGCGGCGCCACCACGGCTGGTACCCCAGGCGCCGGTCCGCGGCCAGCGCCACCCGGGTGGACTCCATGAGTCGCCCGAACGGGACGGCCGACGGGCAGGCCGTCTCGCATCCGCGGCACCCGACGCAGGTGTCCATGGCCTGGATGAACGGGGCGTCCGGGGGCGCGACGCGGCCGTCGACGTCCCGCATGGCCTGGATGCGGCCCCGGGGCGAGCGGTCCTCCCGTCCCGAGACGCGGTAGGTGGGACAGTGCGGCAGGCACAGGCCGCACTGCACGCACGTCCCCAGCTCCGCGGCGTCCAGGCCCAACGCCCCGGAGGTGGTCACGATGCTCTCCGCCCGGGTCACGGACGCCTGCCTAGCACCGGGCACCGACGCCGTCCGGCGACGCGTCGGCGGCCAACGGCGAGCGCCCCGGGTTCAACCGGCCGTCCGGGTCGAAGCGGGCCTTCACGCTCCGGTGCAGGACCGCGAGCCGCTCCGGGACCTCCCGGTGGGGGGCGGGGACGGAGGCGTGGACCACCCCCACGCCCACCTCGGCCACGAACGAACCGGCCCGGCCGTCGGCCAACTGGTCCACCCGGGAGGGGTCGACCGACCACCGGTGCGGCGGCAGGGGCGGTGCGCCGGTCGCCACGTCGCCGCACCCGACCGCGGCCAGGGAAGCGGCACCCGCCGCCACGTCGGCCGGGTGGCCCCGCAACAGGACCCACACCTGCGAGCCGTCCCACAGCACCGCCGCCGGCCGTGACACGGCGGCCCGGACGGCGTCCACATCGGCGGCGCCGGTCATCCACTGCTCGGCCCCGGGCAGCGGCGTGGTGCGGAGCACCACCTCCGCCACGAGGCCGACGGTGCCGAGCGACCCCACCAGCAGACGGCACAGGTCGAAGCCCGACACGTTCTTGACCACCGGCGCCCCGGCCCGGACCACCCGGCCCCAGGCATCGACGTAGGTGGCCTCCAGCAGGGAGTTGCGGACCGGCCCCGACCCCAGCGCGTCCACCCCCTGGCGGCCGACGGCCAGGACGCCGCCGACGGTGGAGCCCGCCGCCGCGGGCAGGGGAACGCACTGGCCCTGTCCGGAGAGCGCATCGGCGAGGTCCCCGACGGTGGTGCCGGCCCCGACCCGGACGATGAGCTCCGACGGCTCGAAGGACCGGATGCCGGCGGGGGCCCGGACCTCCCGGACCCCGGAATCCCCCCGGCCCCCCACGTGGGAAGCGGTGCCGCCCCCGACGACCCGCACGGGGCCCTCGGCACCGACCTCGGACGCGAACGCGCGCAGTGCCGGAGCGACGTCGCGGACGGTCGCCATCAGATCCACACCCCCTCGGGCAGGGCGCCGATCTCCCCGCACCGGGATCCTCCGGGCAGGACCTTCTGGGGGTTGGCGACGCGGTCCGGGTCGAACGCGGCCCGCAGCCGGTCCTGGTGCTCCAGCTCGACCTCGGTGAACTGCCGGTCCATGAAGCGCCGCTTCTCCAGTCCGATGCCGTGCTCCCCGGACAGCACGCCCCCGGCCCGCAGCGACGCGTCCACGATCTCCGCCCCGGCGGCATGGACCCGCTCCATGACCCCGGGCTCGCGGGCGTCGAACAGCAGCAACGGGTGCAGGTTGCCGTCACCGGCGTGGAACACGTTGTAGACCTCGAGCCGGTGCCGGGCGGCGATCCGGCGCACCTCGGCCAGGACCTCCACCAACCGGGTGCGGGGCACCACGGTGTCGTGCAGGTAGTAGTCGGGCAGGATCCGGGCGATCGCCCCGAAGGCCGACTTCCGGCCCTTCCACAGCGCAGTGCGCTCGGCGTCGTCGGCCGCCTCCCGCACGGTCCGGGCCCCGCGGGCGGCGGCGAGCCGTGCGACGGCGACGGCGTCCGCCGCCACCGCGTGGGGCGGGCCGTCCACCTCCACCAGGAGCACCGCTGCTGCGTCCCTCGGGTAGCCCGCGCCGCAGAAGTCCTCCACCACCGCGGCCAGGCCGCCGTCCATCATCTCCACCGCGGCGGGAACGATCCCGGCTGCGATGATGTCCGTCACGCACCCGGCCGCGGCGTCCAGGTCGTCGAAGGTGACCAGCAGGGTGCGCACCGCGGAGGGGTCCGGTGTGAGGCGCACCGCCACCGCGGTGGCGACACCCAGGGTGCCCTCGCTGCCCACGAACGCGCCCCGCAGGTCGTAGCCGGCCGGTTCGGGTTCCTCCCCGCCCAGCACGACGACCTCACCGTCCGCGAGCACCACCTCCACCGCCAGCACGTGGGCCGAGGTCACGCCGTAGGCCAGGCAGTGGGGCCCGCCGGAGTTGTTGGCCACGTTGCCGCCGATGGTGCACGCCTGCTGGCTGGACGGGTCCGGGGCGAAGTGGAGCCCGTGGGCCCGCAGGGCGCGGGTCAGGTCCAGGTTGAGGACTCCGGGCTGCACCCAGGCCACGGCGGGACGCGGCGTCCACGTCCAGGACGCGGTCCATGCGGGTGGTGGAGATGACCACGGCGCCGTCCATCGGCACCGCACCCCCGGCCAGACCCGTGCCCGATCCCCGCGCCACGAACGGACGGCCGTGGCGTCGCGCGGCACGCACGACGGCGGCCACGCCGTCGGTGCCACCGGGGAGGCACACCACCGGTGGCGCATCGCCGCGGAAGGTGGAGGCGTCGTGGCCGTAGAGGCGCAGTGCGACCGGATCGGTGAGCACGTGGTCGGCCCCGATGGCGGCGACGAGGTCGGCGACGAGCGGGGCGGTGCGCACCGGGCGAGGGTAACGCGGCCGGTAGTGTCCTCCGCCGTGGCACCCAGGACCCTCCCCCCGACGACACCCCCGCTCGACGACTCCCGACGGGACTGGGTGTCGTTCGAGCACGACGGCGACACCTACCTCTTCGACGCCACGTTCCTCATGAGCCCGTGGCGCTGCATCTTCGGCGAGGGCTGCAAGGGGGTCCTGGAGGAGGACGCCACCGACCTGGTGCAGGGCTGCTGCTCGTTCGGCGGCCACTTCGCCGACGGGCCCGACCGCACGCGTGTGCGCAAGGCCGCAGGCCGCCTCACCAAGGACCAGTGGCAGTTCAAGGGGGAGGCCAAGGCCGCAGGGGGCGCCATCGCCAAGAACGACGACAAGGAGTGGACCACCCGGGTCCATGACGGCGCCTGCATCTTCCTCAACCGGCCCGGCTTCCACCGGGGACCGGGCTGCGCGCTGCACGTGGGGGCACTCGACGCCGGGGAGCGACCCATGGACTGGAAGCCCGAGGTGTGCTGGCAGCTCCCGCTGCGCCTCACCCACGAGGTCGACGACGTGGGCCACACCACCTACACGCTGCGGGAGTGGAAGCGGCGCGACTGGGGCGAGGGCGGCAACGAGTTCCACTGGTGGTGCACCGAGTCGCCGGAGGCCTTCGTGGACCCCGAGCCGGTGATGGTGACGCTCCGTGACGACATCGTCGGCATGGTGGGCCCCGCCGTGTACGACCGCCTGCGCACCCAGCTCGGCGTGGACGACGGGCCCGCCGCCACGGTCACCTGGCTGCCCCATCCCGCCATCCGGCACCGGTAGCGTCGGCCGGCACCAGGCCGGCGGCCGCCCGACGGGCGAGGACGGGAGGCAGGGGTGGACGAGCACGCGGAGGTGGCGACGGGGATCGTGGCCCGTCTGCACACGATGTGTTCGGTGCTGCCCGAGGCGGTTCAGGAGCGGGCGTGGGTCGGCACCCGGTGGCGGGTCCGGACCCGGACCTTCGCCCATGTGCTCGCCGTGGACGCCGGCTGGCCACCCGCCTACGCCCGGGCCGCCGGCTCCGACGGCCCCCTCACCGTGCTGATGGTGCGGTCGACCGGTCCGGAACTGGAGGTGCTCCGCGGGTCCGGCCCGCCGTTCTTCGCTCCGCCCTGGCGTCCCGACGAGGTGGGCATGGCCCTGGGCGAGGACGTCGACTGGTCCGAGGTGACCGAACTGGTGACGGAGAGCTACTGCACCGTGGCCCCGGAACGCCTGGCCCGGCTGCTCTCCCGACCCGACGGGTGAGGTCCCGGTCGCCGGCCGGGAACGGACACCCGGTGCCGCAGCACCGGATGGTTCAAGGGGAGGCCGGAGCGACCCGATGATGAACGGGTATGGCTCCACACCCTGCCGCCGGCCTGGCGGACGACCAGGCCGCGCCCGCCACCGGGCCGGACGCCCCGCGGACGCCCCGGCGCCGCCTCTGGAAGGTGCTGATCGGCATCGGTGTCGGCCTCCTGGTGCTCGTCGTCGTGGCGCTGCTCTGGTTCTTCCTGGGGCGGGACAAGGCCCGCCCCCTGGGCCAGGAGGAGGCCCTGACCATCTTCCGTGCCGGCGACGGCGGGTCCTCCGACTCCGCCGGGCGTCCCGCCGCCGGCGTCTACGCCGCGACGGGCACCGGCACCGAGTCGGTCGGCCTCCCCGGCTTCGACGAGCCCCTCGGGCCCGACACGCCGGTCACCGTCACCCACGGGGACGGCGGTTGCTTCACCTACCGGATCGACTCCAACAGCCACCACTGGCGCTCCTGGACCTTCTGTCCGACGGAGACGGCGACGTTCTCCCTGGCCGGGATGGAGGGATGGACGGCACGCAAGGCCCCCGGCCTGGACATCGAGACCCTCGTCACCTACACGTGCGAGCGCCCACCGGACTTCCTCTGGACGGGCGCCGCCACCGGTGACACGCGCACGGGCGCCTGCACCGGGACGTCGGACATGGACGACTCCGTCACGGCCGATGCCGTCGGCATCGAGGTCCTCGACGTGGGCACGATCCCGGTCGGGGGCCGGAGCGTCGACGTGGTCCACGTCCGGAGCTCCGAGACGTTCAGCCGGGACCAGACGGGCTCCGAGGTCGACGAGTGGTGGCTCGATGCCACGACCGGCCTCCCCGTGAAGGTCCTGATCGACGCCAGGATCCAGGGCGGGGTGAGCGACTACACCGAGTCCCTCGCCCTGGAGCTGACCTCGCTGACCCCCGCGACCTGAACCGTGGCCCCGACGTCCCTGTTCCGGCCGCCGGAAAAGGGAATCTCAAGCCCGGGCCGGTTCCGGCCGATCCTTCCGCGGTGACCGTGTTCTCCGCGCCAGAACTGTCCCGAGTGGCTGAGGCCGACGGGATGATCTTCCCCGACCACGTCGTGGAGCAGCTCGTGGCTGCCCTCGACGCCGGCAAGCACGTGATCCTCACGGGCCCGCCCGGCACCGGCAAGACCACGCTGGCCTACCTGGCCGCGGAGCTGGCGCCGCCACTCCATGCTGTGCACCGGCTACCAGCCGACCACGGCGACGTCGGAGTGGACCACCTTCGAGACCATCGGCGGCCTGCAGCCCACGCCGGAGGGCCTGATCTTCCGTCCCGGCCTGTTCGTCGAGGCCATCGAGACCGGCAAGTGGCTGGTGATCGACGAGCTGAACCGCTCCAACTTCGACCGTGCGTTCGGCCAGCTCTTCACCGTGCTGTCCGGTTCCGCAGTGGTGCTGCCGTTCCGGCGCAGCGGCCAGATCAAGCCGATCTCGCTCGTGCCCCACGGCATCGAGCCCCCGGGCGACACCGACCCGATCCGGGTGCCGGCGTCCTGGCGGATCATCGCCACCATGAACGCCCTGGACAAGCACCTGCTGTTCGACATGTCCTACGCCCTGATGCGGCGCTTCGCCTTCATCGAGGTGACCACACCTCCGGACTGGGCCTACGACAGGCTGCTCGAGGGTGAGGGCGAGCTGGTCCAGAAGCTCCTGCCGCTGCGGACGCTCAACAACCTGGGCCCCGCCATCTACGTCGACGCCAAGCGCTACGTGTCACGGCGTGAGCGGGACGACATCACCGAGTCCCGCCTGCTGTACGAGATCTTCTACGCCTTCTTCCTGCCCCAGTTCGAGGGCATCGACGAGCACAAGGCCGTCCAGCTCTACCGATGCTGGTGGCCAAGCACCTGGACCCGCCCGAGCAGGCCGAGACCCGCCGCGTGGTGGCCGAGCTCCTCGGTGAGGAACTGGTCGGCTGAACGTGTCGCCCACCGCCGAGCTGTGGCGTCGCCGCACCCGGCTCTCCCCGGCCCTCGGGTCCGCGGCGGCGCTGCTGGGCATCGACATCGCCACCCTGTCCGACGCCACCGCCATCTCGCTGGCCGCGTCCGAGGAGGCGGCCCTGCTGCTCGACGGCATGGAGCTGCGGGTGCGCACGCTCAAGACCACCGTGGCCACCACCGCCGAGCGCTGCATCTACTCCGTGCGGGGCCCGGTGCTGTGGTCCGAGACCATCACCGCCCGGGCCAACGCCCTGGGCAACGAGGACGTGTTCGTCTGCATGACGCCGTCCCGCAGCTTCGACACCGTGGAGAACCAGATCCTGGTGGCGGCCCTGGACGCCATCGCCCGGGCCGGCAAGGCGCTGCGGGGGCCGACCGGGGACGAAGGTCGACCCCGCCGAGGTGGACCGCATCGCGGCCGTCGCCGGCGAGGCGTCCCGGTGGCGGGCCAACCCCCGGCTGGCCGACGTCAAGGCCGGCCGGCTCAACGGCCGGGCCCTGGCCCGGCTGCGGGGCGGCCACCGGCTGGCCCGCCTGGCCCCCGTGCTGGCCGTGCGCAACCGCGTCAACGAGCCGTTCGTGCCCGAGGACGTGGAGGGGCTGGCCGACGAACCGACCCGGGCCTACCACGGCTTCGTGCTGCACGTGCTGGAGGTGGTGGCCGGGGCGACGGGGCGGAGCGGAACATCTCACGCTGAGCGACGGCAGCCTGTGGTCGGGCCAGCTCTCGTTCCGGCACCCTGCCGCCGGTCAGGACCCGGGGTCGGGCCTGGCCTTCCGGGGCCGCCCCCTGCTGCCCCCTGCGGAGCTGGTCGCGGACGCGCCGTGGGCGGGAAACCTGCCGGCTGACGGCGTGCGGCTGGAGACCGACGACGACCTGGAGCGGCTGGCCGGGATGCTCAGCCCCGCTCCCACTCCTCTTCCTCGCTGAACGAGGCGTCTTCCGGGTCGTCCTCGACGTCATCGAGGTCCTGCGGGTCCACCACCGGGGGAGCTTCCAGGTCGTCCGACGGATCGACCACGGGGGCCGGCCGATCGGACTCGAGATCGCTGAAGAGCGCCTCGATGTCGAGGTCCGGGCCGCGCTTCAGGGCCCGGGCCTCTTCGTAACGGCGATGCCGACCCTTCTTCACGGTAGCACTCCCGTCATCGGTGACTGGAACGATGGAGTGTAGCGCGGCGCCCACGCCGGATCATGCTCCCCCTCCCCGCCGGGGACCGCACGGACAGTGGTCACCGGCCACGTCCGTCCCGTGCCCGGCCCGTCGGTAGGGTGCGCACCGTGACCGATCCCGACCTGACCCCGCCCGTGCCGGCGCCGTGGTGGCGGACCGCCGTGGTGTACCAGGTGTACCCGCGGAGCTTCGCCGACTCGGACGGCGACGGCGTGGGCGACCTGCCCGGGCGCGACCGCCCACCTGGCCCACATCCGGGACCTGGGTGTCGACGCCGTGTGGTTCTCCCCGTTCTACCGCTCCCCCATGGACGACTTCGGCTACGACATCTCCGACCACTGCGACGTCGACCCGCTGTTCGGCGCCCTGGCCGACGCCGACGCCATGATCGCGGCCGCCCACGACGCCGGCCTGCGGGTGGTCCTGGACGTCGTCCCGAACCACGTCGTCGGACCAGCACCCCTGGTTCGTGGCCGCCCGATCCTCCCGCGACGACCCCCACCGGGACTGGTTCGTGTGGCGCGACCCCGCAGCCGACGGCGGTCCCCCCAACAACTGGACGGGCCGCCTTCGCCGACGTAGCCGGCCTGGACCTTCGACGAGGCCAGCGGCCAGTACTACCTGCACCTCTTCCTGCCCGAGCAGCCCGACCTCGACTGGAACCACCCCGACGTCCCGGTGGCCATGGCACGACGTGCTGCGCTTCTGGATGGACCGTGGCGTGGACGGCTTCCGGGCCGACGTGGTGCACTGCATCGGCAAGTCGCCCGACCTGCCCGACATGCCCGACGGACCTGGTCGGGCTCCCCGCCGCATGCTTCAGGACTACGGCCCGGGCACCCACGAGCAGCTCCGCCAGCTGCGTCGCGTGGTGGACGACGCACCGGGCGAGCGCCTCATCGTGGGTGAGACCTACGTGCTGGACCGGGCCCAGGTCGTGTCCTACCTGGGCCACGGCGACGAGCTGCACCTGGCCTTCAACATCCCCGCCCTGCACGCCCCGTGGACGGCCGAGGCGTGGGCGGAGGAGATCCGGTCCGCGGCCGCGCTGCTCGACCCGATCGGCGGCTGGCCGACCTGGGTGCTGTCCAACCACGACGTGTCACGCCACCGCACCCGCTACGGCACCGAGGCCCGCGCCCGTGCCGCCGCGGTGCTGCTGCTGACCCTGCGGGGCACGCCGTTCCTGTACAGGGCGAGGAGCTGGGCCTGCAGGACGCCGAGGTGCCACCGGACCGGGTGGTGGACCCCGGCGGCCGGGACGGCTGCCGCGCCCCCATCCCGTGGACCGCGGGCACCGGCCACGGCTGGGCCGTGGAGCCCTGGCTGCCGTTCCCGCCCGATCCCGGCTCCCACAGCGTCGAGGCCGAGACCGGTGACCCCGCGTCCGATGCTCGAGCACTACCGGCGGCTGCTGCGCGCTGCGGCGCAGCGTCCCGGCGCTGCACCTGGGCGGCATCGAGGTCATGGACGCCCCCGACGGTGTCCTGCACTACCGCCGGACCACCGATGACGGGCCGCAGCGCGGTGGCGGTCGTCATCAACTTCACCGACGCGGTCGTCGGCCGGACGCGGTGCCCCCCGGACGGTGGATCGGCGGCACGGCGGACCCCGCGGTACCACCCGGATCCGGCGATCCGCTGGGGCCGGACGAGGCCCGGATCGTGTCGGTCGACCGTTCGTGACCCTGTCCCTGGCCGTGGTCGCCGCCCTCGGGCTCGGCTGTGCCCTGCTCGGGTCCGTCGGTGGCATCGGCGGCGCCACGCTCCTGGTCCCGGTCCTCCTGGCGCTGGGCGTCGAGCCGGTGGTGGCGGCGCCGCTGGGCCTGTTGACCGTCGGCGCCGGCTCCCTGGCCGCGGGTGCCCGCCAGCTCGACGACGGTGTGGTCCACCACCGGCTGGGCCTGACGGTGGAACTGGCCGCGTCCGCCGGCACGGTGGCGGAGCACTGGTCTCCGCGTCCGTGTCCCAGGTGCTGCTGGCCCGCCTGCTGGGCCTGGCCGCCCTGGTCGGTGCCATCGCCGCGCTCTCCCGCACCGGCATCCGGAACCACCCGGTCGCCGCGTTCGACGGCGAGGCCCCGGGCGAGTGGCCGGGCACGCTGGGCGGCCAGTACGACCTCGATGGCGATGCCGTCCCGTACCACGCCCGCAACCTGCCCGCGGGCCTGGCCGCGTCCCTGGTGGCCGGCGTGGTGGCCGGCCTGTCCGGCGTCGGCGGCGGGTTCCTCAAGACACCGGCGATGAGCGAGATCATGCACGTGCCCGTGAAGGTGGCCGCGGCGACCACCACGTTCACGCTCGGGCGTCACCGCGTCGGCCGCGCCTGCTCATCTACAGCGTCCAGGGCCGGCTGTCGGTGGAGTCCGGTGCGGCGGTGGTGGCGGGCGCCCTGGCCGGTGGGCTGATCGGGGCCCGGCTGCAGTCCCGGGTGCACGCGGCCACCCTGCGCCGGGCCACCGGTGGCCTGCTGGTGGTGGTCGCCCTGATCGTGATCGGCAGGACCCTGTGACCCCGCCGGTGGACCCCAAGGCGGGCCGGTTCGGTCCCATGCGGTCGGGCCTGCGGATCGCGACCTGGTCCGTGGCCGCGCTCGCGGTGGCCTCGCTGGTGCTCCCGGGCCGGGCCTCCGAGGCAGCGGCGACCGCAGCCGTCGTCGTGCTGATGGCCGTGCCGCTCCTGCGGGTGGCGTGGCTGGCCCAGCGATGGTTCCGGCGGGGCGACCTCCGCTACGGGCTGGTGGCGCTCTCGGTCCTGCTCATCGCCGCGACCGGGACGCTCCTGGCCCGCTGAACCGGACCCCGACCGGCCCTGGCCGGCTCAGCGGTGCCGATCCTCCAGCACCAGCCCCCGTGACCGGTCGAAGGCCAGCGTGGCCTCACCCTCCAGCAGGCGGCGGATGGGCTCGCCCACCAGCTCCGCCCGCCACCCGAGGGTGAGCCGGGCATCGGGGACACCCCGGAGCAGGTCCTCCAGGTCCGACCGCGTGGCCAGGAGCGACGTCTCCAGCTCCAGGTCCCGGGCCCGCTGGCTGACCCAGGCCGAGATCAGCGGCACCGCCGGACGCAGCTCGGCAGGCAGCTCGGGCACGGCCTGGGACGGGGCACGGGACGGCTGGGACCCGTGGGCCGAGGCCACCACCTCCAGCAGGCTCGTCGCCCAGGCCGCCCTTGAGCGTAGCGGCCGTCGACGCCGCGGAGCGACCGCAGCTCCTCCAGCTGGGTCGGCGCAGCCGCGGCGATCGACACCACCGCCAGGTCCGACAGCACGAAGCGGGGTGTCTGGTCGGTCTCGACCGCACGCCGCTCCCGCCAGGCCGCCACGGACTGGGCGATGGCGAGGGCCGAGCCGCGCAGGTGGCGCAGCTCCTTGATCCGCCGCCAGGCCTCGTCGGGGTCGCGGGGCCCGCGGAACTCCGTGCGGAGCTCCTCGCACGCCTCCTCGACCCACTCGACCCGGCCCATCTCCTCCACCCGGGCCCACAGCACGTCGTGCAGCTGCAGCAGGTTGGCCACGTCCGCCGCGGCGTAGTCCAGCTGCGCCGGCTTCAGCGGCCGCTTCAGCCAGTCCGTCAACCGGTCCGCCTTGGGTGCCCGCACCCTGAGCTCGCGCTCGAGCAGCGTGGCCAGCGACGGACTGGTGTAGCCCAGGAAGCCGGCCGAGCACCTGCGTGTCCACCAGGCGACGGCGGGATGGTGCCGCAGGCCCGCTCCAGCACCTCCATGTCCTGGCGGGCGGCGTGCATCACGGCGAGCGTCGGGCTGTCCAGGATGCGGGCGAACGGCGCCAGGTCCACGGTCAGGGCGTCCACCATGGCCACGCCGTGGAGGTCGGCGATCTGCACCAGGGCGACGTGCGGGAAGTAGGTCCGCTCCCGGTGGAACTCGGTGTCGATGGCGTAGCGGGCCTGGTCCTCCAGGCGGTCCAGGAGGTCGGCGAAGCCGCGGTCGTCCTCGATCAGCTCGAAGTCGGCGCCACCTGTCGCCCCACTGCCGCTCACCGGTGCGTGCCCGCCCTCGGCCCCGGAGCCGGACTCGACGGGACGCCCCGACTCGATCCACGCCATGGTCCCGCCGGCCACGTTGACCGCGGCCCGGCCCTGGCCCTGCGAGGAACTCGCAGGCCGTCATGCTGCGGTCGCCCGCTGCGGCAGATCACGTAGACGGTGTCCGCCTCCGGGACCTCGCCGTGTCGCTGCTGGAACTCCGGCAACGGGATCAGGACCACACCGGGCACATGGGCCTCGGCGTACTCGTCGGGGTTCCGGACGTCCACGACCACGGCCCCCGCCTCCCAGAGCGGGGCCAGGTCGTCCACGGTGATCTCTGACACAGGCACGGGATCGACGCTATCGGAACCGGCCGTGAACGCCGTCACCGGGGACGCAGGTCAGGCGGCAGGTCCCCCGGGTGGTCGGCATCGGCGAGGCGGTCCGGGCGGGTCGGGCGCCAGGTGGGCCACCCCCTCCGGCAGGGCCCGGTGCAGCGCCCGTTCACCCCCGGCCGCGGACTGCCGCAGCACGGTGCCCACCGCTGCGGACAGGGCCACCGCTGACCACTGGGCCCGTCCCGCCACGTCGAACACGGCGGCCGGGGCCCCCTCCCTGACGGCGTCGGCCAGCGGCCGGAGGTCCGCCCCCGTCACGGCGGGGAGGTCGCAGGCGCACACCAGCAGCGGTCGGCCGGGGCGCCGGGCCACCGCCGTGGCGATGGCGGCCAGGGGTCCCTGGCCGGGCAGGTCGTCGGCCACCCAGTCGTCACCGTGCGGCCGCAGCGACGGACCGTCACCGCCGACCATCAGCACCTCGGCCACGCCCGCGGCGCGGAGCGCCCCGGCCACGCGGGCCGCCAGGGGGCGGTCGGCCGGACCCAGGAGGGCCTTGTCGGTCCCCATGCGCCGCGACGACCCGCCGCACAGCACGATCCCGACCGGGCCCGCCTCAGGTCTCGACGACACCGCCGTAGACGTGCTCGCCGCCCCGGGCCTCGCCGTGGTCGGCCACCGCATCGGCCAGGTCGGCCACGAAGGCGTCGACCGACCGGTCGTGGCCGGGGGACACCATGACGTGCAGGCCGCCCTGCTGGCGGTCCAGGTTCCAGCCCCGGTCGTCCATCACGTCGGCCACGCCGTCGATGTCGACCGGCCGTGCGGCGCCGGGGTCGGCGCCGAACTCGAACACCGACATGTCGGGGTCCGAGGTGATGCGCAGCCCGTCGATGCCGCGGATGCCGGCCTGGAAGCCCCGTGGTGGCGTCACGCACCCGTCCCGCCAGGCGCAGGTAGCCGTCCTGGCCCAGGTGGGTCATGGTGGCCCACGCCGCTGCGATCGGGGAGCCGGGACGGGTGCCCGGCCGACGACGACGAGGCGTACAGGCCGCCGGGCCAGTCGTCGTACATGAAGATCTGGCGCTGGTACAGGTCCCGGTCGCGGTACATGACCGTGGAGACGCCCTTGAAGCAGTAGCCGTACTTGTGCACGTCGGCCGACATCGAGGTCACCCCCGGCACCCGGAAGTCCCACGGCGGCACCGGCTCGCCCAGCCGCTCCCACCACGGCAGCAGGTACCCGCCCAGGCAGGCGTCGACGTGGCACAGCACGTCCCGCTCGGCGGCGAGTGCCGGCGATGTCGGTCACCGGGTCGATCACCCCGAACGGGTAGCACGGGCGCGGACGCGACCACGAGCGCCGTGTCCGGTCGTCGATCGCCGCGGCGAAGGCCGTCGGGGTCGGCCCGGCCGTCCTCGCGCACCGGCAGCGGCACCATCTCGACGTCCAGGTACTTGCAGGCCTTGGCGAACGCGGGGTGCGCGGTGATCGGCAGCACACCAGCGTCGGACGCCATCACGCCGCGGGCCCGGGCGTGGTCCCGGGCGGTCTGCACGGCCAGGAAGATCGACTCGGTGCCACCCGAGGACAACGATCCGGCTGGACGCCCCGAACAGCGACCGTCGCCATGTCGATGATCTCGCGCTCCATCCGCAGCAGCGTCTCGTAGCGGAACGGGTTCAGCGCGTTCTCGTGCAGGAAGATCGAGGCGATCTCGTGCTGCAGCTCGCTCCAGCTCCGGGTCGTCGGTGTTGTAGACGAGGCTGAAGGCCTTGCCCCGGCGCCAGTCCAGGTCACCGGCGCGCTCGGCGCGGATCTCGGCGAGCAGCTCGTGCCGGCGGCCGGCAGCCCGGTGTCGGTTCCCCGTGGTCATGCGGGAGACTACGTGGCCTGCGTCCCGCGCGTCGCTCAGTCCAGGTCCGGGCGGCCACTCCGGGTCGCACTGGTGCAGGAAGTGCCCGCAGCGTTCCTCCTCGTCCACCTCGCCGATCTCGGCCGCGGCCATCGCGGCAGGCCCTCGAGCGCACGGAGGAAGCCCCGGTTGGACTCGTGGCGCCAGCGGACGTAGCCGCTGCCCCGCCACCCCGAGGCCCGCAGCGTGTCCAGGCCCCGGTGGTACCCGACCCGGTAGTAGGCGTAGCGCTCGACGGCGTCCCGGCCGAGCTCGCCCAGGCGGGCCCAGCCGTCGAGGAAGCGGGGCCAGCGGGCCACCACCTCGGCCACCGCGGCGCGGCGCTCGGACTCGGGACGGGCCAGTGCCGCCGCCAGGGCAGCGACCGCCTCGGCGGGCTCGGGGTCGATCACGGTCTCCGGGTGGCCCGGACGGGGTGAGGTTGATCGGGAGCGTCGGTCATCGGTCGCATCGTAGCCGCCGATCCGGCCGCTCAGTCGCCCGGTCCGCGTCGGTCACGTCCGGCCCGTCGGCGTCCTCCGTCGTCGCCGGCTCACGATCGCGCCGTCGGGTCGACGGCTGCCGCCTCCTGCGCCTGGCGCACCGACCGGTTCCGGGCGCTGAGAGCACCAGCCGCTCGATCGGCCGCAGCAGGTCGGCGCCGCGGCGGCGCTCGGCCAGCTGCGCGGCCCGCTCGTCCAGGAAGGCCGCGGAGTTCTCGTAGCCCTGGCGCGACCAGCTCGTCGGTCTGGCGTGAAGTCGTCGTAGCTTGATGTCCGGCCGGCGGCCCGGCGGCAGCACGACCGCCTCGACCCGCGTCGGGCAGGCTCGGCCAGGTCCCGGGCGAAGCGGCTGTTGCGGGCGACCCAGTAGGCCAGCAGTGCGCCGTCGAGCGGCCGGCGGATCTCCGCGTCGGGTCGGCCGTGCGGCACCGACGTGCAGCACGTAGATCGTGCGGCACCCCAGCTCGACCGCCCGGGCGATCGGGACGTTGTCGATGCACGCCGCCGTCGACGTAGCGCACGCCGTCGATCACCACCGGCGGGTACACGGCCGGGCAGCGCGGCCGAGGCCAGGATCGCCTGCGATCAGGTCGCCCTCGTCGAACCACTTCTCCGACCGCGGCCTCGACCTCGGCCGCCACGCACTGGAACGGCAGCTCGCAGCTCCTCGAACCGGCGGCCGGCGCCCGACGAGCGACCTCCAGGCTCGCCCGCAGGCCGTCGTTGCTGTGCAGCGAGAAGCCCTTGCGCAGCAGCTGCACCGCCGACGGGATGCGGGACGACGGCATCAGCGTCGGCTAGGACGTGCGTGCGCCAGTGCTCCTCGAGGCGGCGCACGCCCGTCGGCGGTCGGGGCCAGGGCGTAGCCCGCCCCGTTGAGCGCGCCCGACGGAGCAGCCCAGCACCACGTCGGGGACGATGCTCCCGCTCGGTCAGCGCCCTGCAGCATGCCGACCTGGATCGCGCCCAGGTTCCCGCCCCCGGACAGCACGAACGCAGCCGCGGCGACGCCGGGGCTGTCGCGACGGGTCAGGTCGCGCAAGCGTCGCCATGCGGTCAGGCTACGAGCGTCGACCGAAGCTCGACGTGCCGGCGCCGGGCGCACACAGCGTCGCGGCAGTAGCGGGCGAACTCGTCGGGGTGGGATCAGGTGGGCACCGTGGCCGGCGCCGGCGATCTCGATCAGCGTGCGCGTCGGCGCACCCGCGCCGCGCAGCTCCGTCCGCCGGCGACCGCAGGCCGCTGGGCTCGGCCGCCCGACGCCCGACCAGCACCGGGACCCGGACCGAGCCGAGGTCGAGCGCAGCCGCCGGGTCGCGCAGGTCGCGCGAGCTCGGCCATCAGCGCCGGCCCCTCGGCCCGACGGGCGTCCCGGTCCGCGGCCGCGCAGCCGGTCCCAGGTGTGGTCGCCCACCATGAGCCGGTAGAAGTGCTCGGCCCCGGCCGGCGGACCCTCGCGTCGGCCGCGATCTGCCAGCGCCCGCCGCCGACCTCGTCGAAGCGGAGTCGTCGAGCAGCGGGCAACGGCGACTCGAACGCGCGCCAGGCCGACCAGGCCGGGCGCGTCCGCGGCGGCGAGCGCCGAGCGCGATCGTGCCGCCCAGGCTGTGTCCGACCACCACCACCGACGACGCGCCCGATCCAGTCCGATCACCCGGGCCAGGTCCGTCGGCGTGGTCGGCCAGCGTCGGGGCCACGCCGCCGCCGAGCGAGCCGGCGTAGCCGCGCCGGTCGTAGGCGACCACGTCCAGTGTCGCCCGAGGCGGCGCATCGTCCGTCCGAAGCTGGCGGCCCGGTCCATGGCGCCGTGCACCAGCACCACCGTCGGGCGGGCCGGGGTCCGAGCCCGGCGGGACGGCGGCGCAGCGACGGCCAGGCCGTCGACCTCCGTCGTGACCAGGGGCGCGGGCGCCCTGGATGCGGGTGGCGTGCTCACGGGACGCGCATCAGGCGCAGCACGTCGGTGGCGTGGAGCCCTTGCCCCCGGCACCGGCCAGCACCGCGACCATCTCGCCGGCTGCGCACTAGCCCCGCGTCGCGGGCGATCGACACCAGCTCGTCCATCATCGACAGGTCGTCGACGCGGTGCGGGGCGAGCAGCGGCGTGGTGCCCCAGCTGAGCGACAGCTGGCGGACGGTGCGCTCCTGCGGGCTGAACGCGATGATCGGCATCTGCGGGACGGAACCGGGCGATGGAGCGCACCGTGAAGCCGGACTCGCGGATGCAGATGATGGCGGAGACGCCCATCTCGGTCGCCGCACGCCAGGCCGCGCGCGGTCATCGCGTCGGTCAGGCGTGGCCTCGCCGGTGCCGATCGCCCGGACCTGCGCAGCAGTCGGATGCGACGGGCCCAGGCGTCGTAGTCGAACTCCTGGTCGGCCCGGTCGGCGACCCGGGCCATGGTGGCGACGGTGTTGACCGGGTCGTGCGCCGATCGCGCGTCTCGGCCGACAGCATGACGGCGGAGGTGCCGTCGAACACCGCGTTGGCCACGTCGGACACCTCGGCACGGGTGGGCGTCGGGCGAGGTGACCATCGACTCGAACATCTGCGTGGCGGTGATGACCGGCTTGCCGCAGCGCGATGCAGTCGCGGATGATCCGCTTCTGCACGTGGGGCAGCTCCTCGATGCCGAGCTCCGAGCCCAGGTCGCCACGGGCGACCATGATCGCCCCCGACGCCTCGATGATCCCGGTCAGGTTCTCCACCGCGGCGCGGGTCTCGATCTTGGCCACGAGCAACGGGCCGCGTGGGGTGGGGCTCGGTGCCGACGCGGCGGATGTCGTGGGCCGACCGCACGAAGCGACAGCGCCACCATGTCCACGCCCGTCCTCGACGAAGGCGTCGAGCATGCACCAGGTCCTCGGGGGTCGGCGAGGCGATGCCCGAGCCGGTCCGACGGGATGTGCAGCCCGGGCCGGCCCTGCACCGAGCCGCCGTGGGAGACCACGGCCTTGGCGGTGTCGCCGTCGACCGACTCGACCAGCAGGATCGACGCTGCCGTCGCCGACCGCCAGGCAGTCGCCCGGCGTGGATGTCGACGCAGCAGGTCGGCGTAGTCGACGCCGAGCGACGGTCGCGTCGGACGGCTCCAGGCCGGGGACCAGCGTGACGCGGTGCCCGGTCGAGCAGGTCGGCGATCGCGTCGCCGAAGGCGCCCAGGCGGACCTTCGGGCCGGGCAGGTCGACCATGATCCCGACCGAGCGGCCCACGTTCGTCGGCCACGCCGCGGACGATGTGGTAGCGTGGCGAGCGCGTCGTCGAGCGCTGCCGTGGGCCAGGCCGATGCGGGCCACGTCCATGCCGGCCTCCATCATCTTGCGCAGCACGGGCGCGGAGTCCGACGCGGGCCCGATGGTGGCGACGATCTTGGTGCGACGGGGCATGCTCCACAGGCTACGCCCGCCGGTCCACCACCCGGCGCCACGTGGCCGGCGTGGAGCGACTAGCTGCGGGGGACGTCCTTCCACGGCAGCCCCTTGTCGACGCGGACGTCGCCGGGGAGGCCGAGCACGCGTTCGCCGAGGATGTTGCGCAGCACCTCGGAGGTGCCGCCCTCGATCGAGTTGGCGCGGGCCCGCAGGAAGTTCTTGTGCATGTCGTCGGTGAACAGCGCGTGGCGGGGCCGGACGCAGCTCGTAGGAGTCGTAGAGCATGCCCTCGGGACCCATCAGGTCCAGCGCCAGGCTGTAGATCGCCTTGTTGAGCTCGGCCATGGCCAGCTTGGCCACCGAGCCCTCGGGGCCGGGCGTGCCCATCGTGCGGTTAGCTGCGAGGCGCGGATGTTGGTCAGGCGGTTGACCTCGGCCTGGACCCACAGCTGGGTGACCTCGTCGCGCTGGACCGTCGTCGTCCGCGGCCGTGCTTGTGCCAGGTGTCGACGAGCTGGCCGATGGGCCCGGAGCCCTTCGGGCGGGGTGCCGCCGCCGATCGACACCCGCTCGTTCATGAGCGTGGTGATCGACACGCGCCCAGCCGCGGCCGACCTCGTCGACGCGCATCGAGTCGGGGATGCGCACGTCGGTGAAGTACACCTCGTTGAACTCGGCCTCGCCGGTCATCTGGCGCAGCGGCCGGACCTCGACGCCGGGCGCGTGCATGTCCACGATGAACGCCGTGATGCCACGGTGCTTGGGCAGCGTCGGGGTCGGTCCGGGCGATCACCAGGCCGTAGCGAGGAGATGTGGGCGAGGGTCGTCCACACCTTCTGGCCGTTGACGATCCACTCGTCGCCGTCCCGCTCGGCCTTCATCGCGAGCGAGGCGACGTCGGAGCCGGCGCCGGGCTCGGAGAACAGCTGGCACCAGATGTGCTCGTTGGAGAACAGCGGCCGCAGCAGCTCCTTCTGCTCGTCGGTGCCGTGCGTCACGCACCGCGGGGGCGCACATGCCGTAGCCGATCGGGTTCTTCGTGCCGCCGATCGGGCCACCGGCAGCGGCCGACCGCTCGATCACGGTCTTCTGCAGCTTGGGGCTGACGCCGAGACCGCCCTGGCCCTCCGGGAAGTGCACCCAGGCCAGGCCCTTGTCGTACTGGGCCTCGAGGAACTGCCTGCTCCGGCGTGTCGGACCTGGGGTCGTGCTCGGCCAGCAGCTCGTCGACGAGGGCGGCGACCCGCTGCTCGTCGGCGTCCACGCCCGCGGCGTCCTCGGTGAGCGACATCGCTGACCCCCTGGTGGTGCGACTTGACCGTGCGGTCAAGTTAGCGCGCCGACCGTGGGCCGTCCTCGCCGGCGCTCAGACCGCCCGCATCCGGTTGTTGCGGGCGTTGTGCTCCACCTCCGCCAGCCCCAGGGCCTCCAGCACGGGCGGCACGTAGTTGCCGAACCGGCCCCGCAGGCCCTTCTTCATGCCGTACCAGCCGCCGACCGGGTTGTCCGGCGAGCGGCCCCACGCCTCCACCGTGCCCTCCGCCGCCGGCTTCTGCTCGTCGGCGTTTCCCAACGGGACCCAGTCCCCGCGTCGACCAGCATCCGGTGCAGGTCCTCGATGCAGCGGAGCTGGTACCGCAGCTGCGTCGACCCGACCTGGACCACCAGGGCCGGCTCGTCGGCCTCCTCGTCCCGCCACGCCTCGAAGGTCGACTTCCCCGGCGGGGTGGTGAGGACCCACGGATCCTCCCCGGTGCCGTTCCCCGTCACGTCAGTGCCCACGGTGCCCCTCACTCCCTGCCGACCGGTCGGGCGGCACCGTGGGATCCTGACAGGCCATACATGACATCTTGTGTCGTGTTTGCGGTACCGTCCCGGACGTGAGGGCCGGACGCCTCGTGAACCTGGTGCGGCTCCTGCAGTCCAGGGGCCGGATGACGGCGGACGCACTCGCCACCGAGCTGGAGGTGTCCACCCGCACCGTGCTGCGCGACGTGGAGGCCCTGAGCGGGGCCGGCATCCCCATCTACACCGTGCGGGGCGCGGCGGGCGGGATCGAGCTCCTGGCCGACCACACCCAGGACCTGCCCTTTCCCCCCGACCACCGGCCCGGGTGGGTGAACGTCTCGGTGCCGGTCGGCCTGCTCCCGGACGTGCTCCGGCTCACCGGCCAGGACTCAGGCGTCATCCGGCCCGGCGTCCAGGCCTGAGGCGGCGAGGCGCTCCAGCAGCTCGTCACGGATCGACCGTCCCGGTTCCCGGGCCTTGTCGCCGGTGACGCGCCAACCCAACCGCGACGAGTACAGCAGCGGCGGTTCCTTCAGCCGGCCCTCGCCCACCCTGGTCACGCGGGCGAAGAACAGGTGGTGGTCGATCGGATTCCCGTCGGCGAAGGACTCCTTCACCTCGAGGGTCTCGCACTGCAGCCAGGAGACGGCGTCGCGGACCACCGGCAGACCGTCCTCGTTCAGCTCCAGGAACTCGTCGGCCAGGTGGTGGAACCTGCGGCCCGGGTACGAGAAGTACTGGCCCGCCGCCACCTGGTCCCCGGCCAGGATCGACACCGCGAACCGGCCCGACGCCCGCATGAGCGGGTAGGTGTCGTGGCGGGGCGACACCGAGGCCATCACGATCGGCTCCGCGAAGCTCACCTGGCAGACCCAGTGCGAGCAGTACGCCCGCACCACCCCGTCGTGCGCCGAGCCCACCACCTGCACGCCGTTCATCATCTGGCCCAGCGAACGCTTGATGTCCCGGTCGATCATGGGCGCAGGATACGGGCCCCTAGTTCAGGTTGGCCCGGAGCCGGGCCGCGGCGGCCCGGTGGTCGTCGGCCCGGCCCGGGTCGGTCGTGGACCAGGCCGTCGTAGAGCTCGGCGGCCTCGACGAAGCGGCCGTCGGCCGCCAGCACCCCGGCCAGCTGGCGGCGCTCGGCCGGACCCGCCCCGGGCAGCACGGCCTGGAGTCGCAGCGACCCGCGGCCAGCCCCGCCCGGTCGCCCGCGCCGCAGGTGGGCGGCCCGCAGGTTGTTGAGCACCCGGACCACGATCATCGACCGGTGACGTCGGCTCCAGGTAGGCGGTCGTCGAACGGGGTGGTCGGCGCCGTGCAGGCGCGTGGAAGAGCCCGCCGGCACCCGTCCGGGTCCAGCGGCCGGCCCCCGTCGAACGGGTCGTAGAAGGACGACCGCGTCGTGCGGCCTCCCGCACCAGGAAGTGGCCGGGCATGCCGATGCCCTCCAGCGGCGCCGCGACGCGGCGGCGCCACCTCCATCGCCAGCACCGACAGCGTGATCGGGATGCCGCGTGCGCCGGTCCAGGACCTGGTCGAGCAGCGCTGTTGCGCGGGTCGTAGTAGTCGGCCCGGTTGCCGCGGAACCCGACTGCCCGGCCCGAACAGGGCGCGCGCAGATGCCCGCCGGCGTCGCCGCCCGGACACGACGGCGGCCAGCTCGTCGAGCGGCCAGCGACCAGCGTCGTCGGGGTCCACCTGCGGTCGGCCCGCGGCCGCGATCAGGGCCAGGGCCAGGTCCAGGGGTGGGTCGCGGCGTCGCCATCAGCGCCGGCGAACGCGGCCGACGGGTCCACGACGGCGAACGCTACGCCACGCCGACTTGACCGCCCGGTCAAGTCGCGGGTCCAGCGACTACCGTGCGGGCGACCACCGTCCGGTAGGCCCAGGGGGAATCGTGACCGAGCAGCTCTTCTACCCCGGCGCCTACGTGGCCGAGCGCGGCGACCACCCCGCCTACGTGATGGCGGCGACCGGCGAGGTCGTCACCTACCGGGAGCTGCACGAGCGGGCCAACCGCATCGCCCACCTGTTCCGCTCGCCTGGGCCTGCGGCCCGGCGACCACGTCGCCTTCTGCCTGGAGAACCACCCGTGGTTCCTGTCGCTCGCCTGGGGCGCCCACTACGCCGGGCCTGTACTACACGGCCATCTCGTCCCGGCTCACCACCGAGGAGATCGCGCTACATCGTCGACGACTGCGGCGCGCGGGTGTTCATCACCTCGAGCGCCTACAAGGCCGACGCTGCGCCGGCCGATCGTGGCCACGACGCCCGGCGGTCGAGCACCGGTTCCTGCTCGACGGCGAGCTCGACGGCCACGGCGCCTTCCTCGACGCGGTCGCCAGCCCAGCCCGCCGACGACCTCGACCGGCGCCGAGGAGGGCATGGACATGCTCTACTCCTCGGGCACGACCGGACGGCCCAAGGGCGTCAAGGTGCCGCTGCGGCGACGTGCCGCTCGGGACGCCCGACGCGCTGTACCTGCTGGTCGCCGGCCTGTTCGGCGCCAACCCCGACACCGTGTACCTGTCCCCCGCGCCGCTGTACCACGCCGCGCCGCTGCGCTTCTGCCTGCAGGTCCAGCGGGCCGGCGGCACGGTCGTCGTGATGGACCACTTCGACCCGGAGGAGACGCTGCGCCTGATCGAGCGAGCACCGGCGTCACCTTCGGCCAGTTCGTGCCGACGATGTTCGTGCGGATGCTGAAGCTGCCCGAGGAGGTCCGGGCCCGCTACGACGTGTCGTCGCTGCAGGTCGCGGTGCACGCGGCGGCGCCGTGCCCGGTCCCGGTCAAGGAGCAGATGATCGACTGGTGGGGCCCGGTCATCCACGAGTACTACGCCGGGCACCGAGGGCAACGGGTTCTGCTGGGCGAACTCCGAGGACTGGCTGGCCCACCAGGGCACCGTCGGCAAGCCGCTGGTCGGGCGTGCTGCACATCGTCGACGAGGACGGCGAGGAGCTCCCCGTCGGGCGAGACCGGCACCGTCTACTTCGAGTCCGAGGCGCAGTTCAGCTACCACAACGACCCCGACAAGACGAAGGACTCCTACCACGCGCGAGGGGTGGTCGACGCTCGGCGACATCGGCCACGTCGACGAGGACGGCTTCCTCTACCTGTCCGACCGCAAGGCGTACATGATCATCTCGGGCGGGGTGAACATCTACCCCCAGGAGGCCGAGAACGTCCTGACCATGCATCCCGCGGTGGTCGACGTCGCCGTGTTCGGCGTGCCCAACGAGGACTTCGGCGAGGAGGTCAAGGCGGTCGTGCAGCCGGTCGAGCATGCCCGCCGACGAGCGCGGCCGCCGACGCGCTGGCCGGCCGAGCTCATCGCCTACTGCCGGGAGCACCTGGCCGACGTGAAGTGCCCCCGCTCGATCGACTTCCGCGACGAGCTGCCCCGCCACCCGACCGGCAAGCTCTACAAGCGGCTGCTCAAGGACGAGTACACCGCGCAGGTCGCCCAGGAGGACTGGTACCGGACCAGCTAGCGCGGCGCCGGATCCGGTCGGAGCGCCGCGCCGGTCGAGCACCGCGCGACCGACCAGCACCGCAGCCGCGGCCCCGAGGCCGAGCGCGCCGCGAGCCACCACGCGGCGGAGTAGCCGGCCGTCTCCGCGACCGCGCCGAAGACGATCGGCCCGGCCGCGCCGCCGACGTAGGTGCCCGTCTGGGTGATGCCGGTGGCGCGACCCGGGAACCGCGGGCGCGGCCCGCACGACCGACAGGTTGAACAGCCCCGGCCAGGCCCACCCCGCACCGAACGCGAGCGGCACGCCGATCAGCTGCACCGCGGGGCTGCGCCAGGTGAACCACACCGACGTGAGCGCGCCCAGGGCGATCATCGCCGCGACGACGCCGAGCAGGTTGCCCGGGCGGCGGTCGGCCGCGACGCCGACCGCCGAGCCGGACCACGATCGAGATCAGGCTGCCCGACGGCGAAGGCCAGGCCCGGCGACGCCCGTGCGCGATCCCGGCGTCGATCGCGGACTCGACGAAGAAGCCGCCGAGGGTGATCGCCGCAGCGGTCGAGAAGCGCGGCGGCGACGGCGAGCGAGCCCAGCGCACCCGCGCGGCGGCGGGTCCTCGCGTGCCGGCCGCGCCGTGGCGTCGCGCGACCGGACTGCGCGGCTCGTGCGACCGGCGGAGCCGGACGAGCGCACCAGCGCAGCGGCGCCGGCGAGCACGGCGCCGAGCGACGAAGACCCAGCGCCAGCCGAGCGTCAGGGCGATCGCCGGCAGCGTCAGCCCGGCGACGCAGCGACGCGCCGGGCATGGCCGACTGCTTCACCGCGAAGCCCGAGGCCCTG
Source organism: uncultured Actinomycetota bacterium (assembly GCA_963773765.1). Classification (GTDB taxonomy): domain Bacteria; phylum Actinomycetota; class Acidimicrobiia; order Acidimicrobiales; family Microtrichaceae; genus CAVZCC01. The sequence goes on along the minus strand of CAVZCC010000001.1, from coordinate 249,172 downwards.
GCGCTGCAGCGGCAGGTCGCGGGCGATGAACACGTTGGCCGACAGCTGCGCGGTGGCGTTGCAGATGCCGGCCGCAGCGGCCAGCAGCGCCGAGCACCGCCGGATGCCGCGCCGACGCCGCCGATCAGCAGCCTGCAGCACGACCGACCCCGGCGAGCGCGGCCGTCAGCGCCCGCCGGGGTCCGACGCGGTCGATCACCCGCGCCGATCCGCGACGACACGACGGCGCTCGCGCCGAAGAACGCGGCCAGGACCAGCCCGGCCGGTGGCCTCGCCGTAGCCGAGCTCGGCCGCGGATCTCGATCGACAGCGAGCCCAGCAGGAACACCGGCAGGATCGCCGCGACGATGCCGAACGCGACCGGGCCCGAGGCCCGGCGGTCGAGGCGCCCGGCGCGCGTCCCGGGAGGGCTCGTCGTGCACCGGCACCACTCTCCCATCGGCCGGCGCGACCGGTACCCTGACGCCGTGGTGCCGCGCACCCGTACCTGGACCATCCGCGCCCGCTGGCGATCGCCCACCGGGGCGGCACCGAGGCCGCGCCGGAGAACACCGTGCGCGGCGTTCCGGGCCGCGATCGACCTCGGCTTCCGCTACCTCGAGACCGACGTGCACCTCACCGCCGACGGCGTGCTCGTGGCCTTCCACGACGACGCGCCTGGACCGGGTCACCGACGGCACCGGCGTGCCTCGCGCGAGCTCCCGCTGGAGCGAGGTGCGCGCAGGCCCGCATCGGCGGCACCGAGCCCGATCCCGACGCTCGACGAGCTGCTCGAGGCCTTCCCCGAGGTCCGGTTCAACATCGACCCCAAGTCCGACCCGTCCGTGGTCGCCCTGGTCGCCGCCCTGCGGCGCCACGGTGCGCTGCGACCGGGTCTGCGTCGGGGCCTTCTCCGACGACCGCCTGCGCCGGCTGCGGGCCGCTGCTCGGGCCCGACCTGTGCACGCGCGGCGGGCCCCCGGGAGATCGCCGCGCCTGCTGGCGGCGACCAAGGTCGGCGGCGCCACCCGCCGCCGTGCGGCCGCGCCGTACCAGCCTGCCTCCAGGTGCCGGTGCGGCACCGCAAGGTGGAGATCGTCACGCCCGGCGTTCGTCGCTGCCGCGCACGCCCGGCGGGTGCCAGGTCCACGTGTGGACCATCGACGACCCCGCCGAGATGCACCGCCTGCTGGACCTGGGCGTCGACGGGATCATGACGGACCGGCCCTCGGTGCTGCGGGAGGTCCTCGCGGAGCGGGGCGACTGGGCGTGAGCGGCGACCCCGTCGCGCCGCACGCCGGCCGCCGTCCGTCGCCGCCCTGGCAACGGCGCTGGCGGTCGCCGCTCGCCGCCTGACGTTCGCCGCTGTGGCCGGCGCCGGCCGGCGCGCCAGGTCCCCGCGCCGGCCCCCGGCGCCGGGCCTGAGCCCCGAGGTGGCCGCGGTGCCGGCGTCCTCGCCGGAGCTCGACGCCGCCCGGCGCGACCTGGACGCCCTGTCGTCCGCGGCTCCGCCGGGAACAGCGAGGACCTGGACCGCACCGCGGCCGAGCTGGTCACGGTGGACGCGGACCTGGCCGGCACCCGCGGCCTCCTGACCCGCCGCGACGCCCAGATCGACAAGGCCGAGGCCGGCCTGGCCCGGGTCCGGGAGCGACCTGCGGGCCATCGCCATCGGAGTGGTTCGTCGTCCGGGTTCGACCAGCTCGAGGGCCTGGACCCGTCCATCGACGTGGAGCGGGTGGCGGACCTGCAGCGCCAACGGATGCTGGCCCGGACCGCCACCGTCGGCAGCGTGGACCAGGAGCGGTTCGCTGGCCCGGCGGTTGGACGCCCTGCGGTCCGAGCGCGACGACCTGGCGGGGCGGGAGACGGACCTGGCCCGCCGGTCCGCCACCCTGGCCGAACGGCGCGACCGGCTCAGCGGCTCGCTGGAGCGCGGGCCGCAGGCCAGTCGGCCGAGGCCGGCCGGCGCGTGGACGCTGGCCCGGCTGAACGCCGACGATCGACGGCACCGACATGTCCGCCTCGCCCTCGACGCCTACTGGCGGGCGGCCCGCACCATGGCCGCGACCGACCCGGCCTGCGGGGTGTCCTGGTGGGCGCTGGCCGGCATCGGCCGGACCGAGAGCCGCCACGGCACCTACCGGGGCAGCGAGCTGGGCGGTCGACGGACGTGGTCGCGCCGCCCGATCTACGGGCCCGACGCTCGACGGCTCCAACACGTTCGCCGTGGTGCCCGACAGCGACGGCGGCGGCCTGGACGGCACCGCCACCGGACCGACCGGGCCGTGGGGCCGATGCAGTTCCTGCCCGGCACCTGGAGGACGGTCGGCCGGGACGGGACCGGCGACGGACAGGCCGACCCGCAGAACCTCTTCGACGCCGCCGCTCGGCGCCGGCGTCTACCTGTGCCGTTCCGGGCCGGGCCTGACGAGCGCGGCGGCCTGCGCCGGGCGCTACTTCACCTACAACCGCAGCCAGGAGTACGTCGACATCGTCGACGCAGCGCGCGAGCGACTACGCGGCGCCGTCCCGCTCGAGCTGACCTGATCACCGGCCCGGAGCCCGCGGATCGACGGACCCGCGATGCGACCGCGTGGTCGTTGACAGGGCACGCGCAGGACTAAAGTGCGCCCACTTGTGATGGCCGTCACAGAGCGGTCACGGCCGCGTGATCGAGCATCAGTGCCCCGTGACGAGCGACGACCCGGTACAGGGTGTCGACGTGCGACCACCCAGGGGGACACGACGTTCAACTCGCATCCAATCGGAAGCGATGGTCGGTGCTGGTGGCACTGCTGCTGGCGGTGTCGCTCGTCGCCGCGGCATGCGGCGGCGGGGACGACAGCGGCGGCGGCGGCGACCAGGACGAGGCGGCTCCGGCGAGGAGGCCCGGCACGCCGACACCGGGCGGCAAGGTGACCTACGGCCTCGAGGCGCGAGACCTCCGGCGGCTGGTGCCTGCGCCGAGGGCCAGCTGGCCATCGCCGGCATCCAGGTCGCCCGGGCCATCTACGACACGCTGACCGTCCCGAACGAGAAGGCCGAGTACATGCCGTACCTGGCCGAGTCGCGTCGACCCCCAACGACACCTTCACCGAGTGGACCATCAACCTGCGCGAGGGCGTCAAGTTCCACGACGGCACGGCGCTCGACGCCACGTCGTGAAGAACAACCTCGACGCCTACCGGGGCGCCTACCCGGCCCGCAAGCCGCTGCTGTTCATCTTCGTGTTCGACAACATCGCGGCCGTCGACGTGGTGGACCCCATGACGGTGAAGGTCACCATGAAGTCGCCGTGGCCGTCGTTCCCCGCCTACCTGTTACGGCTCCGGGCGCATCGGCATCATGGCCCAGGCCCAGCTGGACGACCCCGAGACCTGCGACACCAACCTGATCGGCACCGGGCCGTTCAAGCTCAAGGAGTGGAAGGTCAACGAGAAGTTCGTGGCCGACCAAGAACCCCGACTACTGGCAGAAGGACGCCGACGGCAACCAGCTGCCCTACCTCGACGAGATCGAGTTCCGTCCCGATCCTCGACGGCGACGCCCGGGTCAACGCCCTGCTCGGCGGCGACTCAACGCCATGCACACCTCCGGCGCCGAGCAGATCGACGCCCTGCGCTCCGAGGCCGACGGCGGGCAAGTCAACCTGGTGGAGTCCGACCGACTTCGCCGAGGTCGCCTACATCATGTTCAACATGTCCAAGGCGCCGTTCGACAACCTGAACGCCCGCCTGGCCGCGGCCTACTCCCTCGACCGCGACACCTTCAACAAGGTCCGCAACCTGGACCTGTTCACGATGGCGTCGGGCCCGTTCGCCACCGGGCGAGATCGGCTACCTCGAGGACGCCGGGTTCCCCGAGTACGACCTGGAGAAGGCCAAGGACTACGTCGCCAAGTACGAGGAGGAGACCGGCCAGGACCTCGAGTTCACCATCCTGTCGGCACCACGACCCCTGCACGATCAAGTCGGTGCAGTTCCTCCAGGAGAAGGCCGAGAAGGCCGGCATGAAGGTCATCGATCCGCAGGTCGAGCAGGCGGCGCTGATCAACACCGCCCTCGGCGGCGACTGGCAGGCGCATGTCCTGGCGCAACCACCCCGGCGGCAACCCCGACGGCCAGTACGTCTGGTGGACAGTCGGCTCGCCGGTGAACTTCGGCGGCATCAACGACCCCGAGATCGACGCGCTGCTCGACGCAGGGCCGGGCCGAGCCCGACCCGGACAAGGCCGCCAGCAGATCTACGAGGACGATCAACAAGCTGTTCGGCGACCAGGTCTACAACCTCTGGTTCAACTGGACGCAGTGGGACATCGCCACGGCCCCCGACGTGGCGGGCGTCTTCGGACCCGACCTCCCCGACGGCTCCGAGCCCTTCGAGGGCCTGGCCACCGGCCACCCGGTCATCGGGCATGTGGGTCGAGCAGTGACCGTCCGTCGTGACGGCGCCGGGGCCCGCACCGACGTGCGGGCCCCGATCGCGTCCCACTCCATCACCGATCGGGACCGAGGTCCGTGGGGATCCTCAAGAAACTCGGCCAACTCATCATCACCGTCATCCTGGTGACCCTGTTCGCGTCGCTGCTGCTGGAGCTGCTCCCCGGCGACCCGGTCGAGGTGCTGGTGCCCTTCGGCAGCGACGCAGCAGCGGGAGGAGGTCCGGGCAGGACCTCAACCTGGATCGACCGTTCATCGTCCGCTACGGCGCCTGGCTCGGCGGCTTCGTGACCGGGCGACCTGGGCAACTACTACACGGTCAGCTCCAAGCGACCGGTGGCGGACCGGGTGTGGCCGTCGCTGTCGGATCTCGCTCCAGCTCATGATCTACGCCCAGGTCATCGCGCTCATCATCGCCATCCCCCTGGGCGTGCTGACCGCGTACCGCAACGGCACCTGGTTCGACCGAATGTCCAACACCAGGCGTTCGCCATGTTGGCCATTCCCACGTTCGCGCTCGGCTTCGTCCTCCAGTACTACGTCGGGGTCAAACTCGGGTGGTTCCGCGTCCGGGCTTCGAGAACTCACCGACAGTCCCGCCGCGCACCTGGAGACGGTGGTCCTGCCCGTCGATCACGCTGGCCGTGGGCCAGGTGGCCGTCTACATGCGCCTGCTGCGCAGCGACATGATCGCCACGCTGCAGCAGGACTTCATCACCATGGCCAAGGCCAAGGGCATCAAGAACCGGCGCATCCTGTTCCGCCACGCCCTGCGGCCCTCATCGCTCACGCTGCTCACGGTGGCCGGGCTCAACGTCGGCACGCTGATCGGCGGGGCGCTGATCGTCGAGGTCGTCTTCGCGATCCCCGGCATGGGCTACCTGCTGGCCGAGGCCATCGCCACCCGCCAGATCGTCGCGTTCCAGTCGATGGTGGCGATCATCGCCATCCTCTACGTGCTGGTGAACTTCGCCGTCGACCTCCTGTACACCGTCCTCGACCCACGGATCCGCAATGCCCGATGACGATCGCTCGTGACACGAGCGTCGCAGTCGCCACCTCGACCCGTCGGTCGAGGTGTCACGCGCCTGGCTCGTCGAGTCCGACCAGATCGAGCCCGATCCCCGTCGGCGGCCGCAAGAAGAAGCGGCTCGGCGTCGGCGCGTGGCTGGCCATCATCTGGATCGTGCGGCCTGCTGGTGCTGGCCATCATCGCCCCGCTGCTGCCGCATCCCGGACCCCAACGAGTCCTTCGCCGAGATCGCCCGCTCAGGGCCCGGTCGCCGGGCCACATCCTGGGCGGCGACGCCAACGGCCGCGACCTGCTCGTCCCGCATCATCTACGGGACCCGGTCGTCGTTCGCCGTCGGGCTTCGGTGCGGTGATCTTCGGCCTGGTCATCGGTGGCCTGCTCGGGCCTGATCACCGGGTTCTTCCGGGGCCAGGTCGACACCATCGTCACCCCGCTCATGAACATCCTGCTGGCCATCCCGGCCAGTTCGTGCTGGCCCTGTCGCTGGTGACGGTGCTGGCCGCCGGCGACGACGTGTCCAGCGACCCGGCGCATCGGCGTGGTGATCCTGGGCCTGGGCATCGTGTCCATCCCGATCCTCGGCCGCATCACCCGGGCCAACACCCTGACCTGGTCCGAGCGGGAGTTCGTGCTGGCCGCCCGGGCCATGGGCGCCAAGAGCTGGCGGATCATGTTCCGCGAGGTCCTGCCCAACGTGTTCCCGGCCATGCTGTCCATCGCGCTGCTCGGCGTCGGCATCGCCATCGTGGCCGAGGGCGGCCTGAGCCTGTTCGGCGTCGGGTGTGCAGCTGCCCACCCCGTCGTGGGGCAACATCATCGCCGAGAACCGGGACCAGCTCCGGCGCTCACCGCAGATCGTGATCTTCACCGTCGATCGTGCTGTTCCTCACCGTGCTGGCGCTCAACTACCTGGGCGACGTGGTCAGCAAGCGCTTCGAGCGTCCGGGAGAGCGTGCTGTGAGCCGCCAGCGAGGTCATCGACGGACCGGCACCCAGCGGCATGCCCGGCGCGCGGCCACGCTGCTGGAGGTCCGCGACATCGACACCCACTTCCGCACCCCCCGGGGCATGGTCCGGGCCGTCGACGGCGTCTCGTTCACCCTGGAGCGTGGCCGCACGCTCGGCATCGTCGGGCGAGTCCGGATCCGGCAAGTCGGTGCTGTCCCGGTCGATCATGGGCCTGCTGCCCCGCACCGCCGATCCGCTCCGGCAGCGTGCTGCTTCGAGGGCACAGGAGATCTCCGAGCTCTCCGAGCGACGAGCTACCGCGACGCTGTGGGGCACCGAGATGGCGATGGTCTTCCAGGACCCGATGACCGCGCTCAACCCCGTCATGAAGATCGGCCACCAGATCACCGAGTCGCTCCGGTTCCACCTGGACATGGACAAGGCCGAGGCCAAGGAGACCGCCGTCGCCCTGCTGCGGGCGGTCAAGATCCCCGAGCCCGACAAGCGCTTCCGGTCCTACCCGCACGAGATGTCCGGCGGCATGCGCCAGCGCGTGGTCATCGCCGTGGCGCTGGCCTGCGGCCCCAAGCTGCTGTTCGCGGACGAGCCCACCACCGCGCTCGACGTGACCGTGCAGGCCCAGATCCTGGACCTGCTCGCCGACCAGCAGCGCGAGCGCTACATGGCCATGATCCTGGTCACCCACGACCTGGGTGTCGTCGCCGGCCGGGCCGACGACATCGCCGTGATGTACGCGGGCCGCATCGTGGAGCAGGCGCCGACCGCGGTGCTGTTCGCGCGAGATGCGGCTCCCGTACACCGAGGCGCTGCTCGTCCGCCATCCCCAAGCTGGACCGACGCCTCCCACACCCGGCTGGCGGCCATCGGCGGTCGGCCGCCGGACCTGGTCAACCCGCCGACGGGCTGCTGCCTTCAGTCCCCGCTGCCCCTACGCCCAGGACCGGTGCCGCGAGGAGCGACCCGACGCTGCAGGCCGAGCCCGACCGACCCCGGGCCACCTCTTCGCCTGCTTCTACCCCGTCGGCTCCCCCGAGACCCAGGAGGTCGAGGACCGGCTGGAGGCCCAACGGATCGATGGCCATGTCGCCGCCACCCGCGCCACCGACTCCCCCGCAGGCACCGCCGCCCGCTCCGCCGGCACCGCCGCCCGCACCCCCGGCACCGCCGGCCCCACCCATCGACGGAGGTCAGGCCTGATGGCCGGCAGCGGAACCGCGCACCTGCGACCGCGCCGACGAGGTCCTGCTCCGGGTCGAGAACCTGGTCGTGGACTTCCCGGTCGGCCGGGGCCGCAAGGTCTCGGCGGTCTCCAACATCTCCTTCGACGTCGCCGCGGGCGAGACCCTCGGCCTGGTGGGCGAGTCCGGGCTGCGGCAAGTCGACCACCGGCAAGGCCGATCATGCAGCTGCCGCCGCCCACCCGGGGGTCGGTCCGCCTGGACGGCACGGAGCTGACCGCCCTGGCGGGCGAGGAGCTGCGGCGGACTGCGGCCGCAGACTGCAGATGATCTTCCAGGACCCGATCTCGTCGCTGAACCCGCGCCGCACCGTGACCCAGATCGTCGAGGAGCCCCTCAAGATCTGGAAGATCGGCACCGACGAGGAGCGGGCCGCGAAGGTCGCCGAGGTGCTCACGGCGGTGGGCGTCGACCCGCAGGCCGCGGCCGAGCGCAAGCCGCACGAGTTCTCCGGCGGCCAGTGCCAGCGCATCTCGATCGCCCGGGCCGTGATCACCGACCCGCAAGCTCATCATCTGCGACGAGCCGGTGTCCGCCCTCGACGTGTCGGTGCAGGCCCAGATCCTGAACCTGCTCGAGGACATGAAGGCCCGCTACGGGCTGACGCTGGTGTTCGTGGCCCACGACCTGGCCGTGGTCAAGAACGTCTCGGACCGGGTGGCGGTCATGTACCTGGGCAAGATGTGCGAGATCGGACCGCCGGACACGGCTGTACGCCGCGCCGGCCCACCCCTACACCCGGGCCCTGCTGGCTGCGATCCCGCTGCCGGACCCGGCGGTCGAACTGGATTCGACGCGGCCACCTGGGGGGCGAGCTGCCGTCGCCGATCGACCCGCCCTGCGGGCTGCCGGTTCCGCACCCGGTGCGACCGGGCCCAGGAGGTCTGCGCCCAGGTCGAGCCCCAGATGCAGCAGGTCGGCCGACGAGCACTACGTGGCCTGCCACTTCCCGTTGGAGACCCCGGTGGCAGCACCCGGCGTGCACTGAGCCCGCTCAGGCGGTGTCCGGGCCCGGGCCGGGGAGGGGCGGCACCGCACCCAGGTCCTGCACGGGCCGGTCCACGAACCCGGCCAGGAACTCCAGGAACGCCATGGCGTCGGCCGCGTTGGTGGCCAGGCCGACGGAGGCCCGGAGGGCGCTGACGCCGCTGCCGCGACGGGCCCGGACGGCTTCGTCGACCTCGCACAGGGTGACGGGACCGGTCCCACGGAGGAACGGCTCCAGGTCGGCAGCCACGATGTCCTGAGCGGTCTCCCCCGCCCCCGGGTTGCAGAAGCACCCGGTGCGCAACGAGATCCCTGCGGCGGAGGCCAGTTCCTCCACGCGGCGGTCGTTGAGCTCGGCGCCACCGGGATCCGACAGGGTGAAGGTGATGGTGCCGCCCCGGGACCGGGTGTCTGTCGGGCCGAGGATGCGCACCAGCGGGCGTCCGGTGGCGTGCTCCAGCCCGCCCATCCGGTCCAGCAGCCAGCCGGTGAGGGTGGTGACCCGGTCGTGGACGGTGGTCATGCCGATGCCGTTGAGGAACGCCAGGCCCTGCTCCACCGCCGGCAGGGACAGGAAGTTCAGCGTGCCGTCCTCGAACCCGGCGTGGCCCGGCACCAGGCGGTGGCCGTCCGCGACGACCGACGCGATGGCGATGGTGCCGCCGGCGAACCACGGCCGGCGCAGCCGGGCCAGGGCCGATCGGCGGGCGACGAGGGCTCCGACCCCGGTGGGATAGCCGAACATCTTGTAGAAGGACACGGCCAGGAAGTCCGCGCCGATCGCCTCCAGGTCGACCGCGTTGGTGGGGGCGAAGGCGGCGGCGTCCAGGAGCACGTCCCAGCCCAGTGCCCGGGCCCGGGCCACCAGGTCCAGCGGGTGCTGCACGCCGGAGTAGTTGGACTGGGCCGGGAACGCGAACAGGCCCGGCGGGCCGGCGGCCAACGCGTCGTCGACCCGGTCCGGGTCCAGCCGGAGGTCGGGAGCGTGGACCGGGAGGTAGCGGACCGGGGCGCCGGTACTCCGGGCGAACTCCCGGATGCCGTTGACCGAGTTGTGGTTGTCCGAGGTGAGCAGCAGCGGTCGGTCCGCCCCGAAGCCGTAGGACTCGCCCACCAGCTTGAGCGCGCCGGTGGCGTTGGCGGTGAAGATGCACGCGTACTCGGCCGGGTCCGCTCCGACGTGGGCCAGGACCGCGGCCCGGGCCGACTCGACCAGGTCGGTGGCAGGGCGTGACGTGGGGTTGACCGAATGAGGGTTGCCCAGCACGTGGGTGCGGAGCATGGCCAGGTGGCCGTCGACCAGGGACAGCGGATACAGGCCAGCCCCGGTGTGGTCGAGGTACACGTGGCCGGCTGCGTCCAGGCGGGCGAACTCGGTCGCCCGGACGCGATCCAGCACCGCGGTCGGTTGCAGGAGCTCCCTCAGGTCGGCCGGATCGTCCGTCGTCGCCACAGGTCCGAGTCTTGCAGCACGTCGGTCCGGTCCCGCACCCGCCGAACTTGTAGGGATCTGACTCCTCAGCGGTCGCACGCCGACAAGGTCGCGTTCTGGCCCCTACCGGGGCGAGGGTTGTCGGTCCCGCTGGCGGCCGTGGCGTTGGCTCCCGACCGTGGTGCCGGCGGGAGTGGTGAAGGTGAACCACTGCTCCCCGTCCGCAGTCATGGACCAGCCCCGGCGGTGGACGATGCCGTGGTGGCGCCGGCACAACGACGCAAGGTTCCACATGTCCGTGGGGCCGTCCGGGCCGGCGTGGATGACGTGGTGGAGGTCGGTCCACGACGGTGGGGCGTCACAGCCGGGGAAGACGCACCCGCCGTCCCGGACGGAGGCTGCCCGGCGCTGGTGCCGGTTGGCGAGGCGGACGGTGCTCCCCAGGTCCAGCGGCACCCCGGCGGCGCTCACCGCCAGCGGATGGAAGCGGGCGTCGCAGCACAGCAGCTTGACGGTGTGGGTGGAGTAGCGGAGGCCCGCGACGTCCGTGCAGCGCCCGACCTGGGTCCCCAGCACCGACCCGCCGGCGCCGGCGCCGGTTCCGGAGCCGACGCCGTCCGGCGGCGGGACGGCCGTGGCGGGCAGGACGAGGGTGACGTCCACCACCGGCGCCCGGCTGCCACCAGCGGCGTGACCGGCCCGGACCAGCTCCGCCAGCGCCTCTGCCAGGAGTTGGCCCCGGGTGGGGGCGGCGAGCTCCGGGCACTGGCGCCGATCCTCCCGGTGGGCCCGGAAGAGCTTGTCCGCCCGGGCCTCCAGCGCATGGCGCAGGCACGCAGCCAGGTCACCGACGAAGGTGCCCTTGAGCACGAGCGACCCCTCCGGACCGTCCGCCACGCTCAGGCGGTTGTCCTCCGGGCGGGGGTCATGGCCACCGTCCTGGTCCGCCAGGTCCGCCAGCGCGGCCACGTCCCGGGCGAAGCGTTCGAAGCGCACACCGCCGGCCAGCGCCACCAGCTCCTCCTGGCAGCCGGCGATGACGTCCACCACCCTGGGGTTGGCGGCGCGGCAGATGACATCTGCGTGGTGCAGGTTGATGGTCCCGTCCCGTCAGCGCGTCACCCACGTGGGGAAGCCTGCGCACCGTGCGGCCGACGCCCAGGAACTGCTTGGCCTTGGCCGCGGGCCACCCGTACCGCACGCCGAACGCCGCCGGCGTCTGCATGCCGAAGCGGGCCAGGGTGAGTCCCCGGAAGTCCACCTCCGACACCAGGTCGCAGGTGACCGCGTCCACGGCGCGGCGGGCCTCCTCCAGGTCGTCCAGGACGGCGAGGGCCGCGTCGTCCGACAGGCCGCCGGCATCCAGCCCGGCCAGCGCACCGGCGGCCCGGACCAGGTCCCCCGACGCCACCGAGCCCTGGGCACGGCCGGGGGCCCCGGATCCTGGCTCCCCCGACCGGGGTGCTTCATGAGGTTCCCCGTGCGGCTCGAACATGCAGAGGACGCTACCGAGACCCCCTGACACTGAACGAGGCGTCACGTGATGCCCCGACCGGGGACCGGTCCCCGGTCGGGCCACGGCCCGGTGCTCAGGTCGCCGGCGTCACCGTGTCGACCTCCCGCCAGCACCACCACGCCACCACGGACCGGTACGGGGCGTACGGCTCCCCCAACGCCGCCATCTCCTTCTCCGTGGGCGGCTCGGACAGGCCCAGGGCCCGACCCAGCCCGGCCCGCACGCCGTAGTCACCGGTGGGCCACACATCCAGGCGGCGCAGGTCGAACAACAGGAACATCTGCGCCGTCCACGGCCCGATGCCGCGCACCACGGTGAGGTGGTCGATCACCTCCTGGTCGTGCAGCCGGGCGATGCGCTCCAGGCGGACGGTCCGGTCGTGCACCTTGGTGGCCAGGTCGAGCAGGGCCACGGTCTTGGCCCCGGACAGGCCCGCGGCCCGGAGCCGCTCCGGACCGGCGGCCAGCACGGCCTCCGGCGTGAACGGCGCTCCCACCGTGTCCACCACGCGGCCCCAGATGGTGGCGGCGGCCCGACCCGCCAGCTGCTGGTACGCGATCGACGACGCCAGTGCCTGGAACCGGTCCCCGGCGCGGGCCCCGGCCCCACCGTCGGCGGCCCGTGCCGCTCGTGCATCCCGGCCAGGACCGAGTGGCGGTCGGCCAGGTCCCGGGCCGCGGCGACCCACGCCGGGCGGGTGGCGGGAGCGGGCATCAGCGGTTCCGGTACTCGGGCGGGCGCTTGGCCAGGAAGGCGCCCACCGCCTCCGCCATGTCCTCGGTGTACGAGGTCAGGATCTGCGTGCGGTTCTCCAGGTCGATGCCGGCCTGCAGGCTGCCCACCTCCAACTGGCTCCACATCACCTCCTTGGTCATCCAGACGCCGGCGGGGCTGTTGGCGCAGATCTGGCCCGCGGTCTCCAGCGCGGCGGCCAGCAGCTGGTCGTCCGGCACCACCCGGCTCACCAGGCCGATCCGCTCCGCCTCGTCGGACAGGACCATCCGCCCCGTGAGCATGAGCTCGAAGGCCCGGGACGCGCCGATCCAACGGGGCAGCAGCCACGACACGCCGATGTCGCACCCGGACAGGCCGATGCGGACGAACGCCACGTTGAACTTGGCCGACTCCGCCGCGATCCGCACGTCGGACGCCAGGGCCAGCGCCAGGCCGCCGCCGGAGGCCGCACCGTTGATCGCGGCGATCACCGGGATGCGCAACGACCGCATGAGCGGCACCAGCGTGGCGATGCGCTGCTGCAGGTCCATGCCCCGCTGCATGCGGCCCCGGCCTTCACTGGATGCCATCCCGGTGGGCGGCGAGTCCTGCAGGTCCAGCCCGGAGCAGAACCCCCGGCCCGCGCCGGTGAGGATCACCACCCGGGCGTCCTGGTCGGCCCGCAGCTCGCCCAGCCGCTCGTGGAGCTGGTCGATGAGCGCGCCGTTCATGGCGTTCAGCCGCTCGGGACGGTCCATGGTCAGGATCCGGATGCCCGACTCCGGTCCCTCGTCCGCCACTCGTTCCAGTCGCACCACAGGTTGCTCGGCCATGCCGGGAGCCTGCCATGATCTCGACCCATGAGGTGTCCCCGATGAGGTCCCGCCCGTGGAGCTGAACGTCGCCGGTCATCTGCGAGGCGATCGCGGCCGCGCCACCCCGACCGCGACTGCCTGGTGTTCCGGGACCGGACGCTGTCCTGGTCCCTGATGCAGGACCGCACCCGCCGCCTGGCCCGCGGTGCTGCACGACGCCGGCCTCGGCCGCCACCGGCGCCGTTCGGCGATGGCGACCGCTGGCGGTCCGTGCACGACCACGTCGCGCTCTACCTCCACAACGGCAACGAGTACCTGGAGGGCATGCTCGGCGCCTGGAAGGCCCGCTGCGCGCCGTTCAACGTCAACTACCGCTACGTGGCCGAGGAGCTCGCGCTACCTGCTCGACGACGCCTCGGCCCGCGGCGGTGGTGGTGCACGAGTGCTTCGCCCCGATGCTGGCCGAGGTGCTCCCGACCCTGCGCCGCGCCACCCGCGCTGATCCTGCAGGTCGCCGACGGCACGCGGTCACGGTCTGCTCCCCGGCGCGCTCGACTACGAGGCCGCGCTGGCCGCGGCGATCGCCGGAGCTGCCCGACGACCTGGTCGGCCGGCTGGTCGGGCGACGACCTGTACCTCTGCTACACGGGCGGCACCACCGGCATGCCCAAGGGCGCGATGTGGCGCCAGGAGGACTTCCTGGTCGCGGCGCTGGGCGTGCGCCGCCGCGACGGCACCGACTTCGAGCACGCTCGACGAGCTGGTCGACGCCGCCAGGGGCTCGGTCCGGGCGCTGCCCGCTCCCCCGCTGATGCACGGCGCCGCGCACTGGAACGCGCTGTCGTGCTGGATCGCCGGGGGCACCGTGATCATCCAGGACCACCCGGAGCACGTCGACCCCGCCGACGTGCTGGACACGGTCGAGCGCAACCGGGCCACGTCGCTGCTGGTGGTGGGCGACCCGATGGCCCGTCCCCTGGTCGACGCCCTGCGCCACGGGTGCCGGCGGACCTGTCGTCGTTGCGCCACCTGCTGTCGGGCGGCGCCGTGCTGTCGCCGCAGCCTCAAGGCCGAGCTGCTGGAGCTGGTCCCGGGCCTCACCATCGTCGACGTGCTGGGCTCCACCGAGTCCGGCCGCCAGGGCGTGTCCGACATCGCCTCCGGCGACGACGCCGCGACGCCTTCTCGCCCTCGGCCACCGCGGTGGTCCTGAGCGAGGACCTGACCCGGCGTGCTGGAGCCCGGCGACGGCGAGCTCGGATGGCTGGCCCAGTCCGGCCGGGTGCCGCTCGGCTACCTGGGCGACCCGGCCAAGACCGCGGCGACCTTCCCGGAGGTCGACGGCCGTCCGCCACGCCGTGGCCGGCGACCGGGCCCGGCTGGCGGCCCGACGGCACGCATCGAGCTCCACGGCCGGGACTCGGTGTGCATCAACACCGGCGGGGAGAAGGTGTTCGCCGAGGAGGTCGAGACGGCGCTCAAGACCCACGCCGCGGTGCTCGACGCCGTGGTGTGCGGCCGGCCGTCGCCACGGTGGGGCGAGGAGGTGGTGGCGCTGGTCGCAGCTCCGGCCCGGCCAGGACCCGACCGACGACGACCTGCTGGCCGCGGCCGGGCGCAGCACGTCGCCCGCTACAAGCTGCCCAAGCAGGTCGTCCGCCTGGACCGACTGGTGCGTTCGCCGTCCGGCAAGGCGGACTACCGCTGGGCCCGGACCGCGGCTGCGGAGGCCACGGCGGAGGAGGCCGGGCCGGCATGACCGAGGCCACGGTGGAGGCGTCCTTCCCGGTGGAGGGGGACCTGGACCTGGTCCGCACCTGCCGACCCCTCAGCAGCGGCCCGTCCGACCCGACGTGGTGGTTCGGACGGGACCGGGTGGCACGCTCCCGACACACCGGGAGCGGACCGGCCACCGTGGAGGTGCGGCGCACGCCGGACGGCGTGGCGGCCCGGGCCTGGGGCCCCGGCGCCGAGGTTGCCCTGGCCGAGGTGCCGGCGATGGTCGGCGCCGCGGACCGCGCCGACGGCTTCCGCCCCGACCTGCACCCCCTGGTCGGCCGCATGGCCCGCCGGCGCGTCGGCCTGCGCTTCGGGGCGGGCGGGAGCACCTGGGACGCCGCGCTCCCGACCGTGCTGGGCCAGCGGGTCACCACCCGGGAGGCACACCGGAGCTGGTGGCAGTTGGTCCGACGCCACGGGGCGCCGCGCCCCGGGACCGCTCGGCCTCGGCCTGGCACCGACGCCTCGCCAGGTCGCCGGCCTGGGGGTGGCGGACTGGCACGTCCTGGGCGTGGAGCGGCGGCGGGCCGACGCGGTGGGACGGATCGCCGTGGCCCTGCCGGCCATCGACCGGGCCGCACGGGCCGGACGTGACGGCAGCGCCGGGTACCAGCGGGTCCTGACGAGCCTGCCGGGCGTGGGACCGTGGACGGCGACCGGCCTGGCCGCCTCCGTCCTGGGTGACCCGGACGCGGTCCTGCTGGGCGACCTGCACGTGCCCCACACCGTGTGCCACGCCCTGGCCGGTGAGGACCGGGGCAGCGACGAACGGATGCTGGAGCTGCTGGCGCCGTGGGCCGGACACCGGGCCCGGGTGGTGCGGCTGGTCAAGGGCGCGGGACGGGGTGCACCCAGGCGGGGTCCCCGCTACACGCCCATCCCCATCGCCCGGTACTGACCCGACCGGCGGGAGGACTGCGCTCAGTCCTTGGTGGCGACCGCGTTCGGCGTGACGTTCATCTTGGGCTCGTAGGCCGCAGCGGCGACCGCCTTGGCCTCGCCGCCCTGGGTGGCCCGCAGGGTGGTCCGGCACGACGTGCACGGGCCGTAGTAGGGCTCGGACACCTCCAGCCGGCAGCGGGGGCAGGTGTACTCCAGCAGGTCGTCGCTCACCGGTGCAGTGTCGCGCGTCCCGGCGGTACGGTCGGCGGATGGCTCCGACCCCGCCCGTGGACGACGGCGCGGCCCACCTCGACGGCCGGGCGGTGGCCTACCGCCGCTACGGGGCGGACCCGGGCCCGGGCGTCCCGGTGGTCCTGTCCTGCCACGGCGGCCTGTCCTGCGGCGCTGACGCGGCGCTGGGCCACGACGCGGCCCGGGACCGTGGCGTGTCGATCCTGGCCGTCGACCGGCCCGGGGTCGCCGGTTCGGGCGACCTTCCGGGGCGGACCACGGGGTCGTTCGCGACGGACGCCGGCGCCGTGCTGGACCACCTGGGCATCGACCGGACCCTCGGGGCCGTGGGGTGGTCGCTGGGTGGCCAGTACGCCCTGGCCCTGGCCGCACTGCTGGCGGACCGGGTCCCGGCCGTCGCGGTGGTGGCAGGCGTGCCGCCCCTGTCCTGGACCGGGGTGCGCCGGGCGCTCAGCACCACCGACCGGGTGCTCCTCGGGTCGGTGGGGGCCCGGGTGCCCGGGATGGCCGCCGACGCCCTGTTCCGGATGGTCCGCCGGGAGGCCGCTCGCACGGCCGAGCGCCGGACCACGGGCCCGCCCGGGGCGGCTCCGGGGCGGATGGTGCTGCGCACCTGGGGGGCGGCCGACGCCGCGGTCCTGGCCGGGCCGGCCGGGACCGTCATCGACGACGCCGTGGCGGAGGCCACCACGTCCGTGCCGGGCATGCAGGAGGAGTACCGGGCCTGGCGGCGGGACTGGGGCTTCGAGCCCGCCGACATCGGGGTGCCCGTGGTCATCTGGCAGGGCGACCGGGACCACTGGGTGCCGGAGGTGCTGGCCGGCCGGCTGGCCGCAGCGATCCCCGGTGCGACCATCCGGCGCTGTCCGGGCCAGGGGCACCTGCTGCTGGCCAGCCGGTGGGGTGAGGTCCTGGACGACCTGGCGGGCCTGGACACAGGGCGCAGCGCGACCTGACTCCCACCCCTGTGGACGACCTCACTCCCATCCACCGCTCGTCCACCCCTGATCCCCCGGAAGATCACATGGTTACGGCCCTATCGATCCACAGGACGACCCCCGTACCGTCTGGTCCATGAGCACCATCACCGCCCCCGAGGTCACCTACGACGTCACCCTGCGGGACGGCGCCGTGGAACAGGTGGCCGGCGCCGACGCCTACCAGCAGGAGCAGTCGATGACCACGTTCTTCCGCACCGACGGCCGACACACGGTGGACTGCTGGTCGGTACGGATGGCCAGCTTCCGCACCGACCAGATCCTGGCCATCCGCCGCCTCGAGGCCGATGCGGGCGAGGTCCGGCACCTCCAGCCCGCCTGAGGGTTTCCGATCGGAAGGAGACCAGCGACTACGGTGGGTGGCCGCACGCGGCTGCTCGTCCCGGCGCCCGGCGAGCCTCCCATGAGTGACTCCTCCCCACCCTCCGATCCGGTCGACCTCACCGCGCACCACCCGCCCCTCCCCCGACCAGGCGCCCGCCGGCCCCGAGGAGCCCCTGGCATCGTCATCATCGGCGCCGGCCCGGCCGGCCTGACCGCCGCCTACGAGCTGAGAAGGCCGGGCTCCGCTCCACCGTCCTCGAGGCCGACGACATCGTCGGCGGCATCAGCCGCACGGTCGAGCGCGACGGCTAGCGCTTCGACATCGGCGGCCACCGCTTCTTCACCAAGGTGCGCCGAGGTCGAGGCGCTGTGGCACGAGATCCTGCCCGACGAGGACTTCCTGCTGCGGCCCCGCATGAGCCGGATCTACTACCAGGGCAAGTACTACGACTACCCGATCAAGCCGATGAACGCGCTGCAGAACCTCGGCTCCGATCGAGGCGGTGCGCTGCGTGCTGTCCTACCTGTGGGTCAAGGTGCGTCCGCCGAAGGACCAGGACACGCTCGAGGACTACATCGTGGCCAACTACGGCCGCCGGCTCTACGACCACTTCTTCAAGACCTACAACGAGAAGGTCTGGGGCGTGCCCGCCTCGGACCATCTCCGCCGACTGGGGCGCCCAGCGCATCAAGGGCATGTCGATCTTGGAGCGCCGTCTGGGAGCCGATCCGGGCCAAGGTTCGCCGGCCGTCGCAGGACAAGGCCAAGCAGGTCACCAGCCTGATCGAGGAGTTCCAGTACCCCAAGTACGGCCCCGGCATGATGTGGGAGCGCTGCACCGAGCTGGTGCGAGGCCGCGGGCACCGAGGTGCTCATGGAGACCCGGTCGAGCGGCATCCGGCGCGACCCCGACGGCCGCGGCCACCGCCGTGCTGCGCCCGACCGACGGACGGCGAGCGGTCGAGTACCCCGCCGACCACGTCATCTCGTCGATGCCGTTCCCGCACCTGCTGCGGGCGATGGACCCCCCGCCCCCGGCCGAGGTGCTGGCCGCCGCGGACGACCTGCGCTTCCGCGACTTCCTCACCGTCGCGCTGGTCGTGCCCGAGGCCGCCGGCTTCCCCGACAACTGGATCTACATCCACTCCCCCGACGTCAAGGTCGGCCGCATCCAGAACTTCGGCTCGTGGTCGCCGTACCTGGTCAAGGACGGCAACACCTGCCTGGGCCTCGAGTACTTCGTGTTCGAGGGCGACGAGCTGTGGACCGCGCACCGACGAGGAGCTGATCGCCCGTGGCCACCCGGAGCTCGGCCTGCTCGGGCCTGGTCGACCCGTCCAAGGTCGAGTCGGGCTACGTGGTGCGGCAGCCCAAGGCGTACCCCGTCTACGACGACGTGCTACGACGACAACGTCGCGGTGCTGCAACGAGCTGGATCGGCCAACACCGCCCAACGTGCACCCGGTCGGGCCGCAACGGCATGCACAAGTACAACAACCAGGACCACTCGATGCTCACGGCGATGCTGACCGTCGAGAACATCCTGGGCAAGGGCGACCACGACATCTGGTCGGTCAACGTGGACGAGGAGTACCACGAGGAGGGCACCGGGACCACCGGTTCCACCCAGGGCACCGGACGGGACGCCCCCGTCGTGCCCCGGTCCGCCCCCCGCACCTCCACCGGCGTCTGACCCCGGTTCCCTGCGGGCCCCGGTCCCCCTGCCCCCGGTGCCTCAGGCCGGGCCGGACCCCGTCCGGGCGATGCGCACCAGCTGCGGGCCCAGCCACGCCGCCACGGTGGGCACGTAGTCGTCCCGGAAGTGCAGGCCGTCCGGCCGCTTGGCCGGGTCCTCTCGCCGCCCGGCTGCTGGGCCAGCCACGCCTGCACGTCGACGACCGTGGCGACCCCCGGCCGCAGCCCAGCCGCCTCCGCCATCAGCTCGTTGAGGCGGTCCACCCGGGCCGGGTCGGACTCCGGCAGGTCCGTGTAGCCCTGGTCCGCCCCGGCCTGGAAGTGCGGGTAGGTGAGCAGCACCACCGTGGCCCGATCCGAGCCCAGGGTGTCGATGGCGGACAGGAACTCCCGCAGGAGGTAGCGGTCCACCTCCGGTTGGCCGATGTGGCGCCAGCGGTCGTCGCCGGGCAGCCGGCGGTCCACCACCTCCCAGATGCCCGAGGACAGCACGACCACGTCCGGGTCCTGTTCGGACATGAACTTGGGGAAGAGCCGGGACCAGTCGCAGCGGTCCTCGAAGATGCCGATGTCCCGCAGGAACCGGTAGCTGCCGCCCCGGGCGATGGGACAGCCCAGCTGTCCGCCGTTGACCGCACGCAGGTCCGAGCGGCCCCTGGCCCACCCCGTCAGGCCGAAGCCGTAGCCGTAGGCCACCGAGTCGCCCACCACCAGCACCTCGGCCCGGCCGGAGGGCACCGTGCGGCGGGGTTCCACCGGCGGGGCGTCCGGCAGCGGGCGCGTCGGCCGCCACCGCCGCGGCCGGGGCGGCGGCCAACGGTGGTTGGACCGAGCGCAGCTGGGGCGCCAACCACGACGCCAGGTCCGCCGCCCCCGACGGGGCTGATGCCGACGCCGTCGGGACGGCGTTCGGGGTCGAACTCGCCCCCGGGCCAGGTCCGCATCCGGGCCGCCACGTCCAGGTAGGGGATGCCGCGGGACATGGCGACGGACCCCAGGAGGGCGTTCCAGGCGTCGATGCGGGCGTCGTCGTTCTCCGCCCAGCCCGCGGCGGGGACACCCTCGGTCACGCGGGCCCGTTCGGTGCCGGCCAGCGCGGCCTTGACCGGGTCCGGCGACACCACGGGGGCCGGGCCGGGCGTGGGCGGCTGGGTGTTGCGGACGTGGGGGGTGGCCAGCAGCACGACCTTGGTGCCCGACGCGGCCAGCCGGTCGACCAGCTCCCCCACGTCGCTGCGCAGGAAGTCGTCGAGCACGGGGTCGCCCGGCGCCCGCCACGGCGTGTCGGGGTCGAAGCGGCGGTCCGTCACGTCCCGCAGGCCGCCCCACACCGCCACCACGTCGGGCCGGTCCGGCCGCCACCTTGTCCGCCCACAGGTCCTTGACCTGCCCACAGCGGTCCGTGTCGCGCTCCACCGTGCCGTCGGACAGGCGGACGTAGCCGCCCAGGGCCAGGCCGCAGCCGGGTGCGGCGGACACCGTGACCTGCATGGGGGTGTCGCCGCCGACGTCCAGGACGCCGTCGGCGGACGCGGCCAGCTCGTCGCCGACCACGAGCACCCGGACCGGCGCCGGGGGAACGGTGGCGGGAACGGCGGGCTGGGCCGCGGAGCGTTCCGCCTGGTCCGCCGCGGCCAGCTGCAGGCTGCTCGGGCCGGGGAGGTCGGCGGTCACCAGCACGGTGGAGACCAGGAGCAGGACCACCGCGGCGGGCACCACGGCTGCGGCCTGGCGGGGCCGGAGGAGCGCGCCCACGCGGACGGGGTGCTCCAGGAAGCGGAACATCAGGCCGGCCGCGACCAGCGTCACGGCCATGCGGAGGGCGAACAACGGCCAGGGCTGACCACCCGACCCGTTCCGGTGTGAGCCACAGGAACACCGGCCAGTGCAGCAGGTACACGCCGTAGGTGATGCGCCCGAGCCACAGCAGCGGTGCCATGGACAGGACCGCCCCGAGGGCACCGCCCTGGAGCGCCCCGGCGATGAGGGCGCAGGTGCAGGCGGCGGCCAGCAGGAACCCCCACGGGTACATCCAGTCGGAGGCCACCGTGGCCACGTGCCAGAGCGCGAGGGTCCCGGCCAGGCCCACCAGCGCCCAGGCCGACCAGCAGGCGGCGGGCCCACTCGGTCCGGGCCCGGAAGCCCCGCAGCATCACGCAGGCCAGCACCGCGCCGACGACCAGCTCGGCCAGCCGGGTCACGGTGCCGAAGTAGGAGCGGTCCAGGGAGCCGGGCCAGGACCGCCGTTGGCCACGGCGCTGAGGGCGCCCAGCGCCACCAGCACGGCGACGACGGGGCCGACGCGCACCCGGCGCACCCCGCCACCACCGCTGCGGGCGCCGGTGCCCCGCGCCCCAGGGCCAGCAGTCCGGTCAGGAGCAACGGCAGCACCAGGTAGAACTGCTGCTCGACGGCCAGGCTCCAGAAGTGCTCGAGCGGCGACGGTGCGGTGAACGTCGGTGCCGTAGGTGCGGTCCTGGGCGATGAAGTGCCAGTTGATGATCTCGGCCAGGGCGAAGGGCACGTCACCGCGGAGCGACCGGAGCTGGTCGGTGTCCCAGATGCCGACCGCCCCCATGGCCAGCACCAGCGCCAGCGTGAACCACGAGGCGGGCAGGAGGCGCCGGAACCGGCGGCCCCAGAACCGGCGCAGGTCCACCGACGACGACCGGGCCCACTCCCGCAGCAGCAGCGAGGTGATCAGGAACCCGGACAGGGTGAAGAACGTCGACACCCCCAGGAAGCCGCCCGTGGTCCACCCGAACCGGGCGTGGTACACGAGCACGGCGGACACGGCGACGGCCCGCAACCCGTCCAGGGCGGGCTGGTGGCCGAGGGGCGGGATGTGCTCCCGCCCCCGGCGCCGGAACAGCCAGAACCCGCCGCCCGACGCGCCGGACGGTCCGTGAGGCCGCGGCGGCGGCACCGGGTCCGGAGCGACGTCCAGCGCGGGGCCGGCCGCCATGGGAGGTTCGTGGACCGCCACGGTCGCCTCAGGGCGCTGGGGGCGCCCCGGTGGGGCGGACCCTGGACTCGAGGTACCGACCCGGTGGGGTGGTTCGGAACCGACGGGTCAGGGCCGGGGCGCGCCGGGAGATCCCCCACCAGGTCACCCGGAGCTCGGTCTCGACCATGGTGCGCACCACGGCCATCTTGGAGTTGCCGGCCACCCGGTCCACGAACGTGATGGGCAGCTCGGTGATGACGGCACCCACGTCGGAGAGGCGGAAGGCCGTCTCGATCTGGAACAGGTACCCGTTGGCCCGGGTGCCGTCGATGTCGATGGCCTCGAGGACGGGGGCCCGGTACACGCGGAACGCCGTGGTGGCGTCCCGGAGCCGGAGCCCGAGCATGAAGCGGGCGTACGCGTTGCCCCAGCGGGACAGGCTGCGCCGGAACCACGTCCAGTTGGGCACGGAGCCGCCGGGGACGTACCGCGACCCGACGGCCACGTCGGCGCCGTCCTGGACGGCGGCCAGGAGCAGCGGGAGCACGGCGGGGTCGTGGGAGAAGTCGGCGTCCATCTGGCCGACGACGTCGTAGCCCTGGTCCAGCGCGTGGCGGAACCCGTGGCGGTAGGCGGCGCCCAGGCCGGCCTTGCCCGGTCGGTGCAGGACCTCGATGCCGCCCAGCTCCTGCGGCCACCTCCTCGGCCAGCTTGCCGGTGCCGTCGGGGCTGTTGTCGTCGGCGACGATGACGTCCAGGTCGGGGCACCGAGTCACGGATGGCGCGCAGCAACCGGCTCGATGTTCTCCGCCTCCTGGTACGTCGGCACGACGAGGACGGCAGGCACCGGACAAGCCTACCGGCGGGCGGGGTGCCGCCTGAAGGACTCCCTCAGGCGGGCGGCCCGCGTCCCCCGTGGCCCGCCGAAGGCGTCAGCGGCAGCGTTGCAGCAGCTGGAACGTGTCGGTGTCGAGCACCGTGCAGTAGCGGTCCCGGACCACCTGGTTGGCCTCCTGGGACCGCCGCCTCGGCGCTGTCGTTGGGCTCGTCCCAGCCGCTCCACGCGTCGGACAGGATCAGCCAGTCGTTGCGCTCGCAGCTCGTCGGCCAGCCCGGACTCCTCGGCGTCGGCGATGCCCGGGGTCCATCTCGATGTAGCGGGTGCCGGGCTCCAGGTCCGGGAACAGGTAGTAGAAGAACGAGTCGCTGTAGTTGGTCCGCGACAGGTCCGTCGGTCCCACGATGAGCGACTCGCCCGGCTCGCTGCGGGCGGCCAGCTCGTCCACCACGGCCTGGGCGTCCGCCGCGCCGTCCTCGCTGCCGAAGTAGAAGCGTGCGCCCGTCGTTGGTGACCTCGAACCCGAACCGGTTGAACCCGAAGGTCTGGCCCACCAGGTCGGCGTAGGTCCGCACCGGGTAGAAGGGGATGACCAGCACCAGCACCGCGGCCACCACACCGATGCCGGTCCATTCCGCCCCCGTCCGGCCCAGCCGGCCGCCGGTGCGGGTGGCCCCCAGCAGGAAGGCCAGGGCGGGGATGGACAGGGCGAACGTGATGCCGGTGACCCAGGACAGGTGGGCCGTGTCCGGGCGCTGGAGGGCCTGTTGCAGGAGGGCCGCTCCGAACAGCGCGGCGGGCCAGAACGAGGTGGCACGGGCCGAGCCCGGCTCCGCCCGGCGCAGCCTCCACGCCGCCACGAGCACCAGGATGATGGAGCCCGGCACCAGGAAGAACCACAGGAAGATCTGGTGCGGGACCTCCAGCATGGGGAACGGCCACCCCGTCAGCCGCAGGGCACCGGCCCGCTGCAGGAACCCGTCGACCTCGCCCCAGGACGGTGGGATGGGCAGGGACCGCCCACCCCGGAGGTCGAAGACCGGCTCCAGGAACATGCCCCGGAACGAGTCGCCGATCCCGGACAGCAGCACGTGGGGGACGTACAGCAGCAGGGCGCCCGCCGCGCCGTACAGCAACGGCCGGCGCCGCGGCCGGGGCAGCTCGAACCACAGCGCCCCCAGGCCCAGTGCCACGGCCAGGACCAGGTCGGGCCGGTACAGGAGCGCGGCACCGCCGAGCACGCCGGACAGCGGGACCAGCCACCGGCGGCCCTCGTCACCGGCGCCGGCCCGTCGCACCGCCGCCGCGCCGACCGCCAGGGAGCACACCCCCAGGGCCAGGGCTCCGTTCCAGGCCATGGCGGACAGCCCCAGCGGGCCGATGAGGATGACGACCGAGACGATGGCTCCGGAGGTGGCGATGCGGCGCCCCCACGGCCGCAGCAGGGCGTACATGCCGTAGGCCACCGCGGCGTGCTGGGCCAGGCCGACCATCCGCTCCACGAACAGGTCGGTGCCGAACACCTTGAACACGGCGGCCAGCGCCCACAACGACCCGGGCCCGTACAGGTGCAGGAAGTCGCGGTGGGGCAGGGACCCGTTGAGCAACTGCTCGGGGAAGACGAGCATGAAGCCCTCTTCCATGGGTGGCCCCTGGTAGCGCATGAGGCCGGGCACCGGCAGCAGCAGGACCACGGCGATGAGCACCAGGCACCAGGCATCGGTGCGCCAGGCGAACCGCGACCGGTCCGGCCCGTCCGTGCGGTCGTCCGGCCCGGCCGGATCCGTGGTCGCTCCACCGGAGACGTCGACGCCCGACACGGCGGGGAGTCTCCCACACCCGTCCCCCGCCCTAGAGTTGGCCGGACGTGGCCACGTCGGACGTGATCGATCGGGACGACCCGGGACGGGGCGACCCCGCAACGGGTGCCCCGACCGCCCCGGAGCGCTCCCGGCCCCGGCGGCTGGTGCCGGTCGCCGTCACCGCCCTCGTGGTCCTGCCGCTGGTGGTCGCCGCGGTCGTGCTGGCGTCCCGGGGGTGGTCCCCGAGCGGGGAGTTCGCCCAGGCCGAGTTCCGCCTGCGGGGGTTCTGGTCGGCCGTGCCCGACCTGGGCGCCGTGGGCCGGCTGCGCTCCGGTGCGGACGTGACCTCGCACCCGGGCCCCGCCAGCTGGTGGCTGATGTACCCCGCCTACGCCCTGGGCGGGCGCTCCCCCGCCGCGCTGTCCACGTCGGTCGCGGTCGTGGCCGGCGCCTGGATCGCCGTGTCGCTGTGGCTGGCGTGGAGGCGGGGAGGGACGGCCCTGGTGGTCGTGCTGGGGGCGGTGCTGGCCCTGTTCGTCCGGGCCCTCGGCCCTGCCGTGTTCACCGAGCCCTGGAACCCGTGGTTCGCCATCTTCCCGTTCGTGTGCTTCCTGCTGGCCGTCTGGGACGTCCTGTGCGGCCACCGGTGGACCCTCCCGCTGGCCGTCGCGGCGGGGACCGTGTGCGTCCAGGCCCACGTGGGGTACGCACCGCTGGTGGCGGTGGGCCTGGTGGCCCCGGTGGCGGCCGTGCTGTGGTCGCTGCGACGGGCCGACCGGCGGCGGGTCGGCCTGGGCGCCCTCGGGGCGGCGACCCTGGTGCTGGTGGTCATGTGGCTCCCGCCCCTGGTCCAGCAGCTGCGGGGCGACCCCGGGAACATGTCGCTCCTGGTGGAGGCCTACGACGGCCAGACCGATCCCGCCCTGGGCATGGCGGGGGCCGTGTCGCTGGTGGGGGGTCGTCTGGATGCGGCCGGACCGTGGCTGGTGGCCGACGACACGCCACCGGAGGACCGCGGCGTCGGCGTCGGCACGGTGGTGCTGGTCGCCCTCTGGGCCGTGACCGCGGCGGTCGCGTTCCGGCGCCGCCGGGACGGTGCCTGGCAGCCGGTCCTGGTGCTGCACGCCGTGTGCGGCGGCGCCGTGGTGCTGGGGGTGGTGGTGGCGTCGCGGGTCCTGGGTGAGGTGTTCGACTACCTGGTCCCGTGGCTGTCGGTGATCACCGCCGTGGTGGTGGCGGCCACGGCCTGGACCGCCTGGCTGTGGGCGGGCGAGGCCCGTTCGCCGGTGCTGCGGCGGGTGCTGGGCGTGGTCGGGGTGGTCGTGCTGGTGGGGGCCTCGGTCGGCGCCGTCATCGGCTTCGCCGGTGTCGACGCCCCGGCCCGGGACCTGTCCGACACCGTCGACGCGCTGGGCCCGCAGGTCGCCGGCACCCTGGACCCGGGCGGGACCTACCTGGTCCGCTGGGAGGACCCGCTGGCCTTCGGCGGGGCGGGGTTCGGCCTGATCGCCGACCTGGAGCGACGGGGGTTCACCGTCGGCGCCGACGACACGTACCGGGTCGAGGTGCTCGGGGACCGGGTGGTGGACCCGGCGGACGCCGACGCCGCGGTCTGGGTCGTCACCGGGAGCGGGATCGAACGGTGGCGGGCCACACCAGGAGCGGAGGAGATCGCCACCCACGACCCCCGGTCACCGGCCCAGCGCCGGGAGGCCGACCGGCTCCGGACCGGGCTCCGGGAGGACCTGGCCGCCGTCGGGGGTGCCGCCCTGGCCGACCAGCTCGACACCAACTACTTCGTGACCCGCTCCGACCCCCGGGTGGACGACGCGCTGCGGGAACGGATCGACCGTTGGGCCGCGCTGGGGGCACCCACGTCGGTGTTCCTGTACGACCCGGGGGCACCACCCGCCGCGTGAGCGCCACGGCACGGCCGTGCCGCGTGACCGGCGGCACCCGCCGGTAGGTTGTTGCGGTGCTCGAGACCCCTCAGGCACCGCAGCAGGCGGGCAGCGCGACCACCCTGGACGGCCGTCCCGACGCGCCCGGCGACGGTCCGGACGAGGTCGCCCCGGTCGTCCGGCCCCGGCGGGCCCGCCTGGCCCACCAACCCGCCCTCGACGGCCTCCGCGGCATCGCGGTGGCGGCCGTGGTGCTGTACCACGGCGCGGCGGCGGACCGGATCCCGGCCCTGGAACCGTGGACCCGGGGCGGGTTCCTCGGCGTGTCGGCGTTCTTCACGCTCTCGGGGTTCCTGATCTGCTCCCTGCTGGTGGTGGAGCACCGCTCCAGCGGGGCGGTGTCGCTGCGGCGGTTCTGGTCCCGGCGGTTCCGGCGGCTCATGCCCGCCTCGCTCCTGCTGCTGGGGGCCGTGGTGGTGCTGACCCCCGTCGTCGGCACCGAGTCGCAGCTCCAGGGGCTCCGGGGCGACGTGTGGGCGTCGCTGGCCTATGTCGTGAACTGGCGGTTCATCTTCTCCGGGTCGGACTACGCGGCCCAGTTCGCAGGGGCGCCGTCACCGGTGAAGCACCTGTGGAGCCTGTCCATCGAGGAGCAGTGGTACCTGCTCGTCCCGCTGGTGGCCGCCTTCACCCTGACCGTCCGCCGCGTCGGCCGCCGGGGGCTCGGTGGCCGGCGGCTGTTCGGCGTGGCCCTGGCCGCGGGGGCCGTGGCCTCCGTCGGGCTCCAGTTCGCGCTGGGTGACGGGGGCTACACCAACCGCGTCTACATGGGGACCGACACCCGCTTCGCCGAGATGGCGGCCGGCGCCCTGCTGGCCGTGGTCCTGGCCGGCCGCCTGCGCCTGGGCGACCGGGCCCGACGGGTGGCCGTGGTGGCCGGTCCCGTGGCCCTGGCCGTGGTGCTGGTGATGTGGGCCCGCACGCCGCTGACCGCGTCGTGGCTGTACCGGGGCGGACTGGTCCTGCACGCCGCGCTGGTGGTGGTGGTGATCCTGGCCGCGGTCCAGTCCGGCGGCCCGGTCCGCCGCCTCCTGGGCCTGGCCCCCCTGGCGGCGCTGGGCCGAATCTCCTACGGCGTCTACCTGTTCCACTGGCCCATCCTGTGGTGGGTCACCCCGGAGCGCCTGCACCTGGGGCCGGCCGCGTCGTTGGCGGTCCAGAGCGCGCTGACCGTGGGCCTGGCCGTGCTGTCCTACCACCTGGTCGAACAGCCCATCCGCCACGGGCACCGGGTCACGTCGTGGCGGCGCCCGGTGGTGCTGGTCGCCGCGATCGCCGCCGTGGCCGTCGGTGCCGCGTTCCTGCCCGACCCGGACCCGGCCGCCATCATCGCCGTGGGCAACAACCCCCGCCTGGTGGTCCCCACCGGCCCGACGACCCCGCCGTCATCCGCCGCCGAACCCGCGGCCGAGCCCGCGACGGGGGCCGCCACCACCGTGGCGACCACCGTCCCGCCCCCACCGCTCAAGGTCATGGTGATCGGCGACTCCTTCGGCGACTCGATCGTCATGGGACTGCAGAAGTGGGGCATGACCACGGGGAAGATGGCCGTGCTGGACGCCACCATCACCGGGTGCGGGTTCGGCCGGGGAGGACGCAACAAGGGCGTGGGGTACAACCGGCCCTGGACCGAGGAGTGCCGGGCCCGCGACGCCACCGTGGCCCGGGACCTGGCCGAGTTCGACCCGGACATGGTCCTGCTGGCCGGAGGCATGTGGGACGTCACCGACCGGCTGGTGCCGGGCATCGGGCGGTGGACCCACATCGGGGACCCGGCCTACGACCGCTACCTCACCGGCGAGCTGCAGCACATGGCCGACCTGGCCGCGTCGCAGGGGGCCACGGTGGTGTGGGCCAACTCGCCGCACTGGAACCCCGTCCCGGGCTCGGTCATCTTCATGGGCGAACCGCCCTACAGCGAGTCCGACCCGGCCCGCGCCGACCGGTTCAACGAGGTCCTGGCCGCGGCGCTGGCCGAGCGGCCCGGCGTGCGCATCCTGGACCTGGCGTCGTGGATGCGGGCCCAGCCCGGGGGCGAGCTCGACCCGTCCCTGCGGGTGGACGGTGTCCACTTCACCGAGGCCAGCACGGACACCGCAGCGGCGTGGATCGGCCCTCAGCTGCTGGGGATCGTCGACCGGTCCTGAACCGGACCGGGCCGTTCCGTCGTCGCCTCCACCGGAAGGCCACGACGGGACCGCAGGGCGTCGAGCCCCGCTGCGATCGCGACCCCCGCCAGGAGCGCGAAGCAGGGCGCTCCGGGCAGCTTGAACCGGGGGTCACCGAACACCATGACCGGCACCAGGAACGACGCCACCGCCGCCCCGAACACGGCCAGGGCGGTGGCGTCGGTCCGGCGCAGCGTCCAGCCCCGGGCCAGGGTCAGCACGGCGCCCACCAACGAGGCGGCCATGATGGCCAGGTAGGCGACGGTGCTGATGACCCGCAGCGGTCCGCGCCACCCGCCCAGGAACCGGTCCGCCCCGTAGGACTCCACCGCCCGGAGCCCGTCGGTGTCGGAGCGGTAGGTGTACCAGAGCTTCTTGAGGCTCAGCACGGGGATGTCCAGCGGATGTTCCTTGATCCACGCCACAGCCCTGGCCCGGGTCTCCTGGTTCCGGCGCAGCTCGGCCTCCGGGCCGTCGATGTAGAACTCACCGGTGTCGCACGCCGGCGGGATCCAGAAGTACCCCGGCGCCCCCTCGTGGAACCCCACGCACAGGTTGTCGCCGCCGTTGGTGGACACCGGCACCAGCGCGTCGAACACGCCGGCGTTGCGGACCGTCCACGGAGCCACCATCACCAGCACCCCGGCCCCCAGCACCGCGCCGCGCACCAGGAACGGGCGCCAGCCCACCCGGCCCAGCGCCCAGGCGACCCCCAGTGCGGCGGCCACCAGCAGCACCTGGGGCCGCACCAGCGTGGCCGCGCCCAGGCTGAGGGCCGCCACCGTGGCGCGCAGCGGCCGGACGGTGAGGCTCCCGGCGTCGTCCGCCATGGTGAGCGCCGCGGCCAGGAACACGGCGAACAGGCAGATGAACAGCGACTCGGACAGGATGGCCGCCGAGTAGACGACCAGGTTGGGCCACAGCGCCAGGACCAGGCCGGCGGCCAGGCCCACGGTGCAGGGCCGGGACCAGGCCCGGCCCAGCCGGGTGCCCGCCACCACCACCGCCGCCGCGGCCACCCCGCCCAGGAGGGCCTGGACGATCCCGACGACCAGGGCCGAGCGGTCACCCAGGCCGATGGTGTCCGACACCCACCGCAGCACCCCGACGAAGTACGGATAGCCGGGCGGGTAGTACGACGTGAGGGTCCCCCGGATGGTCCGGTAGCCGTCGCCGTCGGCGATGTGGCCGCCGAACCCCCAGTACATGAGCGGATCGGACAGGCCCGTGGGGGTGCGGGCGGCGACGAACACCCACACCAGGCGGACGGCGGCCGCCACGGCGCCCACGATCCAGGCCGGACGGGACACGAGTCGCTCGCTGGGCCGGTCCACCGCCCGGAGCGTAGTCAGCACCCCCGGGCCCACAGGGTGAGGCCCGCCCAGCTGGGCGCGGCCCGGTGGGCCAGTTCCACGTACTCGCGGACGTCGCCGTCGCGCATCGACACGCCGGCCACGGACCCGGCCACGACCAGGTCGGCGAACCGGCCGTCCCGGACCAGGGCGGCCACCGGCTCGTCGGGCAGGGCCTCGGCCCCGGAGGCCCGGGCCAGCTCGCGGGCCGGGCGGGAGGGCCTGATGGTGGGGAACCGGTCCACCATCTCCTGTTCCAGCGCCTCCAGACGGGCCTGCTCCGCGGCGGACAGCCCCCGGCCCGGTGCCAGCACGGGGCCCGCGGGCCGCTCGTCGCCCACCACCAGCTCGCAGTCGTTGTCGGGCAGGGGCCGGGGACGGTCGGTCATGACCTCCACGTCCCAGTCCTCGTCGGTGCCCACCCCGTTGACCACGCCGCGGCGGTCCAGCTCCGCGGTCACCGTGGGGGCGATCCACCACCCGCCCAGGAACCCGCGTGCGGTCACGTCGGCCCGGTCCGGCAGCTTCCCGTCGTCCAGGCCTGCGACCACGGCCTCATCCAGGTCGGCGACGACGGCCTCATCCAGGTCGGCGACGACCTGGGCGGCCCGGACCCTGGTGGCGGGGTCGATGCCGACGTAGCCCCGGGGCACGGTGACGGCCCACACCGCCATGGCCAGCACCGGGATCCACCACGCGCCGGCCAGGCGGGCCGGGCGGCGGGCCCACCACGCCGCGCCCATGCCGAACCACAGGCACGCCGCCAGCGGCCAGAGCGGGCGGGTGTACGCCACCGGGAGCAGTCCCTCGAACGGCAGGGCCCGTGTGGCCAGCGCCGCCCACAGCGCCGTGGCCAGCCCGAAGCCGGCCACCCAGGTCCGTGACCAGTGGTCCCGGGCGGCGAACCACCAGGTCAGCCCTGCGGCCAGGGCGGCGAGCACCACCACGGACCACTCGGCGGCCGTCGGGTCGGTGGGGAGCCACGGGGCGTCGATGACGGCGTGGGCCGGGTTGAGCGCGGCGGCCGCGGCCACCACGACCGGGGTGGGACCCACGGCGTCGCCGCCCTGGGCCATGGCCCGGGCCAGCAACACCGGGTTGCGGTCCCCCACCGCCAGGTCCACCAGGGCGGGGACCCACAGCACCACGGTGGCCAGCGCCAGCAGGCCCGCGGTGCGGGCCGTGGGACGGGCCGACGGGAGCCGCCAGGAGCCGACGACCGCCGCCGTCAGGGCGACCGCCACCAGCGGCAGGAACCCGGCGTGGAGCTGGGCCAGCACCGACCCGGCCACCACGAGCGCCCACCAGCCCGCTCGATCGCCGCACCACACCGCCACCGTCGCGGCCACCACCAGCACCAGCCACGGCAACGCGGCGTACGGGTTCCACGGGTCGGCCAGCATCTCGGTGCTGACCGTGAACAACCCGACCACCGCCGCCACCTGCGCGCCGACCGCAGCCAGGGTCGACGCCCCGGGCAGCCGCCGCACCAGCAGCCCGAGCCAGCCCAGGGCCAGCCCCCCGGCCACCGCGGTGCCGATCACGATGCCCCGGAACCCGCCCAGGGCCCACCACGGGGCCAGCCAGTAGAACTGGACCGGGCCGGGGTGGTGGGTGGCGAACTCGCCCCGGCCGATGGACGACGGCATCCCCACCGTGGGCCAGCGGCCGGACGCGGCGTCGGCCACCCGCTGGGTCAGCCAGGCGGTGTCCCCGACGGTGACCGGGAAGCGCCAGGACACCGCGACCGACACCGCGGCCGCCACCACCGGCACGACCACCAGGGCCGCGACGGGCAGGTGTCGGGGTGATGTCGCTGCGGGGCCGGACGGGTCCGGTCCGGTCGGGTCGGTGGCGGTGGCGGTCAGGGCCCCGAACGTACCCGTGGCACCGGTACGGGCCGTAGCATCCCGCCGTGGCCATCCCCGACCCCCGTGCTCCCGAGCGTCCGGACGGCCCAGCGGTCCGCCCGCACGGGAGCACACCGGGAGGGCGGGCCGGGAGGGCCGTGATGGTGCTGTCGCCCGCGGCGCTCCTGGTCACGGCCACGGTCATGGGCCGCTCGCTGTGGTTCTTCAGCGACGACTGGAACATCTACGCCGACTACCACTCCGGCAACCTGCTGGAGCCGTTCAACGGCCACCTGTCGGCCGTGCCCGCGGGGTTGTACCAGCTGCTGTTCCACACCGTCGGCATGGGCAGCTACTGGCCCTACCGCCTGTGCGGGCTGGCGGCGCTGGGTGTGCTGGCGTTCCAGGTGGCCCGGTTCACCCAGGCCCGGCTGGGACCGTGGGCCGGGGCGCTGGCCGTGACCGCGGTGATGTGGAACTCCGCCGGGTCGACCGACGTGTTGTTCCCGTTCCTCATGAACTTCTCCCTGCCCATCGCCGCACTGCTGGCGGTGTGGTGGCACCTGGACCGCGGAACCACCCGCAACGATGCCGCGGCCGCGTGCTGGATCGCCCTGGCGCTGGCCACCAGCGGCCTGGGCGTGATGGTGCTGGCCGCCGTGGTGGTGGAGCTCGCGGTGTCCCGGGCGCCGTGGAGGCGGTGGGCGGTGCTCTCCCCCGGGGTGGTCCTGTGGGCCGGCTGGTACCTGACCCACCGCGACTCCTCGTCGGCGTCCACCGACCTGGGCGCCATCGTGGCCTACTGCGGTCGGATGTTCCTGGGAGGCACGACGTCGCTGGCCGCGGGGTGGCGGCCGGGCGGGGTGGTCCTGGCGGTGCTGTTCGTGGCCCTGTCGGTGGTGGCCGGCGTGCGGTGGCGGTCGCTCGACGCCCGCTCGCTCGGAGCGCTGGCCGCGCCCGCTGCGTTCATCGTGCTGACGGCGGTGACCCGGCTGACCATCACCCCCCGCATCCCGCCCGACGAGCTGCGGTACCGCTGGGCCATCGCGGCGTACCTGGTCATGGCGGTGGTGGTGCTGTGGCGGCCGGCCACGGACCGCCCGGACCCGGCCGAGCCGCCGGCGCTGGTCCCGCGCCCGGCCCGGCCCGTGCTGCTGGGGGCCACGTTCGTGGTGCTGGCGCTGGGCGCGGTGCAGCTCCTGGACGGCATGCAGGACTGGACCGACCTGGTGAGCGGCGCGGCGCCGGGGCTGCGCTCCAACCTGTTCGCGGCGGAGGCCGTCGGTGCGGGGCGGATCGACCCGGACCTGGTGCTGCCGTTGTCCTACGTGCCGGTCACCGCCGGCGGCTACCTGGGCGCGGTGGCCGACGTGGGCAGCCCCATCGAGG
Organism: uncultured Actinomycetota bacterium; assembly: GCA_963773765.1. Taxonomy (GTDB): domain Bacteria; phylum Actinomycetota; class Acidimicrobiia; order Acidimicrobiales; family Microtrichaceae; genus CAVZCC01. The sequence continues at coordinate 215,809 of CAVZCC010000001.1, read as the reverse complement.
GCGAGGACCCCGCCGGCTTCGGCGGCCGACCCGACCAGCGCAGGACCGCGGACGAGCTCCTGGTCGAGCAGTTGCCGATCACGGCGGTGGAACCGGTCCGACGTGGGTCCGGCTGCGGGACGCCGGCGCCGGACACCGCCGTCCTGGACGCGGTCGCCCCCGGCTCGACGGTGTACCTGGCGCCGCAGAGCGCACCGGGCCCGCCCCAGGTGCGGATCTCGCGGTTCCTGGACGAGCCCGCCGTGTCGGTGCCCGTCGGGCCGGACGGCAACGCCCTCGGCATCCCTGCCGACGCGCCGGGCGTGGCCGGCGTGGGTTCGTCCCGCCCGTACCAGGTGGAGGTCGTCGGCGCCGACGTCCTGGGCGTGTGCCCCTCCGACCGGGAATAGGGGTCCTCACCGACACGGGAGGTCGATCAGCACCCGCAGAAACGCCGTGACACCTCAGCCCAGCCCGTCGGCCCGCGTGCGCCAGGCCGGCAGCACCCGGGACTCCACCAACCGGAAGCTGGCGTAGGCCGCCGCGAACGACGCCGACGCCGCGACCAGCACCTTGAGCCCCAGGGGAGCGTCGGGGATGGCCCGGTTGGTCCACACGTAGATGGGCAGGTGCCACAGGTACAGCGAGAACGAGATGCCACCGACCCAGCGCAGCCATCGGACCGACCCGATGCGGGCCACGCCCCCGGCCCCGGTGGCCGCCGCGGCCACCATGGCCGCCGACGCGGCGGCGATGACGGTGAACCCGCCCTCGAACAGCCACGGCTCCCCCGGTTCGACCACCACCATGGCGGCGGCCAGCACCGCCAGGCCGACCGCGCCCACCACCCGGATGGTCCGGTCCGGCACCAGCCGGCTGCGCCACACCGAGCGCGGCGGCCACACCCAGGAACATGGAGTCGGCCCGGGCCCCGGTGCGTTCGTACAGCGCCGGCAGCGACACGCCGGCCCGGTACAGGTACAGGCGCCACAGCGCGACGGCCACCGCGGCCAGGGTGAGGGCGGCCACGGCCCGGTCGGCCCGCCGCAGGTGCCGGCGGAAGGCCCAGACCCCCACGGCCATGAGCACGTAGAACTGCGCCTCCACCGACAGCGACCAGAGGTGGACCAGGTCGAACGGCGGCTGGTGGCCGAAGCTGAGCTGCCAGTTGGCGGTGAAGGTCAGGGCCAGCACGGCCTGCAGGAGTTGTTCGCCGACGGCCGAGCCCAGGACCACCGCCACCACGGCCTGGATGACCACGAACACCACGAGCGGCGGGTACAGGCGCCGGGCCCGTCGACGGGCGAAGTCGCCACCGTCGATCGACCCGGTGCGGTCCACCTCCCGCATCAGCACGGCGCCGATCAGGAACCCCGACAGGGCCAGGAACACGTCCACGCCCAGGAAGCCGCCGGGCAGCGACCAGTCCAGGTCCCCGTCGTTGAGGAAGATCACGTGCGTGGCCAGCACGGCCAGGATGGACAGGCCCCGCAGGCCGTCCAGTTCGGGGTGGCGGCCCAGCGGGCGTGGCGGCTCGGTCGGCCGTCCGCCGCCGCGGCCGGTCACCAAGGCGGAGGCGGGCCGCTCCACGAACCAGTAGGTGACCGCGGCCAGCGCGGAGCTGCACGCCACCACCACGACCAGCGTCGTGGGGAACGGGGCCACGAACTCGGTCAGCCCCCGCCACTCGAACCAGTGGGTGGTGACCCACTGGTGCCACAGGTAGATGCCGTAGGAGCCGAGCGCGGCACCGGTGGCCAGGCGCACCAACGGCGCGGGGGCATGCCACCCGTGCGCAGGGCGGGTGGGGGCGGGGGCGAGCGCGCCCACCGACGGCAGGACGAGCGCGGCGGCGCACACCACGAACAGGGCGTGGCGGCCCAACGTCTGGGGCCCGTCGAAGCCGGTGAACACCGGAGGCAGGTCCAGGGCGCTGGACGCCAGCCACAGGGCCCCCAGGCCGACGGCGTAGCTGGCCAGGCGGCCCACCACGGGCAGCGCACGGGCCCGGCCCGACTCCAGCCACAGGGCGAAGCCGCATCCGACCGCGAACGTGTCCAGGTGGTTGGGCAGCCACGTCAGCAGCGCCCCCCGGGTGTCGACCGCGCCCCGGGCGGTGAAGTCGAACGTGTCGGTGGCGGCCACCACACCCAGTCGCCACACGAGGGCGACCAGGGCCCAGCCGACCAGGCCTGCGGCCAGCCACCGGACGCGGGCCGTCCGGTCACCGATGCCGCGGGCCGAGAAGAACCGCCGGCAGCCGGCGAACCACAGCGGGACGAAGGCGTAGAAGGCCAGCTCGGTGGACAGGCTCCACGACTGGGTGATCGGCCCGATGGCCCAGCCCGGCACGTAGATGTGGACCAGGAACACGTCGGCCAGCAGGCGGCCGATCGGGGGCCGGGCCGTGACCGCGGTGAGCAGGGTGACGGCCAGGACCACCCAGTACAGGGGGAACACGCGGGACAGCCGGCGACGGGCGTACGGCCCGAACTCCGGCAGCACGTCGTCGGACAGGACCCGACGGAGGTAGGGCCGGGTCACGAGCAGACCGGACAGGACGAAGAAGACCGACACCCCCACGTCGAGCCGGGGCAGCACGTCCCGTAGCGGCGACGACCACCGCTGCGGGTTGACCACGCCGGAGGCGAAGGCCACGTGGGTGACCAGGACCCCGAGCGCGGCCAGGATGCGCAGCACGTCCAGACCGAAGGCCCGCGGGGTGGCCACCCCGGCCCGCCCGGCCGGGGGCGGCGCGGTGGTGACCGAGCTCACGATCCGCCCGAGGTCAGGAAGGAGAGGCCGAGGGCCACGGCAACGGCCCCGGCCCACACCACGAACCCGGTGGGCCAGCGGGACAGGCGGGACGTGCGCATGGGCCGTTCCAGGTACCGGAAGATGGCGTACCCGGCACCCACCGACACCGCGAAGCGGATGATGATGAGCGGCAGGCCGCTGATGCCCATGCGGTCCGGGTTCATGAGCAGGGCGACCGGCCAGTGCACCAGGTACACGGGGTAGCTGATCCGGCCCAGCTCCACCAGGGGCCTCCAGCTCAGGAAGGTCTTGAACGACCCCGGCACCACGGCGCCGCCGATCAGGAACACGTTGACCACCGACACCAGCGCCAGGACCCCGCCCAGGACCCAGCGGTCGTCCTCCCACACGAAGGACCAGGCCAGCACGGTGACGCCCAGCGCGATCCAGGCCGACCAGCCCCACCACCGGGCCCTGGGCCAGCCCCAGTGGTGCACGGCGACGGCCAGCAGGCACCCGGCCACCAACTCCGACGCCCGGGTGTCGGTGCCGAAGAACTCGCGCTGCGGGCTGGATTCGTGCACGATCAGCGAGACGATGGAGAAGACCCCGACCCCGACCAGCATGGCGACCAGCCAGGTGGTCATCCGCCGGGTGCGGGCCGCCAGCCACACCACGATGAACAGGCCCAGGTAGAACTGCTCCTCCACCGCCAGGGACCAGTACACGCCCAGCGGTCCCAGCAGCCGGAACGTCTCGCCGGTGTCGGCCAGGTGGATGGACTACCAGTTCTGCACGCTGAACAGCGCCGCGACCACGTCCGCGATGGGCAGCGGGCCCCAGGCGTCGGGGAACAGGGCGGTGACCACCACGGCGAACAGGACCACGAAGATCGACGCCGGCAGCAGGCGGCGGAACCGGCGGGACCAGAAGCCCGTGCCGTCGATGGCGCCGGTGCGCTCCTTCTCCACCAGCAGCAGCGAGGTGATCAGGAACCCGGAGAGGGCGAAGAAGACGGACGGGGCGAAGAACGACCCCGGCGCCAGGGTGCGGCCCCAGCCCGCGGTGATCGAGAAGTGGAACGCGGCGACGGGGAAGACCAGCAGGCCGCGCAGGCCGTCGAGCGACGAGACGTAGGGAAACGTGGTCGGTTTCCGGGTCGGCGGCGCAGCGGTGACCACGAGCCGGGAGTCTACGGCCGCCCCCCGGCCACCTCCGGAACCCCGGAACCCCGGCCGCAGGCGGCCGCGCCGCTACCGTCCACCTCGGTGGAGGCCACCGTCGACGGACACGACGCCGTACCAGCGGCCGGCGCGGGCGGTCGCCCCGCGCCGTCGAACGCCCCGTTGCGGCTGGCCTGCTGGTGGCTGGCCGGCGTGGCCGCGGCCGTGGCCCACAACCGGTTCTGGGCCACCCCCAACCTGGCCTTCATGACCCTGGTGGCCGACCGGCCGGGCCAGAACCCGTTCACGGGCGACATCAACGCCGACTACCTGCTCACCAACCTCTCGCTGCCCACCGCGGCACGGCTGCTGGGCCAGACCGATCCCCACGCCTACGCCCGGATGCACCTGGTGGTCCTGGTGCTGGGCTGGGCCGCGGTGACCGCCCTGGCGTGGCGACGGTTCGGCTACCGGCCGGCCCGCAACCTCACGGTGCTGGTCGCCGCGGCACCGGCGGTGACGGTGTCGCATGCAGTGGCTGGGCCAGCCCGACCCGCTCACCTTCGTGCTGGGCCTGGCCATGGTGCTGGTCCGTCCCCGCTGGGCCCTGCTGGCGGTCGGCGTGCTGGCCGGGCTCACCCATCCCGAACAGGCCGTGATCATGGCGCTGGTGGCGGCCGCGGTCCGGGCCGTGCTGGCCGACGGCGCCGGCAGTGCCGACGGCGCCCTGGCGCCCGACCCGCTGGACCACGCTGGTCCGGGACACCGCCACCGACGCGCTGTGGGCCGTGGCGGGTGTGGTGCTGGGACGGGCCGTGACCGAGGTGTACTTCCGCGTCAACGACATCGAGCTGCTGCGGCCCCGCAGCGACTACCTGGGCTTCGGTGCCGACCGCTTCTGGGAGCACCACACCCAGCAGCCCCTCGGCCTCCTGTACACGCTGTGGGGGCCGCTGTGGCTGGTGGTGGCGGCAGTGGCGGTGCTGCGCCTCGTCCGGCGGGGCCAGGACCCGGCGGCGGCGCGTGGCTGGCTGGTGCTGGCCGCGCTGGCGGTGGCGGGCCTGGTGCCCGTGCTGGTGACGCTGGACGAGACCCGGGTGTACGCCATGGTCACCGCCCCGGTGCTGGTGGGCGCGGCGGTGCTGCTGGACCGGGAACGGCCGCGCGCTGCCGCCACGCTGGACCCCGATCGCGGCCGCGGTCCTCCTGGTCGGTCACGGCCCTGGTGCCCGGTGGGTTCACCACGGGGGTGACGTCGTGGCGGACCCAGCTGCCCCAGGGCGAGATCGCGCGAGTTCCTGGTCTCCGGGGAGCATCCCGGCGACCTGACGGCGTGGCTGTTGGGCCCGTTCGACTTCGTCATCCCCCAGCTGTGAGCGCCGCCTCCCGTCCCTCCCGGTGGTCCGCCGTTGCGGGGTCCAGCAACTAGCGTCGTCGCTCGACCATGGACACCGCGGACCGGCTGCCCCGACCCCTGACGGTCCGAGCCCCCTCCCTCCGCGGCCGGACCCTGCCGTGGGGTGCGCTCCTGCTGGCGCTGGTGGCCTACGTGCCGCTGCTGCTGACCCGACCGGGCAAGGTCGGCGCCGACACCAAGACCTACCTGTACCTGGACCCGGGCCGCCTGCTGTCCCGGGCCGCGTACATGTGGGACCCGAACATCGGCCTCGGCACGGTCACCCACCAGAACATCGGCTACCTGTGGCCGATGGGCCCCTACTACTGGCTCATGGACGCCGTCGGCGTGCCGGACTGGGTGGCCCAGCGCCTGTGGCTCGGCTCGATCATGTTCCTGGCCGGGCCTCGGGGTGCGGTTGCATGCTGCGGGAGCTGCGCTGGGAGGCGCAGCGGTGTCACGGTCGCGTCGTTCGCCTACGCCCTCAGCCCGTACCTGCTGCGACTACGCGCGCCCGCATCTCGGTGATCCTGCTGCCGTTCGCCGGCCTGCCCTGGCTGATCGGCCTGGCCGCCCGGTCGCTGCGGCCGGCGGGACTGGCGCGACGCCGGCCGTGTTCGCGCTGGTCACGCTGACCGTCGGCGGGGTCAACGCCACCTCGCTGCTCCTGGTGATGGTCGGCCCGCTGCTGTGGATCGTCGCACGCCACCTTCGTCGAGCGGGAGGTCGACCTCCGCCAGCGCGCTCGCCGCCGGTGCTGCGCATCGCGTTCCTCACCGCTGGTCACGTCGCTCTGGTGGATCGCCGGCCTGCTGGTCCAGGGCGCCTACGGCATCCCGATCCTGCGCTACACCGAGACCTACGAGACGGTGGCCGACGCGGCGCTCGCCCCCGAGGTGCTGCGGGGCCTGGGCTACTGGTTCTTCTACGGCACGCGACGGCCTGGGCGCGTGGATCCAGCCCGACGGTCACGCTACGTCGAGTCCGTCCCGGCGCTCGCGCTGTCCTACCTGCTGCCCGTCCTGGCGTTCGCCGGCGCGCTGCTCACCCGGTTCCGGCACCGGGTCTTCTTCGCGCTCGATCATCGTGATCGGCCTGGTGCTGTCGGTGCGGGGCGCACCCGTGGGACGTCGCCGTCGCCGCTACGGCGGCGTGTTCAAGGCCTGGACCCGCGGCGGACCTCGGGCCTGGCCGTTCCGGTCGACGCCCCGGGCCGTGCCGCTGATCGTCCTGGGCCTGGCCGTGTTCCTGGGTGCGGGCGTCGGCCGCGCTCAGCCGGTGGCGGCCCCGCTGGCACCTGCCGGTCGCCGGCGGGCTCGCTGGTGCTCATCTGCCTCAACCAGCTGCCGCTGTTCCGGGGCCAGATGGTCGACCGCAACCTGCTCCGCGACGAGCGAGGTCCCGTCGTACTGGACGGAGGCCGCGGCCGCGCTCGACGCCGGTGACCGGGACACCCGCGTCTACGAGATGCCCGGCATCGACTTCGCCGTCGTACCGCTGGGGCAACACCGTCGACCCGATCACCCCCGGCCTGACCGACCGCGAGTACGTCGCCCGCGAGCTCATCCCCTACGGCTCGCCGGCGTCGGCCAACCTGCTCAACGACGTGGGACCTGCCCCTCCAGGAGGGTCGCTCGGACCCGGACACCTCGCCCCGCTGGCCCGGCTGCATGGGCGTCGGCGAGATCGTGCTCCGGGCCGACCTCAGTACGAGCGGTACCGCACCCCCCGTCCCCGACGCACCCTCGCCGAGCTGCGCGCCGCGCCGGGGCCTGGGCGATCCCAGCGGCGTTCGGCGACGCCGTGCCCAACGAGCCCGTCCGCCGAGCTGCCGCTGGACGACGAGGTGGAGTTCGGCACGCCGGACGACGACGGCCGACCCGCCGCCGGTGATCGCTGTTCCCGGTCGAGGACCCCCGGCCCGATGCTGCGCACCGTGTCGGCCACGGCGCCCGCTGGTCATGTCCGGCGACGGCGGCCGGGATCGTCGTCGCTGGCCGTCGGCGGGCTGCGCTGCAGGTCGACCGGCCGCTGTTCTACGCCGCCTCCTTCGCGGCGGACCCCGACGGACTGGACGACGCGGTCTCGCGAGCCGGATGCGGAGCTGGTGGTGACCGACACCAACCGGCGTCAGGCCCGCCGCTGGGGATCGGTGCGCGAGAACGACGGCTACACCGAGATGGCGGGCGAGACCCCGCTCGTGACGGACCCCGCCGACAACCGCCTGGACGTGTTCCCCGGACGCGGGCGACGACCCGTGCACCGTGGCCGAGCAGCGTCGGCGACGGTCACGGCCGGGCGTCGGGGTACGGCAACCCGTGACCTACACGCCCAGCGGACCGGGCCGCCGAACGCCGTGGACGGCGACCCGACCACGGCGTGGAAGGTCGGCGCGTTCGACGACCGTCGACGACGAGTACCTGGACCTCACGCTCCGACGAGCCCGTCACCACCGACCGCCTGACGCTGCTGCAGGCGCTGGCGGCAGGAACCGCTGGATCACCGAGGTCTCGCTGAGTTCGGCTTCGACGGCGGCGACGGACGCCGGACCAGCACCGTCGACGCCACCTCACCGACGCCTCCCGTTCCGCGCCGGGCCAGGAGCTCACCTTCCCGAGCGCACCTTCGACCACCTGCGCATCACCATCACCGACACCGACCTGGGCGAGCTGGCCCGCTACACCGGGCATCTCCGACGTCGGGCTTCGCCGAGGTCACCGTCCCCGGGGTGGGTCCGATCGACGAGGTGATCCGCCCGCCGATCGACCTGCTCGAGACGCGGTGAGGCCCGGCATCGAGCGGTCCGCCCTCCGCTACGTGTTCAGCCGCCGCGTCGGCAACCCGGCCGAGCCGGTGGTCGCGACGACGAGGAGCGCGACGCATGCGCCGCTGGGTCGAGGGCCCGGTGGCGCGGACCTTCACCCCGTACGGCAAGGCCCGCCTGCGCGGCCCAGCTGCCCGACGACCGGGTCGACGCAGCTGGTCGGCCTGCCGTCCGCGGCCGAGGGTGGGGTGACCGCGACGTCGTCGGCGCGCCTGCCCGGCGACCTGCGCTCCCGGGCCGTCCGCCGCGGTCGACGGCGACGACGCCACCGCCTACCAGACCCCGGTCAACGGCGCGGCCGGCGACTGGATCGAGTTCACCTACCCCGAGCCGGTCACCGTTCGACGCTGCCGCGTCGACCGTGGTGGCCGACGGCGGCACTCGGTGCCGACGCAGATCGCGCCTGACGCGTGGACGGCGCGACCCGTGCCCACGCTGGACGCTGGCGCCAGGTGGACCTGGGCGACGGGCCGGCGAGCGGGGTGCCACCACCACCGTCGAGGTGCCGATCACCGGTGAGCCGGTCACCGGCACCACGTTCCGGTTCACCATCGACGACGTCCCGGAGCGCGGCCTCCAAGGACTGGTTCGGCGGGTCCCGCACCGTCGCTGCCGGTCGGCATCGCCGAGCTGGGCCTGCCCGACGGTCGGCCGCCAGCCCGCCGCCGACGCCCCGTTCCCGGACGACGTGCCGCACGACCTGGTCCGCCTCGGCGACGCGCCGGTGCCGATGCGCGCTGCGTCGGCACCGTCGGCGAGGCGCTCGCCGCGGGACCTGCTCCGCCTGGAGGCGTGCGCGCGGGCCGGCGGAGGTGCCGGCCGGGCGCACGTTGCTGCGACCGACGCCGGGACGGCGACTCGGGCATCGACGTGGACCTGCTGGCGCTGGCCTCCGCAGCCGGGCGGCGGTGCCGGCATCGACACGCTGGCCGACCCGCCCGGGCCGGGCCCGACCCCGCCGGCCACCAGCACCGAGCGGACCGGGCGCCTCGTCCTACGACGCCACGGTCACCGACGCCGCCGAGCCCTACTGGGTGGTGCTCGGCCAGAGCCTGTCCCCCGGTTGGCACCGCCGTCGGCCGGACGGCACCGACCTGGGCGAGCCGACGCTGTCAACGGCTTCGCCAACGGCTGGCGGGTCGATCCCGCCGAGGTGGGCGCGGACGTCACCATCGACCCTCACCTGGACCCCGCAGCGCATCGTGTGGATCGCCCTCGCCGCTCTCCGCGCTCGGTGTGCTGGTCTGCCTGGGGCTGCTCATCCGGCCCGTGCGGTTCCTGGCCGGCGCCAGGGTGCCGGACGGAGCGCATCCCGGTCATGGACGTCCTGGGCATCGGCCCGCTGGACGGTGGACGGCGCCGCGCTGTCGCCGGTGGCATCGGCCGGTGCGGCCCTGGCCGTCGGACTGGCGGCCGTGGTCTTCATGGGCCCGTGGGTGGGCCTGGCGACCGCCCTGGTGACCGGCGTGGCGCTCGGCCTGCGCCGGGGGCAGGTCGTGCTGCGGGTCGTGTGCGTGGGCACGCTGGGCGCGGCGGCCTGTTCATCGTGGCCAAGCAGGTCCGCACCGACTTCATCGTCGACTTCGACTGGATGACCAAGTTCGAGCTGACCCACGCCTGGGCCCTGCTGGCCACCGCGCTGCTGGCCATCGACCCGCTGGTGGAGGCCCTCCGCCGGCGCCGGCGCCGCGGTCGGTCCGACGGGAGTCCCGAGCCGACGGGGTCGCTCAGCGAGCGGGGTCTCGAGCGACCGCGAGCAGCACCAGCGTCGACGGGTCGATGTCCGGTCGGTGATGAAGAACTCCTCGTCGGTGATGCCCGACTGCCCGCCCACCTGCTCGGTGTTGGTGAAGCGGTACGCCACCCGACGGCCGGTGGCGTGCAGCCACACGAACGCCTCACGGGGCAGCTTGTGGCGCAGCCCGAGCGGGTCGAGCTTGAGCAGCTTGTCGGCCATCGTCCGGCGCTTCTCGAAGTCGGCCTTGACCTCGGGCGTGGCATCCAGGCCGAGCACGGTGCACCGAGTCGAAGTGGCGGCCCAGCATCGCCTCGCAGGTCCTCGGGGTCGAACAGGTACACGTGGTACGGGTTCTCGAAGTCGGCCGGCTTGTTGGGCGTGAGGAAGAACGCACGTGCCGTCGTCGGCGAGCACCCGGGCCACCTCGGCGCACGTGGAACTCCGGGTCGACGAAGTGCTCGATCAGGTGCGACGAGCAGACGTCGTCGAACGATGCCGGTCGCGCAGCGGCAGCACGGCGCCGTCGCTGCAGACGGTGCGCAGGTCGACGTCGGGGTGCAGCGCCACGGCGCTGCGCCGCGGTCTCCTGGTCGTAGTCGACGCCCGACCAGCATCGCGGTCGTCGGCGGCGAAGCCGACGGTGCCGTCGGCCAGGCCGCAGCCGAGGTCGAGCATCCGGCCGGCGCCGACCCGGGCCCGGACCTCGCGGTAGCCCGCGGCGTGCAGCGCCAGCAGCGAGTCGGGGGTCTGGCCCTCGATCGGGCGTTCACCGGTGAGCTTCACGGGGGTCTCCAGCTCGGCGGGTCGGGTCGGGCTCGGTCGGCGCCGGCAGGCGGCCTGCGTAGCATAGGCCCGCCCTCCCCGACCAGATGGAGCCTCCACCCGCCGTGCAGACACCCGTCGCCAGCGACACCACGACCAAGGCGATCGCCGAGCTGGCCGCGCAGGCCGGGCTGTCGCCACGTGCACATGCTGGCGTGGCGCGACCTCGACGACGACGAGGCCGGCGGCTCCGAGGTCCACGCCCACAACATCGCGGCGATCTGGGCCCAGGCCGGGCTGCAGGTCACGCATGCGCACCTCGTTCGCCGTCGGGCCGGCCCACCGTCGGCGGTGCGCGACGGCTACACGGTCAGCCGCAAGGCCGGGCGCTACGGCGTGTTCCCCGGCGTCCGCGCTGGCCGAGGTGACCGGTCGCCTCGGGCCGTGCGACGGCCTGATCGAGATCTGGAACGGCATGCCGTTCATGTCGCCGGTGTGGTGGCGCAGGCCCGCGGGTCGATCTGGCTGCACCACGTGCACGGGCCGATGTGGGGCATGACGCTGCCCGCCCCGGTCGCCAGGGTCGGCGTCCTGCTCGAGGAGCGCATCGCGCCCCGCGTTCTACCGGCACCAGCCGATCGTCACGCTGTCGCCGTCGTCCTACGACGGAGCTGGTCGACGACCTCGGCTTCGACCGCGGACCAGGTCACGGTGATCCCGCCCGGGCTGAACCCGTTCTTCACCCCGGGCGGCCAGCGCTCCGCCACGCCGCTGGCCGTCGCCGTCGGCCGCCTCGTGCCGGTCAAGGACTTCCCCCGGCTGGTGCGGGTCATGGCCGGGGTGCGCGAGCAGGTGCCCGACGCTGGAGCTGGTCATCGTCGGCGAGGGCTACGAGCGCGACCGGCATCCTGGCGACCGTCGCGCGAGTGCGGCGGCGAGGACTGGGTGCGCCTGGCCGGCCGCGTCAGCGACGAGGAGCTGCGCGACCTGTACCGCCGGGCCTGGCTGGCCGCCTCGGTCTCGGTCCGCGAGGGCTGGGGCATGACGCTGACCGAGGCCGCCGCCTGCGGCACGCCGACGGTCGCCACCGACATCTCGGGTCACGCCGACGCGGTCGCCGCGGGACCGCAGCGGCCTGCTGCGCTCCACCGACGCCGACCTGGTCGACGCCATCACCGCGGTGATGACCGACGAGCCACGCTGCGGACGCGGCTCCAGGCCGGGCGCCCTGGCCCGGGCCGCCGAGCTGACCTGGGAGCGCACCGCCGCTGGCCAACTTCGAGGTGCTGGCCGCCGACGCGCTGCGCCGCCAGGGCCGCCACGCCGAGGCCGCCGACGGTCGCTCCGGCCGCATGAGCCGCCGCACGCCGATGAGCGACTTCGTGCTGGGTGTCGACCTGGACGCGGTCTGCGCCGACTACACCACGGCGTTCCGCACGGTCGCCGCGATCGAGTGGGACGTGCCCGAGTCGTCGCTGACCACCGAGGTCAGCTGGGACTTCGGCGAGTGGGGCCTGGACCGTGACGGGCTTCCTCACGCCTGCACCGCGCCGTCGGTGCAGGACCACCGGATGTTCCGCGACATGCCGGCCATCCCCGGCGCGTCGCGAGTCGCTGTGGCGCCTGTCGGACGCCGGCGTGTGGATCCGGATCATCACCCACCGCCTGGTCACCAACTGGGGCCACGCCCTGATCGTGTCCGACACCGTGGAGTGGCTCGACACCCGCCGCATCCCCTACCGCGACCTGTGCTTCCTGGGCCGCAAGCCCGAGGTGCAGGCCGACGCCTACGTCGAGGACGCGCCGCACAACATCGAGGCGCTCCGCGCCGGCGGCAACACCGTGATCGTGTTCGACCAGCCCTACAACCGGGACCTGGACGGCCCGCGGGCCCGCGACCTGGGACGAGGTCGAGTCGATCGTCGCCGAGCTCGTCGCCGACCGTCCCGGGGGCTACGCCGCGCAGCTTCCCGGCCTGGACGCGGACGCGGACCGGCTCGACCGCCGCAAGGGCACCTGAGTCCCACGGGGAGCCGGCGCGGTCGACCACCGCGGAACGGTGTTCTGGGAGACTGCGGCCCATGATCGCCGCAGCCAGCCCCCCGGCGCCCGACGGGCCGCCATCGAACCCGGTCGACCTGCTGCGGACACGCAGCTACGTGGTGCTGCTGGTGTTCGGGGCACTGATCGGTGTGCCCGTCGCCGCCGTCGCCTTCGGCTTCCTCAAGCTCGTCGACGTGGCACAGGAATGGGTCTTCCAGACCCTGCCCGCCGACCTCGGCTTCTCCACGGCCCCGGCATGGTGGCCGTTGCCCGTCCTGGCGCTGGCCGGCCTCGCGGTCGGCGCCACGATCCAGCTCCTGCCCGGCGAGGCCGGCCACGAGCCCTCGGCGGGGCTGTCGGCCACCGGTGTCCCGGCCGGCAACGAGCTCCCCGCCGTCGCCATCGCCGCGTTCGTCACCCTGGGCCTGGGGGTCGTGCTCGGCCCTGAGGCGCCGCTGATCGCGATCGGCGGCGGCCTTGCCGCGCTGGCGGTCCACCTGGTCAAGCGGGACGCACCGGCCCAGGCCACGGTGGTCATCGGCGCGGCGGGCAGCTTCGCTGCCATCAGCACCCTGCTCGGGTCGCCCATCATCGGCGCCTTCCTGCTGATGGAGGTCGCCGGCCTGGCCGGGCCGCTGGTCGGGGTGGTGCTCCTGCCGGGGCTGTTCGCGGCCGGGATCGGCTCGCTCGTCTTCATCGGGCTGAACAGCATGACCGGCTGGGGCACGTTCTCCCTCGCCGTGCCCGACCTGCCCCCGTTCGAGACCGTGAACGGGTACCAGTTCCTGTGGGCCATCGCCATCGGCATCCTCGCCGCAGTGGTCGGGACCTCCATCCGTCGCGGTGCGCTGCTGCTCCAGCCGGTCATCGCCCGGCGGCGCATCCTGCTGACCCCGGTGGCCGGCGCCGGGGTGGCGCTCGCCGCCATCGCGTTCGCCCAGCTGTCCGACCGGGGCGCCGACCAGGTGCTGTTCTCCGGCGAGAGCGCACTGGCCCCGCTCATCCAGGACGCCGGGACGTGGAGCGTCGGCGCGCTCGTGCTGCTGGTGGCCTGCAAGGGCGTCGCCTACAGCTTCTCGCTCAGCTGCTTCCGGGGTGGTCCGACGTTCCCGGCCATGTTCATCGGTGCCGCCGGGGGGATCGCGCTGTCCCACCTCCCGGGCCTGCCCATGATCGCCGGCGTGGCCATGGGCATCGGGGCCATGGCCGTCACCATGCTCCGCCTCCCGCTCACCTCCGTCCTGCTGACGAGCCTGTTCCTCCAGTCCGACGGCGTCACGCTGATGCCACTGATCATCGTGGCCGTCGGCGTCGCCTACGTCGCCTCGGTCAGGCTCACCCCTCCCGACGCCCCCGACCCGGACGCGGCGCAGGACGGGGCCGGGGATCACCCCGTCCAGCGGGTGTGACGGGTGCCGGACGGGTCGACGGCCCAGTCGGGATGCTCGCCCCACCGGTCCTCGTGGACGAACGCCTCCAGGGGCATGCGCCGCACCGGGCCGTGGTGGCCCACCGGGACCCCGAGCGTGATGGTGGCGGCCAGGAACACGTCCTCCGGAATGGCCAGCACCTCGCGCAGGCCGTCCTCCACCGCCCGGTGCCAGGTCATCATCACCGCGCCGTAGCCCAGCGTCCGAGCCGCCAGGAGCAGGTTCTGGCACGCCGGGTACACCGATGCCCCGATGGTCTCCTCGGGCCCGGGGCGGTGTCGCACCGCCCCCACCAGGATGACCACGGGGACCTGCTCGACGTGGTCCACGAAGTGCTGCATCGTGGCGGCCATCCGGGCCTTGGGTGAGTCCGGCCGGGTCCCGCTGCCGGCGTCGTAGCCGTCCGCCGTCCGCTTGGCCGACCAGATGTCCCGGGCCGCCCCACCGATCAGCGCCTTGGCCTGCCGGGCCCCCTCGCCGTCGCGGAGCACCAGGAACCGGAACCCCTGCCGGTTGGACCCCGACGGGGCGCGGGTGGCGGCGAACATGATGCGGTTGAGGTCCTCGGTGGGCACGGGCTCGTCCCGGTAGCGGCGCACCGCCCGGGTGGTGGCGATCGCGTCCAGCACCGCGTCGGCGTCGGGGAGCGGCGCTGGGCTCATGTGTTCTGGCTCATGTGTTCTGGCTCATGTGTTCTGGACGGTCACCGCCGTCGATCCTGCCCCGTCGCCGCGTCGCGGCTCATGTGTTCTGGACGGTCAACCCGCCGTCGACCGTGACCACGGCTCCGGTGATGTAGGACGCGGAGGGCAGCACCAGGGAGACGATGACGTCGGCCACCTCCTCGGGCTCGCCGTAGCGACGGGCGGGGACCCGGCGGCGGGCGAACCGCTCCTTGTGCTCCTCGGGGATGATCGCGGTCATGCCGGTGCGGATGGGTCCGGGGCAGACGCAGTTCACCGTCACGCCGTCGGCGGCCAGTTCCACCGCGGCAGAACGCGTCAGCCCGATCACGCCGTGCTTGGCCGCGGTGTAGGGGCTCATGTACTTCGTCGCACCCAGGCCTTCGGTGGACGCCAGGTTCACCACGCGCCCGTCGCCGTTGCGGCGGAGGTCGTCCAGGGCCGCCCGCAGCACCAGGGCCGGGCCGGTCAGGTTGACCGCCAGCGTCCGGTCCCAGGCCGCTCGCCAGTCGTCCCCGTCCAGGGCCGCCGGCACCGAGATGCCGGCGTTGTTGACCAGGATGTCCACCGGTCCGAGCGCCTCATGGGTGGCGGCCAGTCCGGCGTCGACCGCGGCCTGGTCGGAGATGTCCGCGACGACGGCCGCTGCGGTCCCTCCACCGGCGGCGATGCCCACCGCGGTGTCGTGCACGCCCTCCACGTCCACGTCCCAGCAGGCCACCGATGCTCCCTCGGCGGCCAGGAGGCGGGCCGTGGCCCGTCCCATGCCGCTGCCCGCGCCGGTCACCACCGCCACCCGCCCCGCGATCGAACGTGGGCGGGTCGGGGGAGTCATGCGGGGCGACGTGGGATCGGCATCGGCGGAACGCTAGTCACCACCCGACCGACCGGAACGCTGCTTCGTTGAGTCCGCCATGGTTGCAGCACGAACACCTAGGGTCGGCCGCACTCGACCGGCCGCCGCCAACCGGGGCGGAGCCCGGACCGGTCACGACCAGGGGGATGCAGATGCGACGACGCACATTGGACATCGTGTTCAGCGTGGGCGGGGTGCTGCTGGCCGGTCTGCTGCTCGTGCTGGGGCTCGTGCTCCAGAACCAGGCCGACTTCGCCAAGGACTACGTCCACGACCAGCTCAGCGCCCAGAAGATCATCTTCACGCCCAAGGACAACCTGACCGACGAGGAGAAGCAGGCGGCGTGCCTGGTCGAGTTCCAGGGAGAGCCGCTGACCACCGGATCCCAGGCGGAGTGCTACGCCAACGAGTACATCGGGCTGCACCTGACCGAGATCAACGACGGCAAGACCTACGCGGAGACCAGCGGCGCATCACGGGCCGCCGCGGAGGAGGCCAAGGCCGCCACGGCGTCCGGGGCTGCGGACGCCCCCCAGTTGGAGGCCGCGGCCAAGGCGCTCGATGCCAAGGTCCAGTCGCTGTTCCGGGGCGAGACGCTCCGTGGCCTGTTGCTGACCTCCTACGGGTTCAGCATCTTCGGCGAACGGGCCCAACAGGCGGCGCTGGTGTGCTTCGGCGTCGCCCTGGTGCTCCTGCTCGCCAGCATCGCCGGTTTCGTGCACGCCTTCACCACCCCGAAGGACCAGACCGTCAGCTAGCGAGCCGCGGGACCGGCCGGTGGCGGGCCGGCCGGCCGACGCGGACGACGTGCCGTTGGGCGCCGTAGCCTGCGCCCATGCCGTGGAAGGCGCTGCTCGGGGCGACGTTGCTCACCGTCCTGTTCGCCCTGCCGCTGGTGGTGACGGTCTGGGCCCTGCTGGACGCGGCCCGGCGGCCCCAGTGGGCCTGGGCCCTGGCCGACCGCAACCAGGCCATGTGGATCGCCGTCATCCTGCTGGGCGTGTTCTCCGTGGTCGGTGGCCTGGCGGTCTGCGCCTGGTACTTCCTGCGGGTCCGGCCCGTGGTCGCCGCGGCCGAGGCGGGCCGCATCCCGGACCGCCGCCGGCCCAGGCGGCTCAGGCCCGGCGATCCGCCGTCCGGGGACCGGTAGCGGGAGCACCGGCGCCGGCGCCGGCCGGAGCGGGCAGCACGTCGGGCGGTGGGGGCCCGAAGCGGCGCAGCACGAAGTCGCGCAGGCCCCGCAGCCGGGCGCGGGCGTCGAACACCAGCGGCCGGGTGGACGGGTCGCGCACGCCCCGCGCCACCTGGACCACGGTGATCAGGCCCGGACGCACGCGTGGTACCAGCCGCTCATCTCCTGGACCAGCAGCAGCGTGTTGCGGGTCTGGAGGTAGTCGACCAGCGCCACGCTGGAACCCGAGGTGGATGTTCTGGACCCGGGCGCCCCGCACCAGGCCCACCTTCCAGCCCGCCCGCCGTGCCCGCAGCGCCAGGTCGGCCTCCTCGCAGTAGGAGAAGTAGCGCTCGTCGAACACGCCGACCTCGTCGAGGCAGGCCCGCCGCAGCAGCATCAGCGTGCCGTGGGGGTAGTCGACCGTCCTCCCAGCGGGGCAGCTCGGCGCGTCGGGGTCGGGCACCGGGTCGGCCGGCACGGTCATGCCGCCGAAGTAGGGGTCGATGACCGGCACCATGCCGTCGCCGACGTCGGCGCACATGAGCCCGGCCAGCGGCTCGCCGCCCCGCGGCGTCGAGCATCGCGCCGACAGGCAGCCGGCGAACGGGTCCACGTCGTGGGGGGCGAGCACGCACCCAGTCGCCGTCGTCGGGGCGGTCGAGGAACCGCCGCAGGCCGACGTTGGCCCCGGGCCCGAAGCCGGCGTTGTGCTCGACCTCGACCAGCTCGACCGCGTCGGCCGGGACCCACGACCTCCGCCAGGCCGGCGCGCAGCTCCGCCACGGCCGCCGGGCCGGGACGCGTTGTCGACCACGGTGACGCGGACCGGCACCTCGCGGTCGCCGGAAGCGTGCGACGGTGTCGAGGCAGGCGCCCGACCTGGTTCCAGTGGACGATGACCACCCGCAGGGGCGGCGGTGGGCCGTCACGCCAGGGGGCGGTCGGTGGGGCGCACCGGCGACGGGAGCGTCCGTCTCACCCATCAGGAACTTGTCGACCGCGGCGGCGCACGAGCGGCCCTCGGCGATGGCCCACACGATCAGGCTCTGGCCGCGGCCGGCGTCGCCGCACACGAACACGCCGGTCTCCGACGCTGGCCCAGCCGTCGTCGCGGGCGACGTTGCCCCGATCGTCGAGCTCGACGCCGAGCGACGTCCAGCAGGCCCGTTGCGCTCCGGGCCGATGAAGCCCATGGCCAGGAACACCAGGTCGACCTCGAGCTCGCGTCTCGGAGCCCTCGACCGGCACGAACGTCGGGCGGCCGTCGACCACCTGCTGCTCGACCTCGACGTAGCGCAGGGCCCGGACGTGGCCGTCGTCGTCGCCGAGGAACTCGAGCGGTGTTGACGGCGAAGACCCGCTCGCCGCCCTCCTCGTGGGCCGAGGTGACGCGGTAGCACGAACGGCCAGGTCGGCCAGGGGTTGGCCTCGGGGCGCTCCTCGGGCGGCTGGGGCATGATCTCGAACTGGTAGACGACCTCGGCACCCTGGCGGTGCGACGGTGCCCAGGCAGTCGGCGCCGGTGTCGCCGCCGCCGATGATCACGACCTTGCTTGCCGCCGGCGTGGATCGGGACCTCGTCGACCTCCAGGTCGCCCTCCTGGGCGCGGTTGGCGCAGCGGCAGGTACTCCATCGCCTGGTGGATGCCGTCCAGCTCCCGGCCGGGGATCGGCAGGTCACGCGCCTGCGGTGGCGCCGGTGGCGATGACCACGGCGTCGAAGTCCTCGCGCAGCTGCTCCACGGTCACGTCGCACGCCGACGTCGACGTTGACGCGGAACTCGGTGCCCTCGGCCCGCATCTGGGCGAGCCGGCGGTCCAGGACCCGCTTCTCCATCTTGAACTCGGGGATGCCGTAGCGGAGCAGGCCGCCGATGCGGTCGGCCCGCTCGAACACGATCACGTGGTGCCCGGCCCGGGTCAGCTGCTGGGCGACGGCCAGGCCGGCCGGGCCGGAGCCGATGACCGCGACCTTCTTGTCGGTGAACCGGCTGGGCCGCACCGGGCGGACCCAGCCCTCGGCCCAGGCGCGGTCGATGATCGAGACCTCGACCTGCTTGATCGTGACCGGATCGGCGTTGATGCCGAGCACGCAGGCGGCCTCGCACGGGGCCGGGCACAGGCGGCCGGTGAACTCGGGGAAGTTGTTGGTGGCGTGCAGCCGCTCGATGGCGTCGCGCCAGCGGTCCCGGTACACCAGGTCGTTCCAGTCCGGGATGATGTTGCCGAGCGGGCAGCCGTTGTTGCAGAACGGGATGCCGCAGTCCATGCAGCGGCTGGCCTGGCGTCTGGAGCTCCTCGGCGGGGAACTCCTCGTAGACCTCGTGCCAGTCCAGGATGCGCACCGGCACCGGTCGCCGGGTCGGCAGCTTGCGGTCGTGCTTCAGGAACCCTTGACGTCACCCATGTAGCTGGCCGCTTCCATGACGGCCGTCGATCACGTCGCGGCCCTCTGCCTCGGCCCGGCGGGTGGCGTCGAGCACCCGCTGGTAGTCGTTCGGCATGACCTTGCGGAACGTGCCGCAGCTCGGCGTCCCAGTCGCCGAGCAGGTCCGCGGCGACCGCGGAGCCGGTCTCGGCGCGGTGGCGCTGCACGATCGTGTGCAGGAACTCGACGTCGTCGTCGTCCAGCTCGTCCAGAGCGACACCATGTCGTAGTTGACCCGGGACGGGAAGTCGCCGTCGGGGTCGTGCACGTAGGCGATGCCGCCCGACATGCCGGCGCCGAAGTTGCGGCCGGTCGGGCCGAGCACGACCACCCGGCCACCGGTCATGTACTCGCAGCCGTGGTCGCCGACGCCCTCGACCACCGCGATGGCGCCGGAGTTGCGCACGCAGAACCGCTCGCCGACCTCGCCGCGCAGGAACACCTCGCCCGCCGGTGGCGCCGTACAGGATGACGTTGCCGGCGATGATGTTGTCCTCGGCCACGAACGCTCGGGGTGCGTCGGCACGGGGGCGCGCACGACGATGCGGCCGCCCGACAGGCCCTTGCCGACGTAGTCGTTGGCGTCGCCGTGCCAGCCGCATGCGTGACGCCACGGGGCACGAAGGCCCCGAAGCTGTTGCCGGCGGAGCCCTCGAAGTCGATGACGATCGTGTCGTCGGGCAGGCCCGCGCCGCCGTGCCGCTTGGTGAGCTCGTGGCCGAGCATGGTGCCGACCGTGCGGTTGACGTTGCGGATCGGGATGCGCAGGTGCACCGGCTGCCGGTGTCGATGGCGTCGCGGCACTCCTCGATCAGCGGCTGGCTCGAGCGCCCGGTCCAGGCCGTGGTCCTGGGCGCGGTGCCAGGACAGGTGGTCGTCCGCGCGGGGCTCCACCACGTGCAGGATCGGCGCTCAGGTCGAGCCCGGAGGCCTTCCAGTGGTCGACCGCCGCGGCCGACGTCGAGCAGCTCGGCGTGGCCGACGGCCTCCTGCGAGCGTGCGGAAGCCCGAGCTCGGCGAGCAGCTCGCGCACCTCCTCGGCGATGAACAGCATGAAGTTCTCGACGAACTCGGGCTTGCCGGAGAAGCGGGCCCGCAGCTCGGGGTTCTGGGTGGCGATGCCGACCGGGCAGGTGTCCAGGTGGCAGACGCGCATCATGATGCAGCCCGACACGACCAGCGGCGCGGTGGCGAAGCCGAACTCCTCGGCGCCGAGCAGCGCGGCGATCGACCACGTCGCGGCCGGTCTTCAGCTGGCCGTCGGCCTGGACCACGATCCGGTCCCGCAGGCCGTTGAGCACCAGCGTCTGCTGGGTCTCGGCCAGGCCGAGCTCCCAGGGGGCGCCGGCGTGCTTGAGCGAGGTCAGGGGGCTGGCCCCGGTGCCGCCGTCGTGGCCCGAGATCAGCACCACGTCGGACTTGGCCTTGGCCACGCCCGCGGCGACGGTGCCCACGCCGACCTCGGCCACCAGCTTCACGTGCACCCGGGCCGACGGGTTGGAGTTCTTGAGGTCGTGGATCAGCTGGGCCAGGTCCTCGATCGAGTAGATGTCGTGGTGCGGCGGCGGCGAGATGAGCCCCACGCCGGGCGTGGAGTGCCGGGTGCTGGCGATCCACGGGTACACCTTGTGGCCGGGCAGCTGGCCGCCCTCGCCGGGCTTGGCGCCCTGGGCCATCTTGATCTGGATGTCGTCCGCGTTGGTCAGGTACTCCGACGTCACGCCGAAGCGGCCCGAGGCCACCTGCTTGATGGCGGAGCGCTTGGAGTCGCCGTTCTCCATCGGGGTGAACCGGACGGGTCCTCGCCGCCCTCACCGGTGTTGGACTTGCCGCCCAGCCGGTTCATGGCGATGGCCAGCGTCTCGTGGGCCTCGGCCGAGATCGAGCCGTAGCTCATCGCACCGGTGGAGAAGCGCTTGACGATCTCCGACGCCGGCTCGACCTCGTCGATCGGGATCGACGGGCGGTCCGATCGCCGTCCTGAGCCGGAACAGGCCGCGGAGGGTGGCCAGGTGCTCGGACTGGTCGTCCACCAGCTGCGTGTACTCCTTGAAGACCTCGTACTGCCCGCTGCGGGTGGCGTGCTGCAGCTTGAACACGGTCTTGGGGTTGAACAGGTGGTACTCGCCCTCGCGGCGCCACTGGTACTCGCCGCCGTAGTCCAGGTCGCGGTGCGCCGGCTCCTCGTGGCGGAGCGGGTAGGCGCGTGGCGTGACGGCGCCGGACCTCCTCGGCGATCTCGTCCAGGCCGATGCCGCCCAGGCGGCTGACCGGTGCCGGTGAAGTACTCGTCGATGAGCTCCTCGCCCAGGCCGATGGCCTCGAAGATCTGGGCGCCGGTGTAGGACGCGACGGTCGAGATGCCCATCTTGGACATGACCTTGAGCATGCCCTTGCCGGCGGCCTTGATGTAGTTCTTCGCCGCCGGCGTCGAAGTCGGTGACCGTCGGTGGCACGCTCGTTGATCATGCTGCTCGATCGTGTCGAAGGCCAGGTACGGGTTGATGGCCGCGGCGCCGTAGCCCATCAGCAGGCAGAAGTGGTGCACCTCGCGGGCCTCGCCGGTCTCGACGATCAGGCCGACCTTGGTGCGGGTCTTCTCCCGGATCAGGTGGTGGTGCACCGCAGCGGTGGCCAGCAGCATCGGGATCGGGGCCAGGTCCTCGTTGGAGAGCCAGTCCGACAGCACGATGATGTTGACGCCGTCCGCGATGGC
The DNA here is from genome assembly GCA_963773765.1 of uncultured Actinomycetota bacterium. GTDB lineage: Bacteria > Actinomycetota > Acidimicrobiia > Acidimicrobiales > Microtrichaceae > CAVZCC01. The sequence continues at coordinate 193,860 of CAVZCC010000001.1, read as the reverse complement.
CTCGGACACCTCCCGGCGGATGCGCTCCAGGGCGCGGCGCAGGCCGTCGCCGCCGGAGAACGCCGGGTAGAGGCATGCGCACGGTGCGGGCCTTGAACCGCGGGTCGGCCTCCTCGATGTGCTGGATCTTGTCCAGGCTGACGTTGTCGAGGATCGGGTGCGGCAGCTCCAGCAGGTGGCAGGACTCCGGCCCCGGCTCCAGCAGGTTGCCCTCCGGGCCGATCACCTCGGCCGACCGAGGTGACCAGCTCCTCGCGGATGGCGTCGAGCGGCGGGTTGGTCACCTGGGCGAACAGCTGCGTGAAGTAGTCGTAGAGCAGCCGCGGGCCGGTCCGACAGCACCGCGATCGGCGTGTCGGTGCCCATCGAGCCGAGCGCCTCGATGCCGGTGCGGGCCATCGGCTCGATGAGCATGCTTGAGCTCCTCGTGGGTGTAGCCGAACGTCTGCTGCTCACGGAGGACGTCGCGGGACGACTCGGTGATGTGGAACACCTCGGGCAGGTCGTCGAGGTGCATGAGCTCCTCGTCGAGCCACTCGCCGTAGGGGTGCTGCGGCGGCCAGCTCGCGCCTTGATCTCCTCGTCGTCGATGATGCGGCCCTGGGAGGTGTCGATCAGGAACATGCGGCCGGGCTGCAGCCGGCCCTTCTTGACCACGGTGGCCGGGTCGATGTCGAGCGTGCCGACCTCGGAGGCCATGACGACCAGGCCGTCGTCGCAGACCCAGTACCGGGAGGGCCGCAGGCCGTTGCGGTCCAGCACCGCGCCCACCACCGTGCCGTCGGTGAAGGTCACCGAGGCCGGGCCGTCCCAGGGCTCCATGATGCAGGAGTGGAACCGGTAGAAGTCCCGCACCGCCGGGTCCATGTGGCTGGTGGTTCTCCCACGCCTCGGGGATCATCATCAGCATGGCGTGGGGCAGCGAGTAGCCGCCCAGGTGCAACAGCTCGAGCACCTCGTCCAGGCGGGCGGTGTCCGACGCCCCGGGCGTGCAGATCGGGAAGATCCGCTCGAGCGTGCGTCGCGCGGCCGCCGCCGGGGAACAGGTCCGAGGCCAGCAGCGCCTCACGGGCCCGCATCCAGTTCTGGTTGCCCTGGACGGTGTTGATCTCGCCGTTGTGGGCGACGTAGCGGTACGGGTGCGCCAGCGGCCACGACGGGAACGTGTTGGTCGAGAACCGGCGAGTGCACCAGGGCGAGGGCCGAGTCGAACCGCTCGTCGGTCAGGTCGGCGAAGAACTCGCCCAGCTGCGGGGTGGTCAGCATCCCCTTGTAGACCATGGTGCGGGCCGACAGCGACGGGAAGTAGACGCGGGCTCGCCGTCGGCGTCGAGGATCTCGTGCTCGATGCGCTTGCGCACCACGTAGGCCACGGCGGTCCAGCTCGATGCCGGCTGCGCACGCCGGCGGCGTCGCCCAGGAACAGCTGGCGGAACGTCGGCATGGCCGCCACCGCGGTGGCGCCGATCATGGAGGAGTCGATCGGCACGTCGCGCCAGCCCAGGACCTCGAGGCCCTCCTCGGCGCAGATCTTGTCGATCGCGGCGGCCGCGGCGTCGGCCGCCGCGGCATCGGCGGGCAGGAAGGCCATGCCCACGGCGTAGCTGCCCGGCCGGCGGCAGCTCGAAGTCGGCACCACGGCCCGCAGGAACGCGTCGGGGACCTGGATCAGGATGCCGGCGCCGTCGCCGGTGTTCTCCTCGGCGCCGGTGGCGCCGCGGTGCTCCAGGTTGCAGAGCGAGGTCGAGCCCCTTGGCGACCAGGTCGTGGCTGGCCGGCGACCGTGGAGGTCGACGACGAAGGAGACGCCACAGGCGTCGTGCTCGTTCTCGGGCTGGTACAGGCCGACCGGGCCGGGACGGCCGGTGGAGCTGCTGAGGGACATGGTGCTCCTGTTGCGAGGCGCCCGGCGGAGCCGGGCGTCGTGTTCTGGGATCGACCCGGTCCGGGGCGCAGGGCCCTGGCGGGTCGGGCAGTCGACGCTGACTGCACCAGCTGCGGTGCTCTGGAACTGGGTGCTCTGAAGCTGCGCTGGGGAACCGCGACGTTGCGGTCCGATCGCAGCGACGGCACTGGCCCTGAACCGCCCGGGAGGCCCGACCGCCCCGCCGGAGCGGGACGCCGACCCGTCCGGGCGGTTCGGAGATCGTAGCCGCGGCCCGAGGTCCCCCCAATGCAGTTCCGGGATGCGCATCGCCCGGGCGTGGACCGTCGCTAGCCTGCGCCGGTGCGCACACCCCCGGTCGTCCTGATGGTCGCGGTCGTGGTCGCCGGTCTGGCCGCGTGCCTGTTCCGGCACCTCCACGGCTGACGTGTCATCTGGTGACTCCTCGGACCGGGCCGCGGCCACCGACGGGTCCGCCGGCGGGCGAGGAGACCACGCACCACGATCACCACCACCACCGCACGGGGCCGAGCGGTCGGGCCAGGCCGTCACGCTGGCCTTCGCCGGCGACGCCAACTTCGAGGACCTGGTCGGCGCGCTCCAGACCGATCCCGACGGGGCTGCTGCGGCGCCATCGCCCCGATGCTGTCCGGCGCCGACGTCACCGTCGTCAACCTGGAGACGGCGCTGGGCTCCGGCGGGTCACCGAGCCCAAGACCTTCACCTTCCAGGTGCCGGCCCAGGCGCTGGTCGCGCTCCGGGCCGCCGGCGTCGACGCGGTCACGATGGCCAACAACCACGGCATGGACTACGGCGCCGAGGGCCTGCAGGACAGCCTGCGCATCGAGGCGGAGACCGGATTCCCCGATCCTGGGCATCGGCGCGGACGAGGACGCAGGCGTACGACCCGTGGATCACCGAGGTCAACGGCCAGCGGATCGGGGTGATCGCGGCCAACGACATCTTCGACTCCAACCTCGTGCGCACGCTGGACCGCGGGCCCCGGCAAGGCCGGCATCGCCAGCGCCGAGGAGGCCCACCAGGACCGCCTGCTGGCGGAGGTGCCGCGCCACCCGCGACCAGGTCGACACCCTGGTGGTGTACCTGCACTACGGCACCGAGAAGCAGACCTGCCCCAACCCCCGCCAGAAGGACCTGGCCGAGCTGCTGACCGGGCGCCGGTGCCGACATCGTCGTCGGCGGCGCACGCCCACCGGCTGCAGGGCATGGGCTACCTGGGCGACCAGTTCGTGGCCTACGGCCTGTCGCAACTTCATCTTCAAGGCCACGTCGGCCCCGAGGGCGCGTCCAGCGGCGTGCTGATCGTGACCGCAACGGGCCGGCGCATCGACGGCTACCAGTGGAAGCCGGCGGTGATCCGCAACTCGCTGCCGGTGCCCCTCACCGGCGCGGCGGAGTCCGCGGCGCTGGCCACCATGGACGAGCTGCGTGACTGCGCCGGCCTCTCCCCCACTCCCACCGCTCCCACCCCCACCGCTCCCACCCCCGCCGCGCCCGCGCCACCGGTCCGACGACGACGAGGGCTGACATGGTCGACACGGCAGACGCACCTGATCGAGTTCATCGACGCCTCCCCCACCCCGTTCCACGCCGTGGACAACGCACGGCGGCTGCTGCTCGGAGCGGGCTTCATGCAGGTGGACGCGACCGCGGACTGGTCCATGGACCAGGCGGCCGGCGCCCGGTTCGTGATCCGCGACGGCTGCGCTGGTCGCGTGGGTCGACGGCGCCTCGGCACCGGATCCTGGCGGCCCGCTCCGCCTCATCGGGGCCCACACCGACTCGCCCAACCTGCGCATCCGCCCCCGGCCCGACCGGGGCCTGGCCGGCTTCCGCCAGCTGGCGGTCGAGGTCTACGGCGGCGCCCTGCTCAACTCCTGGCTCGACCGGGACCTGGGAGTGGCCGGCCGGGTCGCCCTCCGGGACGGTGACGGCGTGTCGCACCGGCTGTTCCGCTCCGACGATGCCGTCCTCCGGGTCCCGCAGCTGGCGATCCACCTGGACCGGGACATCTCCGAGTCCGGTCTGCTCCTCAACAAGCAGCAGCACCTGACCCCCGTCTGGGGACTGGGCGACCCGCAGGAGGGCGACTTCCGGGCCTGGCTGGGCGGCCTGGTGGGCGCGGACGCCCAGGACGTGCTGGCCTGGGACGCTGTCCTGCTTCGACGTGCAGCCCTCGGCCCGCATCGGTCTCGACGGGGACCTGCTCGCCGCGCCCCGCCTGGACAACCTCTGCTCGTGCTTCGGTGCCCTGGCCGCTGCTGGCGGGCGCCGACGGTGGCGGCGCCACCCCGGTGGTGGTCCTCTACGACCACGAGGAGGTCGGGTCCACCAGCGCCACCGGCGCCGACCGGCACCTGGCTGGCCCAGGTCCTGGAGCGACGGGTGCTGGCGCTGGGCGGGAACCGCACCGACCTGCTCAGGTCCCTGGCCGGCTCATTGCTGCTGTCGGCCGACATGGCGCACGCGACGCATCCCAACTACCCCGACCGCCACGAGCCCGGCCACTGGATCCGCGCTCGGCGGGGGCCCGGTCATCAAGCACAACGTGAACGTCCGCTACGCGACCGACTCCCGTGGGGCGGCGCTGTTCCGCCAGGCCTGCGGCGCGGCCGGCGTGTCGGTCCAGGACTACTCCCACCGCGGCGACATGCCGTGCGGATCCACCATCGGGCCGTTCGTCGCCGCCGGTCTGGCGGTGGACACCGTCGACGTCGGCATGCCGCAGCTGTCCATGCACTCGGCCCGGGAGCTGATGGCGACGTCGGACGTGGCCGCCATGGTGGACGCGTTCTCCGCCTGGCTCCGGCTGGCCTAGCCTCCCCTCGTCCGCCCGTCGGGCGTTCCGCACAGGGGGCGATGTGGCCATCGACATGAGGATCGGCATCAACGGGGTGGCGAGCATGGCCAGCCTGGACCGCACCATCGAGTCGGCCCGGAGGGCGGAGGCGGACGGCTTCGACTCGTTCTGGGTGCCCCAGGTGTTCAGCACCGACGCCCTGACCGCACTGGCCGTGGTCGGCCGCGAGGTCGGCCGGATCGAGCTGGGCACCGCGGTGGTGCCCACCTACCCCAGGCACCCGATGATGTTGGCGGGCCAGGCACTGACGGTGCAGGCGGCAGTGACCGGGCGGCTGGCCCTGGGCATCGGCCTGTCACACCGGATCGTCATCGAGGACCTGTGGGGCTACAGCTACGACAAGCCGGTGCGCCACATGCGGGAGTACCTGGACAGCCTCCTGCCCCTCCTGCGGGGCGAGGGCGTCGACGTCCACGGCGAGGACATCACCTGCGTCGGCACCCTCGACGTCGCGGACGCCACCGCCCCGCCCGTCCTGGTGGCCGCCCTCGGGTCCCAGATGCTGCAGGCGGCGGGGTCGCGGGGCTGCGGCACCATCACCTGGTGCACCGGCCGCAAGGCCCTGGCCGACCACGTCGTTCCCCGACTGACCGCTGCGGCCGAGGCCGCCGGCCTCGGCCGCCCGCGCGTCGTGGTCGGGCTCCCCATCGCGGTGACCTCGGACCCCGACGGCGCCCGGTCGCTGGTGGCGGACCAGATGTCGCTGTACGGGGCGCTGCCCTCCTACCGGGCCATGCTGGACATCGAGGGCGTGGCGGGTCCGGCCGAGGTGGCCATCGTCGGCGACGAGGTGCAGGTCGAGTCCGACCTCCGCCGCCTGGCGGAGGCCGGAGTGACCGATTTCGGCGCCGTCATCACCGCCGCCACCCCGGAGGACCGCGACCGGACCTGGAACCTCCTCCGGGACCTGCGGGCGTGAGCGGGTCATGACCGGGGGGATGGCGGAGGTCGCGTGGACCTGAAGGTCACCACCTACGAGGTCGCCGGGCGGGTCGGCGTCATCACGTTGAACCGGCCCGACCGGCTCAACGCGTGGACGGGCCGGATGCACGCCGAGTACCGCTGGTGCCTGGCGCGGGCCGACACCGATCCCGGGGTGCGGGTGATCGTGGTCACCGGTGCAGGACGCGGGTTCTGCGCCGGGGCCGACGCGGCCGCGCTGGAGGGGCACGCGCAACGGGGTGGCTACGACGCCGGCCTGCCGGACGAACCGGCCCGGCCCGGGTTCGGCACCGACGACCACTTCGACGCCGACTTCGCCTACCACTTCGGACTGGCCACACCGACCATCGCCGCGGTCAACGGGCCGGCGGCCGGCGTGGGTCTCGTCCTGGCCTGCTACTGCGACCTCCGCTTCGCGGCGGCCGGAGCAAAGCTCACCACCGCCCACGGCAAGCTCAACCTGCCCGCCGAGTACGGCCTGTCCTGGCTGCTCCCCCGCCTCATCGGCGTGGGCCGGGCCATGGACCTGCTCCTCACCAGCCGCGTGGTGCTGGCCGAGGAGGCGCTGGCCATGGGCCTGGTCAACCGGGTCCTGCCGCCCGACCGGTTGGTGCCGGCCACGCTCGAGTTCGCCCAGGACCTGGCCGCGTCGGTGTCGCGTCGGTCCCTCACCGAGACCCGCCGACAGGTGTGGCTCGACCAGCACCGCGACGCCCGCTCGTCGGTGGAGGCCGCTGCGGTGCTGCTGGAGGAGATGATGACCGAGCCGGACTTCCGGCGCGGTGTCCAGGCCCTGCTGGACCGCACGTCCCCGGAGTTCCCGTGACCGTCCTGCCATGACCGTTCCCGTCGAGCCCACGCCCGTCACGTTCAGCACCCGCGGTGGCCTGCACCTGACCGCCGACGCCTGGGGGGACCCGGCGCACCGGGCGGTGATCCTGATCCACGGCGGCGGCCAGACCCGCCACTCGTGGGGCGGCACGGCCGCCGCGCTGGCGGCGCAGGGGTGGTACGCCGTGGCCTACGACCAGCGGGGCCACGGCACCTCGGACCGGGCCCCGGACCGGGACTACGGCAACCAGCGCTTCGCCGAGGACTGCGTGGACGTGTGCCGGGCCGTCCGGGACCTCACCGGCACCGCCCCGGTCGTGGTCGGCGCCTCGCTGGGCGGGCTCTCCGCCCTGCTGGCGGAGGGCGACCTGGCACCGGGGTGCACCTCGGCGCTGGTGCTGGTGGACGTCACGCCCCGCATGGAGCAGGACGGCGTGCGCCGCATCGTCGGCTTCATGATGGACAAGGTGGAGGAGGGCTTCGGCTCCCTGGAGGAGGCGGCTGCCGCCATCGCCGAGTACCAGCCCCACCGACCCCCTCCGTCGGACCTGCGGGGCCTGTCCAAGAACCTGCGCCGTGACCCCGACGGCCGGTTCCGCTGGCACTGGGACCCGGACTTCTTCCTGGGGCCGCTGCCCATCGGCACGGGCCAGACGCCGGGCCGGTTCGAGGCCGCAGCGGCAGCGCTCGAGGTGCCCACCATGCTGGTGCGGGGCAGGCTGTCGGACCTGGTGAGCGAGGAGACGGCCCAGGAGTTCCTGGCCATCCGGCCCGAGGCCCGCTTCGTGGACGTCTCGGACGCGGGGCACATGGTGGCGGGCGACCGCAACGACCTCTTCACCGATGCCGTGGCGGCGTTCCTGGCCGACCTCTGACCCCTCATCCGTTATCAACCAGATGGTTGACAAGGAGTGGGGAGGGGGCGTACCTTCCTCCTGCAACCCGCATCCTCAACCGTTCAGTTGAACAAGGAACGTCCATGGTCCGACGACCAACTGTCCCGGGTCTTCGCCGCCCTCGCCGATCCGACGCGGCGGGACATGGTGGCCCGCCTCGCGGTCGGGCGACGCCACCGTCAGCGAGCTGGCCGAGCCGTACGACGTCTCGGTCCAGGCGGTGTCGAAGCACATCAAGGTGCTCACCGACGCCGGCCTGGTGAGCCAGGACCAGGGACGCCCAGCGGCGCCCGTGCCACCTCGAGGCGGAGGTGTTCGACCTGCTGACGACGTGGATCGAGCGGTACCGCCAGCAGGCCCAGGAGCGCTACGAGCGCCTCGACGCCGTCCTCGCCGGGATGCAGGACGACGGACAGCCCAGACCACCGCACCGTACCCACGAGCAAGGAGCAGCGTCATGAGCCCCACCAGCCACCGCCACCAGGCGACGATCGAGGCCGACACCACCGTCCCGATCATCCGCATCACCCGCGACTTCGATGCCACACCGGCCCAGCTCATGCGGGCCCACACCGACCCCGAGCTGTTCGCCCGCTGGGTCGGCCCGGACGGGATGCGAGACCACGATCCTCGACTGGGACGCCACCACCGGCGGCCGCTGGCGGTACGTCGCCGGGCGCGACGGCGAGGAGTACGGGTTCCACGGCTGCTTCCACGAGGTCGCCGAGGACCGCATCGTGCAGACCTTCACCTTCGACGGCCAGCCCGACGGCGTCGCCCTCGAGACCCTGTGGTTCGAGGATCTCGGCGACGGCCGCACCCGGCTCCACGCCCAGTCGCTCGTGGACAGCTTCGAGGCCCGCGACCAGTGGCTGGCCAGCGGCATGGAGACCGGCGTCGACCAGGGCTACGCCAAGCTCGACGCCCTCCTCGGCGGGATCTGATGGGTGCCCCGGCCGACGAGCACCGGCTCGTCGCCGGCGCGTTCACGGCGACCGTCGAGGGCACGGCCCCCACGGCGTGGGACAACCCTGCGCCGCCCGAGGGCTGGGTGGCCCGCGACGTCGTCCGCCACCTCGTCGAGTGGTTCCCGGCCTTCCTCCGGGGCGCGGCGGGGATCACGCTGCCCGCCGGGCCCTCGGTCGACGACGACCCCGTCGGTGCGTGGCGCACCCAGACCGACGCCGTGCAGGCCCTGCTCGACGACCCGGCCACCGCCGGGGTGGAGCACGACCTCCCGCACATCGGCACCATGACCCTCGAGCAGGCCATCGACCGGATCTACACCAACGACGTGTTCCTCCACCGGTGGGACCTCGCCCGGGCCACCGGCCAGGACGAGACCCTCGACCCGGACCGGTGCGCCGGGATGCTCGAGGGCATGCTGGCGATGGACGAAGCGCTGCGCCGGAGCGGCCACTACGGGCCGCGGGTCGCCGTCCCCGACGACGCGGATGCCCAGACACGGCTCCTGGGCTTCATCGGCCGCACCCCGTAGCGGGGCCTGCCCGGACGCGACGCTCGCCGCGTCCCACACCGGTCGGCGGGGGACGCGGCGAGCGTCCGGTGGTCTGGATGGCCGGGCGGCCCGACGCTCAGGCGTTGAGCAGGTCCCGGGCGCCGGTGTCCGAGGACGGGTGACGCAGCTTGGACATGGCGCGGGCCTCGATCTGGCGGATGCGCTCGCGGGTGAGCCCGAAGTGCTCACCCACCTCCTCCAGGGTGCGGGCCTCGCCCCGGTCCAGGCCGAAGCGCAGCGCCAGGATCTCCCGCTCACGGTCGTCCAGCGGCAGCATCATGCGGCTGATCTGGGCCGGCAGCAGCGACTCCGCCGCCGCCTCGAACGGCGACTCCGCGGAGGGGTCCTCCACGATGTCGCCGAGCTCGGCATCGCCGTCCTCCCGCAGAGGAGTGGACAGGGAGAGGGTGTCCGCGGCGAAGCGGAGGATCTCCGTCACCTTGTCCACGCCCATGTCCAGGTCCGCTGCCAGTTCGGCCACGGTGGGCTGACGGCCGTAGGCCGTCTCCAGCCGGACCCGGGCCTTCTGGACGCGGGCCAGGTTGTCCCCGGCGTGGACCGGGAGCCGGATGGTGCGGTTGGTGTTGGCGATGCCGCGCGTGAGGGCCTGGCGGATCCACCAGGTGGCGTAGGTGGAGAACTTGAACCCCTTGCGCCAGTCGAACTTCTCCACCGCGTGCATGAGGCCCAGGTTGCCCTCCTGGATGAGGTCCAGCAGGGGCATGCCCGACGCCTGGTACTTCTTGGCGATCGACACGACCAGGCGCAGGTTGGACTGCACGAACGAGCGCTCGGCGTCCTCGCCGGCCCGGATGGCCTTCTTGAGCTCACGCTTGCGGGCCGGGGACAGGCTCCGGTCGGCGGCCTCCAGCTCTGCTGCGGCCTCCTTGCCGGTCTCCATGGCCTGGGCCAGACGCGACTCGTCGTCCTTGGTCAGCAGCGGGTACTGACCGATCTCGCTGAGATAGAGGCGGACAAGGTCCTCTTCGTCACGTTCTGCTCGTTGCTTGGCCACAGACACACCTTTCTTGATCCCGGACCCTGACCGCGGCGGAACCCGGAACGCCTTCCGGAGCCGCAGCAGGGGAGAGTCAATAGTACGACGGTTGTCAAGGCCGGGGGCCGGGAGAGACGGGTGTCACCACCGGAAAGCCCCGGAACGGCAGGGTTCCCGGTGAAATTGCTCAGGCAAGCAGCTCCGGCTCGGTGCCCGCCAGGTCGAACTCCTCCCGGACGCTGCGCCTGAGACCTTCGTCACACCAGAGGTCCACCGCGGTCATGGCCAGGGCCGCCGCCCCGTCGGCGACGGCACGGTCGGCCAGGTCCGAGACCGCCCACTCCGCGAACTCCGGCGTGTGGCCCGACACCCCCAGCGGGCACACGGTCATGACGGGATGGATGACCGGCACCGCGTACGACACGTTCCCCATGTCCGTGCTGCCGGCCACCGACGCCGGAACGACCTCCGGCTCGAAGAACTCCCGTCCCAGCTCCTCGGCGTTGCGGCGGTACACGCGGGCCAGGGTGCGGTTGCTGCGCACGTCCAGGTAGGCGCCGCGCCAGGTCAGGTCGGCCTCGCAGCCCACCTGCTCCGCGGCACCCCGGTAGCAGGCGGCCAGGCGCTGCTTGAGCGGCTGCAGCCTGGCGGCGGTGCCGGCCCGGACCCGGAAGGTCCCCACCGCCCGCTCCGGGACCACGTTGTCCGCGGTGCCGCCCTCGGTGATGATCCCGTGGACCTTCTCGTCCTCCCGCAGGGTTCCCCGCATGGCCAGCATGGCGGTGTAGCCCAGCACCAGGGCGTCCAGCGCGTTCACCCCGGCCCAGGGAGCGGACGACGCGTGGGCGGGCCGACCGCGCATGACCACGTCGAGCTGGTCGTTGGCCAGGTAGGGGACGTACTCCACGTCGCCCATCTCACCGTGGACCATCATCGCCGCCGTGGCGCCGTCGAACGCCCCCGCCTCGAGCAGCCGGACCTTGCCGCCGCCACCCTCCTCGGCCGGACAGCCCAGGATGGTCACGCGCCCGCCCAGGTCGGCGGCGACCGTGGCCGCGGCCAGCCCGGCGCCCAGGCCGATGGCGCCGATCACGTTGTGGCCGCAGGCGTGGCCGATGCCGGGCAGGGCGTCGTACTCGCAGCAGATGACCACGTCGGGGCCGTCGGGGTCCCCCACCCGGGCCACGAACGAGGTGTCCAGGCCGTACGCCGGGTGGGTGACGTCCAGGCCGTGCTCCCCCAGGATCCCCGCCAGCAGTCCGGATGCGAAGGACTCCTCGTAGGCCAGCTCGGGCCGGGCCCAGATGGCGTGGGACGCCTCCACCAGGACGGGGTGCAGCTCCGCCACGCGGTCCCGCACCCGCTGCTTGGCCGACTCGCGGGTCATGCCGTCCACGCCTCGCCCCCCCTCGTCGTCGATCGCCCGCCAACGGTAGCGTCGCGTCGTGCAGGTCGAGCAGGCGCGGCAGATCCTGGGGGTCGGGGTGGAGGACGACTCCGCGGTGGTCCGGGCCGCCTACCGCCGGCTCCTGCTCCAGACCCATCCGGACGTGAGCCGCTCCGAGCAGGCCACGGACCTGACGATCCGGCTGACCCAGGCCTACACGGTCCTGGTGGACCGGCCGGCACCCGACGGCGCCACCGGGCCCGCCGGCGCAGGGCCCGCTCCCCCGCCGGCCGAGCCGGCACCGCCCCCCGAGCCCGCGCCCGAGCCGGTGGTGGCGGGGCTGGTGGACGCCGACACCTTCGCCGTGGCCGCCCCGGCGGACGAGGTGCTGCTGTTGCTGGTCGACACCGCCCATGCCCTGGGCGAGATCAGCTACCTGGACCCGTCGGCCGGGCTGGTGGAGATCATCGTCGAGTTCGTGGAGGCCCCCACCAGCTCGGTGCTGCTGAGCATGCAGGGCCGCGCCACCGGCGTGACCGATGTGTTCTGCACCGTGGAGCCCCTCAGCGGCGGCGAGGCCCCGCCGTCCGATGCCGTGACCCGCCTGGTGCTGCAGACGCTGGTGGAACGATCCGCGGCCCGGCCCGCGGATCCTGCCTAGCGTCGGGCCATGACCCGACCCCTCCCGCACCGACGCACGGTGCTCGCCGCGCTGGCCGGTGGGCTGGCCGTGACCGGCCTGGCCGCCTGCTCCGACGACGAGGGCGGGGACGAAACCGGTGCCGGTTCCGGCGCGGGCCAGGGGACGGCCGACGGCCAGTCCCCGGTCGAGGCGCTCGACGCCCCCGCCCTGGCCGGGGTCGACGTCGACCCGTTCACGCTGGGCGTGGCCTCGGGGGATCCGGACGGCGCCTCGGTCGTGCTGTGGACCAGGCTGGCCCCGGACCCGGAGCGGGGCGACGGCGGCATGCCGGACGGCGACGCCGAGGTGGTGTGGGAGGTGGCCGCCGACGACCGGTTCCAGGAGCTGGTCGCCACGGGCACCGCCACCGCCACCGGGGCGCTGGGCCACAGCGTCCACGCCGTGGCCGACGGGCTGGAGCCCGACACCCGGTTCCACTACCGGTTCCGGGCCGGTACCTGGACCAGCCCGACGGGACGCACCCGCACCGCACCCCGGGCCGACGACGACTCGGTGGAGCGCCTGGTGGTGGCCACCGGCTCCTGCCAGGACTACGAGGCGGGCTGGTACGTGGCCCACCGGGCCCTCGCCGCCGAGCCCGACCTGGACCTGGTGCTGTGGCTCGGCGACTACATCTACGAGGGCGGGCCGTCCGAGGGCGGGGTGCGCCGGCACACCTCCGAGGAGGTCCGCACCCTGGACGACTACCGGCGCCGCTACGCCCTGTACACCGGGGACGCCGACCTGCAGGCGGCCCGGGCCGCGGCGCCGTGGATGGTCATCTGGGACGACCACGAGGTGGAGAACAACTACGCCGGGCTCGTGCCGGAGAAGGAGGCCGACGCCGCGGCGTTCCCGGAACGGCGGGCCGCGGCCTACCAGGCCTGGTGGGAGAACCAGCCCACGCGGCTGGACCCACCCCGGAACGGCGCGCTCCCGGGCTACCGGGACCTGCGCTGGGGGACGCTCACCCACATCTTCGCCCTGGACACCCGCCAGGACCGGGCCGACCAGGTGTGCACGCTGTTCCCCGGGGTGGACGCCGGCCCGATCTGTCCCGACCTGGAGGACCCGGCCCAGCTGATCATCGGCCAGGACCAGGAGGAGTGGCTGGTCGACCAACTGGGCCAGGGCGGCACCGACTGGAACCTGGTGGCCAACCAGGTGGTCATGACGCCGGTGCCGGTCATCGGCGAGAACCTCCCGGCCGACGCCCTGGCCGAGGCCGCCGGCAGCCTGGGCGTGGGGGCGCTCCCCCCGCTCGACGGGCTCCGGGGCGTCCTGGCCGACCAGTGGGACGGGTACCCCCTGCAACGCCAGCGGGTGCTGGACGCCATCGCGGACGCCCCCGCCCCCACGGTCGTGGTCACCGGGGACATCCACGCCAGCGCGGCCGGCCCGCTGCGGGCCGACGCCGCCGACCCGGCCTCCGCCGTGGTGGGCGCCGAGTTCGTCGGCACCTCCATCAGTTCCGAGAACGGCGAGTTCTCCGGCCTGTTGGACTCGATCTTCGACCCGGCCTTCGAGTACTACCAGTCGGCCCAGCGGGGCTACGTGCGCTGCGAGTTCACCCCGGCCGGGGCCACCGCCACCTACGTGGTGGTCCAGGACGCGACCGACCCGGACTCCACGACGTCCACCGATGCCACCTTCGAGCTCACCCCCGAGCGGGAGTTCTCCAGCACCAGCGGGGGGTGAGCGGGGACGGGCCGGCGCCGCTCAGCGGGTGCGGGACCGGCCGAACTTGGTGCGGAGGTTGGTGCCGAAGCGCAGCCGCAGCGGCCGGATGCCGAGTGCGTCCAGGCCCTTGCGGGCACCGGGAACCACCACAGCTCCCGCGGGGTGCTGACCTTCTGGCCACATGACCGACTTGACGTCGCAGTGAACTCCCGCAGGCCCTCCGGGCCGTGGACCCGGCCGATGCCCGACTCCTTGACGCCGCCGAAGGGCAGGCCGGTGATCGGCGTACGACACGATGCAGTCGTTGATGCAGACGTTGCCGGCCTGCAGGCGGTTGGCGATCGACACGCCCGAGCTCGCTCGTCCTCGGTCCACACCGAGCTGTTCAGCCCGTAGCGGCGAGTCGTTGGCCAGGCGGACGGCCTCGTCGCCGTCGTCGCACCTTCATGATCGGCAGCACCGGCCCGAAGGTCTCCTCGGTCATGATCGTCCATCGAGTGGTCGACGTCGACCAGCACGGTCGGCTCGAACCAGAGGCCCGGCACGCTCCGAGCGCTCGCCGCCCGACCAGCGACCGTGGCGCCCTTGGCGACCGCGTCGGCCAGGTGGCGCTCGACGATGCTCGACCTGGGGCGCGAAGGTCATCGAGCCGATGTCGCCGCCGCCGCTCGAGCCGTCGTCCTGGCGGATGCCGCCGGTCTCGATGATCACCCGGTCGACGAACGCGTCGTCGACCGGCTCGGTCGACGTAGACCCGCTCGACCGACATGCAGGTCTGGCCGGAGTTCTGGAACGCACCCCAGACCGCACCGCGGGCCGCCCGGTCGAGGTCGGCGTCCGCGCAGACGATCATCGGGTCCTTGCCGCCGAGCTCGAGCAGCACCGGGGTCAGCGTGTCCGCTGCGGCGGCCATGACCCGCTTGCCGGTGCGCACCGAGCCGGTGAACACGACCTTGTCGACGCCGCTGCGCACCAGCGCCTCGCCCGTCGCGCCGCCGCCGGTGACCACCTGGACGAGGTCGCCCCACGGTCGTCCTCGAACAGCTCGCCGATGGCCAGACCGACCGTCGGGGTGACCTCGGACGGCTTCAGCACCACCGGCGTTGCCGGCGAACAGCGCGGTCACCAGCGGCGTCATCGACAGGGTGAAGGGGTAGTTCCACGGGCTGATCACGCCGATCGACGCCGATGGGCTCGTAGCGCTTCCAGGCCTTCTTGTGCGCCATCGTGCCCGGCGCGACCGACTGCGGCCGCAGCAGCCGCTCGCCGTGCTTGGCGTACCAGTCCATGGTCTCGCACACGGCCATCAGCTCGGTGGTGACGGCCTCGGCCCGCTGCTTGCCGGTCTCGGCGCAGATGATCTCGACCAGCTCCTCGGCCCGGTCCAGCAGCCGGTCCCGGACCGCGCAGCAGGTGCGCGGGCCCGCTCCTGGTAGCGTCAGCGCCGACCACGGCCGGCGCGGCGCGTGCGGGCCCGGGCGACGGCGGCCCGGACCTCCGTCGGCGATCGGTGTCGGGCACCACCGCCAGCAGGGTGCCGGTCCGGGGATCGAAGGTCTCGATGACCGCCGGGCTCCCCGGGGCCGCACCGGACGGGGCGGCGGGAGACGTGGCGTGCTCGGTCGTGATGGCCATCCCGCGACGGTACACCGGGGTCCCCACGACGGTCCCATGGGCCGCTGGGCGAGCGGCGTCGGGACGACCCACCCGGTTCTGGCGTCAGTCATCGGTGGGCGCCACCGATCCGTGACGCCAGAACCGGGAGGTGGTCAGTCCGGGTGCAGGTGCTCCCGGAGGGCGGCCACGACCTCGTCCACGGCCCGGCGGCCGATGGAGGTGAACCCCGCCATCTGGAAGAACATGTGGATCGCCCCGTCGTACCGGCTGAGGGTGACCGGGACCCCTGCGCCGGCCAGACGGGCGGCGTACGCCTCGCCCTCGTCGCGCAGTGGGTCGAACTCCGCGGTCAGGACCAGGGCCGGGGCCAGTCCGCCCAGGTCCCCGGCCAGGACCGGGCTCGCGTCCGGGTCGGACCGGTCGGCCGGGTCCGGGACGTAGGACTCGTCGAAGAACGCCATGGTGTCCGCCGTGAGCACGTAGCCCTCGGCGTTGTCCCGGAACGACGGGTACCGGTCCCCGTCGTGGGTCAGGTCGCAGACCGGGTAGACGAGCAGCTGGAACGTGACCAGGCCACGGCACCTCCGGGCCGCCACCGCGGCCAGGTTGCCCCCGGCGGAGTCGCCTGCCACCGCCACCCGCCCGGGATCGACCCCCAGGGCGTCGGCCTGCTCCACCACGGCCCGGACGGCGGCCGAGGCGTCGTCGGCAGCGGCCGGGAAGGCGTGCTCGGGAGCCAGCCGGTAGTCCACGGCCACCACCACCACGCCGGCGCCGTCGGCCAGGAGGCGGCAGGTCTGGTCGTGGCTGTCCAGGGTGCCGATGACGAAGCCGCCGCCATGGAACCAGACCACGGCCGGGGCCGGGGCGTCACCCACCGATGCGGGGCGGTAGACCCGGACCCCCACGGCGGAGCCGTCCGCCAGGTCCAGGGGGCGGTCCTCCACGGAGGCGACCTCGGGCCCGGCGCCGAACCCGGCGCACATCAGCCCGAAGTTCGCCCGCATCCCCTCCACCCCCAGTTCCCGGGGTGGAGGAACCTCCGACGCGTTGACCAGGTCCACGATCGGCTGCAGTTCGGGATCGACGGGCACGGTGGCCACTCCTCGGTTCGGGGACCGCCCCGACCGGGCGGTTGCGGCCGGACTGGGTAGATCGCCCCATCGGCGTTGGGCCGTCCGGCTCAAGTAACGGCCGGCGATTGCCGACACCGTAGAACGTGATGCAGCACCGATCCGCCCCTCCGGGCCGTGGTCGGGAACTCCGCGGGGCGCGCCGTCGGGGTCTCCTTCCTCGCGGCCACCGACGCTCCGACTCCGGGGCCGCCCTCATCGAGGCCGCGCTCATCCTGCCCGTGCTCCTGGTGTTCCTGTTGGGCATCATCGAGTTCGGCCTGGTGTACGCGACCGGCGCCACCGCCACCGGCGCCAGCCGGAGCGGGGCCCGACTGGCGGCCACCAGCTACGCACCGGCCGGCACGAACAGCACCGCCCAGCGGGCGGCCGCCGACGGCGTGGCCGCCGCCGTCACCGCCGACCTGAAGTCCCTGGCCAGCGCCCAGCCCGTGGGCATGACCGTCTACAAGGTCAACAACGCCACCGCCGACGGTGCGCCCACCGGCGGGTTCCCCGGCGACAACCTGGCCGGCGGCTGCTCGGCCAACTGCTTCCGCTACACGTGGGACGCCGGCAGCAGCTCGATGGTCTACTCCTCCGGCGGCTGGGCCGCCCCCGACGCGTGCGGCACCACCGTGGACTCCATCGGCGTGTTCGTGCAGGTCAAGCACAACTACCTGACCAAGCTCATCGGGAACTTCCGCTACGTGGACGGCCACACCGTGATGCGCCTCGAGCCCCTGCCCACGGACCAGTGCAGCTGATGGGCACCGGAGCGACGCGACGGCGCGGCCGCTGGGCCCGGGGCGAGGGCCGCACCCCCCGCGCCCCCGCACGCCGTGGCGCGACCGCACCCGCAAGGAGCGCGGCATCGCCCTGGTGTGGATGGCGCTGACGCTCGTGCTGATGGTGCTGTTCGCCGGGTTCGCGGTGGACGTGTCCAACTGGTGGCTGCGGGCCGAGCGGATCCAGCGCGCCGCGGACTCCGGCGCCCACGCCGGGGTGGTGTTCCTGCCCGCGGACCTGGGCAACGCCACCACCCGGGCCAAGGGCGAGGTGGCCAAGAACGGCTACGGCGAGGGCGGCGGCTACAACACCGCCATCGCGGTGACCCAGGAGGCCAACCCCAACCGGCTCCGGGTCAAGGTGACCGCGGACGTGCCGTCGTACTTCCTGGGCCTGATCGGCATCGACAAGATCCGCATGACACCGCGAGGCCGTGGCCGAGTACGTGGCCCCCGTGCCCATGGGCTCGCCCGAGAACAAGCTGGGCAACGACCCGGCCCGCAACCAGAACTCCCCGCAGTTCTGGATCAACATGGCCGCGCCCAACTCCACCAAGATCTCCGGTGACCGCTACCAGGCCAAGGTCTGCCCCAACACCGTGGCCAACTGCACCGGCACCGCCAACCCCGGCATCAACAACGACGACTACTCCTTCGACGGCTACTTCTTCGCCCTCAAGGTCAAGTCCGTCGTCTCCGGCCAGCCCCTGAACGTGCAGGTCTACGACCCGGCCATGACCTACGTGGGCGACACCTGCGAGCACCAACATGCCCACCCAGGCCCAGGCCGACGCCCTCCAGGCGCTGCCCGGCAACCCCTACCCCGACGCGCTCGGCGCGGTACGCCGCCGCGGCCTGACGGCGTGGTGCACGGGCGACCAGGACATCAGCGGCAGGGACAACCGCACCACCTTCATCGTGCGGGAGCCGGATTCCACACCGTGGACCGACACCGACAACCCCGTGGTGCCGGGCTGCACCGTGACCATGCCGGCGTTCACCCCGGGCCAGAACGGCCAGGACACCATCTACAACATGCTGCACCCGACCGCCGGCGCGGCCGACGGCCAATCCGTGATCAACTCGGCCGACGGCGCCAACACCTTCGCCGAGCTGTTCCGCCAGAACGTGACCATCTGCACCATCCCGGCCGGCTCGGTGCAGACCGGTGAGTACATCCTCCAGGTCCGGACCAACGCCACCGCCGCCGCCCCCACCGTGTACAACTCCGGCGTCGCCACCGGGGGCCACAACCGCATGTCCATCTTCACCGGGTTCGGCAGCGCCGGGCTGAGCGCGGTGGACGGCATCGACGGTGGCCATCAACGCACGGGGCCGCCTGCCCATCTACGCCAACGCCACTGCGGCCAACACCACCTTCTACCTGGCCCGGGTGCTGCCCTACGACGCCGGCCGGACCCTGCGGGTCACGCTGTACGACATGGGCGACGCCGCGGCGGCGGGCACGCTGCAGATCCTGCCCCCGACGGAGTACGCGGCCACCTTCTCGGGCTGCGCCTTCGCCCGCAACGACGGCGGCGCCATGACCACCAACGCCTCCACCTGCACGATCAGCAACGTGTCCTCCGGAACCGGGTTCAACGGGCGCAGTGTGAACGTGGACATCCCGATCCCCTCCGACTACACCTGCGACAGCAACGTGGGCACGGGGTGCTGGATCAAGGTCCGGGCCGCCTTCCCGTCCGGCGTGAGCGACACCACCACGTGGTCCGCCGCCATCCTGGGCAACCCGATCCGCCTGGTCGAGTAGCCCCCGCACCCCGGCCGGTCGGTCGTGGTGGGCCGCCCGGTCAGTCCCGGTCGGTGCACCGCCCGCCACGCCGCGATCTCCTCGCCCATCGGCGTGGACGGCGGGCCGGCGGCGAACGGCCACAGCTCCTCGGCGATGCGGCGCCAGTTGCCCCGCGCCCGCAGGTCGCCGAACAGGGCGAACAGGCCCAGGTTGATGCGCTGGATGATGACCATGGACGGCGGCAGGTTGGCGGCCTTCATGATGTCGGCGTGGGGGCCGGACAGGTCGAAGAACTGCCGCACCGACCGTGAGGACCACTCCGGGGTGATCTCCATCACCCGGTCCTCCATCACGAACTCGTAGAAGTGCCCGAAGTACTCCGCCAGGTCCTCGTCGGAGATCTCGAAGCCGGGCGGCAGGATGCCGATGCGCTCCACCACCCGGTGGAACGCCCGGACGTCGCGCTCGTGCACCATGGCCCGGATCATCTCCTCGAAGACCTTCACCTCGTCGTCGGTGAACCGCTTGCACAGGCCGAAGTCCAGGAACGTGACCTGGCCGCCCGGGCCGGAACAGGTAGTTGCCGGGGTGCGGGTCCCCGTTGAAGGCGCGCAGCTGGTAGATGCTGCCGAACGCGAACCGGTACAGCGTCTCCGCGGTGAGCTGGCGCTCCTCGTCGGGCCACTGCACCACCTCGGCGAAGTTCGCCCCCTCGGCCAGCTCCGTGGTCAGGACCCGGGCGGTGGACAGGTCGTCCACCACGGCCGGGACGTGGATGTAGGGGTGCCCGGCGTAGTAGTCGGCGAAGACGCTGCTGGTGGTCGGCCTCGATGCGGTAGTCGAGCTCCTCGACCAGCCGCTCGCGCAGCTCGGCCACGATCGGCTTGGGGTCCATGCCCGGGAACAGCATGCCCATCACGTTGAACAGCAGGTCGGTGTTCTCCAGGTCCGAGGCCACGGCCCGGTCCACGCCGGGGTACTGCACCTTCACCGCCACGGCCAGGCCGTCGTGGGTGACCGCGGCGTGCACCTGGCCGATGGACGCCGCGGCCAGCGGCACGGGGTCCCATCGGGCGAAGACCCGCTCCGGGGCGTCGCCCAGCTCGGCCCGGATGACCTGCTCCACCAGCTCCGGCGCCATCGGCGGCGCGTCGGACTGCAGCTGGGCCAACGCCTCACGCACCGGCTCCGGCAGGCCCTGGTCCAGGTAGCTGGCCATCTGGCCGAGCTTCATGAGCGCGCCCTTCATGCCGCCCAGCATCTCTGCCACCTGCTCCGCGCTGCGCAGGTGGAACTGCGCCTCCAGCTCCCCCCGCCGCTCGTCGGACGACAGCGCGGACCGGGCCCGCATGGCGACGTAGTCCGTGCCGGTCCGCGCGCCCATGCGGGCCAGGTGGACGGTGCGGCTGGCCCGGTCCATGCGGGACGTGCGCGGCCGGCCCCGGCGGGACCGCGCCGGCGGCGGCCCCGGCCCGGCGTCGGCGCACGACCGCGACCGCGCCGGTCACCGCCACGGCTGCCGCGACCACGGCTGTCGTCGCCACGGCCAGGATGGTGATCGGCCGGCGACCGGCCCGACGGTTCCCGCCCATCGGTCGGTGCCGGTCAGCTCTCCGTGATGGTGACGGACTCGATGACGACGTCGTCCTTGGGACGGTCGCCGGCGCCCGTCGGCACCTTCTGGATGGCGTCGAGCACGTCGAAGCCGTCGATCAACTTGCCGAACAGGGAGTACTGCGGCGGGAGCTGCACCCCGTGGGCGCCGGAGACGACGAAGAACTGGCTCCCGTTGGTGTTCGGCCCCGCGTTGGCCATGGCCAGCGAGCCGACCTCGTACTTGCCGGGCTCGGGCAGCTCGTCCTCGAACCGGTAGCCGGGGTTGCCCCGCCCGGAGCCCTCCGGGCAGCCGCCCTGGATCATGAACTCCCGGATGATCCGGTGGAAGACCAGGCCGTCGTAGTAGTGGTACCGGGCCAGGCTCACGAAGTTGTTCACGGTCTTCGGGGCCTTCTGCGGGTACAGGAAGGCCGTCATCGTCCCGTGGTTGGTGACGATCTCCGCCTGGTAGCTCTTCTCCGGGTCGATGCACATGGGCATCGGGCCCGAGAACTTGGTCTGGCGGGGCGAGGATCCGTCGGGGGCCGGGCACTCGGTGGCCATCGCTGCTGTCTCCTTCTGCCGGCGGCGCCGGGCGTGGTCGAACCCCGGCACCCTACCGGCAGTTCCTCAGCGGAACCCGGCCAGGACCTCCTGGGCCTGGGGCTCCACCAGCACCAGCACCGACGGCGCCGCCCCGGCGGGCCCCCTCGGTGGGCAGCACCACGGTCTCCGGATCCGACCCGCCCAGCTTGCGGGCCAGGGAGAACAGGTCGAGCGCACCCAGGCTGTCGTCGATGACCAGCCCCTCGGACATCGCACCGCCCACCCCGACCAGGGTGAACGGGTTGCGGGTGCGCCCGACGTCCGCCAGCGCGGTCCGCAGGAACTGCTGCTGGCGCTCCTCACGGCCCAGGTCCGCGGTGGGATCGGTCACGGGCTTGCCGTCGATGACCTCGGTGTAGGTCCGGGACCGCACGTAGGCCAGGGCCTGGCGTCCGTCCAGGGTGACCTCGCCGGCCTGCTCGATCTTCAGGCCGGACTTCACGTCGAAGGCCGGGTGGGGGACGGTGACGGTGACGCCGCCCAGCGCGTCGACCACCCCGGCGAAGGACCCGAAGCCGACCTCCATGTAGTGGTTGACCGGCACCTCGAGGTTGTCCTTGACGGTCTGCACCAGGTTGGCCGGCCCGGCGTTGTACGCACCGTTGATGCGCCCCTGCTTGCCGGTGTCGGCGCCGGTGACCCACAGGTCCCGGGGGATGGACATCATCCGGGAGCCCGACGGGCCGACCTGCAGCAGGATGATCGTGTCGCTGCGCTTGCCGGTCACGGTGGACTCGCCGCCGACGGGGACGTCCGGGTCCAGTTCGTCCCGGGAGTCCGATCCGACGAGCAGGTAGTTGACGGTGTCGCCGCTCACGGGGTCCAGCACCGCGCTCAGGTCGATCCGCTCGATGGACCGGTAGGACGAGAAGGCCCGGAACCCCAGCACCAGGGCGACCACCAGGAGCAGCAGCGGGACGCCGACGACGACCCAGCGGATCCACCGGCGACGACTGCGGCGCGGGGCCGGGCCCGCCGGGCGGGGGGACGGACCCCGGCCGCCCGGTGGCCGGCCCCCCGGCGGCGTCCCGGCGGGAGCGGTCCGACGGGCCGGTGGCGGCGCGGCCGGCGATGGGGCGGGGGACGACGGGGCGTTCGGCCGTGGCGCCTGGCGCGGCGGTGCTGCCGGAGGTGGGGCTGCCGGAGGCGGGGCGGCAGGAGGTGGAGCGGCGGGCGGTGGGGCGGCGGGGGGTCGCAGCCTGGGGGGCGGCGCGGACGGCGGTGGGTCCGGGGTGCCACCGGGAGCGGGGACGAAGAACTGGCGACCGGGCCCGGAACCCCCGCCCCCGGTGCCGGGACCGCTCCGCCCGTGGTCGTCCTGGTCCTCGCTCGGCACGGCTCCAGTGTGGCGTCATCGACCCGACGACCGGTGCATGCGGCCGAGCGGGCCCTCAGGCAGCACGCGGCGACGGGGAGCGCGGCCGGGGCCGGTGGCGGCGCGCCCGTAATGTGGCGGGGCACCGTGTCCGACCAGCCCACCCCCGATCCCCTCGAGGCCAACGCCTACGCGATCACCTTCCGCCTGCTGGGCGACCGGCCCGCGGCATCCGCCGCGTCCCGCATCTCCGCGGAGCGGGTGCGGGCCCGCCGCGACGCGGCCGACCCCCGCCTGTTGTCGGACCTGGCGGCGGAGGCGGTCCGGAACTCGGTCGGGGTCATCGCCGAGGGGCGCCGGGCCCGGCCGGGGACGAGTGGCTCGCTGGCCGACGTCTCGCCGGGATCCGACGACGAGACGCTCCGGGCCGCGCTGCGCCGCCGGTTGGCCTCGTGCCCGGACCCGCAACGGTCCGCCGCGGCGCTGCACCACCTGGCCGGCTACCCGATCGAACAGGTGGCCGGGTTCCTGGGCGTGGCCGTGGACGAGGCGACCCGGGACGCCGCCGTCCTCGCTCCCCCGCCCGGCGTGTCGTACCGGGCGCTGGGGGACCCGCTGGTGGGCGGAGCGGGAGCCGCCGCCCCCCGGGCCCGTCGCCGGCGGCGGCGGTTGGTTCGCTGGACCACCGTCGTTCCCGCCGTCGTCGTGGTGGCGGTGGTGGTGGCCGTCGGCCGGTCGGTCGGAGAACGTCCCACCCTCGGCCCGGCCCAACCGGGACGGGCCGGGGTGCAGGTCGGCCCCGACGTGCGGGAGAAGGCCTCCGCCGGATGCAGCCCTGGAGCGTCCGACGACGGCACCGGCGTGGTCGGGGGCAGCGTGCTGAGCCGGGGCACGGCCCGGCCCTACCGCCTGGCCGTCCCGGAACCCGCCACCGGTGACGGGACGGGCGGACCGCAGGGCCTGGTGGTGGCCCTCACCGGCTACGGCCAGACGGCGGACGAGTTCCAGGCCCGGACCGACCTGGAGGCCCGCGCCCTGGAGGCCGGCTACCTGGTGGCCACCATCGAGCCGGCCGAGCCGGAACTGGAGCTCAACGTGGCCCAGGACTCCCGCCGGCCGGACGACACGTTGTTCACCCTGGCGGTGGTGGACGACGTGGTGGCCCGCCGCTGCGTGGACCTGAACCGGGTCCACGCCGTGGGCTTCGGTCCCGGCGGCCAGATGGCGGGCGCGCTGGCGTGCATCCGGCCCGAGGTGTTCGCGTCGGCCTCGTCGGTCTCGGGGGCCTTCCTGCCCGAACCGTGCACCCTGGACCCGCCCGTCTCGCTGCTGGTGGTGTGGAACGCGGACGACGACGTGCTGCCCGTCACCGGCGGCTACGGCCCGGGTCTGGCCGCGCTCACCGACCCGGCCGCCTCGGTCTCCCGGCCCCCGGCCCCGGCCGCGACCGACGTGCTCACCCGATGGGGGGACCTCATCGACGCCGGGCCCGCCTCCCGACGGACCGACCCCACCGGCACCGTCACGACCGAACGGTTGGGCGGGACCGGCGGAGCGGGCGCCGAACTGGTCGTGTCCAGCACCGGCGGGCACGGCTGGGGACCCACCACGGCGGACACCGTGATGACCTTCGTGCGCGAGCACGCCCGGTCGACCTGATCTCCCCGACCGGGCTCAACGGAAGGGCGGCCCGCTGACCCAGGCCACGAGGGAGTGGCGCACCCCGGCCACCAGCGGCAGGACGCGGTGGAACTCGAAGGACGGGAACACCACGGCACACCCCAGCCGGGACGTGGCGGCCACATGGGCGGCCCGTTGGTCCGGGTCGTAGTCCTCGGCGACCTCCAGGAACTCCAGCGTCCCTCCCCGGTACTCCGTCGGGTCGGTGAGCTGCACCACGACGGACAGCTTGCGGTGGGCCACCGGGCCGTCCAGGCCGTCCTGGTGCCACGTGTAGTGGGATCCGGGACGGTCGTAGCTGGTGAACTGCAGGTCCTCCTCGAACCCCGTCAGGTCGAAGCGGTAGTGGCGGTTGGCCCGCTCGGCCACCGCGGCCAGCCGACGGAAGATCCAGTCCGACTCCTCCGACGGCGGGATCCACGCCGTGGCCGAGTCGCGGATGGCCGGTGCGGCACCCGTCCCGACGTCCTCCAGCCCGCCCCGACCTGCGTGCAGCGAGCGCCCGAGGTCCACCACGCGACGGCACTGCGCGGGGGTCAGGGCCCGGGGGTGGACCCGGAACGGGTGGTACGGAGCCGCTGCCGTTCGGGGCATCAGCGGTCGGCTGACGAGGTCGTCCACGTCCGGGACGGTACCGGCGCCGAGCCTCCGGGGCGGGGAAGGACCGCACCGCGGCGGGCTACCCTCCCCGCCCAAGGGGGTGACCGGTGGCAGTGGGTCCGATGGTGCGACGGCTGGGAGCCGCGGTGGTCCTGGTGGTGGTGGGTACCTCGTGCGCCGGCCCGCCCACGGTGACGACCCGGACCGGCCGGGCCCTGACGCTGCCGTCGGTGCCGGTCACGGACCGGCCCGGGATCCGGATCGACCCGGCCCACATCGACGACGCCGCCTGTGACCGGTGCGACGCGGCCGGGGGCGTGCTGGGCGTGGAGGAGTTCCTCTACGGCGACCTGGCCGTGGACGCCTTCCGCCGCCTGGCGGCACCCAGCCGCCCGGGTGCCACGGAACGGGCCGTGCTCCTGGGCGACCTGGTCGTCTCCGGCTACCACGGAGGCCGGTGGCTGGCCTCGGAGCTCGACTCCCTGGGTGCCGGGGCCACCGACCCCGTGGCGGACGCCGTGGCGCTCGCCGTGTCCGACGGGTTGTTCGCCGCGCTGGCGGACCTGGTCGCCGCCACCTCGGCCGCGGCCGGCACGGCCGATCCCGCCCTCGCCGCCGGCACCTCGGCCCTGTTGCTGGCCGTCTACGGCTACAACCGCGGCTACCTGGACCTGGCGCTGGAGCGTCCACCACCGGGGGTGTCGCCCGACCCGGACGCGGTGCACTGCGCCACGCCCCTGTCCTGCACCTCCGGCCGGTTCCCCCTCGGAGCGGTGGACCGCTGGACGGAGGTGGACGGCCTGCTCGCCGCGCCACCGTCGGACACCTGGACCGCCGCGGCGGGCCAGGTGGACGCGCTGCTCGGCCCGTCGCTCGACGCCGGGCGGGGGGTCTGGGAACGGATCCTGGCCGGATCCGGGTTCTCGGCCACCAGCTACGGGGCACTCATCGACACCTCGGCCGGGTTCCTGGCCGTGACCGGGCTGGCCCTGCGGGCGTCGCTCACCGGCTGGGCGGACGCGGACCCGGCGGCGGCGCGGGCCTCGCTCGACCTGGCGGCCGGGCTGCTGGCGTGGGCCGGGAGCTACTTCCTGGGCCTGGCCGCACCGGCGGGCGGGCCGCTGCCCACCCTCGACTGCCCCGGGGCCTGAGCGGGGTCGGCCCGGGCGGACAGGGCTGCTCAGTGGATGGGACCGGCGCTGTCCCGGAGGGACACCGCGGTCCGGCCGGTCCGACCGGCGATGATCTCCGCGCAGATGGACACGGCGGTCTCCTCCGGGGTGCGGGCACCGATGTCCAGGCCGATGGGAGCCAGGATCCGGTCCAGGCCGGCCCGGTCCACCCCCGCCTCCCGCAGCCGTTCCACCCGGGCCGCGTGGGTCCGCCGGGACCCCATCGCCCCGATGTAGCCGGCGGCGGTGCCGAGCGCGGCCACCAGGGCGGGCACGTCGAACTTGGCGTCGTGGGTCAGCACGCAGACGGCGTCGGCCGGGCCCAGGGTGGCGCCCTCCCGCTCCAGCAGTCGGTGCGGCCAGTCGACCACGACCTCGTCGGCGAACGGGAACCGTCGGGTGGTGGCGAACACCTCGCGGGCGTCGCACACCGTCACCCGGTACCCCAGCACCTTGGCCACCCGCACCAGTGCGGCGGTGAAGTCCACCGCGCCGAAGATCAGCATGCGGGGCGGCGGCGCGAAGGTCTCGAAGAAGACGGTGACGGTGTCCTCCCGGGCCTCGCCGTGGTCGCCGTAGTGGCGGACCCCGGTCCGCCCCGCCGCCAACTCACCCAGCGCGTCACGGCCCACCACCCGGTCCAGGCCCGGGTCGCCCAACGTCCCCCGCGCCGACCCGTCGGCACCCACCAGCAGCTTGGCCCCCACGCCGCGGCCGTCGACCACCGTGGCCAGCACCACCGGGCGGTGCCCACCGATGGCGTCGCGCAGCGACTCGTACAGGGAGGGCCCCTCGGCGCTCACCAGTCGAGCGGTTCCAGGAACAGGTGGACGGTCCCACCACAGGTGAGGCCGACGGCGAACGCCTCGTCATCGCTGTAGCCGAAGCTGACGAGCCGACGGTCCGAGGTCTCCAGGACCTGCAACGCCTCGGTCACCACCGCGCTCTCCACGCACCCACCGGACACGGACCCGGCCACCTCGCCGTCCTCGCTCACGGCCATGGCCGCGCCCGGCAGCCTCGGTCCGGAGCCGTCGATGTCCACCACCCGGGCCAGCGCGATCCGCTTGTGCTGGGCCCGCCAGCGTTCCAGGTCGGCCAGGATCTCCTTCACCCGCCCGACGGTAGCGGCACGCGCCACCTCCCCGGCGGTCCCGCCCCGGGAGCGCTCAGTCCCCCACCACCAGGGCGGCCAGCTCCTGGAGGCTGGCCACCGAGTGGCCCTCGACGAAGCGGTCCACGTGCGGCAGCGCGGCAGCCATCCCCCGGGCCAGCGGGGCGTAGCCGGGTGACGCCTTGAGCGGGTTGACCCAGATGACCCGGTGGGCCACGCGGTGGAGTCGGGCCATCTGCTCGGCCAGCTCCTCCGGCTCCCCCCGGTCCCACCCGTCGCTGAGGATGACCACGTCCGCCCCGCGGGCCAGGCCCCGGACGCCCCAGCGGTCGTTGAACTCCCGCACCGTGTCCCCCAGCCGGGTGCCGCCCGAGAAGTCCACCACCGCCGCGGTGGCCCGGCGCAGGGCGGCGTCGGGATCGCGGGTGGCCAGCTCCCGGCTGAGCCGGGTCAGGCGGGTGCCCAGGGTGAACACCTCGACCGACCGGCGGGCCAGGACCGCGGCGTTGGCGAAGCGCAGCAGGCCGCGGGCATAGGGCTCCATCGAGCCGGAGACGTCCACCAGGAGCACGACGCGGCGTTCCCGGGTGCCGGGGCGGCGCGTCCGCCGGCGGACGGGCTCGCCGCCGGTGCGCAGCGCCTCGCGCACCGTGCGCCGCAGGTCGAGCGCGGCGCCCGCCCGCCGGTCGGGCACCGTGCGCCGGGACGGGCGGAGGGACCCTGCCAGTCGGATGGTGGCCACCAGCTGCCACAGCTCGGCCAGCTCCGCCTCGGTGCACGCGGCCAGGTCCCGGTGGCGCAGGACCTCCAGGCGGCTCCAGCGCACCGAGGTGTCCGGCTCCGGTTCCGGTCCGTCGCCGTCGTCCGCGCCCCGGTCCGCCGCGGGCTCGTCGTAGGCGACGGTGTGCACCGGCGCCGGAGGCTCCGGGCCCCTCGGCGGCTCGCACCCCAGGAAGAACGCGGCGAAGCACCGGTCGTAGGTGGGCAGGTCCTCGCCCCGGCGCACCAGCGTCGTCCGGCCGGCCCAGTACACGCCGTCGGGCCGGTCCAGGCCCAGCTCGGCCAGCGCCCGGGTGAACGTCACCACCGAGGACACCGGCACGGCCAGGCCGGCGCGGCGCAACAGGCGGGCGAACGCGACCGGGTCGTGACGACCGGGTCGTGCCACGGGCGCCTCAGCGGGCAGCACGCTCCAGCGCCTCCCGGACCAGGTCGGGCAGACCCACCTGGGTGACGCGCTCCTGGTCCTCCCGGTACTTGAGCACGGTGCCCAGGGTGGCGCGCACGCCGTCGGGGTCCAGGCCGGGGCGGCCGAGTGCGGCCAGCGCCATGGCCCAGTCGATCGACTCGGCCACGCCGGGGGGCTTGTACAGGCCGAGCTCCCGGAACCGCTCCACCATCGCGGCGACCTGGCGGGCCAGCGGCCCGGGCACCCCCGGCACGCGGCCGGCGACGATGGCCACCTCACGGTCGAAGTCGGGGTGCTCCACCCAGTGGTACAGGCAGCGGCGCTTGAGGGCGTCGTGCACGTCGCGGGTCCGGTTGGAGGTGAGCACCACCACCGGGGGGTCGACCGCGGTGAACGTGCCCAGCTCCGGCACGGTCACGGCGTAGTCGGACAGCACCTCCAGCAGGAAGGCCTCGAACTCGTCGTCGGCCCGGTCCACCTCGTCGATCAGCAGGACCGGCGCCGGGCCGTCGGTCGGGCTCACCGCCCGCAGCAGGGGGCGGCGCACCAGGAACCGTTCGGCGAACAGCTCGTCCTCCAACTGCTCGACGTCCACGCCGGCGGCCGCCCCCCGGTCCGCTCCGGTGATGGCCGCGGCCGCCTCGGCGGCCCGCAGGTGCAGGAGCTGGCGGGCGTAGTCCCACTCGTAGACGGCCTGGGAGGCGTCGATGCCCTCGTAGCACTGCAGCCGGATGAGCTCACCGCCCCCGATCCGGGCCAGGGCCCGGGCCACCTCGGTCTTGCCCACCCCGGCCTCGCCCTCCAGCAGCAGCGGGCGCCGGAGCCGCAGGGCCAGGAGGACGGCGGTGGCCAGGCCCTCGTCGGCCAGGTAGCCGTCCCCGGACAGGGCCCGGGCCACGGCGGGCGGGTCGGCGAGCGATCGGAGGTCCACGGCAGCCATCGCCCCTGCACGCTACCGGCCGGCCCCCGGCCCTCCGCCCACCGCGCGCCGCCGGCAGCGGTGCCAGACTCCACCCATGCGGATCTCCTCCAAGGTCGACTACGCGGTCCGGGCCGCCGCGGAGCTGGCCCTGCGCTCCCCGTCCCGCCAGGACGGTCCGACCAAGGGCGACACGCTGGGCGAGGCCCAGGGCATCCCCACCAAGTACCTCGAGAACATCCTGGCCGAGTTGCGCCGGTCGGGCATCGTCGGCAGCCGCCGCGGGGCCGAGGGTGGGTACTGGCTGGCCCGGCCCGCGTCCGAGGTCACCATCGCGGACATCATCCGTGCGGTCGAGGGCCCGCTGGCCGACGTGCGGGGCGAGGCCCCGGAGGAGCTGGACTACCAGGGCCCGGCCCAGCCCCTGGAGCGGGTGTGGGTCGCCACCCGGGTGAGCCTGCGGTCCGTGCTGGAACGGGTCACGCTGGCGGACCTGGTGCTGGACGACCTGCCGGCCGACGTGCTGTCGCTGCTGGACCAGCCCGATGCCTGGCTGCGCCGCTGACGGGTCGTCCCGCTGCGGCGTCAGTCGGCGGAGAGGAACAGCGTCTTGGTCTCCGTGTAGTGGTCCATCGCGGCCAGGCCCAGCTCCCGGCCCATGCCGGACCGCTTGAACCCGCCGAAGGGCAGCTCGTAGCGCACGCTGCGGTTGGTGTTGACCGACATGACACCGGTCCGCACGGCCTTGCCCACCCGGACGGCCCGGCCCACGTCACGGGTCCACAGGGTGCCGGACAGCCCGTAGTCGCTGTCGTTGGCGATGCGCACGGCGTCGTCCTCGCCGTCGAAGGGGATCATCGTGACGACCGGCCCGAAGATCTCCTCCCGGGCGATGCGCATGGAGTTGTCCACGTCGGCCACCACCGCCGGGCTCAGGTACCAGCCCGGACCCGACTCCTGGCCCCCGCACACCACCTCGGCCCCCTCGGAGCGGCCGATGTCGAGGTACTCCAGGCTGGTGGCCCGCTGCCCCTCGGAGATGAGGGGCCCGATCTCGGTGGCCTCGTCGCCGGGGTCACCCACCACCAGGCGACCGGTGCGCTCGGCCACGGCGGCCACCACCCGGTCGTACACGGAGCGCTCCACCAGCACGCGGGACCGGGCGCAGCAGTCCTGGCCCGCGTTGGCGAACACCGAGTACGGGATGGCCTCCACCGCGGCGTCCAGGTCCGCGTCGGCGAACACGATGGCGGCGGACTTGCCGCCCAGTTCCAGCGAGACCCTGGTGATGTTCGGTGACAGCGTGCGCAGCAGGTGGGATCCGGTGGACGAGTCGCCGGTGAAGGAGATCTTTGCCACCCGGGGGTCCGCCACGAGGGCGTCGCCGACGGTTGCGCCGGGGCCGGGGATGACCGTGACGCAGTCCGCGGGCACGCCCGCCTCCACCAGCACGTCGCCCAGCATGAGGGCGGTGACCGGCGTGAGCGAGGCCGGCTTGAGGATGACCGGGTTGCCGCAGGCCAGGGCGGGGGCGAGCTTCCAGGTGGCGATCAGCATGGGGAAGTTCCAGGGCACGATCAGCCCGCACACCCCGACCGGCACCCGCAGGACCAGGCCCAGGCCGGTGTCCTGGGTGGGGACGACGGAGCCCAGGTGCTTGTTGGCGGCGCCGGCGTAGTACTCGAACACGTCGGCCATGGCACCCGCCTCCCACCGGGCGTCGCCGATGGTGTGCCCGGCGTTGTGCACCTCGGCCCAGGCGAAGTCCTCCAGGCGGTCCCGGATCAGCGCCGCCACCCGCAGCAGCACCCGGCCCCGGTCGGTGGCGGGGACGTCGGACCACACGCCGCTGGTGAAGGCCCGCTCCGCCGTGACCAGCGCCGCCTCGAGGTCCGCGGGCCCGGCCTTGGCCACCTGGACCAGCTCGTCGCCGCTGGCCGGGTTGCCCACCCCGAACGTGGCGCCGTCGGCCGCCGGGCGCCGTTCGCCGCCGATGAGCAGCGGGTACGGGGACATGAGGTCGGTCGGGGCGCTGGACATCTGCGTGAGTGTAGGGAGGGCGCTGGCTAGGGTGCGCCCCGGCCACCACCGCAGAACGGAGCACGGCAATGGGACGACTGGACGGCAAGGTCGCACTGATCACCGGGGCCGCGACGGGCCTGGGCCGGGTGGCGGCGGAGCTGTTCGCGGCCGAGGGGGCCGACGTGGTGATCGCGGACGTGGGCGATGGCACCGACGTGGTGGAGGCCATCGCCGCCGGCGGGGGCCGGGCCGCCTACGTGTCCACCGACGTGACCGACGAGGAGTCGGTCCGCGCCGCGGTCGACTTCGCCACGTCGGAGTTCGGCGGCCTGCACGTGCTCTACAACAACGCGGGCGTGTCCCTGGCGGAGGACGACGGTGTGACCAACACCAGCGCCGACGTGTGGGACCTGACGCTCCGCGTCAACGTCACCGGGGTGGCCCTGGGCTGCAAGCACGGCATCCCGGCCATGCTCGCCACCGTGGCGGCGGACCAGGCCGCCGGTCGCCGGGCGGGAGCGTCCGTCATCAACGTGGCCAGCTTCGTGGCCCACCTGGGGGCCGCAACCCCCCAGATCGCCTACACGGCCTCCAAGGGGGCGGTGCTGTCCATGACCCGGGAGATCGCGGTCATCCACGCCCGCCAGGGCCTGCGGGCCAACGCGCTGTGCCCCGGACCGGTGCTCACGCCGCTGCTGGCGAAGTACCTGGACGACGACGCCAAGCGCCAGCGCCGGTTGGTGCACATCCCGATGGGGCGTTTCGGCGAACCCCGGGAGATCGCCAACGGCGCGCTGTTCCTGGCCTCCGACGAGTCGTCGTTCATGACCGGACAGTCCTTGCTCGTCGACGGCGGCATCACGGCCGCCTACACCACACCGGAGTAGCCGACCAGGACACCGGCCGGCCGGCGGGCCGAACCGAGAGGGGGGCGGATGGCCCAACGCGAGGCAACCGGTCCACCGGCGTGGCTGCCGGCCGTGCTGGCCGCTGTCCCCGCCCTGGCCGGCGTCGGGCCGGACGGCGTCCAGGTCGGGCCGGTCGGCGGGGGCATCACCAACGACAACTGGCGCCTGGAGGCCGGGGGGCGGTCGTGGTTCGTGCGCATCGCGGGCGCCGACACCGACCTGCTGGGCATCGACCGCCCGGCGGAGGCGGCCAGCGCCACCCGTGCCGCCGAGCTGGGCCTGGCACCACCGGTGGTGTGCGCCCTGGCGGACCCGGAAGGCCTGGTCACCGACTTCCTGGACCGGGCCCGCCCCGCCCGGCCCGCCGACCTGGGCCGGGACCCGGTCCTGGCCCAGGTGGCCGGGCACCTCCGGCGGTTCCACGACTCGGGCCCCCTGCCGTCGACCTTCCCGGTGTTCGACATGATCGGGCGCCACGGGGCCGACGCCGCGGCCAGGGGCGTCGCGCTCCCGGAGGAGATGGTGACCCTCACCCCGGCGGTGGCGGACGTGCGGGCCGCTCTCGCCACGGCCCACAGCGGCACCGCCGCCTGCCACAACGACCTGCTCACCGGGAACTTCCTGCTGGAGCCACGGCCTGACGGCACCGACCGGGTGTGGATCGTGGACTACGAGTACGCGGGCATGAACGACCGCCACTTCGACCTCGGCAACCTGGCGCAGCACCACGGCTTCGACGACGACCGCGTGGCGTTCCTGGTCGAGGCGTACTTCGGAGCGACGACCGCGGCCCGGGTGGCCCGGGTGGAGCTCATGCGCCTGGTCAGCTCCGTGCGCGAGGGCATGTGGGGCGTGGTCCAGTCCGCCATCTCCGCCCTGGATTTCGACTTCGGCGCCTACGCCTCGGAGCACCTGGGCGCGGCGCTGGAGCGGGCCCGCGACCCGCGCCACCGCGGGTGGCTCGCGGCCGCGGCGGTCCCCGACCCACCGGCCCGGAACCAGGCCGACCCATTCGACGACCCCCACGACGACCCCCACGACGATGGAGCTGCGCATGTCTGAGACCGACCTGCCCGACCGGGCCCGGGTGGTCATCATCGGGGGCGGGGTGGGCGGCGCGTCCATCGCGTACCACCTCACCGAGCTGGGATGGACCGACGTGGTCGTCCTGGACCGCGACGACCTGACGTCGGGGTCCACCTTCCACTCGGCAGGGCTGGTGGGCCAGCTGCGCAGCACCGTCACCCTGACCCGCATGATGATGCACTCGATCGAGGTCTACCGGCGGCTCGCCACCGAGACCGACGGGATGGTCGACCCCCACTTCGCCGAGGTCGGGTCCCTCCGCCTGGCCTCCTCACCGGAACGGCTGGAGGAGCTGCGGCGCCAGGCCGGGTGGGCCGCCACCTTCGGCCTGCCCCTGGAGCTCATCGGCCGGGACGAGACCCTGGACCGATTCCCACTCATCGACCCCACCGAGGTGCTCGGCTCGGTGTTCCTGCCCACCGACGGCTGGCTCGACCCCTCCAACCTGTGCCGCGCGCTGGCCCGTGTGGCCCGCACCCGCGGTGCCGCGGTCCACACCCACACCCGGGTCGTCGGCATCGACACCGAGCCGGTGCGCACCGCGTCCGGGTCGGCGGGACGGGCGGTGACCGCGGTCCGGACCGACCGCGGCACCATCGCCTGCGAGGTGGTGGTCAACGCCGGGGGCATGTTCGCCTGGGAGCTGGGGCAGCTGGCCGGCGTGGAGGTCCCCGTGGTGCCCTTCGCCCACCAGTACGTGCTCCTGCGCCTGCCGGGGGTGGAGGTCCCCCTGGACCTGCCCACCATGCGGGACCCGGACCGGCTGGTGTACTTCCGCCGCGACGCGGCCGGGCTGATCATGGGCGGCTACGAACGGGACCCCGCGCCGTGGTCCCTGCGGGGGGTCCCGGCCGACTTCAACAACAAGCTCCTGGAGTTCGACTGGGACCGCTTCCTGCCCCTGTCGGACAACGCGGCCTCGATCGTCCCCGCCGTCGCCGAGGCGGAGGTGGTGCACGCCATCAACGGACCCGAGGCCTTCACCCCGGACGGCGAGTTCATCCTGGGTGAGAGCGAGGTCCGCGGCTTCTACGTGGCCGCCGGGTTCTGTGCCCACGGCATCGCCGGGGCCGGCGGCATCGGCAGGGTGCTGGCGGAGTGGATCGTGGGCGGCGAGCCGTCCATGGACGTCTGGAAGATGGACATCCGGCGCTTCGGGGGCCACGACCGCAGCCGTGGCCATGCCCTGGCCCGGACCCGGGAGGTCTACGAGCACTACTACGACATCCACTACCCCCACCAGGAACGACTCGCCGGGCGGCCGCTGCGCACCTCCGCCACCTACGGCCGGCTGGCCGCCCTGGGAGCGGTGTTCGGCGAGAAGGCGGGCTGGGAGCGGCCCAACTGGTTCGCCACCAACGAGGACCCTGCCCTGGCGCACCTGCGGCCCATCGGCTGGGCCGGGGAGCACTGGTCCACCGCCATCCCGGCCGAGCACCTCGCCACCCGCGAACGGGTCGGTCTGTTCGACGAGTCCAGCTTCGCCAAGATCGACGTCGACGGGCCCGACGCGCCGGGGTGGCTGCAGTGGCTGTGCGCCAACGACGTGGGAGGGCCGGTCGGCTCCGTCACCTACACCCAGCTGCTCAACGAGCGGGGCGGCATCGAGTGCGACCTGACCGTGACGCGCATCGGCGACGACCGGTTCCGGCTGGTCACCGGTACCGCCTTCGGCCTGCACGACCTGGCCTGGCTCCGGCGCCACCTGCGCCCGGAGGACCGCGTCACCGTCCGTGACGCCACCTCGGAACTGGCCTGCCTGGGTCTGTGGGGACCCCGGGCCCGCGACGTGCTCGGGGCGCTGACCGACGCCGACCTCTCGAACGACGCCTTCCCGTATCTCTCGGCCCGGCAGGTGGAGGTCGGACCCGTGCCGTGCTGGGCGGCGCGGGTCACCTACGTGGGGGAACTGGGCTGGGAGCTGTACCCGCCCACCGAGTACGCGGGGCGGCTCTGGGACCTGCTGTGGGAGGCGGGACGGGACCACGGCCTGGTGGCGGCCGGGTACCGGGCCATCGACAGCCTGCGCCTGGAGAAGGGCTACGTGGCGTGGGCCGCGGACATCCACTCCGAGACCGGCCCGGACGGGGCCGGCCTGCGATTCGCGGTGAAGGTGGACAAGGAGGACCCGTTCCTGGGCCGGGACGCCGTGCTGGCCTCCCGGCAGGAAGGCGGTGGCCAACGGCTGGTGACCCTGGTGATCGACGACGTCCGGCGGGTGTGCCTGGGCAACGAGCCGGTCCGCCACGACGGACGCATCGTGGGACGGGTCAGTTCCGGCGGGCCCGGCTACTCCGTCGGTGCCGGCATCGCCCTGGCCTGGATCCCCGCCGGGCTGGGCGGGCCGGGGACGGAGTTCGAGGTGGACCTCTTCGGTGAGTCGGTCCGGGCCGAGTGCCGGCGCCAGCCGTTGTTCGACCCGCAAGGAGATCGCATCCGGAGATGAGTTCCATCCGTCATGGCGATGCCCCCCGGGGCTAGAACGGTCGGACACCGACAGACCTGAGGGCGGGCACAGGTTGGGTCGGGGGACACCAACCAAGGGGGACAGCGCGTGACCGCCACCGACAAGCCCGTCGATGCCGACCTGGAACGGCTCCACGAACTGGGATACGCCCAGGAGCTGCACCGGGGGTTGGGGACCTTCTCCAACTTCGCCATCAGCTTCTCGATCATCTCGGTGCTGGCCGGCGCCATCACCACCTTCTGGCTCGGCATGTACGCCGGTGGCCCGTTCGTGATCACCACGTGCTGGATCCTGGTCGGGGTGTTCGCACTGCTGGTCGGCGCCTCGATGGGTGAGATCTGCTCCGCCTACCCCACCGCCGGCGGCCTGTACTACTGGTCGGCCAAGCTGGCCAAGCGCAACGGTGCCCGGTGGGCGTGGTGGACCGGCTGGTTCAACCTGATCGGCCAGATCGGGGTGATCGCCTCGGTCGACTTCGCCCTGTCCAACTTCATCCTGCTGTCCATCAACATGTTCGGCGACGGCAACTCCCCGACCATCGAGATCAACCGCTGGTCGGTGTTCATCACCTACCTGCTCGTGCTCCTCGTCCACGGCCTGCTCAACACCTTCGGCGTGAACCTGGTCCGGATCCTGAGCGACATCAGCGTCTGGTGGCACGTCATCGGCGTGGCCGTGATCGTCATCGCCCTGTTCGCCTTCTCCGAGCCCGGTGGGCTGGGCATGGGCAACATCCTGGAGTGGCGCAACGGGACCGGCTGGGACTTCCCGGGGTCGGGCATCTACGTGTTCCTGGTCGGGTTGCTGCTGGCGCAGTACACCATCACCGGCTTCGACGCCTCGGCCCACGTGTCCGAGGAGACCGTGGGGGCCGCCACCAGCGCGCCCAAGGCCATCGTCCGGGCCATCTACGTCTCCGCCATCGCCGCCCTGCTGCTGAACGTGGCCATGGTCCAGGCCATCCCCGCCTCCGCCTACGACGACATCGCGGCCAAGGGCATCCTGGCCGGGCCCGAGGTCTTCCTCCTGGCGGTGACCGGGTTCCTGGGCAAGTTCCTGGTCATCATCTCCACCGTCGGGCAGTTCTTCTGCGGCATGGCGTCGGTGACGGCCAACTCCCGCATGATCTACGCCTTCTCCCGTGACGGCGGCCTGCCCGGCCACCGGCGCTGGGCGATGATCAACCCCCGCACCCGCACGCCCACGAACTCGATCTGGCTGGGCGTGGCGCTGTCCGCCATCATCGGGACGCTGTCGCTCATCCAGACGGACCTGTCCTACCCCGTGGCGTTCTTCGCCCTCACCGGCATCTGCGTGGTCGGCCTCTACATCAGCTACATCATCCCGGTCTTCCTGCGGCGTCGGAACCCCGACTTCGAGCCCGGGCCCTGGAACCTGGGCTCCTGGTCCCCGCTCATCGGCTGGGCCGCGGTGGCGTGGGTCGTGCTGGTGGGCGTGGTGTTCTGCGCCCCGGTCTTCTACCCCTGGAAGACGTGGGAGACGTTCAACTTCACCGGGCCGATCCTGATCCTGTCCGCCATCTTCGTGGGCCTGTGGTGGTCGCTGTCGGCCAAGAACCACTTCACCGGCCCCAAGTCCATGGGCTCGGTCGACGACCTCATCGCCCGGGAGCTGGAGCTGGCCCAGGAGGGCGAGGCGATGCACGAGCACCATCACCTCCACATGCACGAGGACGACGTGCCCTCGGCCGACTAGCACCGGACCCACCGGTCCGCACCGTACGATCGCAGGGGCGACCCCATCGGGTCGCCCCTGTGACCGTCATGGCCCTGCCCCACCTGCCTGCACCGGAGACGAGATGACCACGACCGGACCCATCGACCTGCCCACCCTGGCCCGACTCGTCGACGCCGGTGAGATCGACACCGTGGTCGTCGCCTTCACCGACCTCCAGGGCCGCCTCATGGGCAAGCGGGTGACGGGCCGGTTCTTCCTGGACCACGTCGTGGGTCCGGACGGGGCGGCCGGGGAGGGCATCGAGGCCTGCGACTACCTCCTCACCGTCGACGTCGAGATGAACGTGGTGGAGGGCTACCGGTTCGCCAACTGGGAGGCGGGCTACGGCGACTTCCGGGGGCGCCCGGACCTCTCCACGCTGCGGGTCACGCCCTGGCTGGAGGGCACCGCCCTGGTGCTGGCCGACGTGCTGGACAACGCGACCGACGCGCCGGTCGCGGTGTCGCCCCGCCAGGTCCTGCAGCACCAGATCGAGCGGGCGGCGGAACGGGGGATCCAGGTGATGGTCGGCTCCGAGCTGGAGTTCTTCGCCTACGACGCGCCGTACGACGAGCTGGCCCGAACCCACTACCGGACCCTCGATGAGCGGACCAGCTCCTGGTACAACCTCGACTACCACGTGCTGCAGACCACCAAGGACGAGCCCCTCATCCGGGCCATCCGCAACGGGATGCTGGACGCCGGCCTGCCCATCGAGTTCTCCAAGGGCGAGGCCGCACCGGGCCAGCACGAGATCAACCTCCGCTACGCCGACGCGTTGACCATGGCGGACAACCACACCATCTACAAGAACGGCACCAAGGAGATCGCCCACGGCCAGGGCAAGGCGGTCACCTTCATGGCCAAGCCCAGGATCGACGAGCCCGGCTCGAGCTGCCACATCCACTCCTCCATCTGGAGCCTGGGCGGCCAACCGCTGTGCCCCGGTGACGGCCCGTACGACACCGGCCCGCAGTTCCGGGCCTGGATGGGCGGCCTCCTGGCCCACTCCCGCGAGCTGTCGCTCTGCTTCGCCCCCTTCGTCAACAGCTACAAGCGCTACCAGCCCGGGTCCTGGGCACCCACCGCGGTGGTGTGGTCGCCGGACAACCGCACCTGCGGCCTGCGGCTGGTGGGCCACGGCGCCGGCATGCGGGTCGAGTCCCGCATCCCCGGGGCGGACTGCAACCCCTACATCGCCTTCGCCGCCGTCATCGCCGCCGGCCTCGACGGCATCGACCGCGGCCTCGACTGCGGCGATCCGTTCCAGGGCAACGGCTACACCGCGACCGACGTGGAGCGCATCCCGTGGAACATCGTGGAGGCCATCGAGGCGTTCCGGTCCTCGGAGCTGGCGGTCGCCGCGTTCGGCGAGGACGTCCACTTCCACCTCCTGCACACCGCGGAGCAGGAGTGGCGGGCGTCCAACAACGTCGTCACCGAATGGGAGCTGCGCCGCAACTTCGAACGCATCTAGCGCCGCCCTGCCCCCGCCCTCACTCCCCCAGGTAGCCCAGGTGGCGGGCCTCGCGGGTGAGCTGGTCCCGGTAGTCGGGGTGTGCGACGTCGATCAGGTTGGCGGCCCGTTCCCGCAGGGAGCGGCCCCGGAGCTCCGCCACGCCCCACTCGGTGACCACCTTGTCCACCGTGTTCTTGAGCGTGGTGACCACCGAGCCCCGGGCCAGGCGGGACACGATCTTGGACGTGGCACCGTCGTGGGTGGTGGAACGGGTGACCAGGAAGCCCTGGCCCCCTTCGCTGAACATGGCGCCGCGGGCGAAGTCGGCCTGGCCGCCCGAACCGGAGTAGAAGCGGCCCCCGATCGTCTCCGACGCCGCCTGGCCCAACAGGTCCACCTCCGTGGTGGCGTTGATGGACACCATGAGCGGCTCCTGGGCGATCGTGCGGGGGTCGTTGACGAAGTCCACGGGCAGGAACTCCACCGCCGGGTTCTCGTGCAGGAAGTCGTAGAGGCGGCGGGTGCCGAGCGAGAACGTGGTGACCATCTGGTTGGGGCGCCGCTTCTTGTACACGCCGGTGACCACGCCCGACTCCACCAGGTCGATCACCCCGTCCGACAGCAGCTCGGTGTGCACGCCCAGGTCCTTGTGCTCGCCCAGGGCGGCCAGCACCGCGTTGGGGATCGAGCCGATGCCGGCCTGGACCGTGGCGCGGTCCGGGATCCGCTCGGCGATCAGGGCGGCGATGGCGTGGTCCAGCCGGTCGGGCCGGGCCGGGGGGACCTCCACCAGCGGGCGGTCCGTCAGGGACCAGCCCAGCACCTGGGTCACGTGGATGGAGTTGTGCCCGAAGGTCCGCGGCATCTGCTCGTTGGCCTCCAGGAACACCGGCCACCGGCCCAGGAAGGGGGCGACGTAGTCGGCGTTGGTGCCCAGGCTGAAGTAGCCGTGACGGTCCGGGGGCGACGCCGCGGCCAGGATCACGGGCCGCCGGCAGTTGTGGCGCAGCAGCAGCGGGACCTCGCTGAAGTGCGCCGGCACGAACTCGATGCCACCGCCGTAGAAGTGCGGCCGCGTCACCGGGGACAGGAAGTACGAGATGTGGCGCAGCCGGTCGCCGTAGCGTCCGTCCAGGTACGGGCGGTCCACCAGCGCGTGCATCTGGTGGACCCGGACGCCGACCAGTCCGTCCGCCGCCGCCTCCACCACGTCGAGCAGGCCCACCGGTTCGCCCACGGCGAGGGGGACGATCAGGTCCGTCCCCGGGACGATGTGGTCCAGGACCGCCTCGGGCGGCACCGGGCCGGGCCAGGTGGTCACGCCCGTCAGGCTACCGTTGCGCGTACAGAAGCTCTCGTGACAGGAGACACCGCCATGGCCACCACCAAGGAACTCGAAGCCCGGCTCGATGCCCTCCAGGCCAAGGTCGACGACCTGACCAAGGAGGTCATGGAGGACCGTGTGGACTCCCTCACCTCCCGGTTGGAGGAGCTCGAGGTCCAGATGAACCTCGGCAGCAAGGACGTCCGGGACCAGATCGCCCCGATCATCGACCAGCTGCGGGACAAGATGCTGGACCTCCGGGAGCTGGTGGACCACGCCGCCACCACCGCGGGCGACGCGTTGGCCGGTGTGTCGGAGAACGTGCGGACCGCGGCGGCGGACTTCCGCAACAAGCTGGAGGACGCCTCGGCCAAGGTGCGGCCGGGCGGCGACAAGAGCTGACCGAGCCGGACCAGCCCCACTCGCTCACCCGGGGCGCGGCGATCGCACGCGTCCTGGCCCGGCGCGGCCTGCGCCACGTCCGGTCGGTGGTGCGGGACCGGATGGACGGCGTGCGCCCGCCCGAGCCGCGTGGAGCGGTGGAGTTCCGCCGCATGCTGACCGACCTGGGCCCGGCCTACGTGAAGCTGGGCCAGCTGCTGTCCACCCGCGGCGACCTGGTGCCCCCGGGGTACCAGCAGGAGCTGGCGAAGCTGCAGGCCCAGGTGCCCCCGGTCCCCTACGCCGTGGTCCGCGACACGATCATCGCGGAGCTGGGTCGTGCCCCGGAGGACCTGTACGGGACCTTCGACCGCGAGCCGCTGGCCGCAGCGTCCATCGGCCAGGTGCACGCCGCCACCCTGGCCGACGGCACCGACGTGGTGGTCAAGGTCCGACGCCCCGACGTGGCGCAGCTGGTGGAGGCGGACCTGCACCTGTTCGAGCGGGTCGCCGGGGTGGTGGCGGCGGTCAGCGACCGGACCCGGGACCGCCTCGACCCGGAGGGGCTGTCGCACGAGTTCGCCACCACGCTGCGACGTGAGTGCGACTACCTGGTGGAGGCATCGGTGGCCGACCGCCTGGCCGCACTGTTCCGGTCCTCCGGCCAGCCGGTGCACATCCCCCGCATCCACCACGACCGGACCAGTGCGGGCGTGCTGACCATGGACCGGGTGCGGGGCATCGCGCTGGACGACGTGGCCGCCCTCCGGGCCGCCGGGATCGACCCGGCCGAGGTGGCGGAACGGTTCGCGGACGCCTTCATGTCCATGGTGTTCACCTTCGGGCTGTTCCACGCCGACCCCCACCCCGGCAACGTGTTCGTGCAGCCCGACGGGTCCCTGACCCTGATCGACTTCGGCAAGCACGGCGAGATCGACGCCGGACTGCGCACCGGCCTGGGCCGGGTGCTGGGCTCCCTCATCGGCGGCGACCTGGACGGCCTGGTCGATGCGTTGGAGGACCTCAAGGTCGCCGGGGGTGATGAGGACCGCGACGCGCTGCGGGCCGACCTGGGGGTGCTGGTGGAGCGCTACGCGTCCATGCCCATCGGTGAACTGCAGATCGGCGCGGTGTTCGGGGAGATCCTGGCCGTGATCCGCCGCCACCGGCTGCGGCTCCCGGCCGACCTCATGCTGCTGCTGGCCACCGTGGTCATGTGCGAGGGCGTGGCACTCCAGCTGGACCCGGACTTCCTGCTCCAACCCGTGCTGCTCCGCTGGGCGGCCATGGGCTTCGGCCCCGGCACGCCCTGACGGGCGGCGCCGCACCTAGCTCTCGGTGATGGCGGTGACGGCCTGCATGTAGCGCGCCGTGCCGATGACCGGCGCGATGGCGATCAGCGTGCCCATGAGCTCGTCGGAGGTGACGTCACCCTCCATGAGCTCCAGGTTGGCGGCCCAGCTCACCGGTGCCGCCCCGGAGGCGGCCAGCGCGGCCGATCGCACCAGGTGCAGCGTCCGGACGTCCAGGCCCGACTCCTCCATCACGCCGGCGTTCAGGCGAGCCGCGACGGCCAGGGCGTTCCCGGAGTTGGCGAGGGCCTGGCGGATCGCCTCGATCTCGGCCCGGTCCTCGGCGTCCCGCTCGGTGGCCTCGGCGTCAGCAGCGTCACTCATCGGTTGACCTCCGTCAGGTGGGGTGGCGACCGTGCCACCCTACCGGCGGCCACCGGAGGAACATCTTTGTGCAGTGGCCATGCAGATAGACTGGGACGGACCGCGACCGAGGGGACTCACGACCATGGACGTTCTCCGCACGCCCGACGACCGCTTCGTCGGCCTGGCCGGGTACGACTTCGCCCCCCACTGGACCGAGGTCGTGGCCGACGACGGGACACCGCTGCGCGTCCACCACATCGACGAGGGCCCGTCCGGAGCCGATCCGGTCCTGTGCATGCACGGTGAGCCGTCGTGGTGCTACCTGTACCGGCACATGGTCGGCCCCCTGGTGGGTGCCGGCCACCGGGTGGTGGCGCCGGACCTGGTGGGGTTCGGCCGCTCGGACAAGCCGGCGGACCGCGGCGACTACACCTACGCCCGCCACGTGGCATGGATGAGCGCGTGGCTGGAGGCCAACGACCTCCGCCACATCACGCTGGTGTGCCAGGACTGGGGCGGCCTGGTCGGACTGCGCGTCGTGGCCGAGCACCCCGACCGCTTCGACCGCATCGTGGTGGCCAACACGTTCCTGCCCACGGGGGACCGCCCCGCCGGGGACGGGTTCCTGAAGTGGCGGACCTTCTCCCAGGAGGTGCCGGAGTTCGACAGCGGCAAGGTCGTGCAGTCCGGGTGCGCCACCACGCTGGCCCCTGAGGTGGTCGACGCCTACAACGCCCCGTTCCCCGACCAGGCCTTCACCGCCGGCGCCCGGCAGTTCCCCACCCTCGTCCCCATCACGCCCGACGACCCCGCCTCGGCGGCCAACCGTGCGGCCTGGAAGGTCCTGGAGGCGTGGGACCGGCCCATGCTGTGCGCCTTCTCCGACCAGGACCCCGTCACCGCCGGCAACGAGCGGGGCTTCCTCCGGCGTGTGCCCGGCACCAGGGGCCAGCGCCACACCACCATCGAGGGCGCCGGGCACTTCCTGCAGGAGGACAAGGGGGCCGAGCTCGCCGCCGTGGTGAACGCCTTCATCGCCGACACCCCCCGCCCGGCCCCGTGACTCACGACGCCGGAGGCCTCCACCGACGGCCGCGTCGCCCGGGGGGAACGGACCCGGGCCGCCATCATCACGGCCTTCCTGGACCTGCTGGGCGAGGGCGGGTCCCGGCCGTGGGCCAAGGAGATCGCGGCCCGGGCCGGGGTGTCGGTGCGGTCGATCTTCCAGCACTTCGAGGACCTCGAGTCGCTGCGGGCCGACGTGGTGCGCATCCAGGGCCAGCGGATCCGACCCCTGCTCGAGGACCTCGACACGGCCGGCGACCTGCGCCGCCGGGCCCGCTCCCTGGCCCGGCAACGGGCCACCCTCTACGAGTTCATCGGGCCCGTGCGGCGGTCCATGCTGGGCGAGCCCGGCCCTGCCGAGTCCCAGGGCCTGGCCGAGTTGGCGGAGGCGCTGTCCGAGCAGGTCGCGGTGCAGTTCGCCCCGGAGCTGGCCGCGCTCCCCCACCACCGTCGGGACCCGGTGGCCGCCGGTGCCGACGCCCTGGCGTCCTTCCCGGCCTGGGACCACCTGCGCTCCGGCGCCGGGCTGAGCGTGGAGCAGGCCACCCTGGCCCTGGCCACGTCGCTGGAGCGGCTCGTCGCGCCGTGAACGCGACCTGCACGACCCGGGTCAGACGGGCACGTCGCCCCGCACCGCCACCCGCTCCATGACCCGGCGCTGGGGGTGGTAGTCGTTCACCGCGTAGTGCTGGGTGGCCCGGTTGTCCCACAGCGCCACGGTCCCGCGCCGCCAGGTCAGGCGGCACTGGTACTCCGGCACCTCGGCCTGGTGGAACAGCAGGCGGAGGAGCTCCTCGCCCTCGTCGGGATCCACCCCCACCAGGTGGCTCGTGAACACGGGGTTGACGAACAGCGTGCGCCGGCCGGTCTCGGGGTGGACCCGGACCACCGGGTGCTCCACCGCCGGGAACCGGGCCCGGAACCCGGCCAGGTCCTCCGGCGGCATCTCCGCACCGAAGCTGAAGCTGAAGTCGTGAACGGCCCGCAGGCCGTCGATCCGTCCGCGGACCGTGGCGGGGAGCCCGTCGTATGCCGCGGCCATGTCCGCCCACAGGGTGTCACCCCC
Source organism: uncultured Actinomycetota bacterium (assembly GCA_963773765.1). GTDB lineage: Bacteria > Actinomycetota > Acidimicrobiia > Acidimicrobiales > Microtrichaceae > CAVZCC01. The sequence goes on along the minus strand of CAVZCC010000001.1, from coordinate 149,526 downwards.
GATCGCCGGCACCTCCACCGCCCGCAGCATCGCGGCCATGGCGGGCCGCTCGCGCCAGGTCACGTCGGTGTGCCAGAGGTTCTCGTAGCCGGGGACGTCGGCGCCCTTCTCGAAGCGCACCACCCGGCCGTCGTCACCCGACGGCAGGAAGGGGTGCTCCTCCAGGCTGCCCCAGCGGGACGCCACCACCTGCTGGGTCGGCCCGTCCAGGTCCTGGTCCCGGAACACCAGGACCTTCCACTCCAGCAGGGCACGGTGCACCTCGGCCCACCGTTCGGCGGGTGCGTCGTCGCCGTCGGTCGCCGGCACCAGGTCGGTCAGGTCCAGGTCCACCTCGGCCCCGATGGTGGGGCTCATGGGCCGGATCCCGAACGGATAGGGCCGTGCCGTCCACCCCTCCGGCACCCGGCGCAGGTCGCGCGCTCCCGGGCGCAGGCCCCGTGCCGCGAGCTGGCTCGTGCTGGGCAGTTCGGTCGTCCCCATGTGCGTCCCCTTCGCCGGTCCGGGCCCCCCGGTCAGGAGGTCCGGCTCCGGCCCTGCTCGAACAATGCCACCAGCGACGTGCCGTCGCCCAGATCCTCGGCACTGACCCCTCGTCCGTACGGCTGGTTCCACCAGCTGCCGTCGCTGCCGGCGTCCTCGGGCACCGTCCACGGGCCGACGTAGGCGTACGGCAGCACGTGGGCGTCGTCCCCCGGTGACGCGCCGTAGTTGACCTCGTCCAGGGAGATGGCCAGGTCGAAGTGCTCGGGCCACAGCTGTGGCGTGACCGGATCGGGGCCGCCGTGGGCCGCCCCGAAGGCACGCAGCGCCTCGTCGGCCAGGGCCAGCCACTCCGCCAGCGCGGCCACCACCCCCACGTCCAGGTCCAGGGGCCGGTCGGGCTCCAGCGGGGTGACGGCGGTGTACACGTCCGGAGCACCGGGGGTGAGACCGAGCAGGTCGCCGGCGGCCGCCACCGTGGTGACGGGCGCGACCACCCGCTCCCCGCCCGACTCGACCACCAGGTCGCCGCCCTGGACCCGGACACGACGCCCGGTCCCGTCCACGTCGAAGGTCGGGGTGCCGATGCCACCCGGGGTGGGCCGCAGGCCGATGCGACCCGTGTGACGGTGGAGCTCCGCGGCCAGCACGTGCTCCGCCAGCTGGTGCAGGCCGAGACGGGTCCGGGCCAGCGTCGCGTCCTGGAACGGCGAGCCGGCGGCGAACGGGTTGGTGGTCACGGTGGCTCCTCCTGGGGCTGCCCGGTCGGTCGGCCGACCTCCCGGTCCACCCTAGAGTCGACCCCATGGAGTCCGACGGCCAGCCACCCAGCGGTGCCGCAGCGGTCGAGACCCACGGCTCCTACGTGTTCTTCACCGCCGACCGAGCCTTCAAGCTCCTCAAGCCGGTCCGCACCCCCTTCTTCGACTACTCCACCCCGGCCCTGCGGCGCGCCGCGTGCGAGCGGGAGGTGCGGCTCAACCGCCGGATGGCACCCGACGTCTACCTGGGCGTCAGCCCGGTGCTGGAGGACGGCGTGGAGACGGACTGCCTGGTGGTCATGCGCCGCCTCCCCGACTCCCGGCGCCTCAGCACCCTGGTGGGAACCCCGGGGTTCCTCGACCGGGTCCGGCAGGTGGCCCGCGCCGTCAGCGTGTTCCACGCGTCGCTGCCCCCCGACCCGGAGGCGGCCCGCACCAGCACCCGCGACGCCGTCGCCGACCTGTGGACACGTCAGAACCTGGACGACCTGGACCAGCACCACGCCGACCTGCTCGGTGCCGGGGAGCTGGCCACCGTCCGACGGCTGGCCACCCGGTTCCTGGCCGGGCGCGAGGCCCTGTTCGCCTCGCGGATCGCCGCGGGACGGGCGGTGGACGGCCACGGTGACCTGCTGGCCGACGACATCTTCTGCATGGACGACGGCCCACGCATCCTGGACTGCCTGGCCTTCAGCGACGACCTCCGGCGGGGCGACGTCGCCGCGGACCTGGCCTTCCTGGCCATGGACCTGGAACGCCTGGCCGGCCCGGCGGCGATGGCGGCCCTGGTGGACACCTACGTCGAGGACACCGACGACCACCTGCCCGCGCCGCTCCTGCACCACTGGATCGCCTACCGGGCACTGGTGCGGGCCAAGGTGCGGGCCATCAGGGCCGCCCAGGGCACCAGCGACGACTGCCGGCGGGCCGCGGCCGACGCGGTGGCGTTCCGGGACCAGTGCCTGGACCACCTCCACGCCGCGACGGTGCGCCTGACCCTGGTGGGCGGCTCACCCGGCACGGGCAAGACCACCCTGGCCGGGGCGCTCTCGGCCCGGACCGGGGCGGTCGTGCTGTCCTCCGACGAGGTGCGCAAGGAGCTCCTGGGCGTCCCCCTCACCGACCACACCGGCGCCGCGCTCGACCAGGGCATGTACGGACCGGAGGCCTCGGCCCGGACCTACGACGAGATGCTGCGTCGGGCCGAGGAGCTCCTGGGACTGGGGTGGTCGGTGGTGCTCGATGCCAGCTGGTCCACGGACCGGGCGCGCCACGCGGCCAGGACGATGGGTGGACGGGCCGTGGCCGAGGTGGAGGAGGTCCACTGCGTGGCCCCGGCCGACGAGGTGGCGGACCGCATCCGGGCCCGCATGGACCGGGGTGACGACGCCTCCGACGCCACCCCCGAGCTGGCCCGGGCGTTGGCGGCGCGCTTCGAGCCCTGGCCCGAGGCCCGAACCCACCCCCCACCCAGCGACTAGGGGTCCTTCCCCACGCCTGACACCACGCCTGACGGCGGGGAGGACCCCCGTTCGCCGTGGGTGGCTCCGTGGGTGGTGCCGTGGTCGTTGCGGGCTGCATGACATGCGCAGGGCCGCGTACGCTCGGTGCCGTGCCCCTCATCTACGCCCTCGACCACCGCCACCGCCGCCCGCCGATGGACATGAAGGACCTCCTCGGCGGCAAGGGAGCCAACCTGGCCGAGATGGCCTCCGTCCTGGAGCTGCCGGTCCCGCCCGGCTTCACCATCACCACCGTGGCGTGCAACCGTTACATGGACGACGGCTGGCCCCGCGGGCTGGACGCGGAGCTGGAACGCCACCTGGCCCGCCTGGAGAAGCGGACCGGACGCACCCTCGGCGACCCCGCCGACCCGCTGCTGGTGTCGGTCCGGTCCGGCGCCAAGTTCTCCATGCCGGGGATGATGGACACGATCCTGAACCTGGGCCTCAACGACCGCAGCGTGCGGGGCCTGGCCGCCGCCACGGGCGACGCCCGCGTTCGCCTACCGCTCCTACGGGCGGCTCCTGTCCATGTACGGAAAGGTGGTGCTCGGGGTGGACGGCGCCGTCTTCGACGACGCCCTGGACGCGGCCAAGGCCACGGCAGGGGTGTCGGACGAGTCCCGCCTCGACGCCACCGCGTGGAAGGCCCTCTGCAGGGAGTACAAGGCGCTGATCCGGGCCGGGGCCCGCAAGGCGTTCCCCCAGGACCCCCAGGCCCAGCTGCGTGGCGCCATCGAGGCCGTGTTCCGGTCCTGGAACGGGGCCCGGGCCATCGCCTACCGGGAGCGTGAGCACATCAGCCACGACCTGGGCACCGCCGTCAACGTCCAGGCCATGGTGTTCGGCAACCGTGACGACGACTCCGGCACCGGCGTCGCCTTCACCCGGAATGCCGCCACCGGAACGAACGTCCCCTACGGCGACTTCCTGGTGAACGCCCAGGGGGAGGACGTGGTGGCCGGCGTGCGGATCACCGAACCGCTCCACGCCATGGCCACCCGCTTCCCCGGCCAGTACGACGAGCTGGTCGCCTACATGGACCGCCTGGAGGCCCACTACCGGGACATGTTGGACCTGGAGTTCACCATCGAGCAGGGCCGGCTGTGGATGCTGCAGTCCCGGGTGGGCAAGCGGACGGGGCTGGCCGCCCTGCGCATGGCCGCAGAGATGACCACGGACCCCAACATCAGGTTGACCCGGGCCGAGGCGGTCGGCCGCATCAGCCCCGACCAGCTCGACCAGGTCCTGCACCCCCGCATCGCCGGCACCGACCTGGACGTCCTGACCACCGGTCTGGCCGCGTCGCCAGGAGCCGCGGTCGGGCGCGGTGGCGTTCACGGCCGACGACGCGGTGGCCCGCCACGCCAAGGGTGAATCGGTGATCCTGGTGCGCAAGGAGACCAACCCCGACGACATCCACGGGATGATGGCCGCCGCCGGGATCCTCACCAGCAAGGGCGGGCTGGTGTCCCACGCCGCCGTCGTGGCCCGGGGCTGGGGCAAGCCTGCCGTGGTGGGGGCGGACTCGGTGCGGGTCGAGGGCCGCAGCTTCAGCGTGGGCGACACGGTGGTCAACGACGGCGACGTCATCTCGATCGACGGCTCGAGTGGTGAGGTGGTCCTCGGTGCGGTCGAGCTGACCACACCGGAGCCGCCCCCCGAGTTCGACACGATCCTGTCATGGGCGGACGAACTCAGGCGGGGCCGGATGGGTGTTCGGGCCAACGCCGACAACGGCCCCGATGCGGCCAACGCCCGACGGTTCGGGGCGGAGGGCATCGGGCTGTGCCGGACGGAGCACATGTTCCTGCGAGCCGACCGCCTGCCGGTCGTGCGGCGGATGATCCTGGCCGACACGCCGGAGGAGGAGGACGCCGCGCTGGACGAGTTGCGCCGGGTCCAGCACGACGACTTCGTCGAGATCCTGGAGGCCATGGACGGACTGCCGGTCACGGTCCGCCTGCTGGACCCGCCGTTGCACGAGTTCCTGCCCCACGTGGAGGACCTGGAGCTGAAGGCCGCCACCACGGGCCTCTCGGCCCAGGAGAAGCGGCTGCGACGGGCCGCGATGGACTGGGCGGAGGCCAATCCGATGCTCGGCATCCGCGGTGTCCGCCTCGCCGTCATGAAGCCGGGCCTCTACGCCATGCAGGTGCGGGCCCTGCTCGATGCGGTCCGTGACCGGGTGGCGGCCGGAGGCAAGCCCATCGTGGAGGTGATGATCCCGCTGACGGTGTCACAGGAGGAGTTGGCGCTGGCCCGGTCCTGGGTGGTGGCCGCTGCAGAGGAGCTCGACATCACGAGCACGCTGCTGATCGGCACCATGATCGAGACCCCCAGGGCTGCCCTGGTGGCCGACCAGATGGCGCGGGTCTCGGACTTCTTCAGCTTCGGCACCAACGACCTGACCCAGATGACCTTCGGGTTCAGCCGCGACGACGTCGAAGCCAAGATGATGCCGCAGTACGTCGAGCAGGGCCTCCTCCCGGGGGACCCCTTCGAGTCGATCGATCCGGACGGAGTGGGCCAGCTGGTGTGCCTGGCGGTCGACAAGGCCCGGTCCGTGAAACGGCGCCTCAAGATCGGCGTGTGCGGCGAGCACGGCGGTGACCCGGCGTCGATCACCTTCTTCGTGTCGGCCGGCATCGACTACGTGTCGTGCTCCCCGTTCCGGGTGCCGATCGCCCGGCTGGCGGCGGCCCAGGCCGTGGCGGGTACGGGCGGCGACACCCGCTGAACCCGGTCCCGGGTGGCGGGCCGCATGGTCACCGGACCAGGTCGGCCTCTGCGGCGGCGATCTGCTGCTTCACGGCCAGGAAGCTGTCGGGGGTGACCGACACCGAGTCGATGCCGGCCTCCACCAGGAACCGGGCGTAGGTCGGGTCGTTGCTGGGGGCCTGTCCGCAGAACCCGACCTTGCGGCCGCCCGCGGCGTGGGCCCGCGGGATGAGGTCACGAATGAGGTACAGGACCGCCGGGTCAGAGGCGTCGAAGTGGGCCAGCCGCTCAGAATCGCGGTCCACGCCCAGGGTGAGCTGGGTCAGGTCGTTGCTGCCGATCGAGAAACCGTCGAAACGCTCGGCGAACTCCTCGGCCAGGATGATGTTCGCGGGGATCTCGGCCATGACGTACACCTGGAGTCCGTCCCGGCCCCGTTCCAGCCCCTCCTCGGCCATGACGGCGAGCACCCGGTCGGCCTCCTGCGGACTGCGGCAGAACGGGACCATGACGATCACGTTGCGGAACCCCAGGTCGATGCGGGCCCGGCGGATGGCCCGGCACTCCAGGGCGAAGCCGTCGCGGTAGCCAGGGTCGTCGTAGCGACTGGCTCCCCGCCACCCCAGCATGGGGTTCTCCTCCACCGGTTCGAACGGGGCGCCACCCAGCAGCGTGGCGTACTCGTTCGTCTTGAAGTCCGACAGCCGCAGGATGACCGGCCGGGGATGGAATGGAGCGGCCAGTGTGGCCACGCCCGATGCCAGCCGGTCGACGAAGTAGCTGGGACCGTCGGGATAGCCGGCGGTGAGCCGGGCGATGTCGTCCCGCACCGCCGGGTCGTCGATCCGTTCCGGGTGGGCCAGCGCCATGGGGTGCACCCCGATGTGTTCGCTGACGATGAACTCCATGCGGGCCAGGCCGATGCCGTCCGCCGGCAGGCGCCACCACCGGAGGGCAGCGTCGGGGTCGGCCAGGTTCAACATGACCTGGGTCCTGGTGGCCGGCACGATGCCCAGGTCGATCTCCTCCCGGTCCACGGTGGCCGCACCGTCGTACACCACGCCCTCCTCTCCCCCGGCGCAGGAGACGGTCACGGGCCGGCCGTCGGCCAGGACCGAGGTGGCGTCGCCGCAGCCCAGCACGGCGGGCACCCCCAGCTCCCGGCTCACGATGGCCGCATGCGACGTGCGGCCGCCGCGGTCGGTGACCACGGCGGAGGCCCGGCGCATGGCCGGGACCCAATCGGGGTCGGTGATCGACGCCACCAGCACGCCGCCGTCGGGGAACTGCTCGATCTCGTCCGGGCCCGACAACACGCACACCGGCCCGACGGCCGCGGCGTCGCCGACCGACAGGCCCCGCACCAGGACCTCGCCGGCGTCCCGCACCCTGTAGTGCACGAACGTGGCGGTGCCGCGACGGGCCTGGACCGTCTCGGGCCGGGCCTGCACGACGAACAGCTCGTCGGTGACTCCGTCGCTGGGCCCACTCGATGTCCATGGGTCGGCCGTAGTGCCGCTCGATCAGGACCGCCCACCGCGCCAGCAGCAGGATGTCGTCGTCGTCGAGCACGGTGGACGCCCGCTCCTCCGGGGTGGTGTCGACCAGCACGACGGGCTCGTTGCCCGCCGCCACACCGGCCGGCGACGTGTAGACGATCTTCACGGTCTTCGCCCCGCGCCGGACCGAGAGGATCGGCGCGGCCCCGTCCCCGTCGTCGAGCAGGGTCTTGAACACGCGGTACCTGTCAGGGTCCACCTCACCCTTGACCACCGCCTCACCCAACCCCCACGCGGCGTCGATGAGCACCACGCCGTCGAAGCCGGACTCGGTGTCCAGGGTGAACATCACCCCGGCGGCGCCCACGTCGGAGCGAACCATGCGCTGCACGCCGACCGACAGCGCCACACGGCGGTGGTCGAAGTCGTTCTCCTCCCGGTAGGCGATGGCCCGGTCGGTGAACAGCGACGACACGCAGTCCGACGTAGGCCTGCAGCACGGCGGCGTCTCCGGTGACGTTGAGGTAGCTCTCGTGCTGACCGGCGAAGCTGGCCTCCGGCAGGTCCTCGGCCGTGGCACTGGAGCGGACGGCGACCGTGATGGGCACTCCCGCCTCCGACACCAGCCCGGCGTAGGCCACCGCCAGCGCGTCGCGCACCTCGTCGGGGATGGTGGCAGCCAGGAAGTGGCTTCGGATCATGGCACCCACGCGGGGCAGTGCAGTGGGATCGGCCCGCAGCTCGTTGATCCCCTGCTCGATCACCGGCGCCAGGTCGTTGGCTGCCACCAGCCGGCGGTAGGCCTCGGCGGTGACGGCGAACCCGTCCGGCACCCGGACCCCGCTGCCCCCGAGCCCGACGCGCAACTCCCCCAGTGAGGAGTTCTTCCCTCCGACCAGGGCGACGTCGCCGACGCCCAGGTCGTCGAAGCGGATGATGAGCCGTTCGTCAGCGGCCATCGGGCCCTCCTCTGTGCGTGTGGCCACGGGGCCGCGTCATCCTTGCGTCGGAAGGTACCAGTGACGGTGAACGACCTGTTAGGCCACGCGACGACCCAGACGACTTCTCGCAAGCCACGGTGAAGGTGGTCGGCGAGCAGCGGGCCCGCCTCCCCCCTCCTCGGCCGGCTCCTGACCCGAGTCCGCTGAGTCGGCGGCCGTCGCTCAGGCCACCGAGTCGACTGCGGCCCGCAGCCTGATCGCGGCGTCCTCGGCCAGCTCCGCGAAGGCGGGGTCGTCCATGAGGGCCCGCGGGTCCACCGCGGAGACGCGCGTCCGGCCATCGGGCTGCTGGGAGAGCACGACGTTGCACGGCAGGAGCAGGCTGACGGTGGGGTCCAGGTCCAGGGCCCGGTTGGCCAGGTGCGGGTTGCACGCCCCCAAGATCACCATGGGCGCCCGGTCCACGCCGATCTTGGCCCGGAGCGTGGCCGCGACGTCGATCTCGGTCAGCACCCCGAAGCCCTGCTCCGCGAGCGCCGGGCGGATCCTGGCGTCGACCTCGTCGATGGGCAGGTCGACGGTCCGTTCGATGGCATCCATGGGGTGTCTCCTCGGTTCAGGCGAGCTTCATGAAGAGCCGCTCGACCTCCGCCAGCGGATAGCCGCTGGCCGCGGCCTCCTCGGGGTGCTCGGTGCAGTACTGCAGGCCGCTGGCCAACAGCCTGAACCCCACCTGCTCCAGTGCCCGCGACGCGGCCGTGATCTGCGTGATCAGGTCGCGGCACTCGGCCTCCTCGTCCAGCATGCGCTGGACGGCCCGCACCTGACCCTCGGCCCGGCGCAGCCGCTTGCGGAGGTCGTCTCTGACGTCGTCGGGGATCTCCATGCCCGAATCATACCCTATGGGGTATAGGCGCACCACCACCCCGGGCCCGCTCAGTCCACCAGCACCCCGGCGAGGGCGGCGGCGAACCGGTCGACGTCGCCGTGGAACGACCGGAGCGTGTCGGCGTCCAGCAGCAGTTCCAGCCCACCGGCCGACCGGCCCACCACGCAGGGGGTGATGCCCCGGGTGAACGCCGCCACGTCCGGGGTCTGCTCGTTGCGGTGCCACACGTCCACCGGCACCGCCAGGGAGCAGGCCAGGTCCCGGAACGCCGGCTTCTCCCGCAGGGTGCCGTGGGTGATGTCGCACAGGCCGCAGTGGCGCCCCCGGAGCTTGCCGAACACGTAGGCGACCTCGCCCCGGACACCGGCGTCGGCGTCGTAGACCAGGTAGAGGTGTTCGATGGCCACGGTCACCACAACCCACCGGCACCGGGGTTCCTTCCCCCACCGTGCTAGACCACGGCCGTTGGGCGGCCGGACCCGGGGGGACTCATGACTGACGTGATGGACGCGCTGGCGGACGTGGTGGCCGCCGACCGGTTGCTCGTCGGCGACGCGATCGGCGAGGACTACACCCACGACGAGTGCCTGACCGTGGCGGCCCGGGTGCCGAGCGCCGTGGTGCAGCCCGAGTCCACCGAGGAGGTCGCCGCCATCCTGCGGGTGGCCCAGGAGCGGGGCATCCCCGTGACCGCCCGCGGGTCGGGAACCGGGCTGTCCGGCGCCGCCACGCCCCGGGGCGATGCCCTGGTCGTGAGCTTCGAGCGCATGAACCGGGTGCTGGAGATCGACACCGAGAACCACGTGGCGGTGGTCCAGCCCGGCGTGCGGCTCAACGAGCTGGACGAGGCCACCGCGGCCCATGGCCTGGTGTACCCCGTGTACCCGGGCGAGTACTCGGCCAGCCTGGGCGGCAACATCGCCACCAACGCCGGCGGCATGCGGGCGGTCAAGTACGGCGTGACCCGACACCAGGTCCTGGGCCTGGAGGCCGTGCTGGCGGGGGGCGAGGTGATCCGCACCGGTGGCAAGTTCGTCAAGGCCACCACCGGCTACGACCTGACCCAGCTGATCGTCGGCAGCGAGGGCACCCTGGCCCTGGTCACCGAGGCCACCCTGAAGCTGTACCCCCGTCCCGAGCACCAGGCCACGGTCCTGGCACCGTTCGCCACCCTGGACGGCGTGACCTCGGCGGTGCCCCGCATCGTGGACTCGGGCATCGGCCCGTTGATCCTGGAGTACATCGACCTGCTCACCATGTCCGCCACCGCCAGCTTCACCGGGCTGGAACTGGGCATCCCCGACCAGATCAAGGACACCGCCCTGGCCTACCTGGTGGTGATGATGGAGAACGTCCACGAGGACCGACTGGACGACGACGTCGCCTCCCTGGCCGGACAGCTGGCCGAGCTCGGGGCGCTGGACGTCTACGTGCTGCCCCCGGCCGCGGCGGGCCAGCTGATCGACGCCCGGGAGAAGGCGTTCTGGATGGCCAAGGCCAACGGCGCGGACGACATCATCGACATCGTGGTCCCCCGGGCGGAGATCCCCGCCTTCATGAACAAGGTGTCGGCCCTGGCCACCGAGTACGACGCCTGGATCGCGGGGTGCGGCCACGCCGGCGACGGCAACGTGCACCTGGGCGTGTTCTGCGCCGATGACCAGAAGCGCTCCCGGCTCCTGACCGAGCTGTTCGCCACCGGCATGTCCCTGGGGGGTGCCATCTCGGCCGAGCACGGCATCGGCGAGGCCAAGAAGCAGTACTTCCTGGACCTCGAGGACCCGACCAAGGTCGAGCTCATGCGCCGCATCAAGGCGGCGTTCGACCCCACCGGGATCCTCAACCCCGGCACCGTCTTCGACTGAACCCGTTCCCTCGTCCGCCCCCCACCGAGTCCCCGCTCCCCGTCCCGTCCACGAAAGGCAGCCATGAACGGCGCACAGGCCCTGATCCGCACCCTCGTCGACTCCCAGGTCGACGTGTGCTTCATGAACCCCGGCACCTCGGAGATGCACTTCGTGCACGCCCTGGACGACGTGCCCGAGATGCGCTCGGTGCTGGCCCTGTTCGAGGGTGTCGCCACCGGCGCGGCCGACGGCTACGCGCGCATGGCCGGCCGCCCCGCCGCCGTGCTGCTGCACCTGGGGCCGGGGCTGGGCAACGGCCTGGCCAACCTCCACAACGCCCGTCGGGGCAGGACACCGGTGGTCAACATCGTCGGGGACCACGCCACCTACCACGCCAAGTACGACGCCCCGCTGCAGTCGGACATCGAGAGCATCGCCAGGGGCGTGTCCTCCTGGGTCCGCTCCTCCCGTGACCCGGAGTCGGTGGCCCGTGACGCCGCCGATGCCGTTGCGGCCGCCTTCGGCCCCCCGGGCCAGGTGGCCACGCTCATCCTGCCCGCCGACGTGTGCTGGCTGGACTCCCCCGGCCCCGTCGGCCCCAGCGCCCGCGCCGCTGCCGCCACCGTGGCCGACGACCGGGTCGAGGACATCGCCGCCGCCCTCCGGTCCGGCGAGCCCGCCGCCCTCCTGGTGGGTGGGACCGCCGCCCTCGAGGGCCCCCTCGGTGACGCCGCCCGCATCGGGGCCGCAACCGGGGCCAAGGTCCTGTCCGAGACGTTCCCGTCCCGCACCGAGCGGGGCGCCGGGGTGCCGGCGGCGGAGCGGCTCGCCTACCTGGCGGAGTTCGCCCAGGCCCAGCTGGACGGCCTGCGCCACCTGGTCCTGGTCGACGCGGCGTCACCGGTGTCGTTCTTCGCCTACCCGGACAAGGCCAGCGACCTGGTGCCGGAGGGCTGCACCGTGCACGTGCTGGCCGCCCCGGACGAGGACGCGCCCGGCGCACTGGCCGCGCTGGCCGCCGCCGTCGACGCCCCCGCCGAGGCGCCGGTGGCCGGCGCCTTCCGGCCCGACCGTCCCACCGGGGCGCTCAACGCCGAGACCATGGCCGCCGCGGTCGGGGCCCTCCTGCCCGAGGGAGCGATCGTGGCCGACGAGGGCAACACCACCGGGCTGTTCGTGTCCGGGTTCACCGCCGGGGCGCCCCGCCACGACTGGCTGTGCCTGACCGGGGGCTCCATCGGCTACGGCCTGCCCGTGGCCACCGGTGCCGCTGTGGCCGCGCCCGACCGCAAGGTCCTGTGCCTGGAGGCCGACGGCTCCGCCATGTACACCTCCCAGGCCCTGTGGACGCAGGCCCGGGAGGGTCTCGACGTGACCACGGTCATCCTGAACAACGGGTCCTACGCCGTGCTCAACATGGAGCTGGCCCGCGTCGGAGCCGGCAACCCCGGGCCGCGGGCGCTGGAGATGCTGGACATCCCCGGGCTGGACTTCGTGTCGCTGGCCCGGGGCATGGGTGTGCCGGCCACCCGCGCCACCACCGCGGAGGAGTTCACCGACCAGCTGGAACGGGCACTGGCCACCGAGGGCCCGGCCCTGGTGGAGGCGGTCGTCCCCTCGCTGTGACCAGCCGCCGGACCGGTCGGCGCGCCGCGGGGTGCGCCGAACCAGCCGGTACCATGGCGGGCTGTGGTTGACGCAGCCCAGCTGCCTGCGGAGACCCCGGCTCCCCCCGACCGCCCCGGCGCTCGTGACCAGGATCGGCGGGTCTACCGACGACGACGCCGGCTCCTCGCGGGCGCCGTCGCGGCCGTCCTGGCGGCCGTGGCCGGCCTGGTCGCGTGGAACGCCCTGCCGGGCTCCAGCGGCCAGGAGACCGGGGTCGGCGACCGGACGTCCGCAGCCCAGCCGACGGCGCGGGCGGCCACGACCGGGTCCACCACCGTGCCCCCGACCACCGTGCCCCCGACCACGGTGCCCCCGACCACGGTGCCGGGTCCCGCGTCCGGGATCACCGTCGGTCCGCTGGACCGGGGCACGGGACCCATCCCGGTCGTGCACCGGGTCCCCACCTTCGACCCCGTGGTCTTCATCACCATCGACGACGGCGTCACCCCTGAGCCCGAGGCGTTGGAGCTCCTGCGGAGCCGGAACGTCCCGGTGACCCTCTTCCTGACCCGCAACTACATCGGCCGCAACATCGCGTACTTCCAGGGCTTCCAGGCCGCCGGCGACGCCATCGGTTCCCACACCATGAACCACGTCGACCTCCGGGGCAAGGACGAGGCGCTCCAGCAGCGGGAGGTCTGCGGTCCCCACGATCCGTTCGCCCAGTGGTTCGGGGGTGCGCCCGTGCTCTTCCGCCCCCCCTACGGCACCTACGACGACACCACCCTGCGGGTGGCGGCAGCGTGCGGCATCACCACGGTGGTGCACTGGACGTCCACCATGGCCGACGGGGTGCTGAGCACCCAGGACGGGGCGCTGCTCCCCGGTGAGGTCATCCTGCTGCACTTCAAGCCCGGCCTGGCCGTGAACCTCAGCGTGCTCCTGGACCAGATCGCCGCCGCCGGCCTCCGCCCGGCCCAGTTGGCGGACTACATCAGCGCCGCCCCCGCGGCCTGATCGACCGGCGGTGGACACCACCAGGGCCGGGCCCGCCACGGGCGCCCACCTCGACCCGTTGGAGCTGTTGGACCAGGTCGTGGCCGCCATCCCCGCCGGGGAGGACCGACCCCAGCAACGGGAGATGGTCACCGAGGTCGCCGCCGCATTCGCCCGCCACCAGCACCTGGCCGTGCAGGGACCCACCGGGGTGGGCAAGTCGGTGGCGTACCTGCTGCCCGCCATCGCACGGGCCGGTCGGGGCGACCGCACCGTGGTGGTCACGTCGTCCAAGGCCCTCCAGGACCAGTTGTCCCGCACCGACCTCCCGTTCCTGGCCGATGCCCTGGACGTGGACTTCACCGCCGCGGTGCTCAAGGGCCGGTCCAACTACCTGTGCCAGGCCGCGGTGGCCGAGGTGCGGGTCCAGTTGCACGGCAGCGCGGAGCAGCAGGAGCTGGAGCTGGGGACCGCGGATGACGGACCGGGATCGGCCCAGGGCCTGGACGGGCCCATCACCTCCGGGCCGCTCCGGGCGGAACTGGACGGGCTGCTGGAGTGGGCGGCCGCGACGACCACCGGCGAGCTGGTGGACCTGGACGACCCGCCGTCGGAGCGGGCCTGGGGCGCCGTGTCGGTCGGACCGGGCGAGTGCGTCGGCGCGGCCAAGTGCGCGTTCGCCAAGGACTGCTTCTCCGAACAGGCCCGGGCCCGGGCGGAGGACGCCGACATCGTGGTGGTCAACGCCCACCTCTACGCCGCGCACATCCAGACCGGCGGCGCACTGCTGCCGGACCACACCCAGCTGGTCATCGACGAGGCCCACGAGTTCGAGGACGCCATGGTCGGTGCCCTGGGCGTGTCCCTCACCGGATGGCGCATCCGCAACCTGGCCCGGGTCCACGACCGCTGCGTGGCCGACGCCCCCCAGGTCGGCGTCTCGCTCGGGGCGGCCGCCGACGAGCTGGACGACGCGCTGGCCGGCGCCTACGAGGCCGCCGTGGCCGACCACCGCTCGGGTCGGCTCCACGGCGCCCTGCCCAAGGACCTGTCGGGCGCCCTGAGCACGACGGCACTGGCCGTGGACCGCGCCCTCGGCAGCCTCCGGGCCGCGGCCCGGGCCGCGGCCGGTGGACGGGCCACCACCGCCCAGCACCGGGTGGAGCGCGCCGTGCGCAGCACCGAGGGCGTGGCCGACGCCGTGGACGCCCTCCTGGGCGACCTCCAACCCGGCCAGGTCCGCTGGATCGCCGAGGGCCGTTCGGGCCGCCACACCCTGCAGCTGACCCGGATCGACATCGGTGCCACCCTCCGGGCCCGGGCCTGGGAGCGGGGCGACACCGGCCAGGATGACGGCGCCGGTGACCACGACGGGGGCGGGAGCGGTGCCGAGGGCGGGACCACCGGTGACGAGCGGCTCACCGTGGTCATGTGCTCCGCCACCCTGGACCCGGGCACGGCTCGCCGGCTGGGACTGGACGCCCGGTTCGTGGCCGTGGACTCACCCTTCGACTTCCGCGCCAACGGGTTGTTGTACGTGCCCCGGCTGCCCCGGCCCAACGCGGACGCCTGGCCCGACGCGGTGGCCGACGAGGTCAGCCACATCCTGACCGCCTGCGGAGGCCGGACCCTGGCCCTGTTCACCTCGCACCGCATGCTGCGACGCACCGTCGAGGCCGTCCGGGACCGGCTCCCGGACCTGACGATCCTGGCCCAGGGCGACGCCCCCAACCCGGTGCTGCAGCGGCGGTTCCTGGACGAGGAGCACACCTCGTTGTTCGCCACGGCCAGCTTCTGGACCGGGATCTCCTCACCGGGGACGACGTGCTCGGCGGTGGTGGTGGACAAGATCCCGTTCCCCGTGCCCACCGACCCGATCGTGGAGGCCCGCTGCGACGCCGTGGGCGACGAACGCGCCTTCGCCGAGGTCTCGGTGCCCGCGGCCGGCATGCAGCTGGCCCAGGGCGTGGGACGCCTGATCCGCACCACCACGGACCGGGGCGTGGTCGCGGTGCTGGACCCCCGCCTGGCCGAGGCCCGGTACCGCAAGCGCATCCTGGACCTGCTGCCCCGCATGAAGCGCACCCGGGACCGGGCGGACCTGGACACGTTCGTCACCGGCCTCGACCTCCCCTGAGCCGATCCCCTGCCTCCGTTCCCGCACTCGAGGTCGCCCGCTGCTTCCTTCTCGGGCTGGGGCGGCCGTTCAGAGCGGTCCCAGTGGCCCGAAGTCGGCGGTGCGGTCTTCGCGGCGACTCCGCGGAGTCGTCCCGGAGCCATCTGAGGAGATCACCCGCCGAGGGACGTGGCCCGCACCCGTGGATCCCGTCGGCGCCGACGCCGGCGTCCACACCTAGGGTGCCGAGATGACCAACCCCATCGGGCCGCTCGGGCCGGCCGACGAGGCCCTGACCCACCAGATCGTCGACACCTTCGCCACCGTCGGGCAGTCCGACCTGGCCTGGACGGAGAAGGTCTGCGCCATGGCCTGCGCCCGGGACGGCAGCCTGCAGCTGGGCTTCGGGCTGGGCAAGTACACCAACCGCAACGTGATGGACGGCTACGGCGGCCTGTCCCGGGGCCGGGAACAGCTCACGGTGCGGGCCAGCCGGACGCTGTCGGCAGATCGGGAGGCCACCGCCGTGGGTCCGATCCACTACGAGGTGCTGGAGCCCATGCGCACGGTGCGGTTCCGGCTGGAGCCCAACGACGTCCAGCCCCTGGCCTTCGAGTGGATCTTCACCGCCGAGCTCCCGCCCTTCACCGAGGACCGCACCCACCAGCGATCGCTGTCGGGCCGGGTGAACGCAGAGCTGGTCCGGTACCACCAGATCGGGGTGGCGTCCGGCTGGGTGGAGCTCGACGGCGAACGCAGCAGCTTCACCGGAGCCGAGTGGGTGTCGACCCGGGACCACAGCTGGGGCGTCCGCTACGACGTGGGTGCGGTCCCCCCGGACCTGGAGCCGACCTTCGACGTGGCCGAGGTGGCGAACTTCCGCATGATCTGGTCGCCGGTCCTGATGGAGCGGCCGGACGGCTCGCGCTACGGGCTGTTCCTGCACTTCGTGGACATCGAGGTGCCCGGCTTCTACGAGCAGCACACCCACACCGCGGGCATCGAGCATCCCGACGGCTCCTTCGACCGCTTCAGCGCCCTCCGGACCGACCTGCGCCACGACACGGCGAACCGACGGCTCCTGGGCGGGACCATCACCGCCACGCAGGCCGACGGCTCGGACCGGCCGCTGGTCATCGAGGCGCTGGGCGACACCGGGTTCCACCTGGGGGCGGGGCTGTACTTCGGCTACGCCGGTCACCACCACGGCGAGTACCGGGGCGAGCTGCACACCGAGGGCGAGCGCATCGAGGACTGCACGGTGCCGGCCGTGGCCCGGGAGCTGCACCAGATCCGGGACACGGTGGTGCGGGTGACCGACCCGGTCGGCGGCGGCGTCGGCGTGTCCAACTGCCAGCCCATCATCACCGGCACCTGGCCGGAGCTCGGCCTGACCCCGGACACGTCCTGGATCTGACCCCCGCCGCCCCCCGCCCGCCGGCGAATAGGGGTCGTCGCGGCCCTCCGAGGGCCGCGACGACCCCTATTCGTCCGGAGCCGGGGGTCAGGTGCCGCGACCGGGCATGAGCGGCAGGTCCAGGTAGGTCCGGATCCCGGGCTCGGCCGCCACCACGTAGGGCACCGAGTTCACGCAGTGCATGGCCGTGGCCACGATGCCCTCGTTGCGGGACAGGTCCGTGTCCAGCGTGGGGGGCTGGAACCCGTGGAAGACCGTCCGCACCGGGGGCACGGCGTCCAGCTCCACCTCGAAGCGCTCGCCCTCCGGCCCGAAGGACCAGGACGGGTCCAGGTGCTCCTCGCCCATGAACCAGTTCACCCTGGCCGAGACCCGGGGCACGCCGCCGACGGTCCCGGTCCACGTGAAGCGTTGCGCCGCCACCGTCCCCACGTCGATCACGCCCACGGGGGTGTCGATCGGCGCGGTCGCCACGGCCATCTCGTGGCTGGTGGTGAGCTCCGGGTCCAGGTCCCACCCCAGCCCCTGGGCCACCAGGCGGATGGACTGGCCGAACCCGTCGCCCAGCAGGTCGACCATGGGGCTGGCCACGGCCTCCTCCGGGCGTGCGGCCGAACAGCATGATGTCCCGGACCACGAACTCGGTGGCGTAGGTGCGGAGGTCGGAGAACTCCTCGGACCGGACATGGCGCACATCGCGGCAGAACCCGGACAGCACCAGCGGCAGCTGCTCGGTGATGCCGCCGGGATGGATCCCGGTGCCGTGCAGGGTGGCTCCCCCGGCCAGGCAGGCGGCCTGGGTCTCGGCCACGGCGGGCGAGTCGCCCACGAAGAACCAGCCCACCGGGGTGACGACGTCGATGCCGGCCCGCAGCAGCGCCCGGATCTCGTCCTGGTCGGCCAGCATCGGGGCGTAGACCACGCAGTCGGGCGCCAGGGCCACCACGTCGTCCAGCGACCCGACCGCAACCACCCCGACCGGCCCGGTCCCGCACAGCTCGCCGACGTCGCGGCCGACCTTGTCCGGCGAGTACACGAACGCACCGACCAGCTCCAGGTCCGGGTGCGACAGCACGCCCTCCACCGCGTTGCGGCCCACGTTGCCGGTGGCCCACTGCAGCACGCGGATGGTCACGCCGGTTCCAGGTCCCAGGCCGACAGGTCCGGGTGCGACAGGCGTCTGCGGTACTCGGTGGTGTGGGCGGTCCAGTTGTTGGTGATGCGTCCGGCGTCGGTCTTGTACCAGCTGTGGCAGTCCTCGGCCCACACGGTGTCCGCGGCCGCGGCCTGCACCTCGGCGTCGAAGCGGTCCGCCGCGGCGGGTCGCACGTCCACCGAGCGCAGTCCCCGCAGGACCTTCTCCTCCACCAGCCGCAGCGCGTAGCCGACCTGCTGCTCGATCATGAACAGGATGGAGTTGTGGCCCAGGTTGGTGTTGGGGCCGTAGAGCATGAACAGGTTCGGGAACCCGGGCACGCTGAGCCCCAGGTAGGCCCGGGCGCCGTCGGCCCAGACCTCGTTGAGGTCCCGTCCGCCCCGTCCGGTGACCTTGAGCGGCGACAGGAACTCCGTGGTGCGGAACCCGGTGCCGAAGATGATCGTGTCCACCGGGTGCTCGGTGCCGTCCGCGGTCACGATCGCGTCCTCGGTGACGCGCTCCACGCCGGAGGTCACCACGTCCACGTCCGGCCGCAGCAGGGTGGGGTACCAGTCGTTGGCGATGAGGATGCGCTTGCACCCGGGCGGGTAGTCCGGGAGGACCGCCTCCTCGGGCAACCGCTCCGACACCAGGGGGCGGAGCTGCTTGCGGAACTGCTGCTCCATGAAGCCACCGAGCCGGCTGCGCTTGCGCATGACCGCGAAGCGGGCCTCCAGGCGCCAGTAGATGGACTCCCGGTAGGCCCGTTGCAGGCCGGGGACGTGGGCCAGGGCCCACCGCTCCCAGGGCCGGAACGGGCGGTCCGCCTTGGGGGCCACGTAGTTGGAGCTGCGCTGGAACAGGACGGTGTGGCGGGCCACCTGGGCCACGCGGGGTACGAACTGGATGGCGCTGGCACCGATGCCGACCACGCCCACGCGCTCGCCCCGCAGGTCGTGGTCGTGGTCCCATCGAGCGGAGTGGAACACGGTGCCGCCGAACGAGTCCAGGCCGGGGATGGGCGGGATGTACGGCCGGTTCAGCTGGCCCAGCCCGCTGACCACCACGTCCGCGGTCACCGTCGGCTCGTCGCCGGTGGTCTGCAGGGTCCAGGTGCCCGCGCCGTCGTCGTAGTGGGCCTCGGTCACCTCGGTGCCGAACCTGAGGTGCGGCCCCAGGTCGTAGCGGTCCACCAGGGACTCGAAGTAGGCCAGGATCTCGGGCTGCTCGGCGAACTTGCGGGTCCAGTCGTTCTTGGACGCGAACGAGAAGCTGTACAGGTGGCTGGGAACGTCACAGGCCGCGCCCGGGTACGTGTTGTCACGCCAGGTGCCGCCCACGCCGTCGGACTTCTCGTAGATGGTGAAGGTGTCGATGCCGGCCTGGCGGAGCCGGATCGCCATGCACAGCCCACCGGCGCCGGCGCCCAGGATGGCCACCCGGGGCGAGGGAGCACCACCCGCCAGGGCACGGCGCACCGCGTCGGCGCGCTCCTGCTCGCCCGAGCCGCCGTACCCGGTCCGGTCCCCAGATGTCATGCGTGACGAGTTGGTCGATGCGACCGCCATGGCGTCCTCCTCCTACCCCCGGGACGGGCCGACGCCGAGGTTACCGGTGGGCGCCGTACCCTGTGACAGGTGCGCATCCTCCTGACCGGCGCCACCGGATACATCGGTGGCCGGCTCGCCCCGATGCTGCTGGACGCGGGCCACCGGGTGCGCTGCCTCACCCGCAGCCCGGACAAGCTCCGCGACGTCGACTGGGCGGCACGGACCGAGATCGTGCAGGGCGACGCCCTGGACCGGGCGGACCTGGACCGGGCCATGGAGGGGGTGGACCTCGTCTACTACCTGGTCCACGCCATCGGCTCGGGCGGTGACTTCGAGGAACGGGACCGCCGTGCCGCCTCCAACCTGGCCCGTGCTGCGGCGGCGGCCGGGGTGCGGCGCATCGTCTACCTGGGTGGGCTCCGACCGGGATCGGACGAGACCGCCTCCCCCCACCTGGCCTCCCGGGCCGAGGTGGGACAGATCCTGCTGGACGGCCCGGTGCCGGCGGTGGTGCTGCAGGCCGGCGTGATCATCGGCAGTGGCAGCGCCAGCTTCGAGATGCTGCGGTACCTGACCGAGCGCCTGCCGATCATGGTCACCCCCCGGTGGGTGACCTCACGGGTGCAGCCCATCGCGGTCCGGGACGTGCTCAGCTACCTGGTGGGCAGCGCGACGATGCCGGAGGGCACCAACCGCCGCTTCGACATCGCGGGACCCGACGTCCTGACCTACCGGGACATGATGCAGCGCTACGCCCGGATCGCCGGGCTGCGGCGACGGGTGATCATCCCGGTTCCCGTGCTGTCGCCCTGGTTGTCCAGCCAGTGGGTCAACGTGGTGACGCCGGTGCCCAAGGCCCTGGCCCAGCCCCTGATCGAGTCGCTGCGCAACTCGGTGGTGGCCGGCGAGTCCGACATCGACGGCTTCGTCGACGTCGACCCCGTCGGCTTCGACGACGCCGTGCGCCTGGCGCTGGCCCGCATCCGCAACCTGGACGTCGCCACCCGCTGGTCCGGTGCCAGCTGGGCCGGAGCGCCGTCCGACCCCATGCCGATGGACCCGGACTGGAGCGGCGGCAGTGCCTACCGGGACGAGCGCTCCCGGGAGGTGGACGCACCGCCGGACGTGGTGTGGCGGGCGGTCGAGGGCATCGGTGGGGAGCGTGGCTGGTACTCCTGGAAGCTGGCCTGGGCGGTGCGGGGCCTGCTCGACCGGCTGGTGGGCGGCGTGGGCCTGCGCCGGGGCCGGCGCCACCCCGACGTCCTCAACGTGGGCGAGGCGGTCGACTTCTGGCGGGTGGAGGAGCTGGAGCGTCCCCGGCTGCTCCGGCTCCGGGCCGAGATGCGCCTGCCCGGGGAGGCATGGCTGGAGTTCCGCATCGAGCCCGACCCCCGTGACGGCAGCCGGTCGGTCCTGCACCAGCACGCCCTGTTCCTCCCCCGGGGGCTGGCCGGACAGGTCTACTGGTGGAGCGTGCTGCCCTTCCACGGCATCGTGTTCGAGGACATGCTGCGCAACCTGGCCCACGCGGCCGAGCAGGATCGGGCCGGCACTCCCACCGGCACCGGAGTTGCCGACGCAAGGGCCGTCCCGGGCAGTTAGTTTCGGTGGTGCACGCACCGCCGACCAGGGGGCCGCCATGGACCGGATGAGCACACTGGACGCCGAGTTCCTCCACCTGGAGGACGAGACGTCGCACATGCACATCGCCGGGGTGTGCACGTTCCGGGGCGAGCCGCCGTCGCTGGACGAGCTCCGGGACCTGATCGCGGCCAAGCTCCACCTGATCCCCCGCTACCGCCAGCGGGTCCAACCCGTCCCGCTGGAACTGGGTCGACCGGTCTGGGTGGACGACCCGCACTTCCACCTCGACTTCCACCTGCGGCACACCGCGTTGCCGGCCCCGGGCGGAGACGCCGAGCTGCACCAGCTCATGGGCCGGCTCATGTCGCAGTCCCTGGACCGCAACCGCCCCCTGTGGGAGACGTGGCTGGTGGAGGGCCTCGACGACGACCGGTGGGCGCTCGTGTTCAAGATCCACCACTGCATGGTGGACGGGATCGCCGGCGTGGGGCTGCTGACCGTGCTGCTGGACCTGGAGCCGGACGCGGAGCGTCCCGTGGCGCAGTCCTGGAGCCCGGCGCGGCAGCCCTCGGCACCGGAGCTCGTGCTCGACGCATGGTCGGGGCTGGTGCACGACTCGCTGCAGCTGGTGGGGCAGATCCCCCACCTGGTCGCCGACCCCCGGGCCACGGCGCAGCGGGCGGGCCAGTTGGCCGCCGGCATGGGACGCATGCTGCGGCGCCTCACGTACACGCCGCACTCGTCGATCGAGGGGGGCATCGGCCCCCACCGCGTCTGGTCCCACAGCTCGGTGCCGTTCGACCACGTCCGGGACATCCGCCAGACGCTGGGCGGCACGGTGAACGACGTGGTGCTGGCCGCCGTGGCGGGGGGCTACCGGACCCTGCTGGAACACCGGGGCGACGACCCCGACACCACGGAGGTGCGGTCGCTGGTGCCGGTGTCGGTCCGGGGCGCCGACGGCGAGGGGTCGCCGGACAACCGTGTGTCGGGCCTGCTGCTGGACCTGCCGGTGGAGGTGAAGGACCCGGTGGACCGCCTGGTGGAGGTGCAGCGCCGCATGGGCGAGCTCAAGGGCTCACACATGGCCGAGGCCGCGGAGATGGTGACCCACATCGGCAACCTGGCCCCACCGGCGGTGGTCGGCCTGGTGTCCCGGGCCGGCCTCCGGGCACAGCGCCTGGCCACCCAGCGCTCCATCAGCACCGTCACCACCAACGTGCCGGGGCCGCAGTTCCCGCTGTACTGCCTGGGGCGGGAGATGCTCGAGTACCTCCCGTACGTGCCCATCTCCTACGGGCTCCGGGTGGGCACGGCCATCCTGTCCTACAACGGCCACCTGGCCTTCGGCGTCACCGGGGACCTGGACCACGGCGCGGACGTGGACGTCCTGGCCGCCGGCATCGCGGACGGCATCGCCGAGCTCCGCTCCGCCGCCGGAGAGGCTGCTCAGCACCTGGTGGAGGGGACGCCGGAATGAGCGGGCCCGGTGGTCGCTCCGGAATACCCATGGGGGTATACTGGTTGGACGACCTGACCCACACCCCCCAGCCCTGAACGGGAGCAGTAGATGAGCACGATCAACCTCACCGGCGCCGACTTCGAGAGCACCGTCAACGGCGACGGCATCGTCCTGGTGGACTTCTGGGCCTCATGGTGCGGCCCGTGCCGCTCCTTCGCCCCCATCTTCGAGGCCGCGTCCGAGGAGCACCCGGCGATCACCTTCGCCAAGGTGGACACCGAGGCCGAGCAGCACCTGGCCGGCGCCCTGCAGATCATGTCCATCCCGACGCTCATGATCTTCCGGGACGGCATCCTGCTGTTCTCCCAGCCCGGGTCGCTGCCCAAGGCGGCGCTGGACGACCTCATCACCCAGGCCGAGGGCCTGGACATGGAGGAGGTCCGCAAGCAGGTGGACGCCCCGGCCTGATCAGCCCACCAGCTCCGGTTCCCGCTCCTGGGCCGCCTCCGCCGGCGGCTCGGGCGGCGGTGGGACCGTCCCCTCCACGTTGAGCCGGGGCAGCCACTCCAGCCAGCGCGGGAACCACCATGCCCGCTTGCCCAGCAGTTCCATCACCGCCGGCACCAGGACCATCCGCACGATGGTGGAGTCCAGGAGCACGGCCACGGCCATGCCGAAGCCGATCAGCTTCACCGTCGGATCGGCGTTGGTCACGAAGGCCAGGAACACCGCCATCATGATCAGCGCCGCGGTGGTGATGACGCGGGCGGTGCCGGCCACCCCCAGGACCACGGATCGGCGGGGGTCACCGGTGGTGTCCCACTCCTCCTTGATCCGGCTCATGAGGAACACCTCGTAGTCCATGGACAGGCCGAAGAGGATCACGAACATCACCAGTGGGACGAAGCTCACGATGGGGATGGTCTCCTGCAGGCCGACCAGGCCCTTGCCCCAGCCCCACTGGAACACGATCACCACCACGCCGTACGCCGCTCCGATGGAGATCAGGTTCATGACCGAGGCCTTCAACGGCACGAGGATGGACCGGAACACCAGGACCAGGAGCAGGAAGGCCCCCAGCACCACGGCGCCGATCACCAGCGGCAGGTAGGTCGTCACCCGGTCGGTCAGGTCGATCAGGGTCGCGGTCTCGCCGCCGACGTGGGCGCTGATGCCCGAGCCCGCGGTGGCCGTGGCCAGTCGCTCACGGAGGTCCGTGACCAGCTGCTGGGTGGTCCGGCTGTCCGGCTCGGCGTCGACGATCACCTCGTAGATGACCGCGGAGGTCCGCGCCGCGTCGTTGGGGATGGGCCCGAGGGAGTACTCGATGCCCTTCACCGTGCCGGGCGGCTGCAGCGCGGCCACGGCGGTGTTGACCTTGGCCAGCTTCTCGAGTGCCTGCTCGTAGGGGACGGCCTCGTCCAGGCCGGCCACCACCACCAGGGGGCCGTTGGAGCCGGGCCCGAAGGCGTCCGAGGTGAGGGTGAAGGCCCGCTGCTGGGACAGGTCCGTGGGCAACGAACCGTCGCCGGGCATGCCGAACTGCATGCGGACGAACGGCACGGCGAGCGCGAGCAGCACCACCAGGCCGACTCCCAGGGCCACCCACGGGCGGCGGGACATCCCGGTGGCGAAGCGGCCCCAGAAGCTGGCCTCCGGGTGCTCCTCCACGACGGTGCGCCGGCCCAGCATGACCCGGTCGATCCGGGCCCCGGCAAAGCCCAACAACGCCGGCAGGAGGGTCATGGCGGCCACGACCATGACCATGACGCCCACCGCCGCGGCCAGGCCCAGGGTGCGGACCAGCGGGATCGGCACCACCATCAGCCCGAGCAGGGCGATGCACACGGTCAGCCCGGCGAACAGCGCGGCCTTGCCGGAGGTGGCCATGGCCAACCCGGCGGCGTCGTGGGGCTCGCGCCCCTCGGCGATGAACTGTCGGTAGCGGGTCACGATGAGCAACGAGTAGTCGAGGCCCACGCCGATGCTGATCATGAGGGTGACGGGCGGGGCGGCCACGGACACGTCCACCACGCTGGCCAGGAGGTACACCATGGAGCCGGCGGTCAGGGCCCCCACCAGGGCGGTCACGATGGGGACCGCCATGCCGAACAGCGATCCGAACGCCACCACCAGCAGCAGGGCGCCCAGGCCGAGGCCGACCTCGTCGGCGTTGTTCGCCCACCAGCTGACCGGCAGGTTCCAGGTGTCGGCCACCTGCCCGCCGATCACGACCTCCACGCCGGAGCCCCGGAGCTCCTCCACCACCCGGTGCAGGGACGAGTAGGGGTTCTCGTAGTCCGTGGCGGCCACCTTGGCCTGGACCGCGTACCGGTCCATCAGCTCCGGGAGCGTGGCGTCGTAGGTCACCGTCGACACCGCGACGCGGCCGTCGTCGGACACGGTGGGCGGGAGCGCCCTGGCCAGGTCCTCGGCCACGGCGGCCTCCGCCGCGGGCAGGGAGCCGGCCACCTTCTCCACGGCCTCCCGGGGGTCGGTGGACAGGGGGTCCGACACCGACGTGACGCCCTTCACCTTCCCCATGGCCGTCACGGCGTCCGAGACGGCCCTGGTGGCCGCCGGGCTGGTGAGCTGCTCACCCTTGCCGGCGACGAACACCACGGTCGCCGTGGCGTTGTTCTGGGAGCTGAAGCGCTGGTTGAGCAGGTCGTACGCCTGCTGGGAGTCCGTCCCGGGCACGCGGAAGTTGTTGGAGAGCGCGTTCTGGTTGGCCAGCCCGAGGTACCCGACGACGACCAGCACGGCGAGCCAGACCAGGGCGAACCACCGGTGGTGGCGGGACACGAACCGGCCCATCCGCCCCAGGCCCTTGAGTTGCACACCGCTCGAACGGTCGGTCACGACGGAACCCCCCGGGGTCAGGACGTCAGTGACCTATCGGCGTGGCCGGCCCCCGGATGAAGAAACGGCCCCGGGGTCCGGGCCCGGGCCCACGCCCTAGGGCATCGAGCCGACGTGCTCCTCGGCGGCGAGGCGGAGGTCGGCGATCTCCTCCTCGGGCGCCGAGCCCTGGGACTTCTTCCAGACCACGAGGGCGACCACGCCCACGATCCCGAGGACCAGGAGCAGGAGCAGGCCCTTGCGGTGGCTGCGGGCCCCCTCGGTGACCTGGAGGGAGACCTCCTGGGCCCGGTCGGCCGCGGCCTGCGCCTTCTCCGCCGCCACGGCGGCGTTCTCGGCCACGGTGGCGGTGGTGTCGGCCAACTGGGCCACGCGGTGGAGGTCCACGGGGATGTTGCGTGCTCTGCTCATGGCTGGTCTCCGATGTCTGGGTGTCGGTGCGCTCGTGTCGGTGTGCTGGTGTCGGTGTGTCGGTGTGCCGGTGCGGGGCGGCTCAGGAGGTGAACTTGCCCTTGCGGATGCGGTCGGCATCCATCAGCTCCAGTTCCTGGGCCCCCGACACCACCACGTCCGGATCCGGAACGTAGTCGAGCGACGGGTTCCGTCCCGGGTAGTCCGCCACGTTGAGCAGCGTCCGCATGGCGTTGAGCCGGGCCAGGTGCTTGTCACCGGAGCGGATGATGGTCCACGGGGCGTCCGAGCGGTGCGTCCGGCGCAGCATCTCGTACTTGGCGTTGGTGAAGTCGTCCCAGTGCTCCTGGGCCTGCACGTCGATCTCGCTGAGCTTCCACTGTCGCAGCGGATCGGTGCGGCGCCGCTCGAACCGCCGGGCCTGTTCCCGCTTGGTCACCGAGAAGTAGAGCTTGACCAGGATCGTCCCGGTGCGCACCAGGTCCTTCTCGAAGCCGACGACACCCCGCATGAAGTTGCGGTGCTCGTCCGGGGTGCAGAAGCCGAACACGGGCTCGACCATGGCCCGGTTGTACCAACTGCGGTCGAACAGGACGATCTCGCCCCCGGTGGGGAACTGCTCCACGTAGCGCTGGAAGTACCACTGGCTCCGCTGGGTCTCGGTCGGCCGGCCCAGCGCCACCACGCGGTAGTGCTTCTCGTTCATGTAGTGCGTGACGCGGCGGATCGTCCCACCCTTGCCCGCGGCGTCGCGGCCCTCGAAGAGGATGACCATGCGGCGGTCGTGGTCCTCCAGCCACTGCTGCAGCTTCAGCAGCTCCACCTGGAACGGCTTGAGCTCCTGCTCGCGGCGGTAGCGGCGCAGGGCGCGCTTGTGGTGCTTCTCCCGGGCGGACGCCACCTCACGGAGCGCGCCGTACTCCTCGATGAGGTCCGACAGCGGCATGAGCCGCCCGTCCACCTCGACGACGGCGTCGTCGTTCCCGTGCATCCCCGGTCCTCCCGTTGGGCGTCCTGGTCGCTGCCCACCGTAGCGGCGGGCATCCGGAAACGTTGCGGGGCGGACGGACGGGTGCGAGGGCGATGGCTGTCCCGTGGGGACTCAGTCGACCGAGATGCGGGCGAAGAGCTCCGTCTTGCGCTCCTCGAACGTCTCGAAGTCGATGCGCTCGGCCTCGAAGTCGGCGTGCAACTCCTCCACCAGCTTCAGCAGCTGGTCGGCGGAGAGCTCCTCGCCGTCGTCGACGAGCTCCGTCGGAGCCGCCTCCTCGCCCTCGATGGGCTCACCGCCCGGGTCCAGGCGGCGCTCACGCTTGGCTGCCGCCTTGGCCTTCTTGGCCCGGTCACGTTGGAGCTTGGCGAAACTGGTTCGGCTGGCGCCCATGGAGGTTCCTCGCTTCGTCGCGGTGGTGGGGGCGGGACACGGCGGTCGACACGAGGTGTGCGACACGGCCGGGTACGGCGTCCCGGAGGACGGCCCGACGTCCGGTCCGTTGCTCAGGATAGGCGCTGGGAGCCCCCGACCTCACAACATGGCGTCGGCGTCCTGTGGATTCCACAGGGAGGCGGCGGGCCGGACCCGCGGATTGCCGCCGGTTCCGGCCCGATCGGACCCGTCCGCCGTGACACCCATCACAGTGGGGCGGGCGCCGGTTCAGCGCATGCCCACCCGCTGGAAGGTGAAGTCGGCGCCGGAGCTGAACCGGGTGAGGGTCACCTCGCCCGGCTCGGGGCGCGGCTCCGGTCCCACCACGACCTCCCACGCCCGGACCTGGTCCCCGGCCGGTTCGGCGGGGCGGACCGAGGCCCGCGGGTCCACGGCACCGACGATGGCGTCCAGTGCGGCGTCGGCCCGGCCCTCGGCCAGGAGCGTCCCCCAGCCCATCGCCACGGTCTCCTCCGTCCCGGGCCCGTCCCCCAGGCCGACGTGGACCGGTTCGCCGGGGCGGACCCGGACGTCGAGGTAGTCCCGGGGCTGCAGGGCGGGGTGCAGTTCCAGCACCGTGGCCAGGTCGGCGGCGGTGTCGCCGGTGCCGAAGGCGGCGGCCAGGCGGGACGCCACCACGCCGGAAACGCCGGTGAACTGCTGGGCCAGGACCGCGACGGCCTCCTCCGGGCCGAGCCGCTCGGTCACCGCGGCGAAGAACGACAGGACCAGCAGGTGGCCCTGCAGTGCGAACTCGCGCACCACCGCCTCCAGGGTGGTCCGGGAGAAGTCCTCCAGGCGCAGGTCGGGGTCCACCGGTCCCGCGTAGTCGCCCCGGCCGTCCCCCGGGCCCACGGCCGGCACGACCGGCACGGCCAGGCCCGCGGCGTGGCTGGAGGCGATCAGGCGGGCGCCGGCCGGCTCGGCCAGTTCGTCCCCGTCGTGGTCGATGCGGACCTCCCAGTGGCAGTGGGGGTGGCGGTCCTCGGGCACCCGGGGTGGTCGGTGCACCGGTGTCATGCGGGCCCGTGGGTTGGAGGCGCACACGGTGGCCTCGAAGGTGGGGTCCTCGATGTGGTGGCACATGGCCACCACGTAGTCGTCGCCCATGGGCTCCACGTCGACCAGTGCGCCGCAGTGGTCCAGCCAGAACTCGCCGTGGTCCGGGGACAGGACCCGGTACCGGAAGTCCAGGAACTCGTGCGGGGCCCCGATGTCGAACTGCATGCCCTTGAACATGGTGGCCACGTCGGTGCCGCCGCTGAAGCCCAGCAGGCGCTGGATGCGGCGGGTGTACACGGGGCTCGCGCCCATCCACTCGTCGATGGCCACGGCCTGCATCACGTCCCGGCCGGCCCGGGAGATGACCTGGGGCATCCCGGCGCGGTCGATGAGCTGGCCCGCCATCAGGTACTCCCGGCCCAGCACGGCCAGCTCCTCCCGGGTGAGGTCACCGATGGTCCGCACGCTGGTCATGACCCTCCTTGGTGGGTGCGCCCGAGGTCGGGCTTGCATCCCGCGCCCGACAGACTACTGTCTGGACACATGTCCAGCAGGGGGGCCGCGGACGCGGTCGTGGGAGCGGGGGCCGGTGCCGTGCCCTCCGGCGCACCGGCACCGCGACGCCTGCTGAGCGACCGCCAGGCCGAGACGGTGGACCGCCTGACCGACGCCGCGGTGCAGGAACTGCGCCAGCACGGCTACGTGGGCCTCACCGTGCGCAACGTGGCCCGCCGGGCCGGGGTGGCCCCGGCAACCGCCTACACGTACTTCGCGTCCAAGGACCACCTGGTCACCGAGGTCTTCTGGCGACGCCTGCGTGCCCTGCCCGAACCGCCGGTGGACGGCCGACGCTCCCCCGCCGGCCGCGTCGGCGCCTCCCTGGCCGACGTCGGGCTGCTGGTGGCCGACGAGCCCGAGCTGGCCGCGGCGTGCACCACCGCCATGCTCGCCTCGGACCCCGAGGTGGCCCGCCTGCGCGACGCCATCGGCGCGGACGTCCGGGACCGCCTCGTCCGGGCGCTGGGCGACGACGCCTCCCCCAGCGCGGTGCGGACCCTGGTGGTGGCGTTCTCCGGCGCCATGGTCCAGGCCGGGATGGGCTACCTCTCGTACGCGGAGCTCCCCGCCCGCATGGAGGAGGTGGCCTCCGCCATCTTCGAGGGCCCCCGGGCGCGACCCGGACGACCGACTGGGCAGGACGCATGACCACACCGACCTACAACCCCTACGACTACGAGATCCACGAGGATCCGTACCCCACGTACCGCCGCCTGCGGGAGGAGGCGCCCGTCTACCGCAACGACCAACTGGGGTTCTGGGCCCTGTCCCGCCACGGCGACGTCAGCGCGGCGTTCCGGGACTCCGCCCGGTTCTCCAACTCCCACGGGGTCAGCCTGGACAAGGCGGCGTCGGGGCCCCACGCCCACAGGACCATGTCCTTCCTGGCCATGGACCCGCCACGCCACACCCGCATGCGGGCACTGGTGTCCCGGGGCTTCACCCCCCGCCGGGTGGCGGAGATGGAGGACAACATCCGGCGCCTGACCCTGCTCCACCTGGAGCCGGCGCTGGAGGCCGGGGAGTTCGACTTCGTCACCCACCTGGCCGGCCGGCTCCCCATGGACGTCATCTCCGAACTGGTCGGCGTCCCGGTGGAGGACCGCCCCGAGCTCCGTCGCCTTGCGGACCTGCTGGTGCACCGGGAGGAGGGCGTGGAGGACGTGCCCGCGTCCGGCATCGAGGCCGCCCTGACGCTGGCCGGCTACTACGCCGACATGATCGCCCAGCGGCGCGCCTCCAGGACCGACGACCTGACCTCCGCCCTGCTGGACGCGGAGATCGACGGCGACCGCCTCACCGACGACGAGGTCATGGCGTTCCTGTTCCTCATGGTGGTGGCCGGCAACGAGACCACCACCAAGCTGCTGGCCAACGCCTGGTACTGGGGATGGCGCAACCCGGACCAGCGCCGGCTGGGGCTCGGGAACGGGTCGGACGCGGCCCGGGTGGAGGACTGGGTGGAGGAGACGCTCCGCTACGACACGTCCAGCCAGATGCTGGCCCGCGTCACCACGGAGGACGTCACCCTCCACGGCACCACCATCCCGGCCGGCGACCGTGTGCTGCTCCTGGTGGGGTCGGCCAACCGCGACGGCGACGTGTTCCCCGACCCGGACCGCTACCTCCTGGGCCGGGACACGTCACAGCTGGTCAGCTTCGGCGTCGGACGCCACTTCTGCCTCGGGGCGTCGCTGGCCCGGCTGGAGGCGCGGATCTGCCTGGAGGAGCTGGCCTCCCGCGTCGCCGACTACGACGTGGACCCCGCCGGCATCGATCGGGTGCACTCGGTCAACGTGCGGGGCTTCGCCGCCCTGCCCACCACGGTGGAGACCCGCTGATGGGCCCCACCCACCCGGACCGGCGTCCCGCCCTGGTCACCGGCGCGTCGAGCGGCATCGGCGCCGCCACCGCCCGCCGCCTGGCCGCGGCCGGCCACCCCGTCGCCCTGGCGGCCCGCCGGGTGGAGCGCCTGGACGGACTCGCGGCGGAGCTCTGCGCCGCGGGTGCCGAGGCCGTGGCCGTCCCGCTGGACCTGGGCGACCCGGCCGGCATCGACGCCTGTGCCGCCGCGGCCACCGCGGCGCTGGGCGACATCGAGGTGCTGGTGTCGGTGGCCGGCGACGTCCTGCCCACCAAGGCCCACGACACGGACCCCGAGGACTTCTCCCGCCAGCTGGCCGTGAACCTGCTGGGGGTCCAGCACCTGGTCACCCGGCTGGTGCCGTCGATGGTGGTGCGGCGGCGTGGCGACGTCGTGCTGGTCACCTCCGACGTGGTCCGGCTCCCCCGCCCCACCATGTCCAGCTACGTCGCCTCCAAGTGGGGACTGGAGGGCCTGGCCCGGGCCATGATGCTGGAGCTCGAGGGCACCGGCGTCCGCTGCTCCATCGTGCGGCCCGGCCCCACCCTCACCGAGATGGGCTCGGGGTTCCCGGCCGAGGCGATGCCCGTGATCATGCAGGAGTGGGCCGCCCACGGGCTCATGCGCCACGACGGCTACCTGGAGGCCGACGGCGTGGCGGGCGCCGTCCTGGCCGTCGTGGGTGCCCCCCGTGGCACCCACTTCACCATCATCGAGGTGGAACCGGAGGCGCCCGTGCTGGGCGACCCCGCCACCGCCGAGGAGGTGGCCGCGGCCCGCGCCCACCTCGACGACCTCGCGGCGCGCAGCGCCGGACGGTCCGCACCCCGCGACGAGTCCTGAGGAGGACACATGGCCGACGGCTCCGACACCACCGCTGATGGGACCACCGCCCGCGAGCCCCGCATGGTCAGCGGCGCCCGGCCCGGCACGGGCCACCTGGGCGACCTCCAGACCGACCCCATCGGCCTGATGCAGCGCGTCCGGGACGAGTGCGGCGAGGTGGGCGCGTTCGACCTCGCCGGACGCCGGGTCGTGCTCCTGTCCGGCGCCGAGGCCAACGAGTGGTACTTCCGGGCCCCGGAGGAGGAGCTGGACCAGGCGGAGGCCTACCCGTTCATGACCCCGGTGTTCGGCGAGGGCATCGTGTTCGACGCATCCCCCGAACGCCGCCGGGAGATGCTCCACAACCAGGCGCTCCGCGACCGGTACATGCGGGGCCACGCCGAGACGATCTCGGAACAGGTCGAGCGCATGATCGCCACCTGGGACCGCCCCGGCGACGTGGACCTGCTGGAGTTCTTCGCCGAGCTCACCATCTACACGTCCTCCGCCTGCCTGATCGGCAAGAAGTTCCGGGAGTCGCTCGACGGCCGGTTCGCCCAGCTGTTCCACGACCTGGAGCGCGGCACCGACGCCATGGCCTTCGTGGACCCCTACGCCGACATCGAGAGCTTCCACCGCCGCGACGCGGCCCGGGTGGAGATGGTGGCGCTGCTCCAGTCGATCATGGACGAGCGCGAGGCCGGACCCGGGGCCACCGACGACGACCGCGACCTGCTGGACGTCCTCATGTCCATCCGGGAGGAGGACGGCACGCTGCGCTTCGACGCCGACATGGTCACCGGCATGTTCATCTCGATGATGTTCGCGGGGCACCACACCACGTCCACCACGGCGGCCTGGACCCTGCTGGAACTGCTCAAGCACCCGGTCGAGATGGACAAGGTGATGGCTGAGCTGGAGGCCCTCAACACGGCCGGCGAGCCCGTCACCTACCAGGCCCTGCGGGAGATGCCGCACCTGGAGTCGTCGATCAAGGAGGCGTTGCGCCTCCACCCGCCCCTCATCCTGCTGCTGCGGGTGGCCCAGGACGACTTCGTGGTGTGCGGTCACCGCATCGCCAAGGGTGACCTGGTGGGCGCCTCCCCCGCCATCTCCAACCGCCTCACGCCCGACTTCACCGACCCCGACGCCTTCGACCCGGACCGCTACCTGGCCCCCCGGGAGGACGACCTGGCCAACCCCTGGACCTGGATCCCGTTCGGGGCCGGGCGGCACCGCTGCGTGGGGGCGGCGTTCGCGCTGATGCAGCTCAAGTGCATCTTCGCCTGGCTGCTGCCCCGCTTCGAGTTCGCGCTGGCGCAGCCCGCGGACAGCTACCGCAACGACGTGTCCAAGATGGTCGTCCAACTGGCCCAGCCCTGCACCGTCACCATGACGCCGCGGGTGGGCGTGCCCACCGGGAGCCCCGCGTGAGCTGGCGCATCGAGGTGGACCGGGACCTGTGCCAGGGCCACGGCGTCTGCGAGTCGGAGGCGCCCGCGGTGTTCTCCGTCTCCAAGGCCGGGGACCTGACCGTGCTGGACGAGACCCCTCCCGATGCCGAGCGAGCCGCGGCGGACCTGGCAGTGAAGTACTGCCCGACCCACGCCCTGAAGATCATCGACGACCGACAGCCCACCGAGGAGTGACCATGCCAGCGTTCGAACGTGACGAGATGGAAGCAATGGTGCAGCGGTGGTTGGACGCCAACCGTCACTGCGAGGAGATCGGCGACTGGCGGCCCATGGCCGACCTCTACACCGAGGACGCCACCTACGGATGGAACTACGGCCCCAACGAGGACTTCATGGCCGTCGGCCGGGACGAGATCCGCGACGTGGCCCTGGGCCTGGAGATGGGCGGGCTGGACGGCTGGATCTACCCCTACCAGCACGTGCTCATCGATGACCGCCAGGGCATGGTCATGGGGCTGTGGAAGCAGATCGCCGACGCCCCGCGTCCCGGCGGCGGCACCTACGAGGTCGGCGGCATCGGTGGCAGCTGGTTCGGCTACGCCGGTGACGGCCTGTGGGCGTGGCAGCGCGACTTCTTCGACTTCGGCAACGCGACCGCCCTGTTCGTGGAGATGATGGGTGACGGCACGCTGTCGGAGGGCATGACGGCCCGGATGCACCGCAGCCTCAAGCAGGACCTGCCGGGGCACTACCGCTTCGGACAGGCTCCGGCGCCGATCTGGCCCGACGTGTCGTGATCGACCCACTGCTGCTCGTCGACGGCGACCTGGTCCCCGCCGCCGACGGCGCCACCTTCACCACCTCCAACCCGGCCACCGAGGAGGTCCTGGGCGAGGTGGCCGACGCCTCCGACGTGGACCTCGACCGCGCCCTGGACGGGGCACGGGTCGCCTTCGACACCACCGACTGGTCCCGGGACCACGCCTTCCGGGCCCACTGCCTGCGCCAGTTGCAGGCGGCCATGGAGACCCACGCCGACGAGCTGCGGGCCCTGACGGTGGCCGAGGTCGGCGCACCGGTGTTCCTCACCTCCGGCGCCCACCTGGACGCCCCGGTGGCGGACCTGGGCTGGTTCGCCGACCTGGCCGAGCAGTACGCGTACCGCACCGACCTGGGCGAGGCCGCGCCCATGGGCGTCCCGTCGCGACGGTGGGTGCTCAAGGAGGCGGCCGGGGTGGTCGGTGCCATCACCCCGTGGAACTTCCCCAACCAGATCAACCTGGCCAAGGTCGGCCCCGCGCTGGCCGCAGGCTGCACCGTCATCCTCAAGCCGGCACCGGACACACCGGGGTGTGCGACGGCCCTGGCCCGGCTGGCCGCGGAGGAGACCGACCTGCCCGACGGCGTGCTCAACGTCATCACCTCCACCGACCACGGCCTGGGCGCCCGGCTGGCCACCGATCCCCGGGTGGACGTGGTGTCCTTCACCGGCTCGACGGCCACCGGTCGCTCGGTCATGGCCGGCGCGGCCCAGACCCTCAAGCGGGTCTTCCTGGAACTGGGCGGCAAGTCGGCCTTCATCGTGCTGGACGACGCCGACCTGGGCGCCGCCGCGTCCATGGCCGCGTTCACCGTGAGCACCCACGCCGGGCAGGGCTGTGCCATCACCACCCGCCTGGTGGTCCCGCGCGGGCGCTACGACGAGGCGGTGGAGGCCGCTGCGGCCACGCTCACCGCCCTGGGCTGCGGCGACCCGACGGACCCCGGCACCGTGTGCGGACCGGTCATCTCCGGACGCCAACGCGACCGCATCGAGGGCTACCTGGCCCTGGCGGTGGAGGAGGGCGGCCGGTTCGCGGCCGGGGGCGGCCGGCCCGCCGACCGGGACCGGGGCCACTGGATCGAGCCGACGCTGGTGACGGGGCTGGACAACTCGGCCCGGGTGGCCCGCGAGGAGATCTTCGGTCCGGTGCTGGTGGCCATCCCCCACGACGGCGACGACGACGCGGTGGCCATCGCCAACGACTCGCCCTACGGGCTGTCCGGAGCGGTGCACAGCGGTGACGCCGACCGGGCCTGGTCCGTGGCGGAGCGGGTCCGGACCGGGACCATGAGCGTCAACGGGGGCGTGTGGTTCGCAGGCGACGTGCCCTTCGGCGGCTACAAGCAGTCCGGCATCGGCCGGGAGATGGGCGTGGCCGGCTTCGAGGAGTACCTGGAGACCAAGTCGGTGGCCGAGCCGGCCCCGGGCCGCGGTCCCGCGGCCGGGCGGGGACCGGCCGGGACGGAACGGAGCGCGTGATGGGGGCCTACGGGTTCATCGGGTTGGGCAACATCGGGGCGCCCATGGCGCAGCACCTGGTCGACTGGCCCGGCGGGCTGGTGGTGTGCGACCTCCGGGCGGAGGCCACCGCGCCCTTCGCGGAGGCCGGTGCCACGGTGGCCGCCACCGCGGCAGAGGTCGGCGCGGCCTGCGACGTGATCTCGGTCATGGTCCTGGACGACGCCCAGGTCCGTGACGTCGTCGGCCAGATCCTGCCCGTGGCGGCGCCGGGCACGAGCATCGCCGTGCACTCCACCATCAGGGCCGAGACCGCCGAGGAGCTGGCGGCGCTGGCCACGGGCTCCGGCATCGACGTGCTCGACGCGCCCGTGTCCGGCGGGTTCATGGGCGCCCACCAGGGCACCCTGGCCGTGATGGTCGG
Source organism: uncultured Actinomycetota bacterium (assembly GCA_963773765.1). Taxonomy (GTDB): domain Bacteria; phylum Actinomycetota; class Acidimicrobiia; order Acidimicrobiales; family Microtrichaceae; genus CAVZCC01. Next base: position 113,944 of record CAVZCC010000001.1, on the reverse strand, counting down.
GGGCGACCGGGCTGCCTTCGAGCGGGCCAGGGAGCCGTTCGGACGGTGGGCCGACCTGGTCATGCACTTCGGGCCGGCCGGGGCCGGCACCCGGGCCAAGCTGGCCCGCAACCTGCTGACGTTCGTGTCCTACACCGCGGCGTCCGAGGCCCAGCAGCTGGCCGAGGCCTCCGGCCTGGACCTGCGCAAGCTGGCCCGTGTGGTGCGCCACTCCGACACCGTGACCGGCGGAGCGGGCTCCATCATGCTGCGCGACACCACGACGCCCCTCCGGCCCGGCGACGAGTGGTACGACACGCTCACCCACACCCGGACGCTGGGCGAGAAGGACCTGGACCTGGCCCTGGCCCTGGCCGACGAGCTGGGCGTGGACCTGCCCCTCGGCCGGCTGGCCCGGGAGCGCCTGGCCCAGGGCCTGGGCGTCCCCCACGCCGACTGACCCCCCACCGCGCCACCGTCCTGCGTCACAGATCGGTCGCAGCCACCGAAAACCGCCGCAGGAAAGGGTGGGAGAGGCGGCTCAGTCCTCGAGCTTGAACTCGACGGTCTCCCCCGGGTGCACCACCCGCAGGTCGTCACGGCACCGGACGTTGATGGGTCCCAGCGGTGCCCGGCCGATGCGCAGGCGGACCATCTCGTTGGTGAAGTCCAGGTGCAGGTTCCGGTCCCGGTAGCGCAGGCCGAGGGCCAGAGACCCCAGTTCGTCCGGGATGCTCGGGTTGAACCGGAGCTCGTCCTGGCGGAGCTCGATGCCCGTGTAGCAGCGCTGGACCAGGTCGATGGTCCCGGCCATGGCGCCCAGGTGGATGCCCTCGGCGGTGGTCCCCCCCTGCACGTCGTTGATGTCGCTGTGCAGGGCTCCGATGAACTCGCTCCAGGACCGCTCGCGGTGGGCCCGGGAGTGGATCCAGGCGTGCACCACCCGGCTCAGGGTCGAGCCGTGCGACGTGCGCGGCTCGTAGTAGGCGATCGTCCGGGGGATGAGGTCCGGGTCGTAGTCGTAGGCCAGCCGGGTGAGCAGCTCCTCAAGTTCGTCGGCCGAGAGCAGGTAGAAGAGCATCAGGACGTCGGCCTGCTTGGTGAGCTGGTACCGGTTCGGCGAGTCGCCCTCCGCCTCCAGGATCCGGTCCAGGCGGGCGATGTCGCCGTAGCGCTCCCGGTAGCCGTCCCAGTCCAGCTCCTCCAGGTCTGCGTACCCCTCGAACTGGCTGATCACCGGTCCGTCCACGGCGCCGGTGGCGTCCTGGTGGAAGCACACCCGCAACTTGCGGCTCACGTCGTCCCAGAGGTCCAGCTCCTGGGGGACGATCACCAGCCGCTCCCGGAGGTCCGCGGCCACCGTGGGGCTCAGGGTGTCCAGGATCTCCAGGGCCCGGCAGAGGCACCAGGCCGCCATGATGTTGGTGTAGGCGTTGTTGTCCAGACCCGGCTCGTCCCGGTCCGGGTAGCCCTCGTGGTACTCGTCGGGACCCATCACGCCCCGGATCTCGTACCGGTCCAGGGAGTGGTCGTACACCGCCATGGAGGCCCACAGCCGGGCGATCTCCAGCAGCATCTCGGCGCCGAAGAACCGCATGAACTCCTCGTCGCCGGTGGCCTGGTAGTAGTGCCACACGTTGTAGGCGATGGCCGCGTTGACGTGGCGCTGCAGGTGGGAGGCGTCCGGCAGCCAGTGCCCCGACTCGGGGTTGAGGTGCATGGTCTGGGTCTCTTCCCGACCGTTCGACGCGCTCTGCCACGGGTACATGGCGCCCTGGAAGCCGGCCTCCCGTGCCAGCCGGCGGGCATGGCCCAGGCGGCGGTAGCGGTACAGCAGCAGCGACCGGGTGAGCTCCGGCAGGCGCAGGCTGAAGAACGGGAAGATGAACAGCTCGTCCCAGAAGATGTGGCCGCGGTAGGCCTCGCCGTGCAGGCCGCGGGCCGGGATGCCCACGTCCAGGAGCGCCGAGTGCGGAGACGCCGTGACCATGATGTGGAACATGTGCAGGTGCAGGAGCAGCGACGTGTCGCTGTTGGAGCCGAGCTCCACCTCGGTCCGCCGCCACCGGTGCCGCCACGCCACCACGCTGCGGTCCAGGAGCCCGGCGAAGTCCCCGGCCACGTTGCGCACGTGGTCGCAGGCCTCGGTCGCGGGCTCGGTGATGGCATCGTCCTTGGACGTGTAGAGCGTGACGACCTTCTCCACGATCACCTCGTCGCCCTCCGCCACCGGGAAGGTGAAGGTCAGGGAGATCGCGCCCGGCTCCTGGTCCACCTCCGGGACCGGGGCCAACGGTTCGCCCTGGCGGGTGATCCGGGTCCGGGCGGCCTGGGCGATGCGGACCCGGGACTGGTTGGTCTCCACCAGCAGGCACACGGTGTCCTCCACCGGGTGCGACGACGTCATCGGCGACAGGTGCTGGTTCGGCAGCTCGTTGTACCGGGCGACGCCGGTGTTGGCGACGGTGCCGTCCAGGCCGGACATCACACCGAGCGTGCCGGAGAAGTTCTCCGGCACCAGGGTGGTCTCCAGTGCGGCGACGTGGGGGTCCGCCATGGACACCAGGCGGCGCTGGGTCAGCCGGACCCGCCGGGAGGTGGGGTCCTGGAACAGGGTGTGGCGGGTCAGGACCCCGCGGTGCAGGTCCAGCTCCACGCGGTGCTCCAGCACCGTGGCGGTGGCCTCGTCGATCCAGGGGCCGTCATCGATGCGGAAGCGGAGCGGGAGCCAGTTGGGGACGTTGACCAGGCTCTCGTTCTCCACCGTGCGGCCGCTGATCTCCGAACCCAGGCGGTTGAACAGGCCGCTGACGTAGGTGCCGGGGTAGTGCACGCCGTCCGCGCTGGACTCCGGCCAGGCCCCCCGGGTGGCGAAGTAGCCGTTCCCCAGGGTGCACAGGGCCTCCCGGAGTCCCTCCTGCTCGGGGTCGACGCCCTCGTAGATCAACAGCCAACCGTTCACGTACGCTCCGGATCCTCGACGCCGCCCCTGCCGACGAAACTCGTTGAGTTCACCACGAAGTGTCGGTCGTCGTCGATGAACAGTTGATGAAGATCCGGGATGACCACATCCGCCCCGGCCTCCGCCAGGGCCTCCGGGTGGCCGGACCGGTCCACTCCGACGACCACGCCGAATCGCCCGCGGCGGCCCGCCTCCACGCCGGAGCGGGCGTCCTCCACCACGGCGGCCCGGGCCGGAGCCACCCCCAGCCGGCCCGCCGCCTCCAGGAACAGGGCCGGGTCCGGCTTGCCGGCGAGCCCCAGTTCCCGGGCCATGATCCCGTCCACCCGGACGTCGAACAGCCCGCCGGCACCGGCACCGTCCAGGATGGCGCCCTGGTTCTCGCTGGCGGACACCGCGGCCACCCCGATGCCCATGCTCCGGAGCCGCTCCACCAGCGCCACCGTCGAGTCGTAGGCGGCCACCCCGTGTTCGGCCACGAAGGCTCGGAAGTAGCCGTTCTTGCGGTTGCCCAGGCCGCACACGGTGGGACGGTCCGGCGGGTCCGTCGGATCACCGCGGTCCAGGACGACGCCCCGGGAGCGGAGGAAGGCGTCCACCCCGTCGTAGCGGGGCCGTCCGTCCACGTGGCGCAGGTAGTCCTCCGCGGTGAACGGCGACCGGTCCACCGCCGCCCCCGAGGGACCGGGCCCGGCGGGCAGGGACCCCAGGTAGGCGTCGAAGAGCCGCTTCCACGCCGCCTCGTGCACGTCCGCCGTCCGGGTGATCACCCCGTCGGTGTCGAACACCACGGCATCGACCGGTCCCAGCCGGACAGGACCGGACCGATCGGTTGCTCCAGCAGCGACCTCCATGGCCGGTCAGTCTGTCCGCTCGGCCCACCGGGTGGCCACATCCCCGGCCCCCGGGAAGCTCAGGCCGGTCACCCACCGTGCCGATGGAGGATGCATGGCGGCACCACCCGACCCCGGCCGACGGCTGGGCGAACGCATCCCGATCGGCGACGTCTTCCTCACGTGGCGGGCCGATGAGGCGTACCAACGCGGCGTCAAGGCGTCCAAGAAGCACCGTCGAGAACCCGACGTGGGCAGGCTCCTGAACGTGTCGGTGAGCGGCGGGGCCGTCGTGGCCCCGGCCGCGGACGACCTGGGCCGGGGATCGGTCCTGATCGTGCAACTGGGCAACGCCCGGGCCGCCGTGCGGGTCAAGCGCATCGAGGAGTTCGGTGACCCGGACTGGCGCATCTACGGGGTGGAGTTCGTGGAGACCGAGCCGAACTTCCTCGACTGGATCAACCACCTGCTGGACGGACGTCGTTCGGGCCAGCTGCTGGAGGCCTGGAACCACTCCGAGTAGGGGGCACCTCCCGGATGAACCTCCGGACGGTGCACCGGGCTCCGTCCGGCATGCGGAACCCGGGGTTGGGCACCGGCTCCCCCACCGGCCGGAAGCCCTGGGCCATGAAGAAGGCGATGGCCGCGGTGTTCTCGCCGAACGTCCCCAGGTGCACGCCGGGGACCCCGAGTGCTGCCAGGCGGCCGAGCCAGGTGCGGATGAGCGCCCCGCCCAGGCCCTGCCCCCGGGCGGCGGGCAGCAGGTTGATGTGCAGGTCCGCCGGGTACCGGACGGGGTCCACCGCTGACGCCAGGGCGGACCGGTCCCGGGCCAGGTCGATGGCGGCCCGGGCCATGAACCCTGCCGTGCCGGGGCGGACGAACACGCCGCGGCGGAGCCCGTGGCGCAGGGCGAAGGCCCGCAGGTGGGCCTGCTCACCGACGGCCCCGTCGGGGGAGCCGATCAGGTAGCCCACGGCCCGGCCGGCCCCGTCGTCCACCACCCACGCCGAGTCCGGGCGGTGGTCCAGGTACCAGGTGCAGAAGAGGTGGGCGAAGGCGTCGCGGTCCCCGAACTGGTCCTGCACCGGGTCACCCATGAACCCGGTCCGGAAGCAGGTGTCGCACACCGCGTCGCGGTCACCGGGCGTGTAGGGGCGGACGAAGGGCTCGCTCACCGGGCCGACGGTACCGGCCTGCACGCCCGGCGTTGACTCCCACGGACCCCTCCGGTGCCACCATCCGGAGGGACCCCGCCGCCCCCCGGTCGTTCTCGGGCTGATGGAGCCGCCGAGAGCGGCTGCCGTCGCCCGAGTTCGGGGGGGGTCGGGGGGTTCGGGGGCAGGCCGACAGGCTCAGGTGACCGTGATGGCGAAGGTGGCGGTCTCCGCCGGCGCCGTCCCCTGCTCCCACGGCCGTGCATACCCCATGGTGAGCGTGGTGGTCCCGGCCGCCACGCCTTCCACCACGATCTCCTGGGTGCCACCGGCCCCGACCCGGTCGGTGTCCGGCGCCAGGTAGGTGTCCGAGACGATCCGGACCACGGCGGCGTCCGGCTCCGCGGTCGGCTCCCACTGGTAGCCCGTGGTGGGGTTGGCCGCGAGCTTGATGGTGGCGCGTTCGCCGACCTTCAGCGCGATGGGCCCGGAGGCGGTCACGGTGACGGTCTCGTCCCCCGTGGTGGTCGTGGCCTGCTCGGTGGCGGCCGGACCATCGGTGTCCGAGGAGGTGTCGTCGCCGCACCCGGCGGAGGTGACACCCAGCGCGACGACCACGGGGACCAGGAGGACGGTGCGGAGATCCATGGGCCGACGCTATCCACCGGCCCGCGAAAACCGAACGGCGGGCGGTCCGGTCCCTACGATGCGGCGGTGCCGCCCACTGCTGTCGTCCCCGCACCGCTGTCCGGCGTGTGCGCCCAGGTCCACGTGTCGGTCGGGGACCTGGTGCCCCCCGGCGGGCTGTTCGTCACCCTGGAGAGCATGAAGACCGAGCACCAGGTCACCGCGACCGAGGGGTGCTGCGTCGTGGAGCTGCAGGTCTCCGTGGGCGACGCCGTCCTGGAGGGCGACCCGATGCTCCGGGTGGAGCCGGCCGACGTGGTGGCCGACGACGCCGCCCCCGGGGACGACCCCGACGGCGACGTCGCCGGCACGGGTCGGGCCGACCTGGCCGAGGTGCTGCGCCGCCGGGCGCTGCTGGGCGATGCCCGACGCCCGGAGGCGGTGGCCCGACGGGTCGACCGGGGTCGCCGGACCGCCCGCACCAACGTGGAGGACCTCCTCGACGAGGGATCGATGAACGAGTACGGCGGCCTGGCCATCGCCTCGCAGCGCTCCCGGCGGTCCCAGGACGACCTGGTCGCCCGCACCCAGGCCGACGGGCTGATCACCGCCACCGGGACCGTCGACGGCGTGCCCGTGGCGGTCCTGGCCTACGACGCGTCGGTCCTGGCCGGCACACAGGGGTGGCAGAACCACCGCAAGACGGACCGGCTCCTGGACCTGGTGGACCGCCACCGCCTGCCGGTGGTGCTCCTGGCCGAGGGTGGTGGTGGCCGTCCCGGCGACGTGGACGCGCCCGGCGTCTCCGCCCTGGACGTCCGCACCTTCGCCCGCTTCGCCCGTCTCAGCGGCACCGTTCCGTCGGTCGCCGTCGTGTCCGGGTACTGCTTCGCCGGCAACGCGGCGCTGGCCGGTTGCTGCGACGTGATCGTCGCCACCGAGGACTCCAACCTGGGCATGGCGGGTCCGGCCATGATCGAGGGCGGTGGCCTGGGCTCGGTCCTGCCGGGCGACATCGGGCCGATCGACACGCACTGGTCCAGCGGCGTGGTCGACGTCCGGGTCAGGGACGAGCCCGCGGCGGTCGCCGCGGCCCGCACGCTGGTCGGCCTCGGCGCCGGGAGCACACCGGTGACCGGAGGCGCGACGGCCGACCAGCGTGTGCTCCGCGACGTGGTGCCGGAGCAACGCAAGCGGGCCTACGAGGTGCGCGACGTGATCACCACGTTGGCCGACCCCGGGACCGTGACGGAACTGCGGGGCGGGTTCGGCCCCGGCATGGTCACGGCGCTGGCGCGGCTCGACGGCCGGGCGGTCGGGTTCCTGGCCAACGAGCCCCGCCACCTCGGCGGCGCCATCGACACCGACGCCGCGGTCACCGCCACCCGGTTCGTGTCGCTCTGTGACCGGTGGAGGGTGCCCGTCGTGTCGCTGTGCGACACCCCGGGGTTCATGGTCGGCGTCGAGGCGGAGGAACGGGGTCAGGTACGGGTGTTCGGCGACCTGTTCATCGCCGCGGCCCACGCCCGGGTGCCGTGGGTGCTGGTGGTGTTGCGGAAGTGCTACGGGCTGGGGGCACAGGCCATGGCCGGGGGCAGCCTGCACGAGCCGGTGCTCGGGGTGTCCTGGCCCACAGGGGAGTTCGGCGGCATGGGCCTGGAGGGAGCGGTCCGGCTGGGCTTCGCCAAGGAGCTGGCCGCCATCGAGGACGACGGCGAGCGTGCGGCCCGCGAGGCCGAGCTCATCGAGCGGGCCTACGCCCACGGGGCCGCGCTCAACGTGGCCACGCACTTCGAGATCGACGACGTGATCGACCCCGCGGACACCCGGGACCGCATCCTGGCCGCCCTGTCTGCCGCCGGCGCCGGCGCCGGCGGGACGGTCAGACCGTGATGATGACGAACCCGATGAGCAGCAGCACGAGGAACACCGCGACGATGATCATCGGCACCGGGCCGAAGACCTCCTTGCGACGTTCCTTGAACTCGTAGTCCTCGTTGGCCTTGGAACCCACCTTGGGCAGGTGGTGCTGCTCAGGCTTCCGGGGTTTGCTGCCGCTGCTGCCCATGGGACGGAACGCTACCCGCTGGTCCCGCCGTCCGTGCCGGTGCCCGCCACCTGATCCGGGAGCGCCACGGGGTCCTTCATCCCGAAGGCCCGGCGCAGCGGTGGGACCTTGCGGATCACGAACGTGTCCAACAGCACCACGGCCAGGACCGACAGCCCCCACAGGGGGTAGACCACGGCCAGCACGACAGCGATGACGACCATCGCCCGTTGCAGCCCGGCGTCGAACGGACGACGCGGGAAGCCGGTCCCACTCCGGCGCCGCTTCCAGAACATGACCAGGCCGCTGAACGCGGCCCACAGGACCAGGAGGCAGCCCAGGGTCATGACGATGCGGGAGGCCAGGCCGAACTGGGTCCCCATGTGGGTCTGGACCCCCAGCTCGGTGGTCCACTGGATGGCTCCCCACTGGTCGGCGAAGCTGCGGCCGATGGTCTCGGCGGAGAACTGGTCCAGGTAGATCGCCCCCTGGTTGGCCATGTCGCTGGGCCAGGGGTTGGTGACCACGTAGGAGCCGTACACGGCGCCCTCCGGGTTCTCCAGGTCGTCGAAGGGCAGGGTGATGGTCGAGCCCGCCAGCATGCCCTCCTCGGTCGCGGCCGCCGCCACCACGTCCAGCGATGCCGGGGCGGGCACATCGCCCGCCGGCGCAACGGAGCCGGCCGAGGTCCCGTCCGGTGCCCCCTCATCGGCCTCCCCGCCCATGTCCATGCCCGGCATGGACCCTGCTCCCCCGCCGGAGGTGGGGATGTCATCCTCCCGGGTCGCCCACGGGATGCGGTTGCCCACCCGGTCGAGCGAGCCGACCTCCGGGACGTCCGAGCCCGGCGCCTCCAGCTCGTAGAAGGACTCCTGGTTGGGCGTGACCTCGGAGGCGAGCGCCGCCCAGTTGGCTCCCCAGAACGCGGACCACGGCTGTCCCGTGACGACGAAGAACACGAGCATCACCGACAGGACCACGCCCGGGACGGCATGGAGGTCCCGCCACCGGGCCCGACCCTTCTTCCCCAGGCGGGGCACCAACAGGGCCCGGCCGGTCCCCTTCTTGCGGGGCCACCACAGGTACAGGCCGGTCAGCGCCAGCACCAGGCCCCAGCAGGCGAACACCTCCAGCGCCAGGTCCCCGACCGGCATGTCGGTGAACACCGGCTCGTCACCGAACACCGCCGCCAGCGTGGGCATGGGCACCGTGACCGACTCGTTGTTCAGGAACCCGTGGAGGCGGTTGGACAGGCCGACGATCCCCGCTCCCGGGTCCTGGTCACCGCTGACCTCGCCGGTGTACGGGTCCACGAAGACGTTCCGGTAGGTCTCGCCGCTGTCGTCGACGACAGCGAACACGGTCGGGGACGCCTCGTCCTTCGGCGTGGTGACGGACTCCACCGTCCAGTCCGGGTACGACCCCTCGACCGCGTCACGCTGGTCGTCCAGCGGGACCACCTCGGACCCGACCGTCACCTCCTGCAGGTCCCCGTACTGGAGGTCGTTGATGACGTCGGTGTACAGGATCCCCAGCCCGGTGACGGCGAAGAGCACCAGGACCGGCAGGGCGAAGATGCCGGCGTAGAAGTGCACCCGCCAGGTCGATCGCCAGAGGCGGCCGTCGTCGGTGCCGGGTCCGGCGGGGCCGGGAGCGGCCGTCGGGGCGTCGTCTACCAGGGCCATGGTCGCTGTCGCTTTCGCTCAGGAGGAGTGACTGGGGTGGTGTGGCCGGTGTGGGGACCGGGTCGGGGACGCCGGCGGTCAGCCGGCGCGCCGGGCCCGCGGTTCCTCGTCCGGGTCGGGAGCCACGACCAGGGCCGGACGGGACGGGACCTCATGGGGTTCGTGGTCCCGTCCCGTCCGGGAAGGCCGGGTGTCTGAGGTCCGCGGCCAGCCCTTGCGGGTCGCCAGCATCCAGACGAGGACGAGGCCGGCGATCTCGAGCAGGTGACTGAGTTCGTTCAGCGGGAAGGCTTCGCCCCGTGCGATGTCCACCGCGGCCAGCAGCACCATGCCGCCGGCCAGCGTGGCGGTGAAGGGCACCATGGCCCGGGCCTTGGACGGCCGGATGGCCACGAACACCAGGGCGACGCCGTAGGCCGCCTCGAACACGCCCAGGTGGTGGGCCAGGTGGCCGTGGTGGGGGTCGTTGGAGAACATGACCTCCGGCACGGCGGTGAGCAGGTAGCCCCCGGCCACCGCCAGGAGCAGGGCCCGCAGCACCCACCAGACCCCGGACCGGTCGGCCCGACCCGCGGCCGCGGTCACCCGGGCCGCCAGCCCGGGATCCGGCGCGGCGATCGGCGTGACGCGGGGACCGGCGGCGATGGCCGCGGCGTAGGTGCGGCACGCGGCACACCCCGCGAGGTGACCATCGACGAGCGCGTCGGGCAGCGTCGGAGCCTCGCCGTCCTGGCGGGCCGACACCTCGGCCTGGATGCTGTTGCAGTCCACGATCTACAGGTCGTCCGGGACCCCGGAATGGTTCCCCTGAGGTTGGCGGTCCCTGCCGGCGCTGGGCAAGAGTGTGGAGGTGACCGCAGACGAGTTCACGCTCCTGGCCCTGGCCGCCGCCAACGGCGACGACCGTGCCCTGGGCCAGCTCGTGCGGGGAACCCAGCCCACGGTGCACCGCCTCTGCGCCCACCTCGGCTCCCCCGGCGACGCGGACGACCTCACCCAGGAGACCTACCTCCGTGCCCTCACGGCACTCCCGCGGTTCCGGGGTGAGTCACCGGTCATGGTCTGGCTGCTGGCCATCGCCCGCCACGTCTGCGCCGACCACGTTCGTCGCCGCGTCCGCCGGTCCGAGATCGACCGACGCCTCCGGCCACCCAGCGGGGTGAGCCAACCCGATCAGTCGATCCTCATCGACGACCTCATCGGCCGGCTCGACCAGGACCAGGCCTCCGCCTTCGTCCTGACGCAGGTGCTGGGGCTCTCCTACGAGGAGTCCGCCGCTGTGTGCGACTGCCCCGTCGGCACGATCCGGTCCCGGGTCGCCCGGGCCCGCGCCGCGTTGGTGGCCGACGTGCGGGCGGCCGAGACGGGCTGAGCCCGTCCGCCGCAGTCCGCGCCGTCCCCTGTCGGACCGGCCGGGGACGGGAGGGAACCTGACGGCACGTCCCTACGCTGGGTCCATGACGTCCACCTGGGCCCGACGCCGGTTCCTCACCGGCTCGATGGTGGGGTTGGGGGGCGCCGCGGTGGCAGGCGCCTGCACCTCCGACCCCGAACAAGGCCTGGGGACGCCCCTCGCGGCCACCGACGGACCACCGCCGACCATGCCGCTGGCCCCTGGGGTCGCAACGGAGCCGGACCAGGCACCGGCCGCCGCGTTCCGGCTGTTCGCCGACGAGTCGATGAACTTCGAGGCGCTCTTCGCGCTGGGCAGCGCCGGCCTGAACAGCGAGACCGGCGAGGTCGTCACCGCCGTGAACCAGGCCAACGCCGCTCCCGGGGGGCCCACCTACCAGAGCTTCTTCGACGCCATGGTGGCGATGGGCAACCAGCTGGTGGAGCGGGCCCGACGGGCCGAGGTCGCCGGGCACCCCGTCACGGCGCGGGACCGCTACCTGCGCGCCGCCCAGTACTTCGACCAGGCCCTCTTCTTCGTGCTCGGCACCTCCACCCCCGATGCCGAACGCCGGCTGTTCCGGACCATGGACGAGTCCTGGCAGCGGGCCGCCGCGCTGATGGACCCCGTGTGGGAGCCCATGGAGGTCCCCTACGAGGACACCACCCTGCCGTGCTGGTTCCTGACCCCCGACAGCGCCTCCGGCCCCCGTCCCACCGTCATCCTCAACAACGGCAGCGATGGCCAGAACGTGGACCTGTGGGCCTACGGGGGTGCGGCGGCGGTGGCCCGGGGCTGGAACGCCCTGATCCTCCAGGGTCCCGGCCAGGGCGAGATGCTGTTCGTACGGGACAGGGTCTTCCGCCCCGACTGGGAGGAGGTGATCGGCCCGGTCCTGGACCACATCGCCGGGCGACCCGACGTGGACGCCCGGAGGATCGCGCTCACGGGGTGGAGCGAGGGCGGCGAACTGGTGGCCCGGGCCGCAGCGTTCGAGGACCGGCTGGCCGCCGTGGTGAGCGACCCCGGCTCGGTCGACGTCTACCGTGCCTTCCCCGAGGACCTCCGGCGCGTGGCGACCAGTGGGGACGAGGAACAGGTCAACGGCATCTGGAGCCGTGCCATCATCCCCGGTGCCACCCCGGCCCAGCAGTTCGAGCTGAAGAAGCGGCTGGAGATCTACAGCACCGAGGCGCTGGCTCAGGCCCGGGCAGGACAGGTGCCCACCGACTGGTACGGGCTGTCGCGCCGCATCCAGGAGTTCGACGTCCGCGACGTGGCCGGCCGCATCTCCATGCCGGTGTTGGTGGCCAACTACGAGCTCGAGCAGTTCTACCCCGGACAGGCCACCGAGCTGGCCGGGCTGATCGGCCGGAACGCCCGGGTGGTGGACTTCACCTCGGCGGAGGGCGCCCAGTTCCACTGCGCCCCGATGGCCCCGCAGTACCGCAACGAGATCGTCTTCGACTGGCTCGACGAGCAGGTGGCCGACCGCTGACGGCCGGGACCGGACCCGTGATCGCGTCGCGACCCACTGGTACCTTCCCGCTCCATGGATCCGGGTGACCCGACCGCCGCCGACGACCTGGCCGTGCGGAACCTGGTCGCGGCGTTGTCCAGGACCGCGGACGGCGACGACGTCGAGGCCTACCTCGCCCTGTTCGCCCCGGATGCCCGCTGGGAGCTCCCGGACGGCGTACGGACCGGTCACGACGACATCCGGGCCGGCAGCCTGGAGCGGCGGGCCGCCGGGACGATCGGCCCCGGCACCCACACCCGCCACGTGGTGGGGACCACGGTGGTACGACTGGACGGTGACCGGGCCACGGCCGAGTCCACCTGGATGTTCCTGGCCGACACCGACGCCACGCCACGCATCGCCCGGGTCGGCACCTACGCCGACGAGTTCGTGCGACAGGACGGGCGTTGGCTCCTGTCCCGCCGGGTCATCACCTTCGGCTGACCGTCCTGCGACGCCAGGAACCCCCACCTCCAGGTCTGGCGCGATCGCCTCACACGGCGTGGCTCCGGGGAGGAGGTTCCCGTGCCACCGGCCGAGCAGGTCGCTCCGGTAGGCTGTTGGTCGCAGCCAGTGAGCCCTTCACCGGAAGACGTCTCGGGACCTCATGGGCCGCAACCCCGAACAGCGTCTCGCCCCGACGGCAGCACCGGTACCCGTCCGGCGAGATGGCCGACACGAAGCCGCGGCACGCCGCCCCGGGGTCGGTGAACAGGCAGCCCCGCCGGCTGCGGGCGACCCGGTGTCGCCCCGACCCCGGCGGCCCGCTGCCCCGACATCTTCCTGGCTCCCCGACCGCCCGGCCGGGAGCCACGGCGCAAGGAGCGCCCGCCATCGATGCCTGACTTCCCCGAAGCGCTCGTCGAAGCCGCATGGGCGGCCGCCGACGGTCGCGCCACGCCGGACCAACTCCATCTGCTCGAGGCCGACCCGGCCCGGTGGCGCGACGTCCTCGAGCACCTCCTCGACGACACCGAGGACCGCCTGGCCGCCGTGCGGCAACTGGGTGGGCCCGAGCGCGCCCAGGTCGTCGCCGATTTCGAGGCCGAGCTCGCCCAGCTCGACGCGGCGTACGACCTCCTGTTCACCACCGACGACCCCGTCGCGGCCATCGCCGCGGCCGACCCCGCCGGTGAGGTCCGGCTGCAGGCATCGTGGGCCAAGGGCCTGATCGTGGTCTGGGCCGCCGGGCCGGGCGTCGCGCCGGAGTCGGCCGACGAGCTGTCGGACCGGCTCGAGGCCATCGGCGGGCCCGCACTTGGCTGGAGCCCGCACCGGGACGTGACCCTGCCCGACGGCTCCAGGGCCGCAGCGCTGTCGATCCCGGTCGGCGAGGCGCTCGGCTGGCTGGTCGCCATCGGTGGTGGCCTCGGCCGCGAAGGCGTCGGCGCCAGCGTCGCGTGGCTCGGCCGGGTCGCCATCGACGCGGTGCGCCTGGTCGCCCGCGGCGCGGTGGTCCCCACCCTGTCCGGCGTCAGGCGGCGTGACGGCCAGGCCATGGACATGTCCGTGACGTGGCGGCCGGCGCTGGTCGACGAGTCCGCCGTCGCGACGATGGCCGATGGCATGCCCCGCCCGGTCACCGCCATCGCGCCCGCGGATCCCCGCAACGTCACCCGCTCCGTCCAGGGCGCCGTCGTCGACACCATCGTCCGGCAGGCCGCCGGCATGCTCGACTTCGCGGCACCACCGCCGGAGGCCCGGACGATCGCCGACGTCGGCGACGCCTTCGTGACCCGGCTCGACGGCTCGACGTTCACCGCACCCGTCGCCGCTGCCGGGGAGCTGTCCGAGCGCATCGACAGGTGGGCCAAGCCGCTCACCACCACCGCCCGGGTCAAGCTCGTCGTCTCGCTCGACCCTCCTGATTCCGGCGGCGCGTGGTTCCTCTCGGTCCTGGGCCCCGGCGCCAAGGGCAAGCTCCTGCCGATCGAGCAGGCCCTCGCAGACGGCAAGTCGGTCTCGGCGCTGGCCGGCGAGCTCGCCCGGCTCGAGCGGGTGTTCCCGGCGCTGCTGCGTCCGGGCGCGCTGCGCCGCGGCCAGGTGTACCTGAGCCAGGACGAGGCGTGGGAGCTGATGACCGTCACCGGTACCCAGCTCGAAGCCGCCGGCTTCGAGGTCCGGGTGCCGGCGCTGTCGCGCCGCAAGCCGTCGGCGTCGCTTCGGCTGTTCGCCGAGTCGATGGCCGGCGACTCGGTCGTGGGAGCCCACCAGCTGTCGAACGTGCGCTGGTCGGTGCTGTTCGACGACGTGGAGCTGACCGCCGACGACATCTCCCGCCTCGCCGCCGAGGCCCGCCCGCTGGTCCGCTCGCGTGGCCACTGGGTCGAGCTCGACGCGGTCGACCTGAAGGAGGCTGCGGCGGCACTGGCCGAGCGGGCCGACCAGACGACGATGACCGGCGCGGAGATCCTCCGCCACTCCATCGGCCTCGAAGGCGACCTCCTCGGTGGCGTCACGGTCGACGGGACGGGCTGGGCGTCCGAGCTGTTCGAGAAGGCCAGCCACATCTCGACCGATCCGGTCACCCGGCCCGACGGCTTCACCGGCGAACTGCGCTCCTACCAGGCCGAGGCGCTCGCGTGGCTGGGGTTCCTCCACACCGTGGAGCTGGGTGGCTGCCTGGCGCTCGACCCGGGCCTCGGCAAGACGCCGACGATGCTCGCCCACCTCGCCCGCACCACCGGCAACGGCACCGCCCTCGTCATCGCCCCACCCGCCGTGGTCGGGAACTGGGCGGCCGAGGCCGCGAAGTTCACCCCCGGCATCAAGGTGCTCGTGCACCACGGCGCCAGCCGTGCGTCCGGGCCCGACATGGACCGTGCCTTCGACGGTGCGGACGTCGTCATCACCACGTACGGCACCGCGGTGCGCGACATGGACGCACTGTCGGAGCGCCACTTCACCCAGGTCGTCCTCGACGAGGCGCAAGCCATCAAGAACCACACCTCGGAGCAGGCGCAGCAGCTGCGCCGACTCGACGCCGGCACCCGTGTCGCGCTGACCGGCACCCCGATCGAGAACGGCCTCGGGGACCTGTGGGCCATCCTCGACTTCGCGAATCCCGGCCTCGTCGGCAACCGGGCCGGGTTCATCTCACAGATGCAGGGCGAAGGTGAAGCCGCGCTGCGCGCCCTCAACGGGATCCTCGTGTTCCGCCGCACGAAGAGCGAGCCCGAGGTCGCCCGCGAGCTGCCGGACCGCATCGACGAGCTCGACCACTGCATGATGACGCCCGAGCAGGTCGGCCTCTACCAGGCCGTGCTCGACAGCCTGGTGGCCGACGTCAGCGAGGTCGGCGGCGGCGAACCGAAGCAGGGGGCGATCCTGGCCGCCATCACCGCGCTCAAGCAGATCTGCAACCACCCGGCCGCCTACCAGACCGACGACCGTCCGCTGGCGGGACGCTCGGGCAAGCTCACCCGCCTCGAGGAGATCGTCGACACGGTGTTCGCCGCCGACGAGAAGGTGCTGATCTTCACCCACTTCGCCCAGTGGGGGAAGCAGATGGCCGATCACCTCACCCAGCTGACCGGCCGGCCGATCGACTGCTACCACGGCGGCCTGGCCCGGACCGCCCGGGACAGGATGATCGCCGAGTTCCAGGAGCGGCCCGGCGCCGGCGCGCTGGTCCTGTCGCTGAAGGCGGGCGGCACCGGCCTCAACCTCACCGCTGCGAACCACGTCGTGCTCTACGACCGCTGGTGGAACCCCGCCGTCGAGGACCAGGCCCGGGACCGGGCCTGGCGCATCGGCCAGACCCGCACGGTCGTGTCGCACCGCCTCATGTGCCCCGGCACCGTCGACGAACGCGTCGAGGAGGTCGTGGCCGGCAAACGCCACATCGCGGACCTCATCCTGCCGGGCTCGAGCTCGCTCGCCGACCTCGACACGAACCAGCTGCGGTTGGCCCTCGGCCTCCGGGACGACCAACTCCTGACCGAGGACGACTCATGACCAGCACGCCGAGAGGGAAGAACAGCCGGAAGCGCGGGGGCCGAGGCAAGGCCCCACGGTCGACCCCGTCGAGTTCTGGAACCCGGTCCCGCAGCTCCCGGCCCCCGAGCCGATCTCGATGGCGACCGACCCCACGATGGTCCTCCGCTCACTCGGCGACCTGCCGCTGTACGGCCAGGGCCAGCGCACCTCCCACGAGATCCACCGCGTGCTGGTCCGCTCCTCGATGCTGGCCGGCGCGCTCGCGGAGATGGCCGGACTGCTCGAGGATCCCGACGATCCGGAGTCCTAGCCCCGAGCGGCCGATTCAGCCCCGTCTCATGCCGGTGAACGGATCACCTCGGCCCCGAATGCCTCCAGCACCTCCGGCGGGGCGAAGTCCGTGAACCACGTGTAGACGCGCTCCACGCCCCGGTCGCGCAGCTCGCCGAAGGCGTCGACCAGTTCCGGTCCATCGCCCACCAGGCGGGTCGACCGGCTCATCCAGCCGAAGCGGCGCCCGGCCTGCTCCACGATCGCGGTCCGGTCCCCGCCGTCAGGGATGAAGGTCACCGCGACCTGGACCGAGGTGCGGGCCGAGCCCGCCAGCGCCCGGAGGTCGTCGAGCCGGTCGAGCTCGTGGACCGGCACGTTCCACCAGTCGGCATGACGGGCCACCAGGCCCATGGTGCGGCGGCCCGTGCCCCCGATGACGATGGGGATGGGGCGGGTCGGGACCGGGACCTGTTGCGCTCCCCGCAGCGAGGGGGAACCGTCGGCATCGCCACCCAGGTCGACCACCTCACCCGACCACAGGGCCCTGAGGACCTCCAGGGTCCACCCCAGCCGGTCGATGCGCTCGCGGGCGCCACCGGCGGGGATGCCGAACACGCCCAGCTCGTCCGGCGTGGACCCGGAGCCGATGCCCAGCTCGAACCGTCCCCCCGATGCATGGTCCAGGGTCACGGCCTGGCGGGCCAGGACCGCCGGGTGACGGAACGCATCGCACAGCACCAGGTGGCCCACTCCCAGCCGTCCGGTGTGGGCCGCCAGCCACGTGGCCGCGGTCATCGCCTCCCACATGGGCTGGTCCAGCGCCAGGGGCGGGGCGAGGTGGTCCATGAGGGCGATGCCGTCGAACCCGGCGGCCTCGGCGGCCCTGGCCCGGTCCACCAGGTCCGCCAGGGACAGCGCATCTGGGGCAGGAACAGCTGGAACTGGAGTGAGGGCGCCACGGCGCCGAACGATACGCTCCCGGCCGATCGGGACCGAGAGGAACGACATGCGACTGGGTGAGGTGGCCAACGAGCAGCCGGACGGGACCGGCAAGCCCCTGGACGGGGTGCGCATCCTGGCCCTGGAGCAGATGCAGGCCCTCCCCTACGCCACCCAACTGCTCTCCCGCCTGGGGGCGGAGGTCGTCAAGGTCGAGTCACCCCGCGGCGGCGACCTGGGCCGGTCGTCCCTTCCGGCCATGACCGATCCCGAGGGCCGCCAGGTCGGCGCCACGTTCCTGCGGAACAACCTGAACAAGCGCAGCATCTGCGTCGACCTGAAGGCTCCGGAGGGTCGCCAGCTGGTGCTGGACCTGGCCGGCCGGTTCGACGTCGTGGCGGAGAACTTCAAGGCCGGCGCCGTGGCCAGGCTGGGCCTGGGGTACGACGACCTGGCCGCGGTGCACCCCGGCTGCGTGTACGTGTCGGTGTCCGGGTTCGGCAACAGCGTCCCGACGCCCTACGGCGACCGCCCGGCCTTCGCGTCGATCGTGGAGGCCATGTCCGGCATCTACGACTTCATGGCCCGCGACGGCCGGCCGCCGGTCGCCAACCCCGTGGGGGCCCTGGGCGACATCAGCGCCGCGCTGTTCGCCACCATCGGCATCCTGGCCGCACTGCGCCACCGCGACCGGACCGGCCAGGGCCAGTACGTGGACATCGCCATGCTGGACGCACTGGTCTCCATGACCGACATCGTGAGCAACTTCTGGTCCATGGGCCTGCGGGGCGGCGACGTCGGGCCCCTGATCCTGACCACCTTCCGGGCCGACGACGGCTGGTTCGTGCTGCAGATCGTCCGGGAGCACCAGTTCGAGGCCATGGCGCGGGTCATCGGCCGGCCGGAGTGGGCCACCGACGAGCGGTTCGCCACCCGCCAGAGCTGGGTGGACCAGCTCGAGTCGGACCTGCGGCCCGCCATCGAGGCCTGGGCCGCGGGCCGCACCAAGGAACAGGCCGCGGCGGAACTGGCTGCGGCCGGCCTGGCCGCCGGGCCGTGCCTGACCGACGAGGAGGTCGTCCACGACCCCCACGTGGCGGCCCGCCACATGCTGGTGGAGATGCCCCGCACCGACGGCGTGGACCAGCCGGTGCTGACGCCCGGCAACCCGGTGAAGATGTCACGCCTGGCGGAGGGACCCGAGACGCGGGTGCCATGGCTGGGCGAGCACACCGACCAGGTGCTGCACCAGGAGCTGGGGCTGGACGAGGACGACCTGGCCCGGCTCCGGAGCAGCGGCGTGATCGCCTGAACCCCCCGTGGCGATTGACCGACGACGTGCGGTCCGAGCGCCTACGGTGCACACCAGTCAGGAACCGGGGGGTCCCATGCGGAAGCTGCTGTCGGTCGTCGTCGTGTCCATCGCCATGGTCGGTGCCGCGTGCGGCGCCAGCGGCGAGGACGACGCCGGCGAGGACGAGTCCACCACCACGGAGGCCGCCGGCACCACCGACGCCGCGTCTGCTGCTGACTTCGGGACGTTGCAGGCGCCGTGCGGGGACGGCGACTACACCGTCAAGGAGGGTGAGCAGGGCAAGGGGGCGGACAAGTTGTACATCGGCGTGGGGAACGACCGCCGCTCCCAGATCCGCCCCGGCCTGGACAAGGAGCTGTGGGACGCCGGCGTCGCCTACGCCGACTGGTGCAACGCCCAGGGGGGCATCGGGGGCCTGGAGGTCGTGCCGGTGGACCTGGAGGCGTCCATCTTCGAGGTCGAGAAGGCCATGACCACCGCGTGCACCGACGTCTTCGCCATGGTCGGTGGCGGGATGGTCCAGGACAACCTGCAGTTCTCGGGCAAGGACAGCTCGGACTTCCACACGTGCAAGCTCATCGACGTCCCGGCCTACGCCGTCTCTCCCGAGAAGGGGGACTCGAACGGCCAGGTGCAGCCGGTCCCCAACCCCGGGAGCACCGTGGCCAACACCTACATCCGGGACTACGCCGAGCTCTACCCCGACGAGTCCGAGAAGGTCGCGATCGCCTACGGCGACCTCCCGTCGCTCGACGTGACCCGGGAGAAGAACGAGGCGGCGATCAAGGACGTCGGGCTGGACCTGGTCGGTGCCTTCCCGTTCCCCCCGACGGGGCTGACCGACTGGACGCCGCTGGCCCGGTCGATCATCGACTCCGGTGCCACCACCCTCATGTTCGTGGGTGAGGCCGGCCAACAGGCCAGCCTCATGGCCAAGCTGCGCGAGCAGGGCTGGAAGGGCATCGCGTTGCTCGAGACCAACATGTACGACCCGCTGCTGTTCAGCACCGGCAACGAGGTCGCCGAGGGCACCGTCGTACGGATGACCGTGCACCCGCTGGAGGAGGCCGACCAGTGGCCCGGCACCAAGCAGTACCTGGACCTGCTCGGGACGGTGCCCGACGCCCGGGTCGGTCCGCTCGGCGTGCAGGCCATGAGTGCGTGGCTGCTGTTCACCACCGCCGCCAATGCGTGTGCCGCCAAGAACGACGGCGTCCTCGACCGCACCTGCATCCTGCAGGAGGCCGCAGCGGAGTCGGACTGGACCGGCGGCGGGCTGCACGCAGCGGCCGACCCGGCCCGCTTCGACGAGGCGGAGTCCCAGGAGTGCGGCATGCTGCTGGTCGTCAAGGACGGCACGTTCGAGCGGCTCTCCCCGGAGGTGGGCGGCAAGGACGACGACGGCGACGGCTTCCACTGCCCGGACAACGGGACCACCGAGGTCCCCGGCGGTGGACAGGCGGGCAAGGTCGACCCCAGCCGGCCGATCTGACCGGGCGGTGCCGGTCGGGCCGGGTCAGTCGCTGGTCACGGCATGGACCCGGGTCAGGGTCGTGAACGAGCACAGGTACAGGTCGCGGTCCCATCCCGGCGCGCCGAACAACACCGACTGCACCGGGCTCCCCGAGTCGACCCGGAGCCGTTCCTGGCCGGTGGCGATGTCCAGGATGACGATCTGGTCCGACATGCGTTCCCGGTCGTGGTCCGTGGTCATGAGCTCGCCGGTGTCGGCGAACAGCAGCGGGTGGCAGGCATGGTCCTGTTCGCGGCTCCACCTCGGGGTGAGGGACCCGTCGCCGGCGATGTCGAACGCGGCCAGGACCCCGTTGCCGCTGTCGTAGCCCACCGCGATCCT
This sequence comes from uncultured Actinomycetota bacterium, assembly GCA_963773765.1. Taxonomy (GTDB): domain Bacteria; phylum Actinomycetota; class Acidimicrobiia; order Acidimicrobiales; family Microtrichaceae; genus CAVZCC01. The sequence continues at coordinate 93,421 of CAVZCC010000001.1, read as the reverse complement.
GCGGTCCTCGTCGATCAGGGGTGGGTTCGCGATCAGGCCGTTCGGCCTGCCGCACACCTCGGTGAGTTGCACCTCACCCGTGGCCAGGTCGACCCGCACCAGGTGCAGCGGCGCGGACGAGGTGCCCTGGTCCCGCATGGTGCCGACGTAGCGCTCGCTGCCCTCCCCGTCGTCCAGGAACCAGGCCGCGTCCAGGGCGATGACGGGGTCCCAGCCGTAGGTCTGGCCCGGCACGGTGCGGTAGGCGCCCCGGAACCCGTCGTCCAGGGAGAGGTCCCAGCCGTCCCAGTGCGCCCGGAACAGGGTGGAGGTCCCGACCACGTAGACCTCGTCCCCGTCGGCGCTGAGGCGGGCGATCGACGGCTCCGGCAGGTCCAGTCGGGCCACCACCTCCAGGGCGTCGGGCTCCAGGACCACCAGCTCGGCCGGGAGCGGGGCGTGGCCGGCCGGATCCCCGCCGGGCAGCAGCCCGCCGAAGTCCTTGGTCACCAGGCATCCGTCGGGGAGGACCACGAAGCTGTTGTAGGGGAGGTCGCGCGGGAGCTCCCGGGTGGCGACCACCGCCAGGTCGGCGTCGAGCCGGTGGGCGTGGCGTCCGAAGACCACGTAGATCGATCCGTTGGCATGGGCCGCCAGGCCGCCGGGCCAGGTCCGGCCGCCCGGCAGGTCCTCGCTGCGGGCCGTGGCCTCCAGGGTGTCGGGGTCGACCCGCTCCACCCAGGACACCGCCGAGTCGCCCGCGGTGTGGCACAACAGGTACACCTCGCCGGGGTCACGCAGGACGACCATGGTGGCGGCCATCGCGTCCCGGGACGTCACGACGGCTCGTCCGGGCCCCAGGTCCGGGCCGGCGATCCCGACCGGCCGCTGGAGCCGGCGGGGGCCGCCGTCCTCACCCGGCCACGGGCTGTCCCAGTACCCCGGCGCCCCGTCCGACGGGACCGCCCCGCTCCACTGTTCCGACATGGACGCGGACACTACCGGGAGCCGTGCCAGACTCCGGCCGACCAAGGGGGACCACATGGGCACCATCGCCATCAGCGGATCCGCGTCGGGCATCGGCGCCGCCACCGCGCAGCGACTGCAGGCTGCGGGGCACCGCGTCATCGGAGTCGACCAGCACGACGCGGAGGTGGTGGCGGACCTGTCCACCGACGACGGCCGGGCCGGCGCACTCACCGCGGTGACGTCGCTGGCCCCCGACGGGTTGGACGGACTGGTGGCCGGCGCCGGCATCGGACCCCAGGAACGCCCCTCCGGCCGGCTGGTGGCGGTGAACTACTTCGGCGCCGTCTCCCTGCTGGACGGGCTCCGGCCCGCGCTGGCCCGGCGGGGCGGTGCTGCAGTGGCCATCTGCTCCAACTCGGCCGGCATCACCCCGGTCGAGGACCCCGCGGTGCTGGACGCCATGGCCGCCGGGGACGAAGCCCGGGCACGCGCCCTGGCCGATGAGATCCACGGCGGCATCATCTACGGCGCCACCAAGCTGGCGCTGGGTCGCTGGATCCGCCACCAGGTCCAGGAGTGGGGTGACGCCGGGGTCCGGCTCAACGCCGTGGCCCCAGGGCCGGTCGACACGCCACTGTTCGCCGGGTCCAGGGCCGATCCCGAACTGGGTCCGCTGGTGGACGCCCTGCCCGTGCCCTTCGGTGGCCTCGCCGCCCCCGGCCAGATCGCCGCGATCATCCAGTTCCTGCTGGGCCCGGACAGCGGCAACTGCCACGGATCGATCCTCTTCGCCGACGGCGGCACCGACGCGCTCCTCCGCCCCGACCACGTCTGACCCCCAAGCCACTCAGTCCAGGTGGCGGAGGTGGGGCAGGAGGTCCCGCTTCTGGTCCACGTGGTCCTCCATCCGGGTGAGGATGGAGTCCAGCAGCTCCACGGCCTGCACAGCGTGGGGACCCTTGTTCAGCATCACGCAGTCCGCCCGCTCGGCCTCCCCGGCGTCGGTCAGCTCCGCCCGTGACGGCACCCCGGTCCGCATCATCGACTCCAGCACCTGTGTGGCCCACACCACGGGCACGTGGGCGGCGGCGCTGAACCACAGGATGCGTTGCTGGTACTCGGCCATGCGTTCCCAGCCGAGCTCCACCGCCAGGTCGCCGCGGGCGATCATCACCGCCAACGGATGGGCACCCGTGACGGAGGCCAGGATGTCCGGCAGGTGGAACACGGCGGCCTCGGTCTCCACCTTGGCCACCAGGCCCACATGGGCCCCGCCATGGCTGGCCACCACCCCGGACAGGTAGGCCATCTCCTCACCGCCGTTGACGAAGGAGCACCCGATCGAGTCGGCCATGGCCACGATCGTGCGGAGCTCGGTGCGGTCGCGCCGCGACAGCAGGGGGAGGCGGATCTGGGTGTCGGGCAGGTTGATGCCCCGGTCCTCACGCAACCGGAGCCCCGCCTGCGGGGCCCGGACCACCTCCACCAGTGCCCCGGCCCGCCCGACCCTGCGGACGACGCCCTCCAGCCGCCCGTCATCGATGACGACCCGCTCGCCCTCGGCGAGGAGGTCCACCACGGTCGGCTCCGCACACGGCACCCGGGCCGGCTCGAGCACCGCTCCGTGCTCGTCACGGAGCGCCTCGCATCCCGCCCCCGGACCGCGGGTGAGCACGAAGGAGTCCCCGGTCCGGACCCGGATCCCACCCGGGGCGGCCACGACGGCGCCGATCCGGGTGGCGTCGCCCCGGTCGCGGCGTTCCCTGCCCCGCTGAAGCTCCAACCCCTCGGTCAGGTAGCAGGACCGGTCGCAGCTCAGCACGGCCCGACCGTCCACCAGGCCGGCCACCCGGAGGAGTCGGTCGCGGCCGCGCACGTCCCGGACGCGGACCTCGTCGTCGACCTCCAGGCGCGCCAGCCACGACGGGTCGACGGCCAGCACGGCCGGAGTGACCGAGCCGTCCCGGTCCCGACCGGCGGGCCGGCCAGGGGCGCCGGTCCCGTCCAGGGCCACGCGGCCCGGCTGCAGCACCCCGCCCCACGGATCCCGACGGGGCTTGATCCGCACCACCGCGGGGCCGTCCTCGATGGGACCGATCCGGAGCTTCGGCCCGGCCAGGTCCATCATGACCGGGACCCGTCGACCGGCCGCGGCGGCCGCGAGCCGGGTGTGGCCGGCCATGGCGGCCCACGCGTCGGGATCGTCGTGTGCGGTGTTGATGCGCACGGCGTCCGTGCCGGCCCGGATGAGTCCGGCCACCAGGTCCGCGTCGGAGGCCGCGTCGGCCGGCAGCGTCACCATCACCCGCGTCGCCCGCGCGCCGACCGGCTCACCGAACAGCTCCGTACGGGCGGCCCGCACCCGGGAGCGGGCCCTGGCCCGTGCCGCCGCCACGGCGGTCCCGTCGTGGTCGACAGGCTCCCCGGCCAGGACCCGCAGCGCGGACAGGACGGCGTCGATCCCGGCCATGACGTGGGACTCGTTGCGCCCCAGCGACGACAGCCCCAGGGCGCTGAGCTGGTCCTGCAGGTCACGGAGGTCGTGGTGGCGCAGCGCCACGTAGGCGGCCAGGTTGTCCAGGTCCACCTGCCTCCGACCCACCCCGAACCGCCGCGCCCAGTCGGTGCGTCGGGCCGAGGTCTGTTCGTGCAGGTCGAGTCGCAGCCGCACCATCCGGTCCAGCGCGTCCTGGACCGACGGCCCGGGGGCGACGGATCGTGTGTCACGCAATGTCTCGCTCACGAACGGCATCCTCGCGGGAGGACCTGACCGTCCGGTGAACGGGACGGAAACCTTGCGTGGACGTCGGTGCCGGGCGGCCCGGGTGTGGCCGGGGGCGGACCGGGGGGTCAGCGGTCGTGGACCTGGCGTAGGAACTGCTGGGTCCTGGCGTGCTGCGGCGTCGTCCAGCACCTGCGCCGGCGGGCCCTCCTCGACCACCACGCCGTCGGCCATGAACACCACGCGGTCGGCCACGTTGCGGGCGAAGCCGATCTCGTGGGTCACCACCATCATGGTCATGCCGTCGGCGGCCAGTCCGCGCATGACGTTGAGGACGTCGCCGACCAGCTCCGGATCGAGCGCGGAGGTGGCCTCGTCGAACAGCATGACCTCCGGGTCCATGGCCAGCGCCCGGGCGATGGCCACCCGCTGCTGCTGGCCGCCCGACAGCTGGGCCGGGAAGTGGTCGGCCTTGTCGGCCAGTCCGACCCGCTCCAGGTTCTCGCGGGCCACGATCTCCGCCGGCCTCGTCGGTGGAGCGCGTGAGCACCTTGCGCTGGGCGATCGTCACGTTCTCCAGGGCGGTCAGGTGCGGGAACAGGTTGAACTGCTGGAACACCATGCCGATGCGGCGCCGCACGTCGTTGACGTTGGTGTCCGGGCCGCAGATGTCGACCCCGTCGACCAGCACCTGGCCCGAGTCCGGGGTCTCCAGGAGGTTGACGCACCGCAGCAGCGTGGACTTGCCCGAGCCCGACGGCCCGATGACCACCACCACCTCACGTCGGTCCACGTGGAAGTCGATGCCCTTGAGCACCTCGTTGTCGCCGAAGCGCTTGTGCAGGCCCCGGATGTCGACCGCCGGGCCGTCGTACGGCACCGGCGTGGTCGACGCGGGCACGGACCGGCGGCTCATCGCTGGCCCGCCGTGGTCCGGCGCTCGACGTACTTGGCCAGCTGGCTGAGCGGGATGGTGATGACCAGGTAGCACACCGCGGCGGCCATGAGCGGGGTGTAGTTGCCGATCGAGTTCGAGATGGTGCGCCCCCAGGTCGTGAGCTCCCGCTGGCCGATGGCCACGCCCAGGATGGCCAGCAGCGAGGTGTCCTTGAGCAGCAGGACCAGCTCGTTGGTCAGCGGCGGCAGGATCACCCGGAACGCCTGCGGCAGCACGATCGACCGCATGGTCTGGCCGGTGGTCATGCCCAGCGAGCGGGCCGCCTCGACCTGGCCCCGGGGCACGGCCTCGATGCCGGCCCGGATCGTCTCGGCCAGGTAGGCGCCGGCCACCAGCGCCAGGGCGGTGCCGCCGGATCCGTACAGCGGCTTGAAGAACGACGGCAGGTTCTCGGCCCCGAAGGCGATCGGGATGCCGAAGCCGACGATCAGGATGGTCAGCAGCGCCGGCAGGGCCCGGAACACCTCGATGTAGACCAGCCGCGATCAGCCGGGCCGGCGGCCACCGACGACTGGCGCATCAGCGCCGCGACCAGACCCAGGACCAGCCCGCCGGTGAAGCCGATGGCGGTGTAGATCAGGGTGTTGCGGGCCGCTTCCAGGATGATGTCGGGGAACTGGTCCGCGAAGTCGTCCCACTTGAAGAACCGCTGGGCCAGGTCGCCCCAGCGGACGGTCAGCGCCAGCACGACGCGACCACGACGCCGAGACCCCCCAGGAAGAGGGCCCACTGGATCAGGGTGGATCGTTGCTGGCGGGTCACGGCAGGGCGGTCGGGTCCGGCACTGGACAGGAGTCCCCGTGGGGCGGTCGGAGCACCGACCGCCCCACGGGAAGGTGCGTCACGAGGTCGGCGGCTTCTCGCCGAAGTACTTCTCGTACAGGGTGTCGTAGGTGCCGTCCGACTTGGCCGTGGCCAGGCCGTCGTTCAGGAGCGTCAGGGTCTCGGTGTCGCCCTTGGGCACCGCCATGCCGTACTGCTCCTTGTCGGTGACGAACTCCTCGCTGATCACGACAGGTCGTCCTGGGCCGCCCGGTAGGCGTTGATCGGGTAGTCCTGGAGCACGGCGTCGATCGTGCCGGACTGCAGGGCCGCGAACAGGTCGGCCGAGCACCGGGGAGGGCCGTGATGGTGGCGCCCTCCGGGGTGTTGTCCTGGGCGTACTCCTCACCCGTGGTGCCGGACTGCACGCCGATGTTCTTGCCGGCCAGGTCGTCCAGGGTCTGGTAGGTGTCCTGCGTTCTCCTTGAGCACCATCAGGGACTGGCCGGAGTCGTAGTACGGCTCGGTGAAGTCCATGTTCTGCTTGCGCTCGTCGTTGATGGACACCGAGGACACCACGGCGTCGCAGGTGCCGGCGTCCATGGCGGCGAAGATGCCGTCGAACGGGGTGACCTTGACCTCCAGGGTCTTGTCCGCCCCGTCGGCGATGGCCTGCACCAGGTCGATGTCGAAGCCGGTGTAGCCGCTGGGGGTCTCCTCCTCGGTGGCCTCGAACTCCATCGGCTCGTAGGGGGCGTCGGTGCAGATCACGAGCGCCCCCTTGTCGGCACCGGACGCGGCGGTGGTGTCCGAGGCGGAATCGTCGGAGTCATCGCCACAGGCGGCGAGCGCGATCCCGGCCACTGCGAACAGGGCGGTGACGCGGAGGAGACGTCGGGTCATGGGGACAGCCTTTCGGGAGTCGGGGACCAGGAATCGGACCCCTCTGGCCCCACCACCTTTCCACTCCCACGTTTCCGACGCATCTCGGGATTGTTTCCGCAACCGTCCCGTCCCACCGAGCAAGGATCGGGACGACCGGGCCCGGACCGCTCCCGTACCGTGGCCCCATGCCGTCGGACACCACCACCCGCGCCCCCCGGAGCACGCCCGACCCGGACCTGGTGGACCGGGCCCGGGCCGAGCTGGACGGCGACGACCCGCCCGGGACGCTGGCGCTGCTCGGCCAACGGGTCGGGGCGAGCCCGTGGCACCTGCAGCGCCGGTTCAAGGCCGCCACCGGGCTGACCCCCCGCCAGTACCTGGACGCCCGGAAGCTGGCCCGGGCCCGCGACTCGCTGGCCGGCGCCGGGACCGTGGCCGATGCCGTCTTCGACGCCGGCTACGGATCCACCCGGGCCTTCTACGACAAGGCCGGCGCGCTCGGCCTGCGCCCCCAGGAGTACCGCCGGGGGGCCACCGGGCGGCGGCTGCGCTGGACCGCGGTGGGCACACCGGTCGGGGTGGCGCTCGTGGTCGCGAGCGACGACGGGGTGGTCGCCCTCCGGCTGGACGACTCCGCGGAGTCGTCCTTCGGCCAGGTGGAGGCGGAGTTCCCCGACGCCTCCCTGGAGCGGGACGACGAGGAACTGGCCGCCCTGGCCGACGCGGTGGTGGCCTGGTTCGACGGCGACGACGCCCTCAACGGCGTCCCCCTCGACGTCCGGGCCACCGCGTTCCAGATCCGGGTGTGGGAGGAACTGCGACGCATCCCGCGGGGCGAGACCCGCACCTACGCCCAGGTGGCCCAGGCGTTGGGGATGCCGACGGGGGCCCGCGCCGTGGCACGGGCCTGTGCCACCAACCCGGTCGGCCTGACGGTCCCGTGCCATCGGGTCGTGCGCGCCGACGGCTCCCTGGCCGGGTACCGCTGGGGGGTCGGGCGCAAGGCGGAACTGCTGCGCCGGGAGGCGGATCCGGCCACCTGACGCCCCGCTGATGCCCCGCTGGCCCGTTCTCGTAGGACTGGAGCCTGTGAGGGGTCGGATTCCTACAAGTTCGGCTGCGGGGCTGGGGCGGGGAGGCGCGAGGGGCGGTGTGGCCGGCAGATGGAGGAAGTCCTGCACCCCGGGGGTGTTCGTGCCGATACGGAGCAGGTGACCGACCCTGTGTCCTCCCCCGCCGTGCCCGTCCGGCGGCGGATCGACTTCGCCCTGGACGACGGGGCCGTGACGGACTGGAACCCGGCCGCACCGGAGTTCGTGGCCGCGGCCAACGGCGTGTCCCTGATGATGCCGTTCGTGGAGCCGTACTTCGTCGGCGCCGTCCGCCAGGCCGTTCCCGGCCTGGACCCGGACCTGGCTGCCGTCGCCGAGGCCTTCGCCCACCAGGAGATGCAGCACCAGGGCGAGCACCGGGTGTTCAACCGGCTGTTGGTGGGCGAGGTCCCTGCCCTGGCCCGGGTGGAGGGCTGGATGCGGCGCACGTACCGCTGGCTGGGGCGGACGCGGAGCCTCCGGTTCAACCTGGCCTTCGCCGCCGCATCCGAGACGATCGCCTACTGCCTGGCCCGGTGGACCAGCGACCACCTCTCGGAGTTCCTGCGGGGGGCGGATCCCGCCGCGACGGACCTGTTCCTGTGGCACCTGGCCGAGGAGGTGGAGCACAAGTCCGTGGCGTTCGACGTCTACCGCGCCGTGGACGGCTCCCGCCCGCGCTACGCCTGGGCCGGGGCCTGCTCCCTGGCGCTCCTGGCCTGGTTCAACCTGGTGGCCACCCTGACCCAGCTCCGGGCCCGGAGGCGACTTCGCAACCCCTTGACCTGGTTCCGGCTGGTGCGCCTGGCGGTCAGCTTCGCGTTCGAGGTCCTCCCCACCATGTTCGTCTCGTCGCTGCCCGGCCACCACCCCTCGCAGCTGAGCGACCCCGACTGGTACCAGGGCTGGCTGGTGGACCTGGAGCTGCGCCGCTCCCCCGGCGCCGCGGCCTGAGCGGAGCCCTCCATTCGACGCCACCGCCTGCCGACAGGAACACATGCGTCCCCCGAACCCCGCACGCAGGTCCCGTCGGCGCGCCCCCTGCTGGTCGTGCTGGCCGTCGCCGCCCTGGTGCCCCTGGCCGCGTGCGACGTGGGGACGAAGGCACCCGCGCCGCAGGCCCAACCGCCGTGCAGGGGGTCCTCCGGCGTCGGTGGTCCCGTCCCCGCCGGCCTCGGTCCCGGCGACCTGGTCAGCAGCGAGGAGCTGACCGCGGCCAACCAGGAGAGCCCCGGCTTCCCGACCGATGCCCGGGTGTGGCGCGTCCTCTACGTGTCCACCTCCGCGGACGAGACCGACCTGCAGCTGGTGTGCGGCACCGTGGCGCTTCCGGAGTCGGGACCCCGCACCATCGGCTCCGGGTCGGGCGACGGGGGTCGGCTGCTGGCCTGGTCGCACGGCACCATCGGCCTGGAACAGCGCTGCCTGCCCTCCAGCGACCCTGCCACCCACTTCTGGGGCCCGATGCCCGGCGGCATCCAGGCCGTGGCGTGGGGCAGCCTGCTGGGCAAGCACCAGGGACGGCCCGAGGACGGCGCGCTGCAGTACGCCATGGACAACGGGTGGGCCGTGGTGGCCACCGACTACCAGCCGGACGACACCTACATCCTCGGCCGGGTCGCGGCGGCCAACGTGCTGGACTCGGCCCGGGCCGCCACCCAGCTGGGCCAGGAGGTCTTCGGCCCGGACACGCCGGACCGCTACGACATGATCACCTGGGGCCACTCCCAGGGGGGCCATGCCGCGCTGTGGGCGGGCCAACTGGCCGAGACCTACCTGGAGGGGACCGAGCCGTCCCGGCCCACCCCCACCATCGAGCTGGCCGGGGTGGCCGCGCTGGCCCCGGCCGGCAACTTCGTGGCCGAGCCCGGCGACCAGCCCGGCGTGGCCTACGGGGACGGCCTGGCCGACTGGGAGATGCACGAGGGCATCCCCGAGCTGCTGAACCTGCCCATCCCGGCCCTGGAGCTGCAGATCGGCCCGGCGCTGTTCTCGTTCATCTTCGGGTCCTGGAACCAGTTCGCGCAGGGCAACCGACCCTCACCCGACGCCGAGTTCCCGGCCTCACCACCGAACACCCCCGAACCGGTCCTGGAGGACATCGCCACCCCGACCGGGATCGAGACCATCAACACGGTGATGCCGCAGTGCCTGGCCGGCGCCGACGCCAAGGTCATCGGGGAGGCCACGTCGCAGTACCGGAACGCGGAGGCGCACCAGATGCTGGTCCCCGCGCTGTGGAACCTCCCCGCCGACTACTCGGAGGGCGAGTACTTCAAGGGTGGCGCCGACCGCACCTGCGCCACCAGCGACGACGCCGGCCTGCAGGTGTGGTGCGACTGGATCCGCTTCAACCAGCCCGGCCCGCTGGGCGACAACCCCTTCCCCAAGGTCCCCGAGGTCGACGGCCGGCCGGTCCCGCTCCTCATGGCGCAGGGCACCGACGACGAGGTCATCCACTGCGTGACGCCGGACGGCACCGACCCGACGGACGTGCCTCCTCCGTCGGACTGCATGTCCCGGGCCATGTTCGACTCGTTCCGGTCGGCGGCCTACTGCCCCGACGGTGAGGCGGAGGGCCACCTCCAGCTCGACCTGGCCCGGCCCCAGGCGCTGACCAGCCCGGCCAGCCACTTCTCCATCCCGGGCGAGATCTCGGCCCGGTCCCTGGGCCGGTCCTCCGGCGACCTCTCCTTCGAGGGGTCGAGGATGCAGCGGTTCATGGTCGGCGCCTTCGACGGCACGCTCGAGCCCGGGTGCACCGCCGAGGTCGTCAACCCCTGACCAGCGACGGTCAGCCCCGTCAGTCGTCGGACAGGGTGATCGCGAACTCGGGGCAGTTGTCCGCCGCCAGCTCCGCCTTCTCCAGCAGGTCCGCCGGCACCTCACCGGCGACCAGCAGCACGGCGTAGCCCTCGTCGTCGGTGTCGAACAGCTCCGGGGCCAGGATGTGGCACCGGTTGTGGCCCTGGCAGGCCTCACGGTCGAAGACGATCTTCACGGGGCGACCTCCAGGACGGTCACGGGCAACGAACGGGGACCACGGACCTGGCCGGTGGACCAGCGCACGCCACCGGGGTCGGACAGCTCGAACTCCGGCACCCTGCGCAGCCACTCCTCGATGGCCACCCGCAGCTCCAGCCGGGCCAGGTTGGAGCCCAGGCAGCGGTGGATGCCCAGGCCGAACGCGGCATGGCGGTTCTTGCGCCGGTCGATGACGAACTCGTCGGCGTCGTCGAAGAACTCGGGGTCACGGTTGGCGGCCGGGAACGGCAGCAGCACCCAGTCCCCCTCCGACATCGGGCACCCCCGCACCTCGGTGTCCTTGGCCACGATGCGGGCCATGGTGACCGGGGCGTAGGCGCGCAGGAACTCCTCCACCGCGAACGTCATGAGCTCGGGCTCGTCCCGCAGGCGTCGGCGGTCACCGGGGTGCTGGGCCAGGTGCCAGAGGCTGGCGCCGATGGCGGACCAGGTGGTGTCGATCCCGGCGATGAGGGCCAGGGCGACGGTGCCCATGACGTGGTCCTCGGTCAGCGGCTCGCCGTCGATCTCCTGGTCCAGCAGGTAGCCGATCAGGTCGTCCTTGGGGTGCTCCCGGTGGTCGGCGATGATGCCGTCGAGGTAGTGGACCATCGTGTCCTCCTCGTTGGTCGGGCCCGTCTGGCCCGGCTTCTCGAGGATGCGGTGGATGAACTCCCGGAACCGGTCGCCGTCGGACTGCGGCACGCCCAGCATGTGGGCGATGACGCGGACGGGGATGTGCTGGGCGTAGTCGGTCGCGGCGTCCACGTCGGTGCGGCCGGAGTCCACGATGTCGTCCATGAGCCCGGCGCAGAACTCCCGGGTCGGCGCCTCCAGCGGGTTGATGGCCTTGGGGGAGAAGGCAGGGAGCAGGATGCCGCGTGCCACCTGGTGGAACGGGGGGTCCGACGTGATGGGCGGGGCGAAGCCGACGGGGGCCGGGATGCCGGGCTTGAAGTCGTTCACGATCACGCCGTGGGAGCTGAAGTGCTCGGTGTCATGGGCGATGGCGGACACGTCGTCATGCCGGGTGGGCAGCCAGGTCCCGCCGAAGCGATCCGAGTGCGCCACGGGGCAGCGCTCACGGAGGTCGTCCCAGATCTCCGGGGCGGCCGCGGCGTAGGCCTCGTCGGTGTGGTCGAAATCGGTGGCCCAGTCGGTCACCGAGGAGTCCGCCGGTGGCTCCACGATCGTCATCCCCGCACCTCCACCTGGATCCTTGCGACGCTCATGACGGGCACGGTACCCGACCGGCGGCGCCGCCACGCCTGCCGCCGGGGTCGCCGTGCGTCACACCACCGGCGACGTCGGCAGGCCGTCCACCGTCCCCGTCAGAAGGCGGCCTCGGCCCGGTCGCGGATGCCCAGCAGCATGCGGCGGGTCATGAACAGGGTCACCAGGTCCATGGGACGGGCCGCGGCGCGTCCCGAGCGCGGCGCCGATGCCGGGAGCGGTGTGGGCCCGGCTGCGCGAGACGAGCCGGCAGCGGCCCGGCCCGACGGGGACCACCAGGAACGACCACACCGCGTCCCACGGTGTCTCGTCGGGGTCCTCGCGGAGGACCAGGGCCCGGGGCGGGTCCAGGACGGCCACCGGCAGGCCGAACCCGTCCGCGAGGCCCATCCAGCCCGGGCGGATCATCACGACCCGGTCACCCACCGCCAGGTCCTGCCACTCGGGCCGGACCTCGTCGGTGGAGTGGATGTCCAGTCCCAGGAGGTTCTCCAGCGCGTCATAGCTGTACCAACCACCCCGACCCTGGCCGATCTGCACCAACCAGCGCCAGACCTCCTCCGCCGGTGCCTCGACCGTGACGGCCCGGGTCAACGACGACGCCGGCCCGGCCACCAGTTCGTCGCCGGGGAACGGGGCCGTGCGCTCCTCCTCGGTCGCGCCCCAGTCCCGGCCACGGCGCCACACCACCTCGGCCGCGGCCGCGGCCGCCAGCCCCAGCCCCGCCAACCCGGTCAGTCCTCCAGTGGTACGTCCCATGCCGGGACCCTCCCCGTGGTCGGGACCGCCCGTCCGACGGTCCTTGGTGCCCGGACCGCACCCTGCCACACTGCGTCCCATGGCAGAAGTGGTGATGGTCCACGGCGCGTTCCACGAGATGTGGGGCCCGGTCCGACTGGGATTCCGCTGGGCCCCGCCCCTGCTGGACGGCCTGTGGGCCGCCGGGGTGGACCTGCACGACGTACCGCTGGAACGGGTCCACCGGTCGGTGTCGGTGGCGTTCTGGGGCGACCTGGTCCGTCCGGAGCCGCGGTCACCGGAGGAGGTGCTGGCCGAGTTGTCCGGGGGCGGCGATGCGGGCGGCGTGGACCACGCCGGGTTGGCCGACACGCTGGAGGACCTGCAGACCGACGGCCCGGGCGCGCTCGACGCGGTGGCCAAGGCCATGGCGGCGGAGACCAACCGACGGTCCACCGAGCTGTTGGGCCGCTACTTCGTGGACCCCGCGGCCAAGGCCGCCATCCACGAGCGGCTGGAGCGGCACCTGGGACCGGACACCAAGGTGGTGCTGGCCCACTCCATGGGCACCGTGATCGCCTACCAGGTGCTGTGCGCCCACCCCGAGTTCGACCTGGCCCAGTTCATCACCGTCGGCTCCCCGCTGGGCACGCCGGACCTGGTGCTGGACCGGCTGGACCCGCCGCCGGTCGACGGCAGGGGGGTCTGGCCGTCCTGCGTGCGGGAGTGGACCAACGTGGCGGCCGAGGGCGACCTGGCCACCATGGCCGCTCCCCGGCTGGCGCCGATCTTCGGGGACCGGCTGCGGGACGAGTACGTGTTCAACGGCCGCCACCCGCACGACATCGAGCCGTACCTCACCGCGGCCGAGACCGGCCGGGCCGTGGCCACCGGACTGGGGCTGGCCCTCCCCCTGGCGGACCGTCCCTGACCCCCGGCCCGCCCCACGCCGAACGTGTAGGAATGCGACCCGTCCGGGGTCACAGGTCGACGAGATCGACCGGATGCCGCCGAACTTGTCGGGATGCGACCCGCCACGGGTCGCAGGTCTACGAGATCGACCGGAGGGTGCCGCCGACCCCGGCTGGGTCGTCGGCCGGCTCCGGGACCGACGCCACGTCCTCCAGGACGGCGTCGCCCGTCGGCACCACGTGCTCGGTCACGAACCGGTCCACGGAGCCGAACACCCGCCGGGCCGAACCGGCCCACGGCATGACGATGGGGAAGACGTGGAACATGCCCTCCTCCTCGTGGGACTCCGTGGCGACCCCGGCCCCGGCCAGGCGGTCGACGAAGGTGCGGATGCCGTCGCGGAACATCTCCTCGGACCCGAAGGCCACGAAGGTGGGCGGGAACCACATCGGATCGGCGAACACCGCGGAGACCCGGGAGTCCTCGGGCTGCACCCCGTGCAGGTAGGACGTGACCGGGATGTTCCAGGGCAGGATGTCCTTGGAGGCGTTGTCGGTGACCGACGGGTCGTCCAGGTCCAGGTCGACCTCCGGGGAGAAGAGCACCAGTCCGGCGGGTCGCGGCAGGTCCCGGGTGAACAGCTCCCCCATCAACGACGTGGCCAGGCCGCCGCCGCCGGAGTCACCGGCCACCACCAGGTTGGACGGGTCGACGCCGGCCTCCAGCAGTCCCACGTAGGCGTCGACGGCGTCGTAGAGGCCCGCCGGGAACGGGAACTCGGGCGCCAGGCGGTAGTCGGCCACGAACACCTCGCAGCCGGTGCCCTTGACCAGTGCCCCGACGAAGGCGGCGTACATCATCGGCGACGTGCCGATGTAGCCCCCGCCGTGCAGGTACAGGACCGTGCCGTTCACCCGGCCGGTGCGGGGACGGGCCCAGATGCCGGGCACGCCGTTGATGACCCCGGTCCCCACGCTGGTCCCGTCGCGGACCACCACCCAGGGCGGGAGCACCACCTTGCACAGGCTGTCCAGCGCACGCTCCATGGAACGGAACTCCTCGATGGGGAGCCCGGTGGAGTACCCCATGAAGGACCGGATGATCTGGCGGGTCACGCCGGCACCCACGTTCTGGACCGGACCGGACGGCCCCTGCCAGGGCTGGCGGAACGGCACGCGGGCCAGGGCGTTCACCAGGTTCTCCGCCAGGCCCACCAGCGTCACCGCCGCCACGGGGGTGGATGCGGTCCGGACCTCGGGACGATCTGCCATCACCATGCCGCTCAGGCTAGGGGGCGGGGCGCCGGACTCCGACGTCATCCACGTGCGTGCTAGACGGGTCGCATGGACCGGGGCGACGCAGCGGTGGACCTGACGACCTCGGACCTGGTGGGAGCGGACGACCCCTACCCGGTGCTGGCCGACCTGCGCTCCGTGGCGCCCGTGGCGGTGCTGGCCGACGGCTTCGTGGCCGTGACCGGTTACGACGCCGCCATGGAGGTGCTCCGCCACCCCGGCTGCGGATCCTCCCCCATCGCCCTGCGCTACCTGGACCGGCTCCCGGAGGGCGCGGCCCGCAACGAGATGGGCCACCGCATCAACTTCCTGGACCCGCCGGACCACCCCAGGGTCCGGGGCCTGGTGTCGTCGGTCTTCACGCCCCGCCGGGTGGCGGCGTTGAGGCCCTGGATGGAGGCCACCGCGGGCACCCTGGTGGACGGCGTGCTGGAGGAGGCCGGCGACGGAGCCGTGGACCTGCTGTCGAGGTTCGCCCACCAGCTCCCGTCGCTGGTCATCTCCGAGATGCTCGGCGTCCCCGTCGCGGACCGGGACCTGCTCACCGGCTGGAGCGATGCCGTGGCCCCCCTGCTGGGGGTGGAGGTCTCCTCCGCCGACCTGGTGGCGGCGGTCGACGCGGCCGAGGCGTTCCACGCCTACCTGGGCGCGCTGCTGGACCGGCGCCGGGAGGTCCCCGGTGACGACCTGTTGTCCGCACTGCTCCTGGCCGAGGAGGACGGCCAGCGGCTGCAGCGGGTGGAGCTGTTGTCGCTGGCGGCCACGTTGTACTCCGCCGGGCACCGCACCACCCGTGACCTGTTCACCAACGGCATGTCGGTCCTCCTGGAGGACCCGACCCGGTGGGAGGCGGTGGTGCACGGCGACTGGGACGTCCCCGCGGTGGTGGCCGAGTTCCTGCGCTTCGAGACCCCCACGCTCTACGTGGCCCGGGTCCCGTTGGAGGACGTGGTGATCGCCGGGGTGGAGGTGGCGGCGTGGCAACCGGTGCTGGTGTACCTCGCCGCCGCCAACCGGGACCCGGCGCAGTTCGCGGACCCCGACCGGTTCCGGCCCGGCCGCGACGGTCCGGCCCCGCTGTCCTTCGCGTTCGGCGCCCACTACTGCCTGGGTGCGTCGCTGGCCCGCTCCGAGACCGAGGTGATGCTCGGCACCCTGGCCCGCCGCACGCCGGGGCTCAGCCGGACGGCGGAACCCCTGCGCTGGCACCAGCGCGGTCCGTTCCGGGGGCTGGACGCGCTGCCCGTGGTGCCCGCAACGGCGCGCCGGTGACCGGGTCGCGCACCACCGTGGGCCGCTGGTCGCCCGCCTCACGGCGGTACCAGCGGAACCAGATCACCGCCATGACGGTCCAGATCACCGGGAGGTTGCCGACCTTCATGGCCACGCCTGCCATCTGCTGGTCGTCGAGTGCCTCGATGCCGACCCGGGGTGCCAGCTCGTAGGTGGCGTACAGGGGCAGCGGCGAGAAGGTGAGGAACCCGCCGGGGATCATGGGCATGAGGGCGGCCGCTGCGAACAGGTACACCAGCTTGATCGGCGCGGAGCGGGCCTGGGCCTCCGGCAGCGGGCTGATGATCGGGGTCCACAGGATGAAGCCGGCCACCAGCCAGATCATGTCCAGGAGGAACGACCCCAACTGGCTGGAGCGCAACAGGTCCACCGTGACCGGGGCGTGGGTGGCGATCAGCACGAAGTTGCTGATGAGGGCGGCGATGAGTCGGCTTGGAGATGGCCAGGTAGACGGTGCGCAGCCAGGTGGCGGCCAGGATGCGTCGACCGAGCCATTCCGGCGTGCCGAGCATGAGCAGCGGTGCCGCGGCGAGCGTGTAGATCATGTACTGCAGCATGTGGACCGAGGCCAGGTAGGACCCACCCAGGGCACCGACGGGCCAGTCGGAGGCGACCCAGAGCGCCAGGAGGCCGAGCCCGAACCACAGCGGGCGGCGGCGGTCCCGCTCGTCCGGGACCCACTGGTCCCGGTGGTGGGTCCAGCTCCGCCAGTACGCCGCGCCCAGCCCGAGGCACAGGATCCACACGCCCAGGTACGGACGCGGGGCCCACGTCCACTTCTCCGCCACCGCCGAGCACCACCACCTCATGGCGCCACGTCCGGGGTCCGGGTGCCGACCGGCTCGGTCATCTGCATCGCAACCATCGTTCCACCCCGGCCCACGCGCTGCATCATCGGCCCACCCGCTCCGCCAGTGCCTCCAGCGGGAGCACCTCCGCCCGGACCTCCACGTCCCCGCTGCGCTCGAACGAGAGCCGCAGGGTGACGGTGGACCCGGCCTCCAGCGGCTGCGCCAGGTCCTCCAGCATCAGGTGCGTGCCACCCGGGGCCATGGTGAGGCCGCTCCCCGGCGGGACGTCCAGCCCGTCGGCCTCCTGCATGATCGACAGGCCGTCCCGCTCCTCGGTGACGTGCAGGCTGACGGCACCGGCCGACGGGCTGGTGACGCCCACCAGGCGGTCGGTCCCGTCGCCGTCGTTGTCCAGCGTCACGTAGGCCGACGCGGCCCCGGCCCGGGTCGCGCCCACGACGGCCTCGCCCGCGCCCACCTGTGCCGTGCCGCCGGCACGGTCGTCCCGGGCCACCAGCAGGGCGACGCCGGCCACGACGACCGCCAGCGCCGCCACGGCCAGGGCCAGCGGGACCGCGGAGCGGCGGCGGGGTGGCCGAACCACGTCGGGGGCGGTCACGCCGCGGGCTCCTCGCCGTTCAGCAGCCGGGGCAGGTCGCGGGACCAGTCGACCTGGCGGGTGCCGAACGGGTACACGATCCGGGCCTGGTCGTCGGTCCCGTACACGATCATCTGGGTGGCGTGTCCCACGGTGTAGTCGCCCTTCGCATCGGGCTGGTCCAGGGTGGCGATGGGGACCTTCGCCGCCTCCTGGGCGGCGGCGACCTCCGCCTCGGTGCCGGTCAGGCCGATGAACTCCACGTCGAACTGGTCCAGGTACGTCCGCAGGACCTCCGGCGTGTCCCGGGCCGGGTCCGCGGTCACGAACACCATCTCCACCTGTCCCCGGGCCCGGGGGCCGAGGGAGTCCAACGTGCTGTCCAGCGTGGCCAGGTTGATGGGGCACACGTCCGGGCAGTGGGTGTAGCCGAACATCAGGACCGTGAGCTTCCCCGCGGTGTCGGTGCGCAGGTTGAACGGCCGCCCGGAGGTGTCGGTGAGGGTGATGTCGGGCTTGGCCTGCGTCGACTCCAGCACCCGTCCGGCCCATGGCGGGGTGCCGCGGTCCCATCCGGCGGCCAGGAGCCCGGCGCCCACCACCAGCACGGCGGCCAGGGAGATCAGCACCAGCTGCTTGACGGGGCGTGGCGTGGGATCCGGAACGGGAGCGGGATCGGCCTGCTCATCCAGTTGCACGGTCATGGTCAGGGCCACCACAAGGGGTCGGAGGACACCGGCCAAGGTACCAGCGGGCCCCGTCGCGCCGGGAGTCGCGGGGAGCGCCGGGACGTCCGGGGACGGCCACGACCGAGGTGACGCGGTCCGGCTACGGTGACCGCCCATGCCTGTGGGACGAGGGATCGCGGGGTCCGGGCGCCGGACGGCGAAGGTGGGGCCGGTGGCACTCGTCGCCGCCCTGGTGGCCGTGGCCGCTGCGTGCGCGGACGCCCCGCCCGTGGTGACCCTGGGCCCGGCCACCGACGTGGTCTCCGTCGCCGAGCCGGACCTGGTCCCCCCGTTGCGGTTCCGGGGCGCGGACCTGGTGGACGGCGCGGGCCGGGTGGTGCTCATCCACGGCGTGAACTCGGTGGCCAAGCGCGCGCCGTTCATCACCGAGCCGGCCGACGGCGCACTGGACCCTGCGGACCTGGAGCGCCTGGCCGCCGACGGCGTGAACGGGATCCGGCTGGGCGTGTGGCCGGCCGCGCTCATGCCGGCGCCGGGGCAGGTGGACCCCGCCTACCTGGATCGGGTGCGGGCGGTGGTGGACACCGTGGCCGGCGCCGGCATGTGGGTGCTCCTGGACCTGCACCAGGACGTGTTCGAGGGGATGCCGTCGTGGGCCACCACGCCGGAGGCCGCCGCACTGGACACCACCCTGCCCGAGGGCCTGGCCGACGCCATCGGCTGGTCGGCCGCCTACCTCACCCCCCGGTCCCTGCGGCAGTGGGACGACTGGTGGGCCAATGCCCCGGTGACGCCGGGGACCGGCGTGGTCGACGCGTACGCCGACGGGGTGGCGGCGCTGGCCGGCCGCATGGCCGATGCCCCCAACGTGATCGGGGTCGAGCTCATCAACGAGCCGTTCCCGGGGACGCCGGTGGTGTCCTGTGTCCTGGGCGGCTGCCCGGACCTGGACGCCCGCGCCTCGGCCCTCTACGACCGCATCACCGCACGCGTCCGGGCCGCGGCGCCGGACCTCCCGGTGTGGTGGGAGCCGGAGGCCATGTTCCCCGTCTACGCCGCGGCGCAGATGCCGCCGCCCGCCCACGGCCAGGTGGGCCTGTCCTTCCACACCTACTGCCTGTACACCGACGGCGGCGAGCCGGTGCAGCCGTCGCCGGAGGCGAACGCCTGGTGCGACGCCCGGTTCACCGAGGCCGTCGACCGGGCCCGGGGCCAGGCCGCGGCGTGGGCGGCTCCGGCCATGCTGACCGAGTTCGGGGCCTCCGCCAGCCCCCTCAACGTGACGCTGCCGGCCCGGCTGGCCGACGACCACCTGCTGTCGTGGTTCCACTGGCACAACGGCCGCTACCCGGACGTGGTGGAGTCCCAGTTGGTCCGTACGTCCGCGCAGGCCACCGCGGGACGGCCGTTGAGCCAGCGCTTCGAGCCCGCCACGGGCGACTACGAGCTGCGGTTCCGGGCCGACCACGCCGTCACCGCTCCCACCAGCATCGTCGTCCCCCGGCGCGCGTACCCCGCCGGCTACACGGTGGTGGTGGACGGGGGCGAGGTCACCTCCGCCCCCGACGCCGGTCGGCTGACGGTGGAGGCCGACCCCACCGCCGACGTGGTCACGGTCACCGTCCGGCGGGCCTGACCGTGACGATCGGCGAGGTGCCGTCCGGGGAGACACGCCGGCCGGTGGACCCCGAACGGGTGGCGGGTCTGTCCCGCATGGTGGGCCTGGATCCCCCGGTGTACCGCCGCAGGGACATGGAGGAGCGTGTCGGGGTCACCCACGAGGAGATGGTCCGGTGGTGGCGGGCCATGGGCTTCGCCGAGGTCCCGGAGGACGTGGTGGCCTTCGGCGACACCGACGTGCAGATGGCACGGCGCCTGGTGTCCATGGTGGGGGCGGACCTGCTGGACGACGACGCCGTGCTCCGCCTGGCCCGGTTGCTGGGTGCGTCCTTCTCCCGCATCGCCGAGGCCCAGGCCGCCGTGCTGGACGACATCCTCCTCTCCATGCCGGCCGGCGAGCCGGACCTCTCACCGTGGGACCGCATCCAGGCCATGGAGCGCGACCCGGACACCTCGCTGCTGGCGCTCCTGGAGGACTCCCTGGTCTACGTGTGGCGGCGGCACCTGGTGGCCGCGCTCAGCCGCTGGTTGGGGGCGGAGGAGGACCTGTCCGAGTGCGCGGTGGGGTTCGCCGACATCTCGGGCTTCTCCAAGCTGACCCGGGAGCTCACGCCACCGGAGCTGGCCGAGGTCATCGACGCCTTCGAGACGGCGGCCTTCGACGTCGTGTCCGCCCGCGGTGGCCGCGTGGTGAAGCTGATCGGCGACGAGGTCATGTTCCTGGCCGACACCCTGGAGGACGGGGTGGACATCGGCCTGGACCTGCTGGACCGCCTTGCCGACCGGCCGGAGCCGGTGCAGCTGCACTGCGGCGTGGCGTACGGCCCGACCATCACCGTGGGTGGCGACGTGTTCGGCCCGACCGTCAACCTGGCCAGCCGCATGACCGACGTGGCCCGTCGGGGCAAGGTCGTCATCCCCCGGGAGTACCTGCTGGCGATGGAGGACCGGGCGGACCTCGAGACCCACCGGGTGCGACGGGTGTTCGACCTCAAGGGCATCGGCCGGACCCGCCTGGCCACCGTCAACCGGCTGTCGGCCGACGAGGGCGGCGGAGCCGGGGCGGGCGACCCCGACCTCGACCCCGGGGACGACGGCGACGCCCACGACCGCGGGCCGCTCCCGGCCGGCCCCATGGCCTGACCGGGGGTCGCCCGGGTGCCGAGCCCGAAATCGACGGGCACCGGCGGACCGGGATGCCCCACACTCGAGCCATGGCCCACACCGACACCGCCACCCTGGAAGCAGCCCTGGACCACCTGCGCGCCGCGCCCGGTCGCACCGGGACGCTGGACATGATCGTCCGCCGACCGGCGGTGGACGAGCGGGAGGTCCTGGACGAGGGCGAGCTGGACCTGGAGCTGGGCCTGGTGGGCGACACCTGGTCCGTCCGGGGCTCCCGCCACACGCCCGACGGCTCCGCCCATCCCCTCATGCAGCTCAACGTGATGAGCTCCCGCATGGTCGCGCTGCTCGCCCCGACGCCGCAGGACCGGGCGCTGGCCGGGGACCAGCTCTACGTCGACCTGGACCTGGGGACGGGGAACCTCCCGGCCGGCACGCGCCTGTCGGTCGGCAGCGCCGTGATCGAGGTGACCGAGCGCCCCCACAACGGGTGCGCCAAGTTCCGCGAGCGGTTCGGGGAGGACGCCGTGCGGTTCGTCAACTCCCCGGCCGGCAAGGAGCTCCGGCTCCGGGGGCTCAACGCCCGGGTGATCGCCCCCGGCGTGATCCGTCGCGGCGACGCCGTCACCAAGCTCTAGCCACCGCCCCGTCGGGTCCGCGGTTCACGCCGCTCCGGCCTCCGTCCGGCGGAGCTGCGCCTCGCGGCGCCAGCCGTCGGCGGCCCGTGGGGCCCACCGCATGGGTCGGGGCACGAACCGCCAGGTCTCCCGCACCCAGACCTCGAAGGCGCGGAGCTGGGCCGCGTCCACCGCTCCCCAGGGGATGCCGAAGCGACGCCGCACCCTGGCCGGCAACCCGCCGATGGCGGTCAGGCGGAAGATGGGCGTGATCACCTCCCGCTGGAACGGCTGGGTCCACCACGGCATGCCGGGCAGGTCCTCGACCTTGTCGTGCAGTGCCATGTCGATGGCCCGTTCCGCCGCGACGGTCATCTCCAGGGTCTCCTCGCAGCAGGTGTTCCACCGCTCCCGGAACCCCTCGCGGTCGGTCGGGACCGGGCGCATGCTCACGCCGTAGCGCCGGTACCACTCGACCCCCTCGGCGTAGAGCTCCTCCCGCTCCGGGCCGGACAGCTGGTGCGTGTCGAAGCGGTCGGCCAGTCGCTCCACCGCGAACTGGAAGGTGGCGTGGGCCCACCAGAAGGTGCCGGGGTCCAGCGCGCTGTAGCGGCGACCCTGGTCGTCGGTGCCGGCGATGCGCCGGTGGTAGTCCCGGACCCGGTGCCCGGTGGCCTCCGCCTCCGGCCCGTCGTAGACCACACCGATGATCTCCGGGATGGACCTGAAGATGCGGTCCCAGGGCTCGGTGAAGAACGCCGAGTGCTGCACCACGCCGGCGCCCAGGCCGGGGTGCATGAGCTGCAGGATCCCCGCGGACAGCCCGGTGAACCCGAGGCGGTTGTCGCCGGCGTAGCGCCACAGCCACGACCCCGGCCCCAGGTCCATGGGGGACGGCACCGCCGGGACGCCCGGTCGTTCCTGCCTGGATCGCTGCTCCGCCACGGCTCCCCCTCGTGCGCGCCCGCCGCAGGCTACGCCAACCGTCGCCGCCGCAGCCGTGACCGATGACCCCGCTCCGACCGTCGCCCTGACACCACGCAATCCCTTAGTCTCCCACTATGCGACTTGAGATCACCCGCAAGGCGGACCTGGCCACCCGGGCGTTGCTGGAGCTGGACCGCCGGGCCGGCACGGCGGATCCGCCGCCGCGGGCCAAGGCCGCCGACCTGGCCCGCTCCGTGGGCACCACCGCGGGGTTCCTGACCCAGGTCATGTCACCCCTGCTGGCCCGGGGATGGGTCCGGTCCGAGCCCGGCCCCACGGGCGGCTACGTCGTCGTGGCGGACCTGGCGGACCTCAGCGTGCTGCAGGTCATCGAGGCGGTGGAAGGACCCACCGACACGGGTCGGTGCGTCCTGGAGGAACGGACCTGCGCCGGGGGCGGCACGTGCGCCCTGCACGTGCCGTGGTCCCGGGCCCGGGGCCAGCTCACCGCCGAGATGTCGCGCACCTCGCTGGCCTCCCTCACCGGAGCGGCCTGATGGATGCCGCCGATGGGACGGTCCGGGTCAAGGTCCATCCGTCGCTGTGCCAGGGATGGGGCCTGTGCCACCGGTTCGCGCCCGCCGTCTACGACCTGGACGAGGACGGTTGCGTCGACCTCCACCTGCTGGAGGTGCCGGCCGAGCTGGCCGAGGCGGCCTGGCTGGGAGCGTCGGTGTGTCCCCAGTCGGCCATCACCTTCGTGGGCCCGCCCGACGAGTACTGGGTCGAGATGATCCGCTCCCGCTCCGACACCCGCTCCGGCACCCCATGAGCGCGCGGTGAGGGCGTCGTGAGCACCGACGTGGCACCGGCCCCCCGGTCGGACCTGCGGGCCGTCGCGGTGCCGGCCGAGCACGGCGGATGGGGGCTCACGCTCGAGCCCGCGCTCCTGGGCCTGCTGGTGGCCCCGGGGGCGGCCGGGTGGTGCCTGGCCGCGGCGGCAGTGCTGGGGTTCGTGTCGCGCACCCCGGTGAAGACGCTCCTGGTGGACCTCCGGCGGGGTCGGGCCCTGCGCCGGACCAGGGTCGCCGCCGCCGTGGCCGGTGTCGAACTCGTCGCGCTGGGCGCGCTGGGGATCGCCGCCGTGGCCCTGGCCGACGGTGCGTTCTGGTGGCCCCTGCTGCTCGTCGCCCCGCTGGTGGGGCTCGAGCTCTGGTTCGACATGCGGTCCCGGAGCCGTCGCCTGGTCCCGGAACTGGCCGGCGCCGTCGGGATCAGCGGCGTGGCGGCCATGATCGTGCTGGCGGACGGCGCACCCACGGCGCTGGCGGCCGGAGTGTGGCTCATCCCCGCGGCCAGGGCCGTGACCTCCATCCCCGCGGTCCGCGCCGTGATCGCCGGCCTGCACCACCGTGCCGTGGACACCACCACGCTCCTGCGGGCCGACCTGGCCGCCATGGGGCTGGCCGCGACCGCGGTGATGGCACAGCGCTCGCTGCTGGCCGGTGCCGTTGCGGTGGGTGGGGTGGTCGCGGTGCAACGGATCACGGCACACCGGCCGCCGCACCGGGTGGCGGTCCTGGGTGCACGCCAGATGCTGCTCGGGTTCGCCGTGGTGCTCGTCACCGCCGCCGGCGTCCACTGGGCCTGGGGAACGGGAGGAATGACATGAGCTCCATCGACGCGGGGACATCCCTGGGTGACCTGGTGACGGCACGGCCGGCGACGGCCCGCGTGTTCGAGCGCCTGGGCCTCGACTACTGCTGTCACGGCGACCGTTCCGTCCTCGAGGCCTCCGAGCAGGCGGGGCTCGACGCCGACGAGGTGGTGCGGGAGTTGGGCGCGCTGGCTCCCGAACCGCCGGCCGACTGGGCCACCATGGATCCCCCCCACCTGGTGGACCACCTGGAGGAGACCCACCACGCCTCCCTGCACCGCGAGCTCCCCCGCCTGGGCGCGCTCATGGACAAGGTGACCGCCGTGCACGGCCTGCGCCACCCCGAGCTGGCCGGGGTCGCCGCCGCGTTCGGTGCCCTCCGGGACGACCTGGAGCCCCACCTCCTGAAGGAGGAACGGGTCCTGTTCCCCATGGTTCGGGCCCTGGACGGCGCCACCCCCCACCGCGGGACCCCCACGGGAAGCGTCAGGGACCCCATCGCGGTGATGCTGGCCGAGCACGATCGGGTCGGTGATCTCCTCGCGTTGCTGCGGGAGCGGACCGGCGGGTACACCGCACCGGAGGACGGCTGCGCCAGCTACCGGGCCCTCTACCGGGGCCTGTCCGAGCTGGAGGCCGACACCCACCTGCACGTCCACAAGGAGAACCACCGGCTCTTCCCGGCCGTGATCGCGCTGGGGCGACGGCCGGACTGACAGCCGGATTCGTCGGTCCCCGCCGCCGGTTGGAAGAATCGGGGGAAGTGACGACCGAGTCCCTGGTGGACACCCCCGAGGAGCGCCAGGCGCTGGCCGACCTGCGCGGCCGACGCCGACGGCGGCGCATGGGTGACCAGCAGTGGGGCGAGATGGCGTACCGGGCCTACACCACGGCCCTGGCCGCCATCGTCGTGGTGGTCTTCGCGTCCGGACTGGTGGGCGACACCAAGCTCGACCCGGCCGGCACCACCCGGGTGCTGGAGGAGGGACCTGCCTGGTTCGGCCTGCTGGCCGCCGCCGTCCTCCTGGTGGGCATCCGCTCCGGGTCGCGGGGCGGTCCGGTCGCCCTGGAGGCGGCCGACGTGCACCACCTCCTGCTCGCCCCCATCGACCGCGGCACCACCCTGCGTCGGCCCACCATCGGCATCCTGGGCTACGGCGTCCTCGCCGGCGTGGTCGTCGGGGGCCTGGCCGCCGGGCTCATGGACCAGCGCCTGAGCGGCGCAGCGTTGCCCTGGTTCGCCAGTGGTGCCGTGTTCGGTGCCGCCGTGGCGGCGTTGTCGCTCGGCGCCGGCCTGGTGACCTCCAGCCGCCTGGTGCCCCGATGGGTGCCGCTCCTGGCGGGGTGGCTCCTGCTGGCATGGTCCATCGCGGACGTGGCCGGGTACGGCCCGACCGCGCCCCTGACCGTCCTGGGGCGGGTGGTGGTCTGGCCGCTCGGCTTCGACCCGGTGTCCCTGGTGCCGGTCGCGGTGGCGGTCGTCCTGTCCGTCATCGGGGTGCTCGTCATCGGCGGGCTGTCGGTGGAGCAGGCCCGCCGCCGGACCGCCCTGGTGGGCCAGCTCCGCTTCGCCGTCACCCAACAGGACCTGCGCACCGTGGTGCTGCTCCGGCGGCAGCTGGCGTCCGAGCGCCCCCGGGGCCGCCCCTGGTTCCCCGGCCTGCCCGGGCCCGTCGCCCGCAGGTTCCCGGTCCTGGCCCGGGACCTGCGCAGCGTGGCCCGGTGGCCCGTGGTCCGCGTCGGTCGGGTCCTCGTCCTGGGTGCCGCGGTGGGCCTGGCGCTCCGCGGCATGTGGGGCGGCACCACCCCCCTGATCCTGGTGGCCGGACTGGCCACCTATGTCGCCGCACTGGACGCCACCGAGCCACTGGCCCAGGACATCGACCACCCCGGACTGCTCTCCGCCCGTCCCGAGCCCGAGGGCCTCATCCTCCTGCGGCACCTGGCCGAGCCGGTGATCGTGATGGTCGGCGTCGGGTTGGTGGCGGTGGGTGCCGCCTACGCGGTGGGCCCCGATCCCGAGGTGCTGCGGGTGGGCCTGATGGCCATCCTCCCGGGAGCCGTGGCCGGGGTGTGCGGCGCAGCGGTGACGGTGGTGTCCGAGGCGATCCTGGAGAGCTCCCAGGAGGCCTTCATCCCTCCCGAGGTCGCCGGCCCCCGCCTCCTCTTCCGGACCGTGTGGCCCCCCCTGATCGCCGTCATCGGCCTGGTGCCCGTGCTGGTCGCCCGTGGCGCGGCCCGTGACGGGACCGACCCGGTCGCGGTGGTCGCCACCACCGCCGTGCCCGTCGCCCTGCTGTGCGCCGTGGTGTTCCTGTGGGTCCGCTTCCGGGCGGACCTGCACCGGTCCATGGCCGAGGCCGGCATGGGGAGGTCCCCGGCATGACCGCCCCCGCACCGTCCCGTCCGGCCCCGTCCCCGAACGATCCCCGGAGCACCACATGAGCCGCACCAGCCGAGCCCCCGAGCCGGTCACGCCCCCGGCCCTGGAGGTGGTGGGCCTCTCCAAGTACTACGGCGACGTGGCCGCCCTGGAGGAGGTCGACCTGGAGGTGCCGGAGGGACAGTCCGTGGTGCTGGTCGGCCACAACGGCTCCGGCAAGTCCACCCTGCTCAGCCTGGCCGCCGGTGTCCTGGAGCCGACCGAGGGCGAGGTCCTGGTCCACGGGCTCGGCAACAACACCCTGCAGGCCCGGTCGTGGCGGTCGTGGCTGCCGGACAACCCCGTCCTGTACGACGACCTGAGCGTCAAGGAACACCTGGAGTACATCAACCGGATGCACGGCGGCCCCGGATGGAGCGAGGAGTTGGAGGAGCTGGTGGACCGGATCGGCCTGCGGGGCCGGGAGGACCAGCTGCCCTCACAGTTCAGCCGCGGCCTCCGCCAGAAGACCGCCATCGCCGTGGCGCTGGCCCGGCCCTTCTCGCTGCTGCTGGTGGACGAGCCCTTCGTCGGCCTGGACGCCCCCGGCCGTCTCGCGCTGCTGGAGATCCTGGACGAGGTGCGCGCCGACGGCGCGACCGTGGTCGTCGCGACCCATGACCCGGACGTGATCGAGCGGTTCGAGCGGGGGATCATGCTGGCCAACGGCGAGCTGGTGCACGACGGTCCGGCCTCGGACCTGCCCGAGCGGCTGTCCCCCGACGACCGCCACGGCGGCGCCTGAGCGGCACCCCGGTTCCCGGTCAGAAGGCCCGGCTCACGAACTGGCGCCGGCCCTGGTCCAGCACCCAGTCGTGCCCCCACTCCACCACCGGACGCGCCATGCGACCGACGCTGCGCAGCAGGGGGTTGGCCGGGGCCAGCCGGGAGCGGAGGCGGGCCCGGCTGCCGCCGTGGACGGTGGAGGCCACCGTGAGGGTGGCCTCGCCCCGGACGTCGCCGGTGACGGTGGCGTGGGCCTCCCTGCCGTGCTCGATGTGGTCCAGGTGCACCGTGAAGCGGACCAGGTACGGAAGCGGCGGTGCCACCTCGCACCGCCACCGCGCGCCCTCGCTCAACCCGCCGGCGGGATCGAACCGCCGGAGCCAGGGCCACCAGCGCGCGTACTCGTCCACGGAGGCGATCCGCCCCCAGAGGTGGTCCGGGTCCACGTCGAAGGCCCAGTCGCGGTCGGACAGGAACGGTTGCGGCACCGCCCCACTGTCCCACGGCACACCGGTGGTGCGGCGGCGCGTCAGGCGACGGTGGCGAACAGGGCCTTCAGGTAGGCACCCTGGGCGAAGCCGACGGGGTGGTCCACGGCGTGCCCGGTCCGGACCTCGTCGGCCAGGCGGACGCCGGCCCGTCCGGCCCGCCCGTGGATCTGGGCGAAGAAGGCCTCGGCGGAGATGCGGGCCGAGCACGAGGCCTGGACCAGGGTGCCGCCGGGACGGAGCAGGGCCAGGGCCAGGTCGGTGAGGCGACCGTAGGCCCGCAGCCCGGCCCCCACGTCGGACTGCCTGGACGCGAACGACGGCGGGTCCACCACCACCATCCCGTAGCGCTCCCCCGCCGCCGCGAGCCGGGCCATGACCTCGAAGGCGTCGCCGACCGTGCTCCGGTACCGGCAGTCGCGCACGGGGGGCCGGTCGCGGTTGCGGGCCATGTTGGCCCCGGCCGCCTCCACGGCGTGGCGGCTGAGGTCCACCCCGTGGACCTCCTGTGCCCCGCCGGCGGCGGCGTGGACGCTGAACCCACCCGTGCAGCAGAACACGTCCAGGACGGAACGCCCCGCGGCCCGTTCGCCCACCCGGGCCCGGTTGTCCCGTTGGTCCAGGAAGTGCCCCGTCTTCTGGCCGTGGACCACGTCGGCCACGAAGTGCAGGCCGTGCTCCCGGAACGGCACCGGTCCGGGCGGGACCGGCCCCTGGATGGTCGCGCCGTCGGACAGCCCGAAGGTCGGCCCGGCGGCAACGTTGCGCCCGAGGCGGAGCACCACCGTGTCCGGGCCCAGCCGTTCGGCCATCACGTCCAGCACCCCGGCCAGGTGCGGGATCCACGCCGACGTGTACAGCTTGATGACCGAGGTGGATCCGTAGCGGTCGATCACCAGGCCCGGCATCCGGTCGTTCTCGCCGTGGACCCACCGCCAGGCCGTGGTCTCCGGCGACCGGGTCAGGTCGCCCCGCCGGTCCCAGGCCTCCGCCAGCCGCGCGGCCCAGAAGGCCCGGTCCACGGCGAGGGGGGCGCCGTGGTGCAGCACGCGGACACGGATGGGCGACGCGGGGTCGTACAGCCCCACGGCCAGGAACCGGCGGTCGTCGCCGAACACCACGGCCAGGTCGCCGGCCGCCGGAGCGGTCGTCGCCGCGGCCGGCGACCGGAGCGACGTGATCGAGGCGTCGAACAGCCACGGGTGACCGGCGCGCACCTGGCGGGCCGCGTCCTTGGTGATCCGAACCGCCAGGTTGTGCCCGGACGGGACCGGCAGGCCGGGAGGGAGTCGGGGTGCGCTCACCCGGGCCGGCTCACGTGAGGATGAAGTCGTCCGGCTCCGGCGCCCGGGTCCAGCGCCAGTAGTCCACCAGGCGCCACGGCGACAGGATGTAGATGTCCCCGTCGTCGTTGCGGTACCAGCTGTTCCGGATGGACGGGTGCGACCACACCATGGTGGCCAACTCGGCCTGCAGGCGCTCGTTGTAGGCGTCGTGCGCCTCGGCGGTGACCTCGATGGCGCGGTGCCCGCCCCCGAGCACGCGGGCCAGGCACCCCATCACGTACCGGACCTGGCACTCGGAGTGGAAGATCAGGCTGCCCCCGCTGGCCAGGTTGGTCCCCGGCCCGTAGAGGCAGAACAGGTTGGGGAAGTTCGGCACCGTGATCCCCAGCAGCGCCGTGGGCCGGTCGCCCCACTGCTCGGACAGCACCACGCCTCCCCGGCCGGTGATCTCCATCGGCCACAGGTAGCGGTTGGCGTGGAACCCGGTGGCGCAGATGATCACGTCCACCGGGACCTCGGTCCCGTCGGTGCACACGATCCGGTCGGACCCGATGCGTTCGATCGGTTCGGTGACGAGGTCCACGTCGTCGCGGGTGAGGGCACCCAGCCAGCTGCCGTTGTCCTGCAGGGTGCGCTTGCCCAGGCACACGTAGTCGGGCACCACCTTGGCCAGGAGCTCGGCGTCGTCGCCGACCTGGTCGGCCATCCACTGGGTGAAGACCTCCCGCGGCCGCGTCGTTCACCTCGCTGACGGCCCGGTCCTGGTGGGGCCAGTCGGGGTCGACCCGCATGGCCGGCAGCCCGCCGTCGCACGCCGGCCAGAAGATCAGGAACCGGTACCACCGGCCGTAGTACGGCAGGTGGCGAAGCGCCCAGCGCACGCCCGGTGCCACCTTGTCGTGGTAGTGCGGGTTGGGGAACATCCACGGCGCGGACCGCTGGAACACCGTCAGGTGGCCGACCTCGCTCCGCGATGGTGGGCACGATCTGGAAGGCGCTGGCGCCGGTGCCGATCACCGCCACCCGCTTGCCCGCGCAGGTCCGTGCCCTCCACCCACCGGGCCGAGTGCATGACCGGGCCACCGAAGTCCTCCAGGCCGGCGATGTCGGGCAGCCTGGGCCGGTTCAGCTGGCCCACCGCGCTGATGACCGCGTTGGCCTCCAGGTCCTCGCTGGACGCCGTCGGCGCCGCGGACGGTCACCGTCCAACGGGCACGGTCGTCGTCCCAGCGGGCGGCGACGACCTCCGTGCGAGCACCGGAGGTGGTCGCCGACGCCGAAGTCGGTGACGCACCTGTTCGAAGTAGGCCTGCAGCTCGGGCTGGCGGGCGAAGAACTCGGTCCACTCGTCGTTGGGCGCGAACGAGTAGCAGTAGAAGTGGTTGCCCACGTCCACCCGGCAGCCGGGGTAGCGGTTCTCGTACCAGGTGCCGCCCACGCCCGGGTTCTTCTCGACGATGGTGAACGGGAGACCCGCGGCCTGCAGGCGGATGCCGGCCAGGATCCCGGACATCCCGCCGCCGATGACCACCACGTGGGCGCCGGCCCGCACGTCGTCGGGGATGGCGGCGCCCCAGTCGCCGTCCCGGGCGTCCACGCCGTCGAGCTCCAGCTCCTCGAGGAGCAGCGGCACGTACTCGTCGGGGACCTCGTCGGCCACCAGCACGTTCATCATCGCGGTGGACCGTCGTCCGGCGTCGGGCGGGGGCGGGAGCACGCAGCCGCCGTCGCGGTAGGCGGTGATGACCTCCAGCGCCCGGGCCCGCACGGCGGCCTGGTCCTCCGGGGACATGAAGCCCTGCACCTCGTTGAGGTAGATCCCCGCCGGCCGCGGCAGCTCGTCCAGGATGGCGATGTCACCGGTCATGTGGACCAACGACAGGAGGAGCGTCGGGATGCTCACGTCCGCCAGGGCGGCCGCGATCGTCGCGTCGTCATCCGTGATGGGCTCCACGCCCGCCTGTCCGCTGGCCTCGCTCACGGTCGCCTGCACCCCCGGTCGGTCCTGTGGCCACCGTAGCGGCGCGTGCCGGGTGCACCCGTGCCCCGCCCCGGGCCCGGGCGCACCCCCGGGGCCCTCAGTCCAGGCCCAGGCGGCGACCGAGCGCCCGGAGGTCGGCCGGGTCCAGCACGGAGCCCGCCAGCCCCCACACCCCGGCGAAGACCTCGGGCGGTGCACCGGCCTGCATGCCGCCCAACAGGTCGGTCCGGTCCTCCAGGTTCATGGCCGGCAGCATGACCGCGAGCGAGGCGGCCATCTGCTCCGGCGGGATCGAGCCGACGATGGCCTGGTGGATCCCCAGCACGGCCTCCACCCCGACGGCGGACTCCAGCGCGGGCATGACCACGCGTTCCTCCACGTCCTGGTGGCGCAGGTAGTCGCCGGTGAACGAGGCCAGCTCCCGGTACAGGTGGTGCACCAGCGCCCGCTGGTCGGCAGGCCGGGCCGCCTCCACCAGTCCTGCGACCTCCACCAACGAACCGGTCCGTTCCTCCAGGCGGGCGTGGTCGGTCCCGATGGTCCCGGCCAGCTCGGGCAGGTGGCGTTCGAGGACGGGCTGGATGTGGGCGTCCTCGTGGTCGGCGTGGTCGGCCAGGAGTCCGACGACGTCCCGGACGTGGGCGGCCAGGGCCGCCCGTCCCAGCCGGTCGCCGGGGTCGACCGAGCCGCTCTCACCGGTCACGGAGAACAGCTCGGCCCGGATGCCCTTGTGGATGTCCCGGTACAGGTCCACCGCGACCAGGCCGAACTCCGGCCGGGAGCGCATCCCGGTGATGGTCAGTGCGGCGACGTCGGGGGCGACGTCGGAGGCTTCGGCGGGGAGCGTGATGTCGGTCATGTCGGTCCTTCCGTGGGGCGGGTCCGGCTGTCGGCCCGCCGTCGTCGTGGTCGTTCGCCATCGTCGGACGGTTCGGTCCGCCCCGCTCCTCAAAGGCCCCGCAGCGAATGCTAAGAACTTCCGAAGTCGGCAACGGGAGCACGGGGTGGAGCTCGGTCCGCAAACGCAGCACCTCCTGAGGAGCGGGTCCGCCCTGCTGGTGGGGATCACGGGGCCGGACGGCGAGCCGTACGCGGGCCGCGGCTGGGGGTGCACGATGTCCTCCGACGACGGGCGCATCCGCCTCCTGGTCCCCGCCGGGGACCCCGTCCTGGACGGTGCCGTGCTGCCGGGAGCTCCCATCGCCTGCACGGCGACCGACATCAGGACCCTGCAGTCGGTGCAGGCCAAGGGCCGGGTGCTCCGGACGGAGCCGGCCACGGCGGAGGACGCCAGGGTGTCCGGCCGCTACCGCCGGGCCATGTTCGACGCCATCCACGAGGTCGACGGGTTCCCCGTGGACCTCCTGGAGAAGCTGGTGCCGGCCGGCCTCACGGCCGTGACGGTCCAGATGGAGGAGCTCTTCGACCAGACGCCGGGCCCGGGAGCGGGTGCGCCGGTGGGGCCGGACGGAGGCTCGGCGTGACCGACGACGGGCCGGACCCCTCGGGCCTCCGGCTGGCGGACATCCACCAGTGCTTCGAGGGGGCGGTGCCGGCGGTGGTCGCCACGTCCTCCGCCGGGGGGACGCCCAACGTCACCTACCTGTCGCGCGTGCGCATGGTGGACGACCACCGGGTGGCGCTGTCCAACCAGTTCTTCTCCAAGACCGCCCGGAACCTGGCGGAGAACCCGCGGGCCAACCTGCTCCTGATCGACCCCGTCACCTACGACGAGTACCGGCTGGCCCTGGCCTACGAGCGCACGGAACGACGCGGCCCGGTCTTCGAGCGCCTGAGGACCGACGTGGACACCCTGGCCGCGTTGTCCGGTATGGAGGACGTCTTCCGGCTGCGCGCCGCCGACATCTACCGCGTCGTGTCCCTGGAACGTGTGGTGGGTGGTGGCGCCGCCGCGAACCCGCCCGGTACCGCTGGCGCCGACGTCCCCCCCGGCGCCGTCCGCCCGGGCACCGACCGCCCGGGCACCGACCGCGTCGCCGCCGTGGCCGAGCTGGCGGGCCGACTGGCCCGGAGCGCCGACCTGGACCAACTCGTGGGGCTGGCCGTCGACGGGCTGGCGGAGCTCCTCGGCTACGAGCACAGCCTGCTGCTCCTCGCCGACGAGTCCGGCACCAGCCTGTACACCGTGGCGGCCCACGGCTACCCGGACGGGGGGATCGGGTCCGAGGTCGAGGTGGGGATGGGGGTGATCGGCCTGGCCGCGGAGCGGGGCACCGTCGTGCGGGTCGGCAACATCCGCCAGATGGACAAGTACTCCCGCACCGTGCAGCGCCGGTCCGCCGATGCCGGCGTGGAGGTCACCGGCGTGATCGCCCTGCCGGGCCTGGCCGATGCCGGGAGCCAGGTGGCGGTGCCGGCGGTCGCGTTCGGGCAGGTGGTCGGGGTGTTGTTCGCAGAACGCGACCGGCCGGTGGCGTTCAGTCACCGTGACGAAACGACGCTGGGGGTGGTGGCTGCGCTCGTCGGGGCCGCCGTGGAGGCCGAGCGAGGCCGCGCCGCTGCCCCGAGAGGCCGCGTCGCCCGCCCGGCCGCTCTCGCTGGCCGCTCCCGGATCGGTGACGCAGGTCCGCTTCTTCCCCGCCGACGGCAGCACGTTCCTGGACGGCGACTACCTGATCAAGGGCGTCGCCGGACGGATCCTCTGGTCCCTCCTCTGCCAGTTCGACGCGGAGGGCCGGGTGGACTTCACCAACAGGGAGGTCCGGCTCGACCCGTCCCTGGAGCTCCCCGAGTACCGGGACAACCTGGAGAGCCGCCTGATCCTGCTCCGGCGCCGGCTCGACGAGCGCGAAGCCCCCATCCGCCTGCAGAAGGCCGGCCGGGGCCGGTTCCGCCTGCTGGTGGACACCACGCTCCGCCTGGAGCACGTGGATCCCTGACCCCGTCACCGGCCGTCGGTAACGTGCCGCCCACCGAGGGGGTCTGACTGCACGGCAGTCAGCCACCGCCTGTCAGGAGGGTCCCCATGACCATGACCGAAGAGACCGATGTGATCGTCGACGCCCGGGCCTTCCGGGAGGCCACCAGACTCTGGTGGTTGTTCCTGGTCACCGGGATCATCTGGCTGCTGGTGGCACTGGTGGTGCTGCGGTTCACCTCCACGTCGATCGGCACCGTGGGTGTGATCCTGGGCGTGGTGTTCGCCATGGCCGCCGTCAACGAGCTCCTGGTGTTCAGCCTGCTCCGGAGCGGGTGGCGCTGGCTCAACCTGATCTTCGGCGTCCTGTTGCTGGCAGCGGCCCTGTACTGCTGGATCAACCCGCAGGACGCGTTCTGGGCACTGGCGTCGGTGCTGGGGCTCATCCTGGTCCTGGCCGGAACCTTCCAGATCGTCGGCGCCGTCCTGGACCGCCACACCAACGAGATCTGGTGGCTCGGACTGGTCGTGGGCATCCTGGAGCTGATGCTCGGCTTCTGGGCCTCGCAGCAGTACTACCCCGCGCGCGCCGCGCTGATCCTCATCTGGGTCGGGTTCTTCGCCCTGTTCCGCGGCATCACCGAGATCGTGATGGCGTTCCAGGTGCGCGGCGTCGGCAAGCGCATCGACGCCGCCACCGACGCCTGACCGCGTCACGGCGGTACCGTCGGACCATGCGCCGACGGACCCCCCGGCACGCGCTGGGCGCCCTGGCCGTCGCGGTGCTGGGCACCGCGACGGCGGCCTGCACGTCGAACGACGACACCGTGCCCGCCGCCCCGCCGACCACCGAGGTGGGGTCCTCGCTCCCGGCCCGGGCACCGGACGGGAGGCTCTCGGTGGTCGTGATCGGCGACTCGGTCGCCGCCGGCGAGGGCATCGCCTACGGCTACCGCTACGGGTACGACCGCTCCGACCCCGACCGCAGTTCCTGGACCGGCGGCACCGAGGACCCCCGTTGGGAGGGCGACCACCAGCTCTGCCACCGGGACGGGGCGGCCTACGGCCATGTCGCCACCACGGCGCTCGGAGCCGACCTGGCCACGTTCGCCTGCACCGGTGCCACCTACCTGAACGGGATCACCTCCCAGCAGACCACCGGTGAGACCGTCATGCAGCCGGCCCAGTTCGGCGACTGGGCCACTGCCCAGCAGCTCAACGCGGCCTACGACGGGGCGGAGCCGGACGTGGTCGTGCTCACCTTCGGCGCGGACGACGTGGCGTTCTCCACCATCGTCCGGTACTGCGTGTCCGGCTACACCACCGGCGAGTCCCTCGCGGTGGAGGCCCTCGCCGCGGCGGCGGACCCGGTCGGAGCCGTGGCCAGGGCGCTGGCGGCGCGGGCGCCCGCGCTGGCGGCGGAGCTGGAGCGCGGTGACCGCACGCTGCTGGACGACGTCGGGTCCAGCTACTGCACCGCGGCCAACCCGGGTGCCCCGGTCGAGCAGCTCTTCTGGCAACCGGTCACCAGCGGGGAACTGACCCGGCACTACCGGGAGATCGTCGCCGCCATCCAGGCCCGTGGCCGTGACCCACGCTTCGGCAACGGCAAGGTGCCGAAGATCATCTTCACCACCTACCACCGGCCGCTCCCGGCCGGCCTCGACGGCGACTGCTGGGACGTGTACCCGTTGTCCGGCGAGGAGCAGGCCTACCTGCAGAGCCTGCAGGCCAGGCTCCAGGACACCCTCGAGGAGGCGGTCACCGGCCTGGAGGGGGTGAGCATCGCGGACATCTCCGCAACGATGGTCGGCCACGAGTGGTGCACCGAGGACCCGTGGACCTACGGCCTGTCGGTGCTGTGGTTCGACGACCCGGCCAGCCAGGCGCCGTTCCACCCCACGCCGGACGGGCAGCGGGCCATCGCCTCCGTGGTGGAGGCCGCCATCCGGTCCGCCACCGACGGGGCGGGCTGATCCCGCCCGGGCCGGTGCGCCGGCCGGACACGAGCACGGCGGCTCAGCTGCCGAGCAGCCGGACCAGACCCACCAGCTCGGGGTCCGCGTCGGGACCGAACGCGGACACCACGATGCCCCGTGATCCGCACGACGTGCAGTGCACGCCCAGCACGATGGCCTCGTCGCCGGGGTCCGACTCGCCCTCGAACCGGTAGGTCCGCTCCACCTCGAACTGGGCCCGGTCCCCGACGTGCCCGCCGCCGTGGCACCGCACGGCCTCACCCTCGAGCGTGAAGTCGCCCCGGTACCCGTCGGCCTCCAGCACGGCCATGGCATCGGTCACGGTCTCGGGTGCGTCCACCGCTGGATCGTAGGACGGGGCCGCGTGGCCGGCGGCGCGTCCGGCCAGCCAGCGCAACGCACCGTCGGCCGCGGCCACCGCGGTGCTGAACGTGGCCTGCAGGAGGTACCCCCCGGTGGGCGCCTCCCAGTCGAGCATCTCGCCGACCACGAACGTGCCGGGGCGGCGCCGGAGCATGAAGGCGTCATCCACCTCCTCCAGGGCCACGCCGCCGGCGGTGGAGATGGCCCGGTCGATCGGCTGCGCCGCGGTCAGGACGACCGGGCACCCGGTGACCAGCCGGGCCATGGCCGCGGGGTCGTCCGGCAGCCGGACCCCGGCGCACTCACGCAGGAGGGCCACGGCCACCGGACGGAGGCCACCGGCTCGTCGCAGCCAACTGGACCCGGACTCCTTCGGGCGGCGGTCGCCCAGGCGGCGGGCCAGCTCCGCCTCGGGGACGTCGGGGCGCAGGTCGACCAGGAGGGTCGCGGAGCCGTCCCGGTCGATCGCGTCGCGCAGCTCCGCCGAGAGCGCGTAGACGGCCGTGCCCTCGATCCCGTCGTCGGTCAGGAGCGCCTCCCCCCGGACGGACCGCCCGCCACCGGTCAGCCGGACGTTCTTGAGCGGCCGGCCGGCGAAGCGGCTGGTGAAGTGCCCGGACCACCCGACCACGAACCCGCAGTTGGCGGGCCGGAGGGGCTGCACGGTGACGCCGCCGCCGGCCACCACCGGAACCCACGCGCCGTCGGACCCGGTGCGGGGCCAACTGGCCCCTCCCAGGGCCAGCACCGTCGCGTCGGCGTGCACCTCCACCCGGCCGCCGGTGTCGGTCGCGAAGACCAGGCGGTCCCCCGCCCAGCCCTCCCACCGCCGGCCGACCTGGATCTGCACTCCCAGGCCCTCCAGCCGTTCCAGCCACGCCGCCAGCAGGGCGGTGGCCCGGAACGACTCCGGGAACACCCGCCGGCTGGACCCCACGAACGTCGGTTGGCCCAGACCGTCGCACCAGGCCCGGAGGTGGTCCGGTCCGAAGGCCCGCACCGCCCGCTCCAGTCGGGCCCGGGCCGGGCCGTACCGGTCCAGGAACTGGTCGAGTGGCTCGTCGTGGGTCAGGTTCAGCCCGCCACGACCGGCCACCAGCAGCTTGCGGCCCACCGACGGCATCCGTTCGTGGACCGTGACCCGTGCCCCGAAGGTCGCCAGGCGCTCCGCCGCCATCAGCCCGGCGGGACCGCCCCCGACCACGGACACGACCGGCGGCTCCATGCGAGGGACCGTACCGCTACTCCTGGATGCGGGGCGGCAGGCCGAACTCGCCGAAGCGCTCCGGGTACAGGAAGTTGTGGTGGCCGACGATCCTGCCCCCGGCGACCTCGATGACCTGGATGGCGAACGGCTCCCACAGGCCGGGCCGGGTGCAGCGGTAGTTGCCGAACCCGGCCGTGCCGTTGACCTCCACGGGGAGCAGTCGTCCTCCCTTGCAGCCGATGCCCTGGCCCAGGAACCAGTCGTGCAGGTCCGCCGGACCCTCCAGCCAGACGTCCCAGGGGGGCATGGACAGGACCACGTCGTCCCGGAGGAGGCCCACCAGCGAGGGGATGTCGTAGCGCTCGAAGGCGTCCACGTAGGCCGCCAGGAGCTCCTGGTGGGCCGGGTCCACCACGGGATCCAGGGACTCCTGGAGCTGGACGCCGGCGAGGGTGGCCCGCGCCCGCTGCAACGCGCTGTTCACCGACGCCACGCTGGTGTCCAGCAGCTCGGCGACCTCCGTCGCCTGCCAGCGCAGGACCTCGCACAGGATCAGGGCGGATCGCTGGCGGGGGGGCAGGTGCTGGAGGGCGGCGACGAACGCGAGGCGGACGGATTCCCGCGCCGCTGCCACCTCGGCCGGGTCACCGTCGAGCGAGATCACCCGGTGGTCCGCCACGGGCTGCACGAAGGCCTGCTCGGCGTGTTGTGGCCCCAGCACCACGTCCGCCGTGGCGGTGGAGGGCCCCATCTCCATGGGCCGGGCCCGACGCTGCGGGCTGCGGTGCATGTCCGTGCACACGTTGGTGGCGATGCGGTAGAGCCAGGACCGGATGGAGGAGCGGCCCTCGAACCCGTCGATGGACCGCCAGGCCCTGACCATGGTCTCCTGCACCGCGTCCTCCGCCTCCGAGCCGGCGCCCAACATGCGGTAGCAGTAGCCGGTCAGCTCCCGGCGGTGGGATTCCAGGGTGAGTTCCAGTTCACCGTCGGAGAACCCTCCGGACGGGAGCGAGGTGGACGTCGAGGACATGCCCACCACGGTAGGCGGACCCCCTGACGGTCGGCTGATCCCTTGGTGACGCAACGGACGGACCTCCGGGGTGGCGGGGCGGCAAGACTGGCCGCACGGACGGTGGTGTGGACCTGACGGGTGGGTGACCGATGATTCGGGCGGCCACCCGTCGTCCCTACCCCGTCAACGCCCACACCGACACGGACGACCACGTCCCCGACCGGAGGACACACCATGGCCGACGCCGACCACCACGAGGGCCCCGTACTGCTGGTGGGGACCCGCAAGGGCCTGTTCATCCTTCGGGGCGACCGGGCCCGGACCACCTGGGAGCTCGGCGAGCCGGTCTTCCTGGGCCACGTGGCCCAGCACGTCGTCCTGGACCCCCGCGACCGGCGCACCCTGCTGATGGCCGCCCGCACCGGCCACCTCGGCCCGACGGTGTTCCGGTCCCAGGACCTGGGACGCACCTGGTCGGAGTCCTCACGACCCCCCGCGTTCCGCACCGGTGAGCCGTTGGGGCGCAGCCTGGACGCGGTGTTCTGGCTCTCCCCCGGACACGGTGGAGAGCCCGGCGTGTGGTGGGCCGGAGGCACGCCCCAGGGCCTGTTCCGCAGCGCCGACGGGGGCGCGACCTGGGACCCGGTGGACGGCTGGAACGACCACCCCATGTGGACCACGTGGGCGGAGTGGCCGGAGCAGAACACGCCCGACGGCTCCATGCTCCACTCGGTCAACATCGATCCCCGGGACCCGTCCCACATGTACCTGGGGCTGTCCTCCGGCGGCGTGTTCGAGACCACGGACGGCGGCACGGGGTGGGCCCCGCTCAACGCCGGCTGCGCCGTCGCGTTCCTCCCCGAGGAGGAGGTGGACTACGGCCACGACCCCCACTGCGTGCGCCTCCACCCCGAGCGTCCCGACCGCCTGTACCAGCAGAACCACTGCGGCATCTACCGCATGGAACGCCCGGAGGGTCGCTGGGTCCGCATCGGGGACAACATGCCCGCCGAGGTCGGCGACATCGGCTTCCCCGTGGAGCTCCACCCCCGGGACCCGGACACGGCCTGGGTCTTCCCGATGGACGGCACCGACGTGTGGCCCCGGACCAGCCCCGACGGCCGTCCCGCCGTCTACCGCACCGCGGACGCGGGCGAATCCTGGGAACGGTGCGATCTCGGGCTGCCGGAGCGGGCCTGGTTCACCGTGAAGCGCCAGGCCATGACCGTGGACGCCGAGCCCTCGGTCGGGGTGTACTTCGGGACCACCAGCGGCGAGGTCTGGGCCAGCGCTGACGAAGGCCGGTCCTGGGAACGGGTCGCGCAGCACCTGCCGGAGATCTACTCGGTCGAGCACGCCGACCCGCTCCCGGACATCCGGTGATCGTGCGGATCCCCACGCCGCTGCGCTCGTACACCGACGGAGCGCCACGTGTCAGCGCCACGGGCTCCACCGTCGGAGAGGTGCTCGTGGACCTGGACCGGCAGTTCCCGGGCCTGCGGTTCCGGGTCGTGGACGAACAGGGCCGGCTCCGCCCGCACATGCGGGTCTTCGTCGGCCCGGACATGGTCCGGGACCTGGCGACGCCGCTCACGGGCACCGAGGAGGTCACGCTGATGCAGGCCCTCTCCGGCGGGTAGTGCGCCCGGCCCCGGGGGCTGATTCCGCCGCAGAACGCCGGGATGCCAAGCTGTGCCCGATGGATCGGACCCGCTGGACCGTGGCGTTGGTCGCCGGTGTGGTGCTGTCGATGGGCGTGGGCACGTTCCTGTGGGAACAACGCGGCGGTGACGACGTCCGGGCCGAGGTGCAGGCGGACACCGGCACTGCGGACACCAGCACTGCGGACACCCCGGAGGGGACACCGGCGAGGATCCCACCACCACCGCCCCGACCACCACGGCCGTGCCCCGGCCACCGGCGGACACCCTGCGGATGCAGAAGTTCACGACGATCTCGGGCGACATCTCCCCCAAGTCCGTGGTGGCGTCCAACCAGGGCCTGGTGACGGCCCAGAACATGATGTACACCCACACGGTCACGGCCTACGACGGTGACGGCGCACTGGTGGCGACCGTGCCCGACACCGTCCGGCTCAGTGACTTCGGCATCGACAAGCCGGGCGAGTACCAAGGGGCACCGGTGGAGGCCGCGTTCACCTCGGACGGATCGCAGGTCTACGTCTCCAACTACTCCATGTACGGGCCCGGGTTCCGGGAGGGCAAGGACAGCTGCACGCCCGAGAGCGGTGTCCCGCCCAGCTACCTGTACCGGATCAGCACCGAGGACTGGAAGATCAACCAGGTCGTCCCCGTGGGCGCCGTCCCCAAGTACGTGGCGGTCACGCCGGACGACGAGCTGGTGCTCACCAGCAACTGGTGCACGTGGGACCTCAGCGTCGCGGACACGCGCACCGGACAGGAGATCAGGCGCATCCCCATGGGTCGCTACCCACGGGGCATCGCCATCTCTCCCGACGGCGCCACGGCCTACGTCGCGCTCATGGGCGACTCCAAGGTCGCCCGGGTGGACCTGGACGACTTCTCGGTCAGCTGGATCACGAACGTGGGCCTGGGTCCCCGCCACGTGGTGCTCAGCCCCGACGGTGCGTTCCTGTACACCACCAACAACAAGGAGGGGTCCGTGTCCAAGGTGGACACGGCCAGCGGCGCGGTGGTGAAGAAGGTCCAGGTGGGCAGCCAGCCCAGGTCCATGGCCATCTCCACCGACGGCACCGCGCTCTACAACGTGAACTACGACTCCGACACGATCTCCAAGCTGGACGCCGACGACCTGACCGAGCTGCAGGAGATCCCGGTGGGCCACCACCCCATCGGCATCGCCTACGACGGGTCCACCGGACGGGTCTGGGTGGCCAACTACTCGGGCACGATCATGGTGTTCGACGAGTCCTGAGGGCAGAGGAGGAACATGACCGATCCCGTGGTCACCCACGAGCCGGAGCTCCGCCGGTTCGCCGTCCGCTCCGACGGGGAGCTGGCCGGCTTCGCCGAGTACGTCCGCAAGGGCGGCCGGTACTTCTTCGTGCACACCGAGGTCGACCCCCGCTTCGGAGGCCGCGGCGTCGGTTCAGCCCTGGCCCACGGTGCCATGGAACAGATGGAGGGCATCGGCGAGCCGGTCGTCCCCCTCTGCCCGTTCATCGCCGGCTGGATCGAGCGGCACCCGGAGTACGACCACCTCGTCGACCACCAGCTGCTGGACCACCTCAACTCCGGGCGCTGACCCGGGGCCGGTGGTCAGCCCGGTCAGCCCGGTCAGCTCGGTCCGGTCTCCGGTTCCGGTTCCGGTTCCGGTTCCGGTTCCGGTTCCGGTTCCGGTTCCGGTGCCACGTCGCCGTCGCCGCCCGCGGGCAGGCCGTCGGCAGGTTCGCCGCTGCCCTCGGCCAGGGAGCGCATGAGCAGCGCGCCGAGGCCACCGAGCACACCGCTGTCGCCCCCGACCTGGATGTCGGGGACGATCTTGACGTGGCCCGATGCCACCTCCCGCAGCGCGGCCACCATGGCGGTCTGCTCCGATCCGATGGCGCGGCGCTGCGCGTCGAATCCCTTGGCCCGGGCCAGGCCCAGTGCCTCCTCGGCCGACGCGTTGGCATTGCCGATGTCCCGGGTCCGTGTGGCCTCCGCCGCGCCGGTCACCGTGATCACCGCGGCCTCGCCGTCGGCCCGGGCGCTGGCGGCCTGGGCCCGTGACTTCTCGATGTCCACCGACACGTTGGCCTGGGCCAGCTGGGCCTGCATGTCGGCCACGCCGCGCTGCTGCTCCAGACTCACCCGGGCCTCCTGGGCGGCTCGTTGCTGGGCGAACGTGGCCCGCTCCTGTGCCGCGATCTCACGGCTGGTGAGGACCTCCACCAGGTCGGCCGGGAAGATCACGTCCTGGATGTACACGCCCCGGGTCTCCACCTCGTAACGGGACAGGTACTGCTGGATGTAGCCCTCGGCCGCGTTCTGGACCTCGTCGCGCTTCTCGATGAACTCGGTCGCGCCCAGGGTCTGGAGCTTGTTGCGGAAGTAGTTCCCCACCGCCGACTGCAGCACCTCGTTCACCAGGTTCTGCATGGTGCCCACCATGGAGATCACCTTGGGGGCGCGGGTGTCGGGCACGTGGATCTGGACCTGGAGGTCGATGCTGAACGCGAACGCCTCCTTGGACTTGGCCTCGATGGGGGCCAGGCGCTCGTCCAGGCTGTGGGCATCGGAGGTGGCGTGGGACCAGTTGAGGGTCAGGATCGACGTGGGGACGATCTCGGCCTCGTAGATGCGGGGGTTCAGCGTGTACTTGCCCGTCCGCAGCGGCTCGGACCAGATGCCCTGGTGGCCCGGCTTCACGATGGAGCCGAACTTGAACTCCTCCCCCGAGGTGTCCTCGGTGGGGAGCCCGACGTAGGACTTGATGACCGCCACCTCGCCCTGGCGGACCACCAGCATCTCGCGCAGCTCCACCTTCACCAGGAACGGGTTGAGCAGGTAGGAGCCATAGAGCAGCGGGTCGTGCTGCAGGCCGATGCAGCCGCCGCTCTCCAGGAACCGCTGGTAGTCCTGGTAGTTGTCGTGCAGGTCGTTCTTGGACCGCAGCACGGCCTGGATGATCTGCACCGCGGAGCCGGCGCCGGACTGCTCCATGGCCGTCACGTCGGAGAACCCGCCGATCCGGCTGGCGATGTCTCCCGACGGCGGCCCCTCCAGCGTGGTGACGACGCCCACCACGTCGCGGTCGCCCTGGGGGGTGATGTGGGTGACCCGCAGCGCGGCGGCCTCCACCTGTTGGGCCGCGGTGAGGGTGGAGTCGGACACGGGCTTGCCGAACACCTCGTCACTGGTGATGACCACGAAGCCGATGGGGTGGATCGGCGCGATGGTGCCGGGAGGGAGCACCGGACGCTGCACGCCCCGCTGTCCCCCGTTGGCGAGGAAGGCCCGGGTGTCGGCGAAGCTGTCGAACTCCGGCTTGTAGACCGCGGACTTGGCGCCGGTCGGCACCGCGTCGCCCACCTGGGCGATGACGATGCCGATGTGGTCCGGTGGGACCTGGACCCACGGGAAGCGCTCCACCTTGAACAGCGGCCACAGCTTGAACCGCAGGCCGGGCATGAGCAGGTCGGCCTGGTAGCCGGCCTCGCCGTTGAGCGCGACCAACTGGTCGTCGCCGATGCGCCTGCCGATCCGCTTGCCCACCAGTCCGACCTCGGAGGGGCCGATGGAGTGGAAGCTGCGCAGGCCCAGGATCACCACCAGGAACGCCACGACCACCACGACGACGAGGACACTCAGGGGATCCATCGAACAGCCCTTCCGTCTCAAGACCTCCGGAGGAGGTCACGACCATGGAGACCTCCGGAGGAGGTCACCATGGTCGACTGTACGGCGCCCGCCTCAGGAACGGTGGGCGAAGACGTCCTCATCCCCGACGACGGCGTAGCCGAGGTGCAGTCGGCCCTCCGTGCCGGCCCCGTCCCGGTCCGGTTGGAGGTCCACCCGGGCCCCGGGATAGAGGGTCGGCTGCAGGGCCGTCATGCCGTCCTCGTCCACCAGTGAGCCCACCCGGACCAGGCGGTGGCCCGACAGCCGCTCCTCGGACCAGACCCGCTCGTCGTAGTCCGCGGTCACGAACAGGCCCCGCCGGGGGTTGAACACGTCCTCGACCACGCGGAAGGCGCCGGGTTCCGCCGTGGCCCGCAGCACCAGGCGCCGGGCGCACACGGCGGAGTCGCGGCCCCGGGCCACGGCGGCCCGGACGTCCTGGGGCCGGAACAGGCCCAGCGTCAGCTCGGTCCCGGGCGGGAGCCCCGCGGTGTCGAGGTGCCCGGTGGCGCGGGCCGCCCGGGCCAGTGAGCCCAGCACGTCACCCTCACGCGCCCGTCGCAGTCGCTGGTCCCGGACCTCCGCGAGGTACGTGCTGATCTCCTCGTCACCGAACACCCGCTCCACGATCGTCCACTGCTGCTCGGCCGGCAGCCGGTCGAAGATGGCCCGGGCCACGCGGGCCCGCTCGCGTCGGGGGATGGCGTCGATGGCCTGCACCAACGACTCGACCTCGGCCGCGTCATCGGCGGCGAACCGCTCCACCTGGCG
Source organism: uncultured Actinomycetota bacterium (assembly GCA_963773765.1). Classification (GTDB taxonomy): domain Bacteria; phylum Actinomycetota; class Acidimicrobiia; order Acidimicrobiales; family Microtrichaceae; genus CAVZCC01. Next base: position 49,096 of record CAVZCC010000001.1, on the reverse strand, counting down.
CTGGATCTCCTTGGCCAGGTCCAGGTACGGGCGGACCGCGTCGAGCTCTGCTGCGACCTGCTCCCGGTCCGCGGCGTCGTCACTCGGTCGTCCCACGGCACCAACGCTAGGGCGCGGCCCCCTCCCGCACGCACCAACGAGCGCTACAGTTCAGTCGTTGAACTGAGTCGTTGAACTGAGTCGCAGGCCACCGGCACCGGAGGGAACCATGACCACGACCGAGGACCGCACCACCGCGGAGGGGGCGGAGTCCCCGGGCGGGGACCAGGCCTGGCACCGGACCGCGTGCATCCTGTGCTCCATCAACTGCGGCATCGAGGTGCGCCTGGACGGCCGGCGCTTCGCCCGCGTGCGGGGGGACAAGTCACATCCGGGATCGGGCGGCTACACCTGTGAGAAGGCGCTGCGCCTGGACCACTACCAGAACTTCGGGGGTCGCCTGACCACGCCACTGCGCCGGCGGGCGGACGGCACGTTCGAGGCCGTCGACTGGGACACGGCCATCACGGAGGTCGCCGCAGGCCTGGCCCGCGTCCGCGACACCCACGGCGGCGCGTCGATCTTCTACTACGGCGGCGGTGGCCAGGGGAACCACCTGGGTGGCGGCTACGGCCGGGCCCTGCGGGCCGCCGTGGGCTCCATCTACTCGTCCAACGCCCTGGCCCAGGAGAAGACCGGCGAGTTCTGGGTGGACGGCCAGCTGTTCGGCCGTCCCCGCTGCCACACCACCGGGGACTACGAGCGGGCCGAGGTGGTGGTGTTCGTCGGCAAGAACCCGTGGCAGTCCCACGGCTTCCCCCGGGCCCGGACGGTGCTCAAGGCGATCGCCAAGGACCCGGACCGGGCCATGGTCGTGATCGACCCCCGCCGCACCGAGACGGCGGCCATGGCGGACATCCACCTCCAGGTCCGCCCCGGCACCGACGCATGGTGCCTGTCCGCGCTGCTGGCGGTGCTGGTGGCGGAGGGCCTGGTGGACCAGGACTTCGTGGTCGGGCACACCGACGGCTACGCCGACCTGGCCACGCACCTGCGGGCCGTGGACATCGCCGCCGCCTGCGCCGTGGCCGGCGTGGAGGAGTCGCTGGTCCGGTCCGCGGCCGCACGCATCGCCGGGGCCGCCAGCGTGTCGATCTTCGAGGACCTCGGCATCCAGCAGGCACCGCAGAGCACCCTCAACTCCTACCTGGAGAAGCTGCTGTACCTGCTCACCGGGAACTTCGCCCGGCCCGGGACGATGAACATCCACTCCCGCTTCGCCAGCCTGGGAGGGGGAGGCGGACCGGCCGGCCCCGGCCGGGAGCGGGTCACGCCGGTCACCGGGGCGCGCATCATCACCGGGCTGGTGCCGTGCACCGCCATCCCCGACGAGATCCTCACCGACCACCCGGACCGCTTCCGGGCCATGGTCGTGGAGAGCGCCAACCCGGCCCACTCGCTGCCCGACTCCCCCCGCATGCGGGAGGCGCTCGACGCCCTGGACCTGGTGGTGGTCATCGACGTGGCCCTCACCGAGACCGCCCGCCACGCCGACTACGTGCTGCCGGCGGCATCGCAGTTCGAGAAGTGGGAGATGACCTTCTTCAACCTGGAGTTCCCCCACAACGTGGCCCAGCTCCGGGCCCCGGTGCTCTCCCCCCTCCCCGGCACGCTGCCCGAACCGGAGATCCACCGCCGGCTGGTGCGGGCCCTGGGCGCCTACGACGACGACGACCTCCGGCCCCTCCACGAAGCGGCGGCGGAGGGCCGGGCCGCCTACGCCACCGCGTTCCTGACCCTCATGGCGGAACGACCGGACCTGGCACCCATGGCGGCGCCGGTCCTGTACGAGACGCTCGGCCCGACCCTGGGCCCGGGCAACGAGGCCGCCGCCGCGGTGTGGGGGCTGGCCCAGACGTGCGCACTCGCCTTCCCGGAGGCGGTGCAGCGGGCCGGCCACGCCGACGGCGAGGCCCTGTTCCAGGCCCTCCTCGCCGGAGGCGGGGTCACCTTCACCGTGGACCCCTACGAGGAGACCTGGAACCGCATCGACCATCCCGACGGGAGGATCCACCTGGTGGTGCCGGAGTTGTTGGAGGAGCTGTCCTCGCTGCCCGCCGACGGCCCGGCGCAGGGTGGCCCGGAGTTCCCGTTCGTCCTGTCCGCGGGCGAGCGCCGGTCCTCCACCGCCAACACGATCTACCGGGATCCGGCGTGGCGGCGCTCGGACGCCGACGGCGCGTTGCGCATGCACCCCGACGATGCCGCCTCGCTGGGGGTCACCGACGGGTCGAGGGTCACGGTCAGCACCCGTCGGGGCAGTGCCACCACGGTGGTGGAGCTCAACGACTCCCTGCGGACCGGCCACATCACCCTGCCCAACGGCATGGGCCTGACCGGCGAGGACGCCGGCGCCACCGCCGGTCCCGGGGCGGCGCCCAACGAGCTCACCTCCGGCGCCGACCGCGACTGGCTGGCCGGCACCCCGTGGCACAAGCACGTGCCGGCCCGGGTGGAGGTCCTGGGCTGATGCGGCGCACCCGGTTCGACCAGGCTCCGTGCCCGATCGCGCGCACCACCGACCTGATCGGCGACTGGTGGACGCCGCTGGTCATGCGGGAGGCGTGCAGCGGGGTCCGACGGTTCGAGGACTTCCAGGCCCACCTGGACATCCCCCGGGCCACCCTGGCCTCCCGGCTCGATCGCCTGGTCCGGGAGGGGATGCTGCGCCGGGAGCCCTACCAACGGCACCCGGAACGCCACGAGTACCGCCTGACCCGGAAGGGCGCGGAGTTCTACCCGGTGCTGGCGGCCATGTGGCGCTGGGGCGACGACTGGCTCTTCGGCGACGACGCGCGACCACTCATGCTCGTGGACGCGGAGACCGGTGCCGAGGTCCGGCCCCGCGTGGTGGACGAGACCACGGGCGAGCCGCTCGACGTGCGCCGGGTGCGCCTCACGCGTCGGCGCTGAGCCGATTCATCCGGCGTGCCGGCCCGGACCCCGACCTCAGCGGGCAGGCACCGGTGCGACCAGCAGGGACGCCACCCGGTCCGGGTCCGGCCAGTGCACCTCGGTGGCCCAGCCCGCCCGTTCGAACAGCCGGATCAGCGCCGCGGAGGAGTCCCGCTGGCCGGGTAGCACACCGTGGCGGGCCGACTGGGGGTAGGCGTGGTGCAGGTTGTGCCACGACTCCCCCATGGTCAGCACGGCGAGCGGAGCCACGTTGGTGCTGCGGTCCTTGGTCCGGAACGGACGCGTGCCGAACATGTGGCAGACCGAGTTGATGCTCCACGTGACGTGGTGCAGCAGGAACATCCGGACCGCACCCGCCCACAGGAGGGCGCCGAGGGCGCCCCCGATGGTGCCCGACAGCGCCCAGCCCAACCCGAAGGGCAGGGCGAAGGACAGCGCCGCGAACAAGGGGAAGAGCCGGCTGACCCGGACCAGGTCGGGGTCGGCCTCCAGGTCCGGGGCGTACCGGGCCGAGCAGGTGGGATCGTCCGCGAACAGCCAGCCCACGTGGGCGAAGGCCAGGCCGCGCAGCTGGCGACCGACGCCGGCACCGTAGCGATGGGGGGAGTGCGGATCACCGGGCTTGTCGCTGAAGCGGTGGTGGCGCCGGTGCCCGGCCACCCATCCGATGACGGAGCCCTCGACGGCCATGGATCCGCTGACGGCAAGCGCGATCTTGAGGGTCCGGTTGGGGGTGAAGCTGCGGTGGGTGAACAGGCGGTGGAAGCCGATGGTGATGCCGTGGCCGGTCACGGCGTAGAGCACCACGGCCAGGATCACGTCACGGAGGTGGATGACGTGTCCCCACCAGAACGGGACGGCGATGCTCAGCGCGGCCAGCGGCCCGACCACCAGGAGGGCCGTGAAGGCCCGTTGGGCCAGGAGCACCGGGGTCGACGGCCCCGGTGGCGGCCCGGGCGGCGCAGGTGCCGCCCCGGTCGGGTCGGGATGGGCCAGGGACGAGGTCAGGGTCATGGGATCTCAGCAGTGGGTCGGCACGTCGGAGCCGCCCTGCTACCCGAAGGACCCGATGAACGCCCGGAAGGAGAGGCGTGCCGTCGACCGTAGCCCCGGTCGTGCGCATGCCAACGGCGTGGGCACCCGGTTCCCACGGTCCTCCTCAGGAACCGGGCCCTACCATCCCGCCATGAACCAGCGCCCCGCCATGAACCAGCGCCCCGCCCCGAACGACCGGACCGTCACCGGCGACCGCACCGTCCACCTCCGGACCTGCCCGTTGTGTGAGGCCATGTGCGGCCTGGAGGTCCATGTCGAGGACCGGGAGGTCAAGCTCATCCGCGCCGACCGGGACGATGTCTGGAGCCAGGGCTTCATCTGCCCCAAGGGGACCACGCTCGGGCACCTCCACCAGGACCCCGACCGCATCCGCGTCCCCATGGTGCGGGACGGCGACGAGTGGCGGGAGGTGAGCTGGGAGGAGGCGTTCCGGCGCTGCGACGAGCTGATCGCCGGCGTGGCGGAGCGCCACGGTCGCTCGGCCATCACGTCCTACATCGGCAACCCCGTCGCCCACGCCTTCTCGCTCAGCCGCTACGTCGGCCTGTTCGTCGGCCTGGCCCAGCTGGAGTGCCTGTACAGCGCGGGCACCATCGACCAGTGGCCCAAGAACGTCTCGTCCATGCTGCTCTACGGCAACATGTGGACCATCCCGACCCCGGACCTGGAGCGGACCGACCACCTGGTGATCATGGGTGGCAACCCACAGGCCTCGGGCGGGTCGCTCCTGGCCTGCGCCGACGTGCTGGCCAAGATGGACGCCATCCGGGAGCGCGGCGGCAAGGTCGTCGTCATCGACCCCCGTCGGACGGGAACGGCGGAACGGGCCGACGAGTGGGTCCCCATCGTGCCCGGCACCGACGCCGCCCTGCTGATGGCGATGGCCCACGTGCTCTTCGCCGACGGCCTGGTGGACCCCGGGTCCGTCCATCCCCTGGTGGACCACGTGGACACCATCGGGGACCTCGTGGCCGACTGGTCCCCCGAGCGTGTCGCGGCCACGTGCGGAGTGCCGGCCGGGACCATCCGCCGCCTGGCCCACGAGCTGGCCGGCGCCCCGACGGCGGCGCTCTACGGCCGCATCGGCACCTGCAACCAGGAGTTCGGCACGCTGGCCTCGTGGTTGGTCGACGTCATCAACGTGCTCACCGGCAACTTCGACCGTCCGGGCGGCCTGATGCTGGCCAAGCCCGTGGCCTGGGGTGTGAGCAGCCTGGACGACCCCCAGTGGGCGGACGGGGTCAGCTTCGGCCGTTGGCGCTCCCGGGTGGGCGACGTGCCGGAGGTCCTGGGACAGCTGCCGGTGGGGCTCCTGGCCGAGGAGATCCTGGACGGCGGCGACCGGGCCTGGAAGGCGCTGGTGACCATCGCCGGCAACCCCGTCATCTCCAGCACCAACCCCACCCGCCTGGACCAGGCGCTCGCCACCCTCGACTGCATGATCAGCGTGGACAACTACCTCAACGAGACCACGCGCCACGCCCACGTCCTCCTGCCCGGTCTGGCCGCGTTGGAGCAGCCCCACTTCGACGACCTGATCCTGGGCTGGGCGGTGCGCTCCGTCGGCAACTACTCCCCCGCCGTGATGGACCCACCGGCCGGGCACCCCGGCGAGTGGCGGGTGCTGGCCATCCTGGGGGCGATGCTGCTGGGCATGGGCTACGACGAGATCGACGTGGACGACCTGGACGACGGCTACTTCGAGCGCGCTGTGCGAGGCCAAGGGCGTGGACCCCGCCACCGTCATGCCCCTGTACACCGAACGAGGTCCGGAGCGGATGCTGGACCTGCAGATCCGCACCGGCGAGTTCGGTGACCACTACGGCGAGCATCCCGGGGGCCTGACCCTGCAGCACTTCAAGGACGAACCCCACGGCATCGACATGGGCCCGATGGTGCCCCGTCTGGCGGAGGTGCTGCGGACCCCTGACGGCCGGGTCGACCTGGCCCCCGACTACATCGTGTCCGACCTCCCCCGGCTCGCCGCCCGCCTGGACCGGCCGGTCGACTCGCTGCTGCTCACCTCCCGGCGCCACCTGCGCTCCAACAACTCCTGGATGCACAACGTGGCCGTTCTGGTGAAGGGCAAGGACCGCTGCACCCTGCTGATCCATCCCCACGACGCCGCCCGGTGCGGAGTGGCGGACCGCGGCGTCGCCCGGGTGACCTCGTCACACGGCTCGGTCGAGGTCCCGGTCGAGGTGAGCGACGAGATGATGCCGGGCGTCGTCTCCCTGCCCCACGGATGGGGCCACACCAAGGACGGCACCAGGTTGTCCGTGGCCCGTGAGCACGCCGGGGTGAACAACAACGAGTTGGCCGATCCGCTGGCCATCGACCCGCTCAGCAACAACGCCGCCGTCAACGGGATCCCGGTGGAGGTGGCCCCGGCCTGAGCCCGCCCGGGGCGCCGGGCCCGACGGTGCGGTCGCACACGCCGGACCGGGTCTAGCCTCGGCCCCGAGCAGGAGGCGTTGCATGTACGACAGGATCGTGGTCGGCGCAGCCGGCACCGAGGCGGCCCGGATCGCCATCGACCAGGCCATGGAGCTGGCGGGCACCGTCGGCGCCGAGGTGCACCTGGTGCTGGCGTTCGACCCCTACCGGGACCGGGCGCACCCGGAGACGCAGCCGGCCACGCGGGAGGCCGAGGAGTTCCTGGCCTCCCTCGGCGCGGGCTTCGGCGGTGTGCTGCACCGCCACGCCGTCCCCGGCGACGCCGCCGACGCCATCCTCGGTGTGGCCGACTCGGTCGACGCCGACCTGATCGTGGTCGGCAACAAGGGGATGAAGGGCAAGGGCCGGGTGTTGGGCAGCGTCACCAACACCATCTCGCACAAGGCCGGCTGCTCGGTGCTCATCGTCAGCACCACCTGAACACCATCGACCGGGCACACGAAGGGACCACTTCCATGGATCGACCGCTGGTCGTCGGCACGGACGGATCGGAGTCCGCCACCACCGCGGTGCTGGAGGCCATCCGGCTGGCCAGGGCGCTCGACGAGCACCTGCACATCGTGAGCGCCTACCGCAAGAAGCCCGTCCGGGCCGGAGACGTCCCGTCGGAGTTCGCGGGCCGGTTGGGCTCGCTGGACCACGTCGAGTCCGTGCTGGCCGACGCCGCATCCCGGGCGAAGGTGGCGGGCGTGGAGGCGTCCACCCACCCGGTGCAGGGCGACCCGGTGGACGCCCTGGTGGACGTGGCGACGGAGGTGGGCGCGGACATGCTCGTGGTCGGCAACGTGGGGCTCAACTCGATGAAGCGGTTCGTGATCGGCAGCCTGCCGTCCCGCATCGCCCACAACTCGCCCTGCACCGTCCACATCGTCTACTCGGCCTGAGTTCGGCCGCACGGGTGATCCGTGGCGCCGCCCCCACGAACTCGTGACATCTCGTACGGCCCGGCAACCTCGGATGTCACGAGAACGGGCATCCACGACCGGGTCCGGCCGATCCGGTCAGGGCCGCCACCACCGTCGGTAGACGTCCAGTCCGCCGTTGGTGTCACCCGGCGCCTCCGCCGCGGTGCCCCACAGGGCGAACCGGCCGTCCCCGGACAGGGCCAGCTCGGGCGAGTAGCCCGCGAACCGGTACACCAACACCGGCATGGGGATGTCGGGCGGGTCCGCCACGGTGGTGGACGACACCACGTCGGTGCCGGAACGCAGCGTCACGGTGGTCACCGTGTTGGTGGCCATGTCAGCGACGACGCCCAGGCCGCCGTCGGCGAACCCGGCCTCCCGCAGGAGGAACAGCACGTAGCGGCCGTCGTTGCTCATGTCGGCCCCGTAGGCCACCTGGTCGTACTCACCGCCGCCGTTGGGGACACTGGCCCGGGCCGTGGTCCCGGCGACCATGTCCCGGCGGTACACGTCGTGCAACCCGTTCGTGTCACCGGGGACCATGGCCGCGGAGGAGTGGAACGACACGTAGCGGCCGTCGTCGGACACCTTGGCGCCGCTGAGGAACGGCCCGGACGAGGTCGTGTCCTGGGCCCCCGTGGACGACAGGTTGACCCGGTTGGTGGTCCCGGCCAGGCGGTCCCGCAGGAAGAGGTCGCGCACGCCGTTGGTGTCGCCCGGCACCAGGTTGTTCGCCAGCGACGTGAACACCACGTACCGGCCGTCCCCGGAGATGTCGGCCACGAACGACGGCAGGTTGCCCTGCACCCCCGCGCTGGACACGCTGACCAGGGAGATGGCACCGGTGACCATGTCCTTGACCACGGCGTCGCTCTGGCCGTTGGCGTCACCGGGTGCCAGGTTGCCGGCGTCGGTCGTGAAGGCGATCACGTTGCCGTCCAGGTTGGGCACCGCCCCGTAGGAGCGGGCGTTGCCGAAGGTCGGGAACAGTCCGTCCACCACGCTCACGGGGAACGGGACGCCGGCCAGCACGTTGGTGAAGTACACGTCCTCCACGCCGTTGCCGTCGGAGAAGCTCATGGACGACGCCGTCGTGGTGTACGTGACGTTCTTGCCGTTGCCGCTGATCTTCACGTCGACGGAAGCGCCGTTCGTCGGCCCGAACACCGACGGGGTCATGAGCCGGGTGGTGAAGTCCTCCGGGCTCCGCACGTACACGTCCGTCAGGCCGTTGGTGTCGCCCGGGTCCAGGTCCTCCAGGGTGCTGAAGGCCACCCACTGGCCGTCGTCACTGAGCGCCCCGCCGAGGGAGTCGCCTTCGATCTGCGTGTTGGCCGTGGCCAGGCTCACCCGTTGGGTGGTCCCGGGGAACGGCGGCCCCTGCGTCCCGGGCGTGCAGGCCGACACCAGGAACGCGGCCACTGCGACCACCGCCCCCGCTCCGGTCCGGACACGACCCCTGCAACGGCTTCCCGTGCTGTTGGTTCCCACTGCACTCCTCCTGGACGTCTGGAGGGAGTGTCCGCCACGGGGCGGTTGCCTGACCCGCGTAGTCACTACGCGTTTCCCCGGCCCGCCCCATCGGGTCGTCGAGGCGGTCGAGCCTCAGCCGTCCACGCCCCGGATGCCGGCGATGATCCGTCGCTCCTCATCCAGGCGCGGGTACTTCCACCACACCAGGCCCAGCCCGGCCAGGACCGAGGCCAGCGCGAAGGCGATCGCCACCTCCTTGCCGTCGGTGAAGGCCCGCATGGCGGCGTCGACCAACTGCTTCGAGTCCGCCGACGGCAGTGTCCTGGCCACCGCCTCGGCCCCCTCGTAGGACGACCCGATCTCCAGCGCGGCCCGGTTGCCCAGTGCCTGGGCCTCCGCCGTCGGCAGCTCGGCGAAGGCGGCACGGAAGTACTTGCTGTACGCGATGGCCAGGAGGGTGCCCAGCAGCGCCTGGAACACGGCGCCACCCAGGTCCTTGGTCAGGTCCACCGACGCCGAGCTCATCCCCGCCTTGCTGATGGGCAGCGATGCGCTGAGCGACCGGGACACCGGCGTGGCGGACAGGCCGATCCCCACACCCACGAGCAGGTAGGCCACCACCACCCACACCAACGACGTCCCGGGCCTCCAGGAGATGAGCATCTCGGTGAACCCGGCCCCGATCAGGGCCAGGCCGGCCATGAAGGTCACCCGGGTCCCCCGGGCCTCCACCATGCGGCCGCCCACCACCGACGCCGGCAGCATGCCGACCGCCAGGCCGAGGGTCAGGAGCACCGCGACCAGGGGCGTCTCCCCCAGCACGTTCTGGGTGAACTGCTGGCCGATGAACATGCCGCCCACCAGGGCACCGAACGCGACCAGGCCGGCCACGAAGGCCACCCAGAAGGTGGGGACCGCCGCTGCGTGCAGGTCGAACAGCGGGTTGTCGGCCCGGTGCTCCCGTCGGACGAACAGCACGCCGGACACCGCGGCGACGGCCACCAGCGCGCCCACCGTCGGGGTGACCCCCTGGGGCAGCAGCACGATGGCCATCACGAACGAGGCGATCATCACCACCGACAACGCGCCGCCGGGGTGGTCCACCGGATCGGCGTTCTCACCTGCGTGCCGGGGCAGCACCAGGATGCCGAGGACCAGCACCAGCACAGCGAACGGCACGGTGATGAGGAACACCGAACCCCACCACACCAGGTCCAGCAGCCACCCGCCGAGGATGGGCCCCAGCACCGAGGTGCCCAGTCCCACACCGGCCCACAGGGCGATCGCCCGGGTCATCCTGGGCCCGCTCCACAGCGACGAGATCAGCGCCAGGGTGGTCGGGTAGAGCATGGCCCCGGCGACGCCCACTCCCACCTGTGCGGCGATGAGCATGGAGGCCGACGTCGCGAAGGCCGACAGCAACGACAGCGGCACGCACAGGAAGGCACCCAGCACCAGCAGCCGGCGACGGCCGTACCGGTCCCCCAGGGCGCCCAGGTACAGCACCGTGGCGGCGATGCCGAACTGGTAGGCGTCGGTGATGCCGGTGAGCTGGGTGTCGGTCGCCTGGAGGGCCCGCCCGATGGACGGCAGCGCCACATTGGAGATCGACGTGTTGATGTTGGCCACCACCGCCCCCAGGATCAGCGTGGTCAGGATGAGCCCGGCCCGCGCCGGCGCCGTGCCCCCGCCCCGGCCGGCCACGGTCGGTGGACCGGTGGAGCCGTCGGACGTCACCGCAGGATTGTCCCACCCGCACCATCCGGTCCGCGGTGATGCCCGGCGCGGTCACGGCGGTGCTGCAACACTCCCCCCATGCCATCGGCACCCACCCCCGGTTCAGGCGCTGATCCCGCCGGCGAGGCCTGGGCCCGCTGGACCGCCACCCTGGAGGGGTTGTCGACCCGCCTCACCGAGGACCACTTCCCCACCGACGACCGGGGCCGGGCCGAGGGGATCCGCCACCTGGCCCGGCAGGCCGGCCTGGCGTTGCAGGGTGAACTGGAGCACGCGGACCCCCTCCACCCGCGCCTGCACCGCTACGAACTTCCGTGGTCGCAGTGGGGCGCACCCAACCCGGACAACGTGTACCAACGCTGCGCCATCGACCCCGACGCCACCTACGTGCTGCGGGGTCGGGTCCACGGCGCGCACGAGGCCCTGTTCTCCCTGGTCCAGGGCGACATGCACCTGGACCAGAACGACGTGTACGCAGAGGTGGCCCTGAGCGACCTGGCCGTGGACGGCGACGGCACCCTCGAGCTGTCCATCGGCCCCGGTGACCGGCCCGGGAACCACCTGCGGTCCGCCGCCGGGGTCAGGATGCTGCTCATCCGCCAGTACCTGTACGACTGGGACCGGGAACCGGTGGTGTCGTTCAGCATCGAGCGCACCGACACCTCGGGCGAGCCCGCGGCGCCGCCCACGCCCGACGGCGTCGCCGGGGCGCTGGACCGGGCCGGGCGGTGGGTGGACCGGTCCATCGACTTCTGGGCCGCCTACGTGGCCGCCACCCGGGACCTGCTGGCCCACAACACGTTCACCCCTCCGACCACCCCGCCCGGCGGCGCCCCGAGCATCGCCTACGGCGGCGGGTGCTGGGACCTACCGGAGGGCCAGGCACTGCTGGTCGAGCACGACGAACCGGACGCCCGGTACTGGAACTGGTCGATCCACAACCTGCACTGGTTCGACTCCGGGGACTGGGACCAGCGCCTCATGAGCTGCAACGGCCGGCAGGCCCATGTGGACGGCGACGGCCGGGTGCGCATCGTCATCTCCCATGTCGACCCGGGCGTCCCCAACTGGCTGGACACCGAGGGCCGACCCATCGGCATGGCCGTGTACCGCTACGTGGGGGCCGCCACCAGGCCCCAGCCCACGGCGACGATGGTCCCGGTCCCGGACCTGCGGGCCCGGCTCCCCCATGACCACCCGGCCATCACGCCGGAGGCGCGCCGCCGCCAGCTCGCCGACCGGTCACGCGCCGCGCAGCGGCGCTGGAGCTGAACGGAGGCCCGGCATGCCCTGGACCCCGCCCACCCCGCCCGACTGGGTCGAGCGCCTGAACGCCCACGGCGAGGCCGTGGGCGGTGCCGGGTACCTGGTCTCGCTCGAGCCCGAGGACCTGCTCGACGCGGCACGCCGCTCCACCGGCCTGGCCGACTTCGGCGGGGACACCTGGCGGCCGCACTTCGACGTGCTGGTCAGCGCGCTGCGCACCGAGGCCGACCTCACGCTGGCCGGCCGCATCGTGGCCCGGACCGAGCTCGTCCGGGCGCTGCGCCAGCGCCTGCTCCTGGCCGCGCTGTGGGACGCCGACCCGTCCATCCTGGACGAGGAGATCGCCGAGCCGGTGTTCGTGGTGGGCACCGGCCGCTCCGGCACCTCGATCCTGCACGAGCTCCTGTCGCTCGATCCGACCGCGCGGACGCCGGCCACCTGGGAGCTGCTCCACCCCGGCGAGGCGCTCACGGACCCCGACACGGCGCGGCGGCTGGGCCACCAGGTCCACGCCTTCTGGGCCGACCTCCAGCCCGCCTACGAGTCGATGCACCACAACCACGGCGACGAGCCCAACGAATGCATCTTCGCCACCATGCTCGAGTTCCTCTCCGACCAGTGGGGCGGCACCTTCGAGGTCCCCTCCTACTCCGCCCACCTGGTCGGCACGGACCAGACCGAGGCCTACCGGTACCACCGCAAGGTGCTGCAGACGCTCCAGCGCCGGCGCCCGGCCCGGCGCTGGGTCCTCAAGGCCCCCAGCCACCTGGGACAGCTCCGCACGCTGTTCGCGGTCTACCCCGACGCCCGGGTGGTCCAGATCCACCGCGACCCCCTCAAGAGCGTGCCGTCCACCATCAGCCTGATGGGCACGCTCCGGTCCATGCGCTGCGGGACCGTGGACGTGGACTCCCTGGTGCCCTGGGTCTCGTTGGGCTACGCCATGATGCTGGACGACACCATGGACGCCCGGGCATCCGGCGCGCTCCCCGACGAGCGGTTCGTCGACGTCCGCTACTCCGACCTCATGGAGGATCCGGCGGGCACCGTCGGCCGCATCCACGATCGCCTCGGCATCGACGTTCCCCCACAGCTGCGGGCCGCGGTGACGGACTACGTGGCCGCCCGGCCCAAGGACGCCCGCGGCACCCACCGGTACGCCCTGGCCGACACCGGCCTGGACCCGGTGGCGGAACGGGCACGCTTCAGCCGCTACCAGACGGCGTACGGGGTGCCGGACGAGGTCTGAGGAAACCCGCCCCGGGCACTGCCGGTGGGCTACAACGGACGGCCGGGGGAGGCCCACGGCCGGCCGGCGATCCGGGCCGGCGGAGAGGGGGACCGTGCCAGTCGTACACCACTCGGCCATCTGCGTCCGCGACATGGAGGCCAGCCTCCGGTTCTGGCGCGACGGCCTGGGCTTCGAGGTCCTCCTGGACCAGCGGTTCTCCGGCGACTGGCCCACCCTCCTCCGGGCCCCGTCCACCTCGCTGCGGGCGGTGTTCCTGGGCCGCGCCGACCTGCCCGATGCCGGCATCGTGGAACTGGTCGACCTCGGACCGGTCCCGGCCGGCCCTGCCGACGGTCCCGCGCCCGGGCCGGGCATCCTGCTCCTGTCCGTCATGACCGACGTCGGCGCCGCGCTGCAGCGGCTGGCCGGGCTCGGCCTGGGGGGCGAGCCCCGACGGATCGAGGTCCACGGCATCGACATGTGCACCGTGGTGGACCCCGACGGCGTGGTGGTGGAACTGGTGGACACCGGGGCCGCGGCCAACCTCGAGCGCATGGGGCGCGCGTGAGCCACCGGCCCACCGTGGCGGTCCTGGGCGCCGGCGCCGGCGGCATCGCCATGGGCATCCGGCTCAAGCGGGCCGGCTACGACTTCACGATCTACGAGAAGTCCGACGGCGTGGGGGGCACCTGGCGGGACAACACCTACCCCGGCGCCGCCTGCGACGTCCCGTCGCACCTCTACTCGTACTCCTTCGAGCTCAACCCGTGGTGGAGCCGGACCTACGCCTCCCAGCCCGAGATCCTGGCCTACCTGGAGCGATGCACGGACCAGTACGGCGTCCGACCACACGTCCGCACCGGCACCGCCATCACCGAGGCCCGGTGGGACGGTGGGAACCAGCTCTGGCACCTGACCGCGGCATCCGGCGACCGGTTCACCGCCGACGTGGTGGTCAGTGGCCTCGGGATGCTCAACGTGCCGAACATCCCCGACATCCCCGGAGCCGACCGCTTCCGGGGCCGGGCGTTCCATTCCGCCGCGCTGGGACCACACCAAGGCGCTGGCGGGTGAGCGGGTCGCCTCCATCGGCACCGGAGCGAGCGCCATCCAGTACGTGCCCGCCATCGCGGACGAGGTGGAGCACCTGACGGTGTTCCAGCGCAGCCCGGTGTGGGTCACCCCGCGCTTCGAGCAGCCCTACACCCGGGAGCAGCAACGCCGGTTCGACCGGGTGCCCCTGGCGGCGCGTTGGCACCGTTTCCAGATCTGGCTCACGTTCCAGCGGGCCGACTTCGGGCTCGACTCCGACCAGACCCGGATGTTGACCGGGCTGGCCCGCTCCTACCTGGAGCGGAAGGTGGCGGACCCGGACCTGCGTGCCGCGCTCACGCCGGAGCACCCGGTGGGGTGCAAGCGGCCGCTCACCTCCCGCACCTGGCTGCCCACCCTGACCCGGCCCGACGTGCGCCTGGTCACCGCACCGATCACGGAGATCACCGGGACCGGGGTGCGCACCGCCGACGGCGAGCTCCACGAGGTGGACACGATCATCTACGGCACCGGGTTCCGGGCCGACGAGTACCTCAGCACCATCGAGGTCATCGGCGAGGGCGGCCGCCGCCTGCACGACGACTGGGCCGACGGCGCCGAGGCCTACCTGGGGCTGAGTGTGGCGGGGTACCCGAACCTGTTCCTCCTCTACGGCCCCAACACCAACGGCGTGAACTCGATCATCTTCTTCCACGAGGCCCAGGCCCACTTCGTGATGGGCGCCCTGCGGGCCATGCACCGACTCGGGATCGGCGCGGTCGACGTGCGCCGGGGGGTGATGGACCGCTACAACCGGCGTCTCCAGGCGGACCTGGCCGACACGGTCTGGGTGGCCGGGTGCAACAACTACTTCCGGGCCCCGTCGGGCAAGGTGGTCACCCAGCTGCCCGACAGCGGCGCCCGCTACTGGCTGCGGACCAGGGTCTTCCCGGCGTGGCGCTACCGGATGCGACGTCGCCGGCCCGCCCCGCCGGCGACGGCCTGACACGGATCGACCGAGGGACGCAGGAGGAGGCAGGGATGCTGCAGGAACTGGCGGGCAGGGTGGCGGTGGTGACCGGTGCCGGGAGCGGGATCGGCGCGGCCATGTGCCGCCGGTTCGCGGCCGAGGGCATGCGGGTGGTGGCGGCGGACATCGACGGCGACGGGGCGCGGGCCACGGCCGGTTCGGCCGGCGGGCTGGCGGTCCAGGTCGACGTGTCGGATGCGGCCTCGGTCGCCGCGCTGGCCGAGGAGGCCTTCTCCGCGTTCGGCACGGTCGACCTGCTGTGCAACAACGCCGGGGTGTTCCAGGGCGGCCGCACGTGGGAGCCGGCCCCGGCGGACTGGGACTGGGCCCTGGGCGTGAACGTCATGGGCATCGTGCACGGCATCGCGGCCTTCGTGCCCCGGATGATCGACCAGGGCACCGACGGCCACGTGGTCAACACCGCATCGGTGGCCGCCATCGTGGCCGCACCGTTGTCGGCCCCCTACATCGTGTCCAAGGCCGCCGCGTTCACCCTGACCGAGTGCCTGGCCCACGACCTGCGCTCGGTCGGGTCCCGCATCGGGGCATCGGTGCTGGTCCCGAGCGCCGTCGACACCGGCATCGCCCGCACCGCTGCGGTCCGCCCCCGGCGCTTCGGGGTGGACCGGACCGGGACCGGGCCCGTGGTGAGCGAGATCCTGGCCGGCATGGTCGCCACGGGCCTGCACCCCGACGAGGTGGTCGACCCCGTGCTGGACGCGATCCGAGACGGCACGTTCGTGATCCCGACCCGGCCCAGCTACGACGATCAGGTGGCCAACCGGTTCCGGGGCCTGGCCGCCCGGGAGCTCCCGGGCGACGTCACCATCGACTGACCGAGCGGATGGGCCAAGGGCCCGGTGTGCGTGCCGGGGACGGGCCTCGCCACCGGTTCCGGCGTCCTAGAGTCGCCCCGCAAGGGGGTCCAGTCATGGCACATGATCCAGTGGTGGCGGAGACGGTCCAGGCCCGGCGGAGCCTGGAACCGCACTTCGTCCTGGCCGGCCAGGAGGAGCGGGCCGCTGCTGCCCTGGACGCCTACGGCGCCGGCGGGAAGCGGCCCAACGTGCTGATCATCCTCTTCGACGACGTGGGGTGGGGGGACTTCGGCTGCTACGGCGGCGGCGTCGCGGTCGGCGCCCCGACGCCCAACATCGACCGGCTGGCCCGGCGCGGCCTCCTGCTCACGTCGTGCTACTCGGAGCCCTCCTGCACGCCGTCACGGGCGTCGCTGATGACCGGTCGCCTCCCCATGCGCCACGGGCTGCTCCGTCCCCCCATGTACGGCCAGCCGGGCGGCCTGGACGGTGAGGTCACCCTGGCCCAGCTGCTCTCCGCCGCCGGCTACATCACCCAGGCCGTGGGCAAGTGGCACATCGGGCGAGAACGTCGAGTCCCAGCCCCAGCACGTCGGCTTCGACGACTTCTACGGGTTCCTGTCGGTGTCGGACATGTACACCGAGTGGCGGGACCCGTACTTCTTCCCGGAGATCGTCTACAGCGAGGAACGGACCCGGTGGGTGGAGAACCTCCCGTTCAACAAGTGCTTCGTGCACGCCACCCGGGGCGGGGAGACCGAACAGGTCGAGGAGGTCACCATCCCGGTGCTGTCACTCCTGGACGACCGCTGGGCGGAGTACTCCCTGGACTTCATCCGCCGGATGGCCGCGCCGGCGCCGGCCGACCGCCGGCCCTGGCTGCTCTACCACTGCACCCGCGGTGCGCACTTCGACAACTACCCGCACGAGCGCTACCTCGGGACGTCGCCCGCCAAGCATCCCTACAAGGACACCATCATCGAGCTCGACGACATCGTCGGGCGCCTGGTGGCCGAGCTGGAGGCGACCGGCCAGATGGACGACACCCTGGTCTTCCTGTCGTCGGACAACGGACCGGAGATGGAGACCTGGCCCGACGCCGCCTACTCCCCGTTCCGCAGCGCCAAGGGGTCCACCTGGGAAGGGGGCCAACGCGTGCCCGGCATCCTCACCTGGCCCGGGATGATCACCGCGGACCGGGCCTCGGACGGGCTGTTCTCCCAGATGGACCTGTTCAACACGATCCTCAACGCTGGCCGGCGCGGCGGGGTCCATCCCCGAGGACCGCTACATCGACGGCGTCGACCAGACGTCGTTCCTGCTGGACCCCGACGGCGAGTCGAACCGCAAGTACCTCTACTACTGGCTCACGAACGTGTTCTCCGCGTTGCGGGTGGGCGAGTGGAAGTTCATGGTCGCCTCGACCTCCGACGACGACCGCGACTGCCTGAACCTGGGCGGGTTCACCGGGGTGACGCAGAAGTACTCCCACGGGCGGCTGTACAACCTGTACCTCGACCCCAAGGAGCAGCACAGCTACATGATCCGCAAGCTCGCCTACATCGACAGCTTCACGAGCGGGATCCGGGACCACTTCTCCACCTTCGGCCGCTTCCCGCCCAAGCAGCCCATCGCCGCCATGAGCTGAGGGAGCCGACGGCTGAGACGATCCTCGGCCACCCGCTCGGAGCCGGATACCCCACCCGGTATCCTCTGGGCATGGATGCCCGACCCACCGGCCACCTGACGGACCACTCCCCGACCAGTGCACCGGTCCTTGGTGCCGCGCTGGAACGCAGGGGCCGGTGGTGGGTGTTCGGGTCGTTCATCCTGTGTCCGTGCCACCTGCCGTTGACGTTGGCCGTGGTCTCCACGGTCCTGGCCGGCACGTCCGCCGGTGCCGTCCTGCGGGACCATGCCTGGACGGCGGGAGCCGTCGTCACCGCGGCCTGGCTGCTCGGCACCGGGTACGGCTTCCGACTTCTCCGACGTGCGCAGCAGGCCGGAGGCGCCTGTCCCGTGCCCAGGAAGCGACGCCGACCGGCCTGACGCAGGGTCAGGACGGGTACGCACGAGTCAGGCGGACCGACGGGCCCGTCGACGTCGGTCCAGGACCACCAGGACCTCGTCGACCGACGGCGCGGTCACCGTGGTGCGCCCGCTCGACGCGTCGGTGCGCAGGAACGCGTCGGCGACCTCCACGGCCAGCACGGCACGCTGCGTGGCGTTGGCCGGGCGGGCGGTAGGAGGGAACGCATCGGCGTGCGCGGAGGTGAACACGGCGGCGGCGCGCACCGCCTCGTGCTCGGCCCGGTCGTCCTCGCTGGGGTGGGTGAAGCGCCAGCGCCGGACCCGGTCGCCGATCTGGGGCTTGTCGTCATCCGCTTCCACCCCGGTGGCCGCGAACACCCTGCAGTCATAGGTGCGGCAGGTGCGGGGGCGGTGGTCGTAGATGGAGCAGCCCCGCTCGGTCAGCATGGGACACGCCCCCTGGCCGTCGTAGCCCATCAGCACGTGGCCGGCCGGGAGGCCGGGCGCGGGGAACAGCAGCTCCGCCGGGATGACGGCCAGCGTCGCGGTCTCGTCCGGCCCGATGTGGACGAACTGGGAGGACCGGCAACAGGCCGTGCAGGAGCCACAGGGCACGTCGGTCCCGTCGTCACCGTCCAGGGCGGCCCGGACCTCCCGCAGCCAGGTCGAGAACCCGCCGGCGTCCAGGTCGGGCTCCCCCCGGTGCGTGGTCATCCCGGTGCCGCCGACCCGGATCGGAACTCGAGGCCCTCGAACTCGCCCGAGCTCCGCCACCGGTCGATGTACTCGAAGTAGGCCACCGGCCCGGCCGGGTAGCCGCTGGCGTTGAGCCGCTCCCGCCGGCCGATCGGGCCGCCCTCGTTGTTGTAGTAGCCGGGCGTGCAGTCGGGGTTGCCGAGGAACGACTGGCTCGAGTTGCCGTCGAGCATGCGCCACCCACGCCTGTTCGGCCTCCTCGGTGACCTCGACCTGGTCGGCGCCCACCGTCGAGGGCGTGGGCGACGACCGCGGCGATCGTCGTGCCGGCCTCGACGAGGTTGCTGGGTGATGTTCGAGATCAGGTTGGCCGCCCTGGTTCAGCCCGATGATGAACAGGTTCGGGAAGCCGTGCACGTGGATGCCGTGCAGGCTCTGCATCCCGTCGGCCCAGTGCTCCGAGAGCGTGACGCCCGTCACGTCCGACCGTCTCGTAGCCGGAGCGACGGGCGTAGTCGGTGCCGACCTCGAAGCCGGAGGCGAAGATCAGGCAGTCGAGCTCGTAGTGCACGCCGCCGACCCACACGCCGGTCTCGTCGATGCGCTCCACGCCCTTGCCGTCGGTGTCGACGAGGTGGCAGGTCGGGCTCGTTGTAGGCCTGCAGGTACTCGTCGTGGAAGCACGGCCGCTTGCACAGCTGGCGGTACCAGGGCTTGAGCGCCTCGGCCGTGGCCGGGTCCTGCACGATCGGCGTCGACCCGGGCCCGGATCTCCTCCATCTTCTCGTCGTCGCTGTCGCTCGATAGGCCGCTGGCGATCGGTCTCCGGGGTCGAGCTCGGCGCCGGGCTCGCGTGATCTCGCTGACCACGCGGTCCCGGATGCGCTGGGCGATGTCGGTCCAGCCGTCCTTGACCAGGTCCTCGTCGGCGAAGCCGCCGGTCTGCAGCGTGGCGAAGTTGATCAGCCACTCGCTGCTGCCAGCCCGGGCCGAGCGTGGCGAACCACTCGGGGTCGATCGCGTGGTTGTTGCGCACGTCGATCGACGACGGCGTGCGCTGGAACACGAACAGCTCGCCGGCGTCGCGGGCCAGGTGCGGGATGCACTGCACCGCGGTGGCACCGGTGCCGATGATGCCCGACCCGCTTGTCGGCCAGCTCGGTCCATCGGCGCGCCGTCCGGGTCGCCGCCGGTGTAGCCGTAGTCCCACCGGCTGGTGTGGAAGGCTGTGGCCGGCGAAGGTCTCGATGCCGGGGATGCCGGGCAGCTTCGGCCGGTGCAGCGGGCCGGTGCCCATGGCCACGAACCGGGCGCGGATCTCGTCGCCGCGATCGGTGCGGATCACCCAGCGCGACGAGGCTCTCGTCCCACGTCAGGCTGGTCACCTGCGTGGAGAACAGGGCGTTGTCGTACAGCCCGAACTGCGTGGCGATGCGCTGGGCGTGGGCGAAGATCTCCGGCGCCGGAGTGTACTTCTGCGCTCGGCATGTAGCCCGGTCTCCTCGAGCAACGGCAGGTAGATCATCGCCGCGGTGTCGCACATGGCGCCGGGGTAGCGGTTCCAGTACCACGCGCCGCCGACGTCGCCGCCGCCCTCGATGATGCGGACGTCGTCGATGCCGGCCTGCTTGAGCCGGGCACCGGTGACCAGGCCGGCGAAGCCGCCGCCGATCAGCGCCACCGTGACCTCGTCGCGCAGCGGCTCGCGCTCGACCGCTTCGACGTACGGATCGTCGAGGAAGTGGGCGAACCGGCCGGTCGGCTCGACGTACTGCTCGTTGCCGTCGGGGCGCAGGCGCTTGTCGCGCTCCTCGCGGTACTTGCGCCCGCAGCGCCTCGTGGTCGATCGGTCCCGTCACCGTGCCCCCGGGGGCCTCGTCGGTCGTCATCGCCACATCGTAGGGACGGCGTCATTCGTCCGCTACGCAACCACCCCGGCGGACGGGCGGCCTAACTTGTGCCTGCCCAGCGCTCGGATGCGCCACGTCGAGGGACCACCGATGAACCAGCACGACACCGGCCCGTCACCGTCCATGGCGGCGGCACAGGACCGGTACCGCCAGGAGCGGGAGAAGCGACTCCGCCCGGACGGCCTGGCCCAGTACACCGAGCTGGCCGGCCGGTACGCGGCATTCGACCGGGACCCGTACGTCGAACCCGGCTTCACCCGGGACCCGGTCGTGGAGGAGACCCAGGTGGTCATCGTCGGCGGCGGGTTCGCCGGCATGCTCGCCGCCATCAACCTGAAGGCCCGTGGCGTCCACGGCATCCGGATCGTGGAGAAGGCCGGCGACTTCGGTGGCACCTGGTACTGGAACCGCTACCCGGGCTGCATGTGCGACGTCGAGTCGTACACCTACCTCCCGCTGCTGGAGGAGACGGGCTACATGCCCACGGAGAAGTACGCGGGCGCAGCGGAGATCTTCGCCTACTGCCAACTGCTCGGGCGGCACTACGACCTGTACCCCCACGCCCTGTTCCAGACCGAGGTGGCCGCCGCGGAGTGGCAGGAGGACCAACAGCGGTGGCGGGTGACCACCACGCGCGGCACGACGAGTTGTCGGCCACGTACCTGGTCACCGCCGGCGGCATCCTGCACAAGGCCAAGCTCCCGGGCATCCCGGGCATCGAGGACTACGGGGGCCGGGCGTTCCACACCAGCCGATGGGACTACGGGTCCACCGGCGGCGGGCCGCAGGAGCCCTTGGAGCAGTTGCGGGGAAAGCGGGTCGGGATCATCGGCACCGGTGCCACCGCGGTGCAGGTCGTGCCCCGCGTGGCGGAGACCGCGGAGGAGCTCTACGTCTTCCAGCGCACGCCGTCCGCGGTCGGCCGGCGCGACAACGGCCCCACCGACGAGGCCTGGTTCCGCAGCCTGCCGGCCGGGTGGCACCAGGAGCGGGTCCGCAACTTCACCCAGGCCGTCACCGGCCGCAAGCCGGAACGGGACCTCGTCGGCGACGGTTGGACCGAGGTCATGTGGGAGGACACCCAGACCGCCGCCGACTCGGCCGACGCGGCGGCCGAGCTGGAGCGGTCCGACTTCCTGACCATGGAGGCCCTGCGACAGCGGGTGGACGACCTCGTCGAGGACCCGGACACCGCGGCCCTCCTCAAGCCCTGGTACGGCAAGCACTGCAAGCGGGTGTGCTTCCACGACGAGTACCTGCCGTCGTTCAACCGCCCGAACGTGCACCTGGTCGACACCGACGGCCGGGGTGTCGAGCGGATCACCGCCACGGGGGTGGTGGCCAACGGCATCGAGTACCCGGTCGACGTCCTCGTCTTCGCCTCCGGGTTCGAGGTCACCACCGACCTGGACCGCCGGCTCGGCTTCGACCCCGTGGGACGGGGTGGCGTGGCCATGAGCGAGCGGTGGCACGACGGCGCCCACACGCTGCACGGCATCCTCTCCGCCGAGTTCCCCAACCTGATGATGATCAGCCTCGTGCAGGCCGGCTTCGGCACGAACTTCCTGCACTTCCTGTCGGAGTCGGCCAAGCACGTGGCGTGGTTGATCGCCACCTGCGAGGAGCAGGGCGTCGCCACCATCGAGGCCACCCCGGAGGCGGAGGAGGAATGGCTCGGCATCCTGTTGGGCGTGGCCGGCCAGATCGCCGACTACTCACGGAACTGCACGCCCGGCTACTACAACGCCGAACAGGGGGACGACCCCAAGGCGGCCCGCAACCTGGTCTACACCGGCAGCCTGATGGACTACGCCGGGTACCTGGAACGCTGGCGCGGCGAGCCCGGCTTCCCCGGCACGCGGGTCGTGCGGACCGACGGAACCACCTGAGCCACGTGCCCACCACGCCCCGCGTCACACGTCGGTGGCGGGGAGGTCGTACCGGCTGGAGAGCCGGGCCCGGTTGTAGCGCTGCAGCATCACGGGATAGCCGTTCATCAGCACGTCGAACAGCAGCGTCCAACCCGCGGCGGCCCACCAGCCCCGGAGCGCGGCGTTGAGGACGACGCCCAGCGTCAGGACCAGCAGGATGGCGTGGCTGGCCTCGGCGTCGCGCATCCGCTGGTCCAGGTGGGCCAGCCGCTCCGGGGTCGGTTCGGAGGGCAGGTGCAGGTCCGGGTTGAACGCGGCCAGGGGCCCCCGGCGGAGGAGCCGCTTGGCCAGCCCGACCCCGAGCAGCTCGTACAGCCGGCCGTCCCGCTCGAACGGGCGCAGGCGGTGCCACGCCTCGGGGAGTCGGGGGCGGACGACGCGACTCACCGTTCCCAACCACGTCATCGGGACCCAGACGACGAAGAACGCGAACCACACGCTGTCCGCCCCGAAGAACTGCAGCGACCAGACCAGCAGCAGGACGGCGACGACGGTCGCGACCACGACGAGCACCACGCGACACATGCTGTCAGCCCGACGACGCACCGTCCTCCACGATCCGGCCGGATCGGTACGTCCAACGGCCGTCGACACGCTCGAAGCGGCTCACTTCGTGCAGCCGCCCCGGCCCGGCGCCCGATTCCACGCGGGCCTCGAACTCCACGGCGCCGGTGCGGTCGGCGGGTCCGCCGTCGACGGTCGAGATGATGCGGAGCCCGACCCAGCGTTGGGACGGGGCCAGGTGCAGGTCCGCCGGCCGGGCGTCCGGGTGCCAGGTGGCCAGCAGGTACCCGGGAAGCCGCTTGGCGAAGGCGCTGTAGCGCGCCGCATCAGCTGCTCGGCGGTGCCGGGGTCGGCGGCCCCCGTGTGGAAGGGCCGACAGCACCGCGAGTACGGCTCCCCGGACCCGCACGGGCAGGCAGCGGCTGCGGCCCTCGGACTGCGGGTCACGGCGTCCTGGCGTCGACGCCGCAGGTGGCCGCTCCGGGTGACCGGTCCGTCGCGGGCACGTCGGCCTGCGGCTCAGACCGCCAGGTGCGCCGGGCGGTCGGCGGGGTCCTTGTCGATGGGCCAGGTCCACTGCTCCCCGGGGAGGGAGGAGCCCAGGACCACACGGACCGGAGGGCCGGCCAGGTTGCTGTGGAGCCACCCGGCGGGGGCCTCGAGCCGGCAGCCGGGCTGCACCTGGGTGACCTTGCCGTCCGCGTCACGAAAGGCGCCGGTGCCGTCGATCACCCATGTGACCGCATCGAACTCGTGCCAGTGCAGGGGTTCGTCCTCGTCGTTGACCAGGTCGAAGGCGAGGGCGTGGTACCCCATCGCCGCGACCTGGGCCAGGGCGTCCTCCTCGGAGATGGGCTCACCCTGGGTGAAGCGGTAGTCCATGACGATTCCCCCCTGCCGGCACAGGTCCGGCCGCGCACATCGGTGACGGACCACCGTACCCTCGCCGTCGACGGGACGGCCGACGCCCTTCAGCGCGTCCCGGTGAGGGTCGGGAGCAGGGCCTGGGCCACCTCGGCCGGACGCTCCTCGTGCGAGAACAGGCCGGCGCCCGCGACGACCTCCAGTCGGGCATCCGGGAACGTCCCCACCATCTCCTGGGCCCACGCCAGCGGGAAGAACGGATCCTGGTCGCCCCAGACGAGCTGGACCGGGACCGTGATGCGCCGGTGCAGGCCGGCCAGGTCCCGCACGAACCGCTCGTCGAAGCTGCGCAGCACACGGACGGCGGCGTCGCGACGATCCGGCAGCTCGTGCAGGGGCCGGAGGAAGAACTCGTCGAACTCGCCGTCGAGCAGGGACGGGTCGGCGAACGCGTCGCCCAGGACGAACGGGATGCGGCGGACGCGCCGCTGGCCCGCCACCCAGCCGAGGCCGGCGCCCAGGCCCGGCAGGTGGCGTGCAGCGAGGAACGCCTTGAACCGCCGGCTCAGGCCGTGTGACTGCTCGGTGTTGACCAGGCCCATGGCACCCAGGCGTGGGTCGCCGGCGACGGCGTGGCGGGCGATCATCCCGCCGCTGTCGTGTCCGACCACGGCGACCCGGTCCAGCTCCAGCAGGTCCAGGACCCGCCGCACGCTCTGGATGTGCTGGTCGACCGACAGGGTCGTGGCCGCGGTGAAGCGGCTGGAGCCGGCCCCCGGGAGGTCGATCAGGTGGCAGGTGACGTGGTCCACCAGGTGGGGAAGCAGGGTCCGGAACGTCGCTCCGCTGACCGGCCAGCCGTGGACGAACAGCACGTCCGGGCCCGTCCCCGACCCGACGGTAGGCGACCTCCCCGGCACCGACGTCGAGGAAGCGGTCGGGCGGTCGGCGGAACAGGTCGGCGGCGGCGGCCGGGGTCAGTGTCGGCATCGGAACCTCCGGGAGTGGTGGTCCCCGGCGCGGGTCCGCCCGGGGTTGGGGGCCACCTTGCGCCCGGATCGCGGGCACCGCAACGAACTGGGGAGGTAAGTGCCGCCGGCCGCACGAACGCTTAGCGTCGTGGGTGACGGACGCCGTCCACCCCACGTATCCAGGAGGCCCGGGTGCCCGATCCCGACCACCGCGCCGGGCTGTTCCCGGCGCTGCTCCGGCACTGGCGCCGCCAGCGCGGGTTGAGCCAGCTGGACCTCGCGTTGGCCGCAGACGTCTCCGCCCGGCACGTGAGCTTCCTGGAGACGGGCCGCTCCCGTCCGAGCCCGGAGATGGTGCTGCAGCTGTCCACGTCGCTCGGCGTCCCCCTGCGGCAGGTCAACGCGATGCTCCGGGCCGCCGGCCACGAGCCCGTCTACGACGAATCCGACGACGCCCTGCCGGACACGGTGACGGACGCCCTGGCCCTGCTGAAGGTCCACCAGGAGCCCTTCCCCCTCATCGTCCTGGACCGGACCTACCGGGTCCGGGACCTCAACCAGGGGGCGCTCGGCCTGCTCGGCACCATCCTGGGGGGTGCCGCCGCGGACCGCCCGACGGCCCGGACGGCGGTGGGGTCATCGGCCTGAACCTCGCCCGCCTGACGTTCGACCCCGACGGGGCCCAGCCGTTCCTGGCGAACTTCGACCAGGTCGGCCGCCAGCTGCTCTGGCGGATCCAGCGCGAGGTCCTCGAGGACCCCGACGACGGAGAGATGCGCGACCTGCTCGACGAGCTCCTGGCCATGCCGACCGTCGACCCGGGCTGGCGCCACGTCGACCTCCTGGTGCCGTCGGACCCGGCCCTGGTCCTGCACCTGCGCCGGGACGGCCTCGAACTGCGCTTCCTGACCATGGTCACGGCGTTCCAGGCGCCGCAGAACGTCGCGGTCGAGCACCTGCGCATCGAGACCTGGTTCCCCTACGACGACCTGACCGCAGGTGTCTGCCGCCAGCTGGCCGGCCCCGGGCCGGCCTGACGGCGGCTCACGTCCCGGGCCGCCGGGTCAGCCGGCCGTGGCGCTGCCTCCGTCCGGAGCGGCGTCGTCCTCCTCGGCCTCCTTGGCCGCAGCCTTGATGTCCTCCGCCGCCACCTTGTCCACCGCCCGCTCCACGATGGCGTCGGCCTTGTCCAGGGCCTTGCGGATCTCCACCGCGCCGGGGTCGGAGACCAGGGCCAGGATGCCGGAGTGCCCGGGGGCGATGGCACCCTCCAGGTCCTTGGCCAGTTCGGAACGGTGGTGCACCTCGCGGGCCTTGCCGACGGCGGCGCCCGCGGCGCCGACCGCCAGGGCGCTGCCGATGATCGACGGCGGGAACAGCACGCCCAGGACCACACCGCCGACCACACCCCACTTCAGGCCGGACCGGGTGGAATGGTCGGTGACCTTCTGGACCTCGATCACGCCGTCGGCACCGGCCTTGACCACCAGGACGCCCTCGATGGACACCGTCGTGCCGTCCTCCACCGACTTCAGCGACTCGTAGGCCTCCCAGGCGGTGTCCGGATCGGCGAAGTCCGCCACGAACAGGGTGTAGGCACCGTCGGTGACCACGCCGGCGACGACGTCGTCCTCGGCCTGGGCCGGGGTATCGGCGGAAGGGGTCGGGCTCTGGTCGTCGGACATGGTGGCTCCCGGGGGTCGGCTGGGCAGCGTGTGCGCGTCAGGTGCACCGTAGCGCCGGGCGGCCACGGAGATCAGGAGGTCGTGGCCCCGGCCCGGGCGTCAGGCCGGAGCCGTTGGAGGAGGACGCCCGGCATCGAGGTCCTCGGCCACCCGGGCCACCAGCCGGCGCTGGTGGTCGTCCAGGCCGGCCAGGCGGTCGGGGGTGAGCTCGTCGGAGAACCGCAGGCGGTCCGCGTCCGCCAGTCCGTCGGCGGTCGGCATCCACGCCGAGTGCAGCACCAGCGGCACGCACTCCTTGTTGGTGCCACGGAGGGTCGCGACCGGCCCCGACCCGACGTGGGCGGCGTCGAAGAGGTCCACCCGGAACCCGTCGTCGCTCAGCACGGGCTGGACCACGTAGCCGTCGTGGCCGCCGGGTTCGCCACCGGCGTAGTTGCCCGCCGCCGGGCTGCGGGGGGCGAAGGTCGGCGAGGTGATCAGCTCGGAGGTGTCCGGGTACTCCCAGCGGGCCGTCAGTTCCATGCTGCCCCGCTCGAAGGAGGCGAGGTACCCCGGCGTCTCCTCGGCCAGCGCGGACAGGTCGATGCGGTCCTCGTAGAGCCGGGCCGCCCGTTGCGTGACGCGCCCGGGGCGGCAGCCCTGGTAGCTCACGTGGTGGAGGGTGGGTGCGGACATGCCCTCCAGGCTCCAGTCCATGGCGGAGAGCTGCAGGTTGACCGTCCAGTCCTCCCGGCACGCCCCACGTTCGATCACCTTGCCGGTCTCGGGCTCGAACAGGAGCTCGGTGATGGTCTCCGGGGCCATCGCCATGTTGTAGAGCCCGACCGACGCCGGGTCGACCGGACGGCCGTGGACGTCGACGTCGTCGGGGCGCAGGTAGAGCGCCAGGTCCATGAGGTCCATGCCCTCCCAGACCACCGAGATCCCGTCGCTGTCGTCGTAGCGGGCATAGAAGTGGCCGTTGGGCGGTGACACCCGGAAGCAGGTGGGCTGGACGGGTGTGCCCGACGGGCGGGCGAAGAGGTCGTCCTTGCGCACCAGCCACACCGGCACGTCGGCGTCGATGGTGACCGTGCGCTCCCCGCCGAACATCTCGTCCGCGTCCGCCTTGAAGTTGCCGGAGTCGCACAGGATGACCCAGTCGCGGGTCTGGCTGACGGTGTGGGTGGAGCCGGGGAAGGAGACCCCCTCCAGCGGCCACCACTTCACCTCCGTGCCGGACCGGTCCCACCACACCACCGACGGCCGCATGCCGAACGTCGGCGACATGACCGGTTCCAGCTTGGTGGTCCACAGGCCGTGGCGCTCGGGATCGACCACCGGGTGGGCGGAGGAGAAGAGGAACGGCAGGACCGTGTCGCCGAACATCGACGACCCGCCCCAGCTGTCGATGTGGCCGACCTCGGCCACGTACTCCAGCGTGCCGGGGTGGATCTCCACCGGGCGCCCGGCATCCCAGGTGGTGAACAGCCGGTCCCCCCAGGGCAGCGGCGCCGTGTTCGACGAGTTGGGGGCCCCGAAGGGCGAGGTGTAGCCGACCGGGCTCGTCGTGAAGGCGTCGGGTGCCGCGTCGAAGATCCGCTTGCTCGGGGTCTCGATCCGGCCCGTGCGCCAGGCGAACCGGCCGTCGGGAGCGCCGTGGGTGCCCGGGGTGAGGGAGAGCCGGATGACGCAGCCGAAGTCGAAGATGCCGTAGGGAAGCCTGCCGCTCAGGCTGGGCGCGGAGAACAGCATCTCTCCCGAGATGTCGGTCGGCCACGTTCCCGACACGAGCTCGAGGTCGAAGTCGTGGTGCTCGCTGGTGGTCAACGACTCTGGCGTCGGCATGGTGCAACATCCCCCTGTCACGATCGCCGGCCACGGGCGGCCGGCAACATCGATGAACAGTGTTTACTACACTCACCGGACACGTCTGATCCAAGAGAGCGAGGGTTCGGGTGGACCCAGTCCTGGAAATCGAGATCCGCGAGCAGCTGGAGCAGAACCGGCTGCGCACGGCGCCTCCTCCCGAGGCGGTCCCCGTGCCGCCGATCCCGGTCGGCCGGTACCGCGATGAAGCCATGTACGCGCTCGAACAGGAGCAGGGTCTGGCGCCGGACGTGGCTCCTGGCCGCCCACGAGTCCGACCTGGCCGCTCCGGGCTCGTACGCCACCTTCGAGCGGTCGGGTGCGCCGATCGTGCTGGTCCGGGGCCAGGACGACCGGATCCGCGCCTTCTACAACAGCTGCCGCCACCGCGGGGCGCCCGTGGTGCGTGACGCGTGCGGGACGGCCAAGCGCCTGACCTGCCAGTACCACTCGTGGTCCTACGACCTCACCGGTTCCCTCAAGGCGGTGCCGGACGCCCGCAGCTTCGCCGGGCTGGACACGGGCCGCACTGGGCATGGTCCCCGTGCGGTGTGAGGTGTGGGAGGGGTGGGTGTTCGTGAACGAGGACCCGGACGCCGGACCGTTGGTGGACTTCCTCGGCCCGCTCCGGGAGCAGATGGTGGAGGTGAACGGGCCGTCGCTGCGCAGGGTGGGCACCCAGACCCACCACGTCGCCGCCAACTGGAAGGCCATGGTCGACGCGTTCCTCGAGGTGTACCACATCCGCACCGTCCACCCCGACAACGCCGCACTGCTGTACGACGACTCGACGGTCACCGTGGCCATGTTGCCCAACGGCCACAGCCGGCTCTCGGTGGGGATCCGGCCCGAGCTGCTCGGGATCATGGACCCCTCGCCGGAGGCGGACAACCCGAGCGTCGGCCAGCTGTGGCGGGAGACGAGCACCTCGTTCGGCTGGTTCCCCAACATCGTCGCCGCGCTCGACACCGGGGCGTTCCCGCTCCTGTGCATGTGGCCGGTCGACCATCGCCGCACCGAGCTCGAGCTGCAGTGGTTCGCCCCCGACTGGGGCGACGGCGAGATGCCCGAGGAGCACGCCATGCGGATGACGCTGTTCGAGACGGTGATGGCCCAGGACACGTCCAACATGGCCGCCATCCAGCGCTCGGTGGAGTCCCACGGCGCCCGGCCGTTCCAGATCGGTTGGCACGAGCGGCTCATCCACCACTTCCACCGGGCCGTCGACCTGGCCATCGGCGCCGAACGGCTCCCTGCCGGGCTGGCGGTCTCCGACGCGCTCGACCGATTCGTCGAAGGGACCTGACATGACCACGGCACAGCTCCTCGGCCACGTCACCAACGACGCGGGCCAGCCCGACCTGTGCGGCAACCGCCGCCCGGTCGACGCCGAGTTCGACCTGGACCGGTGCCAGGTCTCCGGCAGGATCCCCGACGGCCTCCGCGGCGCCTTCGTGCGCAACGGACCG
Organism: uncultured Actinomycetota bacterium; assembly: GCA_963773765.1. GTDB lineage: Bacteria > Actinomycetota > Acidimicrobiia > Acidimicrobiales > Microtrichaceae > CAVZCC01. The sequence goes on along the minus strand of CAVZCC010000001.1, from coordinate 19,227 downwards.
AACCCCCTGTTCGAGCCGATCGGCCGGTACAGCGTCCTGGACGGGGACGGGATGCTGCACGCGGTCACCATCGGCGACGACGGGGTGTCGCTACCGCAACCGGTGGATCCGGTCGCGGGGGCTGCTGGCCGAGGTCGCCCACGGCGCGGCGATCTACCCCGGACTGGGCGACGTGATGGCCTTCCCCGACCGGTCGCTCACCGGCGACGCCGGGCCGGTGAAGAACCCCGCCAACACCCACATCATCGAGCACGCCGGTCGCCGGCTCGCCCTGTGGGAGGGGGGCCTGCCCACGGAGGTCACCCCGGCGCTGGACACCGTCGGCGAGCACGACTTCGGCGGGCGGCTGCGGGGCGCCATGACGGCGCACCCCCGACTCGACCCCCGCACGGGCGAGATGCTCATGTTCGGGTACTCGCTGTTCGAGCCCTACCTCCGCTACCACGTCGTCGATGCCGACGGCACGCTCTCCCACAGCGTGGACATCGACCTGCCCGCCCCGGTGATGATGCACGACATGGTGATGACCGAGCACCACGCGGTGTTCCTGGACTCCCCCTACGTGTTCGACATCGCCAACCTGGGCAACGGCCCGATGGTCCGCTGGATGCCGGAGAACGGCGCCCGCATCGGGGTCATGCCCCGGCGGGGCACCGCGGAGGACCTCCGCTGGTTCGAGATCGAACCCGGCCACGTGCAGCACTTCTGGTCGGGATGGGCCGACGGGGACCGGGTGGAGTTCCACGGCTGCCGCTACCCCGCGCCGGACTTCGGGATCGACAACACCACGCCGCTGGACGAGCGATCGGCCCGGGACCTGACGGCCCGCCCGGCCCGGCTACTGGGTCGACCTCGCGGCCGGCACCGCGGGGTGGGAGCCGATGGACGACCTGGAGGGGGACTTCAACCGGATCAACCCCGCCTACGACGGACGCAGGGTCCGCTACCTGTACATGTCGGCGTTCACCCAGCACGACCGGCACCTCGGCGACTTCGACGCCGTGGTCCGCTACGACGACCGGACCGGGGAGCGCGCGCTGTGGAGCGCGGGCCCCACCGGACACGTCGGCGAGAGCGTGTTCGCCGCCGACCCCGACGGGACCGCCGAGGACGACGGATGGCTGTTGAACGCGGTGTACCACGACGACCGCGACGCGACCGACCTGGTGGTCCTGGACGCACGCGACGTCGCCGCCGGGCCGGTCGCCACCGTCCACCTCCCCTGCCGGATGCCGTTCGGCTTCCACGCCAACTGGTTCCCGGCCGATCGGTGACGGGGCGCTTCGGCGCCCGTCCACGAGTCGGGCGCGAACGGGGCGTCCCGGACCCGGAGCACCGCTCCGGGCACCGGGTCACCGGCGGAACGTGGCGTGGTATCCGTCGAGCATGTGCGGCCGTGGGTCCCCGGGATCGGGCATGAAGTCGACGGCCAGGTAGTCACCGACGGGGAGGTCCAGGAAGAGGTAGCCGTCGAACCCTGCCGAGACGGCCCCCAGGCCCCCCACCGCGTCCAGCCCCACCGCGGGGGTCCTGTTGGCGGCCAGGTCGTCGACCACCTGGTCCACCTCGCCCGGTTCGAGCGACCGATCCATGTGGAGCAGGGAGAGCTCGTGCAGGCCGAGGGCAGGCTCCTCGGTGTCGGTGTTCCGGACGTGGTACCACCCTGCCTCCAGCGGGCTGGGGATCCGGTACCCGTCGCCGGACAGCTCGATCGTCCCCCGGACCTCCGGCGGGTCGGACGCGGGGCCGGTCCCCGGGGCGGCGCCGGTCGACGTCGCGTCAGCCGGCGGCTCGGCCACCTGCAACACCGTCGACATCCCCAGCAGGGCGTGGGCCACCCCGCCGTGGGTCGGCACGTAGCACATGGCCATGACCGTGCCGGCCGGGAGGTCGACCATCGCCGTGATGTCGTTGCCGGGGTCGATGTAGCTGACCCCGCCGATCATGTCCACGAACTCGATGGCACCCGCCCCGGACGAGTCACCGGCCCCGGCCGCCGCCAGCGCGCCCATGTCCACGCCGTCCTTGAGCCGGGCGAACATGACCTGGTGGGCCTCGGCGCCGACGTTGTGGAACGTGACCTCGGTCCAGCCCGGACGGAGGCCGCCGGCCGGGTCGGGGCTGATCTCGAAGGCGTACTCCGACGCGTCGATCTCCAGTTCCTGCACCGGGACGGGCACGTGTTCCGTTCCGCGGCGAGGCCGCGGGACTCGACGTCGCGGGGACCGAAGCGGCCGACCCGCCCCCGTCTTCGGCACAGGCGGCCACGATGCAGGTCGCCGCGACCAGGGCCAGGGCAGCGGCGCCACGTGGACCGTGCCGGTGGGAGCCTCGAAGTGCCATGAGGCACACTGTAGGTGAACACCATTAAGGTGTGACGAGCGCTGCGGGCGAACGCGCCGGGGCGGAGGGGGGAATCGTGATGCGAACCACGGGTGGACTCAACGGTGCCCATCGGCGGGCGACCGGCCGACGGCGCGCCACCATGGCGGTGACGATCGTGGCAGCTGTCGGCCATCGTGCTCGCGGCGTGCACGTCGCCCTGCGGCGGCCCCGACGCCACCGGGCCCGGGACCGTTGACCCCGGCGGGCAAGGCCACGCTGACGGAGCTCAAGCGCTCGCACTTCGGCCAGCTCGCGCTCGACGACGTCGACCGGATCGCTGCCGGCACCGCGCAACCGATCCTCGACTTCACCGTCGAGGACACGCCGCCATCCATCTTCGTCAACTGGGTCGTCCCCGACGCGCAGGCCGCCGCCTTCAGCGCTGCGGCCGGCCTGCCGGCAGGGTTCTCGCTGGCCAAGGTCCGGATCCTGGAGTCCGATCCCGCCCCCCGCTACTGGCTCAGCCTCAACGTGTACCGGGTGAGCGGCCTGACCACGGGCCTGCGGGCGGAGTGGTCCACCTACGTCGATGGCGGTGACGGCACACCGCGGTTCATGATCATCCGGGCCCGGGCCGCCGAGGGCTCGCTCGACCCGATCGGCCCGCTCGCCCCTGCCGAGGCGTTCCTCCACAGCCTCGACCCCGACGGCACCATCCGCACCGCCATGAACACCACGGTCGTCCAGAACGGTGTGCCCGTCGTGACCCCCGACAACCTCTTCAACTCCGCCATCACGCTCCCGGACCCGGGTGACCGCCAGTACGTGGTGCCGACGCGCGAGTGGGTGACCGCGAACGACTTCATCTTCTGGCGCAATGGTGTCAACGACCGCATCTTCCACAACAGCACCTCGCACAGCGCCCCGTTGATCTCGGTCGACCTCGCAGACGTCGCCCTGGACGACGACAGCGAGTGGGCGCCGTTCCTGGATCCGGTTCCCGGCCACGTCCTGGTCTACCTGGACAAGATCCAGTTCATGATCTCGCCCTGGTGGAACGTGACCGAGACCGACGGCCACGTGGACCCCGCCACCCTGGCCAACCTGGGAGACCTCAAGAAGTCGCTGTACAGCGGCCTGACCAACGCCACCGCCTTCGGGGTGCTGTCGGGCAGTGCCGAGCCCACGGTCCGCTCCGTGGTCGAGGACTCGCCGCCCTCGGTCCACTGGCACTGGCGCATCCCCGCCGCGCAACTCGCAGCCTTCCGGTCCGCGGCGGGCCTGCCCCCCGGTCTCGACCTGGCCGCCGTGCGCCTCCAGGACGACGACGTCGCGGCCGACCACTGGCTCAGCCTCACGGTCAGCCGACGATCCGGCGATGGTGCCGGCCTGCGGGCCGAGTGGACGACCACGGTCGACGACGGCGACGGCATCCGCACGCTCGTCCTGGAGTCGCGCTCGGATCAGACGGCCCTCAACCCCGTGGACCTGTTCGCAGCACCGTCTCCGATCACCCACACCATCGGCTCGGACATCGTGAGCACCACGGTCGGGACCGGCTCCACCGCCTTCTCGTCCTCGTTCGACGTGACCGACCCCGGGTCGCAGTCCACCGTGCTGGCGGCACGGGAGTGGGTCGGCGCCGCGGACCTGCGCTACTGGCGCAACGGCGTTGCCGACCAGGTCTTCTACGACAGCACCGTGTTCGACGCCAGGACCTCCATCGACCCCGCGAGCGTCGCGCTGGCCTACGGCGGCCCCTGGGCCCCGTTCATCGGCGCCACGGCCGACCGGGTCTGGCTGGACCAGGGTGGGGTCGACCTGGTCTCGCACCCGTGGTGGAACCTGAACGGCGTGTAGGGCGCAGCCCGGAGTTCCCCCGACCGGCAGGAGGGCCGTAGGGTGAGCGCGCGACGCAATCTGACGACCCGTCAGAAACCACGGCCGACGCCGTCGGACGCCCTGGTCCCCCTGCTCCGGAGGCAGCACATGACCCGCCCCGATCCGTCAACGCTCCAAGAGGCCAAGGCCCGCTACCAGGCCGAACGCGCCAAGCGGCTCCGGGAGGAGGGGCTCGCCCAGTACGAGAGCCTCAGTGAGCACCACCTCGACCGGGACCCCTGGGCGGACCCGGACTTCACCCGCGACCCGGTCACCGAGGAGGTCGACGTCGTGATCCTCGGTGGCGGGTTCGCCGGGATGCTGGCCGGCATCAACCTCGTCAAGCGGGGCATCACCAGCTTCCGCATCCTCGACAAGGCGGCCGACTTCGGCGGCACCTGGTACTGGAACCGCTACCCGGGCTGCATGTGCGACGTGGACGCCACCATCTACCTCCCGCTGCTGGAGGAGACCGGCTACATGCCCACGGAGAAGTACGCCAGCGCCACCGGAGATCTTCGGGTACTGCCAGCTGCTCGGGCGGCACTTCGGGCTCTACGACCATGCGCTGTTCCAGACCGAGGTCGAGTCGCTGACCTGGGACGACGACGCCCACCGCTGGGACCTGGTGACCAGGCGCGGCGACCGGATCCGCACGCAGTTCTTCGTCTCCGCCGGCGGCCTGATGCACAAGGCCAAGCTGCCCGGCATCGACGGCATCGACCGCTTCGCCGGCAAGGCGTTCCACACGACCCGCTGGGACTACGAGTACACCGGCGGCAGCCCGACCGAGCCGATGGACCACCTGGCCGACAAGGTCGTCGGCATCATCGGCACCGGCGCGACCGTCGATCCAGGTCGTGCCCCAGCTGGCCCGGGCCGCCAAGGAGGTCTACGTCTTCCAGCGCACGCCGTCGGCGGTCGGGGTGCGCGGCCAGCAGCCGCATCGACGAGGACTGGTTCCGCTCGCTGCCGCCGGGCTGGCAGAAGGAGCGGACCCTCAACTTCACCGAGGTGGTGACCGGCAACAAGCCCGGACCGCGACCTGGTCGCCGACGGATGGGGCCAGGTGCTGGGCGAGAACACCCAGCGCGAGCCCGCCTCCGAGGAGGAGCGGGCCGAGCTCGAGGCCATCGACTTCGAGATCATGGAGGGCTTCCGCCGGCGGATCGACGAGGTCGTCGAGGACCCGGAGACCGCCGAGAAGCTCAAGCCCTGGTACGGCAAGCACTGCAAGCGGCTCTGCTTCCACGACGAGTACCTCCAGTCCTTCAACCAGCCGAACGTCCACCTGGTCGACACCGACGGCAAGGGCGTGCGGGAGATGACCGCCGCCGGACCGATCGTCGACGGCACCGAGTACCCGCTCGACCTGCTGGTGTTCGCGTCGGGGTTCGAGATCACCACCGGCCTCGTCGACCGCCTCGGGTTCGACCCGGTCGGGCGCGGCGGGCGTGCAGCTGAGCGAGCGCTGGCACGACGGCACCCACTCGCTGCACGGGGTCCTGACCGCCGAGTTCCCGAACTTCTTCGTCGTCAGCTTCATCCAGGCCGGCTTCGGCCTGAACTTCGTCCACTTCCTGTCGGAGTCGACGGCCCACATCACCTGGGTGATCGACCACTGCCTGCCAGGAGGGCATCGCGTCCATCGAGGCCACCGCCGAGGCCGAGGACGAGTGGCTCAACATCCTCTGGGAGGCGTCGGGCCCGCTGGCCCGCTACAACCAGACGCTGCACGCCGAGCTACGGCAACAGCGAGGGGGCGCGCACCATGCTCGCCGCCCGCAGCGCCGTCTTCCCCGGCTCGCTCATGGACTACGCCGCCCACCTCGAGCAGTGGCGCGACGCCGGGACCCTCGAGGGCACCCGGACCGTCCGGGAGCCCGCAGCGCCCGGACCGCGCCTGACCCGCGGCCCCCGGAGGCGCCGGCCCGACCCGGCGGCAGGGTGATCGAGGGGCGGTCGCTGCGTGATCCTCACAGGTAGTTGTCGCGCTCCAACGAGTGGAACGCGAGGTACCCCCACAGCGGCGGGACGTAGAACGTGGCCATTCGGTACAGGATCACGGCGGCGAACGCCGGACCTTCGGCGACGCCGGCGGCGACGAGGCCGAACGTGAGGCCGCTCTCGACCACCCCGATGCCGCCCGGCACGGGGAGGAGGCCGGCCAGCAGCGACACGCTGATGCTGATCACCACCAGGTCGCTGAAGGAGACGGAGGAACCGAGCGCTTCGACGAACACCCCCAGCGTGAGGGAGAACAGGAGGGTGGAGCCGAGGTTCCCCCCGACCAGGAGCAGGAGCCGGCGAGGCGAGCGGAGGTCGCGCAGGGCGCTGCGCCCGTCGGCCAGGAGGTTCCTGGCCCAGGCCAGGAACTGGCGACGGGGTCCGGGGAGCAGGACGGACACGATGGCCAGCACACCGGCCAGCGCGACGAAGACCAGCAGGATCGTGCTCCACTCGGGGATCGAGGGGGCGTCGAGGTCGAAGTGCAGGGTCTGCGGGGTGAACGCGAGGAGGCCGATCATCAGCGCCGCCTCCACGAGGAATCCGGAGAACCCGTCGAGCCCGCCGATGGCGAGCGCGGTGCCGGAGGTGAAGCCCTGCTTCTGGAAGAACCGCACGCTCATGGCGATGCGGGCCGCGCTCGTCGGCACCGCCAGCCCCACGTAGCTCTGCGCCAGCTGCAGCAGGTAGACCGGGCCGCACCGGGAGGGGACGTGGCGCGGCCCCGAGCGTCGACAGGGTCTGGGTGAGCCTCGGCGTCTGCGCGACCACGAAGGCGCACGCGACCAGGGCCCAGGAGGCGCTGCGGAGCTCCTCCGTCAACTCGTCCAGGTCGAGCCCGGCGACCGTGTTGACCAACACCGAGCCGGCCAGGACGAGCAGGACGACCTGGAGCACCGACCGCCACGACACGCGCTTGAGGCGCTGCACACCCTTCGTGTCGGCGGCGGACGGCGCGGTCTCCGCAGGGTCGGCGTCGGCCGGGGGTTGACCCGGACGGGGACGATCGACCGGGGTCAACGGCGCGAGGTCCGCCGGTCGCGTCCCTCGGGCCGGTGCCGCTCGGTTCATGGGCTCCAGCTCCTGGACGCTCTCGGAGGGCCACCCGCTGCTCGCGGGCCGATCTCCGCCCTGTGGGTTACCAACTGACTACAGTAGTCCGACGTGACCGTGTCGGGTGGGCTGCGTGATCAGCAGCGGGAGGCCAGCGAGGCGGCCATCCTGGACGCCGCCTGGGACCTCTTCGCCCGCTGCGGACCCGATGGTGCGTCACTGCGGGACGTGGGCGCCTCCGCCGGGTTCACCCATGCCCTGGTCGCCCGCTACTACGGCTCCAAGGACGGCCTCGTCGGCGCCGTGGCGTCGCGGCTCGCCGTTCGGACCGCCCGGGTCGTCGACCACGCCGCGGCCACCGCGGACGACCCCGTGCTCGAACTGCTGGGCACGGCCCGCTCGCACCGCACCTGCATGCAGCTGCTCGTCCGCAGCGCCCTGGGTGACCTCCCTCCCCGTGAGTTCCCTGCCTGCCTCCGCGTCGACTGGCTCCTGTCCCGGGCCTCGACGGCCCCCACTTCACCCACCGGTCACCTCGGGCCCGACCGGCGTGCCCGGCTCTGCGCCTACGCCGCGGCCTGCCTGCTCCTCGGCTTCGTGACGTTCGAGGGCTTCCTCGTCGCGGCGACCCGGTTGGGGCCGCTGCCGGCCGGCCGCCGCGACGCCGCCGTCGCCGGCGGGGCGCAGCGCCTCCTCGACCTTGCCGCTGCGCCCGAGCCCCGGCTGGCACCTCGCGACCTCTCGGCCGCACACCTGCTCACCGTGAGCGCCCTGGACCCTCCGGCGACGGCACGTGATGCACTGCTGCGGTCGGCCATCGAGCTGTTCGCCGAGCGAGGGCCGGCCTCGATCTCGGTGCGCGACATCGCCCGCCACGCCGGGGTGAACCAGGGCCTCATCTACCGCCACTTCGGTTCCAGGGACGCGCTGCTGGCAGAGGCCATCGAGCAGGGCAGCAGCGGCCTCTTCCCCGCCGCGCTCGCCACCGACGGCTTCGACTTCGACGCCATGAGCTGGCTCCTGCACCACACGTCGACCGCACCCCGCCTGATCGCCCGCACCCTCGTCGACGATGTCGACATCACCACCGTCCGGCGGAGGTTCCCGGTGTTCCGCCAGCTGCTCGGCGCCTACGACCACGTGCCGACGGGCGCCGGTCCCGCCGACCTCACCGACCCCCGCGTCGCCGTGGTGGCCGCCGCGGGCATGGCCCTCGGCTCGGCCGTCTGGGGCGACCACCTCCGTCGCGCCCTCGGGCTGGGCGAGCGGGACGGCATCGACGCCGCGATCGCCGACCTGGCCCGCGTCCTGGTCGCCGCCCCGCTGTCGGCGGTGCCGGAACGGCGATCCGTGCGATGAGCGCGGCAGGGGACGACCCGCTGTTCGCCACGACCAAGCTGCCCCGGCGCGTGGCGTCGATCGAGGCCGCGGCAGTGGCCGGGATCATCTGTGCGATCGGGTGGTCCCTGTCGCTACGAGGCCTGCTGGCGGCACCGGGCATCGGCGCCGCCGACCGCGAGATCGCCCGCTTCTACGCCGATCCCGCCAACGGCACGGCCGCACTGGTGTGGCTGCAGGTCCTGGTCTTCTCGACCATCGCCTTCCTGTGGTTCGTCGGGGTGGTCCGGGGTCGGATCGGCGATCGCGAACCCAAGCTCTTCGGCACGGTGTTCCTCGGGGCCAGCATCCTGCTCGCCACGCTGCTGTTCCTCGGGGCCACCCTGCTGGCGGCCCCGGGCGTCCAGGCCGCCCTCACGGACAAGGCCCCCGATCCCGGTTCGACGTCATTGCTGCGGGCGGCGGCCGCGGCGGTGCTGTCGGTCATCCTCCCCCGTGTGGCCACCCTGGTGATGTTCTCCACGGCCAGCCTCGGGCGCGCCACCGGCGGGCTGCCAAGGTGGCTGGTCCTCGTCACCTTCGGGATCGGGCTGTTCGAGCTGGTCAACGTCACCGTGGCCACCCCCACCGTCTTCCTCGTGCCGGCATGGATCGCACTGGTGAGCGTCGTGCTGCTGGTACGCCACCCGGCCCACGCCTTCGAGCTCGACGATCCACCCGCCGCCTCCTGAGGCAGCCGGGGACGCGTCGTCAGCGCCGCTCCTCCACCCAGGCGGTCGCCTCGGCAGAGGCCCGCTCGATCGCCGCGCCGACGCGTTCGTCGCCCGGGTAGACGTTCTCGTCGCCGATCACCCCGGTGATGCCGGTGACCGACAGCTGCTCGATGATCCGCTCGTTGGCCGACACGATCACCAACTTGCTGCCCGCCGCCACGAGCACCTCGGCGTAGCGGCGGAGCACGTCCATGAAGGTCGTTCCCAGGTCACTGCGGCCGCGCAGGCGCAGGATCACCACGGACCCGACCGACGTGGGGCCGACGGATGGCAGGGCCGCCTCGAAGATGGGAGCGGCGGCGAAGAACAGGCTCCCGTAGGGCTGCAGCACGACCACCTCGTGGGCCGGCAGCTCGGCCGGCGGGTCGACCTCGACCAGATGGCCGTCCGTGTCCCGCACCCTCCGGCGGATCGTGACCTGGTTGGACTGGCGCACGACGTGCAGCAGCACCGACAGGCCCACGCCCACCAGCACGGCGTACTGGAGCGGGATCACCATCGTCAGCAGGAAGGTGACGGCCAGCACGGCCCGCTGGACGGGTCCGGTCCGCCAGACCGACTGCAGATCCGCGGGCTTGATCGTGCGGTAGCCGATCAGCATCAGCAACCCGGCCAGCGCAGGCATGGCCACCTGGTCCACCACGTCGCCGAACGCGAGGATCACCACGGCCATCACCGCCGACGCGCAGACCAACGACCAGCGTGACCGGGCCCCGGCCTCCTTGTTGAGCGCCGAGGCCGACACCGACCCCCCGACCGGCATGCCCTGGAAGACACCGGATGCCACGTTGGCCACGCCCTGCCCGAGGAAGTCGCGGGACGCGTCGGGGTAGCTGCCGTCGGGGTTGGTGAAGTTGGCCGAGATGCCCGCCCCCTGCACGAGACCCACGAACGCGAGCGAGATGGCCGGCACGAGCAGGGCGGGCACGAGGCGCAACAGCGGCAGCTCGGGGGTGGGGAGTCCACCGATGGCGACGCCCAGGTCCTCGAGCGTCGCCACCTGGTCCCAGCCGAGCACGTGCACCGTGACCGACGTGGCCAGGACGGCGACCACCAGGCCGAGCGACCGGAGGGGCGTCCGCTCGAGGAGCACGATCAGCGCGATCGTCGCGACGCCGACCAGCAGGGTCCGACCGTCGAGGCGTCCCGGATGGAGCAGGGTGTTGAGCGCCCGGATCACGCGATTGGCGCCCTCGGCCGAGTAGCCGGTGAGGTTGGCCAGCTGCCCCAGCACGATGTTGACGCCGACGGCGTTGATGAACCCGACCATGACGGCGTTGGAGACGAAGCGCAGGATGGTGCCGAGCCGCAGGAGCCCGGCCACCACCATGACCACCCCGGTCAGGATCGACAGGGTGACCAGGGCCCGGGTCGGATCACCGGACTCGCTGAGGGCACCCACATCGGCGATCAACATCGCCATCGCCCCGGTCCCCTGGACCGCCATGAACGTCGAGCTCGTGCCGAGTGCCCCGGTCACCGTGCCGACCATGTAGCCGTAGAGGCCTGCCAACGGGTTGACCCCGGCCAGCAGCCCGGTGGCGAGGCCGTCGGGAACCGACTGCACGCCGAGCACCAGACCGGCGACGGCGTCCTGACGCAGGGAACGACCACGGGGGCGCCCGCTGTCCGTCACCTTCCGGCTCTCCTTCGCCACTGCGGCAGCCTATTCGTTGACCGACCGTCTACACCGGAGGGCACCGGAGTACATTCCGGTCATGGCCAAGCCGAACGTCCTGATCATCATGACTGACGAGGAGCGCTACCCGACTCCCTACGAGACGGCAGAGGTCACCAGGTTCCGGCGGGAACAGATGCCGGCCCGGGACCGCATCCGCGACGGCGGGATCGAGCTCCACCGGCACTACGTCGGGTTCCACGGCCTGCGTGCCCAGCCGGGCCACCCTGTTCACCGGGCAGTACCCGTCGCTGCACGGCGTCTCACAGACCGACGGCGTGGCCAAGGGAAGCGCCGACCCCGGCATGCGCTGGCTGGACCCCGGTGCCGTGCCGACGCTCGGCGACTGGTTCCGCGCCGGCGGCTACCAGACCCACTACCGCGGCAAGTGGCACATCAGCCATGCCAACCTCGAGGTCCCCGGGAGCGACGAGGGCCTGGCCGCCTCCGACGACGACGGTCGGGTGATCGCCGAAGCGGTCGAGGCCTACCGGGCGGCGGACCGGCTCGACCCGTTCGGGTTCTCCGGCTGGATCGGGCGCGAACCCCACGGAGTGGCCAAGGACAACAGCGGCACCGTCCGGGACGGCGTCTTCGCCGAACAGGTCGTCGACCTCTTCGGCGATCTGGCCCGCGCATCCAGCGACGGGCCGTGGCTCGCCGTCGCCTCGTTCGTGAACCCGCACGACATCGCCTTCGCCGGCGGTTTCTACGAGCTCCTGTTGGGCTTCGATCCGTCCGACGACACCGTGCCCGACATCCCCGAGGCACCGTCGCAGGGCGACTCGTTCGCAGGGCGCCCGGCGTGCCAGGAGCAGTTCAAGATGCTGTGGCCCAAGATGGTTGCCGAGCAACCGCCCGACGTCGCCTACCGACGGCTGTACTACTACCTGCACAAGCTCGTCGACCGGGCGATCGGGCGCATCCTGGACGCCCTGGACGCGTCGGGCATGGCCGACGACACCATCGTGGTCTTCACGTCGGACCACGGGGACCTCCTCGGCGCCCACGGCGGCATGCAACAGAAATGGGCCAACGCCTACGACGAGGCCCTCCGGGTCCCCATGATCGTCTCCGGCCCCGGCGTGGCACCGTCCGCCGGTGGGATCACCATGCCGACGAGCCACGTCGACCTCATCCCGACCCTGATGGGCCTCGCCGGGATCGATGTCGAGCGGGCCGCCGCAGGTGTCGCCCAGAGCCACACCCAGGCGCGCCCGCTCCCGGGCCGCGACCTCAGTGGACTGCTCGCCGGCACGGACGCCCCGGCAGACCTGGGCGATCCGATCTACTTCATGACCGAGGACGACGTGACCCGGGGGCTCACGCAGCACAACGTGCTGACAGGTGACCCGTTCGACGCCCTCCGGCCGCCCGCCTTCATCGAGTCGATCATCGCCACCCTGCCGACCGGGGTCGACGGCGCCCCCGAGCTCTGGAAGCTCAACCACTACTACGAGCGCCTCGATGACTGGAACGCCGAGCACGGCATCTCCCCACCGGTCGACGGTCGCCCGGCTGCCGAGCCGGCGTGGGAGCTGCACAACCTGACCGTGGACCCCGAGGAACGACACAACCTCAGCGTCGACGCCACGGACGTGGTCCGCGACATGCGGACGATCCTCGACGCCCAACGCGACGAGAAGCGGCTCCTCCCCCGAGGACGGCCATGACCGACCGCGACCATCCCGGCGAGGTGAAGCTGCTCTCGGGCGGCAACCCGCAGATCCCCAAGGGGGATGGCGACGGACCGGTCAACGACTACATCGCAGCGATGCCGGAGTGGAAGGGCGACATCGGCCGCCACCTCGACGAGCTCGTGAACCAGGTCGTGCCAGGCGTCCGCAGGGCGGTCCGCTGGAACTCGCCGTTCTACGGGATCGAGGACAACGGCTGGTTCCTCACCTACCACTGCTTCACCTCGTACGTGAAGGTCACCTGGCTCAACGGGGCCCAGTTGGAGCCCCCACCCCCAGTGACCTCCAAGGACGAACGTGTCCGCTCCCTGCACATCGCACGGGACGACCACGTCGACGACAACCAGCTCCGGGACTGGATCCGCCAAGCCGCGGCGTTGCCCGGCGACGAGATCTTCTGAACCGGCGGTGCCACGAAGCCTCGGCAGCGCGACGACAGGCCGGTCTCAAGGACTCGGAGTTGAGTCGTGTCGGAGGGGGGACTTGAACTCAGACCGTGTCCGTGTTGCCCAAGTCCGACCTGTCCAGAATCCCCTTCCATTCCAGGGTTCTCGGCCAACTTGTCCAGCAGCCGGTGTCGGCCAATACCGTCCCGTTTCGGCCCGTCCGGTAGCAGACCGGTAGCAGTCATGAAGTCGCCCCCGGGCGGCGCGCTGGGCCCGTTCGACCTACCCCCCCACCATTACGATCGACACCACACCCCGCCCACCTAGGGCACTCATACCCCGGACCTATTGAACCGGGCGACCGAGTAGTGCGCGGCACGTCTCTGCCGGGTGCGGGCAGGGTTGAGTTCCAGCTCCGCATAGGCGCCGAAGCGATCTCGGTCGGATCAGCGGAGTCAGCGGGCGTCTCCGTGCGGCGTCTACTTGGAGATCTCGTATCCGCAGTTGACGCACGACACTGTCCGCTTCTTTCCCGTGGCTCCGCCGATCAGTGCCCCGGCGGGGCCCAGCACAACCCCGCCGACGACGGCCCGCTTTGCCGTGTTGCCAACCTTGCGGCTCTGCACTGCGAACGCTGCCAGCGGCAGACCGCACTTCGGGCACTTGCCGGCAGCCAGAGCCTCCGTCGCCTGACGCCGCTCCGCCGACTCGGCGGCTCGAAGCTGGCACGCCTTCTCCTGCCTGCGGGCTGCCGCATCGGCTCTGCTCTGCGCTGCGAGAGCTGCCTGGCGCTCGTTCCGGTCTCCGCTGCCAAGCTGCGCCTCGGTCGGTCGTAGCGACAACAGAGCTATGCCTCGGGGAGTTGGATCTGCCGATCGAGGACACGCCACAGGTCCCGATCCTGCTGGCGTGGCAACAGGCGGGTTGCGGACTGGTGCTCCTCGATGGCCCGCACGAGCAGTTCGATAATCCCTCGATAGTGAGCCTCCCACGCGGTTCGCTTCGCTTCGACCCGCTGCCGTGAGGCCAAGGCTGCGCGGGCGTCCTCGCCCCGCAGGTGCGCGGACGACTCCTCATACTGAAGCCGATCGATGAGGGTGGGCAGAAGGCCAGCGGCGACCCGCATACGCCACGCCACGTCTCGGTCCCCCACTCGCTCTCCGTCCGCGTTGAGGTGCGCTGCGATGGCCCGGCCGAGTTCGCGCTTGAAGTACTCCGCGTCCTCGTCATTGGGGCTTGCGGCGTAACGCGCCCAATCCTCGAGCAGGGGCTGGGGTGTCAGCTCGTCCACGAGGTGGACGCTAATGCCCGCAGGCGTAGCCGACGGAGTGTTCCCCCGCCGAGGCGGTGCTTCGCTGTGCCAGGGTCAGGTGCGTGACGCGGACCCCGACCTTGCGTTGACGGTTGTCCTGGCCTGATGGCTTGGGGATGCTGGTCGCTCTGATCCTTCGAGCTCCAGGTCGGTGGCAGCGAGCTCCAGACGTTCTACTTTCCGGACTGGCCGAGGCTCACTCTTCTGCTCGGGTGCGGCGGGTCGAGCGCCCGTACTTTGCGTAGATGCCCTTCATCTCATCCACCCAGAACTGCTCCTTCGTCTCCGCTGAAGCGCCGAGCGGAAGGCGACCGAGGCTTTCGGCGAGACGGTAGAAGCCCTCGCCAGGGCGGTTCTCATCGAGGTACATGACAATCGACGTGATCATGTAGCCGGAGGTGGGGAGGTCCTCTCGGACGATGTCGCCCAGCAGCTCCCCCATCGCTGTCCGATCACTCTGCTGTGAGAAATCGAACCCGGAGCTGTCGGTCCGTTCCCGGAGATACCCGTTCAATGCGGTGTAGTCGGTGGGCAACCCGAGCTTGGCCTTCTGAACCAAGTACAGGTGCCCGAACCGGATGTAGTCGGCCCACAGAGTTTCGTCACGCCCGTACTTCTCTCCCATGGCCGCAAACGTAGCCATCCCGTTCCAAGCGAAGCCACGTCCCGACGACGGCCGCAGCGACCCCGGGGGGCTCGCAACCTGCTCGTCGACGACACCACCAAGTCGCACGCCCTGCTACAGCCCCCTACCTTGGCGTGACGGTTGCGGTGAACCCTTCGGGCCAGGTGAGGACGATCCCCTTCTCGGCACACAGCTCCACCCAGGTGGAATCTGTTGGGGCTGTCTCGACGGCGATCGCGCCACGAACGTTCCGGTCGACCGCGTCGAGCTGTTGGACGTAACGCTGCACCTGGCCGAGAGCGAGCCGCAGCTGGCGTTCCTCGTTCGCTGGGGTGAGGGACTTCACCTCGACGACGGTGACCGTCACCCCGTCATCCCAGGCGAGGTCGTACTGCGGTTCGTCCGGTTTCGGTCGCCGTGGTTCCCATCCGGCATCGGTGACAACGTCGGCGAGCGTGTTCTGGATGTGGGCGTGAGCTCGAAGACCTCGACCGCCGGCGTCCGGGTCCACACCGCGGTGTTCGGCAGCGGCGTCGAGTTCGACGTGTTCGTGCGCT
The DNA here is from genome assembly GCA_963773765.1 of uncultured Actinomycetota bacterium. GTDB lineage: Bacteria > Actinomycetota > Acidimicrobiia > Acidimicrobiales > Microtrichaceae > CAVZCC01. The sequence continues at coordinate 3,595 of CAVZCC010000001.1, read as the reverse complement.
CGTTCGTAGGCGCGGCCGACCTGGCCGTCTACGACCTGCACCTTGTACGACTTGTCGACCTGGCCGAGGGCGGCGTCACCTCGGACGTGGTCCGCCCACCAGTACGTCCCGGTGCGGCTCCCGAACAGTGGTGCGTCCTCGGTGAACGTCTTGAAATGCCCTCGACAGATATGCAGTGCCCCACCGAGCCCGACTTCGGAGCTGCGCCCGTCCCGGTCCAGGGTGCGTGTCATCGCACCGACCTCGAGCACGCGGTAGGACACGAGCGGCGTCCCGTGCCGCTGTTGGTTCCGTTTCGACAGCCTCTCGGGCGGTTCGACCTCCTCGACGTCGACGTTCTTGCAGTGCATGAGCGACACGGCGAACAGGGCGGCAAACAGATACATGTTCAGCCGGAGGTTCCACTCGTCCCGTTCCTCGTCGGTCATCCATTCGATGTGGGGGATTTCCGCCATCACATCGGTGCCATCTTCTTGGCCGATGGTGCCGTCGGGCCCGAGGGTGATCATCCATTTGCACAACGGCCCAACGCACTCGCCTTTGCGCCACTCGCCGAGAAGTTCTGCGTGCACAATCCACCCGACGTCGCCGCCGGGCTCTTCGTCGCGTGGGTTGCGAAGCGTCTCGAAGAGGACGCCGGCGGAACGCATCCCCATCCGGTCCCCCTGTAGGGCGAACTCGACGAAGAACCGATTGAACGGTGGAGCGACCGTTGCGACGAGGTCTGACAGGACGACGTCGGTGAACGTGGCGAGGTATGCGGCGGCACCGTCAGCGACGACCACGATCACGTCGTCGTCGAGTCTGCGGCCGTCGAACACTTCGGATGCCGAGTGCTTCGACGCCTCCTGGACTGCCACTGTGGCGCGCCGCCGGCCCAGTTCGAGATCGCCGCCGCCGAACAGTTCCTGAACGACGGGCAGCTCGGGTCGGCGACGGTCCAGGTCTCCTGCGTTCACGGGGCGGCACCCGTTCGCCCGTATCCGGTCAGCGAACCGGCTCACCTGCGCCCTCCTCTCGCTGATGTCATGGACGTCAACCGTCAGAAGGCCTCTCGACATCAACCGGCGTTGAAGTCGAGCGTACCGACGATTTCGAGGATGGTGCCGTCTGGAGCGTGGCGGACGATACGGGCCGCAATCGGCCGCGACGTCAGAGGCACCGTCGCCCATGCACTCCAATCATGGCGGCGGCGAACTCGACTTCTGGATCTCAACTACTCGGCCGTCTCGAAGGAGGACTGCGAGTTGCCGTCCGTAGGTTTCGGCGTCCCCGTAGCGAACGAACCACTCCCCGGTGTCCAGGGTGCCCATGATGTCGTTCTGGAGGACAGGATCCTGCGACCACAGGGACTGCCGGCATCGACCACTGCCCATGCATTAGCGGCGCAGCCGGTGGACTTCGTCGGAGCACGCCTCAGTAGCTATTGCGCAGTCAACTTCAGATTAGATTGACTTGTTGAGAATGAGGTTGAACGGTTTCGGATCTCTTCATCGTGGATGAGGCGTGGGGCATCGTTCGGGGAAGGGAGCGGGTTCCATGGCGCGTCACTTGTCCACACGCTGGAGGGGCATACTGCCCATTCTGCTTGCCACGGCGGTGCTCGGTCTTGCGGGCTGCCAGACCGGGGTGCAGATGTGGGCCCCGTGCAACCCGGCCACTGACGGCAACCCGAGCGGCACGGATGGCACGTACGTGCTGTGGTGTCGCAACGGCAACTGGGAGCCGATCATGACCGTCACGGAGTATTTGGCCATCCTGCGTAATGAACGTGTCACGATCGCCCCGCTTCCCGCCCGTGCTGTCCCACCAGTCCCGCCTCCTCCGATCACGCCTCCTACGACTCCGACGACCACCACAACGGCTCCGACGACCACGACCACCACAACAGTTCCGACGACCACCACAACGGCTCCGACGACCACGACGACCACAACAGTTCCGACGACCACCACAACAGTTCCGACGACCACCACAACGGCTCCGACGACCACGACCACCACAACGACGATCCCGGCGGTGGACTGCGACCTATGGGGTCCCGGCGCTGATCTTCAGAACTGCGATCTCGCTGGCGCCAACCTGATGGGCACCAACCTCGAACGTGCCAACCTGTCTGGGTCCAACCTGACCGGGGCCAACCTGACCGGGGCAAACCTCAGTTTCGCCATCCTGACGGATGCCAACCTGACGGATGCCAACCTGGCCGGCGTGAGGTCCGGACTAATCACTGGCACGCCGTTGGCCCTCCCTAGCCAATGGAAGTTGGTCGCCGGCTACCTCGTCGGCCCCGGTGCCAACCTGACCGGCGCCGACCTGAGGGGTCTCAACCTCATAGGCGCCGACCTTGGTGGCGGCGTCCTATCGGGAGCCAACCTGACGGGAGCCGACCTGACGGCATCCAACCTGGCCGCAGCGACCCTCGACCACTCCGATCTGCACTACGCCACTCTGACTGGCGCGAACATGAGTCGGGCCAACCTGACCAGTGCCGTCCTCATCGGTTCCGACCTAACCTATGCCACACTGCTCAGTGCCAACCTTGCCAATGCCACAGCGTGGGCGAGCAACCTATCTGGCGCCAACCTCCGGAACGCCAACCTGAGCGGCGCCGATCTGGGTGATGAGAGTGTTCTCCCGCTGCCTAGCGCCACCTTGACCGGAGTACTTTCCGGAGGAATCGTTGGGAGCCCTGCCCGCGCTTCCGGACCAATGGAAGCTGGTCGCCGGCTACCTCGTCGGCCCCGGTGCCAACCTCACCGGTGCCAATCTAATGAGCGCCAACCTGTCATTCACCTACCTGTCGCTAGCCGACCTATCCGGTGCCAATCTGTCAGCCGCCAACCTGAACGGCGCAGACCTGCGCTCGACCAATCTGAGTGGTGCCATCCTGCACGGTGCCACGCTCTGGAGTGCCAACCTGGCCAGCGCCACCCTCACGAACTCCGACTTGAACGGCGCCGACGTATGGCTGGCCAATCTCGCCGGAGCAATTCTGACCGGGGTGAGTTCTGGAGAGGTCCGCAATAGCCCTGCCGCGCTTCCCGGACCAATGGAAGCTGGTCGCCGGCTACCTCGTCGGCCCCGGTGCCGACCTCTCCGACGCCGCCCTACCTGGTCGCGATCTGTCCGGAGAGAATCTGACGGGCGCGAGACTCATCGACGCCAACCTATCCGACCGCGAACCTCACCGGAACTACGCTCACAGGTGCCCGTATGGGTAGTGCCGACCTGACCAGACGCGAACCTCAGTGGCGCGGACATGACGGGCACGGACCTGACCGGCGCCGTTCTGACGGGCGCCAGTCTTAGTGGAGGGATACTGGCGGGCGCCGCTCTGACCGGTGCCACCCTTACCGGAGTGGTGTCTGGAGGAATTGTTGGCATCCCTGCCGACGCTTCCGGACGAATGGAGGCTGGTCGCCGGCTACCTCGTCGGCCCCGGTGCCAACCTCGCCGGTGCGAACTTGTCCGGAGCCAACTTGTCCGGAGCCAACTTGACCGGAGCCGACTTGACCGCGGCGAATCTGACCGGTGCCAACCTGACTCTCACGAACCTGACCGGTGCCAACCTGACTCTCACGAACCTGACCGG